>CAWEBN010000001.1:0-130338 GCA_963807305.1 uncultured Actinomycetes bacterium
TGCCGTGGTCGCGACGGCTGAGCCCGTCGAGGACGACGGCGACCTGGTCGGTCATGGGCACGCTGCGCACGCGCTGGGACTTGGGGGCACCGTGTGCATCGCGGACGTGGTTGCGCCGCACGTGCACGATGCGATTGGCGAAGTCCACGTCGAGCCAGCGGAGGGCTCGCAGTTCGCCCATGCGCAGGCCTGTAAAGGCGGCGGTCACGTAGATCGCGCCGTAGAGCTCGGAGCCATCGGCGCGCGCGACGGCGTGGACCTCGTCGGGGGATAGGACCCTGAAGTCGCCCGTGCGCCGGACCGTGACGCGCTCGGCGTCCTCGGCGGGGTTGGCGTCGATCCAGCCCTTGCGCTTGGCGCGCTTGAGGATCGAGTAGAGCTGGACGAGGATCTTCTGGATCGTGCGGCGTGAGAGCTCGCCCTCGGTGAGCAGGCGCTCGCGGTAGGCGTCGATGCGGCGTGTGTCGATCGTCCGCAACAGGGTGGTCGCGCCGAACTCCGGGAGCAGGTAGCAGCCCACGGCGTTGCGGTAGTCGCGCACGGTCGACGGGCGCAGCGCCTTCTCGTGCTCGACGTAGTCAAGCCATGCGTCGCAGGCCTCCGCGAACGTGCGGTCCTGGTCGCGCTTGTGGCGCGGGTCCGTCGGTTCGCGTGGCGCGCTCGGCTAGCAGCTTGTGGAGCTCGTCCTCTGCCTCTGCGGGGGAGAGGTAGGTCGCGTCGGGCTTCGGGCCCGTCGGCCGCGCGCCACACGATCGCGCCGCGCGGTGTGCGCCGGCCGGAGTCCTTGACGTGGGCGAGGCCCGAGGCGCTTCTTGTGGCGGCCGTCGGCGTCGCGCCATAGCGCGTACCAGGCTCGTCGCCGCGGTGCCCTTGACCTGCAGGTGCCCTGACGGGCGCGTCTCTCGTGCTGCTTCGCTGGCCATCCGACACGGCTCCAGACCTCTGGGGAACCCGAACGTGGAACCCGAGTGTCGCAGACGCATGGGATGGCAGCACATTTGGCTTACCTACCGCATGGGCCCGCCAGGACTCGAACCTGGATCTGACGGATTATGAGTCCGCTGCTCTGACCATTGAGCTACGGGCCCCGCCGGCGAAGGCTATGCCCTGCGGGCTTGACACCGTCCGCGCCGAATGTGCAAATTCTCGGTCCCCGCGCCGGTGAGAGGAGAGCCATGACCGATGACGACACGAGGATGCGAACGACGCACGTCGGAAGCCTCGTGCGCCCCGACGAGCTGGTCGCCTATCTGCGCAAGATCGATGCAGGCGAGGAGTACGACCGGGCGGCCTACGAGGAGTGCCTGGCGCGATCGGTCGCGGAGGTCGTCCAGGCCCAGCACGACGCCGGCATCGACATCGTCAGCGACGGCGAGTACGGCAAGTCGGCCTGGAACTACTACGTGTACGAGCGCCTCGGCGGCATCGAGCTGCGCGAGCACCCGCCCGGCGACGCGAACTTCGCGAGCGTCAACGACGCGCCGACCGACTGGGCGCGCTTTCCCGAGTTCTACGCCGAGTACTTCGCCAAGGAGCAGGAGTACGAGAGCCCCGGCGGCGACTGGGCCTGCGTCTCCGACGTGACCTACACGGGCGGCGACGTCATCGCCCGCGACATCGCGAATCTCAAGGCCGCGATGGACGCCGCGCGAGTGCAGGAGGGGTTCCTGCCGGTCGTGGCGCCGGCCTCGTGCTTCCCGAATCTCATCGACGAGCACTACGGCTCCGAGCAGGCCGCACTGCTGGGCATCGCCGAGGCGCTGGCCGAGGAGTACCGCGCGATCGTCGACGCGGGGCTGTACCTCCAGATCGACGATGCCTACATCCCGTTCATGTACGACGTGCTCGTCCCGCCGGGGACGATGGACGACTACCGGGCATGGGCCCGCCCGCGCATCGACGCGCTGAACCACGCGCTCGAGGGCATCCCCGAGGACCGGATCCGCTACCACGTCTGCTGGGGCAGCTGGAACGGGCCCCACACGAACGACATCGCGCTGCGCGACGTCCTCGACCTGGTCTTCCAGGTCAACGCGGGCACCTACCTCTACGAGCACGCCAACCCCCGTCACGAGCACGAGTGGCGCGTATGGGAGGACGTCGAGCTGCCGGCGGGCAAGAAGGTCGCCCCGGGCGTGATCAGCCATGCGACGAACGTCGTCGAGCATCCCGAGCTGGTGGCCGAGCGCCTCGAGCGCACCGCGCGGCTCGTCGGGGCCGAGAACGTCGTGGCGAGCACCGACTGCGGGTTCGCCCAGGGTCCGTACATCCACCGCGTGCACCCCACGATCCAGTGGGCGAAGCTGCGCTCGCTCGCCGAGGGCGCGAAGCTCGCCTCCGGCGCGCTGGCGAGCGGTTGACCGCGCGGTCGGCGCGCTCTTAGAGTCGCGCCGGCGGTATCAGGTTTCCTGTCCCAACCCCGAGGAGGAGCAGCATGTCGAGATTGCGCAAGCGGATGCTCGCGGTCATGCTCGTGACGGTGGCGGCGCTCGGCTTGAGCGCGGCGGTGGTCTACGCGAACGGCAAACACCACGGCCCGAACCACCCGAGCAAGCATCACCATCACGGCGACCGGCAGGGCTTCCCGCCGTCGGTCACGCGCTTCGACCTCTCGGGCTACGTGCTCGAGACGAAGTACACGCTCGGGCGCAACACCGGCAACACGTTCCAGCAGACCTACACGGGCGGCAAGGTGCAGGGCGTGCCGACCGAGGGGCCGTTCGTCGGTCAGACCTTCCCGCAGGAGAACTACGTGGCGCTGCCGGTCGGCCACAAGATGCTCTACGTGGCCTGGCTCGACCCCAGCACCCACGCGATCGTCGATGCCTTCGTCATGAACTTCAAGACGGGCGTCGTGTTCGACTACGCGCCTGACGACGCCGACAAGCCGGAGAGCTCGGGCACGGTCCGGATCGTGACCAGGGGCGCGAACCGCATCCCGTAGCCCCGGCCCTGCCGCTACGTTCCTGCGGCATGACGAAGGTTCGACTCGCCGCGCTCGGCGTCGCCCTGGTGGCGCTGGGCGCGGCCGCCGCTCCCGCGCACGCCGCGTGGCACGTCACGACGCTGACCGGCTCGGAGAGCTTCCTGCGCGGTGTCGACGCGCGCCCTGACCGCGTACCGCTCATCCTCGACGAGCGCGTCAGCCACGGGACGAGCACCCTCGAGCTGCGCGTCGGCGCCAAAGCGCCGCACAGGATCGCGGTCGCTCGGCACACGTTCGGCGATGTCCGGGTCGACCACGACGACCGCGGCGCGCCGGTCGTCGCCTGGGACAACATCACGCACTCCGGCGGGCCGCGCCAGCTCTTCGTGTGGTCGGCGGCCGGCGGCACGCAGCAGCTCACGAGCGGCACGCTGAGCACCGGCGTGCAGAGCCTCGACGTCGCCGGCGACGGCGGCGCCGTGGTCAGCGGCTGGAACAGCGGCGGCCTGGTCGTGGCGCGCCGGGCTCCCGGCGCCGGCGCGTTCGGTCCGGCCACGACGCTCGCCGCCGACGTGGACCTCGAGTCCTCGGCCGCCGCCGGGCCCGGCGGCCGCGCGGTCGTCGCCTGGTCGCAACAGGGGCAGCTGCAGGTGGCCGATGCCGAGGGCGCCGGCAACCTCGGGGCGCCGCAGGCGGTGACCCTGCCGCCCGCGCCCGACGGACGCACGCCCTTCGTGGACGGCATCGAGACGGCAGCGACGCCCACCGGCCGCGTCGTCATCGCGGTGAGCACGATCCGCGACCACGACGGCGACCGCAGCGCGGGCAGGCGCGTGGACGTCCTCGACTGGGCGCCGGGGGCCGCCGCGCCCGGCCAGGCACAGACGATCTCGCAGGCCGCCTTCGCCGGGCTGCCCGCCGTCATCGCGCGGGCGGAGACGGTCTTCCTGGCGTGGACCGAGAGCTCCTCGGCGAGCAGCGCGCCGCACACCATGCGCGTCGCGCGCTTCGGTCCGGGCGGCGTGGCGCCGACGACGACCTACACCAACCGCGACCACAACCTCGGCTACGTCGCGGGCGTGCCGGTCATCCAGGCGCTGCCGGGCACGGCGGTGCGCGTCTACTACCGCCCGAGCCGCTCGGCTCGCACCTACACGGTGACCTTCGACCAGGCCGGCCGCGCACGCGGCGCCACGCTGGTGGCCGAGCGGACGAACGCGGACATCGCGGGCGCCCTGGCGCGCAGCGGGTCGCTGCTGGCGTGGACGCGCAAGCTCGGCGCGGCCAACACCTCCTACCGCGTGCAGACCGCGACGCCCTAGGCGGCCGCGCCGCCGCGCTGCGTCGACGGCTCGGCCGGCGCCAGCACGCCGATGCGCCGGCGCAGGACGGCCACGCCGCCGCGGTGCGAGCCGAGGTCGAGCTGGGTGTCGTCCATCAGGCCGCGCATGAGCTCGATGCCGCGGCCGCGGTCGGGGTCGCCGGCCGGCTGGCCGCGGCCGCCCGCGTCGCGGACGGTGACGACGACGTCGTCGTCCTCGCGCTGGAAGCGGACGTTGACGGGCACGGGCTGGAAGTCGTGGCCGTGCTCGATGGCGTTCTGCCAGGCCTCGTTGGCGGCCATGACGATGCCGGCCATCTCGTCGGGCGCAGCGCCCATCTCGATGAGCCAGCGGCGCAGCATGCGCCGCAGGGCGGCCAGCGCGTCGGGCTCGGGCGTGAGGGTCAGGCGGACGGTCTCGCCCAGCGAGGGCACGGCGCGCACGAAGAGCGCCGTCACGTCGTCGTCGACGCGCTCGGGGCCGAGGCACGCCTCGATCACGTCGTCGCGCACGGCATCGACGTCGCCCGGCGCTCCGGCCAGCGCGCTCAGCAGCCGCGACAGGCCGGCGTCGATGCCCTCGTGGCGGCGCTCGATGAGCCCGTCCGTGAAGAGCGCGAGCGTGGCGCCGGGCGGGAAGTCGACGACGATCTCCGGCGCGCGGCAGATCTCGGCGATGCCGAGCGCCGGGCACGAGCCCTCCAGCAGCCGCGCCGAGGAGCCGGGGAGGACCAGCGCGGGCGGCGGATGGCCGGCGTTGACCAGCCGCAGGCGCCCGCGGTCGGGCTCGATGACGGCGTAGATCAGCGTCGTCATGTCGTCGGCGCGCAGCGCCTGGTGGTAGAGGTTCAGCCGCGCCACGACGTCGACCGGGGGATGGCCCTCGACCGCGTAGGCGCGCGCCACGCTGCGCAGCTGGCCCATGCGCGCGGCGGCGGCCACGCCGCGGCCCGCGACGTCGCCGATGACGAGCCCCAGGCGCCCGCCCGGGAGGGTGAAGGCGTCGAACCAGTCGCCGCCGACCGCGGTGCCCTCGCCGCCGGCCGAGAAGTGCGCGGCCAGCGCGACGCCGGGCGAATCGGGGAGCCGGCGGGGGAGGAGGTCGCGCTGCAGCGTGGAGGCGATCGTGCGCTCGCGCTCGTAGGCGGCCTCCGCCCGGGCGCGGCCCGCGCGCTCCTCGGCCAGGCGCTCGCGCGCGGCCTCGGCGCGCCGGCGCTCGCGCAGGTCGTCGACCTGGATGAGGACCGAGAGGATCTCGCCGTCGTGCTCGCGCACGCCCCAGGCGAGGATGGAGACCGGGAGGTCCTCGTCGCCGGCAAGCTGGAGCTCCGCGGCCGGGGGCACCGTGGCGCCGGCCAGCGCGGCCGTGAGCAGCGCGTCGAGCGCCAGGCGATCGTCCTGCTTGACCAGCGTGCTGACGGCCACGCCGTTGACCGCACGACCCTCGGTGAGCTTCTGCAGCACGGGATTGGAGCGCAGCAGGCGCCCGTCGGCGTCGACGAGCGCTGCGCCGGTCGGCAGCGAGCGCCACGCCAGCAGGAGCATCTCGTCGGCGCGCGCGCGGGCGCGGCGCTGGCGCTCGAGGTCGCAGAAGACGCTGACCTTCGAGCGCAGCATGTTGGGCTCGAAGGGCTTGAGCACGTAGTCGACGGCGCCCGCCTGGTAGCCGCGGGCGACCTGGGCGATGTCGGTGCTCACCGCGGTCAGGAAGATGATCGGCGTGGTGCGGCTGCGCTCGCGCCCGCGGATGAACTTCGCGGTCTCGAAGCCGTCCATCCCCGGCATCTGCACGTCGAGCAGGACGACGGCGAAGTCCTCCTCCAGCAGCGCCTTGAGCGCCTCCTCGCCCGACCCGGCCGTGCGCAGGCGCACCTGCAGCGGCTCGAGCACCGCCGCGAGCGCGAGCAGGTTCTCCGGCCGGTCGTCGACGAGCAGGACGCTCGGCGTGTCGTCTAACGATGAAGCCACACGCGCATGAGGGAGAGCAGCTGGTCGACGTCGACCGGCTTGGTGATGTAGTCGGACGCGCCCGCGGCGATGCACTTGTCGCGGTCGCCCTTCATGGCCTTGGCCGTGAGCGAGATGATCGGCAGCGCGTCGAAGCGCGACATGCCGCGAATCGCGCGCGCGGTCTCGTAGCCGTCCATCTCGGGCATCATCACGTCGAGCAGGACGAGGTCGACGTCGGAGGTCTCGCGCAGCTTGGTCACGCCCTCGCGGCCGTTCTCGGCGTAGACGACCTTCATGCCGCGCATCTCCAGCGCACTGGTGAGCGCGAAGACGTTGCGGATGTCGTCGTCGACGATGAGGATCCGCTTGCCGTGGAAGACCGAGTCGGCCGTGCGCAGCTGCGAGAGCAGCTTGCGGGTCGCGGCCGGCAGGCGGGCCTCCATGCGGTGCAGGTGCAGCGCCGTCTCGTCGACCAGCCGCTCCGGGGTGGAGACGGTGGTGGCGTTGACGGCCGCCGTGAGCTGGTCCAGGCGCGCGCGGTCGCCGCCCTCCAGCGGCTCGGCGGTGTAGACGACGATCGGCAGCTCGCGCAGGGCGCTGTCGCCGGCCGCCTGCTCGAGCAGCGCGAAGGCCGCCATGCCGCCGTCGGACACCGGCAGGACCACGCAGTCCGCGCCGTCGGCGCGCAGCGTGTCGAGCGCGGTGTCGGAGGACATCTTGACCACGTCGACGTCCTCGCCGGCGCCGAGCAGCGTCATCGTCGCCGGGTCGAGCCCGGTGCCGTCCTCGATGAGGGCGAGGCGCCGCACCGCGCGAGCGTTGAAGTCGTCCAGCGCCTGGACCACGTGGGTGACGGCCTCGGTTCCGCGGGCGCCCTCCAGGTACCCGGCGGCGCCGGCGCGCAGCGCCGACATCCGCCCGCCCGACGGGCCGGCCACGAAGACCGGGCGATGGCGGGTCTCGGGATGCTGCTTGAGCTGGCTGAGCAGGACCTCGCCGCGCCCGTCGGCGGAGAAGATGAGCACCGCCTCGGGGCGGTACTCGCGGGCGAGTGCCAGGCCGAGGGCGGCACGGCGGGCGACGAGGCAGCGGAAGCTGCGCGCTCGCGCGGCGGCGAGCGCGTCGCGTGCCAGCTCGGCGTCGTGGGCGATGATGAGCAGGACCCGATCGCCCGCGACGATCGAGGTGCGGTCGTCGTCGGCGCCGTCGAAGGGCAGCAGCGAGGCGACCTGCTGCTCGTCGGCGGGCGACGCCGGCAGGGTCACGGGCTCGGCCGGCTCAGCGGTGGCGTCGGTGGTCGCGGCGTCGCCCAGCGGGAGCGCGAGCGTGAAGGTCGAGCCCTCGCCCGGCGTGGACTGCACGCGCAGCTCGCCGCCCAGCAGGCGGGCGATCTCGCGCGAGATGGACAGGCCCAGGCCCGTGCCGCCGAACTTGCGCGAGGTCGTGCCGTCGGCCTGCTGGAAGTGCTCGAAGATGAGCGACAGCTTGTCCTCGGGGATGCCGAGGCCGGTGTCGATGACGGAGAAGCCGATCGTCCCGTCCTCGTCCGGGCCGATGTGCAGCGTCACCGTCCCCTTCTGGGTGAACTTGAACGCGTTGGAGAGCAGGTTGCGCAGCACCTGCTGCAGGCGCTGCTCGTCGGTCACGAGGGCGGGGGGCAGCGCGTGATCGCGCTCGATGCGGAACTCGAGCGAGTTCTGCTCGGCCACCGGCCGGAAGGCGCGCTCGACGTCCTCGCAGAGGTCGACCAGGGCCAGCGGCCCGAGGTTGAGCTCCATCTTGCCGGCCTCGACCTTGGACAGGTCCAGGATGTCGTTGATCAGCGCGAGCAGGTCGTTGCCCGCCGCGTGGATCGTCTCGGCGAACTCGATCTGCTGGGGGTGCAGGTTGCCGTCGCCGTTCTCGGCCAGCATCCGCGAGAGGATGAGCAGCGAGTTCAGCGGCGTGCGCAGCTCGTGGCTCATGTTGGCCAGGAACTCCGACTTGTACTTCGAGCTCAGGGCGAGCTGGGCCGCCTTCTCCTCGAGGCCCGCGCGGGCGAGCTCGATCTCGGCGTTCTTGATCTCGATGTCGCGGTTCTGCTGCTGGAGCACGAGCGTCTTGTCCTGCAGCTCGTCGTTGGTCTGGCGCAGCTCGAGCGACTGCTTCTGGAGCTCCTGGGTCAGCGCCTGCGACTGGGTCAGCAGCTGCTCGGTGCGCATGTTGGCCTGGATCGTGTTGATGACCACGCCGATGGTGTCCGCGAGCTGGTCGAGGAAGGCCTGGTTGACCGCGCTGAAGGGCCGCAGCGCCCCGAGCTCGATCACGCCCAGGACCTGCTCCTCGAACATGACCGGCATGACGACGAGGTGCGCCGGCGTGGCGTCCCCCAGGGCCGAGGAGATCTTGATGTAGTCGGACGGGACCTCGGTCAGGCGGATCGTCTTGCCCTCGACCGCCGCCTGGCCCACGAGGCCGTCGCCGAGCGCGAAGCGGTCCGGGCGGCCCTTCTTGGGCTTGTAGCCGTAGGAGGCGACGACGCGCAGCTCGGCCTCCCCGAGCGAGTCGCCGTGCTCGACGAGGAACAGCGCGCCGTGCTGGGCGCTGACGACCGGGGTGACCTCGCTCATGATGAGCTGGGTCACGGCCTCGATGTCGCGCTGGCCCTGCAGCATGCCCGAGATCCGGGCCAGGTTGGTCTTCAGCCAGTCCTGCTCCGCGTTGACCTTCGTGGTCTCGCGGAGGTTCTCGATCATCTGGTTGATGTTGTCCTTGAGCTCGGCGACCTCGCCCTCGGCCTGGACGGTGATCGAGCGCGTCAGGTCGCCCTGGGTCACCGCGGTGGAGACCTCGGCGATGGCGCGGACCTGAGTCGTCAGGTTGCCGGCCAGCTGGTTGACGTTCTCGGTCAGGTCGCGCCACGTGCCCGACACGCCCTCGACTCGCGCCTGGCCGCCGAGCTTGCCCTCGGTGCCGACCTCGCGCGCCACGCGCGTCACCTCGTCGGCGAACGAGGACAGCTGATCGACCATGACGTTGATGGTCTGCTTGAGCTCGAGGATCTCGCCCTGGGCGTCGACGGTGATCTTCTGGCCGAGGTCGCCGTTGGCCACCGCGGTGGCGACCTGGGCGATGTTGCGCACCTGAGAGGTCAGGTTGGCGGCCATGAAGTTCACGTTGTCGGTGAGGTCGCGCCACGTGCCCGACACGCCCTCGACCCGGGCCTGGCCGCCGAGCTGGCCCTCGGTGCCGACCTCGCGCGCCACGCGCGTCACCTCGGCCGCGAACGAGCGCAGCTGGTCGACCATCGTGTTGATCGTGTCGGCCAGCGTGGCGACCTCGCCCTTGGCCTCGACGGTGATCTTCTTGGACAGGTCGCCGTTGGCCACGGCGGTGGTCACGGTCGCGATGCCGCGCACCTGGTCGGTCAGGTTGACCGCCATGCCGTTGACGTTCTCGGTCAGCCCCTTCCAGGTGCCCGAGACACCGGCCACCTCGGCCTGGCCGCCGAGCTTGCCCTCGGTGCCGACCTCGCGCGCCACGCGCGTCACCTCGGCCGCGAAGGACGACAGCTGGTCGACCATGGTGTTGATGGTGTCCTTGAGCTCGAGGATCTCGCCGCGCGCGTCGACGGTGATCTTCTTGGACAGGTCGCCGTTGGCGACAGCGGTGGTCACCTGGGCGACGTTGCGCACCTGGTCGGTCAGGTTGCGCGCCATCTGGTTGACGTTCTCGGTCAGGTCGCGCCAGGTGCCGGAGACCTCCTTGACCTCGGCCTGGCCGCCGAGCTTGCCCTCGGTGCCGACTTCGCGCGCGACGCGCGTGACCTCGTCGGCGAAGGAGCGCAGCTGGTCGACCATCGTGTTGATCGTGTTCTTGAGGGCCAGCACCTCGCCCTTGACGTCCACGGTGATCTTCTGGGACAGGTCGCCCTTGGCCACGGCCGTCGTGACCTGGGCGATGTTGCGCACCTGGTCGGTCAGGTTGTTGGCCATGAAGTTGACGTTGTCGGTCAGGTCCTTCCAGGTGCCGGCGACGCCCGGCACGAAGGCCTGACCGCCCAGGCGACCCTCGGTGCCGACCTCACGCGCGACGCGGGTGACCTCGTCGGCGAAGGACCCGAGCTGGTCGACCATCGTGTTGATGGTCTCCTTGAGCTGGTTGACCTCGCCCTTGGCGTCGACGGTGATCTTCTGCGACAGGTCGCCCTGGGCCACGGCGGTGGTCACCGCGGCGATGTTGCGCACCTGGTCGGTGAGGTTGGCCGCCATCGAGTTCACGGACTCGGTGAGGTCCTTCCACGTGCCGGCCACGCCCGGCACCTCGGCCTGGCCGCCGAGCTTGCCGTCGGTGCCGACCTCGCGCGCCACGCCGGTGACCTGCTCGGCGAAGACGCCCAGCGTGTCGGTCATCGAGTTGATCGTGTCGGCCAGGGCGGCGACCTCGCCCTTGGCGTCGACGGTGATCTTCTGGCCCAGGTCGCCGTTGGCCACCGCGGTGGCAACCTGGGCGATGTTGCGCACCTGAGAGGTCAGGTTGGCGGCCATGAAGTTCACGTTCTCGGTCAGGTCGCGCCACACGCCGGAGACGTCGCGCACCTCGGCCTGGCCGCCGAGCTGGCCCTCGGTGCCGACCTCGCGCGCCACGCGCGTGACCTCGTCGGCGAAGGAGCGCAGCTGGTCGACCATCGTGTTGATCGTGTTCTTGAGCTCGAGGACCTCGCCCTTGACGTCCACGGTGATCTTCTGGGAGAGGTCGCCGTTGGCCACCGCGGTGGTGACCTGGGCGATGTTGCGCACCTGGCCCGTGAGGTTCGACGCCATGAAGTTGACGTTGTCGGTCAGGTCCTTCCAGGTGCCGGCGACGCCGGGGACGGCGGCCTGGCCGCCGAGCTTGCCCTCGGTGCCGACCTCGCGCGCCACGCGCGAGACCTCGTCGGCGAAGGAGCCGAGCTGGTCGACCATCGCGTTCACCGTGGTACCGATGCGGGCGAACTCGCCCTTCAGCGGCTGACCCTCGATGGTCAGCGCCATCTTCTGGGTCAGGTCGCCCGCCGCGACCGCCACGATCACACGCGCGACCTCGGTGGTGGGGCGGACGAGGTCGTCGACCAGGCCGTTGACCGAGTCCAGAGCCGTGGACCATCCGCCGTGGGCGCCTTCGACGCCCGCCCGCTCGGTCATCCGGCCCTCGCGACCGACGACGCGGCCGAGGCGCACGAGCTCGGCGGTGAGCTGCGCGTTGCGCTCGACGAGCTGGTTGTACGCGGCCTCGAGCTCGCCCACGACGCCCTTGCGCCGCGCCGGGAGACGATGCGAGAAGTCGCCTGCGGCCGCTGCGCGCATCGCCGCCTCCAGGCGGCGCAGGACTTCGTCTTCGTCGCCCGACCGTGCGGCGGTGGTCCCGTTCGTCCTTGACTCGACCTTGCCCGCGGTGGCGGTCTTGCTCATGTTGCCCCCGACTCCTCGTTCGGCGCGAATAGCTACCCCTGCCGGTACGCGGCCAAACGCAAACCAACCACAGTTCCCGGCATGTGGGCTCGGGAAACGCTACTGGGCGCACAGGCGCGCCGGTAGCGAATGGACCAATGTCAATGCGCCATCTTATGGAGTATGACCGCTGCGGTCCTGACGATCCGGGTAAGGACCGTGGACCACACGAGAGATCGGGATTGGCGCCATAACCCCCGCCCCCTTCCTCTCGACCACGACGTCGCCGACGCACCGGCGCGTCGTCCAACGCGTCCGGCCCTCGTGCCGGACGCGTGTGTCTTCAGGGGCGACCGGGGCACGGGCCGCGGGGCCGTCAAGGCTCCCGCGGCCGCGAGCCCGGTGCGTGCCGGCCGCTACTGGCCGCTGCCGCGCACGACGATCTCGCCGAAGAGGCCGTGGGCCTCGTCGCCGATCCCGGCGGTGAACAGGAGCGTCTGCGGCGTGCCGATCACGCCGTTACCGAAGCGCAGCGCCCACAGGCCGTTGACCTTGATCGGGTTGCCGTCCTTGTTCGTCAGCGTGCCCTGGAAGGCGCCCGTCCGCGGGTCGAAGGCGTTGATCGCCCCGTCGCCGAAGTTGCCGACCAGCAGGTCTCCGCTGAACGGCCCGAAGTGCCGGGGGGCGACCGCCAGGCCCCAGGGTGCGTTCAGGGGTCCCTGTGAGATCAGCCGCCGCAGCAGGTGGCCGCCCGTGTCGAAGACGTCGACGTAGCCGAGGCCCGGGCCGTGGAGCTCGTCGGCGGAATTGGGGTCCTGCTGAGCGAAGGCGACGACCAGGCGCCCGGCGATCTCCTGGACGTTGAACGGCGCGAAGCCGGCCGGCAGGTTGGGGTCGGCGAAGCCGCCGGGAACAGTGACCGGCGCGAACGCGTCGTTGAAGACGTCGATCTTGCCCGTGTGAAAGTTCGCGGCATAGAGCATCGTCGCGCTGCCCTTGCTCGCGATGGCGAGGCCCTTGTAGACCGCGTCGGGCGTCGTCGCCTCGGTCACGGCCTGCGTGCCCGAGTTCCACGCCGTGATCGTCCCGGCCTCGGAGTCGAAGATGAAGTGGGCCGGGACGCCGCCGACCTTGAAGCCGCCGGTGGCGTTGAACACCACCCCGGTTGGAGCGCCGCCGGGGATGCCGACCACGAGCGGCAGGGTGACGGGGATGCTCTTGCGCACGCCGCCGGAGTACAGCGTCGAGACGTCCATGCCGTTGTCGGAGACCCACGCGGGCGTCGCCGGCCCGAAGGCCAGGCCCCATGGGTTGACGAGGTTGGCATCGGTGATGCGCGCGACGCCGTCGATGTCCGAGACGAGGTTGCGCTTCTTGTAGACGTCGGCCCCCTTGCCGTCGCCGTGGGCGCTGGCCGGTCCGGCGATCGCCAGGGCCAGTGCAGTCAGTGCTGCGAGGACGATCCCAATGCGGGATCGAGGACGGATCGCAGACATTGCGAGCCTCCTTTGCGCGCGGAGCGGCGCGCGATCGGGGCCGGCCGGGGCGCCGGCCGTCTCTCGGGTAGACGTTGCGGGCGCGCCGGGCCTTCCCGCGCAATACCTACGCCGCGTCGGGCGCCGCGTTCGACGGCGCCGTTGTGCGCGCCGACGGCGGCCGCGTTGCCCTGCAGGATCGTCGACGGCTCATTGGCCCTCTCACGCGCCGTCGGGCAGGAACGTTCGCCGGGTCCGTCGAATGGAGCCCTGCCCATGAAGCGCTCGGCAGCGACCACCCCTGCGGCACCCATCGAGGCTGCCGGCCACCAGACCCTCTCCGCCTACATCCAGGCGCGCTTCGACGAGTTCTCGCGCTCGCAGAAGGACGTGGCGCAGTACATCGTCGATCACCTGGACGAGGTGGCCTTCCAGACCGCCGAGGAGCTCGCGCGCCGCGCGAACACCTCCTCGTCGACGGTCGTGCGCTTCTCGCAGGCGCTCGGCTTCGAGGGCTTCCCCGAGCTGCAAGGTCAGGCGCGCGAGGAGTACCGCCGGCGCGTCGCCGCAGGGCTGACCGGCACCCCGACGGCGTCGGTCGAGCCGCTCTTCTCGCTCGACCAGAGCGACTTCGAGACGGCCGTGGCCGCCGACCACGTCAACGTGGAGGAGACCGCGCGCAAGATGTCGCGGTCGGACATCGAGTCGGCCATCGACGCGATCGCGGCCGCCCGCCGCGTGCTCATCGCGGGCACCGACCAGATGGCCTTCTTCGCGTCCTACCTGCGCCATCTGCTGATGCTGCTCGACCTCCAGGCCGACATCGTGGCCAGCCCGTCGCAGGAGGCCCTGAGCCGGCTGGGGCGCATCGACGACTCGATGCTCGTCGTCGGGCTGTCGGCCGGGCGCCCGCACCCGCTCGTCGTCCGCGCCATGAAGCTGGCGCGCCATCGCAAGGCGGCCACGATCGCGATCACCGACGCGACCCTGAGCGAGGTCGCCAAGCTCGCCCACATCCGGCTCTACTACTCGTCGAACTCGCCGGCCTACGTGCGCTCCCACACCGCGCTGCTGTCGATGATCCAGGCGCTGGCGTACGGTGTGTACAGCCGCGACGCCGAGCAGTACGCCGATCGGATCAAAGCTTTCCGCCTGAAGTAAACGGCGGCCTTTGCGGCCCTATGATGGGTTGCGATGCGAGACGAAGCGACGTTCCGAGTCAAGGCCGGGCTGGCCGAGATGCTGAAGGGCGGCGTCATCATGGACGTCGTCGACGCCGAGCAGGCGAAGATCGCCGAGGACGCGGGCGCGTCCGCCGTGATGGCGCTCGAGCGGGTCCCCGCCGACATCCGCCGTGACGGCGGGGTGGCGCGGATGAGCGATCCGGCCATGATCAAGGGCATCCAGGAGGCCGTGACCATCCCCGTCATGGCCAAGGCGCGTATCGGCCACTTCGCCGAGGCGCAGGTGCTCGAGGCGCTCGAGGTCGACTACATCGACGAGTCCGAGGTGCTGACCCCGGCCGACGAGGCGCACCACATCGACAAGTGGGCCTTCCGCATCCCGTTCGTGTGCGGCGCGACCAACCTCGGCGAGGCGCTGCGGCGCATCGGCGAGGGCGCGGCCATGATCCGCTCCAAGGGCGAGGCCGGCACCGGCGACATCGTCGAGGCCGTCCGCCACCTGCGCTCGATCACGGGCGAGATCAAGCGCCTGGGCACGCTGAGCGAGATGGAGCTCATGACGGCGGCCAAGGAGCACGGGGCGCCGTTCGACCTCGTCCGCGGCGTCGCCCGGGACGGCGCGTTGCCGGTTCCCTTGTTCTGCGCGGGCGGCATCGCGACGCCGGCCGACGCGTCGCTCGTGATGCAGCTCGGCGCCGAGGCCGTGTTCGTCGGCTCGGGCATCTTCAAGTCGTCGGACCCGGCGACGCGAGCCGCGGCGGTCGTCGAGGCCACCACGCACTTCAACGACCCCCTGCGCGTGGCGCAGGCGAGCGAGGGCCTCGGGCCTGCCATGCAGTCGCTCGAGGCGCGCAAGCTCGACGAGGGTCAGTTGCTCGCCGGCCGCGGCTGGTGACACCGGCGCCGCTCGTCGGCGTCCTCGCCCTGCAGGGCGGCTTCGCGGCGCACGTCCGCGTCCTGCGCTCGCTGGGCGCCGAGGTCCGCGAGGTGCGGGTCCCGGCCGACCTCGATGGCCTCGACGGGCTCGTCATGCCCGGCGGTGAGTCGACCACGATGACGCTCGGCATCGAGCGCGAGGGCCTGGCCGAGCCGCTGCGCGCCTTCTCGAAGCCGATCTTCGGCACGTGCGCGGGGCTGATCATGCTCGACCGTGAGCACCTGGGACTCATGGACATCCTGGCCGAGCGCAACGCCTTCGGGCGCCAGCTGCACTCCTTCGAGGAGGACCTTCAGTTCCCCGGCATGGACGGCGGCCCGGTGCGCGCGGTCTTCATCCGCGCGCCGTGGATCGCCGAGCACGGTCCCGACGTCGAGGTGCTCGCGGCGGTCGACGGCCACCCGGTGGCGGCCCGGCAGGGCGGCCTGCTCGTGATCTCGTTTCACCCCGAGCTCGGCGACGACGATCGCCTGCACCGCGCGTTCCTCGAGCAGGTGCGCGCGGCGCGCAACGGCGCCGGCTAGATCACGAGGCCGTGGCGCACCGTGTTCTCGGTGACCACGCGCGGCTCGACGAAGTGCAGCAGGTAGTCGGGGCCGCCGGCCTTGGCGCCGGTGCCCGACAGCCGGTTGCCGCCGAAGGGCTGGCGGCCGACCATCGCGCCCGTGATCGGGCGGTTGACGTAGAGGTTGCCGACGGGAGTGCGGCGCACCACGCGGTCGACGGTGTGGGGGTTGCGGCAGAAGAGGCCGCCGGTGAGGGCGAAGGGCAGCTCCTCGATGCGGTCCATGGCGGCGTCGATGCTGCGCACGCGCTCGAAGGCGAGCAGCGGGCCGAAGATCTCCTCGTTGAGGACGGGGGATTCGGCGGGCAGGTCGGCGGCGACGGTCGGCGGGACGAACCAGCCCTCGCCCGGGATGTCGCGCGCCTGCTCGGCCGCGATGCGGCCACCGGTCCGCGCGAGGTCGCGGTAGCGCTCCACGCGCTCCTGGGCGTCGCGCTCGATGACGGGCGGGACGTCGATCCCGAAGGTGTCGGCCTGGCCGACGACGAGCACCTCGACGGCGCCGGCGACGCGCTCGAGCAGCGCATCGGCGATCGCCTCGTGGACGAGCACGCGCGAGGCCGCCGAGCACTTCTGCCCGGCGAAGACGAAGGCGCTGGAGACGATCGCCGGCACCGCGTCGTCGAGGTCGGCGTCGGAGTCGACGATCACGCAGTTCTTGCCGCCCATCTCGGCCACCACGCGCTTGAGGTGGCGGTCGCCGGGCTCGGCGGCGGCGCGGATGATCTGCAGGCCCACGGGACCCGAGCCGGTGAAGGCGATCGTGTGCACGCCGGGGTGGCCGACGAGCGCGGCGCCGGTCTCGCCCTCGCCGGGCAGCAGCGCGAGCGCGTCCGGCGGGACGCCCGCCTCGCGCAGGGCGCGCACGACCATGAGCCCGCAGCCCGGGGACTGCTCGGCCGGCTTGAGGACGACGCTGTTGCCCGTCGCGAGGCCGGCCGCCGTCATGCCCATGGGGATCGCCATGGGGAAGTTCCACGGCGCGACCACGGCTACGACGCCGCGCGCGCCATAGCGCATCTCGTTGCGCTCGCCGGGGACCTGGAAGAGCGCCTTGCCGCGATCGAGCGCGACCGCCCCGCGGGCGTAGAACTCGAGGAAGTCGATGGCCTCGCAGACGTCGCCGTCGGCCTCGGCCCAGGGCTTGGCGCACTCGCGGACCTCCAGGGCGGCGAGCTCGGCGCGGCGCTCGCGCATCCAGGCGGCGGCGTTGACGAGGATCTCGGCTCGCTTGGTGGCCGGGGTCTGCGACCAGCGTTGAAACCCCCTGGTGGCGGTCCGGACTGCCTCGTCGACCTCGGCGCTGGTGGCTTTGGCACTGAGGGCGACGGTGCGGTCGGGCCTGCCGGGATCTTCCGAGGTCAGCTCTTCTGCGTGCCGCTCGCCGTCGCCGATCCATACCGGGACCTTCAGGGGGAGCTTGGGCTCGACGCTCGCCATCCCGGCGGTGAGCTCGTCGCGCACGCTCGCGCGGCGCAGCTCGCCGATCGGCTCGTTGACGAAGGTCGGCAGGTCGGTCATGGGGCGGCGAGCAGCTGGTCGAGCGAGCGGCCTGCCGCCTGCTCGTGCAGGAAGGACTCGTTGCTCGTGTTCTCCAGGAGCCTGCGGACCAGGTAGGCCATGCCGGCGACGAGGTCGCCGACCGGGCAGTACGTGCGCACCCGCAGGCCGCGCTTGGCCAGCGCCTCCTGGAGGTCGTCGCCCAGGCCCCTGAGGACCTGGATCTCGACGTCGCGGTCGTCGCCGCCCATGGCCCGGCTGGCGGCGAGGGCGTGGGCGATCGAGCGCAGGTTGTGGCTCGCGATGGCGACCCGGACCGCCGGCCGCGCCTCGAGCAGGCGCCGCGTGAGCGCCTCGAAGTTGCGATCGGAATCGGCCTTGACCTCGAAGACCGGCGACTCCCAGCCGTGCTGGCGCGCCTCGACGATCTCGTGGTCCCAGTAGGCGCCCTTGACCAGGCGGACGAGCAGGGGATAGCCGCGCGGGGTGCGCTGCGCCCAGTCGATCACGCGCTCGCACAGCTGCGGGCTGTCGCGCAGGTAGGCCTGGAGGACGAGGCCGGCGGAGGGGCCGTCCTTGAACTCGTCCTCGGAGAGCAGCTCGAGGACGAGGTCGGTGACCGCCTCGCGCGAGTCGAAGGACTCCATGTCGATGTGCAGGTGGGCGTCGAGCTCGCGCGCGCGGCGCAGGAGGTCGCGGAGGCGCACGGCCGCGTCGCGCTTGCCCAGCTCGGGTGCGTCGGGCCTGAGCAGCGGGGTGAGGGCGGAGACCTTGACCGACAGGTTCTCGCGCGGGATGCGCCCGGCGCTGTCGGCCTCGAGCGCGGGGCGGTCGGGGAGCTTGCGATAGACGTCGACGAGCCCGTCGAGCGCCTCGCGGCACCTGGCGGCGTAACGGTCCGCTTCGGCGCTCGTGATCGTCGCCTCGCCGAGGAGGTCGACGCTCGTGGCCACGCCGTGCTTCCACAGCTCCTCGAGGACGCCGGTGGCCTCGCGCGGGGTCTCGCCCACGATGAAGCGGTGCGCCATGTGCTTGACGCCGGCCGCGGCGGCCGCGCCGAGCGCCTGGCGCCCGGCCCTCGACTCCGACATTCGCATCGCGACCTGCAGCGACGGCGGCCGGTCGTCGACCTCGTCGAGGAAGCCGCTGAGATGGCGCGCGAGGTCGTCGAGCGACCGGCAGGCGGGGACGACGTCGACGAAGCGGAACAGGGCCGCGCGGAGGTCGGCGTCCTGCGAGGCGAGGTCCATCGCCTTGTCGTCGATCGCCTTGAGCGGGTTGCGGCTCGCCCCCGGCAGCGCCGCGGCGAGATCACGCCCGACCGCGACGATGTCGGCTTCCGAGGGCACGCGGCCGACGATATCGCGTCGCTGCGGCGCCTCGTCCGCCGTCGCTTTGCGGCTATGCGCGGTCAGGGCACCGAGGGGTGAGCAGCTGCGGAGAGTTGTGGCGT
Organism: uncultured Actinomycetes bacterium; assembly: GCA_963807305.1. Taxonomy (GTDB): domain Bacteria; phylum Actinomycetota; class Thermoleophilia; order Solirubrobacterales; family Solirubrobacteraceae; genus JAOPZW01. Next base: position 18,720 of record CAWEBN010000001.1, read on the forward strand.
TTGCGGTGTCCGCTGTGGCGGGTTGGCTGGCACTGTTGGGGGGTGGCCGGGATAAGCGAAGGATGTCTTCGCCAAGATCGGGCCACCCCTCGATCGCGCGGTGGCGGAGCTGGCTGATCGGCGTGGGGAGTGGCGTCGCTGGCGCAGCTCCGGCGCTCGGGATGGGGCGCGGCGCGGTGGATTACTGCGGGCGACCGCGGCCGGTTGCACCGGGTTCATCGCGGGGTCTACGCCGTGGGACACCGATGCTGCGGCCCGAAGGGCCATCGTTTGGCCGCCGTGCTGGCCTGCGGACCCGACGCGGTCCTGAGCCATCGCAGCGCGGCCGCGCACTGGGGGCTGCTGGCTCGACCGGACCAGGAGCGCATCGACGTGACCGCGCCCGCGGCCGCCACGGGTCCCGGGGATCCGCCTGCACCTGCGCCGTTCCCTCGATGCCCAGGACACCACCAGCCACCAAGGCATCGCGATCACGACCGTCCACCGCACCCTGCTCGACCTGGCGGCAACGGTGCGAGACGACCAGCTCGAACGCGCGCTGGGGCAGGCCATGTACCTCCAGCTCTACGACCAGCGCGCGATCGATGACGTCATCGCCCGCTGCAACGGCCACCGCGGAACCCGCGTCCTGAAGGAGGCGACCAGACAGGAGCCGCAGATCACCAAGAGCGACTGGGAGATCCGGATGCTCAGACTGGTGCGCAGCGCGAACCTCCCCGAGCCGGTCTGCAACAAGGCGCTGCACGCCCCCGACCACGGCCAATGCACGCCGGACTTCTACTGGCCCGCGTACGGCGTGATCGTCGAGACCGACGGGTGGGAGGCCCACCGCACCCTGGCCGCCTTCCGCCGCGACCGCGCCAAGGACGCCGCGCTCACCGCCGCCGGCTACAAGGTCCTGCGCTTCACCTGGGACGTCGACGACGCCACCATCCTGCGCCGCCTGAAGTCGTTGCTTCAGAATTGACGCATGCGCATCGCTGTCGCCGCCGACGAGCGGGTCGGGGTCGCCGACGCCGTCCTGGAGGAGCTCGCGCGGCGCGGGCACGACGTCGTCGCTCACGGCGCGCTCAACGACGCCGAGCGCGACGACTGGGCCTGGGCGTCCGAGGCCGCGGCGCGCGACGTCGCCGACGGTCGCGCCGAGCAGGCCGTCGTGTGCTGCTGGACCGGGACGGGCGCCTCGATCGCCGCCAACAAGGTCGAGGGGATCCGCGCCGCGCTGTGCGTCGACGCCCCCACCGCGGCCGGCGCCCGCAAGTGGAACGACGCGAACGTCCTGGCGCTCAGCCTGCGCACCACATCGGAGGCCGAGCTCGCGGAGATCCTCGACGCCTGGTTCGCGAGCGCGCCGAGCGACGAGCCCGACGACGTCGCCAACGTCGAGCACCTGGCCGACATCCGGTGATCGCGCTCGCCGCGCGGGCTGCCACCCGCGTGGAGCGGGGTGGGTGCGCGTGATCGCCCTCGTCGCGCGGGCTGCGATCCGCGTGGAGCGGGGTGGGTGCGCGTGATCGCGCTCGTCGCGCGGGCTGCGATCCGCGTGGAGCGGGGTGGGTGCGCGTGATCGCGCTCGTCGCGCGGGCTGCGATCCGCGTGGAGCGGGGTGGGTGCGTGTGATCGCGCTCGTCGCGCGGGCTGCGATCCGCGTGGAGCGGGGTGGGTGCGCGTGATCGCCCTCAACGCGCGGGCGGCCGTGCGGCCCGAGCTCGGCGGGGTGGAGCGCTGGGCGCGCGAGCTCGCGGCGCGGCTGCCCGCGCTGGGCGGCTACGAGGTCCTCCGGCCGCCCGCGACGATGTCGCATCGCGCCGGGCACGCGTGGGAGCAGGTCGTGCTGCCGGCGCGGGCACGGCGCGCCCGGCTGCTGCTCAACCCCGCCAACCTCGCGCCGCTCGCCTTCCCGCGCAACGCCGTCGTCATCCATGACGCCGCCGCCCTGCGCCACCCGGGCTGGTACTCGCCCCTGTACGCCCGCTGGCAGCGCACGGTGCTGCCCGCCATAGCGACGCGGGCGCGCGTCGTCATCACCGTGAGCGACTTCTCCAGGCGGGAGCTGCGGGAACAGCTACGCGTCGACGCGCACGTCGTCCCCGGCGGCGTCGACCCCCGCTTCAACCCGCTGGCCGACCCCGATCCCGCCAGAGCCGCGCTCGGCCTGACCCGCCCCTACGTCCTCACGGTGGCGAGCCGAACCGCCCGCAAGAACCTGGCTTCCCTCGATGCCACGGCCCGGCGCCTCGCCGACGACGGCATCGACCTCGTCGCCGCGGGAGGGGAGAGGCCGCAGTTCGCGGGCGAAGCGGCAAGCCCGGGGAGACCCCTCGGCCACGTCCCCGACGCCCACCTCCCGGGCCTGTACGCGGGAGCCAGCGCCTTCGTCCTGCCCTCCTGGCACGAGGGCTTCGGCCTGACCTGCCTGGAGGCCATGGCCTGCGGCGTGCCCGTCGTGGCGGCAAACGCCGGCGCCCTCCCCGAGACCTGCGGCGACGCCGCGCGCTATGCCGATCCCGCCGACCGGGACGAGATCGCTACTCAGGTCCTCGCCGCGATCGGCGACGACCGGCTGCGCGAAGCGGGACCGAAGCGGGCCGCCCTCTTCACCTGGGAGCGCACCACCGGGGAGCTCCACACGCTCCTGAGCCCCGCCTGACCCCGGCGTATCCTCGAGACAGAGATGGAACAGCAGAGCGCGACCCTGCGCGCGATGAACGACGCGCTGTTGGCGATCGCCGCCGAGGCGACGATCGAGCCGATGCTGCAGCGCCTCGCGCACGCCGCGCGCGGGCTCGTCGACGCCGAGTACGCCGCCATCGGCGTCCCCGACGGTGAGGGCGGCTTCGCCCAGTTCATCACCTCGGGGATGAGCGACGAGCTCATCGCGGCCATGGGGCCGCTGCCGCGCCAGCACGGGCTCCTCGGCGCGATGCTCACCTCCCCGGTGCCCTACCTCACGAGCGACGTGCGCCGCGACCCGCGCTTCCGCGGCTGGTGGCCCTCGGCGCACCCGCAGATGCGCTCCTTCCTCGGCGTCCCGATCGTCGCGGCCAGCGGGATCGTCGGCGCCATCTATCTGACCGACAAGGTCGGCGCCGAGGAGTTCGACGAGGCCGACCAGGAGCTCATCGAGATGCTCGCGGTCCACGCCGCGCTCGCCATCGAGAAGGCCAACCTCTACGAGCGCAGCCGCGAGCTGAGCATCGTCGAGGAGCGCAACCGCCTGGCGCGCGAGCTGCACGACTCCGTCACGCAGAAGCTCTTCGGCCTCACGCTGACGGCCGAGGCCGCGGCCACCGTCATCGACCGCGACACCGACGAGGCCAAGGCCCAGCTGCGGCGCCTGCAGCAGCTCACGCGCGAGGCGATGGAGGAGCTGCGCTCGCTGATCTTCGAGCTGCGCCCGCCGGAGGCCGAGAGCGAAGGGCTCGCCACCGCGCTGCGCAAGCACGTCGACGTCCTGCAGAGCGTCCACGGCGACGCCGTGGCGGTGAGCCTCGAGGGCGATGCCGAGCCGCGGGCCGGCGCGTCCGAGGTCCTGCGCATCGCCCAGGAGGCGCTGCAGAACGCCTTGCGCCACGCCGGCGCCACCCGCGTCGACGTCCGCCTCGACGCGATCGACGGCCACCTGCGCATCGCCGTGGCCGACGATGGCGTCGGCTTCGACCCCGACGAGCCCGGCCTGCGCTCGCGCCGGCTGGGCCTGACGTCGATGGAGGAGCGCGCCCGCGCACTGGGCGGCACGCTGAGCATCGAGTCGCGCCCCGGCGCAGGAACGACCGTCGTTCTCGAGGTGCCGCGGTGATCCGCGTCCTCATCGCCGACGACCACGCTGTCGTGCGGGAGGGCCTGCGCGCCTTCCTCGCCCTCCAGGAGGACGTCGAGGTCGTCGGGGAGGCCGCCGACGGCGAGGAGGCGGTCCAGGCCGTCGCGCGCCTGGGGCCCGACGTCGCCCTCGTGGACCTGGTCATGCCGCGCGTGGACGGCATCGAGGCCATCGGGCGCATCCGGGCGGAGCGCCCGCAGACGCGCGTGATCGTCCTCACGAGCTTCGTCGACGAGGACAAGATGCTCCCGGCGGTACGCGCGGGCGCCGTCGGCTACCTGCTCAAGGACGTCGCGCCGCAGGAGCTCGTCAGCGCGATCCGCACCGTCCACGGCGGCGGCACCCTGCTGCACCCGACGGTCGTCGAGGAGCTCGTGCGCGAGGTCTCGCGCGAGGGCGCCGCCGGGACGGCGCCGAACCCGCTGACCGCCCGCGAGCGCGAGGTGCTGACCCTCATCGCCCGCGGCCGGGCCAACAAGGCGATCGCCTTCGAGCTGGGCGTGGCCGAGAAGACCGTCAAGACCCACGTCAGCAACATCCTCGGCAAGCTCGGGCTGACCGACCGCACGCAGGCCGCGCTCTACGCGGTCCGCGAGGGCCTCGTCGACGCCCAGCCCTGAGCCGGTCCTAGGACCTATTCCCGATACCCCGCGGGCGCCGCCGAGCGTACCTTCGGGCCATGGCATCCACAGCGATCATCACCGGCGCCTCGCGCGGCCTCGGCCTGGCGCTCGCCCGTGCCCTGGCCGCCCGCCGCTGGCGCCTGGTCATCGACGCCCGCGGCGCCGACGCGCTCCAGGCGGCCCGCCGCGAGCTGGCCGCGCACACCGACGTGACGGCGCTGGTCGGCGACGTCGCCGACGAGCGCCACCGCCGCGCCCTGGTCACCGCCGCCGGCGACCGCATCGACGCGCTGGTCAACAACGCGAGCATCCTCGGCCCGAGCCCGCAGCCGGCGCTCGACGCGTATCCGCTGGACGTCCTCGAGGACGTGCTGAAGGTCAACACGCTCGCCCCGTTGCGCCTGATCCAGCTCGCGCTCCCGGCCATGCCCGACGGCGCGCGGATCGTCAACGTCACCTCCGACGCCGCGGTCGAGGCGTACGAGGGGTGGGGCGGCTACGGCGCTTCGAAGGCCGCGCTCGAGCAGCTCACCAACGTGCTCGGTGCCGAGCGCCCGAACCTCGCCGTCTACGCCTTCGACCCGGGCGACATGAACACCGCGATGCATCAGGCGGCGTTCCCCGGCGAGGACATCTCCGACCGCCCGCCGCCCGAGGAGAGCGTGCCCGCGCTCATCTCCCTGCTCACCGGCGACCTGCCCAGCGGGCGCTACGGCGACGCCGACCTGAAGGCCGCCACTTGAGCGCCCAACCCGCGTTCGAGCTCCCCGAGCGCCTCGAGGCCCACGCGCCGCCGGAGGCGCGGGGCCTGGCGCGCGACGATGTGCGCATGCTCGTCGCGCGCGGCGATGGCCGTCTCGTGCACGCCCGCGCGCGCGAGCTGGCCGACTTCCTGCGCCCCGGCGACCTGGTCGTCATCAACACCTCGGCCACGCTGCCCGCGGCCCTCGCCGCCCGGCGCACGGACGGCACCGCGCTCGAGCTGCGGCTCTCGACCCCGCTGCCCGGCGCGGCCGACGACCGCTGGGTCGTCGAGCTGCGCGCGGGCGCCGACCCCTTCCGCGGCGGGCGCGCCGGCGACGTGCTCGAGCTGGCGCGCGGCGGGCGCGCGACGCTCGAGACGCCCTACCTCACGGGCGCGCGCCTGTGGGCCGCGCGCCTGGAGCTGCCCGAGCCGCTGATGGCCTACCTCGCCCGCCACGGCGCCCCGATCCGCTACCGCTACGTGCCCGACGCCCATCCGCTGTCGGCCTACGAGACCGCCTACGCGACCGAGCCCGGCAGCGCCGAGATGCCGAGCGCCGGGCGCCCGGTGACGCCAGCGGTGCTCACCGCGCTGGCGGCGCGGGGCGTGACCGTGGCGCCGATCGTCCTGCACACCGGCGTCTCCTCACCGGAGCGCGGCGAGCGCCCGTATCCCGAGCGCTTCCGCGTCCCGGCCACGACCGCCCGACTCGTCGAGGCGACCCGCGGGTGGGGCGGGCGCGTCATCGCCATCGGGACGACCGTCGTGCGCGCCCTGGAGACGGTCGCGGGCGCCGACGGCGGCGTCGAGGCGGGGGAGGGGTGGACCGCGCTGGTCGTCACCCCCGCGCGCGGCGTGAGGGTCGTCGACGGCCTGCTCACGGGCTGGCACGAGCCCGAGGCCTCGCACCTCGACATGCTCGAGGCGATCGCCGGCCGCGCGCTCGTCGAGCGCTCCTACGCCGCCGCGCTGCAGGCCGGCTACCTGTGGCACGAGTTCGGCGACGTGCACCTCATCCTGCCCTAGCCGGCGAGCGCGCTGGCCCGCGCGGGCCATCTCGGCCGCGCCGGGCGAGGATGGCCTGACCGGGGGAAGCCGCCGAGGCGCCGGCGCGGGACGCTCGTTGCACGTCGTCCAACGAGCAAGGGAGGGGCACATGCCACTCACGATGAAGCGAATCGCACTCGTCCTGGCCGTCGCCGCCACGGCGCTCGGCGCCCTCGCCGCCGCCGCGATCGCGATGGTGGCCGGCGACAGCGGGCCCGCGGGTCCGACCGGCGTGCACATCACGCCGCTGTCAAAGGGGACGCTCGCTTCGAGCGTTCATGCCAAGGCGGCCGGGATCGAGTTCACGACCAACGGCCGCAAGGACGTCCTCGTCACCAGGATCACCGTCGATCCGGCCGGCTCGTTCGGATGGCACAGCCATCCCGGCCCGGTGCTCGTCACCGTGGGCAAGGGCACGCTGACCGTCTACGACGCCACCAAGCACGGCTGCCGGCGCAGCACCGTCACCGTGGGCGACGCGTTCATCGAGGACGGCCACCACATCCACCTGGCCCGCAACGAGGGCTCCACCCCGGTCGAGCTCAACGCGACCTTCCTCGCGCGGCCCGGCACGACCCAGTTCCTGAAGACCGAGCCCCAGCCGCGCGGCTGCAACGTCTGACGGGCGTCACCGCGCCGCGGCGAAGTGCACCACGCCATCGTCCTCTTGCTCGACGACGCGACCGTCGTCGAGCAGCAGGTCGACGTGGCCGAGCACCTCGCTGAGCGTGAGGTAGGCCTGCGTCACCGCCACGTTGCCCCACAGCTCCTGCGCCAGCTCGTGCGCCGTGCGCGGGCGCTCGGCCACGAGGCCGTGCAGCTTGTCCGCGCGGCGCTCGTGCATGACGAAGCGCTCGTCGATCAGCGCGCGGTGGTCCTCGACCGGATCGCCGTGGCCGGGGAGCACGACCCGGAGGTCCATCTCCCGCGTCGCGCGCAGCGACGCCAGGTAGGCCACGAGGGCCTGTGGGCGCTCCGCAGGCTCACCGCCGTCGAGCGGGCGCGAGATCAGCGGGTTGGAGGAGATGTGCTGGATGAGGTGGTCGCCGCCGATCAGCTCGCCGGAGGCCTCGTCGTGGAAGACCGTGTCCGACGGCGAGTGCCCGGGGCGGTGGTGCACGCGCCACGCACGGCCGGCGAAGGGGAGCACCGCGCCGTCGGCCAGCGGCGTGTCGACGGTGCAGCTCGAGCCCCACGCGCGGAACGAGCGCGTCACGGCCCGCAGCGCGATGACGATGTCCTGCGGGATACCGTGGCGCAGCATGATCGCCTCGGCGAAGGCGTCGTCGCCCTCCATGACCTCCGAGTAGCGCGCCAGCCACGGCGCCAGCGCGTCGAGCGCGCAGACCTCGGCGCCCGAGCGGTCGGCCAGGATCTGCACGAGGCCGATGTGATCGATGTGCTGGTGGGTGATGACGATCCGCTCGAGGTCCTCGACGCGCCGTCCGTGCTCGCCCAGCGCCGCCTCCAGGACGGTGAGCGACGTGGCCGAGTTCGGGCCGGCGTCGACCAACGTGAGCGGGTCGTCGTCGACGAGGTAGCAGTTGATGCGTCCGACCGCGAACGGCGTCGGGACGGGCAGGCAGTGGAGGGTCCCCGCGCCGGTCACGCCAGCCCGAGCTCGCTCGCGGCGTCGCGCACGACCTCGTGGTCGGGGCTCAGCAGCTCGACCGAGCGCATCCGCAGCCGCCGGCGGGCGCGGTCGAAGAGGGTGATGTTGATCCACGAGGCCTCGATGGTCGACCACCATCGCAGGCCGGTCGCCCGGCGGTGTGTCTCGAAGAGCGCCAGCGCGTCGCGCTGAGTGGACGCGCGCACGCGCGTGGCGACGCGCGACGGCCGCAGGCCCTCCGCGGCCAGGGTCTGCGGCTCGTCGAGGTCCAGCAGGCCGGCGGGCTCGCGCAGATCGAGCGCCAGGAGCGACAGCCGGCGCCCCGCGCGCTCGAGCATCGACGCCGTCAGCGCGCCGCGCCCGCGGAAGGGCGCCAGCGCCTCTGCCACCGCCGACACCGGACCCTCGGCCACGTACAGGCAGCCATAGGCCGCCGGGTTGTCGTGCCGCGCGGCGCCCTGGTACTCGCGGGGGAACCACAGCGGGCCGCCCGCGGCGTTGTCTGCGGCCGCCGGGTCGACCGGCAGCACCCGCCAGACGATCACGCGAAGCTGCCGGCGGCCTCGACCTCGATCGCCTCGAGCAGCTCGCGCGTATTGCCGCTGCGGATGAGGTCCACCGGACGGCGGTCGCGCAGGTGCGGGTTGACGCCCAGCAGCCAGTCCTCGGCCGCCGCGGGCGAGTAAACGCGCAGCAGGCTCGACATCGCCAGCTCGAGCAGGTCGACGCGCTGCGCGTTGGCGGCGTCGATCCCGCGGCCGTTGCGCCAGCGGGTGACCTGCGCGGGGCTCACGCCGAGCAGCTCGGCCAGGCGGCGCTGGGAGCGGAAGTCGCGGCTGAGCGCGATGACCTTGTCGGCGGTCTGGACGGGCATGACCCAATGGTAGCGCAACACAAAGTGTTGCGCGAGGCTCGTCAGGAGCGGATGAGGGCCAGGACCTCGTCGCGCCGGCGCTCCATGTCCTCCTGCGACACGAGGGACTCCAGGCACAGGCGCAGGAGCGGCTCGGTGTTCGAGAGGCGCACGTTGAAGTGCCAGTCGTCGTAGTCGACGCTCACGCCGTCGAGGTGGGAGATCCGGGCATCGCCGTAGCGCTCCTCGAGCGCGGCCATCTTCGCCTTGCCGTCGGCCACCTCGGAGTTGATCTCGCCCGAGATGAAGTAGGTCGAGCGGTAGGGCTCGAGCAGGTCGCTGAGCCGCTTGCCCTCGACCGACAGCTTCTCGAGCACGAGCAGCGCCGGGATCGTCCCGGAGTCGGCGTTGTAGAACTCGTGGAAGTAGTAGTGGCCGGAGACCTCGCCGCCGAAGATCGCGCCCTCGTCGCGCATGCGCGCCTTGAAGAAGGCGTGGCCGACACGGTTGGCATGCGCGACCCCGCCGGCGCGCGCCACGACATCGGCCACGGCGCGCGAAGCGCGGATGTCATAGAGGATCGCCGCGGGGTGGGTGGGATCGGATCCGGCCTTCGCGAGCAGGTGCTCGGCCAGGATCGCGGTCAGGAAGTCGCCGTCGACGAAGCGTCCCGTGTCGTCGATGAAGAAGCACCGGTCGGCGTCGCCGTCCCAGGCGATCCCGAGGTCGGCGCCCGTCTGGCGCACCTTGTCGACGATGAAGCGCCGGTTCTCCTCGAGCAGCGGGTTGGGCTCGTGATCGGGGAAGTGGCCGTCGGGCTCCCAGTAGGTGGTGACGAGCTCGATCCCGAGGCGCTCGAGCAGCGGGCCGACCATCGGGCCGGCCATGCCGTTGCCCCCGTCGACCACCACCTTCAGCGGCGCGACCCTGTCCGGGTCGATGAAGCCCAGCGCGGCGGCGTGGAAGCCGGCGCTGACATCGACGTCCTCGGCGAAGCCGCCGCCGTCGGCGTTCCCGAGGCCCGCCTCGATGGCGCGGCGGATGTCGTGGATGCCCTCGTCGCCGCTGAGCGGCAGCGCCCCCGCGCGCACGAGCTTGGCGCCGGTGTAGGCCTTCGGGTTGTGCGAGGCGGTGCACATCAGGCCGCCGTCGAGGCCGCGCGAGCCGACGAGGAAGTAGAGCATCTCGGTGCCGACCATCCCGGCGTCGAGGACGTGGGCGCCCTCGGCCACCATCCCGTCGCGGTAGCGCGCGCTCAGCTCGGGCGCGGTGAGCCGCATGTCGCGGCCCAGGCCGATGCGCAGCTCGCCGGCGTCCTTGCCCGCCATGTCGGCGAGCACGCGCACGAAGGCGCGGCCGATCTGCTCGGCCCCGGCGCCATCGAGCTCGTCGCCGTGGAGGCCGCGGATGTCGTAGGCCTTGAAGATCTCTGGGGCAATGGGCATCCGCGCGCAGGCTAGCGGCGCGGGCGCGGCGAGCCTCAGGCCGTCGCGGGCAGCGGGCCGGGCGTGAACTCGTAGCGGTCGCGACCGCCCTGCTTGGCGGCGTACATCGCCATGTCGGCCCGGTCCATCGCGCTGGTGGTCGTCGGCTCGTCGCCGAACGGCGTCACGCCGACCGAGGCGGTGACCCCGCTGACCTCGCGGATGACCTTGACGATGGCCTCCGCGACGATGATCGCCTCCGCCTCGCCCTCGGCCGGGAGCAGGACGGCGAACTCGTCGCCGCCCAGGCGCCCGAGGATGTCGGTCTCGCGCAGGCGGTTGCGCAGCGCGTTCGCGCAGGTGACGATGAGCTCGTCGCCCGCGGCGTGGCCGAGGCTGTCGTTGACCGCCTTGAAGCCGTCGAGGTCGAGTACGAGCAGCGCGCCCTCGGCCCCGTAGCGCCGGCCGCGCGCGACGTGCTGGGCCAGCGCGCGGTCGATCCCGCGGCGGTTCAGCAGCCCGGTGAGCGGGTCGTGATCGGCCAGATGGCGCAGCTGGTCCTCGAGGCTGCGACGCTCGGTGATGTCCTGGACCTGCACGAGCACGTGGACCGGCGTGCCCTCGTCGTCGCGCACGATCGTGGCGCGCAGCGAGACCCACACGGGGTGGCCGTCGGCGTGGACGATGCGCAGCTCGGTCGCCATCCCGTCGTCGGCCAGCAGCGAGGCGAAGGCCTCGGCCGCGAGCTCCTCGTCGTCGGGGTGCAGCAGCTCCTCGTGGCGCAACGCGGCCAGCTCCTCGGCGGAGCGGCCGGTGATGGTGGCCAGCGCGGCGTTGACGCGCTCGACGCTGGCGTCGACGCCGATCAGCGCCATGCCGATCGGGGCCCGGTCGAAGGCGATCTCGAAGCGGCGCTCGGCCGCGCGGCCGGCGCGCTCGGCCAGGCGCTGCTCGGTGACGTCGCGCGAGACGACGACGATCCCCTCGATCGTGCCGTCCGACGCGCGCACCGGCGCGCTCTGGATGACGACGGTGCGCCCGGTCAGCGAGGACTGGACCTCGACGCGCCCGTCCTGGCCCACGAGCGAGTCGGCCATGATCTGCTCGGTGGCGGCGAGCAGCTCGGGATGGACGATCTCGCTCACGTGGCGGCCGACCATCGACGGCCCGTCGATGCCGGCGCGCTCGAGGTGCGGGCCCTCCAGCAGCTGGCAGCGCAGGTTGAGGTCGTAGAGCCCGACGGAGGCGCCGGGCAGGTGCTGCAGCGCGATCCGGTGGCGGCGCTCGCTGTCGCGCAGGGCGGCCTCGGCGGCACGGCGACGAGCGCGCAGGCCCCTCATCACGGGCGGTGCACCGTGGGGATCGCGAGCAGCATCGGGCCGTTGCGGACGGACGTCACCACACGATGATCGGCACCGACGCCGTGTTCTTCAGTGATCTGGACGGCTATGCGGCCACGGCGCGGATCAGCCGGGCCACCGCGTCGGGGTCCGTCAGGAAGGGCGAGTGGTCGCTCTCGAGGTGGTGCGTGGTGCCCGCGCGCGCCGACATCGCCTCCTGCGCGGGCACCGGGATCGCGTTGTCGCGGTCGCAGACGACGTAGGTCGAGGGCACGTCGCGCCAGGCGACCGAGCGCACCGGCTCCACGAAGGAGGCGACGGTGTGGGGCCGCAGGCGCGCGGCGGCAGCCTCCGCGACCTGCGGCGCGCACGTGTTGTAGAAGACCTCCCGCGGGCTCGACACCGTCATCGTCTTGCCGTCGGGTGCCGGGACCTGCCACGCGGGCGGCGTGCGTCCGGCGATATCGGCGAGCGATTCGCCCTCGTCGAGCATGAAGGCCGTGAGGTAGACGAGGTGGCGCACGCCGTCGGCACCGGCGGCGGCCTCGGTGATGACGACGCCGCCGTAGGAGTGACCCACGACGACCTTGTCGCCCGGGGTGTCATCGAGCACCGCGCGCACGGCCCGGGCGTCGTCGTAGAGGTCGCCGCCCGAGGCCACGCTCGGAAGGTCGATCGCCACCACGGAGAGGCCGTCGCCGCTCAGGCGGCTGACGACCTCGTCCCAGCACCAGGCGCCGTGCCACGCGCCGTGGACGAGGACGACGGTCGATTGCTCCGACATGGCGCGCATCCTATGGGCGCGCTCGACGGCGCTGTCGGCCACCGCGTCGCTAGCATCGAAGCCATGGCCGGTCATTCGAAGTGGGCGGGGATCAAGCACAAGAAGGCGATCGTCGACGCACGCCGCGGCAAGCTCTTCACGAAGCTCGCGCGCGCCATCACGGTGGCCGCCAAGGACGGCGGAGGCGACCCCGATACCAACCCGTCGCTCGGGCTTGCCGTGCAGAAGGCCAAGGATGCCTCGATGCCCAAGGACAACATCGAGCGCGCCATCGCCAAGGGCACCGGCGAGGGCAGCGACGCCGAGGCGCTCGAGGAGGTCATGTACGAGGGCTACGGCCCTGGCGGCGTGGCCCTGCTGGTGGCGGCCACGACAGACAACCGCAACCGCACGGGCTCGGAGGTCCGCCACACCTTCACCAAGCACGGCGGCAACCTCGGCGAGCCAGGCTCCGTGGCCTACCTGTTCGACAAGCGCGGTCTGATCGTCGTCGACGCCTCGCGCTACGAGGAGGACGACCTGCTGCCCGCCATCGAGGCCGGCGCGCTCGACGTCTCCGTCGACGACGACGTCTTCGAGATCCTCACCGAGCCCTCCGACCTCACGGCCGTGCGCGCCGCGCTGGAGGAGGCTGGGGTCGAGCTCGAGTCCTCCGAGCTGTCCCAGCACCCCAAGACCCGCGTCCCGATCGACGAGGACGTCGCGACGAAGCTCATGCGGCTCATCGACGCGCTCGAGGACAACGACGACGTCGACGACGTGCACGCCAACTTCGACGTGGACGCAGCGGTGCTCGAACGTGTGGCTGGGTAACTGGGGCGCGTGACGGACGAGCGCTACCCTGCCGCGGCGATGCCGTCGGGAGCGTTACAGCGGAGGCTGCCCGCCTCCCTACGGGAGCACCCCACGTTCAGGCTCCTCTTCTGGGGCCAGGCGCTCTCGGTCGTGGGCGATCGCATCACGCCCGTCGCCATCGCCTTCGCCGTGCTCGAGCTGGGCTCGGCCAGCGACCTCGGCCTCGTCCTGGCCGCCGGCGGGATCCCGTTCGCGCTCTTCGCGCTGGTCGGCGGCCTGTGGGCCGACCGCGTCGGCCGGCGCCGGGTCATGCTCGCCTCCGACATCGTCCGTGCCCTCTCGCAGACGGTCACCGCGGTGCTGCTGCTCACGGGCACCGCGGAGGTGTGGATGCTCGCCGCGCTGGCCTTCGTCTACGGGACGGCCGCGGCGGTGTTCATGCCCGCGCTCATCGGGCTGATCCCGCAGACCGTGAGCGCCGCGCGCCTGCAGGAGGCCAACGGGCTGCTGTCTCTGACGCGCAGCACGGCGAGCGTGGCCGGCCCGGTGCTGGCCGGGGTGCTCGTGGTCTCGGCCGGCTCGGGCGAGGCGATCGCGGTCGACGCGGCGACCTTCGCGGTCAGCGCGCTGTGCCTGGCGCGCATGCGCACCGGCGCCGAGCCGAACGCCGCGATCGCCGATGTGGCCGGCACGGCCCCCGCGGGGCACGAGCCCTTCCTGGCCGGACTGCGCGCCGGATGGCATGAGGTGCGCTCGCGCACATGGCTGACGTGGGGCCTGATCGCCATGTGCGTCTACCACGTCTTCGTGCTGCCGTCGGTCTTCGTCCTCGGCCCGGCGCTGGCCGAGCAGCAGCTCAACGGCGCGTCGAGCTGGGCGGCCATCGTCGCCTGCTTCGGCATCGGGGGCGTGCTGGGCAACGTCGTGGCGTTGCGCCTCCCGCTGCGCCGGCCGGTCTTCACCGCCGCCCTGGCCCTCGTGGGGGCGAGCACCCAGGCGGCGATCATCGGCTCCGGCCTGGGCACCGCGGGGATCGCGGCGCTCGAGCTGCTGGCCGGCATCTGCGTCGCGCTCTTCTTCACCCTGTGGGACCTGAGCATCCAGGAGCAGGTCCCCGCGCGGGCCGTGTCGCGCGTCAGCGCCTACGACTTCAGCGTCTCGATGGGCCTCATGCCGCTGGGGATGGTGATGGCCGGGCCCATCGCCGACCAGCTCGGCCTGCAGGCGACGCTGCTCGGGATGAGCGCGGTGGGCCTCGCGGGCGCGCTCGGCTGGCTCGCGCAGCCGTCGGTGCGCCGCCTGCAGCGGCCGTCGGCGGCCACGCCCGACGAGCCCCTGCTCGTCGGCGCCCCGGCGCCGGCGGTCGGCGCGGGCGGGCGCGAGCGGCACGCGTAGGGCGCGAACGGCATCGTCAGGGAAAGCGCTCCGCCCACCGCGACTGCCTTCCCTCGATGATGCTGTTCGGCGCCGCGAACCGCAACGCACGCAAGGCGGACGGCTACGCCGCCGCCGCGTCCGCGTCGTCGCGCACCAGCCGCCGCGCCCGGTAGAGCCGCACGGGCCCGTCGACGCCCTTGAGCGAGCGGGCGCCCGCCGGCGACCAGCGGTAGGCCTCGCCGACCGCGTCGCGGACGTCGCGCGTGGCCAGCACGCTGCCGGGGCGGGCGATCGAGGTCACGCGGCTGGCCAGGTTGACCGGGCGCCCGTACCAGTCGCCGGCGCGGCTCAGCGCGGCGCCCGAGGCCATGCCGACCCGCAGCTGCGGGAAGTCGTCGCCCTCGGCGTCGGCGGCGTCGACGAGGTCGAGCGCGAGGGAGAGCATCGCGTGCGCGTCGGGGCCGACGAGCATCGCAGCGTCGCCGATGGTCTTGACCAGGCGCACGTCGCCGCGCAGGCGCTCGGCGGTGAGCTCGACCAGGCGGTGCGCCACCCGCCCGAGCTCGTCGGGCGCGACCTGCTCGCCCAGGCGGGTGAAGCCGACGAGGTCGGCGAAGCAGACCGTGACGTCGCGCGCGCCCGGCAGGGCGCCCGCCTGGCGCTCGGCGGCGTTGATGGCCTCGGTGCGCACCGCCTGGCGCAGGTGCAGGCGGGCCATGTACTCGAGCATCGGGCCGATCATCGGCATGAAGCCCGCGACGCGCTCGGCGTAGCGGCGCGTGAGCTCCGCCTCGCTCAGGCCCGGCTCGAGGACGAGCTCGAGCGCCGCCGTGCGCAGCGCCTCGGCCGTCTGCGCCATGCCGCGCCCGATGACCCGGACGACCGCGAGCTGCTGCTCCTCCCCGATCCCCGCCTCGAGGAAGGAGCGGGCGATCCTGGCGGCCTCGACATCGGTGTCCGAGCACACGATGGCGTCGACGTCGGGGACCGGCACGCCCTGTGCGCGGCGCAGCGCGACGAGGAAGTCCGGATCGATCCCGACGCGCTCGCCGACCTCGCGTGTCGAGTAGCGCGCCTGGCCGCCCATGGCGCGCTCGGCGCCGACGAACAGCAGCCTCCCGTCGCGGCTGGCGGCGCGCAGGTCCGCGAGCGGCACGCCCTCGGCCTCCAGCTGCTCGAGGAGCTCCAGGCGCGCCGCGCGGGCCGCGCCCTCGAGTCCGTCGAGCAGCCCTTCGGCGGCGAAGTCGGTGGCCACAGCCGCAAGCTTAGGCCGAACGGACCGGCGCGCCGTGCTTCAGCGGTCCGCGCTGAAGCGCGCCTGGCCGTCGCCGCGACCCAGGTGCCCGACGAGCGCGGCCACGATGCGCGGGTCGAACTGCGAGCCGGCGCAGCGAACGAGCTCGGCGATGGCGTGATCGTGCGCCATCCCTGCCCGGTAGGGCCGGTCGGAGGTCATCGCGTGGTAGGCGTCGCAGGCCAGGATGATGCGGCTGCCGAGCGGGATCTCCTCGCCGGCGAGGCGGTCGGGATAGCCCGTGCCGTCGAAGCGCTCGTGCTCGTGGCGGACGATCCGCGCGACGCTGCCCATGCCCGGGATCGCGCGCAGGATCCGCTCGCCGATGACCGGATGCTCGCGCATGACGTCCCATTCCTCGCCGGCCAACGGGCCTGGCTTGTGCAGGACGCGGTCGGGCATCCCGACCTTGCCGATGTCGTGCAGCAGCGCGGCGTGCCCGACGCGCTCGATCTCCACCTCGTCGAGGCCGAGGGCGGCCGCGACCGTCTTGGCCATCTCGACGACGAAGGCGGAGTGCTCGCCCGTGTAGCGGTCGCGCTCGACGAGCGCGGTGGCGAGCGCCTCGATGACGTGCGCCTGGGCGCGGAAGGGGTTGATGCTGCCCTCGGCCGGGCGGGCCGCGGCGCGGGCGCCGCCGTCGGCGCGGGCGCGATCCAGGCCGCGTGCGGCGGCGGCCAGCAGGCGCTCGATCGTGGTGCCGGCGCGATGCGTGGCGACGCCGGCGGAGACGGTGACGAAGCCCGCGCCCGGGATGTCGCTGCCGTCGAGCTCGGCGATCAGCCGCTCGCAGCATGCGCGCGCGCCCGGCAGGCGCGTCGCGGGCATGAGGACCGCGACCTCGTCGGCGCCGGTGCGCCCGATGACGTCGGACGCGCGCGTGAGACCTCGCAGGCGCTCGGCGACGGCCAGCAGGGCCGCATCGCCGGCCGCGGCGCCGCGGCGGGCGTTGAGCGAGCGGAAGTCGTCGATGTCGACGAGTGCCAGCGAGGCGGGCTGCTCGGCGCGGCCGGCGTGGGCGAGGACCGCCTCGGCGTCGCCGCAGAAGGCCTCGAGCGTCAGCAGCCCGGTGCAGGCGTCGGTGCGGGCGCGGTGGGCGAGCCGGGCCTCGAGGCCGGCGAGCCGGGCGTGGGCGTCGGCCAGCGCGCGGCGCAGTTCCTGGCGATCGCCCCACAGCAGCACGATCGCGTCATCGGTTCCCTTTAGCCGAACGTTGAGCGGGTGGACACATGGTCGGTTCCCTGACATCCCGGGTGCCCGGGCCGCGGGGAGGCGTCCGGGCCGCCACGGAGAATCACGGTCCGATGGTGGTCCTCGGCATCGATCCCGGCCTCGCCAACTGCGGCTTTGGAGTCGTCGTTCGGCGTAGCCATCGGCTTGTCGCCACGGACGGCGGGGTCATCGCCACCGCCGCGGGGCTGGCCCCCGAGCGCCGGCTGGCCACGTTGCACGCGCGCCTGAGCGACCTCATCGAGGAGCACCGGCCCGACGCGGTCGCTCTTGAAGCACTGTATTTCGGTCAGAACGTTCGGACGGCCTTCGCGGTCGGCCAGGCGCGGGGCGTCGTGCTGCTCGCCGCCGGCCAGCACGGCATCGACTGCGTCGACTACACGCCGCAGCAGGTCAAGGGCGCCGTGTGCGGGAGCGGCCGCGCGGAGAAGGGCCAGGTGGCCCGGATGGTCCAGGCGCTGCTCTCGCTCCCCGAGCCGCCGCGGCCCGATCACGCCGCCGACGCGCTCGCCGTCGCCATCTGCCACGCCAACCACGCGCCGCTGGCCGCGGCGGCGGCGGTCGCCGGGTGATCGCGCTCGTCGCCGGCGACGTCGCGGTCCGCCGCCCCGACCACGTCGTGGTGGAGACCGCGGGCGGGGTCGGCTATCGCCTGGCCGTCTCGTCCGAGACGCTGCGCCAGGTCCCCGCGGTGGGCCGCGCCGTCTCGCTGCACACGCATCTGGTCGTTCGCGACGACGCGCTGGCCCTCTACGGCTTCGCCACCGAGGAGGAGCGCGACCTCTTCCTCGCGCTCATCGGCGTGCAGTCGGTCGGGCCGAAGGTGGCGCTCGCGGTGCTCAGCGGCGGCAGCCCGCGCGAGCTGGTCGCCGCGCTGGTCGCCGGCGACGTCGCCCGCCTGCAGGCCGTGCCCGGCATCGGCAAGCGCACGGCCGAGCGGATCGTGGTCGAGCTGCGCGAGAAGGTCGGCGTGCCCAGCGAGCTCGACGAGCCGATCACCGTCACCCGCGGCGACGACCCGCGCCACGTCGCCCGCGACGGGCTGCTCGAGCTGGGCTTCCAGCCGGCCGAGGCGCAGGCGCTGCTCGCCGCGGCCGAGGGCGAGACGGCCGAGGAGCTGCTGGCCAGCGCGCTGCGGGGAGTGAAGCGATGACGGCGCGTCATTGCTCGCCCGCCGCGAGCGGCGACATCGGAGGTCGGCCCTCGCGATGAGCCTCGAGCGCATCCACACCCCGGGAGCCCTGGACGGCGAGGACGAGCTCGACCGCTCGCTGCGCCCGCGCACCCTCGACGAGTTCGTCGGCCAGGACGGCCTGCGCGAGCAGCTGCAGGTCTCGATCGAGGCGGCGGCCGCCCGCGGCGAGGCGCTCGACCACGTGCTGCTCGCGGGTCCGCCCGGCCTGGGCAAGACGTCGCTGGCGCAGATCATCGCCTCGGAGCTCGAGGTGCCCTTCGTGCAGACCGCCGGCCCGGCGCTCGAGCGCAAGGGCGACATCGCGGCGCTGCTGAGCGCGCTCGAGCCGCGGGCCGTGTTCTTCGTCGACGAGGTCCACCGCCTCAACCGCGCCCTGGAGGAGACCTTCTACCCGGCCATGGAGGACCGCCGGCTGCCGATCACGATCGGCCAGGGCGCGGGGGCGAGGGTCGTGACCCTCGACCTGCCGCCCTTCACGCTCATCGGCGCCACCACCCGCGCGGGCCTGCTGACCACGCCGCTGCGCGACCGCTTCGGGATCCAGCACCGCTTCGAGCCCTACGGCGTCGAGGACCTCGCGCAGATCGTCCGGCGCTCGGCCGCGATCCTCGACGTCGCACTCGACGACGGCGGCGCCTGGGCCATCGCCGCGCGCTCGCGCGGGACTCCGCGCGTGGCCAACCGTCTGCTCAAGCGCGTGCGCGACTGGGCCGAGGTGCGCGGCAGCGGCATGGTCGACGATGCGGCGGCCGATGCGGCCCTCGCGATGCTCGAGGTCGACGAGCTCGGCCTCGACCGCCTCGATCGCGAGATCCTCACCACCATCTGCGCGCAGTTCGCCGGCGGCCCGGTCGGGCTCTCGACGCTGGCCATCGCCGTCAACGAGGAGGCCGACACCCTCGAGGACGTCTACGAGCCCTACCTGCTCCAGCGCGGGCTCATCCAGCGCACGCCTCGCGGCCGCGCCGCAACCCTGCGCGCCTACGAGCACATCGGGCTCGAGCCGCCGCGCGAGACCGCGCTCTTCTGATCGGGGCGTATCACCGCGGGCGCGTGCTCGCTCCGGGAGGGCATGCCCCCGCCGTCTGCCACCGGTGCTCCGGCATTGCCCGTCCGGACGCCGCGCGCGCTGCTCGAGCGAGTGCGCTCGCACGTCCCGCGCCAGCTGCGCCGAATGGGCGCCAAGCTCGCCGAGTGGGACCACGCCGAGGGCGAACGGGAGGAGGGCACCGAAGCGCAGCGGGGCCGCCTGCGCTACTGGCTGCCCTTCGCGATCGTGGCGGTGTCGGTCGGCGCGGCCGCGATGGGGTGGCAGGCCTCGGTCGCCGACGAGCGCGCGACGCACCACGACGTGGTCTCGCGCCAGGACCTCGTCCGGCTCTCGCAGATCAAGCTCCAGAAGCTGCAGACGGTGGACGCCGAGCTGCGGACCTACGGCGAGTACGAGCGCTACGCGCTCCTCGCGCGCGAGCAGGCCCGCGACGCTCTCTCAGCTGGGGGAAGCGAGCGCCGACGCCTGTGGGCCTCGGCTGCCGCCAACGAGGCGCTGGCGCAGTCGCTCTACGGCCAGCTGCGGCTGGCGGGCGACATCCCGGGCTCCCGTCACCCGTACGACGTCCAGGCGGCGCTTGCCCGGGCCGAGTCCGGCGACCCAGATCTCTCGAGCGTCGAGCCGAACGCCCGGCGGGCCGAGGCGCGCGACCAGCGCGGCCGGAGCCTGCACATGACCGGCCTCGCCGTGCTCTACGTCGCCGGCCTCGTCTTCTTCACGCTCGCGGCCGTCACCGGCGGTCGACGCGCGCGCACGTTCGCCGTTCTGGGCGCGACCTTCGCCGTGGCCGCGTTCGCGGGCTTTCCGATGGTCAGGTGGGGCTAGCGTGCCCCACGACGGACCGGAGCTGATCGGCGAGGCGATCGGCGAAGCCGAGCGCAAGCCCGGCCGCCTGGTGGCGGTGATGACCGTGCTCGTGACGCTCGCGGCTGCCGCGACCGGCTACATGCAGGCGACAGCGCTGCGCGACCACGCCGAGGCGGCGGTGCGCGCCGAGCGCCTTGCGGCCCTCGCGGTGGACGTGGCGGCCGGCAGCAACGAGCAGGTGCAGGTCCAGCTCGACCGCTACCGCACCGTGGGCGAGGAGCAACAGCAGGCACGGCATTCGACCGGGCGGGAGTCCGCCCGGTGGATCCGCGTCGCACAGGCCACGGCGCGCGACACGCGGGCCATCGCGCAGACCGCGCAGATTCCCGTTCGGTGCTCCGCGCAGACCGCCCGGTGCGCCGCCCGAGCGCTGCCCGTGATCTGCTCCCCCGAGCTCGAGGGGGGCGGCTGCGGCGCGGGCGCGCAGTTCAGCCGCGACCGCGACAAGTCGTTCCCGACGCGCTACGAGCAGGCCGCGCAGTGGGAGGGCTACCGGCTGCTCGGGCTGCGTGAGGCCGCGAACCAGCAGGCCGACGCGGCGGAGGGGCGGTTCGCTCATCTCGCCGCCGCGTTGACGATGTTGGTGGTGGCCGTCTTCCTCTTCGGGTATTCGCTGACGCCCCAGGGACGCGAGCGTCGCGCGCTGTTCTCCAGCGTGGCGACGGCCTTCGCGCTCGTCGGCATCGGCTGGGCCATCTTCCATGGGCTGCGCGGGAGCGAGCGCCCGGCCCCGTCGGCGGCTGTCGCCTTTGCGTACGGCGAGGTGGCGCTGCACGACGGCCGCTATGGGCCGGCGGTCACCCATCTGCAGCGTGCCGTCGCCGCGTGGCCGAAGGCCGTCACCGCCTACGCGGACCTGGGGCAGGCGCAGTTCCTCAAGAACGAGGGCGAGCTCTCCGGTGTGACGAGCGTGCCGGCGAAGCGCTCGCTGGAGGAGGCGATCGCGGACGACAGCAAGGCCATCGAGAACGGATCCGAGTCGCCCATGGTCTCGTCGGACAAGGGCGGCAGCCTGCTCTTCCTCGGGCTGCTCATGCACGACGACGGCCAGGTCCGCGACGCGCGCGCGCTGAGCGCCGACGCCGCCGAGCGCTTCGAGGAGCAGCGCAGGGAGGGGCGCCACCCCGGCGTTTATCTCATCAGCGCTCGCTTCAGCATCGCCGAGGCCGATCTCGCCCTGGGAGCGCCCCATGCCCGTCCCGAGTACTGCGAGGCCATCCGCACGATGGTCGAGCTGAGGCGCGAAGTGGATGTCGACGGCGTGATCGTGCCGGCGGCGCACACCGATCTGCTCGCCATCGTGCACGCGCATCCGCGACTGGCGCACGCCGCGGCACAGATCGAGCGCCAGGTCGACCTCGCCGCCGCCGGGCGGATGAGCTACGGCTGCGCCGAGCAGCCCCGGCGCTGAGCCGCGCCTACGCGCAGGGCCGCGCGCCGAGCGGCAGGAACTTCTGCGACTTGGGCGTCAGCTCGAGGCCGGTGGGGCTCGCGGTCAGCGGCACGACCTTGCCGTTGGCGGTCAGGCGCGTGGTCGGGCCCAGGCCGATGTTGAGCCGCACGACCTTCCCGCGGAAGGTGCGCGCGCCGCTGAGGGTGCCGTTGAAGAGCTGCTTGCCGTCGCCCTCGACGCACAGGAAGGTGGCCTGGCTCGCGTTCAGGCGGACCGTCACGCGGGCCCTGGCGGCGGCCCGCGCCTTCGCCTTGGCCCTGGCGCGGCTCGCCCTGGCGCGCTGCGCGCGGGCGCGGCGCTCGCGGATGCGCTTCGCGCGGCGGCGCTCGGCCGCCGTGGCCGGAGGGTTGGCGGCGGTCGAGGTCGCCGTGCTCCCCGCGGTCGTCGGGGCGGTCGACGTGGTCTCCTGCGTCACCGTGTTGGTGGCGGTGGTGGGGTCGGTGGTGGAGGTGCCGGCCGGCAGGCTCGACGCCGCGTTGTCGTCGCTGAAGTCGAGCTGGGTGGCCGCCGCGGCCACCGCGGCGAAGAGCAGGATCAGCGCCAGCACCCCCCCGACGAGCGCCCGCCGCCTGCGCACGTGGCGAACCTCGAGCGTGAGCCGCTGGCCGGGCGCCGCCTCCATGACGTCGGGCACCGCGGCCACGCCGGCGAGCGCGAGCGCGCGTGCCGCGCGCCGCCGCGCGTCGACCGTGGGCTCGGCCTCGCCGAAGGCCGCGACGAGCTGCTCGATCGTCGGCGTACGGTCCGCGGGCTTGCCGCCGCGGACCGCACGCGCGATGCGGTCGGCGACTTCGAGGTCGCGGACGGGGACGGGCTCGGGCTCGGCCATGGAGGTCACGGGCGCCGGGAAGGATGGCACCGCCTGCGGTGTCTTAGCAGGCGACCGGGACAGTAGGGCCGTCCAGGTTCTACCCTAGGGGCACCGCATGGCTCATCTGTTCATCTGCCCCAACTGCGGGCACCGCACCACCGAGACCGATCGCACCGCCGGATTCCGCCGTCAGGCGAAGGCCTGCTCGCGCTGTGGCTTCGGCTTCCTCTTCGAACTGCTCGACGACTACTACCCCGCCCCGGACGCCGCGTTCTTCGTCTGCGACGCCGAGGGCCGCGTCATCGGCTGCGGTCGCGGCTCCTTCGAGCTGACCGGCCTCGACGACGAGCGCGTCATCGGCCGGCAGGTGCGCGACGTCCTCGGCCTGCGCTTCGACAACGCCGACGATCCGGTGGGCACCGTGCTCGAGTGGGGCGTCCGCGCGCTCAACAAGCCCGTGGAGGTCAACGCCGAGGGCGACCTGCCCGCCCGCGCGACAGCCGACCTCTTTCCCGCCTACGATGACGACGGCGGCATGCTGCTTGTTCTCACTCCGGCCAAGTAGCCGCCAGCCGCAATGACCGACCGCCGTCGCAACCTCTTCGTCCTGCTTCTCGTCGCCGGCCTGCTGGTGGCGTCGATCGCGGTCATCGTGAGCAAGCCGACGCGCCTGGGCCTGGACCTCAAGGGCGGCGTCTCGCTGATCTACCAGGCCAAGCCGACCAAGCAGTCTGCCGTGACCGGCGACGCCATCGACCGCTCGCTGGACATCATGCGCAAGCGCGTCGACCAGATCGGCGTCGCCGAGCCGAGCCTCCAGCGCTCGGGCGCCGACCAGATCGACGTCTCGCTGCCCGACGTCAAGAACGCCGACGAGGCGGCCTCCCAGGTCGGCACCACCGCCCAGATGTGGTTCTACGACTGGGAGGGCAGCGTCCTCGGGCCGAACTGCAAGCCCGATCCGCAGAACCCGAACGTCACCGGTGGGCAGGCGGCCGGCGACGCCAGCATCCCGCCCGCGCTGTCGCTCTACGACGCCGTCACGCGCGGCGCCAAGTGCCCGCGGACCAACACGGGCAAGGAGTCCTCGGGCGACAAGTTCTATCTGGTCGACAAGGCGCGCAAGAAGGTCCTGGCCGGCCCCGACGAGAGCCTCACCGACCTGCGGAAGGAGGCGATCAACAAGAAGATCCCCTTCGACGCCAAGGAGGTCGTCAAGGTCCCGCAGGGCACGGTGATCGTGCGCGCCGAGCAGCCCGACCCCAAGGGCCCGCCGCCGCCGGCCTGGTACGTCCTCGCCGATCAGCCGATCCTCGGCGGCACGGACATCAAGAACCCCGAGCAGAACTTCGACAGCGGGCCGGGGGAGAGCGGCCAGCCCAACGTCACCTTCGACTTCACCGGGCACGGCGCGGGCGTGTGGTCGAAGTTCACGCGCAAGCTCTCGCACCGCGGCCAGGACTTCTCGATCGGCGGCCTCGGCGACGCGTCCAACCAGCACTTCGCCATCACGCTGGACAACGAGCTGATCTCGGTCCCGCAGATCGACTGGCACCAGTACCCCGACGGCCTGGGCGGCGGCCAGGGGTCGCGCATCTCGGGCGGCTTCACCATCGACTCGGCCCAGCAGCTGGCCAACCTGCTCAAGACGGGCGCCCTGCCGATCAAGCTCGAGCTCATCTCCGCGTCGCAGGTCTCCGCCACGCTGGGCAAGCAGGCGCTCAACCAGGGCCTCATCGCGGGCGCGGCCGGCTTCATCATCGTGGCGCTCTTCCTGCTGATCTTCTACCGCGTGCTGGGCCTCATCGCGGTCGGCGCCCTCGTCGTCTACGCGATCTTCTTCTACGCGCTGATCAAGCTCGTGCCGATCACGCTCACGCTGCCGGGCATCGCGGGCCTGATCCTCACGATAGGCGTCGCCGCCGACGCGAACATCGTCATCTTCGAACGCGTCAAGGAGGAGCTGCGCGGCGGCAGATCGATCCCGGCCGCCATCGCGACGGGCTACAAGCGCGGCCTGTCGGCGATCGTCGACGCGAACGTCGTGACCTTCATGGTCGCGTTCATCCTCTTCCTGCTGGCCACGGCAGGCGTCAAGGGCTTCGCGTTCACGCTGGGCGTCGGCACCCTGGTCTCCTTCTTCACCGCCGTCCTGCTGACCCAGGCCGTGCTCGGCGCCATGGGGCGCTCCAAGCTCATCCACAGCCCGGCCGCGCTGGGCGTGGGCAAGCGCCGCGAGCGCCGGCGCTTCGACTACATGGGCGCGTCGAAGTGGTTCTTCTCGATGTCGGGCGTGATCCTGCTCATCGGGGCGCTGTCCATCGGCGGCAAGGGGCTGAACTTCGGCATCGACTTCGAGTCGGGCACGCGCGTGAAGACCGAGCTCAACCGGTCCACGAACGAGAACGACGTGCGCAGCGCGATCGCGCCCAGCGGCTTCGCCGACGCCGAGGTCCAGCGCATCAGCGGCCAGGGCGCGGGCAAGAACGCCTTCCAGATCTCGACGACCACGCTGACCCAGGGCCAGCGCGACAAGATCCAGCAGGACCTCCAGCAGAAGTTCGGCGTCAAGTCGTTCGACTACGACACGATCGGGCCGACCTTCGGCCAGACCGTGGCCAAGAGCGCGGTGATCGCGATCATCGCCTCGCTGCTGGTCATCTCGCTCTACATCGCCCTGCGCTTCGAGTGGAAGTACGCGGTCCCGGTCCTCATAGCGCTGATGCACGACCTGCTCATCACCGCGGGCGTGTACTCGCTGCTCGGCCGGGAGGTGACGACGTCGACGGTCGCGGCGCTGCTGACCATCCTCGGTTACTCGCTCTACGACACGATCATCGTGTTCGACCGCGTGCGCGAGAACGTGCCGCGCATGCCGCGCGCCGCCTTCTCGCAGATCGTCAACCGCTCCATGAGCGAGGTCCTCACCCGCTCGCTGGCGACGTCGTTCTGCACCGCCCTGCCGATCGCCGCGCTGCTCTTCTTCGGCGGCGACACGCTGAAGGACTTCGCCTTCGCCCTGCTGGTCGGCGTCATCTCGGGCACGTACTCGTCGATCTTCATCGCCTCGCCGGTGCTCACGCATTGGAAGGAGCGCGAGACCGTCTACGTGCGCCGCCGCCGGCGCATCGCCGAGGACAACGACGGCGTCGTGCCTCCCTACGCGGTGGGCGCCGGCGGCGCGCTGGTCGACGTCGCGCCGAGCGACAACCGCCCGACGCGGCGCATCACGCAGCCGGAGGATCCCGCGCTCGGCGTCTCCAAGACCGAGTTCGACGAGATGGTGCGCGACCTGCACGTCGAGGCACCGCCCACGGCGACCGCCGAGCGCGATCCGACCGCCGACCTCGACCCCGAGGACCTGGTGCTCAAGGACGACAAGCCCAAGACGCCCAAGCCCAAGCGGCCGCGCAACCGCCGCCACGGGAGGAGCCGCTAGCGATGGCGATGCTCGCCTGGATCATGATGGGGCTCGCCATCTGGCACTTCACGATCTTCGTGCCCGACCGCTTCTGGGGCGGCATCGTGGGCGCCTTCCTCGGCGCGCTGCTGGGCGCGGCCCTGTTCGGCTTCATCGTCAACGGCTTCACCGTCCCCGGCCAGAACGAGACCCACGTCCTGCAGGCGCTCGAAGCGATCCCCGGCACGCTCATCGGCATCGGGATCGTCTACTTCGAGGGCGTCCGCCGGGGTTACAAGGCGCTCGAGCTGTAGCCGCCGATGGAGCACGCGGTGAGCATCGTGGCGACGAGCGCCACGCCCACCGCGGTCATCAGGCAGGCGACGACCTGGGAGCGCTTTCCCACGCTGTGGGGCGAGCTCCTCGACGAGGTGTGGGGTTTCGTGCGCGGCACGGGGGTTTCGGCCGGGCACAACGTGATGCTCTATCTCGACGACGTCCCGACCGTCGAGGTCGGTGTCGAGGTGGAGGGGACGTTCACGCCCTCGGGGCGGGTCGTGGCGTCCGCGCTGCCCGAGGGTCGCGCCGCGACGACCGTCGCCCGCGGCGCTCCGTCACCCGACGGCATCGCGGCGGCGCACGCCGCCGTGGTGGGTTGGTGCGACGCCAACGGCCACGCCCGCACCGGCGTGCGCTGGGAGGTCTACGACCACTGGCGCGACGACCCGGACGCGTTCGAGACCGCCGTCTTCTGGCTGCTCGCGCCGTGAGTGGCTGACGCGCTTTGGGGCATTGGCCGGTGGCGGGCGGGTCCTGTCGGCGGATCACGCTCCTCAGACTCCGCACGCTCCGTCTGAGGACGTGTCCGCCGCCGGCCGCCCGTGCGCCGTCTTTGCCGCGTTGAGCGCCTGGGCCGGCGTCGCGGTCCGCCGGCGTCTACTGCCGACATGCTGCTGTTGCGCCCGCAGCGGCGCAGGGCGAGGATAGGCCGACGCCAGAGAGGGAGCAGTTGATGAGCGAGCGGACCGCATACGTGCTCGGAAGCGACGACGCGGAGATCGCGCGGCTCGACGCGCAGGCGGGCTCCATCGCGGGGGCGACGGAGGCGCTGCTGCGCGCGGCGGGGATCGGTGGTCCGATGCGAGTGCTGGATCTCGGGACCGGGCTCGGCCATGTGGCCTTCCTGGTGGCCGACCTTCTCGATGCCGGCGGCTCGGTGCTCGGGGTCGACCAGGCGGCGCGGCTGCTCGAGGTGGCCGACCGCAGGCGGGAAGGCGCCGACAACGTCGAGTTCCTCCAGGCGGACGCGCGGGCGTTCGAAGCGACCGAGCCGTTCGACGCGATCGTCGCGCGCCTGCTGCTCTTTCACCTTCCCGACCGCGAGGAGGTCCTGCGCCGCCAACTCGATGCGCTGCGCCCTGGCGGCACCATGGTCGTGATCGAATTCGACATCGGCGCCATGCGCGGGGAGCCGGAAGTCCCGCTCGTCGAGGCAGTTCGTCGCTGGATCGAAGCGGCCTTCCGCGCGGCGGGGGCGGATCCCCGCATCGGCGCGCAGACCGGGCAAATGCTGCGCCGCACGGGTTTTGCGGATGTCTCGACGTTGGGGATCCAGGCCTACTTCGCTCCGAGCGATCCGATCGGGCCGCTCCTGTGCGCGAGCATCACACGCTCGCTGGCGCCGCAGATCGTGGCGCACGGGATCGCCGACGAGGCGGAGCTCGGACTCGAGACGCTGCAGGAGCGGATCGCCGAACAGGTCGTCGCCCGTGACGCGGTGATCCTGCCGCCCACCGTCGTCGGAGCCTGGGGCGCCCGGCCGTCCATCTAGGTTGCCTTCGGGCGACGGCGACTCGACTCCGGCGTGCGTGGGTACGCCGTCCGTCGGGGGATCAGAGAGTGCGGCCTTCTCGAGGAGATCAACATGGCAGAGCGTCACACCATCGTCAGTGAGGCTCGCGGCGAGCCGCTCCCGTCGGGGCGGGTCGGTGTCCGACTCCTCGTTCCGCTGTCGGGCAGCCCCAGCGGACGCTGGTCGCGAGACCTGAGCGCCCGATTGACCACGGAGCTGACAGGGCAGTCGGCGGTCGGGTATCTGCGGCTCAACGACATCGTCCAGGGCGACCACATCGTCCTCGAGGGGGTCGAGGAAAGGGAGGCGTCGAATCTCGCCGACGCCCTGCATCGCGCGGTCGACGCGACGAACAACGCCTGCGCAGACCGCGTCGAGCAGCCCAACGAGAACATGCCACGGGACACGGCCGCCGCGATCGCGCAGCGGATCGGCGTCGACGCGCCTCCGGGCGTCCCACCGGGGTCGTAAGCCCCCCCAGCGGCCGCCGCTTCCGGCTGACTGCCTTGCCACGGAGGCCGGCGTCCTTTGTCGTGCTCGCGAGGTAGGGCCGTTGGCGTGTGGCGGGCGGGTCCTGTCGCCGGACACGGCCTCAGACTCCGCAAGCTCCGTCTGAGGGGCGTGTCCCGCGCCACCCGCCCGAACGACGTCCTTGCCCGGCCGGGCTCCACCGTCTGAGTCGCGATCCGCCGGCGTCTACTCCTTCGCGGCCGCGGCTCCTGCGCCGAATCGGTGCGCCGGTGCTCTCCGCCGGAGTATCGCGCCACTGTGATGTGCCTCCGCGTTGGCGAGCCAACGCTGCGCTGGTTGTTCCGTCAGGGCAGAGAGGCTTGGGCGTTGGGTGTTCTACTTGGCTGCGGTGGCCGATCGCGGTGGCGGGAAGTCGGCGGGCAGGTCAGCCGCGTCCGCTTGGAAGATCTCGATGGGCTCGGGCAGGCCGCGGAATCGCCAGGCGCCGAGGCTCCTGAGGCTGACGCCGTCCGGGAGCGACTCGGCGACCGCCGCGCTCACGGCAGAGGACATGACGATCTGCCGCCCGTGCGCCGCGAAGCAGATGCGCGCGGCGGCGTGGACCGAGATCCCGACATAGCCGGTATCGGTGAGGGCGGGACGCCCGCGATGCATGCCGATTCGCAGCCGCACGTCGATCCCGTCGGGCCAGGCGGCGGCGTGCATCGCCCGCTGGATCGCCAGCGCGGCCTCGAGCGCCGCCGGGGCGCGTTCGAAGACCGCAAAGACGTCGTCCCCGCGGGCGGACGCTTCGTGACCGCCGGCGGACCGCACCGCGGCGCGCACCAGACGGCGGACATCGGCGAGCAGGGAGGCGTATCGATCGTCAAGGCGCCCGAGCAGCTCGGTTGAGCCCTCGAGATCCGTCAGCAGGAACGTGATGTGGCCCTTGGGCAGCTTGCGCTGCGGTTGCAGCTGCGCGCTGACGAAGCCGACGGGCATGATGCCGTGCTTCATGGCCGCCCTCAGCAGGCGGTTGCGCGCCCGGTCGCGCGCGCCCTCGTCCTCGAACACCACCTGGCTGAACCGCGCGAGGGCATTCCGGACATGCGCCGCGTCGTTGATCGGCAGACGCCGTCGGCCGCGCGCATCGATGTGCGCAAAGGCGCTGTCGGGAAGCAGCGCACGCTCTTTCGCGCTGAGCCGTGCCATCGGCGCATGATCGCAAGACCCCATGCCGAGAGTCGGCGAGCGACGCGCTCCTGGAAGCGGGTGCTACGAGCTCGTCGCGCTGCGCCGTTGCCTCGCTCGCAGGCGGCGGCGGACGCCGCACTGTCGCTTGTCGCGGATTGCGTAGCGCGCCGCGCGGGACGCCGACTGCCGCTTCTCGTCCCTTGCGACAGCGGCGTGCGTCCCAGCAGTGCCTCCGCTCTTGCGACACGACAGCACCGACACGCGCGCTTCTCGCAGTCGACGGCGCCCACGAGCTCGCGACCACGCGTTACGCTGATGCGGAGCATGCTGGCTCACTCGTCCCGTAACACGGACTCCTTTGGCGTCGTCATGGTTCTCGGCTTCCTCGGCGGGTGCTGGTCGCTCGTCTGTGGCGCGGTAAGCGCTGGGTTCGCCGACGACGTCGGCGTGGCAGCGGGGCGGGCATGGCCGTTCGTGCTCACAACGCTCGTGCTGTGGGCGATCGCAGCGGCAGCCGAGTTGGCGGCCCATCTCATCGAAAGCCGCGAGACGCTGCCGCTCACGAAGCTGCTCGCGCGCTCGGTGGCCGTCGCCGTGGCCGGCCTCGTGTCACTCGCCATCGCGGTGGGCGTCGTCAACCTCGTCGGCATGAGCGACGGGTTCCTTGGGCTCGTCACCGTGCTGGCCGGATGGGTGCAGATCAGCGCAAGACCGATCCGCAGGCTGCTGCGACCGAGCGCCGCGACACCGCCGCCTGCCCGCTGAATCACGTGTCCGAGAGGACTTGCTCTTCGCCGCGGCCGCAGTCGTGCCCGCTGCGGTGTCAGCGCCGGCGTGCGCCACGACCGCTATCCGAGCTCAGTCGCCACGTCGCCCATCCGGGCGAAGCGCGCGCCGGCCTGCGTGCAATGCTCGACGAAGCGCTCGAGCATCGCGATGCGGTGGCCGCGCGCGATGACCTGCGGGTGCATGCAAACGGTGAGCAGGCCGTCAGCGACGTGCTTGTGCATCCAGTCGAACTCCTCGGTCCAGATCTCGAGGACCTTGCTCGGCGCTGAGAGCCCGACGCGGTACGACGGCCCGAATGCGAACTGGAAGTGGGGCCAGTCGTCGAGCTCGAAGGACATTGGCAGCTCCCACAGGCGCGCCTCGCGGCCGCGCTGCAAGGGCTGCTCGCGGGTGACCTTGTCACCGATCCGCGGGCGGTAGGGCCGGAAGTCGTCGGCCATGAGGCTTGAGTCGTAGCGGAACCCATGCTCCTCCAGCAGCGGCAGCGTGGCGGGCGACATGTCCGCAGACGGCGATCGGTAGCCCAGCGGCCGAACGCCGAGCCGGTCGAGTGCCGCGAGCGCGCGCTGCATGTCGGCGCGCTCCTCGTCGGGCGACTGGCGGCTGGGGTCGACGTGCGCGTAGGAGTGATGCGCGATCTCATGGCCGGCGCCCAGGATCGCCTCGCACTCGGCCGGGAACGACTCGATCGTGTGACCTGGAATAAAGAATGTCGCCGGCAGGTCCAGCGCATCCAGGCGATCCAGAAGTCGCGGCACGCCGACGCGGGCGCCGTACTCCCCGCGCTGCAGCATCGCCGGCGTCACGGGCTCCTGGTCGTCAAGCCAGACGGACAGCGCATCGAAGTCGAACGTCAGGCAGACGCGGCTCGGCGGCATCGGCGCTGACCGTATCCTCTTGGGCCGGTGGCGGCTGAGACCAGCGTTCTCGTGGGCGCGAGCGTACGCACGCTCGACCCCGAGCGCGCGCTCGGAAGCGCCCTTGTCATCGTCGGCGACAAGATCGCCGCGGTGCTCGACGACCCGCGTGATGCACCCGCAGGCGCCCGGCGGATCGATCTCGCTGGCGCCTGCGTGCTGCCGGGGTTCGTCGACGCGCACGTGCACTTCCCGAGCTGGGCGCTCGGCCGCCGGGAGCTGCGGCTGTTCGATTGCCGGTCGGTCACCGACGTGGTCGCGCGCGTTCAGGAGGCGGCAAGGAGCCTGCCGCACGGCGGCTGGCTGCGCGGCCGCGGCTGGCGAGACGAGTTCTGGAGCGAGAAACCCGCTCAGCAGGCCCTGGACGCAGCTGCGCCTGGCGTGCGGGTGGCGCTGCGGGCCCACGACGGCCACTCGCTGTGGTTGAACTCGGCCGCGCTCGCCGTGGCCGGGGGCGACCTCGCGGTCCCGGGCGGCGTGGTCGAGACCGACGCAGCCGGCGAGCCGACCGGGATCCTGCGCGAGGCATCCGCCTGGCGCTTCTACGACACTCACGCCGCCGCGAGCCTCGTCGAGACGCTCGACGCAATGCGCGCCGCGCTCCCGCAGGCCGCTGCCGCCGGCGTCACCGGCGTGCACGACAAGGACGGCGGGCGCGGCGCGCCCGAGCTCTTCGCTGCGCTGCGCGACGCCGGCGAGCTGACGCTGCGGGTGTGGCAGTCCCTGCCCGCCGAGCGCCTTAGCGGCGGCGACATCCGGCCGCAGCTCGACGACCCGCTGCTGCGGATCGGCTACGTCAAGGCGTTCATGGACGGCACGCTTGGCTCACGCACGGCGCGCCTGCTCGACGGGTCGGGCGTGGAGATCACGAGCTCCGAGGACCTGGCAGCGCTCGTCCGCCAGGCCGAGGCCGCCGGCTTCGCGCTGGCGGTGCACGCGATCGGCGACCAGGCCAACCGCGACGCGCTCGACGCCTTCGCCGCGGCCGCGACGCCCGGTGCGCGCCACCGGATCGAGCATGCCCAGTGCGTCGCGCCCGAGGACGTCGCCCGCTTCGCGGAGCTGGGAATCGCAGCGTCGGTGCAGTACACCCACGCCACCAGCGACAGCGACCTGGTCGAGCGCATCTGGGCCGACCGGGTAGAGCACGCCTACCCGTTCCGTTCGCTGTGGGAGTCGGGCGCTCGACTTGCCGGCGGCTCGGACGCCCCGGTCGAGGAGCTCGATCCACTCGCCGGGCTGCGCGCCGCCGTTTTGCGCACGGACTCCGAGGGCCCAGCGTGGCGCCCCGAACAGGCGATCCCTGCGGATGCTGCACTTCGCTCCTTCACGGTCGAGCCAGCGTGGCTGAGCTTCGACGAGCACCGGCGCGGACGCCTGCGCGCCGGGTTCGATGCCGACCTCGTCGTGCTCGACCGCGACCCGCTCGCCCACCCACCCGAATCCGTGGCAGACGCCCGCGTCGTCGCAACCATGCTGGCGGGCGAGTGGGTGCACGGTCGCTGAGGGAGCCCTTCGAACCCCGGTTTCGAACCGCGACCGCTCGCGTGTGAGGCGGGCGACCGCAGCGCATCGTCGCTTCCCGCGCCGCGTATGGTCGACCGCTCCGAGGTCCCGATGGGAGCGATCTGGTCGGAGACGGTGACGTGGCCAGACAGCCGAGCACGCCGGCCGCGGATCAAGCCCCTCGTTCCTCGCGCATTCAGGAGACGTTCTTGACCAGCGACGTGCGTTCGCGAGAGCTCAAGGGGCGCTCTCCCGGGCTGAGCGTCGATTTCCCACGTGGCCCATAGGCGACGATGGTCGGGTCCCGAGGCTGCCGGACTGCTTCCGAACGCCGCCGCCAAGTTCGGCGTTGGCGCGTCCAGCGTCTCCCGCGCGATCGCCAAGCAACACGACGAGGCCCCGTTACGTCGTAACGGGGCCTCTGCCGTCTCCGAGTCCTTGTGGACGAATGCGGATGATCGTCTTCCCGTTGCGTCGCTCGGTCGGGTTGAGGGCGGCGACAGCATCGTCGAGGGTCGCAACGTTGCCGATGTTGGTCCGCAGTCGTCCGTCCCTCACCCGCTGGACGATCTCACTCAGTTGGGCACGATCGGACTCGACGACGAAGTCGACTGCCAGGCCGTCGGCCGGCCGCGCCTCGGGCGGCCCTACGACGGTCACGAGGGTTCCTCCGGCCCGGATCAGGCTTGCGGACCGCTTCTGGATGTCTCCGCCGATGACGTCGAACACCAGGTCGACGCCGCCGACGTCTTCCAGGGCGTCGTTGTCGAGGTCGACGAACTCCTGCGCGCCGAAGTCGAGCGCCTTCTGGCGGTCGGCGGCCCGCCCGGTGCCGATGACGTAGGCGCCGGCCTCACGTGCGAGTTGCGTCACCATCGTCCCGACTGCGCCGGCCGCGCCGTGCGCGAGGACGCTCTGCCCCGCCTGAAGGTGGCCGTGGTCGAACAGTCCCTGCCACGCGGTCAGGCCCGAGATCGGCAGGCTCGCGCCCACGGTGAAGTCGACGTCGCCCGGCAGCGGGGCGAGGTTGCGTGCCTCGATCGCGACATACTCCGCCAGGGTGCCGTCGCGATGCCAGTCCGCGAGGCCGAGCACCCGCTGTCCCATCGACAACCCCGTCGTGCCATAGCCGAGGGCGCTGACTACTCCGGCCAGCTCGTGGCCGGGGATCGACGGTGTTCGGTCACGGTCGCGGCGATCGGTCCAGGTCGAGGGCCACGCCATCTCAGTCGGGACGAATCCCGACGCATGAACCTGAACGATGACGTCGTTTATCGCTGCCGGCGGCTCGGGCCGCTCCACCAGCGTCATCCCGGCCGTTCCCGCAGCCTCCTCCGTCACCACGATCGCCTTCATCCGGCACCTCCCCGTGTCGAGTTCTCGCCTGTAGAAGACTGGGCGCTGCCGGTGTTCGTCCGAAGGGGAGCCTGAGTGTCGCGTACGCCAGCTAGCCGGAAGCGAACGCGCGCCACAGTCCTCAGACCTCTGGCAGCCAGGCCCGCACCGTGGTAAGGGTCTAACGCGGCTGGATCCGCAGCACCTGGCCCTCGCCTGGCACGAACGTCTGGTTGGACACGTATAGGCCGTCCCGGCCGATCGTGATCCCTCCCGGCGCGGTCAGGGTCCCCGGCGCCAGCTCGATCTGGCGCTTGGTCCCGTCGCGCGAGACGGCGAAGATCGCGCCGTCGGCCCCGTTGAGCAGCCCGCTGTGGGAGATCTCGAGCACGTACAGCGTCCCGTCACGGCCGAACGCGAGGTCCATGATGTTCGTGAAGCCGCCCGCGAACACGGTCGCGTTGCCGGAGCGCGGATCGACGCGATACACGTTCGCGCCGCCTGGCGGGAACGGGAAGCCGGTGAGCTGGCTGACGTAGTACTGGTGGTCCGGGCCCTCGACGACCGACGTCGGCACGGCCTGCATGTCGATGGTGGCCGGCGGCGGAGGGAACGGGTTCGGGACCGTCCGGTTCGGGAACACCGCGAGATTCGAGACGCGGCCGAAGAACGACGCGCGGTCGATCGCGTTGCCGCCCGCGTCGGCGATCACGAAGTGCCCGCGATCGAAGAGCACGTCGACCGCGTTGGAGTCGACTGCCGGGTTGCCGACGCCGGCGTCCGGGTTGACGTCGCGCTCGAAGGCCCAGATGTCCGCGATCGACCGGACGCGCCCATGGTGCTTGATCCAGAGCAGCCGGCCGAAAAGGTTCGCGGCCGGATTCTGCGCGGCGAGCGTGTCGCGCGAGATGGTGGGCCCGTTGGCGGTCACCTTCGGCTCGGTCGGCCCGCCGTTGGTGACGAAGACCTGATCCGCGCCGAGGACGGTGATGCCGTGCGGCCCGATCGGGTTGGGCGTCACGCCCATCGGGTTCGGGTCCGGCACTGTGTTCGCGAACGACGCCAGCCCCTGGACGATGCGGAACTGGTGTCCGCGGCGGTCGATCTCGGTGACCGCGCCGCTGGCGCCCATGCAGGCCGGCCCCTCGCCGGCGACGAAGCACGGGCCGGAGCCGCCACGGCCCGCCTCGGCGACGAAGAGGTCTCCGCGCGCGCCGAACGCGAGGTGGCGCGGCGCGTCGAGGCTGCGGGCGACGACGTCGACCTTCGCGGGCGCGGCCCATGCGGGCGACCCAAGCGCCGCCGCGAGGGCCAAGACGACTGGTACGACAAGCTTTGAAGCACGCATGGCGCCCATCCTCCCGCTCGAGGAGCAGCGGCGCACGCCAAGGTGTCAGAGCTCAGGGGGTCAGCGCCACCGCCACTGGCGCGCGGCCAGCGGGCGTAACAGTGCCGGGCCCGGAATGGAGTTGGAATGTGGGAACTTCCGTCCCGCCGAGCCCGGCACGTTGTCGCGGCGCCTCTCGGGCATTGCCCCCGATATCCGATAACGCGTCCGGCACCGAAGGGTTGGATGGCTGTTTTCCCACGGCGCCATCGTTGGCGCCGGCCCGCTCACGGCGGCTCCGCCAGAACTCGAGCGCTTGTTCCTCTGACGCTGCCTCACAATGATCACATCGGTTGGACTTGAGGATGACTGCGGTCGCTTCTGCCCCTGCGTGCGTGGAAACGCTAGCCCGGCGTCTGGCCGTCAACAACGCATCGCGTCCGTGGCCGTCTGCCGTCCGAGGCGGCACCAGCGCACCGTTGGCTCGCCAACGCGGAGGCCGACCACGGTGGCGCGATACGCCGGCGCAGAGCACCAGCGCACCGGATCGGCGCAGGAGCTGTGGTCGCGAAGGAGTAGACGACCGCGGACCGCGACGCGAGCGGTGGTGCCCGGCCTGGCAACGACGGTCCTCGGGCGGGTGGCGCGGGACACGCCCCTCAGACGGAGCCTGCGGAGTCTGAGGCCGTGTCCGGCGACAGGACCCGCCCGTCACAGGCCGATGGCCTAAGCACGAAGCCGTGCGAAAGCGACCGTCAGCCCGCGGGCGTCGGCGGCGCCGCGGCCTTCCGCGTGCGTAGCGAAGAGCGATCGGACGACCTCGAAGCCAGCGCCCGGCGGGCGGCCGTGACCAGCGCCGCCGTGGCCAGGAGGACGATGAACGGGTCGATCGGGGTGCGGTAGCGCGGCGTCTCGACGACGAGGAAGACGACGCTGAAGAACATCAGGATGGGCATCGCCCAGACGTACCAGGGCGTCCGGCGCGCCATGGCGGTGAAGGCGCCGGCGAGCGCGAGCGCGGCGAAGATCCAGAAGCAGAGGATCCCGCGGTCGGCCCAGAAGTGGTTGATGGTGATCGTCGCCGCGGTCGCGCGCGAGCGCCGGCGGCTGGCGAGGTCGAGCATCCGCCTCGTGTTCCACCACCCGACCTTGGCCACGTAGGTCGGGTGCTCGCGGATGTAGTGCAGCGAGGCCGCGCGCAGCTTTGCCTCGAGTACCGCCTCGTTCGTCTCGCCGACGCGCCTGAACAGGTAGGCGTAGTCGGGCACGTGCCTGATCCCCTGCCACGCGGCGGGGTTCTGCGTGTCGGCCCGGGCGGCGTCGTTGTAGGTGCCGGCCAGGGCCGAGCCGAACTGCGTCGAGATGGGCACGAAGGCGTGCAGCTCGCGCGCGTTGCGGATGGTCCAGGGGGTGATGGTCAGCAGCGCGGCGACCACGAGCAGGGCCGGCGCGGCCACGGCGGCCCAGGAGCGCCACGGGCGCCCGTCCCAGACGGCGAGCGCCAGCGGGATGAGCAGGATCAGGGCTTGGGCCCGGGTGAGGGCGGCCAAGCCGCCGAGCACCCCCGCGGCCATAGCCCACGCGTAGCGATGGCGCGAGCGCCGGTAGGCGAGCACGGCCGCCAGCGAGGCGAGCATGAAGACGTCGAACAGCGGCTCGGACATCACCGCTCCGCCGACGAGGATCAGCGGCAGGTAGATCGCGGCGAGGCCGAGCGCGACGAGCGCCGCGACCGAGCCCCACAGCTGCGCGGCGATCACCCCGACGAGGGCAACGAGCGCCGCCCCGACGAAGGCCTGGGCGATCCGCGCGACGTGGACACGCTCCTTGACCGGCTTGCGGTCGGCCTTGAACACGTGGTAGACGGCGCCCAGGAAGTACGGGTAGCCGGGCGGGCGGAACGCGGTCGGGCGGCCGTGGGCGAGCGTCTTGGAGAAGCCGTCGCCCTCGGCGATCGAACGGGCGTGGACGTCGTAGTCGACCGCGTCGTGGCGCAGCGCGTAGCCGGGCGTGTCGTTGACGTAGCCGATGCGCAACACGAGCGCCGCCGCGACGAGGACCAGCGCGAGCACGCCGACGCGGGCGCCGCGCATCGCTACGGGCGCTGGGCGCCGAGGTCGCCGGCCGTGCGGCGCAGCAGCGGCCAGCTGGCGCGCCGGCGGTCGACCGTGAAGCGCGCGAGCACGCCGAGCGTCATCACGCCGTAGCGGATGCTCGTACGCAGGTCGACGCTCGACGCCTCGCGGAAGTAGCGCGTCGGGATCGGTATCTCGACCACGCGTGCGCCACGCGCCAGGACCTGGGCGAAGATCTCCTGGTCGAAGACGAAGTCGTCGGAGTTGCGCAGGAACGGGATCGAGCGCAGCAGCTCCGCGGAGAAGGCCCGGTAGCCGGTGTGGTACTCGGAGAGCTGGACGCCGAAGGCGCGGTTCTCGATGCCCGTGAGCATGCGGTTGCCCAGCCACTTCCAGCGGGGCATGCCGCCCGCGATCGCGCGGTCGCGCAGCAGCCGCGATCCGATGACCATGTCGGCCTCGCCCGCGAGGATCGGCGCGACCATCTCCGGCACGAGCCCGGGCGCGTACTGGTTGTCGGCGTGGACCATCACGATCACGTCGGCGCCGTCGAGCAACGCCCGCGCGTAGCCCGTCTTCTGGCCGCCGCCGTAGCCGCGGTTCGCGGGGTGGCGGATGACGTCGAAGCCGTGGGCGAGCGCGACCTCCGCCGTGGCATCGTGGCTCGCGTCGTCGACGAGCAGCGCGCGGTCGGCGGCGTCGGCGGGGATCTCGGCCGCCACCTCGGGGATGGTGCGCGTCGCCTCGTAGGCCGGGAGCACGAGGGTGACGATGGCGCCGCCGCCGCGGTCGCGCAGCAGCGGCTGCGGCGCGCGCCGGACGTCGATGCGGTTGGCGACGATCACGCGCTCGTCGTGGAGCGCCAGGCTCAGCGAGGCATGGGCGGGAAGCGCGTCGGCCAGCCGCTCGACCGGGGCGCCGGCGGGCCCGAGGCGCTCGGCCAGGCCCGACGCCCAGCGCCGGACGGAGAACGAGCGCACGAGCGGCACGTCGGTGGAGATGACCAGGCCGCGGGCGGCGAGCAGCTCGCGCAGCGTGGCGCGCGGCAGCAGGCACGCATGGGCGGGCACGAAGCCCCACCAGCGCCGTCCGGCCATGCGGGCGGTGAGCGAGGAGGGGTCGGGCGTCACGACGCACAGCACGCCGCCGGGGCGCAGCAGACCGGCGCAGCGGTCGACCGCGGCGACCGGGTCGTCGAGGTGCTCGATCACGTCGGCGAGCACGACGACGTCGAAGCCGTCGAGATCGACGAAGGACTCGATCGGCTGCTCGTGCACGTCGAGCCCCAGCCCCTCGCGGGCATGGCGCGCGGCCGAACGCGAGAGCTCGAGCCCGACCGTCTCGTAGCCGCGCGAGCGGGCCTCGTCGAGGAGCAGACCGTGCCCGCAGCCGACGTCGAGCAGGCGCCCGGAGGCGACCTGGGCGCCGACCAGGTCGAGCAGGTGGCCGGCGGTGGCGCGGCGCCCGGCCTCCTCGCCGAGGTAGGCGTCGTCGCTCATGTCGCGGTAGAGCTCGTGCAGCTCGTCGCCGCCCGGCAGCAGCGGCTGCTGCACGGTGCCGCACTCGATGCACGTCAGCAGGTCGCCGTGGCGGCCGGTCTCGTGGCGCGAGGGGGCGAAGGCCTCCGCCACCGGGGCGTGCCCGTTGGTGCCGGCGATGCGCAGGCTGAGATCGCCGTCGCATACGCGGCAGGCGGTCTGCATCGTCGCCATGGCGCCGGCTTCCCCCACGAGCGGGCGACCTTACACGTCGCGCTCCGGCGAGAGCGCCGTCAGGCGGGCCGCCAGGGCGCGCCTGGGGAGCTCGGCGGCCTCCTCGAAGCGCGGGTCCTCGGGGTGCCCGGTCAGGTTCAGCTCGACGAGGCGAGCGGCGGCGGCGCACGCCGCCTCGGCCAGCAGCACGCCGACGACGGCGTCACCGTGGACGTGCAGGTTCCCGGTCTGCGCCGTCTCGGCGGCCAGCTCGGCGGTCTCCGCGGCGCCGCGGGCGATCGCCAGCGGGCTGTCCGTGGCCTCGGACATCGCCGCCTCGACACGCTGTGCGCGTCCGGGCTCGTCCGCGGGCAGCCGCAGCGCCTCGAGCACCGCGCCGTAGACGTGGAGCTCGCCCTCGGCCAGAGCGACCGCCTCGGCGCGCAGCTCGCCACCCCGTGCGCGCACCCGCGCCATCCGCTCGTGGCGGTCGGCGTACTCGCTGCGCGCCAGCGTGAACGCCGCGGTCATCTCGACGAGCCCCGCCGCCAGCGCGCAGGCCAATGCGCTCGACGAGCCGCCTCCCGGCGCCGCCGACTCGGCTGCGACCTGTTCGAGCAGCTCTCCCAGCGAGCGGTCGGCGAGCGCGGACATCGCCGGATTATCGCGCGCCGCGACCCGCGACCCGCGACCCGCCGCGCGAGCCGCGGGAGCCGCGCGGTCAGTCGTCCCTGGGCGGCCCCGGGATCCAGTTCGTGCCCGCGAGCGGGACGCGAGCCATCGCCGCCGCCTCAACGGTGAGGGCGACGAGGTCCTCGGGCTCGAGGTTCTGGACGTGCGACTTGCCGCACGCTCGGGCCAGGGTCTGGGTCTCGAGGACCATGGTGCGCAGGTAGTTGGCCAGCCGGCGGCCGCCGAGCTCGGGATCGAAGCGCGCAGACAGCTGGTCGTCCTGGGTAGAGATCCCGACGGGGTCACGACCCTCCTGCCAGTCGTCGTAGAAGCCGGGCTCGGTGCCGATGCGCTCGTACTCCGAGGCGAAGGCGGGGGAGTTGTCGCCCAGGGCGACGAGCGCCGCCACGCCGATCGAGACCGCGTCGGCCCCGAGCGCAAGCGCCTTGGCCACGTCGGCGCCCGAGCGGATCCCGCCGGAGACGACGAGCTGGATCCGGCGGTGCATCCCGAGCTCCTGAAGCGCGTCCACCGCGAGGCGTACCGCCGGCAGCGTCGGGATCCCGACGTGCTCGATGAAGACGTCCTGCGTCGCCGCGGTCCCGCCCTGCATGCCGTCCAGGACGATGACGTCGGCCCCGGCCTTGACCGCGAGCGCGACGTCGAAGTAGGTCCGCGAGGCTCCGATCTTGATGAAGATCGGCTTCTCCCAGTCGGTGATCTCGCGCAGCTCCTCGATCTTGATCTGGAGGTCGTCGGGGCCGGTCCAGTCGGGGTGACGGCACGCGCTGCGCTGGTCGATGCCCGGCGGCAGGTCGCGCATCTCCGCGACGCGGTCGGAGATCTTCTGGCCGAGCAGGATCCCGCCACCGCCGGGCTTGGCGCCCTGCCCGATCACGATCTCGATGGCATCGGCGCGGCGCAGGTCGTCGGGGTTCATGCCGTAGCGCGAGGGCAGCAACTGGTAGACGAGCGTCTTGGACGCGGCGCGCTCCTCGGGCGTCATGCCGCCGTCGCCGGTCGTCGTGGAGGTTCCCATCGCGCTCGCGCCGCGACCCAGCGCCTCCTTGGCCGGCGCCGACAGGGCACCGAAGCTCATGCCGGCGATCGTGATCGGGATGTCGAGCTCGAGCGGGCGCTTGGCGTGGCGGTCGCCGAGCACGATGTTCGTATCGCAGCGCTCGCGATAGCCCTCGAGCGGATAGCGGGACACGCTCGCCCCCAGCAGCAAGAGGTCGTCGAAGTGGGGGAGGCGGCGCTTCGCGCCGAAGCCCCGGATGTCGTAGACGCCTTCCCGCGCCGCGCGCTGGATCTCGGCGATGACCTCGCGGCTGAAGAGCGCCGACTCGCGCAGGGCCATCCTCAGAACTCTCCGGCGTCGTCGACCTTGAAGTTGTAGAGCTCGCGCGCCGATCCGAAGCGCCGGAAGCCTGCCGGATCGACGTCGTCGACGCCCGCCCGCGCCAGCAGCGCCGACACCTCCGCCGCATGCTCGTCGCGCATCTCCTTCTCGATGCAGTCCGAGCCGAGCCCGGCCACCGCGCCGTTGACGTACAGCCGCGCCTCGTAGATCGAATCGCCCAGCGCCTCGCCGGCGTCCCCGCACACCAGCAGGCGCCCCTTCTGGGCCATGAAGGCGCTCATGTGACCGACGGACCCACGCACGACGATGTCGACGCCCTTCATCGAGATGCCGCAGCGCGAGGCGGCGTCGCCGCGGATGACCAGCAGCCCCCCGCGGCCGGTCGCCCCGGCCGATTGGCTCGCGGTGCCCTCGACGACAACCGAGCCCGACATCATGTTCTCCGCCACCCCGACGCCGCAGTTGCCGTGCACGCGGACGACGGCGTGCTGGTTCATGCCGGCGCAGTAGTAGCCCACGTGGCCCTCGACGTCGACCTCCAACGGCGCATCGAGGCCGACCGCTATCGCGTGGCGCCCCCCGGGGTTGCTCACCCGCCAGGATCTCGGCGAGTCGGGCGCGTCGGCGGCGGCATGCAGGCGGGCATTGAGCTCGCGCAGCGGCGTCTGCTCGAGGTCGACGACCTCGACGGCCGGCTCGGTTCCGGTCGCCATCAGACCAGCGCCCGCTCCCAGACGTAGAGCGTCGCCGGGGCGGGCTCCCACACGGTGGCGTCCTCGGCGCCCGGCAGGACCGCGATGGCCCGGTACTCGGACGCCATCGCCACCCAGTCGTCGGTCTCCGCGAGCACAGCCGGCTTGCAGGCGATGGGGTCCCGCAGGACCGCGAACCCGTCCGCCGTACCGACCGCGAAGGTGAAGAAGCCGTCGAGGTCGCGCAGGCAGCCCTCGAGCGCCTCGCGCAGGTCGGCGCCCTCGCGCAGGCGCCAGGTCAGGTACCCGGCCGCCACCTCCGTGTCGTTGTCGGTCTGGAAGCTGACGCCTTCGCGCTGCAGCTCGCGGCGCAGGCGATTGTGGTTCGAGAGGGAGCCGTTGTGGACCAGGCACAGGTCGAGGCCGGTGGAGAAGGGGTGCGAGTGCTGCGTGGTGACGCGGCTCTCGGTGGCCATCCGCGTGTGGCCCAGCGCGTGGCTGGCCTGCACGTCATCGAGCGCGAAGCGACGCACGAAGTCGGAGGGCAGGCCGGCCTCCTTGAAGATCTCGATGGTCTCGCCGACGCTCATGATCCGCAGCTCGGGGTGGCGATCGCGCAGCCAGGCCTCCGCGCGCTCGGCGTCGGCGTCCACGACGAAGACCGCGTGGCTCGCGCGGACCTCGGGCTCGGGGTCGCCGCCGAAGGCGCCGGCCAGGCCGTCGCGCACCCGGCCCCACTCGTAGTGCGGGTCCGGGGAGAAGAGCGAGACCTTGCTCGCGCCCGCCGGTACGGGGTCGCGGTAGACGGCCACGCCCGCACTGTCGGGGCCGCGGTCGTTGAGCTGCGAGAGCATCGCGCCGAGGTGCTCGCCCAGGTGCTCGGCAACCCCCGGCGATTTGGCGAAGAGGCCGGCAATTCCGCACATGGCGGCGATTCTAGTGTCGCCCCCAACCACTGCCAGTGGGTTCCAGCCCCACAATTTCAGGCGATGCTATGTGGGTTCAATCCACTTCGAGCAACCCGAGCCGTCGCGCGAGCCACGGCGCGGGAATGGCCTGGACGGCAAGCGTGACGATGATCGCGAGGGCCACGACGCTCGCCAGCAGATCCCCGTTGGGCACGGCCAGGGCGGCGAGCACGCCGACCAGGGCGGCGGGCACGACGCCGGTCTCGCGGGTCCAGCACACGAAGGCGAGCTCGGCGCGGCTCCAGCGGCTGCGCCGGTCGGGCAGGCAGCAGATGGCCACGGTGATGGGGCGCGCCACGAGCAGCAGGACGGCGACCACCGCGAGGGCCGGGAGGATCTCGGCCCCGAGCGCGTGGAAGGGCAGGTTCACGCCGACCAGCACGAAGACGAAGATCGTCACGATGTCCGCGAGGCTGCGCGTCGTGATGATGAGGTCCCGGTTGTGCTCGTCGTGCATGGAGAGCCCGAGCATCTTCATGTTGCCGACGATCAGCCCCGCCAGGAACGCCCCGAGGTAGCCGCTGCCGCCGGCGAAGTCGAGGGACACGTAGGACATGGCGACGACGGCGAGCACGGCGATCGCCGCGGACTCGCGCCAGATCCCCGTGCGCCGGCTCGAGATGGCGGCCGAGAGCACGATGCCGGCCAGCACGCCGCCGGCGGTGCTGAGCGCCAGCTGGCCGACGAAGTCGCCGGCCGGCCCCGTGAGCGAGTTCTGACCGGAGACCAGCGCACCGGCGATGGCGAGCGCCAGCACCGCGCCCGTCGGGTCGTTGAAGGCCGATTCGGCCACCACGGTCTGGGCCACCTTGGCACGCAGCCGGGAGCCGATGAAGAGCGGGATGAGGATGGCCGGATCGGTGGGGGAGAGCACGGCGCCCATGAGCAGGCCCTGCTCGAACGGCAGGCCGAAGACGAGCGCGGCCGCGGCGCCGGTGATGACCGCGGTCACGATGACGCCGAGCACGGAGAGCAGACCGAGGCTCACCCACACCTTGCGCAGGATCTCGAGCGAGAGGTTCAGACCGCCGTAGAAGAGGATCGTCGAGACGCCGAGGGTGAACACGAGCTGGGCGGCGAGCGAGTCCAGCGGGACGTCGATGACGTCAAGGGCGGACGGGCCGAGCAGGGCCCCGAGGCCCAGCAGGAAGACGATCTCGGGGATGTGCAGCAGCGTCGCCAGCAGGCGGGCGAAGAGGCCGGCCACCAGCAGGAGGCTCAGGGTCAGGATGACGTCGCGCGTCATGACTCACGGCTGGCCTGTTGCTCCAGGGCCAGGCGGGCGATGTCCGATGCGGTGAGCAGGAGCAGCACGATCAGGACCCCGGCGCCCAGCCCGACGACCACGAGGCTCTTCTTGGCATCGGTCAGCCGCTGATCGAAGGCCCGCTCCGCCTCGTCGTTGCGGCGCTGCTCCTCCGCGGCGAGCTGGCTCGCGGCCGCTGCCATCGCCTCGAAGTTGCGGATCTCAGGCCCGAGGAAGATCCGCTTCACGCGGCGCTCCTGTCCCGCGAGCAGCGCGCGATAGGCGACTGCGTCCAGCGCCATGAACGCGTCGAACGACGTGTGCAGGCGTGCGAGGATCGCGCGCTCGCGCGGTTCCGTGAGCCGTCGATCGGCGACGGCCAGCAGCCGCCTGACGTTCTGCGCCGAGCGCTCGAACTGCGGCCGGCTCGCGCCGCTGTCGTA
Organism: uncultured Actinomycetes bacterium; assembly: GCA_963807305.1. Taxonomy (GTDB): domain Bacteria; phylum Actinomycetota; class Thermoleophilia; order Solirubrobacterales; family Solirubrobacteraceae; genus JAOPZW01. Next base: position 62,961 of record CAWEBN010000001.1, read on the forward strand.
GCCGTAGGCCGTCTGCCAGCCGTTGACGTCCGTGACCGCGTACTTGATCTCGAGTGCGAGCGCCCGGCGGTCCGACCGGGCCGAGACCTCGTCGAAATGGTCGCTCAGCGACTGGAATGCCGCGAACGCCACGCCGATGGTGATCACGGGCCCGAGGATCGTCATCACGATGGCCGCGTAGAGCTTGGCGCGGATGGTCACGCGGCGAGTATCCTCGCGCCGGAGGTCGGCGTGCTGCTCTTCCTTCTCTTCGACTCCGTCCCGGACATCCTCTGGCTGTGCCTTCTGGGCCTGGTCTACCTGTCGTGGATCGAGGTCCGCCGGGAGCCCGATCTGCTCCCGCAGGCCAAGTTGTGGTGGTGCCTGCTCGTCTTCCTGACGAACATCCCCGGCTACGTGGCCCTCAGGATCTGGGTGGCGATTCGGCGCCGCCGGCGCGCCGAAGGCGCACGAGCTTGACCGCGAGCTCGAGCGACAGCAGGTCCTCGGTCGCGAGGTCGAGCTCGGTGAGCTTCTGGATGCGCTCGAGCCGCTGGCGCAGCGTGTTGGCGTGGATGAAGAGCTTGCGCGCCGTGGTCGTCCCGACCCGCCGGTCGGCGAGGTACTGCTCGAGCGTCCCCAGCAGCTGCGTCTCGCGGCGCTCGTCGTAATCGAACAGGCGCTCCACGGCATCGCACAGCCGATCGTGCGGCGCCTCGTCGAGGGCGAGGTGCACGAGGTAGCGGTAGGCGCCCAGCTCGTCGTAGGCGAGCGCGCCGCCGCCGGGCGTGAGCGCCTGGGCGATGCTGCCGGCATCCTGGGCCTGGCGCAGGCTCTGCGGGGCGCCGTCGCCGCCGCGCCGCGCGTTGCTCATGCCGATGGCGACGCCCTCGCTCGCGCCCAGCTCGCGCAGGGCCGTGACATCGCCGGCCCGCGCGCCGGCCGGCAGCGGGAGCAGGGCGCGCAGCGCGTCGCGCCCCGCGTCCACGAGGGCGCCGGCCTCGAGCGTGCGCAGGCGCGTCTCGACGCGCTCGGCGATCTCGGGCCAGCTCCGCGCCGGCTCCCCGGTCGCCACCGGTCGGGCGTGGATGAAGACGTGGGCGCGATCGAGATCGCAGCCCGCGGCGCGCCCGCGGGCCTCTGCGATGTCGAGCGCCCCGTCGGCGAGCGCCTCGAACAGCGCGCGCACGAGGTTCTCGGCGGTCAGGCGCTCGATGTGCTCGGCGTTGCGCACCGCCAGCGCGGCCTGGTTGGCGACGGCCTGCAGCAGCTCCTGGTGCTGAGCGGGGAACGTGTGCACGCCCGAGCGCACCGCCACGAGGGCGCCCACCTCCTTGCGATCGTCGCGCAGCGCAGCCCGCGACTCGACACGCGGATCGGGGAGCGCGCCCGGCGGGTCGAACGCGACCAGCTCCAGCGGGCCGTCCTCGCCGTCGCGCAGCCACAGCTGCGAGGCGTCGCAGGCCAGCAGCCGCCGCACGCCCGCCGTGACGACGCGATAGAGCTCCTCGCGGCCCCCGACGGCCACGATGCGCTCGCTCAGCTCGGCGAGGTTCGTGAGGGCATCCACACGCAGCCGCGTCTCCTCGTAGAGCCGCGCGTTCTCGATCGCGCCCGCCACGAGCGACGCGGTGTGCACGAGGAAGTTGAGCACCCCCTCGTCGAACTCGCGCGGGGCCACGGTGTGGAGCACGACGACGCCCAGCACCTCGCCCGACCGGGCGGGCACGGGGACGGCGACCATCGACTGGAAGTGCTCCTCCTCGAGCTCGGGCACGTACTTCATGCGCGGGTCCGACAGCGCGTCCTCGCGGATGAACGCGGGCTCGCCGGTCCGTGCGACCCAGCCTGTCAGCCCCTCGTCGAGGGCGAACTCGATCTTGCCCACCACGTGGGCGTAGACGCGTGACGCGGCCCGGATCCGCAGCCGGTCTCCATCGCGCAGGTAGACGAAGCAGGCATGGCAGCCCGTCGCCTCGGTGACGAGCTCGACGATGCCATCGAGCACCTGGGTCAGGTCGACCGACGAGCCGACGGCGCTGATGATCGCGTACAGCGTGTCGCTCTCGAGCCGGACGCGCTCGAGCTGTGCCGCAAGGTCGCTGCGGCCGGTGGCCACGCGATCGATCCTACCGGCCGTATGTACCCGAGGTACATGAGTTGGGCCGAAATGGTGGCCTCAACCGACATTGCCCGGTGCGCGCGCCACTGGATAGAACTATCGCGACCCCGAGGTGGCGGGGCATCGGTGGCTGTCGAGAGGGGACTGGATGCTGTCGTTCATCTTCGCCCAGGTCAAGTCGCTGGACCAAGCGGCACCCGCGCAGTCGCTGACCCAGGACTCGGCCGTCCTCGGCGAGCAGTTCTACTTCTTCACCGTCGTCCTGATGTGGCTGATCCACGCGGGCTTCATGTCCTACGAGGCCGGCGTCGCCCGCCGCAAGAACGTCATGGCCACGGCGATGAAGAACATCCTGACGATCGCCGTCGTCACGCCGACCTTCTACTTCTTCGGCTGGTGGGTCTACAACTGCAACCAGGCCGGGCTGCCGATCGGGCCCAACTCCTCGGACTTCACCTCGGTCGCCTGTCAGGGCGGCATCCCGTGGAGCGACGCCTTCGGGCCGAACCTGACGAACAACATCAACCTGATCTTCTTCCTGGCCTTCCTGCTCTTCTCGTGGACGACGGCCTCGATCCTGTCGGGCTCGATCATCGAGCGGGCGCGGATCTCGGCCTACCTCGTGCTCGCCGTCGTCCTGGGCTCCGTCGTCTGGATCCTCGACGCCGCGTGGGGCTGGAGCGCCGGCGGCTGGATGACGCTGCGCTTCGGGTTCCACGACTCGATCGCCTCGGCGGTGGTGCATGGCGTGGCCGGGTCGTTCACCCTGGGTGTGCTCTTCAACGTCGGCCCGCGAATAGGCAAGTACACGCGCGAGGGGATGACGCGGGTCTTCAGACCCCACAACCTGCACATCACCGCGTTGGGCCTGATGCTGATCTTCACCGGCTTCTACGCGTTCTACGGCGCGTGCCTGGTCATCGCGTCGACCTCGTTCCCCGGCTGGGCGAACATCTACCTGAGCCCGACGACGCTGGGCTCGATCACCATGGTCATCACGATGGGGTTTGCCGGCGGCTTCACCGGCGGCTACTTCGCCAGCCGTGGCGATCCGTTCTGGACGATCTCGGGCGGCCTGGCCGGCGTGATCGGGGTCTCGGCGGGCGCCGACGTCTACGCCCCGACGCTCGCGTGGCTGATCTCGATGCTGACCGCCGTCATGGTGGTCTACATCGGGGGCTGGATCGAGACGAAGATGCGCGTCGACGATGCCGTCGGGGCGGTGGCCGTGCACGGCTGCTCGGGCTTCCTGGGGATCATCTGGGTCGGCGTCTTCGCCGCCGGCTACCCGACGGGGCTGAACAACGTCGAGAGCAGCTTCGGCGGCCAGATGGTCGGCGTGGCGACGTTCCTTCCGCTCGGCTTCCTGTCGGGCTGGGTGGCGTCCTTCATCCTCAAGAAGCTCAACCTGCTGCGCGTGCCCGTGGAGGTCGAGCTGGAGGGCCTGGACATGGCCGAGTACGAGACGGACTTCTACCCCGAGCACGCCCGCGCGCCCGAGGAGATCGTCGAGCCCGACGGCACGCTCATCCCCGCCGACGTGCTGTTGCCGCGCGAGCTGGCGGCGCTGACCAACGGCCACCTACCCGGCGCCAGAGAGGGCGCGGGGGTGGGATAGATGCTCACCTTCCTGACCAGCCTGGTGATCATGTTCACGCTCGTCTACGCGGGCGTGACCTGGGCCAAGCGCGAGGAGCGCCGCCGCATGGCCGACCACGAGTTCGACGGAATCGAGGAGGTGGTCGGCAGTGCCCGCGATCATCGATAGCGCGCCCGACTGCATCGTCCACATCAACGGAGCCAAGCCGGCCGACGACTCGGCCGACTTCATCCTGCAGGCGGCCTACGCCAAGTGCCAGGGCATCATGACCTTCGGCCCCGGCTCGACCTACGGCAAGGACGGCACCGGCGCTGCCGGGTCCTACATGGTCCTCACGTGGATCGGGATCGTCGTGATGGTGGTGGTCATCGTTGCGTGGGTGCTGTACGAGGACAGGCGACTCTGGGGCCACGTCGCGCGAATCCGGGCGCGGGATCACAGCACACCGCTGCCCGGCCCGACCGACCCGCCCGTGATGGAATAGCGAGAGGAAGACCACATGGCAGTCGAGCGCAGGCGGCAGATCGAGTTCCCGCCGCTGCAAACCCACGTGAAGAGCTTCGAGATCGCGATGATCGTCATCTCGATCATCTGCATCATCGTCATGCTCGTCATCATCCTCGCCACGAATATTGGCAACGAGTTCCGTCCGACCGTCTAGCTCCGCCACCCCCGCCGGCAGCCGCCGGGCCTGGATCCGGCCCGTCGTGCTCGTGGTGGGGCTGTTCGCGATCTGCCTCGCGGTCGCGGCGAGCTGTCAGCGCCATCAGATCCGGATCACGCAGCAGGCGGCCATCGCCACCGCGACGCGCCACGCGGACTTCCGTCCGCAGCGCACGCAGGTGCGGCTCGTGCGCCAGGGCCTGAACGGCCGGCCCTTCTGGGCGATCTCGCTCTCGATCCCGGCCAAGAACGGAAACGGCTACGAGCGCGTGTCCGTCGCGCGGGTCGATGCCAACACCGGCAAGCTCGTGGCCTTCACCAACAACGCCGACACCGAGAAGGACGCGCCATGAGCGAGCCGCTGGTCGCACCGCAGAGCGAGGGTGATGTCCGCAAACTCGCCCGCGACGGCGGGATCGAGTTCCTGTTCGCGCAGTTCGTGGACATGCACGGCAAGCCCAACGCCAAGCTCGTGCCCGCCCACCATCTCGACGACCTGCTCACCGACGGCGCGGGCTTCGCCGGGTTCGCCGCGGGCGACATCGGCCAGGGCCCGCACGACCCCGACCTCATCGCGATGCCCGACGTGCGCAGCTACACGCCGCTGCCGTGGAAGCCGGGTGTGGCGCGCTTCGCGTGTGACGTGACGGTCGAGGGCGAGGAGTGGCCGTACTGCCCGCGCACGATCCTGCGCCACCAGCTCGATCGCGCGGCGGCGCTCGGCTACGAGTTCCGCGTCGGCGCCGAGCTCGAGTACTTCCTCGTGCGCCGGCGCGAGGACGGGACGATCGAGGTCGCCGACGCGCTCGACACCCTCGAGCAGCCCTGTTACGACATGCGCGGGCTGACCCGCAACCTCGACTTCGTCTCGACGGTCTCGCGCAACGTCACCGCGCTCGGCTGGGACAACTACGCGACCGACCACGAGGACGCCAACGGGCAGTTCGAGCAGAACTTCGAGTTCGACGACGCGCTCGTGACCTGCGACCGCGCCGTCTTCTTCCGTTACATGGTGGAGGCGCTGGCCCAGGAGCAGGGGCTGATCGCGACCTTCATGCCCAAGCCGTTCGCCCACCTCACCGGCAACGGCTGCCACTTCCACATGAGCCTGTGGAAGGACGGCGAGAACCTCTTCGAGGCCGACCCCGCCGACGACCCGCGCGGTCTGGGGCTGTCCGAGCTCGCCTACCAGTTCGTCGGCGGGCTGAAGGCCCACGCCAAGGCCTACATCGCGGTGACCGCGCCGACCGTGACCTCGTACAAGCGGCTGGTGGTCGGCGCCCCGACGAGCGGCGCGACGTGGGCGCCCGCCTACGTGAGCTACGGCTACAACAACCGCACGCAGATGCTGCGCATTCCCGGCCCCGGGCGCATCGAGGACCGGACGGTCGACGGGTCGTGCAATCCCTACCTCGCCGCCACCGTCGTCCTCGCCGCGGGGCTCGACGGCATCGAGCGCGGCCTGGACCCGGGCGAGCCCAACGCGCTGAACCTCTACGAGACCGACGAGGGCCAGCGCAAGGAGCTCGGCATCGACGTGCTGCCGGCCAACCTGCTCGACGCCACGCGCGAGCTCGAGCGCTGCGACGTGCTGCGCGCCGCGCTCGGGCGCGCTCGCGACGAGGACTACCTCGACTACTACGTGAGTTGCAAGCGGCGCGAGTGGCAGCAGGCCCACGAGCAGATCACGCAGTGGGAGCTCGACCGCTACCTGCAGCTGTTCTGACGCGATGTCCACCCGCCTCACAGGAGCCCGGCCATGGCCACTGACACGAGCGACGGCCTGAGCACGGCGGTCCCCAGGACCGGCCTCGGCGTCGCCGACGTCCTCGCGACCCCGCGGGTGGCGCCGCCGCCCGCGACGCTCGAGGAGGCGCGCAGCGTCCCGGGCCGTCCCGAGCGCATCGCCGAGCTCGCGCGGCGCATCGAGTCCGAGGGCATCAAGTACGTGTTCTTCCAGCAGGTCTCGGTGACCGGCCGGGTCATGGGCAAGGGCGTGGTCGCGTCGTTCTTCCCGCAGGTCGCCGAGCGCGGCTACCAGCTCGTCTACGGGGCCACGGCCAACCTGTTCACCGACCGCGCCGGCAACTACATCGGCTTCGGGCCCGAGGAGTCCGAGCTCGCGGCGGTGGCCGACCTCGACACCTTCGCCGTGCTGCCGTGGGACCCGCGCGTGGCCCGGGTCTTCTGCGACTGCTACGACACGGAGACCGGCGAGCTGCTCGACGCCGACCCGCGCCAGAACCTCAAGCGCGTCGCACACGAGTTCGAAACCGAGACCGGCTACCAGTTCCTGCTCGGCATCGAGCCCGAGATGATGTGGCTCAAGCGGCCCGAGGACGGGTCCGCGCCCGAGGGCGTCACGAAGCCCTACTGCTACCACATCCACCAGTTCGAGGAGCTTCGTCCGGTGCTGCTCGACGTCGTGGAGTACGGGCAGGCGCTCGGCCTGGACATGAGCTACGGCGACCACGAGGACGCGCCCGGGCAGCTCGAGCTCAACTTCCGCTTCGACCGGGCCCCGCGGACCGCCGACAACATCACCACCTATCGCCAGGTGTGCGCGGCCGTGGCGCGCAAGCACGGGCTGCTTGCGTCCTTCATGCCCAAGCCGTTCACCGGCGTCTCGGCCAACGGGCATCATCATCACTTCACGCTGATGGACACCGACGGGACCAACGTCTTCCACGACCCCGACGGCCCCGCCCAGCTCTCGGAGACCGCGCGGCACTTCCTGGGCGGGCTGCTCGAGCACTTCGCCGCGCTCATGTGCATCGGCAACCCGACGGTGAACTCCTACTGCCGCATGTGGGACACCGGCTTCTGGGCGCCGATCTACAAGAACTGGGGCTGGCAGAACCGCACGACCACGGTGCGCGTGGCGTCGGGCGGGCGCTTCGAGTACCGCGGCGTCGACTCGTCGTGCAACCCGTATCTGACCGCCGCGGCGCTGCTGAGCGCGGGTCTCGACGGGATGCGGCGCGAGCTCGACCCGGGCGAGCCCCAGCAGGGCAACACCTACGACCTGCTGCAGGAGGGCCAGGAGATCGAGCGCGTGCCCGACAGCCTCGGCGACGCGCTCGATGCGCTGGCCGCCGACGACGTCGTCCGCGGCGCCTTTCCCGGCCGCCTGTACAAGGTCTTCGACCACTACAAGCGCGACGAGTGGGAGCGCTACCTGGCGGCCGTCACCGACTGGGAGCGCGAGGAGTACCTGGAGGTGCTCCCCTAGGCATGTGCGGGATCGCCGGGATCATCCACCGCAACGGCTCGAGCCCCATCGGCGACGAGATGACGAGCATGCTGCAGGCGATGAAGCACCGCGGCCCGGACTCGACCGGCTTCGCGCTCTACGGCGCTCCGACCGAGGAGTGGGTCATGCGCGTCAAGCTCGCCGACGCCAACACGCCGCGCGACTTCGACTTCGACGAGCGCCTGGCGCGCAACCGTGCGGAGGTGCAGCGCCGCCTGCGCGCCATGGGCGCCCGCTTCGACGGGATCGAGGAGCTCAACCCGACGACCTTCGACGTGCGCGTCGCCTACGACGCCGACGACCTCAAGGCGCTCGTCGACCAGGTGGAGGACGTCTCGCGAGACGCGGAGGTGCTCTCGCTCGGCCACTCGCTGGAGATCGTCAAGGACCTCGGCGATGCGCAGACGGTCTCGCGCGGCTACGGCCTGGAGCGCTTTCAGGGCACGCACGCGATCGGCCACGCCCGTATGGCCACCGAGTCCGACGTCGACATCTCCAACGCCCACCCCTATTGGGCCTATCCCTTCTCCGACGTCGCCGTGGTCCACAACGGCCAGCTGACGAACTACCACGGCTGGCGCCGGCGCCTGGAGCGCAACGGGCACCGCTTCCAGTCCGAGTGCGACTCGGAGATCATCGCCGTCTATCTCGCCGAGCGGATGCACGACGGCCTCTCGCTGGAGGACGCCATGCGCCAGAGCATGGAGGACCTCGACGGCGTCTTCACCTACATCTGCGTCACCGAGGACGCCCTGGGCATGGCCAAGGACGAGCTCGCGGCCAAGCCGCTCGTGCTCTACGAGTCCGACGACGTCGTCGTCCTCGCCTCCGAGGAGATCGCGATCCGCAGGATCATCCCGCGCGAGATCGACACCTACGATCCCTTCGAGGGCGAGGTGATGGTGTGGACCCGCTGACCTCCGAGCCCGCGACCTTCGACCCGCGCGGCCTCGTCGAGCTCGACGGTCGCGTCCCGCGGATCGCCGAGATCGACGGCGAGCGCGCGGTGCTCGACGCCGCGAGCCTCACCACCCGCAAGATCAACCTGGAGCTGCGCTGGCTGATCTACGAGCAGGGCGTGCGCGACGTGACCGTCCTCAACCCCGGCGCGCTGCACTCGCTCGGCGTGGGGATCCTGACCCGGTGCCGCATGACCTTCGAGGGCAGCCTCGGCTACTTCGGCTGCGGGCTCATCGACGGGCCCGAGGTCCACATCAAGGGCCGGGTGGGCTGGTCGGCCTGCGAGAACATGATGTCGGGCGTCGTCGTCATCGACGGCAACGCGGGCTCGCTGACCGCCGCGGCGCTGCGCGGAGGCGACGTGGTCGTCAAGGGGCGCGTCGGGGCGCGCACGGGCATCGACCAGAAGGGCGGCACGATCATCGTCGTCGGCGACGCGGGCTCGGCCACCGGCTTCATGCTCCAGCGCGGGCGCCAGATCCTCCTCGGCGACGTGGGGGCGGGGCTGGGCGACTCGATGTACGACGGGACCATCTACGTCGGCGGGCGCGTCAAGTCGCTCGGCGTCGACTGCGTGCCCGGCGAGTGGACCGAGGCGGACACCGAGTTCGTCGAGCGCAAGTTCCGCATCTACGACCTCGGCGCGCCGCCCGAGCTGCAGAAGTTCGTGTGCGGCAAGAAGCTCTACAACTACGACACGCTCGAGCCCTCCGAGCGGAAGCTGGTTCTCTAGCGATGGCCGACGAGACCGCACCCGACCGCCGCACCGTTCTCGGGCGCAGCCAGATCTTCACCCCGGAGGTCATCAACGACATCCACATGAAGGCCGAGCTCGGGCGCTATCGGATGCGCGGGTTCTCGGCCTTCAAGAAGCTCCCGCACTGGGACGACCTCACGTTCCTGCCGGGCACGCTGACGCGCTTCGTCATCGAGGGCTACCGCGAGAAGTGCGAGACGAAGACCGTGCTCGGCGCGCGCTTCGCGGCCAAGCCGCTCGAGCTGGACATCCCGATCTACATCACGGGCATGAGCTTCGGGGCGCTGTCGCTGGAGGCCAAGATGGCGCTGGCCAAGGGCGCGTCGATGGCCGGCACCGCCACGTGCTCGGGGGAGGGCGGCATGATCCCGCCCGAGCGCGACCTGTCGACCAAGTGGTACTACCAGGTCATCCAGAGCCGGTACGGCTTCAACCCGCACCACCTCATGCTGGCCGACGGGGTCGAGTTCTTCATCGGCCAGGGCTGCAAGGTCGGCCTCGGCGGCCATCTCATGGGCCAGAAGGTGACCGAGCAGGTGGCCGAGATGCGCTCGCTGCCGGCCGGGATCGACCAGCGCTCGCCGGCGCGCCACCCCGACTGGCTGGGCCCCGACGACCTGTCGCTGAAGATCCAGGAGACGCGCGAGGCGACCAACTACGAGGTCCCGATCCAGCTCAAGCTGGGCGCGGCCCGCGTCTACGACGACGTGCGCATGGCGGCCAAGTGCGGGCCCGATGTCATCTACCTCGACGGGGCCGAGGGCGGCACCGGAGCCGGGCCGCATCTCGCCGCCGAGGAGACCGGCATCCCGCTCATCGCCGCCATCCCGGAGGCCCGGCGGGCGCTCGAGGACGTCGGCCTGGCCGACGAGATCGACCTCGTCGTCGCCGGCGGCATCCGCAACGGGGGCGACGTCGCCAAGTGCCTGGCCCTCGGCGCCGACGCGATCGCGATCGGCCACTCGGCGCTCATGGCGCTCAACTGCAACAAGGAGATCCCCGGGGTCACCGACTACGAGGGCACCATCGGGGTGCCCGCGGGCCAGTGCTACCACTGCCACACCGGGCGCTGCCCGGTCGGGATCACGACCCAGGACCCCGAACTGCGCAAGCGCCTGGAGGTCGACGAGGCCGCCCAGCGCGTCTTCAACTTCCTGCACACGCTCACCATCGAGGTGCAGATGCTCGCGCGGGCCTGCGGCAAGACCAACGTCCACAACCTCGAGCCCGAGGACCTCGCCGCGCTCACCCTGGAGTCGGCCGCGATGGCCAAGGTCCCGCTGGTGGGGACCAACTACATCCCCGGCGTCACCGAAGAGCGCTCGCTGGCCGAGATCCAGCGGCTGCTCGAGCGCCACCTCGTCAACCCGATCGACGAGCTGCCGCTCGACGTCGCGACCGGACGGGACTGACCGATGGCGGGTGCGGGCGAGTCCGAACGCCACGTCGCCATCGACGCCGAGGAGCTGGCCGGGCGGCGCTTCCCCTACCAGGAGGACCCCTCGCTGGTCGACGACATCGACCTCGTCGCGGCCACCCCGGGCGCCGACATCAACTGGCTCGAGGACGTCACGCTGCTCGAGGAGGAGGGCACGCCCGCCGTCTTCGACCGCTACTCGAACTCGTTCCTGAAGATCTACTTCCCGATCCCGCCCGGCCGTGAGGACGAGATCGCGCGCAAGGTGCTGATCACCCACCTGCGCTCGGGCAACTCCTACGGCATCGCGCTCAAGGAGGCGCACGCCAAGTTCCCCCAGCCCGAGCTCGGCCCGTGGGTCGAGGGCTCGCGCACCGTGGGAGAGGACTGGAAGGCACCCGTCTTCGAGTAGGCGATGGGCCGGACCGTCCCCTCCTCGGCCGGGCATGTGGTCATCGGCGCCGGCGTCCACGGGCTCTCGACCGCGTGGCACCTCGCGCGCCTCGGCGAGGACGTCCTCGTGGTCGACAAGACCGGCGTCGCCGCCGGCGCATCGGGCATCGCCTGCGGGGTGGTGCGCAACAACTACTTCCAGCCCGCGATGGGCGAGCTCATGGCGGCCTGCGTCGAGGTCTGGGAGTCCGCGCCCGACGTCCTGCACTACCACGGCACCGGGTATCTGGCGCTCGGGCCGCCGGCGCAGGAGTCCGACCTGGAGGCGGTCTTCGAGCGTCAGCAGCGGATTGGCTACCCGTCGCAGCTGATCGTCGGCGAGGCGGAGGTCGCCGAGCACATGCGGGGCATCTACCCCGACTGGCGAGCGCAGGGGCTGAGCGTGTGCCTGCACGAGCACGCGGGCGGGTTCGCCTTCAACCGCGAGTCGATGATGGGCCTCGCCGGCCTCGCGCGCGCGGCCGGGGCGCAGATCGTCGAGGGCGTCGAGGTCACCGGCTTCGAGGGCGCCGCCGACGGCGCGGTCGATGCGGTGCTGACGAACGCCGGGGGCATCGAGGTGACGGGCGACGTGGTCGTCGCCGTCGGTCCCTGGATCCCCGTGCTGTGGGAGCAGCTCGGCCTGCCGGCGCGCGTGCTGGTCGCCGGCGAGGAGCGCGAGATGTGGACCTACTGGTACCTCCAGGAGGGCGAGGTGGCGGTGAGCCCCGACGCCTTCCGGACGGCCGCGGGCGCACCGTCCCCGGTCCTCCACGTCGACAGCCAGACCGCCTCTGCACGACGACGACGGGCGACTCCTGACCGACGAGCCCTGGGGCATCTACGTCAAGCCAGATCGCGACTGCGTCCAGGGCGGCGCCGAGCCCCTGCCGGTCGGGCCGTCGTTCGCGGTCGACCCCTATCCGACGGGCACCGTCGCCGCGGACTTCCCGGACCGGTGGTGCGCGGCGCTCTCGCACTGCCTCGGGCGCTTCGAGGGCGTTCGCGGCCGCTACCGACAGGTCCGCTCTGGCGGGGTCGGCGCCTTCTCGCCCGACAACTTCCCGATCTTCGATCGCATGCGCCCGAACGTATACGTGGCCGCGGACTCCAACCACGGCTACAAGATGATCGCCGTCGGGCGCGAGATCGCCGGGGTGCTGACCGGCGAGGAGTCCTCGCTGCTGCGGCCCTTCGCCTACGAGCGCTTCGCGACCGGGGCGCTGCACCCGGTCTCCCACAGCCCGTACCCGTGGAGCTGAGCGGCGCGGGACTGCCGGGGCGGGCGGCGTGCGTGGTCGTCGGCGGCGGCGTGCTCGGGCTGGCCGCGGCCGCGGCGCTGGCCCGCCGCGGCCAGGAGGTCGTGCTCCTCGAGAAGGACCGGGTCGGCGCGGGGGCCTCGGGGATCGCCGGCGGGATCGTGCGCGGGTATTACCGCTCCCCGGCGATGGCCGACGTGGTGCGCCGGTCGGTGGAGGTCTTCGAGTCCGCTCCGGAGCGCTTCGGCTTTCGTCAGACCGGCTACTTCGCGGTCGTCCCCGAGCGTCAGGTCGCAGACCTCGAAGCGATCGCGGCCCAGCAGGCGCAGGTCGGCTACGCCTCCGAGCTCGTGCTCGGCGGCGAGCGCTGCGCCGACGTGCTCACCTGGCTGTGGCCCGACTTCGACGCCGACGGCGTGCAGGCGGTGCTGCACGAGCAGCGCAGCGGCTGGGCCGACACCTCCGCGACGATCCGCGAGCTCGCCGGGCGCGCGCGTGCGTCAGGGGTCGAGGATCCACGAAGGCGTGCGGGTCACCGGCGTGGAATGGGCGGGAAGCGGGGTCTCCGGTGTGGTCACCGAGCGCGGCACGGTCGGCTGTGACCTCGCCGTCGTGGTGCCCGGGCCGTGGGCGCAGGAGTGGCTGTCGCGCCTGCGCGCCGATCCCGCCGTGGTCGCGCTGTGGCGCGCGCAGGAGGGCGACTTCGCGCTGCCGGGCGTCGGGCTCCAGCCTCGCGCGGGGCGCGAGTCGCCCGTGGTCCACTTCGACCACGCGGGCCCGCTGCACGCCGAGGACGGCCGCGTGATCGTCGACGGGCCGTGGGGGATCTACTTCCGCCTGGGCCGGACGGGGACGAGCATCGTGGGCGGCGGCCTGCCCGAGCGCCTGGACCCCGCGACGTCGCTCGAGCCCTATGGCGAGGCCAACCCCGCGCACGTGGCCGGCGCGGGCTTCGTCGAGCTCTTCACGGCGGGCCTGGCCCGCGCGCTCAAGCGCTTCCGCGGCGCCGGCGATCGCTGGGACGCGCGCCCGGGCGGCGGGGTCATCGCGCTGACGGCCGACGGGTATCCGGTGCTCGACCGCGTCGCGCCGAACGCCTACCTCATCCTCGACGGGGGCGCGGCCTTCAAGCTGCTCGCCCTCGGCGAGCTCGCGGCGAGCGACCTGCTCGACGGCGGGGAGCCGCTGCTCGAGCCCTTCCGGCTCGGGCGCTTCGGCACTGGCCGCGAGCACCCCGCGTCCGCGGGCCCGTATCCGTGGACCTGACCAGACCGCGCGCGCCGCTCAGAACAGCCCGATCGTGCGCCCGTTCTCGTCGATGTCGACGTTGAGCGCCGCGGGCGTCTTGCCGAGCCCCGGCATCTGCGTGATGTCGCCGCACAGCGGCACGAGCCAGCCGGCACCGGTGTAGGCACGGATGTCGCGCACCGGGAGGCTGAAGTTCTCCGGCGCGTTGAGCAGCTCGGGGTCGGAGGAGAGCGACAGGTGCGTCTTGGCCATGCAGATGGGGAACTGGTCCAGGCCGTCGGCGGTGTACTGGCCGATCTTCTTCTCGGCCTCGGGATAGAAGTAGACGTCGGCGGCACCGTAGACACGGCGGGCGATCGCCTCGATCTTGTCCTGGATCGTCCAGTCGTCCTCGTAGAGCATCCGGAACTCGCTGGGCTCGTCGCAAGCATCGACCACCGCGGACGCGAGGTCGGCCGCGCCGATCCCGCCCTTGGCGAAGCCCTCGTTGGCCTCGGCCCGGAACGCGCCGGCCTCCTCGGCCAGGCGCTTGACCAGGTCGACCTCCTCGTTGGTGTCGCCGGGACGGCGGTTGACCGCGACCACGCACGGAACGCCGAACTGCTTGACGTTGGCCAGGTGGCGGCGGACGTTGGCCATCCCGCCCTCGATCGCGGCGCGCGCGCGGGCCCGGTCGGTGCGCGGGTCGTCGTCGATTCCGCCGTGGTGCTTGATGGCGCGCACGGTGGTGACGAGCACGGCGGCGCTCGGGGCCAGGCCGCCGAAGCGGCAGACGATGTCGAAGAACTTCTCGGCCCCCATGTCCGAGCCGAAGCCCGACTCGGTGACGACGTAGTCGCCGAGCTTCATCCCGATGAGGTCGGCCACGAGCGAGTTGTTGCCGTGGGCGATGTTCGCGAAGGGGCCGCAGTGCATCAGGCACGGCTGGCCCTCCAGGGTCTGGATCAGGTTCGGCTTGAGCGCGTCCTTGAGCAGCACGGCCATGGCGCCGGCGGCGCCGAGATCCTCGGCGGTGACGGGGGCGCCGCCGTTGAAGGAGTGCGCGACCGTGATGGCGCCCAGGCGCCTGCGCAGGTCCTGCAGGTCGCGCGAGACAGCCATGATCGCCATCACCTCGGAGGCCGCGGTGATGTCGAAGCCGCTCTCGCGCGGGTAGCCGTTGGCGCGCCCGCCCAGCGCGACGGTGATCTGGCGCAGGGCGCGGTCGTTCATGTCCATCGCGCGCCGCCAGCCGACGCGCAGGGCGTCGATGTGCAGCGGGTTGCCGTGCAGGATCGAGGCGTCGAGCATCGCCGCGAGCAGGTTGTTGGCCGCGCCGATCGCGTGGATGTCGCCGGTGAAGTGCAGGTTGAGGTCCTCCATGGGGACCACCTGGGTCATGCCGCCGCCGGCGGCGCCGCCCTTGATGCCGAACACGGGGCCCAGCGAGGGCTCGCGCAGGCAGGCGACCGGGGACTTGCCGATGACGCCGAGGCCCTGCGTGAGCCCGACCAGCGTGGTCGTCTTGCCCTCGCCGGCCTTGGTCGGCGTCATGCCGGTGACGCACACGAGCTTGCCGTTGGGGGCGTCGCGCATGCGGTCGAGGACGCCGAGGTCGATCTTGGCCTTGTAGCGCCCGTAGGGCTCGAACTCCTCCTCCTGGAGGCCGACCTCCTCGGCGATGTCCTCGATCGGCTTGAGAACGGCTTCCTGGGCGATCTCGAGGCTGCTCTTCACGGTGCCTCCATGGTCGTTAGTGGCTGACGGCGGCGGCTGCGAGCTCCGACACGAGGCGATCTTCGTAGAAGCGCTCGAGCGCGAAGGGGGCGATGAGGTCGGGGGTGCGCCCGGTGTCGACCAGCTCGGCCAGGGTCTTGCCGACGATCGGCGCGGCCTTGAAGCCGTAGGTGCCCCAGCCGGCGCTGACGTGGAAGTTCTCGACCTCGGTGGGGCCGAGGATCGGGCTGTAGTCGGGGCTCAGGTCGCACAGGCCCGCCCACGAGCGCAGCAGCCGCGCGTGCTCGAGCTGGGGGAAGAGCTCGAGCGTGTGGCGGGTGACCTCCTGCAGGAAGTTCAGCGTGCCCTGCATCCGGTAGGTCGTCCACGGCTCGATCTCGGCGCCCATGAGGAACTCGCCGCGGTCGGTCTGCGAGACGTAGACGTGCATCTGCGAGGAGACGATCACGACGTCGAGCAGCGGCTTGACCGGCTCGGTCACGCACGCCTGCAGGATGTGGGTCGTGATCGGCAGCTGCACGCCGGCCATGTCGCACAGCAGCGTGCTCCAGCCCGCGGTGCAGTTGACGACCTGGCCGGCGCGGATGGTGCCGCGGTTGGTGCGCACGGCGTCGACGCGGCCGTTGGTGCGCTCGAGGCCGAGGACCTCCGTGTAGGGGTGGATCTCGGCCCCGCCGGCGTCGGCGCCGCGGGCCAGGCCCCAGACCACGGCGTCGTGGCGGATGATGCCGCCGGGCGGGTGGTAGAGCGCGCCCATGATCGGATAGGTGGCGTCCTCGGAGACGTGCATCGCGGGGGCCAGCCGTTTGACCTCGTCGGGGCCGATCAGGCGCGAGTCGATGCCCTGCAGGCGATTGACCTCGGCGCGGTTGGCCATCACGAAGAGCGCACGGTCGGAGTGCGCGAGCGTGAGGTGGCCGCACTGTGAGAAGAGCAGGTTGAAGTTGAGCTCCTGCGAGAGGCCCTCGTAGAGCTTCACGCTCGCGTCGTAGAAGCGCGCGCCCTCGGGCGTCTTGTAGTTCGAGCGCAGGATCGTCGTGTTGCGACCGGCCGCGCCCGAGCCGATGTAGCTCTTCTCGAGGATGCAGACGTTGGTGATCCCGCGCTCGCGCAGGTAGTAGGCCGTGGCCAGCCCGTGCGAGCCGCCGCCGATGATGACGACGTCGTAGGAGCCCTTGAGCGCAGGGCGCGGGCGCCACATGCGCCGCCGGCGGAAGATGTCACGCACGCGCGGCCTCCCGGTCGAGGACGTCGAGGCCCATCGGCGCGCCGCCGAGCCCGCTCGCCGCGTCGGAGACGACCGTCCACATGTACTCGCCCAGCGCCCAGCCGAAGAGCATCAGAAAGCGATCGGCGTCCTCGCGCAGGACGTAGCCGGGGGTCCGCGCCACCGACCCGGGGCGAAAGCCGCCGACGGGCAGCGACTGCTCGCGCAGGTCGAGGGCGCAGAAGCGCGCGAAGAGCTCGCGTGCCAGCGGTCCCACGATGGCCAGCGCGGCCAGGGTGGTGGTGACGTCGAGCGCGTCGAGCTCGGCGCCGCCGAGCACGAGCGCGCGCTCGCGCGTGACGGGACACCACCACGCGCCGTTCGTCCGCGTCGCGGTGCCGAATGCCAGCCGGTGCGGGCCCATGACCTCGCGCTTGCGCAGGTGCGAGACGTCGGCCCAGGCCACGGGGGCGTCGGGCGGCGCGCCGGGGTACTCGACGGCCACATTCCAGCCGTTGCGCACCTCCATCTGCGCGCCGGCGGCCAGCGCCTGGCCCTCCATCGGGCTGCGTGCCACGGCGGCGGGCGAGGGCGTCAGGAACTCGAACGAGGTCACGAGCGCAGCACCTCGCCGTCGGGGTCGTAGAACGGCCTGGTCATGACCTCGGCGCGCAGGCGCCGGCTGTCGTCGGAGATGGTGATCGCGGCGCCGTCACTGGCCATCGTGGCCGGCACCCACGCCATGCCGATGACGTGCCCGAGCTGGCGTGAGTGGCGCGCGCTCGTGACCTGCCCGATCGGCTCTCCGCGCTCGTCGAGCACCGCCGCGCCCTCGGTCGGCACGTCGCCGTCGGGCAGGGTGAAGCCCACGAGCGCCGTCGCGCTCTGATGCTCGGCGGCGTGCTCGAGCGCCCATTTGCCGATGAAGTCCTCGTCCTTGTCGAGCTTGACGATCCACGGCATCGCCGCGCCGTAGGGCGTCGACTCCGAGTCGGTGTCCTGGCCGACGAGGATGTGCTGCTTCTGCAGGCGCAGGATGCGCTGGGGCTCGAGGCCGAACGGGCGGATGCCGTGCTCCGCGCCGGCCTCGAGGATCGCGTCCCACACGTGCCGGCCGTGGGCGGCGGGGAAGTGGATCTCATAGCCGACCTCGCCGACGAAGCCGATGCGCAGCAGCAGCGCCGGGACGCCGGCCACGGGCGCGCGCTTGGCGTCGAGGTAGGCGAAGGCCTCGTTGGAGCAGTCCAGTTCGGTGAGGCGGCCCATGATCTCCCGGGCGCGGGGCCCGGCGAGGTTGACCGCAGCGAGGCCCTGGGTCACGTCGGTCAGCGTGACCTGCATGCGCCAGTCGGCCAGCCACCAGGAGAACCACTGCTCGACGGCTCCCGCGCCGCTCGACGTGGTGGTCACGTAGAAGCTCTCGTCGTCCAGGCGGCAGATCGTCCCGTCGTCCATGATCCGGCCGGCGTCCGAGGTCAGCACGCCGTAGCGGATGCGCCCGGGCCCGAGGTTCGCGAAGCGGTTGGGGTAGAGGCGATCGAGGAACTCGCCCGCCTGCGGGCCGCGGACGATGAGCTTGCCCAGCGTCGAGACGTCGATGAGCCCCGCGCTCTCGTGGACCGCCAGCGCCTCGCCCTGCGGATCGCCGTAGTCGTAGGCGCGCCGCCAGTCGCCCGCCCACATGACGCGCGCGCCGAGCTCGCGGTGGCGGGGATGGATGGCCGAGCGCTTGGCGGGCTCGATCGGGCGGCCGGCCAGCGCGCCGAGGGGGACCGCCGACCACGGGGGGCGCGCCGTGGTGGTGCCGACCCGCCCCAGGTCCTGGCCGGTCTCCTGGGCCATCAGCCGCACGGCGGGCAGCTGGCACATGCGTCCCTGGCAGGGGCCCATGGTCGCCGTCGTGTAGCGCTTGGAGAGCTCGATCGAGTCGTAGCCCTCGTCGACGCTCAGATGGATGTCCTTGGCCGTGACGTCCTCGCACAGGCAGGCGAAGCACTTCCCGCGCCCGGCGCCGGCCACGGCCGGGGGCACGGCCTCCGGGGCGCGGCGCTCGGGCGGCCCGTCGCGCGGCGGCGGCGGTGCGTCGGCCAGGCCCAGCGCATGGGCCACCTGAGCCCCGGCGTGTGCGCCGGAGGGCTCGGGGTCGTCGCCCGCGCCGGCGACCGCGCCCGCGGCGTGCACGCCGTCGGGCAGCTCGGCCAGGGCGAAGTGCCCGCGCGCGGCGTCGTAGGCGGTGCGCCCGCCGGCCTGCGCGATGAGCGAGGTGGCCGGCGCCACGCCGCCCGACATGACCAGCAGGTCGCATTCGACGCGCCGCTCGTCGCTGCCGTCGAGCCCACCCAGGACGGCGGCGCGCACGTGCTTGCGTCCCTCGGCCTCGAGGACGGTGCGGCCCTCGCGCAGGTCGGCGATGGCGGCGACCACGACGCCGGCGGCTTCCAGCGCGCGCGCCGCCTCGAGCCCGCGATCCGAGGTGGTGGCGACCACCGCGCGCGTCCCCGGCGCGATGCCGTAGAGGGCGATCAGCCGCCGCACGCCGCCGGCGAGCATCACGCCGGGCAGGTCGTTGCCGGCGAACACGAGCGGCTGCTCGACGACGCCGGTGGCGAAGACGAGCCGGCGGGCGCGGACCTGATGCAGGGTCGAGGCCTGCCAGATGGGGACGAGGCCGTCGAAGCAGCCCAGCACGGAGGCGGAGGAGAGGACCTCCACGCCGGCGCCACGGGCCTGCTCGGCCAGCGCGCGGGCGCGCTCGTGGCCGCCCTCGGCCAGCGCCCGCCCGCCGGGCTCGGGTCCCTCGTCGGCGAGCACGACGTCGGCGCCGGCCTCGGCGGCGGCGATCGCCGCGCGCAGGCCGGCCAGGCCGCCGCCGACGACGAGCACGTCGGCGTGGCGGCGGCGGTACTCGGTCCGCCACTCGCGCTCGTCCTGGGAGGCGCGCAGCTTCCCGAGGCCCGCGGCGCGGCGCAGCGCCTTCTCGTACAGCGGCCACAGCCGCCGCGGACGGATGAAGGTCTTGTAGTAGAAGCCCGGCGGGGTGAAGGGGCCGCCGACGGTGTCGGTCACCGCCATCACGTCGTGCTCGAGGCTGGGGGAGGCGTTGAGGTGCTCGACGGCCATGCCCTCGCGGACCGGCTCGGTGCAGGCGCGCACGCCGGGCGCGCCGTCGACGGCCA
This sequence comes from uncultured Actinomycetes bacterium, assembly GCA_963807305.1. Lineage (GTDB taxonomy): Bacteria > Actinomycetota > Thermoleophilia > Solirubrobacterales > Solirubrobacteraceae > JAOPZW01. Next base: position 82,750 of record CAWEBN010000001.1, read on the forward strand.
CGAGGCAGTTCGGGCACTGCCCGGCGCAGCACAGCAGGCCGCGGCGGCGGTGGTACTTGAAGCTGCGCGAGAACGTGCGCCGGCCGGCTGCGAACAGAGCCGAGGCGATGGTGTCGCCCGCGAGGGCCTCGACGGGCTTGCCGTCGAAGGTGAAGCCGACGGACCTCGCGCGGTCCAGGCGCTCGCCGGGCTGCACGGGCAGGCGGGTCACGGTGTCAGGGTCACCTCCGCGGGGCATCCGGCCCCGCGCTGTGAGAAGGACGACTGGCCTCCGGCCGATCGAGGTCGTCGGGGAGGGCCGTCCAGTGCACGTCGTTGGTTCGGGTGTCGCGCTCGGCGACGAACCAGGCGCGGCAGCCGGAGCGGTGGTACCACCACTCCCGCTGAACGCCCGCCGCGTTGCGGCGGAAGTAGTTGTAGGTGCCGAGCTCGCGCAGGGTGGGGCGCTCGCGCGGCCGGCGGTTGAGCTCGCCGCCGAAGGCGAAGTCCGTGACTTCGCGGACACCACAGTGCGGGCAGGTCAGGAGATAGGACATGGTGGCGTGGTATGTTGCCCTACCGGCAAGAGCGTTGCCGGTAGGGACGAGCCTTTCACAAACAGGTGGTGGTTGCAACGTGCCTCGTGCGATGAGAGAGGAGGGCCGCACGCTCGAGTCCGTCGACCGTGCACTGGCGCTGCTCGACGCGCTCGCCGAGCTGCCGTCCGGCGCCCGTGTGAGCGAGCTCGCGCAGCGCACCGCCATCAACCAGAGCACGGTCTCGCGGCTGCTCGGGACGCTCATGGGCCGGGGCTTCGTGGACCGCGACGAGACGACGGCGCGCTACCGCCTCGGTCTGCGCCTCGTCGCGTACGCGGACGCCGTCCTGGCCGGCCTCGACGTGCGGGCGATCGCGCGGCCGCACCTCGAGCGCCTCGTCGAGCAGACGGGGGAGACCGCGACCCTCTCCGTCCCCGGTGGCACGCAGCCGTTCACGATCGACTTCGTCCCCAGCCCGTCGAACGTCGCAAGCCGGGCCGAGCTCGGCCGCCCGAGCGTGACGCACGCGACCGTCACCGGCAAGCTCCTGCTCGCCTTCGGTCCGCTGCCGCTCGAGCGCCTCGGCCCGGAGCCCTACGAGCGCTTCACCAATCGCACCCTGACGACGCGGGCAGCGCTCGCACAGGAGGTCGACCGCGTGCGCGCGCAAGGCGTGGCGTTCGGTCGCGAGGAGCGCGAGGCGGGGCTCAACGCCGTCGGGGCGGCGGTGCTCGGCCGCGAGCGGGCGCTGCACGCGATGCTCAGCATCCAGGGTCCGGCGAACCGGCTGCACGTCCGCCGCATGCCGGGCCTGGCCTCCGAGCTGAAGGAGGCCGCGGACGCGGTCGGCGCCGCGCTGGGTGGAGGCGGCTAGGCCGCGACCTCGGCCGCTTCGCCCAGGCCCGCCGCCGCGCGCAGCTCGTCGGCCTTGTCGGTCCGCTCCCACGTGAAGTCCTCGTCCTCGCGCCCGAAGTGCCCGTAGGCGGCGGTCTTCTGGTAGATCGGCCGGTGCAGCTTCAACGTCTCGCGGAAGGCGCCGGGGCGCAGGTCGAAGTGCTCGTCGATGAGCGCGACGATCCTGGCGCGCCCGATCGTCTCCGTGCCGAAGGTCTCGACCATCACGGACACCGGGTGGGCCACGCCGATGGCGTAGGCGACCTGGACCTCGCAGCGCTCGGCGAGGCCGGCGGCGACGACGTTCTTGGCCACGTGGCGGGCGGCGTAGGCGGCCGAGCGGTCGACCTTGGAGGGGTCCTTGCCGCTGAAGGCGCCGCCGCCGTGGCGGGCCATGCCGCCGTAGGTGTCGACGATGATCTTGCGGCCGGTCAGCCCGGCGTCGCCCACGGGGCCGCCGATGACGAACCGGCCGGTCGGGTTGACCAGCAGGCTCGCGCGCAGGGCGTCGGCGTCGTAGAGGTCGCTGGGGAGGACCGGTACGACGACGTGCTCCCAGAGGTCGTCGCGGATGACCGCCTCCGAGCCCTCGCGGTGCTGGCTTGAGATGAGGATGCGCTCGATGGCGGCCGGCCGGCCGTCGACGTAGCGGACGGTGACCTGAGTCTTGCCGTCGGGGCGCAGGTAGTCCAGCGTCCCGGCCTTGCGCACCGCGGCCAGCCGCCGCGCGAGCTTGTGGGCCAGCGCGATCGGCAGCGGCATCAGCTCCGGGGTCTCGTTCGAGGCGTAGCCGAACATCATCCCCTGATCGCCCGCGCCGGCGTCGCCGGCCGAGTCGGAGGCGCTGTCGACCCCCTGCGCGATGTCCGGCGACTGCTTGTCGATCGCGTTGATGACCGCGCACGAGTCCGCGCTGAAGCCCAGGTCGGCGTCGACGTAGCCGATCTTGCGGATCGTCGAACGCACCACGTCCTGGATGTCGACATAGGTCGTGGTCGAGATCTCACCCGACACCACCACGAGCCCGGTGTTCACCAGGGTCTCGCAGGCGACACGCCCATAGGGATCCTCGCGCAGGACCGCGTCGAGGACGCCGTCGGAGATCTGGTCGGCGACCTTGTCCGGGTGGCCCTCGGTGACCGACTCGGACGTGAACAGGTACTCGTTGGGGTTCGTCATGTGGCGGTGACCTCGAGCAGGTAGGCGACCATGACGTCTTCGTCACGGAAGTGCAGGTGGTAGGCGTCGGAGAGTTCCTCGACGCGGTCGATCTGGTCCTTGCGCTGCTCGAAGAGCGAGTGGAACGCGAAGAACTCGAAATCGACGACGCGCGACTGGAAGCCGCCCTCGGCGAGCAGCTCGACAGTGCGCTCCTGGCCGAGGATCGAGAGCTGCATGACGTAGGCGACTCCGCCGTCGGCCAGCAGCTTGGGCAGCAGCGTGAAGAGGTGGTCGAGGAGGTTGCGCCCCCAGAAGTCCAGCGGCCGGTGGCTGTTCGGCTGCTCGTAGGGGTCGACGGGCATCTGGTAGAGGCTCGCCACCACGACGTCGTAGTGGTCCTTGGGCACCCACGGGTAGAGGTCGATCGCCTCCCCGGTGATGCGATCGGCGACGCCGTTGCGGAAGGCGTTGGACAGCGTGTTGGCCACGGCGCGCCGGTCGATGTCGATCGCGTGTACGTGCTCGGCGCCGTTGCGCGCCAGCTCGATGGCGAGCATCCCGGTGCCGCAGCCGATGTCCAGGCAGCGCTTGCCGTCCCCGATGTGGTTCTGGAAGAGGTACTTCCACACGAGGAAGCTGCCGTGCGTGGGGACGAAGACGCCCGGCTCGCACACGATCTCGGGCATCTCGAGCGGGAACAGCCGGCGGCCACGCCGGTCGGTCCACGGTCGCAGCGAGGGGTGGCGGGACAGGCCGGAGTCCAGCGCGCCGTTGGCTGTGCCGTTGGCCGCCTCGGCGATGGCCCGCGAGCCGGGCGGCATGTCGCGCACCCGCGCCCGCGCGCCGGCGACGTGCTCGGGCCGGGTGCCGCAGCAGCCGCCGATGATCTGTGCGCCCTCCTGGCGCCAGACCGCGGCCATGTCGCCGTACTGCTCGCCGTCGATGGTCTTGTCGAAGCTCCAGCCGTCGTCCGTGTAGTAGCCGAGGTTGGGGTAGACGCCGAGCGGCAGGTCGGTGAAGTCGCGCAGCCACGGCAGCATTCCCGACACGTGGTCGGGCGGCAGGCAGTTGATGAGCAGGGCGCGCACGCCGAGGTCGTCCAGGCGCCGGGCGGCGCGGCCGAACTCGTCCCCCTCGGGGCCGCCCCAGTGCTGGCCGAAGACGCCGCACACGCCGTGGCGACAGCGGCGGAAGCTCGTCCACACCGGGATCCCGGTGGCCACGAGCGCCTCGATGGCGGCCAGGGTGAGCTGGTCGCGGATGAGGGTGATCGTCTCCAGCAGGATGAGGTCGGGCGGATGGTCCTCGAAGGTGCGCGGCAGCAGCTCGATGAACTCGCGCCGGGCCGGGCCGTCGATGTCGCCGTTGATCGAGAAGGCGAGGGCGACCTCGTCCTTGCGCCCGGCCTGCTCGATGGCCTCGCGCCCGATCTCGACGCCGAGGCGCGCGATGTCCATCCAGTGCAGCGGCGCGAGGTGGCCGGTGCGCTGGGACTGCATCTCGGCGGTGAGGCCCCAGGTGTTGGTGGAGATGACGTCGCAGCCCTGCTCGACGTAGGTGCGGTGCACGTCGCGGACGACGTCGGCGTTGTGGACGAGCGCCCACGTACCCCACAACGCCTCGTCGCGGCCGCGCTCGGCGTCGGGCAGCCGGCGCCCGAGCTCGGTGGCGATGCCACCGTCGAGGATCACGCAGCGCTCGGCCTTCAGCAGCTCCTCGACGCGGCGATACGCCGGCGCCAGATCGCGGCCGGCGACCAGGCCCGACCCGTCCTGCAGCACGCTCATGTCCGCCATTCTCGATCCGCGGCGCGCCCGCGTCGCCTCCCAGGGGGTAGGGATGCCCCTGCCCGAAGGGGAGGGAAAGCGGAGAGAACGTCAGGGGGCCCGCCGCAGGCGGCCGTTACTCCTCCAAAGCGCCGCAGCGGGCTGGCCGCCTTCGGCACCCCCTCAAGCGTCTTGACGCAGGGAGAGGCGCAGATACTGCGAGGTCGCCTCGGCCCGGTTGGCGACGTTCATCTTGCGCAGGATGTTCTTGACATGGAACTTGACCGTGCCCTCGGACACGATGAGCGTGCGGGCGATCTCGCCGTTGGTCTCGCCCTTGACGAGGTGCTCGAGCACGTCGAGCTCGCGCGGGGTCAGCAGGTCGTGCAGCGCCGAGCGCGCCGCGGGCGGCCGGCCGGCCTCCTCGGCATCGGCGAGCTGCCGGTCGCGGGCGAGGTCGATCGCGCCGTCGGAGAGCTCGGCGCTGCGGCCGTCGGCCCAGCTGGCGATGCGCCGCAGCTCCTGGCGCTCGACGCGCAGGCGCCGGCGCAGAACAGCGCGTTCGTAGACCTCGCTGAACCCCTCGCCGAAGCGCCACAGGCCCTCGCGCTCGACCGCGCGCAGCGGCGCGCCGCCGTCGGCGCGGTCGCCGTGCAGGAAGCCGACGACGCGGCCCTCCATGAGCACGGGCGCGACCACGTAGGCGCTCCAGCGCATGATCTCCCAGTTGGCCTGCCGGCTCTCCGGCTCGCCGTCGGCGGCGGTCACCACCGCGGCGCGGCGGCGGCGCAGCAGCTCGCCCTCGACGAGGGGGTAGCCGATCTGGACCGGCGCCTCGCGCAGGCGCGCGAGCGTCTGCGCGGCGGCCTTCGCGTCGCCTTCGCAGTGCAGCGCCTCGGCCACCAGCCAGCCGTCGTCGATGCGGCTCAGCAGCACGCGATCGAGCTCGAGGGCGGCGGCGGCCTCGGCGGGCGCGCGGTCGATGATCTCGCTCACCGGGCCGGCGTCGGCCAGGCGGCCGACGGCGGCCCGCACGCGTTCGAGCGCACGCAGCCGGGCGATGGCGCCCTCGTCGACGAGCTCGCGGTGGATCCGGCGCAGCTCGGCGTCGTCGGGTTCGGCGTCGAGGGCGGCCGCGATGGCGCGATGGGCGGCGAGGACGTCCTCCGCGCTGCCCTCCAATGCTCCGGCCACGCGCGCGCGCAGCTCGTCGGTCATCGGGCGTGCCTGACCTCGAGCAGATAGGCGACCATCACCGGCTCCTCGCCGACGGTCAGGTGGTAGGCGTCGCTGAGCTCCTCGACGCGCCCGATCTGGGCCCAGCTCTCCTCCTGCTCGGGCGGGACGGAGAAGAGCGTGTAGTCGACCGCCTGGGCCACGAAGCCGCCGGCCGCGAGCGCGTCGGCCGTGTGGCCCTGGGAGAGGATCGAGAGCTGCATGATGTAGGCGACGCCCTCGGGCGCGAGCGCCTCGGAGAGCTTCGCGATGAGCTGGTCGAGCAGGTTGCGCCCCCAGTAGTCGGGCAGGCGGTGGCTCGACACGCGCGCGAACGGATCGGTGGGCCGCTGGTAGAGGCTCGCGACGATCACCTCGTAGCGCTCCTCGGGCACCCACGGGAACAGATCGACGGTCTCCGCGGTGACGCGGTCGGCCACGTCGTTGCGGAAGGCGTTGGCCAGCGTGTTGGCCACCGCGCGGTCGTCGCTGTCGAGCGCGCGCACGTGAGCCGCGCCGTTGAGGGCGAGCTGGACGGCCAGGATGCCCGTGCCGCAGCCGATGTCGAGGCATCGCTGGTGCGCGCCGATGCCCTCGCCGAAGAGGTGGCGCCAGGCCATGTAGCTGGCGGCGTTCGGGGGCGCCACGCCCGGCTCGACGCTGAGGTCGGGGAACGGCAGCGGGTAGAGGGGGCGCCGGCGGCGGTCGGTCCAGGGCTGCGGCGGCGCCGCGGGGGCGCTGGCCGCGGCGCCGTTGAGGCCACGGCGGGCGACGTCGGCCGGTCGCTCGTGGCCTGGCACCGTGCCCCGCAGGCTGTGCGCGGCGGCCGTGATGTGCTCGGGGCGCACGCCGCAGCATCCGCCGACGATCTGCGCGCCCTCGGCACGCCAGCGCAGCGCCATCTCGGCGTACTCCTCGCCGCCCACGCCGGGGGTGAAGCGCCAGCCGCGGTCGCTGTAGTAGCCGAGGTTCGGATACACGCCCAGCGGCAGGTCGGTGAAGTCGCGCAGGTAGGAGACCATGCCCGCGACGTGGTCGGGCGGGATGCAGTTGATGAGCAGCGCGGCCACGCCCATCTCCTCGAAGCGGCGCGCGGCGCGCCCGAAGGCATCGCCCTCGGGGCCGCCCCAGTGCTGGCCGTAGATGCCGCAGAGGCCGTGCCGGCAGCGCCGGAACGACAGCCACACGGGCAGGCCGGTCGCCAGCAGGCCCTCGATCGCAGTGTCGAGCGTGGGCGTGAGCAGCGACAGCGTCTCGAGCAGCACGAGGTCGGGCGGCTCGGCCTCGTCGGCGAACAGGCGCGCGAGGAGCCTGATCGTCTCGGCCGCCTCGTCGGAGTCGACGTCGCCGTTGAGCGAGAACGCAACCGCGCAGTCGCCGTCGCGCCCGAGCTCGTGCACCGCCTGGCGGGCGAGGCGCAGCCCGCGGCGCCCGACGTCCATCCAGTGCACGGGCGTGTCGCGGTCGGACCACAGGCGCGGGCCGTCGGTCGCCAGCGCCGAGGCCAGGCCCCAGGTGTTCGTCGAGATGACGTCGCAGCCGGCCTGGACGTACTCCCGGTGCACGCTCAGGACCGCGTCGGGACTCTCGATCAGCGCGCGCGTGCCCCACAGGGGCTCGTCCAGGACGCCCTTGGCGCCGGCGGAGTGCGGCAGCTCGGTACCGACGCCCCCGTCGAGGATCACGCAGCGCTGCTCGGCGATCGACCGCGCGACGTGCCCATAGGCGCCCGTGGGCTCCCGTGAGGCGTCGCCGGCCTCCGTGCTCCCGACCCTCTGCTGCGAATCCGTCAGGGTTCAGAAGATACGCTCCGGCGCGGCCGCGAGGCGCTCGAGCGCCTCCGCGCCGACCATCGACAGGCCGAGGGCGCGGCCCGCGTCGAAGAGGTCCTGCCAGGCGTCGACCGCGTGATCGGCGTCGACCAGGAGCAGGAAGCGATCGGCGGCCTCACGCAGCACCAGCGCCGGGCAGCCGGCGAACCAGCTCTCGCGCACACCGCCCACAGCCAGGTCGGGCTCGAGCCCGGCATCGTCGAGCAGCCGCGCCGCGCGCGGCCCGACCAGGGTGAGGGCGGTGGCGCTGTCCGAACGGTCGGTGCAGTCGATGGCGGCGCCGGTGACGACCGCGTGGCGTGCGATGCCCGCCCAGCGAGCGGCGGCGCTCCAGGGACCGACGACGATCGCCCGGTCGGCCGCGACGCGGCAGCACCAGCTGCGCGCGGTGCGGACGGCCTCGCCGGGAGCCGGCGCGCGGCCGCCCAGCGACGTCTCGAGGAAGTGCGCGAGCCACGGCTCGGGGCCGGCGATCTCCAGCGCGTCGAGGTCCGAGCGGACGGCGAGGCCGACGCGCTTGACGCAGATCGCGAGCTCGGTGGCGGCCGAGCCGAAGTGGGCGGCGACGGCGTGGCCCTCGCGCTCGCTCATGACGCCGCCCGCGAGCCGGAGGCGATCGGCGAGCGTCGGCCAGGCGACTTCTCCGCGGGTGGCGGCCATGGCGGTGGACGCTAGTCCTGTGCGGTGGGGGTTTCGCCTGCCCAAGGGCAGGTCTTGCCCTCCCCTTCGGGAGGGGCCGCCGGACCCGTCTTCCGTCCGCCGTCGCGCCTAGCGTCCTGCGGCCGTGGAGCGCCTCCTGAACATCCCACCCGCACCGATCGCGACGGTGCGCGCGCTCGAGCGCCGGCTCGGCGTGAGCTTCGCGCTCGCGCAGGTCCTCGTGCGCCGCGGGCTGGGGGAGGAGGAGGCCGCGCGCACGTGGCTGGCCGCGCAGGAGCGCCACGATCCGTCGGCCTTCGCCGGCATCGACGCCGCCGTCGATCTGGTCCTCTCGCACGTGCGCGGCGCCACGCGCGTGACGGTGCACGGCGACTACGACGTCGACGGCGTCTGCTCGACCGCCATCCTCGTGCGCGCGCTGCGCAGCCTGGGCGCGGACGTGGACTGGTACCTGCCCAGCCGGACCGAGGACGGCTACGGGCTCAGCGCGGCGACGGTGACGCGGCTCGCCGAGCGCGGCACGCGCCTGCTGCTCACCGCCGACTGCGCCATCACGGCGATCGACGAGGTCGCGCAGGCGCGCGCTCTGGGTCTCGACGTCGTCGTCACCGACCATCACAGCCCGCGCGCCGACGGCTCGCTGCCCGAGGCGCCGATCGTCCATCCGGCCGTCTGCGGCTACCCGTGCCCCGATCTGTGCGCGGCCGGTGTCGCCTACAAGTTCGCCGCCGCTCTGCTGTCGGGCGCGGGGCGCGATCCGGCCGGAGCCGACGAGGACCTCGATCTCGTCGCCCTGGCCACGGTGGCCGACTGCGTCCCGCTGCGCGACGAGAACCGGCGCCTGGTGCGCGAGGGCCTGCACGCGCTGGCCACGTCGACCAAGCCGGGGATCCGGGCGCTCCTGCGCGTGGCCAAGGTCGACCCGGGCGCGCTCGACGCGCGCGCGATCGGCTTTCGCCTGGCCCCGCGCATCAACGCTGCCGGGCGCCTGTACCGCGCCGACGCGGGGCTCGAGCTGGTCCTCACCGACGATGGCGAGCGCGCCGCGGCGATCGCCGACGAGCTCGACCACGCCAACGCCGAGCGCCGCCTCACCGAGACGCGGATCGTCTTCGAGGCCGAGGCCCTGGTGCGCGAGCTGGGCGAGCAGCCGGCATACGTCCTGGCCGGCGAGGGCTGGCACCCCGGGGTCATCGGGATCGTGGCCTCGCGGATCGCCGAGCGCCACCACCGCCCGTGCGTGATGCTCGCCATGGACGGCGACGAGGGGACCGGCTCGGGGCGCTCGATCCCGGCCTTCGACCTGCTGGGCGGGCTCGACGCCGCCGCCGAGCACCTGCTGCGCCACGGCGGGCACCGCGCGGCGGCGGGCTGCACGATCGCGCGCGCGCAGGTCGACGCCTTCCGGGCCGCCTTCGTCGCGCACGCGGCGGCGGTCCTGGCGCCGGAGGACCTCGTTCCCACGGAGCGCGTCGATGCCGTGGTGGCGGGCGACGAGCTCGGGCTGGCGCTGGCCGAGGAGCTCGAGCGGCTGGCGCCCTTCGGGATCGCCAACCCGTCGGTGTCGCTGCTCGTGCCGGCCGCACGGCTGGTCGACGCGCGCCCGATGGGCCAGGAGGGCCGCCACGTGCGCTTCACGGTCGAGGCCGGCGGCCACCGCGCCCGGGCGGTCGCCTTCGGGATGAGCCGGCTGCCCGACGGCGACGTGCACGACGCGACCTTCACGCTCGAGCTCAACGAGTGGAACGGGGCGGTCGAGCCGCGGCTGGTCCTGCGCCACGCCCAGGCACCGGCGCCCGCGGCAATCGCGCTCGTGGGCGAGGCCGAGGATCCCGTGGACGCCGCGCTGGCCGAGCTGGTGGCGGCGCTGCCCGTGGCGGGGGCGACGTCGCGGGCCGCGGGCGTCCCGCGCGACCGGCGCGGGGGAGGCGTGGCCGGCACGCTGGCCGCGCTCGTGGCCTCGGGCGAGCCGGTGCTCGTGGCGTGTGCCGATGCCCGTCGGCGCCGCGCGCACCTCGAGGGCCGCCTCGGAGGCTTCGCGGTTGCCGCCTGGTACGCGCTCGAGCGCGATCCGGCGCTCATCGGGTGCTACGCGCACGTGCTCGCGCTCGACCCGCCCGCGTCCGACGCCCAGGCCGCGCTGGTCGACGAGCGCTTCACGCTGGCCTGGGGCGACGCGGAGGCCGGGTACGCGCTGCGGGCCCACGAAGCCGCATACGACGTGCGCCCGGCCGCCGCCTCGGTGTACCGCGCCCTGCGCGACGGCGCGCTCCGCGACGCGGTCGCCGCCGCGCCCTCGCCTGCGGCCGCGGGTCGCGCCCTGCGCGTGCTCGACGAGCTCGCGCTCGTCCGCGTCGACGGGGCAGCGGTGGCGCTGGCGCCCGCCCGTCGCACCGAGCTCGACGGCTCGGCGGCCTTTCGCGCGTACACGACGCGCTTGGCCGAGGGCCGGGCGCGCCTGGGCGCGCCGCGCCGCGCCGCCCGCGCGGCGTAGAAACCGGCCGAAGGGCGGTCGCACCCGCTGACCCAGGGGGTACCCTCTGGGTATGGCCACCGAGCCGCGGACCGACCCGCCCGAGGCCGCCGCCGAGGCGGTATTGCGCAACGGCGCCCACGCGCCGGCCGAGCGCGTCCCGGTCGACCGCGTCGCGCACCCCGAGGCACACGCCCCGGTCCTTCGCGCCGAGCTCACCGACACCGAGCGCCGGCTGCTCGGCGACCTGTTCGCGATCGTCGAGGAGCACGCCGACGACGCGGCCGTCGAGATCGACCGCCAGCGCGTCGAGGACGCCTTCCTCTTCTCCTGCGAGCACCACGCCGATCAGCGGCGCAAGTCCGGCGAGGACTTCATCGTGCACCCGGTCGGCGTGGCGAAGATCTGCGCGGGCATGCGCCTCGACACCGAGACGCTGTGCGCGGCGCTGCTGCACGACACCGTCGAGGACACGAGCGCATCGCTCGACGAGGTCCGCGACCGCTTCGGCGACGAGGTCGCGACGCTCGTCGACGGCGTCACCAAGCTCACCGGCATCACCTTCACGAGCCGCGACGAGGCGCAGGCCGAGAACTACCGCAAGATGATGGTCGCGATGGCCACGGACATCCGGGTCATCCTCATCAAGCTCGCCGATCGCCTGCACAACATGCGCACGATCGGGGCGCTGACCAAGCAGAAGCAGATCGACAAGGCCAAGGAGACCCTGGAGATCTACGCGCCGATCGCGCATCGGCTCGGGATCCACGCGATCAAGTGGGAGCTCGAGGACCTCGCCTTCGCCGCGCTGCACCCGCGCAAGTACCAGGAGATCAAGGGCCTGGTCAACCAGCAGCGCGAGGAGCGCGAGGACTACGTCCAGACCAGCGGCACCGAGCTCACGCGCGAGCTCGATGCGCTCGGCATCCATGCCGAGATCGCCGGGCGGGCGAAGCACTTCTATTCGATCTACTCGAAGATGACCAAGAAGGACCGCGAGTTCAACGAGATCTACGACCTCACGGCCATGCGGGTCATCGTCGACTCGGTGAAGGACTGCTACGGCGCGGTCGGCGTCATCCACTCGCTGTGGAAGCCGCTACCCGGCCGCTTCAAGGACTTCATCGCGATGCCGAAGTTCAACATGTACCAGTCGCTGCACACGACGGTGATCGGGCCCGAGGGACTGCCGCTCGAGATCCAGATCCGCACGCGCGAGATGCATGACATGGCCGAGTTCGGCGTCGCCGCGCACTGGATCTACAAGGAGGGCTCGCGGGGCAAGCCCGCGCCGCAGGGTGAGCAGAAGCTCAAGTGGCTGCGCTCGATGCTCGACTGGCAGCAGGAGCTCCAGGACCCCAAGGAGTTCATGGAGAACCTGAAGGTCGACCTCTTCGACGAGGAGGTCTTCGTCTTCACGCCCAAGGGTGAGGTCAAGTCGCTGGCCGCCGGCGCCACGCCGCTGGACTTCGCCTACGAGATCCACACCGAGCTCGGCCACCGGTGCGTCGGCGCGAAGGTCAACGGCAAGATCGTCCCGCTCAACTACTCGCTGAAGTCCGGCGACATCGTCGAGGTGCTGACGAGCAACCGCGAGCGCGGCCCCTCCCGCGACTGGCTCGCCGTGGTCAAGACCACCCGCGCGCGCAACAAGATCAAGCAGTGGTTCAAGCAGGAGTCGCGCGAGGACACCGAGCACACCGGTCGCGCGCTGCTGCAGGAGCACCTCAACAAGGCCGGCCTGCCGGCCCAGAAGATCACCGGCTCGCCGCTGCTCGCGGACGTCATCCGCGAGATGGGCTTCCGCAAGGCCGACGACTTCTACATCGCGCTCGGCGGGGCGAAGATCTCGCCGAAGGTCATCGTCAACAAGGTCCTGCAGCGCCTCAAGCAGGGCGAGGCCGCCGAGGAGGAGGCGACCACCGCCGAGTCCCTGGTCTCCACCCGCCGCCAGCGCCGCCAGCCGACCGGCTCGAGCGCCTCGTACGGCATCCGCGTCGAGGGCGTCGACGACGTGATGCTGCGCATGGCCAAGTGCTGCCGGCCCGTGCCCGGCGACCCGGTCGTGGGCTACGTCTCGCTCGGGCGGGGCATCACCATCCATCGCGACGACTGCCCGAACACGGCCGCCCTGCGCAAGGACCCCGAGCGCTTCGTGCGCGTCCACTGGGAGGGCGACCACGAGACCGCGTTCAAGGTCGAGCTGCAGGTCGACGCCTGGGACCGCCACCGCCTGCTCGAGGACCTCTCGCGGACCTTCGCCGAGGCGGGGATCAACATCGTCGAGGCGCGCTGCATCGTCTCGACGCCGATGGTCCAGAACCGCTTCGTCGTCGAGGTGGCCGACACCCAGGCGCTCAAGCAGACGATCACGCGCCTGCGCAACATCGACTCGGTGTTCGACGCGTACCGCGTGACGCCGGGCGCGGGCTGATCGGGCCCCGGGCCTCTTGTACCGCGAGCGGCCGAGCGGGCTAGCGGATGATGCGGTGCCCGTGGCGGGCGCCGACGTCGGGGCGCTTGTGGCCCCCGCCGTCACGGGCGTCTGAGAACGCCGTCGGCGTGACGGCGACGGCGACGGCGATCGCGGCTGCGGTGAATCCGGCGAGGATGCGTCGTGCGGAAGTCATGGTCTTGAGTCCTTGTTCGGTTCAGGAAAGCGTGGATGTAGCGGCCGGCGCCGCCGTCCAGGGGCAGGTGGACGGCGACGCCGGTGGGGCCCGCTATCCGACGATGCGCAAGGCCGTCGTGGCCTTGGCGCTGGGCCCGCCCGCGATGGCGCGGGCCGTGATCGTCAGGCGGCGACTGAGAACGCCGTCAGGAGGAGGAGGGGAGAAGGCATCGCGGAAGGTTGTCAGCGCTCGGACACCGCGTCGTCGGCCGGCCGGCGGGTTCGCGCTCGCTCGCGCGGACGACCTCGGCGTCGTCCGCTAGGAGGACGCCGCCACCGAAAGGCGGCCGACGACCTCGTCGCGCGAGTTGCGCACCTCCGGCGCCGCCAGCGCCGGAAGACGGCCCGCGCCGACCGGCAGCCCGAGCAGCTCGCCGGCCGCCCACACGGCCGCGGGGTCGAGCGCGCGCAGGGCTCCGTCGGCGACCTTGACCGCCACTGCGCGGCCGTCCTCGCAGCCGATGGCGATGACGCCCTCGGCGCCGATCTTGGCGATCACGGGCGTCGCGGCCATGAGCTCGGTGTCGATCGCGCCCGGGTAGGCGATGAGGCTGGGATGCGCGCGCATGGCGGCGGCGATGCGGGTCCCCGGCGCACCGAGATCGCCGCCCGCCAGCCGCCCGAACGCGCGCGCCAGCGTCGCCAGGGGCGCGTGGAAGGTCAGCATCCCGCAGCCGTCGATCGCGTGCGGCGGGGCCTCGACGCCCAGCGCGCCGGCCACGGCGTCGGCCATCGCGCGCTGGAGCGGATGTGCGGCGTCGAGGTAGCCCTCGACCGGCCAGCCCTCGACCACGCAGAGGGCGAGGCCGAGCGCGTGCTTGCCCGAGCAGTTGTGGTGGATGCGCCGCGGTGGTCCCGGCAGGGCGGCGGCCGCCACCGGGTCGCGCGGCGCGACGACGCCGCAGGCCAGGTGCCCGACGCCCAGGCCCGCCGCGGCGAGGATCTCGGACACCCGGGCGACGTGCTCGGGCGACCCGCCGTGCGACGCGCAGGCCAGCGCGAGGTGGCGGTCGTCGAGCCCGAGGCGCTCGAGCACGCCTGCGCTCACGGCGGGCAGTGCCTGCAACGGCTTGGCCGCCGAGCGCAGGAAGACCTGCTCGTCGTGCTCGCCGTCGGCCAGCCGCCACACGAAGCGGTGCTCGCTCTCGACGCGCCCGCCGCGTTCGACGACGATCCGGCCGCGGCTCAAGCGACGACCGAGAGCGCCCCGGGCCAGACGCCGAAGACGGCCTCGGCCGTGTCGCCGATGTAGTCGCCGTCGACCTGGAGCGCCACGGCGCGCCCGTCGGCCGACACGATCCGTACCTCGTCGGAGGTGGCGAAGGCGCTGATGCGCTTGTGGTCGGCGAGGCGCAGGCGATCGGAGAGCAGGCGCGCGCTCACGGTGGGGATGTCGATGGGCGCCGCGCGCCCGAGCACCACGCCGCCGTAACGGCCGTCGTCGAGCGCGAGGCCCTCGGCCAGATGCACCGGGCGACGGCCGAAGTAGGTGTAGGGGTCGCCGTTCTGCACGGCTGCGGTGACGCCGCGCAGGACCTCGTCGCCCACGTGCGCCTCCAGGCGCGGCGGACGCACGACGTACTCCTTGGTGAAGGTCGCGACCGCGGCATAGGCGAAGTACCACTGCTTCAGGCGCGCCTTCAGGGCCGGATGGGCGTCCACGCGGCGCACGACCGAGGCGTCGAGGCCGAAGCCCGCCGAGAAGGTGAACCCGCGGCCGTTGACGTGGGCCAGGTCGACCCGGCGCGGCGTCCAGTCGTCGGCGAGCCGCAGCAGGTGCTCGGTGGCGTCGACGATGTCGCCCGGGACGCCGAGCATCTTGCAGTACACGTTGGTGGCTCCGCCGGGCAGCGGGGTCAACGGGGTGGGGGAGTGCACCAGGCCGTTGGCGGCCTCGTTGACCGTGCCGTCCCCGCCGAAGGCGACCACGACGTCGTAGCCCTCCTGCGCGGCCTCTCGGCACAGGACGGTCGCGTGGTCGCGTCCCTCCGTGTCCATCGCGTCGACCTCGTAGCGGCCCTGCAGGGCGTAGACGACGAGGTTCTTCAGCCGATCGGAAACCGTCGTCGCGTACGGGTTGACGATGACGAGCATCCGCTTGCGCTCGACGGGCTGCTCCAGGGCGGCGAAGGAGTCGGCCAGACGCTCGAGGGATTCGATGGGCGGCACCGGCGTTTTCTACACCTTTCGCGGGGCGGTGTTTCATGAGCCTCAGCGCGCGACGACGACGGCATGCCCTTTGGCCTGCGGGTGGAGCGCGCGGACGAGCCGCTCGGCCTCGTCGACCAGCTCAGTGCGCGTCGCGCGGGCGAGGCGCTCGAGCGGGCGCAGGGTGAGCGTCGCCTCGCGGCGTTTGGCCTCGATCGACCAGGTCCCGGCGACGAGCCCGTCGATCAGGTAGCTGGGGCGGATCTGCAGGTTGCGCCGCTCGTAGACGGCGTCGCGGTGCTCGTCGGGCAGGATGCGCGCCCGGCGCTTGGCGGCGTAGGCCAGCAGGAGGCTGTCGAAGGCGGCCAGCAGGCGCGGCGGCGCCGGCGTCTCGGGGTCGGGCCGCGGCGCGTCGGGCAGGTCGTAGAGCGCGCGGCCGCCCTCGTCCTCGAAGCGCTCGAGCTCGCCCCCGAGGCGCTCGCAGGCCGCGCGCACCGGCGGCGTGCGCCAGCCGATCCAGCCCGCCACGTCGTCGGGGCCCGCCGGCCCGAACGCCCGCAGATGGCGGCGCACGACCTCGTCGAGCGCCTTGTCGCCCTTCAGCGCGCCGCGCGGGCGCGGGGCCGCGCGCAGGGCGCTGGGCGCCTTCGTGCCCCAGGCGCCGTCGGCCGGCACCCGCACGAAGGCCGACCAGCGCTGGAACGGGCGCCACTTGAGCTCGCGCTGGCGCTCGAGCTCGCCGGCCGAGAGCGCCTTGGGATGCTCGGTGACCCACTCCTCGGCGAACGCGCCGATCTCCTCGGCGCTGCGCGGCGTGCGGCTCGCGTAGGTCCGCAGCCCGGTCAGCAGCTGCTCGACCGCGGCGCCGGGCTCGTCGTCGGTGCGCCGCCAGTGGTGGCCGGCCGCCTCGGCGGCAACCGCTGCGTAGGCCGGGTGCTCGCGAGCGGACACGAGGTGCAGGGTCGCCCGCAGCAGCGTTCCGGCGACGAGCTCTCCATCCGCAAGCGCCGCGTAGAGGGCGTCGGGCTGGAAGCCCTCCACCCGTGACCACAGCGCCGCCGGCGGCGCCGGCCAGTACTGCGCCTGCAGGGCGCCGACGGCCTCCACGGCCTCCGCCGGCGGCAGGTCGAGGCGCTCCAGCAATCCCTGGCGCGCGAGCACCGCGCGGTTGAGCGCCGTGGTCGTCATGCGCTGGGCCGCATCGCTCACGCACGCACCCTATGACGAGGGTCGGGTTACCCGCACCCCGGGCACACCGGCGAGCCGCATTGGCGCGTCGGCGTCCGACCGGCATCCTGATCGCACCCCTCCAAACGCGACAGCGACGCGCCCTCCTCCACGCGACAGCGCCATCAGCCTGCCGCCGCGTCATTGCCCAGGCAGCGCCATTCCTCCCCGCTGCTGCCTGAACCAGGCATCGCGGAGCGCCGCCGGCCTCCTTCCCGCAAGGCCGGCGGCGCGCCGAGGGTCCTCCGCCGCGACGTGCCGCGGCGCGAGGGGTGTCGTGCGCGCCTGCCGGGGGTGGCGCGCTGAACGCTGCTCAGAGCCAGCCGCGGCGCTTGAAGAGCAGGATGGTCGCGACGAGCACGATCGCCATGACGCCGACGATGGCGAAGAAGCCGGCGTGCGATCCCTCGCCGGGGACCTTCGTGTTCATGCCCCAGATCGAGGCGATGAGCGTCAGCGGCAGGACGATGACGCTGATCGCGGTGAGCACGCGGAACGTGTCGTTGATGCGGTGCGAGATGACGGACTCGTTCGACGACTCGAGCGCCTCTACGACCTCCTTGTAGTTCTCGAGCATGTCCCAGATGCGCTCGGAGGCGTCGTTGATGTCGTCGAAGTAGATCTCGAGGTCGTCCGGGATGTAGCGCTTGGTCGCCTCGAGGTCCTTCAGCGCCGCGCGCTGCGGGCGCACGACGCGGCGGAAGTTGATGATCTCCTGCTTGACGTTCGAGATGTCGCGCACGACCTCGGACGAGTGCTCGCCCTCGAAGATGTCGTCCTCGAGGCGCTCGAGCTTGTTGCCCATCTTGCGCAGCATCGGGAACGACGCGTCGACGCAGTCGTCGACGATCTTGTAGAGCAGATAGCCGGGGCCCTTGGAGAAGAGCTGCTCGCGCAGGTCGTCGCGCGTGCGGCAGCGCTCGAAGAGGTACTCGAGCGGCTGGATCGGCTCGTTGGGCAGCGTGATGACGTAGTCGGGCCCGACGAAGACGTCGAGCTCGGCGGCGTTCAGGCGTCCGACGGTCTTGTCGTAGGCCGGGAAGTGCAGGACGACGAACAGGTAGTCGTCGTACTCGTCGACCTTCGGGCGCTGGTTGCGGCTGTAGACGTCCTCGTAGTCGAGGGCGTGGAAGTCGAAGTGCTCCTCGAGCCACGCTCGGTCGACCGGCCGCGGACGCTCGATGTTGATCCAGCGCAGGGACTGCCCGTCGTCGGAGACGAACTCGACGATCTCGACATTGGGGCGCTCAGGCTCTGATGGACGTGTGACGACCCCGCCGCGTGTCCGCGCCGTGCGCCTGAGGCGTGGCTTGGGCAGGTTCGGCATCGGTACTTCGCGGCTCGTCGGTCGTCATCGTCAGCATCGAAATTCGCTCTGCAATGCAGTCTACCTGCGCCTTGCGCGGTGTCGAAGCCTTGCTAAGGTGGGACCTCACATAGCTGGACACATCCAGAGGGGTGGAGGGACTGGCCCTTTGAAGCCCCGGCAACCTCCCGCATGCGGGAAAGGTGCCAATTCCTGAGAGATGTGGCCGAGGCTTTCCAGACCTCCGCCACGAACGAACTCCGGCGGAGGTTTTTTGATCATGGGAGCCACCAAGCTGACCTGTAGGGAGTGCGGCGCGGACTACGGCCTCGAGGCCCGCTACGTCTGCGACCGCTGCTTCGGACCCCTCGAGGTCGCCTACGAGCACGACATCCAGGACGTCGAGCATGCGCGCCGCCGCATCCAGGGCGGTCCGCAGAACATCTGGCGCTATCACGACTTCCTGCCGCTCGAGGGCCCGCAGCCGCGCACCCGCACCGGGCTGCCGGCGGGCTGCACCCCGCTCGTCCGGGCCGATCGGCTCGCCGCCCGCCTGGGCGTGCGCGAGGTGTGGGTCAAGAACGACGCGGCCAACCCCACGCACTCCTTCAAGGACCGCGTCGTCTCGGTCGCATCGGCGCGCGCCCGCGAGCTCGGCTACACGACGCTCGCCTGCGCGTCGACGGGCAACCTCGCCAACTCGGTCGCCGCCCACGGCGCCGCGCTCGGCATGGACGCCTACGTCTTCATCCCGTCCGACCTCGAGGAGCAGAAGGTCCTCGCCACCGGGGTCTACGGGGCGAAGGTGGTCAAGGTCAAGGGGACCTACGACGACGTCAACCGGCTCTGCACCGAGCTCAGCGGCGAGCGCGACTGGGCCTTCGTCAACGTCAATGTGCGCCCCTACTACGCCGAGGGCTCCAAGACGCTCGGCTACGAGATCGCCGAGCAGCTCGGATGGGAGGTGCCCGATCGCGTCGTGGCGCCGATCGCCTCGGGCTCGCTGTACACGAAGATCGCCAAGGGCTTCCAGGACTTCCTCGACCTCGGCCTCGTGCGCGGCCGGCCTCCGGTGATGAACGGGGCGCAGGCCGACGGGTGCTCGCCCGTGGCCAAGGCCTTTGCCGACGGCGTCGACGTCTGCAAGCCGGTGCGGCCCGACACGATCGCCAAGTCCCTGGCCATCGGCAACCCGGCCGATGGCCCCTACGCGCTCGACCTCGCGCGGCGTAGCGGCGGAGCGATCGACTCGGTCTCCGACGACGAGATCCGCGCCGGCATCCGGCTGCTGGCCGAGACGACGGGCATCTTCACGGAGACCGCCGGCGGCGTGACGACCGCGGTGCTGGCCAAGCTGGCCGAGCGCGGCGACATCGATCCCGAGGAGCGCGTGGTGCTCGTCATCACCGGCGAGGGCCTGAAGACGCTCGACGCGGTCCGCGGGACCTTCGAGGCGTTCGAGATCGCGCCGTCCTTCGACCAGTTCGTCGCCGACGTCGAGGGCGCCGAGGTGCGCGTCTGATGCCGAAGGTCAAGCTGCCGACCCAGCTGCGCGAGGCCGCGGGCGGCGAGAGCGCCGTCAGCGTCGAGGGCGCCACCGTCGGCGCCGTGCTCGACGCGCTGTTCGAGCGCCACGGCGAGCTGCGCGACCGGCTGTCGGACGGCGACGGCGGCCTGCGCCGCTTCGTCAACGTCTACGTCGACGGCGAGGACATCCGCTTCGGCGACGGGCTCGACACGCCGGTGGCCGACGGCCAGGAGGTCCAGATCCTCCCCGCCGTCGCCGGCGGGTAACGCCTGGCGGGCGTCTCGCCGCGCCTGGCGCCACCCGCCGCGACCGGCCGTGCACAGCACTGTCCAGTTGCGGCGTGCGGCGCCGGCCACGACGATCCGCACGCCATCCGTCACCCGCTTCGCGGGTGACGCCTGTCGGATTTCCGCCACCGCACCGGCATGGTGGCCGCATGTTTCGGCGGGGCGTGGTCGGCGACCGTGAGGCATGCCCCCTGGCAGCCCCCTCGACTACGCCAAGCACACCTGCGCCATCTGCGCTCGCGTGGTCGAGGGGGCGCCCCTGACCGACGAGGCAACCGAACGCGTCTTTCACCCGGAGTGCGTCGTCCGCCGCGCGCCCCAGGACGCGCTCGTGCGGCTGCTCGGGTTCCTGGCGCTGATCGCGGTGCCGTCGGTCCTCGTGTGGGCGGGCTGAGCGTTCACGCGAACGGGCGGACCGGATCGGTCCCGTCCCACGCCAGCGACTGGGCGTAGAAGCGCGTGAACGCGGCGTCGGTCGCGTCGTCCATCTCGATCAGCTCGAGGTAGCCGGGCAGCTCGGCCGTCGTGTCGACGTAGCCGACCCGGCCGCCGGTCGGCACCCACGTCTCGAAGGCAAGCTCGTGGCCGTGCTCGCGGTGACGGGCCACCTCGGCGTCGTAGTCGAGCGTGCCCACGCCGAAGTGATGAAAGCCGTAGCCGCCGCGCTCGATCGCCTCCTGGTAGACCGAGGGCCGATCGTCGTGGGGGGCGATGAGCTCGACGAGCATGTGCCCGGCGTGGGCCATGGCCAGCGCGACGTCCACGTCGCCCGGCTCGCCGCGGTACGTCCCGCGCTCGCCCGTGAAGTGCTCGAGCAGGAACCAGGGGCCGACGTTGAGCTGCGCGACCCAATGCTCCATGGCCGCCTCGATGTCCTCGACGAGGTAACACATCTGGAAGACACCGGTCGCCGGTTGGCCGAATCCAAGGAGCGACATGCGCGGTTCCTATCAGGTTCCCTGTCGAAGGACGCGCCGGAGGTACTCCCGGCGGTCGAGCGGGTCGTCGTCGGTGCGCTCGCGTGTCGGGATCGTGCCCCGGACGGGCTCGTAGTGTTCGAAGGCCGACTCGAGCACCCCCTCGCCGCGCGTCAGGGACGGCAGCTGTCGGGTCAGCTCGTGCACACGTGCCGCGGGGATCTCGCCCTCCAGCACGGTCGCCGCCCCGCGGCGATCGGTGCGCAGGGGGATGGCGCGCAGCGCGGCGAGCGCGGCCGCCGTCGCGCCGAGCGTGTCGGGCGGGAGCTCGAGCGCGAAGCGGTGCACCGGCTCGCAGACGGTGGTCCCGGCCTGTTCGAGCGCGGTCATCGCCACGAGCGGGGTGAGCTGGCGGAAGTCGCGCGCCGTGCTCGACATGCTCTTGTCGAAGGTGGCGTGTGAGTGGCTCTGCCGGGCCGCGTAGCCCGAATGGGTCATGGCCACCGCGCAGTCGGTCACCTCCCAGCCGTGGAGGCCCTGGCGCAGCGCCTCGCGCAGGCTGACCTCGACCCCGCTCGATGCAGATCGTCGTCGTCTCGCGGAAGCTCACGGCGATCCCGTACTCGTCGGCGAGCGTCGCCTCGATGACCTCCTTCTGCACCTCGCCGTACAGGCAGAGCGAGAGCTCGCCGCGCAGCGCGTCCTGGCGCAGGCCGATGAGCGGGTCCTGCTCGACGAGCTGAGTGAGCGCGACGTGGAGTGACCCCCGGTCGGCCGCGCGGTCGGGCACGACGACGGTCTCGAGCGTCGGCGGCGCGAAGGCCGCCGGCCCGGTTGGCCTGGGCGGTGGCCGGCCGATCGCGTCGCCGATGCTGACGCTCTCCAGCCCGCGCAGCCGCCCGATCTGCCCCGCGCCGACCGACGCGCGCGCGACGGCCCCGCCGCGATCGAAGACGCTGATGGCGGTCACCTTCGTGGCGTCGTCGCCGGCGAGACACAGCCGCTCGCGCGTGCGCAGCGTGCCGGAGAACATCCGCACGTAGGCGAGTTTCTCGCCGGCCGGCCCGCGCTCGATCTTGAACACGGTGCCCGACAGCGGTCCGTCGACGTCGTCCTCGGCGGCCGGCAGCAACTCGTGGATGCCGGCAGCGAGGGCGTCGACACCGGCGCCCGTAATGGCCGAGCCGAAGTACACGGGATGGATCCGCGCCCGCCGGGTCTGCGCGGCGAGCGCGCGGCGCAGGTCCTCGTAGGCGACGGACGCCTCGTCGTTGACGTAGGCGGCCAGCAGCGCCTCGTCGTGGTCGGCGAGCACCTCGGCGAGCCTCGCGGTGAAGGCGCGGTCGGCCGCGGCGTGCGGCGCGAAGCGAGCGGCGCGGGTCCCGAGGGCATCGACCGACCCCATCGCGACGATCGCCGGCGACAGCTTCTCGGCGACGGCGCGCAGGGTGCGCTCGTCCTGCGCGCCCGCGCGATCGATCTTGTTGACGAACAGCAGAGTGGGGATCCGGAGGCGCTGCAGCGTGCGCATGAGCACGCGGGTCTGCGCCTGCACTCCCTCCACGGCCGAGACGACCAGCACGGCGCCGTCGAGCACGGCCAGCGCCCGCTCCACCTCGGCGATGAAGTCCGGGTGGCCGGGCGTGTCGATCAGGTTGACCGTGACGTCGTCGATCGCGAACGAGACGACGGCGGCCCTGATCGTGATGCCGCGCCGGCGCTCGAGCGCTAGGGAGTCTGTCTGCGTGTTTCCGTCGTCGACGCTGCCGGGCTCATCGACGATGCCCGCGGCGTAGAGCAGCCGCTCGGTCAGGCTCGTCTTTCCCGCGTCGACGTGGGCCAGGATGCCCAAATTCAGCGTTTGCACCGATGCTCATGTCCTCGAAGTGGGTGGGAACGGGCTTCTGGGTCGACATGAGCGTCTGGCGCATGCTGGGCTCCTTCGGGTCGGTCGGATTCCGGTCTATCGCGCACCGTAGCGCGGCGACCTGCCGGGTCAAAAGGGGGCTGCCCGTACCTCCTGCACCCCGGTGCAGTACCGGGGAGTCCACGAGCCTGCACGCTGCCGGGTGGGCGGCGGGTCCGCGACCGTGGGGGCATGACGACGATCACGTCGCGCGCCGCCCGCGCCGAGCGCCCTCTCCTGCTCGCCGGCCTCGCGCTCGTCACCGCGCATCTGCTCGACCTGGCGCTGTCGGGGCCCGACACGTCGGCGCTGGGCGTCGCGGTGATCGTCGCCCTCGCCGCGGCGTGGGCGCTCGCCCAGCCGCACGTCACCCGCCCGACGCGGCTCGTGCTGGGCGTCGTGGTAGGACTGGTCGCCGTCGGCTTTGGCGTCGTCTCCCACGGCTTGCATGTCGTCAACTCGGGCCCCGACTGGCGCGATGTCACCGGCATCGGCTACATCGCCGGCGGGCTCCTGCTCGTCGCCGCCGGCATCGCCGCCACCGCGGCGCCCCGCCGCGCGCCCCGGCGAAGCGGGCTCGGCTGGCGCGGTGCCCACGCGGTCGGATGGGTCGCCGGCGCAGCGGTCGTCGCCGCGGTCGGCGTGCTGCCCTTCGCGTTCGCCAATATGACGGTGCACGCTCCGCGCTGGGCGATCCACGAGGCCGCCGTCGGGATCCCGCACGACGAGATCCGCATCACGATGCGCGACGGCCGCCGGCTCTCGGCGTGGTACGTCCCGTCGCGCAACGGCGCGGCGGTCCTGCTCAGCCATGGCTCCGGTGGGAGCCGCGGACGCGTCCCCGCCCACGTGCGGATGCTCGCCCGCCACGGCTACGGCGTGCTGGCGCTTGACAACCCGGGCAACGGCGAGAGCGACGGGCACTCCAACGGCCTCGGCGACAACGCCCAGCCGGCCATCGCCGCGGGCCTCGACTACCTCGAGCATCGGCCCGACGTGAACCCCGAGCGCATCGCCGGCTTCGGCCTCTCGCTCGGCGGCGAGGTGCTGCTCGACGCGGCCGCCCACGACGGCCGGCTGGCCGCCGTCGTCTCCGACGGCGCCGCCCGGCCCGTCGACGGCGACGACGCCAGTCCGAAGGGGACGCTTGAGGGCGCGCTCGGCTGGCTCACGATGCGCTCGGTGCGCGCCGTCTCGGGCATGAAGACCTCGGCGTCGCTGATCCCGATGATGCCCCGGATCGCGCCGCGTCCCGTCCTCCTGGTCGCCGGCGGCGGCTTCCCCGACGAGATCCCGGCCTCCCGCCTGTATCGCGACGCGGGCGGCGCCACCGTCCAGCTCTGGGAGCTGCCCGACACCGGCCACACCGCGGGGCTGCGCAAGCACCCGGCTGCCTACGAGCGGCGGACAGTCGGCTTCCTGGACCGGGCGCTGGGCGTGGGCTAAGGGGTTCTCGCGAACAGCATCATCGAGGAAGGGAGGCGGCGACGGTCGGTGCGCCTGCGGGTTCTGTTACCCGCGGGCGCCCCGGCCACCGCCATCTCCTCTCCCTCGATGATGCTGTTTCGCGCCGCGAGGCGCCACAGACGCCTGCGGACTACCCCCGCGCAGCAGCAACAACAGCAGCCGCCGCCGCCGCCGCCGGGCAGCGGCCGTCGGGGCGCCCACATGCCTGCAGGTCGCACAGCCGGCAGATCCAGCGCGTGGAGTCGCCCGCGTCACGCGCGAGCTTGCGGCGCACCGCGCTCTCGAGCACGCGTGCGGTCAGGCGCTCGAGGTCGTCGCGTTCGGCGGGGGTGAGGTCGACCAGCGCGTCCTCGAGCACGCCGGCACGGGCGGCGGTCACCCGCCGCGCGGCGCGCCGCCCGGCCGCGGTGAGCTCGATGCTCGTCGTGCGCCCGTCCGGTCCCTTGCGCCGGCGCACCTCGCCCACGCCGGCCAGCCGGTCCACGAGCCGCACGGTGCCCGACGAGGTCAGGCCGAGGATGCGGCGCAGGCGGCCGACCGAGCAGCCGTCGGCGAAGTGCTCGAGCGCCGACAGCGCCGCGGCCGCCGTCAGGGACTGATCGGCGGCCGCGGCGACGGCGTCGGACATCTCATCGGCGACGACGAGCGACAGCGCTCCGAGGACGTTGCCGTCGCGGCGCAGCGCGGCCATCGGGCTACTCGAAGTCGTAATCGAGCTCGACCGAGGCCGTCGAACCGAGCGGCGCGGCGAACGCACCGCTGCCCGTGATGCCGGCCAGCTCCTCGGTGCCCGAGCGCTCGACGACGGCGAGGCTGCCCTTGGCCTCGGTGCCGTCGAAGCTGCCGTGCGTGTGCATCACGAAGCTGCCCGAGCGCCCGCCGAGGCGACCCACGAAGCGCTGCAACCCGACGAAGTCGGCCGTCTTGTCCTCCCGGTAACACATCAGCCACTCGACCGACCCGGCACCCTCGAGGTCTCCGGTGAAGCCCTGGCCGACGCTTGCGCGCGTCAGCTTGGCATCGCCGTCGAGCTCTTCATAGGTGCTCTCGTCCCAGGACTGGACCTCGAACTCTGCCTGTGCATGTGTGCTCATGACCCAGGCCTACCCAATGATGTGTGCGGCACACACCATTTGTACGGCGACGCACGTCGGCCCCGCGCCCTAGCATCGCGCGGGTGATCGCCGCGCCTCCGGACCTGCCCTTGACCATGATCCTCAAGGTCCGTCCGGGGCACGTCGTGCGCATGCACGCGCGACCCGGCGGCCGGCTGCTCTTCCGCGTGCTGCCCAAGACGATCTACGGGCGCCGGCTGATCCTCTCGGTCACCCAGCGCCGCGGCGCGTGGGCGGCCGTGCCGACCTTCCTCGTGCCCAACGGCCACCGCGCGTGGGTCCGCGTCTCGCGCCGCACCTTCGTCGTGCGCCGCTCGCGCTGGCGGCTCAGCGCCGACCTCAGCGCGCGCACGGTGACGGTCCTCCACGGCGCTCAGCGCGTGCGCACGCTGCGGGTGGCGATCGGCACGCCCGCGACGCCGACGCCGACCGGGACCTATGCCATCACCGACAAGCTCGGCGGGCGCGCGTTCGGCCGCTCCTACGGGTGCTGCATCCTCGCGCTCTCCGGCCACCAGCCGAAGGTCCGCACCGGGGCGATCGACGGGCGCCTGGCCATCCACGGGACCGACCGCCCGGACCTGGTCGGGCAGCGCGTCTCGCAGGGCTGCCTGCGGGCCGCCGACCGCGACGTGCGCTGGCTCATGCGCACCGTTCCGGTCGGCACCCAGGTCACGGTCCGGCGATGAGCTCGTCCGTGCTGAGCACCTGCGCGAACTCCTCGTGCAGGTTGGCCGCGGTGACGCGCGCCAGCGTGTCGGCGTCGATGCGCCCGCCGCCGATCGGGTCGGGCAGGTCGAAGGTGTGGGTGGCGTCGAGCGCGAAGGCGACGTCGAAACCCAGGTTGCCGCCCATGCGCGCGGTCGTCTCGCAGCACATGTTGGTCTGGATGCCGGCGACCACGATCGCGCCGATGCCGCGCTCGCGCAGCCACGGCTCGAGCGCGGGCTCTCCGATGAAGGCCGAATTGACCTTCTTGGTCACGAGCAGGTCCGGCTCGCCCGAGATCACCTCCTGGAAGGCGTTGCCCGGTTCGGACGGGTGCAGGCCCCAGCCGGTCTCCGCCGAGTCGTGGCGCACGAAGACGATCGTGCCGCCGCGCGCGCGCCAGTGGGCGAGCAGGCGGCCGACGTTGGCCTCGCAGTCGGGGTTGTTGCGCGTGCCCCACGCCGGGTCGTGGAAGGCCTGCTGGACGTCGACGAGCACGAGCGCGGCGCGGTCGGGAGAGAACATGGGTGGACTGTATGCTCGGGCTCTCTCGTGAGCGGCAAGCTCGAGACGTATCGGTCCAAGCGCTCGGCGCAGAAGACGCCCGAGCCGATGGGGGAGGAGGCGCCGAGCCCGGACGGCCGCCGCTTCGTCGTCCAGGAGCATCACGCCACCCGCCTGCACTGGGACCTGCGCCTGGAGCACGACGGCGTCCTCGTCTCCTTCGCGATCCCCAACGGGCTGCCCGATGCGCCCAAGGACAACCGCCTCGCGGTGCACACCGAGGACCATCCCCTCGAGTACCTCGAGTTCGAGGGCGAGATCCCCAAGGGCCAGTACGGCGCGGGGAGCATGCGTGTCTGGGACCGGGGCACCTACGACGTCCTCAAGTGGGAGCCGCGCAAGATCGAGGTGCTCCTGCACGGCGAGCGTGTGCAGGGGCGCTACGCGCTCTTTCCCATCGACAAGGACGAGAACCCGAAGAACTGGATGATCCACCGCATGGACCCGCCCGCCGACGCGGCGGCGGGCGCACCCATGCCCGAGAAGATCGTCCCGATGATGGCGCGCACCGGCACGCTGCCGCGCGACGACGAGCATTGGGCCTTCGAGGTCAAGTGGGACGGCGTGCGCGCGGTCTGCCACTCCGAGCCCGGGCGCATGCGCCTGCACTCGCGCAACCTGCTCGACATCACCCCGCGCTATCCCGAGGTCGGCCGCCTCAACCGCGCGCTCAGCCACCACCGCGCGGTACTCGACGGCGAGATCGTGGCCCTCGACGCCGAGGGGCGGCCGAGCTTCGGCGCGCTGCAGCGGCGCATGCATGTCGGCTCGGAGTCCGCCGTGCGGCGGCTGGCCAAGGAGACGCCGGTCACCTACGTCATCTTCGACCTGCTGTGGCTCGACGGCCACTCGCTCATGGAGCTGCCCTACACCGAGCGCCGCGCGCGCCTGGCCGATCTCGGGCTCGGCGACGGCGGGCGTTGGCGCGTGCCCGACTACGTGGTCGGCCACGGCGCGCAGCTGCTGGAGGCCACGGAGCAGCAGGGCCTCGAGGGCGTCATCGCCAAGCGCCTGGACTCCACCTACCATCCCGGGCAGCGCACGCCGTCGTGGCTGAAGATCAAGAACACGTCGCGTCAGGAGGTGGTGGTCGGCGGCTGGGTCCCCGGCGACGGCAAGCGCCGCGAGCGCATCGGCGCGCTGCTCGTGGGCGTGCGCGAGGACGACGGCTCGCTGCGCCATGTCGGGCGCGTCGGCACGGGCTTCACCGAGGCCGAGCTCGATCGCCTGGCCGAGATGCTGCGCCCCCTCGAGCGCGAGGACTCGCCCTTCGCGCCGGGCGGCCCCAAGATCCCGCGCGGCGCCGTGTTCGCCGATCCGGAGCTGGTGGCCGAGGTCGAGTTCCGGGAGTGGACCGACGGCGGCCAGCTGCGCGCGCCCTCCTACAAGGGCCTGCGCGACGACAAGCCGGCGGAGCTCGTCGTGCGCGAGGAGGCCAACGCGATCCTGGCCGAGGTCGGCGGGCGCCAGGTGAAGCTCTCGAACCTCGACAAGATCCTCTATCCCGAGGCCGGCTTCGCCAAGCGCGACGTCATCGACTATTTCGCGCGCATCGCCCCGGCCGTCCTGCCGCACGTCAAGGGCCGCGCGCTGACGCTCAAGCGCTACCCCAACGGCGTCGACGCCCAGTTCTTCTACGAGAAGAACGCGCCATCGCACCGTCCCGACTGGGTTCAGACCGCGCGCGTGGGGTCGATCGACTACGTCCTGGCCGAGGACGAGCCCACGCTCGTGTGGCTGGCCAACCTCGCCGATCTCGAGCTGCACACCTCGCTGGCGCTGGCCGACGACCCCGAGCGCCCGACGCTCGTTGCCTTCGATCTCGATCCCGGCCCACCGGCGACGATCGTCGAGTGCTGCCGCGTCGCGGAGCTGCTGCGCGGCATGTTCGAGGGCCTCGGTCTCGAGTGCTTCGCCAAGACGTCGGGCTCGAAGGGCATGCAGGTCTACCTCCCGGTCAACGGGGCAGCGACCTTCGCGCAGACCAAGGCCTTCTCCAAGGCCGTGGCCGAGCTGCTCGCGCGCGAGGAGCCGGGGCTCGTCGTGGCGCGCCAGACCAAGTCCGCGCGCGCGGGCAAGGTGCTCGTCGACTGGGGCCAGAACGATGTCAACAAGACGACGATCAACGTCTACTCGCTGCGCGCGATGGGCCGCCCGACGGTGTCCACGCCGGTCACCTGGGACGAGGTGCGCGCGGCGCAGGCGCCCGAGGACCTCACCTTCGAGGCCGCCGACGTGCTGCGCCGTGTCGATGAGCACGGCGACCACTTCGCGCCGGTGCTGACCCTTGTCCAGCGCCTCCCCGGGGCGTAGCTTTCGCTCCGTGGACCTCCTGCGCAGGCTGGCCGCCGCGATCCGCGTCTCGCCCGAGGAGCGCCAGGCCGAGTGCGCCGAGCGCTGCCTGGAGCTGCTCTACGACCCCGAGCGCGCGCCCGCAGCGCGCCTGTGCGAGCACGAGGAGGCCGCCATCGAGGCCTCCCGGCGGCGCTGGGAGCACACCCCGCCGCCGGCGTCGCGCTAGCTCAGTCGTCGCGCACCAGCGGGACGAAGCGGACCTCCTCGAGCAGCTCGCGCTCGAGGCCGGCCGGCGTGCGGCGCGTGAGCGACAGGCGCTGCAGCGGCTCGGTGACCGGCGCGATCAGGCGCCCGCCGGCCGCCAGCTGGTCCTCGAGCTCGGCGAGGCCCTCGCTGCTGCCCGCGGCGGCGACGTTGATCGCGTCGTACGGCGCGCTCTCGGGCAGGCCGCGCGTGCCGTCGCCGACGACGAGGGTGACGTTCTGCGCCCCGGCGGCGGCCAGGTTGTGCGCCGCGCGGCGCGACAGCCGACCGTGGCGCTCGATCGACCACACGTGCCGCGACAGGTAGGCCAGCACGGCCGCGTGGTAGCCCGATCCGGTGCCGACGTCGAGCACGTGGTCGCCGGGGCCCGGCGCCAGCATCTCCGTCATCCGCGCGACCACGAGCGGCTGGGAGATCGTCTGCCCGCAGCCGATCGCCAGCGCTCGGTTCTCATAGGCGCGGTCGCGCAGGGGGGCGGGCACGAAGCACTCGCGCGGCACCGCCGCGATCGCCTCGAGCACGCGCTCGCTGGCGACATAGGGGCGCAGCTGATCGATCAGCAGGTCGACGTCGTGCATAGGATCACCGCGTGGCGCGCCTGCCCCCTGAGACGTTCCGGCTGCCCGTCGAGCGCATGCGCGAGGGCTATTACACCGATCAGTACTTCAACCTGACGCGCGATCTGCTCGAGCTCGAGGGCCATCGCCCGCGCGTGCTCATGCAGGTCTTCCAGAAGCAGGCGGCCATCCTCGGCGGCGTCGACGAGGCGATCGCCGTCCTCGAGCAGTGCGCCGGGCGCCATGTCGACGGCGGGTGGGAGGACGGCTGGAGCGAGCTCGAGGTCCGCGCCCTGCATGAGGGCGACGAGATCTCGCCGCGCGAGACCGTGCTGACGATCGAGGGCGATTACGGGCTGTTCGCCCACCTGGAGACGGTCTATCTGGGCTGCATGGCGCGGCGCACGCTCGTCATGCGCAACGTCAAGGCGGTGGTGGAGGCGGCGCACGGCAAGCCCATCCTCTTCTTCCCGGCGCGCCACGACCACTGGCTGGTGCAGACCGGCGACGGCTGGGCCGCCCACGTCGCGGGCGCGATCGGCGTCTCGACCGACGCGCAGGCCTCGTGGTGGGGCGGGCGCGGGGTGGGCACCGTGCCCCATGCGCTCGTGGCCGCCTTCGGGGGCGACACGGTCGCCGCAGCGCGCCTGTTCGCCGACCGCTACCACGGCGAGACCAACATCACCGTCCTGGTGGACTTCGAGAACGACTCGGTCCGCACGGCGCTCGAGGTGGCCGACGCGCTGGGCGAGCGCCTGTGGGGCGTTCGCCTGGACACCAGCGAGCAGCTCGTCGACGTCGCGCTGCGCGACGAGCCGGATCCCGACAGCAACCGCGGTGTCACGGCGCTGCTGGCCCGCCGGGTGCGCGACGCGCTCGACGCCGCCGGGCACGGGCACGTGCGGATCGTCGTCTCGGGCGGCTTCGATGCGGAGAAGATCGCGACGTTCGAGGCCGAGGGCGCGCCGGTCGACGCCTACGGCGTCGGCTCCTCGCTGCTGCGCGGGCAGAACGACTTCACGGCCGACGTGGTTCGCGTCGACGGCCGCCCGCTGGCCAAGGCCGGCCGGCGGGAGAACCCGAATCCCCGGCTGGAGCTCGTCGGCTAGAAGCGCAGGATCGCCCCGACGCGCCGGTGCGACGCTTCAGCTCGGATCGAGGTCGACGTAGACCGAGAGCACCTTGGCGTCGCCTGCGTGGATGCCGGCGAGACGGCGCACGCGCTCGCGAGTGATGTCGTTCGCCTGCATGCGGGACGTTACCGCGCGGCCGAGCGTTGACACGCCGTGCCGGCGGTGGGGTGCGCGCCTCACCCAGGGGCCAAGGAAGATCCCCAGGCATTTTCCGGTTTGTTGGTGACCATACATGTGCCTGTGCAATCGGTCCGGCTGCCCGAACACGACGTGCGCGTACTCGTTGTCCACCCGAGTCCCATGCTGGCCGAGGCCCTCGGCCGACTGCTTGACGGGCTGGGCATGAATGTCGTGGCCACCGCGTGCGACCCCGAGGCCCTCATGACCCGACTCGTCGACGACCCGCTGGACGTGGTCGTCCTCGACGCCGGCTTTCATCCCGCCACCGGGCCGCTCGTCACGCTCGAGCGGATCCGGGCGGTCGCGCCCGGCGTGCGCGTCGTCGTCGTGGCCGACGCGGTCGACGAGGCGCTGAGCGTCGCCGCCCGCGACGGCGATCTCGATGGCGTGGTCCTCGCGAGCGCCCACGGCGCCGAGCTTGCCGCCGCGCTGGGGCAGGTCGCTGCCGGCCACGCCGTGTTCCCGGCCGGGTGGCTGCGCCAGGTCCGTCAGTCGGCCGCGTCGAGTCCGCTCGCGCAGCTCAGCCCGCGCCAGCGCGAGGTCCTCGAGCTCCTGTCGCTCGGGATGGACAACGACCAGATCGCCGCGCGGCTCTACATCTCGCGCAACACGGTCAAGTTCCACGTGCGGACGATCTACCGGCGTCTCGGGGTGCACAACCGGGTGGAGGCGTCGCGGGTCCTCGCAGGCGCCGGCGCGGTCTCCGTCGGCTGAGGCGGGCCCGCCCTCGGGCGGGCCCTACCTCTGCCTCTCGGCTAGCGGGTGGTGATCGTCAGCGTGTGCTCCGCGCCCGGGCTCGCGGCGACGGTCACCTCGAGCCCGCGATTGGTCTCGCGGGCGTCGTAGTGCTTGACGCGGTGGCCGTCCAGCACGACCGCCGCGGGCCTCGACCCCTGCGGCAGCGTGTGGCCGATCACGAGCGCGCGGACCGGCGTGCGCGTGGCATCGACCTTCGTCGTGTAGCCCGCGCTCGAGTGCGACGCGAAGACGCCCACCGAGCCGCGCCCGAGCCTGATGTTGGAGCCCGCCACGCTGGGCTGGCCCGAGGGCACCTGCGGCACGACCTGGAGCACGCCGTCGTTGAGGTAGGGGCGCACACCGAGCTGCTGGTGGACCACCGACCACGCGGTGCCGTAGTTGCCCCACGCCTGCATGACCATCGACCGGCAGGTCCAGCAGCGGTCGATGTTGGGCGGGATGCCCTTGGTGGGATCGCCGTTGGGCGCCGACGGGAAGATCTCCGGCATGGCGCCGGGCTGCTCGTCGGGCGTGTTCCCGGTCGCGGGCTCCGAGAACATCGTCTCCGCGTTGGCGTCGGTGTAGCGCTGCTGCTGGTCGGGTCCGAGGCGACCGAAGTTGCCCTCGGCGACGGCCTGGATCGAGGTCGTCAGCGAGAAGATCTCGAAGTCGCCCTTGCCGTCCTGCCCGCCGCCGCAACCGGTGTGGAAGAGGCCGCGGCTGCCGGGGCGGTCGCCGCTGAAGCACGAGTTCTCGCGACCGGCCAGCGCGGTGGTCCCGTGCGCGTTGGAGGCGATGCCCGGCGTGGCCACGTCGCCCTGGTTGAGCTCGGCCTCCATCGGCACCTGGCCGATCCAGTGCTTCTGGTAGTTCTGCTCGTTGCCGGGGTTGTCCAGGGAGTCCGCGTACTGCTGGGCGGCGGTGTCCCACCACGTGCCCTCGAACTGGTGCGTGAGCTTGCGCGCGAGCTTCGTGGCCCACTTCTCGGTCGCGCCGTCGTGCTTGGAGCGCGCCATGTCGGCCAGGTCGTAGAGCGAGCGGATGTAGTAGACGCCGTTGTCGAGCTTCTCGGGCCCCATGCCCGGCCGCTCGACGTTCCCCGAGCCCTCGGGCCAGCCGTCGTGGTCGACGTCGAGGCGCTGGTCGACGGCCTGGAGGTTGCGCTTGGCGAAGTCGTACATCTCGTCGCGGAAGCGGTTGTCGCCCGTCCAGCGCCAGATGAGGGCGACGGCGCTCGGGAACTTGATGGTCTCGTCGCTGTTGAAGTCGTTGGTCTTGGTGCCGTCGGCCGCGGTCGTCTGCGAGTCGTGACCGAACCAGATCGAGCCGTCGGACACGGCTTCATGGACGACGATGCCCGAGCGGTTGTTGAGGACGTCGGAGATGTCGCGCAACGTGCGCAGGTGGTCCTTGGCGACCTCGAACTGGCCCAGCGCCATGGCGGCGAAGTTCGTGTACTCGCCGTCGGTGGCGAAGATCCACGGGTAGTCGGGGTAGCCGGCGCCGAACCAGCGGGCGTGGGCGACCGTCCCCGACGGGGGCGGGAACTGCTTGCCCTGGTTGGTCCAGCGGATCTGCAGGTCCGATGCGGTCTGCGTGACGTCGGCCAGGTTCTGCTTGCCCCAGTCGATGGCGTCCTGCAGCAGCTTGTCGCCGGGCAGCGAGACCTGCGACCACTTCGAGAGCTTGTCGCGCGACGCGACCTTGGCCGCGAGCGCGCCCGCGGGATCCTGGAGCGCCCCGGCCAGCTCGCCCTGCGCGGCGGCGAGGCCCTTGTCTGAGCCGGCGACGGCGACCCACAGGGTCTTCGAGCCACCCGCCGGGACGGTCACCTGGTAGCGCAGCTCGCCGCCGGTGCCCTTGCCGAACGGGCCATCGTCGCACTGGCTGGGCATCGACTTCCCGTCGTCGGCGGCGCACTTGGTCCCCGGCTGCGGTCCGCGGTAGTTGCCGCCGCCGGCCGCCGCTTCGCCGGACGCCGGGTCCTGGTTGGCGGCGACGAGCGCCGCGTAGTGGTGCTCGGGGGCGCCGGGCAGCGCGCCGTCGTCGGTGAACTGCAGTGCCGTGCCCGTGTACGAGCCCTGATCGGCGAGGTTGTCGGCGGCGTTGGGGGTCACGCCGCTGAAGCCCCACGGGTACGCGCTCATGAGCTCGGAGTGCGCGTCGACCTTGACCGTGACGGTCTTGTCGGCCGATGCCGGGTTGGTCAGCTGCAGCCCGAAGAGGGCGCCCCTGTTGGCGTCGGGCGCGAGGTCCGTGCGCTGCACCTTCAGGCCGCCGGTGTCGGGCAGGTCGTAGCGGGTGTAGCCCCAGCCGCTCGAGAACTTCGTGGCGGCCCCGACCCACTGGTCGTCGATGCCGAACCAGACGCCGTCGACGAGCTTCAGCGGGGGCGCCCAGACGCCGCCCATCTCGCCGGTGCTGTGCCAGCCGTTGGCGTAGAACCCGCCGTCCTGGAAGCCCTCGACGTAGGAGCGCTGGCCGGCCGCGACCTCGCGGCGATCCTTCAGACGAGTATTGGTCGACAGCTCGGGCGTCGCCGCCTGGGCAGCGCCGGCACAGACAAGAGCGACAGCGAACCCAGCTGCCAGAGCACGCGCGATACGCACCGGTACACCTCCGTAGTGGGACAGTTCCCGCGAAGCCATCCATACCCCGAGGGCCCCGGCCCAACCCACTACGATGCTCAGCAGGCGCCCTTAGCTCAGCTGGATAGAGCGCGTCCCTCCGGAGGACGAGGTCGCAGGTTCGAATCCTGCAGGGCGCGCTTCCCCGTTTCGCCTCGTCCGGCACTCGGCGCGCCGGGGCGTCCTTGGGGAGAGGGCGGGCCGGCCGAAGCCGGCCCGCGGATCCCGTTCAGCTCTTACCGGAGGGTGACGCTCAGGCTCCGGATGCTGCGGACCGTGTGGACCTTGCCGCTCTTGGTCTTGTACTTCGCGACGATGGACACGTTGTAGTTGCCGACGACCTTGCCACGGAGATCGACCTTGATCGACTGACCGTGGACGGGAAGGGACTTGCCGCGGAGCGAGGCACGGACGCTCACGAGCTTCATGCCCTTGGTCGACCGGACATGCAGGGTGCGCTTCGTGGCACCCATCGTGACCTTGGCACCGTTGACACTGGCGGCGGCGGCGGTGGCTGCCGTTCGTGCCGTCCTTGCCGTTCGCGCCGTTCGCGCCGTTCTTGCCGCTCGTGCCGTTCGTGCCGTTCGTGCCGTCCGTGCCGTTCTTGCCGTTCGACCGCCATGCCAGTCCATGCCGTCATCGCCGGCAGGGCCCTGCGGGCCGACGGGCAGCGATCAACCTCGGGCGCGACGCTCGAAGCACGAACTCGAGGTCACGTCGTCGAACGGTGATCGACGTTGCACCGGAGGTCGTCGCGACTGCATGCCGATTGGCCGCATCGACGTTCAGGCGCGACATCGAGGACGGTCGGTGATCGTCGGGTCGCGCAGCATCGTCGAAGCGTTGACAGTTCGGCCCAGGACGTGCTGAGACCGTCTGGTCGGCGTCGATCGTCGACGCGAACGACGACGTTGTCGTAGCCGGGGACGAACGTGGTCTGATCGGCACCCTGTGCGCGTCGTGACACGCCCAGCGGGCGATCCACTGGTCGTTGAAGGTGACATCCGGAAGACCACGTCGTACGCGGCATAGCCGTCGTCGAGGCGGACGTAACGGTCATGTCGCGAGTCGACGGACGACCGCGGGCGTGACGGCGTCGCGGCACGACGGGTTGTCGATCCTGCGTCGCGGCTTGAACGTGAACGCGTAGTCGTAGCACGCTGCGGACGGCGCTTGAGGCCGGATCGCACCGTGGTGCAGTACAGGCTGTCCGCGAAGCTGCCGGACGTGACGGCGTTCGAGATGCCGAAGCTTGTTGACGCCGTCGGACGTTCTTGACGACGGTCGTACGGATCGGTGGCCTTCCAGTCGACCTGATCGTTCACGCTTCCGGACTGGAACGTGTCGAAGGTGTCGGCCTGAGCGGTGGCAGCAACGGCAAGGGACAGCGCGAGCGCGGCCCCGATGATGATCTTTTGCATATTCAGTTTTCCTTGGGAACGGTTTATGTGTCTTCCCGTCTCCCATCGACACCGTTCGCCCGGAAGCGCATCCCTCAGATGGATGACCCCCCTGGACCTCCGGGCGTGCGCCGCGCGTAGAGGTCTACGAGATGCCCGTCGCGTTGCTCGCCGCGGTCGCGCTCGCCACGGTCTCCCCGGTGGCTGGGGGCCGGCACGACCGCTTCGCCGTGGTCCTCACGAGCGCCCGCGCCACCGGCGTCTTCGGCCAGACGCGCCGCTCGTACGTCGCCGAGGCCCACGCGGTGCGCCCGGCCTCGGGGTGCGTGAACAACCGCGACCGCGTCTTGGCGGCGCATCGCGCGAGCGCGAGGGCGCGCGTCCGCGCCCTGCTCGATCCCGCGCGCGGCGAGGGCGGCCCGCAGGGCTGGTGCCGCGGGCGCTTTCAGGGCACCGTCACCTACACGGAGGCCTTCGCCTGCCCGGCGGCCCGCCGCTGCCATCCGCCGCGCGGCTTCCCGGCGCGCACGGTGGTCGTGGCGCGCTTCTCGTTCCGCGTGCGCTGACGAACAGCCCACCTCACGCGCCCGGCGGGGTCGCGCGTCGCATGGGCATGGTCTCTTCGCCCACGCATAGGCGCCGCCTGCTGGCCGTCCTGCTCATGGCGCCCTTCATGGCGCAGGCCGATGCCACGATCGCCAACGTCGCCGCGCCGTCGATCCACGCCGACCTGCACACCTCCGGGGCCGCGCTCGAGCTCGTCATCGGCGGCTACCTGATCGCCTTCGCGGTCCTGCTCATCACCGGCGCGCGGCTGGGGCAGACGCACGGCTACCGGCGCGTGTTCCTGCTCGGCGCGGGCGTCTTCACCGCCGCCTCGCTGCTGTGCGGCCTGGCGCCCAGCCCGGTCGTGCTGATCGTCGCGCGCGTGCTGCAGGGCGCCGGCGCGGCGCTGATGTTCCCCCAGACGCTGACCGGCATCCAGCTGAGCTTCGAGGGCGCCGAGCGCGCTCGGGCGATCGGCCTGTACGCGATCGCGCTGTCGAGCGGCGCCGTGGCCGGGCAGATCCTGGGCGGTCTGCTGGTCTCGGGCGATGTGCTCGGCACGCAGTGGCGCGCGATCTTCTTCGTCAACGTGCCCGTGGGAGCGGCGGTCATCGCGGCCGGCGCCCGCCACCTCCCGCGCGAGAGGACGAGCGCCCGCGCGGCGCGACGGGTCGACGTCGCCGGCGTGGCCACGCTCTCGGGCGCCGTCCTGCTGGTGGTCCTGCCGCTCGTCCTCGGCCGCGCCGAGGGCTGGCCGGCG
Source organism: uncultured Actinomycetes bacterium (assembly GCA_963807305.1). GTDB lineage: Bacteria > Actinomycetota > Thermoleophilia > Solirubrobacterales > Solirubrobacteraceae > JAOPZW01. The sequence goes on from CAWEBN010000001.1 coordinate 119,613, forward strand.
TGGACCTGGCTCAGCCTGGCCGCGAGCGTGCCCGCCTTCGCCGGCTTCGTCGCCGCCGAGCGACGTGTGCGGATACGCGGCGGGACGCCTCTCGTGAGCCTCGACGCGATGGCCCCGCGTGCCGTCTCGTCGGCCATGCTCGCCGTTGCGGCGGCCACCAGCACGTATTACGGGCTGCTCCTGACGCTCGCGCTCTATCTCCAGCAGGGGCTCGGTCGCACCGCTCTCGTGTCCGGGCTCACGCTCGTCTCGTGGGTGGTGGCGTTCGGCGCCGCCGGTCAGATCGTGCGGCGGCTGCCGGCGCGCTTCGGGCCGCTCGCCGCGCCCACCGGCTGCCTGGTCCTTGCCGGCGCCTACACGGCGCTGAGCGCGAGCCTCTTCGCCGGCCGGCACGCCGAGGCACTGCTCGTCGTGCTGCTCGGAGCGGGCGGACTGGGATTGGGCACGCAGTTCAGCGCGCTGATCGTCCACCTGACCAACGCGGTCTCGGACGGCTACGCCCACGACATCAGCGGCGTCACCACCACCACGACGACGATCGCGGGGGCCATCGCGATCGCCGCCTTCGGCACCGCCTACCTGAGCCTCGCCTCGTCCGGCTCGCCCACGCACGCATTCGCGGTCGTCACCGCCGGCTTCGCGGCGATCGCCGCGGTTGCGGCCCTGCTGGCCCACGGGGCCACCCGCCGCCCGGCGGTCAGGTGACGAGCAGGCCGTCGCCACGGCCGCGCGCCCTGCGGCGCAGCGCGAAGGTCACGCGAATGCCCTCGAGCGAGACCGCCAGAGTCATCTTCGACTCGCCCGCGATGCGCTCGCTGAAGACGAAGGGGACCTCCTCGATCCGCTTTCCCATCAGGTAGGCGAGCTGGGTCGTCTCGACCTGGAAGGCGTAGCCCGTGGAGAGCATGGAGTCGAAGTCGAGCTCGGCGAGCATGCTCGCGCGCCACAGCTTGAAGCCGCCGCTCAGGTCGTCGAAGGGCAGGCCGAGCACGAGCTTCGAGCCGGTGCAGCCCACGCGGCTCAGGACGCGGCGCGCCGTCGACCAGCCGGCTGTTCCGCCGCCGGGCATGTAGCGATTGCCGAGCACGAGATCGGCCTCGCGCGCGTCGAGCACCGCCAGCATCTCGGCGAGCTTCTCGGGTGGGTGGGAGAGGTCTGAGTCCATCTGGCCGATGACGCGGTAGCCACGCTCCAGGCACCATCCGAAGCCGGCGCGGTAGGCCATGCCGAGGCCGTCCTTGCCGGCGCGGTGCAGGACGTGCATCCACGGGCGCTCCGCGGCCAGGGCGTCCGCCAGCTCGCCGGTCCCGTCGGGCGAGGCGTCGTCGACCACCAGGAGCTCGAGGCCGGTCGCGGCGAAGCGCTCGACGAAGCGGGGGAGGGCGTCGGCCTCGCAGTAGGTCGGGACGACGACGATCGTGCCGCTGCGGTCCGCGGCGGGCAGGGCGGCCGGGGTGGGGGCGGGGGCGGCGACCGGCGCGGTGGACGCGCGCTGCGCGAACCGAACGCGAGCGCCGCCAGCTCGGCGACCCCGATGGCGACGAGCTCGCCCGCGAACGAGACCAGGCGCAGCGCGAGGGCCAGCGCAGTCGCGGGGCCGGCGCCGACGGCGGCGCCGAGCGAGAGGATGAGCGAGCCCTCCCGCAGCCCGAGGCCGCCCGGTGCGAGCGGGACGAGGACGCCGAGCAGCCACGACAGGGCGAAGGCGCCCAAGAGCAGGAAGGCGTCCAGGCCGGCGGTGGCGCCGAGCGCCCGGGCCAGCGCCCAGGCGCCCAGGCCGGTGGCGACCCACCCCGCGCCGTCGAGGGCGACCATGAGCGCCAGCGTGCGCCCGCGCAGGGGACCGGCCGTCTCGATCCCGCGGGCCCGGAGGCGGTCGTGGACCCAGCCGCCGACGAAGGCCGGGCGCGCCGCGACGGCAGCGATCAGCGCGGCGACGAAGAGGACGATGGCCACTACGGGCGGGTGAGCGCCCGCGCCGAGGAAACCGGCCATCGCGGCCGCGGCGCCGGCGACGACCACGGCGAGCTGCTCGTAGCCGGTGACGGTCATGACCTGCGCGGTCGAGGCGCCGACGCGTTCGCGTGCGGTCACGCGGTAGGCGAAGCCGACGACGCCGCTCGGCTCGTAGCGCAGCAGGAACGAGCGCGCCCACAGGCGGGCGAGCGCGCCGGGCGACCCGCCGGCGCCGATGCGCCGCAGCCCGAGCGCGAAGGTCAGCCCCTGAAGCAGCGGGGCGACGGCGAAGAGCCCGATGGCGAGCGCGAGCAGCCCGTGGTCGATCGACCAGTCGAACGACGCGATCGCCTCGCGCTGCGACCATGCGGCCCAGGCGAGGCCCAGGACGGCGCTGGCGGCCAGGAGCGGGCGCAGACGGCGTGAGATCCAGGTTCGCATGCATCAGGTACACCTCTGCTGACCGTCGGTTAGCAGGCGTGGCGTATGGGCGCTCTCTGCTCTCCGCCGTCGCTCGCCACGCTCCGCGGCCAGGCGCCGGCGGCGGACCTAGGCCGGAGCCACCTCGGACGTGCAGAAGGCGCAGCGCGAAGCGGCGATCGGGATCGCGCTGAGGCAGCGCGGGCAGTCGTGCGTCGTCGACTCCACGTCGGGCCCTGTGCGCCGGCGCTCCATGAGGTAGTTGACCGGCTTGATGACGAAGAAGAAGAGCGCTGCCGCAACGAGGACGAAGGTCAGCACGGCGTTGAGGAAGTCGCCGTACGCGAAGCGGCTGTCGTTGATGGTGAAGGCGAGGTTGGAGAAGTCGGGCTTGCCGAAGATCGCCGCGATGACCGGCGTGAGGATGTCCTTCACGAGCGCGTTGACCACGGCTGTGAAGGCGGCCCCGATGACCACTGCGACGGCGAGGTCGACGACGTTGCCGCGCAGGATGAACTCACGGAACTCCTTGACGATCCCAGGCGTCCGAGGCATAGGCGCGAAGCTATCGAGCGCTCCGGTCGGCGCGGGGAACCCGGGCGCCGGCGGTACCCTCGACCCCGGCGCATGGACCTCTCGCTCTTCTTCGCCGGTACCGCCGGCTCGGTGCCGACCACTCGCCGCGGCCTGCCCGCGACGCTCCTGCGCCGCGGCGGCGACCGCCTGCTCTTCGACTGCGGCGAGGGAACCCAGCGCCAGCTGCTGCGCTCGGTCGGGCTGCCGGACATGCAGGCCGTCTTCCTCACCCACCACCACGCCGACCACTGGCTGGGGCTGCCGGGGATGCTCAAGTCCTTCGAGCTGCGCGACCGCCACGCGCCGCTGACGGTCTACGGCCCGCCGGGGACGGTCGCCCTCATGCGCACGATGCGGATCGTCTACGGCCGCCTGCGCTACCCGTTCGACGTCGTCGACCTCGAGGCCGGCGACGGCGTCGAGTTCGACGGCTACGAGGTGACGGCCTTCAACGTCCGCCACCGCGGCCGCGCGTTCGGCTACGCGATCGTCGAGGAGCCCCGGCCCGGGCGCTTCGACGCCGAGCTGGCGGCGCACCTGGGCGTCGAGTTCGGCCCGGACTTCGGGCGCCTGCAGCGCGGCGAGGTCGTCAACGGCGTGCGCCCCGAGCAGGTCGTGGGCCCCGGCCGTCCCGGGCGCAAGCTCGTGCTCTCGGGCGACACGGGTCCGTGCGAGATGCTGCAGGTCGCCGCCCACGAGGCCGACGTCCTCGTCCACGAGGCGACCTTCACGGACGAGGAGCGCGAGCGCGCGCTGCAGACCGGGCACTCGACGGCGCGCCAGGCGGCCGAGCTGGCGCGCGAGGCCGACGTGCGCCTGCTCGTCCTCACCCACCTCTCCACGCGCTACGCCGGCGGCGAGATCCGCGACGAGGCGCGGGCGACCTTCGAGCGCACCGAGGTACCGCGCGACTTCGACAGCGTCGAGGTGCCCTTCCCCGAGAAGGGCGAGCCCGAGCTGCATCGTTTCGACGCCGAGCGGGCGAGCGCGTGAGCGGCCCCGCCGACGAGGGGGGCACCCGCGTGCAGCGACGCCTGGGTCCGGCGCGGCGGTTCGGCCCGCTCGGGATGGCGCTGGCCGGCGCCGGCGGCTTCCTGGCCGGCGTGCTGCTCATCGCCATCCTGGGCGGCGCCCAGCCCGTCTACAAGGAGCGCACGCTCACGGTCTCCAAGCCGCCACAGGGCAGGGCCGTTCCCGCGCTCGTGGGCCAGCGCCTCGACGTGGCGCTCAACCGCCTGGAGAGCGCGGGCCTGAAGGGCGACGTGCAGGGCGGCGGGCTCTTCGGGGTGCTCAACGAGAGCGACTGGAAGGTCGTCGACCAGGATCCCTCGCCGGGTGCTCGCCTGTCGCAGGGCGACACCGTCCGCCTCGACATCGACCGGGCATGACGCGCGCGCTGCTGCTGGACCTCGACGACACGCTGATCGTCGAGGAGCCCGCGGCGGTCGCGAGCTTCGCGGCGACGGCGGGCATCGCGGCCGAGCGCCAGCCGCTCGACCCGCGCCAGCTGGCGCTCGACGCTCGCGCGTGCGCGCGCGAGCTCTGGCACGGGGCCGAGGTGTCCGCGTTCGGCCGCACCATCGGGATCAGCTCGTGGGAGGCGCTGTGGTGCCGCTACGAGGGCGACGACGAAGAGCTGCGCGCGCTGCGCGAGTGGGCGCCGGGATTCCGCCGCGACGCCTGGCGCGCCGCGCTAGGGCGCCAGGGGATCGAGGACGACGAGCTGGCGGCCGAGCTCGGCGAGCGCTTCGGCGAGGAGCGCCGGGCGCGCCACGAGACCTTCGAGGACGCCGCCCCCGCGCTCGACGCGCTGCGCGGCGACTACCGCCTCGCGCTCGTCACCAACGGCGCCTCGTGCCTGCAGCGCGAGAAGTTCGAGGCCTCCGGCCTCGCGGACCGCTTCGACGCGGTCGTCGTCTCCGGGGACCTGCGCAGCGCCAAGCCGCACCCCGGCGTCTACGCGCACGCCCTGGACGCCGTCGGCGCGCGTCCCGGCGACGCCGTCATGGTCGGCGACAGCCTCGCCAACGACGTCGACGGCCCGGCGGCGGCCGGCCTGCGCGCGATCTGGCTCAACCGCACCGGCGAGCCGCGGCCGGCCGACCGCGACGACCTCGTCGAGATCGCCGACCTCCACGCGCTGCCGGGCGCACTGGCCTAGGAGGTGGGCCGCATCGACGCGGCCCACCTCCCGCCCCTTGAGGAGGTCAGTGCGAGCGCCCGACCGCGTGGCGGCGCTCCACGAGCACGCGGACGAGGACGAACGCGGCGCCCATGAGCACGATGAGCAGCGCGGCGCCGGAGAGCGCGAGCGGCAGGACCTCGTTGACGTCGCGCACGACGGTGCGCTCGGGCCGGATGACCTGGATCGTCGGCGGTGCGACGTCGGGCGAGCGGCTGGCGCCGGGGAAGTCGGCCGGCGTGTCCCCGGCCTTGGTGGCCGCATTGAGCCCGACGCCGGGCGCGCGGCTGGCGCCCGGGAAGTCGGCCGGCGTGTCGCCGACCTGGCTGGCCGCGTTGAGCCCGACGCCGGGCGCGCGGCTGGCGCCCGGGAAGTCGGCCGGCGTGTCGCCGACCTTCGCGGCCAGGTTGGCCGACGCCGCGGAGCCGGGATCCCCGAGCGCCGACGCGGCGCTCACCCCGACGACGGCGACGAACGCGACGAGCCCGATCGCGAGCCTGCGGACGAAACGGCGGTGCGACTTCATGATGACCTCCTCTGGGTCGGCTGACTGATGCGGTGAGGAGGCTGCGCCGGCGCAGTAAGGCGGCGGTAGAGCCCCGGTAAATCGCTGCTTGTGCGGGCTTCCGAGCGCGAGTACCGTCGCCGGACAGCGTCGAGCTGGGAGGGGCACATGCAGATCAGCGTCCTCGGTCCGGTCGAGGTCACTGCCGACGGCCGTTCGGTGGCCATCGGCAAGGGCAAGCCGCGGGCGCTGCTGGCCGTGCTGGCCCTCGACGAGGGCTCGACGGTGTCGAGCGATCGCCTCGTCGAGGCGCTGTGGGGCGAGGATCCGCCGCCCACGGCGGCCAAGATGGTGCAGCTCTACGTCTCGCAGGTTCGCAAGGCGCTGGCGGCCAGCGGCGACGGCGCGGAGATCGTCACCCGCGGGCGCGGGTACGAGCTGCGCCTGGGCGACGGCGACGTCGATGCGCTGCGCTTCGCGGCGCTCGTCGCCGACGACCTGCCGCGCGAGGCGCTCGCGCTGTGGCGCGGGGCGCCGCTCGCCGACGTCGCCGAGGAGCCGTTCGCGGCGGGCGAGATCCGCCGCCTCGAGGAGCTGCACCTGACCGCGGCCGAGCGCGCGATCGACGGCGACCTGGCGGCGGGCCGCCATCGCGACGTCCTCGGCGAGCTCGAGGTGCTCGTCGCGCGCGACCCACTGCGCGAAGGGCTGCAGGCGCAGCGGATGCTCGCGCTCTACCGTTCGGGGCGCCAGGCACAGGCCCTGCAGGCCTTCCGGCAGGCGCGATCGGCGCTCGTCGAGCAGATCGGCGTCGAGCCCGGACCCGCGCTGCGCGAGCTGCACGACGCGATCCTGCGCCAGGATCCCGAGCTCGACCTGCCGGCCCTCGAATCCGAGCCGCTGCCGGCCGAGCTCTACGCGGGCACGCCGCTCGTCGGCCGCGAGGCCGAGCTCGACGTGCTGCGTGAGGCGTGGCGCGACGCGCACGCCGGAGGCGGCCGCTTCGTCCTCGTGCTCGGTGCCCGCGGAATGGGGAAGACGCGGCTGGCCGCGGAGCTGGCGGGCGAGGTCCACCGCGACCGCGCCATCGTGCTGCACGCCTCCGGTGCCGGCGATCCGGGAGCCGGGCGAGCAGCGATCTCCCGCGCGGCACGCGCGCGGCGCCCGACGCTGCTCGTCGTGGACGACCTCGACCGCGCCGGCGACGAGGTGGGCGCGGCCCTGCGCGAGCTGGTCGAGGGCCTCGGCGCGCTGCCGGTGCTCGTGCTCGCCACGGCGCAGGCCGACGACGAGGCCGCGGTGCCGCGCGTCGATGCGACGATCATGCTCGGGCCGCTCGGCCCCGAGGACGTGGCCGCCGTCGTGCGCCTTTACGCAGACCCGCGCGAGGACGTGGAGGTGCCGATCGCCCGCCTGGTACAGGACAGCGGCGGCGTGCCGCGCCAGGTCCACCAGGCCGCGATCGAGTGGGCGCGGGCCGAGCGCGTCCGTCGCCTGGGGGGTGCCGCCGGACGGACGGCGTCGCGCCGCGCCGGGCTGCGCGCGGCCGAGGACGAGCTCGCGGGCGACGTCGTCGTCGCGCTGGAGGCCGCGCGCGAGCGAGCACGGGTCACGGCGGACGTCGTGGTCTGCCCGTTCAAGGGCCTTGCCGCGTTCGAGCCCGAGGACGCCGCGTTCTTCTTCGGGCGCGAGCGGCTCGTGGCGGAGATGGTCGCCCGCCTGGCCGGCGCGCCGATGCTGGGTCTCGTCGGTCCGTCGGGCAGCGGCAAGTCATCGGCGCTGCGCGCCGGCCTGCTGCCGGCCCTGCGCCAGGGCGTTCTGCCCGGCAGCGAGAGCTGGGCGATCGCGCTGCTGCGCCCCGGCGAGCATCCGCTGCGGGCGCTGCACGACGCGACCTCCGCGGCGGCTCCCGACGGGCGGCTCGTGCTCGCCGTCGACCAGCTCGAGGAGGCCTTCGTGGCCTGCCGCGACGAGGGCGAACGCGCGGCGTTCATGGACGCGCTGGTCCGTTCCGCTCGCGACCCGCGCCGGCGGGCCGTCGTGCTCATGGCCGTCCGGGCGGACTTCTACGGTCGCTGTGCCGCCTATCCGGAGCTCTGGCGGCTGCTGGGCGCCAACCAGACGCCTGTCGGGCCGATGCGCCGCGACGAGCTGCGCAGCGCGATCGAGCTGCCAGCTCGTCACGCCGGCCTGGAGGTCGAGCCCGACCTCACCCACGCGCTGATCGACGACGTCGAGGGTGAGCCGGGGGCCCTGCCGCTGCTCTCCACCTGCCTGCTCGAGCTGTGGCAGCGACGCGACGGCAGGGTCCTGCGGCTCGCGGCCTATCAGGAGTCCGGCGGCGTGCACGCGGCGGTGGCCCGCTTGGCCGAGGGCGCGTACGGGCGACTGGACGACGACGGCCGGCGGATCGCGCGCGGCGTTCTCCTGCGGCTCGCCGGGGAGGGAGAGGGCGACGCCGTCGTCCGCGCCCGCGTGGCACTCGAGGAGTTCGGCGACGAGCGCCCGCCCCGTGCTCGACGAGCTCACCGACAGCCGCCTGCTCACCGTCACCGAGGGCGAGGTCGAGGTCGCGCACGAGGCCCTGCTGCGCGAGTGGCCGCGCCTGCGCGGGTGGCTGGAAGACGACGCCGACGGCCGGCGACTGCACCGCCAGCTTCGTGCCGCGGCGAGCGAGTGGGACGCGGGCGGCCGTGACCGCAGCGAGCTCTATCGCGGCGCGCGCCTGGCGGCGGCCCGCGACTGGGCGGCCGACCACGATCCCGAGCTGACCGCCCCGGAGCGCACCTTCCTCGACGAGAGCGCGTCCGCGAGCGAGCGCGCCCACCGCCGCCTGCGGACCGTCCTGGCGGGCGTCGTCGCGCTCCTCGTGGTGGCGGTGATCGCGGGCGCGATCGCGCTCAACGAGCGCGGCAACGCGCGCCGCGAGGCCGTGGCCGCGGACGCGCAGCGGCTCGGGGCGCAGGCGTTGTCCGCCGACGATCTGGACCGGTCGTTGCTGCTCGCCCGCCAGGGCGTCGAGCTCGACGACTCGCTGCAGACGCGCGGCAACCTCCTGGCCGCGCTGCTGAAGAGCCCGGCGGCGATCGGCGTGGTGCGCGGCGACGGCGACGCGCTCATCGACCTCGACCTCAGCCCGGACGGCCGGACACTCGCCTACATGGAGAACGACGGCACGCTGCGCTTCGTCGACGCGCGGACGCGACGCCCGACGGGCCGGCCGGTCGCCCTGCCGGGCTACGCAGGCTGCGTCATCGCCTCGATCGTCCGCTTCGACCAACTCCGCTACAGCCCCGACGGGTCGCGGATCGCCGTCGGTGCCTGCGCGCCGGCGATCCTCGACGCCAGGACCCATCGGGTCCTCGCGCATCTGCAGATCGGCAGCGACCGCTTCGGCCGCTTGGTCTCCGATCTGCGCTTCTCGCCCGACGGGCGCACGCTGTACGCCATGGTCTTGCTTCCACCCGGCCGCGGGTCGCTCGCGCTGCGGCTCGACGGCCGGACCGGCCGCCGGCTCGGCGCGGTCCGTGACCACCGCGTCGGCTACGCGAGCCTCATGGCCACCGGCGACGGCCGCACGCTCGTGACGGCCAACTCCGCGGAGGGCGACACCGTCGTCCGCGACGCACGCACACTGCGAGCGCTGCGGCGCGTGCCGATCAGCGACCAGTACACGGCACTGAGCGGCAACGGCCGCACGCTGCTGCTCGGCGGGGCCGATGGATCCGTGCGCTTCGCCGATCTGCAGACCGGGAAGGTCCGCGTCGCCTCCGGCAAGCACGACGGCGTGGTCGAGCGTGGCATCTTCACCGCCGACGGTCGCTTCGCCATCACCGCCGCCACCGATGGCCGCATCATCGTCTGGGACGTCCGCCACGCCGCACAGGGCGAGGTCCTCACCGGCCACCACGGCCGGATCACCGCGCTGGCGGTCAGCCGCGACGGCACGACGCTCTACAGCAGCGCGCTGGACGGCGAGGTCCTGATCTGGGACCTGGCGGGCAGGCATCGCCTCGGCCGCCCGTTCAAGGTCGGCCTCGACGACCTCGGCAACCTGCCGCGCTATGCGCTGAGCCCCGACGGCGGGATCCTCGCCGTCGGGCGCCCGGACGGCAGGGTCGGCGTCTTCGACATGCGAACGCTGCGGCCCGTGTCGCTGTTCGGGGTGGTTCCCGGGAAGGACGCGGCGGTCGCGGGCATGGGCTGGATCCCGCACAGCAACCTGATCGTCGTCGGCGGCGGCGATGGCTTCTTGGCGATCGCCGATCCGCTCCGCGGCCGAGTCGTCAGGCGCCTGTACGGCCACGCCGCGCACGCCCGCACGGGGAACGCGGCAGGCGTCTTCACGCCTGGCTTCAGCGCGGACGGGCGCCTCATGGTCACGGGGGCGGACGACGGCAGCGTTCGCGTGTGGGCGGTGCCGTCAGGTCGGGAGGTCGGCGCGCCGATGAAGTTCGTCGAGGATGGTCGCGGCGACGTCGGCGACGTCTCGATGAGCCCCGATGGTCGGGAGATCGCCGTCGACACGCCCCAGGCCACCCACTACCCGGGTGTCCAGATCTTCGACGTGGCCACACACCGCCGCGTCGCGGCGCTGTCCGATGACGAAGACGTCTGGGACCTCGCGCGCTTCACGCCGGACGGTCGCTACATCGTCGGCGGGAGCTGGAAGGGCTGGGTCCGGCTGTGGTCGACGAAGACCTGGAAGCCCGCGACGCGGGTCATGCGCGCCCACGCGGGCGAGATGCAGTGGGAATCGCTGAGCCCCGACGGTCGCACGCTCGCGACCGGGGCGGCTTCCGACGGCGTCCTGCGTCTGTGGGACCTGCCGACGCAGCGCCAGATCGGCGCGCCGCTGCCGAGCGTGCCGGGTCGCCTCACCGTCCCGCAGTTCACGCCCGACGGCAGGTCGCTGCTGGCGATCAACGACGCCGGGCGCGCCTATCTGTGGGACGTGCGGCCGTCCAGTTGGCTGCGCCACGCGTGCGACGTCGCCGGGCGCACGCTGACGCACGCCGAGTGGCAGGACGCCCTGCCCGGGCGCGACTACGCGCCGGCCTGCCGGCCGTGACCCGGTTCCGCACCCG
>CAWEBN010000002.1:0-255853 GCA_963807305.1 uncultured Actinomycetes bacterium
AAGGGCGAGTTGCGCTTTCGCGCCCTTGCCGCCGCCGAGCCGACCGAGGCCGAGCGCCTGCTCGGCCTCGCCCAGCAGGTCGCCGACCAGCGCTGGCGGCTGTACGAGGAGATGGCGACGCGCGACGCGAGCGAGTTCCCATCCGACACACGCAGGCAGAGCTGATGGATCTCTCGACGAACTACATGGGCCTCGCCCTGCGCAATCCGCTGGTGGCGTCGCCATCGCCGCTGTCGTACACCCTCGACGGCATAAAGCGGCTGGCGGACGGCGGCGTCGGGGCGATCGTCATGTTCTCGCTGTTCGAGGAGCAGCTGCGAGAGGACGCGGAGCGAGCCATCCGGCTCGTCGAGGAGTCGGCCGAGAGCTTTCCCGAGGCGCTGGACTACTTCCCCGCTGTGGTCGAAGAGGCCGGCGGCCCCCGTAGTTACCTGGTCCTGCTGGAGCGCGCCGTCTCGTCCGTCGACGTTCCCGTGATCGCGAGCCTCAACGGCGTCACCCCGGAAGGGTGGACGGAGTACGCCCGCGCGATGCAGGACGCCGGCGCCGCCGCGATCGAGCTGAACATCTACTACCTCCCCGGTGATCCCGAGATCTCCGGCCGCGAGGTCGAACAGCGTCACATCGATGTCCTGGAGCACGTGAAGTCCGCCGTCAGCGTGCCGGTCGCGGTCAAGCTGAGTCCCTACTTCAGCTCTCCCGGCGAGATGTTGCTGCGCCTCGACGAGGCCGGGGCGGACGCGCTGGTGCTGTTCAATCGCTTCCTGCAACCGGACATCGATCCCGAGCAGCTCGCGGTCCTGCCGAAAGTGAACCTCTCGAGCCACGCGGACGCTCGACTGGCCTGCACGTGGATCGCGCTGTTGCGAGGCAAGGCAAGGGCCTCGCTCGCCGCCACCTCCGGCCTGGAAGTCTCCGCCGACCTCGCCAGGTACCTGCTCGCCGGAGCAGACGTGGTGATGACGACGTCCGCCCTGCTGCGCCACGGACCCAAGTACGCGGCCGAGCTCCTCGGCGGTCTCAGCAGCTGGATGGCGCGCAAAGGCTTCAACTCGGTTGACGAGGTGCGGGGCATGCTGTCCGTGCCCGCCGTCGCCGACGAGGTCGCGTACGAGCGGGCCGGCTACGTGACCGCGATGCGCGCTGCCAACGCAGGCGCCTACAACCCCTGGTGAATGACCATGACGACGTCCAATAGCCCGACGCCCGGCCACGTCATCATCGTCGGCGGCGGCGTCGCCGGCCTGGAGGCGCTGCTGGCGCTGCAGGCCCTTGCCGGCGACCGGGTCGACCTGACGCTTGTCTCGCAGCACGATTGGTTCGTCGATCGGCCCGTGACGGTGGCCGAGCCGTTTGGCTTGGCGTCGGCGGCGCGCCATTCGGTGCCGGATATCGTCGCCGAGCGCGGCGCACGGTTCGTCGGCGCCACCGTCGTGGCGGTGCACGCCGACGCGCATCGCGTCAGCTGCGCCGACGGCACCGAGCTCAGCTTCGACACGCTGATCCTCGCCCCCGGGGCGCGGCTGAGCGCGCCGGTTGCCGATGCGATCGCGTTCGGGCTCGAAGGCTCGGGCCGGGCGATCGGGGAGATGCTCGACCGGTTGCGCAGCGGCGGGGCGCGCAGCGTGGCGTTCGTCGCGCCCAGCACGACGGGGTGGCTCCTGCCGTTGTACGAGCTTGCGCTGATGACCGCCCGCGAGCTCGCCCGAAGCAACGTCGAGGGAGTGCAGCTGCGCCTCCTCAGCCCGGAGGATCGGCCTCTGGCGCTGTTCGGCGATCAGGGCAGCCAGAGCGTCGGTCGCTTGTTGGCCGCGGCGGGGATCGAGTTCGTCGGATCGACCGCGGACCCGGTGGCCGCCGATTACGTCGTCACGCTGCCGCTCCTGCGCGGCCCGGACCTGGCCGGCGTACCGACCACGCCGCCCGATGGCTTCGTTGCGGTCGATGAGCATGGGCAGGTGAGAGGACTCGCCGATGTGTACGCCGCCGGCGACGGGGTCGACTTTCCGGTCAAGCAGGGTGGGCTCGCGGCGCAGCAGGCGGATGCCGTCGCCGAGCACATCGCCGCCTCGTATGGAGCGAGCGTCGAGCCGATGCCGTTTCGGCCCGTGCTGCGAGGAATGCTGTTCACGGGCGAAGCCCCGGTTTACATGCGCTCCGACGTGCCCGGCGCCGACCCGGACGTTGCCGGGGCCTGGTATCCGCTCTGGTGGCCGCCGACGAAGATCGCCGGGCGCTACCTTGCGCCTTACCTGTTCGAACGCGGCGAAGAGGAGGGGCTCCGCAAGCCGCCCGCCGGGTTCGTCGACGTCGACATCCCGCTGGCCGCGATGACGCTGCCGGGCTGATGTCGGGATGCCCGGGTCGGGCCGCCACCCAAGCGAAGGAGACCAGCCATGCCGGAGAGCAGCGCGGTGCCGAGCCACGGCAGCTATCTGCTACCGCATTTTGAGCACGCGACCGTAGCCGATGCCATGCATCCGGGGATTCTCTCGTGTGACGCCGAGGCGACACTCACCGAGGTCGCCCGGATCATGAGCACGCACCATGTGCACTGCATCGTGGTGAGGGGCGCGGCGGAGGACAACGCGGACGAATCGCCCGTGTGGGGGATCATCTCCGACTTCGACCTGCTGAGGGCCGGCATCCGTCCGGACGCCCCGGACACCGCCGCGGCGCTCGCGCGGCAGCCGGTCGTCAAGGTCGAGACGACGGCCGCGTTGCGCGACGCAGCGGAGCTGATGATGACCAAGGGCACCGGCCACGTCGTGGCGGTGAATCCGCAGACCGGCCATCCCATCGGGATCCTGTCGACGCTGGACATCGCGGGCGTGCTGGCATGGGGAGAGATGTGAGGAGACGCATATGACCCAGGTCGTGATCAGTTCAGCCGCCCGGACCGCGGTCGGCTCCTTCGGGCGCAGTCTGCGTGACGTTCCCCCGAGCGAGCTCGGAGCAACTGCCGCCCGCGCTGCAATCGAGCGCGCGGGGCTGGACCCCGCACAGGTCGAGCAGGTTGTGTTCGGCAACGTCATCCACACCTCGCCCGAGGACCACTATCTGGCGCGCGTCGTGGGGATCAACGCCGGGATTCCGAAGGAATCGCCTGCGCTGACGGTCAACCGCTTGTGTGGCAGCGGCCTCCAGGCGATTATCTCGGCTGCCCAGATGATCCAGACCGGCGACGCCGAGGTGGCGCTCGCCGGCGGTGCCGAGTCGATGAGCAGGGGCGCCTACTGGATGGAGAGCGCGCGCTGGGGTGCGCGGCTGGGCGAGGCGTCGCTCGTGGACTCGGTCGTCGGCGCGCTCACGGATCCGTTCAACAAGATGCACATGGGAGTCACGGCCGAGAACCTGGCGAAGTCCCACGGCATATCCCGCGAGGCGCAGGACGAATTCGCGGTCGAGTCGCATCGTCGCGCGATCGCGGCGATAGAGGCGGGCCTGTTTGAGCACGAGATCGTGCCCGTCGAGGTCAAGCAGCGCAAGGGAGCCGTTGAGTTCAAGGTCGACGAGCACGCCCGGCCCGATGTCTCGCGCGAGGGTCTGGCGAAGCTCAAGCCGGCGTTCGACGAGGGCGGCACGGTGACGGCCGGCAATGCCTCGGGGATCAACGACGCTGCGGCGGCCGTGGTGGTCATGTCAGCAGAACGGGCCGAGCAATTGGGCGCGCCTGTCAGGGGCAGGATCGTTTCCCACGCCGTATGCGGAGTGGAGCCCAAGACCATGGGCATCGGCCCCGTTCCCGCGGTGCGCAAGGCGCTCGAGCGAGCAGGCAGGACGCTCGACCAGGTCGACGTCGTCGAGCTCAACGAGGCGTTCGCGGCGCAGGCGCTGGCGGTCCTGAAGGACCTCGAGTTGGACACGGCGCGAGTGAACCCGAACGGCGGTGCGATCGGCCTCGGACACCCGGTCGCGGCGACGGGCGCAATTCTCGTGACCAAGATCCTGAGCGAGATGGAACGCGAGGACCACAAGCTGGGACTCGTCAGCCTCTGCATCGGCGGGGGCCAGGGAATCGCAATGCTCGTCGAGCGCGACTAGGTGAGCGGCTACAGCCCCGATGCGCTGGAGGAGAGGCGTGTCTGTACTCCACCATGAGCCGGTCCATGCGATGGCCCCGGAGCGGTTCGCTTCGGTTCTTTCGGCTGGTGAGTATGAGGCGTTGCTCGGCCTGGTCGAGCAGGCCGCACGTGAGTTGCACGGTCGCGTGATCTGGAATGTGAACTCGACGGCGAAGGGCGGTGGCGTGGTCGAGATGTTGCGCCCGTTGCTCGGTTACTGTCGCGGCGCGGGTGTCGACGCACGCTGGGCGGTGATCTCAGGGCAGTCGGATTTCTTCGCCATCACGAAGCGGATACACAACCGCCTGCACGGGTTCGCCGGTGCCGGCGGCCCGTTGGGGGACGGCGAGAGCGAGGTCTACGAGCAGACGTTGGCAGCGAGCGCGCGGGAACTGGCGGAGCTTGTGCATCCGACGGACATCGTGATCTTGCACGATCCGCAGACGGCTGGGTTGGCGGCGGCGGTGCGCGAGACGGGGGCGACGGTGTTGTGGCGCTGTCACGTCGGTCTCGACGTCGCCAACGATCATGCTCGTGAGGCGTGGGATTTCCTACGAGGCTATGTCCTGGATGCGCACGCCTTCATCTTCTCCCGAGGAGGATTCGCGTGGGAGCGATTGCCGCGCGATCGGATCGCGGTCATCCGCCCCTCGATCGATGCCTTCGCGCCGAAGAACGCGGAGCAGGGACCTGAGCAGTCACTTGCCATCTTGGCGACCGCCGGGGTTCTCGCGGACAGCGTGGACGCCTACCCGACGTGCACGCGCTCTGACGGGACGCCGGGACGCGTTCAGCGACGGGCGGAGATGCTGGAGGAGGAGTCGCTGCTGGCCGAGGTCCCGGTGGTGATGCAGGTCTCGCGGTGGGATCAGCTCAAGGATCCGCTCGGTGTGCTCGGCGCGTCCTCGGGCCATGTCGCGAACCGAAGCGACGCGCACCTGCTGCTGGTCGGTCCGTCGACCGCGGCGGTCGCAGACGACCCGGAGGGCGCTCAGGTCCTGGACGCGGTCCGCGTAGCGTGGCATGAGCTGCCGGGAACGGTCCGCCGGCGCGTGCCGTGTGCTCGTTGCCGATGGACGACGTCGAGGAGAACGCGGCGATCGTCAATGCGCTGCAGCGACACGCGGACGTGGTCGTGCAGAAGAGCCTCGCCGAGGGCTTCGGCTTGACCGTCGCCGACGCGATGTGGAAGCAGCGACCGGTGGTGGCCAGCCGGATCGGCGGCATCCGCGATCAGATCGAGGATGGCCGCTCGGGAGTGTTGCTATCGGAGCCGCGCGACCTCGAGCAGGCCGGCGCGGCGATCACCGCGCTCATGGCGGACAGCGAGCGCCGCCGGCAAATCGGGATCGCCGCACAGCGCCGCGTCCAGCAGCAGTTCCTCGGCCCGCACCACCTCGGACGCTAATTCGAGGTGATGAGCAGAGTCGCGTCGCAGCTCGAGCACAGCGGGCCTGCGGGCTGAAACGGGCATCTGAAAGACCGAAGAGAAGCCCTCCGGAGAGCCGCTCGCTATGTCGAGAACGAACTCGGGCTCGCTCCACCTGCTCGTGTTCGCACGGGGCAAGGCGATCGCGGCGACCGCGCGTGAAATCGTGCGGGCGCCCCGGTCTGGTCGAAGCGCTCCGCCGGCGCGATCAAACAGCGGGGCTCTGGTTCACCAGCTCGTGCTCACGGAGCGTGGACTTCTGAACCTTGCCGGTCGAGTTCCTGGGCACAGCGGTCAGGAATTCGATCACATCCGGCGCCTTGTAGTGGGCGATCCGTGACCGGACATGGTCGATCAGCTCGCCCTCGTCGGCGGCCTGCTCGTCGCCGAGAACGACGAAGGCCTTCGGGCGCTCGCCCCATCGATCGTCCGGGATGCCGATCACCGCGGCGTCGACCACGGCCGGGTGGCTCAGCAGCGCTTGCTCGACTTCGACCGTGGAGATGTTCTCACCGCCGGAGATCACGATGTCCTTGGCTCGGTCCATCAGCTCGACGTATCCGTCGGGATGCATCACGCCGAGGTCCCCGGAGTGAAACCAGCCACCCGTGAAGGCCAGTTCGGTCGCCACCTCATCGCGGAAGTAGCCCTTCATCACACCGTTGCCGCGCATGACGATCTCGCCCATCGTCGCACCGTCGGCCGGGACGTCGTTCATGTCGAGATCGACCACGCGGACCCGCTCCGTGGTGACCATGCCGACGCCTTGCCGTGCGAGCTTTCGCGCTCGCGCCGGAGCGTCGAGCGTAGGCCAGTCCGGCTGCCAGTCGCACATCGAGTACGGCCCATAGACCTCGGTAAGCCCGTACACGTGGATCACCCGCGCCCCCAGCGCTTCCATCTCGGCGACGAAGGTCGGGCTGGGCGCGGCGCCCCCCGTCGTGACTGTCACCTCGTGCTCGAATGGATGCGCCTGGGGCGCACGCGCGATCGACGTCATCACGGCCGGCGCGCCATTGAGGTGGGTCACACCTTCCGCATCCATCAGTCGCCAGATCGCGTCGGGCCTGACAGCTCGCAAGCAGACGTGCGTTCCACCGACCGCGGTCACCCCCCAGGCGGTGCACCATCCGTTGCAGTGAAACATGGGCAGCGTCCAGAGGTACACCGATGCCGACGAGTGTCCCGAATGGATGATCTCCCCGAGCGCGTTCAGGTATGCGCCGCGGTGAGTGTATGACACACCCTTGGGATCTCCCGTCGTTCCCGAGGTGTAGTTGATCGAGATCGTCGCCTGCTCCTCGGCCACCGTCCAGGGCAGCGGCTCATCGCTACCACGGCCCCGGAATTCTTCGTAGGCGCACAGCGGGAGCCCGTCATCGCTGGACGTGGCCGTGCCCGAACCCGAGTCCGGGGTGACGATCACCTCGGTGACGTCGCCGAGGCTGTCGGCTCCCGGCACGCTCGGCAGCAGCTCCTCGGCCACGATCAGGAGCTTGGCGCCGGAGTGGCGGCTGATGTAGCCGATCTCGTCCGCCGACAGGCGGACGTTCATCGCCACCAGCACGCCTCCGGCGAGCGGCACCGCAAAATGCGCGATCAACAACTCGGCGATATTCGGGCAAAGGTAGGCGACGCGGTCACCGGGCTCGATCCCCGAGGCCTGCAACGCACGACCGATCCGGGTCGCTTCATCGGCAAACTCGCGATAGGTAAGCCGACGGTCGCCGCAAACGATCCCCAGCTTCTCGGGAAAGACCGCCGCAGAGCGCTCGAGGAACCTCAGGGGGGTCAAGGACTGGAAATTCGCAGGCACGCTTCACACCGTCCGACGGCGAGGCGACAATGAAATGAGAGCGCCGGTGGCGCTCGATGCATGAAGTCAGGGTACGCGGAGCGCCTGCCGCACGCCATCCGTAGCTGCTCGCACGCGCCGTGGGTAATAAGCCGAACTGCGCTCGAGCACGCGTTTCGCGCGGGCGCTGTGAACGGTCTCAACCGGCGCTCACCCGGATCCGTGTGATTCCGGCGGCCGCGTCACCAGGTCTTGACGCGCTCAAGAGGGCGCTGCTCCTCGATTCGCAGGCGCATGTCGAGCACGACGCACCCGGTGGTGGTGCAGCGGACCGAGTTGAGGTCGGCCTCGACCAGCTCCGGGACCTCCTCGAGCAGCCTCGCGAAGCGCAGGATCAGTTCGCGCAGGGCCTCGCGATTGAGGGCCGCGTCGCCCAGCTGCGTGGCGACCCCCTCGGAGGCGTCAATCAGCTCATCGGCCTGGACGTCGGTGCTCGGCGGAAGGCGAAACGCCGTCGACCGGCCAACGGCAGCTTGGCGTCCGCCGAGCCCGACAGCGATGACAGAGCCCAGTTGGGGGTCCTTCAGGGTCCCGACCAGCACGTCCGCGCCGGGCTCCGCAAGGCGCTGCACGATTGCGCCATGCCATCCACGCCCTGCGGCCCGCACCTGTCGCTCGAGCTCGCGCCATCCGGATCGCACGGCCGCGTCGCCCTCCAACCCGAGCAGCGGAACGTGAATCTGGCTGGCATGCGGGGATGCGAGAAAAGCCGCCTTGAGCGCCACGGGGCCACGGATGTCACGAGCTGCCGCCACCGCCGTATCGATGTCGCCGCAGCGGCGCGAGGCGGCGAATGGGATTCCGTGGCTGGCGAGCAGCGATTCTGCCTCGCCGAGTGACAGCCAGCCTCCGCCCGGCTCGCGCTCGAGCGATGAGGTGATCAGCTCCCGCGCTGCCTGGCGGTCCAGATCGGGGTAGACCGGACATTCGCCGAGCGGCCGTGAGAGCCACGCGTGCCGTTCGGCTGCGCGGGCAAGCGCCGCGGCACAGGACTCAGCGAACAGGAAGTTCGGCACGCGGGGTCCTGTTCGTGCCGGCAACCGGCCATCGAAGCGGACGACCGACGCCACAACCGGTTTGTACCCCGGCTTCGAGGCGGCTGCAATCGCTTCCAGGATTGCCTCCGCGTCGCCGCCGTGACGGTCGACGTAGGCGACCAACAGCGCGTCGATCCCATCGTCACCGACCAGTTCTCGGACAGCCGTGGCGTATTCGGGCGGCCCGGCTCCGAGCGCCAGCGACAATGGATTCTGCGCCTCGCTGGCCGTACTGACGTGCAGCCCTCGCGTCGCGCAGGCCTCGGCAGCGAGCATCGCCACACTGGGGGAGTTGCTCACGATCCCGATCTGCCGGCCGCGCGGCAATGGCTGGCTCTCGAACAGCTCGGCCGCCTGGAACAGCTCCTCGCCGCTGCGAAAGCGCATCACCCCGCCTTGATGCAACACCGCGTCGAACAGGGCATCGCCACGCAACGCCGCAGCGGTTCGCGTGCGGGCCGCTACATGAGCGTCCTCGACGCCGCCGCCCTTGACCACGAGGACGGGCTTCTCGCGTGCCACGCGCTCGGCGACTCGCATGAACCGTTGCGAATCGCCGAACGACTCCACGTAGAGCATGACCGCGGCCGTCCGCTCGTCATCCTCGCACCACTCCAGGAGATCGCTGGTCGAGACGTCGGCGCGGTTCCCAAGCGAAACGAAGACCGACACCCCAAGCCGTCGGGCTGCCGCATGTCCGAGCAGCCCCAGTCCCAGCCCAACCGCGTGCGAGCCGATCGCCAGACCCCCCCGCTCGACGCTCACACCCCTGAACGTCGCGTTGAGGCTGACGTCGGTAGCGGTGTTGAGCGCCCCCAGCGATCCCGGGCCGACCATCCGCAACCCCGCAGCCCGCACGATCTCCAGCAGCCGAAGTTCCTGCTCGGCTGATTGCTCCCCGTCGTCCTCGGGCCCGGGCGGAAGCACGAGCAGCGCTTTCGCCTCGCTCGCCGCCGCCTCGGCGGCATATCCGAGCAGGTCGTCGCCGGCCGCGGCGATGATCACCAGCTCCGGAGCGACCGGCAGCTCGTCGAGGCTGCGCGCAGCGCTCATCGAGCAGACCACCCCGCCATCTCGATGAACCGCGCCCGCCACACCTTGATATCCGCCTCTGATGATGTTCCGGAGCACCGCTTGGCCGATATTTCCCGGACTCGCCGCGGCGCCGGCGACCGCGATCGAAGAAGGCGCCAGAATTGGCCGCAACGCGGCCACCGCGCCAACGTGGTCGCGCTCGCCGATCCGCTCGCGCACCGCCTCTGTCGGCGTGATATCGAGCGACACGGTGACCTCGCCCAGTGCGCCTCGGCGACGGATCACGAACCCGGCGTTCTCGAACACGTCGAGCATCGGCCGGTTGCCGGCCATGACCTCGGCATCGAAACGACGAATTCCGCGGTCCGCGGCGATCGCCGCGAGCTGCTCGAGCGTGCGCGTCCCGATGCCCCGCCCATGGTGACCGTCCGCGACCGCGAACGCGACCTCGGCCACTCGCATCTCACGCAAGCCATTCCAGCTGGCCACGGCTACCACCTGTCCGCTGAGGCGGCCGATCAGGGCAAGCCGATCGATACCAGACGCCCCCGCCTCGGCGCGGGCGACGGTGTCCGTACGAGCGTAGCCGTGGAAGCGAAGGAACCGGCTCTCCTCCGAGAGGTGATCGTAGAAGGCCTTGATGTCGCCGAAATCCTCAGGGGTGGTAGCCCTCAGGCGTAACGTCGACCCATCCCGGAGCAGCACGTCACGCACCAACCGCTGCGCATCGACCTCAGAAGGCGACATCACCTCACCGGCACCGGCACCGGCACCGGCATCGGCATCGGCATCGGCGGCAGACGGTGGCGGACCGACCGGCTCGAGAGCGGCTAGGTCCGGTGTGGCGCTCGGAGGTCGCAGTCATGTTCGTCATCGGTCGCATGCTTCGCGACCGGCGAAGCTTCGGTTCGCCGCCCGGGACAGCGCCGGCCACGCGGTCGTGGTTGCCCGCAGCAGGGCCACCTCATCGGGCAACCGGTTCCTCAGCCGCTGCGTCGGCACCTGACGGCTCGTCCTGGCCGATCGCCGTCCGCGTCAGCACGAGCACCGGGCACGGCGCCCGATGCACGAGCTTGCTCGACGTGCTGCCGAGCATCACGCATCGGAACGGTCCATAGCCGCGCGCGCCGGTCACGAGCAGGTCGAACTCGTTGGCGGCGTAAGACAGCTCATTGGCGGGCTCGCCGAACACGACGTCGCCGCTGGCGATCTCGCCGAGCTCCGCGAGCAGCTCGTCGAGCTGTCGCTGTGCCTCCTCGCGGATGGCGTCGGCGTTCTCGGCCCAGTACGGGTCGTAGGTGAGACTGCCGCCACCGGGCGTGAGCGGCTCGAGAACCGAGATCACGCGCAGCCGCGCGCCGGTCGCAACTGCCAGATCGCGTGCGAGGCGGGCGGCCGCGTGCGCCTCCGGCGATCCGTCGTAGCCGACGCCGATCGTCTCGAGGTCCTTGGCGTGCTCGGCATAGCGGCGCGGGGCCACGACGACCGGGCAGAGGGCGCCATGCAAGGTGCCGAGCGTGACGTCGCCGGCCAGTACACGACCGATCGGACCGCGTTGGTCCGAACCGACGACGATGACGCTGCTGTCGTGCCACTTTGGCCGCCTTGTGCAGTGCGCGTGCAGGCGAGCTGTCAGGCATGGCCACGGCCTTTGCGTTGACGCCCATGCGCTCCAACTCCCCCGCGACCATGTCGCTCGCGTTGGCATGCATGATGGACTCGAAGTCCGGGCTGGCGCCGCGGCTGACGAAGAGATCGTAAGGATATGCGTTGACGGCGATCAGGTCGGCGCCGAAGATTGCGCGCAAACGCTCGCCGAGCGCGAGCGCATCCCGCCCTCCCTCGCGGCCGTCCACGCCGACGACGATGGTGCTGAACACGACGTGCTCCTCTCCTGGAAAGGGCTGTGATGCCATCATCGTCTTCCGCGACGTACCCGCCATCAGCAATGGCGCGCGCGGGCGGTGCGGGAAATCCGCAACTGCGCTGCAGCGCTACTGCTGGCGCCCACCGCCAGCCCGACCCACGTCGGCACAAGCACCGCGCCGAGGCCCTACCACCCGCGCGCGGGGATCGCATGGAGAGGCCGGGGCTCTCCACCGGTCGACGCCGACGACGTCGACCGGTGGGTGCCCGCCGTCCTACATCTCGAAGACGATGCGTGCGGCGACGCGGCCGGCCTCGACGTCCGCGATGGACTCGTTGACCTCGTCGAGCGGGCGGACCTCGCGGGTCACGTGCGTCTTGCCGGCGGCGTGCAGCTCGAAGACCTCGCGCAGGTCGGCGCGGGTACCGACGATCGAGCCGACGACGGTGATCCCGTTGAGGACGGTCTCGAAGATCGGGAGCTTGACCTCGTTGTCGGCGGGGAGGGCGACGAAGACCAGCGTGCCGCCGCGGCGAAGCGAGGCGAAGGCCTGCTCGAACGCGCGCGGCGAGACGGCCAGGGCGATCGCCTGGTCGGCGCCGCCGAGGCGCTGGATCGCTTCGGCCGGGTCTTCCTTCGTCGCGTTGATCGTGAACTCCGCGCCGAGCTCGCGGGCGAGCTCGAGCTTCTCGTCGACGAGGTCGACCGCGATGACCCGCCCGCCGGCGATCGCCGCGTACTGGATCGCCATGTGGCCGAGCCCGCCCACGCCGAACACGGCGACGAGGTCGGACGAGCGCGTGCCCGCGACCTTGACGGCCTTGTAGGTCGTGACGCCTGCGCAGGTGAGCGGCGCAGCGTCGAAAGGATCGAGCCCGTCGGGAACCTTGACGACGTACCGACCGTAGGCCACGGCGTACTCGCCGAACGTACCGTCGATCGAGTAGCCCATGTTCTTCTGCTCGAGGCAGAGCGTCTCCCACCCGGAGACGCAGTAGTCGCAGGCGCCGCACGCGTAGCCCAGCCACGGCATTGCGACCCGGTCCCCGACGGCGACCTCGGTCACGCCCGGGCTGATCTCGGTGACGATCCCGACGCCCTCGTGCCCGGGAACGAACGGGGGAGACGGCTTTACGGGCCAGTCGCCGTGGGCGGCGTGGATGTCGGTGTGGCAGAGACCCGAAGCCTCCACCTTGACCCGCACCTGGCCGGGCTCCAGCTCGCGTGGCGCCACCTGTTCGACCGTCAGCGGGCCCTCGAAATCATGGACGACAGCCGCACGATACGTCGTCTTAGGAGTCTGGGTTGCCTCGAACTGGGGGGCGGTGGTCGCCATGGTCGCGGTTCCTCCTGGGGCGTAGGTGATGGCCCATGATCGGCGCGTGGGCTGTGCTGTTCATCGGGGATCGGCGCAGAGGCGCAGCGGGCAACTACGGAGCCGTCGATCGTGGCGAAAGGGAGATCCGCGAAGCGGCCGCTCGCTAACGTGCCGCCGCTGTCGCGTGCGCCAGCGCCTCAAGCTCGGCAGGGACGTGGCGAGGCCGTCCCTGAGTACATCGAGGTCGGGCATCGCGGCGCGATCGGCGTATAACCCGAACGTGACCCCGCCGGCGTAGGAGACGGCGGCGATCGCGACCGCGTGCTCGGCCGCGAGCGGGACGATCGGCACGACATCGACCATCGGCGCGCCGAACGCATACACGCGATGCGGCGAGCCGGGGATGTTGGTGATCGTGACGTTGAACAGCCGCTTCGCGGACATCGCCCGCGCGAGGCCCGCGTGGAGCACCGGCGGCGCGAGCTCGGTCAGCCCGGTCACCGCGCCGGCGGCCAGCGCCTGCCCGCCGGCCTTGCGCTCCTGCGCCGTGGCGCGCACCAGCTCGTAGCGGCGCAGCGGGTCGGCCTCCGCCACCGGCAGCTCGACGAACAGCGAGGAGACCTTGTTGCCAAGCTCGCCACGGTCTCCCTCGCGACGGATGTTCACCGGCACCATCGCGCGCAGTCCCTGGCGCGGCGGGTCCTCGCCGCGCTCGAGCAGCAGCTCGCGCAACGCGCCGGTCGCGGCACACAGCACGACATCGTTGACCGTGCCGCCGAGTGCAGCACGGACCGTCTGCAGCTCCTGGAGCTCGACGTGAACGGTCGCGATCCGTCGGGTCGCGCCGATCGGGACGTTCAGGCTCGAGCGCGGCGCCGCGATCAGCTCGTCACGGACGAGCAGATCGATCACCGCCCGCGAGCGTTCCAACGCGTCACGCGGATGCATCAGCGCGTGCGCGCCGGCCCGAGCGGCCGCGAGGCCGGCGTCGGCCACCTGGCCGACAGGCTCGGGTGGATGCTGAAGCCATCCGAGCCACGCCAGGCCCGACACCGGCACGTGGGGCGCTGACGGCTCGCGCGGCGTGGGCTTTGCGCCGAGCAGCAGGTCGACAACGTCGACCGAGCCGACGCCGTCGACCAGGCAATGGTGGGTCTTCGACACCAACGCCCAACGCCCGCCCGTCAGACCGTCGAGCAGCACGATCTCCCACAGCGGACGGCCGCGGTCCAGGCGATGCGAGTAGAAGTCCGAGATCCAGTCCAGGAACTCGGGTTCGTCCCCGGGCGACGGGAGCGTCGCATGACGAACGTGCGCATCGATCTCAAAGCGCTGATCGCGCTCCCAGGACGGCCAGGCGAGTCCGCCGGTGCGGGGGGCGCCGAGCTTCTGGCGGTAGCGAGGCAACAGCTCCAAGCGCTGTTCGAGGTGCTCGCGCACCTCCCCGATCGCCGGCGTCCCACCGCCGGGGAGCGGGTCGAACACAAGCGCGGCGCCGATATGCATCAGCGCGCCGTCATCGGCCTGCTCGAGCTCCAGGAACGCAGCGTCGAGCGCCGTTAGCTGGTCGTTGCCGGACATCGCGGCTCCTCGGGTCGCTTCAGGGTCACGGTACGCGCTGCCCCGCCGGCTGCCATCGGTGGATGATCGCGCCGCGGTGCGTAGGAACTACCCGCCTGCTGCGGGGTCTTCCGCATCGAGATCGGGGGTCTCATCCCGATGTCACGGCGCCCTGAATGGGGGATCCTCGGATCTCTTCGAATAATCGGCGACCATCAACGTGTGCCGAGCATCGTCTGTGGGGCACTCGTTCCCTGCTGGTCAAATGGGGCGCTTGGGTGTCCGTTCACGGAGACGACGCCTCTCCACGCGCCGAGGAGGAGGGTCTTCATGGCAAGCACCTCTGCACCACCGCCCCGGCAAGGGGCTCAGCCCGACCGTGCGCCACGACGCGCAACTCCTGAGCACAACGGCTCGCGCCCGCGCGCAACGACGCCGGACAAGGGCAACGGCCCACCGGCCCCGGACCCGGCCGTGGTGGCCGAGTCCGAGCGCGCCGAGCGCCAATCCAAAGGGGGCATCGAAGGCCTCATCGGCAGGCGCGTCGCCGCCGCTACCGAACACGCCCTCGAGGGCCCCAACCAGACATTGATGCGCGCTCAGAAGCCCGTCTGGGATGCCCTGTGCAAGTACTACTTCCGGCTTGAGACGTCCGGTTGGGAGCGACTGCCGGAGGAGACCTCACTGCTGATCGGGAATCATTCAGGAGGGTCGCTGACGATGGACGCGTGGACGTTCGTGTTCGACTGGTGGCGGCGATTCGGCACCGAGCGCGTGCTCCATGCGACCGCCCACGATGTCCTGATGGCGGCGCCCGGGCTCGGCGATTACTTCCGCCAGGCCGGCGTGATCCCAGCCTCCCGCCAAGGCGTCAGCGCAGCGCTCAGCGCAGGGTGCGACGTGGTCATCTGGCCGGGGGGTGACGTCGACGCGATGCGCAACTGGCGCAGGCGCGACGAGGCTGTCCTTGGCGGGCGCATGGGCTTCGTACGCACCGCGATCCGCTCAGGGGTGCCGATCGTTCCGGTGGCCACCGTCGGCGGGCACGACACCGCATTCGTCGTGTCCGAGGGCCGCTGGATCGCGAACGGACTCGACCGCGTCAGCGGGCTGAAGACGAAGCTTCGCGGCTCGCGACTGCCGATCGTGCTCGGCTTCCCGTTCGGCCTGACGATCGAGACGATTCCGACGCACCTCCCGCTGCCCGCGAAGATCCGCACCGAGCTGCTGGACCCGATCCACGTCGACCATGACCCGGAGCGGGTCAACGATCGCGAGTACGTCACCTCGATCTATCGCGAAGTGGAATCCGCGATCCAGGGCGGAATGGATCGGCTCGCCAAGCAGCGGCGCTTCCCGGTCTTCGCCTAGGAGCCGCTGAAGCCCGCCGCTCGAGCCCTTTCCGTCCCGCTGCAGCGACCAGCCGATCGCCCGATCCGCAGCGCCGCCAGTTCCCTGGCCCGAGCCCCTGGGCGGCGACGTTCTCGGCGTCATCACCGCCCTCACGGCCGCGGCGGCCGCCTTGCCGCGGACCACGTGCGGGACGCCGCTGCGGCAAGTCCACCGGAGCACTGCGGCAAGTCGCGATGGCGCGCGCATCGGCCGCGCGGGATCCTCGGTGTGGATTACAGGAAGGAGTCAGCGATGTCCGTTTTGACCTCGCACGCCGAAATTGTGTTCACCGAAGACGGAGACCGAACATGCGCCGAGGCGGTCCTCGACCTGGGCGGGATGCCCTTCTATGGCCTCGGCGAGGCCAGGCGCGCGCCCGGAGACCCCGACGTCCCGATCGTGCGCGAGGAGCTCTCGGCCTCCCGCGCTCTCCTCGATCTCGCGGACAAGCTGCTCGATGCGGCCGCCGCTCACATCGAGAAGTTCGGCGACTGATCGACCGCGCGCTTCGGGCGAGACGCAGGGCACGACCTTGCGGCTGCCCGTGCGCCGCTCCGCCCGTGCCAGGAAGGCAACTCTCGCCCGCGCCTCGAGAGATCGTGACCTCAGACGAGGGTGTCGACCAGGGATCGGCTGTGGCCGCTGTCGCCGCGCCGGTCAGCGGCCGACCGCGGGGTAGGGCAGGCGGCGCGCCGGACGCTCCACGCGTACTCGAGCGTCGACGGCCATCGCGCCAGTCGGTGCGACGACCACCGGATTGAGGTCGAGCTCGGCGATCTCGGGATGGTTGGCGGCCAGCCAGCCGATGCGCACGACGATGTCCTCCAGGGCCGGGACGTCGGCACGGGGAGCGCCGCGGAAGCCGTCGAGCAACGGGAAGGTGCGTAGGGCGCGGATCATGCCGGTCGCCTCGATCGGCGCCACCGGCGCCAGGCGAACCTGCACGTCTCCCAGCAGCTCAAGCGCCGTCCCGCCCGCGCCGCAGGCCACGACGGGTCCCAGCTGCGGATCGGAGACGACGCCAACGAGCATCTCCACGCCCTGCGGGGCCATTTCCTGGACGACGAAGCCGTCCAGGTCATGGCCGTCCGCCCGCAGCGACGAGCGCAGCTCGCGCGCGGCGCGCGCGACCGCGCCGGCTCCGCGCAGGCCCAGGCGAACGGCGCCGGCGTCGTGCTTGTGCAGGAGGCCCGGCACGATCGCCTTGAGCGCGACCTCGTCTTCTGCGGTGGCCGCCCAGCGTCCGGCGGCATGCGCAGAGCCGGCGACGTGGGCGCGCACCGCCGGCACGCCGTAAGCCTGGAGCAGCCTCATCGCCTCCTCGAAGCCGAGCCAGCCGCCGCCGGCACCCAGCGCCTCCGCAAGGAGCACGGCCGCTGCGTCGGAGTCGATACCCCGCGGCGGGCCGACGTCCGGCGGCCGGTGGCGCCGGTTCCTGGCGTAGCGCGCGGCGTGCCCGAGCGCCCGTGCGGCGTGCTCGGGTGTGGCGTAGACCGGGACGTCGTCCTCGATCTCGTCGGCAGCGCCGGCTGGCTGAGCGGTCATCAGGGCCGCCAGCACCGGGACGTCCGTCCGGCGGGCGGCAGCTCGGACCGCGCGCAGCACCATGTCCGCGCCTCGCCCCGGGAGCGCCTGGAGGAAGATCGCGATGATCGCGTCCACACCCGGGTCGGCCGCCACCGTCTCGATCGTCCGGCGGAAGTCCGCGCTCGTGGCGGCGGCGAGCATGTCGACCGGGTTCGTCAATGCCGCTGCGGGCGGCAGGTGATCGGCGAGCGTCCGGCGAGTGTCCTCCGTGAGCGGCTCGACGCGCAGGCCGGCCGCCATGCCGGCATCGACGCAGGAGACTGCCGGTCCGCCGGCGTTGGTGACGATCGCCACGCGGTCGCCCCGCGGCAGCGGCTGGCGCGCGAGCAGCTCGGCGACGTCGAGCTGCTCGTCCAGGGTCTGGACGCGGATGACGCCCGCGTGGTCGAAGAGCGCGTCGATCGCCGCCTCGGAGCCCTGCAGCAGAGCGCCGGTGTGCGACGACGCGGCGCGCCGCCCCGCTGCGCTGCGCCCGCTCTTCACGACGATCACCGGCTTGGAGGCGGTCAGCCTCCGGCAGGTCTGGCCGAAGCGCTGCGGGTTCCCGAGCGACTCGAGATACAGGAGCACGGCATCGGTGCCGTCGTCCTGCTCCCAGAAGCGCAGGAAGTCGTTGCCCGACAGGTCAGCCTTGTTGCCCATCGAGACGAACGACGACAGCCCAAGGCCCCTACGCTCGGCATGGTCGAGCGCGGCAATGCCGTAGGCGCCGCTCTGAGAGGCGAACGCGATGCGGCCCGCCGGCGGACGGCGCGGCGCGAACGTGGCGTCCATCTGGACCGCGGAGGACGTGTTGAGCACGCCGAGGCAGTTCGGCCCGACGAGCCGCATGCCCGTCTCCCGGCAGATGCGCAGCAGCTCCGCCTGCCGCGCCTCGCCCTCCGGGCCGTCTTCGCCGAAGCCGCCCGAGAGCACGACGAGCGCGCTGACACCCTTGAGCTCGCATTCCCGCGCCACCTCCACCACAAGCGGCGCGGAGACGGCGATCACGGCCAGGTCCACCGGTCCGGGGACGTCGGCGACGGATGCGTAGGCTCGCCGGCCGGCGATGGTCTTCGCGTGCGGGTTGATCGGGTAGATCGGCCCGCCGAACGCGCCGGCCACGAGATTGCGGGCGACCGTCCCGCCGACGCTCACCCGCCGGCGCGAGGCGCCGATCACCGCGATCGAGGAGGGCTCGAGGACGTGGCGCACCGCGGCCACGGCACCGATCCGGTCGCGCTCCTCGAAGTGATCGATCGCCTCCTGCCCCAGCTGGGACGGCAGCTCGATCAAGAGGACGCCCGGCTCGGAACGCACCTTGATGGGGAAGCCCGAGTCGCGGAACACCCGAAGCATCCGGTCGTTGGCCGGATGCACCCACGCCACGAAGGTCACGATGCCACTCGCCTGGGCGAGCTGCGCGAGGTGTGCCAGCAGCAGGGTGGCGATGCCCTGACCCTGCCAGCCGTCCGCGACCGCGACGGCGAGCTCGGCGCGATTGCGCGTCTCGGAGACGAAGCACGCGTGCGCGACGACCGTCTCCTCAGGGCCGGCGACGGCTACCAGGCCGGTGCCGCGCTCGACGAGCGCCCGCGCCGCGTGGTCCGCTTGCGGGCCCGACCCGAGGAAGCGGAACCACCACGCCTCCGGCGACAGGCCGCGAAGGAAGGCGGCGACGCCGTCCACGTCTCCGGGGCCGGTCGTGCGCAGGTGGACGGTGGAGCCGTCACGCAGGACGACGTCGCTGTCGTCGACGGTCGCGGCTGACGCGGTCGCCCGCGACGGTTCGGAGACCGTGGAGGGCATGTCGTGGACGCGAGACTACGTCCGAATCGGTCCTCGGCGCAATCCGTGAAGAGCCGCATCCGATCGGCGGGGCCTCCCCGATGGAAGGAGGCGGGTCCGTCCTAGCCGGTCACCGTCGTGATCGCGGGCCTTGCATGGGCGCTGAGCGGAGATCCCGTCCGGGCGCTGGCGGTGCTCGTCGTCGCCACACCGTGCCCGCTGATCCTCGCCGCGCCGATCGCCCTCGTGTGCGGCGTGTCGCGGGCGGCGCGCGCGGGCGTCGTGGTCAAGGGCCCGGGCGCGATCGAGCAGCCCGGCGACGGTCTCGACCGAAGCCGCGGACGTGGTGATCACCGTCGACCGGATCGATCGCGTCGCGCTGGCGCTCCAGATCGGCCGGCGCTCGCTCGCGATCGCCCGCCAGAGCGTCCTCGCGGGCATGGGCCTCAGTCTCATCGCCATGGTGGCCGCCGCCCTCGGCCATATCCCACCCATCGCCGGAGCGCTCCTGCAGGAGGGCATCGACGTCGCCGTCATCCTCAACGCCCTGCGTGCACTGCGGGGCTGATCAGGCGATTGCCCGTGGCGCGTAGTTCTCCGCAAGAGATGCGCGGGAGGGGGCCGATGAGCGATCGGCCGGCAGGCGTGAACGTGCGGTGAACACCATCCGAGAGAGAGGTTCACGGACCGTGAGCGCGACCGTCCCGACGGGGCTCGACGTCGAGACCCCCGACGTGCTCGGCGACGACGCCGTGCTTTGCCTCGCCACGAACCACCCTGAGCCCGGTGACGTCGAGTCGTTCAGCGGCGCACTGTGCGGGCTGTGGGCGGCCGACCGCTTCGTCGAGTTCCTCCAGCGCCGCCGTGACCTCGTGGGCGGCCGCGAGGGCGGCCTGGCGCCGAGCGCCGAACCGGTTGTCATCACCGGCGCGGCGCTCGGGCTGCCGGGAGCCGAGAAGCTGTTCGGCAAGGTGCGCGGCCGCCTGGAGGGCTACCGGACGATCGAGCCGGCCGGGGGCGTCGGCGCCGACGCGCTCGCGACGATCCGCGCGGCGATGGGCAGCTGAGCGATGCAGCGCCCGTTCTCCCGGCTTGCGATCGTCAACCGCGGGGAGCCCGCCATGCGGGTCATCCACGCCGTGCGCGAGCTCAACGTCCACCGCCCCGAGCCGATACGCGTCATCGCGCTCTACACGGAGCCCGAGCGCGACGCGATGTTCGTCCGCCACGCCGACGAGGCAGTCGCGCTCGACGGCGGTTACCTCGACCACGAGGCGCTGGAGCGCGCCGTACGCGAGGCGCGCGCCGATGCGGTCTGGGTCGGGTGGGGCTTCGTCGCAGCGCAGGCCGAGTTCGCCGAACTGTGCGAGCGGCTCGGCATCGTCTTCGTCGGGCCCGACGCAGCGATCATGCGTTTGGCTGGCGACAGGATCGCGGCCAAGCGGCTCGCCGAAGCAGCCGGCGTGCCGGTGGCGCCGTGGAGCGGCGGTCCCGTCGAGACCATCGACGAGGCGCTCCGGCACGCCGCGCGCATCGGCTTCCCGGTCATGATCAAAGCGACGGCTGGGGGCGGCGGGCGCGGCATCCGCCGCGTCGACGAGCCCGAAGCGCTTCCGGCCGCGTTCGCCGGCGCGCAGTCCGAGGCCAAGGAGGCCTTCGGCGACGGCACCGTGCTGCTCGAGAAGCTCGTGGCGCCGGCGCGCCACGTCGAGGTGCAGATGATCGCCGACGGCCGCGGCGGCGCGTGGGCGGTCGGCCCGCGCGATTGCTCGTGCCAGCGCCGCAACCAGAAGGTCATCGAGGAGTCGTCGAGCCCGGTGCTGGTGCCCGAGCAGGAGCGCGAGGTCCTGGACGCGGCGCGGCGTCTGGCGCTGCGCGCCGGCTACCGCAGCGCCGGCACGGTCGAGTTCCTCTACGAGCCGGCGACCCAGGCCTTTTCGTTCATAGGGGTCGACGCGTGGCTGCAGGACGGGCACCCGGTCACGGAGGCGGTCACCGGCCTCGACCTCGTCAAGCTTCAGCTTCACGTCGCGGCCGGGGGGCGGCTGGAAGGCGAGCCGCCGGCGCCGACGGGCCACGCCGTCGAGGCGCGCCTCAACGCCGAGGACCCGGCCCTCGGCTTCGGTCCCGCGCCCGGCCGGATCGCCCTGCTGCGCCTGCCCACCGGTCCTGGCGTGCGCATCGACACCGGCGTCGCCGAAGGCGACGTCATCCCCGCCGAGTTCGACTCGACGATCGCCAAGGTCACCGCCTGGGGCAACGACCGCGACGAGGCCCTCGCGCGGCTGCGCCGCGCGCTGGCCGAGACAATGGTGGTCGTCGATGGTGGCACGACCAACCAGG
The DNA here is from genome assembly GCA_963807305.1 of uncultured Actinomycetes bacterium. Classification (GTDB taxonomy): domain Bacteria; phylum Actinomycetota; class Thermoleophilia; order Solirubrobacterales; family Solirubrobacteraceae; genus JAOPZW01. The sequence goes on from CAWEBN010000002.1 coordinate 21,255, forward strand.
GCCTCCTGCTCGAGTTGCTCGACCGTCCCGAGGTCCGCTCGGGCGGCGTCGACACGGCGTGGCTCGACCGCCTGCGCCTCGGCGGTGAGATCGTCCCGGTGCGCCACGCTGACATCGCGCTGCTCCAGGCCGCGATCGCCCTGGCGGACGGCGCGACGGCCGATGAGCGGGCACGCTTCTACGCCTTCGCGCGCCGCGGGCGCCCGCAGGCCGGCGCCGATCTCACCCGGACGGTCGAGCTGCGCCACCGCGGGCAGACCTACCGCCTGGCCGTGTCACAGGTCGCGCCGGACCGGCACCGCGTCGCCGTCGACGGGGAAACGGTCGAGATCACGAGCCACGGGCTCGGCCGCCACGAGCATCGGGTCGAGGTGCATGGCGTGGGCCACCGCACGCTGACCTCCATCCAGGACGCGGACCTGCTCGTCGAGGTGGACGGCGTGCCGCACCGGATCGCGCGCGACGACGCCGGCCTCGTCCGCAGTCTCGCGCCCGCCGTGGTGGTGTCGATCCCCGTTGCCGTCGGTGACGAGGTCGACGAGGGCGGCGTCGTCGCGGTCGTCGAGGCCATGAAGATGGAGACATCGCTGACCGCGCCCTTCCACGGCCGCGTGCGGGCAGTGCTCGCGGGCACGAATGTCCACGTCGCCGCGCAGGCGCCCCTCGTCGCGCTCGAGCCGCTCGACGGGGGGCCGCCGCCGGCTGCCGGCGAGCGGATCTCGTTCGCGCCGACCGCGCCGACCGCGCCGAGCGCTCAACAACGGCTGCAGCGCCTCGCGTGGCTCGTGCTCGGTTACGACGTCGACGCGCGCGAGGCCGAGCGGATCGTCGGCGGCTTCGACGACGACCCGGAGCTCATCGCAGGCGAGCACCGTCTCTTGCGGATGTTCGCCGACGTGCACGCGCTGTCCCGCCCGCGTCACGACGAGGCAGACCCGGAGACCCCGTGGCTGCGCAGCCCGCAGGAGCAGCTCAATGCCTGGCTGGGCTCGCTCGATCCCGAGACGGCCGGGTTGCCCGAAGCCTTCCTGGCGCAACTGCGCACCGCGCTCGCTCACTATGGGATCGCCGGCCTCGACCGCACCCCGGCACTGGAGGAGGCGTGCTATCGCCTCTACCTCACCCAGGAGCGCACCGCGGCGGCGCGCTCGGCCATCGTGTCGATCCTCGAGCGCCGGCTCGACCAGGTCGCTGCGCCGGCCGGACCAGCGGGCGAGGACTTCAGGGAGGCGCTGGACCATCTCATCCTCACGCTGGAGGGCCGCGACCCGGTCGTCGCGGACCTCGCCCGCGAGGTGCGATACCACTACTTCGACGAGCCGGTCATCGTCGCCGCGCGCGAGGGCGTCTACACCGAAATGGAGGCGCACGTCGCGGCGCTCGCGGCGCATCCGCAGCGGTCCGACCGCGGCGAGCGGATCGCGGCGCTCGTCGATTGCCCACAGCCACTCGCGTCGCTCCTCAGCGCGCGCATGCGCGAGGCCGCACCGCAGGTCCGGCGCGTCCTCGTCGAGGCAATGGCGCGCCGCTATTACCGGGTGCGCTCACTCGAGGCCTTCGCGCCCGCGTTCATCGGCGACCAGGAGCTGCTGATCTCGCACTATCCGTTCGAGGGCCAGCGCCGCCACCTCGCGGCTGCCTACGTCGGGCTCGACGACGTCGGTCCCCTCGCTGACGCCTTCGCTCGCCACGTCGCCACGCTCCCGCGCGACGACCTCGCAGTGCTCGACCTCTACACCGATCTCCGCGGCGAGGCGCCGTCGCACGAGGAGCTCGCCGCCAAATTGCGCGACGCTCTCGCGACCGTCCCGTGGCCCGTCGCGCTGCACCGGATCGTGATCGCGGTCGCGCAGCCTGAGCGCGGGCGCGGCATGGCCGCGATCGACGCGGTCACATTCCGGCACACCTCCGAGGGGTTTGTCGAGGACCAGGTGCTCCGCGGGCTGCACCCCATGATGGGGCACCGACTGCAACTGTGGCGGCTGCAGAACTTCGGCCTCGAGCGGCTTCCGTCGCCGGAGGACGTCTACGCGTTCCGCGGTGTCGCGCACTCCAACGCGAAGGACGAGCGCCTGTTCGCGCTCGCCGAGGTACGCGACCTGACGCCGGTGCGCGACCAGCAGGGGCGGGTCGCCGCGCTGCCGGAGCTCGAGCGCATCCTCGGCGAGGCCGTCGAGACGATCCGCGGCTTCCAGGCTCGCCGACCGCCGAGCCGGCGGCTGCTGTGGAACCGCATCCAGCTGTACGTGTGGCCGGTCATCGAGCTCTCCCCGGAGGAGATCAACGCCGTCATGCAGCGGCTGGCCCCGAGCGCGCTCGGCCTGGGGATCGAGCACGTCCTCGTCCGCGGGCGCCTGCGTGAGCCCGAGGGGGCGGTGCGCGAACGGATGCTGCGCTTCTACACCCTCGTGGGCGAGGACGTCGTGGTCGAGGTGGGCGATCCGTCGACCGAGCCCCTGCAGCCCCTTGACGAGAGCGCGCGGCGGATCGTCGCCGCGCGGCGGCGGGGCATCCTGCATCCCGCCGAGATCGTGCGCCTGCTGGCGCCGCGGCGCGCCACCCTGGGTCATCCGGCCGGCGAGTTCGTCGAGCACGATTTCGACGACGACGGCATGCTCGTACCCGTCGATCGCCCCGCGGCCACCAATCCCGCGAGCATCGTCGTCGGCACCGTCCGCAACGTCACGGAGCGCTACCCCGAAGGCATGCTCCGCGTGATCCTGCTCGGCGATCCCACGCGCGCGCTCGGATCGCTCGCCGAGCCAGAGTGCCGGCGCATCATCGCCGCCATCGACCTCGCGGAGGACCTCGGCGTCCCCCTCGAGTGGTTCGCCCTCTCAGCGGGCGCGAAGATCGCGATGGACAGCGGGACCGAGAACATGGACTGGATCGCTGCGGTATTGCGCCGGATCGTGCTCTTCACCCAGGCCGGCGGCGAGATCAACGTCGTCGTGACCGGCATCAACGTCGGCGCCCAGCCGTACTGGAACGCCGAGGCGACGATGCTCATGCACACGCGCGGGACGCTCATCATGACCCCCGAGAGTGCGATGGTCCTCACCGGCAAGCAGGCGCTCGACTACTCAGGAGGGGTGTCGGCCGAGGACAACCTCGGCATCGGTGGCTACGAGCGCATCATGGGCCCGAACGGCCAGGCGCAGTACTGGGCACCGGACCTCGCGAGCGCCTGCAGGCTGCTGCTCACCTATTACGAGCACAGTTACGTCGCGCCGGGCGAGCGCTTCCCGCGGCGCGCGCAGAGCTCTGACCCCGCCGGGCGCGACGTAACCCTCGCCGAGCACCATGCCCCCGGCTCGGACCTGATGCGGGTCGGCGACATCTTCTCCGACGAGCGCAACCCCGGGCGCAAGAAGCCGTTCGACATCCGTTGCGTGATGCGCGCGGCGATCGACGCCGACCACCCGCCGCTGGAGCGCTGGGCCGGCATGCACGAGGCCGAGATGGCCGTTGTCTGGGACGCCCACCTCGGCGGCTGGCCGGTGTCGCTGATCGGCATCGAGTCGCGGCCGCTGCCGCGCCACGGCGCGATCCCCGCCGACGGGCCGGAGCAGTGGACGTCCGGCACCCTGTTCCCGCGCGCTTCGAAGAAGATCGCCCGCGCGATCAACGCCGCCAGCAGCCGGCGCCCGGTCGTCGTCCTGGCCAACCTTGCCGGCTTTGACGGCTCTCCGGAGTCGATGCGCAAGTGGGAGCTCGAGTTCGGCGCCGAGATCGGCCGCGCCGTCGTGAACTTCGACGGCCCGATCGTGTTCTGCGTCGTGTCGCGCTACCACGGCGGCGCGTTCGTGGTCTTCTCCCAGAAGCTCAACCCCAACCTCGAGACCGTCGCGCTGGAGGGTGCCCACGCCTCGGTGATCGGCGGCGCGCCGGCGGCCGCGGTCGTCTTCGCGCGCGATGTCGAGCAGGCGGCTCGCAGCGACGAGCGCATCGCGCCGCTCGACGAGCGCATCGCCGCCGCGGAGGGGGCCGAGCGCCAGCGCCTGCGGGCGCGCCGCGCGGCTTTGTGGAGCGACGTGCTGGCCGAGAAGCGCGGCGAGTTCGCGGCCGAGTTCGACGCGGCCCACAGCGTCGAGCGCGCGGTCCGCATGGGGTCGGTGAGCCGGATCGTGGCGCCGGCGTCCATGCGGCCGTTCCTGATCGATGCCGTCGAGCGCGGCATCCAGCGCGCCCTGGGGGGCCCGCCCGTCAATGACCATGCACGGCTGGCTGATCCGATCGGTGGCTGACGCCCAGGCGGGCGCGCGAGTAGGGTCGTGACGTGCCCTTGGACGATGTCGCGGTCACGCCGCTCGATCCGACGCGCTTCCGCGAGGTCCTTTCCCCCGACGGCTTGGCGCAGTTCGAGCACACGATCACCCGCGGGCGTGAGCTGCTGGACGGGCGGACGCTCTGGAACGTGAACTCCACCGCTCACGGCGGCGGCGTCGCCGAGATGCTGCGCTCGCTCATCGGCTACGTGCGCGGCGTCGGCGTCGACGCGCGATGGGTCACCATCGGCGGCAATCCCGAGTTCTTCCGCATCACCAAGCGCCTGCACAATCGCCTGCACGGGTACGCGGGCGACGGCGGGCCGCTGGGCGAGGCCGAGCGCGCCGTCTACGAGCGCGTCGCCGCCGAGCATGCCGACCTGCTGGCGCAGCGCGTAGGCCCGCGCGACATCGTTCTCCTGCACGATCCGCAAACCGCGGGCATGGTCGGGCCGCTGGTCGAGAAGGGCGTGCCCGTCATCTGGCGGGCGCACGTCGGCCTCGACGTGCCCAACGACCGCGCACGCGAGGCGTGGCGCTTCCTCATCGGCTACGTCGAGCCGGCCGATGCCTACGTCTTCTCCCGTCGCTCCTACACGTGGGAGGGGCTCGACGAGTCCAAGGTCACGGTCATCGCCCCGTCGATCGATGCCTTCTCGCCGAAGAACCATCCGATGTCATTCACGTCGGTGACCGCCGTGCTCCGCGCCGCGGGCCTCGCCGCCGACCACCACCACCATTCGCGGGCGATCTTCGAGCGCCTCGACGGTACCGTGGGGAGGGTCGAGCACGAGGCCCGCGTCGTCGAGGAGCACGCCCTGGGCCTCGACGTGCCGCTCGTCGCGCAGGTGTCGCGCTGGGACCGACTCAAGGACCCGATCGGCATCGTGTCGGCCTTTGCAGAGCACGTGCACGCCGACGAGGACCCCCACCTGCTGCTCGCGGGCCCCGACGTCACCGCGGTGGCCGACGACCCGGAGGGCGCCGAGGTCTTCGAAGAGGTCGAGGCCGCATGGCGCGGCCTGCCGCAGCGCGTCCGCCGGCGCGTGCACCTCGCGCTGCTGCCGATGGACGAGGCCGATGAGAACGCCGTGATCGTCAACGCGCTGCAGCGCCGCGCCGACGTCGTTGTCCAGAAGAGCCTGGCCGAGGGCTTCGGGCTGACCGTCTCCGAGGCGATGTGGAAAGGCCGCCCGGTCGTCGCGTCGGACGTGGGCGGCATTCGGGACCAGATCGAGGACGGGCAGACCGGGTACCTCGTCGAGCCGACCGATCTCGCCGCCTTCGCCGACCGCGTCAACCGCCTGCTCGGCGATCCCCGCGACGCCGAGCGCATGGGCGAGGCCGCCCAGATCCGCGTGCGCGACCTCTTCCTCGGCCCGCGCCACCTGGGCCAGTACGTCGAGCTCCTCGAGAGCGTCGTCGTGCCCTGACCGCCCCCGTCAGCGCCGCGCGGCCGCCGCCTGTGCGGCCGCCACGCGGGCGATCGGCACGCGGAAGGGCGAGCAGCTGACGTAGTCCAGGCCGGCCCCGTCGAAGAAGCGGATCGATGCCGCGTCACCGCCGTGCTCGCCGCAGATCCCGACCTCCAGGCCGGGCCGCGTCTCGCGCCCTCGCTCGATCGCGATCTTGACGAGCTCGCCGACGCCGGTCTCGTCGATCGTCGCGAAGGGCGAGCGCTCGACGATCCCGGTCTGCACGTAGTGCGGCACGATCGCCGCCTCGATGTCGTCGCGCGAGAAGCCCAGTGCGGTCTGCGTGAGGTCGTTCGTGCCGAAGGAGAAGAACTCGGCGTGCTTGGCGATCTCGCCGGCCGCGAGGCACGCCCGCGGGAGCTCGATCATCGTCCCCAGCATGAAGTCCCGATCGGGCTTGACCCCCTCCTCGACGGCCACGCGCAGCACGAGGTCGCGCGCCATCGCGAGCTCCTCGGCGTACGCGACGAGCGGGATCATGACCTCCACGCGGGGGGCGTGGCCGGTGCGCTCGCGCACCGCGCGGGTGGCGCGGAAGATCGCACGCGCCTGCATCTCGTAGATCTCGGGATGGATCAGCCCCAGCCGCACGCCGCGGGTGCCGAGCATCGGGTTGCCCTCGGCGAGCGCCCGCACGCGGTCGAGGGTGTGCTCGAGCGCGGCGGTTTCGGGCGCGCCGCGCAGTCGCGCCTCGGTGACCTGCTCGATGAGCTCCATGCGGTCGGGCATGAACTCGTGCAGAGGCGGGTCGAGCAGCCTGATGGTGATCGGCAGGCCCTCCATCGCCTCGAAGATCTGCTCGAAGTCGTCCTGCTGGAGGACCAGGAGCTGGTCCAGCGCCGCGCGGCGGCCGGCCTCGTCGTCAGCCATGATCATCCGCTGCATCTTCGGCTGGCGGTCGGCGGCCATGAACATGTGCTCGGTGCGGCACAGGCCGACGCCCTCGGCGCCGAAGGCGCGCGCGCGGCGCGCGTCGTCGGGCGTGTCGGCGTTGGCGCGCACGCCGAGCGTGCGCAGCTCGTCGCACCACTGAAGCAGCGTGTCGAAGCGCGGGTCGACCTCGGGGGTGACGAGCGCGACGTCGTCGAGCGTGATGGTGCCGGCCGTTCCGTCGATGGCGATGAGGTCGCCCTCGTGCAGGACGCGCTCGCCGATGCGCACCTCGCGGGCGTGCAGGTCGATGTCCAGGGCGTCGGCCCCGGTCACCGCGGGGCAGCCCATGCCGCGGGCCACGAGCGCCGCGTGCGACGCCTTGCCGCCCTCCGACGTGAGAATGCCCTTGGCGGCGTAGAAGCCGGCGACGTCGTCGGCCTCGGTGAAGGGGCGCACGAGAATGACCGCACGCCCGTCCTCGGCCGCGGCGACGGCATCGGGCGCGGTGAAGACGATGGCGCCCTTGGCTGCGCCTGGCGAGGCGGCGACGCCGCGGGCCACGACCTCGTAGCGTGCGTCGGGGTCGAAGGTGGGGTGCAGCAGCGCGTGCAGCGAGCGCGCCTCGATCGTCGTGATCGCCTGCTCCTTCGTGAGGAGGCCCTCGCCGACGGCATCGACCGCGAAGCGGATCGCGGCCTGGGCGGGGCGCTTCGCGTTGCGCGTCTGCAGCATGTACAGGCGCCCCTCCTCGATGGTGAACTCGGTGTCCTGCATGTCGCCGTAGTGGCGCTCCAGCGTGCGCATGATCTCCAGCAGCTGCGCATGCGCCGCCGGCATCCAGTCGCGCAGCTCGGACAGGTCGCGCGGGGTGCGCACGCCGGACACGACGTCCTCACCCTGGGCGTCGATGAGGAAGTCGCCACTGGGCTCGGGCGCGCCGGTGACCTCGTCGCGCGAGAAGGCCACGCCAGAGCCCGAGGTCGGGCCCTTGTTGCCGTAGACCATCTGCTGCACGTTGACCGCGGTGCCCCACTCGTCGGGGATGTCGTTGATGCGCCGGTAGGCGATGGCGCGCTCGCCCATCCAGGAGTCGAAGACCGCGCGGATGGCCTGCTCGAGCTGCTCGCGGGGGTCCGTCGGGAAGTCGTAGAGCGCCTTGAAGCGTGCCGTCAGCTCGCGCAGGGCGTCGGTGTCGAGCTCGGTGTCCAGCGTGACGCCGCGCTCGCGCTTGATCCGCGCGATCTCGTCCTCGAACCGCGCACTGGGCACGCCGCGCACGACATCGCCGAACATCTGCACGAGCCGGCGGTAGGAGTCCCAGGCGAAGCGCGGGTTGCCGGTGCGCGCGGCCAGGCCCTCGACCGCAGCGTCGTTGAGGCCGAGGTTCAGAACCGTGTCCATCATCCCGGGCATCGAGTCGCGCGCGCCGCTGCGCACGGAGACCAGCAGCGGGTTGTCCGGATCGCCGAGCGCCTTGCCGGCGCGCTCCTCCAGACGCGCGAGCGCCTCGTCGATCGCCGCGCCGAGCCCCTCGGGCTCCGTGCGGTCGGCGCGCATGTACTCGACGCACGCCTCCGTGGTGATGGTGAAGCCCGCGGGGACGAGGTCGGAGCCGAGGACGCGCGTCATCTCGGCGATGCCGGAGCCCTTGCCTCCCAGCAGTTCACGCATGTCGCGCGAGCCCTGGGCGAAGTCGTAGATCCACTTGGCGGCGATGGTGGTGCTCATCGGATGGCCTCCGGTTGCATGGTGATCTGTCGGGTGGGGCACTTGGCGGCGCGCACGTGCATCAGCTGCGGCCGTGAGGGGCGACGGCGGTCGGCGTGCGCTCGCCGGGGACCGCGAGGTACGGGACGGCCGCGGCAGCGGCCATCACCCCGGCGAGCGCGAGGCCGACCCACGCCGGCCACAGCGTCGTGTCGACGTGCACGCGCATCATCGATGCGCCGACGTCGACGGTCGCGTGGCCGGCCAGGACCTCGATAGCCGTGAAGACGAGGGCTCCGAGCCCCAGCGCGACCGTTGCAGGCGACGTGCGGTCGACGATCGCGAGCGCGAGCAGCACGACCGCGCAGAGGCCCGCGAGGGCGCCCCAGCCGCTCCAGCCGCTGGCGGTGCTGCGCACGTCGAGGGCCGGCATCGTGACGGCGACGCGCTGCCAGCCGAGGAAGAGGTCGACCACGAACAGCGTCGCCGCGACGGCGATGACCGGTCTGGCGCGCTGCTTGAGGGCCTCGGAGGTCATGGTGCGATTCTGCTCGCCCACCGCCCGCTCGCCATCGTGGGGGATCGCCAGAGTGCGTGCGGCGGACTACGGACACCGCCGGCGCTCCCGGGGAGTCAGCCCGCGGCGTGCGCGCCGGCCAGCTCGTCGCGGCGCGCGGCCGCGTCGGGCGGCAGGCCGCCGCGGACCTGGGCTGCCGCGTTCAGGCAGCGCAGCGCCAGCGCATCCTCGCCGAGCGTCGCGTGGCGCTCGGCCAGGCCGAGCAGCAGCTCGCCGACGTCGATGTCCTCCGGGTCGGCGTCCACCGCCGCGTCGGGCGCGTGCGGCGCGAGATAGCCCGAGAGGTGCGGTGCGGCGACCTTCGCGGGCGGCCACCACAGCGGCGTCGTCGGGACGTCGCCGCGCGTGGAGTCCAGGAAGCGGGGGCCGGCGGGATCGAGCAGCATCCCGCGCAGCACGGGACGGAAGGGCTCCGGGCGCACGTCGGCGCCGAGCGAGCGGGCGATCGCCGCAGCCGCCGCGCCGGCCTGCTGGGCGGCGAGCCCGCCCTGCTTGAGCGGGAAGGCCGTGCCGTCCCCGGCGGCCCAGACGGCCTCGGTCCCGAGGACGGCGCCGTGCTCGTCGGTCGTGAGGAAGCCCTCCCCGTCGTGTGGCAGCCCGCCGATCCAGGGGCCCACGAGCCGGGGCAGCGAGACGATCCGCTCGGCCTGGACGGGCTCGCCATGGGCGACGATCAGGCCGCCCGGCCCGGCCCGGAGCGGCACCGAGTCGGGACGGAGCGCGATGCCGCGCTCGGCCAGCAGGCTCCAGATGTGCGACGCGATGCGCGGCCCGAAGGCCTCCAAGCGGGCTGTGCTCCGGCGTGACGAGGACGAGCCCGACGCCTTCGAGGCCTCGGGTACGCACGTGCTCGCCGGTCATCAGTGCCAGCTCGTAGAGCGGTAGGGCCCAGGTCACCGTGGCGGGCACGGCGAAGGCCACGCGCTGCACGCGCCCGGCGTCGAGGTCGGCGAGCAGCGCGGCGAAGGCGCCGACGTCGCGGGGGCCGGAGAAGGTCAGCGCTCCCGGGATGGCCATGTCGGGCGTGGCGCCGACGGCGACGAGCAGGGCGTCGTAGTCGAGCGTGTCGCCGCGCACGGTGCGCACGCGGCGCTGCGTCGGGATCGACCGACGCAAGCCGGTCGGGCCGCAGGTGCGCGCCGTGGTCGGCCGCGATGCGGACGAGATCGAAGCGCCGCGCAGGGCCGCCTCCGAAGGGCTCCGACACCGCGTGCTGGCGCTCGACGAGGTCGGTGTTGGCCTCGAGCAGCTCTATCCGGACACCGGATCCGAGGTGGCCGTGGAGGGCGATCAGCGCTTCGAGGCCGGCGATCCCGCCGCCGGCGATGACGATCGTGGGCATGTCGTCGAGGCTAGGCGACGCGCACGGCCCCCGCCATCCGTAGCTTCCCCGCACCGCGATCCGTGCCGAGAGCCGATCAGCCCGGCGGCACGGCGCTCGGATCGAGCGCGTTCGAGACGGCATGCACCGCGCGCGGAATGTCGATGGTGACCGCGATGGCGTCGTGCTCGGGCCGCACCTCGGGCGCGCGCGGCGCGCCGCCACGGATCGCGAGGTAGGGCGCCAGGTGGCGCCCGGCGATCTTGCTCGGCGGCCACCACATGGCGTACGCGCGAGGCGCCGCGCCGCGGCCGTCGGAGGTGGCGCGGAGGTAGGTCGGCTCCCGATCGGTGTAGAGGACGCCCTTGAGGACAGGCTCGAACGGGCGCGGCACGATGGGGAGGCCCAGGGCGGCGAGCATCGCCTCGACGGCGGCATCGGCCTGCTGGGTGGCGAGGCCGCCCTGCTTGAGCGGGAAGGTGGTGACGTCGCCCGCGGCGTAGACGCCGTCGGCACCCGGCACGCGACCGTGGTCGTCCACCGCGATGAAGCCCACGGCGTCCTGCGGCAGGTCCGGTGATGCGCCGGCCGACCAGGTCGGGAAGGGTGATCACGGCACGGGCCTCGATCCGCCGGCCGTCGTCGAGCTCGACCTCGCCGGCGTCGGCCGAGATCGCGCGGGCGCAGTCGACGAACTCGATGCCGCGAGCGTCGAGGAGGCGCTGCCACCGCTGCCGAGGCGTCGGCGCCGAAGGCCTCGAGCGGCGCGGCCTCGGGCGAGGTCATGACGACCTGCGCCTGCACCCCGCGCTCGCGCAGGCGCGCGGCGGAGAGGATCGCCAGCTCGTAGAGCGGCAGCGTCCAGAAGGCGCCGAAGGGGATCGCGAATGCGATCGTGCCGCGGTCACCCGGTTGCATGTCGTCGAGCGCGGCGCGGACGGCGGCGGCGTCGCGGCCGCCGCGGAAGCGTGATCGCCCCGGGAAGCGCGCGCACGGCGCGGGCGCCGACGCAGACGAGCAGGGCGTCGTAGGAAAGGCGACCCGAGTACGCGGTGATCGCCTCGTGCCGGTCGGGCTCGACCGCGGCCAGGGAATCGCGAACGAGTCGCACGTCCTGGTCGGCGGCGAAGCGCTCGAGCTCCATGCTCCAGGCCGGCGCGCCGTCGAACGGCTCGAGGACGGCGAGCGGGCGGTACTCGAAGCGGCGCTCGCGGCACAGCAGGTCGATGCTGCAGCTCGTCTTCGCCGAGGAACGAGCGCAGGGCGAGGCACGCCTCGAGGCCGGCGACGCCGCCGCCGGCGATGACGATGCGGGGAGAGTCGTCCGCTGCCATGGACTCATGCTCGGCGCGCGCCGGCAGCGGCGCATCGGGGACTCCTGGCGGCCGGGTTGCGGCTTTCCCGCAGCGTCAGGCCGTCGGTCGCGGCGCCGGCGTGCCGCGCTGGAGCCGCGCGGTCTCGAGCGCGTCGGGGAGCAGCTCGCCGGCGTGCTCCTTGGCGATCCAGTCCGCCGCGCCGAGGCGGTCCGCACGGCGTGCGAAGCTCGGATCGTCGTCGAGCCCGATGACGATGATCGGCACGTCGGCGTCGCGCGGCCCGAGGCCCGAGCCGCCGAGCAGGCGGTCGTCGATGACGATCACGTCGGGCGCGGTCCGGCGGCGCTCGCGCGCCAGCTCCTCGAGGCTGCCGGCCTCGGCCACGAGGGCGATGTCCGGCAGCGAGCGCAGCAGGGCTGCGATCGCGCGCCGGCCGGCGCCCGAGAGGTCGGCGAACAGGACGCGCAACGCCTCGTCGGTCACGGCCCCAGCCTGAAGAGCGGGTACGCGTCGACGCCGAGCGCGACGGCGTGGGAGTCGGCACTGCATCCGACGAGGCTGCAGCACGAACACCGCCCTTCGCATCCGTGAGTCGATGCAGCTTCCTGCGGACAATCACGGTCACCGGCGCGGTCGTGCCGGCGGCCTCAGTCGTCCCCGCCGGCCCCATCGTCGCCCTGCGAGGGCTGTGAGGGCTGTGAGGGCTGTGAGGGCTGTGAGCGCGTGAGGGCTGTGAGGGCTGCGAGGGCTGCGAGGGCTGCGACGGCTGCGACGGCTGCGACGGCTGCGACTGGTGCGACGGGTGCGACGGACCGGGCTGCACGGGGCGCAGTTGCGTCGGGCGGGGCCGCGCGCGCGGCACCAGCCGGTCACCGGCCGACAGGCGGCTCGCCCGACAGGCCGACGCGCTGGCTGGAGAGCTGACTGGCCGCCAGCGTGATGCCGGCGGCCAGCGCGAGGCCAAGCACGGCGGCCACGATCCAGACGATCATCGTCCGTACCGTCATCGCGCGGGCTCGGGCTCGGGCGGCGGGGGCGCGCCGGGCGGCGACCGGCGCGAAGCGTACGACGGCGCGTCCACCGCCGCCGGTGCGCGCCTCGAGCACGACGGTGGCGTCCCATTCTCCTGCCAGCTCGCGGGCGATCGGCAGGCCGAGGCCGGTGCCGGGCGGGCCGCCGCGGCCTGCGCGCCCACGGTGGAAGCGCTCGAACACCGCCTCCTCCTCGCCCGGGGCGGGTCCTGGCCCGTCGTCGAGCACCTCGACGCGGTCGGGGCCGGCCACGAGGAGCACGGCGCCGGCGGCGGGCGAGTAGCGCAGCGCGTTCTCGACGAGCACGTCGAGCACGCGGTCGAGGTCCGCCGCCGCACACCAGGCGCTGCCGGCCGCCTCGACCTCGGCGTCGACGCGCTGGCCGCGCTCGGCGGCCGCCTGCGACCAGCGCTCGGCGGCGCGCTCGGCGGCATCGCCCAGGTCGACCTCCGTCCCGGGCAGCTCGCGCTCGCCGGCGCGGCTGAGGACGAGCAGCTCCTCCAGGATCTGGGCCAGCCGATCGACCTCGGTCATCCCGGCGTCGAGCTCGGCGATTGCGCCCGGCGAGTCGACCTGGGCACGCGCCTCCTCCAGGCGCAGGCGCAGCCCGGTGAGGGGCGTGCGCAGCTGATGCGAGGCATCGGCGACGAAGTCCTGCTGGCTGCGCAGGAGGCGCGCCACGCGCCCGGTCATGTCATTGAAGGTCCGCGCGAGCGCGCGCTGCTCGGTGCTGCCGTCGATCGCGGCGCGCGCCTCGAGGTCGCCCGCTGCCACGCGGCGCGCGGCCCGATCCAGGCCGCGCATCGGGCGCGCGATCGTGCGCGCGATGACCAGCCCGGCGATGAGCCCGACGGCGAGGACCACTGCGCCGATGAGCACGAGGCCGACGATCGTGCGCCGAACGGCGCGGTGCACCGCGGCGACGCTCTGGGTGACCCGCACGGCGCCCACCGCCGGCGGCCGGGTGGCGCTGCGGATCGGCACGGCGGTGGCGAGGAGATCCTCGCCCAGCGTGCTGCTGTGGCGAGTGCGCTGGTCGGTGTGCCCGCCGAGCGCGGCGCTGATCTCGGGCCGCCGGCCGTAGGACGTCCCCGACCAGGCCGGTCCCGGCGCTGTCGGCCAGCAGCCGGCCCTGGCCGTCGACCACGATCACGCGCCCGCGCACCGTGGCACCCGATCTCGTCACGAGCGCCTGGAGCTCGCCGCGGCGCGCGGGGGCCAGCAGGTCGGCGGCGGTGGCCGCCAGCACGTCGGCCTGGGCGCGCGCCTGCGAGCGCACCTCGTCGTCGACGCGCCGGCGGATGCTCGAGGCGAGGGGGACCTCGAGCGCGACGATGGCCAGCAGCAGGACGTAGGCCAGGGCCAGCAGCAGCCGGACGCGGAGGCTCACGACGCCGCCTGCGCGGGCGCGTCGTCCTCGGGCGCGACGAGCCGGAAGCCGACGCCGCGGATCGTGTGCAGATAGCGCGGCATCGAGGCGTCGTCGCCGAGCTTGCGGCGCAGCCAGCCCATGTGGACGTCCAGCGTCTTGGTGGAGCCGAACCAGTTCTCGTCCCAGACGCGCGCCATGAGCTGCTCGCGGGTGACGACCGTTCCCGCGTGCCGCGCCAGCTCGGCCAGGAGATCGAACTCCTTGCGCGAGAGCGCGAGCTCGCGGCCCTCGACCCGCGGCCCGGCGCGCGGCCGGCTCGACCACGAGGTCGCCCAGCACGATCGGGCGCCTCGGCCTCCTGCGCGGCGGCGGCTCGGCGCAGGACGGCGCGGATGCGGGCGACGACCTCGGCGCCGCTGAAGGGCTTGACCACGTAGTCGTCGGCGCCGATCTCGAGGCCGGTGACGCGGTCGAGCTCGGTTCCGCGCGCGGTGAGCATGATGATCGGCACCTGCGAGGCGCTGCGCAGCTCGCGGCACAGGTCGCGCCCGTCCCCGTCGGGGAGCGTGAGGTCGAGGAGGACGAGGTCGGGCGGATGGCGCGCGAAGCGCGCCCGCGCCTCGGAGACCGATCGCGCAGCGATGACCTCGAAGCCCTGGCGGGCGAGGGCGCGCCCGAAGGGATCCGCGATGGCGGCCTCGTCCTCCACGAACAGGATGCGGGCTCCGCGACTCATGGGCGTCTCGACTGTAGAGCCGCGCGGCGGCCGCGCATGCAGGGCTTTACCGAAGCTTTGCCTGGACTTTCCACGGCCTTGTGCGCCGCGGCCCGACCATGACGTCGATCCTGCTCCCGAGCCCGAGGAACCGACGATGCGCACCGCCACCACCACCCTCGCCGCCGCGGCCTTGCTCGCCGTCGGCGGGACCGCGGGCGCGGCCCTGAGCGCCGGCCGTGATCGTGCCCCAGTCCCCGCCGCGGCCGCGCCGGCGCCGGTCGAGGTCCGTACGCAGGTCATCCACCGGACCGTCCACGTCGTGCGGCACATCAAGCCCAAGCGCCGGAAGCCCGTGGCGCCCGCCACGCCGGCGCCGGCCCCCGCGCCGGCGCCGGCGCGCGCCGACGGTGGCGCCGGCCCGCGCCCAGCCCGTGATCGCCACGGTGGCGCCGCGCGCCGCGCGCCCTCTGCGCACCCGCTCGAGCGCCACGGGCTCCGGCTCCGGCGGCGGCGAGCACGAGCACGAGGGCGGCGGCGATGACTGAGCCTCGCGCTCCCCGGCGCCCGCGCCGACCTGGGCTGCTCGCCGTCGGCGCGTGGTCCCTGGCCGCCTTCGTCGTGGTCCTCGCGCTGCTCGTCGTGCAGATGCGCGTCGGGCGCGACCCCGCTCTGGGCGCGCGCCCGGCGGCCGCGCTCGCCCCGGCGCCGCGCCGCGTGCTCGTGCGGCGCGTGATCGTCAAGCGCGTCGTGGTCGACGAGGTGCACGACGCCGAGGACGGCGGGCGCGAGCGCCCCGCAGCGCACGGTGGTCGTGGTCCCGCAGGGCTCAGCACCCGCCCCCGCGCCCGCAGCCGCTCCGGCCCCTGCGCCGGCTCCCGCGCCCGCCCCCGCCCCGCTGGTGACCAAGACGTCATGACCGACCACGAGCTGACCTTCCGCTGCATGGGCACCGACGTGCGCCTCGTGGCCCCCGATCGGGCCGGCCTCGACGACGCGCGCGCGTGGCTGGCGTCCTTCGACGCACGCCTGTCGCGCTTTCGTGACGACAGCGAGCTGTGCGCGCTCAATCGCGATCGTCGCTCCACCGTCCGCGCATCGGCGCTGCTGCGCACGGCGGTGAGCGCCGGCCTGTGGGCCGCGCAGCGCACGGAGCGGCCTCGTGGATCCGACGGTCCTGCCCGCGCTGCGCGCGCGCGGGCTACGCCGCCTCGCTGGCCGGGGTGGCGCCCGCCGGCCTGGCGGACGCCCTCGCCGTGGCACCCGCGCGCCGCGTCGCGCGCCCGCATCCGGCCGCGCGCTGGCGTCGCGTGCACGTCGACGATGCGCACGGCACCGTCCGCCGCCCGCCCGGCATCGAGCTCGACACCGGCGGGACCGGCAAGGGCCTGGCGGCCGACGCGGTCGCGCACCGCCTGCGGCGCACGGGAGCGCTTCGCGGTGGACTGCGGCGGCGACCTCCGCGTCGGCGGCGAGGCCGCGCAGCGGACGCCCCTATGAGGTCGAGGTCGCCCACCCGTTCGGCGGCGAGCCCGTCCACCGGCTGTGGCTGGGCCCCGGCGCGATCGCCACCTCGGGCATCGACTCCCGGCTCTGGCAACGACCCGACGGGACCTTCGGGCACCACCTCATCGACCCCCTGACCGGCGCGCCGGCGTGGACCGGGCCTCGTGACGGTGACCGCCCTCGCACCGACCGCACTCGAGGCCGAGACGCTGGCCAAGGCCGCTCTGCTGTGCGGACCGCGCGAGCGGCGCGGCCCTGCTCGCCGAGCACGGCGGCGTCCTGGTCCACGACGACGGCGACGTCGAGCTCGCCGGGCCGCTCACCCGCCCGGCGGCGAGGGCCGCATGATCGCGCCCGACCCCCTTCAGTACGGCTGGTGGCTGGCGGGGCGCGCGTCCGGCGTCGTCGCACTGGCGCTCGTGACGCTCTCGGTCGGCATCGGCCTGGCCATGGCCGGCCGCGTCGGCCGCCGCCCCGGGCTGTCGCGCACGCTGATGGGGCTGCACGAGCACGCGGCCCTCGCGGGCCTCGTGGCGATCGCCGTCCACGGCGTCACCCTGCTGCTCGACCCCTGGCTGCGTCCCGGGCCGGTCGGCGTCCTGGTGCCGTTCACCATGGGCTACCGCCCGCTCTTCAGCGGCCTGGGCGTCGTCGCCGCCTACCTGGCCGCGCTGCTCGGGCTCTCGTTCTACGCGCGTCGGCGCATCGGAGCGCGACTGTGGCGCAGGGCCCACCGCGCGACGGTGCTCGTCTACGTCCTCGGCGTCGTCCACGCCGTCGGCGCGGGCACGGACGCGTCGACCCCCTGGCTGCGCGCCTTCCTGCTCGTCACCGGCGTGCCCATCGTCGTCCTCTTCGTGCATCGCCTCCGCGGGCGGCGCCCGGCGCGCGTGACGCGTCCCGCCGCCGAAGGGGCGGTGGGATGAGCGCCGGCGTGGTGATCGTCGGCGCGGGCCTCGCCGGCCAGCGCTGCTGCGAGGCGCTGCGCGCACGGGGATGGGAGGGACCCATCCGCCTCGTGGGCGACGAAGAGCACGCGCCCTATGACCGCCCGCCGCTGTCCAAGGGCCTGCTGGCCGGCACGACCGAGGCCTGCGAGGTCGCGCTGCGCCCGCCGGGCTGGCACGCCGAGCACGGCGTCGAGCTCGTCCTCGGCGTCCGGGCGACGGGGCTCGACCCCGGCGGGAGAGAGGTGCTGCTCGCCGGGGGACGCCGGCTGCGCTACGACGCGCTGGTCGTCGCCACCGGCGGGGTGCCGCGGCTGCTCCCCGGCCTGCGCGGGCGCGCCAACGTCCACGTGCTGCGCACGCTCGACGACGCCCTCGCCCTGCGCGCCGCCCTTGCGCCGAGCGTTCGCCTCGCCGTCGTGGGAGCCGGCCTCGTCGGCCTCGAAGTGGCGGCCACCGCGCGTGCGCTGGGCGCTGCCGTCACCGTCGTCGAGGCCGCCCCGGCGCCGCTCGCGGCGGTGCTGGGCGAGCGCATCGGCTGCTGGCTGGCAGAGATGCAGAGGGCGGCTGGCGTCGAGGTCCTCACGGGCGTGGCGGTCGAGGCCGTGCACGGCGGTGCGCGCGTCAGCGCGCTCCGGCTCGGCGACGGGCGCCGCGTCGCCTGCGACACCGTGCTCGTGGCCGTCGGCATGGCCCCGGCCACCGGCTGGTTGGACGGCTGCGGGCTGCCTGCCGGTGCGGTCGCCGCCGACCCCGAGGGTCGCACCCTCGTGCCTCATGTCTACGCGGCCGGCGACGTGCGCGGAGCAGGCCACTGGGAGATGGCGGCTCGCCAGGGGGCCACCGTCGCGGCGACCATCCTCGGCGTCCCCGCCCCGGCGGCGCCGCCGGCGGCCTTCTGGAGCGACCAGCACGGCGTGCGCCTGCAGTTCGCCGGCACCGCTGCCGGCCACGACCGCGTGGAGGTCGAGGGCGACCCACTCGCCGGCGACGCGTGCGCCCTCTTCCACCGCGGCGGCAGGCTCGTCGGAGGGCTGCTCGTCGGCCGTCCCCGCGACCTGCCCGCCCTGCGCCGGCGTCTGGAACAGACCACCCTCGAATACGAACGGAGCGCAGCATGACCCTCGTCCCCATCATCGATCCCCTGGCCTGCAGCGCCCACGGCGACTGCGCGGTCGTCGCGCCCGAGGTCTTCCGCGTGGACGACACGGCCGTCGTCGTCGGCTCCGGGGCGCCCGACATCGTCATGGCGGCCGCCGAGGCGTGCCCCGCGGTGGCCATCTCGGTCGTCGACGAGGCGACGGGCCGCCAGCTCTACCCGTGACGCCCTCGGCTCCGTAGTTCGCCCCGCCCAACAACGAGGGTGACCACGGATCCCTCGCGCGCGCGCGCGCGAGATGGTGCAGGCATGAGCTCGAGCACCTTCGTCACCGAGCCGGTGCCGAGCGCGGCACCGGCGCAGGCACAGACCGCCGTGGTCAGCGGCCACGATCTCGTCAAGCGCTTCGGCGTGGGAACGTCGGCCGTCGACGCCCTCCGAGGCGTCGACGTGGCGTTCGCGCCGGGCAGCTTTACGGCCATCATGGGCCCATCGGGCTCGGGCAAGTCGACCCTGCTGCACATCCTCGCCGGGCTCGACCGGCCGACCGACGGGTGGGTCGAGATCGACGGCACGCGCCTCGACGGCCTCAACGACCGCGACCTCACGCTGTTGCGGCGTCGCTCGGTCGGCTTCGTCTTCCAGGCCTACAACCTGCTTCCGGTCCTGACCGCCGAGGAGAACATCACGCTGCCGCTGCGCATCGGTGGCCGGCGCCCTGACCGCGAGTGGCTCGAGACGCTCATCGACGCGGTCGGGCTCGGCGACCGTCGCACGCACCGCCCGGCCGAGATGTCCGGGGGCCAGCAGCAGCGCGTGGCCGTGGCGCGCGCCCTCGTCACGCGGCCCGCCGTCGTCTTCGGCGACGAGCCGACGGGCAACCTCGACTCGAAGTCCGGCCGCGAGATCCTCGGGCTGCTGCGTCGCGCCGTGGACGACTTCGGCCAGACCATCGTCATGGTCACGCACGATCCCTCGGCAGCCACGATCGCCGATCGCGTCCTCTTCCTGGCCGACGGCGCCATCGCCGGCCTCGAGGAGCACCCGACGATCGACGACATCCTCGACCACCTGCGAGCGCCCGAGCCATGATCGCCGTCGCCCTCCGCAGCATGGCCCAGCGCAAGCTGCGCTCGGCGCTGACCGCCGTGGCCATCCTGCTCGGAGTGGCGATGATCGCCGGGACGTACGTCCAGACCGATCAGATCCGGACGGCGATGAACGACATCACGCGCACCGCCAACTCCGGCGTCGACGCCCAGATGTCCCCCCGCAAGGCCTTCACCAGCACCTTCGGCGCCAACGACCTGATCGACCAGCGCACCGTCGTGCGCGCCGTCGCACGTGGCCGGTGCAGCCGACGTCCAGGGCGAGCTCTTCCAGACGGGCTCGCTCGTCGTCGGAGGCAAGGCGGTCGAGCCGAAGTTCGCGCCGGCGATCGTCGTCTCCGCGATGCGCGAGCCCTTCGATCCGCTGCGCCACGTCTCCGGGCGGCTGCCCGGGCAGCGCGGCGAGGTGCTGGTCAATCGCAAGCTGGCCGAGGACGAGCACCTCTCGATCGGACAGCGGGTCGGCGTGACGACGCGGACCGGCATCAAGCACGTGCGGCTGGTCGGCATCGCGGATTACGGCAACGTGGCCTCGATCGGCGGCGCGACCCTCATCGTCGCCCCGATGGCAGACGTCCAGTCCTGGTACGGCCTCGAGGGCAAGGTCTCGCGGGTCGTGGCCTCGGCGGCGCCCGGCGTCACGCCGACCGAGCTCGTGGCGCGCCTGCGCCAGGCCCTTCCGCGCAGCCTCGAGATCAAGACCGGGGAGCAGACCGCCGCCGACGACGCCAAGCAGGCCAACGACAGCATCGGGAGCTTCCTCACGCCGGCGCTGCTGGCCTTCTCCGGCGCGGCCCTGCTCGTCGGCGCCTTCATCATCTTCAACACCTTCTCGATCTCCGTCGCCCAGCGCCGTCGCGAGTTCGCGCTCCTGCGCTCCATGGGCGCGACGCGGCGGCAGGTGCTCTTCGCCGTCGCCGCCGAGGCCCTCGTGCTCGGCGTCAGCGCATCCGTCCTGGGCCTGCTCTGCGGCCTGGGCTTCGCGTAGCGGGCTCGGCGCGCTCTTCGACGCAGCCGGGTGGGGTATCCCGCGCGGGGGCATGCAGCTCGCAGGGCGGACGATCGTCATCGGCCTGTCCGTGGGCATCGGTGTCACCCTCGTCGCCGCCCTGATCCCAGCCGTGCGCGCCACCCGGGTGCCGCCGGTGGCGGCCATGCGCGACGAGGCGCTGGCCGAGGCGCCGCCCTCCAGCCGGCGGCGGCGGATCGTCACCGGGCTGGTGGGCCTCGCAGGGCTCGCACTCCTGGTCCAGGGCCTGTTCGGGAACGGCCCGGCCAGCAGCCGGATGACCGCGATGGGGCTCGGCTCGCTGCTCGTGTTCGTCGGCGTCGCGCTGAGCGCTCGCTATGTCGTGCGCCCGCTGGCGGCGGTCGTCGGCTGGCCGCTGCAGCGCCTCGGGCACGCGACCGGAGAGCTTGCGCGCGAGAACGCCACGCGCAATCCGGCGCGGACCGCGGTCACGGCGGCGGCGCTCATGGTCGGCCTCGCGCTCGTGGTCTTCGTCTCCGTCTTCGCGGCGGGCCTCAAGGACTCGATCGACGGGGCGATCGCAGACCGCGCCAAGGCCGACCTGGTGGTCACCAGCGACACCGTGGCGCCGCTCTCGCGCGCTGCCGGGCCCCTCATCGATCGGGTGCCGACGGTCGTGGCCACCGCGCCGCAGTACCTCGACCAGGTCCAGGTCAACGGGCGCAAGGTCGACACCGTCACCGATCAGCTCAACGGCATCGACCCGCTGGCGCTGCGCGACGCCTACCGCTTTCACTGGCTGAAGGGCTCGGACGCCGACCTGCAGCGCGTCGTCGGTGGCGCCGCCATCATCGAGGAGCAGTTCGCCAAGCTGCACGGCATTACGGTGGGCCATCGCTTCCGCGTCACCGGGCCCACCGGCCACACGGCCACGCTCACGGCGATCGCCGAGTATCGCGACCCGCAGCTCATGCAGGGCGTGATGGTCGACGTCCCGCAGTTCCGGGCCCTCTCGTCGCTGCGCGACCCGCTGTCGTACTTCGTGACCTTGGTACCCGGTACGGACACCGCGGCCGGCCAGCGTCAGGTCAAGGCTGCGCTCGTCCAGTTCCCGTCGGCCAAGGTGCGCACCAGCGCGCAGTACAGCGATTACATCGGCGCCCAGCTCGACCAGATCGTCTACCTGCTCTACGCGCTGCTGGCCATGAGCATCGTCATCTCGATGTTCGGCATCGCCAACAGCCTGTTCCTCTCCATCCACGAGCGCACGCGTGAGCTCGGCATGCTGCGCGCGATCGGCGCCACCGCCGCGCAGGTGCGCCGCATGATCCGCTACGAGAGCGTCATCACGTCGCTCATCGGCGGCGTCCTCGGCACCGCGATCGGGATCCTCTTCGCGTGGCTCACGACGTTCGCGGTCAAGGACCTCGGCGTCGGCTTCAGCATCCCGGTGGGCCAACTGCTGGTCTTCCTCGTGCTCGCCGTCGTCGTCGGGGTCCTGGGCGCCGTTGCGCCCGCGCGCCGCGCGGCGCGCCTGCAGATCCTGGACGCGGTGCGCAGCGAGTGACGCCGGAGTCAGCGCGTGGCGGTGCGGGCGTCGACCGACACGCGAAGGCAATCGGCGTCGGGACGGATCTCAGGGGTACGCGGCGCGCCGGCGCGTATGGCCAGATAGGGCGAGAGGTGGCGGCCGGCGATCTTGCTCGGCGGCCACCACAGCGAGAAGGAGCGCGGCTCCGACGGCGCGGCGGCGCTGTCCGCCAGCCGCGCCTGGAGGTAGGCGGGGTCCGAGTCGGTGAAGAGGACCCCCTGGATGACGGGGTCGAACGGGCGTGGCACGATCGGCAGGCCGAGCTCGGCGAGCATCGCCTCGGCCGCCGCGTCGGCCTGCTGCGATGCGAGGCCGCCGTGCTTGACCGGGAAGTTCGTCACGTCGCCGGCGGCGTACACGTGAGGCAGGCCGATGACGCGGGCGTGCTCGTCGATCGCGATGAAGTCCTCCTCGTCGCGCGGGACGCCCTCGATGCGCCGCCCGAGCACCCGTGGCAGCGCGACGACGCGGTCGGCGGGCAGACGGCGCCCATCGCTGAGCTCGAGCGACCCGGCGGGCGCCGCCACCGCGCTGGCGGACGTGAGCACCTCGATGCCGTGGCGCGCCATGAGGTCCGCGGCGAAGTCGCTTGCGGCGGGGCCGAAGAGCGACAGCGGCGCGTTCTCGGGGGTCGCGAGCAGGACCTCGGTGGCGGCGCCGCGGCTGCGCAGCTCGGCGGCGCTCAGCAGGGCGAGCTCGTAGAGGGGCAGCGGCCAGGAGGAGCCCTCCGGAGCCGCGAAGGCGATCCTCGGCGGCTGCGCGGCGAGCAGTTCGCGGATCGCCTGGCCCTCGCCGGCGCCGCGGAAGGTCAGGGCGCCGTGCACGGCGTCTGCGGCGTGTCCGCCGGTCGCGACGAGCAGCACGTCGTAGGGAATCTCGTCGCCGGCGCCGGTGACCGCCACCCGGGAGCGGGGGGCGACCGCGGTCAGCGCGTCGTGGACGACGGTGACGTCCTGGTCCGCCGCGAAGGTCGCGAGGGCGATGCTCCACCGCGAGATCCCCCGGAACGGCTGCAGGACCGACAGCGGGCGGTAGTCGAAGCGCTGCGCGGGGCTGAGCAGCGTGATGTCCAGGTCGGCGGCGCTCAGGCGCTCGCGCAGGGCCAGACAGGCCTCCAGCGCGGCGACGCCGCCCCCGGCGATCACGACGCGTGGATTGTCGGTGGCCGGTGGGAGCGGCATGACGACATGTTCGGCGCCGGCGCCACCCGCTCCATCGGTGCTGGCACGCGAGATGGCTGCGGCTTTGCCACAGTCGCGTCGGCATGCGCTCACGGATGGCGGCCGAGACGGCCAGACCTACCGTGAGGGAATGTTCGCCTCCGTCCTCGTCGCCCTCGCCGGTCACACCGAAGGCCGTGACGCCCTCGTCCTCGCGGCGCAGCTGGCAGACGACGACGCGACGATCGTCGTGGCGCACGTCATGGCGACCTCGGCGGCCCCATTGACCGGCGGCACCGAGGCGGCCGCTCGCCGCCGCTCCCACCTGCGCGACGCCGGCGAGGAGGTGTACGCCACGCTGGGCCCGGATCCGCGCGTGCGCTACCTGCCGCTCTCCGGCATGCCCTTCGCCGACGCTGTCGAGGCGCTGGCGCGCCGCGAGCGACCCGACGCGATCGTCGTCGGCCAGAACCTGCTCGGCGGCGAGCCCGGTGTCGCGGGGCTGGTCGCCGGCGCGCCGTGCCCGATCGTGGTGGCGCCGTACGGACACCGCTTCGTCCGGACGTTCGCGCCGGCCCGCATCACCGTCGCGTGCGGACCGCCCGGGCCGACCGACGACGCGGTCGCGCTCGCCTCTGCGCTCGCCGAGCGTGCGGGCGCCGCTATGCGGCTCATCGCCAACGGCGACGAAGCGGTCGCGGAGGCGATACTGGCCCACGCCCAGGGCCTGGCGCCCGCGGCCGCCGCGACGCGCGTCGCGGGCTGCGGCGCCGGCGCGCTGGTGGCCCAGACGCGCGGGGACGTGGACGTGCTGGTCGTCGCCGGCCGCGACGACGAGATCCTGCGCCAGGCGGCCTGCCCGGTGCTGGTGGTCCCGGTCGCTCCGCGCGCAGCCCAGGTCGCCGCGCAGACCCGACGGTAAGCTCGCCTACGAGCATGGCCCCTCTCGACGGCCTGGACGAGCATCGGCTCGCGCGCCTCATCGACGCCGGGCGCGGCCTCATGTCCGAGCTCGACCTCGAGACGGTGCTCGACCGGCTCCTGCAGACCGCCGCCGACCTCACGGGGGCGCGCTACGTCGCGCTGGGCGTCCTCGACGAGGGACGCCGCGAGCTCGCCCGCTTCCTCACGCGCGGCATCGACGAGGACACCCACCGCGCCATCGGCGACCTGCCGCGCGGGCGCGGCATCCTCGGCGTGCTCATCGACGACCCGCGCCCGCTGCGCCTCGACGACGTCGGCGACCATCCGCGCTCCTACGGCTTCCCGCCCGGGCATCCTCCGATGCGGTCCTTCCTCGGCGTCCCGATCCTCATCCGGGGCGAAGCGTGGGGGAACCTCTACCTGACCGAGAAGGCCGGCGGCGAGCCGTTCGCGCTCGACGACGAGGAGGCCGTCATCGTCCTCGCCGACTGGGCGGCGATCGCGATCGAGAACGCCGGGCTCTATCGCGAAGTGACCGTCCGCCGCGAGGAGCTCGAGCGCGCCGTGCGCGGGCTGCAGGCGACCGCGGCCATCGCCCGCGCCATCGGAGGCGAGACGGAGCTCGATCGCATCCTCGAGCTCGTGGTCAAGCGCGGGCGGGCGCTGATGGAGGCCCACGACGTCCTCATCATGCTGCGCGAGGGCGACGAGCTGGTGATCGCCGCCGGTGCGGGCCACGTGCAGATCGCCAATACGGCGCGGCTGCCGCTGGCGGGGTCGACGGCGGGCCAGGTGCTGGCCGAAGGCCGCTCCCGACGCATCGCCGACGCGGCCCGCGAGCTCCTGATCCCGCCCGATCAGCTCGGGCTCGACCACGCCTCGACCGCGCTCCTGGTCCCGCTCGTGTACCGCGGCCAGAGCCTCGGCGTGCTCGCGGCCTTCGACCGACTCGACGGGGACGGCGCCTTCACCCGCGACGACGAGCAGCTGCTGGAGGCCTTCGCTGCACAGGCGGCGACGGCCGTGGCCACGGCCAAGTCGGTCGAGGCCGACCGCCGGCGCCGCTCGCTCGCGGCGACCGAGGCCGAGCGCCACCGCTGGGCGCGCGAGCTGCACGACGAGACGCTGCAGGCGCTCGGCGGCCTGAAGGTGCTCCTGTCGAGCGCGACGCAGACTCGACGACGCCGACGCCATGCGCGCAGCCATGCGCGAGGCGACGCAGCAGCTGACCGGCGACATCGAGTCGCTGCGTGCGCTCATCGCCGAGCTGCGCCCGCCGGCCCTCGATCAGCTCGGACTGGCGCCCGCGCTCGCGTCCCTGGCGCAGCGCACGGGAGCGGGGAACGACGTCGAGGTCCGCGCGGACGTCGAGCTGCCCGAGGACAGTCGCCTGGCGCCCGAGGTCGAGACGACCGTCTATCGCGTGGTCCAGGAGTCGCTCACCAACGTCGTCAAGCACGCCCACGCCTCCTCGGTCGACATCGACGGTCCGCTGCGCGGGCGACGCGGTGGAGGTGTCCGTGGCCGATGACGGCGTCGGCTTCGACACCGAGGCCACGCCAGGGGACGGCTTCGGACTGGCCGGCATGCGCGAGCGTGTCGAGCTCGCCGGCGGGGAGCTCAGCGTGCTGCGCGGCGCCGACGCCGGAACGGTCATCCGGGCGCGGCTCCCACTCGTCTGAGCGGAACTACCCCGCTTTGACGAAGCCGTGGTCGAGCGCGTAGCGCACGAGCTCGGCGCGGGTGGAGCGGTTGAGCTTCTGCTGGATGTGGGCGCGATGCGATTCGACGGTACGCACCGAGAGGAAGAGCTCTTGGGCGATCTCGGCGTTGGTGTGGCCCAGGGCGATGAGCCGCAGGACCTCGACCTCGCGCTCGGTGAGGTCGTCCGGCGGCCCCGAAGGCTCCGGCGGCGCCGCTGCGAGCACCGCACCCAGGCGCGGATTGAGGTACGTGCCGCCCTCGGCCACCCGCCGCACGGCGTCGACGAGCTCGTCGTCGGCGGCCTCCTTGAGCACGTAGCCCGCCGCGCCCGCACGCAGCGCCCGCCGCGCGAACTCCGGGTCCTCCTGCATGGTGAGGATGACGACGTGCGTGTTGGGCGACACCTCCTGCACGCGGGGGATGGCGTCGAGCGAGCTGAGCTCGCCGGGCATGTTGAGGTCGAGCACGAGGATCGTCGGCTTGTGCCCGAGCACCGTCCGCAGGGCCGATTCGGCGTCGCCGGCCTCAGAGACGACCTCGAAGCCGCCGGCGCGCTCGAGCACCATGCGCAGCCCGGAGCGCACGACGGCGTGATCGTCGGCCAGGACGATGGTGATCGGCTCTGGTTCGGTCGCCATGGCGCCACGATCTCATATACGGATTCCCCGGGGAGAGCGCCTGCGGGCGCAGCTCCTGGGCGCTCAGGTCGGCTAACTACGGAGCGCGACCGGGAAGTGGGCGGATGGCGCAGCACCCGGAGCCCGACACAGTGGGGAGGAGTGCTCGCCCCACCTCGGACCACCCCTGCGCCTGCCACAGCGACGCCGCTCGACCTCGTCACGGCAGCGCTGGTGCCGATCGACGACGTCTTCGACCGCCTCGGCAGCGGCGCGGACGGGTTGACCGACGCCGAGGCGGCCCGGCGCATGGACGCGATCGGGCCCAACGCCATCCGCCAGCGGCAGGTCACCGCCCTCGGCGTCCTGCTCGCCCAGGTGCGCAACCCGCTGCTCGTCCTCCTGCTCGGCGCCGCGGCGGTCTCGGGGCTGACCGGCGATCCCACCGACGCGGTCATCATCGCGGTCATCGTCGTGCTGAGCGTGGGGCTGGGATTCGTCAACGAGTACCGCTCCGCTCGTGCGGTCGCGGCGCTGCACGCCGACATCCATTACGAGGCTCTGGTCCGGCGGGACGGAACGGACGAGAGGGTCGACGTGACGACCCTCGTGCCGGGCGATGTCATCGCGCTCCGCGTCGGCGACGTGGTGCCGGCCGACCTTCGGCTGCTCGAGGCCAACGGGCTCGAGTGCGACGAGGCGGTGCTCACCGGGGAGTCGCTCCCCGCGCCGAAGTCGACGGCGCCGGACCCGCCCTCGGACTCCGCTGTCGACCTGCCGTCGTGCGCCTTCATGGGCACCATCGTCCACCAGGGCTCAGGCGAAGGGGTCGTCGTGGCGACGGGCATGGCGACGGCCTTCGGGAAGATCGCGGTCGGGCTGGGCGAGCGGCCCACCGAGACCGCCTTCCAGCTAGGGCTGCGGGGCTTCTCGGCCCTGCTCGTCAAGGTCGCCGGCGTCCTGACGGTGGGGATCTTCGCGATCAACGTCGCCCTCGACCGGCCGCTGATCGAGGCCCTGCTCTTCAGCCTGGCCATCGCGATCGGCATCACCCCGCAGCTGCTGCCCGCGATCGTGTCGGTGAGCCTCTCGAGCGGCTCGCGCGCGCTCGCACGCAAGCGTGTCCTCGTGAAGCGCCTCGTGACCATCGAGGACCTCGGCAACATCGACATCCTCTTCACCGACAAGACGGGAACGCTCACCGAGGGCGCGATCACCTTCCAGGCGGCCCTGGATGCTTCGGGCGCGCCCTCCGCCGCGGCCTTCCTTCTTGGCCTGGTCTGCAACGAGGCGGCCATGACGCCCACGGGCCCGGTCGGCGGCAACGCGCTCGACGTCGCCCTGTACGACGCCGAGCAGGCTCCGGCCCTGCTGCGGGCCCCCGACGGGCCGCGGGCCTACGAGCGGCTCGCGGTGCTGCCCTTCGACCACGAGCGCCAGCTGGCGACCGTCCTGGCCCGCCGCGGCC
Organism: uncultured Actinomycetes bacterium; assembly: GCA_963807305.1. Classification (GTDB taxonomy): domain Bacteria; phylum Actinomycetota; class Thermoleophilia; order Solirubrobacterales; family Solirubrobacteraceae; genus JAOPZW01. Next base: position 49,005 of record CAWEBN010000002.1, read on the forward strand.
AGGACGCCCCGCTGCTCGTGACCAAGGGCGCCCCCGAGGCCGTCCTCTCGCGCTGCGTCGGCGCCGGCGACGAGAGCCGGCGCATCCTGCAGGGCCTGTTCGACGACGGCGCACGCGTCCTCGCCGTGGCCACGCGCGCGACTCCCGGCCTGGCGCAGCTCAGCATCGCGGATGAGCGCGACCTCCACCTCGAGGGCTTCCTGACGTTCGTCGACCGCCCCAAGGCCGACGCCGGCGCCTCGCTCGCGAAGCTCGCGCACCTCGGCGTCGCGGTCAAGATCATCACCGGCGACAACGGCGCGGTCGCCGCCAAGGTCTGCCGTGACCTCGGCCTCGCGGTCGAGCAGGTGGTGACCGGCGCCGACATCGACCATCTCGAGGATCCCGGGCTGCTGGCGGCGATTCCCCACACCACCGTCTTCGCGCGCGTGAGTCCCGAGCAGAAGTCGCGCATCATCAAGGTGGCGCGCACGGGAGCGGTGGACGTCGCCTTTCTGGGCGACGGAGTCAACGACGCCGTCGCGCTGCACGCGGCGGACGTCGGCATCTCGGTGGACTCGGCCGCCGACGTGGCCAAGGATGCCGCCGACATCGTCCTGCTCGAGAAGGACCTCGGCGTCCTGGCCGACGGCGTGACCGAGGGGCGGCGGATCTTCGCCAACACCATGAAGTACGTCCTCATGGCGACCTCCTCGAACTTCGGGAACATGTTCAGCGCCGCGGGCGCCTCGCTCTTCCTGTCCTTCCTGCCGATGCTGCCCTCGCAGATCCTGCTCAACAACCTCCTCTACGACGTCGGCCAGCTCGCGATCCCCGGCGACCGCGTCGACCCGGAGGTCCTCGCCCGGCCCGCGGCGTGGGACATCGCCTTCGTGCGGCGCTTCATGGCCGTCTTCGGCCCCGTGAGCTCGATCTTCGACTTCCTGACCTTCTTCGTGATGCTCGTCGTGCTGAACGCGGGGCACGCCGAGTTCCGCACCGGGTGGTTCGTCGAGTCGCTGGCGACGCAGACCCTGGTCGTCTTCGTCATCCGCACGCGCCGCAGCCCCTCGTACACGAGCCGGCCGAGCCGGGCCATGACGGTGCTCCCGATCGCGTGCGCGTCAGTGGGGGCGCTGCTGCCGATCACGCCGCTCGCGCCGGCGCTCGGCTTCACCCCGCTGCCAATTGCGTTCTTCGCGATCCTCGTGGCGATGATCGTGGCCTACCTCATGCTCGTCGAGGTCGTCAAGCGACGCTTCTACGCCAGCCAGCCTCCCGCGCACGGACCGCGCCGCTCGCCCCACGTGCGCCATGCGCATCGCGTCCATCGGCGCGCGGCGCGCTTCCGGCATCCGAGCGCATCAGTGGTTTCTCCCGTCGTGCGCCGCCTACGTGGCGTGGTTCGCTGGTCGCTGTTGCACCCGTCGAGGCCCTGAACGGGCAATGCTCCCGGCGATGGCGCTCGAGCTCAGTCGGACGATACGAGCGAGCACGGGCCCGATCACCCGCGCGCGGCTCGGTAGTGGTCGGAGACAGCGGGCTGCGGGGCCGCTGGTGGGTGACGGGTGACGACGGTGCTCGACCCGGCGGGCTCCGAGCGGACCGCCCGCCGAGCGCACGGCGAGCGAAGCGCCGTCAGATCTGCGCAGCGACGAGCACGACGGTCCCCGCGACCAGCACCGCGCCGCCGATCGTGAAGCCTGCCACGACAGCGAACGCCAGCGGCGTGTGCACCCCATCAGCGATCGCGCGCTCGAGCTCGCGCTGGCGGCGGGCGCCGAGCACCAGCAGCGCCAGCGCCAGCGCCGCGTAGCCGAACCCCAGGACCATGTACGGCCACGGCGCGACCTTGAGCAGCTCCGGGGCGAAGCGCCCGACGGCGAGCGCGCCCGCGGTGGCGGTCAGCGCGGTCCGCCACCACGCCAGCCAGGTGCGCTCGGCCGCCATCGAGGTCCGCTGCCAGACGTCGACCTGTACGTCGGCTGGCGCGGGCGACTCCGGCTCGGGTACCGGGTCGGGCTCCGCCATGGGCGGAGTCTACGAGTGCCCCGCAGCGGTTGGGGGAGCGCCGTCGAGTTCGGCCACCAGCTCGCGCACGCGCCCGGCGATCTCGTCACGGGTGTCGCGGACCTCCTCGACCGGCCGCCCGGCGGGGTCGTCGAGGTCCCAGTCGACGTAGCGCTTGCCGGGGATGTAGGGGCACTCGTCGCCGCAGCCCATGGTCACCACGACGTCGGCCTGCTCGGCCATCTCGCGCGTCAGCCCGCGCGGGACGCGGTCCGAGAGGTCCGTGCCGACCTCGCGCATGACGGCCACGACCTCGGGGTGGACGCGGTCGGCCGGCGTGGTGCCGGCCGAGAGGGCGCGGTGGCGTCCGCCGCCGGCCTGCTCGAAGAGGGCGGCGGACATCTGCGAGCGCCCGGCGTTCTGGCGGCAGACGAAGAGCGCGGTGGCCATGGCGCCGTGTGCTCACCGGGCGGGCTTGCGGGCGCGCACGATGGCCGACGCGGCCTCGGCGTGCACCCGGTGGGTCTCTCGGATCTCGATGTCGGTCAGCCCCGCGGCGCTCAGCGCCGCGCGGAACTCGCGCTCGGTCAGAGCGCCTGCGATGCAGCCTGTGTAGGCCGCCATGTCGGCGCGCGTGGCCTCATCCATACCGGGGTCGGCGATCACGTCGGAGACGGCGAAGCGCCCGCCGGGCCGCAGCACCCGTGCGGCCTCGGCCAGCACCTTGGGCTTGTCGCCGGCGAGGTTGATCACGCAGTTGGAGATGACGACGTCGACCGACGCGTCGGGGAGCGGGATGTCCTCGATGTAGCCCTTGACGAACTCGACGTTGTCCACGCCGGCCTGCGCGGCGTTCGCGCGGGCGAGGGCGAGCATCTCGTCGGTCATGTCCAGCCCGATCGCCTTGCCCGACGCGCCGACCCGGCGAGCGCTGATGAGCACGTCGGCGCCGGCGCCCGAGCCCAGGTCGAGCACCGTCTCGCCTTCGTGCAGATCGGCCACGGCGGTCGGCACCCCGCACCCGAGTGAGGCCGACACCGCCGCCTGCGTTGCACCCTGCGCGTCCGCCTCGTCGTAGAGGGCCGAGCCGAAGACGTCCGGGCCGCACCCGCACGAGGCGTCGTCGGCGTCGGCGGCCGTGCGGGCCGCGGCCGCGTACCGCTCGCGTACGACCTCGCGGATGTCGCCGTGCGCGTCGCCGGCGGGTTCGGGCGTGGTCAGCTCAGCCATGCGGTCAGCTCCTCGAGAGCGTGTGGTGACAACGAGTAATAGGCCCATCGGTGGCGCCGCTCGACCACGACGAGGCCGGCGTCGACGAGCTTCTTGAGATGGTGCGAGAGCGTCGACTGCGGCATCGCGAACAGCGGGACCAGTTCGCATTGGCACACCTCGACCGGGCTGCGCCGCAGCACGTCGAGGATGTTCACGCGCACCGGCTCGGCCAGCGCGCTTGCGCTCTGCGCAATGCGCGCGGCGTCCAGGGTGTCATCGAGCCCGACGGGCGCCGGACAGCAGCCTGCGGCGGCGGGGCCGGCAGAGAGCGTGGGAAGCGGCGTGCTCATATCGAACTCCATCGATATGAGCACGATACCGGGGCGCCACTGGCAGATCAAGGCTCGATCGGCCCGGCCCGGGCGGACGCCCTCCTGCCGTCCGCGCCGGCGATACGGTTCCCGGGCATGCGGAGCACCGAGGCCAGGGCGATCGGCGAGCTCGCGGGGCGCACGCTGGCGGGCGCGGGCACGCTGGTGCGCGACGTCCACATGGCGGTCTCGGGACGGGCCTTCACGGCGGTCGGGCCCGGCGGCGCTCCGGCCCGCGTCGTCCACGACGGCGTCGCCGAGGCGCTCTACGGCGGCGTGCGCACGGCGCTCGCGGCTCTGCCCCGGGGCGCGGGTGCGGCCATCGCCCGCTCGGCCCTCGACGATGCGCCGGCGCTGGCACAGTCAGCGCGCGGGAGCCTTGCGCTCGCGGCCCTCAACGCCTACTTCGGCGATGCCCTCGTCGCCGGCGACAGCCCGCTGGCGCTGGCGATGACGCTGCGCCACCGCGGCGCCGACCTTCCGGTCGTGCCCGAAGCGCTCGCAGACGCTCTGCCCGACGCCGACGCGCGGGTGGCGATCTTCGTCCATGGCCTCGGCGAGACCGACGCGTCGTGGCGGCTGCGCGCCGACACGCAAGGGCCCGGCTACGCCGCATGCCTGCGGCGAGACCTCGGCCACACCCCGATCGAGCTGCGCTACAACACCGGCCTGCACATCTCCGACAACGGCCGTGCCCTGGCCGCTCTGCTGGAGCAGCTGCACGATGCCTGGCCCGTGGCCATCGAGGAGATCGTCATCGTCGGGCACTCGATGGGCGGGCTCGTCGCGCGCAGCGCCTGCCACTACGGCAGCCGCGAGGACCACGCGTGGACGAAAGGCGTGCGCCACGTCTTCTGCCTGGGGTCGCCGCACCTCGGCGCTCCGCTGGAGAAGGGCGTCAACGCCCTGGGCTGGGCGCTGCGCCGCGTGCCCGAGACGCGACCGTTGGCCAACCTGCTCGGGGTGCGCAGCGCGGGGATCAAGGACCTGCGCTACGGGTCATGCGTCGAGGAGGACTGGTGCGACTGCGATCCCGACGAGCTCCTCACGGACCGCTGCCACGACGTCCCCTTGCTGCCCGGCGCGCGCTTCTACTTCGTCGCCGCGACACTCAGCCGCCGTCCCGGCGACGCGCTGGGCGCGATCCTCGGAGACCTGCTCGTCCGCGTCCCCAGCGCCGCGGGCGAGGGGCGCAGGCGCAAGGTCGGCTTCGCGATCGAGGACGGCCACCACGTGGGCGGCGTGACGCACTTCGATCTGCTCAACCACCCCGCGGTGTACGACCAGATCCGAGCCTGGATCGAGCGATGAGCGACCGCGAGCTGCTGCTCGCACGCCTGCGCGACGCGGGCGCCGAGGACGAGGAGATCGAGCGAGCCGACGCCGAGGAGCGCCTGCCGACGCTCGCCGTCGAGCTCGCCCTGGGCGGCGCCGGGCGCCACTCGCTCAGCCACGTGGCGCGCGAGTCGGGGCTGCAGCCCGGGTTCCTGCGCGAGCTCATGCAGGCGGTCGGGCGACCCAACCCCGGGCGCGGCGAGCGGATCTTCACGGACGAGGACATCGAGACCGCGCGCGTGATCAAGCGCCTCATCGACGCCGGCCTGCCACGGCGCGAGCTGCTCGAGGTCGGGCGCGTGCTGGGCCAGGGCATGGCGCACGCCTCCGAGGCGGTCAGGCGCCTCGTCGGCAACGCGCTGATGCAGCCGGGCGACAGCGAGTACACCGTCGGCCTGCGCTTCGCTGCGGCGGCCGACGAGCTGGCCCCGCTGATGCCGACGCTCCTCGACCACCAGTTCCGCGCGCATCTGCGCGACGGCATGCGCCGCGAGCTCGTGACCGAGTCCGAGCGCGAGGTCGGTCGCCTGGCCGGCACGCGCGACGTCGCGATCGCCTTCGCCGACCTCGTCGGCTACACGCGCCTCGGCGAGCAGCTCCCGGCCGAGGACCTCGGGAGCATCGCCGGGCGCTTCGCCGACCTCGCGGTGGCCTCGGTCAAGCGGCCCGCAACGCTGATCAAGACGATCGGCGACGGCGCGATGTTCGCCTCGCCAGAGGTGCCCCCGCTGCTCGTGACCCTGCAGCGGCTCGTCGAGTCCGTGGCCAAGGAGGACCAGCGGTTCCCGGAGGTGCGCGTCGGGGTCGCCCACGGGCCGGCGACCACCCGCGGCGGCGACTGGTTCGGCGCCACGGTCAACGTCGCCAGCCGCGTGACCGAGATCGCACGGCCCGGGCGCATCCTCGCCACCGAGGCGGTGCGTGCCCTGGCGCCGGACGAGGGGTGGCAGCGCCGCCGGCGAAGGGCGAACCTCAAGGGCGTCGACGGGCGCGTGCGGCTCTTCTCGCTCACCGCCGACGACAGCGGCTGATCGACCTGGATGAGACCTCCGCGCGTGCGCGCCACGCGCCGTGCGGCGGGCGGGGCCCGTGCGGAGGCCTCGGCTAGGCTCCGCGCCCTGTGACCCCGCGTCGCCTGCCCCGCTGGTCGGAGCTGCGCCCTCTGCTCGCGCCGCGCCGGCCCGAGCTCGACCCGACCGCGCGGCGCCTCGCGCGCGCGGCGAGCATCGCCGACCTGCGCGCGATCGCCCGACGGCGGGCTCCGCGAGCGGTCTTCGACTACGCCGACGGCGCCGCCGACACCGAGGTCGGTCTGCGCCGCGCGCGCGAGGCGTTCACGCGCGTCGAGCTGGTCCCGAGCATCCTGCGCGACGTCTCGGCGGTCGACGCCTCGACCACGATCTTCGGCCGCCCCGCCTCGCTGCCGCTCGCCTTCGCTCCGACCGGCTTCACGCGCCTGTTCCACCACGAGGGCGAACGCGCGGTGGCGCGCGTCGCCGAGCGCGTGGGCATTCCCGCCGGCCTGTCGACGGTGGGCACGGTCACACCCGAGGCCCTCGCGGCGGAGGCGCCCACGGCCTCGAAGTGGTTCCAGCTCTACATGTGGCCCGACCGCGACGCGAGCGCCGAGCTCATCGGGCGCGCGCGCACGGCCGGCTTCCACGTCCTGGCGCTCACGGTCGACGTGCCGGTGGCCGGCTCGCGCCTGCGCGACGTGCACAACGGCCTCGTCTTCCCGCCCCGCCCGACGCTGCGCACGCTCGGCGACATGGCGTTGCACCCGTCGTGGTGGGCCAACATGCTCACCACCGAGCCGCTGGCCTTCGCCTCGCTGAAGGCACCGCCGACCACGGTCGCGCGGGTGGCCAGCCTCTTCGACGCGGCGCTCAAGGACGCCGACATCGGCTGGCTGCGCGAGCTGTGGGACGGCCCGCTCGTGATCAAGGGCGTGCTCACCGCCGAGGACGCGCGCCGCGTGATCGACCTCGGCGCCGACGGCGTCGTCGTCTCGAGCCATGGCGCGCGCCAGCTCGACCTCTCGCCCACGCCGCTCGAGGTGCTGCCCGAGATCGTCGAGGCGATCGGCGATCGCGCCGAGGTCTTCCTCGACTCGGGGATCCTCACCGGCGCCGACGTCGTGGCCGCCGTCGCCATGGGCGCCCGCGCGTGCCTCGTCGCACGCGCCTACTGCTACGGGCTGATGGCGGCCGGCGAGCGCGGCGTCCAGCACGCCCACGACCTGCTGCGCGCCGAGATCGTGCGCACGATGGCGCTGCTAGGGGTGAGCGCCGTGAGCGACCTCACCCCGGACCGCGTCCGGCTTCGTCCGCCCGGCGCGTAGGAGCTCACGCAGGATCAGGGCGACGGCGACCGGGACCGTGGCCGGGATCGTGTCGGTGACGTAGAAGAGCAGGGTCCAGGCCTCGGCCAGCGCCCAGGTCACGAGCGCCCAGCGCCAGGCGTGCGCTCCCTCGACGGCCAGCACCCCGCCGAGCACGCCGGCGACGAAGAGGTCGCCGTAGCCGAGGTTGGCGGGGCCGAAGCTCACGTACTGAAGCTGGGGCAGCCCAGGGGCGGGGACCGCGGCGTTGAGGACGGCGTTGGGCTGCTGGAGGTTCTGCGAGAAGACGAGGATCGCATCGACGATCGCCATGGCCACGATCCCGGCCTTCAGCCACGGGCCGGGCGCGGCGCCCGCCAGCAGGCGCCCGAGGGTGACGCAGCTCAGCGCCGCCAGCGCCGCACCCGCCAGCTCACCGGCGGCGGTGGTCTGCGACGCCCAGGCGAGGGCGAAGAGCGGCACGGCCAGCACCGCGAGGACCGGGCGTGCGCCCCGCATCGCCCAGCCGAGCGCGAGTGCTGCCCCGGGCGGCACGAGGATCAGGGCGACCCAGGTGAGCACGTCGGCGACGTTGGGCAGCAGGGCGATGGCGCCCACGACGACGCCGATCGAGAGCGGCAGGACCAGCGCCCAGCGCGCGGTCGCGTAGCGCTGCAGCCATGCGGGGATGCCGGCGCCGGGCAGCCCTACCAGTGCCGCTTGGATCGCCAGCAGGACGGCGTCGTGAAGGACGAAGTCGCGCGTCACCGCCCGTCAGTGTGGCGTCTAGGCGGCGAGCGCGGCGTCGGCTTCGCCCAGCGGGATGGCGAAGACGATGTGCCGGCGGGAAACGGCGATGAAGGGGTGCTCGGTGCCCGGGCCGTCGCGGCCGATCAACTCGACGACGCAGCTGGTCAGCGAGATGAAGTCGCGCTCGGAGGCGTTGAGGAAGTCCGACAGGCGGCTGCGGTAGCCGTCGTGGGGCAGGGTCAGGACCCCGGAGATGCGGTGGCGGTCGGTCTCGACGTAGACGTGTTCGTGGCGATGCTGCACCTAGCCGTTGTCGGCAGCATGCCGCAGGGCCATGAGCACCAGATCGCGGTCGTGGTCGTACGTCAGACACTCGAGCGCATCGTCGCGGCCCAGCCAGCGCAGCTCGTCGACCTCGTCGTTGGCCTCGAAGTCGCCGTCGAGGACGTCCATCCGCCAGTAGCGGACGGTCTTCGGGCGACCCTTCGGATCGGTGTACTCCACCGAGCTGAGCTCCTCGCGCAGGGCGCCGAGATAGCCCGTCTCCTCGCGCACCTCGCGCACCGCGGCGTCCTCCCAGCTCTCGCCCTCGTCGAGCTTGCCCTTGGGCAGGGCCCAGTCGTCGTACTTGGGCCGGTGAACGAGCGCCACCTGTCCGTCGCGCACCAGCACGCCCCCCGCCGCGCGCACGTGTCGTCGCAGCCACGCCATGACGCTGAGACGGTATAGGCTCGGGGCGATGGGCCGCGTCGTGCACTTCGAGATCCACGCCGCCGATCCCGACCGCGCCGAGCGCTTCTACAAGCGCGTCTTCGACTGGGAGATCCGCCGCTGGGAGGGCGCTCCGGTCGACTACCGCCTCATCACCACCGGCGCGGACGGCGAGCCGGGCATCAACGGCGCCATCGTCGAGCGCCGCGGCGCCGTCGACGGCACGGCGGTCACGGCCTTCGTGTGCACCGTGAGCGTCGACGACCTGGCCGCGGTCGAGGCGGCCGTGCCCGAGGCGGGCGGCGAGCAGGTCGTCGACCGCCAGGAGCTCGAGAACGTCGGCTCCTTCGCCTACTTCAAGGACACCGAAGGCAACATCTTCGGCGCCATGCAGTCCGCCCAGTAGCTTGCGGGGATGGATATCGAGGTGCGCCGTCTGGGTCCCGGCGAGGAGGATGCGGTGCACGCCGCCCGGGCACTGTTCGACGCCGCCCCGCAGCCCGACGCGACGCGGCGCTTCCTCGCCGGGGCGGCCAACCACCTGCTCGTCGCCTACGACGCCGACACGCCCGTGGGGTTCGTCTCCGGCGTCGAGCTGACGCACCCCGACAAGGGGACCGAGATGTTCCTCTACGAGCTCGGGGTCGACGAGTCGGCGCGCCGGCGCGGCGTGGGTCGCACGTTGGTGGGAGCGTTGGCCGACGTGGCGCGCGAGGCCGGCTGCTACGACATGTGGGTCCTCGCCGATGCGGACAACGCCGCGGCGCAGGCGACGTACGCGCGCGCGGGTGGGCGCGAGTCGTCGCGACCTGTGCTGTTGGAGTGGGACCTGCGCGCGAGCTAGCGGCGGTCCGCGGCCAGGCACCGAGGGGGAAGGGCAGTGCCGGTGGTCGCGGTGCGGGTCGTCGTCCTCGATCGTGTGCGTCTTGGGGGTGCAGTCGCGCGTGTCTCGCAACGGTCTTGGGAGACGCCGGAGGCGTGGTCGCTCTTGAGCATCCCTGGGATGCGTCAGAGCGGCCACCCCCTCCGGCGCCCCGGGCGGATGTTGCGAAACACACGCGAACGGTGTCGGAACGCGCCTCGACCCGGCCACCTCCGCTCCCTTCCCTCGATGCGGCAGTGAGCGCCGCGCAGCGCCACTCACCCCGGCGGAAGACAGGGGATCTCCGCGTGCAGGTGCGTCCCGCCCCCGACCGGGCTTTCCAGGGACAGCGTCCCGTCGAGCGCGGCGACGCGGTCGGCCAGACCGCGCAGGCCCGAGCCGCGCGCGACGTCGGCGCCGCCGACCCCGTCATCGGTGACGTCGACCGTCACGCGCCCGTCCGTGCGGCGGACCACGACCGCCGCCTCGGTGGCCTGGGCGTACTTGGCGACGTTGGCCAGCGCCTCGGAGACGACGAAGTAGGCGGCGCTCTCCACCGGACCGGGCAGGCGCTCCTCGGCTTCGGCCTCCACCGTCACCGGCACGGGCGCGCGCGAGGCGAGCGCCTCGAGTGCCGGCTCGAGGCCGCGGTCGGTGAGGACCGCGGGGTGGATGCCGCGCGCCAGCTCGCGCAGCTCCGAGAGGCTCATGTCGAGCTCGTCGATCGCCTCGCTGATCATCGCGTCGAGGTCGCCGCCCGCCCCGCGGGCGCGCAGGCGCGCCGAGCTGAGCAGGAGCTTGAGCGCGACCAGACGCGACTGCGCGCCGTCGTGCAGGTCGCGCTCCAGGCGCCGGCGCTCGGCGTCGCCGGCCTCCACGATCCGCGCCCGCGACGCGCGCAGCTCCGCGAGGCTTGCGCGCAGCTCGGCGTCCAGCAGCGTCAGGTGGGTGCGCAGCAGGCCGGCGAGGAAGGCGAACGGCATCAGGCCCGTCGCGACGAACGCCGCCCACCACGCCGCGTTCCCGACGCCGGCGCGGGCCACCGTCACGAGCAGGAAGGTCAGCAGCGAGAAGGTGTAGACGGGCGTGAGCTGCAGGCGCTCGAGCGGCGGCGTCGCCCGCCAGCGGCGGATCGCCCAGGTCAGCACGATGGCGAAGAGCACGAGGTAACAGAGGGCGCCGAGGCCGGTGAGCACCGTGGCCAGGTCGTGGTCGCGGCGCACGAGCAGCAGGTTGGCCGGGCAGTCGTCGCAGCCGAGGTCGTGGGGGCCGGCAAAGAACAGCGCCGGCACGAAGGCCAGCGGGAAGACGAAGTAGCCGGCGATCGCCAGCCTGCGTGCCGTCGGGTCGGTCAGCCGCCCCGTCGGGAAGCTCACGCCGAGGTGCAGGAAGACCGCGCCCCAGAGGCCGCCGACGACCAGCGCGGACGTGTAGATCGCCCGCGAGTTCGCGGCCGACAGGGCGTAGACGAACCACGCGAAGCCGAGCAGGATCATCAGCGCGCCGATCCGGCTCTCGGGCCGCTGCCGCCAGGCGTAGAGGCCGGTGCCGATGAAGCTCCAGCCGACCGCCGGGGCGAAGACGGCCCACACCGCCCTGACGGTCTGGTGCTCGCTGCCCAGCTCGACCGCGATGACGACGCCGCCGCCGACCAGCGCAGCGAGGACGATCGCGACGAGCAGCGGCCGGGCCGGGACGGCGGACGTCATTCCGTCACGAGTATTCCGGCGATCGGGGCCCAGGCGAAGCGCGCCCTACACTCGTGGCGTGTCCTTCCAGCGCGACTTCGACGGCTCGGAGCCGGCTCGCCCAGAGCCCGTGACGCGCCTCGCCGGAGCGCGGGCCGACAGCCTCGTCGCCCGCACCGGGCACTTGGCCAGCGGGACGCTCGCCTGCCCGCGCTGCGACGCCCCGGTCGCGCTCGCCGCCGGCCCGGCGGCGCCGGCCGATCCGCTCGGCTGCCCCTTCTGCGAGCACGCCGCCACGGTCCGCGACTTCCTGTCGCTCGGCGACCCCACGCGCCCGGCGCGGGTCGCCGTGCGCGTCGTGCACTACTGAGACTGAGCCAGCGGCTCGCGCGTCAGCTCCCCGTCGACGCGGCGCCAGATCCCGAGCGGATTCGCGTCCTGGAGCTCCGGCGGCAGTACGTGCGCGGGCGCGTTCTGGAAGGCCACCGGCCGCAGGAAGCGGCGGATCGCCGTCATGCCCACCGAGGTGTGGGCCGGCGCCGTGGTGGCCGGGAACGGCCCGCCATGGTGCATGCCATGGGTGACGGCGACGCCGGTCGGGAAGCCGTCGAAGATCAGCCGCCCGCTGCGCTCGCTGAGCGCGGCGGCGAGCAGCGCGACAAGCTCCTCGTCCTCGGCCTGGGCGTGGACCGAGCCGGTGAGCTGGCCGTCGATGCGCACGAGCGCGTCGAGCAGCTCGTCGCGCGAGCCGTAGGTCAACAGCAGCACGACCGGGCCGAAGCGCTCCTCGAGCAGGTCGGGATGGTCGCGGACGTCGCCCGCCGCCGCGCGGTAGGCCGCCGGGCGGAAGCGGAAGCCCGGCTCGGCGGCCGTCGCGGCACCGTCGATGGGCTCGGCCAGGCCGCGGAGCTCCGCCACGCGCTCGGTGAGCGCGTCGCGCAGGCGCTCGTTGAGCAGCACCTGCGGCTCGGCGGCCGCCAGGCGCGCGCCGAGGCCGGCCGCGAAGGCGTCGCCCGCCTCGCCGGCGGGCACGAAGACGACGCCGGGCTTCGTGCACAGCTGCCCTCCGAAGGAGGCGACCGACGCGGCCAGCCCGTCGGCGATCGCCTCGCCGCGCTCGGCCAGCGCGGCCTCGGTGACGACGATCGGGTTCACGCTGCCCATCTCGGCGAAGACCGGGATCGGCCGCTCGCGCGCCGCGGCGCGATCGTGGAGCGCCTTGCCACCGGCGAACGAGCCCGTGAAGCCGACGGCCGCGATCGCCGGCTCGTCGACGATCGCCTCGCCGACCTCGAAGCCGCTGGACTGCAGCAGCGCGAAGGTGGCGCCGGGCAGGCCGGCCTCGGCCGACGCGGCGGCGAGCTCGCGGGCCACCACTGCGCTCGTGCCCGGATGCGAAGGATGGCCCTTGACGATCACGGGGCAGCCGGCCGCCAGTGCGCTCGCGGTGTCGCCGCCCGCGGTGGAGAAGGCGAGCGGGAAGTTGCTGGCGCCGAAGACGGCCACGGGCCCGATGGGCACGAGCATGCGTCGCACATCGGGCCGCGGGATCGGCTTGGCGTCCGGGTCGGGCGTGTCGATGATCGCCTCGACGTAGTCGCCGGCGTCGACGACCGCGGCGAAGGCCTCGAGCTGACCCGCGGTGCGCTCGAGCTCACCGCGCAGGCGCGCCTCCGGCAGGCCGGTCTCCGCCCCGGCGACCGCGACGATCTCGTCGCCCGCCGCGCGCAGCCGCCCGGCGGCCGCGCGCAGAAAGGCCGAGCGCCGCTGCGGGTCGCGCAGGTCACCCGCCCTGAACGCGTCGTGCGCCGCCGTGACGGCCTCGTGGACGTCGGCGCGGGTGGCCTCTTCGAAGGCGGCCCCGGGCTCGCCTGTGCTGGGATCGACGGCATGAAAGGTGCTTGACACGGGCGCTACGGTACCAGGACCGCAGCGCAAACCAATTCTCGTTCATGCAGTTTGTCGACAAAACCAATCTAGGCCCACTCAAGGCCTCCCAGCTCTACGAGCGGATCGCCGACCGGATCGCCGGGGAGATCCGCATGGGCCTGCTGCGCCCCGGCGAGCGCCTGCCCTCCGAGCGCGACCTCGCCCAGCGGCTCGAGGTCGGCCGCTCGTCGGTCCGCGAGGCCATCGCCGCGCTCCAGGTCCACGGCGTGATCGAGACGCGTCCCGGCTCGGGCTCGTTCGTGGCCGCCGACGCGGTCGAGCGCGTCCAGGCCCCGGGCGCCGGGGACGGCGCGATCGCGCTGCCCCACGACGCCAGCCCCAGCGCCGTGCTCGAGGCACGCGAGCTGCTCGAGCCGCGCGTCGCCGCGCTGGCCGCGCGCGACGGCCGCCCCGATCCCTACGCCGAGGAGCTCCTCGTGCGCATGGACCGCGCCGCGGACGACGCGGACGGCAGCGAGTGGAACGAATGCGATCGCCTCTTCCACCGTCAGATCGCGGTCATGACCGACAACCCGGTGCTCGTCGCGCTGGCCGCCCACGTCGCCGCGGTCATGGACCAGCCGCTCTGGCAGCGCCTGCGCGACGAGTCGGTCGCCGTTCCCGGGCGCGCGCGCCTGCACGCAGCCGAGCACCGCATGATCTACGAGGCCATCGTGGGCGCCGACCCCGAGGCCGCCGCCTTCTACGCCACCCAGCACATCCAGCGCGTCCGGCGCTACATGACCCTCACCTAGGAGAGACCCGTGCGCTTCCCCGGCATCATCCCCGCCGTCACCACACCGTTCGCCCCCGCGGGGGAGGTCGACACCCCGGCGCTCCAGGCCAACGTGCGCGCGCTGCTCGACGCCGGCGTGCACGGCATCGTCGGCACCGGCACGATGGGCGAGGCGGGCAGCCTCAGCACCCGTGAGCGCCGCGACGTGATCGCCGCCATCGCCGAGGCCGTCGAGGGCCGGGTGCCGGTGATCGCCGGCGTGTCGGCCGGCACCCCCGAGCAGGCCGGGGCCTACGCCTCCCATGCCGCCGACGCCGGCGCAACCGCGCTCATGTGCCTGCCACCACTCGGCTACCGGGCCGACGAGGACGAGCTCGTCGCCTTCTACGGTGCGGTGGGCGCCGACACCGGCCTGCCGCTCATGCTCTACAACAACCCCGAGGCCTCGGGCGTCGACATGCCCGCGTCGCTCATCGCCCGGATCGCCGAGAGCGTCGAGAAGGTCGTCGCCGTCAAGGAGTGCTCCGGCGACGTGCGGCGCATCCCCGCGCTGCTGCACGCGACCGACCTCGAGGTCCTCGTCGGTGGCGACGACTGGGCGCTCGAGGGCTTCTGCGCCGGCGCCACCGGCTGGGTCACCGGCGTGGCCGACGTCGCGCCCGCGCAGTGCGTCGCGCTCTACGAGCACTGCCGCGCCGGCGAGCTCGACGCCGCGCGCGAGGTCTACCGGCGGCTGCTGCCGCTCGGACGCTTCGACATGACGCCCAAGCTCGTGCAGTACTTCAAGGCGGCGATGGACGAGGTCGGTTACGCCGGCGGGCCGACACGCGCGCCGCGGCTGGCGCTCCACGACGACGAGCGCGCCGCCCTGCGCGAGGCGCTGACGGTGCTGGGGATCGAGGTCCACGCTTGAGGGCCGCCCGCTACCTGGCCGCCGTCGACTCGCACACCGAGGGCATGCCGACGAGGGTCATCACCGGCGGGGTCGGGCCGCTGCCCGGCGCGACCATGCTCGAGCGCAAGCTGCGCTTCGAGGCCGAGCGCGACGACCTGCGCCTGCTGCTGATGCGCGAGCCGCGCGGGCACGCGGCGATGTCGGGAGCCATCCTGCAGCCTCCGACCCGCGAGGACGCCGACTGGGGCGTGCTCTACATCGAGGTGACCGGCTGCCTGCCGATGTGCGGCCACGGGACCATTGGCGTCGCGACGGTCCTCGTCGAGACCGGCATGGTCGAGGTGCGCGAGCCCGAGACGGTCGTCCGGCTCGACACCCCGGCGGGCCTGGTCGAGGCCCGCGTGGCGGTCTCCGCCGGGCGCGCCGAGGCCGTGACCATCCGCAACGTCCCCGCCTTCATGCACGCGCGCGACCAGGTCGCGGTCGTCGACGGCGTCGGCGAGGTGCCCTACGACATGGCCTTCGGCGGCAACTTCTACGCGCTGGTCGAGGCCGCCGCCGTCGGCATCGAGGTCGACCCGACGCGGGCCGCCGACCTCATCGAGATGGGCGCGCGCATCCGCGAGGCGATCCCCGAGCCCATGCACCCGGTCGACGAGCGCATCGCCGGCTGCCACCACGTCGTCTTCCACGCGCCGGGCCGCGACGGCGCGCACGCCCGCAACGCGACGGCGATCCACCCCGGATGGCTGGACCGCTCGCCGTGCGGCACCGGCACGAGCGCCCGCATGGCGGCGCTGCACGCCCGCGGCGACCTGAGGCTCGGCGAGGACTTCGTCAACGAGTCGATCATCGGGACGCGCTTCACGGGCCGGCTCGTCGAGGAGCTCGAGGTCGGCGGCGTGCCGGCCGTCGTGCCCGAGGTGACCGGGCGCGCATGGATCACCGGCATGGGCCAGTACCTGCTCGACGAGCGCGACCCCTTCCCGGCCGGCTTCGCTCTGTGAAGCCGTGCGAGGTGGCGGTCGTCGGCGCCGGCATCGTCGGCGCCGCCACCGCCTGGGAGCTGTACGCCCGTGGAGTCGACGTCGCGCTGCTGGACCGGGGCGAGGTATCGGGCGCAACGACGGGGCTGGGGGAGGGCAACGTCCTGTGCTCCGACAAGGAGGTCGGACCCGAGCTCGCGCTCACGCTCGCGGGGCTCGAGGTCTACGACGAGCTCGAGGAGCGCCTGGGCGACGCGGCCCGCATCCGCCGCAAGGGGGCGCTCGTCGTCCACCGCGGCGAGCAGACGTGGGCGGCCGAGCCGGCGCGGATCGAGCGCCTGCGCGCCGCCGGGGTGCAGGGCCGCCTGCTCGACCTCGCCGAGACGCGCGCGATGGAGCCCCAGCTCACGGGCGCGCTGGCCGGCGCCTCGTTCTTCCCGGCCGACCTGCAGTGCGCGCCGCGCGCCATCGCCCGCGCGCTGGCCGGCGCCCTGCCGCGCGTGCAGACCGGCCTCGAGGTGCACGGTGTCGAGGTCGCGCAGGACCGCGTGACGGCCCTGCGCACGAGCGAGGGCTCGCTGGGGTGCGGCGCCGTGGTCGTCGCCGCCGGGCCGTGGAGCCGGCCGCTGGCCGAGGTGGCGGGCGTCGCGCTCCCGCTCGAGCCGCGCAAGGGCCAGCTCGTGCGCCTGGCCGCGGCGCCGCGCGACGAGCGCTTCATCCGTCACAAGGTCGTCGAGGCCGGCTATCTGGGCTCGGTCGCGAGCGTCGACGCGGGGCTGCAGGTCACGACGGTGCTCGAGACGACGTGGGACGGCGACGTGCTCGTGGGCTCGAGCCGCGAGCGCCGCGGCTTCGACCTCTCCGTCGACGACGCCGTCAGCGAGGCCATGCTCGAGCAGGCCTTCGCGCTCATGCCCGGCCTGCGCGCGCTGGCGCTCGACGCGGCATGGGCCGGCCTGCGCCCGTGGTTGCCGGACCACCTGCCGGCGATCGGGCCGTGCGGCGCCGTCGCGGGGCTGTGGCTGGCCACCGGGCACGAGGGCGCCGGCGTGGCGCTCGGCCCCGTCACCGGCCGGCTGGTCGCCCAGCTCTACGCGGGCGAGGCCCCGGTCGTCGACCCGGCGCCCTTCTCGCCCGATCGCTTCTGACCCCGAACAGAGCGACGGGCCGGCGGTCTCCCGTCCGGCCCGTCGCTGCGTTTGCTGAAGGGTCGCTTGCCCCTCAGCACCCCCCGGACTGCGGGCGCGTGGCCCGCAGGCTCTGCGATCCCACCCCCGGCGACGGGCCGCGCCCCCAGAGCGGCCCGTTGCCGAGAAGGTGGGATCGCTCCACACCCCCACAATGCGGAGAGGCAACTCCGTGCGCCCTAAGGATGCGCTCGACCGCCGCGGCGTGGGCGAAGTCCGTTGGTGCGTTCATGGGTTGGCCTCCTTGTTGCCAGGTCACACACCGTCCTTGGTGCGGGCCCCTGGGAGAGCCGGTAGCCGAGCCGTCTGCGAGAGACCTCTGGCTTTGCGTCCCCGCCTCGCGGCGGGTTTGCCCTGTGCGGACTCCGATCCAGGACCAATAGTAGGGCCTCTCCAAACCCAAATGGACGACCGTACGATGCGGACGGCGCCAAACTAGCGATGAGCGGCACCGGATACCGGTTAGGCGGCTGGCAACGGCACGCCCGCCGCCAAACGCGAGCGCTCGGCGATCTCGTCTGCCGTGGTCTCGAACTCGGCGGCCGGCACCGGGCGGGAGAGATGGTAGCCCTGCGCCGCGTCGCAGCCCACGGCGCGCAGCCGTCGCCACGTCGCCTCGTCCTCGATGCCCTCGGCGACGACGCGCAGTCCGAGCGCGTGGGCGAGGTCGACGGTGGAGGAGACGATCGCGGCCGAGTTGGCCTCGGTGGCCATGGCCGCGACGAACGAGCGGTCGATCTTGATCTCGTGGACCGGCATGCGTTGCAGGTGGGTCAGCGACGACCAGCCGGTCCCGAAGTCGTCGAGCGCGAGTTGCACGCCGAGGCCGCGGAGCTCGCCCAGCACCTTCATGGCGCGGGCGGGATCGGTCATGAGGACGCTCTCGGTGACCTCGAGCGTGACGCGTCCGGCCGGCGTGCCGTAGCGACGCAGCAGCGCCGAGACGTCGTCGACCAGCGAGCGGTCGAGCAGGTCTGTGGCCGACAGGTTGGCCGCCACCCGCCACGGCCGCTCCAGGCGGAACCAGGCACCGGCCTGGCAGATCGCCATCGCCAGCACGCGCCGGCTGAGCTCGCGCATCAGCTCGGTGTGCTCGATGGCCGGCAGGAAGGCGCCGGGCGCCAGCAGCCCGCGCTCGGGGTGGCGCCAGCGCACGAGCGCCTCGACGCCGAGCAGCCGCCCGGTCGCGAGGTCGGCCACGGGCTGGTAGTTGAGTGTCAGCTCGTCGTTGGCCAGGGCATGGCGCATCTCACCGGCCAGCTCGAGGCGGTCGCGGCTGTGATGATCGCCCTCCGAGACGTAGACCGCGTGGCCCAGGCGCCCGCGCTTGGCCTCGTACATCGCGACGTCGGCGTGGCGCAGCAGCGTGCTCGCGTCCTGGGCGTGCTCGGGGAAGGTGGCGATGCCGATACTCGCCCCGACGTGCAGCGAGATCCCGGCGAGCGAGTAGGCGCGTCCGAGCGTCGCCCGCAGGCGGACCGCGGCTTCGGTGCCCGTCTCGGTGTCGGCGTCCTTGACGAGCACGCCGAACTCGTCGCCACCCAGACGGGCGACGACGTCCCCGGGCCGCATGGTGGCGCTCAGCCGCGGGCCGACGTTGCGCAGCAGTTCGTCGCCGACGTGGTGGCCGAGGGTGTCGTTGAGCTCCTTGAACTGGTCGAGGTCGATCATGAGCAGAACGAACGGCCGCTGGTCGGTGACTGCGCGCTCGGCCTCGGCGGTGAACGCGCGCCGGTTGGCCAGGCCGGTGAGGTCGTCGGTGAGCGAGAGCGTGCGCGAGACCGACAGCGTGGCCGTCTCGCGCAGCAGCAGCGCCATCCGCAGCATGACCGTGAGCAGCGCGAGCACGGCGAGGGCGACAGCGACCGGGTTGAGGTGGACGGCCTGGCCGTAGACGAGCACGCCGACCGCGATCGCCGCGAAGGCCGACGGGAACAGCAGGCCCTGCCTCGCCGTGGCCATGACCGGCGCGCGGCGCACGGGCAGCCACGCGGCGGCGGCCAGGATGAGCATCGCGAAGGGCCACACCGGGTCGTAGGTCCCGCCCGCGAACCAGCCGCCGTTGGCGCTGTCGATCGCATAGGTCGTGTCGACCCCGACGAGCACGACCAGACCGGCGACGAGCGCCAGCCCCGAGAAGCTCGGCTGCCAGCCCGAGCCGGCGAACATCGTGGCCAGGAAGGTCAGCAGCGCGATGTCCGCCAGCGGGTAGGCGGCGCCCGTGACCGCGGCGCCGCCGGCGGCGTCGAGGTGCGAGAGCGAGGCCTGCAGCGCCGTGGCGGCGGTGACCGCACCCAGCGCGAGGCCGCCGAGCAGTCCGTCGAGCCACATCCCCACGCCTCGGGCCGCGAAGCGAGCGGGACCGAGCAGGACGATCCCCGGGTAGAAGCCGAGGTACGCGGCGAGCCACAGCGGGTCGCTCCACGAGGGCATGGGCGCGAGGCCGTGGTAGCCGACGTAGTCGATGAGCCAGCCGCTGCCGTGCAGCAGGATGCCCACGCCGAGGCACAGCCATGTGGCGCGTTCGGTCTGCACCCAGACGCTCCGGGCCAGGCACAGGCTGCCCGCGGCGGCGTAGACCGCCACGAAGATCAGCTGCCACGGCAGACCGGGGGCTCCGAGGCCCAGCGTCGAGTGAGCGGCGCTGACGGCGAGTGTGACCACTCCGAGCGCCGACAGCACTACGAGCGCGCGCGAGCGCCCAGGGGTCAACGTCTTCGTGGGTCCGTGGAAGGCCACGGCCGTGTAGTCGGCGCACCGGCATGCCAGGTTGAATCGGCGCTGACGCCGGTTTTACGGCGCTGCGACTTCGCCGCGGGCCACGGCGATGGCCACGGCCTGCGTCCGCGTGTTGGCGCCGAGCTTGCCCGTGGCGTTGCGGACGTGCACGCGCACCGTGGCGGGCGAGATGCCCAGGCGTTCGGCGACCTCCTCGCCCGTGTTCCCGCCGGCCAGCAGCTCGACGACCTGGTGCTCGCGCGGCGAGAGCACGCCCTTGCCGGACTTGTGGCCGTTGCCGTTTCCGTTGGCGCGCTTGGCCCGGCGGCCGCCGCTCAGCCGCGAGGCCAGGGTGGCGGCGTCCTCCTCGGCGTTGCGCAGGGCGGTGATGTCGAGCAGCGACGTCAGGACCGAGCGCCCGATCGGCCGGGCGGATACGCGCACCCAGCGCATGCCGCCCTCGGGGCGCGGGAGCCCCATGACGCGTGGACGCTGCGGGCGGCCGGTGCGCAGCGCGTCGGCGCCGGGCCAGCGCTCGGGGAGCGCCTCGCCCGTCTCCGACAGGCATTCCGAGGGCGTCGGCAACTCGGAGCTGCCGCGCAGCTCGTCGCGATCCACGCCCAGCAGCTCACCCGCCGCGCGGTTGGCGTAGACGACGTGGGTCGCGGAATCCTGGACGAGCACCCCCTCGTCGATCGCATCGAGGGCAGCGGCAGCGGTGAGGGTCGACTCGGACACGTCGGGCCTACTACCCCAACCGGACGAGGTGTCAACCGGTGTGCGTAGGTAAACGAACCTGAAATCAGTACGACATGTCGCAGGGGCTGATCGCCTCGACCACGATCGCCGGTTCGAGGACCTCCGTTCGGTGGCCCAGCCCGGTCGGGATCAGGTACGTGTCGCCGGCGTGGACCTCGATCGGCGGTTCCTCGCCGATCGACACGATGAGCGCGCCGGCCTGGACGTAGACGGCGTGCTCGTGGTCCTCGTCGGGCTCGAAGGCCCGCTCACCGGCTGGATCGCGCTCCCACAGGCGCAGCTCGATCTCACGGCCACGGGCCATGACGCGGGAAGCGGCGGTGGTGGACATCTTGGGGTGGTCCTCCTCTGTCGCTTGGTCACCTCTGGCATGCCCACCGCAAGTTCGGTCTGAACCCTTCGTTACGGGATACCAGGGGGCTCCCCAATACTCCAGGAGGTAGAGCCGACGATGCAGTACCGCTTGTTGAAGGCCCTCGCGCTCGCAGTCTTCGCCTGCGCGATCGTGGCCGGTCCGGCCTCGGCGGCGCCCAGCTGGGCGCCCGCGTCCAGCGCCACGATCCACCCCGGCGTGCAGACCTTCACGGCTGGTGCGCAGTGCACCGCCAACTTCGTCTTCTACGACGTATCGAACGTCTACCTCGGCCAGGCCGCCCACTGCTCAGGCACCGGCTCCTCGACCGACACCAACGGCTGCACGAGCGCGTCGCTGCCGCTGGGCACGGCCGTCGACATCGGCGGCAGCAAGCCCGGCACCCTCGTCTACAACTCGTGGCTGACCATGCAGTCCAAGGGCGAGACGGATGCCGACACGTGCGCCTTCAACGACCTGGCCCTGGTCAAGGTCGATCCGGCCGACGTCGGCAGCGTCAACCCGTCCATCCCGTTCTGGGGCGGACCGACCGGGGTCCACAGCGGCGGCACGGCGGCCGGTGACACGGTCCTGAGCTACGGCAACTCCGAGCTGCGCGGCGGCATCATCCAGCTCAGCCCGAAGCAGGGCAAGAGCGTCGGCGACGACGGCAACGGCTGGAGCCACACCGTCTACACCGTGACGCCCGGCATCCCCGGCGACTCGGGGTCGGCGTTCCTGGATGCGAGCGGCAAGGCCCTCGGCGTGCTGAGCACCGTCGCCATCGCGCCGCTGGCCGGCAGCAACGGCGTCGGCGACGTCGGCAAGGAGGTCGCCTACGCCAACAGCACCGGCGGCCTCGGCATCACGCTGGCGCAGGGCACCGAGGCCTTCACGGGCCCGCTGCTTCCGATCTAGAACGTCCGCGGTCCGACGGTCGAGCATGACGACAGGCGGGGCGGCCGGCATCGGCCGCCCCGTCGTCGTTGCGCAGCTCTAGTAGCGCAAGGCGCGCAGCCACAGGTAGCCGTACGCGTCGAGCTCGACGCGCAGGCGCCCGCCCTCGACGTGGTGGTCGCGCAGCTCGAGCAGGTCGTCGACGCCCACCACGTCCTCGCCGAGGTCGAGCTCCGCGGCCACGGGCTCGGCGGACAGGTTGTGGACGACGAAGACCGTCGATCCCTGCCAGTCCGACCGGCGGGCGAAGAGCGCCGGGGGCTCGTTCTCGATCAGGGTGCTCACGCCCCAGCCCAGCTCGGGCGCCTCCCGGCGTTGGTGGGCGAGGCGGCGCACGAAGCGCAGCAGCGAGTCGGGCGTCCGCTCCTGCTCGGCGACGTCGCTCCACTGCATCGGCGTGCGCACGCTCATCCGGCCCTCGCGCCGGAGATCCTCGACCATGCCGATCTCGTCGCCGTAGAGCACCACCGGCGTGCCCGGCAGCGAGAACAGCAGCGACCATGCCATCCGCAGGCGCGGGCCGTCGCCGCCGAGCATCGAGGCTGCGCGGCGGCGGATCCCGTGGCCGTAGATGCGCATGTCCTCCTGTGGCGCGAAGGCCGCGAAGACCTCCTCGCGCTCGTCCGGCTCGAGCTTGTCGAGCGTGAGCTCGTCGTGGTTGCGCAGGAAGGTGCCCCAGCCGGCGTCGCCGGGCGGGACCGGCAGCCGGCGGATGAGTTCCTCGAGCGGCCCGGCGTCGCCGCGCGCCAGCGACAACCACAGGCGCTGGTTGATGAGGAAGGCGAGCTGGAGGTGCAGCGCGTCGCCGTGGTCCTCGAAGAAGGACGCGATGTCGTCCATGGCGACGTTCGCCTCGCCCATCAGCATCGCCTCGCCGGACCGCCGCATCGCGTACTCGCGCAGCGCGTGCAGCCAGCGCTTGGCCTCGCCGGGGTCGACGCCGCGCGGGTTGATCTCCTGGACGAGGAACGGCACGGCGTCCATCCGGAACCCCGAGACGCCCAGCGCCAGCCAGAAGCCGACGATCTTCGCGATCTGGTCGCGGACGGCGGGATTGGCGATGTTCAGGTCCGGCTGGAAGGGCGCGAAGCTGTGGTTGTAGTACTGGCCGGCCGCCTCGTCCCACGTCCAGTTGTCGGGCGTCGTCCCGTCCTCGGACCCAGGGTCGTCACTCCACACGTAGTAGTCGCGAAACGGCGACGAGCGATCGGCGCGGGCCGCGCGGAACCAGGGATGCCGGTCGGAGGTGTGGTTGACCACGAGGTCGACGATCACACGCAGGCCGCGATCGCGGGCGTGGCGGATGACGGCGGGGACGTCGCCCAGGTCGCCGAGCCGGGGATCGACCGCCAGATAGTCGGCGACGTCGTAGCCGTCGTCGCGGTTGGGCGTCGGGTAGAAGGGCATCAGCCACAGGCACGAGGCGCCCAGGCGCGCGGCGTGGTCGAGACGCTCGATGAGCCCGGCCATGTCGCCGCAGCCGTCGCCGTCGGCGTCGTGGTAGGTCTCGACGTCGAGGCAGTAGACGATGGCGTTCTTCCACCACAGATCGCTCGTCGGCCCGGTGCGCATCGGAGGAGGGGCGCTCAGCGCCGCGCGCCGACCAGCGCGGTGGCGCCCAGGGCCGCGGCGCCGGCGGCCGCCCCGGCCAGCGCGCGCTTGTGCGTGGCCAGCCACAGCTGCGGGCTGCGGGCCTTGGCCTTGTCGTCGAAGCGCCCGTGCGCGCCGGGGTCGCCCGGCGGCGGCGACTGCAGGTTGTCGTCGCGGTGGGAGGGGACGATCGGCGTGTCGGTCTGCTGCGCCTTCACGTTGGTGCGGGCCAGGAAGCGGTCCATCAGGCCGGAGGCGAACTTCTCGCCCAGGATCGTGTAGACGGTCGGCAGCCCGACCCACAGCTCGCGCTTGGGGTGCTCTGCCGCCCACGCGATCGCGCGCGCGGCGACCTCGGGCTGGTAGATCGGCGGCACGGGCTGGGGGTGGTTGCGCAGGTCGGTGCGGACCCATCCGAACTGCGGCGTGTTGAGGCCCGGCAGCTGGACGAGCGTGACGCGGACGTCGGACTTGTCGTGCATCAACTCGACGCGCAGTGAGTCCATGAAGCCCTTGAGCGCGTGCTTGGCGGCGCAGTAGCTCGCCTGCAGCGGGATGCCCCGCCGCGAGAGCGCGGAGCCCACCTGCACGATCACGCCGCGGTTGCGCGGGCGCATGCGCCGCAGCGCGGCCTGTGCGCCGTAGACGCTTCCCAGGTAGGTCACCTCGGTGACGCGCTGGAACTCCTCGGGCCCGGTATCGCTCACCGGGGCGAGCTTGGCCGCCATCGCGTTGTTGACCCACACGTCGATCGGCCCGAGCTCGGACTCGATCTGGGCGGCGGCGCGCTCGACCTGGTCGGGATCGGCCACGTCGGCGGGCGCGACGCACGCGCGGACGCCCATCTCCTGCACCTCGCGGCGCGCGGCCTCGAGCCGCTCGGGGCCGCGCGCGATGAGCCCGACGTGTGCGCCGCGACGGGCCATCTCGCGCGCGGTCGCGCGCCCGATCCCCGCCGAGGCGCCGGTGATGACCACGACCTTGCCTTGGAGCGACATGCCCTCGCTCTACCCCGCACTCAGGTCCACGAACGCGAAAGCGGGGCCCCGAGGGGGGTTGGTGGGGCCCCGCTTCGCTTCGGCCCTGCCTGTCTGCTGGACCTAGTTCTGGACCTGGGCGTCCTTCGGGGACTGCTGGGCGTCCTCGGCCTTCGAGTCCTTCGGCTTGGGCGCCTGGCGCACGACGCGCTCGCACGAGCCGTTGGGATTGGCCGGCGTGGCGTCGGTGATGATGTCGACCGTGTCGAGCAGCGCGGTGTCGTTGCCGTCGCCGCAGGTGATCTGGTCGACCTCGCCGTCACGGGTGCGGAAGGTGTCGTCGCCGGGGCCGCCGTCGAGGGCGTCGCCGCTCTGATCGACCTCGCCGTTGGGGCCCGGGTGGACGTCGCTGCGGGCGAGCGCCCACAGGGTGTCGTTGCCGTTGCCGCCGTAGGACGTGTCGTTGCCGACGTTGGCGAAGATCGTGTCGTTGCCGTCGCCGCCGTACTGGATGTCGTTGCCGGTGCCGCCGTTCATGCGGTCGTTGCCGTTCTCGCCGTAGGAGACGTCGTCGCCGGGGCCGCCGGAGATGCGGTCGTGCGAGTCGCCGCCGAAGAGCTTGTCGTTGCCCGCGCCGCCGAAGATGCGGTCGAACGAGGTCAGGTCGCCGGTGCCGTTGACGTCGCCGACCACGGTGTCGTCGCCCGCGCCGCCGTTGAGCCAGTCGTTGCCCTGCACGCCGCGGATGTCGTCGTTGCCGCGTCCACCGAAGACGCGGTCGTTGCCGGCGCCACCGATGAGCTGATCGTCACCGGCGTAGCCGTGGATGCGGTCGTTGCCCGCGTTGCCGTCGATGTGGTCGGCGGCGTTCGTGCCGCGCAGGCGCTCGTTGCCTGGACCCCCCTGGATGTTCGCGGCGAGCGCGGTACCCGGGATGATGGCGAGCGCCGCGGCGGCGCCGATGAATGACTTGCGAACGTGCATGCTGGCTGGTCCTCCTGTCGCTTGGCAGTTGCCGAGGAGCAGCATCACCCGCCGGGAAGCGTTCGCCACGTCGCTCTCAGGGAGTCCTCACGCTCCATGAGAAGACCGTGAGAGCTGTGCGTGTGGGGTTGGCTGTCCGCCGCGCTCGGGCATCCTTCCCGGGCATGTCCCACCGTGCCGCCGCCCTCATCATCATCGCCCTGCTCGCCTTCCCCGGCGTGGTCGCCGCCCAGACCGTGACCGGGACGCCGCGCGGCGACGACATCACCGGCACGTCGGGGGCCGACACGATCAACGGCCGCGGCGGCAACGACCGCGTCACCGGCCGGGCCGGCGATGACCACCTCAACGGCGGGCGCGGCAATGACACGATCTTCGGCGACGCCGGCCGCGACGTGATCATCGGCGGCCCGGGCAACGACACGCTGCTGGGCGGCGCCGGCAACGACCGCATCAGCGGCGGCCCGGGGTCGGACACCATCGCGGCCGGCCTGGGCAACGACCTCGTGCGCGCGCGCGACGGCGTCGTCGACCACGTGACCTGCGGCCCCGGTCGCGACCGCGTCATCGCCGACCCGCAGGACGACGTGGCGGGCGACTGCGAGGTCGTCCAGCGTGGATGACGGCCCCGCTGGGCCGGTCGTCCTCCTCGTCGACGATCACGACGCCATCCGTCGCACCGTCGCCGCCGGCCTCGAGCTCGAGGGCTTCTCGGTCGTCCCCGCCTCGGGCGGCCGCGCGGCGCTGGAGGCCGCCGAGCGCGTGCATCCGGCGGTCGTCCTGCTCGACCTGAGCATGCCCGACCTCGACGGCCTCGAGGTGCTGCGCCGCCTGCGCGAGGGCGGCGACCAGGTGCCGGTCTGCGTGCTCTCGGCGCGCGACGAGGTCGACGACCGCGTGCGCGGGCTACAGGCGGGGGCCGACGACTACATCGTCAAGCCCTTCGCCATGCAGGAGGTCGTCGCGCGGCTGCACGCCCTGCTGCGCCGGCGCCCGGCGGGCGAGGGCGAGGCGCTCGAGACCGGCGACCTGCGCCTCGACCCGCGGGCGCGCAGCGCGCGGCGCGGCGACCGGGCGCTCGACCTCACGCGCCGCGAGTTCGAGCTGCTCGAGTTCCTGATGCGCCATCCCGGCGAGGTCGTCGAGCGCAAGCGCCTGCACGAGGAGGTGTGGGGCTACACCTTCGATCCCGGCACCAACATCGCGGACGTCTTCGTCGGCTACCTGCGGCGCAAGCTCGAGGCGGGCGGCGAGCCGCGCGTGCTGCACACCGTACGCGGCATCGGCTTCGTCCTGCGAAGCTGAACGGCCGTGCGCAGCCTTCGTGGTCGCCTCACGCTCGGCGTCGCGCTCGTCCTCGCTGCGGTCCTGGTGGCGGCGGGCGCCGTCGCCTCGCACTACGTCGACTCCTCGGAGCGCGCGGCGCTCGACGATCGCCTGGAGCGATCGGCCGAGCTCTCGCGGCCGACCGCGCTGGCGGCCGTCAACGACGAGCTGCCTCCGAACGACAAGCGCCTGGACGCCGTCCTGTCGGCCACCGGCACGTCGCTGCGCCTCTCGCTGGGCGGCGCGGTCCTGCTCGACACCGGCGCGCCGCCGCCCGAGCGCCCACGCCTGAAGCGCGGGCTGCAGACCTTCACGTCGCACGGGCAGCGCTATCGCGCCTACGTCACCACGCTGCACGACAAGGGCCTGGGCGGGCTCGCTCGCCTGGAGATCGTGACGTCGCTGGCCTCGCTCGAGCATCGGCAGGCCGCGCTCGACCGCCGGCTGCTCGCCCTCGGCCTCGTCGCCCTGCTGGTGGCCTGCGCCGGCGTATGGCTGGCCGCCGACCTCGTCCTGCTCCCGCTGCGCCGGCTGCGGACCGTGGCCTCGAGCGTCGCCGAGGACGAGGACCTCGACCGGCGCGTGCCGCCGGGAGGGCCGACCGAGCTGCGCTCTTTGGCCGCGAGCTTCAACGCGATGCTGGCGCGCCTCGGGCGCTCGGCCGCCGACCGCACGCGCGCCCTGGCCGCGACGCGGCGTTTCGCCGCCGACGCCGGGCACGAGCTGCGCACCCCGCTGACCAGCGTGCAGGCGACGCTGTCGACGCTCGAGCGCCACCTCGACCTCCCGCCCGAGCGCCGCGCGGAGATGCTCGGCGACGCGCTGGCCGAGCAGCGCCGCCTCGTCGAGCTCCTCGACGGCCTGCAGGCCCTGGCCCGCGGCGACGCCGGGCCGCTCGAGTTCACCGAGGTCGACCTCGCCGAGGTCGTCGACGCGGCCGCGGCCGCCGCCGTCGAGCGCCACCCGGGCCTCGACCTCAGCGCCGAGCTGCCCGATACACCCGTCGCAGTCGAGGGCTGGGAACCGGGACTGCGGCTGCTCGCCGACAATCTCGTCGAGAACGCCGTCCGCCACGGTCGCCCGCACGGCCACATCCGCGTCACCCTCGACGCGCCGCCCGACGGCGAGGACGGGGGCGGCGCCGTGCTGACCGTCGACGACGACGGGCCTGGCATCGCCGACGCCGACCGCGAACGCATCTTCGCCCCCTTCGCGCGCCTCGAGTCCACCAACGGCGAGGGCTCGGGCCTGGGCCTCGCCCTGGTCCAGCAGCAGGTCCGCCACCACGGCGCGCGGATCGACGTCGGCGAGTCGCCGCTGGGCGGCGCGCGCTTCAGCGTCCGCTTCGCCGAGCGGCTCCCCGCCGACTGACCGCCACGAGCCGTTGCGCCGGGTCGATGTGCGCGACGGTCATGCGGGGCGGCGGTGCGGGCGCACGACCCGGAGATCGATGCCGGTCGGGGATGAGCGCCGACCCGCCACACAGCCTTCGACGCTCCCGGTGCGACGGAGTTGCGCGAAGCCGCACAGCGTGCGCGCCACATGCGAATCCTCGTCCGTGCCCCGGTCCCGCCCGGCCCGGCGCCGGCCTCTACAATCGCCGTTCCCCTGGGGCGCGTAGCTCAGTGGGAGAGCGCTCGCTTCACACGCGAGAGGTCGCAGGTTCGAAACCCGCCGCGCCCACTGGAAAGCCCAGACTCCGGAGTGATGCTCTCAGGGGTGCCAGTGCCAATTGGTGCCAAAACCCCTCCCTCCGCGAAGGCCTCCAGCCGCGCCCGGTCCTCCTCCGAGAATCGCATCGCGTGCGCGTAGACCCGGAGCGTGAACTTCGGATCCGTGTGGCCGAGCTGCTCCATGACGTACCTCGGGTCGCGGCCCAGCGCGATGAGGACCGAGGCGTACGTGTGCCTGAGTTTGTGCGGCGTCACCCCGCGCGGCAGCGGGTGCTGGCGGCGGCCGGCCAACAGCTCGTCGGCTCGCGCGAGCACGGGTTTGAGCACGCGTTTGTTGATGTTGTCCTTGTCGCGACGGCCGCCTCGCGCCGTCGGGAACAGCAGATCGTCGAGGCCCCCACGATGGGCGGCCTTGTGCTCGGCGAGGATGTCGTGCAGCACTGGCAGCAGGTCGATCGTGCGTAGGCCCGCCGCAGTCTTGGAGCGCCCTACGTCTAGCCTGCTGCGGGCGAGGTCCAGATCGCGGACGCGCGCGTGCCCCGCTTCGTCGTCGCGCGTGCCGGCGAAGACGAGCGTCCCTATCAGCGCGTAACGCCCCGTCGTTCGCGACTTGGCCGCCAGGTCCAGCTCGCGCGCGGCGTCGAGGAGCGCAACGATCTGGTCGACGCCGTCGAGGTGGACGGGACGTTGCTTGGTGGGCCTGAGCTTGCGCTTGCGGGGGTTCACCCGGACTGGGTTGCGCGCGATCAGGTCGTACTCGACGGCGACCTCGAGGATCTGCCCGAGGCGGGTGATCGTCTTGTTGATCGACTCGGCCGACAGCGAGGCTTCGTCGACCTTGCCTCGGCGGTATCGGTCGACCTCGACGATCGTTATCTCCGACAGCCGATACCCGGCGAAGAACGGCAGCAGTGATTGCGCAACTGCCACTTGTAGTCGAGCACGGTGTTGGGTGCCCACTCGCCGCGGTGAGCGTTGAACCACTCGCTGGCGAACTTGTGGAACGTTGGGTCGGACTCGACGTCGACTTGACGCGGCGGATCCGGCGGGCGCCAGATGCCTCGTCGAATGTCGGCCAGGACGTCTGCAACTCGTCCTCGGCGTGCGCCCGGTTCCACCCTTCTTCGGTGGTTCCGAGCGTCTGGTACCGGCGCTCCCCGTATGCCGTGAAGCGGAGCGCATACGACGTCCCGCGTCGGGTCCGCTTCTCGACGACAGCCCCGGTCGGAGGTCTGGGCATCAGCCCGGCGGCGGTGCGTGGGAACGGTCGGCGCCAAGCAATGGGTCCTGGGGGCGGTTGTCGCGAGCTCTGTCAGTCAAGGCCCGCTGCCGGCTACTGCGTGTTGGTCCGATCGGCAGCAGCTCAACAGGCTGGCGCGTACCGCTGCGTTCGAGCCGAGGCATCTCATCCTCGCTGGCTTGAAGGTCGCTCAGACGTGCCTGTACCTCCCGCGCGCGGAACCTCAGACGGGCCTTCGGCCCCGTACCCATGCGCTGGCCGCCGAGATCGCGCGAGTGCTTGTACACCCATCCACGGCTCAAGCCGTACTGCTTGGCGACATCGGCGGCGGTAAGAAGCGCGGGCTCGAGACCGTGCAGAGCGTCGAGTTCCTTCGCGATGAATTGCGCAAGGCGACGAAGTTCCGCATCCGGTAGGGCGGTCGCGTCGGTGGTGGCGCGCTGCTGCCTCGCATGGAGGCTGTTGCACAAACCACCCCGCGATCCGGTGCGTCGATCTGTGATGAGACGACCCAACCTGGGAGTGGCCGAGAGCTGCAGACAAATGGAACGAGGCCCTCGCCAGAGCTGCGAATCGCGATACGTCTCCCCTTTGTGCGACAGCCTCGCATGGAACGCGGAAGTGGTCGAGGCGGAGGCCGCGCTCGGACGCAGCGGGCATGTGCTGAGGCGCAGGCGCACAGCGGTGACCTGGCCGCCGTCTCATCACCCGCATCGGATGATGCTCGCCTCCGAGCCGTACGGGACGGTCGCCAAGTACTCCGTCAGTGAACGAAGGAGCCCGTCATATCCGCCACCGCGCCAGCCATCCGCCCGTTCCAGATTGCGATTCCAGA
This sequence comes from uncultured Actinomycetes bacterium, assembly GCA_963807305.1. Classification (GTDB taxonomy): domain Bacteria; phylum Actinomycetota; class Thermoleophilia; order Solirubrobacterales; family Solirubrobacteraceae; genus JAOPZW01. Next base: position 79,387 of record CAWEBN010000002.1, read on the forward strand.
GGAGCAGCTCGCTGAGCTGCGCCGCCGCCTTGCGGCGACGCGCTGGCCCTCCAGCGAGCTCGTCGCCGATCGGTCGCAGGGCGTGCAGCTGGCGACGATCCAGGCGCTCGTTCGCTACTGGGCTACCGATTACGACTGGCGCGCGTGCGAGGCGCGGCTGAACGCGCTGCCGCAGTTCACGACCGATATCGACGGGGTGGACATCCACTTCGTCCACGTCAGGTCGGCGCACGAGAACGCGTTGCCGTTGATCATGACCCATGGCTGGCCCGGCTCTGTCGTGGAGCTGATCGACTCCGTCGGCCCCCTGACGGACCCGACCGCGCACGGCGGCAGCGCCGAGGATGCCTTCCATCTGGTTCTGCCCTCCCTGCCTGGCTACGGTTTCTCGGGCGAGCCGGTCGAGGTCGGCTGGGACCTGGGCCGGACCGCACGGGCCTGGGCCGAGCTTATGCGCCGACTCGGCTACACCCGGTATGTCGCCCAGGGCGGCGACGTGGGCGCCGGCGTCACCGACGCGATGGGACGCCAGGCACCCGAGGGGCTGATCGGCATCCACACGAACCTGCTCGTGCCGGCGCTGGGCGGCACCATGCCGACTGACAGCGACGAGGAACGCGCCGCGGCCGCGCAGATCGCCACCTTCCAGCAGTCTGGAAACGGCTACTTCGTCGAGATGGCCACTCGCCCGCAGACGATCGGCTACGCGCTGCTCGACTCGCCGGTCGCTCTGGCCGCCTGGATGGCCGACCACGACACCGACGCCTACTACAAGATCGCCCACGCGTTTATCGACGGGCAGCCCTCGGGCAACCTCACCCGCGACCACATCCTCGACAACATCACGCTGTACTGGCTGACCGGCACCGGCGCCTCCGCGGCCCGCTCGTACTGGGAAGCCTACGGGCCGGACGCCCCGGCCGCGGGCGGCCAGCCTCTGCCGCCGCCGACGATCCCGTTCGGCTTCACGACGTTCCCCGGCGAGATCTGGCGGACGCCGCGCAGTTGGGTCGAGGCGAGCTACCCGAACGTCGTTTACTTCCACGAGGTCGACAAGGGCGGGCACTTCGCCGCCTGGGAGGAGCCGGAGCTCTTCTCCGAGGAACTACGCGGCGCGTCGCGTCGGTTCGCTGAGTGCCCAAGTCCCCCTACCCACGGAGGTCCTCATGACTACCACCAGCATGCTGCCTGACGTCGGGATCGAGCTTCGGGAGGCTTACGCCGAAGTCGGCGACGTGACGCTTGCATTACGTCGAGGCTGGCGACGGGCCGCTGGTCGTCCTGCTGCATGGCTTCCCGGAGTTCTGGTACGGCTGGCGGCTGCAGATCGCGCCGCTCGCGGCGGCCGGTTTCCGCGTGGTCGCGCCCGACCTGCGCGGCTACAACCTGTCGTCGAAGCCCGACGGCCTCGCGGCTTACACCGCCGGCAAGCTGGCCGCCGACGTGCGCGATCTCATCCGCGAACGCGGCGCCGAGTCCGCGCTGCTGGTCGGCCACGACTGGGGCGGAACCGCCGCCTGGACTGCGGCGATGAACCACCCCGAGGTGGTGGACCGTCTGGCCATCCTCAACGCGGCCCATCCGCGCAAGCTCAACGAGGGACTGCGCCACCCCAGCCAGCTCGCGCGGTCCTGGTACTTCTTCTACTTCGCGCTGCCGGACCTGCCCGAGCACCACGTGCGCGCGAAGGACTGGGAGTTCTTCCAGCACTTCCTGCGCGACGCCCAGCCGCCGTACACGAAGCAGGAGACCGATCGCTATATCGAGGCGTGGTCGCAGGAAGGCGCGGCGGCCGCGATGATCGACTACTACCGCGCCGCGGTGCGACCGCCGAAGGGCACCAAGACGGAGCTTCAGCCGATCTCGGCGCCCACGCTGGTCATCTGGGGCGAGAAGGATCGCTACCTCGGCCCGGATCTCGCCGAGCCCCACCACGAGGACGTCCCCAACCTCGACCGCGTCGAGCGCCTGCCCGACGCGTCGCACTGGGTCCACCACGACGAGGCCGAGCGCGTCACCCAGCTGCTCGTCGACTTCTTCGCTCCGGCCCGCACGACGTCGGCGGCGTAACGCGCAGGCAGTCGCGTGTCAGCAACAGAGCGAGAACAGCTGCGCGACGCGCTCGGCCCCGTCAAGCAGATCGCGGCCGGCCTCCTCGACGTCGGCTACGTCGACGTCGGGCGCTCCCGACGGTCCTGCGGTCGTTCTGCTGCACGGCTGGCCGTACGACATCCACACCTTCGCCGAGGTCTCGCCGCTGCTGGCGGCGGCGGGCCACCGGGTGATCGTCCCGTACCTGCGCGGCTACGGCACGACGCGCTTTCTCTCCGACGAGACGTTCCGCAACGGGCAGCAGTCGGTCCTGGCGGTCGACGCCGTCGCGTTGATGGACGCCCTCGGGATCGAGAAGGCGGTCGTCGCCGGCGCCGACTGGGGAGCGCGGACGGCCGACGTCGTCGCGGCGCTCTGGCCGGAGCGGTGCGCCGGGCTCGTGTCGGTGAGCGGGTATCTGATCGCAAGCCAGCGGGCCGGCGAGCTGCCGTTGGCGCCGGAGGCCGAGCGGCAGTGGTGGTATCAGTACTACTTCGCGACCGAGCGCGGCCGGGCCGGGTACGAGCGCTACCGGCGCGAGTTCGCGAGGCTCATCTGGCGGACGGCCTCGCCGCAGTGGGACTTCGACGACGCCACGTTCGAGCGCAGCGCCGCCTCGCTCGACAACCCGGATCACGTCGCGATCGTGATCCACAACTACCGCTGGCGGATCGGCCTGGGCGACGGCGAGCCGCAGTACGACACGCTGGAGCGCCGCCTGGCCGAGGCGCCCGTCATCGACGTGCCGACGATCACCCTCGAAGGCGACGCCAACGGCGCGCCGCATCCGGACCCCAGCTCCTACGCGGGGAAGTTCTCGGGCCCGCACTCGCACCGGACCATCACCGGCGGCATCGGCCACAACCTGCCTCAGGAGGCGCCTGAGGCCTTCGCCCAGGCGGTCATCGACGTCAACACCCAGTAAGGAGCTCTCATGTCAGAGGCAACCTCCAACGCCCCGCTCACCGTCGTCCTCGTCCACGGCGCCTTCGCCGACTCGTCGAGCTGGGACGGCGTCATCGAGCGCCTCCAGGCGGCCGGCATCCAGGTGACCGCGGCGCCGAATCCCTTGCGCGGCATCTCCCACGACTCCGCGTACGTCGCCAGCTTCATCAAGCAGGTCCCCGGGCCGGTCCTCGCCGTCGGCCACTCCTACGGCGGCGCGGTGATCTCCAACGCGGCGACCGAGCTCGGCAACGTCGTCGGGCTCGTCTTCGTCGCCGCGTTCGCCCCCGACGAGGGCGAGCGCCTGGGCGAGGTGACCGCCGGCTCGCGCGACAGCGTCCTGGGGACGGCGCAGGTCGCGCTGCAGTACCCGACTCCGGACGGCGCGGGAACCGCCACCGAGTTCGCGATCGATCCCGCGAAGCTCCACGACGTGTTCGCCGCCGACCTGCCGGCCCAGCAGGCTGCCGTGCTGGCCGCCACGCAGCGGCCAGTCTCCGAGCTGGCCTTCACCGAGCCATCCGGGCCTCCCGCCTGGAAGTCGCTGCCGTCCTGGACGGTGCTCGCGTCCCCCGACCGCGCTGCCGGTACGGACGTGGTCCGGTCGATGGCCGAGCGCGCCGGGGCCACCATCACCGAGGTCGAGGGCTCGCACGTGATCATGATCTCTCGCCCCGACGCGGTCGCCGACGTGATCAAGACCGCGGCGGCCGCGGTCAGTCGCCCGGTGGCCTCCACGCGCTGAATCGAGGTCAGACAGGCTCTGGAAAGTGAAAAGGCCCGCTGCTGCGGGGCCTTCACGGAGTGCCGGAGGAGGGACTCGAACCCCCAACACGCGGATTATGATTCCGGCCTGATCTGGCTTGGCCATCGGGGATTGCGGGCCGATTGGACACGCCGTTGGACACAACCGCCCCGTCGGCGGCACGCCATTCCGCGTGTCTTCGGTCGCCAGCCTCAGGGGTCGACAGCGTTCCTGTCACGCCGCGCCTGTGCCGGCCGGGGCATCCCGGCCGGCACCCGCGGCGCTGGGCTTTTCAGCTCACTTGCCCCAGAGCTTGGCCCACTGCGTCTGGTAGTCGGTGACGATCGGGAATGCCGCGCCGCTCGTGGCCGCCGGAGGCACGTCCGACGAGGTCATGAACCAGAACTCCGGTGATGTCTGGAGGACCGGCTCGCCCGACCACTTGCGCGCGAGCGCGTCGAGCATCGAGTAGTCGTAGCCGTAGAGCGAGGACGGCGTCACGCCGCCCATCTGGCCGGACTTGACGTCCTGGTAGGTCTGCTGGTTGCCGCCCTGGCCGATGACCTTGACCTTGGTGTTCAGGCCGGCGGCGCGCAGCGCGGCCGGGAGACCGGCGCCGAGGGAGCCGGACTCGGACAGCACCACGTAGTTCACGCTCGGGTGGCTGCGCAGGTACGACACGATGCGGTCCGGAGCGTCCTTGCCGAGCGACGTCAGCGGGATGTCGATCTTCGCCGACTTGCAGCTCGGGCAGAGCTCCTTGTACTTCTTGTCGAACTCGGTGCCGACGGCCGCCAGGATGGCGAAAGCCGAGACGTTGACGTACACGGTGTCCGCCTTGCCGCCGCTCTGCGAGACGACCTTGGAGGCGAGGATGTCGCCGATCGGCGCGTTCTGCTCGGGGGTCCCGGTGTTGAACAGCACGTCACTGCCCTGCTTGGCCAGCGAGCAGCAGGTCACGAACTGCACGCCCTTGGCCTTGGCGTCGGCGATCGCCTTCCCCAGCGTCGTCACATCCGCCGCATTGAGGATGATCGCGTTCGTCCCGTTGCGCACGGCGGCCTGGATCGCGTTCTGGACCTTCTCGGGCGAGCCGTCGGTGCCGACCTGCGTGACCGTCCAGCCCAGCGTCTTGGCGCCCTGCTGCAGGATCGGGCCCTGGACGGCGCACGCCTCGACACCACAGCTGATGAAGGTGATCTTCTTGCCCGTCGGGATCGCCTTCTTGATCGGGGTGGTCTGCGTGATCGACGTGGGTCGCGCGGTGTACTTGTCGAGCAGCTGATTGGCCGCCGACACCGATGAAGACGACGAGCCGGTGCTCGACGAACCACTGCTGCTACCGCCGCCGCTGCTGCCGCAGCCGGCGGCCAGCAGCGCGACCGCGGCGAGCGCCGCGATGGGGACGAGCGTCGCGAGACGCCGCCCGGGTGTGCGCCGCCTTGGGATGATGGACATGGATGTCTCCTCCTCGATGGTGATGTGGTGGTTGGAGCTCGGACCGACGGACGCGCCGTCAGTCCCCTTCGGACAGGGGGGTGGCGGTTGCGACGCCGGGCTGATCGGTGCCGGCCACGCCGGCGCCGTGGACCCCCGAGCCGCGCGCGCTCACAGACGTCCGCCGCTGCAAGCCGGTGACCGCGAGCGCCCCGATCAACACCACGCCGACGAACATGGACTGCGACCACTGCGGAGCGGCCGCGAGCGCCAGGCCGGTGGTGCCGGTGCCCAGGAGCAGGACCGCGATCACCGTTCCCCACGCGTTGAAGCGGCCGTTCTTGAGCTGTGTCGCGCCCAGGAACGCAGCGGCGAAGGCCGGCAGCAGATATGGCGTGCCGGCCGTCGGGGAGCCGCTGCCGAGGATCGACGCCAGGACGATGCCGGTGGCGCCGGCCAGGGTCCCGGACGTCACGAGCGAAATGAAGCGCAACCGGTTCACGGGCACACCTGCCAGCCGCGCGGCATCCGGATTGAAGCCGGTGGCGTACAGGCGCCGTCCCGTCGCCGTGTGCTCGAGCAGGTACCAGATCGCGAGGGCGACCACCAGCATGTAGATCACGGGCAGCGTGACCCCGCTGATCGTGGTCTGGCCGAGCTTGGCGAAATTGCCGGCGAGCGCCCCGCTCGAGACCGGCGTGTCGTTGGTGACCATCGTGATCAGGGCAAGGATCAGCGATCCGGTGGCCAGGGTCCCGATGAACGAGTCGATCTTCGCGAGGACGACGACGCCGGCGTTGATCAGGCCGATCCCGACACCGACGAGCAGGCCGGCGGCGATCGAGAGGCCGAGAGGCGTTCCGTGCGTCACGAGCTTGGCGACGACGACGCCGCTGAGCGTCATCACGTAGGCGAACGACAGGTCGAAGACGCGGGCCGACAGCGGGATCAGGATCGACAGCGCCGCAAGGCCCGTGATCGCGTTGGTGTTCAGGATCTGCTTGGCCGTATCCAGCGTCGGGAACGTGTCCGGCGCCCAGATCGTGAAGACGACGATGATCGCGAGCCAGACGTAGACCGCCCCGATCTTGTCGACGGCCAACGCCGAGAGCAGCCGCCGGGAGGGCGGCGGTCGGTCCCGCGGCGCCGTGCTCGTTTCGCGCGGTGGCGACGCCAGGGCCCCACCAGTGGTTCCGGTACTCATCTCAGCTCTCTCCTTCGATCGCGCTCACGAGCGCCTGCTGTGTCAGTCCGTCGCCGCTCATCTCCCCGGCGACCATTCCGTTGCGCAAGACCACGATCCGCGTGCACATCGCGAGCAGATCGCCCTCGTCCGAGGACGAGACGACCACGGTCAGTCCCTCGCGGGCGAGCCGCGCGACGAGGTCGTAGATCGCCACGCGGGTGCCGATGTCGACGCCCGCTGTGGGCTCGCAGAGGACGAGGATCTTCGGGTCGCTGGCCAGACAGCGCGCGACCACGACCTTCTGCTGGTTGCCGCCGGAAAGGGTGGAGATCAGCGAGCCCGGCGACTCGGCCTTGATCTCGAGGCGGCGGCTCCACTCCTCGACGGTGCGGGCCTCCTCCCGGAGCGCGAGCCTGCCGCGCCGGCCGAGCCGGCCCAGGATCGACAGCGACAGGTTCTCGCCGACGCCGAACTCGTAGATGACGCCTTCGCGCTGCCGGTCCGCGGGGACGAGCGGGATGTTGACGTCCTTCAGCTGGGCCACGTCGTGCCACCCGTCGGAGTCCTGGGGGAGGCGCAGCCTCCCGGTCACCTTGTCCCCACGGGGGGCATGGCCGGCGATGACGTAGGGCAGCTCGAGCACGCCCGCGCCGGCGAGCCCGGCGAGCCCGAGGATCTCCCCCTCGTGGACGTCGAGGTCGACGCCGCGCAGCCACTTGCCGGCGACCTCGCGCACCTCGAGCACCACCGGCGCCTGCGGCTTCGAGGCGACCGGCGCACGGTAGTCCGGGTCGACGTCCTCGCCCACCATCAGGCCCGCGAGCGCACGCGGGTCCAGCGTGGCGATGTCGTGCGTGCCCACGAGCCGGCCGCCGCGCAGGACCGTCACCCGGTCGGCGAGCTCGAAGATCTCGTCCATCCGGTGCGAGACGTAGAGGATCGCCGTCCCCGCCTTGCGCACCTCCCGGACGACGGCGAACAGACGCTCGACCTCGTCGTGGGGAAGCACCGCCGTGGGCTCGTCGAGCACCAGCAGCCCTCCGCCGCCGTGCCAGCCCTGGAGTGCGGCGGCGATCGCGACGACCGTGCGCTCCACCGGCGTCGCCGCGGCCAGCGGCTGATGGATGTCAATGTCGACGGCGAAGCGCTTCAGCAACTGGCGCGTCACTCTCTCCTGCTCGCGCCACAGGACCCGACCACCGAGCCCCTTGGCGAAGCCTCCATGGAGGGCGAGGTTGTCCTGAGCGCTGAGCTCGAGCACGAGGCCGAGGTCTTGATGGACGAAGCGCAGGCCCTCGGGCACCTCGTGCCCGATGGAGAATGGGATGCCGCCAAGGTCGGCCGCCGCGCCGCTGTCGGGCTGGTGATAGCCCGCCAGTGCCTTGATCAACGTCGACTTCCCTGAGCCGTTCTGGCCCATCAATGCGTGGATCTCGCCGGGGCGGATGTCGATCGAGACGTCCTGCAGCGCACGCGTGGCGCCAAACGTCTTCGACAGACCCGACACTCGCAGCGCGTACTCGCCGAGGCCTGCTCCGTTCGAGGCCGCGGCGACAGCCGCCGCAGCACGTGAATCGCTCATCGCCATGCTCTCCTCATCTCTCCTCATGACCCGAACTCAGTGGTTCGACCACCTCAACTGACTTCAGGTTGGGGCGAGAATAGGACGTTCTACTCGGTCGTGTCAAGCGAATCTTGAATTGACATGACTTCAGCCTGCTAGGCCTCCGCACTCTCGGGCCGCGGCTCGGCGAGAGAAAACGGCTGCCCGGGCCCCGATCGTGGCCCGCGAGGGGAGGAGAGAGAGGACCCGTCGCGGGCGCCTGATGCTCCAACGGACCGGGGTCCGGACAGCCAATCGAAAGCATGACATGAATTCAGTTTGGCCACAAGACGAGAGCTCGCGACGCCGTGGCGGCGCGAGGCCCTCACGCGTCGCCCACCGGCCTTGTACGGTCCCGGACGGCTATGGCCACGCTCGGCGACGTCATCCGCTCACAGCGCCATCTGCACCAGATGTCGCTTCGTGAGCTCGCCCGCATGACGGGGATCAGCAATCCCTACCTGAGCCAGATCGAGCGCGGCCTGCGCGAGCCGTCGGACACGGTCGTCGATGCAATCGCCGACGCGCTGGACTTGACGACTGAGCGGCTGTACGACGCCGCGGGGATCCGGGTGCAGGACGAGGTCGCGGCGGAGCCGGACGGAGTGCGCGAGGCGATCCTGGCCGACTCGGACCTCAAGCCCCGGCAGCGGCGCGCGCTGCTGGAGACCTACGAGGCCTTCCTGATTGCCAACGGGGGTCCGCGCCGGCGAGCGCGGGCTCGGGCCGCACGAGGCCTGCCTCTCGGGCGAAGCTCGATTGAGTTGACTTGACTTCAGGTTAGCGCTAGCTTAGCTGCGCCACCAGGAGCGGTCGCGCGGCGCCACGCCGCACCACGTCGCGGTGGTTCGAGGAAGGCGTCGGGGAACTCCCCGGAAAGGAAGCGCACATGAAGATCGGGCTGTTCATGCCGACCGTCAACAACGGGTTCATCATGTCCGAAGCGGCCCCCCAGTACGCGCCGGACTTCGACTACAACAAGGAGGTCGTGGTCAAGGCGGAGCGCTACGGGATGGAGTTCGCGCTCGGGCTGGTCAAGTACCGCGGCTTCGGCGGCAAGACCGATCACTGGCACTGGGCCCTGGATTCCTTCACGACGATGGCCGCGATCGCCGCTGTCACGGACAGGATCAAGCTCATCGGCTCCGTAGGGCTGCAGGCCCACCATCCGGCAGTCGCCGCTCGGCATGCCGCCATGATCCAGATGATCTCGAACGGCCGCTTCTGGCTGAACGTCGTCACCGGATGGCAGAAGTCCGAATACGAAAGCCTCGGCCTCTGGCGTGGTGACGCGCATTACGAGAGCCGCTACGACTACGCCGACGAGTACATCACCATCTGCCAGGAGCTCTGGGAGACCGGCGAGAGCAGCTTCAAGGGTCGATACTTCCAGCTCGACGAGGCGCTTCTGGCTCCGCAGCCGGCGGATCCGATCACCGTCGTCTGCGCCGGCTCGTCGGAGCGCGGCATGCGCTTCACGGCCGAGCACGGCGACTACAACTTCATCTTCGGCGCGAGTGTCGACGCTCTGCGCGAGACGAACAAGCGGCTCCTCGCCGCCGGCGAGAAGGCCGGCCGCGAGGTCAAGTCGATCGCGAGCATCCACTGCATCATGGGCGACACCGACCGCGAGGCCGAGGAGAAGGTCGAGCGCTATTACGACGCGGCCGACCTGGAGGCCCTCGCCCACATGACGGGCCAGGCGTCGTTCGACGCGGCCGGCACCACGGCGCAGATCATCCAGGACCTCCGCGTCGCGACGTTCATGGGCGCCGAGGTGCTCACCGGCACCCCGGAGACCATCGCGGAGAAGCTCGATGCCTACCGTGACGTCGAGGGGCTCGAGGGCCTGATGGTCTGCCTCGACGATCCGCGCCGCGAGATCGACCGCTTCGGCGAGCAGGTCCTCCCCAAGCTCGGCCTCGTGGCCACCGCCTGACGTCGCGGTTCGGGTTCCGCCCCGCGCGCACGCGACGATAATTGAACTCAAATCAGGTACGAGGAGAGACCGAGGATGCCTGCAGGCATTGCGAAGGCCATCGCCGCGATTGGTCGCGGAGAGGTGGTCATCGTCACCGACGACGAGGACCGCGAGAACGAGGGCGACCTCATCATGGCGGCGGACGCGGTCACGACGGAGTCCCTCGCGTTCTTCCTCGAGCACACCTCTGGAGTCGTCTGCGTCGCGCTTCCGGGCCCCCGGCTGGACGAGCTCGGACTGCCGCTGATGGTCAGCGACAACCAGGAGGGGCAGCGCACGGCGTTCACGGTGACGGTCGATCTCGCTCACGGGATCACGACGGGCATCTCGGCCTCCGACCGCGCGCGAACGCTCCGCGCGCTCGCCGACCCTCACGCCGTGGCCGGCGACTTCGTCCGCCCGGGCCACATCCTCCCGCTGCGCAGCCGGCCCGGGGGCGTGCTCGAGCGTGCCGGGCACACGGAGGCAGCGGTCGACCTCGCGCGGCTTGCCGGGCGCCGGCCGGGTGGCGTGCTCTCCGAGATCGTCACCGCCGACCGGCGTGCGATGGCGCGGCGGTCCGAGCTCGAGGCGCTCGCCGTCGCGCATGGGCTGCCGATGGTGAGCGTCGCCGCGCTCAGGCGCCACCGGCTGCGTACCGAGCGGCTCATCCGGCAGGTGGCCGAGGCGCCCGTGCCCACCCGGCACGGGACCTTCAACTGTCAGGCGTGGCGCTCGGAGATCGACGGCGTCGATCACCTCGCGTTCGTCAAGGGCGATCCGAGCGGGGAGGACCCGCTGCTCGTCCGCGTGCACAGCGAGTGCCTGACCGGCGACGTGTTCGGCTCGCGCCGGTGCGACTGCGGGTCCCAGCTCGACGATGCGATGGCCGCCATCGCGGCCGCGGGCCGCGGGGTCGTCGTCTACCTGCGTGGGCACGAGGGCCGCGGCATCGGGATCGCCTCCAAGCTGCAGGCCTACGAGCTGCAGGACGGCGGCCACGACACCATCGATGCCAACGTCCACCTCGGCCTTCCGGTCGACTCGCGCGAGTACGGCACGGCGGCCAAGATCCTGCTCGAGCTGGGCGTCCAGCGCCTGCGGCTGATCACGAACAACCCCGCCAAGTGCGACGACCTCGGCGCCTCCGGGATCGAGATCGCCGAACGGGTCGGTCTGCCGGCCCGCCCCACCCCGGAGAACATCACCTACCTCGAGACCAAGCGCCGCCGGATGGGGCACCTGCTCGACAGTCTCGAGAGCACCAGCGTCGGCTGACCGGCTCCCGACCCGTCGAACCACGCAGGAGGACCTGATGAGCGATCAGGTGGTCACCGTCAAGATCGAGTTCCGGCTCGAAGAGGAGGGTCGGACGAGATGAGCGTCGCCACGAAGACCACCGAGGCCGCCGGCGAGCGCCGCCGCCTGGACTCGAACGAGTTCCGCGACATCATCGGCCGCTTCGCCAGCGGCGTCACGGTGATCACGGTCGAGCACGAGGAGCAGCCCTACGGCGCGACGGCGAGTGCCGTGTGCTCGCTGTCGCTCGAGCCGCCGATGCTGCTGGTGTGCCTGAACAAGTCGTCGTCGACCGCGCAGGCGATCGCGGCCGCGCGCCGCTTCGCCGTCAACATCCTCGGTGAGGGTCAGGCCGACGCCGCGATGCGCTTCGCCGGCAAGGGCGACAAGTTCGCCGGTCAGCGGATCGTTCGCGGCGTCGCCGGGCAGCCGCTCCTCGGTGATGCGCTGGCCAAGCTGGAATGCCGCGTCGTCGAGGAGGTGACCGGCGGCACGCACACGGTCTTCCTCGGCGAGGTCGAACAGGCGACCGGTCGCCACGGCGCGCCGCTCGCCTACTTCCGCGGGCAGTTCGGCCGCCTCGAGCTCAAGCACGACGACGAGGCCCACCACGACATCCGCGTCCGGGTCCTGAGCCGCGAGCTGCCCGCGGGCGAGCCGCTCAGCCTCGACGCGGTCGCCGAGGTCGTGGGAGTCCCGCGCGGCTCGGCCTACCACGCTCTCACCAAGCTCAGCCGCGAGGGGCTCGTCACGCGCACCGCCGACGGCCGGTTCGTCGTGACGGCGCTCACGGTCGCGTCCGTGTCGGAAGGGCTGGAGGCGCGCCGTGCCATCGAGCTCGGCGTGGCAGCCTCGACGGTCGGCCGCCTGTCCGACGAGCAGCTGGGGGAGCTCCGCACCGCGGTCGAGCGCACGCGGCCGGCGCTGCAGGCGCAGTTCGACATCGAAGCCCACCTCGACAAGTACGCGCGGTTCCACGAGTACTTCGTCGGCCTGGCCGGCAGCCCCGCGCTGGTCGACCTCCACCGCCGGGTCAACACGGCGAACATGATCATGAGCGTCACCGGGGAGCGTGCGATCGGCGCCGACGCCTACGAGCTCGCGGCGCACAGCGCATATCGCCACCACGTCCGCGTGCTCGAGGCCTACGAGGCCGGCGATCTCACCGCGGCGATCGCGGTGATCCGCCGCCACATCGATGACGCTCTCGTGTTCACCCGCCGGCACATCGAGGCGGTCGGCGGCGAGGTCTGAGCGCCCGGGCCCCCACCCGACGACCTCAGCCGTTGGGCGTGATCACCGCTCGGCCGCTGAGCGTGCCGTCGCGCATGCGTTGGTAGGCCTTGTCCGCGCGGTCGAGGGGGAAGTGCTCCACGTGCGCGTGGATGCGGCCGGTGCGGGCGAGCTCGAGGACCTCCGCGAGCTCGATCGCGCTGCCCCAGTACGGGTGGGTGATGCTGGCGTCGAAGGGCATCGTCGCGAAGGTCAGCGGCAGCGTCCCGCCGGCGACGCCGATGACCATGACCGAGCCGCCGGTCGCGATGGCCGCCGCGTCGAGCGCAAGCGTCGCGTCGGTGCCGACGCAGTCGAGGACCACCGTGACGCCGCGGCCGCCCGTGAGCTCGCGCACCGCCTCGGGCGCGTCTTCGCCCGCCTCGACCGTGGCCGTCGCGCCGACCTCGCGCGCCAGCTCGAGCTTGCCGCGATCGACGTCGACCGCGATCACGTCGGCCGGGGAGATCGCGCGCACGAGCTGCACGGCCATGTGGCCGAGGCCGCCGACGCCGACCACGAGGACCGACGTGCCGGGCACGAGCTTCGCAAGCGCGAGCTTGAGGGCGTGGTAGGGCGTGAGGGCAGCGTCGGAGAGCGGCGCGGCGTCGCGCGGGTCGAGGTCCCCGAGCGGCACGAGCAACCGGGTGTCCGGCACGAGCATGTACTCGGCCATTCCGCCATCGCGGCCGAGGCCGCCACCCGCGGCGCCGATCTCGGCTCCGCGCTCGCACAGCGTCTCCAGCGTGCTGCGACACGCCCGGCAGCGCCCGCATCCCCACGGACCGTAGACGGCGACGCCGGCGCCGAGGTCCCAACCGGTCACCCCCGGGCCGACGGCCTCGATCCAGCCCGCGTTCTCATGACCGAGGGTGAACGGGAGCTCGTACGGCAGCGTCCCCGCCGGCCACTCCATGACGTGCAGGTCCGAATGGCACGCTCCGGCGCCACCGACCTTGATCAGGACCTCTCCGGGCCCCGGCTCGGGGACGTCGACGTCCCGCAGCTCGGGCGCCTGCTGCCACTCGACCAGCTGGTAGGCCTGCATCGCTCTCCTCCTCAGACCGTGAGCACGGCGCACGCGCTCACGCCGGGCGCCCCGTAGACCTGCGTGAAGCCGACGCGGCGCCGACCGGGGATCTGCCGGTCGCCCGCGTCGCCACGCAATTGAAGGACGACCTCGTGCACCTGCCGCAGGCCCGATGCTCCGATCGGCTCGCCGTTGGCGAGGCAGCCGCCGTCGGTGTTGATCGGCAGCCGCCCCGCGAGCGTCGTGGCGCCGTTCTGGACCAGGACCTCCTGCTCCCCGTGCTCGCACAGGCCGGTCTCGGCCATATGCATGACCTCGGCGCCCGACTCCGTGTCCTGCACCTGTGCGACGTCGACGTCGCCGGGCGCGACGCCGGCCTGCTCGAAGGCAGCGGCCGCCGCCTCGGCCGTCGCGGACGGCGCCGACTCGATCGCAACCGAAGGGCTGAAGACCTCGAAGGACCCGAAGCGCCGCGTGCGGAAGGCGACCGAGCGCAGGTAGACCGGCAGGCGGGCGAGCTCCCGCATGCGCCGTCCGCGTGCCAGGACCAGCGCGACTGCGCCTTCGCCGGGCGAGCAGAACATGTACTGGGTCAAGGGATGATTGACCATCTTGGAGGCCAGCACCTCGTCGTCGCTGAGCGGCTTGCGCCGCCAGGCGTTGGGGTTGCGCGATCCGTTCGCGAACGCCTTCGCGGCGACCTTGGCCAGGGTGGACGGGGTGATGGCGTGCTCCGCCATGTACCGCTGGATCTTCATGGCGAAGAACTGCGTCGTGAGCATCAGACCGGTCTCGCCGTACCACGAGCCGATGCCCCAGTCCTCGGGTAGCGGGTTGAATGCGCCCGGCGGGTGCTTGTCGAACCCGACGACGAGGGCGATCTCCGCCTGCCCCGAGACGAGCATGGCATGCGCGGTGGTCAGCGCCGAGCCCCCGGTGGCGCAGCCGTTCTTGACGTTGATGAACGGCAGGCCGGTGAGCCCCAGGCTGGCGACCGAGGTGTCGGCGTTGCCGCCGGCGTCCGATCCGCCGGCGGCGAAGTCGACCTCTTCCCAGCAAACGCCCGCGTCGGCCAGCGCGCGGCGAGCGGCGATCGCCGCCATCTGCAGGCCGGTGACGCCCTCGTGGCGCCCGAACGGGTGCATGCCGACGCCGACGACGGCGACGTCCTCGGTCACCGGTCCGCCTCCTCGTCGTCCTCGACCGGCCGGAACGCGAAGGTGGTCGTGCCCGCGTCGCCGGGCGCGGGGATCAGGGTGAGCTCCATCGGCATCCCGATGCGCAGCCGGGCCGGATCTGCCTCGGTCAGCCGCGCCTCGACGCGCACCTCGCCGGGGAGCTCGACGTAGCCGACCGCGTAGGGCTCGAAGTCGTCGCCGGGCTCGACGGCGTACGGCGGAGACTTGGGGGGGAAGCACTGGATTGTCCAGGTCCACAGCGTTCCGCGACGCTGGAGCCGCCGCTCCTGTACCTCCTCGGAGGTGCAGCGCGGGCAGGACGCCTGGCGCGGGAACGTGACCGTGGCGCATCGGCGGCAGCTCGAGCCGACGAGCTCGGGCTCGGCCGCCGTTCCCGTGATCAAGCCTTCGGCGACCGGGGTGAACTCACGCTGATCCAGCATCCGACGCCTCGACCGGGGTGGACGGGAAGGTCAGCGCCGGCGTTCGCGCGACCATGTAGCGCCGCATCCGACCGTCGTCGCCGAGCTGGGCGACCGCGAGGAAGGTGCCGATGTGCTCGCCGGACTCATCCCAGCGCGTCTCGCCCAGGGCGAACTCGACGTCGCCCTGCGTCGCGGTCCAGACGACGTGATGCGCCCAGCCCCGGGTGTCACCGGCGTCGATGAACCCGCGCAGCTCGTCGAGGCCGCCGAGGAACTGGCTGCTGCGGCGATCGTCGCCCGCGGCCCACTGGATCGAGAACTCCACGTCGTCGGCCACGAGCTCCAGCGAGCTGTGCGGGTCGGACCCGTCGAGGCGCTCGAAGTACCGCTCGAAGTACGTCATGTCAGGCCACCATCCTCGTTCTTGTGACGCCTTCGGGCCCGATGCCGATCATCGCCAGAGCCCGGCCATGAAAGAAGTCGGCGATCGATCGAAGCCCGTGGATGCCGTCCGGCCGGTACCACTGCCAGACGCTGTTGTACAGCCCGAGGAGCGCGCGGCTCAGCAGGCGCGGGTCGCTCTCGGGCAGCGTTCCGGCGCGCATCGCGCCCGCGAGCAGGCTCGCCCAGGCGAACTCGAGCTCGCGCGCTCGCGACCGGGCCGCGCGGCGGGCCTCCTCCTCGCGCGGCGACGGCCGGCGGACGCCGAGGAGTCCCTGCTCGGAGACGAGGACCCGATTGCGCATGACGTCCTGCTCGGTGAGGTCGAAGCAGTCGTACAGCACGGCCGAGAGCGCCTCGAGCGGGTCCGGCGTCTCGGTGGTGATCGCGGTGAAGCGGCGCTGGAAGTCGCCGATGGCCTCATCCATGATCACGTAGAGGCAGTGCTGCTTTGACTCGAAGTAGTGGTAGAGCGCCGTGGGCCCGACCCCGACGTCTGCAGCGACGTCGGCCCACTTCGTGTGCTCGTACCCGTCGCGGCCGAACCTCTGCGTCGCCGCCGCGAGGATCTCCCCACGCTTGGTGCTGTCGTGACGGTCGCGCGTCATGCGATGGAGGCCCGGTCGTGGGATTGATTCGAAGTCACGTCAGTTGCACTGTACCATGGCATCTTCGCGCCGCCGGCCGGATCGACGTCAGCGGCCTGCCATCCCGCCGTCGACGCTGAGCACATGACCCGTCACGTAGCTCGAGCCGGGACCGAGCAGGAACAGCACGGCCTCGTCGAGCTCGCCGGCGCGCCCGCCACGATTGAGCGCGGTGCGATTGACGATGAACTCGGGAAAGGCCTCGGGGTCGTCCCCGAGCTCGGCGTTCATCTCGGTGGCGAAGAAGCCCGGCGCGACGGCGTTGACGCGGATCCCGTACCGACCCCACTGGGAGGCCAGCTCGCGTGTGAGGCCGATCATGCCGGCCTTCGAGGCGACGTAGGCCGCGTCGGGTATCTCTCCGATGGACCGCAGGCCGAGCACCGATGCGACGTTGACGATCGACCGCCCGCCGCTGCTGCGCATCTGCTGCGCTGCCAGGCAGGAGAGCGCGAATGGAGCGGTGAGGTTGAGGTCGATCACGCGCTCGAAGGCCTCGGTGGAGGTCCGCAACGCCGGGGCGGTGGCGCCGACGCCGGCGTTGTTGACGAGCCCGTCGAGGCGCCCATGACGCTTTATCACGGTGTCGATGAGCCGGTGGCGGTCGGCCACGTCGGTCACGTCGCAGGCGACCGAGTCGGCCGCGGAGATGGAGGCGGTCAGCGCCTCGAGGCGGTCGGCGCGGCGGGCGGCCAGCACGGGTGTTGCGCCGGCGTCGGCCAGCGCCTGGCCGAGCTGCACGCCGAGTCCTGAGCTGCCTCCGGTGATGACGACGACGTGGCCCTGGAGGCCGTTGACCGTCATGTGGCGTCCCTTTCTGAACCGTGACCTGAGTTGAAGTCACTTCAATATAGCCTCGACGACCAGGTTCTGCAAGGGCCATCCGGCAGGCCCGCTCGACGGCACGGCTCAGCCGCCTCCGTATGCGAGGGACCTCCCCCGGGCGGGGGCCGAAGGTGTCGCCGACGGCCTTGCTACCGCCGACGGCCTTGCTACCGTGCAGAGCACTCTTCCATCGAAGAAATGAGTTCTGTTTTGCCGTCGTCTAATCGTCAGGGACGCCCAGGGCGCGACGGGAACGCGCGCTCGTCGCGCAGCAAGCGAGCTGAGATCCTCGCCACCGCGACCGAGTACTTCGGCCGGCATGGGTACGAGCACACGAAGTGGGCCGACATCGCGGCGGCCGTAGGTGTCGGCTCGACGGCGCTCTACCATTACTTCGAGTCCAAGCTCCATTGCCTGTACGAGATCCAGGCCGATGCGGTGCAGGCCAACAGCGATGAGTTCGAGCGGATCGTCGCCGAGCACGACGACTTCGCCGACGCGCTCACGGCCGTCCTGAACGGCGCCTTCGAGCTGACCGAGCTCGAGGTCCTGCGCAACCGCGTGTTGGTGGCCGAGCAGAATCTCGTCGGCGTGCAGCGGACGTCTCCCCGAGAGGAGGAGGCGCGTCGGCTGGCGCGGTCGCGCATCCGCGACCTCGAGTTCGCGTGGGCCACGTTCGTGACACGCGGTATGGAGCAGGGCGCCATCCCGCAGGCCGATCCGCGCCTGCTCGCGCGTGCGATCCTCGGCCTGTACAACAGCGTTTGGCACTGGTACCGCCCGAAGGGCAGCATGTCGCTCGACGAGGTCAGAGATTTCTACGTGCCGCGCTGTCTGACCATGGCGGGACTGACTTCGGTCGACGGGACGCGGCTCAAGCCCGGGACGCCGCGCAAGCGCCAGCGTCGCGCGGCGGCCGCCTGACCGGTCCACCGGACTGGCGGGTCTGGCCGAACACGACCTCGAGGTCGCCGTCGACCAACTCGGCGACCACGTGGTGCCTCCAGGCCGGTCGCCGCCGGTCAGACCGGCGCGGGCGTCCGCTCGACGGAGCGCACGACTTCCTCGGGCAGCTCGTCGGAAGGATCGACCGAGATCGTCTTGTAGAGGAGGTACTCCTCGATCGCCGTCGGGCCGTGCTCGCGGCCGATCCCGGACTCCTTGTAGCCCCCGAAGGGCGAGTTGAAGTCCGCGGCGAAGGTGTTGACCGAGAACGTGCCGCTCCGCACGCGGCGGGCGATCTCGAAGCCGCGGACCGAGTCGCTCGTGAAGACGCAGCCAGCCAGGCCGAAGCGGCTGTCGTTGGCGATCCGGATCGCGTCTTCCTCGTCGTCGTAGGCGATCAGCGCGATGACCGGGCCGAAGACCTCCTCCTGGGCGACGGTCATGTCGTTGCTGACGTTCGTCAGCAACGTCGGCTCGAAGTACCAGCCTTTGTCGAGGTGCTCGGGCGCCTTGCCGCCCGTGGCCACGGTGGCGCCCTCCTCGACCGCCTTCTCGACGAAGCCGCGCACGCGCTCACGATGTGCCTTGGAGATCAGCGGGCCGACGATCGTGTCCTCCTCGAACGGGTCGCCGACCTTCATTGCTGCGAAGGCCTCGGTCAGCTTGGCCGCGATCTCGTCGTAGCGCGACCGCGGGGCCAGGATCCGACTCATGCAGACGCAGCTCTCGCCCTGGCTCGTCCCGGCGCTGACACCCGCGACTGTCGGCAGCACGGCGTCCAGGTCGGCGTCGTCGAGGATGATCGCCGCCGACTTGCCGCCGAGCTCGAGCACGCAGGGCTTGATCTGCTGGGCGCAGGTGGCGGCGATCTTCTTGCCGACCTCCGTCGAGCCGGTGAAGGTGACCATGTCCACGTCGGGGTGGCTGACCAGATGCGCCGAGCCCTCCGCATCGGTGGCAACGATGTTCAGCACTCCGGGCGGGAAGCCGGCCTGCGAGACGAGGTCGGCCAGCGCGAAGATGGCCAGCGGGTCGGGGTCGGGCACCTTGACCACGGCGGTGCAGCCGGCGACCAGCGCCGGCGCCGTCTTCTGGGCGATGCCCGGCAGCGGGAAGTTGAACGCGCAGAGGACCGCGACGACGCCGACGGGCTCGCGCACGACCAGGCTCTTGGTCTCGTACTTCATGATCAGCCCGCCTGCGTTGCCGGCCAGCGGTCCGAGGTCGGCCTCCCGCACCTCGGCGAACGTGAAGTTGCGGCCGAGCTTCGCGTAGTAGTTCCAATGCAGCGTCGGCGCGACGGAGTGGTAGACGTCGACGAGGAACTTGGTGTGGCCGAGCTCCTCGACGATGAGGTCCCGGAACTCCTCGCGGTGCTCGGCGATCAGCGCGGCCAGTCGCTCGCACATCTCGGCGCGCTCCTCGACGGGCCGCTGGGCCCAGTCGGTCTCGTAGAACGCCTTGCGCGCCGCCTCGACAGCGCGATCCATGTCCGTCGTCGAGCCCGACGCCACGTAGCCGACCTTCTCCCCGGTGCTGGGCGAGATGACGTCGATCCGCTCGTCGGAGTCGGGATCCTGCCAGCGGCCGTCGATGTACAGCTGTGGGAACTCGCGTCGGAGCATGGGAGCACGTCTCTCTTCCTGATCTGAGTTTGGTTCAACGATAGTGAGTGACTGTGCGGGCGAAGTCAAGCGCCCTCGCCCGACACGAGGCCTATGGTCGTCGTCGGAAGTTGGACACGCGCCAGGCGGCGGGTTATAGTGACTTGAACTCAAATCGGCACGGAACGGAGGTGCGAGATGAGTCCGGGCGACGGTGTGGCCGCGGTCACCGGCGGTGGAGCGGGGATCGGACGTGCGAGCAGCCTCCGCCTCGTCACCGCATGAGCACGCACGAGGCGATTCGGGTGGGCCTCGTCCTGCGGGAGGCGACCTGCTCGCCTGGCAGGGGCGTCTCGGTGACCTCTCCGGCCTCGCGGTCGAAGCGGGGCTGGACCACCTGGTCGTGGGCGACCACGTGAGCTTCGCCGGTGGCCACGGCACGGATGGGCTGATCCAGGCGACCGCGCTGCTCGCGGCGCATCCGGCCGTGTCCGCGCAGACCGGGGTATACCTGCTCGCGCTTCGTCACCCCGCGGTCGTGGCCCGGCAGCTGTCGACCCTGGCGCTCATCGCTCCGGGTCGGCGCTCCTTCGGGATCGGCGTGGGCGGCGACGATCGGCGCGAGCTCGAGCTGTGCGGGGTGGACCCGCGCACGCGCGGCGCGCGGACGGACGAGGCGCTGCGGTTGCTGCGGGCCTTCCTGACCGGCGAGGAGGTCAGCTTCGACGGCCGGTTCTTCGCCGTCGAGGCGGCCGCCATCCGGCCGGCGCCGCAGCCGCCGGTTCCCATCCTCCGTCGGCGGGCGCTCGGATGCCGCGGCGGCGCGCACGGGGCGGCTGGGGGAGGGGTGGATCGGCGTCTGGGTCTCGCCGCGGCGCTTCGCGGAGATGTCGCGTCTGGTGGCGGACGCGGCCGACGCGGCGGGGCGTCCGCCGCAGCGATGGCGGCACACGCTCCAGCTCTGGGCGGGCATCGGCGCAACCAGGCAGGAGGGCGTCGCGCGCGTGAAGCCCGTCATGGACCGGGCGTACGGGCAGGAGTTCGAGCGGTTCGCCCGCTACACGCCGTGCGGGGACGTGGACGACCTTGCGGAGGCGCTCGAGCCCTACCTGGCGGTGGGATGTCGCCGCTTCAACTTCGTTCCAGAGGCCGCCGGCCTCGAGGTCGCCATCGACACGATCGCCCGGGTCAAGGAGATCCTGTCCGATGCACTGAATGGAGGTCGGGTGCGCTCGCGCGCAGCTCGCGTTTGAGCACCTTGCCCGCCGCGTTGCGCGGGAGCGCCTCGACGAACACGACGGCTGACGGCCGCTTGAAGCCGGCCAGGCGCTCACGGCAGTGGGCGATGAGCGCGTGCTCGTCGACCTCACCCGCCGCGACCACGAACGCCAAGGGCGTCTCGACCCACTTGGGATGGGCCATCGCGACGACGGCCGCGTCGGCGACGGCCTCGTGCTCGAGCAGCACCCGCTCGACCTCAGCCGGGTAGACGTTCTCGCCGCCGCTGATGATCAGGTCCTTCTTGCGATCGACGAGCCAGAGATAGCCCTCCTCATCGCGCTTGGCGAGGTCTCCGCTGTGGAACCAGTCGCCGGCGAAGGCGTCGGCGCTCGCGTCGGACTGGTCGTGGTAGCCGGCCATGACGGTCGGGCCCCGGTACACGATCTGGCCGACCGTGCCGTCCGGCACGTCGCGCAGATCGTCGTCGACGACGCGCAGCTCCACCCCGAGCATCGGCCTGCCCACCGAGCCCATCTTCCGCACGGCGTCCGCGCCCTTGAGGAGCGTCGTCGCGCCGGCCATCTCGGTCTGGCCGTAGGCGCTGACGATCTCGGCCTGCGGGAACGTCGTCGCCATCAGCTCGAGCGTGGCCCGCGGGGCCGGCGACGCCCCCCACATCGCCACGCGCAGCCGTCCGCGGTCCAGCTGCGCCACCCGCTCGGCGCGACACAGCAGTTCCCACTGCGTGGGGACGAAGATGCACATGGTCACGCCATGGCGCTCGATCGCCTCGAGCGCCAACTCGGGGTCGAAGCCTGTCGTCGGCATCACGACGCTCGTCGCTCCGAGGGTCAGGAACGGCAGCAGCCCGTTGATGCCGCCGATGTGGAACAGCGGCTGCCCGGAGAGCCAGACGTCGTCCGGGCCGGCGCGCATCTCGTGGATCCAGCTCAGGGTGCTGGCGACGAGATTGCCGTGGGTCAGGACCGCCCCCTTCGGCCGGCCCGTGGTCCCGGACGTGTAACACATGAGCGCCGGGTCCTCCTCGCGCAGCCACGCCGGCTCCGGGTGGGGGTCGGCCGACGCGATCGCGTCCTCGTACGCTGGTCCCGCCGTGAGCAAGAGCCCGTCGACGCCGAGGCTGGGCGAGCCCTCATCGGCGATCAGGGCCACTGCACCGGCGTCGCGCAGGATGTAGGCGATCTCGTCGGGCGCGAGGCGGAAGTTCACCGGGACGGGTATCGCGCCGAGCACGTGGCATGCGAGCAGAGACTCGGGGAACTCGAGGCCGTTGTGCAACAGCAGCGCGACGCGGTCGCCGCGCCGCACGCCCGCGTCCGCAAGCACCGTGGCAAGGCGCTCGGCCCGCTCATGGAGAGCAGCGTGGGTGCGCTCCTCCTCGCCGAAGATGAGGGCCGGTCGATCGGGGTGAGCGCGCCGGCCCCGACCTATCACCTCCGGCAGGACCAGCCGCTGTGAACGTTCGAGCGCTGTCGGCATGATCTACCGCGCCACGCTCAGGACGCGATCGGGGGGTCGACGGCCGCGTGGCCCGGAGGTATCGTCGCGACCGGGATCGGAGAGGAGACCGACATGATGTGCGCGGTGGTGGTGAGGCGGCTGAAGCCGGGCGCGTACGACGCGTTCAGGCAGGCGTGGGAGCCACTGAGCGACGACGAATGGCCGGCCGGGATGACGCGGCTGTGGATCGGCCGTGCCGAGGACGACTCGGACGTGGTGGCAACGTGGGGCCTGTTCGAGCTCGACGACGCAGGGCTGGAGGCCATGCGCGACGACCCTGCATGGATGGCTGCGGAGAGCCGCCGCATGGAGCGCATGGCCCCCCACCAAGAGGAGCTCGTCATCTCGAGCTACTTCCACGTCGCAGAGGAGGTCGTGCCGCCGGCAGCTCGCTCGTCACGCGGTGATGCGTGACCGGCCGAGGATCGCGTTCGTTACGTCTCGCTTCACCACCTTCAGCGACGCCGTCCGCGAGAAGTCCTCGAAGACCTCGACGGACTCCGGCCACGCGTACTTCGCCACCCCCTCGCCGTCGAGGAACTTCTGCAGCTCCTCGAGCGCCGGGGCGCTGTGGCCGGGCTCGAGGATGATGGCGGCGCAGGAGCGCTCGCCCAGCCGGTCGTCCGGAAGGGGCACGATCGCGACCTCGTGGACCGCCGGGTGGCGCAGGATCACCGGCTCGACCTCGGCCGGGACGATCGTCACGCCGCCGCGGCGGATGATGTCCTTGCTGCGCCCGACGTAGACGAACTGGCCGTCCTCGTCGAGGTAGCCGAGGTCGCCCGTGCGGTAGCCGCCCCAGCCGGTCAGCGACTCCTCCATGAGGGCGTCGTTGCGGAAGAAGCCCAGGAAACGGCTCGGCCCGTTGACGACGACCGCCCCGACCTGCCCGGCCGGAAGCGGCTGCTCGGCTTCGTCGACGATCCGGATCTCGGTGCCGTCGTAGGGCCTGCCCTCGGTCGTGTAGATCTTCTCGTCTGGCTCGTCGAGGGCATGGGCGGCGTGCCCCGGGACCTCCGAGAGCCCGTAGTCGCCGAGCGGCTGGCGCTTGAAGGCCTCTCGCATGGCGATGCGCCGCTCGCGCGTCAACCCCGGAGCGGCGAGTGCGCGCATCGACGACAGGTCGCGCGTGGTCTCGCTCGCCGCCCGCACGAGGTCGGCAGAGTGCGTCGGCATGGCGAGGAAGTAGGTGCAGCGATGCGCCTCGACGAGCCGCAGCGCCTCGTCGGCGTCCCACCGGTTCACGAGGACGCCCGTGGCGCCGTTGAGCAGCGGCGGGAAGTAGCCGAACACGAGCCCGCCGACGAACCCGAACTCGCAGACGACGAGGTAGACGTCCTCGCCCGAGAGCTGCCATCGGCGGCACACGCCCTCGGTGGCGTAGCGCAGGGTGTTGCTCGAGTGCGAGATCCCCTTCGGGGCCGAGGTGGTCCCGGAGGAGTGAAGGATCATCGCGAGGTCGTCGGCGTGGCGCGGGGTCCGGTCGGCCGGCAGATCGCTGGCCGCGAGCTGGTCGACGAGCTCAGGCAGCACGGCGAGCAGGAAGGGCACCTCGTCGGCGACCTGCATGCACTTCGCGATCTCGCGCTCGCCGCCGAAGGAGACGAGGCCCTTGGCGCCGGTCTGCGCCAGGAGCGCAGAGAGCTGCGTCGCGTTGAACATCGGCGGCAGCGGCGCGAGCACGACGCCGCGGTGCAGGCACCCGAGCATCGCGACCGCGGCCTCGATCGAATGGCGGCCGAGGAGGATGACCACGTCCCCCGGCTCCACACCGCCGTCGGCGAGCCTGCCCGACACGCCGACCGCGGCGCGGCGCAGTCCGGCGAAGGTGACCTCGCGGTCCTCGAGGATCAGGGCCACCTTGTCCGGGTGCTCCTCGACTCGGCGGTCGAAGTCCTCCCAGAGGTCGCCGTCGCGCCAGTGCCCGTCGGCGTAGTAGCGCTCGGCCTCCGGCTGGAACGCCAGCGTGGGCTTGGTCATCGTGTCTCTCTCCTCCGGCAACTCTGTGTGAAGTGAATCAATGTCAAATTAGTCAACCGAAGCGAAAAACGCAAGACAGAGGGGCAAATCCTCGCTAGGCGGTACCGAAACTGATACGATGTCACTTCATGCAGCTCCAACCTTCGGCCACAGAACGCGCGCTGCAGGAGGAGGTCCGGGCGTTCCTCGCGCGGGATCGACTGACTCCGGCCGACCTTCCACGGGCGCTGGACGACCGCATGGAGGTGCTGCGCGGCTGGCAGGCGAGCTGCTACGACGCCGGCTACGTCGGCCGCGCCTGGCCCAAGGAGTTCGGTGGGGGCGGCCGCCCGCCGGTCGAGCAGATCATCGTCGACCAGGAGCTCGCCGCGGCAGGGGCCCCGGAGCTCGTCAACGTCGTCGGCCTCGACGTGCTCGGCCCGACGCTGCTGCGCTTCGGCTCCGACGAGCAGCGCCGACGCTACATCCCGCCGATCCTCTCGGCGGAGGAGATCTGGTGTCAGGGCTTCTCCGAGCCCGAAGCCGGTTCGGACCTCGCCTCGCTGCGCACGCGCGCGGTCGAGCAAGACGACCACTTCGTCCTGAGCGGACAGAAGACCTGGGTCTCGTGGGGGCAGTACGCCCGCTGGTGCGGGGTCCTGGCGCGCACGGACGAGTCGGTCGCCAGGCACCGCGGCATCTCGATGCTGGTCGTCGACATGCGGGCCCCCGGCGTCGAGGTGCGGCCGATGACGCAGATCACCGGCCACGCCGAGTTCTGTGAGCTCTTCCTGGACGACGTGATCGTGCCCAAGCAGCACCTCCTGGGCCAGCTCGGCGACGGATGGAAGATCGCGATGCACACCCTTGGGCACGAACGCGGCACCGCGGCACTGCCGCGCCAGGTGAAGCTGCGCACCTGGGTGGACCGCGCGGTGCGCGCGGCCGCACGGCGCGAGCTCGATGGAGCGCCGATCGTCGCGGACGCCGAGGTCCAGGTCGCCCTCGCGCGGGCCCTGATCGGGGTCGAGGTCCTGCGTCACCACGCCTACCGGACCGTCGGCGAGTTCCTCAACGGCGGCACCGTCGGGCCCGATTCCTCCAGCGTGAAGCTCCTGATGGCCGAGGCGGAGCAGCGCGTCGCCGCCACGGCGCTCGAGGTGCTGGGGTCGACGCTCCAGCACGCCGATCCGCTGGAGGGCGCCGAGAACGACTTCTGGACGGAGACATACCTGTACTCACGTGCGGCAAGTGTCTATGGCGGGACCGGGCAGATCCAGCGCAACATCATCGCCGACCGCATCCTCGAGCTGCCGCAGGAGTAGGCATGGACCTCGAACTGACCGACGAGCAGCGCTGGCTGAGCGAATCCGTCGAGACGCTGCTGGTCCGCGAGTGGCCGGGTGCGGGGGGTGAGGAGGACGCCGGGCGCGACCCCGACGCGCTGTGGCAGGCGCTGGTCGCGTTCGGGGGGCTCAGCGTCGATCGCGATGAAGGCCTCGGCGCGGTCGAGCTCTGCCTGGTGTCGCGGGCGCTCGGCGCGCACCTCGCGTGCGCGCCGTACGTCGGCAGCGCCGCCCTGCGGTTCGCCGCGGAGCCGTTGGCGGATCGGCTCCCCGAGGACTACGCGCAGCTCGTCGAGGGCGACGATGCCGTGTCCATCGCACTGCTCGAGCCCGGACGGAGATGGGCGGTCTCGGGCGTGCAGACGGCACTCGGGCTGAACGGGCTCCACGGCCGCAAGGTGGCAGTCGAGCATGCCGACTCGGTCGATCGACTGGCCGTCGTCGCGTCCGTCGCCGGCCGGCCCGGGCTGGTCCTCCTGACCGCAGATGTCCCCGGCGTCGCGGTCACCCCGCAGCCGGCGTTCGACCCGCTGGTGCCGATGAGCGCGCTCGAGCTTGCCGAGGTCGATGCGCCGGTGGCGGGCGTCGCAGAGGGTCCGGTGGCCGCCGCGCTGCTGCAACGACTCGCCCTCACCGGCGGGCTGCTCGCCGCCGCCGAGGCGGTCGGCGCGGCTGGACGGCTCCTGGACGACGCGCGCACCTACGCGACCGAGCGGCGCCAGTTCGGCCGCACGATCGGCAGCTACCAGGCGCTGCGCCACATCCTGGCGGACATGTACGTCCGGCAGGCGAGCATGTGGTCGACCGTCCTCTACGCGGCGGCGGCTCTCGACGACGACCTGGACGAGGCAGGCCAGACCGCCGCGGTCGCGAAGGCATACGTCTCGCGCTGCGCCCGCGAGGTCGCGCACGGCGCGATGCAGGTCTTCGGAGGCATCGCCTTCACCGAGGAGCACCCTGCGCACCGCTTCCTGCGCCGGATCGTCGTGCGCGAGCAGCAGTTCGGGGACGCCGCCCATCACGAGCGCGAGATCGGGCGGGCCCTCGCGGCCGCGGCGGCCGGCAGCCCCCAGCTCGCTGGCGACGGCCGGGCCCCAGCGGTCTCGGTCCACTGACGGGAGACGACACCGGATGGCTGAAGAGATCGGCTTCAACGACCCGACCGCCCAGCGCCTTGAGAGGGTGACGACCGGTGCCGACCCGGAGGTCGTCGGCCCGCTGCTGGCCGACGGGCTGCACGATCCGCGCTGGCTGGGGTGCGATGTCGCCCTGGTGTCCGGCGGCAAGTCGAACCTGACCTATCGCGTGGCCTCGGACGCGGGCGAGGTCATCCTCCGGCGCCCTCCGCTGGGGCACATCCTTCCGACGGCCCACGACATGCTCCGCGAGTACAGCGTCCTCTCGGCGCTCGACGGCACGGCCGTCCCGGTGCCGCGGACGCTGTACTTCGGCGGCGCGGACGGGCCACTGAAAGCGCCGTTCTACGTGATGGAGCGGGTCGTGGGGCACATCTGTCGCAACGCCCTCCCCGCCGGCTACGCCGACGAGCCCGAGCAGCGCCGCGCGATCGGAGAGGGCCTGGTCGACACGCTCGCCGCGCTTCACACCGTCGATCCGACGGCGGTCGGCCTGGCGGAGTTCGGCCGGCCGGCGGGCTTCATGGAGCGCCAGCTGCGGCGCTGGTCGAAGCAGTGGGAGGCGACGAAGGTCGCCGAGCTGCCGGCGCTCGACGCCCTGCGCGACGATCTGCGGCGTGGGCTGCCGCCAGAGCGAGAGCACGCGATCGTGCACGGCGACTACAGGCTCGACAACACGATCCTGCACCCGACGCAACCGGGTCGGATCGTCGCCGTCCTCGACTGGGAGATGAGCACGCTCGGTGATCCGTTCACCGACTTCGGCGCGCTCCTGGCCTTCTGGAGCGAGGACGCCGACCCCGAGGTCCTGCGCGCCGCGCGGATCGTGGCGCCGGTCACGGCCGCGCGGGGCTTCCCGTCGCGGGCGGAGGTCATAGAGCGCTACGCGCGCATGACCGGATTCGACGTCTCCGACGCCGACTGGTACCAGGCCTTCGCGCTCTTCAAGCTGGCCGTCGTCTGCCAGGGCATCGCCGCACGCCACGCGGGCGGAGCCATGCTCGGCTCCGGCTTCGACAACGCCCAGCGGCTGGTGGCACCGCTCGTGGAGGCGGGTCGCCACATGTTCGCCGCCCACGCGCGCGCCGCCTGACGACGATGGCGCCGGGCCTCATCCGCGGCCGGGTCGTCCAGCCCGCCCAGTACCCGGCCGGGTCGGTCGGGCCGTCGCACTTCGAGGTGGTCGAGGTTGACGTGCCACGGCCCGGGCCCGGCGAGGTGCTCGTGCGCAACACCTTCACCTCGGTGGACCCGGGCCTGCGGCTGCGGCTGCGCGAGCAAGGGCCGGCCGGGTACTTCGGCGAGTTCGCGCTGCACGCCCCGATGGACGGGATCCTCACCGTCGGCGAGGTGGTCGAGTCGCGCGCGGAGGGGTTCCGCCCCGGCGACGTCGTCCGGCACGCCTCCGGGTGGCGCGACTACGCGAGCGTCGACGCCGACGAGCCCGCCCTGTCGGGGCTCGGCACCCTCACGCGGCTGGACACGTCCGTGGCCGCCGCCCCGGCGTACCTCGGGCCGCTCGGGGGGATGGGCCTGACGGCGTACGCCGGCCTGATCGACGCCGCGCAGCTGCGCGCGGGCGACG
Source organism: uncultured Actinomycetes bacterium (assembly GCA_963807305.1). Classification (GTDB taxonomy): domain Bacteria; phylum Actinomycetota; class Thermoleophilia; order Solirubrobacterales; family Solirubrobacteraceae; genus JAOPZW01. The sequence continues at coordinate 107,788 of CAWEBN010000002.1, forward strand.
TCGTGTGGGTCTCGGCCGCCGCCGGCGCGGTCGGCAGCCTCGCCGCGCAGATCGCGAAGCTACGCGGGCACCGGGTCATCGGCAGCGCGGGCTCCGACGAGAAGGTCCGTCACCTGCTGGACGACCTGGGCCTCGACGCCGCCTTCAACCACCGCCGCGGGCCCGTCATCGAGTTGCTGCGCGCGGCGGCGCCCGACGGGATCGACGTCTACTTCGACAGCGTCGGCGGCTCCCACCTCGAAGCCGCGCTCGACTGCCTGCGCCGGTGGGGCCGGGTCGCGCTGTGCGGGGCGCTGTCGGAGTACGAGAGCGACGGAGCCACCGCGGGGCCCGGCAACCTGTTCCAGGCCACCGCCAACGACCTCACGCTGCGGGGCTTCCGGGGCAGCAGCCATCTGCACCGCATGGATGAGGTCGCGCGCGAGCTCGGCGGGTGGCTCGCCGACGGGCGCCTGCGCTACCGCCAGACGATCGTCGACGGCCTCGAGCACTCGCCGGAGGCGCTCGCGCGGATGCTCGCCGGCGAGACGATCGGCAAGACGCTCGTGCGCATCGCTTCCGACGCCGCCGCGCAGTGAGCGGGCCGGCTCTGCCGGCGGGCCGGCTGCCGCCTCAGGCCGGGATCGCGTCCTGCCGGTAGCGGCGCGTCTCGCGGCGGGCGATCGCCATGTAGTGCACCTCGTCGGGCCCGTCGGCGATCTGCAGGATCCGGGCGACCGCGTAGAGCTCGGGCAGCAGCGTGTCCTGGCTGACGCCCATGCCCCCGTGGGCCTGCATGGCGCGGTCGATGACCCAGGTCGCCACCTCAGGGGCGGCGACCTTGATGGCCGACACCTCGATCCGGGCGCCGCGGTTGCCGACGGTGTCCATGAGCCACGCCGTCTTGAGCACGAGCAGACGGACCTGCTCGATCTTCACCCGGGCCTCGGCGATCCAGCGCTGGACGACGCCGTGGTCGATGATCGGACGGCCGAAGGCGGAACGGCCGGCCGTCCGCGCGCAGAGCAGCTCGAGCGCGCGCTCGGCCATGCCGATCGCACGCATGCAGTGGTGGATACGCCCAGGGCCAAGCCGCTCTTGTGCGATCCGGAACCCGTCGCCCTCCTCGCCGAGAAGGTTCGAGGCGGGGACGCGGACGTTGTCGTAGACGATCTCCGCGTGCCCGCCATGCGGGCCGTCGGCGTAGCCGAACAGGCTCGTGGAGCGCTGGATCTCGACCCCCGGGGAGTCCCTCGGGACCAGGATCATGCTCTGGCGGCGATGGCGGTCGGCGTCCGGATCGGTGACGCCCATGACGATCAGCAGCTCGCACCGCGGCGACATCGCGCCGGACGTCCACCACTTGCGCCCGTTGATCACGTACTCGTCGCCCTGGCGCTCGATGCGCGTGGCGATGTTGGTCGCGTCCGACGACGCCACGTCGGGCTCCGTCATCGAGAACGCCGAGCGGATCGTGCCATCGAGCAGGGGATCGAGCCAGCGCTCCCGCTGCTCCGCGGTCCCGAAGAGCGAGAGCAGCTCCATGTTCCCGGTGTCCGGCGCCGAGCAGTTGATGGCCTCGGGCGCGATCCACGGGTTGTGGCCCGTGATCTCCGCCAGCGGGGCGTACTGGAGGTTGGTCAGTCCTGCCCCGAACTCGTGGGTCCGGGGCAGGAACAGGTTCCACAGGCCGCGCCCGCGCGCCTCGGCCTTGAGCTCCTCGAGCACGGGCGGGGTTCCCCATGGGTCGTCAGCCGACTCGACCTCCGCCTGGAAGCGCGTCTCCGCGGGGTAGACGCACTGCTCCATGAACTCGAGGAGCCGCTGCTGCAGCTCCGAGGTCTTGTGGTCGAACCCGAAGTCCATTCCGTGCGCTCGTGATCGTGACGGAGGGGCGGACGTCAGGCGTGCTTCCAGATCGGGTCGCGCTTCTCGAGGAAGGCCTGCACGCCCTCCTTGGCGTCCTGGGACTGGTGCGCGACGTTGCACGTCATGCTTTCGAGGGCGATCAGCGTCTCGGTATCGCCATCGAGGCCGCGGTTGGCCGCGAGCTTCGTGATGCGCATCGTGAACGCGCTCTTGTCGAGCATCGGCGCGATGAAGTCGGCGACGGCCTGGTCGAGCTGGTCGGACGGCGCCGACACATTGGCCAGACCCCAGTCCTCGCACTCCTTGCCGGACAGCAGCTTGCCCGTGAACAGGAGCTCCTTGGTCTTGCGCAGCCCGATGTAGCGCGGCAGGCGGTAGATCGGCCCGGCGCCGCCGAACAGCGCGCGGCGGATGTGGAAGTCGCCGATGCGGGCCTCGTCCGCCGCGACGCAGAAGTCGCAGGAGATCATGAGCTCGAAGCCGCCGGCGACCGCGTAGCCCTCGACGACCGCGACCGTCGGCTTGCTGAGATTGAACGCGCGATCGAACGTGCGCGCGGAGACCTGCGCGATCTTCACCGAGTTGTTCGTCGTCCCCAGGAACTCGCTGTCGAGCATGTTGAGGTCGGCGCCGGCGCAGAACGTGTTCCCGCGCCCGCGGATCAGGACCACGCGGACCTCCGGGTCCTCGTCGGCGCGCTCGAGCGCCGCGCCCAGGCCCGTGAGCAGGTCCCAGTTGACGCAGTTCTTCACCTCGGGGCGATTGAGCCAGATCGTGGCCACCCCGCCGTCAAGCTCGTACTGAATGACCTCGCCGCCCGTGGCGGTCTCGCTGGCCTGCTCTTGAACGGTCATGCGCTGCTCCTCCAATGGTCTCTCTCATTCAAACTGAATTCAAATCATATACACGTCCGTGTCGTTCTGGCAAGCCCTTGGCGGAGGACTCTGGAAAACCGGGCCGCCTGCGACGGACTCTTGTGCTCTCCGGGGCGAGTGAGGCCACGATGTGCCAGGATGCTCTACAATATTGAAGTCGATTCAGCTTGTCTGCCGCGAGAGGCGGCGGGCATGCGGCGCACAACGGCATGGAAGACATCGTTCAGATCCCAGTCCCGCTGCCGCACATCCGATCGGTCAACACCTGGCTGCTGCGCGGCGACCCGCTGACCCTGGTGGACACCGGCCCGCACGCCGACGACGCCCTCGCGGCGCTCGAGGCCGGGTTGCGCCGCGCCGGCACGCGGGTCGAGGACGTGGAGCTCGTCCTGTTGACGCATCATCACCTCGACCACACCGGCCTCGCCGCGACCATCGCCGCCCGCTCGGGCGCCGCGGTGGCCGCGCTCGATCGCGCCGCGGACTACGGCGAGCGCTACGCGGAGCGCTCCGAAGCAGACCGTCGCTTCTCCCACGCCCTGATGCGACACCACGGGGTGCCGGACGCCGTCGTCGACGGCAACGAGGCGTTCTGGGACTACATCCGCCGGTCGTCCGATGCCTGGGACACCGACATCCGTCTGAGCGACGGCGAGCGCATCAGTGCCGGCGGGCGCCAGCTTCGCGTGGTGGCCCGGCCGGGGCACAGCACCACCGACACGATCTTCGTCGACGACCGCGCCGGTCTGGCCTTCGTCGGCGATCACCTGCTGGCCTCCATCTCGTCGAACACGGAGATCTATCCCGCGGCCGAGCCCGACGGGACGCGCCCGCGCGCACGGATCGAGTACCTCGACAGCCTGCGGCGGACGGCGTCGATGCCCCTCGACCGGCTGTTGAGTGGCCACGGCGACCCGATCACCGCGCACGCCGCGCTCGTCGAAGAGCGCTTTGGCCAGCACCAGCGGCGCTGCGAGCGGATCGTGAAGGCGCTCGAGGGCGGCCCTGCCACGGCGTATGCGATCACCCGGCGGCTATGGTCGGATCGAACCGTGGCCGAGCAACCGCTGCTGGTCGTCTGGGAGGTGCTGGGCCACCTGGACCTACTGCTGGACGCCGGCGCCGTCACCGAGCAGGTCACCGACGACGGCTCGCGCCGCGGCCTCGCATCCTTCGCGCTCGCCCCGGCGCCCGCAACGGCGCCGGCGACCCACCTTCCCGGCTTTCGCTTTCGTGATCCTCGTAACCACGAACCCGCAGGAGGTGGTGGGCATGCACGAGCCGGCCGACACGCTCAGCGACGTCGCTGACGACATGGGCAACCTGTTCGACCTGGCGGGGCGGGTCGCGGTGGTCACCGGCGGCACCCGGGGCCTCGGGCTCGCGATGGCGCATGGCTTCGCCCGCGTCGGCGCCGAGGTCGTGATCGTCAGCCGCAAGCCCGATGCATGCGAGGAGGTGGCCGCAGCACTGCGCGCGGAGGGTGCCAAGGCGGCGGCGTGCGCGTGCCATGTCGGGCACTGGGACCGTCTCGACGGGCTCGTCGAGGGCGTCTACCGCGACTTCGGTCGCGTCGACGTGCTCGTCAACAACGCCGGGGTGTCGCCGCGGTACGGCAAGCTCTCGGAGGTCACCGAGGAGCTGTTCGACAAGGTCGTCAGCGTCAACCTGAAGGGTCCGTTCCGGCTCGCGGCGCTCGTCGGCGAGCGGATGCTCGAGGCCGGCGGGGGATCGATCATCAACGTCAGCTCCACCGGCGCCGTGCGACCGACGAAGGACATCGTGCCCTACGCCGCCGCGAAGGCCGGGGTGAACGCGATGACCGTCGGCCTGGCACACGCCCTGGGACCGACCGTGCGCGTGAACGCGATCATGCCGGGGCCCTTCCTCACGTCGATCGCGCGAGAGTGGGACATGGACCTCTTCACGCAGCTCGCGCAGACCTTCCCCCTGCGCCGGGCGGGCGAGGCGGACGAGATCGTCGGCGCGGCGCTGTACCTCGCGAGCGATGCATCCAGTTACACGACCGGCACGATCCTCACCGTCGACGGCGGGGCCCAATGGAGCATGGCCGGAACCGGTGACCGTCGCCCAACTTGAATTCAGCTCAGTTGAGCGCTAACGTCGGCGCATGCCCGCGAACCAGCCGCTCTGGCTCAAGGCCGTGTACCGCCTGGAGCGGGCGATCGGCGAGCCCGTGGAGGCTGCCGTGCGCACGGACACGTACTTCGACGCCGTCACCAAGATCAACCGCGCTCGGCGCAAGACGCTCGGGATGGTGGAAGGAGTGTCGCGGCGCGCGTGGCACACGCTCAACCTGCCCGCCGGCACGGACGTCCGCCGGATGCGCGAGCAGATGTCGCGCATGGAGCGCCGCCTCACGCAGCTGACCGATGAGGTTGCGGAGGTGGCCGAAGACGGTCGGCGCACGCGGGTCGGGTGATGGCGCCCACGCTCAACCCCACCGACCTCGTCAGCCGCCTCAACCGTGACGTGGAGCGCTCGCTGCGGCGCGCGCGCAACGGCGTGCGCTACGTGCGCGGCACGCATCGGCCGAAGCTCGGGGCCACGCCAAAGGAGGTCGTCTGGAAGCGCGGCAAGGTCGAGCTGTGGCGCTACCACAACGGCGCGGTCCGCTACGGGCCGCCCGTGGTCATCGTGCACAGCCTCGTGAGCCGCAGCTACATCCTCGACCTGCGCCCCGGCAACAGCCTGGTCGAATACCTCACCGGTGCCGGGCTGGACGTCTTCATGCTCGACTGGGGCGTGCCCGACGAGCTCGACGCCGACAACGACCTGGAGCGCTACGTCGACTGGTACATCCCGCGGGCGCTCGCAGCGGTCCGGCGCGAGACGGGCCAGTCCGAGGTGACGCTGGCCGGCTACTGCCTCGGCGGCGTCATGGCGGCTCTCTACGCCGCGGCGCACGAGGACGCCCCCGTCCGCAACCTGATCCTCATGGCCACCCCGCTCGACTTCGACGAGATGGGGGCGATGGTCGCGCTGCTGCGCGAGGGCAGGCTGAACCCCGACGAGCTCATCGACGACACGGGCAACGTGCCGGCCGATGCGCTCTACAGCGGCTTCTACATGCTGGCGCCGACGACCGAGGTCGCCCAGAAGGCCACGCTGCTCGAGCATCTCTGGAACGACGAGTTCGTCGAGGGCTTCCAGGCGATGGCGCAGTGGTCGCGCGACCACGTCCCGTTCCCCGGCGCCGCCTTCCGCCAGCTGACCGAGCTCTTCGTGCGCCAGAACGTGCTGATGACAGGCTCGATGCGGTTGGGCAACCGCCGCATCGACCTCGCGAACGCTCGCGGCAACGTCCTCAACGCGATGGCCGAGCGCGACAACGTCGTCCCGCCGTCCGCGGTGGAGCCCATCATGCGCCTGGTCGGAGACCCGGCGCGGCGGGAGGAGCTGCGGCTGCCCGGCGGGCACGTCACCTTCGGGACCGGCCGAGGGGCGCTGAAGGTGACCATGCCGCGCATGGCCGAGTGGATCATCGCCCACTCGGACGAGCTCTCCGACACGAGGAGTGATGATGGAGATACGGCCCGTCCAGCCTGACGATCAGGCGGCATTGATCGCGTTCTTCCACCGGATGCCCGAGGCCGATCGCACGTTCTTCAAGGAGGACGTCGACGATCCCGACGTGGTCACGAGCTGGGCACGGCCCGGTGGCGCTCGCGTGATCGCCGTGGAGGGCGGCGAGGTCCTGGGATCTGTCGCGGTCGTCCCGCTGCACGGCTGGTCGAGCCACGTCGGCGAGGTGCGGCTCGTGGTCGATCCCGAGCGCCGCGGGCGCGGCATCGGGCGCGCGCTGGCACAGCGGGCCGTGCTCGAGGCGATGGAGATGTCGCTGGCGAAGCTCGTCGTCGACGTCATCGCCGAGCAGGAGTCGCTGATCGGGATGTTCCGCGCGCTCGGGTTCGAAGCCGAGGCCCTGCTCGTCGACCACGTCCGCGATCGCTCCGGCGAGCTGCGCGACCTGCTCGTGCTGGCGAACTCCGTCGAAAGCCAGTTCGCGTCGATGTCCGCCGCCGGGATCGTGGACAGCCTGTGACGGCTGCCGACAACCCCGCGACGGAGGGCGATAAACGCCACTTGTTGAACCGAGTTCTGGTAGTGTTGCGGACCGGGTTCAGCCGGTGCTGGGTAGGGAGGAGGACACGGTGGCGGCGGTTTCGGAAGGAGCCGAGACAGAGATCTTGGCCTTGATCGGGAAGGTGCTGGGGGGCGCCGACCAGGCACGATCGCTGCTGGGCTCGGCGCTGCCGGCCTGGGGCGGAGCCGAGGCGTGCATCGATGCCTATGAGGACGGCATCCGTGCCGCCACGGAGTTCCAGCTCACCCTCGCACGGGCACTCGACGTCGAGCCGGCGCGCTCGCTCGCCGCCACCTACGTGAACCTGACGCGCGATCTCGTCGCCGCCCAGGTCTCGAGCGCCCGCTGGCTGTTCGACGTATGAGCCAGGGCGCGGGCACGGCGACGGCGTCCGACCGCCGGACGGAGCTCCACTGGGAGAGCGTCGGCGACGGCCCGCCCGTGCTGCTGATCATGGGCCTCGGGCTGAGCGGCGGGGCGTGGTGGCGGACCGTCCCCGTGCTCGCGCGTTCGCTGCGGGTCATCACCTTCGACGCCCGCGGCATCGGCCGTTCTTCGTCCGTGCGCCACAACTACAGCGTCGAGGCCATGGCCGACGACGCCGTCAGCGTCCTGGACGGCGTCGGCCTCGATCGCGCGCACGTCTACGGCTTCTCGATGGGCGGCATGGTCGCGCAGAGCCTCGCGCTGCGCCATCCGGACCGCATCCAGTCGCTCGTGCTGGGGGCGACCCACGCCGGCGGTCGCCGCGCGGTGCTGCCCGACCAGGACGTTATGGCGTTCTTCAACCGGCGCTTGACGATGGAGACCGAGGAGGCAGCCTGGGCATCAGTCGCCTACAACTACGGGCCGCGCTGCCGTGACCACGGCGTCGACCGCATCGCCGAGGACATCGAGCGGCGCCTCGAGCACCCGTTCAACCGGGGCGCGTACAGGGCCCAGCTCTACGCGGCGGCGATGCACAACTGCCACGGGCGACTGCGCCGCATCGGCGTGCCGACGATGGTCGTCCACGGCGCGCACGATCGAATCATCCCCGTCTCCAACGCGCGCATGATGGCGGAGAGCCTCCCGGACAGTCGGCTGCGGATCCTCGAGGAGTCGGGCCATCTCTACGCGACCGAGGAGCCTCAGGTCGACGAGGAGATCGCCACCTTCCTCGCAGGGAGGTCCTGAACCGCACCGCCCGGGTGGAGCATCGCCGCAGTGAGCGGGAAGTATGCTTGAATTGACCTCATGTTGGGAGAGGAGCTCCGGGTTGCGGACGTGCTACGCCATCAGGCCCGCGAGCGCGGCGGCCGCGTCGCGATCAAGCACGGGTCGCGCTCGCTGACCTTCGCCGAGCTCGACGAGCGCTCCAGCCGCCTGGCGCAGGCCCTGCTCGCCGCCGGCGTCGGGCCCGGGTCGCGCGTCGCCCACCTGGATCGCACCGCCCCCGAGGTCGTGGAGCTGCTGTTCGCCGCCGCCAAGATCGGGGCGGTGGCGGTGCCCTTGAACTGGCGCTTGCACCCCACCGAGCTCGCCGCCATCCTGCAGGACGCCGGCGCGCCGCTGCTGCTCGCGGGGCCCGCGTACACGGCGGTCGCCGTCGAGCTCGCCGGCGCCGTCGCGCACGACCTCCGCGTCGTCGCGATCGGCGCCGAGTACGAGCGCTGGCTCGCCTCGCATCCTGCGGATGACCCGGGCGGTCGAGGAGCATCGGACGACACCGTGCTGCAGATGTACACGTCGGGGACCACCGGCGTGCCCAAGGGTGTGCTCACGACGCATCGCAACCTCTCGGCGGCCGTGGACTCCTCGCCGCTGTGGGGCTTCGACGCGGACACGGTCAGCCTCACGCCCCTTCCCATGTTCCACATCGGGGGCATCGGCTGGACGTTCCTCGGCATCTGGAACGGTGCCCGCACCATCCTCGTCAGCGAGTTCGACGCCGCGGCGGTCCTGGATCTCCTCGAAGGCGAGCGCGTCACCAACGCGGTCTTCGTGCCGACCATCCTGCAGATGCTGTGCGCGGTCCCGGGGTCGGCGGACCGCGACTACTCCGCGCTGCGGTCGATCGCCTACGGGGCGTCGCCGATCACCACCCCGGTGCTCAAGGCGGCGCTGCGAACCTTCGGATGCGCGCTGTTCGGCGTCTATGGGCTCACCGAGACGACCGGCGGCGTGGTGCAGCTCGATCCCGACGACCACGACCCCGACGGGCCGCGTGAGCACCTCCTGCGCTCCGCGGGGCGCCCGCTACCGTGGGTGGAGCTGCGGATCGTCGACCCGTCCACCGGCGGCGAGCTCGGACCGCGCGCGGTGGGGGAGGTGTGGATGCGCGCCCCGAACGTGATGGCCGGGTACTTCAACCGCCCCGAGGAGACGGCGGCGGCGCTGACGCCCGAGGGGTGGCTGCGGACCGGCGACGGTGGGTACGTGGACGAGGAAGGGCACCTCTTCCTCACCGACCGGATCAAGGACATGATCGTCAGCGGTGGCGAGAACGTCTACCCGATCGAGGTCGAGGAGGCCTTGGCACACCATCCGGGCGTCGCGGACGTCGCGGTCATCGGCGTCCCCGACGATCGCTGGGGTGAGACGGTCAACGCCCTGGTCATCCGCGCTGTCGGCACGGCCGTGACCGCGGAGGAGCTGATCGCCTTCGTGCGCAGCCGGCTCGCCGGCTACAAGCTGCCGCGGTCGGTTGAGTTCGTCGACGAGCTGCCCCGCACGCCTTCGGGCAAGGTCCTCAAGCGCGAACTGCGCGAGCGCTACCGGACCGTGTCCGCCGCGGCGCCGTGACCGGCTGCTCGAGCAGGAAGCGCACGATTTCGGCGTCGACCTCCGGCGCATCCGTCGGATACACGTGGGCGGCGCCCTGCGCGACGTGTAGGCGCGCGCCCGGTATCGCTTCGGCGAGCGCGCGGCCGTTCGCCGGCGGCACGAGCCGGTCCTGCTCGCCGTGCACGACCAGCGTCGGCACCGCGATCGCGTGCAGGCGCCCGCCCGCGTCGTGTCCGATCGCGGCCGTGCGCTGGATGGCGTGGTGGGCCGAGTCGACCGGATGACGACGGCGCGCGGCGATGTCCTGACCGATGCGCTCAGCCCGACGGCGGCGAGTCCGCAGCGCGTAGCTGTAGGGGACCGCTGCCCAGAGCCCCTCGTCGACCGGCATCTGCGCCCTTCGGCGCAGGAACTCGCCGGCGCGATCGTCGGGCGGTGTCCGCAGCGCGCCCCCGGCCGATGTCGCCCCGAGGACGAGCGAGCGGACGCGATCGGCGTCGCGGAGCGCGAGCTCTTGGGCGACCATCCCCCCGAACGAGAGCCCGTAGACGTGCGCTGCGCCTGCGCCCGCGTCATCGAGCAGTTGCACGGCATCGGCGGCGAGCCGCCGGATCAGGGTGCTGGGGGAGGCGGCCTGCGGGTGACCCGCTCGAAGCACGAGGACGTCGAAGTGGCGTGCCAGCAGCGGCACCGTGCGCAGCTCGGCCACCGCGGCCATGCCGACACCGGCCACGAGCAGCAGCGGGGCCTTCGCGCGCGTGCGCGGCTCGGCGGCCGCGCCGGTCCGGCGGTTGCCTGCCACCTGACGTTCCTCTCTCCCGGGACCCGGGTCCGTGTTGCGGAACGGAACGCTACCAGAGTAAACTGAATTGACATAGGTTCGCTTGCTGTGCTAGCTTGACTCCAGCTAACGCTAACTGCACATCGCCCAGCACCTCATTCGAAGGAGTGACCATGCCCACGCAGACCAAGTCCAACCCCATCGACGAGTCCGTCGAGGCAGCCACCGAGCGCGTTGCCGAGCTCAACGAGAAGGTCGTCGAGCTCAACGAGAAGGCCGTCGCCAACGGTCGCAAGGCCGGCGCCGCCTACCTGACCTCCTACGAGCGCGCCGTGGTGGCGCTCGCCGACTCCTACCAGCGCGCCGCCGGTGCCACCAAGGTCGACTGGATCGCCGAGGTGGCGGGCACCCAGGCTGACTTCACGCGCGAGGTCACGAAGGCGTACACGAGCGCCGTCCGCGACCTCGTCGCCTCCTAGTCACTATCCCTGGCCGCGGCGGGACGGAGTCCGCCGCGGCCAGGCATTCCGTCCTGCGCGCGGACGCAGGCGTGTCAGATCGCTTCTCCCGGACGCTCGAAGACGAGCTCCGGGACGACGCAGGCCGGCGAGACGCGCAGCAGGAAGCGCAGGGCCTCGGTGATGTCCGTGGTCCGCAGCATCTCCTCCGCCGGGATCTGTCCTTTGACGAACTCGCTCATGTCGGTGTCGACGAAGCCGGGGCAGAAGGCCACCGACTTGATGCCGTCGCCGGCGAGCTCCTTGTTCATCGCGCGGGTGTAGGCGATGACGGCCGCCTTGCTCGCCGAGTAGACGGACAACCACGGTTGCGGCGCCTTGCCGGCCAGCGACGCCATGTTCACCACCAGCGCGTTGCGATGCTCCGCGCCGGCGGCCCGCAGCATGTCGAGGCAGTCGCGATACCGTGGTCGCCATCGACGCCTCGCCGGTCGGCGGTGCTCGGCCGCGACCGTGCTGCGGGCGATGGCGGGGACGGACGCCCTCTCGGTCGCCGGGGACGGTATCGGAGCGGTCGTCGATGCCGGTTGCCGCAGCTCGTTGTCTCGCACCGAGGACGGCGGCTACCGCTTCGAGAATCGGCTCGGATACTGGATCGCGCGCCCTGCGGCGCGGTAGCGCGCGTCAGCGAGCCAGCAGCCCGCCGTCGAGCGGGTAGAACGTTGCCGTGGCGAAGCTGGCGGCGTCGCTGAGCAGCCAGGCGGTCATCTCGGCGACCTCGGCCGGCTGCCCCCAGCGTCCGAGCGCGTGCATCGGCGCCACGGCGGCGATCGCCTCCGGTGTCATCGTCTGCTCGACCAGCGGCGTCAGGATGAACGCGGGTCCCACGGCGTTGACGCGGATGCCGTCGCCGGCATGGTCGAGCGCGGCGACGCGCGTCAGGCCGACGAGCGCGTGCTTCGACGTGACGTAGGCGACCTGCTCGGGATAGCCTGCCGCCGCCAGCACCGATGCCATGTTGACGATGGACCCGCCGCCGGTCTTGCGCATGGCGCGGATCTCCTCGCGCACGCACAGGAACACGCCGTCGAGGTTAACGCGCATGACCCGTCGCCAGTCGTCGAGCGTGTAGTCGCCGACCGCGAGGTGCGCGCCGCCGACGCCGGCGTTGTTGATGGCGCCGTCGAGGCGTCCGAACTGCTCGACCACGGCGGCGACCATCGCGGCCACGGAGGCCTCGTCCGCGACGTCGGCCTCGATGGCGCGGGCGTTGCCGCCGATCTCCGATGCCACGCGCTCGGCCGCCTCCCGGGCGATGTCGACGACGGCCACGTGGGCCCCGCCGGCGGCCGCGCGATGGGCGCACGCCTCGCCGATGCCCGAGCCGGCTCCGGTGACGAGGACGACCTTGTCCTCGAGGTCGGCCTTCGTGGTGCTTGCACCGTTCGCGCTCATCGTCAGGCCCGAACCGCGCCAACGGCGCCGACGACGGGAAGGTGTCCAACCACGTAGGACGTCGCGAACAGCACTGTGTACATCGGCTCTCTCCTCGTACGCCGCGCGGACGAATCCCGCTCATTACATGAAGTCAGTTTAGTCTACGGCACGGTGCGAAACATGTCGAGACGAGAGGCAAGACGCTGCTCGAGCTCGACGGGACCCGGGCGTGGCCCCCCCGAGGAGCAGGTCAGCTGAGGAGCTGTGGCAGCCGGACCGCCGCCGCGATGCGCTCGGCGGCGGCGCGCCCCTCCGCGATCGCGTGCGCTGCCCGGCGGGGCACGATCGCGTCGCCGACGGCGAGCACGAGCGGCGCGACGCACTGCGGTGTCGCGCGCGGACGACGCTCGCCGGCGACGACGACGCGGTCGCCCTCGAGCAGGCGCGCTCGGCGCGAGACGCCGTCGACAAGCGTCACCCCCGCAGCGGTGATCTCCGTCGCCGACGCCAGCGGGATGACCTGCAGCTCGCCGGCGCCCGCCAGCCGCTGGACGAGCTGCACCCGGCTCTCGGCCGGGATGGCGCCGGCGAAGGCCGTGCCGGGCGTCACCAGCGTGACGCGTCGCGCGCGGGCCGCGAGCGCCAGCTCGACGACGTTGATCGCCGGCCACCAGCCGAAGCCGTCATCGACGACGATCACGTGCGCGCTACCTCGCAGAGCCTGCGGTCCGCTCGCGATGACGTCCGACGACCCCAGTGCGCCGGCCGGCACGATCTCCTCGGCGCCGGTGGCCAGGACGACCGCGTCGAAGTCGTCCAACGCCGGCGCCGGCGCTCCGAGGCGGAGCTCGACGCCCTCGCGGAGGAGCCCGCGCTCGTAGAAGTCCAGCAGGGGCGCCCAGCCCGAGCGATTGGGTGCGGTGGCTGCGATCGCGAGCTGGCCGCCGATGTGATCGGCGGCCTCGAACACGACGACCTCGGGCACGCCCTCGCGGGCCAGGCTGAGCGCGCACTCGAGCCCCGCCGGGCCGGCGCCGACGACAGCGACGCGGCCATCGGTCAGACGCTCGAGGCTCCACGCGAGCTCAAGGGGGGCGGCGGGCCGCCGCGGCTCTCCCGGAGGTGCCAGGTCGGGGTTGACGGTGCACAGCAGCAGCGGGTCGAACGTGCGGCAGTCCTCGTTGCACGCGACGCACGGCCGTATCTCGTCGGTGCGGCCGTCGAAGAGCTTGCGCGGGAGGTCGGGATCGGCGATGAGCGGGCGCGCCATCCCGACCAGGTCCGCGCCGGCTGCGAGGGCTTCCTCGATCCACTCCGGGCGCCGGAAGGCATGCGAGACCAGGAGCGCTCCGCGGACCGCGGGCCGCACACGCGCGAGCTCGTCGAGCAACGGCGGCCGCGTCGTCGCCATGTCGCGCACGTACGTCGTGCGCACGCCCACGGTGACGTTCACCCAGTCCACCAGGGGGTCCACCACGCTCAGCAGGTCGGTGAGCTCGTCCGGCGCCAGGGCGACGTCCTCGCTCGCGTCGATGCTCAAGCGGATGCCGATCAGCGCCGAGTCCGACAGCTGCCGGATCGCCTCGATCACGCGCCCGAGGACGGCCACCCCATCGCCACGGCAGTTCGTACGCGGCGAGAGGAGCTGCTCGAGCAGATAGGCGTGAGCGGCGTGGAGCTCGATGCCGTCGAAGCCGGCCTCGAGGCAGTGGGAGGCCGAGACGCGAAAGCCGTCGACCATGGCAGCGACCTCGTGCTCGAGCATCGCCCGCGGGGCGGTCGACTCGCGTGGCGAGCGGATCGCCGACGGCGCGATGGGGGAGTAGTAGCTCTCCGCGCCCAAGGTCTCCCGGCCGAGGTGCACGAGCTGGCAGACCGCGACGGCGTCCTCGGCGTGGATGGCGTCCACCCGGCGGCGAAGGGGCTCGACGACCTCGGGCCGCCATGCCTCCAGGATGTTGCCGCGCCGGGGCGAGGACTCCGGTGCGGTGACGGTCCCGCCGCTGATCAGCATCGCGGCGCCACCCTTGGCCAGGCGGCCCCAGTACTCGGCGTCGCCGACGACCGGGAGGCCGTCCTGCACCAGGCCGCTGGCATGCGCCGTTGCGACCAGCCGGTTGCGCAGCCGGACGGAGCGCAGCTCGAGTGGCTCGGCGGCGGCGATCACACGGGTGCACTCGCCGCCACCGCTGCGCTGCGCGAGGTGGCGTTGCGGATCAGGTCGGAGAGCCGCTCGGCGGCCTCGATCGTCGGCAGGTTCGTGTTGGCCCTGGGTACCGCCGGAAACACGGACGCGTCGGCGACCCAGAGGCTCTCGACGCCGAGGACGCGGCCCTCGGGGTCGACGACGGTCCGCGGGTCGTCGGCCGCGCCCATGCGGCAGGTCCCGCAGATGTGCCCCGTGTCGCCGATCGTCTCCATGAGCCACGCGTCGATGGCGGCGTCGTCGGACACCTCGTCCAGGCCGCGGCCGGTCATGTCGATGGCGATACGCGCGAACGCCTTGTCGAACGAGCCGCTGCGCAGGAGGTCGAGCGAGCGCTTAACGCCGTCGCGCGCGCGAACGAGGTCGGCATCGACGTTGAGCAGGTCCTGATCGATCAGCGGATGGGCATCCGGATCGGACGAGGCGAGGGTCAGCCGGCCGTGGCCGAACTGCTGGTTGATCCACAGGCACATCAGGCCGGGGCCACCGGGCGCCTCACCGCCTCCCGCACCGCCCCAGGTCCCCGAGGCCTGATCGGCGATGGCCAGGTGCGAGGTGACGTCGGCGGGCAGGGCGAGGGTCTGGTTGACTGACACGATCACCATGTCGTTCTCGCCCGCGCCCTCGAGGCCCGACGAGTAGCGCAGGCAGCAGTTCGTCTGGCGCGCGTTCAGGCCCGGGTGGGCATCGGGCCGATGGAACAGCCAGAACAGCGCCAGCGGGTGCTCCTGCATGTTCTCGCCGACCGGCAGCCGGACGACCGAGCCCTCCGGGCCGACGCCCGATCGCAGCAGGATCGCGGGGGAGTGGACCGCACCCGCGCACAGGACCACCTTGTCGGCGCGGACCTCGACGTCGTCCTCCCCGATGCGCGCCCGCACGCCCACCGCGCGGCCGCCCTCGATCAGCACGGCGTCGACGCGCGCGTCGCCCAGGATCCGGAGGTTGGGGCGATCGCGCGCGGGCTCGAGGTAGCCGTCGTTGGTGGTCACGCGCGCGCCGTCGCGCGCGCTGATGCCGTAGGGCGAGAGGCCGGTGCCGGTAGGAGCGCTGTGGTCCTCGCACCATCCGTGGCCCGCCGCGGTCGCGCTCTCGGCGAGCGCCTCGTCGACGGGTCCCCATGCCTCGCGGCCCAACCGCACGATCGGCATCGGCCCGTCGGAGCCGTGGTAGGGCCGGTCGCCGAAGTTCAGATCGCTCTCCATGCGGCGCCGGTAGGGAAGGATGTCCTCGAAGGCCCAACCGGGGCAGCCTTCGGCGGCCCAGCGTTCGTAGTCGTCGGCCATCGCGTGGATGGCGATCATGCCGTTGACCACCGACGATCCGCCCAGGCCCTTGCCACGCACGTGCGGACGCGGGTCCTGCGCCGCCGATCGACGCGACTCGAGGCCGGGCCACTGGAACTGCGCGCATGCGGACTCGTCCAGCGCACGCCACCCGTTCATGCTGCGCACCTGCTCCGGTGCCTGCGTTGATCGCCAGTCGGGCCCCGCCTCGAGGAGAAGCACCTCGGTCGCCGGATCCTCGCTCAGACGTCCCGCGATGACGCAGCCGGCGCTCCCGCCGCCCACGACGAGGAAGTCGGTCTCGATCGCTGAAGCCATCACGCACCCACCTTCATCCACATTCGTTGATCTCAATCTGAACTGAAGTTACCTCAAACAACTGGCTCTGCGCAAGACCGAGGCTGGCCGACGTCACGGGACGAGCACGGCCCTCCCGAGGATCCGCCCGGCCTCGAGGTCTTCCAGGGCGCGAGCGGCGTCGTCGAGCTCGTAGGGCTCGGTGTGGGTGCTCACACGCCCGGCTTCGGCGAGGGCAAGCGCGCGCACGAGGTCGTCGCGCGTCCCGCCGAAGGTATGGACGATCGTGACCTCCCGGTCGGGCGTCCTGCCGGCGCCCATCTCGGCGGTGATCGAGAGCCGCCCGCCGCCGCCGCCGGTGACGACGACGGCGCCGCCGCGGCGCACCACGCTCGCCGCCAAATCGAGGCTCTCCTGCGAGCCGACGAAGTCGAAGACGGCGTCGATCCGGTGCCCGCCGTTGGCCGCGACCACGTGGGAGGGAGCGTCCGCCCCTGCAAGGACGCCGTCGTCGGCCCCGATGTCCGCGGCGAAGTCCAGGCGGGCACGATCGACGTCGACGGCGAGGATGCGCGTCTCGGAGGTCGCTCGCAGGAACTGCACGGCTAGGTGGCCGAGGCCGCCGACCCCGACGACCAGCGCAGTCGAACCGGGCCCTAGGACGCGGCGCCCGTGCTCCACCGCGTGCAGGGCGGTCAAGCCTGCGTCCGTGAGCGGCGCGGCCGCGACGGGCTCGACGCGGCCGAGCGCCACCAGGTTGCGCGCCGGGACGACCACCTGCTCCGCCATGCCACCGTCGGTCGTGATCCCGATCGCGCCCGGGACGGTGTCGCGGCAGACGTTGTCCTCCCCCTGCGCGCACGCCGCGCACGAGCCGCATCCCAGCAGCTCGTACACGGCCACGAGCGTCCCCCGGCGTGGGGCTCGCACGCCCTCTCCGTGACCGACCACCTCGCCGATGATCTCGTGCCCGAGCGTCACGGGCAGCTTCAGTCCGCGACCGCCGTTGCGCAGGAGGCTCACGTCGGTCCGGCAGACGCCCGCGGCGAGCACCCGCAGCAGGACCTCGCCGGCCTCGGGCTGCGCGGGCGGCACGTCGACCATCTCGGCCCGGCCGGTGCCGGTCAGGCGGTATGCGCGCATGTCGGTGGCCGACGGCGACCGGGAGTGTGGGGCTGCAGGGGTGGCACTGTGGCTATCGTACATGAATCGAACTCAGTTCTGGCAAAGACGGTGGACCCGCACGACAGCCGGCCTGCGTCATGGCCGTGCTGCTCGCGGCGGGGATGACCTACGCGCTCTCCCAGACGCTGATCCTCCCGGCGCTGCCCGCGCTGGTACGCGAGCTCGGCGCCAGCCCGCTGGCCGTGTCCTGGCTTCTGACGGCGTACCTCGTCGCCGCTTCCGTGGCGACGCCGCTCATCGGGCGGCTCGGCGACCTGTTCGGTCGCGGGCGGGTGCTGACGTGGGTGATGGCCATCTTCTGCGTGGGCTCGATCGTGTGCGCGGTCGGGCAGTCCCTGCCGCTGCTGGTGCTCGGGCGCATCCTGCAAGGGGTCGCCGGCGGCATCTTCCCGCTGGCCTACGGGATCATCCGCGACACGTTCCCGACCGCCGCGCGCATGCGCGCGATCGGGAGCCTGTCGGTGAGCCTGGGGGTCGGGTCCGCGCTCGGGCCGGCGATCGCCGGGGTCATCGTGGATCGCGCGGGCCCCTCGGCCGTCTTCTGGGTGGGCATGATCGGCGCGATCCCCGCCCTCGCGGCCCCGCGCATCGTGCCCGAGCGAC
The DNA here is from genome assembly GCA_963807305.1 of uncultured Actinomycetes bacterium. GTDB lineage: Bacteria > Actinomycetota > Thermoleophilia > Solirubrobacterales > Solirubrobacteraceae > JAOPZW01. The sequence continues at coordinate 125,638 of CAWEBN010000002.1, forward strand.
CGGCGGGTCCTCGCGCTCGCATCGACTGGCAGGGGGCAATCTGCTCGCCGGCGCGCTCACGGCCCTGCTGATCGTGATGACGCAGGGGCAGCGGCTGGGCTGGACGTCCGCTGCGACGCTCGGCGTCGCCGGTGTCGGTGCGCTGCTCGCGCGTTGGTGGGTCGCCGTCGAGAGCCGACGCGCCGCGCCGCTCATGGATCTCGCGCTGCTGCGCCGGCGCACCCTCGCGCTGACGAACGCCGCTGCGCTGTGCGTCGGTTGCGGGATCTTCATGGCCTACGTGCCGCTCGCGGCGATCGCCCAGGCGCCGCGCGCGACCGGCTACGGCTTCGGCCTGTCCGTCGCGGCGGCCGGAGCGCTGCTCATCCCGCACGGCGTCGGGCAGATCCTCGCCGGCCCGTGGACGGGCGGTCTGTGCGCTCGCATCGGCTCGAGGGCGACGCTGATCATCGGCACGAGCCTCAACGCGTCGATGATGGCCGCCATCACGGCCTTCCACGGCAGTCCGTTCAGCCTTCTGCTGGCCGGCGGCGTGCTCGGCTTGGGGCAGGCCTTCGCCCTGACCGCCATGGCCAACCTGGTCGTCGGGGCGGTCGCCGCCGGCGACGTCGGCATCGCCACCGGCGTCAACGGCGTCATGCGAACGGTCGGGATGGCGCTCGGGTCGGCGATGTCGGCCGCGATCGTGGCCTCCGGATCTGCGAGCGGGCTTGCGACCGACCACGCATACGCCGTCGCTTCGCCTTCGCCGTGGCCGCCTGCGTCACCGCGGGCGCCGCGTCGTGCGCCGTGGCGATCCGGCGCCCGGCCGCCGGGCTCTCGAGGGTCGCGCACACCGCTGCGCAGTTCGAGCCCGGGTCGTAGGGCCCGGCGAGGTCCGCCGAGCCTGGCGTCGGAGCTGTCGCCACGGAGGTGGCGCCGCTGCGACGAAGTCCTTCCTTGACACGGCTCGAGCGGTGATTATACTGAACTGAAGTCATGTCAGGTCTTGATTCCTGATCCCCAGAACACCATCGTCGGAGGTGACGATGTCATGACGCACGAGTTCACCTATCCTCGAGTCCGCCAGATCGCGCCACGGGCCCACGGCGTCCCGCCATCGTGGCGAACGGCGCGCCCGCCCGCCACCACCGGCGATCCGTCGTCCCCGCGGACGCCGTCGGCTGAGGCCTGGCCGGCACGGGCGGCCGCTGTTTCACCGCCGCGGACGTGAAGCTGACTTGATTTGACTTCGGCCGCTGGACCTTCGCCGGTGCCTCGAGCAACTCGGTCGCTCCGGCGCTGTCGGCGGACCTGGGAGGGGAGATGGGTCATCAACGAGGCGGGCGATGATGTCCACGCCGGCACCGCCGAGCGGTCACCGGGATCGGGCATTTTGCACCGGTTGGACACGTGGTTGGACACAGCCGCCACCGGCAAGCGCCTTCACCGAGTGCTGCGGCGTGAACGCGGGCTCCGGTGCCGAGAGGTGCCACCGGCGATCGGCGCTATTCCATGGCGGCGAGCCTCCGGGCGGCGCGCTACTCGACCGGGCCGTCCCACGACCAGTGCGGCAGGGTGAGGTCGTCGGGCACGATCTCGGGCTGCTCGTAGGTGTGGTTGACGACCCGGTTTGACCAGGCGAACCAGTCGACCAGGGTCGAGCGCAGCCGTTCGTCGTCGGGGATGCCAGCGTCGTCCAGGGCGAGCGCGAAGCATCGCTCGGTCGCTGCGTCGAGCTCGGGATGCGGCCCGTTGCCGGAATGGATCCGCACCATGTGAGCGACCGACGCGAGCTCCCGGGAGTACGCATCGGGCCCGCCCAGCATCTCGCCCCAGTAGGAGGCCAGCCGTTCGGTGTGTTGCGGATGCAGGCCCGGGTGGCTGAACGGATGCTGGGCCTCGGGGTCGGCGAGGCAGCGCTGGTGCCACGCGTGGGCGAGAGCGAGCATCGCGGGTGCACCGCCGGCGGCCTCGTAGACACTGATCTGCTCACCGGCCGGCGCGGTCACGCGAAGAACGCTATCGCCGATCGCCGGGCCTCAGGCGCTCATCACTCGTCCTTCCCGGTAGGGATCTCCCTACCTCAAGTCGCTGGCCAGGCAGACGCGCCTGATGGGCTGGCCGCATTCGACCGACCAGCCGCGGGTGACACCGTGTGCGCATCATGAGCGATCACCTCCGCGAGCTCGACCAGCGCTCCCACGACGGCATCGATGTCCTGCTCCTCTGGCGCGAGCGCGACGGTCGCGCTGTCGTCACCGTCGCCGACGCCAAGACCGGCGAGCGATTCAGCATCGAGGTTCCCGACGGGGAACCGGCGCTGCGCGTCTTCCACCACCAGCTCGGCCTCGATGCACTCCCCGGTCGGCCCGCCGACGACGAGCTCGCCGGCCTGATGCCTACCATCTTCGAATACGTCGACGCGCTCGGCATCTACACCTTCGACGCCGACCGGCGCGCCGGACAGCTCCGGCCGCTGCGCGCCGCGTGAGCTTCCGCTAACGCAGTCCGCCGCTTTCGCCCAGTTAGACAGGCGACCCCTACTTGGTCGCCACGCGGGTCACGTCGGGGACCCGACCAGCGCCGCGAAGTCGAGCTCGACCTGCGGGTAGAGGGTGCGCTGGTCGTCGCTGAGGCCGGCCTTGACCTGGCGGCTGAAGTCGTCGACGACCGCCTCGGGCTCCCCGGCCTGGACGGCGTCGAGCGCCGCGGCGGCGACGGCGGCCGGCGCGATCTTGTCGACGTCGAGCGCGGCGGTGAGGTCGGTGTCGACGAAGCCGACGTGGACGCCGACGACGTGCGTGCCCTGGCGCTTGAGCTCGACGCGTGCCGAGTTCGTGAAGTTCCAAGCCGCGGACTTGGATGCCGAGTAGGTCGACAGGATCGGGCTGCCGATCCATGACCCGACTGACAGCACGTTGACGAACGCCCCGCCGCCGTTGGCCGCGAGGACCGGCGCGAAGGCCTGCGTGGTGGCGATCAGGCCGAGGTAGTTGACCTCGAGCTCGGCGCGGGCCGCGTCGAGCGCGGCGCTCAACGGGGTCCCCGGACGGGCGATGCCCGCGTTGTTGACGACAAGCTCGACGTCGCCGAGCTCCTGTGCGACGGCGGCGACCCGGTCGGCGTCGGTGACGTCGAGCTGCACCGGCACCAGGCGCGGGTCGGCGGCGCGGACGGTCTCGATGTCGCGTACACCGGCGTAGACCTTCGCCGCTCCGCGCTCAAGCAGCGCCTCAACGAATGCCTTGCCGATCCCGCGGTTGGCGCCGGTGACGAGCGCGATGGTTCCTTCGATCTGCATGGGGGCCTCCACGGGCGTTGCTTTGGATGATGCGCGTCATCCTAACATGGATGGATGATCGCTATCATCCAAGTTGCGATGAGGCACTCCAAGGAGGACAAGGCAGCCAGCCACGAGCGGATCGTCGAGGTCGCCGCGGCGCGCATCCGCGAGTCGGGGACCGAGCAGCCGGGCGTGGCGGAGATCATGCGCGCCGCCGGGCTCACCCACGGCGGCTTCTACAAGCACTTCGGCTCGCGCGACGAGCTGATCGCCGAAGCCGTCGAGCGCGCGCTGGCCGACAGCGAGCCGAGGCTGGTCGAGATCGCGGCCGGCGCCGAGGACCCGCTGGCCGCATTCGCCGACGCCTACGTGTCCACCGCGCACCGCGACGACCCGGCGAGCGGGTGCGGCGTGGCGGCCCTGGGCACGGACATGCCGCGCGTCGGCGGGCCGGCGCAGGAGGCCTACCGCGCGCAGGTCGAGCGCTATCTGGCCCACCTCGAGCCGCTGCTTGGCGGCGACGACGACGCGCGTCGTCGCGCGACGGTGACGCTCAGCGCGATGGTCGGCGCGGTGATGATTGCCCGCGCACTCGGGCCCACCCTGGGCTCGGATGAGATCCTGCGCGACGTGCGCGCGGCCGTGCGCGAGCGCCGGCTGCTGTGAGGGCGCCGCTCGGCGACACCCGGCCCGGGCGCTACGCCCGCGTGTGCCTGCTCCCCGAGCACGACTTTCGTGCGCACGCCACCGCACCGACCAGGAGCTCCGTTGATCCGGGGCTGGCGCGCGTACCTGACGCCGATCCGTTCCCGGTCCACGCGTGGTCGCTCGGGTGGTTCGCGAGATCGACCAGACGACGCCCGCATTGACGAGGCGGCGGCGCGCGCCTGTGCGCTGTCGTCACGCCCGCGTGGACGCGCGGTCATCGAGCAGCTTCAAGGCCGTCTTCACGCCCTGGGCGAGGAGTTGATCGGACAGGTCGCGATCGGTCAGCGCCCTGGACAGCTGGAGGGTGCCGACCAGCAGGCCGAAGAGCGTGAGCGCGTCGGTTCGCGCCGCGTCGGGGTCCTTCGGCTCCAGGCGGGCCGCGATCTCGTCGGCGGTGGCGAGGACTTCGTCGGTGAAGACATCCTTTGTACCGGCGGGCCGGCGGACGATCTCGTCGAGCAGCGCGGCGGAGGGGCAGCCGTCGGCGCTCTGGTCGCGGTGCTCGGGGGAGAGGTAGGCGCGGATGAGCGATTCGAGCCCGGCGCGATCGGAGGGCGCGGCGCGGAAGCTCTCGCGTTGAACTCGCAGCTGCTCGACGAGGACGTTGGCGACGAGATCCTCCTTGGAGGCGAAGTGGGCATAGAAGGCGCCGTTGGTCAGGCCGGCATCGGACATCACGGCGGCGACACCGGCGCCGTCGATGCCGTCTAGTTTGAAGCGCCGTCCGGCCGCTTCGAGGATGCGTTGTCTGGTCGCCTGCTTTTGGTCCTTGGGGTAGCGCATCGCGAACCTCTCTCGTCGAACTGCTCTCGATCGTGCTGGGGACCTACACACGTCCCGCTATTGCATTATGCCCGTACTATTGTAGTATGGTCGTAATTCAATTCGGCAGAAGGAGTGGCTTATGGCGCCCGGGACAGATCGGGTAGCGCTTGTGACGGGAGCGTCGGGGGGGATCGGTGAGGCGGCCGCGCGTGCGCTGCTCGGGGCGGGATTTACCGTGTACGGGACGAGCCGCAAGGCCGCGATTGGGCAGGAGCGAGACGGAGTGGTGTTTCTGCCGCTCGACGTCACCGACGATGCGTCGGTGACCGGTGCGGTGCGCGAGGTGCTCGAGCGATCCGGACGCATCGACGTCCTGGTCAACAACGCCGGCATCGGCTCATCCGGTGCCAGCGAGGAGAGCTCCGTCGCCCAGGACCGGAGTCGTCTTCGACGTCAACGTGTTCGGCCTCATCCGCATGACCAAGGCCGTCCTGCCCCACATGCGCGCGCAGGAGAGCGGACGCGTCATCAACATGTCGTCGGTCGGCGGATTCGCGCCCCAGCCCTTCATGGCCAGCTATGTCGCGTCCAAGCACGCGGTCGAGGGCTACTCCGAGTCCGTGGACCACGAGGTTCGCGAGCACGGCGTCCGGGTTCTGCTCGTCGAGCCCTTCAACACGAGCACCGGCTTCGACGCGAGCGTGATGCGGGGTGAGAACCCACTGCCGGTCTACGAGCGGGGACGGCAGACCTTCGAAGCCATCCTGGCGGAGGGGATGAAGACCGGGGACGACCCCGCCGTGATCGCCAAGGTGATCGTCGCGGCGGCCACCGACCCGAAACCGAAGCTGCGCTACACCGCAGGCTCGGGGGCCGGCCGCGTCAGCATGCTCCGCCGCCTCGTCCCCGCCCGGATCTTCGACAAGCAGATCCGCAAGACCAACCAACTCGCCGCCTCGTAATGCAACCACGAGACACACAAGGAGCGTCAGCAATGACGACGGTCGAGGCACCGACGGGTGCGGCTTTGAACACGACGTGGAAGACCGCGCCGACGCAGACCATCAACGCTGGCGGCGTGGAGTTCGCCTACCGCCAGCTCGGGCCGAGCACGGGAGTTCCCGTGGTCTTCCTCACCCACCTCGCCGCGGTCCTGGACAACTGGGACCCCCGAGTCGTGGACGGCATCGCCACCAAGCATCGGGTCATCGCCTTCGACAACCGCGGTGTCGGCGCCTCCAGCGGGTCCACGCCGACGACCATCGAGGAGATGGCAAGGGACGCCGTGACGTTCATCCGGGCCCTCGGCTTCGATCAGGTCGACCTCTTCGGGTTCTCCATGGGCGGCATGATCGCCCAGGTGATCGCGCAGCAGGAGCCGCAGCTGGTGCGCAAGATGATCCTCGCCGGAACCGGCCCTGCGGGGGGCGATGGCATCGAGAAGGTGACCCGCATCTCCTACCTCGACACCGCGCGAGGACTGCTCACCCGCCGGGACCCCAAGCAGTTCCTGTTCTTCACCAGGACGCCCAACGGGCGCCGAGCCGGCAAGGAGTTCCTGGCACGGCTCGAGGAACGTACGAACGACCGCGACAAGGCCATCTCCCTAGGCTCATTCCGCGCCCAGCTCAAGGCCATCCACCGTTGGGGTCAGCAGCAGCCCGCCGACCTCTCGAGCATCCATCAGCCGGTGCTCGTGATGAATGGCGAGAGCGACAAGATGGTGCCCACCAAGAACACCGTCGATCTCGACCGACGACTCCCGAACAGCCAGCTCGTCCTCTATCCCGACGCCGGGCATGGCGGGGTGTTCCAGTTCCACGCGGACTTCGTCAAGCGCGCCCTCGAGTTCCTGGGACGCATGAAGGCATTCGTCGTCGAGCGGTACGGCAAGGACGGGCTGCGCGCCGCCGACGTCTCCGAGCCCGAGGTCGACGACGGTGACGTGCTGGTCAAGGTGAGCGCCGCCAGCATCAACCCGCTGGACACAGATGGTCCGCAACGGCGAGTTCAAGCGGCTGCTGAAGTACCAGACCCCGTTCGTGCTCGGCCACGACGTCGCCGGCGTGGTAACCACGGTCGGCGCCGCCGTACGCGACTTCCAGGTCGGCGACGAGGTCTACGCTCGCCCCCGCGACCTGCGGATCGGGACCTTCGCGCAGTACATCGCGATCGACCAGGACGAGGTCGCCCCCAAGCCAGCCTCGCTCACCCTGCACGAGGCGGCCGCGGTGCCGCTGGTGTCACTGGCTGCCTGGCAGGCCCTCGTCGACCGCGCCCACGTCAAGCCCGGCCAGAAGGTCCTCGTCCACGCCGGCTCCGGCGGCCTGGGGTCGACCGTCATCCAGCTCGCCAAGCACCTCGGCGCCACGGTGGCGACGACCGCCCGCGGCGAGAACGCCGGGCTGGTGCGCAGCCTCGGCGCCGACGTCGTCGTGGACTACACCAAGGAGGACTTCGCCGAGGTCCTCTCCGGCTACGACGTGGTGCTGGACTCGCTCGGCGGCGAAAACCTCGAGAAATCCCTCACGGTCCTCAAGCCGGGCGGGCAGGCGATCGGCGTCGCCGGCCCGCCGGACCCCGGGTTCGCCAAGCAGCTCGGAGCGCCGAAGTTCATCGGCGTCGCGATGGGGCTGCTGAGCCGCAAGATCCGCAAGCAGGCCCGCAAGCTCGGCGTGAGCTACTCGTTCCTGTGGATGCAGGCCAACGGCGCCCAACTGCGCGAGCTCGCTGCCCTCTACGACGCCGGCCACCTTCGCCCCGTCATCGACAAGACGTTCCCGTTCGACCAGACCCTCGAGGCGTTGGCGTACGTCGAGCAGGGGCGCGCCAACGGCAAGGTCGTCATCACGCTCGATTGACAAACGTGAACGCCGCCTGTCACGTCCGGACGGAGCTGAAGATCGTGCAGCTCGAGCGTCGGCGGCCGCTCCCATCCGCCGAAGCCGAGACCGCCCGGCCGCCACCCTCGGTACGCCCAGCGCTGACGGTCGAGCGCGCGTGCTGCGCTGCCGTTGCGCTCGCCTTGGACGAGCAGCGAGCGTGTCGAGATGCCGTAGGCTCGCGCCTGCTTCGGTGGCAAGGCGACAGCGCCGCGAAGCTGATCACGCGCGCCTGCTCCCGCGTGAGGCTGTCGCATATATCGGCGGCGGCCCAAACAGGCCCGTTTCCCGGCGATTGATTTGTCTCGGAACCCTCCCAGAAGTCCTTAGAACGACTCATTTGACGGCGCACCTTCGCGCCCGCTGACTTATGCGACAGCCTCGCGTGGTTGCAGCACTCCGGACCGTGGGGTGGCTTCACGTGGCGATGAGGGCCTTGCCGGAGTGCCGCGTTGCGGGGCAGGATCAGTCGTCCGGCGTCAGGGGTGGGCCGACGTTGATCTGCCCGTGCGCTTGAAAGATCTGAGCGAGCTCTTCGGGGGATCGGCGAGGTGCGTCTGCCGGGGGCAGGGTGGGAGCGGTTGCTGGGAACCCGCCGTCGCGCACGAACCGTTCGAGCCCGGCGGGCGTGCTGAGCACCAGGACGCGCGCCGTCTCGCTGTCCACTCGAAATGTGTGCGGGACTCCCATGGGGACGGTGGCCGCTCCGCCGGGCTGCAGGTCGAAGCGATGCCCGCCCGCATGCACGGTCAGGTGACCGTCGATGACGATGTAGCTCTCGTCCTGAGGATGGGTGTGACGCGGCGGTGAGGCGTGTTTGGGAAAGAGGAACTCGATCAAGGCGTAACGGCCGCTGACCGCTTCGCCCGGTACGCGAATGGTCGCCAGGGTTCCGACGAACCAATGTCGCTCGCCCTCGCCGGAGGCCGACCATGTCGCCTCGCCGATCAGGGGGCGACCCATGCGGGCACTGTAGTCGGAGGAGCGCTTGCCTCGCTTGAGAGTGGCGCTAGTTGTCGCGGGCGCCGGGGTGGCCTTCCCGGGCCAGGGCGCCAGTACGAGCAGCAATCGCGCGTCGCTGAGTGCCCGCACGGCGTGGCGCTCGGCGGGCTCGAAGACCGCGGCGAGCCCGGGTCCTCCGATGGCGCCGGCGAGGTCGACCTGGCCGGCGATGACCACGACGTATGCGCGCTCGTGGACCTGGTGATCCTGCAGCCCCTCGCCCGCGGCCAGCGCGATGAGGATCGAGCGCGCCTCGCCACGCGCGGAGTGCAGGATTCGCGCTGACGCGTCTCTACTTCGAGCGTGTGCAGATCCCAGTGCTCCATCGGGCGGGCTTACGCCGCGCTCTCGCTCCCGAGTGAGACGGAAAGCTTCGGCAAGGAGCCCTTGGACGCGAGGTGGTGTTCCTCGGCGGATTGGATGGCAGAGCAGCGGTGGTGGGTGAATGCTTACTCGCCGGCCGCCTCGAGCGCGTCGGCGAGCGCCGCGGCGGCGTGAGCGACGGCCGCGTAGGCCGCCACGATGTCGGCCAGGTTGTCGCCGGCGCCGGCCGTGTTGAGTTGCTCGACTGCTGAATCGAAGCGTCCCCAGAGCTCGTCTGGACCTCGCCGCCCCGTCCCGGGACGCAGCTCATATGGCGGTCGCGCGCGCTCGGAACCCTCGATCGGTCGCCAGGCAAGCCCGGCCTGCAGCGCGCGCGCATGCGCGTCGCGCATCGCTGCCGCCGCAACAGACAAAGAACGCAGACGCGCGCGAAAGCCGGCGTCGGGCGGGGCCTGCTCGTGGGCCCGCGTCGCGTCTGCCCAGGCCGATCGGGCGTCGCGGACTGCACTCCACGTCTGCTCCTTCGCGCCTGCGGCGCTGGCCCGACCCCGCTGCTGGGGAACCTCGCTCACCCCACGTTCCTACCGCACCTGGCGGCGACTCTCTACGCCACGGTGTCGAACCATCGGCTCGGAACCCGCACCGTCCGCACGAATCCGTCGGCTGCAAAGACACACAGACGGACACATACGACCGTCCTGATGTAGTGTCAAGGCGAGAACGATGACGCAACGAAGACCCCACCGACTGCTCACGATCGAGGAAGTCGCCGGCCGCCTGAAGGTTAGAGAGAAGACCGTGCGCGACTGGATCGGGCGCGGCGAGCTGGACGCCTACAAGATCGGCAAGGAATGGCGGGTGCGCCGAGACCATCTCGAGCGACACATCGAAGCCCGACGCGTCGGGGCCCAACCCGCCGCCACCGGCGGGCTATGGGACCCCGACAGCGCGACGTAGGAACCGCGCGGCTCGTGCCCGGGCCACTGCGCCGAACCGCACGAACTCACGGCTGCGCTGGTCCAGACGGAGTCCTCTCGCCTCACACGCGAGCGGTCGCAGGCCTGAGCCAGCTAAGCCCTGACCCGGCTTGAGGAGCGACGCGTTCGACCAACGCTTCGCATGCGAAAGCGGGAGCCTGACCAAAGTTGCATGATGAGTCGGTGGGCTCGACAGATCGTGCGACGAACCCAATGCGAGCGGTACTCCATCGCAGCGCCGACCGGCCACTGCCCATGGGCGTAGTCGTTCGTCGCCTTCGACCCGATGATGCCAGCGCCTTGGGATCGCTAATGGTCAGCGCCTACGCAGGCACTGTGGATGACCACGGCCGGCCTCCGGAGTTCCATGCAAGCGAGGCGCGGCGGACTATCGCGGGCGAGTACGGCGCCGTGGAATGGGATGCGAGCCTCCTCGCGACCTTGGACCAACAATTGATCGGAGCAACCGTGGTGACCCTGGACCGGGCACACCTCCTGCTTGCGTTCGCTTTGGTCTCGCCGGAATGGCGCAACCGAGGTGTCGGAACCGCGCTTGTCATCCGCAGCGGCAATCGGCTCAGCGCCATGGGTGCCACGGAGTGGACGCTTGCCGTCACGGTCGGCAACCCTGCGCAGCGGCTCTATGAGCGAGTCGGGTTCCGCGTGGACCGCAGCCTTTGCTGACCGCTGCTTTGGGGCATCAGGAGCGGCGCGCGCCTCCCCCGTGTCAGCCGCTCCTTCCAGGCGATTGCGAAAGCGAGGCGTCTCGTCCTGGGACACTGAGGCAGTCTGAGGTGCTTGGTTTCGGGACGCCGAGAGGGGATGACTTGCCGTGCTTCGCAACGTCGAACTCGACGACATCGAGATCTTCTACACCCAGGAGACCGATCCGGTCGCGAACGCGATGGCAGCGTTCCCAGCTCGGGACCGGACCGCGCACGCGGCGCACTGGCAGAAGGTCCTTGCGCACGACTCGAACGTCGCACGCACGATCGTCGAGCATGGGCAGGTCGTCGGGTATATCTGCAGCTGGGACGCCGACGGTCAGCGGCTGGTTGGATACTGGATCGGTCGTGACCACTGGGGTCGCGGGATTGCCACGCGCGCCCTCGCCGACTTCGTCGCCGAGATCACCGAGCGCCCGCTGCATGCCTGCGTGGCAGAGCACAATCGAGGCAGCATCCGCGTGCTCGTCAAGTGCGGCTTCGACATCGTGGGCACCCACCAGCCGAGCGGCGAGCCGATACGGGAGATCCTCCTCCGACTGGACGCGCCCTGAGCGAGGACCGGGGGACGACTCCAGCATGCCGCAAGCGGATCCGCTTACGGCGCTCCGCGCCTGCCGTCGCACTAACGTGGGCATCCCAAGTGATGTCGGCGAGGTGCTCGCTGCGATGACCCACGGAAGCGCCACTGTGCCGGACCCGCTGCACCCACTGCATAGGCACGACGTCGGCGCGTGTGAGCCTCCCGCTCCCCCGCGAGCTCGAGCCCGTCGCTTTAGCAATGAGGCACGAGCGGGAGCCACGCCGGACGCGGTGCGCAGTGTCGCCTGGGACGATTAGGAGCAGCGCGGCGTGAGGGCCAAAGCTGCGCCACCGCGCCATGGCGTTGAGGCAGAAGCGCCAGCGGTGACCCACTCGGCCGCAACTGCCGCCTCGGACGAATAGGCGCGACGATTGGGCACCGGCGCGCGCCCAGTGCCCAATCACGCGGACAATGATCGCAATTTGCGGCGATCGAGTTCGACGCCGCCGATGACTCAATCGCGCACTACGGCTCACCTTCGGCGTCCGGATGGGCCGGCTCCTCATTCTTCACACGCGAGAGGTCGCAGGTTCGAAACCCGCCGCGCCCACTGGATAGCCCAGACTCCGGAGTGCCCCGCGAAGGGGTGCCATTGCCCAATGGTGCGCAATCACGGCCCTCCGCGAGACCCTTGAGCGCGCGCTTTCCTCCTCTGCGAAGTGCATTGGCGTGCGCGTAGTCGAGACGGCAGCGGCGATCGCGTCGTTGCCGACCTCATGTAGCCCCGCTGCTGCATTCGCGTGATGAGTTTTTGGGCGGGCGGCAGTCACACGGGCATGATTTCCTCCATCGAGCCCTTGCCCACCGACGAGGCGGCGTTCACCGCGCTGGCCGAGCAGCATCGCCGTGAGCTGCACTTGCACTGCTATCGGATGCTCGCGTCGGTCCAGGATGCGGAGGACGCGGTGCAGGAGACGTTCCTGCGCGCGTGGCGCTCGCGGGAGACGTTCTCGGGGCGCTCGACGTTCCGCGCCTGGCTCTACCGGATCGCCACCAACGCGGCGCTGGACATCATCGGCCGGCGTCCGTCGGTCCCGTCGGTCACGGCCGACGGCAACCGCGCGTTCGAGGTGCCGTGGCTGGAGCCGTACCCGGAGAACCTGCTGGTTGCCGCCGCGGCCGAGGAGCCCGAGGCCGTCGCGCTGTCGCGGGAGACGATCGAGCTGGCCTTCATCGTCGCGGTGCAGCAGTTGCCGCCGCAAGGTCGCGCGGCGCTGCTGCTGCGCGACGTGCTCGGGTGGTCGGCCGTCGACAGCGCGGAGCTGCTGGACGTCTCGGTCGCGGCTCTGAACTCCTCGCTGCAGCGGGCGCGCGCGGTGCTGCAGGAGCACCTCCCGGCCGACCGCACGGCCTGGAGCGCCGAGTACGAGGGGCAGGAGCGCGAACTCGTCGAGCGCTACGTCAACGCCCACGAGCACCACGACGAGGAGAAGCTGCTCGCGCTGCTGGCCGAGAACGCGCGCTGGGCGATGCCGCCGGACCCGGTGTCCATCACCGGGCGTGCGCGGATGTACGCGGCGTGGCGGGAGGGCGGCTTCGGCACCGCCGAGTTCGGCGAACTGCGCTGCGTGGTGACGCGCGCCAACGGCCAGCCGGCGGTCGGGGTCTACCGGCGGCGCGAGGGCGAGGAGGACTATCGGCCACTGGCGATCGACGTGCTGCGCATGGCCGACGGCGTGGTCGCCGAGATCCTCACCTTCGTCCCGGGCCAGTTCGCCGCGCTGGGTCTCCCGGGGGCCCCATGCTGATACAGGTCGCGGAGGGTGTACTGATCCACCAGAGCGACTTCTTGCAGACCAATGCCGTTGTCGTGCAAGGCCCGGCCGGCGTGTTGCTCATCGACCCCGGGGTGCGCGCCGACGAAATGACCTGCCTCGCGAACGACCTTCGCGAGTTGGGCCAGCCCGTCGTGGCAGGCTTCTCGACGCATCCTCATTGGGATCACCTGCTCTGGCACACCAGCCTCGGCACGGCGCCCCGTTACGGCACGGCGCGCTGCGCGGCCACCGTCCGAGATCGGCTGTCAGACGCGGGGGCGAGGGCCCGCATCGCCGGGATGATCCCGCCGGACATCGTCGAGCAGGTACCGCTGGATCTGCTCGGCCTCATCACCGGCCTGCCCGCCGACACTGCACGGATTCCCTGGGATGGCCCGCAGGTCCGCATCCTCGAGCATCAAGCGCATGCCCCGGGCCATGCGGCGCTGTTGATCGAGGAGAGCGGGGTCCTCATCGCCGCCGACATGCTGTCTGACGTCCTGATTCCGTTGCTCGACCTGAACGACACCGGTGACCCAATCGAGGATCACCTGGCCGCGCTGCGCCTGCTCGAGGGCGCGGCGGGCGACGTCGATGTCGTCGTCCCCGGTCACGGGTCCGTCGGCGGAGCTGATCAGGTACGCGCACGGGTCGACCAGGACCGGGGATATCTGCAGGCCCTGCGTGACGCCGATGGTCTCAGCGACCCGCGGCTCGGCCCATCGGCCACGTTCGGAGATTGGTTGCCCGGCGTCCACAAACGGCAACTCCAGCACCTCGCCCGAAGCAGAGCCCGCGACGGGATGCCCGGATGAAGACCGGCTCGCGTCACACGACGACCCTGCCAAGCCCTTGACGCGCACCGTCATCTGGCCCTTCGATCACGACGCGACGTCAAGGAGCCACCGGACACCACCGTCCCCGCCGCTCAGTCGCATGGAAGGCGCTGGCGACGCTCATACTCGCGTACGTGCGTGTGTTGGTCACCGGGATGTCGGGCGTCGGCAAGTCGACGCTGGTGCGAGAGCTTCGTCGCCGTGCCTTCAGGGCCTACGACGCCGACGACGATGGCTTTGGCGAGCCGCGCGGAGATGGGCGCTGGGGGTGGCGGATCGAACGGGTCGCCGACGTACTCGAGCAGGGAGAGGCTGCCTCGGACTTGGTGTTCTTCGCGGGCTGCTCTGAGGAGCAGGCCAAGCTGCCGTTCGACTACCGGGTCCTGCTCACGGCGCCCGCAGAGATCCTCATGCAGCGCCTGATGGCGCGCACCACGAACGCCTATGGCCGGTCGGAGCAGCAACGGGCGCAGGTCCTTGCCGATCTCGCCGAGGTGGAACCGCTGCTTCGGCGGTCAGCCGACCTCATCCTTGTCACGACCGAGCCAGCGCCGCTCGTCGCGGACGCCCTGCTCAGCCATGTGCTCGCGAGACCTGCCTGAAGGTCCTGAGCACGACGGCGCTCAAGCGACGCACGTCACAGAGAGAGGATCGCCGGCGCGCCGACGTCCTTGCAGCCATCGAACGACACACACATCACATCCCTCCGCCGGGCCGCGACCGGCGCGGCCGTCGTGCTCACCGGCATGGCCGCGGCGACAACCCCGGCCCTCGCGGATACCACCGACGGCACGTCAAACACCATTCAGGTCGCCGCGACGTCGGTGACGCTCGATCAAGCGCACAACCGCGTCGTGGTCACCGCTCCGTCGCCGGGCGGCCTGACTCCGGGGATGCACCTCGACAGGGTCCAGATCTCGACGCCGCGAGAGACGTTGATCCTCGAAAACACGATGATCTCGGGATACGCGGTCGGCCCATCGTCCCCGGCGGTAACGCTCACCTTCTGCAAGATCGAACCCCCCATCAAGGAACCCGCCGGTGTCGTTGGCCCCGAGCCCCTCCCGGTCCGAGCATTGACGCCTACCTCATGGAGCAAGACGGTCTACGCCGCGGCGCCGGCCGCGCGACAGGAGGAAGAATCCACGTAGCCCGCGAAGTCGCCGAACAGTCCGAAGAAGTCTGCGTACCGGGCGAGCGTGTCGCTCAGCGGGCTGGGCTCGTCAAGGTAGTGCCGGCGGATGCACTCCACCGTCAGATCGAACCGGTCCTTGATCCTCGGATGGAATCCACGCGCACCGTTGATCGTCATCTTGCGATCGACGCGATTGCCGGGAAAGACCATCATCCCGCCGATCGTGTAGCCGATGCGATTGAACTCTTCGCGCTCCACTTCCGGGATCTGATCGATGATGTGCGCCAGCCGCAGCCCCTCGAGAAGCGTCGGAATCACCGCATCGCTCGACAAGCCAGAACTCGCCGAGCTCGGAGCGGTGGTGCAGATACACGCGCGGAGTGGTGACGTCGAGCTCGAATGGCGCGCCACTCGGCAACGGCTTGCTCCACAGGAGCTGGTGATACCTCCGGAGTGTTGGACTGAGAGCGTCCGGATCTCGTCCGGGCGGCGTGTCGGATCTGAAGTCGAAGGTGATGTCGATCGCCTACTGCCGCGGCCCGCTGTGCGCCTACGCGAACGAGGCGGTCCGCCGACTGCAGTCCGCCGGCCGCATGGCGCGGCGGCTGGAGGACGGCTGGCCCGAATGGCGGCTCAGGGGCCACGACCGCGACTGCTACAGCAGGCGCGTGACGAGTAACGGCGGCGACCACGATGCGAGCCATCGACTCGCGCCGTGCGGGCTCACGTTCCAGGCCGCGCACTGACGAGCATGTCCGCGACCGGGTCGCCGCCGACGCCTACGACGCCGTCGCGGCATGAGCCCGACCGAGGCGCCAGTCGACGTCGAGGTCCTGCGCGCGGAGATCCGCAAGACGTACACGGACGTCTCGACCCACCAGGACCAGGACTATCATCTTCCCCACCGGGCGCGCCTGGGCGCGCGACCTCGGCTACCCCGAGCCCGAGCTCGCGCGGATCCCCGACGCGACGGTTGAGAGCTTCGCGGGTGTCGCGCCAACCATTGTGCTGCTCGGGCCGATCGACCCGGGCTCCGTCGATACTCGACCTGGGCTGCGGCGCCGGCACCGACCCGCTGATCAGCCGGGTCCAGATGACTGGGCCGGCCGGGCTCGTCATCGGCATAGATATGACGGCGTCGATGCTCGACCGCGCCCGTGCGAGCGCCGTCGGATGGGCCTCGGCAACGTTGAGCTGCACGAGGCGCTGATCGAGTCGTTGCCGCTCGACGATGCATCGGTGGACGTCGTGATCTCCAACGGCGTGATCGATCTCGTGCCCGACAAGGATGCGGTTCTCGACGAGATCGAGGGTCGACACCTACGCGCGCTCGGCCTTCGAGGACACGCGCCGCAAGGCCGCCAAGTTCGGAGCCATGGGTTCCACGATCGGGGGATGAGTTTTTGGGCGGGCGGCAGTCACACGGGCATGATTTCCTCCATCGAGCCCTTGCCCACCGACGAGGCGGCGTTCACCGCGCTGGCAGAGCAGCATCGCCGTGAGCTGCACTTGCACTGCTATCGGATGCTCGCGTCGGTCCAGGATGCGGAGGACGCGGTGCAGGAGACGTTCCTGCGCGCGTGGCGCTCGCGGGAGACGTTCTCGGGGCGCTCGACGTTCCGCGCCTGGCTCTACCGGATCGCCACCAACGCGGCGCTGGACATCATCGGCCGGCGTCCGTCGGTCCCGTCGGTCACGGCCGACGGCAACCGCGCGTTCGAGGTGCCGTGGCTGGAGCCGTACCCGGAGAACCTGCTGGTTGCCGCCGCGGCCGAGGAGCCCGAGGCCGTCGCGCTGTCGCGGGAGACGATCGAGCTGGCCTTCATCGTCGCGGTGCAGCAGTTGCCGCCGCAAGGTCGCGCGGCGCTGCTGCTGCGCGACGTGCTCGGGTGGTCGGCCGTCGACAGCGCGGAGCTGCTGGACGTCTCGGTCGCGGCTCTGAACTCCTCGCTGCAGCGGGCGCGCGCGGTGCTGCAGGAGCACCTCCCGGCCGACCGCACGGCCTGGAGCGCCGAGTACGAGGGGCAGGAGCGCGAACTTGTCGAGCGCTACGTCAACGCCCACGAGCACCACGACGAGGAGAAGCTGCTCGCGCTGCTGGCCGAGAACGCGCGCTGGGCGATGCCGCCGGACCCGGTGTCCATCACCGGGCGTGCGCGGATGTACGCGGCGTGGCGGGAGGGCGGCTTCGGCACCGCCGAGTTCGGCGAACTGCGCTGCGTGGTGACGCGGGCCAACGGCCAGCCGGCGGTCGGGGTCTACCGGCGGCGCGAGGGCGAGGAGGACTATCGGCCACTGGCGATCGACGTGCTGCGCATGGCCGACGGCGTGGTCGCCGAGATCCTCACCTTCGTCCCCGGCCAGTTCGCCGCGCTCGGTCTCCCGGGGGCCCCATGCTGATACAGGTCGCGGAGGGTGTACTGATCCACCAGAGCGACTTCTTGCAGACCAATGCCGTTGTCGTGCAAGGCCCGGCCGGCGTGTTGCTCATCGACCCCGGGGTGCGCGGCGACGAAATGACCTGCCTCGCGAACGACCTTCGCGAGTTGGGCCAGCCCGTCGTGGCAGGCTTCTCGACGCATCCTCATTGGGATCACCTGCTCTGGCACACCAGCCTCGGCACGGCGCCCCGTTACGGCACGGCGCGCTGCGCGGCCACCGTCCGAGATCGGCTGTCAGACGCGGGGGCGAAGGCCCGCATCGCCGGGATGATCCCGCCGGACATCGTCGAGCAGGTACCGCTGGATCTGCTCGGCCTCATCACCGGCCTGCCCGCCGACACTGCACGGATTCCCTGGGATGGCCCGCAGGTCCGCATCCTCGAGCATCAAGCGCATGCCCCGGGCCATGCGGCGCTGTTGATCGAGGAGAGCGGGGTCCTCATCGCCGCCGACATGCTGTCTGACGTCCTGATTCCGTTGCTCGACCTGAACGACACCGGTGACCCAATCGAGGATCACCTGGCCGCGCTGCGCCTGCTCGAGGGCGCGGCGGGCGACGTCGATGTCGTCGTCCCCGGTCACGGGTCGGTCGGCGGAGCTGATCAGGTACGCGCACGGATCGACCAGGACCGGGGGTATCTGCAGGCCCTGCGTGACGCCGATGGTCTCAGCGACCCGCGGCTCGGCCCATCGGCCACGTTCGGAGATTGGCTGCCCGGCGTCCACGAACGGCAACTCCAGCACCTCGCCCGAAGCAGAGCCCGCGACGGGATGCCCGGATGAAGACCGGCTCGCGTCACACGACGACCCTGCCAAGCCCTTGACGCGCACCGTCATCTGGCCCTTCGATCACGACGCGACGTCAAGGAGCCACCGGACACCACCGTCCCCGCCGCTCAGTCGCATGGAAGGCGCTGGCGACGCTCATACTCGCGTACGTGCGTGTGTTGGTCACCGGGATGTCGGGCGTCGGCAAGTCGACGCTGGTGCGAGAGCTTCGTCGCCGTGCCTTCAGGGCCTACGACGCCGACGACGATGGCTTTGGCGAGCCGCGCGGAGATGGGCGCTGGGGGTGGCGGATCGAACGGGTCGCCGACGTACTCGAGCAGGGAGAGGCTGCCTCGGACTTGGTGTTCTTCGCGGGCTGCTCTGAGGAGCAGGCCAAGCTGCCGTTCGACTACCGGGTCCTGCTCACGGCGCCCGCAGAGATCCTCATGCAGCGCCTGATGGCGCGCACCACGAACGCCTATGGCCGGTCGGAGCAGCAACGGGCGCAGGTCCTTGCCGATCTCGCCGAGGTGGAACCGCTGCTTCGGCGGTCAGCCGACCTCATCCTTGTCACGACCGAGCCGGCGCCGCTCGTCGCGGACGCCCTGCTCAGCCATGTGCTCGCGAGACCTGCCTGAAGGTCCTGAGCACGACGGCGCTCAAGCGACGCACGTCACAGAGAGAGGATCGCCGGCGCGCCGACGTCCTTGCAGCCATCGAACGACACACACATCACATCCCTCCGCCGGGCCGCGACCGGCGCGGCCGTCGTGCTCACCGGCATGGCCGCGGCGACAACCCCGGCCCTCGCGGCTACCACCGACGGCACGTCAAACACCATTCAGGTCGCCGCGACGTCGGTGACGCTCGATCAAGCGCACAACCGCGTCGTGGTCACCGCTCCGTCGGCGGGCGGCCTGACTCCGGGGATGCACCTCGACAGGGTCCAGATCTCGACGCCGCGAGAGACGTTGATCCTCGAAAACACGATGATCTCGGGATACGCGGTCGGCCCATCGTCCCCGGCGGTAACGCTCACCTTCTGCAAGATCGAACCCCCCATCAAGGAACCCCGCCGGTGTCGTTGGCCCCGAGCCCCTCCCGGTCCGGCATTGACGCCGACCTCATGGAGCAAGACGGCATCTACGCCGCGGCGCCGGCCGGCGCGAAAATCGCTGACACGCTCGCGTGCGCTCGGATCCCGCTGCTCGTTCTTGGACGACCGTCGAGAGCCACCGTCGCGGACATGGCGCGCTCCTCCTTTCGACTTTCGAGTGCGTGCGGCACTCCCGGCGGCCACTCCTCGCCGCGCCAGCCCTTGCCCGACCTGAGTGCTGCTTTGCGGAACGCAGGGGTGCTTGCGCAGCTGGGAGGATCGCTAATCGTCGCGGGCGCCGGGATGGCCTTGCCCGGGCCAAGGCGCCAGTACGAGCAGCAATCGCGCGTCGGTAAGCGCTCGCACGGCGTGGCGCTCAGCGGGCTCGAACACGGCGGCAAGCCCCGGCCCTCCGACCGCGCCGGCGACGTCGACCTCACCGGCGATGACCACGACGTAAGCGCGCTCGTGGACCTGATGGTCGTGTAGCCCGTCGCCTGCGGCAAGCGCGATGAGGATCGAGCGCGCCTCGCCACGGGCAGAGTGCAAGATCCGCGGCTGACGCGGTTCTACTTCGAGCGTGTGCAGATCCCAGTGCTCCATCGGGCAAGCCTACGCCGGGCTCTCGCTCCCGCGTGGTTGCGAGCGTCTCGCAGGACAAGCGCGAGACGCGCGAAGAGGACGAGCACGGATCGTTTCGAGCACCGTTCTCGACCCGGGCAGACGCTCGGTTTCGCAGCGTGAGCGGTAGGCCTCCATCGGGCGTGTAGGGCAACGCCGTGTCTGCTCTGCGATCCGGTGGTCGCGGGATCTCGGCGAGAGGGTGGTCGGTCGGAGATGGGGATGGTGGAACGACTCGCCGACGAGGGGCCGCGGTCGAGCCAGGTGCTCCAGACCCCGACGATCGGAACCCCATCCCGGCGGCGGCGCGATCGCCGCGGCCGATGGCATTGAAGCCGATGGGTTCAGCCCTTGTCGCGGCTTGCGTTGTCCGCCGGCCGGCTGCCGAGCGTGCCGGAGGCGGCCTGCCGCGCAGCCTCATCCCCGCCGCGGCCGCGCAGGATCACCGCGCACCCGACCGCGATGACCGCACCGGCCAGCGGACCGGCCACATAGACCCAGTACGCCGTCCAATCACCGCTGACCAAGGCCGGCCCGAACGACCGCGCCGGGTTCATCGAGGTGCCGCTCACGGGCGCCGACCACAGCCCGGCCAGCGCGATGTACCCACCGACGCCGAGCGCGCCGATGGTGCCGACGTTCTGGGCGGCCGAGGCTGTTCCGAGGATCACGCTGACCAGACCGCCGGTGAGCACGATCTCGAACAGCAGTGCCTGCCAGGCGGCATAGCCATGGCCCGGCAGCGTGGCCCCGAGATGCTCGACGTTGCCGAACACGGCGAGCAGAAACAGGCAGGCCAAGACCGCGCCCACGAGCTGCGCGACGATGTACCGCGGCACACGATTCCAGGGGAAGTCGCGCCGCATCGCGAACGCGAGCGACACGACCGGGTTCAGGTGCGCGCCGGACACCGCACCCATGAAGAGGACGACCGCCATCACCATCAGGCCGGGCGCCACAACCGCCGCGGACAGACTGATCTGCCCCTTGGCGTGGAGCACTCCTCCGCCTGCGGCGACCAGCACCAGCAGAAACGTCCCCAGCAGCTCGGCGAACAGCCTGCGGTAGGCGAACCTCGGATCTTCAAACTCGTCCCGCGACCCGAACTCCAGCGTGAGCCGGCTGCGTACCCGCTGCTCGTCATGCGGGGCAAGGCCTATGGGTACCTGATCGGGCATGCGTCGCCGGCAGAAGTATGAATCCCCTCGGGCGGCGCCGCGCCTGACGACGTGGCGATGATCAGAGCAGGAGCGTGAGCGCCGGGAACGAGATCGAGGTCGTCAGCCCTGGTTGGACCGCCCTGGGGTGCGACGAGAGAACGTCACCGACATGGTGCTGCCTGTTGCGACCTCACTTCACGGCCAACGCGGTGATCCCCCCGATCCGCTCGCCCAGTTCGCTCCAGCTTGCCCCGCCATCGTCGCTCTGGAGCAGCGTGCCGTCCCCCAGTCCGGCGAAGAGCCCGCTCCGTCCGCTGGCGAGCGCATAAACGTGGGAGTCGAGCGGGCCCTCGATCACCCGCCAAGGCCCGGAGGCCTCCCAGCGGTAGATAGCCGAGTCCGACGGGCGGTTCCCATGCGCCTCGAACGGGCCGGGGGCCGCCGAGACGAACCAGCGGTCCGGATCGGCCTCGTCGATGGCCAGGGCCCAGGCGTAGCGGCGGTCTCGCCCGGCGTCCGCCCTGTCCCAGCTGCGGCCGCCGTCGCGGCTCCACGCGGCGCCGTCGCCGCCGGCCTCGTAGGCGCGCCCCGGAGCGCTCGGATGCCACGCCACGCAATGCACGTCGCGGGCCGCTTGGGGTCGATGATCGCTGAACGAGGCGCCGCCGTCCGCGGTGCGCATCAGGCCGCCGAGCTCGATGCCCACGAGCACCACCTCGCGGTCGTGCGGGCTCGGTGCGATCCAGCGCACGTGCGAGGTCCAGGGCCGGGGCGGAAAGCCCCAGTCCGGCCGCGACGGGATCTCCTGGAGCGCCACCAGCTCCTCCCAGCTCTCGCCGCCGTCGCGGCTGCAGAACAGCCGGCTGGGCTCCGTTCCCGCGTACACGGCGCCGTCGGCCGCGCTCACCGCGACGCTGAACACGTCTGGTTCCGGCAACGGCACGTCATCGAAGGTGTCGCCGCCGTCAGCGCTGCGCTTCAGCCCGCCTCCCCGACATCCGACGTACACCGTGTCACCGTCGAGCGCCAGACACTGCGCTCCCGAACCCTGCAGGCGCGTGCGGGCACCGACCCTCACGAACGCGTCACCGGTCGTCGCAAGCAACTCCATCGCCACAGGATCGCGCGTCACCGCCGCGCCCGCGCCGAAAAGCGTGCGTGGCCAGGCCGACGGTTTCGATGTAGCGGTCGATCCGCTCAATCGGTTGGTGACTCGGGCAATCCAGGTCACTTCACGCTGGGGCGCCCTCGGGGTGAGGGCCGGTCGCGACGCCGCTCTGAGCACCCCCGCCTCCTGCACCACCTCCTCGGCCTGGCCCACGGACCGCTGAGGGATGCTCAGTCGGCGGCCGCCGGTGCCGCGCTCATCGTTCGGCCGCGGCGGGTGAAGAAGGCGGCTTCGGCCTTCCCCAGCGGCGTCGAGGGCGGCTCGCCGTGCAGGTACTCCGCGGCGATCGCGCCCCAGTCGGCGCCCGCCCGGAGTTGCCCGAGGACGACGGCGACGATGCCGTGCATCCGCCGGATGAGGATCGCCTCGGGTGGCAGCGTGAATTGGTTGACCTGCGCCCTCATCGCGGCCCGCTCCTCCGGGTCTGGACGTTCGCGGTCCATGTCGCGCCGGGCGTCGGCGGGGGAGAAGCGGCGCGCTCCCGGGAGGGCGTACCACCTGATCGCCATTCGCATCAGGCCAAGCACGAAATCGGCGTCCACCGCATCTGCGCGGCTGGCGGGCAGATACCCACCCGCGCCCAGGGCCGACTTGAGGGCCTCCGCGTCGTCGTCGCGGACGGCAAGGGCGACCGCCCGCTCGGCGGCCACGCGGGATGCGTCGACGTCGCGCAGCAGGCCGAAGTCCAGGAAGCAGACCCGGCCATCGGCGCAGAGCAGGTAGTTGCCGGGGTGCGGGTCTCCGAGCGCGATCCGGTCGCGATACAGCAACCCGAAGTAGAGCCTGAAGACGATCTCGCCGTAGCGGTCGCGCTGCGCCTCGTCGGCGCGGCGCACGGCCTCGAAGCGCTCGCCCTCGACGTACTCGGACACGAGCACGCGCCGGGTCGAGAGGCTCGTGTGGACACGGGGCACGCGGACGAAGGGATGTCCTCGCAGCATCCGCTCGATGCGGCGCTGGTTCTGGGCCTCGAGCTCGTAGTCGAGTTCCTCTCCGATCCGTGCGCGCATCTCCGCGGCCAGCGCCTTGGCGTCCAGCCCTGGGGCGAGCCGCTTGACCAGCGGTAGCAGGAGCGTCGCGTTGCGCAGGTCCGTGTCGACCGCCTCGGCGACCCCGGGGTACTGGATCTTCACGGCCACATCGTCGCCGTCGACCGTCCTCGCGCGATGGACCTGGCCGATCGAGGCCGCGGCAAACGCACGCTCGTCGAAGTCGCGGAACACGTGCTGCAGCGGCCCGCCGAACTCCTGCCGCATCAGCTTCTCCAGGTCCGCGAAGCGCACCGGTGGGACGTCGTCGCGGAGCGCGGCGAGGCTCCGCTGCAGCTCGTCGCGCTCCTCTTCCGGGAGGCCGTCGAACTCGACCATCGAGAGCATCTGACCGACCTTCATCGCCGCGCCGCGCATTTGCCCAAGCTGCTCGACGACCTGCTGGACCAGCGCGGCGGCCCGCTCCCTCTCGGCCGCGGCGGCACGGTCGGGCGTCCGTACCCGGTTGGCGGTCCGCATCCCCGCCCACCGCAGGCCCTGACCCGTCAGCAGCCCACCGACACGCGCAGTCCGTGCGAGTCGACCGGTGGGAAGCCGGCCCGCCTCCGGCAGTTGATCGTCAGCCCGCGAACTCATTGACCGAGCGTAGCGACGCTTCAGCGTGGCCAGGACTCAACGCCGGGGACACCCGCTGCCCGCTCCTCGCCACAAGCAGGGGCTGCTCCGCCCGGGTAGCCACGGGTCCCGGCGAGGAGACGGCACCGCGCTCCGCGTTCGCATCGCCCAGATGCGAGCGCCCGAGTTCAGGTCGGCGGCGCGCCTGCTGCGGACGACCAGAGTGTCGAGCGACGTCGGCCCGCGCCTGCTGCGGTCGCAGAGCGACAGCGCGCGAAGCTGATCACTCGCGCCTGCTCCCGCGTTGAACGCGAAAGCGATGTGCCGGCCACCACGGCCCTCGAAGGGCTACACCGCGGCCCAAAGTGGACTTTGAGGAACGGTGCGGACGACCACAGTGTGGGGCGACGTCGACACGCGGGTGCGAGGTCGCAGGACGGCGAGACGAAACTGATCAACGACTGCCGCGTGCACGACCAGCCTTCAACGCGGACGACCTGGGCCCGGCCCACCAGCAAACGCACGACCGCGCAGGAGCGGCCCTTCAAGGACATACAGGACGTGGATTTCGACTCGGGCACGAGTCGTGACATCACGCGCAAGGTGTTCGCTCCCGACAAGCCCATCCTCGGCATGTTGCTGGTGGTGCTCGGGGACGAGATCGACAGCCAGGGTGCCTACGACGACCAGGTCACGAGCAGCTGGGAGTACTTCAAGGACCTCGTCAAGGACGAGCTGCCCTACATCGGGGGGGGCGCTGAGCCTCAGCGGCGGGGATCTCCTCAAGAACTTCTCGTGGACGAAGGTCATCCTCGACGTAGCCGCCCTCGTCGTGCTGGGCGGCATCGACGCGCTGATCGCCTGGTGGGCGCCTGCCGACCCGATCATCAGAGACTCGATCGCCCTCTCCATCACCGACCTCGCGACCCTCACCAGCGCCAACGCTCCGGCTCCGGATCCCAGGACCTTCTCGACAACGAGCGGGATCGTCGTCAACGTCAACAAGACGATCCCGCCCGTCAAACTTCCGCTCGAGTATCACGAGACCCGCGAATACGTCTGCGACAGCCAGAGCAGCCGCTACGAGATCACCTACCGGTTCGCCCGGGTCGCTTGACCACGTTGCCAGCACTGACACCACACCGGCACTTCGGGCTGCCGCTTGCGAGGCCGGGTTACGGCGACGTTGGTAGCGGCCCGACGCGCGTCGAGTGCCTGAGGAGCAGTGGCGGCTTCCGGCTGGCGTGACTTGCCTACGGACGGGCGGCGTCAGCCCCGCGCGCCAGGGAGCCACCTGCCGAGCCGTTCCAGGGCGCGCAGAAGGGCGCGCTGAAGCCCGATCGGAACGCGCGGCAGGAAGAACTCGGCCTCGTGCGGTCTCGCGGTGGCCAGACGCAGGGGATTGCCCCGTCCCTTGGCGTTGAGGTGGCCGGCGCGATCCAAAGCAAACATGCGCTCGACGAAGCGCTCGAAGCCCAACGCTGGGCGGAACTCGACGATCATCTCGACTGCGTCTTCGCCCGCCGGTCCGACGGTGTGCGGCTCACCGGGCGGAGTGGAGATCGTCCCGCCGGGGCCGAGCACACGCCTGACTCCGCCACTGATCGAGACAACGGAGCCGCTGACGACCTCGATGCGCTCCTCTTGTCGCGGATGGACGTGAAGTGGCGGCGGCGATGCGTCGCCCCGCATCCAGAACTTGAAGCGCAGCAGCTCGCCTCCCGTACCCGCGGTATTGGACAGGCACGAGATCCTCTGCCCCATCGTTGGGGCTTCGATCGTTTCCTCGGGACGCATCGCAGCCGGACTCTCTCGCCGTCAGACTCTCGCCGTCAAGCGAACGCGGGCCGGCATGCCGCTGAACGCAAGGCTTGGACTTTCGCTGGGAGCGGCGCAGCCCGCTACTGGCGGGCGACTCCTGCAAACCAGCAGCGTCGGCCGCGCTTGCGCGCCTCGTCCAACCGAGACGCCTTGACGGCGGCAGCTTGGTAAGCATATCACTTACTGTGAGTGTTTGCTTACCCAGCCGAAGGGTTCGCCGCGCTGGGCGACCCGACGCGACGCGAGATCTTCGCCCGCATCGCGGAGCGGCCCCGCGCTGTTGGCGAGCTTGCCCGTGAGCTGCCGGTCAGCCGCCCCGCGGTCTCCCAGCACCTGAGGGTGCTCAAGGATGCGGGCCTGGTGATGGACCGCGCCGAGGGCAACCGGCGCATCTACCAGGCCGACCCCGCCGGCCTGGCGGCCCTGCGCGCGCAGCTCGACACGTTCTGGAATCAAGCCCTGGCGACCCTCGAGCAGGTCGTCGAACACGACACGAAGGAGGAGTGATGGCCACGCCAGCCGAGGCGACATCCGTACGCAACGAGATCGTCGTCAACGCCCCGGTGGAGCGGGCGTTCGCGGTCTTCACCGAGCAGATGGATCGCATCAAGCCGCGCGAGCACAACATGCTCGGCGTCGACATCGCTGAGACCGTGTTCGAGCAGCGCGTCGGCGGCCGCATCTACGACCGCGGTACCGACGGCCGCGAGTGCGAGTGGGCGACCGTGCTGGCCTACGAGCCGCCGGACCGCGTCGTCTTCAGCTGGAATATCTCGCCCCACTGGCAGGTCGAAACCAACCCTGACAAGCGCAGCGAGGTCGAGGTGCGGTTCATTGCGGAGGACGAGCAACGCACCCGCGTCCAACTGGAGCACCGCCATCTCGACCGCCACGGCGATGGCTGGGAAGGCGCCCGCGACGGCGTCGCCGCCCCCGACGGCTGGGGCCTCTACCTCGGCCGCTACGCCGACCTCGTGTGAGGCGTTACGCAGGGCGCCGAGGCACCACCGGCCGGGCGAGCGCCCTCCGCCGGCCGCGTTGTCACTCGCGACGCGCGCGGAGCAGCCGTGCACACGCCCCACTGTCGCTGTCCATGGTGAGCACCGGGTGACCCTCGCTACTTTTGGCTGGCAATCTGGATCAGATTGCCGCAGGTGTCGTCGAACACCGCCGTTCGGACGGGGCCTGCATCGAACGGCTCCTGCGTAAACCGCACGCCAAGGTCGCGCAACCGCTCGAACTCCTGGTCGGCGTCGTCGACGGCGAAGGACGTAAACGGGATGCCATCCTCGACGAGCGCCTGCTTGAACGGCTTGGCGGCAGGGTGCTGGTCCGGTTCGAGGAGAAGCTCAGTTCCCGATGGCTGGTCTGGGGAGACGACGGTCAGCCAGCGATACTCGCCGACGGGGACCTCGGTCTTCTTCACGAATCCGAGCACGTCGGTGTAGAACCGCAGCGCCTTGTCTTGGTCGTCGACGAACACGCTGGTGATGTTGATTCTCAGCACACCGCCGACGGTACCCCACTACGACGCCGGGCCGAAAGGGGGGTCGTTGCCTGGTGGGCGAATGGAACGACGACCACTCAGCGCGGCCAGGCGGCGACGAACTCGACCATGACGACGCCGAGCTGATGAGCCGCGGTGCCGTCAGCGTTGACCGAGAACCTGCTCACGGCGTCCTGGGCCACCTGGTCGCCTCGATGCGCCGGCGCAGCTCGGTGAGCTCCGACTCATCGAAGCCGACCTCGAACGCGCGGATGGTAGGGCTCACTTGCGTTGCCGACATCGGCTCCGCCTGTCACGTGGTCGACGTCGCGCGCGCGGGGGCGAAGAAGTCGATCAGCAGCTGGTTGACGCGCTCGGCCTCGTCGTGGTGGACCCAGTGCGAGGCGTCGGGCAGGCGCTCGACGCGGTCGAGGTTGGGCACGTCGTCGTCGTGGGGCTCGGCGAGCCTCGATGTAGTGCTTCATCTCCTCGGGCGTGATGTAGTCCTCGATGAAGCTGTTCTCGCCGCACGGGCCGGCGAAGTTGAAGTCCTGGCAGTCATAGAGCTCGCGGACGGCGCCGATGACGGCGCGGATGGCGTCCGGGCCCTGCAGGGCGCCGTCGAGCATCGACCCCTCCAGGGTGACGTCGCCGGCCAGCGTGTCGACCCACGCCGGGTAGTAGCCCGCGAAGCTGCCGGCCGGATCGCCCCTGCCGAGGTACGTCGCAACACCGTCGGTCGCTTGGGTCCTGGGGACGTCGGCCATGGCGTCAGGGTCGTCCACGGCGAGGCGCGTCGCGCCCGTGACCGCCCCGGCGTGGACCCTGGCGTATCCGGGCTTGGACCCCAGCCCCACCGGATGGGCCCGGCCAGGAACGCCGCCGCGATGCGAACCGCGTCGGGGCCGAGCTGCCCGCACTGGAGCGCGGACATCTGCGGCTACGCCCGGTTCGCCGTTGTCGACACGCCGGTGAAGGCGGCGACGAACTCTCCGCGGGCGGCCGCCGCCTGCTGGCGCAGCCATGTGGCGATCGCCGGGTTGGATGAGGACGGGTCGCGGCCGATGGCCGGGCTCGAGGACCTCGATGTGCGAGGCGTGGTAGACGCACGGCAGCGCGGCCCCGTGCGGGCTCGCCGAGTGGTGAGGTCCGGTCGTCCGGCCGGGGGCGTTCCTAGCCGGTCAGCCCGCCCGGGCTGGGCCCAGCAAGGTGGTCGTACTCCAGGAACCGCACCACACGCTGGCCGTCGAGCGTCTGGCAGCGCCCCGTCAGCTCGTGTCCGCCGCCGGCCGGGCGTCGGGTCGCGCAGTCAAAGCGTGTGATCGCGCAGCCGCCGTCGGTGAAGCGATCGTCGCGGCAGACCCCGCCCAGGGCGATGTTCGCGAAGTAGCGCGCGACCAGCAGCCGCGCGCGCGGGCACCCGAGATCGCCGAATGTTCGGATGTCGCGTGCCTTGATGAAGCGCGTGTCGAGCTTCGCGCAGCGGGTCATCGCGCTCGCCCGGGGAGCGCTCAGCGCCAAGAGACAGACCAGCGCCACGAGCGCCGTCTTGGTGACCGCGAAGAACGCCGCCCGCATCGTCATAGCCTGCTCCCGTTGCATGTCGCTCGCCGGACGATGTTGGATGCTAGACCCGCTCGAGGGCGCGGAGCCGTGCCAGGTCCGGCGGTGTTAGGCACGGGGAGGTCGGGTGCGCCGCGTCGTCGCTGCGTTCTGCTCCGCCGTGCGCGGCGCCATCATTGGCGCATTGCCGCCCAGAGGCGAGCGTCGGGCGGATCCGGCTTGCGCTCGGGGAGTCGGCCCAGCCATGTCGCCAGTTCGGGTCCGGGCATAGGCCGCCCGACGAAGTAGCCCTGTGCCTCGTCGCAGCGCCATTTCGCGAGCAGCTCCCATGCGTGCGCGTTCTCCACTCCTTCTGCCACGACCCGCACGCCGAGGCGCCGGCCGAGATCGACCAGCGAGTGCACGATGGCGGCGTCGCGGTCTTCCCGTCCGAGCCGCATCACGAACGAGCGGTCGATCTTGAGCGTGTCGACTTCGAGCTGGTTGAGGTGCCCGAGGGCGGCCTGTCCGGCGCCGAAGTCGTCGAGCGCCGTCCGCACCGAGATCGCCCGCAGCCTGACGAGCACGTCGATCGTCCGATCGAGGTCCGCCATCACGACGTCCTCGGAGACCTCGAGCTCGAGGTGCTCGGGCCCGAAGTGCCGATGGTCAAGCAGCCGCTCGACCTCCGAGGGGAGGCCGAGGTCGAGCAGGTCGGCCGGTCCGAGGTTCACGGCCACGCCGAGGTCGAACCCGTGGCGGCGCAGGTCGCCAATCTCCTCGATCGCGCGGTCGAGCACGAACGCGGTCAGGGCGCGGGTCAGGCCGCTGTGCTCCATCAGCGGCAGGAAGTGGTCGGGGCCCAGCAGGCCGCGCTGGGGGTGCTGCCAGCGCACCAGCGCCTCGACCCCGCGGATCGCCCCGGTCGCGAGGTCCGCCTTCGGCTGGTAGTGCAGCGCGAGCTGGCCGGCGTCCAGCGCGCCGTGGAGCTGCCCGATGAGCGCGAGTCTCTGGCGGCTGTGGCGGTCGCGCGAGGGGAGGTAGACCTCGTGCCCGGTCCGCCTGCGCTTCGCTTCGTACATCGCGACGTCGGCGCGCTGCAGCAGGCCCGCCGCGTCGGTTGCGTGCTCGGGGAACAGTGCGATGCCCACACTGGCGTCGATGTGCAGCGTGATGTCGGCGACCTCGAACGACCGCTCGAGCGCCGCCCGCAGGCGCAGGCCGGCCGTGCTCGCTGTCGTCTCGTCGCCGGGCGCCAGCACGACGGCAAACTCGTCGCCGCCGAGGCGCGCCAACGTGTCGTCGGCGCGCAGCAGCTGCGCGAGCCGCGGCCCGATCTGTTGCAGGACCTCGTCGCCGGCGTGATGGCCCAGGGTGTCGTTGAGGTCCTTGAAGCCGTCGAGGTCGATCAGCAGGAACGCGAACTCGCCGCCGTGCTCGCTCGCTGAACGGACGGCGGCCTGAAGTCGCTCCATGAGGTGCCTTCGATTGGCGAGGCCCGTCAGGTCATCGGTGAGCGCCTGGTGCTGGGTCTCCCGCAGCCGCTCGGTCACGGTGAGCCCGGCGCGCGCCATCCCGGCCAGCACGGTGACGGCCGCGACCGCGACAGCGACATCGGCGATCGCCTCGAACTGTCCGATCGTCAGCAGCGTCAGTGCGGCGGTGGCGAACGCGAGGATCGCGACGAGCACGATGGCGCTGAACTCGGGCCCCGGCTCGGCGGGCTCGGCGCGCATCCACGCCGCCGTGGCGAGGGCAAGCGCCGCCAGCGGTGCGAGGTCAGGGCCCGCGCCGAACGCCACGAGGCCGACCAGCGCAATGACAACGCGCCAGCCGGGCCGCCAGCGGCTCAGCGCAAGGCTGCCGATCGTGCCGGCCGCCGCCGTCGCGGCGGCGGCGTCCGCGCCCACGCTCACGGCCACCGCGGCCGACGAGGACGCGCCCATCGTGGCGTCCAGCCAGGACAGGCGCGAGACCGTGGCCATCCGGTCGAGCACCAGCACGGCCACGCCCGCGGTTGCGAGCGCACAGGCCGCGATCCATGGCCAGCCGCTCGCCGTCTCTGTGAGCTCGCCCATCGCGGCACACGTGAGCGCCGCGGCGAACGCCAATCGCCCGAGGTGGCCGGAGCCGCGTATCGCGCCCGCCCAGACGCACGCGACGCCACCGACGAGAAGCACTACGCCTGCCGCTAGCTCAGGAAGCACCCGATGATCCTGCCCGAACGATCCGCATGACGCGAGTACCGAGCGACGAGCTCTCGGGCTCAAACCGCGCCGCTTGGAAACGGAACACGCGTCCGCTGCGTCCTCTAGCGGCGGAACACCGGGTGTGGCATGTCGGCTGCGATCGTTGGCGGAGGCGGGTCGCCGTTGACCCGGAGTGGGCTGGTGCGAACGGCGATCGTGGGCGCGGAGAGCCGCTACCGGACCGGCGCGAGGCTCATCGTCTCCCCCGGCATGAGGATGCGCACGGCCGTCTCCGGCGCGTGTTCCTCCACCGCGGCCGCGAAGGCGAGCGCGGGCCGGCGCGGGTCGGGATCGGGCCGCGCACCGACCGAGCGCATGGTGCCCCAGTGGATCGGCACGGCCACTGACGGGCGGATGAGCGCGGCGGCGCGAGCGGCCGACTCGGGGTCGAGATGGCCGGGCGGGAGCCGCGGGCCCCACCCGGCGACCGGGAGCAGGGCGACGTCGACGCGGCCCGCGAGCCGCGCCATCCCGTCGAAGAGGTCGGTGTCCCCGGCGAAGTAGATACGCGTTGGCCCGTCGAGCAGGAAGCCGAGCGACGGGATCCGCGGGCCGAGGGGGTGGCGCCGGCCGTCGTGCTCGGCGGGCACCGCCTCGACCCCGACGGGGCCGACGGCGCACGTGCCCCCGACGGTCAGTTCCACCACGCGGTCGGCGCCCGCCCGGCGGATCGTCGCCGCGCACCCGAGCGGCGCGATCACCTGCTCCGCGCCCGCGACGCGTCGCAGAGACGGCACGTCGAGGTGGTCCGCGTGCGCATGCGAGATGAGGACAGCGTCCAGCGGGAGCAGCTCCTCGACCGAGGGCGCCGGGACGCGCCGGCGGATGTGCGCGATCCGCTCGCGCAGCACCGGGTCGGTGAGGATGCGCACGCCACCAAGCTCGACGAGCAGCGTCGAGTGACCGACGTAAGTGAGCTGGTCCGGCACGCGAGCGCGGTCCCGACGAGACGATCCTGGGGAGCACCCCGAGCGGCCTGCGAGCGCCCCGGAGGTGCGCGACGGCATTCTATGGATCGCCGAGATCAAGGGCCTGACCATGAAGCACGAAGGAGAAGCAACTGCGCCTGGGGCTCCGCCAGGTTCTCCGCTACCGCCACCACCTCGCCGGCTTCGAGAAGCCGGTGCGCGCGGTACTCGTAGTGGCGCGGCGTCCCAGCGACGAGGCTCACGAGCAGGACGATGACGCCCGGCGGGTGGCGGCGAGCGCCACGGTCTGCGCACCGCTGACAGATCCCACATCGGTGCGATGCGGACACCCGGGCCGGCGTCCGATACGGGTCCTAGGCCACCACCGCACAGGAGCAGATCAGATGGGTTTCAAGCGCCACGACGAGGAGATCGGCCGGCTCGCCCAACGGCTCTTCCACCTCGACCCCGCGATCAAGTCGCTCGGCTCGATCGCCTAACCGCAGCAGCCGGATTTGACCCGGAGCCCGGTCCCCAGCGCGCTCACCAAGCCGCAGCTCGGCGGCCGATAAGGACGACACGACCCGTTGCTGAAGGTCTGCCCGGCGGTCATGCGGGCGGCACGCGCTGCCACCGTCCTGGGTCGGTAAAGGCTCCCTCCTTTCACCTTCGCCCACACACACCCAGAAACAGGACATGAGCGACCCGCATCTGCTGCACGCGCGACTGTGATCGAACCGCGAGCCGTTCTGCACCACATGCCACATCGCGCTGTTGGCCAAGCTCGCCGCCAAGCCCAAGCGCCGCAAGCCGCCCAAGCAGCGCACACGCGCGGGCGCGAGGCGCGCGGCGCGGCCCGCCTGGTGCTGAAACCCCGGGCGCATGGACCAGCCGACCAGCTTCTCCGGCCTATCGACCGGCCGCCGTAGCGAACGCGGCCGCTGACCCAGCACCCACCACGCAACCACCAAGGATCCCCATGAAGACGATCACCAAGTCGGAGCTCGCGGAGGCGGCGCGCAACACCGACGCCCTCACCGAGGAATACGGCCTGCAGGAGACGCTGCGCCGGCGGGGCATCGACCTCGCCGGGGTGATGTACATCGCCGAGCAGCGTGCGCTGCGCGCGGCGATGATCTTCGATGGCCAGGACCCCACCGAGCTCTCGCGCACCGAGACGACGCAGGTCCAGCTGTCGCCGCGGGCAGAAGAGGTGCTGGCGGTCCTGCAGGCCGTCGCGCTCGACGGCGTCGCCATCGGCATCACCGTCAAGCAGCAGCGGTGAGCGACATCCCCACCGACACCACCGACCCGCGTGCCTGGCACGCCTACGTCGCCGGCGCGCACACCTTCACCGAGGCCGCCGAGCGGATCGACGCAGCGGTCCGTCATGGCGTCGACTTCCAGGCGTTGCGTCGCGCCCACCGGGAGGCACGGTCATGACCCGGGCCGTGGGGCAGGTGCGCGATGTGCTCGGGTGCGTCAGCGAGGATCGCGACCTGACCGCGCCGTACCCGACGATCAAGACCGCCATCGCCGCCCTCGACGGCGCGGAGGCGACCTGACCGTGATGGGACCGTGAGGAGTCCGACGAGCATGAGCACCGCGGTGGCCGGAACTACGTCCGCCCGACGTCAGTCCTTCCGGCCGCTCCTACACGAAACCTCTAGGGACGTGACCCCGCGCGGCCCCGTGGAAGCGTCCGTGCACGGTGCCGCTTCTCTGTAGCTCGGCCTGGTGACCCCGGCATTCCCGCGGCGGGCGGATAGCCTGGGTGCCGCGACGGACTGGCGCGCGGTAGAACGGATCTCTATCTCTGCGACGTGAGATCAGCCCGCTCCGCCTGATTCGCACGGTCGCCGAGCGGGGAGGATGCGCCGCAAGGCGGCAGCGGTGAGCGCCGCGCGCGAGCGCCCGATCGCCACACGAGGGAATGGGAAGACATGCTGCAGCAGGACATCGACCCGCAGGAGACGCGTGAGTGGCTCGAGGCGCTCGACGCCGTGGTGGAGCACGACGGGCCCGACCGCGCCCAGCATCTGCTCGAGCGCGTCGTCGGCCACGCCCAGCTGACGGGTGCGGCGCCGGCGCCGGCCGGCACCACGCCCTACATCAACACGATCCCGCCACAACACGAGCCCGAGTACCCGGTCGACGAGGAGCTCGAGCGGCGCGTGCGCTCGCTCGTGCGCTGGAACGCGATCGCGATGGTGCTCAAGGCGAACAAGGAATCCTCCGAGCTCGGCGGACACATCGCGAGCTACCAGTCGGCGGCGGTCCTCTACGAGATCGGCTTCAACCACTTCTGGAGCGCGCCCTCCGACAGCCATGGCGGCGACCTCGTCTACATGCAGGGCCACTCGTCGCCGGGCATCTACGCTCGCGCGTTCCTCGAGGGGCGGCTGACCGAGGAGCAGCTGGAGGGCTTCCGACAGGAGGTCTCGCGCAACGGGCTGCCGTCGTACCCGCATCCGTGGCTGATGCCCGACTTCTGGCAGTTCCCGACCGTCTCGATGGGGCTCGGGCCGATCATGGCCATCTACCAGGCCCGGTTCATGAAGTACCTCGCAGGGCGCGAGGTCGCCGACACGGCGCGGCGCAAGGTCTGGGCCTTCCTGGGCGACGGCGAGACCGACGAGCCCGAGTCGCTGGGCGCGATCTCGCTGGCGGGCCGCGAGCGGCTCGACAACCTCATCTTCGTCATCAACTGCAACCTGCAGCGCCTGGATGGCCCGGTGCGCGGCAACGGGAAGATCATTCAGGAGCTCGAGACGGTGTTCCGGGGCTCGGGCTGGAACGTCATCAAGGTGGTGTGGGGCTCGCGCTGGGACGACCTGCTGGCGCGCGACCACGACGGCCTGCTGCTGGCGCGGATGGAGGAGGCGGTCGACGGCGACTACCAGACCTACAAGTCGCGCGACGGCGCCTACGTGCGCGAGCACTTCTTCGGAACCAGCCCGGAGCTGCGGGCGATGGTGGCCGACATGAGCGACGAGGAGGTGTGGGCGCTCAATCGGGGCGGCCTGGACCCGCGCAAGGTCTACGCCGCCTACAAGGCCGCCGTCGAGCACACCGGCCAGCCGACGGTGATCCTCGCCAAGACCATCAAGGGCTACGGGATGGGGGAGGCGGGCGAAGGCCAGAACATCACCCACCAGCAGAAGAAGATGACCGAGCACGCGCTGCTGGCCTTCCGCGACCGCTTCGGCCTGCCCCTCTCCGACGAGCAGGTCGGCGACATGAGCCTCTACCGCCCGCCGGAGGACTCGCCGGAGATGACGTTCCTGCGAGAGCGGCGCGCCGCGCTGGGCGGGTCGCTGCCGGCGCGGCGCCGTCAGGCCGATGTCCTGCCCGTGCCCGAGCTGTCAGCCTTCGAATCCCAGCTCACGGGCACCGGCGACCGCGAGGTCTCCACCACGATGGCCTTCGTCCGAGTGCTCTCGACCCTGCTGCGCGACAAGCGCACGGGCCGCCACGTCGTGCCGATCGTGCCCGACGAGTCGCGCACCTTCGGCATGGAGGGCATGTTCCGCCAGCTCGGGATCTTCTCCCAGGTCGGCCAGCTGTACACGCCAGAGGACTCCGAGCAGCTGATGTTCTACCGCGAGGACAAGAAGGGTCAGGTCCTCCAGGAGGGCATCAACGAGGCGGGCGCGTTCTCCTCATGGATCGCCGCCTCCACGTCTTACAGCAACCACGGCGTGCCGATGATCCCGTTCTACATCTTCTACTCGATGTTCGGATTCCAGCGGATCGGCGACCTCGCGTGGGCGGCCGGCGACAGCCGGGCCCGCGGCTTCCTGCTGGGCGGCACAGCCGGCCGCACGACCCTCAACGGCGAAGGCCTGCAGCACGAGGACGGTCACAGCCACCTGCTGTCCGCGACGATCCCCAACTGCGTGTCCTACGACCCGACCTACGGCTACGAGGTCGCCGTGATCGTGCAGGAGGGCCTGCGGCGCATGCTGGCCGAGCAGGACGACGTCTTCTACTACGTCACGCTCATGAACGAGAACTACCGCCACCCGGCCATGCCCGAGGGCGCGCCGGAGGGCATCCTGCGCGGTATGTACCCCCTGGTGCAGGCCGAGCCGTCCGACGGCTCACCGCGGGTGCGGCTGCTGGGCTCGGGCACGATCCTGCGCGAGGTGCTCGCCGGGGCCGACCTGCTGCGCGACGATTGGGGCGTGTCGGCCGACGTCTACAGCGTCACGAGCTTCACCGAGCTGCGGCGCGAAGGGATGGAGGTCGAGCGCTGGAACCTCCTGCATCCCGACGACGAGCCGCGGCGCGCCTGGGTGGAAAAGACCCTGGAGGACGCCGACGGACCCGTGGTGGCGGCGACCGACTACATGCGCGCGTTCGCCGACCAGATCCGGCCGTGGGTGCGTGCGCCCTACCGTGTGCTGGGCACCGACGGCTTCGGCCGCAGCGACTACCGCAAGGCGCTGCGGGCCTTCTTCGAGGTGGACCGCCATCACGTCGCACTGGCGGCGCTGACCTCGCTGGCCGCCGAAGGTGCGGTGGACGTCGCGATCCCGGGCAAGGCGATCCGCGCTTATGGCATCGACCCCGAGCGGCCTGCGCCGTGGCGGGTGTGAGGGAGGGTCCTTGGCAGAGATCAGAGAGGTCCTCGTTCCCGACATCGGCGATTTCGCCGACGTGCCGGTCATCGAGGTGCTCGTGTCGCCGGGCGACACCGTGGCACCCGAGGATCCGTTGGTGACGCTCGAGTCCGACAAGGCGACGATGGACGTCCCGGCCCCCTTCGGCGGCACGGTGGC
Source organism: uncultured Actinomycetes bacterium (assembly GCA_963807305.1). Classification (GTDB taxonomy): domain Bacteria; phylum Actinomycetota; class Thermoleophilia; order Solirubrobacterales; family Solirubrobacteraceae; genus JAOPZW01. The sequence continues at coordinate 162,245 of CAWEBN010000002.1, forward strand.
GGAGATCAGGGTCAGCGTGGGCGACACGGTCTCGGAGGGCTCGCCGATCCTCGCGCTGCAGGTCCAGTCCAACGGCGCGCAGCCGGAGTCGGAGACCCCGGCCCCGGTCGAAAGCGCGGCGGCCGACGCGCCCGTGCCCGCCTCGCCACAGGCTGAGCCGGCCGGGGACGAGGACGGCGCGCCGCCCTACGCGAGCCCGGCGGTGCGGCGCCTCGCCCGCGAGCTGGCCGTGGACCTGAGCGCGGTGGAGGGCTCCGGGCGCCGGAATCGCATCACCAAGGAGGACGTGCGCGACGCCGCCGAGGGGCCCCGGCAGCCCGCGGTGCCGACCGCTGCGCCGGCCACCGGGCTGGACCTCGCTCCGTGGCCGAAGGTGGACTTCGAGAAGTACGGCCCGGTCGAGCGCCGGCCGCGCTCGCGCATCGCGAAGATCAGCGGCCCGAACCTGGCCCGCAACTGGGTGATGATCCCTCACGTCACCCACCACGACGAGGCGGACGTCACCGAGCTGGAGGCCTTTCGCAAGCGCGTCAACGAGGAGCACGCGAAGCAGGGCGTGAAGCTGACCATGGTCGCGCTGCTGCTCAAGGCGTCGGTGGCGGCCCTGGCCCGCTTCGAGCAGTTCAACGCCTCGCTGGACGGCGACGACCTCGTCCTCAAGCGCTACTACCACCTCGGCTTCGCGGCCGACACGCCGCAAGGGCTGGTGGTGCCGGTGATCCGCGACGTCGACCGCAAGGGTCTGATCGAGATCGCCGGCGAGCTGACCGAGCTCTCGGGGCGCGCGCGCGAGGGCAAGCTCAAGGGCGAGGAGATGCGCGGGGGTACGTTCACCATCTCCTCGCTGGGTGGCATCGGCGGCACCGGCTTCACGCCGATCATCAACGCGCCGGAGGTCGCGATCCTCGGCGCGACGCGCTCGGCGACGAAGCCGGTGTGGAACGGCCGCGAGTTCGAGCCCCGCCTGATGCTGCCGCTCTCGTTGTCCTATGACCACCGGGTGATCGACGGCGCGGCCGCGGCCCGTTTCACGGCCTACCTGGCGGCCGTGCTCACCGACCTGCGGAGGGTGCTGCTCTGATGGCCGATCTCGTCGAGGTGAAGGTCCCCGACATCGGCGACTTCGCCGACGTGCCGGTCATCGAGGTGCTGGTTTCGGCGGGCGACGAGGTGACGCTCGAGGACCCGCTCGTGACGCTGGAGTCCGACAAGGCGACGATGGACATCCCCGCTCCGCGAGCCGGGACGGTGGCCGAGGTCAAGGTTGTCGTGGGCGACACCGTCTCGGAGGGCTCGCTGATCCTGCTGCTCGCGCCGGTGGCAGCGGACGGCGCCACGCCCGATGCGGCCGCCCCGGCCGCCGACGAGGCGCCGGTTGAGGCGCCGGTTGAGGCGCCGGGAGCCGCGGCGCCGGCGCCCGACGCGGACGTCCGCGTGCAGGTCGCGGTGCTCGGCGCCGGGCCGGGCGGCTACACGGCGGCCTTCCGCGCCGCCGATCTCGGTCTGCAGGTGGCGCTGATCGACCGCGGCGAGACGCTCGGCGGCGTGTGCCTGAACGTAGGCTGCATCCCGTCCAAGGCCCTGCTGCACGTCGCGCGCGTGCTCGCCGAGTCCGAAGAGCTGAGCGCTTCCGGCGTCTCCTTCGCGCGCCCGGAGATCGACATCGACGCGATGCGCGGCTGGAAGGACGGTGTGGTGGGGAGGCTGACGGGGGGCCTCGCCGGGCTGGCGCGCCAGCGCAAGGTCGAGGTGATCCGCGGCGACGGGCAGCTCACCGGCCCGAACGTCATCACCGTGCGGACGGGCGACGGCGAGACGACCGTGGGCTTCGAGCACTGCGTCATCGCGGCGGGCTCGAGCCCCGCCTGGCTGCCCGATCTGCCGGACGACGAGCGCATCATGGACTCCACGGGCGCGCTTGAGATCGCCGCCGTCCCCGAGCGCCTGCTCGTCATCGGCGGCGGGATCATCGGCCTGGAGATGGCCACCGTCTACGACGCGCTCGGCTCCCAGGTGACGGCGGTCGAGCTCATGGATCAGCTGATCCCCGGATGCGACCCCGACCTCGTCAAACCGCTGCACAAGCGCATCGCGGCGCGCTACGAGGCGATCCACCTCGGCACGCGGGTCGACGCCGTGACGGCGGGCAAAGACGGGCTGACCGTGTCCTTTGCGGGCGAGGACGTGCCCGAGGCCCAGACCTTCGACCGCATCCTCGTCGCGGTCGGGCGGCGGCCGAACGGCGCCGGGATCGGCGCCGAGGCGGCAGGCGTCGAGGTCGACGAGCGAGGCTTCATCGCAGTTGATCGCCAGATGCGCACGAACGTCGGCCACGTCTTCGCCATCGGCGACGTCGTGGGCGAGCCGATGCTCGCCCACAAGGCGACGCACGAGGCCAAGGTGGCGGCCGAGGTCATCGCCGGCGACAACGTCGAGTGGGACGCGCGGTCGATCCCGAACGTCGCCTATACAGACCCGGAGATCGCCTGGACCGGGCTCACCGAGACGCGGGCGCGTGCCGAGGACATCGCGTACGAGAAGGCGTCCTTCCCGTGGGCGGCTTCGGGGCGATCTCTGGCCCAGGGCCGCGACGAGGGCCTGACGAAGCTCCTCGTCGAGCCCGAGACACGGCGGCTGCTCGGGGCCGGCATCGTCGGCCCCAACGCCGGCGAGCTGATCGCCGAGGCCGTCCACGCAATCGAGGTCGGCTCCGACGCCCAAGACCTCGGGCTGACCATCCATCCCCACCCGACACTCTCCGAGACGCTGGGCTTCGCCGCCGAGATCGCCGACGGCACGATCACCGACCTCATGCCGCCGCGGGCCAGGCGCACCAGCGCGCAGGCAGCGGGGTAGCGCGTGCTCGACCGGCGCACCAAGATCGTGGCCACGCTGGGCCCCGCCACCGACCCCCCCGGGGTGCTCGACCGGATGGTTGCGGCGGGGGTAGATTGCGCGCGGCTGAACTGCTCCCACGGCAATGCCGACGACCAGCGCCGTCGGGCCGCCGAGGTGCGCACGGCGGCCGGGCGGGCGGGACGGCCACTGGGCCTGCTCTTCGACCTGCAGGGGCCAAAGCTGCGGCTGTCGGGGGACACCGGCGAGCGCGCCATGACGGCGGGCGAGATGGTCGTCTTCACCGGCGATCCACAACCGGGCGATCCCGACCGGATCCTCGTCGACTTCCCTGACTTCGCGCGCCTGGTGACCGATCGCTCGGAGATCGTGATCGGTGACGGCGTCCCGCGTCTGGCAGTCGAACGCGTGCAATCGGGCGAGGTGTTCGCCCGCGTGGTCTCGGCCGGTCCGCTGGCCCCGCGCAAGGGGATCAACGTGACCTTCGCCCGGCCGGAGTTGCCGGCCATCACCGACAAGGACATAGCCGATCTCGCCCTCGCCGCGGAGGCGGGCGCCGACTTCGTCGCTCTCTCCTTCGTGCGCTCCGCGGCTGACATGGCGGAGCTGCGCGCGCGCCTGACCGAGCTGGGCTCCGACGCGCGCATCGTGGCCAAGATCGAGAAGCTCGAGGCGTATGCGCACCTCGACGAGATCATCGCCGCCACAGACGGTGTCATGGTGGCGCGCGGGGACTACGGCGTCGAGGCGGGCGTCGCGCGGGTGCCGCTCATGCAGAAGGACACCATCTATCGCGCCACCCAGGCCGGCAAGCTGGTCATCACCGCCACGCAGATGCTCGAATCGATGATCCAGGCCCCGGAGCCGACGCGGGCCGAGGTCGCCGACGTGGCCAACGCCGTCATCGACGGCAGCTCCGCGGTGATGCTCTCGGCCGAGACGAGCGTCGGGGCCTACCCCGTCGAGGCGGTGCTCACGATGGCCCGGATCGCCGAGGCCGCCGAGGAGGCGCCGGAGATCCACGGCCGCGCCCGCGAGGTCGCGCCTGACACCGCCGCGGGCGGGGTCATGCACGCGGCGGTCGAGCTCGCCGAAGAGCTCGACGCCGCGGCGATCATCGTCCCGACCTCCACGGGCGGAGCTCCGCGGGCCTGCGCCAAGTACCGGCGGCGGCGCCCGATCGTTGCCCTGGCTCACAGCCCCCGGGTGGCCGATCAGCTGACGCTGGAGTGGGGCGTCTACCCGACCAGCATGCCTGTGGCCGACTCCGTCGATGCCCTGATCGACACAGCGCTGGTGGTCGCACGCGACTACGCCGGGCTGTCGAGCGGAGCGCTCGTGGTGCTGACTGCCGGCCGGCGGGCCGGCACGCCGGGAGCGACCAACCTGATCATGGTCCGCGAGATCCCCTGAGGACCGCGACTGGTGGGGGAGGCGTCCAGCTCCGCGCATGGGCCCGCCTGCACTCGAACCAGGATCTGACGGATCATGAGAGCGCCGGCGCCGGCGCTTGACCAACGCCGTGAGGTGGTGGAAGCCGGGGTGCTGTTCCGCGAGTCGCTCTTACGCTCGCGCCCGGATGGGCGGCGCGATCGACGAGACGATCGCCTGGTTGCGGTCGCTGCTGGGCGAGGTGCGGGCGGTCGATGAGGCCGACGGCTCGGGTTGGCCCGGGCCGCGCGGGCCGGCGTCATCCTCGCGTAGATCACCTGGATCGGATGATGCAGTTCTCCTCGTCGGCCACCAGAGTCCGAGCGACTGGGGCCAACGTGACCCGATGCCATCCCTCTCTGCTGGAGCCGCCGCGCAGGCGGCGGCGGCGTGGCGCGATTGCGCTCGTGAGCGCTGCCGTGGTCGTCGCCGCGGCGGGGCTGTGTCCTTCTGGCGCCGCTGCGCGGGTGCTGCTGGTTGGTTCGTGGCGCGGCCACCACGGCTCGTTCAAGACGATTCAGGCCGCGGTCGACTCAGCGAAGTCGGGCGACTGGATCCTGGTTGGCCCCGGGGACTACCACGAGCGCGGCGACCGCGACCGGCGGTATCGGTCGCTGGCCGAGCAGGGCGCGGGTGTCATGATCACGACGCCGCGCATCCATGTGCGCGGCATGGATCGAAACCGCGTCGTCGTCGATGGGACCAAGCCGGGCGCATCGCGGTGCAGCCGCGCGGCGTCCGATCAGGACTTCGGACCGCACGTGGGCGGTAAGGCCAACGGTCGCAACGGGGTCGAGGTGTTCAAGGCATCGGGCGTGAGCGTCGAGAACCTGACCGCCTGCAACTTCCTCGAGGGTGAGGGCAGCTCCGGCAACCAGATCTGGTTCAACTTCGGAGACGGCAGCGGCAGGAGCGTCCCGGGCGCGTTCCGGGGCGCTTACCTCAACGCGACCTCGACTTACTACGCGACCGGCAAGCCGGCCGCCTCGTACGGGATCTTCTCGAGCAACAGCCGGGGCCCAGGAACGTTCACGCGCACCTACGCCAGCAACATGAACGATTCGAGCTATTACATCGGGGCCTGCAGTGACTGCAACCAGGTGCTTACCAACGCCCATGCGCAGTACAGCGCGCTCGGCTACTCCGGGACCAACGCCGGGGGCCATCTGATCGTCGAGAACTCCGAGTGGGACCACAACCAGTCCGGGATCGTCACCAACAGCCAGAACAACGACGATGCCCCGTCGCCACAGCTGGGCCTGTGCCCCGGCAGCACGAACCGGTCGTGCACGTTCTTCCGAAACAACTACGTTCACGACAACAACAACCCGAACGTGCCGAGTGCCGGGAGCGCCGCCCTCGGCCCGGTCGGCTCGGGAATCATCGTGGCGGGCGGCCGCTTTGACACGGTGACGGCCAATCGAGTCGTCAACAACGGCTCCTGGGGCATCATGCTCGTGCCGTTCCCCGACCTCGACATGCCCCCGCCGATCGCACATTGTGAAGGGGGGACCACCCATGGCCCGCTGCCCGGCTGCTACTACGACGACTGGGCCAACACCGTCTCGCACAACACGTTCACGCGCAACGGCTTCTTCGGCAATCCGACCAACGGCGACGCAGCGGACATCAGTGGCCAGAACACGCCGGGCAATTGCTGGTTCGGCAACGTGAACACCAACGGCACGCCGATCACGAGCGAGCCGGCCGACATCCAATCAACGCACGGCACCTGCGGCGTCCCCAACCAGGGCGCAGGGCCGACGAGCACGTTGGCCCTCCAGCTGATCTGCGCCAACCAGATCCTGGGCCCGTGCCCACCGTCGCCCGGCATGGTCTATCCGCGGACCACGCGGGTCGTGATGCCTCCCCTTCCGCGCGGCCTGCGCACGATGATCGACCCGTGCCGTGGGGTTCCGCCCAATGCGTTCTGCACGCGAGCGCCGCGCTTCACCGGTTGAGGAGCGGCCGCGAGCCCGTCCGAGCGGAGCCCAAGGCTCTCGCTTTCGATGCATCAGGACACTGGGCTCGTGCCGGGTGCCAATCGCGCGCTTGCGCTTTCGGCCCGGGAACGAGCACGTCGTCGGCCGAGGACGACCGACCGCTGCGGACGAGGATCAGGCACCCGCCCCTCGCGCGATCGGAGGCCTTGCCGCTCCTGCATCCGTGTGCAAAGGCAGCCGCGACGGGTTGACTGTGCCTATCGATGAGCAGTCGCGGGTGGAGGCCGATCATCGTCGCCGGCATCTGAATCGATCGTTCGCGCGCACAGCGAGCACCGGGCCCGATGGGTTCGATCGGCTCAGCGGGCGATCCTCTGACGACTGCGGAGCGGAAGGGGTAGGGTCGGTTTCCCGGGCTGACGGAGGGCCCGCATGGGCGTGAGCGTGGCGGAGTTGTTGAGCGAGCATGGGTCACCCTTATGGCTCGCGAACCTCGATGTCGTGCGTGACCGCTTGCGTTCGTTCACGGCAGCATGGGACAACGTCTGGCCGGAGGTGGAGGTCGCCTACTCCTACCAGGCCAATCGCCTGCCGGCGATCCTGCGCACCCTGGCCGCCGCCGGCGCGGGTCACCAAGTCGCCTGCGAGGCCGAGTACGAACTCGCGCGCACCGTCGCGCGCGCCCCTGGCAAGCGGATCGTCGTCCAGGGACCTTACAAGTCGGTGGACCTGCTGGACAGCGCCGCCCGCGATGGGGCCTTGGTCGTCGCCGACGGCGAGGACGACCTGCGCCGCGCGACCGCCGCCGGAGTGGGCCGTCTGGGTCTGCGCGTCGAGACGGGCGCGGTGGGCCACGGCCCGAGCCAATACGGCGTGCCCGACGCCAAGGTGACCGCGGTGCACCGCGACGCCGCCGCCCGCGGTCTGCGACTGGAGGCGCTCGCCTTCAACCTGCCTATCACGGGCTTCGAGCGTCCGCTCTCGCAGGTCAGGCAGTTCATCGAGGACGTTGTCACGCGTTGGCCTCAGCCGCCCGAGCGCTTCGCGGCCGCAACGCGACTCGTGGCGTCGCTCGCCGTTCGACTCGGCGTGCCCGTGGTCGACATCGGCGGCGGCCTGCCCCCCGCGCCCGACGAACAGGTGTACGCGCGAACCATCGCGGGCGCACTCGGCGCGGTGGGCTTCGAGGGTCGGCTGCTGGCCGAACCGGGGCGCGCGATCGTGGGCGAGGCCGTCGAGCTGGCTTGCACCGTGCGGGCGGTCAAACGCCTGTCGGACGGGACGCGATGCGTCGTCGTCGACGCCGGCACGGATCTGCTGCCCGGCGCCCATTGGCGCTGGCCGCACGTCGACGCGCCGCACGCCACCGGCCCATCCGCCGGCCCGGCCCTGATCGCGGGCGCGCTGTGCTCGCATCTCGAGATCCTCCACCCACGCGTCGAGCTGCCGGCGATCGCCGAGGGCGAGGTCCTGCTGATCCGCCGCGTGGGTGCCTACAACCAGTCGCAATCGACGCAGTCAGGCGACCTACGCCCGGCGGTCATCGCGCGCGACCGAGGCGAATGGCGCCGCTGCGAACGCCGCGAGACGATCGACGACCTGATCGCCACCGACCTCGGCGAGCGACCCGCGCCCACGTTCACGGCACCAACGGCCTGAGGCCCGACCCGCGCCGGCTGTGCACGCCAACGGCGACAGCCCACTGATAAGCGCCGCCGTAGCTTCCCGCGCTTGCGCCGAGGTCGCCCGCACGTTCAGCGAGGGCGTCGGGATGCCGGAAACCGTGCGATGCGCTGGCGAGCGGGGGCTTGACCTGACTTCCCGCCTGTTGTCCGAGGCGAGCGCCGACGACGAGTTGTTCGCGTCGGCGCGACCGCGGCAGAGCGTGAGGATGCCGTCGGCGTTGGGCTCCGCACTGGGCGTGAGCACGACGTGCGCCTTGGCGATCTCCCCTTTCATCTCGTCGGGCTGCCGCGATAGCGCAGATCGCCGAAGCGGCAGGATCGGCAGCGCTGGTGATACCTGGCCGTTGAGGAAGGGCAACCGGTGTCGGGTTCCGCTAGCGCCTGTCGTCCAACTCGATACCGAGCGGCGCCTCGAACGAGCAGCCGTCTCGACCTCCGCTCGCAGTCGTCGTCCTTTTGCGTGTCGCCGGTTCGGATCGGACCAACAGGCCGACGACTCGGTTGGTCGACCGGGGCGCGGAGGCTCCTCGGAGCGTGAGACCGCGACGCTAGCGGTGCAGCCGGCGCCCGATGCGCGCGCCGAGCCTCCGCAGACGTTTCCGTTCCCTGATCCTTCGCTGCAAGCGCGGAAACAGCATGCACAGCGGTATACACCCGCAGTGACGCGTCCGCGCCGATTCGCGCTAGCTTCGGCTTGGTCCAAGGCGGTAGCGAGCGCGAACGAACCCGACCGCTCCTATCTACGCCGCGATTTCGACCTCGAGCGGCGGGATCGGCAGCGCAGGCGAAACCTGCACATTGAGGAAGGGCAAACGATGCCAGGCGTGCCGCGCATGCCGACTCGTACCGCCGTGCGATGGGACGCCTGCGAACGGCCGGGTAGCGTCCGGCACGCGCCGGTGCGCCGGGGCGCACCCGCAGCGCATGTCTCGTCCCGCGCTCACGTTGCGGGACGAGACAGCGTGCGGCTGAATCGACTCCCAGCAAGGGTCGCCGGCCCAAGCGAGGTCGCCGCAGACCGGGGCTTCAGAGGCGCGACCGCGACCTCGAGTGCCGGGATCGGACCCTGCGCCAAAGTGGGACCTGGAGGAAGAGCAGCCGATGCCAGGGGCCGCTGCCGCCTTTCCACCAGAGCGGACGTGCGTCCAAGCGGCTACGTTAGTCCGCGTGCCGTCACGGGTTGGGGAGAGATACGCCCGGATGAATGGATGGTTTGAGGCCCGTCCTCTGCCGCTGAGGTTCGTCGTCGCCTACGCCATGGTGTTCGTCGCGGTGCTGGTCGGCCTCGCTGTGCTGCCCCCTTCTGGCGGCATCCCCCGCCGGTAGGGCGAACGCGACGGGCGGCCAAGCTGCTTCCTCGCCATGCGTTCCGATAGCGGCCGGGTCTCCCTGGCTCGGGGTCGTCTACGGCGCTATCGCGACATCAAGGGGCGGGATCTGCACCTCGTCAGGGGAACCTCGCGGTAGAGGAAGGGCAATCGATGCCAGGCGCTGTCGCCCTTTGTCCGGAGCGGCCGCCGGACCCGTCGTGCGGCCGGGACGGCGCGATTCGCGAGTGGCGCAGCCGGTTGCCCCCTGCGGGGCGGCGGCGGGGGGCCGGTGAAACCCGCAGCTCGCGCGCCACGACACAGGCGGTTCACGAATCGAAGTGCACGTCGGAGTAGAGTCCGTTGCAACCCAGACGAGCACTGGTTGAAGAGAACCGTGAGGGGCTCTGGCCAGGACTCGGAGGAGGTCCGGTGGACCGACGGGAAGCGAGGCGGGTCGAGAGGGCCAGATCAGTCCTCTCGGATAGCCTCACTGAACAGGAGCAGGTGAGCGCGAGCGGCAATGGCTCGCGCGGCGATCCTGCAGCGAAGGGCGCGCCCGCGACGAACGGCGCCAGCGGGCCAAGTCCGAGGCTCGACAACAGCGTCCGCTTCCTCGCCCGGGTTGCGCGGACACCGCGACCCTGGATGGCCCGCCGCCTGGTGGCCGCCGCGGATGCGGAGCGAGAGCGGATCGAACAAGACCTCCACGACGGCGTTCAGCAGCAGTTGACGGGGCTGCGAATCCGGCTCGCTCTCGCCGCCGAAAGCTTTGATGCGCGCGGCGACACCGAGGCGAGCGCGGCCTTGGAAGGGTTTGGCGACGACGTCGAGAACGCGATCAACGACGTGCGTGACCTCGCGCACGGCATCTACCCCGCGCTACTGACCTCCAACGGGCTGAGCGCGGCGTTGACCTCCGCCGCCAGGCGCGCAGCCCCCGGGGTCACCGTGCACGGACGCGATCTACGGCGATGCCGACCGGAGGTGGAGGCCGCGGTCTACTTCGCCTGCCTGGCGGCCCTCGACAACGCAGCCAAGCACGCCGGAGAAGGACAGGTCTCGATCCGCCTGACCGACGCAGGCGATGCGCTGCGCTTCACGGTTCGCGACTCGGGCGCAGGCTTTGACCCGAGCCAAACGCCCGCCGGTAGCGGAATCGCACACATGCGCGACCGCCTCGCCGCGATTGGCGGCACGCTCACCATCGACTCCGCACCGGCACAAGGAACGCGAGTATCGGGCCGCGTACCCGACCCCTGGATGGATCCGGTCCCCGGCTGACCGGCAGGCCCACAGCCGCTACTGCGTCGCACGCGTTGCGATAGCTGCCTCACGCCTCCACGGCCGGGAGCACGGCCGTCGCCGCGAGCTCGATCTGGTGAGGCTCGTCGCGGAGCGGCCAGAGGTATACCCGCTCACAGCCTGCGTGCGCGTAGCGTGAGAGCAGCTCCGCGCACTTCTCTGCTGGTCCGATGCATACCTGATCGCGCAGGCCTTCTGGATCGCGCCTGAGCAGCGGGGCCAGAACCTCTCGCAGTACGCGGTCGGCGTCGCGGGCGTCGTCGGTGATCCAGGTCCACATCGTCGCTAGTGCGTTGTGGAAGCGATCTGGCTCCTTGCCATGGGCGTGAAGCTGTTCGGACAGCGACTGCTTCGCCGCGCTGAAGCCCTCGGGGGTCGTGTTGTACGCGGAGGCAAGCCACCCATCGCCGAGCCGCGCGACGCGCCGAAGACCGGCCTGTGAGCCCCAGCTTCCGATCCAGAGCGGGATCCCGCCGGGCCGGCGCGGACCCGGCGCCAGCTGCGAGTCAGGCAGGGGGTAGTGGTGACGCGTCTGCGGTGGCGGCTCGCCCCGCAAGAGCGACCGCAGGATGGCGGCAGCTTCGTCGAACCGCGGCCAGCGCTCCTCGTACGGCACGCCGACAGCGTCGTAGTCACGCTGCGATGAGCCGGGGCCGACTCCGGCGATGACTCGCCCATCGGACAGCAGATCCAGTGCGGCGAGCGTCTTGGCCAAGGGCACGGGGCCACGAAGCGCGACCAGCGCAACCGTTGTGGCCAGCTCCATCGCGCCCGATCGCTCGATCACGGCGGCCAGAGCCGTCGGGCCGTCCAGCCACGGCGTCCGAAACAGGAAGTGGTCGTTGGCGGAGACCGCTGCAAGGCCGAACTCCCGCGCGGCGTCGACTGCGCGTGTGAGACGGGCCAGCGACTGCCCCTCATCCCCGAACTCCATGAGCGGCAGGTGAACGGCGAGCTCCAAACCGGGCCGATTCTCTCACCCCCACCGCGCCCCCGGCAAGACGAGCCGCTCGCCGGCGCCCCCCATGGAGGCTGTCGCGTGAATCACCCTCAGATTCGGTGCGACCGAGAGACCGCTGGTCGTCGTGGCCGGCTCGGGTGCTTGGCGGGTTCTACCGGCGGGGCTGGCTCGGGGCGTTGATTGCGCAGCGTTCGAGCGTCGCCTGCGCGGCGAGCGATCTCATCCCGAGGTTGCCCGCCAGCCGCTCGGCACGCTGCAGCTGGTCGACCGCGCGGAGATCGTCTCCCGGGTGTCCGCGGGCCAGCAGCGCGCGGGCGAGGTCGAGCAGGCTGCGCGCGATCCAGGGCGGCGCCTGCGCGCGGGTGTTCGTCTCGAGCGCGTCCTCGAGATGCCGGACGGCGTCGTCCGCCCGGCCCATCGTCGCCGCCAGGACTCCGAGGTAGCGCGCGACCGCGCCCCGGAAGTAGACGCCCCGGCCGCCGAGGATGCACAGGCCGTCGCGCGGCAGGAGCAGCTCGTGGAAGCGCGGCGCCAGGCGCTTGTCTGCGAGCAGTGCGCACGCCTCGGCGGCGAGCGCCGCGCCGCTGCGCCCGTCCACGTTCTGCGTCAGCTCGCTGTCGTCGCACTCGGCGACGCGGTCGAGGTAATGGTGCGCCCGGGCCTCGAGGCCGGCCTCAGCCATGAACAGAGCGAGGTTGCCGTTCCACACGGCGGCCGCGCCGCCCGACAGCGCGCGGGTGAGCACCTCTTCCCGCACGAAGCGCTCGACCTCGGCGGCGCGGTCGGCGCCGCATCCGATGTCCTTCCAGCACCATGCGAGTTGGACCCTCGAGGCCGTGATCCCGTTCCAGTTGGCCGCCGACTCGGCCGCCGCGAGCGCTTCCCCGGCGAGCCGCTCGGCGTCGCGGAAGCGGCCCTGCATGAGCGCGCGCATGGGGTGGAGGCCGGCGACCCACGATCGATAGAACGGCTGGCCGAGGCGATCGGCGAGCGTCACGCAGGCAGCGATCTCGTCGTCGATCTCGTCAGCCTGCCCGAGCTCGAGGAGGTCGACGAGGCGCCAGCTGTGACCCTGGAGGGCGAGCTCGAGCTCCGCGGATGCTTGGGCGTGCCGGATGGTCTCGTCGGCGACGGCGAGCAGCTCGCCGACCTCGTCCTGAGCGCGCTGGGCCCAGTGGTGGGCGTTGAGCGCAAACGCGAGCGTCGACGGGTCGCCCAGCTCGCGGGCGAGCGCCACGGCCTGCCCAGCCACCGCCTGGCAGCGCTCGGGCTCGCCGGAGAAGTGAAGCTCCATGGCGAGGCGGCCGAGCAGCCTGGCGCGCAGCGCCGTACGGGGCTCGGGCAGCGCGGCGAGCGCCTCCTCCAGCAGTGCGATGACCTCCGGGTCCGCGCTGCCCTGCTCGATCCAACCCCGGCCGAGGCCGAGCGCCGCGCGCGCCAGGTGCTTCCCGAGACCTGCGGTCCGCGCGAGCTCCGCGGCGGCCTGGAAGGCGGCGCGGCTGTCATCGAACTCGCTCGCCTTGCCGTGGGCCTCGCCCAGGCCGAGCAGCAGCTCGCAGCGGGTCGCCTGGTCGGGGGAGTTCGAGAGCTCGAGGGCCTCGAGGGCGCGGTCGAAATGGCCGACGGCCTCCTCGTAGGCCAGCGCCGCCAACGCCCGGCGGGCCGCGCGGGCCGAGTAGTCAGCGGCCTTGGCCGCCGATCCGGGCGCGGCGGCCGCCACGAAGTGATAGGCGAGCTCGCCGAGCGGCGGATCGGCGTCGTCCGCGTGCTGCTGCTCGAGGATCGCGCCGATCCGGCGGTGCAGCCCGACGCGCCGGGCCCCGCTCAGTGACGCGTAGAGCGTCTCGCGAATCAGCGCGTGGGCGAACGTGTAGCGCCCCGGAGCACCGGCCTCCTCCTCGACGATCCGGCGCTCCGCGGCCTCTTCGAGCGCTTCGAGCAGGCGCTCGCCAGGCTCCTCGGCGAGGGCGTCGAGCACCTCGATCGAGAAGGTCCGGCCGATAGCGGCCCCCATTGTCACGATGCGGCGCGCCGGCGGTGACAGAGTGGCCAGCCGCCGCTCGATCGCCTCACGCACGCCGTCAGGGATGCCGAGCTCGGTGAACGAGGCCAGGCGCGCCCATTCGTCACCGTCGACCGCGTCGGCTTCGATGAGGTGGCGCAGGACCTCCTCGATGAAGAAAGGGTTGCCCTCGGTCTCGCGGTGAAGGGCGTGCGCGAAATGCGTCGGGGGCGCGCGCCCGAGCCAGCCGGAGATCATCGTCGCGACGTCGCCTCGGTTCAGGCTCCCCAGCCGCAGGCGCTCGACGGCCCGCTCGCGATGCAGGTCGGCGAGGACCGAGACCAGGGGCTCGCCGAGCTCGGTCTCGCGGTAGGTGCCGATGACGAGCAGGCGTTCTGTCTGGAGCGCGCGCACGAGGTGCGTCAGGAGCAGGGCGGTCGGCTTGTCCACCCAGTGCAGGTCCTCGAGCACCAGCACGACCGGCCACGATCGCGACGCGCTCGCGAGCAGCGCGCCTGCGGCCTCGAACAGGCGGAAGCGTTCGTCCCCCGTCTCGACGCTGGTCGGCTCGGCGAGGTCCGGGAGCCTGCGCGCGAGCTCGGGAACGAGGCGCGCCAGCTCGCCGCCGTGCGGGCCGATCTGGCCGCGCAGCACCTCGGGCGACACCGCAGCGACGTACCGCGCGAACGCCTCGACGAACGGCTGATAGGAGATCAGCAGCTCCTCGTGACAGCGGCCGAGGAGCACCGCCGCCCCCTCCGCGTGAGCGGCGCGCGGCGAGCTCGCTCGCCAGCCGCGTCTTCCCGATGCCGGGGTCGCCCGCGATCACCGCGAGCCGGCCCGACCCGTCCCGTGCATCGGACCACTGGGCCTGAAGCCAGCCGAGCGAGTCGGCGCGGCCGACGAACGGGCTGCGCTCTCGCCGCGCCAAGGCCGGGGGAAGCGGCGGCAGCGGCTCGGTCGCCACCGACGCCGGGTCGTCCGCGTGCGCGTGAATGGCCTCGAGGAGGCGACGGGTCTCTCTCGAGGGCGGCACGTGCAGCTCGGTCCGCAGGCGGCGTGCAAGGCCGTCGAAGGCCAGGCGCGCGGCGGCGACCTCCCCCGCGGCGATCAGGCGCCTGATGTGCTCGCGGTGGGCGTCCTCGCGCAGCGGATCGAGCTCGACACCCCGACGCGAGATGCGAATGGCGTCCTTCAGCGTGCCGGCTGCCTCGGCGTCGGAGGCCAGGCGAGCCAGCACGTCGCCGAAGCGGCGGCGATGCGCCTCGCGGGCCTCGTAGACCCACTCCGCGTCGAGTCCCGGCAGCAGCTCACCGTCGCACAGATCGACCGCTTCCTCCAGCCGCCCTTCCCGGACGAGCCGCTCGAACTCCCTGGCATCGACGCAGACGCCGTCGCCGACGAGCCCGACCGTGTCGCGGGTGGCCACGAGCACGCCGTCGCCCGCCGCGCCGAGCGCGTGCCGGACGGCGACGAGCTCGGTCCGCAGGCTCTTGCGCGCGCTGGAGTCGAGCACATCGGGCCAGAAGCGACCGGCGACCTCCGAGCGCGGATGCATGCCCGGGTAGAGAGCAAGCCAGCCAAGCAGTGAGCATGCCCGCCGGCGCTCGGGCATCGGCAATGCGACGCCTTCTGACTCGAGCGCGAAGGCGCCGAACAGGCGCACGCGGAGCATGGCAACAGGCTATCTCCGGCCCACCGACGCAGCCGCTGATCTGGTGCGTGAAGCGTTTGCGTTCGTGTGGCGTTCGTGTGGCGCTCGGGTGGCAGGGTCGCGCCGCAAACGACAGGCGGAGGTTGATGAGGATGGCCGCGACCACAGACAAGACGGACGTCGTGTACGAGCTCAACGGCACGCTGCTCGAGGCGTGCTCGTGTGGCGTGTTGTGTCCCTGCTGGATCGGCGAGGACCCCGACGGCGGTGCGTGCGACGCGTTCAACGCCTACCACTTCGACCGCGGCACGATCCGCGGCGTCGACGTCAGCGGACTGAACTTCGTCCGCGTCGTCCACATCCCGGGCAACGTGCTCACGCCCGCCAGCTGGAAGCAGGTCGTGTTCGTCGACGAGCGCGCGTCCGACGACCAGCGTCAGGCGATCCTGGACGCGTACGACGGGAAGCTCGGCGGCCCGCTCGCCGATCTCGCGGGCCTGATTGGCGAGACGCTCGGTGTGGAGCGAGCCGCGATCACCCACGAGGTCCACGACGGCAAGGGCAAGCTCACGATCGGCGACGTCGTGCACTCCGAGATGCACCCGTACACCGGCCCGGACGGGACGACGACCACGCTGCGCGACTCGCTGTTCTCGACGGTCCCCGGGTCTCCCGCCTATGTCGCGGTCGCCGACATTCACGACGTGCGCCTGCCCCAGTACGGCATGGAGTGGTCGGTGGAGAGCCGCAACGCGATCCAGGCCGACTACCGGATCCGCCACGCGGCATGAGCGCGACGACGACGAAGACCGCCGGGACGCGACTGCCGCCCACGGTCGCGGTCGCCATCGCGGTCGCGTGGGCGCTGGCGGTGGGAGCCGAGATCAGCGGGCGCGGCACCGCGCTGCACCACGACGCGCTCATCGAGGGCAGACTCCCCTACGCGCTCGCCCTCGTGCTCTTCCTCGTCGCCTGGCAGGTGATGATCGCGGCGATGATGGTGCCGTCGACCTTGCCGCTGCTGCGGCTGTTCGCCGCGGCCGCGACGGGCCAGCCCCGCCCGCGCGCGGCCATCGCCGCCTTCCTCGCCGGCTACGCGCTCGTGTGGACCGCGTTCGGGTGGCTCGCGTTCGTCGGCGACACGATGGTGCACGCGACCGTCGACCGCACGCCATGGCTGGCGCACCACGAGTGGCTGATCGCCGGCGGCACGCTGGCCCTGGCCGGTGCGTTCCAGTTCAGCGCGCTGAAGGACCGCTGCCTGGAGGTGTGCCGCCACCCGGGCGCGTTCCTGCTGCGCCATTACGAACGCGGACTTCCCGGGGCGCTCGCGCTCGGCCGCCGACACGGCCTCTTCTGCCTCGGCTGCTGCTGGGCGCTCATGCTGCTGATGTTCGCCGCCGGCGTCGCGAACCTGTGGTGGATGGCAGGCCTGACCGCTCTGATGGTCTACGAGAAGACTGGCAGCGCAGGGCGGCGCGCGGTACCTGTAGCGGGTATCGCCCTGCTCGCCTGCGCGGCGCTCGTGCTCGCCCACCCGCACTGGCTCCCGGCGCTCCTCGGCGGCAGCCACTGAACCGGTCGCCGCACAGACACGGTGCGTCAGCCCGCGAGCAGGAACGCGCACGAAATTCGTCGTGCTCGACCAAAGGCAGCAATCTGCGCCTCCAGCACGCCATCGGACTCTCGTTAGGCGCCACGGCCGAGGACGATCAGGTCGATCTGCCCCAAGACCTCGAGGTTCATGCGATGGCGCTGGTCGCCGTGGTCGGGGATCCGCTCGCGATCCGGGCCGAGGCAGTCGATGACCCCGTCGCTGCGGGCGACGAAGCCGTCCAGCGAGATCGACATGTGCGGAGCAGCCGCCGCCCCTCGCCGCTCACGACGCCACCCGGTAGTGCAGATGCGTGACGCCAGGGGCGTCCAGCACGCGGGTCAGCTCGAGCTCGATGTGGTCGGCGCCGAGGTGCTCGAACAGCCGCCGCCCCTCACCCAGGAGGACTGGGACGAGGCTGATCTCCAGGTCGTCGAGCATGCCGGCGAGCAGGCACGACTGCGCGAGGTTCGCCCCGTGGACGAGCACGTTCGCGTCGCCGGCGGCCTCCTTGGCCTGGCGCATCGCGCTCTCGACCCCGTCGGTCACGTAGTTGACCCATTCGGAGTCCGGGGCGGGCGGCGTGCCCCGGGTCGGGACGAAGATCGGAACGCCGTGGTGATCGCCGTTCCAGCGGCCCGCGAGGTCGAAGGTGCGCCGTCCGACGACGACGGCGCCGGTCGCCATGAGCTCGTCGAAGATCTGCCCGCTGGCTCCCGGTGGGTGGAATGTGGCTGGGCTGCCATCCCACTCGCCGAGCCAGTCGTGCAAGCGCTCCCCGTCGACCCCGAGGCCGTGCTCGGCGTCGTCGCCGGGTCCGGTGATGAACCCGTCGAGCGACATCGACATGTACAGGACGGACTTCGACATACGGTCTCCTCTCCGCGGGCCCAGCGGCCCGCGCTCGTGACGGCCCGCCTTGGGGCCGACGCGTTGCTGGGACTACGATCAACCGATGACCGAGTGGGGTGGGCCGACACTCTTCTGCTTCGATGGCTCCGACGGCTCGCGAGCGGCCCTCGGGGCAGCCGCGCGCCGGCTGCGGCCCGGCCCGGCCGTCGTGCTGACGGTGTGGGAGACGGTCGCCCTGCGCATGGCGAGCCAGGCCTTCGCGGCCACCGGGCCGATCGACAACGAGGTCGAGCTCGACGGGGAGGAGGAGGCGGCCGCGCGGGCGGCCGCCGAGGAGGGCGCGCGCCTGGCGCGCGAACACGGATGGGACGCGCAGCCGCGCCTGGTCATGGCCGGGCGGACGACCTGGGCCGCGATCGTGGAGGTCGCCGACGAGGTGGACGCGAGCCTCGTCGTCTGCGGGACCAGGGGCCTGGGCGGCGTCCGTGGCCTCGTGCTCGGCAGTGTGTCGAGCGCCGTCCTGCACCACGCACGCCGCCCGGTGCTGGTCGCACCCGCGCCGCACCCACCGACGCACGAGGCCGCGTCCGCCTAGAACACGACCCGCGGGGCGACGCCGTGTCCGGCGCCGCCCACAGAGGATCAGGCGTGGCACTGGCCGGCGAACTGCGCGGCCAGCGGTCGCGACTTGTGCCCGGCCTCCTTCATGATCGGCGGGACCTCGGGGTCGGAGACGAAACTCTGCCAGCCGTCCTCGTCCCAGTCGAAGATGACCCAGACCCGGTCGTCCTCGGAGGGGTCGCGAAAGACGAGCGCGCTCTTCGAGCCGTGCTGCTTGCGCTTCTCCGCTCCCGTGGTGGAGAAGATCTCCAGGAAGCGGTCGAAGTCCTCGACCTGCGTAGTCGCGAGGAGCATTGCGATGTCCTTTCTTCGATATGTCCGGCGTCGCGAGCGCGACGCCGCAGTCGCCGTTTCAGGCGGTGAGCACCGGCGCGCCGACGAGGCGCTCTTGCGGGTCCATCGGACCGAGGCTCTCGACGACCTCGAACCGGCCGCCACGGGCCTGGCCGATGTACATGTTCATCCGCACGTGGTGCTGGCCGGGCACCATCACCGCGGGGCCGCCGGGGCCCTCGGCGATCTGGGCGTGGTCCAGAGCCGCGATCACGTCCTCCTGCGTGAGCGTCCCCGCTTCCGCGACGGCGGCGGCCCACAGCTCCATCCCGCGGTACAGGCCTGACGACCCGCTGCCGCCGGAGAACTTCGCCTCGCCGGGATAGAGCGCGTCGTACTGGGCCAGGAGCCGCCGGCTGAACGGATCGTCGACCGCCTGGTAGTAGTCGAGGCAGCTGTACACCCCGTCGATGTGCGCCGCCGGGAGCGTGCCGAGGAGGTTCTCCTCGAAGTACGTGCACACGAGCTGTCCGCCGCGACTGGCGAAGCCGGAATCGTGCAGCTGCTCGAGGAACGGGGCGACTCCGGGGGGCACGGTCGTGTTGAAGACCACGTCCGCGCCGGTCGACGCGATCCGCTCGACCGTCGCCCGGTAGTCGGCGTGATCGAGCGGGAAGTACTCCTCGCCGACGATCTCCCCGCCGTTGGCCGTGACGACCTCCCGGACCCGCGCGTTCATCACGTGCGGCCAGATGTAGTCGGCCGACGGAAGGTAGAACCGCTTCGCCCCCGTCCTACGCATGAGCCACGGGATGAACGGGTCGACCTGCTGCGCGGGCACGGGGCCGGTGCAGAAGATGAGCGGGTCGGACTCCTGCCCCTCGTACTGCTCGGGATAGATGTAGAGCGTCCTGCCCTCGACGACGGCCGGCGTCTTGATGGCCTGTCGCGTCGAGCTGTAGATGCCGCCGAAGATGACGTCGACCTGGTCGTGCTCGACCAGCTTCGTCGCCTTGGCGGCCGCGACGGCGTCGTCGGTCGCGCTGTCCTCGAGATGCAGCTCGAGGTGCCGTCCCAGCAGCCCGCCCTTGGCGTTGAGATCGCCGACGACCATCCTCGCGACATTGGCGTTGGCGAGCCCGATCACCGAGAGCGGGCCGGTCTGATCGGTGATGACTCCCACCTTGATGGGATCACCGCCGTGGGTCTGTGATGCCGCCATGAGTCCTCCATTTTCAGTGAGCATTTCGCTCGGATCGACAACGGCGACGCGTCGTGCGAGGATCGTGCCGGGGAGCGCCTGCCCATACATCGGGAGGTCTCCCCATCTTGGCCACACCGCTCCGCCTCGGTGAACTAGTCGCGACGCTCGCGCTCGCGCAGGACAACGCGTTCGGGCAGCCGCTCGAGTCGCAGCTGCGCTCGTGTCTGCTCGCGACGTGGATATGCGACGCCGCCGGCGTCGAGGAAGAGGAGCGCGAGACCGCCTACTGGGTGGCGCTGCTGCGCTACGTCGGGTGCACCGGGCACGCCCACGAGGTCGCCACCGTGTTCGGCGACGAGATCGCCATCCGCGCCCAGACACTCGTGCACGACGCCGCGAATCCGACCGAGGTCATGCGGGACGTGATGGCCTTCGCGACGGCCGGCCGCGGTCCGCAGGAGCGCGAAGAGATCGTCCGCATGATCCAGGAGACCGCCCGTGAGTGGGCGGTCTACAACTTCTCGTCGGGGTGCGAGGTCGCCGACATGCTCGTGCAGCGACTCGACGTCGGCCCCGGCGTCCGCGACGCGCTGCGCTTCACCTTCGAGCGCTGGAACGGCAACGGCTATCCGTCCCACGCGGAGGGTGAGGCGATCCCCCTCGCGATGCGCGTCGTCCATCTCAGCCACGACATGGAGGCGATCGGGCGTCTCTTCTCGCCGGAGCACGCCCTCGACGCCGCTCGCGATCGCCGCGACCGCACGTACGACCCCGCGTTCGCCGACCTGTTCGTCGCCCACGGAGGCGAATGGTTCGATCGCCTGAGCGAGACCGAGCCGTGGGACGCCGTGCTCGCGCTCGAGCCCGAACCCCATCGCATGCTGGACGGCGACGACCTCGACGCCGCGCTGACCGTCGTCGCTGACTTCATCGACCTCAAGTCGCCGTACATGGGCGGGCACAGCCGTCGATGCGCCGCCCTGGCCGCCGACGCTGCCCGGCTGCTCGGACTCAGCGAAGAGGACGTCACGGCGCTGCACCGCGCGGCGTTCGTGCACGACTTCGGCACCACCGTCGTGCCGAACTCGATCTGGGACAAGCCCGGCCCGCTCACGCGGACCGAATTCGACCGGGTCGAGCTCCACCCGATGTTGACCGAGCAGATGTTGCGCCGTTCGCCCGCGCTGGCGCTCCTGAACACCACGGCGTGCGCGCACCACGAGAAGTGCGACGGGTCCGGCTACCACAAGCGCGTGAAAGCGGACGCCGACGACCTGGGAGCGTGTGTGCTGGCCGCGACGGAGATCTACGTCGGCCTGACCACCGAGCGAGCGGACCGTCAGGCGTTCTCGCCCGAGGACGCAGCGGCCGAGCTGCGCCGGCTGGAGTCGGAGGGCGTGCTCGAGCCGCGTGCCGGCCGTGCGGTGCTGGTCGCCGCAGGGCACGGCGAGCCGCGACGGCCGTCGGGCCGACGGCCGGTCAATCCGGGCGGCCTCACCGCGCGCGAGGTCGACGTCCTGCGACTGGCAGCCAAGGGGCTCACGACGCGCCAGATCGCCGACCGGCTCTACATCTCCCCCAAGACGGCCGATCACCACATCCAGCACATCTACGGCAAGATCGACGTGTCGACACGTGCCGCGGCCGCGCTCTGGGCGATGCAACACACCGTGGTCCAGTGACCCCGATCAGGGCCCGCGGGATGCGTGCGACTGTCACTCGGTCGGCGGTGCGTCACCGATCAGGGGCGTGACCACAGCTGGGGAGTCGTCGATCCGGTCGCGCCGGTCGGGTGGCCATCCGCTATGAGTTCGCGGCGTGGCGTCGGCGGCGGTGGTGTCGGAACGGGTGGGGCGCCGGCGGCGCGGGCAGATCTACGTGGCACTCGCGGCGGTCGCGTGGTCGACGGCAGGCGTCCTGCAACGCCAGCTCACGTTGGACACGTCGACGCAGGTCTTCGGTCGCGCGGCGTTCGCGGGGGCCGCGCTGCTGGGTTACGTCGCGATCGTCGAACGCGGCCAGGTCCTGCGCGGGTTCAGATCGATCGGCGGCGCGGGCATCGCCGTGGCGTTGTGCGTCGCGATCGCGTCGGGCTGCTTCATCGGCGCGCTCAATCATGCGAGCGTCGCGCGCGTCCTGTTCATCCTGGCCGTCGCCCCGGTCCTCGCGGCCCTGCTCGCATGGGCGACCCTGGGCGAGCCGATCTCTCGGCGTACGGCGCTGGCGATGGCACTTGCGCTGTGCGGGGTGGCGGTGATGCTCGGCTCGCCGGGCGAGGCCAGCCTGATCGGTGACGGCCTGGCGTTCGCGGCGGCGCTGGCCTTCTCGGTGATGGTCGTGATCACGCGCTGGCGCCACGAGGTGTCCATGGCGCCGGCGACCTGCCTCTCGCAAGTGATCCTCGTGGCGGCGTTTCTGCCGTTGGCAAGTCCGGGAGAGATCAGCGGCGATGACCTGGCCTGGCTGGCAGCGCTGGGCATCGGCCAGATCGGGCTGGGCTTCGCGCTGCTCACCGTCGGCGCGCGCCTGATCCCCGCCGCGCAGGTCGGGCTGATCACGCTGCTCGAGGTCGTGCTCGGGCCGGTCTGGGTCTGGCTTGCCCTCGACGAGCGCCCGGGCACGCTCACGCTCGTCGGCGGCACGATCGTCATCGTCGCGATCGTCCTGCAGACACGCGAGTCGCCGTCGCCAGATCCGGACGAGGAGCACGCGCTGGCGGCCCCACACTGATCGATGGCAAGGCCGTCGTGATGGTGAGCTGGTCGGGACCCACTGCGCGAACTCGGGTGACGTCAGGCGAGGAACCGAAAGAGCCTGCCGCGAGGCGCAAGGGGTCTCGGGACGCCGAGGAAGCGATGGACGCCGACGGAGAACAGCACATCGGCCGGGGCGTGGAAGGCCTCCTCGACGAGGCCAGCCGCCGTCAGCCAACGCCGCACTGCGGGCGTGAGATCCGGGGCGCGTCTGGTCCGGGTCCAGATGACGATGGCGCCGGGCGCGCACAGCTCAGGCAGCGCGGAGATCGTCGTGTGGACATCGACGTCGCTGATGTTGCCGAAGACCCCGGCCATGAGCACAAGGTCAGCCGGGACCGCTCGGACATAGGCGGCGCGGTCGCCGGCGTCCGCGCGGACGACGGTGACGTTGCGCAGGGCAGCATCGTCGACGGCGGACTGTGCGGCGACGACGTTACGCTCGTCGTACTCGAGCAGGGTCGCACGCACCCGGCTCGCGTCGGTACGGGTGGCGAGCACGCCGAGCAGGTCGTGGCTCTGGCCGGCGCACGCGCTGACCACGGTCAGCGCTTCACCGGGGCGGTCGTCCAGCCAGGACGCGATGTGCCGCTGCACCAGTCGCAGGCGACGGGACAGCGGTGAGGTCTCGTCGGCATAGGGCTCATGCCACGCCTGCCAGTCCTTCCCGGCGGTCATCCCACAGCCCCTCGATCAGGACGAGGGCCAGGGGAGGGCGGTCAGCAGCGGCCAGGTCCGGCACCAGCGCTCGGCCTTGGCTCGATAGACCGGCTCGTCGACGAGGGTCGTGTTGGCTCGAACGACCATGGCGAACAGGTCCCCGAGGCCGAACGGTGCGCAGACGACGAACTCACCGCCGTCGCAGCGCATGCCGATGCTGCTGGCGGTGGTCGGCCACGTGGCGATCGCATGCTCCACGGAGCGGTAGGGCGCGAGCGGACGGCCGAACCGCTGCTCGTACCACGTGTGGACACGTGCCTCGTTGGTGACGTCGATCGCGGCGCCGTTCGCAGCGAGCAGTTCGGTCACCTGTGCCTCCACCGTGTTCTCTGCCGGCTTGCTGAGGTCCTCGGCGTCGAAGTAGACGATGTCGTAGTCCTTGATGCCGTGCGTCGGCGCAAAGCCGTGGAGGTGGTTCCACACGGTGCCTGCGACGCCGCCGGCCCCGAGGTACCACGACCCGAGGTGCAACGCGGGGAGCTTGTCGAGTACGTCGGCGACCACCGGATTCGCGCGGACGATCGACTCGAGGGCCCGGACCTGGTGTGCGAGCGGGAGATGGGCCAGTCGGTCCGCGTCCCGGTCGACCACCGAACGAGTGTGGCAGCGCATGGGGCAAGGCGCATCACCGCGAGCGGTCGAATTCGGCCCGCGACGGCATGCATGTGCGCCTCGAGCTCGTCGAGCAGCTCGCGCGTGCCGGGGGCCAGCCGCGTGCCGGGCCGGGTGACGACCGCGAAGGTGTTGAAAGGGGCCGCCTGTGGCCGCTCTGTGACTTCCTCGAGAGCCACAGCTACTCAGCCGCGGTCAAGACCGCCTGCGCACTCGTCGGCGACACCACCGGGCCGGTGCGCGCGCCACTGCTTGCCCTCGATGACGACGCCACCTTCGAGCTGGGCGGTCTGCTGGACCGCGCCGGTGCGACGATGGCGACCGTGCAGATCAGCCAGTGAAGGTGACGACTGTCACCGGCTGGTGTGACGGAGCGCTCGGTAAGGCCCGGCGCGTCGAGTGGGGCGCGCGGTCACCGACCGCTCCATGACGGCGGACGCTTCTCGATGAAAGCGCGCACCCCCTCGTTGCGGTCGGCGCTGGCCAGGGTGATCTCCTGGGCCTGCGCAACGAGCTCCCAGCCTTCCTCGTCGGCGGCTTCGGTGACCGCGTGCAGGACACGGCGGCTCTGCCGAACGGCGGTCGGGCCATTGGCGCAGATCCGGTCCGCGAGCGCCAACGCCCGCTCGACCGCCAGCCCTGGTGGGCAGAGCTCGTTGACGAGACCGAAGTGGTAGGCGCGCTCAGCCGCGATCGGGTCACCGGTGAGCGCGCATTCCATCGCGATGTTGACCGGGAGCTTGTGTCCGAGGCGAAGCAGCCCGCCGGCGGCGGCCAGAAGCGCTCGTTTGACCTCGGGGATCCCGAAGCTCGCAACCGTCGACCCGACGACCAGGTCGCATGCGAGCACGATCTCGGCGCCCCCGGCCAGGGCCGGGCCGTCGACGGCCGCGATGATCGGCTTGGTGCGCTCACGTCGCACGAAGCCGGCGAAGCCACCGCGCGCGGTGACGAGCCGGTCGCTTTCTCCGGCATCGATCGCCTTGAGGTCTGCTCCGGCGCAGAAGACAGGCGGTGCGCCCGCCAGAATGCCGACCCAGACGTCGTCGTCTGCCTCGATGCGGTCTATCGCGGCCTCGAGGCCCTCGGTGACGGTGGCGTCGACGGCGTTGCGTGCCTCCGGTCGCTTGATCGTCACCAGGGCACAGCGGCCGCGGATCTCGTATTCGACCATGGCGGTCAGAGCGGGCCGCTGATCACGGCGTTCCGCCGTCGAGGCGGAGGATCGATCCGGTGCAGTAGCTCGACGCCTCGGAGACGAGGTAGAGGGCGGCGCCGACCACTTCCGACGGGTGGCCCCCACGCTTGAGGGCCATGGTCGCCTCGGCCTCCGCCTCGAATGCCTCTCGATCCCAGGCCTCGGCGATGTCGGTGAAGAACGGACCCGCCATGATCGCGTTCACCCGGACCTTCGGACCGAGGGCGCTCGCGAACCCGACGGTGAGCGCGTTGAGCCCGGCCTTGGCTGCCGCATAGGGCAGGAACTCCGGCTTGGGCCGAACCGCCGCATTCGACGAGATGTTCAAGATCGTTCCGCCGTCGCCGGCGGCCATCCGCGACCCGATGAGGGCGGTCAGCCGGAACGGCCCCTTGAGGTTGACGCCGATGACCTTGTCGAAGAGGGCCTCCTCGACCGCGTCGACGGCGGGGTACAGCGGTGACAGACCCGCGTTGTTGACGAGCACATCGACGCGACCGAAGTGCTCGTAGGCCGCCTCGACGAGCGCGTCGCATTCCTCCCAGTGGCTCACGTTCGCCGAGAGGGCGAGCGCCTGCCGGCCGAAGCGCCCCTCGACCTCCGAGGCGAGCGCCTGGCAGACCGCGAGCTTGCGACTCGCGATGATCACGTCGGCGCCGCGCTCGGCGAACGCGAGCACCATCTCGCGGCCGAGCCCGCGGCTACCGCCCGTGACGAGCGCGATCTTGCCGGAGAGCGTGAACAGCGGGTCGTAGGGCATTGGGTGGCCGGTCGGCGACGGGGACGCGTCCTCGCCTCCGCCTGATCGCGACGCTCGGTGCCCCGCCGCTCGCGGCGAGTGCTGAGCAGGATGAGGGGACATCCGCGCATGTTGACCGACCGGTCGATATTTTGCAAGCTGTGCCTACGGTACGGCCGCGATAACCTGGCCCGATGAGCCCCGGCGCCGCCGCCCCACGTCCGTCAGCACGGTCCGTGCAGCGCGGTCCCGGGCGCCCTGCGGGCGGCGCAGAGCAGGGGGCGGCGACCCGCGAGCGAATCCTGCGCGTCGCCGTGGAGCTCTTCGCGGAGAAGGGCTTCCATGCCACTGGGCGTCGCGGAGATCGGTCTGCGGGCCGGGATCCAGCGGGGTGCGCTCTACTACCACATCGGCTCGAAGGAGGAGCTGCTGTGGGAGGTCCTGCGCCCCCACGTCGAGGAGGCCCGTGCGGCCGCCCAAGCCATCGCGCAGGCCGACCTCGAACCCGTCGAGAAGCTGCGGCGTCTTGTCCACGACCACGTTCAGACGATCGCCACGCACAGGCCGTCCGTCGTGACCTACATCCGTGATCGCGACGGATTGAGCGCCGGCCGCCGGGTGGAGCTCGAGGCGCTGCGCGACGAGGTCGAGGGCGCCTGGAGGCAGATCATCGAGGAGGGCGTGCGGGCCGGCGCGTTTCGAACCGCCGACCCGGTCGTCGTCAACGGCCTCCTCGGCCTCGTCAACATGGTCTACCTCTGGTACCGGCCCGGGGGCTCCGACACGCCGGACGACATCGCGGAGAAGTTCACGGACCTGGTCACGCGCGGCCTGCTCACCGAGCAGGCGCGCCTTGTGCCGGCGGCGTCCCGCTGACTGCAGCCGGCTCGTCATCCGGCCAGATGACGCGCAGCTCCTCGGCGAGCATGCCGCAGGACCGGAACGGGTCTGCCACCGAGTCGAGGCGACCGAGCAGGGACTCTCCCGAGCTCCGCCAGGCCTCCTCGAACGCGTCAATGTCCTCGAACCACAGCTCCAACACCGCGTCGAAGGTGGGCTCGGCACCGTCGGCATAGCTCTCTGGCACGGTGACGGCGATCACGATGCGCCGGGCGCTCGGCAACAGGGCGACCAGGTGCTCGCCGAGGTCCTGCAAGCGCTGCGCCAGGTCCCGGGGCGAGAGCGGGTCGACGCGAGCCAGGAGGATCATCGCCTTGATGCCGCCCGCCTCCTTGGCCGGCGGCGAGCCGGCGCGCAGAACCTGCTCCTCGGTCGCGATGAACGAGAGCTGCTCGGTGTCGATGAAGTTGGGTTCGTCCGCGTGCGCATGGTCGACGTAGTTCGGGTCCTCGCCCATGCTTGCCGCCGCCGCCGCATCGTCGAACCAGACCTCCGCGATGCCGTCGTAGGGCGGCTCCGGCAGGCCGTCGAGCTTCGGCGCCACGCGGTGGCTCTGGACATAGCGGCGCAACGTGGTGATCCGCAGCGCAAGTTGCGCATGCGGCCCGGCCCAGTGCTCGTGGAACTGCTGCTCGGAGATGTCTCCCCGTCGCGGGATCAGCGCGAAGACCTTGACCATGAACGCCCCTTCCACTCGTGGCCGCGTCTCACTCGAGACGGAAGCCGACCTTGATGGTTACCTGGAAGTGCGCGACCTCGCCGTCCTCGACGTGGCCGCGGACAGCGGTGACCTCGAACCACTCGACGTGCCGCAGCGTTGCCGAGGCGCGTCTGACGGCAGAGCGGATCGCGTCGCTCGAGTCCACGGTGGACGAGCCGGTGATCTCGACCGTCTTGTAGATGTTGTCAGCGTCAGACAAACGGGTTCTCCTGTTCTGTTGGCATGGGTCCCGGTCAGCGATCAGACGTTGCCGCCTGCGGCTTCGATCGCGCGACGCGCGACGTGTCGCGCCTCCATCGCGTGGTTCAAGAGCAGATCGCACGACTGCTCGACGTCGCCATCTTCGAGGGCTTGCACGAGCGCGACGAGGTAGCCCGGATCCAGATACCTCGGCGTGTCCTGGTGGCGGAGCGCGCGCAGCCAGATGGCGTCGACGCCGAGCCGCCGGTGGATGTCCACGAGGATCTCGTTGCCGGTGAGCGCGATGAACTTCTGATGGAAGGCGCGCCCGGCCTGGGCGAGCGCCCGCAGATCGGGTGGGTCGCGGCGCACGCTCGCGACCGCGGCCTCGGCGTGGGTCCGGAGCTCGGCGAGGTCGCCGGCATCGATGCTCCCCACCACCGTGCGCGCGACGGCCATCTGGATGAGCGAGCGCGCCTGGATTGCATCTTCGGCGAGGCGCGCATCGAGCGGCCTCGCCATGTAGCCCTTGCCGGCCTCATGCACGACGAGCCCGTCAGTGCTGAGCTTCGTGAGGGCGTAGTAGATGCGCTGCCCCTCGACGCCCATCTCGCGGGCCAGCGCGTCGACGTCGAGGATCTCGCCGACCGGGACGCTACGCGCCAGGATCATGCTGCGCAGGCGCCGGTAGGCCGCCTCCTGCAGGGCGTCCTCGAAGCGGCCGAAGCGCCCTCGGAAGTAGGTCAGCGGGCTTCCTTCCTCCCCCGACGCGTGCTCGACCTCGGCAAGAAAGACGGTGTGCGTCGCCGCGCCCACTTTCTCGCTGACACGGCAGTCGAGCCGCGCGATCGCCTGGGCGAGCATGGGGGTGTCCGACGGAGCGCGGACGATGTCACCCTCGACGAACTTGGAGCCGGACTTCTTCGCGAAGCGAAACGCGACCTCGGCCTGGTCCTCGCCGAGGATGTTGACGGCGAATCGCATGGAGGCATGAATCGCTCGCTGCGTCTCGCTCTCGGTGTTGAGGCAGACGAGCAGCATCGGGGGATCCATCGACAACGAGGAGACGGCGCTGGCCGTCGTGCCGAAGTCTCGCCCCTCGGCCCGGGTGGTGATCACCGTGACACCGCTCGCGAACCGGCCGATGACGTCGCGGAAGAGGGCTTGGTCGAGCGGTTGGGAGTACGCGGATGTCATGCGGCGACCATCAGCCTCAGGACGCTTTCGCCGTCTTCTCCACGCCGGCGTCGCCGGCCGTGCGGCTCCCGCGCTTGGTCCCGGCTGCCGGCGCGCGGCGTGAGCGGGGCTTGGTGGACGCAGCCACGGTCCCTGCGGCCGTCAGCAGCTCCTGGTAACTGGCCTTCAGGTCCTCGACCACGTCCCACACGTCCGGCACCAGGTTCGGGTCCGACACGAGCCCCATGACCAGGCGCTTGTCGTAGCTGAGCGTGCAGAGGAACAGGCCCAGCGTGGTCCACGGGACTCCGAGCGGATACCAATGCAGCATCTTGCGTCCCGCGAGATACAGCGGCTGCTGCGGACCCGGGACGTTCGTGGACACGATGTTGATCGGCCAGCGCGTCGACGTCGGCGAGAGCCGCCACTGCAGCTCGTGAAGCGGCGGCGGAACACGACGGCCCATCTGGATCATCTGATAGATGCCGGCGGCTTGGTCGTCGGCCTTGGCTCGGTCCATCGCCTCGCGCTGCAGGCTCAGCCGCTCGACCGGATCGTCGACGCCGACATACAGGGGGACGACGACCAGCGACACGACGTTGCCCATGGGACCCTCGTCCCCCGGGCGGCGCATGCTCACCGGGACCATCGTCCGCAGCTTCATGCCCTGCGTCTCGTAGCCGTGTCGGCGCAGGTAGCGTCCAAGGCCGCCTGCGAGGATCGCGAGGATCAGGTCGTTCACGGTGCCGCCCAGGGTCCGTCGAACACCGCGGGCCTCGTCGAAGGGCAGTTCGAGCCATGCCAATTGGCGGTCGGCTGAGATCTCGTGGTTCCACGGCGTCTTGGGCGCGGGAACGAGTCCGGTCGGCAGCGCTCTCACCCACGTGCGGGCCAGCAGGCCCAGCTCGCGCGCCTGCCGAGCCGCCGTGGACGGGCGCAGCAGGCCCGCTGCGTCCGCGAGCGTCGCGGCGGTCGCGCCGGCACGGTCCGCCAGTGCGTCCTGGAGAAGCCGCAGCGTCCCCGGAAGCGGCTTCGGCTCCCACGGCACCGGCGGTGCGGGCGCGCCCTCCCCCTCCGGATCGACGCTGTGCAGCACATCCACCAGGGCTACGGCGGAGACGCCGTCGACCATCGAGTGATGCAGCCGCATGAGGAGGACCGTGTTGCCGCTCTCATGGCCCTGGATGACCGAGACCCTCCAGAGGGGATGGTCTCGGTCGAGCCGCTCGCTGAACAGCTGCCCGACGAAGGTGGAGAGCACGCGATCGTCGCCCGGCGCAGGCATCGTGACCTCCTCGACATGGCGACCGAGGTCGAAGTCTGGGTCGTCCTCCCACGTCGGATAGGACAGGCGCAGGGGCGCGGATACCACGCGCTGGCGATAGCGCGGGAGCAGATGCAGACGGGCAGCGAGCAACTCGACGAGCTCATCGCGCGAGAAGTGCCCCTCGTAGACCATGCACTCGCCGACGTGCATCGGCTGGTTGTGCCGCTCCCAGTGCAGGAACACCGCATCGTGGAAGCTCAGGCGCCGGTTCGGGGTGTCGTTGGCGATGGTCGATCGTCCTTTCGAGTTCATCCGCTCTCCGAAGCAGCCACGCGGCCGCTCGTCAGCTGCGTCAGCCGGTTCCACGCCTGCTCCGCGTG
Organism: uncultured Actinomycetes bacterium; assembly: GCA_963807305.1. Classification (GTDB taxonomy): domain Bacteria; phylum Actinomycetota; class Thermoleophilia; order Solirubrobacterales; family Solirubrobacteraceae; genus JAOPZW01. Next base: position 192,579 of record CAWEBN010000002.1, read on the forward strand.
ATGCGTGCCGAGGATGGCGCCGGCGGTCGCCGTGGCGGAGGCGACGCGAGCGAAGGTCGCCGCGTTGGGGGCAACACGCGGCAATCGGGCCGGGCCGGGCGCCGGTAGGCCGAGGGCCTGCGCCAGCGCCGATCCCGCCCGCTCCTGGGCGAGACGGGCAGCCGGGAAGACGAGATCCATGGTGAAGAAGCCGTGGATCTGCCCCGGATAGCAGACGGCGTCGGCCGCCACGCCCGCCGCGCGCATCCGCGCCACGTATGCGTCGCCCTCGTCGCGCAGGGGGTCGAACTCGGCGACGATCGCCAGCGCCGGAGCCAGGCCGGCGAGGTCCGGAGCGAACAGAGGGGAGATGGCGGGGTCGCGGGCTTCGCTCTCCCCCAGGTAGTGGCTGACGAACCAGTCCATGGCCCGGACGTCGAGCAGGAACGGCTCTTGTCCGAACGCGCGAACGGACGGCTGGCTCAGCGTGAGGTCCGTGGCTGGATAGACGAGCAGCTGAAATGCGAGGTCGATGCCGCGGTCGCGCGCTGCGATGGCCACGAGCGCGGCGAGCGTCCCGCCCGCCGAGTCGCCGCCGACCGCCACGCGAGAGCCGTCACCTCCGATGTGCGCCGCGTGGTGAGCCACCCATTCCGTTGCGGCGAGACAGTCCTCGACGGCAGCGGGCGGCGCGTGCTCGGGGGCGAGCCGATACGCGACGGAGACCACGAGCGCGCCCGTCCGGTTTGCCAGCGCGCGGCAGGTGGGGTCGGCGGTGTCGAGGCCCCCGAGGACGAAGCCGCCGCCGTGGAACCACACGAGCACGGGTAGCGGTCCGCGTGAGCGTCGCGGCCGGTAGACGCGCGCGGCCAGGGGCCCTGTGGGACCGGGGATGGTGAGCGCCTGCACGCGCTCGACGGTCTCGACATAGCTCGAGATGGCGATCGTGACGCGAAGCTCGCGACGCGCCTGGGCGATCGACCGTGTATGCAGGCGCGGAGCTCCGATGAGCTTGAGCCATTCCAGGAGGGCCCGCGCTCGCGGGTCGATGACACCAACCGTTTCGCGGGCAGGTCGCTCAGGTGGATCTCCCGGTACGGGTTCCGGCACCACGGCCATCTGCATCCTTTCGACGTCCCCCGGCGGGCGAGCCTACGTCGCAGCCGCGACATGCCCTCGATGGCAGCCCGCCGCCCCTGTAGGGACCTCCAAAGTAGGCCCCCGCGCCGGCCACGCACAGCGCTCCGCCACGTAGTGTTGGCGGGCGGCGAACTCGCGTCCGCGACGGTCGCCTACCGACCTACGACCGCAGGAGAAGCGCGATGCCGGACAGCGTCTACCGGGTTACCGAAATCATCGGTGTCAGCTCGGAATCGTGGGAGGCCGCGGCCCGCAATGCCATCGAGACAGCCGCCGGGACGCTCCGCGACCTGCGCATCGCCGAGGTCATCAGGCAGGACCTCACGGTCGAGGACGGCAAGGTGACGGCCTACCGCGTGCGGCTGGGCATCTCGTTCAAGTACGACCCGGCGCCGTGGTCGTTCCCGAGCTGAGAGCGCACTGGCGGTGACGGAGCGCGGCCCCGCGGTCGAGGCGGGTCACTCGTCGCGACCCAGGTCCGGGCCCTTGCGCGACGTGCGCGTCGTCGAGGTCGGCAGCATCGGCCCGGGCCCCTTCGCCGCGATGTTGCTGGCGGACCTGGGGGCCGACGTGATCCGGCTGGACCGACTGTCGTCGGGGGCCGCGAGCGGCGTCCTCGCGCCGGGACCGTGGAACGTCCTGCATCGCGGGCGGCCGTCGGTTGGAATCGACCTCAAGCGGCCCGAGGCGCGGGCGCTGGTCCTGCGTCTCTGCGAGTCGGCCGACGTGCTCGTCGAGGGATTCCGCCCGGGTGTGATGGAGCGGCTGGGCCTGGGGCCGGCCGACATCCACGAGCGCCGCCCGCAGCTCGTCTACGGCCGGATGACCGGATATGGCCAGGACGGTCCCATGGCAGCCGCCGCCGGTCACGACATCAACTACATCGCCACGGCGGGCATCCTCGGTGCCATCGCTCGTCGCGGCGAACGCCCGCTGTTCCCCCTCAATCTCCTCGGGGACTTCGGCGGCGGCGGCATGCTGCTGGCCTTCGGCGTCGTGTCCGCCCTGCTCGAGGCCCGCGCCTCAGGTCGTGGCCAGGTCGTCGACGCCGCCATGGTGGATGGTGCCCCGCTGCTGGCGACGCTCGTCTACGGGCTGCGGGCAGGAGGGTTCTGGACCGATGAGCCCGGATCCAACTTCCTGGACTCCGGCGCGCACTTCTACGAGGTGTACACGGCTGCCGATGGCGGCCACATCGCCGTGGGCGCGCTCGAGCCGCAGTTCTACAGCGCGCTGCTCGAGGTGCTGGAGATCCCGCCGGCGGAGGCACCGCAATGGGACGAGGAGCGTTGGCCCGAGCTGAAACAACGCCTCGCCGACGTCTTCGCCACGCGCACGCGCGCCGAGTGGGCCGCGGCGTTCGCAGACGTCGATGCGTGCACGACGCCCGTCTACACGATGGCGGAGGCGCCCATGCAGGCTCACATGGCGGCGCGGGGAACGTTCGTGGAGGTCGACGGCGTGCTGCAACCCGCGCCGGCGCCGCGCTTCAGCCGCACGCCCGGCGCGATAACGCGCTCGGCGCCCGATCCCGGTGCGGACACCGACCCCGCGCTGACCTCGTGGGGGATCGGCGCGGAGGAGATCGCGGCGCTGCGCAGTGCCGGCGCCGTGGGCTGATCTGGGGTGTTCGACAAGGGCGCCGGGACCCGTCTTGGCGCTCGGGTGCCCGCCGCGTCAGGCTGCCGACATGCTAAGCACGATGCCGTCGCTGCCGCTGACGGTGCAGATGGTCTTCGAGCACGGGCGGCGCGTCTATCCCGACCGGCAGGTGACCCACTACTCCCCGTCGGGGCTTCGGTCGACCACGTTCGGCGAGATCGGCGATCAAGCCGAGCGGCTCGCGAGCGGTCTGCGCCGGCTCGGCGTGGGCGAGGGCGATCGCGTCGCCACCTACATGTGGAACAACCCCGAGCACCTCGCGCTGTACTTCGCGGTGCCGTGCATGGGGGCGGTCTTGCACACCGTCAACATCCGCCTCGACGAGCGTCAGACCGCGTATGTCATCGATCATGGCGGCGCCCGAGTGCTGTTCGTCGACGCGTCTCTGGCCGCGAAGCTCGCACCTGCGGCGGCGGCTGTGCGGTATGTCGAGACCTGGGTGATCGTCGGAGACGGGGATGTTCCGGAGCTGCCGGGCCGGGTCCTGCGTTACGACGAAGTCATCGCCGAGGCCGGCACCCGCTTCGACTGGCCCCAGCTCGACGAGAATGCCGCCGCATCCATGTGCTACACGAGCGGGACCACCGGGGACCCGCGCGGCGTCGCCTACGGCCACCGCTCGACGTTCGTCCACGCGCTCGCCCAGTGCACGGGGTCGGCGTACGGCATCTCCCACCTCGACACGATCCTGCTCATCGTCCCCATGTTCCACGCCAACGCGTGGGGGCTGCCCTACGCCGGCTGGATGATGGGCGCCGACCTCATCCTGCCCGACGAGCTGCTTCAGGCGCCCCACCTTTCGCGCATGATCGACGAGCAGCGCCCGACGTTCACGGCGGCGGTCGCGACCATCTACCGGGACCTCCTCGCACTGGGCGAGATGCAGCCCGTCGACCTGAGCTGCCTGCGCGTCGGCCTGTGTGGCGGCGCACCCGTGCCCGCGAGCCTGATCGAGGCGATGCGCGCCGCTCACGGCGTCCCCATCCTCCAGGGATGGGGCATGACGGAGACCTCTCCGTCGGCCGCCGTGGCCCACCCGCCCAGGGGCACCCCTCCCGAGGAGGAGGTGATGTGGCGCACCAAGAGCGGCCGGCCGCTGCCGGGCGTGCAGCTGCGCATCGTCGACGAGCACGGGGCCGAACTGCCCTGGGACGGTGTCGCCCTCGGCGAGCTCGAGGTGCGCGGCCCGTGGGTGTCGGCCGGCTACGTCGGCGAGGATGTGCCGGAGAAGTTCCACGACGGATGGCTGCGCACCGGCGACGTTGGAACGATCGACGCCCGTGGCTACGCGCAGATCACCGACCGGCTGAAGGACGTCATCAAGTCAGGCGGCGAGTGGATCAGCTCCGTCGACCTGGAGAACACCCTGATGAGCCATCCGGACGTGGTGGAGGCCGCCGTCGTTGCCGTCCCGGATGAGCGATGGGACGAACGTCCGCTGGCGTGCCTGCTTCTGAGGGAGGGCGCCGCGACCGACATCCCCGAGCTCCATGCATGGCTGGCCGAGCGGGTGACACGAATGTGGCTGCCGGAACGCTGGACCATCGTTGAAGAGGTGCCGAAGACGAGCGTCGGGAAGTTCGACAAGAAGCTGCTGCGAGCCCGCTACGCCGAGGGCGATCTCGACGTGGAGATCGTCAAGAAGGCGCGCGGCGAGCGTCCGCGGGCGGCATCGCGATCGGAGGGCTCCTGACATGGCCGACGAGAACGCCGAGGTGGTGCGCCGCTTCTTCGAGGGCATCATCAACGAGGGCCGGCTCGAGCTTGCGGACGAGGTCCTTACTCCGGACTATCGCGATCACGCACCGTTGACCGCGGAGGTGCCGGGACCCGAGGGGTTCAAGCGCCGCATGCAGCTGCTCGCGAGCAGCTTCGAGATGCGCATCGCGATCGAGGACATGACGGTCGAGGAGGACCGCGTCGCGTTCCGATGGACGATGACCGGCAGGCACGTCGGCGAGTTCGGCGGGCTGGCGCCGACCGGCAGATCGGTGACGCTCACCGGGCTGAATCTCGAGCGGCTGCGCGACGGGCGCATCGTCGAGCACTGGAGCGAGTACGACCGCATGGGCCTGATGCACCAGGTCGAAGGGACCGACGCGGCCGAATGAGCGGCGCGGCCTCCGCCGCGCCGCCCCTCCGCTCAGTAGCTGCGGCCGTTCACCGACCAGCCGCCGTCCACGGGGAACGTGAGACCGGTGCTGAAGTCGCCGTCGCCTGAGAAGCAGTACGCCATCATCCCGGCGATCTCCTCGGGCCGGCCCAGCCGCTTGATGAGATGCGAGTTCGCGTTGGCCTCCCGCATCTCCGGCGTGATGTCCGCGAGGATCGGCGTGTCGATCGTGCCGGGAGCGATCGCGTTGATGAGGATGTTGTCCGGCGCGTAGGTGAAGGCCGCCTGCTGCGTGAGGCCGATCACCCCGCCCTTCGCCGCCGAGTAGGAGGCGAGGTTCTCCAGTCCGACCAGCGCTGCCAGGCTCGAGATGTTGACGATCCTGCCGCCGCCGGCCTTCTGCATCCCGGGAATGACAGCCTGCATCCCGAGCCACACGCCTCGCAGATCGGTGTCGATCACGTAGTCCCAGCCCTCGTCGGTGAGGCCGACGACCGTGTCCTCGGACTTCATGTTGACGACGCCGGCGACGTTGCCGAGAAGCGTGGGCGTGCCGAACTGCTGCTCGGTCTCCTGCACCGCGCGCTGCCAGTCCTCGCGCTTGCGCGTGTCCATCACGATCTGGTGCGCCTCGCCGCCGTTGGAGCGGATCTGATCGACCGTGTCGGTGTTGTCCTGGAGGTCGGCCACCACGACCTGCGCGCCCTCCTCGGCCATCCGCACCGCGCACGCGCGGCCGATGCCCTGGACGCCGCCGCTGATGATCGCCACCCTGCTGTCCAGACGTGCCATTCGAGGCCCGCCTCCTTGTTTCTCGTTGATTGGTCGCGTGGGGTTCAGACGGCGCCGCTGGACTGCGTCGCCAGCCGCTCGGCCCCGCGTTCGAAGACCGCCGGGTTGCCGTCCTGCCACGTGGGTTCAAGCGTGCGGTGCTCGATGCGCCATCCGTCGTCGGTGCGCACCAGCCGGTCGCGGTACGTGCCCCCGACGAGGAAGTTGTCGCCACCCTCGGCGCCCGCGTAGACGTGCTGAGCCTGGAAGTAGCAGCTGGCCCGCGCGCGGTCACCGTCGAGGTCGACGACGATGTTGGCGATCAGGTGCTGGCTTGCGTCGAGCCCGGAGAGCGCGCCGTGGCACGTGGCGATGATCGCCTCCGGACCCTCGTTGACGCCGCCGAGCTCCTGGTAGTCGGTGATCCCGTTCTCGGTGAAGCAGGTGGTCAGCATCTCCCAGTCGCGCGAGTCGAGCGCGGTGGCGTATCTGATCAGCACGTCTGCGATCGCCTGGCGATCCAACAAGGCCTGTGTTGTCGCGTCGCTCATGCTCTGCCCTTCCTTGTGTCTCGTCGATGCTCTACGGCGTCGCGCGCAGCGGTGGCCCGTCCGAGGCGGACGGGCCACACGCCTTTGCGTCCGCTTGGCCCTAAGGCGTCGCCCCGGCGGGGTCGGCCTTCGGCGCGAGCTTGTACGTGACTTCCGTGCCCTTGATCCCGAACGTCTGATCCTGGTACGCCTGCGTCCAGGTGCCGGTCAGCCGGTGGTTCGACGGTGAAGTCGTGACCTTGCCGTGGCTGGTGGAGAGGTCCCCGTGGAAGCCCTCCATCGCCGACGCGATGTTCTCCCTGGTCACATCCTTGCCGGCCTTCAGCAGATTGTTGATGGCCGCGGCGTAGGTCACGACCGCGTCGTGCCCGTAGATGCTGTAGAGCTGGAACGGGAGGTTCGGGAACTGCTTCTTGAACGCAGCGATGTAGTCGGTGCACCACTGCTTCAGCGGATCGCTCGCCTCGAGTTGATTGAGGTCGGTGAGGCGGCACTTGTGGAGGCTCGCGACCACATCGACGCAGTTCGCGCCGCACGCCTGGACGAGCGCGGGCGTGGCGAGCCAGTTCTCGGCGAGCACGGGCTTGCTGAACATGCCGAGCTGCCTGGCCGCCTTGAACGCGTTCGGGTTCAATCCCTCGATGTAATAGGCGTCCGGGTTCGACGCCTTCATCTTCGTCAGCTGTGGCGTCAGCTGGTCGACGGACGCGGTCGCCGACGCGCTCTCGACATCGGTGATCGTGCAGCCGGCCTGCTTGCACTTCGCCTTGTCCGCTGCCTCGATCTGCGAGGAGAAGTCGGTGTCGTAGTGGAGGAGCGCGAAGCTCTTCGCGCCGAGGTTCTTCATGGCGTAGCTGATCTCGGACGTGGCGTATTCCGGCCCGAAGGAGTTCGAGAACATGTACTTCGTGACCGGCGTCTGGACCGAGTTGTTGCCGCTGGCCGCGATCGCGGGGAGCTTGGCGCGCTCGCTGAGCGTCTTGATCGCCAGGGCCCCGGCCGCGCCGATGAAGCTGCCCATGACGCTCGCGTCCTGTGACGCAGCTCGGTACGCGGTGCCTGCGCCCTGGGGCGTGCCGCCGGTCTTCACGATCGTGAGCTTGACCTGCTGGCCACCGATGCCGCCCTTGGCGTTGAGCTCGTCGACGGCGAGTCGCATCCCGTTCATGAAGTCGGGGCCGCCCTGAGCTGCGGGTCCCTCGAATCCGACGAACGCCACCGGCTTGTCCAGCTTGCCCGATCCGCCGCCGCTCGAGGATGCCTTGCTCGTGGAAGTGCTGCTGCTGGTACTACTACTGCTTCCGCACGCGCCGAGCGCAAGTGCGGCAAGCACGGCGCTGCTGGCGAGCGCGCACGCTCGCCTCGCGGTACCCGTCATGTTCTCCTCCTCGCTGAACTGCGATGAATTCGCGGCCCCGATCCGGAAGGGATCCGGAGAGGCCGGACGATCGTAAAAGTGGCACGGCGACGGCATCGAAGGCCGTCGGGCGTGGGTTGGGGAGATCTCCAAGCCGCCGCGCTACGGGGCGGCCTGCACCTCCAGGCCCAGGTACGCGGCGCGGACGCGCTCATCCTTCTGCAGGTCCGCGGAGGTGCCCTCGACGGAGATCCGGCCGCGCTCGAGCACGTAGCCGCGGTCGGCGAGCTCGAGCGTGAGCATGGCGTTCTGCTCGACGATGAGGACGGTCATGCCGAACTGGCGAAGTTGCTCCAACGCCTCGAACACCTGGCGCAGCACGAGCGGGGCCAGGCCGAGCGACGGCTCGTCGAGCAGCAACACGCGCGGGCGTGCCATCAGCGCGCGGCCGATCGCCGCCATCTGTTGCTGGCCGCCGCTCATGCTGGCGGCCATCTGCCCGGCTCGCTCGCGCAAGATCGGGAAGAGCGTGAAGACGCGCTCGAGCGTCTCCTGTGTGCCGCGACGATCGCGCCGGTGACCGTAGGCGCCCAGCATGAGGTTGTCCTGCACGGACAGTGCGCCGAACAGTTGGCGCCCCTCGGGGCACAGGACGACGCCCTTCTGCGCGATGCGCTCTGTGGCCGTGCTGGCGACGTTGGCGCCGTCGACGAGGATCTGCCCCTTGGAGGGGTGCAGCAGCCCGACCACCGTCTTGAGCAGCGTGCTCTTGCCGGCGCCGTTGCTGCCCAGGAGCGCGACGATCTCGCCCTGGCCGACGCGCAGGCTCACATCCCGAAGCACGGTCACGTGCCCGTAGCCGCTCGTGATGTTCTCGATGACCAACGGGTCGTTCTCGATGACCGATGGGTCGTTCATTCGTGCACCGCTCCCAGGTAGGCCTGGACGACGTTCGGGTCGTGTCCGACCTGCGCGGGAGTCCCGCGCGCGATGCGCTTGCCGCGGTCGATCACCACGACGTCGTCTGCGATGGACATGACCATCCCCATGTCGTGCTCGACCAGCAGGACGGCGACGCCCTCGGACGCGATCCGCCTGATGAGCTGGCCGAGCTGTCGCGTCTCGGTGTGATCGAGTCCCGCCGCCGGCTCATCGAGGAGCAGCACCTCAGGCTCGCACGCGAGGGCCCGCCCGACCTCCAACAGTCGCTGGCGACCCACGGGCAGCTGGGCGACGGACACCTCGGCCGCATCCTCGAGCCCGACGAAGCTCATCCAGGCGAGCGCGGAGCGTCTGGACTCCAGCTCATCGCGGCGCATGCGCGGAGCTCGCAGCGCCGCGCCGATGAACCCGCTGCGGCTGAAGCGATCGCGCGCGAGCATCACGGTCTCGACGGCGGACATCTCGCCGAACAGCTTTGGCGTCTGGAACGTTCGCGCGACGCCCAGCGCGGCGATCTCGTGCACACGACGGCCGTCGACCCGGACGCCGTGGATGAGGACCTCGCCGGCGGTGGGGAGCAGCGCGCCGTCGAGGAGGTTGATGCAGGTCGACTTCCCCGCCCCGTTGGGCCCGATCATGGCGGTGATCCGGGCCGGCGCCAGGTCGAAGTCGACGCCGTCGACGGCGGTGAAGGCGCCGAAGCGCTTCGTCAGCCCCCGGACTTCGACGATCGGCTGCTCCGCGTCCGGCGCGTGGGAATCGACGGCCTGGGCGGCGATGTCGCTCATGCCGAGTCTCCTGATCGCGCCGGAGATATCGGTGCCGATGCGTTCGCCGGCTGCGTGGTGGGCGGCAGTGCCACACCGCGCCGGCGGCGGAACCACCCGCCGATCCGGGTGATGCTGAACGTCACCGCCAGCCCGTCGCGGAAGAGCAGGATGAAGATGATCAGCAGCGCGCCGTTCATGATCACCTCGTAGTCCGATGCGCCGGCGGTCGACGGCGCGTGGAAGCGGACGTAGTACTGCAGCGCGCCGACGACGACCGCCCCGACGAACGGGCCCCAGATCGAGGCGACCCCGCCGACGACGACATACGTCACGAGACTGATCGTGAGGTTGTAGTCCCAGTTCTCGGGAGCGGCGAGCTGGAGGTAGAACGCCCAGAGGCCTCCGCCGAGCCCCGCCATCCCAGCGCCCACGGTGAAGATCAGCAGCTTCAGCTTGAACGGATCGAGCCCCAATGCCTGGCCCCCCTCCTCGTCGACGCCGATCGCGCTCAGCGCGCGGCCGATGCGCGAGCGCTTGATGTTGCGGGCGAGCAGGATGCTCAGCGAGAGCACGAAGAGCGCCGTCCAGAAGAAGCCCTTCGGTCCGGACAGGTCGACGCCGAGGATCGTGAGGGGCGGGACGCCGATGAGGCCGAGCGGACCGCCGGTGAGGCCGTCGTCCTGCACGACCACGACGAGCATGATGAGGTTGATGGCGAGGGTGGCGATCGCCAGGTTGAAGCCCTTGAGGCGAAGCGTGAGCCATCCGACCAGCAGGCCGCCCACGATCGCCATCGCGGTGCCGATCGCGAGCGCGGGGAGCGGCGCCCAGGCGTGCTTGGTGGTGAGAATCGCCACCGCATAGCCGCTGAGCAGATAGAACGCCGCCTGGCCGAGGCTGAACTGGCCGGCGAGTCCCATCACGAGCCCGAGGCCGACGGCGCCGATGGCGGAGAGGACGATGAGCGTCGCCGAGCTCATGGCGTTGCCGTTCGACGCGAGCACGAACGGCGTGAGAGCGGTCAGCGCCAGCGCGACGACCGGGATGACCTCGTTCCACCGCAGCGGGAAGCGCCTGCGGCCCGCGCCTGCGACGTCCGCTGCGGGGACGAGCTTGGCGACCTGGCTGCCGAGACCGTGGACGCGCGAATGCTCGTACGAGGTCTTCGCGCGCGTCGCGCGTGCCATCCTCAGCCGCTTGATGATGCCGTCGTCGCCCGTCAGGTCGCGACCGAGGAGATACACGAGCAGGACGCCGTAGACGACCACCTCGCGGTAGTCGGAGGAGATCTCTCCCGCCGCGACGGTCTCGACCACGCCGAGCCCCAGGCCCGCAAGTACGGCCCGCCCCGGGTGCTCGAAGTCCGCGATGGCGGCCGCGATGAAACCGACGAGCCCGACGGTGACCCCGCTGTCCCAGGAGACGCCCGCGAGCGGTACGACCATCGCCCCCACGAGCCCGGTGAGCGCGCCGCCCAGCATGAAGGCCACGATCGACATCCGCTCGGAGCGGATGCCGACCAGCCGCGCCGCGGTCGGGTTGATGGCGCAGGCGCGCATCGCCTTGCCCGTGGTGGTGTACCGGAAGAGCACGGTGACGGCCGCCAGCGCGACGATGGTCGTCCCCCAGATCCAGAGCGTCTGGTGGTCGAGATGCGCGCCGAGAAGCGTGAACGTGCCGGGGTTGAACGAAGGCAGCGAAAGCGGATCCTTGCCCCAGATCAGCAGCGCTGCACCGCGCAGGACCACCCCGAAGCCGAGGCTCGCGACGACGAGGCCCAGCAGCCCCACGTTCTTGCGCAGCGGGGCGACCGTGAGCCTCTCCTGGACGAGCGCGACCCCGGCGACGGCCGCGACCGAGGCGATCACGCCGAGCGCCGTGGGCCATCCAGCCTTGTGGGTGGCGACCATGATCATGCCGCCGACCATCACGTAGTCGCCCTGGGCGAAGTTGTAAACGCGCGTGACGTTGGCGATGAGCACGAAGCCCAGCGCCACGAGGGCGAAGACGCAGCCGCTCGACAGCCCCGACAGGACGTACTGCGAAAGGTCGCTGAAGTGGGTGGAGGCGGTGATCACGGGCGGACCCTCTTTGCCTGTGTCCAGGGTTTTCAGCGTCGGGGACGACGCCGAGGCGGACTATCCCGCCGTCTCGCCGAGCCGGCGGCGCGCGGCCGAGGGGGCCTTGTGCAGAACTCCAAGCCGCGGCCTGCGACCACGGGCCGCAGCGCGCAACCGAAGTACAGTCGCGGTGCTGGCGGCCGGCGAGCGGTCGCGTGACCGAGGAGGCGACATGGACGACGGCCCTGTTCGCTTTGGGCTTTGGTACGACTTCCGCAATCCGAGCGGACGTTCCTTCGAGGACTTCTACGCCGAGACGCTCGACCAGATCGTCTGGGCCGAGGAGCTCGGGTACGGGTCGGTCTGGCTGACCGAGCACCACTTCGTCGACGACGGGTACACGCCCTCGCCGCTGGTGATCGGGGGTGCGCTGCTGGCGCGCACCACCAGGCTGCACATGAGCACGAGCTTGATGCTGCTGCCGCTGCACGATCCGATCCGGCTCGCGGAGGACGCGGCCACGCTGTCGATCCTGAGCCGCGGGCGCTTCGACCTCGGCCTCGGCCTGGGCTATCGCGCGATCGAGTTCGAGGCCTTCCACCGCAAGGTCTCGCATCGACCCAGCCTCATGGAGGAGGGCGTCGAGCTGATCCGGCGCGCCTGGGCCGGCGAGTCGCTGGAGTTCGAGGGCAAGCGCTTCCAGCTCCCCGACGTGCGCGTCGCACCAGTGCCCGAGCACACGCCGAAGCTGCTCATCGGCGGCATGAACGCTCCCTCGATCGACCGCGCCGCGCGGCTGGGCGATGGCTTCCTGAGCACGCAGAACGCCCACCAGCCGGAGTACCTCGAAGCGCTCGCGCGCCATGGCAAGGACGTTGCGAACGCCGCGATCCACGCGGGGCAGTGGGTGATCATCGACGAGGACCCGGAGCGCACGTGGGCCCGGATCGGCGATCACGCCCTCTATCAGCTCAACGAGTACATCACGTGGGGTGCCTTCGGGCCGCCGGATCAGGTGCCGCGCTTCCCGGATCGCGATGCGATCGTCGCCGGAGGCGCTTTCCAGCTGTGGGACGGGCCCACCGCGGTCCGCGAGCTCGTCGCCCTGATGCGCGAACGCCCGCAGATCAAGGACCTGTACTTCTGGGCCCAGCTTCCTGGTGAGCCCGTCGAGAGCGGGTCTGCGCGGATGCAGTACTTCATGGACAACGTCGCCCCGAAGGTCGTGGCCGAGCTCAAGGAGACCCCAACCGGGGCCGGCACATGAAGTTCGGGATCTTCTTCGTCACGGAGACCCCCGACTACGACGCCAGGCGCGCCTATGACGAGATGCTCGAGCAGACCGAGTACGCCGAGCACCTCGGCTTCGACACGGTCTGGCTCGCGGAGCACCACGGCTCGAACTACGGGAGCATGCCGTCCGGCTCGGTGATGGCGGCGGCCATCGCGCAGCGCACCAGGTTCATCCGTATCGGGATGGCCGTGAGCATCCTGCCGTTCAACAACCCGGTGCGCGTCGCGGAGGAGTACGCGATGGTCGACGTGCTCTCGCACGGGCGGCTGGACTTCGGCGTGGGTCGCGGCTACCAGCCGCACGAATACGAGATGCTCGGACTCGCCGACAAACAGGCCGTGAGCCGCGAGATCTTTCAGGAGTCGCTCGACGTCATCACCGGGCTCTGGACCCACGAGCGCTTCTCCTACAAGGGCAAGTACTACGACATCCCGGACGCCGAGCTTCATCCCCGGCCGTTCCAGCGGCCCCATCCGCCGATCTTCGTCGCGGCGATCAGCCCCGAGACCTTCTCGCTCGTGGCGGAGCGCGGCTACAACATCCTCGTCACGCCGACGCTCATGGCGCTCCCGGAGCTCAAGCAGTTCGTGCTGGACGCCAAGCGCCGCCTGGTCGAGCACGGCCGGGATCCCGAGACGATCGAGTTCCCGATGAACTGGCAGATGCACCTCGCGCCGACACGCAAGCAGGCCAGCGAGAACACCGTCGACGCGTTCGGTTGGTACTTCGAGAAGGTCATGGAGCTCGTGCCGCGCGGCGCCAAGGTACCGCGCACGTACGAGGCGTACGCCGCGATGGCGAGCGCCTACGAGGCGGCGGGCGGCCTGCCGATCGAGCAACTGCAGGAGATGGGCATCATCATCCAGGGCACGCCGCGCGACGCCATCGAGCGCATCCGCGAGGTCCGCGACGACTGCGGCATCAACCGCATCAGCTGCTGGATGCGCATCGGCGGCCTCGAGCATCGCAAGGTGATCCAGTCCATGGAGCTCTTCGCGCGCGAGGTCATGCCCAAGTTCGTCGACCCCGCGCCGTTCCCGGCGGAAATCCTCGAGGCGGCGGCTGCGCCCGCCTCGGTCTAGCTAGAGAGAGGAGAAAGACATGGCATTGCTCGAAGTCGAGCCCGGCCAGAACATCTACTACGAGCACTACCGCGGCTCGGGCACTCCGGTGGTGCTCGTCCACGGCTGGGGCATGACGGTGCGCTGCTGGGATCTGACGCTCCCGGCACTGCTCGACGCCGGCAACGAGGTCGTGGCGTTCGACGAGCGCTGCTGTGGGCATTCCGACAAGGACTTCAGCGACGCCTCGATCGCGGCGATCGGCTCCGACCTCGTCAAGCTGATCGAGACCACCGGGGTGGACCGCCCGATCATCGTGGGCTGGTCGTTCGGCTGCGCAGTCACGGTCGAGGCGGCCGCCCGGCTGGGCGACCGGGTGGGCGGCATCGTGCTGGTCGGGCCGCCGACGCCCCGCTACACGCAGGCCGAGGACTACCCCCACGGCGGGACCGCCGAGATCATGGAGCAGACGCTCGGCGCGTTGCGCGACACGCGTCCGGACTTCCTGAAGGCGCTGTCGCAGGGCGTGTGCCACGCTGAGATCAGCGAGCACGCGATCGATTGGATGTGGGCGGCGTTCATGGAGACGAGCCCGCGCGCGGATGACTCGCTGCGCGACCTGGGCGTCGTCGATCAGCGCGAGCTGCTGCCGACGATCCAGGCGCCGACGCTCGTCTGCTCGGGCGACCACGACGCCGTGGTCGATCCGGCCATCGCCCGCGTCGCCGCCGATCTGCTGCCGAACGCCCGCCTCGTGCAGTTCGAGGGCTCAGGGCACGCGCCGTTCCTCGAGGAGCGCGAGCGGTTCAACAGCGAGCTGCTCGCCTTCGTCGGCGACCCCGCCGGCTCCGTCGCGGGCGGGGCGGCGGTGTCGTCCTCGGGCTGAGCGGTCAGCCCAGCGCTGCGGCGTCGAGGAGGTGCCCGTACTTCTCGATCGCCGCGGCGCGACGCGTCGGAACGTGCTCGGTCGGCACGTCGCGGGGCTCGTACCCTCGCAGCATCATCCGCGCGACCGACATCTTGTGGACTTCGTCGGGCCCGTCGTAGATGCGCGCGGCCCGCGCCCAGCGGTACATGTGCTCGAGCGGCAGGTCGGTCGAGTAGCCGAACGAGCCGTGCAGCTGCAGCGCGTGATCGATCACGTCGTGCATGACGGTGGCGCCGTGGTACTTGATCATCGCGATCTCCCTGCGGGCGGCCTCAGCGCCCTCGCGGTCGATCTTCCACGCGGCCTGGAGGGTGAGCAGCCGTGAGGCCTCGATGGCGGCGGCGGACTCGGCGACCCAGTTCTGCACGGTCTGCTTGTCGGCCAGGCGGCTGCCGTGCAGGGACTTGCTGACCGCCCGCTCGCAGAGCGCATCGAACGCCCGCCGGCACACGCCGATCCAGCGCATGCAGTGATGGATGCGGCCCGGGCCGAGTCGCTGCTGGGCGAGGGTGAAGGCCCCACCACGCTCGCCGAGGAGGTTCTCGCGCCGGCACGCGCACGTCCGTGTAGCTCACCTCCGCCTGGGTGTGGAGCGACGGCGCGCCGGACGGGTCGTTCATCGAGAAGACGGGCCGCAGCTCGATGCCCGGCGTGTCGGACGGGACGATGATCATCGACGCTCGCCGATGGCGGTCCGCGTCGGGATCCGTGACGGCCATCAGCACGTGGAAGTGGCTGCGATCGGCGTTGCTGACGAACCACTTGGTGCCGTTGATGACCCACTCGTCGCCCTCGAGGACGGCCGTGGTGGTGAACTGCGTCGGGTCGGCGCCGGTGCCCTGCTCGGTCATCGAGAACGCGCTGTAGATCTCGCCTGCCAGCAGCGGTGTGAGCCACTGCGCCTTCTGCTCGGAGGTCGCGGCGATCGCCAGGAGCTCCGAGTTGCCCGAGTCCGGCGCCTGGTTGCCGAAGATCGGTGGCGCGAACTCGCAGCCGCCCAGGATCTCGTGCATCAGGCCGAGCTTGACCTGGCCATATCCCTGGCCGCCGAGCTCGGGACCGAGGTGCGCCGCCCACAGCCCCTGCTCCCTGACGGCTTCCATGAGTGGCGCTGCAATGCGCAGGAACGCCGGGTGGTCGAGCTCGAGCGTCTCCAGCGGGTAGATCTCCTCGCGCACGAACTCGCGCATCCACGCCAGCTTGCGCTCGAACTCGGGGTCGGTGCAGAAGTCCCAGGCCATGCGGGACACGCTATGTCCGACGCGGGGCACGGCAGATCGCTGTGCCGCCGGCCCCTTGGAGCCGACTCCAACCGTCCACGGCGACGCGTTGCGCCCGAACGCGGGCAGCGGCCACGATACGGTCATGCACGACGCGGCGGCAGCGGGGTCTGAAGCCGGGCTGGCTGCGTGGGTCTCCGAGGTCACCGGCGATCCGGGACCGTTCGAGATCGAGCCGCTCGCCGGCGGGAACTCCAACGAGACGCTGCTGGTCCGCAGCCGGGCGGCCAAGCGGATCCTGCGCCGCCCGCCGGGCGCGACGATCGACGCGAGCGCCCACAGCGTCGAGCGCGAATACCGGATCCTGTCGGCGCTGGACCAGACCGCGGTGCCCGTGCCAAGGCCGATCGCCGTGGTGGGTGAGGCCGGTCAGGAAGCATCGCCCGCCCTGCTGATGGACCACGTCGACGGCGTCTCGATCACGGACGCCCTGCCGGCGGACCATCCGCCGGGCGGCGCCGGGGCGGTCGGCTTCGCAACGATGGACGCGCTGGCCGATCTGCACTCACTGGATTGGGAGGGCCTGGGCCTCGCCGACTACGGGCGCCCGACAGACTTCCTCGAGCGTCAGGTCGGTCGCTGGCGACGCCAGTACGAGGGCTACCGGCACCGCGACCTGCCCGACTTCGACGTCGTGGCGTCGTGGCTCGAGCAGAACCGGCCGCCTGACGGGCGCGCCGGGCATCCTCCACGGCGACTTCCATGTCGACAACTGCCTCTTCAGCCAAACCGACCCGACACGGCTGCTCGCGATCATCGACTGGGAGATGTCGACCATCGGCGATCCGCTCCTCGACGTCGGTCTCGTCCTCGCCTTCTGGGGCGACGATCGTCTCGACCCCCCCGCGATGCCGAGGATCCAGGGCTTCTCGCGCGACGCCGGGGCTCCGTCACGCGCCGCGCTGGCCGAACGCTACGCGCGGCGCAGCGGGCGCTCGGTCGAGCACCTCGCGTACTACATGGCGCTGGCGTTCTGGAAGCTCGCGGCGATTGTCGAAGGCGCCCATCTGCACTTCACGACGGGCGCGCTCCAGACGGACTACGCGCGCGAGTTGGAGCAGGACGTCCCGCGACTGCTCGCCGAAGCGCGGGCGTTCACCGCACAGGCCGGCTAGCCATGGCCGGCGACGGCCCGGGGGGTAACGTGAATCGCCGAGGACCTGATCCGGTGCCCGACGACCGTCAATCACCGCTCGGACAATTCATCCGCCAGCAACGCGAGCTGCAGGACCTGTCGATGCGTCGGCTCGCACAGCTCGCCGGGATCTCCAACCCGTACCTCTCGCAGATCGAGCGCGGACTGCGCGACCCGTCGCAGCGCGTCCTCGACGCGATCGCGCGCAATCTCGAGATCTCGGTCGAGACCCTCGACGAGCACAGCGGATTCGCGGCCGACGGCCATTGGGACGAGGGCGAAGAGCGGCCGGTGGTGGCCGCCGTTCGCGCCGATGCCCGACTCACCGCGTCTCAGCGCCGTGCGCTGATCGCGGTCTACGACGCGTTCACCGAGCGGCCGCGACGGCGACGGCGCCGCGAGTGAGACGCGCGACCGCGGCAGAAGCCGCGGCCGCATCCCTCGAGAGCGGTCAGGCCAAGGCTCCCGGTGGTGAAGCTCGACGCGTCGCTTGCGAGGTAGAGCATCGTGCACGCGCGCACGGTCTCGCGCCCGATGCCGCGGCTGCCGCCGGTGACGAGCGCGACCTTGCCGGACAGGTCGACATCGGATGGCGCGCCCGTCACCGTGAGGCGTCCGCGTAGCGGTCGCGCAGCAACCGCTTGTAGAGCTTGCCCGTCGGGTGGCGCGGCAGGGCTTCGGCGAAGTCGATCGATCGCGGGCACTTGTACTTGGCGAGGCGCTCGTGGCAATACGCGAGCAGCTCTGCCTCGACCTCCGCCGGGGGGCGATCGGCGGCGATGAGCTGGACGACGGCCTTGACCTCCTGGCCCAGCTCGTCATGCGGGATCCCGAACACGGCGGCGTCGGCCACCGCAGGGTGCGTGACGAGCACGTTCTCGGCCTCCTGCGGATAGATGTTCACGCCGCCCGAGATGATCATGTCCGCCTTGCGGTCGGTGAGGTAGAGATAGCCCTCCTCGTCCAGGTAGCCGATGTCGCCGACCGTGGTCCACCCGTGCTCGTTGCGCGATGCAGCCGTCTTCTCCGGGTCGTTGTGGTACTCGAAGGCCCCGCCGCCCTCCGACCACACCACGCCAGGCTTCCCCGAGGGGAGCTCGCGGCCATCCTCGTCGAGGATGTGCGCCGTCCCGATGAGTGGGCGCCCGACCGAGCCGCGATGCGCGAGCCAGTCGTCGGAGTCGATCGCGGTGAGCAGGTAGATCTCCGTGGCCGAGTAGTACTCGTGCACGATCGGTCCGAGCCATTCGATCATCTGCGCCTTGACCTCCGGCGGGCACGGCGCCGCCGCGTGGATGACCGCGCGCAGCGACGACAGGTCGAAGCGACGACGCTCATGCTCTGGCAGGCGCAACAGGCGGACGAACATCGTGGGGACCATCTGCACGTGCGTCACCCGGTGGCGCTCGATCAGCTCCAAGCATGAGCCGGGCTCGAAGCGGTCCATGATCACCGTGGTCCCGCCCAGGCGGTGCACGGCCATCGAGAAGCGCAGCGGTGCCGCGTGATACAGCGGCGCGGGCGAGAGGTAGACGGTGTCCTCGCCGAAGCCGTACAAGCGCCGGAAGAGCCCCACGATCGCCGGCGGAGTACCGATCGGATCGAGCGGCAGGCCGATCGAGATCGCCTTGGGGCGTCCGGTCGTGCCGGACGAGTAGAGGAAGTCCGCGCCCTCACGCTCGTCATCGAGCGGCGCCGCCGGCACGGAGGCGATGAGGTCGTCATAGGGATCGAAGCCGGACACGCCCGGATCGACCGCGACCCTCGCGACCACCTCAGGCGCGCCGGTCGCCGCGGCGCGCGCGACGTCGGCCGTGGCCGCGCTGGCGAAGACGATCCGCGACGAGGAATCGCGAAGGATGTAGGCCACCTCGCCGGCGGTCAGGCGATTCGAGATGCCGGTGTAGCGCAGGCCGGACCGCTGCGCCGCCCAGGCGATCTCCAGATAGCGGTGATGGTTCTCCATCAGGATCGCGATGGAGGTCCCGTGGCGGGCGCCGAGATCGCGCATCAGCCGCGCGCAGCGGCGCGAGCGCTCAGCCAGATCTCGGTACGAGACGACGTCGCCCGTCCGCGCCATGACGTAGGCCGCCTTGTCGGGATGCGCCTGCGCGTGGGCATCCGGAAACGACATGGGGCCAGTCTATGGCGAGGGCGAGCACGGCCGCCGCCGTCACGGCGGTCCGCCGACGGGCTGCCACGGCGGCGACGTGCCGATCGATCGGGTGCAGGCCGGCGAAGGCGAGGCCGGGGCGTCCGCGTCGCGTGGCTTCCGCCAGGGCGGAGAGCGCGAACACGAGCCGGAGGGCCTCGCCCGCCACCGCGTCGCGGACAGGTCGTTGCGGTTCCCAGTCGGACACCAGCGCCAATGCCGCCGCGACAGGCAGGCGGGCGAGCGGGGTCAGGCGCCGCCGCCGCGCGGCCCCCGCGATCGCGAGGACCGCGCCGACCGCGACGACGACCTCCGGGCCCACCCCGCGTGGTCGCAGCCGCTCGGGCGCAACGGCCGCCCGCACGTGGATGTCCACGGCGCCCCAGCGCCGCGCGCGCTCGAACACGGCGCCCCATGTCGACCAAGTGGAGCGATCGTGGTGCACCACGGCCCCGGGACGGCTGACGATGGCGCGGCCCCCCGCGTTGACCCGCAGCCCGAGCTCGACGTCGTCGCCGCCGAGGCGATGCGGCCAGCGCTCGCGGAACCCGCCGAGCTCCCGCAGGACCCGGCGCCGGTAGGAGATGTTGGCGCATGGGCCCCAGTCGACCTGTGGATAGCGCTCGGCGAAGACGAAGCTGTCGCAGAAGCCGGCCGCCTGTGCCGCCCGCCACGGTGCGCTGCGCGACCCGGTGAGCGTCACCAGCCCCAGCACCGCCGCCACGGGGCGGCCGTCCGGTGCGCGCGCGGCGCGATGTCCTGCGGCGTGCTCGACGAGCAGGCGCTCATCGGCCACGCAGTCGGAGTCGACGAACAGCACCACCTCACCCCGGGCGAGGCGGACGCCGAGATTGCGCTTCCTGCGCACGTCGTTGTCGGCGCGCAGGAGGCGCGCGCCGTGCGCCTGCGCCACAGCCGCGATCCGTCGTGCGTCGTCGCCGGTGCTGCTGTCGACCAGGACGACGTCGGCTGCGCCCCCTTCGCGTGCGAACGCCTCGACGGCCGGGGAGAGGCTGGCGAGCAGGCGGCCGACCAGCTCGCAGCGGCCGTGCGTGGGGGTGACGACCGTGATCGCCACCGGGCGCTCGTCGCAGCTCACGTGGACCACTGCAGAGCGGGCAACAGCGGCGTGACGCTGCGGTGGCGCAGGCAGCCCCACCACACCCCAAGGCCATAGGCCGCGTCGTCGACGATGCACGCAGCGGTCCAGCGCAGCGGGTCGAGCGGCGGCCGCCTCCGGGCCCATTCCTCCGCCGGCGCCGTCACCAGCAACGCCAGCGCGGCGTAACGTGCGTGCGGCCGGCGCAGCGCGACCAGCAAGGCCGGGGCGCCAAGCGCCGTGGCCGCGCGAGCCCATGCCAGGAACGTGCGGCCGGCTGCGCGCGCCGACCACGCGACCACTTGCGAACGGGGAACGCCGGTTCTTCGCAGACGGCGGTCGATGAGCGCGACGTGGAGTGCGAGCGCGGCGACCCCCAAGCGCGGGCGGCCGCACAGCACCAGCGCCACCGCGGCGGTGGGAAGCGGATGCGCCACGACGGGGCGCAGGCGGTCTGGATGGCGCCGGGCGAGCGCCGCGGCGGACGTGCCGTACCGCCAGCGGCGAGTGAGCCACGCTCTCCAGGTCTGGGGCTCGCCGTGGTGGACCGTGCTGCTGGGGTCGTAGCGGATGCGCCACCCGGCATCGTGCAGGCGCCAGACGAGGTCGACGTCCTCGCCGTAGCGCAGCCGCTCGTCGAACGGATGCGCCAGCGCACGGCGTCGGACGACGAGCGCCGCGGTGGGCACGTAGGGCACGCGGCCGAGCGGAACGACGCGGCTCTCCCGCGGTCCCATGTCCAGCGGCGAGCGCGCGGCGCAATAGCGCTCCCGCGGACTGCGGGACCCGGCGTTCGGGATCGGCGCCACCCTCGGCGCCACCGCGGCCACGAGCGGGTCGGCGAAGTGCCCGGCCAGTCCGCCGAGCCATCCGGGCGTGGGCACGCAGTCGCTGTCGACGAAGGCGATGAGCTCGGTCGTCGCCGCCGCAAGGGCGGCGTTGCGCGCGGCTGCCGGTCCTGCGGAGCGTTCGCAGCGCAGCAGTCGCGCCCCTTGACGACGAGCGACCTCGGCCACCGCGGCGGCGTCGCAGGAACCGTCGTCGACGACGATCACCGGACGTCCCGGCTCCATCGCCGTCAGGCAGCGCGCGAGCGCGCGCGGGCGGTCGCGCGCCGGAACGATCACGGTGACCGATGCACCGTCGTCGCGCGGAGGCCGCGGATGGGCGAGGCCTGCGTCGACGAGGCGACGCGCCAGCTGGCGCCCTGCGGCGCCGACCGGCCGGCCGTCCAGCAGAGCGCGGACGGTCGTTGCCCCATCGGACGTCAACCGCATCACACGCGCCGGCGTGCCTCCGGCCAGCACCGTGCCGGCCCGGTAGGCTCGAACCGAGGCGTCGAGGACGACTCGAACGGACGGCGCAAGCCCGTTCACAGGGCGAGGCCGCCGTCCACGGGAAGCGCGGCTCCCGTCATCGCGCTGCTGGCCGGCCCGGCGAGCCAGAGCAGGAGCGCGGCGACCTCCTCGGGCGCGATGAGTCGCCCGAGTGGCTGCTGTGCGGCGAACACCTCGCCCGACTCGAGCCCGTACAGTCGCGCGCTCTCGCCGAGGATCGCCGTATCGGTCGATCCCGGGCTCACGGCGTTGGCCGTCACACCGGTGTCGCGCAGCTCCGCGGCCAGGGCGCGGATCATGCCGACCACGCCCGCCTTGGCTGCGCAATACGCGGCCAGCATCGGCAGGCCTCGGGTGGCGGCCGCCGAGGCGACCGCAAGGAAGCGGCCCTGCCGCGGCGCCGGCCTGCGCAAGAGCGCGGGCACGCCGGCCCGCGCTGCGACCAGCACGCCGCGCAGATCGATGTCCAGCACGGCCTCCTCCTGCTCGTGGGGAACCTCCCACAGCGGCCGCCCGCCCGCGATGACGCCGGCGACCGCGACCATCGCGTCGAGCCCGCCGAAGCGCTCCTCTGCAAGCGTGACCGCGTCGCCCATCGCGGCCTGGTCCGTGGTGTCGGCGACGAACGGCACGGCGCGGGTCGGTCCGCCTGCCGACGACGCCACCGCCTCGAGCTCGTCACGTGTGCCGAGTCGGTACGGCAGCCGTTCGTCGTCCGCGCAGCGATCCACGGCCACCACCGCCCAGCCGTCTGCCGCAAGTGCCCGGACGGTCGCTGCGCCGATCCCGCGGGCGGCACCGGTGACGACCGCGACGCGCCTCACGCGACCGCGGCGCCGTCTGCGACCCAACGGCGCACCGCTGCCACCAGGTCGCCGGTCGCCGCATCGAGCAGCCGCCGCCCCTCCGCCGCCGAGGCGCCCGCGGGATCGCCGAGCACCCCGTTGGCGCTCACGGCGCGCACGCCTCCCGAACGCAGGCGGGGCCAAAGCTCGGTCAGGGGGGCCGTGTTGCCGGCGACGCCGTCGCTGCGGCGCACGCGCGCCGGGTCCAGCGCGAGCATGATCGAGGTCTCGGCGCGGCCGGCATGCGCGTCGCCCGCGAAGCGCGGGGCCCAGCTCATGACGGCCCGGCCTTCATGGCGCAGGCGCCGCGTGGCTCGCGCAACGGGCTCGGCGTTGCCGCCGTGGCTCGACACGAGCACGATGCGTTCGAAGGTCTCGGTCGCCGACCGTCCGAGCTCGAGGAGCAGCAGCTCGGTGGCCGAGCGGCCGATCGACAGCGTCCCGGCAAAGCCGTGATGCTCGCCGCTGGCGCCGTATGCGACGGGCGGCGCGATGACCGTGGCGGGCACCGCGGCCGCGAGGCGCCGGCAGAGCGCGACCGCGATGTCGGTGTCCGTGGACAACGGGAGATGTGGGCCGTGCTGCTCGGTGGCGCCCACCGGGACGGCGACGAGCGCGTTCGTCGCCCTGCGCTGGGCATCCGGGGACGTGAGGCTGGCGAGCAGCTCGCTCACGCGGCGTTCAGCGGTGACGCGGCTTCGCCGAGCTTGGCGAGGCGTCCGGGCACGAAATCGGGACGCATGAGCAGGTCGTCGGGAGTCAGCTCGTGGATCGACGCCCGCCCGAGCCCCACGAGCGCTTCGTCGATGCCGCTGCGCAGGATCTGCAGGACGTTCCCGACGCCGGCCTCCCCCGCGGCGGCCAGCCCCCATAGATACGCGCGCCCGACCAACACCGCGCGGGCACCGAGCGCGAGTGCCTTCACGACGTCGCCGCCGCGCCTGATCCCGCCGTCGAAGAGGATCTCGATCTGTCCGCCGACTGCCTCGACGATCGCGGGCAGCGCGCGGATCGCGGCCGGTGCGCTGTCGAGGTTGTTGCCGCCGTGGTTGGAGACCGAGAGCGCGTCGGCGCCGACCTCCACCGCGCGTCTGGCGTCGTCGGGGTGCATCACGCCCTTCACGAGGAACGGGCCCGCCCACTGCTCGCGCAGCCATGCGATATCCGACCACGAGGGCAGCGGGGTCTGGATCCACTCGCCGTAGGCGCCGAAGAACGTCGGAGCGTCCCCGCCGGGCGGCGCGAGGTTGGGCGTGGTGAGGTTCGGAGGGCCGCCACTGCGCAGGTACTCGAGCAGCCACCGCGGGCGCACGATCGCGTGCGGTGCGAAGGTCGCCATTGCGCGCAGGTCGAGCCGTTCGGGGATCTGGGGACTGCCCCAGTCGCGGCGGTGCGCGAACGTCCAGTCGAGCGTGACGATGAGCCCCTTCGCACCGGCGCCCCGGGCACGGTCCATGATCGCCGTCATGCGCTCCCGGGTGCCCAGCCAGTACATCTGGAAGAACGTCTGCGGGTTGGCCTCGACGACCTCCTCGATCGGCTTGCTCCCGAACGAGCCGAGACCCATGGCGGTCCCCGCCGCCGCCGCCGCACGGGCGACGGCCACCTCGCCGCCCGGGCTGACCGCCTGGACCCCGGTAGGCGAGACGACTACCGGCATCGAGATCTGCTGGCCCAGCACGGTGGTCGCCTGGTCGCGCGCAGCGGGAAGGCCGGTGGCGATACGCGGCACGAAGCCGATCTCGCCGAACGCCCTGACGTTGTCGTCGAGCGTCGCGCCGCGCTCCGCCCCGGCGAGCAGCGCGTCGTAGACGGGCTTGGGCAGGCGTTTGCGCGCGCGCCGCTGCGCCTCGGCGACCGACTCGAACCAGTCGTTACTGCTCGCCATGAGCTTCCCGCCAGAAGTCGGCCAGTGGATCTTCGTTGCACGCTCGATCGGGCGGTGGCCGGCGCGAGTGGTCGACCGGCGAGCGCGGCGCGGCCGCATCCCGGGCGGCGAGGAGCGGTTCGCCGTGGCCCAGCGCGCACTCCGGATCCGGACCGTCGAGGGGGAGGCCAGTGAAGAACTTCGCGGCCATGCAGCCGCCGCGACACGTGTCGTAGAACCCGCACGAGGAGCATGCTCCGCCCGTTTGCGGTCGGCGTAGGTCGAGGAACAGCTCGGACTCGCGCCAGACGCGGGCGAAGCCGCCGTCCTCGCGAACGTTGCCGGCGCGGAATGCGTCGTGGATCGCGAACGGGCACGCGTACACGTCCCCGATGGGATCGATGAGGCAGACCACGCGGCCGGCCCCGCACAGATTCAGTCCCGGCAGCGGATCGCCGTAGGCGGCGAGGTGGAAGAACGAGTCGCCGGTCAGCACCTCCTCACCGCGCTCGAGCAGCCACGAGTAGAGCTCCCGCTGCTGCGGCGCGGTGGGACGCAGTTCGTCCCAGACGTCCGCCCCACGGCCCGAGGGTCGCAGACGCGTGATCCGCAACTGCGCGCCGAGGCCGTCGGCGATGGTCTTGAACCGGTCGAGCTGCGCCACGTTCTCGCGCGTGATGACCACCGAGATCTTGAATCCCTGAAAGCCGGCGTCGGCGAGGGCGTGCATCGCTCGCAGCGCCGTGTCGTAGGAGCCGGGTCCCCGGACGCGGTCGTTGACCTCGGCGCTGGCACCGTCGAGGGAGATCTGGACGTCGACATAGTCGGTCGCCGCCAACCGCGCCGCGATCGCGGGCGTGATCCGCGAGCCGTTGGTCGAGAACTTCACGCCCACGTCGTGTGCCGTCGCGTAGTCGAGGAGCTCCCAGAAGTCGCGGCGTACGGTCGGCTCTCCGCCCCCGACGTTCACGTAGAAGACCTGCATCCGCTGGAGCTCGTCGATGACCGCCTTGCACTCCGCGGTCGACAGCTCGCGCGGATCGCGGCGGCCCGAGCTCGACAAGCAATGCACGCAGGCGAGGTTGCAGGCGTACGTCAGCTCCCACGTGAGGCAGATCGGAGCATCCAGGCCGTGCTCGAACTGATCGACGAGCCGGCCGACCGGTGCTGCCGTCGCGCTCATGTCGCACTCCGTTCATGGATCATTCCCGACGTCGCCAACGTCTGCAGCGCGTGGGCATAGGCGGCCATCTCGGCCTCGGTCACGCCGGCGGCGGCGCACGCATCCTGAGCGGTTGGCTGTTCGCCGAGGCAGTTGACGACCGCAAGCAGCTTGCGGCTCTTGAGGAACGACAGGCGGCGCGTGCCGAAGTGGTATGCCAGTGCGCCGAACGGCTCAGGGCGCAAGGCGACCCGGTCGTCCAGCGCCCATGGGCGCGCAAGGTCGATGGACATCGCGCTCAGTACACGCCGCACATGCCGTCGATCGAGACGTCCTCGACCAGAAGCTCATCCTCCAGCAGCGGCGCGTCCGCGCTTGCTGGCCGCTCTGCGACAGGGGCGGCCTCGTTCTCGTACGGCGCCACGAGCTCCGCGGTCGTGATCGGCTCGGCCATTGGGCATCTCTCCTCGGTACCGTCGTCGTGTGGCGGAGAGAATTACAGCACCCGGTGCCAGATTGCAAGCGTCCGCCCCGCGCGGCCGTCCTCCGAGTGTGACGCACGCACAAATCGCTCGAGTGGCCCTCGACCTGTTCGCGCGGGACGGCTTCGACGAGACGACGATGAGCGACGTCGCCACGGCGCTCGGGATCAGCCGGCGGACGCTGTTTCGCTACTTCCCGTCCAAGAACGACATGGTCTGGGGGGACTTCGATTGGGTGCTCGAGCGGCTGCGCGGCTACCTCGCGGAGACGTCGCCGGACGAGCCGCTGATGGCGGCGCTCGCCCGGGCCGTGGTCGCTTCCAACCACTACGAGGCCGACCAGCTTCCTGAGCTGCGCATCCGGATGACGCTCATCACGACGGTCCCTGCGCTGCAGGCACACTCGATGCTCCGCTATGCCGCGTGGCGTGCCGTGATCGCCGAGTTCGTCGCCGCGCGCCTGGGGCGGCGAGCTGACGATCTCGTTGCGCAGACCATCGCCCACGCCGCCCTTGGCACCTCGACGGCCGCCTTCGTGCGCTGGGTGGGCAACCCCGACGACGATCTCGAGCAGAACCTCCGTGATGCGTACCGGCTGCTGGCGACGAGCTTCGCGGAGGTCTCGTGAGGCGCGTCGCGGGCTCAGCTCGCTCGAGGGCGCGTCTCCGGCAGATCCGGCTCGCCGTGAACCGTCCGGTAGACCGCGAGCCAGCCGGGGCGAGGGCCGGCGCTCAGCTCGCTGTCACGCTCTGCGAGGGCCTGGGGGAGGGAGGTGAAGGAACGTGCGCCGCTCCGTGCGAGCTCGGGCCCGCGCTCGCCGTACCAGGCGCACACCTCCTCAACCGACAGCACCAGTTGCGACGCGGTGCCGTAGTAGTCGAGCACGTCGCTCGTGAAGCCATGGACCACTGCCGCATGCGGGTCACGTCCGAGCGCATCGGCCAGCACCGCCGCGGCGGCTGCGCGGCGGCCGGGCCCCGGCCGGCTCCAGGTGGTCGACGCCTCGACTGCGAGCGGCGTGGGGCGCCCCGCCTCGACGCGGACGACCCGATCGGGGCGTGTGAGGACGTAGTACTTCCCGACCCCTGTGGGGCTCACGCGAAGAACCTAGCCCGACGGTGGAGGTTCGTGGGCATCCAACGGCCACGCTGCGCCAGTGTGCTTTCGGAGAGGTCTACAAGTGCTCCCGCGGCATCGTTAGGAGCGCCTGCGGCCGCCGCGTAGGCTCGTCGTGCGGTGGTCGCGCGGGGCGCGGGCGCCTTTACCGTTCTTTCCAGCACGCGCAGCCGAGGGCAAGAGGAGACCAATATGGAAGTCGGCATGCAGTTCATCTTCCAGAACACCCATGAGGGGATGTCGGACGCGGAGATGTTCCGCCAAGAGGCGAAGATTCCGATCCTGGCCGAAGAGGTCGGCATGGATTTCTGCCTGTTCCCGGAGCATCACTTCGATCCGAACTACTCGATGATGCCGGACAACATGCAGTTCGTCGCCTACATCGGCGGCCAGACGAGCCGGATCAAGCTGGGCACGGGGGCGATCATCGTCCCCTGGTGGTACAACAAGACCGATCCGACCCGCATCGCCGAGCGCATCGCGATGCTCGACATCCTGCTCGGCGACCGGTTCCTGCTCGGCTTCGGTCGAGGCCTGGCCCGCATGGAGTACGAGACCTTCGGCGTCGACATGAACGAGTCGCGCGAGCGCTTCGACGAGGCCGTCCCGCTCATCCTCGAGATCCTCGAGACCGGGGTCGCCGAGTACGACACGAAGTACTTCAAGCAGGCGCGGACCGAGATCCACCCGAGGCCGGAGCGCGGCTTCCGCGACCGCGGCTTCTTCTCCGTCGCGATGACGCCGGACTCGGGGACCGCGGCCGCCAACATCGGCGGGACCATGATGTCGTTCGTGCAGCTGCCGTGGGAGCAGCACAACGCGGCCGTGGAGGCCTGGCGCGACCGGTTCCAGGAGGTCCACCCGGACAAGGAGCCCTCGGCGCCGGTCTTCTCGGACTTCACGTTCTGCAGCGAGGACGCCGAGGAGGCCGAGCAGGTCGCGCGCGAGTATCTCTCGAAGTACTTCCTCAGCGTCATCAAGCATTACGACTTCGACGGCGAGCACTGGGGCAAGACCACGGGCTACCAGGCCTATCAGGCGGGTGCCAACGCGATCCGTGAGGCGGGCCTCGAAGCGGCCGCGGAGGGGTTCGTGCAGTCGCAGGCCTGGGGCACGCCCGACCAGATCGTCGAGACGTGGACCAAGCGCGTCGAGATGACCGGCGAGGTTCGCCCGGCGATGGCCGTTTCCTACGCCGGCATGCCGTTCGAGCTCGTGGAGAAGAGCCTGCGGCTGATCGGCGAGAAGGTCGCGCCGCGGCTGCGCGAGCTGGCGCCCGCGAAGGCCGCCGCCTGAGCACGGCAATCCCGCCTGTCCAGAGGACGCTGAACGACTGCGGGCCCCGCCTTGGCGGGGCCCGCAGTGCGTCTGGCCGTAGCTTGGGAAGCGATCACGGTGCCAGGAACACGGCCCGCGTGTGCTCGGTGTCCAGGTACTCCTTGATCTCGTAGATCCTGCCGTCCCTGACCACGAAGACGAAGTGGTACAGGTTGTTGTAGATGCGGCCGTTGTTCAGCTCGGCGTAGGACTCGGTCTCGACCGCGACCCGTTCGCCCTCGGCGGTCCACGCCTTCGGCGTCAGGCCGATCGCGCCGCCCTTGCAGATGTCGGCGAGGCCGCCCGACATCTCCCGGAACTCCTCCTTGCTGTACTTCCCGGAGATCCCCTCGATGGTGCCGCCGACCCACCATGTGGCCGAGTCGTCCATCATCGCCAGGTACCTGTCGGAATCGCCGGTGGAGAAGATCTCCATGAACTCGGCGACGGTCTGCTTGTTCGTCTCTTCCAGTTGCCTGGTCGAGGTCTCGGTGCTGCTCATGGTCCTCCTTCGCGAGAACGCCGGTGGCAGTAAGGCGACGTTACCCAGGACGCCCGGACCCACCAGGCACCGGCCCCGCGCCCTTTGGAGAACGGCACGAAGCCGCGTTCACGATCCGTAGCGGCGCAGGTACTCGGGGCTGGCGACCGCGAGCTTGGCGATGCCGACGCGCCGCAGGTGCTCCGCCGTGTGTGCCGGCGGTCGTCCGCCGCGGATCCGGGAAGCGAGCTCGCTGTTGAGGTCGAACACCAGCTGCCGCTGTGCGTCCGCATCGTCGGGCAGGGGCCTGTCGGAGTTCAGCAGCGCCCGCAGCGCACACGCCTCGTCGCGGATGTGCTGGGTCTCCTCCTCGGCCTCCCGCTGAAGGATCTTCAGGGCGTTGACGGCGACGAGCGTGCGAAAGCGCGTCCTGCGATCGATCAGCAGAGGAGCGATCTCGTCCTCCAGGAACTCGCGGACGGCATCGAGCAGCTCGGCGGCAGTGGGTCGATCCTGCATCTAGCCGACCGTTTCGAGCAGGTGAAGCACCTCGTACTCGACCTGGGCTGCCAGCCGGCCGAGGACAGCCAGCTCCACGCTGCGCTCTTGTCCGGACAGGTGCCGCAGGCTCTGCAGCACGGAGCCGATCGCCCAGCGAACGTTCCCTGCGACCTCCCAATACGCGAGATCGTGTGCCGAGATCTGCCGTGACGTCAACGCGTTGTAGTGCTCGACATAGGGCTCGAGCGCGCCGACGCCGGCGAGCTGGCGCTCGTCTGCTCCGAAGCGCCACGCGCGTACCAGGGCCCAGCCGAGATCCTCACCGGGATCGCCGGTGTGCGCGTTCTCCCAGTCGAGGACGCTCGCGAGGCCCCGCTCGTCGACCATGAAGTTCCCCAGGCGGAAATCCCCGTGGGTGAGCACGATGCCGTGGGGCCGCGGCGCATGCTCGCGCAGCCAGAGAAGACCGAGCTCGATCGCCGGATGGGGCTGCGGGAGCCGGTCGAGCTGTCGCTCCAAGGCGGCCACGTAGGACGGGCTTGCGGGCTCGGCCCGCGGGCCCGGGACGAAGGCCACGTCGTCCACCGCGACGGAATGGATCCGAGCCAGCTGCTCGGCCATCTGGCGTGGGAGCGCCGCTCGTGCCCGCGCCAGCTCGGGAGTCCTCACGATGCGCCGGCCGATGCTCTCGCCCTGGATGCGCGCCATGACGAGCGCTTCACGCCCGCCCAGGTCCTCGAGGTAGCCGTAGGGCTGTGGAACCCTGACGCCCGCGGCATACGCCGCCTGCAGGACGCGGTACTCGTGGTCGAGCGAGAGCGTGTCGTCGAAGACCGCTCCGCCCATCGCACGGCGGACAAGCAGGGCGAGCGCCCCGTCGGCGGTCATCACGTCGACGGCCCACGCTTCCTTGGACGCGCCTCCCGCGAGGAGCGCGGTCGACGTGACCTCGACACGGCTGCCCAACAGGTCCGAGAGGCGATCCCGGAGGTCTTCTGCGAGCGCCGGAAGGGTAGGTTGTCGCTCGGCGCGCACGTTTGTCACGTAGGGCTCAGTTCGGGATCTCAGCGTCGGCCCGGATCCGCCCATCTTGGGGGCAATCAGTGCTCGCGGGTGCGATCGTCCGCGTCCGCGTTGGGCGGATTCACAAGAATTCGGCGGATCCGGTCAGGCGATCGGCGGTACGGCGACGTCGCTCGTCGGCAGACGCCGCTCGAGCCACAGGATCTGCAGCGCCACCTGAATCGCGAGCTGGTGCTCGGCGTTCCCTGCCACATCCAGGCCGGTGAGCTCGGCGACCCGGGAGAGGCGGTACCGGATGGTGTTCTCGTGTACGGCAAGCCGCACCGCGGTCTGCCTCACGCTGCGGGCCGCCTCGAAGAAGACCTGAAGCGTCGACAGCAGGTCGGCGACCTTGGGGTCTTCTGCATCGAGCAGGGGACCGAGCGTGTCGCGGGCGAAGCGGTCCGCATCCCCGCGGTCGGCGGCCGCGAGGAAGAGGCGTCCCGCACCGAGGTCGTCAGCGGCGAGCGTTGCGATGTCGGTCGTCGCGGCGAGATTGGTCAGGCAGCGCATGACCTGGCGCGCCTCCTCGTAGGCCCGCCGGTAGTCGCACGGTCCGACGCAGATCGTCGAGAGGGCGGCCAGCGTGTCGGCGTCGGGCGCGATCCGGGCGAGCAGCGTGTCGACCTGCTGCTTGGCGCGCGCGACGGCCGCGACGCGCGAGGCGGCGGGGTCGACCTCGAGGAGGAGCACGATCGAGCCGTTCTCGATCGTGATGGCGCCGGGTGTGTGCGGGATGTCGAGCTGGGCAAGGGCCGATTCGACCTCATCCTCGTCCAGCGACCCGCCGGTGCGGCGCTGGAGCAGCGCGACCAGGTGGGGCCGCTCGAGCGCCAGGCCGGCGAAGCTCGCGCGGCGGGCCGTGTGGCGCTCGTCGTCCACGCCGCGGATGAGGTCACGAAGCAGCACCTCGCGGGCGTGTGCGTCGGCGTCCTCGGATCGGCGCTGGGCCGCGAACTCCAGAGCGATGATCACAGCGGAGCGGCGTGCGGCGGCGGCATCGAGCGGTCCGAACCGTCCGCGGAACTCCATCATCACGAAGTAGCCCCAGAGCGCCTCGCCGGCGATCACCGGCGTGAGCAGATATCGATGCTGGATCCCGGCCGCCGGGATCGGCCCGATCATCGCCGGCCGCTTGGGATCCAGGGACCGAAGCGCTTGAGCCACCTCTGGCAGATCGCGGCTCGATGCCTCGAGCATCCGCGGGGCAGGAGCGCCCGGGTCCGGCGAGCCAACCGCAAGCCGGGAGAACTGGGCGTCGTAGATCGCGCACGGCTTGCGGGTGAGCTCCGCGACCGTAGCCGCGATGTCGGGCAAGCCCGCGGCGTCGAGCACCAGTGCCGTGAGTCTTTCGTCGATCGTGGCGCTGCGCCGCAGCAGCCCGTTCTGACGCGCGACGGTTGCGAGGTTGGTGCGCAGCTCGGCGGAGCGCCGCGCCTGGGAGATTGCGATGCCGGCGAGATTGGCGAACGTCGCCGCGACCTCCTGCTGGTGGTCGCTGAACGTGTGCGGCACGTCGCCGTTGTCGAGGAAGATCAGGCCCGTGACGACGCCGCGCTCCACCATCGGGACGCCGAGCATCGAGTGCACGTCCCACGCCCGCATCGCCGAGCGGATCGGCCGCGGATCGTGTTGTGCGTCAGTGATCAGGACCGGCCGCCTCTGGGCCACGATCTCCTGTGTGAAGCGGTCGGCGTCGGTCCCGCAGGTCAGCCGCTTGATCGACTCGTCCCACGCCGGATCGGGCTCACCGACCCGGCCGCGGTAGACGTCCGCCTCTTCGTCCTTGAGATAGACGCTGCAGCGGTGGACGTCCAACAGCGCGCAGCACTCGCGGCCGACGATATGGAGGACCGCGTCGAGCTCGACGTCCTCGCTGATGGCCTCTGCGACCTTGCGGAAGGCCGCGACGAGGTCGGACAGGTCGGCCTTCCCCGCAGCAGTCGCCGCGTTCACGGCATTCTCAGCCACTCCCTGGCGGGTCTGCACCGACTCTCCTCTCCTCCTCGACCCTCGACCCGGTGTTGCGCGGCAATCATAGAGCGCGGCATCGATCGCGCGCCGAGGGCACATCGCGTGATGCGGAAGGCGGCCCCGGTCTCCCGGCACTGTGGAGATCCACAGTCGGCGAGCCCTGCCGCCGTCGTTGCTGCGGCGGTTGCGCAGCCATACTCGCTGTGGTTCCCGCTGGAGACAGGAAGAGACCGCAATGGGAGAGATGTTCGTCGGGGCAGAGGAGGCGATCGCGCAGACCGCCGAGGGGCGCATGGTCGTCGTAACGGACGCCGAGGATCGCGAGAACGAGGGCGATCTCGTCGTCGGTGCCCAGTTCGCGACCGCCGAGGTCGTGAACTTCATGGCGCGCCACGGCCGCGGCCTGATCTGCCTGGCGCTCGACGAGGCTCGCTGCGACCAGCTCGAGCTCGGCCCGCAGACGCCCATCGGCGAGTCCGCATTCGACACTGCCTTCACCGTTTCGATCGAGGCGCGGCATGGGGTCACAACCGGCATCTCCGCGCACGACCGGGCACGGACCATCGAGGCGGCCATCGCGCCGGCCTCCACGGCGGCGGACCTCGTGCGCCCCGGCCATGTCTTTCCCCTCCGCGCGCGGCCCGGCGGCGTCCTCCAACGAGCCGGCCACACGGAGGCGGCCGTCGAGCTCGCTCGGCTCGCGGGGCTCAAGCCCGCCGCCGGGGTGATCTGCGAGATCCTCAACGACGACGGCACCATGGCGCGGGTTCCGGACCTCGAGCGCTTCTGCCTGCGACACGGGCTCTCGATGGTGACGATCGACGAGCTCGTGGCCTATCGCCGCCGCACCGAGCCGTTGGTCGAGCGCGTCGCGACCGCCCGCCTGCCCACGGAGTACGGCGAGTTCCAGATCATCGGCTATCGCGAGCTCGCCCGCGGCGAGGAGCACGTCGTGCTGCTGCGGGGCGACGTCGCCGGCCACGATGACGTCCTCACACGGTTGCACTCGCAATGCCTGACAGGCGATGCCTTCGGCAGCTCGCGCTGCGATTGCGGCGGTCAGCTCGAGGACGCCATGCGCAGCATCGCCGAGTGTGGGCGTGGCGTGCTCGTCCACCTCGCCCAGGAGGGGCGGGGCATCGGGTTGCTGAACAAGATTCGCGCGTACGAGCTACAAGACCGTGACGGGCTTGACACCCTCGACGCCAATCTGGCGCTGGGCGAGCCCGTGGACCAGCGGGAGTTCGGCGTCGGCGCGTGGATCCTGCGCGATCTGGGCGTGCGCAGCGTGCGACTCATGACCAACAACCCCGACAAGGCTGCGGCGCTCGAGGCCCACGGCCTACCGGTCAGCGAGCGGATCGGGCTCGAGCGTCGGCCCACGCAGGAGAACGTCGAGTATCTGCGGACCAAGCGCGACCGCATGGGTCACCGGC
This sequence comes from uncultured Actinomycetes bacterium, assembly GCA_963807305.1. GTDB lineage: Bacteria > Actinomycetota > Thermoleophilia > Solirubrobacterales > Solirubrobacteraceae > JAOPZW01. The sequence goes on from CAWEBN010000002.1 coordinate 226,453, forward strand.
TCACTCGTGTGCGCCACCTCGAGCTCGCCGGCGAGCCGACGGCCGAACATGACCGCTTCGAGCGCCGTTCGGACTCGGACGATCACTCGTGGATGCCCGGAGTGGAGATGGCTGTCTGAGCGAGGACCTGCGCCACTGATCGCGCGCGCTTCTCACTTCAGAAGGTAGCCGGCGTCGACGGGCAGAGCGACACCTGTGATGTAGCGGGCCTCGTCGGAGACGAGGAACAGGACGGCGTTGGTGATGTCGTCGGGCTCGAGCAACGGGATCGGGATCACGTTCGCGTCGTACAACGGCGAGCCTGGTTTCTCGGCGTCCGCGCGCGTCGGGTGCTCCACGTCGGGCATGAAGAGTCCCAACGTGGTTTCGTTGACCACCATGTCGGTGGCGACGTTGCCCGGACAGACCACGTTCACGCGGATGCGCTCGGGGCCGAGCTCGGTCGCGAGCGTTTTTGTCATCCCGACCAGGCCGTGCTTGGCGGTGACGTAGTGCACGAGGTTCGGCACGCCTTTGAGGCTCGCGACCGAGCCGACGAGGACGATCGCGCCGCCGGTCCCGTCCGCCTTCAGATGGGGCAGCGACGCATGCACCGTGTGCCAGACGCCGAGGAGGTTGATGTCGATGACGTCCTTGAAGGTCTGGTCGGCCATCTCGCGCACGGCGTCGAAGGACGCGATGCCCGCGTTCGGGATCACGATGTCCAACCGGCCCAGCTCGGCCACGCCGGCGTCGACGACGCTGCGCACGGCGGCCAGGTCACGAGTGTCGGCTTTGTGCGCGACGATCCGCCGCCCGCATGCCTGGACCTGACGGATCGTCTCGGCGAGGTCCTCGTCCGTTGCGCCGGCGTAGGGAACCGTGGAAATCGAGTCGTTGAGATCCAGCGCGATGACGTCGACGCCGCGCTCGGCGAGCCTGACGGCGTGATTGCGGCCCTGTCCCCGCGCCGCGCCGGTGATGAACGCGACCTTGCCCTCCAAGCTGCCCATGGTGCCTCCTCGTCGTCGACGAGCGACGACCCTAGGGGGCGTGCGCGCACACGGCAGCCGCCGGCACGAGTCGCGTTGGTGCTTGACACAGAACGAGCTGCGGAGGGCCGGACCGTTGCACGCGTGGACGCGCGATCTGCCCGGTCGCACCTGAGGCGGCCGATCACCCCCGATGCCGCCCACGCCTCAGTCGCGATCGGGCACCCGCGCGTGGGGACTCGGCCTCAGTCGCCGGAGTCGTACTTGAACGACATGCCGAGGCGCACCCGGAAATTCACGACGCCACCCTCCTGGATGGTGAGGTCCTGTCGGATGACCTCGGCGACGCGAAGATCCCGCACGGTCTTGGCAGCCGTTGCGACGGCGTTGCGCGCGGCGGCTTCCCAGGACTCGGAGCTGATTCCGATGACTTCTGTGACGCGGTAGACGCTCTCGGACATGTGGTGGTCCCTTGGATCGATTGACGGACGGACGGGACTCTCTCCCATCTCCGAGTTCACGTAAAGCGCAGGTGCCGTCTCGCCGCTCCGGAAGGGTCGGTTGGCGCCCGCGCTCACGCGGAGCTGGTCGGCGACTCGAGCTCGAGGAGCGTCGAGCCGAGCGCCTCGAAGCCGATGCGGCGGTAGAGGCCGGCGCCCATCTCCGAGGCTCCGAGCCAAGCGGCGTCGGCGCCCATTTCAATCCCGCGCGGGCGGCCATACGTGTCAGCGCGTCAGCGAGGCCACGGCGGCGGGCGTGCTCGACCGTCGCGACGTAGAACACGCCCGCGACGCGGTGGCTCACGAGCGTCATCGCGCAGGCGACGGGCTCGGCTTCCATGTAGGCGACGAAGGCGGCGATGTGAGGAGCGATGATCGTCTCGCCCTGGAACAGCCGCGGCGCCCGCTCGCGCTCACCGGGATCGTCGTTGGCGGCGGCGACCACGCGGCCGTAGTCGGCCACCCCGGCGAGCATCGCACCGGTCACCGCCACGCGTGCGCGTCGAGAACGCCACGGTCGACCCGTTCGCCCACGACGCGCTCGACGCTGGTGAGGCCGGTCCAGGCGCCGGCGCGGAGCGCCGCCGGGTTCATCTCGCTCTGGGACATCGGCGGGGCCTGGGGGACGATGACCTGAACCTGCGCGTCGCCGTACGCAGTGATCCCAGCGGGCAGTGCTGCCAGCTGGCGTTCGTAGCGGCCGCCGGGCAGGACCGGCATCGATCGGGTCTCCGGGTGCGCGCGGCGCAGCCAGCTGAGCATCGCGCGTTCGACGTGGCCGTGGCGTCGGATGGCGGGGCCGTCGGGGCGGGTGCGCAGCACGAGGATGTGGGTGGCGCCGTCGGCGGCCGCCAGCTCGACCGGCAGCGGGCTCAGCAGGCCGCCGTCGTACAGGCGGCAGCCGTTGAGGCGCACCGGCGGGCCGCTGAGCAGCGGCACCCGTGCCGCAGCGCGCAATCGTTCGAGCAGCGGGCCGTGGGGACGTTCGAGGGCGCGGTGTTCGAGGCAGGTGGCGAGGACGTGGAACTCGGGCCGGGCGTCCTCGACGGCGGTGACGTCGAGGCGCTTTCGCCGCGCGACGATCTTGTCGATGAGGTCGTCCAGGGCGATGGGTGGACGGGCGGCGAGGATCCGCCGTGCCCTGACGAAGTGCGCGGCGGGCAGATCGTCGAAGTAGATCGTGGTGCCCATCGCGGCCTGGCCCGCGAGCATGTAGGCGCAGTCCAGGGCGCCGGCGGACACCCCGTAGACGGCGTCGAAGCGCTGCGCCAGGCGCAGGTGCTCGAGGGCGGTGACCGCGCCGGCAGAGATGACGCCGCGCATGCAGCCTCCCTCGACGACCAGCGCCACGCGATGTCGGTCGTTTGCGCCCGCGCGCCGCGCGCGGAGCACGTCGATGGCCGTCGGCTTCATCTGCTGACAGATCAACGGATGCGCTGGTCGCGCTCTCACGCGGCTCGGGGTGCCGGCTTGGGCGCCTTCTGCCGGCGCTACCTGGCGGGGGAGTCGCTCGGGGGCGCTTCGTGACGTCGCTGGTCGACGTGGTGCTGGACGGGCTCCGGGCGCGCTAGTTCCCGGAGACCGGGAACACGGCGCGAACGCGGGTGCCGCCGCCCGCGGGGCTCGAGACGTGCAGGTGCCCGCCGAGCGCCTCGACGCGGGCCTCGAGGCCGCGCATGCCCGACCCTCGCGACGGATCGGCGCCGCCGATGCCGTCGTCGGCGACCTCGACCACGAGCGCGCGTCCCTTGCGGGAGACCCGGACCGTCACCGCTGCCGCGTGCGCGTACTTGGCGACGTTGGACAGCGACTCGGAGACCACGTAGTAGGCCGCGACCTCGACCGGCTCGGGAGCGCGGCCCTCGATCGCACCGACGATGTGGACCGGAACCGGCGCGCGGGTGGCGAGCGCCTCCAGGGCGGCGTCAAGCCCGCCGTCGCTGAGCACGGCCGGGTGCAGCCCGCGCGCGATCTCCCGCAGCTCCTTCAGCGAGGCGGCGAGCTCCGCGCGCGCGCCGGCCAGCAGCCGGCTCGCCTCCGACTCGGGTGCCAGCTGCGTGGCGAGGAGGCCGAGCTGGAGTCCGAGGGAGACGAGCCGCTGCTGGGCGCCGTCGTGCAGATCGCGCTCGAGGCGACGCCGCTCGGCGTCGCCTGCCTCGACGACGCGCGCGATCATGGACGGCGCCGGGCTCATGACGCCACGGCGATGGGGGGTTCGCCGGCGAGATGCCCGCGCCGGGCGCCGACCACGAGCTCGCCGAGCAGGTCGGATAGCTCCTGGCGCAGCAGGTCGTCGATGAGTCGCCCGCGATCGTCGAAGCGCTCGTGGGCGAAGGGCACGGGGAGCTCACGATCGACCACGTGGGCACCGATCGTGTGCAGGACCTTGCGCAGCTCGCCCTGCGCCCAGACGGCGCCGAACATCCCCGTGCTCGCTCCGATGACCGCGGCCGGCTTGGCGCGCAGCGCGTTCTCCGGAAACGGGCGCGAGGCCCAGTCCAGCGCGTTCTTCAGCGCGCCCGGGATCGAGGAGTTGTACTCGGGCGTGCTGATGAGGACGGCGTCCGCCGCGGCCAGCGCGTCGCGCAGCGCCGCAACGGTGGCGGGCGGCGGGCTGACGTCGTGGTCCTGGCTGTAGGCGGGGAGGTGGGCGAGGCCGGTCAGCTCGACGAGCTCGACGCCGGACGGCAGCAGCGCCCCCGCGGCGCGGAGCAGGGCTCCGTTGTGGGAGCCGCTGCGCAGGCTCCCGTTGATGGCGAGGACGCGCAGCATGGCTAGGCCTGGGTGAACTCGAGATTGACCAGCAGCTTCACCTCGTTGTCCAACGCGAGGCCGCCCTTCGGGAGCGGGAGGTTCCACTCCAGGCCGTACTGACGGCGATCGATGATGGCCTCGAGCTCCATGCCGCGGCGGACGCCGCCGAACGGGTCCTCGAGCGCGGGGGTGATCGACCCGGCGGCGCGCAGCGGATGCGTGCGGCCCTTGATCGTCAGATCGCCGTTGACCGCGACGCTGCCGTCGGCGGCGAGGTCGATGTCGGCGGAGCTGAAGCGCAGCTGGGGATGCTCGGCGGCGTCGAAGAACTCCGGCGACTGGAGGTGGACTGCCAGATCGGGGTCCTTGACCACGATGCTCGAGACGTCGACCCAGCCGTGGATGGCCAGGTCGCCGTCGAGCTCGATCATCGTCGCGTCGTAGGTCTCGAACCGCCCGCGGAAGGTCGAGACGATCATGTGTTTGACGGCGAAGCCGACGGTCGAGTGGACCGCGTCGACGCGCCAGGTCGTGGAGGTGAGGGGCTGCTCGAGAATGCTCATGGCGCGCAGCTTCGGGGTGAGCGGGGTGAGTCGTCTTCGCCTCCGGGCCCGGATCACCCGGGTGAACTGCCGATAGGCTCGACCCCATGGCCGATGGCGCGCTGCTGTTGACCAAGCTCGATCCGCCCCAACCGCGCCCTGGGCACGTTTTCCGCAGCGATCTGGTCGGCCGGCTGCACGACGGCCTGCACCGGCGCCTGACCCTCGTCGCCGCGCCGGCCGGATGGGGCAAGACGAGCCTGCTGGCCGAGTGGCTGACGGTCGAGGACGAGGCGGCGGTGGCGTGGGTCTCGCTCGACGAGGACGACAACGATCCGGCGCGCTTCTGGGCCTACGTGTCGGCTGCGCTGCGCACCACGGGCGTCGAGATCCCGGCGGGCTTCGAGGCCGCCGTCGCCGCTCCGGGCACCTCGGCCGGCGACGCCGGGCTCCCGCTGCTCATCAACGCCCTCGCCACCGCCGGGCGCCCCCACGTGCTCGTCCTCGATGACTACCACCTGATCTCCGACGCGGCGGTCCACGACGGCGTGCGCTTCCTGCTCGAGCACCTTCCGCGCGCGTCGCGCCTGGTCATCGCGACGCGGACCGAGCCGCCGGTGGGCATCTCGCGGCTGCGCGCGCGGGCGGAGCTCGACGAGATCGCCAGCGATCAGCTGCGCTTCAGCGATGCCGAGGCCGCGGCGCTGCTCAACGACACGCTGCACCTCTCGCTGGCGTCAGATGAGCTCGCGCGGCTCAGCGCGCGCACCGAGGGGTGGGCCGCCGGGCTCTACCTCGCGGGGCTCTCGCTGCGCGACCGGCCTGGGTCCCGCGCGCCCGAGGACCTCGGCTACGACCGCCATCTCGTCGACTACCTCGGCGACGAGGTCGTCTCGGCGCAGGACGACGAGGCACGTGCCTTCCTCGTCGAGACCTGCGTCCTCGACCGCTTCTGCGCGCCGCTATGCGATGCCGTCCGCGGCCGGGACGGCTCGAAGCAGCAGCTAAGCGAGATCGAGCGCGCCAACCTCTTCCTCGTGCCACTGGACGAGCGCCGCGAGTGGTTCCGCTACCACCACGTCTTCCGCGACGTCCTGCGCCGCGAGCTCGAGGAGACGTGTCCGCCCGAGCAGATCGCCGAGCTGCACGCGCGGGCAGGAGCGTGGTGCGCGGACACGGGCGACGTTTCGGGCGCCGTCGGCCATCTCCTTGCCGCGGGGCGCGGGGCGGCGGCCGCCGACCTCGTCGCCACGTCGTGGAACGGCTCCCTGCAGAGCGGACGCGGCGCGACGGTGCTGCGCTGGCTCGACGCGCTGTCGCCCGATGTCGTCACGAGCGATCCGCGGCTGTGTCTGGCACGGGCATGGCTGGCCCTCGACTCCGGCGAGCCGATCGCCGCCGGGCGTTGGGCCGACGCCACCGCGGCCGCCGACGACGGGCGTGCGCTGCCCGACGGCGGGGCCACCATCGCCTCCGGCGTGGCCATGCTGCGCGCGACGCTGGCCTACCGCGAGGGCGACCTCAGCGTCGCCGAGGCGCTCGGCGCGCAGGCCGTCGAGCTCGAGAGCCGGCCCGACTCGCCGTGGCGGGCCGTGGCGCTGGCGACGCTGGGCGCGGCGCGTCACTTCCGCGGCGGGGCGCCCGAGGAGGTCGTCGCGCTGCTCGAGCAGGCGGTCGCGATCGCGCGCTCGGGCGCCAACAGCATGGCCGTGCTGCGGGCACAGGGCACGCTCGCCGCGGTGATGCTCGCCGCCGGCGATCTCGAGGCGGCGACGCGCTGGGTCGCGGCTGCAGATGCGCTTTGCGCGCAGCAGTCCCTCGAGGAGTACTGGATGGGCTCGCTGGCGACGGCCGTCGCCGGCCAGCTCGCCGCCGAGGCTGGCGAGCTCGAGCAGGCCCGCGAGCGGCTGGAGCGCGCCGTGGTGCTCGCCCTGCGCGGCGCGGCCCGCCTCGAGCACATCTACGCGCTCGCGGCGCTGGCGCCCGTGCAGTCGATGCTGGGGGACGCCGACGCGGCGGCCGCCACATTGCGCAGCGCCCGGCTCGCACTGCGGGGGTCGCCCAGCCCGGGGATGTTCCCGCACCTGCTCAACGACGTCGGCCGCCGCCTGAAGGGCAAGGCCGACGCGACCGGGCCGGCCGAGGTCGAGGAGCTGTCGGCGCGCGAGATGTCGGTTCTGCGCCTGCTTTGCAGCGAGCTCTCGATCGCCGACATCGGCCAGCAGCTCTACATCTCGCGCAACACGGTCAAGACCCACGTGCGCGGGATCTATCGAAAGCTCGACGCCGACACGCGCGCGGTCGCCGTCGCGCGCGCCAAGGAGCTGCGCCTGCTCTGACCGCCGACGGTGCCGCGCGCGAGCACCCAGTAGGCGAGCGCGCTGACGAGCGGGCCGAGGGTCCACGTCAGGTCGGCGCCGGCGAGCGCGTCGCTGACGGGGCCGTGGAGGGTCGGCGCGTTGATGGTCAGCAGGCATACGGCGACGCCGGCCAGCAGCGCGATCCAGCCGCACGGGTTGATGCCGTGCCAGCCCCAGTACGCGCTCGTCGGCCCCACGTCGTGGATGTCGCGCGGCTCGTAGCGCCAGCGGCGCATCAGCCCGTCGGTCATCCACACCGCCGCGAAGGGCGCCAGCCAGACCACGAGGAGCGCCACGAAGTGGTGCAGCACCGTCGTGAAGTCCTGCACCAGCAGGATGTAGAGGACCATCGCCGTGGAGACGACGGTGTCCAGCGCCGTGGCCTGGTAGCGCCGCAGCGGCAATCCGGCTGATTGCAGGCACAGCCCCGAGGAGTAGTAGGCGACGACGTTGTTGGCGATCGAGCCGCCCACGGCTGCGAGGATGAAGAGGACATAGAGCCATTGGGGGACGAACGGCTCGACGCCGCCCACCGGGTCGGACATGTCGCCGCGCGAGGCAAGCAGCACGCCCATCACGGAGAGGAAGAGGGCGACCACGCCGCTGGCCAGGAACACCGTCCAGAAGATCGCTGCGCTCGGGGTCCGGCTGGGGAGGTAGCGGACCCAGTCGGGCGCGTTGAACAGGTAGGAGATCGGGCCGGAGGCGATCACCGCGCCGGCCGCGAGGATCACAGCGAGCGTCTCCCACGTCGTCAGCTCTGCAGTCCCGCGGGCCGACCAGTCCACCCCGCCGATGCAATAAGCGAGCACGAGGACGAGGACGAGCATCAGAGCGACCGCGAAGACGCGCTGCAGGTAGACCATCGTCGCGTGGCCGTAGATCGCGATGACCGCCGACGCGCCGAGCACGAGCAGCGTGGCGAGCACCTTCCCGGCGTCGCCCGGATGCTCCCAGCCTAGGATCGGCATGAGCGCCAGCAGGGCGTACACGCCGAAGATGCAGTTGATCGCCTCGAAGGCGACCGAGGCCGCCCAGGCGAGTACGACATGCGGCAGGTTGCCGCGCGGGCCGAAGGCGGCGCGAGTGAAGGTCATCGTCGGCAGCCCCGAGCGCACGCCTGCGATCGAGGCGACGGCGACGGCCGCGAAGAGGAGCGTGCCGACCACGACCGCGACGAGTGCCTGCCACACGCTCAGGCCGAGCTCCAGTGCGATGACGCCCACCGCGACGAAGAAGAGGTTCGCGTTCGTGCCGACCCAGAAGTAGGCCGTCCCGCGCAGCGTCATCGTGCGCTCGTTCTCGGGGATGTGGTCGAAGCCGCGGCGCTCGAGGCGGAACACTGGGTTGGACTCGGGCTCCATGGGGCTCAGATGACGGTCCCACCGTTCGGCGAGAGGACCTGGCCGACGTAGTAGCCGCCGTCCTCGCCGGCCAGGAAGGCCACCGATGCGGCCACCTCGTCGGGCCGCCCCCAGCGGCCGATCGGCACGTGGGCGGCCAGCCACTCGTCGCTGTAGGCCGCCTCGCTCAGCAGCATGCCGACCTCGATCGGTCCGGGCGCGACGCAGTTGACGCCGATGCCCTTGGGTGCGAGCTCGCGCGCCAGCGCTTTGGTCAGTGCGATGACGCCCCCCTTGGAGGCCGCGTAGGCCGCGTAGCCCTCGAGCCCGGCCAGGCCGATCTCGGACGAGATCGTGACGATGCGCCCGCAGCCGCGCCCGAGCATGCCGGGGAGCGCGGCCTGGACGAGGTTCCATGTGCCGGTGAGGTTGACGTCGATGACCCGCCGCCAGTCTTCCTCGGCGACGGCGTCGCTCGCGCCCGTCGCCTGGACGCCAGCCGCCGTGACGACGATGTGCGCCGGCCCGAGCTCGGCCTCGACGCGCGCAACGAAGGCGCCAACCGCATCGCGATCGACGACGTCGATCTCCGCGTGGAGCGCGGAGTCCTCCGCGGGCAGCAGATCGCAGGTGGCGACCGCATGGCCGTCGGCAGCCAGCCGTCGCACGATGGCAGCCCCCAGCCCCCCGCCCGCGCCGGAGACGATCGCCACTCGTTCCTGCGTGGACCGTCGGGTGGTGTGGTGCATGGCCCGCAGGCGACCCTACCGTCGCAGCGCCGCTCGGAGTGGCGGGTTGGCGCGCGCCTGCTCCTCAGCGCATGCAAGAGCGACGGCGCCGCGGCGTCAGAGGCGCTTCTCCAGCCACAGGTCGATGCGCCCGTCGATCGCGGCGACGCCCACGGGTCGATAGCCGCATGCGCGGTAAAGGGCGCGCGCCTCGTGCAGGACCTCGGTCGTGTAGAGGCGCACGCGCCGGCGCCCGTCGTCGGCCGCCAACCGCTCGAGTTCGGCCAGCAGCGTGCGAGCGTGGCCGCGCCCGCGCGCCCGCGCCGCGACGAACATGCGCTTGATCTCGGCCACGCCGGGGGCGAGCGGGCGCAGGCCGCCGCACGCAACGGCGCCCTCGCCCTCGTAGACCACGAGCCACACGGCGCCGTCGCCGACGAAGTCGTCGTCGGTGGCGAAGATCTGCTCGGTGGGCACGAAGGCGTCGCCCAGGCGCTCGCGCACGAGCGCGAGGTACTCGGCGAAGAGCGCCTGCGACGCCGCGCCGGACGGCGGCTCTCGGCGAATCACGGCTGCGGGCGCAGGGCGAGGATGACCACGTCGTCGTCGAGCTGCGGCGCCCACGCCTCGACCTCGCGGTAGACGAGGGCCACGAGCTCGCGCGGGCTCAGCGTGCGGCCGTGCTCGCCCAGGACAGCCGGCAGGCGGTGTTCGCCGAAGAAGGAGCCGCCGCGGCGCGCCTCGATGAGCCCGTCCGTCGAGGCGAAGAGGACGTCGCCGGGTCCGAAGGTCGTCTCGCGCTCCTCGTAGGACGCCGACGCCTCGACGCCGAGCGGCACGCCGGTGGCCTTGAGGAGCTCGTGACCATCGGGGCGCAGGAGCCACGGGGGTCCGTGCCCGGCGTTGGCCCAGCGCAGCGTGCCGTCGGCGATCACCGCCATGAAGGCGGTCGCGAAGCTCGAGCTCGGCAGCCGTCCGTTGAGCAGCTGGTCGGCCTGAGCGAGGACCTCGCCGGGCCGCTCGGAGTCCCAGGTCCGCGCTTCGACGAAGAAGCGCACCATCGCGCTCAGCGCAGCGACCTCGAGGCCCTTGCCGGTGACGTCGCCCACGAGCATGGCCAGCGCCCCGCTCGGCAGGGTCCACACGCCGAAGATGTCGCCGCCGCCGACGTCATGGCCCGCGGGCTCGTAGACGAGCCCGAGCTCGAAGCCGGGGACGTCTTCGGCGCCGCGGGCGACGAACCCGCGCGTGAGCGCGGCGGCGACCCGGCGCTCGCGGTGGAAGTCCAGCGCGTTGGCGATGGCGCCGGCGGCGGGCGGCGCCAGCGCCTCGAGGCGCGCGAGCTCCTCGGGGCCGTAATAGCCGGGCTCCTCGTGGCTGGCGGTGAGCACGCCGAACAGGCGCGGACCGAGCGCGATCGGGACGTGGACAAAGGAGCCGATCCCCTCGCGCTCGACGAACGGGTGCAGGAAGCGGTCCGAGTCGGCCGGATCGCTGACGTACGACTCCCCGCTGCGCGCGACGTGACCGATCATGCCCTCGTTCACGCCGAAGCGCATGCGCAGGCTGTCGTCGGTGAAGCCGATCGCCGCGACGGTGCGCAGGTCGGCGGTGGCGGGCTCGAAGCGCCGCAGGGCGACCTTGCTCGCGCCGACGAGGTGGCCCGCCTGCTCGACGATCGCCGTGTAGACGGTGTCGAGCTCGAGCGAGGCGCTCACGGCGCGGGCCGCCTCGCTGAGCTCGCGCTCATCGCGCCCGCGGCGCTCCTCGCGGTCGAGCAGCTCGGTGCGCTCCAGGGCGAGGGCCGCGAGGCCGGCAAAGACCTCGACGAGGCGCAGCTCCTGGGGGCCGAGCGGGAGCTGGGGCGCGCGTGAGGAGATCGCGAGCACCCCGAGCGTGCGCCCGCCGGCGGTGCGCACGGGGCACGAGATGAACGACGAGCTGCGATACCAGTCCCAGGCGCGCCGGGCGATCTCGGGCTCGAGCTCCTCCTCCAGTCGCGCGCGCAGCGCGATCGCGCCCTCCCACTCCTCGAACTCGGCGATGAGCAGCGACTCGCCGCGCTCGATGGCCGCCTCGGTGACGCCCGGGCGCTCGCGGTCGTACCGGCGCTCGAGGACGGGCGTCATCGCGGCGCGCGCCTCGTCGCTGGCGAACCACGCTGCGGCCGGCCGTATCAGTCCCTCGTCGAAGTCGACGACCTGGAATGCGCAGCCGCTCACGTCGAGCAGCCGCCGGATCTGCCCGATGATCTCGTCGAGCGTGTGCCGCAGCCACGTGGGTGCCTCGACCACCCCCGCGGACCCTATCTCCACGCGCTACGCTTGACCACGGACCGTGCTAGGCGGGGAGGTAGCGGTGCCCTGTCGCTCGCAATCCGCTCTAGCGAGGCCGAATCCCCTTCTGAGGGGCAGGCCTGTGGGGTCAGCACGCCGAGAGCGGCGTCGATGGCCCGGGGTCCCGCGCGACGTCGGTCTGTGAATCAGGTCAGGTCCGGAAGGAAGCAGCCTTAAGCGGATCCCGGCGTGCGCAGCGGGAAATCTCGGTGCCGGAGCCGCTCGGGGCGCAAGCGCTCGTAGGGCTGTTTCGAGGGAGGGTGCACGGTCCGCTTATCTGCATTGGGCGAAGGCGCGCCACGACGCGTTCGCCCCGACGGGCCGGAAGCTCGGCGGGGGCGGCGGGATGCGCGGGTTGACGTCGCGGGGATCGAGGATGTACTGGCGCGCCACGCGCGAGCTCGTCGGCACGACATAGGTCCCGCTGCGCGGCCGGTGCTCCTGGGCGACCGCGATCCGCTGCGGCTCGACGTCGAGCCACAGCGCCAGCAGCGGCACCGGGCGGTGATTGGGCACCGTGACCGGCGTGCACGGGAAAAGCGGCGTGAGGGCGTGCAGGTCGTCCTGGATCCCGTCCTGGATGCGCAGCGCATCGCGCAGGTTGCCGATGCGGTCCACCTGGGGCGGGATGAACACGACGAGCCCCACGAGGGTGACGGCCCCGAACCAGGCCCATCGCCGGCGCCACGGATGCCCGCGTGGGAGCTCGGCCCATCCGAAGGCGCCCGCTCCGCAGAAGATCGCCAGGATCGTCGCGGGCGCGAGCAGGTAACGCCCGAGGATGGGCAGGCCGGCCGCGGCGAGGACGCAGAAGGCGACGATCGCGATCACGCCGGCGATGGCGCCGAGGGCGACGCGGCTTCGCAGGAATGCCAGCGCCAGCAGCCCCCCGCCGGCGGCGCCGAAGAGGACGGGCTCGCGCAGGATCTCGCCCAGCCGCCGCGGCACTGTGCCCGGGACGGCGCCGAGGCCCGTGATCCGCTGCAGGCGCTGCGCGGTGTCGCGGGTGCCGGTGAGCGAGTGCAGCGGGTCGCCGGTGACGATGAGGTCGCCGAGCGCCCAGAGCAGCGGCGCGGCGGCGGCCAGCGCCCACAGCCGCGGGTCGCGCACCCCGCCCACCCACAGCCAGATGAGGTAGGCGCCCGAGAACAGCCATGCCTCGGGCCGGATGAGGCCGGCGAGGCCGAGCAGTGCGAGGACGGGCGCGCCCGCGCGCCGGTTCCTCGTCTCGACGAGCAGGGCGCCGAGGACGAGGGCCAGGTAGGGGACGTCGACGTAGGCGCGCGCCCCGAAGTCGAGGACGGGGCGGCGCGTGAGCACGATCGCCGCCGCCAGGGCGCCGGCGGCGCGGTTGATCCACTCGCTGCCCAGCCGGTAGGTGACCCATCCGAGCGCGCCGAGGAAGACGAAGGCCAGGACGATGGTGGCGTCGATCGAGCCCTGGGAGCCGAGGACGGAGAGGACCGCGCCGGCCAGCGTCGCGAGCGGGTGCGGCGTGGGGGCGAGCGAGACGTCGTAGTCGGGGAGCGTCCCGTGCGTGAGGTCGCGTCCCCAGACGAGCGCGTAGAGGGTGTCGTAGTTGACGAGCCCGCGGCCCACCAGCGCCCAGGCGACGAGACCGAGCACGAGCGTCCAGCCGATGGCCTTGCCGCGGCGCACGGGCGCGGACCCTACCGCTGGGGTTGCCCCGGGTCGCACGGTCGTGAGAGGGTGCGCCCCGTGCACGGACGCCTACTCGCCGTCGTGGCCGGTGTCGCCCTGGGCGCTGCCGCACCCGCGGGCGCAGCGGTGCCGAGCGGGAACCTGGTCGTCAACCCGGGCGCCGAGGCCGGGCCCGCGGCCGGGGACTCGGTCGCGCAGCTCCCGCTGCCCGGCTGGACGGTCGAGTCGACCTTCACCGCGGTCCAGTACGGGGCTCCGAGCTTCCTGACCCTCGCTGATGCCACGGCCGTGGGCGGCGGGGTGAACTTCTTCGCCGGCGGGCCGGGTGGCGCCACGAGCGCGGCGACGCAGGTCGTCGACGTGTCGGGCGCCGCCCCGGAGATCGATGCCGGGAAGGTGGCGGCGACGCTCTCCGCGCTGCTCGGCGGCTACTCGGGGCAGACCGATCACGCCGCGGTCACTGCGACCTTCCTGAACGCCGCGGGGGTGCCGGCGGGCGGCGCGGTCGCCCTGCCCACCGTCACGTCGACCGATCGCAACCTCACGACCTCGCTCATCGCGCGGACGGCCTCGGGGGCGCTGCCGGCGGGCACCCGCCAGATCTCGGTTCGCATCGACGCCATCCGTGACGACGGCTCCTACAACGACGCCTACATCGACAACGTCAGCCTCGTGCTGGGCTCCGGAGCGGGCGGGGTGCCCGTCTTCCACAAGACCGTCGTGGTCAAGGCGATCAGCGGCAAGGTCCGCGTGCGGCGGCCGGGCAGCTCGCAGTTCGTCGAACTCTCGGGCACCGACGGGATCCCGCTCGGGTCGACGGTCGACACCCTCGCGGGAGTCGTGGAGCTCACCTCGCTGGCCAAGGCGGGCGGCACGCCGCAGTCGGCCAAGTTCTACGAGGGCGTCTTCAAGGTCACGCAGACCGGCTCGGTCACGAACCTCGCGCTCACCGAGCCGCTGGCCTCGTGTCGCGGCGGCGGCCGCAGCGCGGCAGCGACGAAGAAGAAGCAGCGCCACCTCTGGGGCGACGGCAAGGGCGCGTTCCGCACGACCGGCAAGTACAGCTCCGCCACCGTCCGCGGCACGAAGTGGCTCGTCAAGGACAGCTGCGCCGGCACCCTGACCCGCGTCGCGCGCGGGACGGTCACGGTCCGCGATCGGGTGCGGAACAAGACGGTCGTGGTGGCCGCGGGCAAGAGCTACCTGGCCAAGCCCTAGACGCCGCTGCGTCGCGCGAGCACTGCGCGTAGGCGCCTGAGCGCGAGGGCGGGCTCGTCGTCGCGAGTGAATCTGAGGACGCGATAGCCGTATGCGGTGAGGGCGGCGTCTTTGGCGCGGTCGTTTCTGAACGCCTGTCGGGTGCCGTGGGTCTCGAAGCCGTCGGTCTCGACGATGACGCGGTGTTGGGGCCAGTGGTAGTCCGGCTCGCAGTGCCCGTGGTCGGGGACGTGGAAGGCGTCGTTCGTCTCGGGCTCCGGAAGGCCGGCCTGACGGATGAGGTTCAGGAACTCGGCTTCCCATTCGTTCTGGGTCCATTTGGGCTTGCGGCTGGCGGCCCGGGCGAGGACGTGTGTTCCGTGGTGTCCGTTGTTTCTGGCTATGACGTCCGTGGTGGCGCGGTGGTCGTAGAGGCGGAGGCGCTCTGACTGGGCGAGCGCGCGTTCGAGTTCGCTGGGGCGGGCGGTGGCGGCGAGATCGAGCAGGGTGCGGTGGACCGTCGTGATCGGGATGCCCTGGTGGTGGGTGGTGTCCTGGGCATCGAGGGAACGTGTGCGGTGCAGGCGGATCCCCGGGGTGCCGTGGCGGCCGCGAGGGGCGGTGACGTCGATGCGCGTCTGGTCGGTTCTGAGGAGACCCCAGTGGGCGGCCGCGCTGCGATGTGAGAGCACCGCATTCGGGCCGCAGGCGAGCACCGCCGCCAGGCGGTATCCCTCGGGGCGCAGCGCGGTGTGACCGAGCGCGTAGACGCCGCGGTGTACGCGGTGCAGCCGGCCCGCGCGCAGCCAGTGATCCGCGGTGTGGCGCGAAACACCCACCGCGCGGGGAGCTTCGAGCCGCAGTTGGTGGCTAAGCGCCAGACCCGGCTGGCCGGGCTGGACGACCGGATCCTCGGGCTCTATGCCGGCGGCATGAGCGTGCGCGACATCGAGAGCCACCTCTCAGACCTCTACGGCGTGGAGATCAAGCGCGACACCATCTCTCGGGTCACCGACGCCGTGCTTGAGGACGTCGCCGCGTGGCGGACCCGGCCGCTGGACGCCGTCTACCCGATCGCCTACTTCGACTGCCTGATGGTCAAGGTCCGCGAGGACCGCTCGGTGCGCACCCGCGCCTGCTACCTAGCGATCGGCGTGACCTGCGAGGGCGACCGCGAGGTGCTGGGGATCTGGTGGCAGGAGACCGAGGGCTCCAAGTTCTGGCTGGCCGTGCTCAACGACCTGCACCACCGTGGCGTCCAGGACGTCCTGGTCGCCTGCGTCGACGGTCTGACCGGATTCCCCGAGGCCATCGAGGCCGTCTTCCCCCAAGCGTGGGTGCAGGCCGCGCGCGCCGCCGCGGAGTGGCGAGCGCCAGCAGCTGGCGCCGGGCGACCACTCCCCACTGCCGCTCAGCCACCCGAGCCACCCTCGACGAGAGGGGTGGGCTCGCAATGCGGCCACTATCGCCGTTTTCAGAGCCCACCCCCCGAGCCTGCCAGGCAACTCGCGTCAGCGGACACCACAAACGCACCAACTCTCCGCAACTACTCACCCCTCGGTGCCCTGACCGCGCAGATCAGCCGACGCAGAGCGGAGAACGAGCCGCCGACGAGGCCCCGCACGCCCGGCCACTAGACTCGGATGACGTGACCGCCGGCCCCTCGTTGTACCGCCGCCACCGCCCGCGAACGTTCGCGGACGTCGTGGGCCAGGAGCATGTCGTGAGGACCCTGCGCAATGCCGTCGAGCAGGGGAAGGTCCACCATGCCTACCTGTTCGTGGGCTCGCGGGGGACGGGCAAGACGTCGATGGCGAAGATGCTCGCGGCGTGCATGAACTGCGAGCAGGGGCCGACGGTCGAGCCGTGCGGGCAGTGCGAGTCGTGCATCGCCATAGCCAGCGCGACGTCGCTGGACGTCATCGAGATGGACGCGGCGTCGAACAACTCGGTCGACGACATCCGCGAGCTGCGCGAGTCCGTGCAGTTCGCGCCGGTGTCCGGGCGTTCGAAGGTCTACATCCTCGACGAGGCGCACATGCTGTCCTCGCAGGCCTGGAACGCGTTCCTCAAGACGCTCGAGGAGCCGCCGCCGCACACGATCTTCGTCCTCGCCACCACCGAGGCCCAGAAGGTCCTGCCGACGGTGGTCGACCGCTGCCACCGCTTCGACTTCGCCCGTCCGACGGTCGAGCAGATCGCGACCGTCATCACGCGCGTCGCCGCCGCGGAGTCGATCGAGATCGCTCCCGACGCCGTCGCGCTCCTCGCCCGCCACGCGACCGGCTCGTTCCGCGACGCGCTCGGCACGCTCGAGCAGCTCGTCACCTACACGGGCACCGACATCGCGACCGACGACGTCCTCGCCGTCCTCGGCGTCGCCGACGTCGATCTGCTCTTCGAGGCCTTCGACGCGGTCGCGTCCGGCGATGCGCGCGCCGCCTGGCTCGCCGCCGCCCGACTCGCCGACACCGGCCGCGACATCGCCCAGTTCCTCAAGGACCTCGAGGCCCACGCGCGCGACCTGCTCGTCGTCCAGACGCTGGGCGAGGTGCCCCACGAGCTCCGCCTGACGCCCGACCGCGACGAGCGCCTCGCCGAGCAGTCCGGGCGCATTCCCGGATCGAGCCTCGTGCGCCTGCTCGACCTCTTGGCCGAGGCCCTGCGCACGGTCAAGGACGGAGCCGACGCCCGCACGCGCCTGGAGGCGGCGCTGGTGAAGGCCGCCGCGCCCGAGGTCGACCCCGCGGCCCGCGCCCTGATGGCCCGCGTGGAGCGGCTGGAGGCCGCGCTGAGCGGCGCGGCCGTCGCGCCCGCGCAGCCGCCACGGGCCGTGGAGCCGCCGCGCGCGGCGGACCAGCCGGCGGCCGACCAGCCGCGCAGAGCCGAGCCGCCCGCGGCGGCACCCACCCCTCCCTCACCGCCCTCCACGACGCAGGAGCCCGACCGCGCGCCCGCCGAAGCCACGGGCGCCGCGCCGGGGCGAGCGGCGGGGCCGGAGCCCGACCGCGCGCCGGGGCGAGCGACGGGGCATGAGCCCGACCGGGCGCCGGGGCGAGCGGCGGGGCACGAGCCCGACCGCACCCCGGCCGAAGCGGCTGCGCCGCAGCCCGCCGCGGCGCCGACCGCGACCGTCCTCGCCGACGCGGAGCCCGACCTCGACGCCGTGCGCAGCCTGTGGCCCGCCGTCCTCGACGCCGTCCGCGCCGACAACGGGCTGCTCGCCGCCTGCCTCGCCGAGGCCCACCCCGTCGAGGTCCGCGGCAACGAGGTCGTCGTCGCCTTCGCCGAGCACGACACCTTCAACCGCAAGATGGCTGACGGCCGCGAGCACCGCGCCACGGTCGACGACGCGCTGCGCGGCCTGGCCGGCAGTTCGCTGCGCGTGGTCTTCGAGCTGCGCGAGCGGGACGAGAGCTCGGAGGCCAAGCCGCCCTCCGAGGACGAGCTCGTGGCACGCTTCAAGACGGAGTTCGACGCCGAGGAGATCGTCCCCGACGACCCGCAACCCGACGAGCCCGGAGGTCAGACCTGATGCCGCAACCGCCCAACATGCAGCAGATGCTCAAGCAGGTCCAGAAGATGCAGGCAGACATGGTGGCCGCTCAGGAGCAGCTCAAGAACGAGGAGGTCGAGGCCTCGGCCGGCGGCGGCATGGTCACCGTCAAGGTCTCCGGCGATCTCGTGATCAAGGCGATCACCATCGCTCCCGAGGCCATCGATCCCGACGACCCCGAGCTCCTGCAGGACATGGTCCTCGCCGCCACCAACGAGGCGCTGCGGGCCGCCCAGGAGCTGCAGCAGAGCCGGCTCGGCGGGCTCGCGGGCGGCATGGACCTGGGCTCGCTGGGCCTGCCGGGCTTCTAGCGCTTGTATCCGCCGCCCGTCCAACGTCTGATCACCGAGCTCGGCAAGCTGCCCGGCATCGGCCAGCGCACCGCTCAGCGCCTGGCCTTCTACATCCTGCGCAGCGACGTCGAGGACGCGACCGCGCTGGCGGACGCGATCCGCGAGGTCAAGGAGCGGATCGGGCTGTGCGAGGTCTGCTTCAACCTGGCCGACGAGCCGCGCTGCGGCATCTGCCAGGACGAGCGCCGTGACGCGACCCTCATCTGCGTGGTGGAGGAGCCCGGCGACGTCATCCCCATCGAGCGCACGCACGAGTACCGCGGCCGCTACCACGTCCTCGGCGGCGCGCTGTCGCCGATCGACGGCATCGATCCCGAGGACCTGAAGATCGCCGAGCTCTACACGCGCGTGCGCAACGGCTCCGTGAACGAGGTCGTCCTCGCGACCAACTCGACCACGACCGGCGAGGCGACCGCGCTGCACATCGCCGCGGCCCTGCGCGAGAGCGCGCCCGACGTCGCGGTGACGCGCCTGGCCTCGGGCCTCCCGGTCGGCGCCGACCTCGAGTACGCCGACGAGGTCACGCTGGGCAAGGCCCTCGTCGGGCGCCGCGCGCTCTGAGCTAGCGGCGCGCGCCCGGCCGCTTGACGTCGTGCGGCGCGTGCATCCGGTGGCGCCCGTCGTGGCCGCGTGGGCCGTGCCCGCCACGTCCGACCACCGCGGCACTGCCGCCGCCGCGCCGCGTGGGCTCGGCGGCCGCGAGCACCTTGCCGCCGGGCAGGAACTCGATGCCCGTCGCGGCGCCGATCTGCTGGGCCGACGGCGGCGACGTGGTCACCGCGAACGCCTGGCCGCGGGCGACGAGCGGGGCGTACTCGGGCGTCTGCTCGAAGCCCGGCTCGCTCTGCGTCGTCGCGCTGTTGCGCTGGCTGAGGCGCAGGGCCGCTATCGCATCGGGCAGCGACATTCCGAAGTCCAGGCGATTGACGAGGATCTGCGCCACCGTCGTGATGATCGAGGCGCCGCCGGGCGAGCCCAGCGCCAGGAACGGCTTGCCGTTGCGCAGGACGATCGTCGGGGCGATCGACGAGCGCGGGCGCTTGCCGGGCTCGACCTTGTTCGCGCCCGTGCTCACGCCGCCGGGGACGGCCGGATCGGTGCTCGTCGTCAGGTTGAAGTCGGTGAGCTCGTTGTTGAGCAGGAAGCCATAGCCCGGCACGACCATCCCGTTGCCGCCGGTCTGCTCGATGGTGAAGGTGTAGTCGACGACGTTGCCCCACCGGTCGGTCACCGTCAGGTTCGTCGTCGAGCCGTTGCGCGTCGTCGACGCGCTGGTGTCCGTCACTGCGCTCGGGTCACCGGCTGGGACTGGCGAGGTCGCCGCCGTCTCGGTGATCTTGGCCCGGCGCTGCGCCGCGAACTGATCTGAGAGCAGCTGCGCCAGCGGAACGCTCACGTACCCAGGATCCGCCACGAACGCGCCGCGGTCGGCGTAGGCCAGCCGCGAGGCCTCGAGATAGAGGTGCAGCGCGCGCTCGCGCGGCATCGTCCCCAGGTCCGGATAGCCCTCGAGGATGTTGAGGATCTCGCCGACCGTCGAGCCGCCCGACGACGGCGGCGCCATGCCGTAGACGTCGAGCCCGCGGTAGCCGATGTGCGTCGGGTCGCGGTCGATCGCCTTGTAGGCGGCGAGGTCGCTGAGCTCCATGACGCCGGGGCGCGCCGTCCGCGTCGAGCCCGGGCGCAGCGGCGGGTGCTTGACCGTGTCGACGATCGCCTGCGCGAGCGGCCCTGAGTACAGGGCGTCGGGGCCCTTGCGCGCGATGAGCGCGTAGGTGCGCGCGAGGTCGGGATTCCTGATGACCGTCCCGACGTCGCGCGGCGAGCCGTCCGGGTCGAGGTACAGCGCCGCCGTGGCCGGGAAGTCGGCGAAGATCGCCTTGGCCTCGTCGGTCTGCTGGTAGAAGGTCTGGTCGACGGTGAAGCCGTGCTGCGCCGCGGCCATGCCCGGCTGCAGTGCGCGGCTCAGCGGCCAGGTCCCGTACTCGTGCAGCGCCTTGTCCCAGGCGTACAGCGAGCCGGGGACGCCGACGCTCATGCCGCTGACGCGCTGGTTCTCGAAGCTCTGCAGGCCGACGAACGACTGGTCGTTCATCGCCGCCGGCGCCGTCTCGCGCGAGTCGATGGTGTGGACCTTGCCGTCGCGCGCGGAGTAGACGGTCATGAAGCCGCCACCGCCGATGCCGCACGAATAGGGCTCGACGACCCCGAGCACACCCGCGGCGCCGATCGCGGCGTCGACGGCGTTGCCGCCGCGGCGCAATATGTCGATCGCGGCCTGCGTGGCCTGCGGGTCGACGCTCGCGGCCCCTCCACCGGCGCCGACGGCGGTCGGTTGCTTGGTCGGGGCGGGTGCCTGGTGGGCGGCGGCCGGGGCGGCGACGAGCGCGGCGGCCAGGACCGGAAGGAGCAAGCGGCGCATGGCCGTGCCCTACCCAGGGCCGGACGCCTCTTATCCTTCGGCGCTCGCCATGGACAGCGCAACCGTCGTCATGAAGTTCGGGGGCACCTCGGTGGCCGACGCCGAACGCCTCAAGCGCGCCGCCCAGCGGATCGTCGCCAAGCGCGAGGCCGGGCACCGCGTGGTGGCCGTCCTCAGCGCGCGCGGCAAGGAGACCGACCGCCTGATCGCCGACGCCCACGAGGTCTCGCCGCAGCCCGACCCGCGCGAGATGGACATGCTGCTGTCGACGGGCGAGCGCGTGTCCTGCGCCCTGTGCGCCATGGCCATCAACGACCTCGGCCACCGCGCCATCTCGCTGACCGGGTCCCAGGCCGGGATCGTGACCGACACGTCGCACACCAAGGCGCGCATCCTCGACGTGCGCGCCGATCGGATCTTCGCCGCGCTCGACGAGGACTCGATCGTCCTCGTGGCCGGCTTTCAGGGCGTGAGCACGGCCCGCGACGTGACGACGCTCGGCCGCGGCGGCTCGGACACGACCGCGGTCGCCCTCGCCGCCGCGGTCGGCGCCGAGGTGTGCGAGATCTATACCGACGTCCCCGGCGTCTTCTCGGCCGACCCGCGGTTGGTGCCCAACGCACGCAAGCTGCCGGTGCTGTCCTTCGAGGAGATGCTCGAGATGGCGGCCTCGGGCGCCGGGGTGCTCCAGTTGCGCTCGGTCGAGTACGCGCGCAACCACGGCGTGCGCATCCACTGCCGATCGAGCTTCGACGATGCGCCCGGTACCGTTGTCGTATCTGAAGAGGAAACCATGGAGCAGCCCCTCATCACCGCCGTCACCCACTCGCTCGGCGAGGCCCGCGTCACGCTCATGGGCGTGCCGGACACGCCCGGCATCGCGGGGCGCGTGACCACCGCGCTGGCCAAGGCCAACGTGAACATCGACATGATCATCCAGGGCGAGCCCGAGACCGAGGGCCTGCGCGCGGACATGTCGTTCACCATCCCGCGCGACGACATCCTCGCGGCGCGCGCTGCTCTGGACCCGATCGCCGCCGAGCTGGGGATGACCGTCGCCACCGACGAGTCGATGGGGAAGGTCTCGATCGTGGGGGCCGGAATGAAGACCCACCCGGGCGTCGCGGCCAAGGTCTTCACGACGCTCGGCGACAACGCCATCAACATCATGATGATCTCGACCTCCCCGATCCGGATCTCCTGCGTCGTCCCGGGGGACCGCGTGCCCGACGCGGTCAAGGCCCTGCACAGCGCCTTCGAGCTCTCGGGCGAGGGCAGCATCCGCCCCGAGCAGCCGTTCGGGGAGTTCGCGTCATGAGGGTCGCCGTGGTGGGCGCCACCGGCGCCGTCGGCACGCTCCTGCTCGCTCTGCTCGAGCGCCGCGCCTTTCCCGCCGACGAGGTGGTCCCCTTCGCCTCGGCGCGCTCGGCCGGCAAGCAGCTCGGCTCGATGACGGTCCAGCCGTTGGCCGACGACACGATCCAGGGCTTCGACGTCGCGCTCTTCAGCGCCGGCGGCGCGACCTCGCGCGAGTGGGCGCCGCGCTTCGCGGCCGCCGGCGCGCTCGTGGTCGACAACTCGTCGGCGTGGCGCATGGACCCCGAGGTCCCGCTCGTCGTCTCCGAGGTCAACCCCGACGCGCTTGACCACATCGGCAAGGGCATCGTCGCCAACCCGAACTGCACGACGATGGCGGTCATGCTCCCGGCCAAGGCGCTGCACGATGCCTTCGGCCTGACGGCGATGGTCTGCACCTCCTTCCAGGCCGCCGGCGGCGCGGGCCAGAAGGGCATGGACGAGCTCCACGCCCAGGTCGACCCCGTCCGCGAGCACGACCTCGTCAACGACGGCGCCGCGGCCGCCGCGTCGGTCGAGCCCAAGGTCCACGCCAAGGCGCTGGCCTTCAACGTGGTGCCGTGGTTGGGCTCGGAGGTCGAGGGCGGCTACAGCGACGAGGAGATGAAGCTGCGCAACGAGTCGCGCAAGATCCTCGACATCCCCGGCCTCAACGTCGCGCCGACCTGCGTGCGGGTGCCGGTGATGGTCGGCCACGCGGTCGAGGTGCGCGCGACCTTCGACCGCCCCGTCGACCTCGATGAGGCGATGAAGGCGCTGGGCGCGTTCCCGAACCTCGAGCTCGACGAGATCCCGACTCCCCTGGAGTGGGCCGGGCGCGACGAGGTCGCGGTGGGGCGCGTGCGCGCCGACCTCTTCGACGACCACAGCCTCAACTTCTTCGTGGTGGGCGACAACCTGCTCAAGGGAGCGGCGCTCAACACGGTGCAGATCGCCGAGCTGCTGCACGCGCGCGGTCTCGTCGGAGGCGCCGCGCGCGTCTGATCTTCACGCCCGGGCTACTCGACCCTTGGTAGCGTCGCCGGCATGGGCGAACGCACGAGTTATCCAGCCGGGACCTTCAGCTGGGTCGACCTGCAGACCGACGACCTCGACGCGGCGAAGCGCTTCTACGGCGAGCTCCTCGGTTGGAGCTACAACGACATCCCGATCGGCGACGACTCCGTGTACTCGATGGCCCAGGTGCACGGCCACAACGTCGCCGGCCTCGGCGAGCGCCAGGACGAGAGCATCCCGCCGCACTGGAACTGCTTCGTCACCGTCGAAGACGCCGACGCGAGCGCGGCGCGGGCCGCCGAGCTCGGCGCCACCATCCTGGCGCCGCCCTTCGACGTCTTCGACGCCGGGCGCATGTCCGCCTTCGCCGACCCGCAGGGCGCGGTGCTCTCCGTCTGGCAGGCGAAGGAGAGCATCGGGGCGGGGCTCGTCAACGCCGTCGGCGCCCTGACCTGGAACGACCTGGTCACGCCCGACGTCGAGGCCTCCGCCGCCTTCTACAGCGCGCTCTTCGGCTGGCAGATCACCGAGGTCGAGGGCTCGGACGGCCAGTACTGGTCGATCACCAACGGCGGCCGGATCAACGGCGGCCTCCTGCCGATCATCGAGGGCGGGCATCCGGCCTGGAACCTCTACTTCGCCTGCGAGGACGTCGATGCGACGGTGGCGAGGGCCAACGAGCTCGGCGGGGAGACCTTCATGGGCCCGATGGACGTGCCCAACGGGTCGCGCTTCGCGATCCTGCGCGACGCCGGCGGCGCGTTCTTCAGCGTCTCGGCCGGGCCGATGGACGACTAGGACGGCTCCTCCCAGTCCCGCCAGTCGACGCCGGTCTCGCCGAGGTACGCGGCGACGGCCACCCCCAGGGTCGGGAAGAAGCGGTCGGCGCCGATCGCGTCCTCGATGCCGTAGCGGCGCAGCCGCTCGCGGACGGGGTCCTTGAGCTCGGCGAAGGCGAGTGCGATCCCGGCCGCCTCGAGCTCCTCGTTGAGGGCCCCGAGTGTCTCGCCGCCGGTGACATCGATGTCGGTCACCGGCTCGGCGGCCACGAGGATCCACCGGACGTCTTCGGAGCGCGCCAGCGCGGCGACGTGCTCGCGGAACAGCTCCGCGTTGGCGAAGAAGATCGGCGCGTCGAAGCGGTACAGCACGAGGCCGGGGATCAGGCGGGCCTCGGGATGGCGCTCGATGTCGTGGTACCCCTTGAGGTTGTCGACGCGCCCCAGGACGGCGTCGTGGGGGCGCCACGCCCGGCGGACGAAGTTCAGCAGCGACAGGGCGATCGCGATCCCGACGCCCCACAGCACGCCCAGCAAGGCGACGCCGGCGAATGCGGCCATCGCGAGGACGAACTCCGAGCGCCGCCACCGCAGCAGCCGCCGCGCGCCCGTGATGTCGATGAACCCCAGGACGGCGACGATCACGATCGCGGCCAGCGTCGCCGTCGGCAGGTCGTGGAGCAGACCGGTCCCGAAGATGAGCAGCAGCGCGAGGACGGCCGCACCCGCGAGCCCCGCGAACTGGCTCTTCGCGCCGACGTCCTCGGCGACCGCGGTCCGCGAGCTGCTCGAGGAGATGGGGAACCCCTGCGCGAACCCGGCCGCCACGTTGGCGACCCCGAGCACCGCCAGCTCCCGGTTCTGGTCGACGTCCACATGGAGCCGGCCGGCATAGCTGCGCGATAGCACGCTCGTGTCGGCGAAGGCGACGAACGCGATCCCGACCGCGGCCGGAACCAGCGTCTTGAGGTCGTGAAACGAGACGTCGGGGAAGCCGACGTGCGGCAGGCCGGCGGGGACAGAGCCGACCACCGCCACGCGATCGTCGAGGCCCAGCGCGGCGACGATCACCGTCGCGCCGACGACGGCGATGAAGACGCCCGGCACCCGGGGCGCGAAGCGGCGCAGGCCGAGCATCAGCACGAGCGACCCGGCGCCGAGGGCGAGGGCGGTCCCGTTCGTCTCGTCGAGGCCGGAGACGAAGTCGATCGCGCCGCGCACGAAGCTCTCGGCGTCGACCGAGAAGCCGAAGAGCTTGGGCAGTTGCTCGACGATGACCGTCGCTGCGATGCCCATCAGGTAGCCAAGGCGGACGGGCACAGAGAGCAGCTCGGTGACGAAACCGAAGCGCGCCAGTCCGCCGGCGAACATGATGCCCCCGACGACGATGGCCAGCACGCCCGCGAGGGCGATCCGCTCGGACGCATCGCCGCCCGCTGCCAGCGGGACGATCGCGGCGGCGACCAGCGGCGCGACCGCCGAGTCCGGGCCCAGGACCAGGATCGGCGACGGGCCCAGCAGGAAGTAGACGACGAGCGGCACCAGGGTCGCGTACAACCCGGTGACCGGCGGCACGCCGGCGAGCTCGGCGTACGCCATGCCCTGCGGGACGAGGAGGGCGGCGAGAACCGTGCCGGCCACCACGTCGCGGCGCAACGCGGCGCCGCTCGTGCGGCGCACGAGCGCCAGCGCCGGGAACCAACGACCCAGGCCCTGTGAGCCCTCCTCCACCGCGCCACCCTAACGGTGCCGCGGGCCCACGAAAGGGACGGCTAGGCTGCGGCCTCGACGCCGGCCACCACCGACGTCGACCAGTCGATCACGCTCGACGGCTTGACGACGTGGCGCTGGAAGCCGAGGTCCTTGGGCTCGAGGCCCAGGGCGAGGCCGACGAGCTGGGGCAGGTGCAGCACCGGCATGTCGAGCTGGCGCCCGACCGTGCGCTCGGCCAGCGGCTGCTGGAGATCGAGGTTGAGGTGGCACAGCGGGCAGGGGGTCACCAGGCAGTCGGCGTCGGCGTCGACGGCGTCGCCCAGGTGGCGGCCGGCCTGCTTGAGCGAGGCTTCCTTGTTCATCGTGATGATGGGGAAGCCGCAGCACTTGTGCGAGCCGGCGTACTCGATGACCGTGCCGCCGAGCGCCTCGATGACCTGCGCCAGGTAGGTGTCGCGCGGGTGCTCGACCGAGTCGATGCCCAGGCGGTCGACCGGGCGCACGATGTAGCAGCCGTAGAACGGCCCGACCTTGAGGTCGGTCAGCGGGCGCTTGACGCGCGAACGAAGCTCCTCGAGGCCGATCTCCTCGACCAACAGCCAGAGGAAGTTCTTGTTCGTGATGCCCTGCTCGTAGGTCAGGCCCTCGGCCGACAGCGTCTCGTTGACGTGCGCGCGGTACTCCGCGTTGGCGTCGAGGCGCTCCTGGCACTCGCTCTGCGCGCCCTGGCAGGTCGAGCAGATGTTCATCATCAGCTCGGCGCCGTCGACGCGCTGGGCCAGCGCGAAGGTGCGGGCGTTCAGCGTGTCGGCCAGCTCCTGGTTGTGCTCGGCGATGACGCCCGCGCCGGTGCAGCATGCGCGGTCGAGCTCGACGAGCTCGATGTCGAGCAGCGGCGCCACCTGGGCCATCGAGCCGTGCAGCTCGGGGGTGAAGCCGCGGCTCACGCAGCCGGGCCAGTAGGCGACCCTCATTCCTCGCTCCCCTCGGGACTACCGGCGCTCGCCATCGCGTCGTCGGGCGAGACGGGGCCATCGACGACGTCCTCGTCGTTGCCGGTGATGTAGAGGTTGAGCTCGACGCGCTGCTCGCGCCCCTCGACGGCGTCGTAGATCCGCTTGACCTGCTTGAGGTCGTCCTTGGGGATCTTGTGGGGCTTGAGCGCTCCCGCCGGCGTCACCTTGCGGCGCAGCAGCGCCTTCGTGATGACGGGCAGCGAGTCGATCAGCTCGAGCGCCGAGGGCGGCGCGAACTTGCCGAAGAACGAGTCGCCGCCGTAGGAGCGTGGCAGCAGCTCGGCCTCCCAGAGCAGGCCGTGGTCTCGCACGAGGCTGACGAACGCCTTCTCGTGGCGCTTGCCGTTGTTGCGGTCGTTGATGTCGTGGTCGTCGCCGGCGCGGCGGCGCAGGCGCATGATCTGGCTCATCGGGGCCACGCCCTTGGGACACGCCTCGATGCACTTGAAGCAATGGGTGCAGTCGTAGATGCCGTGCGGGTCCTCGGCCAGGTTCTTGAGGCGCTCGAACTGCTGGGCGTCGCGCGGGTCGCCCACGAAGCGGTAGGCCTTGGCCAGCGCCGCCGGCCCGATGAACAGCGGGTCGACCTCCATGGACAGGCAGTCGCTCACGCAGGCGCCGCACTGGATGCAGGCCATCGACTGCGTGACGTCGATCATCGACTCGCGCGGGACGATGTACTCGCGCTCGGGGATCGGCTCCTTGTTGACCAGCCACGGGGTGACGCGCTGGATCTTCTTCCAGTGGACGGCGTCCATGTCCACGATGAGGTCCTTGATGACGGGCATGTTGCCCATCGGCTCGACCTCGATGACGCCGTCGCGCGAGGAGGCCAGGGCCTTGTCGAGATGGGTGTGGCAGGCCAGGCCGGGCTGGCCGTTGATGCGCACGCCGCACGAGCCGCAGATCGCCGCGCGACACGAGCAGCGGATGCCGATGGAGCCGTCGAAGCGCGCCTTGGCCTGCAGGATCCCCTCGAGCACCGAACGGTGCGGGCCGAGCTGGATCGTGTGCTCGTCCCAATACGGCGCCTCGCCCGACTCGGGGTCGTAGCGGCGCAGGCGCAGCGTGAAGTCCTGGGGCGGCTTGTGGGCTTCGGCCACTAGTACTTCCTCTCTTCCGGCTGCCACTGGGTGATCGTCACGGGCGAGTAGGAGACCTCCGGCACGTCGTCACCGTTGCGCCCGATGTCGATGTGCTTGAGCCACACCTCGTCGTTGCGGTCGGGGTAGTCGGTGCGGAACTGCGCGCCGCGCGACTCCTTGCGCTCGATCGCGGCCACGACGGTGGCCTCGGCGGTGTCGAGCATGTAGCCGAGCTCGATGGCTCCGAGCACGTCCTGGTTGAAGACGGTGCCGCGGTCGTCGATGTAGGCCGTCCGGGCCTCCTCCTTGAGACGGCGCACGACCTCGTGGGCGTGGCGCAGGCCCGCCTCGTCGCGGAAGACCGCGACGTTGCGGTTCATCTCGGTGCCCAGCTCCTCCTTGATCTCCGAGACGCGCCGTCCGGTGCGCTCGCGGGCGATGATCGCGTCGATGTCGCCCGCGTCGCGGCGCATCTGCTCGTCGCCGACGTGGGGCATCGGCATCCCGCCGGCGCGAGCGGCCGCGTGCTCGCCCGAGCGCCGGCCGAAGATCAGGGTGTCCAGGAGCGAGTTCGCGCCGAGGCGGTTGCCGCCGTGGACGGAGACGCAGGCCACCTCGCCGGCGGCGTAAAGGCCGGGGATCGAGGTCGCGCCGTGGATGTCGGTCTTGACCCCGCCCATGATGTAGTGCTGGCCGGGGCGGATCTCGATCGGCTCGCGCGTGATGTCGGTACCTGCGAAGTCGCGCCCGATGTTGACGATCTCGCGCAGCGCCTCGAGCGTGCGCTTGCGCGGAACGACGGTGATGTCGAGGAAGATGCCGCCGCCGCCCTCGCCGACGCCGCGGCCCTCGTTGATCTCGGTCTGCTCGGCGCGCGACACGACGTCGCGCGATGCCAGCTCCATCTTGTTGGGCGCGTACTTCTCCATGAAGCGCTCGCCGTCGGCGTTGAGCAGGTGCGCGCCCTCGCCGCGGGCGCCCTCGGTGATGAGGAAGCCGTTCTCGGCCAGCGTCGTCGGGTGGTACTGGATCATCTCCATGTCCATCAGCGGCGCGCCGGCCCTGTAGGCCTGCGCGATGCCGTCACCCGTGCAGATGAGCGCGTTCGTCGTCGGCTTGTAGCACTGCCCCGCGCCGCCGGAGGCGAGGATCACGTTCTTGGCCCGGAAGGTCTCCATGCTCCCGGAGCGGATGTCGCGCGCCACCACGCCCACGCACGTGCCGTCGTCGTCGAGGATCAGCGAGGTGACGAACCACTCCTCGTAGCGATCGATCCGATCGGTGTACTTGAGGATCTGCTCGTAGAGCACGTGGAGCATCGCCTGGCCGGTGATGTCCGCGACGTAGGCGGTGCGCTTCATCGAGGCGCCGCCGAACGCCCGCAGGTCGAGCTCGCCCTTCTCGTTGCGGTGGAAGGTGACCCCGATGTGCTCGAGGTGCATGACCTCGCCCGGCGCCTCGCTGCACATGATCTCGATGGCGTCCTGGTCGCCCAGGAAATCCGAGCCCTTGACCGTGTCGAAGGCGTGCGAGCGCCAGTCGTCGGCCGGGTTGATCGCGGCGTTGATCCCACCGGCGGCCGCCACCGAGTGCGAGCGCACCGGGTGAACCTTGCTCAGCAGGGCCACCGACGCCCCCGCGTCAGCCGCGGCCAGCGCCGCTCGCTGCCCTGCGAGACCCGCGCCGATGATGAGGACGTCGTGTGCAGGCATGCCCCTGAGAGTCTATTTGT
>CAWEBN010000003.1:0-98632 GCA_963807305.1 uncultured Actinomycetes bacterium
CGGGGCCTCGCAAGCACCGCGGTGCTTGAAGAAGAAGCTCAGGTTCGAAGCGATGGCGCACAGAAGCGCCAGCAGGATGCCGAGTTGAAGAGTCATGCAGGGTTCATCGGACCGGTTCGATCAACATGGTGGTGCCGGCCGATGACTCCTTCATCGGCACCACCGCAGGCCTTCTTGATCAACCGGCGAGCGGGACAGGCTAGCGGACGATCCTCGACCATGCGCAACAACCAGAAACCCCTGCTCTTCGTGGACATCGACGGTGTTCTCTCGCTCTTCGGCTTTCAATCCGATAGGCGTCCACACGGCATGTGGCTGAACGTTGAGGGCATCGTGCACTTGATTTCGGCTACGGCGTCCGAGCACCTGCACCGCCTGGCCGCCCCCTTTGACCTGGTCTGGTGCAGCGGATGGGAGGAGAAGGCCAACGAGCACCTCCTCCGTGCTCTTGTCTTGCCCACTGCGCTGCCGTTCCTCACCTTCACCGCGCAAGAAGGCGCAACGAGACACTGGAAGCTCGCCGCGATCGAGGCCCATGCCGGCGACCGCCCGCTGGCGTGGCTCGACGACGCCCACGACGACTCGTGCCGGGCGTGGGCGTCCTCGCGCCCCGCGCCGACCCTGCTCGTCACCACCGATCCGCCCACCGGGCTGACGGGCGCGCACGTCGCAGCGCTCGAGCGCTGGGCCGCCGGGGTCACCCCGGCAGCGGACCACCCTCGTCGGTGACGACGGGCTGACCTGAGTCGACCCGGAAGCGGCGCAGGGTGAAGACTCCGGAGCCGGGTCCAGCTGCTCGTGGACCGCCAGGTAGCGCACGTCGAGCCCGGCGCCCGCCTCGACGATGCAGTACCCCTTGTAGGCCTGGTTGGCGTAGGCCAGGTGCGGGTTGTTGGCCAGCACCGCGGCATCGGCCGGCGCCGCGGCCGCGATCCGCTCGGCCTCCGTCGAGGCAGCGCGATCGACGATGCCCGGCGACGTGACCGCGCCGCCGACGAACTCCGTCGCGCGCGACGGGCCGTTGACCGGGTCGGCGTTCGTGCGCCTGTCGCGCGAGTGCACCGCGGCGCGCGGCCCCGTGTTCGGCTCGGGGTATCTCATCGAGCCGCGCGGCTAGCGGGCGCTTGACGCGACAGGAGATACTCGGGCCGGATGGCGACGGCCGACACGACCGGCATCGGCCCAGCACGCGTGCAGGCGCTCGCGCGGACCGAGAACGCGCGCTTCGCCGCCGAGCGGCCGCGGTCGATGGCGCTGCAGGAGCGGGCGCGGCGCTCGATGCCGCGCCGCATGCCGGTGGACCGCTACGTCGCGACCTTCGACGACTTCCTGACCGAGGTGACCTAGGCGTGTCGCACATGCGGACCACCATGCAGACCCAGCCCGACGAGCTGCGGCGCCTGCTCGCCGACCGCGACCCGGCACAGGCCGCGGCCGAGCGGATCGCCGGCCGGCGCACGTGGCTGGTCGGCATCGGGACGAGCTGGCACGCCGCGCATCACGCCGCGTGGCTGCTGGGCGCGGCGGGTGTCGATGCTCGCGCGACGCACGCCGCCGACCTCGCGCCGTACGTGCAGCCCTTCGGCGCGGAGGACGCCGTGATCGTGCTCAGCCACACCGGCCAGACGGGCTATACGGCGCAGGCGCGCGAAGCGGCGCGCCAGGCAGGTGCCGCCGTGGTCCACGTCACCGGGATCGGGAAGGGCGGGGACATCGAGACGGTCGCGCCGGAGGCCTCCTACGCCTACACCGCGAGCCACACCGGCGCGCTGATGCGCCTGGCCCAGGTCGCCGAGGCGCTCGGCGCGGACCTGGGCGACCTCGCCGCGGTGCCCGACGCGGTCGCGAGCGTGCTCGCCGCGCCGGGACCCGTGCTCGATCCGCCCGACCGGCTGCTCGAGCTGATCGGCGCCGGCCCGAACGCCTGGACCGCCGCCGAGGGTGCGCTGAAGGTCCGCGAGGCGTCGTATGTCGCGACGGAGGGTCTGTCGTCCGAGCAGTTCCTTCACGGCCCGAGCGTCGCGCTCGACGGCCAGGACACGCTGGTCGCCCTCGACGGGGGCGGCCCGGCCGCCGCCCGCACCGAGGCGATCGCCGCCGCCATGGAGGTGACCGGCGCCCGCGTCGTGCGGATCGCCGAGCGCGACCTCGGCGAGGCGCTCTCGATCTTCCCGCTCACGGTGTGGGTCCAGCGCATCGCGGTCGAGCTGGCCGAGGCGCGCGGGGTGAGCCCGGACCGCTTCCGCTACGAGGAGGATCCCGCGCGCGAGCAGGCCATCGAGGCGCTCGGGTTCTGAATCGCGGGCGGCGTCAGAGCCGCTCGAGCGCCTCGGCCATGTGCCGTTGGCCCAGGACCTCGTAACCCACGACGGTGACCGCGGGGGCGAGCGCGAGGACCACCAGGCACGCGGCAACGCTGACGCCCACGGTGGCGAGCACGACGGATAGGAGCAGCAGCGCGGTGGTCCCCGCCACGAAGCCGACGTGGAACGGGTCGTAGGCCCGCATGAGGGCCGAGTACAGCACGTAGAACACCGCGACGTAGATGGCGAACGGGATCGCGACGCTCAGGACCGCGCCGGTCGCGCCGATCTTCGCCTCGTGCTCGAGAGTCAGCGCAGCGACGTGCAGG
Organism: uncultured Actinomycetes bacterium; assembly: GCA_963807305.1. GTDB lineage: Bacteria > Actinomycetota > Thermoleophilia > Solirubrobacterales > Solirubrobacteraceae > JAOPZW01. Next base: position 2,633 of record CAWEBN010000003.1, read on the forward strand.
CCGCCGCCCATCGCCGCCAGCGCGCCGAAGATGAACAGGTGGCCGTAGCCGAAGCGGAAGGCCCGCTCGCGGTGACGCACCAGCACCTCGCCCCAGGGCACCGCGAAGTACATCCACCAACTGGCGAACGTGAGGCCGACGCCGGCGATGGCGAGCAGCACGGCGTCGACGCTCCACCCCGCCTCGCCATGCACGACCGCGTTGAGCGAGGCGACCGTCCCCAGGATCACCTCCCCCAGCGTGATGATCACCAGCAGGCCATAGCGCTCGGCGATGTGGTGGGGGTGCCAGGGCGTGGGGGCCTTGCGCTCGGCGATGAACGGGCCGCGGAGCTCGAAGGCGATCAACACGGCGAAGACAGCGAAGCTCGCGCCGATCGGGAGCGCGAGGATGGCGGCGATGACCCAGCCGACCTGGGCCACGCCGATCGTGGCCATGTACGAGCGGGCCGCGGGGGCTCGCTCGTGATCGTGGCGCGAGACCTGCCACCAGAGGAAGACCAGCGCCACGCGCATGATCACGTAGCCCGCCACCATCACGCGGTTGTCGAGCGTGCCGCCGCGATCGATCGATTCGAACATCGGCTGCAGTCCCAGCGACAGCACGATGACCCCGACCATCTGCACCATCGTCGCCAGGCGGAAGACCCAGTCATCGGTGTCGTAGGCCGACGCGAACCACGAGTAGTTCAGCCACGCCCAGGTCACGGCGAACGTGGCGAACGCGAACCCGAGGACGCCCGTGCCGACGTGGTCCTCGGCGACGTAGTGGGCCAGTTCGTCGGCGGCCGTGCCGAAGGCGACGACGATGGTCAGGTCGTAGAGCAGCTCGAGCGGCGTCGAGGCGCGGTTGCTCTCGTCGGGGTCGCGGCCGCTGAACCGCCGTCGGTGATGGGCTCGGTCGTCGCTGCCTGGCAATGCCATGGCGGCCGATTCTGACTGAGCTGGTGGGCGGGGCCGTCGAGCCCGCGCTCGACCTCGTCGACGAGGTCGAGATGCAGCTCGATTCGTCGCGGGCCTCGCCGCGAAGTGGTCGGCGAGGTCGCCCTCCAGGCGACCCGAGCGTCCGGGCGTGCAGGCGGCGCGCCGCTGCGTCCGCCTCCACGCGCCGGTACGGTCGGCGCATGGCACACCCGGGCGACCTCGACACGAGCTTCGGCAGCGGCGGCAGGAAGACCGTCAACTTCGGCGGGATCGACGCGGCGCGCGCCGTGCTCGTGCAGCCCAACGGCCGGGTCCTCGCCGCCGGCGGCGGCGGCCCCACGAGCTCCTTCTGCGTCGTCCGCCTGCGGTCCGCCAACGGCACGCTCGACCCCACCTTCGGATCGGGCGGCAAGCGCCTGATCGACTTCGGCACCGACGACGAGTCTGTCCATGGCGCGGCGCTGCAGGCCGACGGCAAGATCGTGCTCGCCGGAGACTCGCGCCTGCAGCCCGCCGTCGTGCGCCTGAAGGCCAACGGTGCGCTCGACACGACGTTCGACGGCGACGGCAAGAAGCTCTTCAGCTGGGGCGCGATCGGACGCGTCACCGCCGTGGTCGTGGCGCCGAACGGCAAGATCCTGCTCGGCGGCTTCTCGGGCCCCGAGGGAGGCAACATCCAGGTCGCGCGAATGAAGGCCAACGGCGCCCTGGACACGACCTTCGGGACCGGCGGGATCGCGACGGTGGACTTCGGCGGCACCGAGTTCGGCGAGGCGATGGCACGCCAGGCCGACGGGCGCATCCTGGTCGCCGGACGGTCGTCGGCCGGCGGCCCCGTGGTCGCACGGCTGCGGGCGACCGGGGTCCTCGATCCGGACTTCGGCGGCGACGGCCGCGTGACGCTCCCCGGAGGCGGCAGCCTCAGCGCCGTGCTCGTGCAGCCCGACCGCAACATCGTCGTCGCGGGCAACGCGAACGGGAGCGCGACGATGACCGTCACGCGCCTCAAGCCGGACGGCTCGCTCGACGCGACGTTCGGCACCGGCGGCACCACGACGGTCGCCTTCGGCTCGCTCGCCAACCCGCTCGGCGGAGCGGCGCGCCAGCCGAACGGCAAGATCGTCATCGCCGGCTACACGCAGGACGGCGAGGACGTCGCCGTGGCGCGCCTCAACGCCAACGGATCCCTGGACCCCGGCTTCGGCGTGGGCGGGAAGGCGACCATCGAGTTCGGGACGGCGACGTTCGGCAACGCGGTCGCGCTGTCGCCGAACGGGCGGATCGTCGTCGTCGGCCAGAAGACGGGCGGCGACGACTTCGCTGTGGCGCGCCTGCTGGGCTGACGACCGGTGGACAACGGCCAGATCGCCGACCGGCTGGACGCGCTCGCCACGCTGCTCGAGCTCGCCGAGGCCAACCCCTACACCGCCCGTGCCTACCGGCGCGCGGCCGAGACCATCCGCGCGACGCCGGCTCCCGTCGCCGAGCTCGTGCGGACCGGGCGGGTGCGCGAGCTGCGCGGGATCGGCCCCGGGATCGAGACGCGGCTGCGCGAGCTCGTCGAGACCGGCGCGATCGAGGAGCTGGACGAGCTCGAGCGCGATCTCGCCCCCGCCCTCGTCGGCCTCGGCCGCTACCTCGGGCTCAGCGCCAAGCGCTCGGTGGAGATCGCGCGGGCGCTCGGAGTCCGCACGCCCGGCGAGCTGCGCGAGGCGGCAGCCGCCGGGCGCCTGCAGACCGTCCCCGGCATCGGGCCGAAGACCGAGGCGCGCCTGCTCGAGGCGCTCGCCCGCGAAGCCGCGCCGCGCCCGCAGCGCGGGCTGCTGCTCAACCGCGCCTGGGAGCTCGTGGGCGGCATCGCGGTGGCCCTCGGCGGGGAGGTCGCCGGCGACGTTCGCCGCTGGCGCGACTCGTGCGAGCTGCTGGCCGTGGTCTGCGCCGCAGCGGACCCGTCGCCGGTGCTGGAGCGCTTCGCCGCGCTGCCCCAGATCGTCGCGGTGGTCGAGCAGGAGGGCCGCCGCGCGGTCGGCGTCACGGTCGACGGCGTGCCCGTCGAGCTCGTCGTCGTCGCGCCGCGCGCCTTCGGGACCGCCCTCGTGCGCGCGACCGGCGCGCCCGGCCTACGTCGCGGCGCTCGAGCCGCTGCCCGAGGGGCCCGACGAGGCCGCCGTCTATCGGGCCCTCGGGGTGCCGTGGTGCCCGCCGGAGCTGCGCGAGGAGCCGTTCCGCGGCGAGCCGCCGGACCTCCTCGAGCTCCACCAGGTCCGCGGTGATCTGCACTGTCACACGACGTGGTCGGACGGCCGGGCGAGCGTCGAGGAGATGGGGCGCGCCGCGCGCGAGCGCGGCTACGACTACGTCGCGATCTGCGACCACACGCCCGCCGTCGGGGCCACAAGCGGACTCACCCCCGACGACGTCCGCCGGCAGGGGGAGGAGATCGCGGCGGCCAATGAGCTGCTCGCCCCGTTCCGCGTGCTGCGCGGGATCGAGTGCGACATCCTCCCCGACGGCCGGCTCGACCTTCCCGACGACGTCCTCGCGGACCTCGACTGGGTGCAGGCGAGCGTGCATGGCGGTCAGCGCATGCCGCGACGGGAGATGACCGAGCGCGTCGAGGAGGCGCTGCGCAACCCGTCCGTGTCCTGCCTGAGCCACCCGAAGGGCCGGCTGGTCAGCCGCCGTCCCGAGAACGCCCTCGACCTCGAGCGCGTCTACGAGGTCGCGCCGGAGAACGGCGTGGCGCTCGAGGTCAACGGCCTTCCCGCCCGCCTCGACCTGCGCGGCGAGCACGTCCGCGACGCGCTGCGCGCCGGCGTGCAGATCGTCTGCTCGACCGACGCCCACTCGACTCGCGGGCTCGCGAACATGCCGCTCTCGGTCCACACGGCGCGCCGCGGCTGGGCGACGGCCGCGGACGTCCTGAACACCCGATCGCTGCAGTCGATCCTCGACGGCCGGCCCTGACCAGGTCACCCGTAGGCGGCGAGCGTCACGCCCAATCCGACCAGGAGCCGATGCGAGGCCGTCACCGTCACCCACGGCAAACCTCGTGGCTCGCTGACGATAGGCTCGGCCGGTCACTCGATCACAGGAGGCAGGGCGCGGTGGACGTTTCCTCGCGGTTCGACGTGGCCGGGTTCGGCGCGATCGTCACCGGCGGTGCCAGTGGGCTCGGGCTCGCGTACGGCGAGGTGCTCGCCGCTCATGGAGCGCGCGTGACGCTCATCGACATCGACGCGGACGCGGTCGCCGAGCAGGCCTCCCGCCTGCAGGACGACGGGCTCGACGTGCGCGGCGCGGTCGCCGACGTGACCGATCACGCGGCCCTCGATCAGGCGATCGACGAGGCGGCGGAGACCCATGGGCGCCTCGACGTCGCGTTTGCCAACGCCGGCATCGATCCCGGCGTCGGCTTCGTCGGCGCCTGGGCCGGCGCCGAGCGGCCCCGCGTCGCCGAAGGCGCGCTCGAGCGCTACACGGACGAGCGCTGGAACCGCGTGATCGACATCAACCTCAACGGGATCTTCGCGACGGCGCGCGCCGCGGCGCGCCACATGCGCCCGCGTGGGTTCGGGAAGATCGTCGTGACGACCTCGCTCGCGGCGACCGCGGTCGAGCCCGCGATCGGCGCGGCGTACATGACGGCCAAGGCAGGGGCCAAGCACCTCATGCATTGCCTGGCGCTCGAGCTCGCGGCCGACGGCATCACGGTCAACGCCATCGCGCCCGGGTTCTTCGTCACGAACATAGGCGGCGGTCACGCCCACGACCCCGCTCAGCAGGCGGCGGTGGCGACGAACATCCCCATGCACCGCGTCGGCTGGCCGGACGACATCAAGGCGCTCGCCCTCTTCCTCGCGTCGCCGGCCTCGGAGTACATCACCGGCCAGGAGATCGTGATCGACGGCGGCTGGGGGCTGGGAAGGGCGGACTGAGGTTCCGACGTGCTCAGCGTCCTCGCGATCCCGGCGGCCATCCTGGCGCTCGCTCCGTTCCACTCCTCGAGCCGGCCGCTGCCCGCGCCCGTCCGAACCCAGCTCAAGGCCGAGGGCTTCTGGCGCGCCGCCTGCCCGGTCGGGTTGTCGGACCTGCGGCTGCTCACGGTCTCGCACTGGGGCTTCGACGGGCACGCGCACACGGGCCAGCTCGTCGTCAACGCCCGCGCCGCGGGTCCGCTCGCACGCGTGTTCGGAAAGCTCTACGCGCTGCGCTTCCCGATCCGCCACCTGCAGCTCGCCGACATGTACGGCCCGACCGCCGACCGTCCCCGCGACACGGACGTCAGCGGCTCGTTCGACTGCCGCCAGGCGGTGCCGTCGCCGTGCACCGGCGGCCGCGGCACGGGCACGTGGTCGATGCACGCCTACGGGCTGGCCGTGGACGTCAACCCGGTCGAGAACCCCTACGTCGGCTGCGGGCAGAGCCGCGACCCCGCGGCCAAGCCGTACTTCGACCGCTCACGGCATCGCCGTGGGATGGTGACGCCGCGGGCGATCGGCGCCTTCGGGTCGATCGGCTGGGGCTGGGGCGGCTCCTGGACCGGCGGCACGAAGGACTACATGCACTTCTCGTCCACCGGCCACTGACCGGTCTATCGGCGCGCGAGCGCCAGCACGGCGGAGACGTGGCGCTTGACGTGAGCAGCCGGCACGGCTCCTGCCGGCAACTCGACCACGAACGCGGTCGTTCCGGGCAGGTTCGTGTTCTGCCAGCCCGTGAAGGAGCCGCGGTAGAGCCCGAGGTGCACGAGCCGCATCCCGACGCGCCGCGCGTAGTCGCGCTCGATGTTGACGTCGCCGCCGACGGACGCGTCGACCAGGTCGGCGTGCTGGTGGTACCAGATCGTGATGGCCGGATGGACGCGTTTTACGAAGGCATCCAGCGCACGCGACTCGGGCTCGGACCACGCCCGCGGGCCCGAGTAGAAGACGCCGCCCGGGCCGTTGATGTGCGCCCAGTGCCACGGCGAGTTGCGGTTGAGGTCGACGCCGCGGGCGTTCTTGCGGGTGCCCGCGGCGCACCCGTCGGGGTTGGCCCGGTCGATGACCCAGATGGACGTGTCCGCCGGCGGCCTGACGAAGCGCAGGCGGCGAGTGATCGCCTCACCGGCGGGCTCGTCGCCGTGCACACACGCCACGATCAGCAGCCGTCGCGCCGCCCCGGGCGGCCCGATCCTGACCGCGCGGATCGCCCGGCCGTCGACCGAACGGCCGACGACCTCCCCATGGCGCGGCGGGAGACCGGGCGCCCGGCTCGCCGGCGCCGAGGCGGTGCCCAGCCACCCGAGGGCGACCGCGAGGACGACCGCCGCCGACCAGGCCGATGACTTCCGTCGCCCGCGCGAGTCCTGGAAAGTGCACGGCACAGGATCAACCATCCCAAGGAGTCTGCCGCGATGCTGAGCGAGTTCTCCGCCCGCCTCCAGAAGGGCCAGAACAAGGGAGCATGGACATACGTCGTCATGGACGGCTCCGCCGAGTTCTTCGGCACCAAGGGCCTCGTGAAGGTCCGCGGCACGATCGACGGCGAGCCCTTCGAGAGCGCCTTCATGGCCCTCGGCGACGGAACTCACAAGCTCCCGGTCAGGGCCGACGTCCGCAAGGCCATCGGCAAGGGCGCCGGCGACACCGTGATCGTGCGCCTGGACGAGCGGCTCAACTGACCCGTGGCGCCGGTGTGGAGCCTCGGCTGACGTCGGTTCACATCGCTGATCCGCTCGTCCTGCGGGGGCGTCCCGGCAGCAGCCCTTGCGGTCGCAGGAGCATGATGATCAGCAGCAGGAAGCCGTAGATGCCGGACGAGATCGCCGACAGGTCGAAGTCCAGCCCCACCTTGCCGGGAAGACCATCAAGGACCGTGGGGAGCAGATAGGTGTTGATCGCCGTCAACGTGATCGCGCCGACGACGACGCCCCAGATCGAGCCCAGGCCGCCTATCACCACCATGGCGAGGATGAAGATCGAGAACGAGAAGGTGAACTGGTCGGGATTGACCGTGCGCAGATAGGAGGCGAGGAAGGCACCGGACACGCCGCCCAGCGCGGCGCCCACGCCGTAGGCCTGCAGTTTCGTGTGGGCGATGGGAACGCCCGCGCTCGCCGCCGCCTCCTCGTCGTCGCGCAGCGCGATCCACGCCCTGCCCATCCGCGAGTCGCGCAGGCGGAAGTTGACCAGGAGCATCAATCCGACCAGCGCCAGGGCGAACCAGTACCAGGGGCGCAGGTGCAGCGCACCGAAGGGCGCGATGAAGGGCAGGTCGATGCTGTCTATGGGGGTGATGCCGTTGGGTCCGGCGGTGAGCGACCCGCCGAAGAAGTGGATGTCCTGCCCGTTGGACGCGACCTGCCCGATGGTCTCGCCGAAGGCGAGCGTGACGATCCCGACATAGGTGCCACGCAGGCGCAACGTCGGCACCCCGATGAGCACGCCGGCGCTCGTCGTCGCAAGGAGCGCGAGCACGAGGATGATGAGGAAGTTGACGTGGATCCCGGCCTCACCGGCGGCCGGCTCGCCGGCGAAGAGCGCGATGCCGGCGCCGCCGGCGGCGTTGGCCCAGTACGCCGATCCGAAGTAGGCGGCGACGTGCGCACCGATCGCGAAGAACGCCACGTAGCCGAGATCGAGCAGCCCCGCGAAGCCGACGACGACGTTCAGGCCCAGCGCCATGACCACGTAGGCCGCCGACAGGACCATGATGTCCAAGGCGCTGCTGCCCTCGCTGAGCAGGAGCGGCAGGATGGCGGCCGCACCGAAGACCACCGCACCGAGGGCGGCTCCCGACCTTCGCGGCGCCCCGCGAACGCTCGCGCGCGTCGCAGCGTGCGACGGTGCTGCTGTGCTCATCCCGCCGAGGCCTGGCGCCGGCGGTAGTAGGCGCGGTTCTTCGTCCGATTGCCGCAGATCGACATGGCGCACCAGGCCGCCGATCGGTTCTTCGAGCGGTCGTAGAACGCGTACCCGCACTGGCGACAGCCCTTCAGGCGCGACCAGTGACCGGCGAGCTGCGCCTCGTGGAGGATGCCGAGCAGCGCGGCCACGGCACCGTCGACGCCGCGAGCAGCGGGTTCGAGGGAGGTCCGCCCCGCGTCGTCGATGGCGATGCCGAGCCGAGCGCCGGCCGAGGCCCTGCGAATGACCTCGACGGCCGCCGGACCCGATCGCTCTCCCTGGTTCGCGATCGCGAGCGTGCGCAGCGCTTCTCGCAGTTCGCGCAGGCGGGCCACGTCGACCTCCGAGATCCGGTCGCCGGGCGCCACGAGCCGCTTCTCTCGCAGCCACGCCTGCGCCCCTTCCGCAGTGCCGATGCGGTCCCAGTCGGGCGGCAGGTCGTGGTTGTGGGAGTTGATGAAGCGCTGCAGGACCTCGAGCCGCCCGGGCGCCTTGGGTCGCCCTCCCGGCTCGATCTGCTCGCCCACCCGTCGCTTGTCGTGCTCGTCCACGGCCTCGCTCGATTCTCTCGACTGACCGGCATAATGCCAATGCTGGTCTGAGGCGACAAGATGCGCCAGGAGTCCGGCGCCGACGCGGTCGTTGGGCGACCGAGCTGCCCAGGCGACACACGCGCAGCGGTGACGCCGCTCACCCGGCGCGGGCGGGCAGCGCCGCGTGCCATCATCGGTGCATGAGCGACCCTGATCCTGAACGCCATGGCTTCGAGGACGTTGCGCGGGCGCTGGCCGAGGAAGTGAGCCGGGCGGTCGAGCGCCTCTCCGAGATCGACGTCGACGAGATCGCGCGGGCCGCGAGCGCCGAGGCCGAGCGCGCGAAGGGATGGATCGACGATCTGGGCCGGTGGCTGCGCGAGCAGGGCGACGCCCTGGGCGACGCGCCGTTCGGGGCCGGCCAGGCGTGGGAACGCCGGCCGGCGCCGGCGGATCGCCCGGCGCCGAGTGGCCCCGCCGGCGAGGATCCGCTGCGACACGCCGGACCGCATCCGCTCGATCTCCCCAGTGCCGACCAGGGGCTGGCGCTGGCGGCACTGGACTCCGGCCGCTGGGGGGTCGAGCCGGGAACGAACGCGCTCGCCGTCCACGGCGAGGGCCCCGGTCCCAGCGACGCGCTCGGGCTCGTCCGCGAACTTCGCGTTCGCGACTGGATGACGGCCGACGGCGAGATCACGCTGGCCGGCCGCAACGCGCTGAGCCGCTGGCTCGACGCCGCGGACCGCGACTGACGGCGCTGTCGCAGTCGACGCGGAGCGCGCGTCAGGGCCGATCAGCTCGCAGCGATGTGCTCGAGCGGGTCGACGATGTCGTGCGGCGGAGCGTGTCCGGGCGTGCGCATGCAGCAGTCCTTGCGCGCCTCGCCGGTGGCCAGGTCGCGGGGATACGTCTCGAGCGCATCGGCTTCGCCGCGCTGCACGAGAGCTCGCCATCGCGCGGGCTCGCGGGCGACATAGGCCTGCGCCTCATGGCTGCCGTCGCCGTCCAGCCCGACGACGGTGATGCGCTCACGCACATACGGACCCTCGAGACCCGCAGAGCCGGTCTCGAGCCGATCGATCACGGAGACCGCCGCATCGGAGATGAGAAACAGATCTCCCTCCACATGCCGCGGCTCGAACCCCGCGACCAGGACCGCCATCCGGTGCACGTACGGGCATCCGGGATTGCTGCACGCCGCCCGCCGCGGAACCACGACGGCGTGAGCCGACGCGGTGCGAACGCGCCCGACGGAAGCGCCGAGCAGATCCGCGCACCGGCGGTGGTGCACGAGGCCCTCCTGGGTCGTGCCGTAGGCGAAGTAGCGAATGAGAGCGCGAACAGCCGCCATCTTAGGAGCGGCAGCGTGCGCCCAAGGTGCAACCCGCGCCACGCGGCCCGAGAACGACTGAGGGCCCGCACCAGGCGGGCCCTCAGCACCTCATCTCTCAGGTCCGGCTAGGACGACGACGAGTCGTTCGAGTCCGGCACGTCGAGCTCGGCGAGCTCGTCGGCGAAGCCGGTGTCGCCGGCCCCGGCGCCGATCTCCTCGAGCGACGCGAGGTCCTCGTCGAAGGCCGACCCGAAGCCGCCCAGGCCTTCGCCGTCGCCGAGCCCGAGCTCGGCCGCGATCTCGTCGGAGTCCAGCAGGCCGACGTCGTCCATCGCCCGCGGCAGCGGCTCTGCCGGCTCGATCTCGATCCGCCGATAGCGCTTGAGCCCCGTGGCGGCCGGGATCAGCTTGCCGATGATCACGTTCTCCTTGAGGCCGTTGAGGGTGTCCTTCTTGCCCTCGAGCGCCGCGTCCGTGAGGACCTTGGTGGTCTCCTGGAACGACGCGGCCGACAGGAACGAGTCCGTGTTCAGCGACGCCTTGGTGATCCCGAGGATGATCTCCTCGAACTGCGCCGTCTCACCGCCGTCGTCCTTGATGCGCTGGTTCTCGCGGGCGAAGTCGTAGCGGTCCACGAACTGGCCCGGGAGGTAGGTCGTGTCGCCCTTCTGGTCGACGCGGACCTTCTTCAGCATCTGGCGAACGATGAGCTCGATGTGCTTGTCGTTGATGTCCACGCCCTGGGACTTGTAGACCTCCTGCACCTCCTTGACGAGGTAGCGGGCGGTCTCCGTCCGGCCGCGGAGCTTGAGCAGGTCGTGCGGGTACAGCGAGCCCTCGTTGAGCTGGCGGCCCGCGTCGACCTTCTCGCCCTCCGACACGAACAGGCGCGTACGGCGCGGGAACGTGTGGCGGTGCTCCTCGCCCGCGTCGTCGACGATGACCACGGTGAGGGCCTTGTCGGTCTCCTCGATGTGGACGACGCCGTCGTGCTCGGTGATCTGCGCGAGGCCCTTGGGCTTGCGCGCCTCGAAGAGCTCCACGACACGCGGCAGGCCGTGCGTGATGTCCGCGCCGGCGACGCCGCCGGTGTGGAACGTCCGCATGGTCAGCTGCGTGCCCGGCTCGCCGATCGACTGCGCGGCGATGATGCCCACCGCGTCGCCGATCTGGGCGGTCTGGCCGGAGGCCATGGAGCGTCCGTAGCAGGCCTGGCACACGCCGGTGACGGCCTCGCACTTCAGCACCGAGCGCACCGGCACCCACGCGTCCTCCTCGAAGGACTCGAAGATGTCGGCCAGCTCGGCCCGGTCGATCTCCTGGCCCTTCTCGACGATGACGCGACCGCGCTTGGTGGCGATCTCCTCACCGGCGAAGCGACCGACCAGGTTGCCGTTCGGGTTGCCCTGGTCGTCGCGGACCTTGAGCTCGATGAACTCGCCGGTGCCGCAGTCGGGCTCGCGGATGATGACGTCCTGCGCGACGTCGACCAGGCGCCGGGTGAGGTAGCCCGAGTCGGCGGTACGCAGGGCGGTGTCGGCCAGGCCCTTGCGGGCACCGTGCGTCGAGATGAAGTACTCGAGAACGGTCAGGCCCTCCATGAAGTTGGCCCGGATGGGCCGCTCGATGATCTCGCCCTTCGGGTTGGCCATGAGGCCACGCATGCCCGCCAGCTGGCGGATCTGCTTGATCGTGCCGCGGGCCCCGGAGTCGGCCATCATGAGGATCGGGTTGAGGCGATCGAAGTTCTTCTCCATCGCGTCAGCCACCTCCTCGGTGGCCGCCGTCCACTTGTCGACGACCGCCTCGTGGCGCTCCTCCTGGGTGATCAGGCCCATGTCGTACTGGTCCTGGATCTCGGCCACCTCGCCCTCCACCTTCGCGAGGATCGCGCCCTTCTCGGGCGGGATGATCACGTCGTTCTTGGAGATCGTGATGCCGGCCTGCGTCGCGTACTTGAACCCGAGGTCCTTGAACGCGTCGAGCACGAGCGCGATGACCGAGGCGCCGTGCAGCTGCACGAGCGCGTCGATGACCTTGACCGTGTCGCGCTTGCGCATCGGCTGGTTGATGAACTCGTAGGTCGTCGGGTCGAACTCGCCCGCCAGCGCCTCCACCAGCGCCCGCTCGATGCGGTCGTTGTAGATGATGCGCCCGACCGTGGTGAGCACGTGCCCGCCCTCGTCGGAGCCGCGGCGGTACTCGGCCACGTCGTGCAGCTTCACGCCGCCGAGCTCATAGCTCAGCTCGGCCTCCTGGGCCGTGCGGAAGCGGTGCACCTTGGGCGTGTGCGTCGCGGGGTCGATCTGGGCCAGCTCCGACGCCTCGGGGCCGTAGGTCAGGTAGTAGGCGCCGAGCACCATGTCCTGCGACGGCGTCGCCAGCGGCGCCCCGTGCGCGGGGGACAGGATGTTGTTGCTCGACAGCATCAGGATGCGGGCCTCCGCCTGGGCCTCGGCCGAGAGCGGGAGGTGGACCGCCATCTGGTCGCCGTCGAAGTCGGCGTTGAACGCGTGGCAGACGAGCGGGTGGACCTGGATGGCCTTGCCCTCGACCAGCACGGGCTCGAAGGCCTGGATGCCCAGGCGGTGCAGCGTCGGCGCACGGTTCAGGAGCACCGGGTGCTCGTGGATGACCTGCTCGAGCACGTCCCACACCTGCGGGATCATCGAGTCGACCATCTTCTTGGCCGCCTTGATGTTCTGCGCCTCCTTGCGCTCGACGAGCTGAGCCATGATGAACGGCTTGAACAGCTCGAGCGCCATGAGCTTGGGCAGCCCGCACTGGTGCAGGCGCAGCGACGGGCCGGCCACGATGACCGAACGGCCCGAGTAGTCCACGCGCTTGCCCAGCAGGTTCTGGCGGAAGCGCCCCTGCTTGCCCTTGAGCATGTCGCTCAGCGACTTCAGGGGGCGGTTGCCCGGGCCCGTGACGGGCCGGCCGCGGCGGCCGTTGTCGAACAGCGCGTCGACGGCCTCCTGCAGCATGCGCTTCTCGTTGTTGACGATGATCTCCGGCGCGCCGAGGTCCAGGAGACGCTTCAACCGGTTGTTGCGGTTGATGACGCGGCGGTAGAGGTCGTTGAGGTCGGAGGTCGCGAAGCGGCCGCCGTCGAGCTGCACCATCGGGCGCAGCTCGGGCGGGATGACCGGCACGGCCTCGAGCACCATCATCTCGGGCTTGTTGCCCGAGTGCAGGAAGGCCGAGAGGACCTTCAGGCGCTTGACCGCGCGGGCCTGCTTCTGGCCCTTGCCGTTCTTGACCTGGTCCTCGAGGTCCTCGCGCTCGTGGTCGAGGCAGATGCCCGGCGCGTCCCACGGGGCGAGGTTCTCGCCCGCGGCGCGGTCGGCGTCGACGTCGCGCTTCTCCTTGTCGCGGTCCCAGCCCTCCTTCTCCCGCAGCAGCTCGCGGACGTGCTCGGCGCCCATGCCGCCGCCGAAGTACTCGCCGAAGCCGAACGGCGATCCGAAGCGGTGCTTGAGCTCACGGAAGAAGGTCTCGTCCGGGATGATCAGCTTGGGCCGGAACTCGTCCTTCTCGATCGGCTTCTCGGTGTAGGCGCTGAGCGGCCAGTCCTCGCCCTCCGCGGGCGGGTCCTCGGCCGGCTCCTCCTTGTTGGCGAAGAGCTTCCAGACGTCCTTCAGGCGCTGGCGCGCGTCCTCGTAGTAGGCCTCGGTGTCGTCGATGTCCGCGTTGAACGACCGCTGGACGTCCTTGACGAGCTTCTCGCGCTCCTCGTCGGAGAGCTTCTTGACGTTGACGTCGAGCGACTCGGCCCACAGGTGGTCCTCGTCGCCGAAGCCCGACTGGCTGCCGGTCTGCAGGTACTCGACCCGCGCCTCGAGCGACTTCTTGAGCTCGTCGACGCGCTCCTTCTCCTCCTCGGCCAGGCGGTCGAGCTCGGCCTGCATCTCGCCCTCGAGCGTGGCCAGGTCGCGCCAGCGCGCCTCCTGGTCGACCCAGGTGACGATCGACGCGGCGAAGTAGAGGATCTTCTCGAGCTCCTTGGGAGCCATGTCGAGCAGGTAGCCGATGCGGCTGGGGACGCCCTTGAAGAACCAGATGTGGCTCACCGGGGCCGCGAGGTCGATGTGGCCCATGCGCTCGCGACGCACCTTGGACCGGGTGACCTCGACGCCGCAGCGCTCGCAGACGATGCCCTTGTAGCGGACGCGCTTGTACTTGCCGCAGTAGCACTCCCAGTCCTTGGTCGGACCGAAGATGCGCTCGCAGAAGAGCCCGTCCTTCTCGGGCTTCAGCGTGCGGTAGTTGATCGTCTCGGGCTTGGTGACCTCGCCGGAGCTCCAGCCACGGATCTGCTTGGAGGAGGCGAGGCCGATCTCGATTGCGTCGAAGTTATTGATATCGAGCAAAGTGATTCCTTCGTATTAGGTGGGGAGGGCCTGAGGCGCTGCGCGAGGGCTACGCCTCGGCCTCCTCCGTGTCGTCCTCGGGGATGTCGATGTCCCCGATGTCGATGTCCGCGTCGCCCTCGGGGATGTCGATCTCCTCGGGCTCGGTGTCGGTGTCGGTGTCGTCGTCGGTGTCGGTGTCGGACTCAGCGTCTTCGTCGACCTCGGCCGTGGCCTCGTCGTCGGCGGGAGCGCCGTCGCCGGCGCGCACGCCGCTGAGGTCGATGCCCAGCTCCTCGGCCGCGCGCAGGAGGTCGTCGTCCTCGTCGCGCATCTCGGCCCGCTGGCCCTCTTCGGAGACGACGTTGACGTCCAGCGCCAGCGACTGCATCTCCTTCAGCAGGACCTTGAAGGACTCGGGGATCGACGGCTCGGCGATGTTCTCGCCCTTGACGATCGCCTCGTAGGCCTTCACGCGCCCGACGGTGTCGTCGGACTTGATGGTGAGCATCTCCTGCAGCGTGTACGCCGCGCCGTAGGCCTCCAGCGCCCAGACCTCCATCTCGCCGAAGCGCTGGCCGCCGAACTGCGCCTTGCCGCCCAGCGGCTGCTGGGTGACGAGCGAGTAGGGGCCGGTCGAGCGAGCGTGGATCTTGTCGTCCACGAGGTGCAGGAGCTTCAGGATGTACATGTAGCCGACGGTGACCTGCTCCTCGAACGGCTCGCCGGTGCGGCCGTTGAACAGCGTGAACTTGCCCGAGGCGCGCCGGCCCGCGGGACGGCGCTTGTCGATCTCCATGCGGATACGCCCGGTGTGCGCGTCCTGCCAGTTGACCAGGGCGTCGTCGACGTCCTCGACGGAGGCGCCGTCGAAGACCGGCGTGGCCACGTAGACCTTCCCGTTGCCCGTGTTGCCGTTGGTGCCGTTGCCGTGGGCCTCCTTGTAGGCCTCGGACCCGTCGTCGTACCAGCCCTGCGCGGCGACCCACCCGAGGTGGGTCTCGAGGATCTGGCCGACGTTCATGCGGCTCGGCACGCCGAGCGGGTTGAGGATGACGTCCACGGGCGTGCCGTCCTCCAGGAACGGCATGTCCTGCTCGTCGACGATCTTCGAGATGACGCCCTTGTTGCCGTGGCGCCCGGCGAGCTTGTCGCCCTCGGAGATCTTGCGCTTCTTGGCCACGAACACGCGCACGAGGTCGTTGACCCCGGGCGGCAGGTCGTCGCCGCTCTCGCGGCTGAAGGTCTTGACGTCGATGACGACGCCGCCCTCGCCGTGGGGCACCTTCAGCGAGGTGTCGCGCACCTCGCGCGCCTTCTCCTTGAAGATCGCGCGGATGAGCTTCTCCTCGGCCGTCAGCTCGGTCTCGCCCTTGGGCGTGACCTTGCCGACGAGCAGGTCGCCCGAGCCGACCTCGGCGCCGATGCGGACGATGCCGCGGTCGTCGAGGTTGCGCAGCGACTCCTCGGAGCGGTTCGGGATGTCGCGGGTGATCTCCTCGTCGCCCAGCTTGGTCGTGCGGGCGTCGACCTCGTACTCCTCGATGTGGATCGAGGTGAGCTCGTCGTCCTTGACCAGGCGGCGCGAGAGGATGATCGCGTCCTCGAAGTTGTAGCCCTCCCAGGACATGAAGGCGACCATCAGGTTCTTGCCCAGGGCCATCTCGCCGTGGTCGGTCGCCGAGCCGTCGGCGAGCACGTCGCCGGCCTTGACGCTCTGCCCGGTGTCGACCCGCGGCTTGTGGTGGATCAGGGTGCCCTGGTTGGAGCGCATGAACTTCTGCAGCTCGTACTCGTCCTTGCCGTCCTTGGTCTCGACCGTGATCGAGTCCGCGTCGACGTACGCGACCGTGCCGGCGTTGCGGGCCAGCACGACGTCGCCGGTGTCGAGGGCGGCCCGGCGCTCCATGCCCGTGCCGATGACCGGTGCGTCGGTCTCCAGCAGCGGCACGGCCTGGCGCTGCATGTTCGAGCCCATGAGCGCGCGGTTGGCGTCGTCGTGCTCGAGGAACGGGATCATCGCCGTGGCGACCGACCAGATCTGCTCGGGCGAGACGTCCATCAGGTCGACGTCCTTCGGCGGGACCGTGACGTACTGGCCGGCCAGCGTGCGGCAGACCACGTCGGGGCCCTTGAGCTTGCCGGTCTTCTCGTCGATCGGATGGTTGGCCTGGGCGATCAGGCACTCCTCCTCCTGGGTGGCATCCAGGTGGGTGACCTTGTCGGTCACGAGCCCGTCCTCGACCACGCGGTAGGGCGTGGTCACGAAGCCGTGCTCGGAGACCTCGGCGTAGCTCGAGAGCGAGCCCATGAGGCCGATGTTCGGACCCTCGGGGGTCTCGATCGGGCACATGCGCCCGTAGTGGGTCGGGTGCACGTCGCGCACCTCGATCGGCGCGCGCTCGCGGGTGAGGCCGCCGGCGCCGAGGGCGCTGAGGCGGCGGCGGTGGGTGAGGCCGGACAGCGAGTTCGTCTGGTCCATGAACTGGCTGAGCTGGCTGGAGCCGAAGAACTCCTTCAGCGCCGCCACGACCGGGCGGATGTTCACGATCGTCTGCGGCGTGATCGTGTCCTCGTCCTCGGTGGTCAGGCGCTCGCGGACGACGCGCTCCATGCGGTAGAGGCCGATGCGGAAGGCCTCCTGGATGAGCTCGCCGACGGTGCGCAGGCGGCGGTTGCCGAAGTGCTCGTACTCGTCGAGGTGCTCGGCCACCGGCTCGCGCGGCATCGAGATCGCCTCGGCCGCGTAGTCCTTGATCTCGATCTCGCCGTCCTCGGGGATGCCGAGGATCTTGGGCAGGCTCACGAGCTCGCGCACGAGCGCGTGGATGTCGTCGTGCGTCAGCGTGCGCGTGTCGAGGTCGATGTCGAGGTTCAGGCGCGAGTTGAGCTTGTAGCGGCCGACGCGCGTGAGGTCGTAGCGCTTGGGGTCGAAGAAGAGCTGCTGCAGCAGCGCGTAGGCGGCGTCGACGCTCGGCGGCTCGCCGGGACGCTGCTTCTTGAAGAGCTCGATGAGCGCGCCCTTCTTGGTCTTCGTGTTGTCGGGATCGCTCTCGATCGTGTTGCGCAGGTAGAGCGAGCCGTCGAAGAGGTCGACGAGCTCCTGGTCGAGGCGCTCGATGTCCTCGACGCTCTCCTCGACCGAGCCGTCGGTCTCGGGGTTGTAGGTCATGGCGCGCAGCAGGACGGTGACCGGCAGCTTGCGCTTGCGGTCGATGCGGACGAAGACCTTGCCCTTCTTGTCGATCTCGAGCTCGAGCCACGAGCCGCGAGCCGGCATGAGGTTGGCCGTGAAGACCTGCTTCTCGCGGTCCTTGGGCTCCATCAGGTAGGCGCCCGGGGAGCGCACGAGCTGGGTGACGACCACGCGCTCGGTGCCGTTGATGATGAACGTGCCGCGCTCGGTCATCCACGGGAAGTCGCCCATGAAGACGGACTGCTCGCGGATCTCGCCGGTCTCGTGGTTGATGAAGGCGACGGTGACGGTCAGCGGGCGGGAGTAGGTGAGGTCCTTCTCACGACACTCGTCGAGCGTGGCGGACGGCTCGTCGAAGTGGAACTCGCCGAAGTTGACGGCGAGGTGACCCGTGTAGTCCTCGATGGGCGAGATGTCGTCGATGGTCTCGCGCAGACCACCGGTTTCGGGGTCGACAAGCCAGTCGAAGGACTTGCGCTGGATGTCGATGAGGTTGGGGACGTCGAGGACCTTGTTCAGGCGCGCGAAACTCCGGCGCGTCCTGAGAGCGTCAACACGAGGCAAGACAGCGACTCCTCGGGGGGTCGAAGGCGGGCAAAGCGGCAGAGGGCGCTCGCAGTGAGCGCGACCGTCCAAGATAGCACAGCAAGAGGATGCCTCCGCAGGCGGCAGCGCTGCCCAATTGCGGGGCGGTCGACACTCACGGACCCCGCCCTACGGCCGCCGCGTATGTGGCGCGGCGCCGGTGCTCAGAGAGCGAGAGGGCGGCTACGACTATTGGTCGACGGCGGAAGGGTAGCGCCCACGCGCTCGACGCGCCACCCCGGGGGACGGACGGCGCTCAGCCGACCCGGACGGAGGTGCGGGACCTGTGGCCCAGCACGTAGGGATAGGCGCGCTCGAAGCGCACCCGCGCAGCCCACCAACCGGCGGCGATACCGCGACAGGAGCGAGCGGCGGAAGCGCACGGAGCCGCCGGCGCCGCGAGCGGCGGAAGCGCACGGAGCTGGCGGCGCCGCGACGTCGGCGAGCCCCCTTTCCCTCGGTGATTGCTGTCGACGCCGCGCAGCGATGCACGCGCATCGCGGACAGCCGCGGCGCGGCGCCGCAACGAGCGAGGGGCGCCCGGTGGGCGCCCCTCGATACGGCAGGTGGCTGTCGCCGCGAGCTACTTGACCTCGACGCTCGCGCCGGCCTCCTCGAGCTCGGCCTTGAGCTTGTCGGCCTCGTCGCGCTCGATGCCCTCCTTGACGGGCTTGGGCGCCTCGTCGACGAGCGCCTTGGCCTCCTTGAGGCCCAGGCCCGTGACGGCGCGGACGACCTTGATCACCTGGATCTTCTTGTCGCCTGCCGCCGTGACGATGACGTCGAATGTGCTCTGCTCCTCCTCGGCTGCGGCGCCGTCGCCGTCGCCTCCGGCCGCGGGAGCGGCGGCCGCGACGGCGGTCGCCGACACGCCGAACGTCTCCTCGAGCGCCTTGATGCGCTCTGACAGCTCGAGCACGGAGATGCCCTTGAGCTCTTCGATCCAATCAGCAGTGGTGGTGGCCATGGTTACTCCGAATCCTCCGGGGTGTCAGTGGTCTCAGTGGTGGTGTTCTCAGCGGCCTCGGCCTCCGGCTCGTCGGCCGGAGCCTCCTCGGTCGCGGTCTCGGCCGGCGTCTCCTCGGCCGCCGCCTCCTCGACGGGAGCCTCCGCCTCGGCGGCGGGAGCGTCGGCAGCGGGAGCGTCGGCTTCGACAGCAGGGGCGTCGGCCTCGGCGGGAGCGTCGGCCTCGGCAGCAGGAGCCTCCGCCTCGGCAGCGGGAGCCTCCGCCTCGGCAGCAGGAGCCTCCGCCTCGGCAGCAGGAGCCTCCGCCTCGGCAGCAGGAGCCTCCGCCTCGGCAGCAGGAGCGTCGGCCTCAGCCGCGGCGCCTCCGCCTCAGCGGCCGGCTCGGCCGCAGCCGCGGGCGGCTCGCCCGCCGGGATCTCGCCGCTCTCCTTCTTCTCGGCGATCTGCCCCAGCTGCAGGGCGAGGCCGGCGATCAGCGCGTTCAGCGTGCGGACCAGGCCCGAGATGGGCGAGGCCACGACGCCGACGAGCTGGCCGTAGAGCACGTCGCGGGCGGGCAGGCGCGCCAGCGCCAGGATCTGCTCGGTGTCGACGGCCTCGGCGCCGAGCAGGCCGCCCTTGAACTCCAGCCTGTCCGTCTCGCGACGGAAGGTCTGCAGCGCCTTGGCCGCCAGTGCCGCGTCGCCGCGGACGAAGGTCAGCGCGGTCGGGCCCTCGAGCAGGGCCTTCAGGGCGTCGGCGCCGACCTCGTCGACCGCCCGCTCGGTGAGCGAGTTCTTGACCACGCGGAAGCTCGCGTCCACGTCGCGCAGCCGCGTGCGCAGCTCAGCCGCCTGGGGCACGGAGATGCCGCGGTAGTCGATGGCGAAGACCGCGTCGGCTTCCTTGATCGACTCGGCGATCTCGGCGACCGCCGCTGCTTTCTGTTCTCGGTTCATGCGCCTCCTAGCCCGGGCTTCCGCGCGCCAGAGGGCAGCGCTGCCGGGGGTCTCGGGTGGCTCGAAGGAGTCTGCGTCAGGCCGCGGCCGTCGCAGCCTCCTCGAGGATGTCACGGGTGCGGCTGGGGTCGATCTTCACGCCCGGGCCCATGGTCGAGGCCATGGTGATCGAGCGCAGGTAGCGCCCCTTGGCCGCTGCAGGCTTGGCCCGCACGAGCTCGTCGATGACCGCGGCGTAGTTCTCCAGCAGCGCGCGGTCGTCGAACGACGTCTTGCCGATGGTCAGGTGGACGATGGCGGTGCGATCGGTGCGGTACTCGATCTTGCCGGCCTTGGACTCCTCCACGGCCTTGGACACGTCCATCGTCACGGTGCCGACCTTCGGGTTGGGCATCTTGCCCTGCGGGCCGAGGATGCGGCCCAGGCGCCCGACAACCGGCATGAGGTCCGGCGTCGCGATGGCCACGTCGAAGTCCGTGAAGCCGCCCTCGATGCGCTCGGCGAGGTCCTCGGCGCCGACCACGTCGGCCCCGGCCTCCTCGGCCTCGCGCGCCTTGTCGCCCTTGGCGAAGACGGCGACCGTCACGCTCTTGCCCAGGCCGTTGGGCAGCGCGATCGTGCCGCGCAGCTGCTCGTCGGCGTGGCGGACGTTGAGCCCCGTGCGCACGTGGATCTCGACGGACTCGTCGAACTTCGCGCGCTTGAGCTCCTTGACGAGCCTGACGGCGTCAGCGGGCTGATGCTCGTGCTCGCGATCGACCTTCGAGCGTGCCTCGATGAACGAGCGACCGTGCCTGGCCATGGTCAGACCACCTCCACGCCCATCGAGCGGGCGGTGCCCGCGATGATCTTGGCCGCCTGGTCGACGTCGTGGGCGTTCAGGTCGGGCAGCTTCTTCTCGGCGATCTCACGCAGCTGGGCCTGGCTGATGCGGCCGACCTTCTCGCGGTGCGGCTCGCCCGAGCCCTTCTCGAGGTTCGCGGCCTGCTTGATCAGCACCGCGGCGGGCGGCGTCTTGGTGATGAAGGTGAACGAGCGGTCCTCGTAGACCGTGATCACCACCGGGATCACCGTGCCCGTGTCGCCCTGCGTCTGGGCGTTGAACGCCTTGCAGAACTCCATGATGTTGATGCCGTGCTGGCCCAGGGCAGGGCCGACGGGAGGGGCCGGGGACGCCTGTCCACCGACCGCCTGCAGCTTGATCTGGGTGAGGACTTTCTTTGCCATACGCCTTAGATCTTCTTGACCTGGTCGAAGCCGACCTCGACCGGAGTCTCACGGCCGAAGATTGACACAAGCACCTTGAGCTTCTGCGCGTCCTGGTTGATCTCCGAGATCTCGCCGGAGAAATCGGACAGCGGACCGGAGACCACCTTGACCGACTCGCCGATCGAGAACTGGGCCTTGGTGGCGACCTTCTGCGCGACCTCGCGGTGCAGCAGGCGGTCGACCTCGGGCTGGGTCAGCGGGACGGGCTCGTTGGACGCGCCCACGAACCCGGTGACGCCCGGCGTGCCCTTGACGAGCTGCCACGAGTCGTCGTTGAGCTCCATGTTCACGAGCACGTAGCCCGGCATGGTCCGCTTCTCGACCGGGATCTTCTGATTGTCCTTCATCTCGGTCACGGTCTCGGTCGGAACGACGACCTGCCGCACGGCCCGCTTCTGATTCAGCGAGACCACGCGGTGCTCGAGGTTCTGCTTGACCTTGTTCTCGTGCCCGGAGTAGGTGTTGACGACATACCAGCGATACATGGATTCAGGACAGCTCTTCTTGTCTCTCAGATGATGAAGTCGACGATCTTCTTGGCGGCCCAGTCGGCGACGCCGAGGTAGACGCCGGCGACTACGACGAAGCCGATGACCACCGCGGTGGCCTGCGCGACCTGCCGGCGATCAGGCCACTGTACGCGCTGCAGCTCGGCCCACGACGCGCGCAGGAAGCCGATGAAGCGCGCGGGGCCGCGCCGAGTGGGCGTCCCGGGTGTCGCATGAGCCACCTCGCGGCGCTCGGCCGGGGCCGCTGCGACCGCCTGCTCCTCGAGCTCCTCGTCGAGCTCCTCGTCCTCGTCGGCGTCGCCGAACTCCTGCTCTGCGGCCTTGGGCTCCTCCTCCTCGGCGACGTCCTCGGAGGCGTCGTAGGTCTTGCCGCCCGCGCCCGCGACCAGCGCGGCCTCGAACCCGTCGACCTCGCCCGAGGAGTGCTCGAGCTCGCCGGGCATGTCGGCACGGTACGGCTGCGTGGGAGCGGGCCCCGGGTTCAGGGGAGTGGGCCCGGGGTTCTGGGCCCGCCGGGCCTTGCGCTGCTTGGCTCGCTGTCGGTCACGGGCCACGGGCGATCGTCCGCGCTAGCGGGTCTCCCGGTGGCTCGTGTGATGCCGGCACCACTTGCAGTACTTGCGTAGGGCGATGCGATCTGGATTGTTGCGCTTGGACTTGTTCGTCTGGTAGTTGCGCCGCTTGCACTCCTCGCAGGCGAGGGTGACAGCGATGCGCACGTCTCCGCGGGCCATGTTGCAGCTCCGTCGTAGAGGAAGGTGTTCGGTCGGCCGACGGCCCGGGACAAAGGAAAGACCCGCCCCGGGCGAGTCAAGCTCGAGTGTAGCGCGATGTCGCAGGGCACGAGTCGCGCCGAACGGGCCCGAACATGGCGACGTCCCCCGGAGCCCCACCTCCGGGGGACGTCTTGGGCCAGTCCCCCCAGCCCTCATGCGTCCTTGCTGTGATGAGGTTGCCGCCGGGGGCGGCCTGCCACTAGGGACCCAAGGGATGGTTCGATTGACCCTGGACGTCCTCCATGCTCACGAGGCCGGCCTGGAAGGCCAGCTCGGCGAGGCGAAGGCGCTTCTCGTTCTGGCCGAGGTCCTCGATGCCGAAGCGGCCGAAGAGGGCGCGCAGGTGCGTCTTGACCGCCGGCACGCTGAGATAGAGCTCGGCGGCGATGTCCTTGTTGGTCGCCGGGCGCGCCCACGGGTCGCCGCCGGCGAACGGCCGGCAGAGGGCGACGAGGACGCGCCGCTGGGCCTCCGAGACCGCGGTGAAGGCGACGACGCTCTGCGAGACCTTGGTGGTGGCCGCGCCCCCGACCCCGCCCTCGGGCGAGCGGAAGACCATCCGCGTGCCCCCGAGCCGCAGCTCGTCGCCCTCCTCCAGGCGCTGGCGCCCGCGCACGCGCTTGCCGTTGACGTACGTCCCGTTGCGCGACAGGCCGTCGTCGGCGACCGCCCACGACTCGCCCACGTGCTCGAGCTCGGCGTGCACGCGCGAGACGCGCTCGTCCCAGTCCAGCGCGAGGTCGACCCCCTCGCCGCGGCCGATGGTCAGCCGCTCGCCGTCGGTCGGCAGCCGGACGAGCTGCTGGGTTTGGGTGCCGTCGCGCAGGAGCAGGAACGGCTTGCCCTCGCGCTCGGCGAGGATGCGCTCCTGCATCTCGACCGGAGAGGCGGGGTGCGGATTCAGTGGCGAACTGGGCGAGCTGGACACGTCGGCACTGCGACGCTACACAGGCGCGAGGCTGGGCGCGCTCAGGCGCGCGCGCTGGCCTGCGGGTCCAGGCGGGTCATCGTCACGGCCGCGTCGAGCGCGGCGGCCCCGGGGCCGCGGTAGACACCCTTGATCGGCGGCACGTCGGAGTAGGCGCGGCCGTGGCCGATCTTGACGTGCGTCTCGCCCGCCATCCGGCGGTTGGTCGGGTCGGCGCCGACCCACACCGGCTCGCCCCGCTGACCCCCGCCGGGCAGGAGCGCCTCGAGCCAGGCGTGGGTCTCGACCTCGACCGAGTCCGAGCCGCCGTCGCGGGGCGCCGCCCACAGGTAGCCCGAGACGTAGCGCGCCGCGATCCCGTGGCGGCGCAGGAGCACCAGCCCGAGGTGGACGAAGTCCTGGCACACCCCCGCGCCGGCGTCGAGCAGGTCCTGGATCGTCGAGCCGACGTAGGTCGCGCCCTGGCGGTACTCGAAGCGGTCTGGCACGAGCTCGCACAACAGCCGCAGCGTCGCCAGCGGGCTCGTGGCGCGCGAGGCCTCGAAGAGCTCGTCGAGCGCGCCGTTCTCGGGCTCGGCGTCGTCGGAGAGCAGGAACTCGCCGCCCGCGGCCTCGTAGGAGCCGGCCCCGAGCGCCGCCCAGACCTCGTCCGGCGGCTCGCCGGGCTCGGCCGTGACCACGCGGGCGCGCACGTCGATCGAGAGGTGGTCGTGGGGCTGGGCGACGCCGAACTCGATGACCTCGGTGCCGTAGTAGTCCAGGTGGCGCTGCAGGCGGGCCTCGGGGTCGACGCGGACGTGGAAGTCGTCGACGCGCTGGGTCGAGGTGGTGGCCGGGCGCACGCGCAGGGCGTTGAGGTTGTCGGTGACCCGCCCCGCGTAGGCGTACTCGGTCAGGTAGCGGATGGCGAAGTTCATGCGAAGGAGTCACTCAGCGGGGCATGCCGGCCCCGCGTTCTGAGCCTACTGACGGCGTCCAGCTGTCATTAACAGGCCCACCGCACCGGCGAAATAGCGATCCGCGATGTCGCGGTCGACGCGGACCAGCTCCTCCTGGACCGCCTCGCAGGTGGCGTGCAGGTCGCCGCCGTCGGCCTCGGCGCGGCCGCGGAACTCGAGGTCCGCGCTGAGGCGCTGGAGGCGCAGCACCGGCTCGGAGTTACGCGGGTTGCCGTCGGCGCGGGAGAGCGCGTTGTGCACGGCGTCGACCGAGGCTGCGACCGAGTCGGGGTAGGTGCGCTCGAAGACCAGGAAGCGCGCGACCGGGAGCGCGTTGGGCGGCGCCGGCACCGCGCGGCGATAGGCCTGGAAGCCGCCGACGGCCTGCAGCAGCGCGAGCGCCTGCCCCGTCTCCGACGTGCCGGGCTCATCCGAGACGTCCGGCGGCAGCGCGACGCGCAGCATGCGCAGGACCATGTCGGCCGACTCGATGCGCCCTCCGGCGGCCAGGAAGGCGGAGGCCTCGTCGCGCAGCATCGTGCGCGAGGTCAGGCCCCAGAAGAGCGCGCAGCGCTCCTTGACGTAGCCGTAGACCGAGTACGGGCCCGACCGCAGACGGGCGCTGAGATCGCCCTCGACGAGCGTGAGGTTCGTGGTGTTGACCGCCTCCCACATCTCGGCCGAGATGACGTCGCGCACCGTGCGCGCGCCCTCGCGGGCGCGCCCGATGCACGCGATGACCGAGGTCGGGTTGTCGGGCTCGAGCGTGAGCGCGCGGAGGACCTCGTCGCGGCGCGCGGGGGCGTTGCCGCGCGGCGCGCCCATGATCGCGAGCATCGAGGACCAGTCGAGCGTGACGCCCGCCGGATCGTCGGGCCGGCCCTGCAGCGAGGACTGGAAGATGCCGTCGAGCATGCGCGCCGTGTGCTCGGCGCGCGCGAGGTTGCGCCCGAGCCAGAACAGTTCGTGGGCGATGCGGGCGAGCACTTACTGCTGTTGCTGCTGTTGCTGGCCGACCCACGGGCCGGCGTAGCGCAGGTCGGGCATCGTGGGCGGGACCGTGAGCATCCCGTCGGGCTCGGCGCGGTCGGTGTCCTTGCCGTCCTCGAGCACCCAGGTGTCCTTCGAGCCACCGCCGCGCGAGGAGTTGACGATCATCGAGTCCTCGATCAGGGCGACGCGCGTCAGCCCGCCGGGGACGATCTTGATGTCCTCGCCGAAGACCGCGAACGGCCGCAGGTCGACGTGGCGCGGCGCCAGGCGCCCGTCGTTGCCCGCCGTCGGGACCGTCGACAGGTTCACGAGCTCCTGGGCGATCCAGCGATCGGGATAGGCGCGCAGCACGTCGGCCAGCCCCTCGAGATCGTCGGCGGGCGTCGCCGGCCCGATGAAGACGCCCTTGCCGCCCGACTCGCCCGTGGGCTTGACCACCAGCTGGTCGAGGCGCCCGAGGACGTGCTCGAGCTGCTCGGGGTCGGAGAGCAGGTAGGTCTGGACGTTGGCGAGGATCGGCTCCTCGTTGAGGTAGAAGCGGATCATCTCCGGCACGTAGTGGTAGATCGCCTTGTCGTCGGCCACCCCGGTGCCGAACGCGTTGGCCACGGCGACCGTTCCGGCGCGGTAGGCGCGCACGAGCCCGGGGACGCCGAGCATCGAGTCCACGCGGAACTCGAGCGGATCGACGAAGTCGTCGTCGATGCGGCGGTAGACGGCGTGCACGCGCTCGAGCCCGTCGGTCGTGCGCATGTAGAGGACGTCGTCGCGCACGACGAGGTCCGACGCCTCGACGAGCTCGACGCCCATCTGGCGCGCCAGGAAGGCGTGCTCGAAGTAGGCGGAGTTGAAGGGGCCCGGCGTCCACACGACGACGGTCGCCTCGGCGTCGGCGCTCGGCGCCACCGCGCGCAGGGCGGCGAGCAGCAGCTGCGGGTAGTGGTCGACCGGGCGCACGCGGTACTGGGCGAAGAGCTCGGGGACGAGCCGCGTCATCGCCACCCGGTTCTCGAGCACATAGGAGATGCCCGACGGCGTGCGCACGTTGTCCTCGAGGACCTTCCAGGTGCCGTCGGCGTCGCGGACCAGGTCGCAGCCCGCCACATGCGTGTAGACGCCGCCCGGCGGGCGGATGCCGTGCACGACGCGCGCGAAGTGGCTGCGCGAGACGACCAGCCGCCACGGCACGATGCCCTCGCGGATGATCTCGCGCGCGTGATAGACGTCGTCGACGAACGCGTTGAGCGCGCGGATGCGCTGCGCGAGACCGCGCTTGATCGGGATCCACTCCTCGGCCGGGATGATCCGCGGCACCAGGTCGAGCGGGAACGGACGGTCCTTGGGGCCGTCCTCGCCGGTCAGCTCGAAGGTGATGCCCTGCTGCATGAAGATCGCGTCGCGCCGGCGCCCGGCGGAGGCGAGGTGCGCGGGTCCCATCTGCTCGAGGGCCGCGACGAGTTGCGCGGCGTGAGCGGCGGCGGAGCCCCGCGGCCCGGCGAAGACCTCGTCGAGGAAGCCCTCGCGGGCGTGGTACTCGAGCGGGGCCGTGGCGGGCTCGGAGGCCATCCGACCGTGATCCTTGCACCGTTCGCGAACCGAGGGCACCAACCGTTCGGGCCAAAGCGCGGCGCCATTCGGTCCTGACCGGGTTTGGAACGCCCGCGATCGTGGGGAGCGTACGCGCGGGTCCCACGTTGCGTCCTGCCCTCGCCATCGTCCTCGCCGCGCTGCTGCTCACCGCGATCTCCGCGGCGCCTGCCTCCGCGAGCGGGCTCTCTCGCGGCGACCGCGACGACCTCCAGCGCTACGCCGCCGACACGTGGCACTCCTTCGACCTGCTCGTCGACGCGCACACCGGGCTGCCCGACGACAACGTGACGGCCTACCTCGCGCTCGACCAGGGCATGGTCATGGCGGCCGCCGCCAACGCGCTGAGCGGAGACTCGCTGCGCAGCTTCTTCGCGCAAGGGGCCATCGAGCAGCGGATCCGCCCGCTGCTGGCGATGGAGCAGTTCACGGCGGGCTAGGGCAGGCGCCCGGCCCAGCGCAGCGAGGAGAACGCCGCGCCGAGGAGCAGCACGAGGCCGCCGATCGCGAAGCTCGCGGTGATCTGCTTCTTCTGCGTCTTGCTCCCCAGCTGCGAGCCGAGCGTCTTGTAGATCGACTTCAGCGAGTCGGAGTCCTCGGCCGTGAACGCCTTGCCGCCCGACACCTGCGCGATCTGGCGCAGCGTCTCGGGATCGGGCGCGACGAGCAGCGGCGTGCCGAACGGGTTGGGGTTGGGCACCGTGGCGTCGCGGGTGCCGAGGGCGACCGTGAAGATCGGGATCTTCAGCTGACCCGCGGTGCGCGCCACCGGGACCGGATCGGGCGGGACGGTGGTCTTGCCGTCGGAGAGCAGGATGATGGCCGACGGCGGGCGCTTGCCGTTCTGCTTGTCGTTCTTGAGCGCGTCGATGGCGACTTCGAGCGCGGCGCCGGTGGCGGTGGCGCCGTCGGCGACCTGGGCGTCGACGATGCGCCGCGCGTCGTCGTGGTTGGCGCTAGGCGCCTGGACGGCGTCGGGTGTGTCGGAGAACGCCACGGCGCCGACGCGTACCTGGCTGGGCAGCTGGTTGAGGAACGTGCGCGCCGCCCGCTGCGCCGCGGACAGGCGATCGGGCTCGACGTCGGTGGCCGACATGGAGCGCGAGTGGTCGGTCACGAGCATGATCGACGCGCGCTCGACCGGCACCGCGACGGTCTTCTGCGGCTTGGCCAGCGCCAGCACGAGCGCGGCCAGTGCGGCCAGCGCCAGCGCCGCGGGCAGATGGCGGCGCCAGGCGGGGACCGTGCCGGCGGCGACCTTCAGCGAGGGCATGGCCGTGTAGCGCACCGCGTAGCGACTGCCGCGCCGGCGGCTGGCGCGGTAGGCGAGCAGAGCCAGCGGCACAAGGGCCAGGCCGAGCAGCCAAACGGGGGTGGCGAAGCTCACCGAAGCCTCCGCCCGAGGTCGAGCAGCCAGTCGCGATCGGTGGACAGCGCGACGTGGTCGACGTGCAGCCGGCGCAGGTCGCGGATGACGCCTTCGCGGCGCTCGCGCTCGAGCTCGGCGAAGCGCTCGCGCACGCGCGGGCGCGAGGTGTCGACCTCGAGGCGCTCGCCCGTCTCGGGATCGATGACGGCCAGGCGGCCGACGGCCGGGAGCTCGGCCTCGCGCGGGTCGGCAACCTCGACGGCCAGCACGGAGTGCCGGGCGGAGAGGGCGCCGAGGGCGCGCGTCCAGCCGGTGTGCTCGCGGAAGTCGGAGATGACGGCGACGAAGCCGGGCTGGCGCGCGACCCGCCCGACGCGACCCAGGGCATGGGCCAGCGCGTGCGGCTCGTTGACGCCGTCGGGCGCGACGCCCTCGGCCAGGACGCGGCGCAGGGCGACGACCCCGGGCCGCGACCCGCGCGGCGGCAGCAGGCGCGGGCGCCCGGCGCCGAAGGTCATCATCGCCACGCGCCCGGCGCGGCGGACGGCCAGGTTGCCGAGCACGAGCGCCACGCCCTCGGCGACGTCGGCCTTCAGCCGCTGTGCCGTGCCGAAGGCCATCGACGGCGAGACGTCGAGGACGATCCACGTCGTCAGCGTCCGCTCGGGCACCTGCAGCCGCACGTGCGGCTCGCCGGTGCGCGCGGTCGCCGCCGCATCGATCTGGCGCACGTCGTCGCCGACCACGTACGGGCGCAGCTGTGCCAGCTCGGTGCCGGCGCCCATGCCCGCGGCGCGGCGGTCGCCCGGCAGCGCCCCGGCCGCGTGGCGCGCGACGACGAGGTCGAGCGCATCGACGAGCGCCGTCGGCATGCGGCCGGGCCCCTGACGGGCGGCGGGCGGTCTGAGGACCGCGTCGGTCATGCAGCCGCCACCCGGCGCTGGGAGCGCTTGACGTGGTCGGCCTCGGGCTCGGTGACCTCGGCCAGCACGCGGTCGAGGAGGTCGTCGGCGCTGACGCCGTCGCTGAGCGCGTCGTAGGAGAGCACGAGCCGGTGGCGCAGGACGTCGGCCGCCAGGTCGCGCACGTCGCCCGAGGTCACGTGGCCGCGGCCGCGCAGCAGCGCCAGCGCCCGCGCCGCCTGGACCATGCCGATCGGCCCGCGCGGGCTGGCGCCGTACTCGATGTAGGGCGCGATGTCGGCGAGGCCGTACTCGGTGGGGTTGCGCGTGGCGTCGGCCAGTGAGACCGCGTAGCCGATGACGTCGCGGTCGACGAGCACCGAGCGGCCGGCCTGTGCGAAGCGCGCGAGGTGCTCGAGGGTCAGGCGCTCGCGCACGACCGCCTCCTCGCCCAGGCTGCGCCCGACGACCGCGGCCTCCTCGCCGAAGGACGGGTAGTCGACGACGATCTTCATCAGGAAGCGGTCGAGCTGGGCCTCGGGCAGCGGGTAGGTGCCCTCGTGCTCGATCGGGTTCTGGGTGGCCATGACCAGGAAGGGCAGCGGGACCGGGTAGCTCGTCCCGCCGATCGTCACCTGGCGCTCCTGCATGACCTCCAGCAGGGCCGACTGGACCTTGGCCGGGGCCCGGTTGATCTCGTCGGCGAGCAGGAAGTTGCCGAACACGGGGCCGAGCTCGGTGTCGAAGCGGCCCGTGTCGGGGCGATAGACGCGCGTGCCGACGAGGTCGGCGGGCACGAGGTCGGGGGTGAACTGGATGCGGCTGAAGCTGCCGCCCAGCACCTGCGCGAGCGTGCGCACGGTCAGCGTCTTGGCCAGGCCGGGCACGCCCTCGAGCAGCACGTGGCCGCCGGCCAGGAGGCTGACGAGCAGGCGCTCGAGCATCGCGTCCTGGCCCACGATGACGCGCTTGATCTCGTAGAGCGCCTCCTCGAGCGCGGCACGCGGCTCCTCGCGGGGCTGGGTCCGGTCGTCGTCGTCGAACTCGGTCATGGGTTCCTTGGGGTTGCTTTCTTCTTAGATCAGGCGGCCGAACCAGCGCAGGGACATGGCGGCGCCGAGGAGGAGCAGGACGAGGGCGCCGCCGGCGAAGCCCGCCGTGATCTGGCGCTTCTCGTTCTTGGTGCCCAGGAGCGAGCCCAGGCTCTTGTAGACGTCGGAGAGCTTGTTGGTGTCGGCGGCCGTGAACGTCTTGCCGCCGGAGGCCTTCGCCACCTCGGCGAGCGACTGCGGGTCGGGCGGGACGGAGCGTGTCTCCGTGCCTCCCTGGCCGCCCGGACGCGGGACCGTGATGGTGCCCTGGGCCGTGCCGAGGGCCACGGTGTAGATGGGGATGCGCAGCTTGCGGGCGGCCTGGGCGGCGGCGACCGGATCGATCTTGCCGGTCGCGGCGCCGTCGGAGAGCAGGACGATGGCCGACGGCGGGCGCTTGCCGTTGACGCCGGGCGCGCGCTTGAGGATGTTGGTCGCCGCGGTGATCGCCTCGCCCGTGCCGGTCCCGCCACGCGCGGTGAGCTGGTCGAGCGCCTGGTCGATGGCCACGCGGTCGCGCGTCGGCGAGGCCAGCACGCGCGGCTTGCTGCTGAGCGCCATGACGCCGACGTTGACCGTCTTGGGTACCTGCGCCACGAACCGCTTGGCGGCGGTGCGGGCGGCGACCAGGCGCGTCGGGCGCACGTCGGTGGCCTGCATCGAGCCGCTGACGTCGGTGATGAGCATGATCGACGCGCGCTCGACCGGCACGGCGACGGTCTTCTGCGGGCGCGCGGCGGCGAGGATGAGGATCGCCAGCGCGAGCAGGAAGGCGAGCATCGGCACGTGCAGGCGCCAGCGCGGGCGGTTCGGCACCACCGACGGTGTCATCGCGGGCGCCGCGAACGCGGCCGCGGCGCGGCGGCGGTCGCGCTGGTGCGCGCCGTAGAGCACGATGAGCACGGGGATCGCCACCAGGAAGGCGAGCACCAGAGGCGCGGCGAAGCTGACGGCGAGGATGCTCACGGCGTGTGCGCGGGGCGGTTCTGCAGCGTCACGTCGAGGCTCACGTCCTGGCCGGAGCGGTCGACGCGGATGTGGAGGTGATCGCCGGGCTGCTTGGTGTTGACGATGCGCGAGACGTCGCCCGAGGCGCCGACGGCCTGGCCGTCGAGCTCGGTGATGATGTCACCGGCCTGCACGCCGGCGCTGTCGGCCGGCCCGCCGGACGTGACATTGGTGACCTCGGCACCCGCAGGCGCGGTGGGGTCGGTCGGATCGGCCGTCTCCACGCCGAGGTACGGGCGCGCGATCTTGTCGCCCTTCTCGAGCCGCGGCACGACCTCGCGCACGGTGTTCGACGGGACGGCGAAGCCGATGCCGACGTTGCCCTGCGAGTTGCCCGCGGTGGCGATCTGCGAGTTGACGCCCATGACGCGGGCGGTCTCGTCGAGCAGCGGGCCGCCCGAGTTGCCGGGGTTGATCGGCGCATCGGTCTGGATGACCTGGTCGATCGAGAAGCCGTTGGGCGCCTTGATCGAGCGCCCGATGCCCGAGACGATGCCCTCGGTCGCGGTGCGATCGAGGCCGAACGGGTTGCCGATGGCGATCGCGGTGTCGCCCACGCGGACCTGGCGCGAGTCGGCGAACTGCAGCGGCCTGGTGTTGCGCGGCGTGCTGCCCGGGTCGATCTTGACGACCGCGAGGTCGCTCGAGGGATCGGCGCCCTTGACCTGGCCGTCGATGCTGCGCCCATCGGGCCCGAACTTGACCACGACGCGGTCGGCGTTGCCGACGACGTGCGCGTTGGTCACGAGCGTGCCGTTGTTGTCGATGAGGAAGCCGGTGCCCGAGCCCACGTCGGTGCGGATCGAGACCACCGCTGGGCTGGCCTGGGCGTAGATCTTGCCGGCGCGCGACTGGCCCTTGTCGGGCGCGATCGGCTTGCCGGAGACGGCCGGCAGCGGCTGGACCTTCTGGTCGTCGTGCAGCAGGGCGCCGGCGGCGAAGGCGCCGCCGGCGACAGCCGCCGCGACGAGCGCCACGGCAGCCGCCGTCTTCAGCCGGATGGTGCGCGGCGGCGCGCCCGCCGGCTGCGCCGCCGCGCGATCACGCTCGGCCGCCGCAAGCGCCGCGCGCCGGCGCGCCGCCTCCTCCTCCGCAGCCTCGCGTGCCTGCTCGGACTCCAGGCGCCACTCGCCCGTCCACAGATGCCGGGGAAACTTCATCGCCATGGAGAGTAGGCATGCCCTCGTCAGCTGTCGGTAAAGCGGTCTGGAGTCGTCGGCGGCTCGTCGTGCTACTCGGCGCGCTGTCGGCCTTCGGACCCCTGTCGATGGACATGTACCTGCCCGGGCTGCCGTCGATGGCCCGCGACCTCTCGGCGCCCGCGTGGGCGGCGCAGCTGACTATCACGACCTCGATGCTGGGACTGGCCTGCGGCCAGCTGGTGGCCGGCCCGCTCAGCGACGCGCTCGGGCGCCGGCGGCCCCTGCTCACCGGCGTGGGCGCCTACATGGTCGCCTCGCTGCTGTGCGCCGCCGCTCCGACCGTCTGGCTGCTGCTCGCCTTCCGCCTCGTGCAGGGCCTGGCGGGAGCGGCCGGGATCGTCATCGCGCGCGCGATCGTGCGCGACCTGCACGAGGGGGTGGAGGCGGCGCGCTTCTTCGCCCTGCTCATGCTCGTCGGCGGCCTGGCGCCGATCCTCGCTCCCCTGGTCGGCGGCGCGCTGCTGCATGTGACCGACTGGCGCGGGATCTTCGTCGCGCTCGCGGGCATCGGCGCGGTGCTGCTCGTCGCCGCGTGGGCGACGTTCCGCGAGACGCTCGCGCCGGCCAACCGCCACCGCGGCGGCCTCGTGGCGACGCTGCACGTCTTCCGCGGGCTCGTGCGCGACCGGCCGTTCATGGGCTACACGCTCTCGGCCGGACTGGTCTTCGCGGCGATGGCCACCTACATCTCGGGGTCGCCGTTCGTGCTCCAGGACATCCACGGGATCTCGCCGCAGCTGTTCAGCGTGATCTTCGCCTCCAACGCCATCGGGATCATGGCCGCCAGCCAGACCAGCCGGGCACTCGTGGGCCGCTACGGCCCGCGCGCGATGCTCGGCGCCGGCGTCTGGATCGCCGCGGCGGGGGGCCTCGGCGTGCTCGTGTCCGTGCTGGCCGACCTCGGGCTCGCCGCCCTGCTCCCCAGCCTCTTCGTGATGGTCTCGAGCGTCGGCGTGGTCCTGCCCAACGCCGCCGCCCTGGCCCTGGCCGACCACCCGCGCACGGCCGGCAGCGCATCGGCCCTGCTCGGCGTCACGCAGTTCGCCACTGGCGCGCTGGCCGCCCCGCTGGCCGGCGTCGGCGGCTCGCAGACCGCGCTGCCGATGGCGATCGTCATGGCCACGCTGCCCCTCGCCGGCCTCGCCTGCCTGAGGGTCATGACCGGGCCGTCCGCCGCGCGCCTGGCGCCGCTCGACGCGAAGTAGCCCACACCGCGCCGAGGTTCATTCGCAACCTCCGAGAAAATCGTCACGTCCGCGGTTGCGTCGGTCGGTTAGGGTCGCAATCACCCACGATCGGTCCAGGGAAGGCTCGACGTGTACCGCACTCCTGTCCGGGAGTCGGGGCGACGGATCGCTCTGGTCGTACTCCTCCTCACCGCTGCCGGAGGCGCCTCGGCGACCGGCGCCCAGGCCGACCCGGCCGGGACGACCCACTACCCCGACCTGCAGACGGTCATCCCGACGACCGCGTTCTCGGTCGCGCAGGGCACCGCCGGCCGGGAGTTCCGCTATACGCACCTCATCTTCAATGCCGGTCCCGGGCCGCTGGAGGTCCAGCCGCAGTACAACGGCGCCTCCGGCAACTACCAGGGCATCCAGACCCTGTACACGCACAACGCGGCCAACCAGTGGTCGCTGGTCTCCAGCGTGCGCGTGCCGGACGCCTTCGTCTTCCACGCCGCCCACGGCCACTTCCACTTCCCGCTGGCGGCCTTCGGGCTCTACACGGTCGCCGCCGACGGCGGCATCGGCGCGCCGGTCGCCGTCTCTCCCAAGAACGGCTTCTGCCTCGACGACTCCTACATCTACGACAGCACCGTCGTGCACGCCGGGGCGTTCGTGGGCACCAAGGGCAGCTGCGCTGACCCGACGACGCTGCGGGGGCTGACCGTCGGCGCGGCCGACGAGTACGACTACCGCGACCCGGGCCAGGCGATCCCGTTCGACGGCGTCGCCGACGGCACCTACTGGTTCCGGGCGGTCAGCGACCCCAACAACGACTTCGCCGAGGCCAGCGAGGCCAACAACGAGACCGACGTGAAGGTGACGATCGCCGGCAACACGGTGACCGCCGGCCAGGTCCTGCATCCCGACACGACGCCGCCCGCGATCTCGTGGGGCGCGCCGGCCGACGGCACGCGCGTGCTCGGCAACGTGACCCTGTCCGCGAGCAGCACGGCCGCCGGCGGCGGCGGCGTCCAGTTCCTGGTCGACGGCAACGTCGTCGGCTCGGCCGCGGCGAGCCCCTACACGCTGAGCTGGAACTCGACGACGGTGGTCGACGGCGAGCACTGGGTGGCCGCGCGCACGACCGATGCGCAGGGCCGGACGAACACCACCACTCCGGTGGCGCTCAACGTCTCCAACGCGACGCCGCCTCCGGTCCCGGGCCTGCTCGACATCGACGCGACCAAGAGCGCCGACGGCCGCGGAACGGTGACGACCACCGCCCTTGGCGCCTCGCAGACCGGCGACCTGCTGCTCGCCTTCGTGTCCTCCGACGGCCCCAGTGGCCAGACGGCGACCGTCTCCGGCGGTGGCCTGACCTGGTCGCTGGTGCGCCGCGCGAACACGCGGCTCGGCACCTCGGAGATCTGGAAGGCGACGGCGCCCGCGTCGGCGGCGGGCGTCGCCGTCACCTCGACGCCGTCACGGGCCGGCTATGACCAGTCGCTGACCGTGATCGCCTTCGCGGGCGCCGGCGGCGTCGGCGCGTCGAGCGGGGCCGGCGCGGCCTCGGGCGCGCCGCGCGTGACGCTGACCACGACGGCGGCGGGCTCGTGGGTCTTCGGGGCCGGCAACGACTGGGACCGCGCGGCGGGGCGCACGCTCGGCGGCCAGCAGTCGATGCGCCACCAGTGGATCGACAGCGCCAGCGGCGACACCTTCTGGGCGCAATCGCAGACCTCGGCCACGGCGGCCGCCGGCACGGTGGTGGCGATCGACGACACCGCCCCGACCAACGATCAGTGGAACCTCGCCGCCGTCGAGGTCCTCTCCGGCTCGCAGACCCCGCCGACGCCCGACGGGACGCCACCGCTGGTCACCGTGACCGACCCGAAGGCCGCGACGACGATCAGCGGGATCGTCGCGCTCGGCGCCACGGCGTCCGACAACGTCGGCGTCACGCGCGTGCAGTTCAAGGTCGACGGCCAGGCGGTCGGCGCCCCGGTCACCACGCCGCCGTTCCAGGCCTCGTGGGACACGCGCACGGCCAGCGCCGGATCGCACACGGTGACCGCCGAGGCCTCCGACGCGGCCGGCAACATCGGCACGTCGGCGGGCGTCGCGGTGACCGTCGACAACAGCGCGCCGCCGCCGGCGACGCTCGGGATCGACCGGCTGGTGGCCAGGCACGCCAAGGGAACGCTCGCGTCGCCCGCCCTGACCACGCCGACGGCGGGGGATGTGGTGCTCGCCTTCGTGGCCTTCGACGGGCCCAACGCCGCCGCGGCACAGAGCGCGACGGTGACGGGCGCCGGGCTTGACGTGGACGCTCGTCAAGCGCAGCAACAGCCAGGCGGGGACCTCGGAGATCTGGAGCGCGAGGGCCGTCGGGACGCTCACCAACCAGGCGGTGACCGCGACGCCGCTGCGCGGGGGCTTCGACGGGTCGCTCACGGTCATCGCCTACCGCAACGCGTCGGGCACCGGCGTGGCCGGCGCGGCGGGGGCGGCGTCGGGCGCGCCCGACGTGTACCTGCCGGGGATCCCCACCGCGTCGTGGGTGTTCGCGGTCGGCAACGACTGGGACCGGGCCGTCGCCCGCACCCCGGTGACCGGCCAGCAGCTCCAGGATCAGTGGATCGACACCGGCTCGGGCGACACCTTCTGGGTGCAGTCCACGGCCGCCCCGAGCACGGCGCCCGGGCTCGTGACCATCCACGACAACGCCCCGACCAACGACCGCTGGAACTACGCGGCGGTCGAGGTCACACCGGTGGCGGGCACCGCCACGGCGACCATCGCGCTCGGGGCCGCGACCGCGGCCCAGCGCTCGCCGACCGCCGTGGGCTACTACTGCACGCTGCACGACCCGGCGGGCACCGCCCTGTAGCCGTCGCTTCAGCTCGCGCGCACGGCCGCCGGCGTCCCGGCCATGCGCGCGAGCCGGCGCTTGAGGCCGGCGGGGAAGTCCACGCGCGACTCGCGATGGCCGGGCAGCAGCGCGCGCTGGGCCTCCATGTCGCCGGCCAGGGCCGCGATGCAGCCCTCCGGGTCGGTGTTGGCCAGCGAGAGGATGGCGCCGGTGGCACCGAGGGGCCCGGCCAGCGCGAGGTAGGCCGACGAGCCGACGTAGAGCGGGCCGTCGTAGGCGCCGAGCTCGGCCACCAGGCGGCCGGCGTCGCCGGAGGAATCCTTGACGCCGGCGATCGGCAGCTCGGGCAGAACCTCGACCGGGATGCCCGGCGGCGAGACGGCGGGGAAGTGGTAGGCCAGCACCGCGAGGTCGCCCGCGCGGGCCGCAAGCGCCTCGTAGTGCGGGCGCACGTCGTCGGCCTGCGGGGGCGAGAGCGCGAGCACCGCCGCCGCGCCCGCGTCGGCCGCCGCGCCGACGAGCCGCGCGGCGCCGTCGTCGTCCAGGTGTCCGCTGCCGACGATGACCGGGGCGCGGCCGTCGAGCGCCTCCGCGGCAGCCGCGCACAGCTCGAGGCGCTCGTCGACCTCGAGCGCCCACGACTCGCCGGTCGTGCCGGAGACGACGACCGCGGTGATCCCGCGCTCGACGAGGTCGACGGCGTGCTCGACGGTCTCCTCGACGAGCAGGCGCCCGTCGTCGTCGAAGAGCGTGACGAGGGCGACGCCGGCGCCGGTGAAGAGGGCAGCGGCCATGCGGCCAAACGGTACGCGAGAATCGGGGCATGACCTACGTCCCCGCCGAAGACCGCTACGACGACCACATGCCCTATCGCCGCTGCGGGCGCAGCGGCCTGAAGCTGCCGGCCATCTCGCTCGGGCTGTGGCAGAACTTCGGCGACGACCGCCCGATCGATACGCAGCGGGCCATCCTGCGCCGCGCCTTCGACCTCGGGATCACGCACTTCGACCTCGCCAACAACTACGGCCCGCCGTACGGCTCGGCCGAGATCAACTTCGGGCGCCTGCTGGCCGAGGACCTGCGCCCGTGGCGCGACGAGCTGGTCATCTCGACCAAGGCGGGCTACGACATGTGGCCCGGCCCGTACGGCGAGTGGGGCTCGCGCAAGTATCTGCTCGCGAGCCTCGACCAGAGTCTGCAGCGGATGGGCCTCGACTACGTCGACATCTTCTACTCACACCGCCTGGACCCGGACACGCCGCTCGAGGAGACCCTGGGCGCCGTCGACACCGCGGTGCGCCAGGGCAAGGCGCTGTACGCCGGCATCTCCTCGTACTCCGCCCAGCGCACCGAGGAGGCCATCCAGATCCTGCGCGAGCTCGGCACGCCGCTGCTGATCCACCAGCCCTCCTATTCGCTTCTGAACCGCTGGATCGAGCCCGACCTGCTCGACGTGCTCGGCCGCGAGGGCGTCGGGGCCATCGTCTTCTCACCGCTCGGGCAGGGGATGCTCACGGACCGCTACCTCGACGGCATCCCCGAGGACTCGCGCGCGGCCCGCGACGGGTCGCTGTCGAAGTCGATGCTCAGCGACGAGAACCTCGCGCGCGTGCGCGCGCTGAACGAGATCGCGCAGGGCCGCGGGCAGACGCTGGCCCAGCTCGCGCTGGCGTGGACGCTGCGCGACCCGCGGGTGACCTCGACGCTGATCGGCGCCAGCAGCGTCAGGCAGCTCGAGGACAACGTCGGGGCGCTCGAGCGGCTGGACTTCGACGACGACGAGCTCGCGGAGCTCGAGAAGTACGCGGTGGACGCCGGGATCAACATCTGGGAGCGGTCGAGCTCCGCGTGAGGTGTCGGCGCTGCGCGGCGCCTTAACAGCCGCATCGAGGGAAGGGAGTGTGTCGTGGTTCGGGGCGGGGGGTCGTCGTCCTCGGGCGCGTGTGTCTTCGGGGTGCAATCGCGGGTGTGTCGCAACAGTCTTTGGAGACGCCCAGGGGGTGGCCCGTCTTAGGCACCTCTGGGATTCGTCAAGACCGGCCACCCCCTCCGACCGTCCGCCGAAGGTGTTGCGAAACGCGCGCGAAGTGCGCACGGACTCCGCGCCGCTCGGCCGCGGCGCTACGACCCGAGCGGTCCCGCCCTGAGGCCACAGGACGACCTCAAACCAGGACGGCACGCGCAGAGGACGACCGCCGCGCCCCGACCACCTCTGCTCTCCTTCCCTCGATGCGGCCGTAAGCGCCGCGCAGCACCCAAAACGACCCGCGGAGAGGTGGCCCCACCCGCCACCTTGGTGGTCCTGACGAGAGCGCCCCGCGCACCCACCATGGAGGTATGTCCTCCTCCTCCCGCATCCTCGCCGCGGTCAGCGCCCTCGCCCTGGCCGCCGCCACCGCGGCGCCCCTCGCCGGCGCCGCCGACAACCCCGCGCCCAAGCTCGTCAAGGGCAGCCCGATCCTCTTCGTCGACAACCAGATCAACCCGGGCGTGATCGCGGTCGCCTTCCGCACCGACCGCCCGCTCGATCGCAAGTCCAACGGCAAGAGCATCGAGGGGCGCGCCGGGGTCAAGGGCCACAGCGACTCCCTGAGCACCTTCGTCAAGGACAAGCGGCCCGCCTACATCGCCTACGTGTCCGGCGTCTCCTTCGGCCGCGGCGGCGAGCACCTGAAGGTCGGCCACCGCTACAAGGTGACCATCAGCCTGGGCCACCAGGAGGTCACGCGCACCGTCGAGCTGCAGAAGAACACCAAGGAGTCGGTGGTCGAGCGCCGGCTCGGCTACTGAGAGCGGCTGGGGTCGCCGGGCCGACGCCCCGTCCCGTCGACCCCGTCCCGCACCACCTCCAGCGCCCGTTCCTGGGCCACGCCGGCGCCGTCCTCGACGGCGCCGGCGTCGTGGTGGACGAGCTCAGGCGGGATGGCCGGGCTCGATCCGCTTCGCGCGGTGAAAACTGAAGTCGTCCCCGCGGCCTGCACTCGCCGCGATCGGGTCGAGGAGGAAGAGCTCGTGGTCGCCCGCGCCGACGCGCTGCACGACGCGACCGACGAACCAGCGCTCGCAGCGGTCGAGGATCGGCAGCCCCTCCGGACCGTCGTGCCACGCGCAGCGCGCGAACTTGTCGATCTCGTCGGCGGTCTCGCCGCCGAAGAGCTCGGCCAGGTCCTCGGCGTCGGCAGGGACACCGTGGACCGCCAGGGCCGCCGAGTCGCGCCCCCGGCGATGGGTGCGGTTCTCGTACGAGAGGCCGACCGCGAAGCGCGGCGGATCGATGCTCGTCTGCGTCGTGAAGCCCACGAGGCAGCCCAGCCGCTCGTCGCCCACGCGGGCGGTGACGATGAACATCGGGTACTCGAGGTTCCCGACGATCGCGTTGAAGGCCGCGCGGACGTCCACGTCCTGCGACCTACCCCCAAGGGGCTGGGGCTAGGCGGCGAGGCTGTCGGGCGCCGCGGGCACGCCGCGGTCGGCGTACGCGAACGGGTGCTGGAAGATGTTCGCGGCGCTCTCGCCCTCGCGGACCTCGACGACGAAGGACTCGCCGGTCTTGTGGTCGTTGACGGCCACGTGCACGCGGTTGTCGCCCTGGCTCCACAGGAGGCGGACGTCGATGCCGTCGCTGTGACGGTGGTCGAGCTCGCGCATCGGTGTGTCGGTGGTGGCGGTCATCTCAGCTCCGTAGGTGCAGTCTCAGAAGAGGTATTCGGCGTTACGGGGACTCTCCTTGAGCGGAGAGGGACTGCCCACGGGGCTGGCTCCCGAAACCGGGTTCGGGAGGCCCCACGGCAAGGGTTCGCCCAGACGTCCCCCGCGTGGCGCCGGCCGGAGTAGAGTCGCCAATCAGACATGAGCGTCGCGGATCTGCTGGCAGAGCACGGATCGCCACTGTGGCTGGCGAATCTCGACGTCGTGCGCGACCGCCAGCGCGCCTTCACCGCGGCCTGGTGCGCCGAGTGGCCCGACGTCGAGATCGCCTACTCGCACAAGGCCAACCGCCTGCCCGCCATCCTGCGCGCGCTGGCCGAGAAGGGCATCGGTCACCAGGTCGCCTGCGAGGCCGAGTACTGCCTCGCGCGCTCGGTCGCCGACGCCGGCGGGCGCACGATCGTGGTGCAGGGGCCGGCGAAGCCGCCCGCCCTGCTCGACCGCGCGGCCAACGACGGCGCGCTCGTGATCGCCGACACGCTGGCCGAGCTGCGCCGCCTCGCGGCGGCCGGCATCACGCGCGTGGGCGTGCGCGTGTGCCTGCCGGGCGTCGGCCACGGGACGAGCCACTTCGGCGTCCCCATGGCCGAGCTCTCGATGGCTCCGCGCCACGCCGCGGGGCTCGGGCTGCGGATCGAGGCGCTCGCCGTGCACCTGGTGTCGGCCGGTTTCGACCGGCCGATGGCCGAGATCCACGCGCCTGGCCAGCGCCCTGGTCGTCAAGTGGCCGCAGCCGCCCGAGCGCTTCGCGGCGGCCGCCAAGATGCTGGCCGGCCTGGCGGTGCGCATGGGCGTGCCGGTGATCGACGTCGGCGGCGGCTTCCCGCCCGCCCCGCGGGAGACGGCCTACGCGCGCGCGGTGACCGGCGCGATCGGCGGGGCCGGCTACGAGGGCCGGGTCCTGGTCGAGCCGGGCCGCGCGCTGGTCGCCGACGCCGTCGACCTTGCGGCCACGGTGACCGCGGTCAAGCGCCTGCCCGACCGCCGGCGCTGCATCGTCCTCGACGCGGGGACGAACCTGCTGCCCGGAACGCTCTTCGCGTGGCCCACCGTCGAGGCGCCGGGGGAGCACGACCCGGCCGCCGGGCCGGCGCTCGTCACCGGCCCGCTGTGCAGCAACGTCGACGTCCTGCACCCGGCCGCCGACCTGCCGGCCCTGGCCGAGGGCGACGCGGTCGTCATCCGCGGCGTCGGCGCCTACCAGCAGTCGCAGTCCACGCAGTTCGGCGACCTGCGCCCCGCGGTGGTCGCGCGCGACGACGGGCACTGGCGCCTGGTCAGCCGGCGCGAGACGGTGGAGGACCTCGTCGCCACCGACCTCGGCGTCGACGTCCCGCAGACCACGCGCTAGCCGGTGGCGCGACGGCGCAGCGCCGGCATCGTGCTGTACCGCGTCGGCGACGGCGGCCCGGAGGTGCTGCTCGTGCATCCCGGCGGCCCGTTCTGGGCCAAGAAGGACCTCGGCGCATGGTCGATCCCCAAGGGCGAGTACGAGCCCGGCGAGGACCCGCGGGCGTGTGCGTTGCGCGAGTTCGAGGAGGAGACGGGCACGCGCCTGCCCGATGACGAACTGGTCGACCTCGGCGCCGTGACCCAGAAGGCGGGCAAGGAGGTGACCGCCTGGGCCGCCCGCGGCGACCTCGACGCCTCCGCCGTGCGCAGCAACAGCTTCGAGATGGAGTGGCCGCCGCGGTCGGGGCGCAGGCAGGCGTTCCCGGAGATCGACCGGGCCGAGTGGTTCCCGGTCGAGGAGGCGCGGTCCAGGCTCGTCAGCGCCCAGGCCGAGTTGCTCGACCGGCTGGTCGAGCGTGTGATGAACGGCTGACCCCGTCGCCTCGGCGACCGGTACTCCGACCTCGCCCGAGGCCACGAGGACGTCGGTTCAAGCTCACCAACCCGTTCTCCTTCCTGCCATAGACTCGCCGCATGGCCGGCGACGAGTACCTGCTCGACACTCCTGTCGTGCGGGACTTCGTCGCCGGCGTGCGCGCCGCCATCGAGGACGCCGGGTCGCCCGCGGAGGCCTGCGACGCGATCCGGCCCTCCTTCGCCCACCTGCTCGCCGACCCCGCCTGGCTGCCCGAGCGCTTCCAGAAGGACGATCCCGCCAGCGGCATGGGCGGCGGCATCGGCCAGTGGCTGCTCTTCCGCGCCGAGGACCGCTCGCTCACGCTCTTCTCGCTCGTCGTGCCCTCCGGCGCGCAGACGCCGGTGCACGACCATCTCGCGTGGGGCCTCGTCGGCCTCTACAGCGGGACCCAGGACGAGGACATCTACGCCGAGCGCGGTGAGGGCATCGAGCTCGTCGAGAGCCGAGCGCTCGCGCCCGGGGACTTCTACGCGCTCATCCCGCCGACCGACGACATCCACCGCGTGCGCACCACGTCGCCGCAGACCTCGGTCTCGATCCACCTGCTCACCAACGACACCGGCTGCGTCTGGCGCCACGCCTACGACGCGGACTCCGGCGAGCGCACGCCGTTTCGCTCGGGCTACGTCAACGTGCTCTGCGACGAGGACTGAGCCGGGTCGCCGGTCGCCATGTGTCCGCGCGCCAGCGGGCGCGCAGGGCGAAGGGCTCATCAGGCGAGGCGACCATGAGCCGCAGTCGCAGCTGCCGGCGGCCCCAGGCGTGAACCAGCACGGCGCGCGGCACCGAGAAACGTACCCGCGAACTGTGCCGCGCGGCCACCACGAAGGGGCGACCCACCGGCACCAGCACGTACGCGGGCACCCGTCCGTTGACGAGCGTCACGGTCGCCAGCGCGGCGTCCTCGACCCAGAGCTTCCCGACGCAGCGCCCGGAGCCGCCTGCCGGGCAGCGCAGTCGCACTTCGGCTGCGCCCGAGGCGCGAACGGTCACCGGCCCGGGGACTGCACGCGGCGGCCCCGGTACACCACGCGCCGGAGCGTCCGCGCCGGGCGTGGGGCTGGGGCCGGCCATGGCCGCGAGCTGGGTACGGACGACGTCGAGCGCTGGGCGGGGGCTGCCGTCGGGGCGGATCAGCCCGGCGTCGAAGCGGCCCTCGGCGTCGGCCCGCCATTGATACAGGTACATGCGCCCCACGCGACCGGCGAAGGTGTGCGCCTCCTCGAAGGCGAAGCTCACCGACGCACGCGCGCGCAGCTCGTCGTGTGGCAGCGAGACCTGGCCATCGCGCGTGCGCAGCTCGACGATGCCTCCGGTCTCGGTCAGCCACACCTGCCCCGTGACGGCGTTCAGGTACTCGCGCAGCCCGGACGTCGTGAAGTAGGTCGTGTCGTAGTAGTCGTGCAGTCCCCATACCTGCGGCGCCTCGTCGAGGCCGCGCCGGTAGGCGGCGAGCCAGCCGAGCATGCCCTGGCCATCGATGACGTCAGCCGCCACGAGCGTGCAGTCGGGGCAGGCCCGGCGCGCGGCGTTGTAGTAGGCGGCCGCGCGGTCGGGCCGGCCGGCCGTCGGCTCGGCGGCGTGGTTGGCCTCGTTCCACGGCGTGATCAGCCGGACCTGCGGATACGCGGCGAGGAAGGCGCGGACCGCGGCCTCGTAGGCCCCGACGGTGGGCAGCACGCAGGGCGCCGAGGGACAGCGGTCTCCGCGATCGTGATCGAAGGCCACGAGCGGCTGGACTCCGGCGGCCGCCGCCGAGTCGAGCCATGACGCAAGGCGATCGGGCTCCTCCCAGATCGCGTTCCACGCCACGACGAGGCGCGCCGTCTTGATGCCGAGAGCACGGAAGCGGGGATCCCCGAACATCGCCTCCCACTGCTCGCTGATCCCGACGCTCAGTCCGCCGTCGGACTGACCGTCGGCCGCGCCAGGAGCCTGTGCCGCTCCCGGCGCGGCTGGATCGACAATCGGGCGGCCGGTGAGGGCGTGGCCGCGGAGACGGACGTGGTGCCGGTGACGAGACGCGAGGAGGCGCAGCCGCACGCGCTTGCGCGCCGTTGGACCGAGCCCCTGGCGGGCGGTGATCTCCACGGCTGCCCGCGCACTGTGCAGGCGCCGCAACAGGCGCAGCGACGCAGCCGTCAGACGCAGCCGGATCTTCGACGTTCGTCCGCTCGGCATGTCGAAGGCGAGCGGGAGGATGCGCAACCTGCCGGCGCCGACCTGGCGGACGATGACGTGGCAGCTCGACCCGCCGCGGCCCGGGCACACGACGACGACGCGCCCGAGCAGGAACCGGCCGTGCTCATCCACCCGCGCCGTGACCTTTGCCGGCCCCTTGATCCTGGGCCGGTGCGGTCGGTGGTGCGGGGGCGGCGTGGGCGGACCCGGCGGGCACGGGTACGGCGGGTACGGCGGGTAGGTCGGGTACCCGGGGTAGCCCGGGTAGCCCGGGTAGCCCGGGTAGCCCGGGTAGCCCGGGTAGCCGGGATAACCGGGGTAACCGGGATAGCCGGGATAGCTCGGGTAGCCGGGAGGGCAGCTGCCGCTGGGCGGCGGCGAGGGCTTGGGCGGCTGGCCGGCGAGGGCAGACTGGCCACCACCCGCCAGCAGGCACACAACGAAAGCCGTCGTCACAGCAGCGCGGCGCAGGGCCACGCGACCTCTCCGTCCCTCCATGACCGCCCCCCTCAGGAGTTCTGAGCAGTCAGGACGAGTGTGCGCTTCTGCCCGGCGCCGTGCCCGCTAAAGAGCCAATTAGTACGGGTTGGAACCGCGCAGCGAACGCGATGCCCACCGACGGTTCGTAGGACTCAGGCGTCC
Source organism: uncultured Actinomycetes bacterium (assembly GCA_963807305.1). Taxonomy (GTDB): domain Bacteria; phylum Actinomycetota; class Thermoleophilia; order Solirubrobacterales; family Solirubrobacteraceae; genus JAOPZW01. The sequence continues at coordinate 47,363 of CAWEBN010000003.1, forward strand.
GGGCCCGACTGGGCTCCGGCCTTGGCCCCGTTGGCGGGAGCCTCGGGCGCCGGCGCCGGTCGGTGGTCCTGCATCGTCGCCCCGAGCTCGGCCCGTAGCTGCTCCATGCGCTCGAGCGCGGCGTCGCGGCGCGCGTCGAGATCCTTGATCTCGTCGTCGATCCGGGCGCGGCGGCGCAGGCCGTCCTCGATCGTCTCCGAGGCCTCGGCGTTGGCCTCGTCGCGCGTCTTCTTCGCGTACTCGTCCGCGGCCGCGCGGACGCCGCGCGCGTCGTCCTCGGCCTGCTTGCGCAGCTCGGCGATGTCGGCCTCGGCCTGGCTGAGCAGCTCCTCCGCCTCCTGTTCGGCGGCGAGCAGGACGTGCGTGGTCGACTTGCCCACCAGCTCGAGCTTGCGGGTGATCGCGACGTGCCCGAGGTCGCGCGCCGCGTCGGTCTCCAGCCAGTTCACGAGCTGCTCGAGGAAGCGGTCGACCTCGTGGCGGTCGTAGCCGCGCCGGCCGAAGCTGAAGCCGGGGTTGCGCAGGCGATCGAGGTCCTTCCAGTCCACGGGCCCGACAGCGTAGACCGTGCGCCGTAGGCTGTCAGCTGTGGATGTCTTCCTCGCCGTCGTCAGCAAGCGCGAGGTGCGCGCCTACGCCGACCGCCCGCTGCCCGAGGACGCCGTCCGGCGCCTCCTGCAGGCCGGTCGGCTGGCCGGCAGCTCGCGCAACCGGCAGGCTCGGCGCTTCGTCGTCCTGCGTGATGGCGCGCTCGCGCGCGCGGCCGAGGGAGTCTGGTCGCCCGAGAACGTGCGCGGAGCCGCGCTCGCGGTGGCGATCGTCATCCGGGGCAAGGGGCCGACGGGGTTCGACGCCGGCCGCGCGGCGCAGAACATGATGCTCGCCGCCTGGGGCGATGGCATCGGCTCGTGCCCCAACGGCATCGCGAACCCCGAGGCGCTCGCGGCTGTCCTCGGCCACGCCGACGACGAGCAGGTGGCGACCGTCCTCAGCTTCGGCTATCCGGCGCGCCCCGTCGATCCCGAGAGCCGCACGCCCGACGAGTGGATCGAGCGCGCGGACAGGCTGGACTTCGACGACGTCGTCGACGCCCGCTCGTAGCCCCTCCGAACGACGGCCTCGAGAAGCGACGAGCGCCCTGACCGCAGGCCAGGGCGCCCCCCGTGTCCGACCCAGCGGGTCCTGCGCCCGCATGGTCAGGTGCGATTGAACACGACCGGCGGGGTGTCGTGCGGTGTTTTTTGCGCCGACTTCGTGCAAATCCCCCGAACGGTCCGACAGTGGACCTCAGAGGCGACGGTGCTCTCGCAGCAGGCCGGCGACGTCGTCGTGCGGCAGCGGCTCGGCCACCCGGCCCTCGCGGCCGACGACGCGCTCGGCGCTCCACAGCGCGTTGACGACGGCCTCCTCGGTCGCGTCGACGGTCGCCGAGAAGAGCGGGTCGAGGTCGCCATCGTCGAGCGTATCGGCGTCGCGGGCCGTGGAGAAGGCGATGAAGATCTCGCCGCTGCCGTGGTGCGCGACCGAGCCGGTGCGCGCGAGCCCCAGGCCCGCGCGGCGCGCGATGCGCTCGAGCTGCTCGGCGCGCAGTGGCGCGTCGACGGCGACGACCGCGATGCAGCTGCCGGCGGGGCGCGAGCGGCGGCCGCCCGGCGGCGCGTCGGGCAGCAGGCGCCCGACCGGTACGCCGTCGATGCGCAGATCGGGTCGCGCGCCGAAGTTGGCCAGCACGAGGACGCCGACGGTCGCGCCCGCCGCGACGCGACTCGACGTGCCGATGCCGCCCTTGAAGTCGAAGCACGTCATGCCGGCGCCGGCGCCGACGGCGCCCTCGGCCACGACGGCGCCCGCCGCGTCGGCCAGCGCGCCGGCCGCGTCGCCGGTCTGCACCTGCACGACGCGCGCCTCGCTGAGCCAGCTGTCGTCGCACTCGGCGACGATCGGGATGACGACGTGCTCCAGGCCGACGGCCGGGTCGGCCGCCACCGCGGCGGCTACGGCGCCGTCGAACACGCGGCCGACCGCCATCGTCGCCGTCAGGTAGATCGGCGTCTCGATCACGCCCCACTCGGCCACCTGCAGCGAGCCCGTCATCTCGCCCGCGCCGTTGAGGACGGCGACCCCCGCGGCCAGCGGCTCGCTGCGCAGCGTCGCGGGCGCCGCAGGCACGATCGCCGTGACGCCGGTGCGCGCGACGCCGCGGCCCGCGGGTGGATCGGGCTCATCGCGCACGACGGTGACGTGGCCGACGCCGACGCCCGCGACATCGGCGATCGAGCCGGTGGGCCCGGGCTCGAGCTCGCCGATGCGCAGGCCGAGGGCGCGCAGGCTGCGGGCGGCGTCCATGGTGCGGACACTAGAGCGACCGCCCATCGTCCGGCCGGGCGTCTTCAGCGAGGAGCAGGCGGAGGTCGATCGCTTCCTCGACGACATCCAGGCGGGCGTCGTCTACGTCAACCGCCGCGCGGGCGCCACGGCCGGCGCGTGGCCCGGGACGCAGTCCTTCTGCGGGTGGAAATCGAGCGGCTCCACGGGCAAGGGCGGACTGGGTCCGTACTACCTCGCACAGTTCATGCGCGAGCAGAGCACGACGGTCGTCGCCGAGCGACCCGCTAGCCTCCTTGTATCAGGCCGCACCAGCGGCCGCTCGGAAAGGACCACAGATGGCCGCTACCACCACGCTCGAAAGCAACGCCGCCGCCCAGCGTCGACTGGTCAAGGAGATGCTCTCCCTGGAGCGCTCGATCGACAAGGAGCAGGTAGGCCCGAAGCGACTCGAGCTGCTGCGCGAGCAGGCCAGTCTGAGCGACAAGCTCGAGGCCCTGCGCTCGACCAGAGTGTGAGCCCGGGCCCACTCTCGCTAGAGTGGACCGCGTAACAGTCGGGCACCGTGCCCGGCGCAAGCAGTGTTTCTAGCGCCCGCAGTCGTCGCCGTCAGGCTTCTCCCGCGTACGCAGTTCACTAAAGGAGAGCCAACATGGCTACAGGAACCGTCAAGTGGTTCAACGACGACAAGGGCTTCGGCTTCGTCACGCCGGACGAGGGCGGCAAGGACCTCTTCGTCCACCACAGCGGCATCAACGCGGACGGCTTCAAGTCGCTCGCCGAGGGTGCCAAGGTCTCGTACGACGCTGAGGCCGGGGACAAGGGTCCCAAGGCCGTCAACGTCACGACGATCTAGCAGGCGTCTGAGCAGCGGTGCCCGCCCTCGCGGGCGGGCAGCCGTGGCCGCCTCTCGCGGCAGGACAACCCGTGGCCGCCCAGCGCGGGCGGGCAGCCGTCGCCGCCTCGCGGGCGCATAGCCCCGGCGGCTCCTCGCGAGGCGGCCCGCCCGCCTGCAACTCCACGACCGTGCCGTCGTGGTCGACCGCGAGCATGCTCGTCGATGTCGACCACTCGCCGGTTGCCGGTTGTCGCGCTCGTCGTAGCTGTTGCCGTGCTCGCCGCTGGATGCGGCGGGCTGGCCGGCACGACGTCCGACTCCGCCGGCACGGCAGCCCGCCCCGCGGCCGTCCACGCCCGCACCGGCAGTGCGCTCGCCGCCGTCTCCCGGCTCGAGGTCAAGGGCCGGGCGCCCAAGACCGGCTACAGCCGCGACCAGTTCGGCGACGGCTGGGCGAGCCTCGACGGTTGCGACACCCGCGACCGGATCCTCGCGCGCGACCTGCGCGCCAAGCGCTTTCGCAGCGCGACGCGCCGGTGCGTCGTGGTGAGCGGCCGGCTCGCCGATCCGTACACGTCGAGCACGATCGACTACGCCCGCGGCGGCGCCTCCGAGGTCGACATCGACCACGTTGTCGCGCTCGGCGACGCGTGGCAGAAGGGCGCTGCGCGCTGGGCGCACGGCGAGCGCGTGGCCTTCGCCAACGATCCGCTGAACCTGCTCGCCGTCGACGCGTCGGCCAACCGCCAGAAGGGCGACGGCGACACCGCGACGTGGCTGCCGGCCAACAAGAGCTTCCGCTGCGCGTACGTCGCGCGCCAGGTGTCGGTCAAGCTCAAGTACGCGCTCTCGGTCACGGCCGCCGAGCGCGACGCGATGCGCCGCGTCCTGGGCCGGTGCCCGACGACGCGCGTGACCTACGCGAGGCGCTTCTCGAACCAGTGATGGGCGTAGGGCTCGTCGTTGAACGCCTCGACCTCGACATAGCCCGACGACCGATACAGCCCGCCCGCCTCCTTGAGCGTCTTGTTGGTCTCCAGGCGCACGACCTTCGACCCGACGCCGGCGCGCCTGCTCCTCGAGCTCGCTCAGGATGCGCCGGCCGACGCCGAGCCCGCGGGCGCTCGACGCGACCCACATGCGCTTGATCTCGGCCGGCCGGCGGCCGTGGAGCTTGAGCGCTCCGCAGCCGATCGGCTCGCCTCTGAGGCGGGCGACGAGCAGGAGTCCCTTGGGCTCGGTGAGCTCCTCGACGTCGGCCGAGATGCTCTGGCTGGGATCGAAGCCGGCGTCGAAGCGGGCGTCGAGCTCGGCGAAGTAGGACTCGATGCAGAAGCGGGCCGCCGCGCCGGCGGGGTCCTCGACGTCGACGGCGACCAGCCCCGCGGTGAGCAGACGCTCGACGACCCCCATCGCCTCGACGAGCCGCGCGCGCTGTGTCTCGCCCAGCGGAGACGAGCAGCGATGAGGCGAGCTCGTCGCTGCGGCGGTCGAGCAGCTCGCGCTCGGCGCGGCCGGCGTCGGTGAGGCGCACCGTGCGCACGCGCCTGTCGCGGCGCGCCCGGCTGCACGACGACGAGTCCGTCGCGCTCGAGCTTCTGGACGAGGCGGCTGAGGTAGCCGGAGTCGAGGTCGAGCCGCTCGCGCAGGGCGCGCAGGTCGGTCCCCTCGCCGCCGATCTCCCACAGCACCCGCGACGCGCCGAGCGGCCTGCCCCTCGCCAGGTACTCGTCGTTCAGCGCGCCGATGCGCTGCGTGACGCTGCGGTTGAACGAGCGCACCTGCCGGGTGGCCGCGTCGTCCACCCGCCCCGGCGCTCGGTCGCCCGCCCGTCCCGCCGCTGCGTCGCCCGCCAGCCCCGACGCTCCGCCACCCGCCGGCCCCGCCGCTCGGTCACCCGCCGCCCGCGCCGCCCGGCCCCCCACCAGCGCTCCGTCACCCGCCGACCCCGCCGCCCGCGCCGCTCGGTCACCCGCCGCCCGCGCCGCTCGGTCACCCGCCGCCCGCGCCGCTCGGTCACCCGCCCGCTTCGCTCCCGCTGCGCTCATATCTCTGACTTTAGTCAGAGATCCACCGGAATGCCACCATCCCGCCCGCCCGTGACGACTCTCGTCATCTCCGACCTGCACCTCGGCTCCCGTCTCGGCCGCGACGTCCTGCGCCGCCCCGAAGCGCTCGAGCCGCTGCTCGCCGCGCTGGACGGCGTCGAGCGCGCTGGTGCTGCTCGGCGACATCGTCGAGCTGCTGGAGGGGCGCCCGCGCGAGGCGATGGACGTCGCCGAGCCGGTGCTGCGCGCGCTCGGCGCGCGGCTCGGGGGCGCGGCCGAGGTCATCGTCGTCCCGGGCAACCACGACGCCGGGTTCGTCCGCCCGTGGGTGCGGGAGCGCAACGGGTCGCTCGGCCTGGACACCCCGATCCCGCTCGACGCGACGCCCGCGCTCGCCCGCTTGACGTCGTGGCTGGGCCCCGCGCGCGTGCGCGTCAGCTATCCGGGCGCCTGGCTCGGCGATCGCATCTGGGCCACGCACGGGCACTACCTCGACCGGCACCTGCTGCCCGAGGCCGCCTACGGCGTCGCCCGCGGACTGCTCGGCCGCCTGCCGCGCGACGGGGCGACGCCGGCCGACTACGAGGGCGGCCCGTCGGCGACGCGCGTCGAGGCGCTGCTGACCCGGTGGCTGCCGCGCCCGCTGGCCGAGCTCACCGACGAGATGGCCGAAGTGCTGCGCGCCGCCACGATGCCGAGCAGCCCGCGGCGGGCGCTCGGCCGGCGCATCGCGCCGTTCGCGCAGCGGGCGCTCGGCGCGCAGATGCGTCGCGCGAGCATCCCCGCCCTGGCGCGGGTCGTCCACCGGCTGGGAGTGCAGGCGGACTGGGTGGTGTTCGGGCACGTCCATCGCTGCGGACCGCTGGCCGGCGACGTCGCGCGCCAGTGGAGCGGCCCGAAGGGCGTGCCACGGATCGCGAACACCGGCTCGTGGGTCTACGAGCCGGTCCTCCTGCACCGCGTGGCGCCGCCACACCCGTACTGGCCCGGCGGCGCGATCCGGCTGGCCGAGGGAGGCGAGCCCGAGGCGATCGGCCTGCTCGACCACCTCGACGCCGCCGCGCTTCACCCTTAGAGCTCGAGCACGACCTTGCCGGTCGCGCGGCGCTCGTCGATGGCCTTGAGCGCCTGCGCCGCGTCCTCCAGTGCGAAGCGCTCGCCGACGATGGGCTTGACGAAGCCCGCTTCGGCCAGGCGGTTGATCTCGGCGCCGATCTCTTGGTTGAGCTCGGGCTTGCTCAGCACGAAGCCGCCCCAGCCGGCACCCACGACCTCGATGTTGTTGAGCAGCAGGCGGTTGACCCGCACCTCGGGGATCGACCCGCCGGTGAAACCGACGACGACTGCGCGCCCGCCCTCGCGCAGGGAGCGCAGGCTGTCGGTGAAGCGATCGCCGCCGACCGGGTCGAGGACCACGTCGACGCCGCCGCCCGAGAGCTCCTTCGCCTGGTCCTTCCACGGGCCGTCCGAGCGCACGACCTCGTCGGCGCCGGAGTCGCGCGCCACCTGCTCCTTCGCGTCGCTCGACACGACGGCGATCGTCTTCGCCCCCAGCCCCTTGGCGATCTGCAGCGACGCCGTGCCGACCCCGCCGGCGGCCCCATGGACGAGGACGGTCTCGCCCTCGGCGAGGCGCCCGCGGAGCTTCAGCGAGAAGTAGGCGGTGTGGTAGTTGAGGATCAGGCCGGCGCCCTGCGCGAAGTCCAGCTCGTCAGGGAGCGCGAAGGTCAGCCACGGCGGCGAGACGGCCACCTCGGCAAAGCCGCCGAGCATGCAGAACGCGGCGACGCGGTCGCCCGGCGCGAACCCCGCGCCGTCCGACGCACTGCGCACGACGCCGGCCACCTCGCTGCCCGGCACGAACGGCAGCGGCGGCTTGAGCTGGTACTCCCCGCGCGACTGCAGGACCTCCGGAAAGGCGACGCCCGCGGCGCGCACGTCGACGAGCACGCCCTCGCCAGGCGTCATCGGATGGGAGGCCTCGGGCTCGGCGACATCGACGAGCTCGAGCGCCGACTCGGGTCCCGACAGGTCCTTGATCTGGATCGCGCGCATGGGCGGCGGCACGCTACCGCTTCGCTCACCACCGGGTCTCGACGCCGTAGGCACCGAAGCGCGTATCGGCCGAGATGATCGGCATCCCCTCGGCCAGCGCCTGCGCGACGAGCAGGCGGTCGAAGGGATCGCGATGATGCGGCGGCAGCTCCCGCACCCGCCAGGCGTGCCGGGCCGCCACCGGCAGCCAGCCGAAGCCCTGCGCCTCGATGTGGTCGGGCAGGTCATCGGGCGCGCTGAGCTTGCCGAGTGCACGCTTGATCGCGATCTCCCACACGCTCGCCGTGCTCACCAGCACGTCGTTGGCGGGGTCGGCGAGCGCCGCTCGCGCCGTGCCCGAGAGGCCCGCGTCGTCGGTCAGCCACCACAGCACCGCGTGGGTGTCGACGAGCAGCCGGCTCACGCGCTGTACTCGGCGAAGTCGTCCGGCGTGTCGTCGAAGTCGTCCGCGATCGTGATCTCGCCCTTGAGCGCCCCGGGCACCCGCGGCGTCGTGGGCGGGTGGTAGGCAACGATCTTCGCCACCGGCGTCGGCCCGCGCCGCACCACGATCTCCTCACCCGCCTCGGCCCGCGCAATGAGCCGGGAGAAGTGCGTCTTGGCCTCGTGGATGGAGACGGCGTCCATGCATCGAGGATAGAGGACTTAGTCCGCTTAGTCCACAGCTTGCTCGTCACCCGCTCCGTTGCCGTTGAGCCCGTACTCCTCCGCAAGTTCGGCGAGCACGTTGCGATACGGCAGCGCTCGTCCGCTCATAGGCGTCGATGACCTTCCGCTCCCCGAGCAGATGGAGGGCCCGTTCCACGTCTACCTCGAGGAGCCGCTCGGGGGTGGCCGCCGATCGTCGGACGGCACACCGCCGCGAACGCGACGATGCGGCCCTCGTCCTCCTCCACGACGATGTCGTTGACGTGCTCGTGCGCGCGAGTACGAGCCGCAGCTGCAACCGCCCCGGCTCGCGCTCGCAATGGGCTGTGAAGCTGCGTGGCACGAGGGGGCGCGGCGTGTCGTCCAGCGGCGGCGCCATGTCCCAGCACGCGTCGTCGATCATGGTGCGAGCGTTGCACGCCGCCACGGCCGCGAGGGCGCGCGCGTGTGAATCGGCGCAGAGATGCAGCAGGTTCGCAACGGTCATGCGCCTCCATACACGTGTCCTACACGTCTTGTGTATGATAGGTGTATGGCCAAGGCGCGCACCAACATCGAGATCGACGACGGCTACGTCCAGACCATCATGGACCGCTACGGGGTTCGGACCAAGACGGACGCGGTGGACCTGGCCCTGCGACACCTGGCGGGGCAGCCGATGACGCGCGAGGAGGCCCTGGCGATGCGGGGGGCAAGCGCCATCCTCGAACCGCCGGCAGACGCCTCGCCCGCGCCGGCGTGATCCTCGCCGACACCTCGGCGTGGGTCGAGTACGACCGCGCGACCAACAGCTCTGTCGACCGTCGCCTCACGGCCCTCATCGAGAGTGATGGCCCTGTCGCGGTGACCCAGCCGGTTGTGATGGAAGTGGTCGCGGGCGCGCGAGACGATCGCCGGGAGGCCGACCTGCGCCGCCTGCTGCTGCGATTCGAGCTGCTGAGCTTCGACGGCGTGGCCGACTTCGACGGCGCTGTGCGGATCTACCGGCGCTGCCGCGCCGCCGGCATAACCCCACGCGGCATGGTCGACTGCATGATCGCGTCGGTGGCCTGGCGCCGGGAGGCCACGTTGCTCGCCCATGACGCCGACATGGACCGCGTCGCCCGCGTGATCGGGATCGAACTCGACGAAGCGTCGCTTCGCGGCTGAGGCCCGCTTACACGGTGGTGCGCTGCGATGGCTGGACCCGCGGGCTAAGCCGGCTCTCGGTGTCCTGCGCCTCGCGGCGTCCGAGCACCTGCGACTTCGCGGTCTCGCGCACGAAGAGGAACAGGGCCGATGAGCCCGGCCCAAGGCGTCGGGCTTCGGGGTGTCGGCCAGGAATGAGCCGTGATCGCCGATCATCCACGTCACCACCGGCCCGGTCAGGGCGCGGTCGGCGGCGCTGACCGTCGAACCCAGCAGAAGCCAGAACCACGGCGTGTGGTGCGGTGCCCATCCCCCGCGCATCGTGGCACGCGGCTGCCGACCTATCTCCAGCGCTGCATCGTCTCGCCTCCCGAGCCGGTGACTCGGGATTCGCCTGCCCGTCAGGCCGTGGGTGATGCGGGAGTCACGCGGCGCCGTGGCAGACCTGAAACATCAATCAGGTTCCCGAGAGCCGTCTCTCTCCGCGTCGGCACCTTAGGTCCGGCTGCTTCCGGCTGCGTGTGCGGTCCGATTGCGCAACGCTCCGCAGTGCGAGACAGTTGGCGCCGTGGCCGCTGCGGACCCGGATCTCCCGCTCCGTCAGGCAGCCGTCGAGCGGGTACGACAACTCGCCAGGGTCTACGACGAGCTCGTGCCGCTCGCGCGTCTACGAGAGGGCTTCCGCTTTGGTGGGGCGCGGGTCACCTTCGGCTCCTTTCAACGCGGAATACATCGCGGGCGCGAGCAGCAGGGTCCCGCCGCGCTGACGCTCACGACATCGTTCAAGGATCCGTACGCGGACACGTTCGACGAAGCCGGCGCCCTGTTCACGTATGCCTACCGCGCCGGGTCGATTGATCAGCCGGACAACCGCGCACTGCGCGCTGCCTATGTTTTGCAGACACCGCTCGCGTACTTCCGGGCGATGGCGCCAGGCCAGTACTGGGTCATCGCACCGATGTTCGTGACGTCCGACGACCCGGCCGCGCGTACAGTGGTGCTCGAGCCCGGTTTGCCCGTACAGGACATGCAGCCGGGTGGCCTCGTCTCAGGTCCCGATGTCCGCGCCTATGCGACTCGCGAGGCGCGTGTGCGACTCCATCAGCAACGCTTCAAGATCGATGTCATGCGTGCCTACCGCGAACGTTGCGCCATCTGCTCGCTTCGCGAGCGAGTGCTCCTGCAGGCCGCCCACATCGTTCCTGATCCCGAACCCCAGGGGATCGCCGCCGTCGTCAACGGGCTAGCGCTCTGCGCGATCCACCACCTCGCATTCGACCGCAACTTGCTCGGCATCGACCCCAGCGGAACCGTGCACATAGCCGATCGACTGCTACGTGAGATCGATGGGCCGATGCTGCTCAATGGGCTGCAAGGTTTTCACGGCAAGCCGATCGTCGTCCCGCGACGGCCAGAAGAACGTCCAGATCCGGAACGACTCGAGTCGCGGTTCGGCCAGTTCCTCCGCGCGGCTGCGTGAGGTCCTCTACAGCGCGCGACAGAGTCAGCCCGGTCGCTCACCCCACAGTCGCCAGCGCAGGCCCGAGGCCCGCGCCACCGGCCGCGCGACGGCAGCCCGCACGGCCTCCTCCGTGCCGACCAGGATCAGGCCCTCGCGCGCGCGCGTAACCGCGGTGTAGAGCAGCTCGCGCGTGAGGATCTGCGAGGTCGGGTCGGGCAGCAGGACGGCGGCGGCGGCGAACTGCGAGCCCTGGCTCTTGTGGACGGTCATCGCGTAGACGCTGTCGACGGCGGCGAGGCGGGTCGGGCTGAACTCGATGAGCTCGCCGCGCCGCTCGAACGCCGCGCTCACGCGACCGGTGTCCGTGGCCACGACGACGCCGGTGTCGCCGTTGTAGAGGCGCAGGCCGTAGTCGTTCTCGGTGACGAGCAGCGGCCGACCGACGTACCACTGCCCCTCGGCGCCGAAGCCCTCGACCTCGTTGGCCAGCCAGCGCTCGATGCGGTCGGTCCAGGTCTCGACCCCGTACGGCCCGCGGCGGTGCGCGCACAGGACGCGGAAGCTGGCGAGCGCCTCGAGGGCGCGGTGGGCCTCGCCCGCTCGGGCCGCGTCGATCACGGCGCGGGCGGCGCCGACGGCGCCGTCGTGGACCGGGGCCAGCGCCGAGTCGGTCTCGGGGTCGACGGGCAGCCAGGTCACCTCGTCGGGCGACGTCGAGAGCGCGTCGACCGCCGCGTCGGCGTCGCCGCGCCGGACCGCCTCCGCGACCGCGCCGATGGCGCCCCCGAAGCGGTGCACGCGGCTGAGGACGACGATGCTCGACGGTCCGTCGTCGGCCGGCCCGACGATGTCGCCGAGGACGGCGCCCGCCTCGATCGAGGTCAGCTGCCCGGGGTCGCCGACGAGGATGAGCCGGGCCTGCGGGCGCACCGCCTCGAGCAGCCGGGCCATCTGGGAGAGCGAGACCATCGAGGTCTCGTCGACGATCACGACGTCGTGGGGCAGCCGGTTGCCGCGATGGTGGCGGAAGCGGCTCTGGCTGTCCGGGCGCCAGCCGAGCAGGCGGTGCAGGGTCGAGGCGCTCGCCGCGCGCAGCTGGGCGCGGACGGCGTCGCTCGCGTCGAGTTCCTCGGCGGCGTCGTGGACGGCCTCCTCGAGGCGCGCCGCGGCGACCGCCGTGGGCGCCGCGAGCGCGATGAGCGGCTGGGGCCGGCCGGCCGCCTCGGCCTGCTCGGCCAGCAGCGCGACGATGCGGGCGACGGTCGTCGTCTTGCCGGTGCCCGGGCCGCCGGCGACGACGGCGAAGCGATGGCGGACCGCGGCGGCGCCGGCCGCGCGCTGGCGCTCGTCGGGGTCGCCGGGGAAGAGCCGCGCGAGGCCGTCCGCCAGCACGTTCTCGTCGACGTCTGCGGGCGCCTCGGCGCCGAGCGCCTGGAGGTCGGCGGCGATCTGGCGCTCCTCGCGCCAGTAGCGGTCGAGGTAGAGCGAGGTGCCGACGAGGCGCAGCGGCCGGTTCGCTCCACCCTCTTCGCCCACCGCGACGAGGTCGCTGGCTTGCAGTCTTTCGGTCCACGGCGCGACCGCCGGCCAGGCCAGCGACGACAGGTCGACGGCCTCCTCGGCGTCGACCGTCGCGGTCTCGCGGATGGTGGCGAGGTCGACGTAGACGTGGCCGAGGCGCGGCCCGCGCACGGCGAGCGCCGCCGCCAGCGCGACCTGCTCGTCGTCGTCGCCGGCGAGCGCCGCCAGCCGGCGGGCGACGTGGACGTCGGCGGCGTCGAGCACGCCGGCGGCGTTGAAGTCGTGCAGCAGGCCGGTCGCGCTGGTCGCGCGGCGGACGTCGAAGAGATCGTTCTCCGCGAGGCTCACGCGCCGTCTCCCCGGTCGAGCACGTCGCTGAGCGCCACGACGAGCGCGCTCGGCGGGCGCCAGGCGAAGACGCCTGCGGGCGTGCCGTCGACCGTCGGCGTGTCGCGGCCGACCATCCCGCGCAGGAAGAGGTAGAGGACGCCGGCGAGGTTGCGCTCGGGGTCGTAGCCGGGCAGGCGCCAGCGCAGGTAGCGATGCAGCGCCGCGGTGTAGAGCAGCGCCTGCAGCGCGTAGTGCGCGTGCTGCATCTCGGTCGCGAGGGCGGCCGGGCGGTGATGCCACGCGGTCAGCTCCTCGCCGGGCGCGCCGAGCCAGTTCGTCTTGTAGTCGACGACGGCGTAGCGGTCGTCGGCGCGCACGACGAGGTCGATGCTGCCGGTGAGGTAGCCGCGCAGGCTCTGGCGCAGGTTGGCGTCGTCGAGGCGCTCGGCGTAGCCGGCGAGCGGGTCGCTGCTTGGGGAGGTGGTCGCGCAGCACGCCCGCGATGGCGGCGAGGGTCAGGCGCCCGGTCGGCTGGTCGCCGCCGACCAGCGGCAGCTCGAAGATGAGCTCGTCGAGGCGGTCGGCGCGCTCGAGGTCCCGCAGCGCGCGGCCGCCGAGCAGCGGCCCGAGCGGCGTCTCGATGGCGGCGCGCAGGCCGGCCGTCGTGGTCGCCGGGTCGCCGACGTCGACGCTCCGGCGCGCCAGGGTCGCCGCGACGTGCTCGCCGAGCTCGGCGTCGAGGTCGGGGGCGGCGAAGTCGGTCGCCTCGAAGACGCGGTGCACGAAGGTGCCGACCTGGACGCCGGCCGGCATCTCGGCGAGCAGCGACGGCACGCCGCGCATCGCCGCCGACTCCAGGTCGTCGTCGAGGGGCGGCGCGGGGGCCGGCGGCGCGGACATCGTCTCCTCGTCGTCGACGACGCGCTCCTCGGGCTCGCTCGCCACCCGCGCCTCGTAGGCGCCGGCGGTGATGTCGCTGTAGGACGTGCGCCGCCAGCGCCAGTCGAGGTCGCGGTCGAAGCGGGCCGCGCAGAGGTCCGCCTCCGTTCGCGCCTCGCCGGACCACGCCTTGGCCAGGCCGAGCGTCGCGCGCTCGACGCTGATGCACCCGGGCGCCTCGGCGGCGAGCGCCTCGAAGCGCGCGGTCGCGGCGTCGTCGGTCGGCGTCGCGGGTCCTTGCGGCGGCACGTTGCCCTCGGCGTCGCGGGCGAAGAGCAGCCGGCCGAGCGCGGAGTTGCGGCTGTCCCACGAGGGCGCCCACCACACGACGGCCTGGTGCTGCGCGCGGGTCAGCGCGACGTACGCGAGGCGCAGGTCCTCGCCGCGCTGCTCGGCCTCGTGCTGGCGCTGGTGGGCGGGGAAGTCGGGGCCGTCCATGCCGACGTCGATGACGCGCTCGTCGCCGGCCTGCGGGTCGTGGAAGAAGACGGGCTGGGGGTCGCGCGGGATGTAGCCCGGCTCCCACAGGTAGGGGTAGTAGACGATCGGGAACTCGACGCCCTTGCTGCGGTGGATGGTGAGGACCTGGACCGCCTCGGCGTCGGACTCGAGGCGCCGGCTGCGCTCCTCGTCGCTCGTGTCCTCGCCGGCGGCGGCGATCTGCTGGCGCAGCCACGAGGTCAGCGCGGCGGCGCCCATCTGCTCGGTCGTCGCCGCGGCGTGCAGGAGCTGGCCGACGTGGCGCAGGTCGGTCAGCTCGCGCTCGCCGTCGATGGTCTGCAGCACCCGCTGCGGGAGGCCCTCGACCAGGGTCACGGTCTCGGTCAGCGAGGCGACGCCCTTCACGCGCAGCACGCGCGCCCACTGGTGCAGGCGGCGGTGGAGCTCCTCGCGGTCCTCCTCGGTGGCCGAGGCGACCCGCTCCGTCGTCCAGCCGAGGAAGGGCGTGAGCGCGGCGGAGGCGGCTCGTTGTGGCGACGACGGGCGCTCGATCGCCTCGAGCAGGCGCAGCCAGTCGCGCGCGGGCGCGGTGCCGAAGACGCTGCCCGCGCCGTTGATGACGGCGGGGATGTCGACCTCGTCGAGGGCGTCGCGGATGAGCGCGGCGTTGCGGTGGGTGCGGACGAGGACGGCGACGTGGCCGGGACGGATGCGTTCGGTGTCCTGCACCGTGCCGTCCTGCGCGCGGATCTCGATCTTCGCGTTCGAGGAGAGCAGGGTGGCGAGGTCGGCCGCGAGGTCCTTGGCGACGTGCTCGCGCGCGGACGCGTTGCTGACGCTCCCGCCGCGCGTGAGCTTCAGCGACGGCTCGTCGCGATGGACGACGCGGATGCGCAGCGGCGCCGCGACGGGCGCGTCGCTGAGGCGCGGCGTCTGGTTGGCGTCGGCGGCCCTGACCCTTCGGTAGACGATGCCTTCGTGCCCGAGCTTGGCGCCGCCGAGCAGCGCGTCGTAGGCGTCGATGAGGCCCTGGTCGCTGCGCCAGTTGACCTCGAGCGTCGCGCGCTTGTCGGCCCGGTTGGCCGCTTCGAGGTAGGCGTAGACGTCGGCGCCGCGGAAGGCGTAGATCGCCTGCTTCGGGTCGCCGATGAGGACGAGCGTCGTGTCGCCGTCCCCGAAGGCGCGGAGCATGATGTCCCACTGGACGGGGTCGGTGTCCTGGAACTCGTCGACGAGCACGACGCGGTAGCGCTCTCTGAGGCGCTTGGCCGCGGCCTCGCCGCCGGGGCCCTTGAGCGTGTCGTCGAGGCGGGTGAGCAGGTCGTCGTAGGTCATGACCGCCATCTGGCGCTTGCGGCGTTCGAGCTCGTCGCGCGACGGCGAGGGCCAGGCGGCGGCGCATCGCCTCGACGGTGTCCTCCGGCGCGTGCTCGGGCTCGACGCGCACCGCCGGGTTGTTCACCGCGATCCGCGCGATCCGCATCGCCTGCGCGCGGTCGAACTGCGGGATGTCGCTGCCGTGCCAGCGCCGGACGTAGAGGTCGTCGACGACGTCCTCGAGCAGGTCGCTGACGTCCTCGACGAAGGTGGCGTCGGGATCGACGTCGCCCGCGACGCCCAGGCCGCCCAGCACCTCCTGGCAGAAGCCGTGGGTGGTGGCGATGGTGGCGGCGTCGAAGTCGGCGAGCGCTCTGGTGAGGCGTTCGCGCCTTTGGGTGACCTCTTGCTGCGTGCCCTTCGCCAGCAGCGCGACGACCTCGTCTTGTGGGGGCGCGCCCGCCAGCGCGCGGTCGAGCCCCTGCTCGGCGCTGACCAGCCGCTCGCGGACGCGCTCTCTGAGCTCGCCGGTGGCCATGCGCGTGAAGGTCACGAGCAGGAGCTGCTCGAGCGGCGTGCCCTCGGCGACGTAGCGCGCGGCGAGCGCGGCGATGGTGAACGTCTTGCCGGTGCCCGCGCTCGCCTCGAGGACGGTGACCCCGGTCGGCAGCGGGCCGCAGACGTCGAACGGCTGGATGTCGGTGGTGAGGCCGCTCACCGCTCGAAGACCGCTTCGGTTTGCAGCAGGCCGTCCCAGAGGCGGACCGCGTAGCGGCCGAAGCGCGTCGTCTCGGTGTCGTCCCAGCCTTCGCCCTGCTCGTCGGGGCGCGGCGGCTCTGCTGTCAGCTCGTCGAAGCTGAGGATGCCGCCGAGCGACGAGCTGGTGCTCGAGGTCGGCGTCCTCGTTGGGGAAGTTCCAGCCCGACTCCCACGCCGCGCGGGCGGCCTTGTCGGCGTCGGCGCCTGCGTGGGTCGCTGCCGCGTAGGCGGCCGAGGTCATGCAGGCGAGCGGGAGCGGCTCGCGCATGCCGCGGTCGTAGAGGTCGATGAGGGTGGCGAGCTGCTCTCGTGCCCGCTCCTCGCGCTCGTGTGCGTCGTCGCCGAGCGGCGGGATGCGGGCGATCGTGATCGTCGCGCTGTCGGGCGCGCCGCGGCGGGCCTGCCCGACGGTGACCGCCGCGAATGGGCGCTCGGGGTGCGCCGCGGTCAGCGCCAGCCAGCGGACGTAGGCCTGGAGGCGGTGGCGGGCGTTGACGCGCGAGTAGGTGACGGTTCGCAGCACGTCGCCGTAGACGCCGGGGACCGTTCCGCTCAGCGTGCGGCCGTCTGCGAGCGCGACCTTGACGTCCACGGAGGCCGGCTGCGCGCCTGCCGGCGTCCGAGCTCGGCGTCGCGCGCGCGGCCGCGATGTGCGCGACGATCGGGCGGATGCGGTCGATGACGGGCGTCGCGAGCTTGCCCGGGGGCAGCGTCCCGCGCGCGATCTCGGCCGCGATGCAGGCCTCGATGTCGCGCGCCGCCGAGGACCCCGTCGAGCAGCCGCTGCCCGACGCCCCAGCGCTCCAGCGCGTCGAGCTCGACGGGCAGCGCGTCTTCGACCTCGTCGGCGTAGTCGCCGACGCTGATGCCGAGCCGCTGGCGCAGGAAGGCGCGGACGGGGTGGCCGGCGAAGCGGACGAGGTCCTCGAGCTCGACGAGGGTCTGCTCGCGCGGCGGCAGCGGCCCTGCGAGGAACGGCGCGGGCTGCGCGCGTTCGGTCGTCAGCGCTTCGGCGCCGTGGAGCGTGACGGGGTCGAAGCTCCACGGCGCGCTCGGGCATGAGCTCGCCGACGGTGAAGTTCTTGGGGTCGAAGGGCTGGAGGGGATGTCTGACCTCGACCCGCTCGCGCGCCCGGCCTTCGTCGGTCCGCACCGTGCGGTCGACGACGTCGAGCAGCTCGCCGATCGGCACCGCCGGCGGGCGGACGAGGTTCGTGCGCTCGTCGTTGCCGGTGTAGGTGACGATCAGCTGGTCGGTGGCGGCGAGCAGCGCGTCGAGCAGCAGCTGGCGGTCCTCGGTGCGGGCGTCGCGGTCGCCGACGTGGGGGTCGGCGAGCATGAGGTCGTCGCCGTCGCGCGGGGACTTGCGCGGGAAGACGCCGTCGTCCATGCCGAGCAGGCAGACGACCCGATGCGGGACCGACCGCATCGGCATGAGCGTGCAGATGGTGAGGTGGCCGGTGCGGAAGTTCGCGCGCGTCGGGCGACCCTTGAGCCGCTCGCTCAGCAGCGCCCTGATCTCCGCCGGCACGAGGCTCGTCGCACTCCCGCTGCCGGCCGCCTCGTCGGCCACGTCACCGAGGATGCGGTCGAGCTCGGCGCGCTGCCAGGCGTCGCGCTCGCTCGTCGTGGTCAGCGCGTCCGCGGCGCCGGCGATGGCCGCGGCCCAGGCGTCGATCGTCTTCGGCGTGCTGAGGCCGTCGAGGGCTCGTTGCAGCCGATCCACCAACTCGGCGAACCGTCCCGCGACGTCGATCGCCCCGCTGTCGACGTCGTCGAGCGGGAGGACGTCGTGGAACAGCCGCTGCTCCTCCTCGGTCATCGTGACGCCGACCAGGAGCCGGTCGACCCCCGCGCGCCACGTCCCCGCGGCGAGCGCGTCGAGCTTGAACGGCTTTCGGTGCGCGGCGTCGAGCCCCCACCGAATGCCGCTCGCGGCGACCCAGTCCTCGATGCGAGCGAGGTCGTCATCGTCGAGCCCGAACCGCCGCCGCACCGGCTCCTGGTCGGCGAAGTCGAGCACCTGCGAGGCGGTCAGCCGCTCGTCGACGAGGTCGAGCAGCCGCCCGATGACGCCGAGCACCGGGTTCGTCTGCCTGAGCGCGCGGTCGGCCAGCCGGACGCGGAGGTCCGGCGGCCGCACGTCCGCCGGCAGCGCCTCCAGCTCGTCGTCGTCCTCGAAGACCTCGCCCGCACCGAACGTCGCCTGGATGAGCGGCGCGAAGGTCTCGATGTCCGGGCACATGACGATGACGTCGCGCGGCTCGAGCGTCGGGTCCTCGTCGAGGAGATGCAGGATCGCGTCTCTGAGGACCTCGACCTGGCGCGCGCGGCCGTGGCAGGCGTGGACCTGCACGCTGCGGTCGCTGCGCGTCCAGCACCGGCCGCTCGTCTGCTGCGCCTGGCAGCGGCGCACCGGCGGGCCACCGATCCGCCCGCACGTCGGCCTGAAGGTGCGCGAGAAGCGTGCCGGTCCCGTGCTCGACGGCGTGATGATGATCGACGTAGTCGCTCGCCCCGAGAACCAACTGCATCTCCCGCGAGTCCTGCCCCCACGACGCGAGCAGCCGATTCGCCGGCAGCGCCGCGGTCGGATCCTCCCGCCGCCGAGTGACCGAGACACCCCGCTCCGCCACCCGCTCCCACAGCGCCGGCGACGGATGGAGCATGAACACATGCACGTCGCGCCCGACCGCCAGCGCGCGCAGCACGTTGAGATGCCCCGCGGGCAGCCGCGTCAGCCCGAAGAGCGAGAGCCGCGCCGGCAGATCGACGATCCCGGGCTCCTCCCGCAACCGCGCACACGCGCCCTCAACCCGCTCGGCCGGATCCGGAACCCCGATCCGCGCCCGCAGCCGCCGCCAGAGCTCGGCCTGCCACACCCCGTCGGCCGGCACCCCGCCGTCCTCCCCGCGAGCCCAGGCACGAACCATCTCCGGCCGATGCAGCGCGTACCGATCGAACAGCTCCGCGAGATGCCGAACCGCACTGAACCGCCGAGCCCGCCGCGCCGGATCCACGTCGTCGCCAGCTCCCCCCAGATGCGCGGCCAAGCTCGCCAACCACGGCTCCCCCAGACACCCATCCACCACCTCGAGCAGAGCCCAAACCGCCCGCTCCGGCAACCACGGATCCGCATCCGCCTCGATCCCAGACGCCGTCGCCACCGCATCCCCGACGAGCCTCCGCGGCGACGGGAAGTCGACGTTCGCGCACACCCCATCGCCCCGCCCATCCCCCGCCCCGAGCCGATCCGACATCCGCTGCGCGAGCCACCGCTCCATGCCGCGCGTCGGCACGGCGACGACCTCGGGCGCGAACGGGTCGGGCAGCGGATCGCCGAGCAGCGCGCGAAGCGCCTCGACGAGGCCGTCGGCCCGCTCAGCTCGATGGACGTGGAGCACTGCTTCAAGAGTCTTCCCGACGACGCTGCTGGACTGGCCGCTGCCAGGAGGCTGCCGCGCGCATTCCCGTGGACTCACGAGTCCGACGACGTGGCCCGACCGGCAGCCAACAGGCGCGCCCAGCTAACCGCGAACGGATGGCCGGTCGTCAGTTCTGGGGGTCGCAGCGCCCCGACGTCCAGGCCACCGATCCAACTCGGGAGGCGCCAGCACACGGGTCACAGGGCAACACAGATAGGCCTTCCCACGCGGCTGCGGGTAGCCGGCCTGCGGACAAGTCGTCGCGCGTCTGTACGAACCAGCCGCCGACTCGTTGCCAGGCTGACGCCGGGATGTTCGCTCCGTACAGCAGGAGCCATTCGCCCCGAAGCTCGGAGGAGTCAGCCGAAAGGGCACCTCGACGTCTGTCCGCTCGCACGTTGTAGAGGCCAGCGGCCTCTATCCATCGTTCGTGCTCTCGGCTTCGAACGTAGCCGCACAGCACGAGCGCATCGCGAGGCGGCAATGCGATGTCCGGAAGTTCGGTGGCGCTTGACGAGGCGGGCTCGGGCGTGTGCCGCACAGCGGCGCGCCAGAAACGGTCGCGCTCGTGCTGCGTCGCGCGATCGGCGACATGGTCGACGACGTCGGACAAGAATTTCTCGATGGCCGTCCGACCTGACTCCGAGGGCGAGCTGGCTGGTCTCAGCACAAAGGCCCCGAGGCCAGGAAGAAGCTCTTGGAACTCGCGATACGGCGAGACACTGTCGTTGCCGGGAAAGAGTACGTAGGCGCCCGCGGTCCGCCGGATGGCGTCGCGGTAGGCGTGCATCTTGAGAAGGTCTTCCCGCCGGCTCCGAGATAGACGCTCGACGGATTCGGCCTCAGCAGCGGCGTCCTGGCCCAGATCCTTCGCCGCATCGAACTGCTCGCGGGCGTGCTCCACCCGGTACTTGGCGTCGAAATGAAGCCATACGTCAAGGTCACGAGGATCGGTAAGTTTCGGCATCCGACTTCGTGGCTGAATGTGCAAGGAGCAGTCCGGTCTCATCTCGCGCGTCCACGAGGCGTCGTGCTCGTAGGTGGTCGACACCACGAAGGTGCGATTGAAGAACAGGTCAATCTCAAACTCGCGGCTCGCCCGCTCGATGCGCCACGTGAGGCCGCTCGCCATCCCTTGGCTAAATCCGATGCTCAGGCCGTTTGTAGCCGGCTGGAGGACCTCCACAGTCTTTCGACTGCCGCAAACCTCGCCGACCGCGTCTGCGAGTTGCAGGAAAGCCCAGTACTCGTAGAGGGCAGCAGCGTTCCGCTGGCTCGCACCGAAGATGTCATCAACGTCCAGATCAAGCGCCAGCCGGGAACCGAACTCGCCCAAGACAAAGGTGCGGAACAGGTCGCGGTAGCCCGCCTGTTTCATTAGCACCTGATTTGCCATAGGGAAAACGCGCAGCGGCGCGACCTCGCGAAAGAGCGGATGCCCGAGATAGCGATCCATGCGGGCAAGGACCTCAGCGGCCGCGTCCCGGCCACGGCGGATCGGCCCTGGGTCCCGCCTCAGCGGACCGAGGGCATCGGTCAGCTGCTGCGCGATCGAACGCCAACGAGCAAGCGCGTAGAGGACAAACCGATTCGGGATCGAGTCGAGCGTGGACTCTGTCCGAGTCCGCTCGACACGACGCGGCACAGAGGCGACCGACAGCAGGCCCTGCGTATCCACTCGGGATCCGCTTCTCGCGAGGGCGCGGCTGAGGTGACCGCCCGAACGCAGCGGTCGGCCGGGATGTTGCTCCTCGCGCTCATCGATCCAGGCGCGATGCGGGTTGGCGAGGATCAGCGCCATCGCGTCTTCGAACTCCCGGGACATGAGCTTCGCGTGAAGCAGCGCGAACTGCTGGTAGAGGAGGCGTTGGCCAAGCGCCGAGTCAGGCGCGAGAGCCAAGGCCGCCGGGGCGAACCCGTGGAGCAACGCCTCCGTCGCGACCTCCTCAATGTCGCCCAGCATGCGTCTGTATTCGGTCTCGGCGTCTAGCTTGGTCGGCCGAACCTCGATGTCCGCGCAACCGGATCGACCGGTCTGCGGGTGGTCTACCCGAATGCGGATCCTGCCCACGAACTGGCGAGGCCTGATACGGCCTCGGCGATGAGTCTCGTCGTCGAAGCTGAAGAGCTCGGAGGACGGCTCGACGGCGACGGGACCGTCGGCAGGATCAATCTCGATTTCGAAGCGGTAATCGCCGTCCTCCACGAGCACGGGACGCCCGGAGTCCACATGTTCGGAGAGCTCGTCGCGCTCGTGACGGCAGCCGGGCAATCGTCAGCCAGCCGATCGGCTGATGCGACTCGTCGCGCAGGGCCGTCCGCGCGCGCAGTCACTCGGTGAAGCTCACGAACTGGGCCTCCTGAAGGACGCTGAGCATGCGTCGGACCTTCGCGGCCGTGGTCGGCAGGCGCGGCTCAGGGGATTCGGACGGTCCGTCTGCGAACGCGATCAGCGCTTCGAGAACCGGCTGGAGCCGTTGCCTCGACCCGTGGACCTTCGGCAGGACTTTTGTCAGGGCGATGACGTCCAGCGCCTCGGTCCCGACCCAGTCCTCGTGCAGCGCCCAACATCGACGCGAACCGCAGAGCCTCGTACATCACACGATGGCCGAACTCGAGGCCCGCGGGATCGAGAATCCGGTGCAGCTCGCGGAGGTCCTCGGCGAGTGCATCGCGTTCAGGATGAGGGCTGTCGAACTGCCAGTCGTCGTTCTTCTGGTATGCGACCAGAGAGCCGAGGATGTCGTCGAGGCGGGCGCAGACGAGCCGGGCCGGCGAGCATCGGCATCCAGATCGGAATCGGCGACGCGGAACTCAAACGTGAACGCTCGATCAAGGACCTTCGGAGAGAAGAGGTACGTCGTCTCGTCAATGTTGACGGTGCCAACCACCGTCACGTTGCGGGGAAGCGGAATCCTGTGACTCGTGTCTCGCTCGAGCCATTTGCCATCTCGCTGATAGAGGTCGGGCAGGACAGGGTCCCTCGACTCGAGGCCTGACAAGAAGTCTGCGAAGTACCGCTCGACATGGGCGAGATTCATCTCGTCCAGCACCAGCACGAACGGCTTCGTTGGCTCCGCGTTCGCTCGCAGCAGAAACTCGAGCGTGTCCGGAACAGCCCAGACCGCCTGTCCATCGACCCGGCCCTGCAGCGCGTCCGGGAAGCCGAACAGGTACTCGGGTCCAGTCCAGTCGGGGCGCACGGGCACGATCTGATACCGCGTGCGTCCTTGAGAGTCCGAACCGCACCACTCGCCGAGTCGCTTCGCGAGCTGCGTCTTGCCGGAACCCGATAGGCCAGTCAGGATCACGAACGGCTTCGTGAGCGCGGCCAGCTAAGAAGGAGCCGGTAAGCGCCTCGTCAAGGCGTAAGCCGCTGAGTGTCGAACAGCGCTAATGAACGCTTCAGCGACCTCGTCGATGGACACAGCAGCGTGCGCGAGGGTCTCGCTGCCGGCGAAAGGCTCTAGGAGCCTCGAACCCTTGACAGGTCGCACGATGCCCGCTCCTTGACGAACCGCGCTCAGCCGCAAGGCGTCGGCGACCTCTGGTGAGAGGCCGCCGTGTTCGTTCAGGTCGACATTCGTCACGTCATGAAGCAACTCGAAGCGGATCTTGTACGGGTAGCTCGCTGTGCCCGCAACCTCGTCGGGCATCACAGCTTCGTCCGTGCGAAATGGCGCCTGCTCGATCCGACCCACCACTGCTCGCTTCGCGCGGTTCTGCGCCCATGTCGGGGCGTCGACACGCAAGCTGCCGCCCGAGTAGGCGAACCCAAAGAGGATCAGATCACCGGGCTGGACGTGGGCGAGCTCGGGATACGTTTGACGCCACCCCCACCACCCACGATGGCCACCGCTCGCGAAGTTATCCTCGGCGCCCCGCCCTACGTACACCGACATCACCACGGGCTCATGCGCGGCGGTTGGATCCGCAGGCAGCGCTCCCGACTCCAAAAGCTCCCCGTATGCGGAGCAGAGCTCCGAAAAATCGTCATCCAGGTCGCTCGTGCCGAGTGAATCACGCGCGAAGAACTTGGAGACGATCACCGACGCCGCGTAGTCGCGGCCGAGATTGGAAGGTCCCAGGTCGACCTCGTCGCCGCCGCTCGAATTCCCGGTCAGTGAGCCTTCCAGCCGAGGACGCAGCGCCTGCGCCCGATCCGCGAGAGCCGCGTAGGCCGCCGCCTTTCCGCGATCACGTCGTAGCTCGGTGACACCTTGCGCCAACGTGAGATAGACGCCACGCAGATCCTCGGGAATGAGCAGCACAGGGTACGTGCCGCGTTGCGTGCGTGCTGGTTTCGCGCGGGTGGAGGACGGCGATCCACGGGACAGTTGCCCAGTTGCCTTGTCCAACCGACGCCTTGACCCGCGCCTGCGACAGCGACGGAGGCAAGCGATCGCGCAACGCGTCAGCCGCGCGCCCCAAGATCTCAGCCGCCGGATGGGACCCGGCGAAGGTCTCCCGCTTCGCGCGCGCGTACGAATCGATGAACTCCTGGAGGAGGGGCCCAGCGGCGGACGAACCACTATCGGACGGGTTCAGTCGCTCGACCTGGAACCCGAGCTGTTCAAGCTTGGCGATCGTGGGTCGCCCACCGCTGAACTCGCTAGGACGAAGCGGACCAAGATCCGGATGCTGATGTCCGTGCGCAGCCGCGACAATCGGCTTCGAGTCATATGGGCGCTCCTGGTACACGAGTACAACGTCGCGGGCGGCGAGGAATCCGTAACGAGCAAGGAATCGATCGCGCCCAACCTCGTCGAACTCGGCGATCGCGGCGAGTACTGCGCTGGGATCCGTTAGAGCCTCGAGCGGCATCGGCGCCCGAAACTACTTGAGCGCGCCGGGGGAGCCAAGACCGAGTCAGAATCCTCGTAGGCCTCACCGTCAGGGTACGGGCTTGACGCGCCGTCCTTTGTGGAGCGGCCCCTTGGCCACGGAGTGCGCCGCGCCCTTGCCTCTCATCCGCTTGGCGCGGACGTCATTCGCAGGCGCTTCCGTCCCCGTCGCGGTCAAGTCCGAAGTGGTCGTCGCCGACGACCGTTACGGGGCCGGTGTAGTCCGGGCCGTCACCACTGCCGCCCTCGCAGTCATAATCGGGCGAGTTCGGATCGAGACACGCGCCCTCGTAGCTGGGATCACAGTCGCCACTGCTGTCGGTGCCTTGGCTCGGTGCAGGATCACTCTGACGGGACCCGCCGCCGGGAGCCGGGACGTCTCCGAGCTGCGCCGTATCGGCGTAGCGCTTCGCTTGCGCGGTCGTGTATGCCGAAACGGCCGCGATGGGGAACGTGACGTAGCCACCATCGCCGGCTCGGCAGGCGATCTTGCTCGTGCCCGAGCAGTCCACGAAGAATGTTCGCTTCGTTGCCGGGCTGTAAGCCGGGATGCCCGGACTGTCGGCGAACACCCCGGGCTGTTTCTGGTTCAGCCAGTAGCCATAGAAGACGTTCTCACCGAAGCCGCAGGTGGTTGTCGCCCTCTTGACGGTGATGTTCGCGTCGCACGACCGCATCGACGAGCTCGCGTGGGCCTGGCGCCTCGTCCGCTTCTTGTCGGGCGCCGGAGCGCTGGTCGTCGCGGCTGACTCGGGCGCCGTTGTCGCAGTGACCGTGACCGTCTTGGTCGCTTGCGTGCCCCCACAGGCGCTGAGCCCGCACGCTGCGACCGCAGCTGCCATCGCCCATCTGAATCGGAAGTGGTTTGACATTTCAGCTCAGCCGGTAGCGAGTGCCGGTAGTTGTGCCCATCGCCTGTCCTTCCCGCGCGGTCCGGGGCTACCTAGCGCCCGTAGACACAAGCAGGGCTTCGGCCTTCCGCATCAGTCGCAGACGGCGCTGTGTCGACGCGAGTAGCTGGTCAGCCCGTCGGCCCCGCAAGCGCGACGTTGACGCGCGCGCGACCCCGCCGTGATACGAGCACGCCCCCTGTTTGCCTCCTGAGTGCGAATAGGTGCCATCCGCGCACTGCACCGTCGTGCCTGTCCCGTATGGATAGTTGGGAATACAGACGTGCGTCGAACAGAAGTCGGTCGACGTCGGCGCGCTGGGGGCCTGGGTGGGGGCCGAGGAGAAGCTCCCGGTGATCGTGTACGCGGTCTGCCCTTCCGTAATCACGATCGTCTTCGAATAGACGTGCCTTCCGTAGATCCAGACGGCATAGCACCCCCTTTGCGCCGCGGAGGTGCGCACCGGGCAGCGGACGGTCCGATGCCGGCCCCGGCTCCACCGCCGCCCGTACTTCCTACTCATCCACGAGCGCGTCACCTGGAGTGCCTCGCTGTAGCCCAGAGTCTGCACAGTCCCGTACGACGTGGGGGACGTGTACGTAGGCGGCGTGTAGGCGGGCGGCGTGTACACCGGCGGCGTGTAGGTAGGGGGCGGCGGCGGAGCTGGAACCTGGTAGGTCGTCTCGGCCACCAGCACCCCGTCCGACAACGCGTACAGACAGGCGCGCTTGCCGCCTGAATACAGCGTTGGCCATTCGCTCCAGGTTGCCGTCGCACTGACCGACGCGTTGCTCACGCTGCCAATCCACTCAGAACCGTTGATCACGTCGGCACACGGCTGCGCATCTGGGACCGTCGTCACCTCTGGGAAGAAACCGCAGTACTCCGACCCCGTGCATTGAGCGCTCACGGTGATTTGCGCCGTAACCGTCCCGCCGTCGGCGCTGACGGCTGGCGCGGATATGGACCCCTGAAACGTCCGGGCAACGGCCGAGGCCGGCAAAAGCACCCCAAGCGCCGCGCACAGCAACCCGACGCCGACAGGGACGCAAACCAACTTTCGCCACGCTAATCCCACCACGCGGACGCCACTCTGAGTCATCGCTCCCCCTCACGCCATCCGACGCCCACCCGGCGCTCGGAGGAAGAGTCTCTCACAATTCACCGACAAGTAGAGGATTCCCCGGCGGTTCAACCCTCGTGCGGACAAATGTTCGACCGACCTCCCACGCTCGGTCGGACCGACCGGTGCGGTCGTTGCACTGACTAAATCGTGAAGTCGATTTGCTTAGACGCGACGTGTTCGGTTTGGACGCCCCTTATCGCCTATCCCCCCTAACGTGTGGGGCGAAGCTGGGTGGCCAACGCCGTACGCTCGTCGTGACGGCAACCATGACGCTCGAACGCCGCGCTGGCGCACTCCTGCCTGATGTGGCCGGTCCCGGTGCCACCGTCCGCTCGCACCAGGGTGGATGCCGTGCGGGATCTGCTCGAGGACGGCGCGCCTTCCGTGTCTGCAGCGGATGGGGAAGTCGGCGGTCTACTCCATCGCGACCCCGTTGATGCGGGAGCGGAGGGCTAGGACGCGTTCGATCCTGTCGCCATTGTTGGCGTTGATGCGCAATGAGATCACGGCGGCTGAGCGGCTTAGGATCGGGCCACACGATCAACCCGACCAATCGGAATCCGCGCGAGAAGTGCGGCGACTCTGGTGCGGGGCGGAAGCTGGCGCACGCGCGCCGGGCGCGACTTCGCGGTGTCCGATCGGTTGTCACCGAAGATGCCGCACGGACGCACCCTCGCGATCGCGACCCTGCTCGCCGGCGCGCTCGCGCCGACGGCCGCCCAGGCGCGCACGCCCCCGCCGAAGCTGACCGGGCTGCGCTGCGTGCCGGCGACGCGCGCCGTCTGCCACCCGCGCCCGCAGGTCATGATCGGCAAGCAGGTCCAGCTTCGCGGCACGGGGCTCAAGGCCGGGATGCGCGTGAGCTTTCGCTGGTCGAAGGGGGCGCTGGCGACCAAGCTCAGGCGCTCGCCGACGGGGTGGGTGGCGCGTGTCCCGCCCGGGACCAAGGCCGGGACGATCTCGGTGCGCGTCACCGACCGCGCCGGGCGCCGGTCGCGCGTGATCCGGCTCATCGTGCTCCCGGTGCCCGTCCAGCGCCGGGCGCCCAGCGGCCCGCTCCCGGCGCCGTTCGCCGGCAACGGGATGTGGATCTGGGAGCTGCCGAAGAGCGAGGGCGGGGACGTCAACGCCATCGCCGCGCGGGCGCGGGCGGCCGGCATCTCAACCGTCTTCGTCAAGAGCTCGGACGGCCCGGACGACGCGTGGGCGCAGTTCAACCCGACGCTGGTCCAGGCCCTGCACGCGTACGGCCTCCACGCGTGCGCGTGGCAGTTCGTCTACGGCGCCGATCCGCTCGGCGAGGCGGCGCAGGGCGCGAGCGCCGTGGCGGCGGGCGCCGACTGCCTGGTCATCGACGCCGAGAGCCGCTACGAGGGCCGCTACGCGCAGGCGCAGCAGTACGTCGCCGCGCTGCGGGCCGCCGTCGGACCGGCGTATCCGATCGGGCTGACGTCGTTCCCCTACGTCGACTACCACCCGGGGCTGCCCTACTCGGTCTTCCTCGCGCCGGGCGCCGCCCAGGTCAACCTGCCGCAGGTCTACTGGAAGGACATCGGCGGGTCGGTCGACGCGGTCAGCGCGCGCACGTGGGCGCACAACCGCATCTTCGGCGTCCCGATCGCGCCGCTGGGCCAGACCTACCAGTCGCCGGCGCCGGCGGAGATCCAGCGCTTCCGCCAGGTGTGGGCGGCGTACGGCGCGGGCGGGCTGTCGTGGTGGAGCTGGCAGGCGACCGGCCCGTCGACGTGGGCCGCGCTCGCCCAGCCTCCGGGAGCCGCCGAGCCGCTGCAGGACCCGGGCTGGCCGGCGCTCGACAAGGGGTCCAAGGGCGACGAGGTCGTCTGGCTGCAGGAGCACCTGGTCGCCTTCTCGCCCGACCGTCCCGGTCGACGGCGTCTTCGGCACGTCGACGCAGCAGGCGCTGATGAGCCTGCAGACCTCGCGCGGCCTGCCGCGCGAGCGGCGAGACCGATCCCGCGACCTGGCAGGCGGTGCTCGCCCTGCCGGTGCAGCCCGCCGACTGGGTGTCGCGCGGCTCGGGCGCGCGGGCGGCGGCAGCGGCCGCGGCCGGTCGCGCCCCGGCCTCCGCGGACCTGCCCGCCCGGCGCGAGGAGATCCCTCCGCCGGGCCAGCGGCGCTGACGCGCAGCGCTCACAACTCCGTGCGCACCGCCCACAGATCGGGGAAGGCCGGCCGCAGCAGCGTCGTCGCGAGGTAGCTGGCGCCGCCCGAGCCGCCGGTCCCGCGCTTGTCGCCGATCGTGCGGCGCACCATCTGGACGTGGCGGTAGCGCCACTCCATGACGCCCTCGTCGAGGTCGATCATCCGCTCGCAGACCTGGGCGGGCTCGCCGTCGTCGGCGTACGCGGCGAGGAGTGCGCGCTGGACGGCGTCCGAGGGCTCGAGTGGCTGGGTGACGTCGCGGTCGAGCGCGGCGGCCGCAGCCGAGTAGCCCTGGTTGGCCGAGGTAGCGCACGAAGGAGTCGAACAGCGACGGGCGCGCCATCGCCGCGGCGATCCGGGCGTGCTCGGCCGAGTCGGGGTCGTAGGCCTCCAGCGCGCGCGGGTCGCGGCGGCCGAGCAGCGCCTCGAGCTCGCGGAACTGCGCCGACTGGAAGCCGCTGGCGGCCTCCAACCGATCGCGGAAGGTCAGGAACTGGCGCGGGGTCATCGTCTCCAGCACGTCGATCTGCGCGACGACGGTCTTGAGGATCGTGAGCATGCGCTTGAGCGTGTGGAGCGCGTGCGGCGTGTCGCCGTCCTCGAGGCGGCGCTGCAGGTGCGCGCCCTCGTGCAGGAGCTCCTTGAACCACAGCTCGTAGACCTGGTGGATGACGATGAACAGGAGCTCGTCGTGCTCGTCCGTGCGCGGGCGCTGGGCGCCCAGGACCTCGTCGAGCGCGAGGTACGACGAGTACGTCAGCGCTGCCCGCTGATCGCTCATGGCGCGCTCGTGACCGCGTCGAAGTGCCGCTGCGCGCTGGGCGCGAGCGCCGCGTAGAGCCGGTGGAACAGCGCGACCGCCTCCGCGCGAAAACGCGGCGCGTGCATCAGCTCGTCCGGGAGCTCGGGGTCGAGCGCCGGGAAGCGGCGGAACACGTGCACGAGCCGGGTGCGCAGCCGGAACGCCTCGTGCTCGTCGGCGCGCGAAGCGGTGGCCGATGAGAACTCGTCGATGAACGCGCGGTATCGGGAGTCGAGCGCGTCGAGGTCCCACGCGCGCGAGGCGAGGGCGGCGAAGTCGAGCCCGGCGGCGGGACGGCCGACCAACACGCCCGCGTACCCGCCGACGCCGAGCGACTCGATCAGCGCCACCACCTCCTTCTCGCGGTCGTGGGGCGAGATCCACATCCCGTCCTGCACCGAGCCGAAGCCGAGGAAGCGCAGGCGCCGCGCCAGACGAGCGCGCTCGAGCCGCCGCTCCTCCGGGATCGCGTGCCACAGCGCCGTCCAGAGCTCCGCGCGGTGCGGCTCGCGGCCCAAGGAGAAGATCCGCCGGTCGCCCTCCTCCAACAAAGCGACGGTGCGCGGCGTCGGGCGGTAGGAGACGAGGCGGCCATTGCGCAATCGCTCGAGGCCTCCGCGGCGGACCATGCGCGCCAGCGCGACGCGCGACGCGCCCGTCGAGAAGCCGAAGTCGCCGAGCAGCGTGACGAGTCCGCCGGACCAGACGACCCGGTCGTGCGGCACCGCGTAGGCGCCGAGAAAGGTCATGACGAGGTCCTGCGGCTGGGCCTCGAAGCCGTTGGCCCGCATGCGCCAAACGATATTTGACTGCTGACCGGAGTCAAGCGTAAAGTGTCGCGCGGCCATGGACGTCGGCATCGGCCTCCCCAACACGATCCCGGGGACCGATGGGCGGCTCGTCGTCGAGTGGGCGCGGCGCGCCGACGGCGGCCCGTTCTCGACGCTGGGCGTGCTCGACCGGCTCGCCTACGACTCGATCGATCCCTTCGCGGCGCTCGCCGCGGCGGCCGGCGTGACCGAGCGCATCGGCCTCGCGACGATGATCGCCATCGGCCCGCTGCGCAACGCCGCGCTGCTGGCCAAGCAGGCGGCGTCGGTCGACGCGCTGTCGGGCCAACGCCTCACGCTGGGACTCGCCGTCGGCGCGCGGCTCGACGACTACGAGACGGCGCAGGTCGACCACCGGGGCCGCGGGCCGCGTCTCTCCGAGCAACTCGCCGCTCTGATACGCGACGGCGACGACCTCGGCGTGCGACCAGACCTGCCGCTGCTGGTCGGCGGCATGGTCGGCCCCGCCTTCGCGCGCATGGCGCGCTACGCCGACGGCTACGCGCACAACGGCGGCCCGCCGCGCGCGTTCGCCCGCGCCGCGGCCAGCGCGCGAGCCGCGTGGAACGACCTCGGCCGCCCGGGACGCCCGCTGCTCTGGGGTCAGGGCTACTTCGCGCTCGGCGACGAGGACCAGGGCGCCGCCTACCTGCGCGACTACTACGCCTTCACCGGCCCGTTCGCGGAGCAGATCGCCGCCGGCAACCTCACCTCCGCCCGCGCGATCCGCGACTTCGTGCGCGGCTACGAGGAGGCCGGCTGCGACGAGCTGATCCTCTTCCCGACGGTCGCGGACATCGGGCAACTGGAGCGGCTCGCGGAGGTGCTGGCGTGAAGGTGAGCGTCATCGGTGCCGGTCCGGCGGGCCTGTACCTCGCGATCCTGATGAAGAAGGCGGGCCACGACATCACGGTCCTCGAGCGCAACGCGCCCGACGCGACCTTCGGGTTCGGCGTCGTCTTCTCCGAGGAGACCCTGGGCGCCCTGCGCGACGCCGACCCGGAAACCCACCTCGAGATCACCGACACCTTCGCGCGCTGGCCGGCGATCGACATCCACTACCGCGGGCGCGAGATGCGCTCGCGCGGGCACTCGTTCTCGGCCATCCCACGGAAGCTGCTCCTGCAGATCCTGCAGCGGCGGGCGCACGGGCTGGGCGTCGACCTGCGCTTCGAAAGCGAGGTGAGCGAGCTCCCGGACGCGGACCTCGTCGTCGGCGCGGACGGCGTCAACAGCCTCGTGCGCAAGACCTACGCGACGGACTTCGGCGAACGCGTCGCGCCGCAGGGCTGCAAGTACGTCTGGTTCGGCACCGACCTCGTGCTCGACGCCTTCACCTTCATCTTCAAGGAGACCGAGGCCGGGCTCGTCCAGGTCCACGCGTACCCCTTCGACGAGCACACGAGCACGTGGATCGTCGAAGCCCCGGAGCACACGTGGCGCGCGCTGGGCTTCGACGCAGATGGACGAGGCCGAGTCGCTGCGCGCCTGCGAGGCGCTGTTCTCCGAGGAGCTGAAGGGCCACCGCCTCATGACCAACCGCTCGCTGTGGACGAGCTTCCTGCTCGTGCGCAACGAGAGCTGGCACCGCGGCAACGTCGTGCTGCTCGGCGACGCCGCCCACACCGCGCACTTCTCGATCGGCTCGGGCACGAAGCTGGCCATGGAGGACGCGATCGCGCTCGCGCAGGCGTTCCTGCGCCACCCGCGCGACCTCGAGCGCGCGCTCGTGGACTACGAGCTCGAGCGCCAGCCGGTCGTCGAGCGCTTCCAGCAGGCCGCCGGCGAGAGCGCCGCGTACTTCTCGCGCGTGGGGCACTACGCGCACATGGACCCGATGCCGTTCGCCTTCAACCTGCTCACGCGCAGCGGTCGCGTCACGCACGCCAACCTCGCGCAGCGCGACCCGCAGTTCGTCCGCGTGCTCGACGCGTGGTTCCACGGGGGCGAGCGCGGGTGCGGTCACGCCGCCGCCGCTGTTCGCGCCGTGGCGGGACCTGCGCAACCGCATCGTGCGCGCGGCTGCAGAGCCGGAGCGGCTGGAGGAGATGGCGCGCAGCGGCGCGGGGCTCGTGCTCGCCGGGCCCGTGGCCGTGACGCCCGATGGGCGCATCTCGCCGGACACGCCGACGCTCGATCGTGAGTGGGGTGAGGCGGTCGACGAGGTCCACGCGAGCCGGCGCGCACGCGGGCGTGCTGCTCACCCACGCCGGTCGCCGCGGCTCGACGCGGCCGAGCGCCCGCGGCGCCGACCTGCCGCTCAGAGAGGGGGGCTGGCCGCTGCTCGCACCCTCGCCCATCCCCTACGCGCCGCGCATGCCGGCGCCGCGCGAGATGGACGCCGACGCGATGAGCAGCGTGTGCGACGCGTTCGCCGCGGCGGCCCGCCGCGCCGCCGGCGCCGGGTTCGACGTGCTCGAGCTCGACATGGGCCACGGCTACCTGCTCGCGTCGTTCCTCTCGCCGGAGTCCAACCGCCGCGAAGACGAGTACGGGGGCGATCTCGGCGGCCGCCTGCGCTTCCCGCTGCAGGTCCTCGACGCCGTGCGCGAGGCGTGGCCGGAGGATCAGCTGCTCGCGGTGCGGCTCAACGTCATGGACGGCACGCGACACGGGCTCAAGCTGCCCGACGGCATCGCGATCGCGCGCGAGCTGGCCGCGCACGGCTGCGGACTGGTCCACGTCGTGGCCGGGCAGACGGTGCCCGAGGCCCCGCAGGCCGACTACCGCCGCGGCTTCCTCACCCCGCTGGCCGACCGCGTGCGCGCGGAGGCGCGCGTGCCGACGCTCGTCGGCGGCTACCTGACGACGCCCGACGAGGCGAACACGATCCTCGGCGCCGGCCGCGCCGACCTGTGCCTGCTCGACGTCCCCGAGACCGAGCTCGAGCGCCAGCTCGCCGCGAGCAGCGAGGCGGTGGCGGTCGCGGTATGAGGCTCGCCGAGATGACCTCGCCGAGGCTCGAAGCGCTGCGCGATCCCATCGCGCTGTGGCCGGTCGGCGCGGTCGAGCCGCACGGCCCGCACGCGCCGCTCGGGACCGACACGCTGATCTCGGTCGGGATGTGCGAGCGCGCCGCCGCCCGGCTCGACGACGCGGTCGTGCTGCCGCCCCTCCCCTTCGGCGTCACGCGCTACGGCGCCGCGTTCGCCGGCGCGATCGGGATCTCCGAGGCGACGCTGCGCGCCGTCGTCCTCGACGTCGCGACGGCGCTCGACCAGCAGGGCTTCCGCCGCCTGGTCATCGTCAACAACCACTTCGAGCCCGAGCAGGTCGCGACGCTGCGCGCCGCCGCGGCGGAGGCGGGCGCGCTGTACCTCGACCTCGTGCGCCGCCGCAACGCGCAGCGGCTCACCGACGAGTTCCGGCGCGGCTCCTGCCACGCCGGGCGCTACGAGACGTCGCTCGTGCTCGCCGACGCGCCGCAGCTGGTCGACCCAGCAGGCGGCGAGCCTGCCAGCGAACGAGGTCGACATGCCCGCGGCGATGGCGGCCGGGCGAACGGACTTCGTCGCGATGGGCATGGATCGCGCGTACTGCGGCGCGCCCGCGGAGGCGACCGCCGAGGAGGGCCGCGCGACGTTCGAGACGCTGACCGACATGCTCGTCGAGCTCGTCGAGGCGCAGGCATGACGTTCAACCTGGCCACCTGGTTCGTCGACCGCCACCTGGAGGAGGGGCGCGGCGACCGCACCGCGCTCGCTGACCGGCGACCGCGCAGGTCACCTACGCCGAGCTCGCCGCGCTCGTCAACCGCGCCGGCCACGTGCTGCGCGACCTCGGCGTGCGCCAGGAGGAGCGCGTGCTGCTCGCGCTCTCCGACGGCGTCGAGTTCGTCGCCACCTGGTACGCGGCGCAGAAGATCGGCGCGGTCACCGCCGAGGTCTACACCTTCCTGCCGGCCAAGGACTTCGCCTACTACCTGGACTACACGCGGGCGGGCGTGGTCGTGGTGGACGCGACGACGCTCGACCGCGTGCGCGAGGCGCGCGCGGAGCTGGGCGACCGGCCGTGGCCGCGCGCGCTGCTGGCCGTGGGCGTCGCGCCCGACGAGCTGCGCGAGGGCGAGGCGAGCTTCGAGGCGCTCACAGAGCAAGCGCCGGACGCGCTCGACCCGGCGCCCACGAACCCCGACGACATCGCGATCTGGAAGTTCACGACCGGCTCGACCGGCATGCCCAAGGCCTGCGTGCACCGCGCGGAGACGCCGCTGCGCAGCTTCGAGCACTACGCGCGCGACGTGCTCGACATCCGCGAGGACGACGTCGTGCTGCCGGTGCCGAAGCTGTTCTTCGGCTACGCGCGCGACCTGGCGGCGCTCTACCCGTTCGGCGTCGGCGCCGCTGGAATCGTCTTCCCCGAGCGTTCGACGCCCGAGCGCATCTTCGAGCTCGTCGCCCGCCACCGGCCGACGATCCTCGTCAACGTGCCGACGATGATCCGCGCCATGCTCGAGCAGCCCGAGCACGACCTGTCGTGCCTGCGGCTGTGCACCTCGGCGGGCGAGGCGCTGCCGGAGGCGCTGCACCGCCGCTGGCTGGACAGCTTCGGCGTCGAGGTGCTCGACGGCATCGGCTCGTCCGAGGCCTACCACATCTACCTCTCCAACCGACCGGGCGCCGCCCGCCCCGGGACGCTCGGCCAGGCCGTGCCGGGCTACGCCGCGCGCGTGGTCGACGAGGACGGGCGCGAGCTGCCCGACGGCGAGACCGGCCGGCTGTGGATCGAGGGCGACACGGCCGCGGTCATGTACTGGCAGGCGCGCGAGAAGTCGAACGAGACCTACGCGGGCGACGTGGTCATGAGCGGCGACCTCTTCGCGCGCGACGCCGACGGCTTCTTCCACTACCGCGGCCGCGCCGACGACCTGCTCAAGGTCGGCGGCATCTGGGTCGCGCCGCAGGAGATCGAGCAGTGCCTCACCGCGCACGCCGACGTGGCCGAGTGCGCCGTCGTCGGCTACGAGGAGGAGGGCCTGCAGAAGCCGCGAGCGTTCGTCGTCCTGCGCGAGCAGGCGACGCCCGATGCGGCGGCGTTGCAGGCGCACGTGAAGGCGACGCTGTCGCCGCACAAGTACCCGCGCGACGTGCGCTTCGTCGACCAGCTGCCGCGGACCGGCTCGGGGAAGATCGACCGGCGGGCGCTGCGCGAGGTGCTCGCGTGACCCGCCGCGTCGTCGTGACCGGCGGCACGCGCGGGATCGGCGCCGCCATCGCCGCCCGCTTCACCGCCGCGGGGGACGACGTGATCGCGGTCGGACGCGCGCGGTGCGACGTCACCGACGAGGCAGCCGTCGCCGCGCTGTTCGAGAGCCTCGGGCCGGTCGACGTCCTCGTCAACAACGCGGGGGTGGCGAGCAGCGCGCCGCTCAAGCGCACGACGCTGGCCGACTGGCGAGAGCAGCTCGACGTCAACGCGACCGGCGCCTTCCTGTGCACGCGCGCCGCGTTGCCGGGCATGGCCGAGCGCGGCAGCGGGCGCATCGTGACCGTGGCCTCGACGGCCGGCGTCGTGGGCGCGAAGTACACCGCTGCCTACACGGCCTCCAAGCACGCGGCGGTCGGCCTCACGCGCGCGGTCGCGGCCGAGGTCGCCGGGACCGGCGTGACCGCCAACGCCGTCTGCCCGGCCTTCGTGCGCACGGACCTCACCCGCGAATCGGTGCGACGGATCGTCGAGCGCACGGGCCGCAGCGAGGCCGACGCCGAGGCCGCGCTCGCCGCCGCCTCGCCGCTCGGGCGGCTGCTCGAGCCCGACGAGGTCGCCTTCGCGGTGGCCTTCCTCGCCGCGCCCGAGGCCGGCGCGATCAACGGACAGACGCTCATCCTCGACGGAGGAGGGATCCAGGCATGACCCCGTTTCGGGCCTCGCCCGGCTTCACCGAAACCTGGCAGCACTTCGACTTCGCCGTCGACGACGGCGTCGCGACGCTGACCTTCAACCGCCCCGAGAAGCTCAACGCGCTGACCTTCGACGTCTACGCCGACCTGCGCGACCTGCTCGCCGAGCTGCCCCACCGCGGCGACGCGCGCGTGCTCGTCCTCACCGGCGAGGGACGCGGCTTCTGCTCGGGCGGCGACGTCGAGGAGATCATCGGCGAGCTGCAGCACATGCAGACCGCCGAGCTGCTCGAGTTCACGCGGATGACCGGCGCGGTCGTCAAGGCCCTGCGCGAGTGCCCGCTGCCCGTCATCGCGGCGATCAACGGCGTCGCCGCCGGCGCCGGCTCGGTGATCGCGCTGGCCAGCGACTTCCGCCTGCTGGCCCGGTCGGCGTCGTTCGCCTTCCTCTTCACGCGGGTCGGCCTGTCCGGCGCCGACATGGGGTCGGCCTACCTGCTGCCGCGGATCGTCGGGCTGGGCCGCGCGACGGAGCTGCTGGTGCTCGGCGACAAGGTGCCGGCCGAGCAGGCCGAGCGCATCGGTCTGGCGACACAGGTCGTCGACGACGACGAGCTGCCGGCGACGGCGCGGGCGCTCGCGCGCCGCCTGGCCGACGGTCCGGCGCTGGCCTACTCGACGACGAAGGTCATGCTCACGCGCGAGCTCGACATGAGCCTCGGCAGCGCGATCGAGATGGAGGCGCTGACGCAGGCGCTGCTCATGCAGACGAGCGATCACCGCGAGTTCCACGCCGCATGGAGCGAAGGCCGCAAGCCGGCGTGGAGCGGGCGATGAGCAACGAGATCGTCACCGCGCCCGAGCTCGCGCCGCCGGTCGGCTACGCGCACGCCGTCGTGGGCGCGCCGGGCGGGCGCACGGTCCACCTCGGCGGCCAGACCGCGCTCGGCGCCGACGGCGAGATCCACGGCGAGACGCTCGCCGAGCAGTTCGACGTCGCGGCCGGCAACGTGCTCGCGGCGCTGCGCGCCGCCGGCGGCGCGCCCGAGGACCTCGTGCAGATGCTCCTGTTCGTCACCGACGTCGCGGAGTACAAGGCGTCGCGACGCGAGCTCGGCGAGGTCTGGAAGCGCCGTTTCGGCAGGCACTACCCGGCGATCGCCCTGCTCGGCGTGAGCGCGCTGTTCGACGATGCGGCGCGGATCGAGCTCGTCGCCACGGCGGTGATCGCGTGACCACCTACGCGCACCTCTCCGCGGAGCACGCCGAGCTGCTGCGCCACGCGGAGGCGCTCGCCCGGGATGAGCTCGCCCCGCTCGCGCGGGAGGGGACGCCCGGGCAGCTCAACCGGCCGCTCGTGCGGGCGCTCGGCGAGCGCGGGCTGCTGACCCGGGTGCTCGGCGGCGAGGTCCCGGCGCTCGAGCTGTGCCTGATCCGCGAAGGGCTCGCGCGGTACTGCACCGAGGCGGAGACCGCGTTCGCCGTGCAGGGGCTCGGGGCGCATCCGATCCTCGCCAACGGCTCGCCCGGAGGTCGTCGCGGACTGGCTGCCGCGCGTGGCCGCCGGCGAGGCCATCGCCGGCTTCGCGCTCACCGAGCCCGGTGCCGGGTCCGACGTCGCCGCGCTTGCGCTCCAGGCCGACCGCGACGGAGACGGCTTCCGCCTCACCGGCGAGAAGATCTACATCTCCAACGCCCCGGACGCCGACATCTACTCGGTCTTCGCGCGCACGAGCGAGCGCGGCCTCACGGCGTTCGCCGTCCCGCGCGCCAGCGAGGGCCTCAGCGGTGAGCCGCTCTCGCTGCTGTCGCCGCATCCGATCGGGCGGCTCGTCTTCGACGGCGTGCCGGTGCCGGCCGACCATGTCCTCGGCGAGGTCGACCAGGGCTTCAAGGTCGCCATGCGGACGCTCGACCTCTTTCGCCCGAGCGTCGGCGCGTTCGCGGTCGGCATGGCGCAGGCGGCGCTCGACGCGGCCGTCGCGCACGTCACCACGCGCGAGGCGTTCGGCCGCACGCTGAGCCAGCTGCAGGGCGTCTCGCACCAGCTCGCCGACGTCGCCACCGCCGTGCAGGCCGCGCGCCTGCTCGTCCACAGCGCCGCCTCCGCCTACGACCACGGCGTGCGGCCGACCACCAAGGCCGCCGCGATGGCGAAGCTGTTCGCCACCGAGACCGCGCAGCGGGCGATCGACGTCGCGATCCAGGTCCACGGCGCACGCGCCCTCGAAGAGGGCCACATCCTCGAGCACCTCTACCGGGAGGTCCGCGCGACGCGCATCTACGAGGGTGCCTCGGAGATCCAGCGCGAGATCATCGCCCGCCAGCTCTTCCGCGGCGTCGTAAGTCCCGAGGGCTGGGGAGAGATTCGGCCGGCCGGGCCCTAGTCTCGTTGTGATGGCAACCGTGACCCTGGAGACCCGCGCCGCCGCGCTGCTTGCCGATCTCGCCGGCCCGGACGCGACCTTCCGCCCCCACCAGCTGGAGGCGATCCGCGACCTGGTCGAGGATCGCGCGCGCGTGCTCTGCGTGCAGCGGACGGGGTGGGGCAAGTCGGCGGTCTACTTCATCGCGACCGCGCTGCTGCGCGAGCGGGGGGCCGGGCCGGCGCTGATCGTGTCGCCGTTGCTGGCGTTGATGCGCAATCAGATCGCTGCGGCTGAGCGGCTGGGGATTCGGGCTCACACGATCAACTCGACCAATCGGGATGCGTGGGAGGAGGTGCAGCGGCTTCTGGCGGAGGACGCGGTGGACCTGCTGCTCATCAGCCCCGAGCGGCTGAACAACCCGCAGTTCCGCGACACGATGCTGCCGCTCTTCGTCGAGCGCGTCGGACTGCTCGTGGTCGACGAGGCGCACTGCATCTCCGATTGGGGGCATGACTTCCGGCCCGACTACCGGCGGCTGGCGGAGGTGCTCGAGCGGCTGCCGGCGGGGGTCGCGGTGCTGTGCACGACGGCGACGGCCAACGACCGGGTCGTGGCGGATGTGGCGCAGCAGCTGCAACTGGGCCACGCGGGCGAGCTCAAGACGTACCGGGGCCCGCTCGGGCGGTCGAGCCTGCGGCTGGAGGTCGTCGACCTCCCGGGGCGGGCGGATCGGCTCGCCTGGCTCGCGACCTGGCTGCCACAGCTGGAAGGCTCGGGGATCGTCTACACGCTGACCAAGCGCGATGCGGAGCTTGTGGCGGAGTGGCTGACGGCGCACGGCGTCGCGGCGGAGGCGTACAGCGGCGAGGTGGAATCCGAGCGGCGGGTCGTGACGGAGGAGCGGCTGCTGGCCAACGACCTCAAGGCCGTGGTGGCGACGAGCGCGCTGGGGATGGGCTACGACAAGCCGGACCTCGGCTTCGTCGTGCACTACCAGGCGCCGGGCTCGGTCATCTCGTACTACCAGCAGGTCGGCCGCGCGGGCCGCGCGGTGGAGCATGCCGACGTGGTGCTGCTGCGCGGAGCAGAGGACAAGCGCATCCAGGACTTCTTCATCGAGCAGGCCTTCCCGCCGCGCGAGGTCGTCGACCGGGTCCTGGAGGCGCTGGACAACGAGGACGGGGCGACGCTGCCGGCGATCCTCGCGCACGTCAACCTCGGGCGCGGGCGGGTCGAGGCGCTGCTCAAGGTGCTCGACGTCGAGGGCGCGGTCGAGCGGCGCGGCACCACCTGGACACGGCGCGGCGACTCCGACTGGACCTACGAGGCCGAGCGCTACGCCGAGGTCACCGCGCTGAGGCGCTCGGAGCAGGCCGCGATGGCGGCCTTCGGCGCCGACGGGCGCTGCCTCATGCGCGCGCTGCAGGAGGAGCTCGACGACCCCGACCCGCAGGACTGCGGGCGCTGCGCCGTGTGCGCGGGGACAAAATTCGCCGAGCCCCTGGACCCGGAGCTGGTGAGGGCGGCGAACCTGCACCTGCGCTCGAAGCCCGTGGTGCTCGAAGTCAAGAAGATGGCTCCGGACGAGGACGGGGCGATGCGCAAGCTCGCCGACGACGTCCGCGCCGAGGAGGGCCGCGCGCTCGCGCGACTGGGCGACGGCGGCTGGGACCCTGCGGTGCAGGCCGGTCGGCGCGCCGGACGCTTCGACGACGAGCTCGTCGATGCGACGGCCGAACTGGTGCGCCATTGGGTGGAGGCGAGCGGCGCGCGCTGGGTCACCGCGGTGCCGTCGGACCGGAGCGGTCCGCTCGTGCCGGACTTCGCGGAGAGGCTCGCTCGCGCGGTCGGGTTGCCGTTCGTGGCTGCCGTGGAGCGGGCCGGCCGAACGCCCGCCCCAGCGCGAGATGGCCAACTCGCAGCAGCAGGTCGCCAACGTCCGCGGGGCCTTCCGCGTCAGCGGACCGCTCCCCGAAGGCCCGTGCCTGCTCGTCGACGACCTGCGCTTCAGCGGCTGGACGCTCGCCATGCTCGCCGGCCAGCTGCGCCGCAACGGCGTCCCCGCGGTCTATCCGCTGGCGCTGGCTACGGCGTTCTGAGCGGCAGCTCGATCCGCGTCAGCGCGTCACGACCACCCCGACCCGCACGGAGACCGGGCGGCGCCCGTTGTAGACGTCCACGTAGGCGCCCGACGCGTGCTCGCGCTGGTAGGTCAGCGTCAGCGTCGTCCGCCCCGGAGCGTGCCCGGCGACCGTCCCGCCGGAGCCACCGGAGGCCGACACGGAAGCCACCGCGGGATCGGCCGACGTCGCACGGACGCGGTTGAGCGGGTTGCCGAGCGCCAGAGCGGCGCCGTCGGCGCTCAACACCCGCCACGTGAGCGGACGCGACGAGCCCGACCTCAAATACAGCGAGCGCGAGGAGGCGCCCATCGAATACGGCGCCACCCCCGACGGGATCGGCCGATCGCTCGTCGCCTGGTCGATGCTCAGCCCGAGCGTTCCCGGATCGAGCACAGCGCGCTCGGTGTACAGCCGCCGCTGGGGCTCGGTCAGCGACGGCCGGCCATGGTGCACGTAGTACAGCTCCCGCGAGTCGGGCGAGACGGCGAAGCTGCCATGCCCCGTCGAATACATCCCGATCGATGCGTTCTGACTCAGGATCGGGTTGGCCGGCGACTTGGTGAACGGGCCGAGCGGGCTGCTCGCCGTCGCGTAGCCGACGCCGTACTGCGGCGTCTCCCAGTTGTTGGCCGAGTAGGTCAGGTAGTAGACCGGCCGGCCGCCCGGGCCCGAGGTCCGAAGCGTGCTCGAGCCCTCCGCCCAGCGGCGGTCCTTCTTCTCGCCGCCCGTCGCCGCGTAGTCGTTGACGTCCGCGTTCTCCCACGCCTGCTTGTCGTGGTCGTAGTCGAGGATCCGCGTCCAGCCGTCGCGCCGCGGACCCGAGGGCCCGCCGGGCGCCGCGTTGGCCCCGCGGTACCTCGGCGCGATCGTCGGCATCGTCTGCCCGCGCGGGTCGTTCCACCAGTCGTTGGTGATCTCGACCGCGTAGATGTTCGACTCCTCGATGTACTTGCCGAGATCGGTGTCCCACACCCAGTTGCGGTAGGCGTTGCGCGAGAAATACAGATACGTCCGCCCGTCGGAGTCGAAGAAGACGTCGGGGTCGATGGTCGGGATGTAGGTCCCGAGCGGCGCGGTCTCCCCCTCCGCCAGCGTGGCGGGCGGCTTCTTCTGATCGGGCCCCATCAAGAGGTTGACGTCGTGGTAGTCGGGGTCGTAGGGGTTGTAGTCGATCGGCTGGTTGCTGATGTTGTGGAACGGGCCGGCGGGCGAGCGCGACACGGCGACGCCGATCTTGCACGGCTCCTCGAAGTCCGCGTAGCCGAACCAGCTCGCCTTGTTCGCGTCCGAGCGCGCGGCGTAGAACAGGTAGTAGAGCCGCGTGCGCGGGTTGAAGTAGACCTCCGGCGCCCAGAACCAGTCGTTGCCCCACTGCTTGGGATCGTTGGCGGGCAGCGCGCCGCCCGGGACCTTCTCCCACGTCGCGAGGTCGGCCGAGCGGTAGACGGCGAAGTAGTAGCCGGGGTCCGCCCCGTCGGTCGAGTAGGCGTAGTAGTAGCCGCTGCGCTTGTCGTGCAGGACGTAGGGGTCGGCCGCCGGCAGCGCAGCGTTGTTGAAGTAGGTCGCGTTCGTGCGCGACCCGTCGGCCGGGAGCGCCTGCGCGCTCAGAGGCACGACTGCGGTGCAGAGCACCACGACGACGCAGAGCAGGAGACGCTTCGGCATGGGGACCCTCCGGGTGGGACGAACGACCGCGACGAACGAGCTATCCCCGCGCGGCGACGAGCCGACCCCCGGCCCGTTCGACCGAGAACGTAGGATCGGACTCGATGACCGACGCGCCTCCCGAACCCGTCGCGCGGCTGCTCCAGGCGGCCAACGAGCACGACACCGACGCGTTCCTCGCCGGCTTCACGCAGGACGGCGTCGTCGACGACTGGGGTCGCGAGTTCGCCGGCGCCGAGGCCATCCGCGGATGGAGCGACAAGGAGTTCATCGGCGTCGACGTCACTCTCGTCGTCGTCGGCGTCACGACGCAGGGCGACACGACGACCGTCGAGGCGCAGGTGGGCGGGAGCGGGTTCAACGGCCCGAGCCATTTCACCTTCGCCATCCGCGGCGGCCTCGTCGCGCGGATGACGATCCGCGAGTGACCGCGCCTCAGCGCGTGGTGACCGCGCCGAACTGCTGCGTGTAGGTCGCCCCGGGCTGGCCGTGCGCGTAGCTCTGAGGCGCCCGCGCGACGACGCCGAGCCCGCTGTCGCGGAAGCCTCCGTTGAGGATGTTCGCTCGATGGCCCGGCGACTTCATCCAGCTGCTGACGATCGCGGCCGGCGTCGCCAACTGCATGGTGCCGAGAGCGATGTTCTCGCCGAGGATGTAGCCCGCTCTCGGCGGCAGGTAGGTGCTCGCCTTGATCCGATCGAGGAGCGTCTCGCCGCCCGGGCTCGTGTGATCGAAGTAGTCGCGGGCCACCATGTCGGCGGAGTGCGCGGCAGCCGCGCGGCTGAGGTCGGCGTTCGGCCGCAGGGCGCGCTCGCCGTGGCGCGCGCGCTGAAGGTTGACGAGGCACAGCGTCGCCGCCTCGATCCGCGTGCTGTTGGCCCGCGTCGGGACCAGATGCGTGTCGGAGCACGAGGCGCTCGCAGCCGAGGCGACGCCGGTACTGAGCGCCGCGACAAGCGCCGCGGTGAGCGCTGAGCGGACCCTGACTCCACCCATCAAGCGCCCATCCCTACCCCCGCGGCGGCCCCACCGGCAATCGGTGCGTCGAACGGCGGTCGCCGCGCGACGAGCGGTCGGACCTTCTAACTGCGCAATGGGATGGACGCCCGCAGGAGCGTCCCGCCGCCCGGCGGGCTCTCCACCTGGAGGGTCCCGTCCAGGGCGGCGACGCGGTCGCCGAGCCCGCGCAAGCCGCTGCCGCCGGCGTCCTGCGCGCCGCCGACGCCGTCGTCGCTGACCTCGACCGTCAGCTCACCGTTCGAGGCCCCGATGCTCACGGTCGCGGAGTCCGCCTGCGCGTGCTTGACCACGTTGGTCAGCGCCTCGGAGACGAAGAAGTAGACGCTGGCCTCGACCGCGCCCGGCAGCCGGACCCCCGGCGTCCGCACCACGGACACGGGCAGCGGCAGCCGCGAGGCGAGGGACTCCACCGCCGGGCCGAGCCCGCGGTCGGTGAGGATCGCCGGGTGGATCCC
Organism: uncultured Actinomycetes bacterium; assembly: GCA_963807305.1. GTDB lineage: Bacteria > Actinomycetota > Thermoleophilia > Solirubrobacterales > Solirubrobacteraceae > JAOPZW01. The sequence continues at coordinate 90,726 of CAWEBN010000003.1, forward strand.
GGCGGCCAGCCGGCGCAGCTCGTGGACGCCGGCGCCCGCCAGCTCGATCGCCTGCGCGCGCAGCTCGCGCGCACCGTCCGGATCCGACGCCGCCCGGCGCTCGGCCAGCTGCAGCTGGAGCATCGCGCTGACGAACTGCTGCTGGGCGCCGTCGTGCAGGTCGCGCTCGAGCTGCGCCCGCGCCGCGTCGGCGGCCTCGATGATCCGCCGCCGCGCGACCCGCAGCTCCTGCGCCCGCGCCTGGGCGACGTCGCGGTCGCGCGCCGCCTGCTCGGCCCGGCGCTGCTCCTCCACGTCGCTGAACGCGGTCACCGAGCCCAGGCCGTCGGGCAGCTCGAACGGCGCCGACGAGTAGGTGACGCGCACGATCGAGCCGTCCTTGCGCACGAGCCAGTCCTCGGCGTCCTGCAGCGTCTCCCCCGCCTTGCGCGCCTGGACGAGCGGGCAGTCCTCCTCGGGGTACGGCGCCCCGTCGGGGTACTTGTAGTGGACCGTGTCGTGGGCGGGCTTGCCCACCAGCTCTGAGAGCTCCGCGAAGCCGAGCGCCGCCAGCGCGGCCGGATTGGCGTAGTGGAAGCGGCCGTGGAAATCGGTGACCCACACCGGCTGGCCGACCGTGGCGAGGATCGCCTCGCGCTCGCGCAGCGCCTGCTCGGCCTCGCGCTGCTCCTCGATGTCCTTGAAGGCGACGACCACACCCGGCCCGTCGGCCATGTCGATCGGCGTCGACGTGTAGGACACCGGGAACATCGAGCCGTCGCGCCGGACGAACCAGTCCTCGTCCATCTGGACCGACTCGCCCGTCCCGCGGACCTTCGTCATCGGGCAGTCCTCGGCCGGGTAGGGCGAGCCGTCGCGATGCTTGTAGTGGATGGCGTCGTGACCGAAGCGGCCGCGCAGCTCGGACAGCTCGTCGTAGCCCAGCGCCGCGAGACCGGCCGGGTTGACGTAGACCACGAAGCCATCGTGATCGACGACCCAGACCGGCTGGGCGACGGAGGCGAGGATCGCCTCCATCGAGGCGAACTGGCTCGTCGGCTCGGGGTCGTTCATGGCAGCGCCTGAGGCGATGAGAACCTATCGTCCACGTAGCCGGGCTGCCCGCCGATGAGTTCGCGTCCGACGCGTCGTTTGATGAGAATCGGCCCCCACCCCCAACCACGGAGCCACCATGACCACCGCCCCCACCACCTTCATCACCGGCGTCGACTTCGTCGCCGTCCCCGCCGAGGACTTCGAGGCGTCGGTCCACTTCTACGGCACCGTCCTCGGCCTGCCATCGGTCAAGCGCTGGGGCGAGATGCCGGGGGCGGAGTTCCAGGCCGGCAACCTCACGCTCGCCATCATGGAGCCCACCGCGTTCGGCGCAGGAGTTCCGCCCGCACGGCCTGCCGGTCGAGTTCCAGGTCGACGACGTCGACGCCGCGCGAGCCCATCTCGAGGAGCAGGGAGTCCGCTTCGTCAGCGAGACGATCGACAGCGGCGTCTGCCACCAGGCGATCTTCCTCGACCCGGCCGGCAACTCCCTGGGCCTCCACCACCGCTACGCGCCGAAGGACTGATGTCGGTCGCCGGCAAGACCGCGATCGTCACCGGCGCCGGCACGGGGATCGGCCGCGCCACCGCGCAGCTGCTCGCGCAGCGCGGGGCACGGGTCGTCGCCGCCGGCCTGCAGCCCGACATGCTCCACGAGACGGTCGGCGACATCACGAGCGCCGGCGGCGAGGCGATCGCCGTCCACGCCGACCTCTCGGACCCGGCCGCCATCGAGCAGGTGGCAGCCGCGGCGCAGGACGCCTTCGGCGGCTCCGACGTGCTCGTCAACAACGCGGCCGTCTACCCGCTCGGCCCGTGGCACGAGATGGACCCCGCGCAGTGGGATGCCGTCTTCGCCACGAACATCCGCGGCTACTTCCTCATGGCGCGCGCAGTGCGCCCGCAGATGATCGCCCGCGGCGGCGGCGCCGTCGTGAACGTCGCGTCGGTCACCTTCTTCACCGGCAACGCGCTGCTGCTTGCCTACGTCGCCTCCAAGGGGGCGGTCATCGGCTTCACGCGCGCGCTCGCGCGCGAGGCGGGCCCCGACGGGATCCGCGCCAACGCCGTGGCGCCCGGCGCCTTCCCGACCGCGGCCACCGAGATCCACGCCGACCAGGAGGGGCTCTGGCGCGACGTGCTCGAGGCGCAGTCGATCAAGCGCCGCGGCGAAGTGGAGGACGTCGCGCGCGCGATCGCCTTCTTCGCGAGCGACGACTCCAGCTTCGTCAGCGGCCAGACGCTGCTGGTGGACGGCGGCTGGATGTTCGGCTGAGCGCGTTCAGCGCCCGCGCACGTCGTCGCGGAAGGGATTCTCGACCCGGACGCCCGCGTAATCCCCGCCGTCGCTCAGATCTTCTGACAGGACGACCTCGCAGCCGAGCGAACGGCCTGCCTCCAGGATCGCCGCGTCCCAGTAGGAGATGCCAAAGCGCTGGCGCGTCGCCATCGCCGCCAGCATCACCTCGGTGGTGATCGGCTGGACGGGGAAGCGCAGGAAGGACTCGACCAGACTCGCGGCCTGCTCGTGAGCGAGCGGATCGGGACGGCTCTCCCGGGTGGCCTGGACATAGAACTCCTGGAGCACCTGGACCGAGAGCGCGACGTCCCTCGCGCCAAGGATGTCGTTGGCGCGCTGTGCCTTGTCCTGCTCTTCCGGATCGCGCGAAACCGCGTAGAGCAGGACGTTCGTGTCAACGAACCGCACGGCCGTGGATCTCGTCGCGGCCGAGACGGTCGCCGGCGCGGAAGCGGACGATCTGATCCTGCACCTGTCGCTGCTGGGCCTCGAGCCGGGTGAACTCGCCCTCCTGCTCGGAGAGCGAACGCAGGTACTCGGCAACGAGCGCGCTCACCGAGCTGCCGCGCTCGGCGGCACGGATCCTCGCCTCGCGATAGACGTCGTCGGGCACGGTGACGGTGATGTTCTTCACAATTTCACAATATCACAGAAACTGTGATGCTCACGGCGCACGGGTTCGCGGCCGCGAGGTCCCATCACTGAGCTCGAGCCGCTCGTTGTAGGTGCTCGCCATGTTGCGCGCCCACCGCTCGGCCGGGAAGTCGCCATCGCGAGCGAACGCGCACAGCCAGTCGCTCGGGTCGTCCTCGCGAACGACGAGGAAGCGGTCCTGCTCCTCGACCACGGCGAGGCGATCGCTCACCGCCGGCGCCCGCCCACCGTCACCACGACCTCGTCGCCGCGCACCTCGACCGGATAGCGCCGCAGCGTGATCTCCGGGAACGCGAGGCACCGCCCGGTGGGCACGTGGTACTCGAGCCCGTGCCAGGGGCAGGCGATGACCTCGTCGCGCATGACCCAGCGTGGCTTCCAGTCGCCCGCGGCGTCAGCGGCCAGCGTGCCGGTCGCGGCGCGGCCCTCGCACAGCGGCCCGGTCTGGTGCGGGCACAGGTTGGGCAGCCCGTAGAAGCGCCCGTCCACGTTGAAGACGCCGATCTCGCGGCCGCCCGCGTGCACGACCTTGTGCGTCCCCGCGGGGAAGTCCTCGAGCCGGCCGACGACGACCTCGGTCACCGCCGGCGCCCCGTGCGGTCGATCCCGAAGAGCTCGAGCGCGTTCTCGCCGAAGACCTTGCGCCGCTGCTCCTCGCTGAACGGCACCTGGTTGAGCTTCATCGGATGGTCGAAGTCGTGGTGGGGCCAGTCGGAGGCGTAGATCGTCGTGTCCTCGCCGTCGTAGAGCTCCATGAGCGTGACGATGTCGCGCAGGCGCTCGGGCTCCTCGATCGGCTGCGTGGCCACGTAGATGCGCTTGACGTAGTGGCTCGGGCGCTCGGTCAGGAACGGGACCTCGCGGCGGCGCTCGAGGTACTCCTTGTCGAGGCGCTGGCAGAGGAACGGCATCCACGAGATGCCCGCCTCGGTCACCCCGATCTTCAAGTCCGGGAAGCGCACGACGACGCCCGTCGAGACCATGCTCACGATGTTGGCCATGATCGCGAAGGTGTGGCTCGTGGCGTGGCGGGCGAGCTCGGTGTCGAAGCCGTGGTTGTTGAACGGGAAGACCGGCGAGGTGACGGTCACCGAGTGCAGCAGGACGGGCAGGCGCGCGTTCTGCGCGGCGTCGAAGATCGGGTCGTAGCGGCGGTGGCCCCACAGCGGGTCGAGCCCCGCGCACGGCAGGTAGACCGCAACGATCGAGGGGTCGTCGGCGTAGCGCTCGATCTCGCGCGCCGCGTCCTCGGGGTCGTGCGGGCAGGCGACGATGGCCCCGAGCAGCGCGTCGTGGCGCGACGTCCACTGATCGACGAGCCAGGCGTTGTAGGCGCGCGCGAGGGCGGCGGCGTAGTCGGCCTGGGGCAGGACGGGGAGCTTGAGCAGATGGTCGGGGAAGAGCACCGCAAGGTCGATGTGGATCTCGCGCAGCTCGGCGACCATCTGCTCGGGCGTGTGGACCATGCGCGCCGCCTCATGGGAGGTCGGGAAGCGCGCGGTGAGCGTGCCGTCGCCGCCGGGCGAGAAGCCGGGGATGTCGAGGTAGCGCTCGGGGACGTCGGCGACGTTGCGCAGCGCGACGTCCCACGGCTCGTCGCAGTACGGGGCGAGGGCGCCCGGGCTCTCGTGGACGTGCACGTCGGCGTCGACGATCAGCAGGTCCGACAGCGGCGCGCGCCGCGCCTGGACGGTGGGCTCGCTCTCCACGGCCATCGATCGATCATCGCAGCCGCGGCGACCGCATAGCATCCGGCGGTCATGGAGGTCGCGCCGGGCATCCACCGCATCGAAGGCGATCTGGGCGAGCGCTACGTGTGCCAGTACCTGCTCGTCGGCGAGGAGCGCACGCTGCTCGTCGACACCGGGCTGCGCGACATGCCCGCCCAGGTCATCGCTCCCTACCTGGCCACGCTGGGCCGCTCGCCGGCCGACCTCGACGACGTCCTGATCTCGCACGCCGACGTCGACCACTGCGGCGGCAACCGCGCGCTGCGCGCCGCCGCGCCCGGCGCACGCCTGCTGTGCGGCGAGCTCGACCGCGCGTGGATCGAGTCCAACGCCGCCATGCTCTCCGAGAACTACCTCTGGTACGAGCCCTACGGCTGCGGCCCGTCGCCCGACGACGCCGCCTTCCTGGCGCGCGAGCTCGGCGGCGACGCGCCGGTCGACGTCGGCCTGACCGGCGGCGAGACGCTGCGCCTGGGGCCCGACTGGCGGGTCGAGGTCCTCGCCCTACCGGGCCACACGCCCGGGCATCTCGGCCTATGGGACCCGCGCAGCCAAGCCGCGATCATCATCGACGCCGCCCTGGCCGACGGCGTCTGCGACCGCGCCGGCAACCGCCTGATCCCGCCGCGCTACTACTCGGCCGCCGGGTACGAGGCGACCATCCGCCGCCTGCGCGCCCTCGACCCGGCGCTGCTGCTGACCGCGCACTACGACGTCATGGAGCGCGACGCGTCACGCGAGTTCCTCGACCGCTCGCTGGCCTTCGTGCACGCGGTCCGCGACAGCGTCGACGCGAACGTCCACGACGGGACGACCGCCCTGTGGCCGCTGACGCAGGCGGTCGACGCGGCGGTCGGCCCCTTCCCGGCCTTCACGCACGAGCTGGCCGCGTCCGTGCGCGCGCACCTCGCCCGGCTCTGAGATCAGTTGACGGGCTTGGCCATGTCGGCCGTGATTTCCGCGGCCGTCAGCGCCTTGTTGTAGACGCGGACCTCGTCGATCAGGCCGGCGAACCACTCGTTGCTCCATGTGCCGTTGCCGCCGATGCGCAGCACACCGGTCGAGGCGCGGATCGAGCCCGTGGTCGCGCGCGTGGCCACCTGGACGCCGTTGACATACAGCCGCTGCGTGGTGCCGTCATACGTGGCGGCAAGGTGCGTCCAGGCGTTGAGCGGAGTTGCCGTGGAGCCGCTGAAGCCGAGGTCGGAGGTGGTGAAGACGTCCATGGCCGGGCGGCCCGCCCCGTCGCCGGCGTACAGCGCGTAGATGAGGCTGTTGGGCTGCTCCTTGAGCATGACGGTCCGCCAAAGCGCCCCGACGGCAGTCGGCTGGACCCACGCCTCGAGCGTCATGCCCGTGGTCAGGTCGAGGCTGTTCGCGTCGGGCACGGTCACCCAGTTGCTCGTCCCGTTGAAGCTCAGCGCCCCGCCGAACTTGCCCGCGGCGCTGTGCGTCGCCCCGGTGATCGTGCCGGTGTTGCTCTGGCCCGAGGCGTCTGCGGCCGTCGTGCCGGTCGTCTCGTCGAAGCCCCAGGCGCCTACGAGGTTGGTCGAAGCCGGACTGACCGTGAGCGTCACGGGGATGGTCCTGGGGGAGCCGGTCGCCCCGGCGGTCGTCGCCGTGACGGTCACGGTGCCCGTGTACGTCCCAGCGGCGAGCCCAGTGATCGACGGGGTTGCCGTGAGGGTGGCCGGCGCGGTCGCGCTCGCGGGCGTCACGGTCAGCCACGCCGCATCGTCGGAGGCCGTGACGTCGAGCGTGCCGCTGCCGCCGTTGGTGACCGAGACCGTCTTGGCCGCTGGGCTCGCGCCGCCCACTGTGGCCGTGAACGCGAGGCTTGTCGGCGACACGGCCAGCGCCGGTGGCGCCGGCGGGTCCACGGTCAACGTCACCGGGATCGTCTTCGGTGAGCCATTCGCCCCGGCCGCGGTGACAGTCACCGAGGCTGTGTAGGTACCCGCGCTGAGGCCGGTGATCGACGGCGTCGCGGTGATCGTGCCCGCATTGGTGCCACTGGTGGGCGAGACCGTCAGCCACGCCGCGTCGTCCGAGGCGGTCCAGCTCATCGACCCACCGCCGGTGTTGGACACACTGAGCGTCTTTGCCGCTGGACTGGCGCCTCCCTGCGTCGCGCCGAAGGCGAGGCTCGCGGGCGTCACCGACAGCGACGGCGGCGTGGGCGGATCGACGGTCAGGGTGACCGGGATCGTCTTCGGCGAGCCGCCGGCACCCGTCGCGGTGACGGTGATGTCAGTCGTGTAGGTGCCCGCCGCCAGACCGGTGATCGATGGCGTCGCCGTGATCGTGCCCGCGTTGGTGCCGCTCGTGGGCGACAGGCCCAGCCAGCTCGCGCTCTCCGACGCAGTCCAGCTCAGTGTCCCGCCGCCGGAGTTGCTGACCGACAAGGTCTTGGCCGCCGGGTCAGACCCGCCCGCCGTCGCGTTGAAGGACAGGCTCGCCGGAGTCACCGAGAGGGCAGGCGGCACGGGCGCACCGCCGGTCTTGAAGACGACGGTGGCCATCGTCCACGGCGTGCTCGCGCCTGTTGAGACGCGCGCGGCCGGCGTGTCGCCGCGCAGCGGCAGCGCATCCTCGGCCACGAACTCCATGTCCGGCCTCGGGGAAACGTTGACACGCTCGGTGTAGTTGGGATCGGCGCTCAGCGTGCGGCTGAAGCCCGAGTCGGCGTAGAAGCCCAGGGCGAGGCCGTTGTCGCCGGTCAGTGCCGCCGTCGGCCCCGAGGTCACGAACCCAGCCGCGGTCGCGGTGCCGGTCGCCGTCTTGAAGGCGTCGACGGCCGCGGCGCCCGACGCGCTCGACAGCCCGGAGTACTCGAGCGCAGCTCCGCCGATGTCGGCGCTGCCCGAGGCGGTGATCGTGATCGCCGGCTTCGTGCCGCCACCCGCGGTGATCGGGGCGCTCCACACGCTGAGCTCGGTGTCCTCGGATGCCTTGACGCTCGTCACCTTGGTGTACGTGTTGCCCGCGTCGTCGGAGACCCCCGAGATGGTCGCGGCGCCGCCGCTCCACACGCCCGCCATGACGATCATCCGGTTGCCAGCGGTGATCGCCGACGCCGGCGTGATCAGGAGGGTCGACCCGGAGTTGCTGTTGCCCGAGAACCGCTGGACGAACTGCGGCGCGGCGTTCGGGGTCACGGAGTTCGACGGCGCCGAGTCGGGCCCGGT
>CAWEBN010000004.1:0-100374 GCA_963807305.1 uncultured Actinomycetes bacterium
TCAGCTTGGGCGGTGGCGTGCGCCGCGTGCGGGCTAATGCACGAAATGGGTGAATAGGGCGGCACGCGCGAGCAGGCGTGCCCGAGGAGCCGCTGGCGCTGGTGCGGCCGCGAGGGCCCCGTTGCACTCTCCCCCGGTGAGCCGTTCGCGACCATGAGCGCGGCGCGGAAACCGGCGCCCGGCGGCGCGGACCCGAGCGTGACGCGCCCTACGCCGCGCGGCCCGGCGTCGCCGCGGAGAGCGCGCGGCGGACCTGCTCGAGCGTGACGACGCCGCGCAGGCGCTCGTCGCTGTCGATGACCATCAGCGCGCCGAGCGAGCGCAGGCCCTCGGAGCCGAGGAGCTGCTCGATCGGGGTGTCGTCGTGCACACGGAAGGCCTCGTCGCCGTCCGCCGCGACCACGTCGGAGACGTGCAGCGCCGGCTGGCCCTCCAGGACGGCGCCGTCGACCCGGGCCTGGTGCAGCAGCCCGAGGAAGCGGCCCGAGGTCGGGTCGGCCACCGGGAACCATGGCCAGCGGTAACGGAGGAAGAACTCGTCCTGGGCCTGGAGCACCGTGGTGTCGCCCGGCACCCAGACGGGCTGGGTGTCCATGACGTCGGCCACCGTCACGCCCTCCAGGCGCTCGGAGAAGCGGCTCGAGACGACCGCGCCCGTCGCCGACTGACCCAGGAACCAGCCCATGAGGATCCACCAGATCCCGCTGCCGGTGGCGCCGCGGACGAGCAGGAAGACGCCCAGCCCCATGAGGATGTACGAGAAGGCCTGTCCCAGCCGCGCGGAGATGCGCAGTCCCCGGTTGCGGTCGCCGGTCAGCTTCCACGCGATCGCACGGGCGATGCGCCCCCCGTCGAGCGGGAAGGCGGGGATCAGGTTGAAGACGAAGAGCCCGGCGTTGACCAGTGCCAGCCAGCCGAGCACGGCGAGCGCGGGGCCCGGGTGGTCGCGCAGGACGAGCGCGTCGCCGAAGTCCCCGGTCCCGCCGGCGAGCACGCCGCCGATGCAGGACAGGACCACGATCAGCAGCGTGACCGCGGGTCCGGCCGCGCTGACGCGGAACTCCTCGCCGGGCGACGCCGCGTCGCGGTTGAGCTTCGCGATGCCGCCGAAGAACCAGAGGTCGATGCCCGCGATCTCGATCCCGTTGCGCCGCGCCACCCACGCGTGCCCGAGCTCGTGCAGCGTCAGCGACAGGAAGAAGAGGGCCACGGAGGCGACCGCCATGATGTAGCCCGTCGTCTGGCCGTACTGGTCGTCGTAGGCGGTCGAGAGCCAGACGATGAAGATCAGGGCGACGACGAACCAACTCGGGCTCGCGCCGATGCGGATCCCGAAGACCCGCGCGAGCTGGATCGACCCTGTTCCCATTCGCACACATGGTGGCAGGCGAACTCAAGCTGGCGCGTCGACCGCCGACTCAGGGGCTATGCGTCTTCCGTCCCCCCGTCGCATGCCCCGAGTCGGGAACATGCGTCTGTCCGTCAAGCTCGGCCTCTGCTTCGGCGCGATCCTCGCGCTCACGGCCGCGATCATCGCGGTCAACCTGGTCAACATCGACGCGCTGCAGAGCGCCCACGAGCGGGTGACGACCGGCGTCGTGCCGCGGATCATGGCCGCCCAGCACGCGGACACCGCGTTCGCCGACACGCACTCCGCCCAGACGCAGATGGTGCTCGCCAACGGAGCCCTGCGCAGCGACGAGGAGGGCGATCTCAAGGTCTTCAAGGCGCGCGTGGACGCCCTCCGCGCCATGGCCGACGACCCGAGCGCGATGAGCGCGATCGACGCCGCCGCCAAGAGGTTCGAGGACCAGGACGCCAAGCTGTACGCGCGCGTCCAGCGCGGCGACCGCGTCGGCGCCACCGAGCTCGTCTCGAGCTCCGTCGACGAGGCCGCCGACGGCGTCACCGGCGCCATCGGCACCTACATCGACCGCGCGAACCGCGAGCGCGCGGCCGCCGACGCACGCTTCGCCGGCGCCAAGGCCGGCGCCACGCGCCTGACCCTGATCATCGGCGCGCTGGCGCTGCTGGCCGCCCTCGCGCTGGCCTTCGCGCTCGCCCGCCACCTCACCCGCCGCCTGGTGGCGCTCTCGCGCGCCGCCGAGGCGCTGGCCGAGGGCGACGTCGACCACGAGCTGTCCGTCAAGGGCGGCGACGAGGTCGGTCGCACCGCCCGCGCCCTGGCCTCGATGGTCGACCACCTCCGTGCGCTGGCCGGCGCCGCCGACCGCGTGGCCGCGGGCGACCTGACCGTCGACGTATCTCCGCGCTCCGAGCGCGACCGCCTCGGCGCGGCCTTCGCCGGCCTCGTCGCCGATCTGCGCACCGCGGTGAGCCAGATGTCGCGCTCGGCCACGAGCGTCGCCGGCGCCTCGCAGCTCGTCGCCTCGTCGTCGGCCGATGCCGGCCGCGCCGTCGAGGAGATCGCCCGGGCGCTGGGCGACGTCGCCGCCGGCACCGAGCGCCAGGTGCGCTCCGCGACCTCCGCGCGCGCCATGACCGAGCAGGTCGCCGGCGCCACCACCGCTTCGGCCCAGGACGCCCACGAGACCTCGCGCGCCGCCGACGAGGCCCGCGCCGCCGCGGGCGTCGGCACCGAGACCGTCGTGCGTGCCACCGAGGCCATGGCCGCCGTCCGCGACGCCTCGGCCGAGGCCAGCTTGGCGATCCGCGAGCTGGGCTCCAAGAGCCAGCGCATCGGCGGCATCGTCGACACCATCACGGCCATCGCCGAGCAGACCAACCTGCTGGCGCTCAACGCCGCCATCGAGGCGGCGCGCGCCGGCGAGCAGGGCCGCGGCTTCGCCGTCGTGGCCGAGGAGGTCCGCAAGCTGGCCGAGGAGTCCCAGGCCGCCGCGAAGTCGATCGCCCACCTCGTCAACGAGATCCGGACCGAGACCGAGCGCACCGTCACCATCGTCGAGACCGGCGCCGAGCGCGGCGAGCTCGGCGCGACCACCGTCGCCGAGGCACGCGACGCCTTCACCCGCATCGCCGCGAGCATCGAGGTCGTCTCCGAGCGCGTGAGCGAAGTCTCGGCCGCCGTCGAGCAGATCGCCGACGGGGCCGCCCACGTGACCAACGACATCGTCGAGGTGGCGAGCGTCGCCGAGCAGTCCTCGGCCACGGTCCAGCAGGTCTCGGCCTCCGCGCAGGAGACGAGCGCCTCGACCCAGCAGATCGCGGCCTCCGCCCAGGAGCTGTCGCGCACGGCCCGCGAGCTCGACGAGCTCGTCGGGCGCTTCACGCTCTGAGGGGTACCGAAGGCGGCCATCGCGCACGGCACCGTCGGCGCCGGGCTCGGGCGCCGAGGCGGGTCCCCCGGCGGAGGCCGGACGATCTCGGCGGACCGATCACACCGGCGGCGTATGCCGCGCGACGATCGCCGCGGCGTCGACGCCGGCCGGCAGCGTGCCGTAGTTGAGGCCCGCGTCGCCGGCCAGCCGCGCTGCGCAGAAGGCGTCGGCCACCGCGGCCGGCGCATGACGGACGAGCAGCGAGCCCTGCAGGCACAGCGCCATGCGCTCGACCACCCGGCGAGCGCGCGGCTCGATGGCCTCGAGGTCGGTGAACTCCGCGCGCGTGGTGGCCGCGAACTCGTCGAGCCGCGGGTCGGCGCCCGAGGCCTCGCCGACCTCGGCGAAGAACGCGTCGAGCGCCTCGGGGCTGCGGGACAGGGCGCGCAGGACGTCGAGGGCCATGACGTTGCCCGAGCCCTCCCAGATCGAGGCCAGCGGGGCCTCGCGGTACAGGCGCGGCATCCCCGACGCCTCGACGTAGCCGTTGCCGCCCAGGCACTCGAGCGCCTCGAAGGCGTGGCCCGGGGCGCGCTTGCAGACGTGGTACTTGGCCACGGCGGTGGCCAGGCGCTTGAAGGCGTCGGCGTTCGGGTCGTCGGGTGACTCGTCGTACGCCCGCGCGATGCGCAGGGCGACCGCGGTCGCCGCCTCGGACTCGATCGCGAGGTCGGCGAGCACGTTGAGCATCAGCGGCTGCTCGGCCAGGCGCTTGCCGAAGGCGCTGCGGTGCGCGGCGTGCCAGGTCGCGCCCGCGACCGCCGCGCGCATCCCGGCCGCCGTGCCGATGACGCAGTCCAGGCGCGTGTGGTTGACCATCTCGATGATCGTCGGCACGCCGCGGCCCGGCTCGCCGACCATCTGGGCCAGCGCGCCGCGGAACTCGACCTCGCTCGAGGCGTTGGACCGGTTGCCGAGCTTGTCCTTGAGGCGCTGCAACTGGAAGCCCTCGTTGCGCGCGCCGTCGGGCAGCACGCGCGGCAGCGCGAAGCAGGTGACGCCTTCGGCGGTCTGCGCGAGGACGAGGAAGAGGTCGCACATCGGGGCGCTGCAGAACCACTTGTGGCCGGTGATCTCCCACCAGCCGTCGTCGCCGGCCAGCGCGCGCGTGGTGTTGGCGCGTACGTCCGAGCCGCCCTGCTTCTCGGTCATCGCCATGCCGCACAGCGCGCTCGGCTTGTCCGCGCGGAGCTCGGGGTCGTAGCTCGTGGCGGTCAGCCGCGGGACCCACTCGGCGGCGACGTCGGGCTGCATGCGCAGCGCGGGGACGGCGGCGAAGGTCATCGTGATCGGGCAGCCGAAGCCCGCCTCGGCCTGGCCCGAGCAGACGTAGGTTGCGGCGCGCGCGACGTGGGCACCCGGCTGATCGGTCCGCCACGGCAGCGCGTGGAGTTCCTGCTCGATGCCGGCGCGCATGAGCGCGTGCCACGCGGGGTGGAACTCGACCTCGTCGCGGCGGTGGCCGAAGCGGTCGTGCGTGTGCAGCACCGGCGGGTGCTCGTTGGCCTCGACGCCCCAGCGCATGGGCTCGCCGCCCCAGAAGGCGCCGGCCGCACTCAGGCGCTCGCGCGCCCACCCGGCGCCCTCGCGCTCGAGGGCCTCTTGCAATGCGCGGTGGTCCTCGAAGAGGTTGCGGCCCTCGAGCGGCGGAGCCTGGTTGAGGACCTCGTGGGTCGTGTTCGTGGTGGTGAGCATCAGTGGGTCTCCTCGGTGACGGCGCGCAGGGCGAAGGCGACGAGGTCGGCGACGAGGGCGTCGGCGTCGACGTCGTCATTCATCGCGCCCACCCACGACAGGGGCCCGACGAGCGCCTCGCCCAGCGCGCCGACGAGGGCGGCGGCGCTGAGGGCGACGTTCTGGGGCGCGAGCTCGCCGGCCGCGACGCCGGCGCGCAGGACGTCCTCGAAGCCGGCGGCGTAGGCGCGGCGGAAGGCGAGGCGCTCGACCTCGACGGCGGGATCGACAGGCTCGGCGATGAGCGCCCAGGCCAGGCGCCGGCCGCGCAGCGCGCGGCGCGCGAAGGTCTCGACCGCGGCGGCCAAGCGCTGACTCGCGGTCCCGCCGGCGGCGTCGGCCGCCTCGCGCGTGGCGTCGACCTCGCGCTGCGACGCGCGCCGGAAGACCTCGGCGAAGAGGTCGGCCTTCGACGGGAAGTGGCGGTAGACGGTGCCCGTCGCCACGCCGGCGCCCGCCGCCACCGCGGCGATCTGCGCCTCGCGGTAGCCGCCGCGGGCGATCAGCCCATGCGCTGCGTGCACGATGCGCTCGCGGGCGGCTGTGCGGCGGGCCTCGGTGCGCTCGGTCGGGCGGTACGGCACACGAAGAAGTGAACCACAGTTCAGGGCTTCACGCGAACGTCTCGCTCCAGCTCGTCCAGGGCCGTGCGCATCGCCCGCAGCCGCTCCTCGATGACGACCGCGTGAGCGCGCTCGTCATCGGCCGGATCACGACGAGCAGCGCCCGCCCGATCGCGCGTTGATCGAGTCGTAGCGTCCCAGGCGAGCGTCACTCGCGTTGAGCGCGATGATCGCGAGCATCAGCGGGTCGAACCACGACGACTCGACGACCCGTCCACAGGCCGCCGCGATCCGCCTGCGACGAGTCACGCGGTCGTCCCTTCCGGCTCGGTGCGCAGCGAGAGCACGACCGTCGCGGCGAGCACCACCACGATGACCCCCAGCGACAGCCAGATCGGCGGGTGCCAGACGTCGATCAACAGCATCTTCGTGCCGATGAAGACGAGGATCAGCGCGAGGCCGTGGGACAGGTAGACGAAGCGGTCCATCATCCCGGCCAGCAGGAAGTACAGGGCGCGCAGCCCGAGCATGGCGAAGGCATTGGCCGCGAAGACCACGAACGGCTCGGACGTCACGGCGAAGATCGCCGGGATCGAGTCGACCGCGAAGACGAGGTCCGTCGTCGCGACGACGACGAAGACCACGACGAGCGGCTTCGCTCGCAGCCGCCGCGGGAGCAGGCGCAGCGCGCGATTGCGGTCGGGCGGTGCCTCCTGGCCCGAGCGACGCACGAGCTTCCAGGCGGTGAAGAGCAGCAGCGCCCCGAAGACGTAGAAGGTCGCGTGGAAGCTGTCGAGCAGCGCGGCGCCGGCGAGGATGAGCGCAAGCCGCAGCACGAGCGCCAGCGCGATGCCCCACGAGAGGACCTTCGGCTGCACGGCGGCGGGGACCGCGAAGTACGCCATGATCACCGCGAAGACGAAGACGTTGTCGAGCGACAACGTGCGCTCGAGCAGGTAGCCGGCGAAGAACTGGCCGCCGGCCTCACCGCCCTGCCAGGCCCAGAACAGGGCGCCGAACCCCGCGGCGACGGCCAGCCAGACGATCGACCACGCGGCGGCCTCGCGCAGCGGCGGAGCGTGATCTCGGGCGAAGACGACCAGGTCGATGGCGAGCATCGCGATCACGAGCGCACCGAGCACGCCCCAGGTCGCGATCGAAGGATCGAGGTCGAGCGAGGGTGCCGACGAGGCGGCGGTGGGCACGGCGGGCAACACGGCCTTCTCCATGGGTCGTCAGATCCGGGAGAAGGTTTGGTCCGCCGTTACGGCCGGTGACGCCGGGCCCGGAGGCCGTGCTGACGAACGTCACCCATCGGGACTACTTCCCTTCGACGCCCACGATAGCGGCAGGGCGGCGATCGTCGAGCGTTCACTAGCCTGCGCGCCTCACCTCCAGGAGAACCCAATGGCGAAGATCACAGTCAAGAACCCGATCGTCGAGCTCGACGGCGACGAGATGACCAGGATCATCTGGCAGTTCATCAAGGACCAGCTGATCCTGCCCTACCTCGACGTCGAGCTCGAGTACTACGACCTCGGCATCGAGAGCCGCGATGCCACGGACGACCAGATCACGGTCGACGCGGCCAACGCCATCAAGCGCCACGGCGTGGGCGTCAAGTGCGCGACGATCACGCCCGACGAGGCGCGCGTCGAGGAGTTCGGCCTCAAGGAGATGTACCGGTCGCCCAACGGGACGATCCGCAACATCCTCGGCGGCGTCATCTTCCGCGAGCCGATCGTGATCTCGAACATCCCGCGGCTCGTGCCGGGCTGGACGAAGCCGATCATCATCGGCCGCCACGCGTTCGGCGACCAGTACCGCGCCACCGATCTCGTGGTGCCGGGCGAGGGCACCCTGACGCTGAGCTTCGCGCCCAAGAACGGTGGCAAGCCGATCGAGCTCAACGTCTACGACTTCCCGGGCGGCGGGGTCGCGATGGCGATGTACAACCTCGACGACTCGATCCGCGACTTCGCGCGCGCCTCGATGCGCTACGGCCTGGACCGCGGCCTGCCGGTCTACCTGTCGACCAAGAACACGATCATGAAGCGCTACGACGGGCGCTTCAAAGACCTCTTCGAAGAGATCTTCGACAGCGAGTTCAAGGCTGACTTCGAGGCCGCCGGACTCACCTACGAGCACCGGTTGATCGACGACATGGTGGCCGCCGCGCTGAAGTGGGAGGGCGGCTACGTGTGGGCGTGCAAGAACTACGACGGCGACGTGCAGTCCGACACGGTGGCACAGGGCTTCGGCTCGCTCGGCCTCATGACCAGCGTGCTCATGACGCCCGACGGGCAGACCGTCGAGGCCGAGGCGGCCCACGGCACCGTGACCCGCCATTTCCGCCAGCACCAGCAGGGCAAGCCGACGTCGACCAACCCGATCGCGTCGATCTTCGCGTGGACGCGCGGCCTGCACCACCGCGGGCGCATGGACGAGACGCCCGACGTCGAGCACTTCGCCGACACGCTCGAGCGTGTGTGCGTGGAGACGGTCGAGAGCGGAAAGATGACCAAGGACCTCGCCCTGCTCGTGGGCGATGACCAGGAGTGGCTCACCACCCAGGAGTTCCTGGGCGCGATCGACGAGAACCTGCAGAAGGAGATGAACGCCTAGATGGCAACCCGAGTCGTAGTCACAGGAGCCGCCGGCCAGATCGGCTACGCGATCCTGTTCCGCATCGCCTCCGGCCAGCTGCTCGGCCCCGACGAGAAGGTCGAGCTTCGCCTGCTGGAGATCCCCGACGCGGTCAAGGCGGCCGAGGGGACGGCGCTCGAGCTGTTCGACTGCGCCTTCCCGCTCCTCAGCGACATCGAGATCTCCGACGACCCCAACAAGGCCTTCGACGGAGCCAACGTCGCGCTGCTCGTCGGCGCCCGGCCGCGCTCGAAGGGCATGGAGCGCGCCGACCTGCTCGAGGCCAACGGCGCGATCTTCAAGCCCCAGGGCGAGGCGCTGTCCAACCACGCGGCCGACGATATCCGCGTGCTCGTGGTGGGCAACCCCGCCAACACCAACGCGCTCATCGCGCTGAGCAACGCATCGGACATCCCCGCCGAGCGCTTCGGTGCGATGACGCGCCTGGACGAGAACCGCGCCGTGTCCCAGCTGGCCCAGAAGCTCGGCGTCGGCGTCGACGACGTCCGGGACCTCGTGGTGTGGGGCAACCACTCACCGACGATGTTCCCCGACCTGTTCAACGCGAAGGTCAGTGGTCAGAACGCCGCCGACCAGGTCGACATGGACTGGTACGAGAACGAGTACATCCCGCGCGTCGGCAAGCGCGGCGCCGAGATCATCGAGGCTCGCGGTGCCTCATCGGCCGCGTCGGCGGCCAACGCCGCCATCGACTGCATGCGCGACTGGGTCGCCGGCGCCGACGGCCTGCGCTCGATGGCGGTCCGCTCGGGCGGGCAGTACGGAGTCGAGGAGGGGCTGATGTCCTCGTTCCCGCTGCGCTTCAGCGGCGGAGACTTCGAGATCGTGGAAGGTCAGCAAGTCGGGGACTTCGCCCAGGCCAAGATCGACGCGACGGTGAACGAGCTCAAAGAGGAGCGTGACGCCGTCAAGGCCCTGGGCCTCGTCTAACCGGTAACCGGTTCCTGAGGAAAATTCCGGCCGCGGCTCAGGCAGCCTCGCGGGGGTGCCAGCCGCGGCCCTCCTTGCGCACGAGCCCGTCCTTCTGCAACGCCGGAAGGACGCGGTAGAGGTAGTTCTGCTGGATCCCCATCGCTTCGGCGATCTCGGGGATGGTGATGCCCGGACGCGTCCGGACGAGCTCGAGCGCCTGCTTGGAGCGCGTCCCGCTGCCGCGCGGGCGCCCGCGGCGCCGCTGGCCCGAGTCGGCAGCCGGTGGCGTGGCGCGGCGGCGCGCGCGGCGCGCCGGGGCCGCCGGTCCGGCTCCGACCCCGTTCAGGGCTGCGGCGGCCGCCTCGAGACGGTGGTACTCGTCCACGAGAGGGCGCAGCTCCTTCATCCGGGCTTCGATCTCACGTTTCTTCTCATCCAGGAAGTCGGCCATGGTGTTAATGACACACCAAAGGCGCATTTCCGTCAAATTGCGCGCGAGAAGTTGCTCAGCTGCGCTCGGCGAGCTTCTTGAGCTTGCGCAGCGAGGCGTCGGCCTCGCGGCGCGGGAGCCCGCCGACCAGCGCCCGGCTGGCCACTCGACCAAGGGGCCCAAGGGGCGCGGTGAACACGTTGCGGTAGTCGAAGCGCGTGCCGCCCTCCACGGGTGTGAGGCGGTACTCGGTCTCGGCGTGGGAGCGCGCGGGCCCGCGCCCATGCCACTCCGCATGGTGATCCTTGTCGCATGCAACGAGCTCCCAGTGAACCTTGAAGTTCACCCCGCGCAGGTGCAGCGTCTGCTCCATCGCATAGCCCTTGCGCACCGGGCCGTCGTCGTGGCCGTGCAGGCCGCGGTGGATGGTCACCCACTCCGACAGGCAGTTCGGATCCATGGCCAGCGCCCACACCCGCTCGGGCGGCGCGGCGATGTCGATGCTGGTCACGACCTCGGTCACGATCGCGGCACGCTACCGACCCGCCAGCTCTTCGACGGTCTCCCATTCGCGCAGGGCGCGTTCGATCGCGGCGTCGAAGGTGTGCAGGCGCACGCCGAAGAGCTCGGCGGCGCGGTCGTCTCGGGGCAGCAGGTCGGCCGTGAGGGAGCCCATGAGCGGGCCGACCAGGCCCGGGTCCTCGCCGGTGATGACGGCGGCCAAGCGGCTGCCCAGCGCGGTCATGGTGACCGGGAGGTTCACGCGCGGGCGGCCGAGCAGCAGCGCGTCGCGGATACGCTCGACGAGCTGGGCGAACGTGACCGTGTCCGGGCCGGCGATGTCGAGTGACAGCGGGCCGTCGACGACGGCGCTCGTGCCTGCGCGCTCGAGGAAGGCGATCACGTCGCGGCCGTCGATGGGTCGCGTGCAGTGCGTGCGCCAGGCGGGCAGCGGCATGACCGGCACGCGCTCGACGAGGCGCACGAGGAAGCGGAACGAGCGTGAGCGGGCCGAGACGACGATCGAGGCGCGCAGCGCGACGGCCTCGGGCGCGGCGGCGAGCAGCGCCTGCTCGACCTCGAGGCGGCTGGCCAGGTGCGGCGAGGCGGGCGCGTCGGCGGGCACGAGCCCGCCCAGGTAGACCACGCGCCGCACACCTGCGGCGCGCGCCGCCTCGGCGAAGCGGTCCGCCGCCGCGCGGTCGCGGTCGGCGAACGTGCCGGACCCATTCAGAGCCGTCTCCATCGAGTGGATGAGGAAGTAGGCGACGTCGACGCCGTCGAGCGCCTCGTCGAGTCCCTCCCCGGTCACCGCGTCGCCGCGGACGACCTCGGACACGCCCGGCGCCGTGACGCGCGACGGATCGCGGGCGAAGGCGCGCACGGCGTCGCCGCCCCGCGCCAGGCGGGGGACGAGCTCGGCGCCGATGGCGCCGCTGGCTCCGGTGACGAGCACCTGCACGACAGACCAGGCTACGGCCGTCGCGCCGGACGCGACCACTACCCTGGCCGGTCGTGGAGCGCTACGACCTCGCCATCGTCGGGGCGGGCATCGTCGGCCTGGCCAGCGCGCGCGAGCTGCTCGCGCGCCGTCCGGCCCTGCGCGTGGCCGTCGTCGATGCCGCCGACGAGGTGGGCACCGGCCAGACCGGCCACAACTCCGGGGTCATCCACGCCGGCATCTACTACAAGCCGGGGTCGCTGAAGGCGCGGCTGTGCGTCGACGGCGCCGCGCGCCTGTACGACTACTGCGAGCAGCGCGGCATCGCCGTCGAGCGCTGCGGCAAGGTCATCGTCGCCCTGCACGACGGCGAGCTGGCGCGCCTCGACGAGCTCGAGCGCCGCGGCCGCGCCAACGAGGTGCCGGGCCTGCGCCGCCTGCGCGCCGAGGAGATCACCGAGCTCGAGCCCCACTGCGCGGGCATCGCCGGCCTGCACTCGCCCAACACCGGGATCGTCGACTTCGGCGCCGTCGCGCGGGCCATGGCCGACGACGTGCGGGCCGCGGGCGGCGAGCTGGCGCTGGGGCGCGCCGTCACGGGCGTCGCGCGCGACAACGGCGCGGTGCGCCTGGAGGGCGCCGAGGTCAGCGCGCGCCACGCGATCTTCTGCGCGGGCGGGCAGGCCAGCCGCCTGGCGGTGGCGGCGGGCGCGCCGCAGGACCCGCGCATCGTCCCCTTCCGCGGGCAGTACCTGAGCCTGCGCCCGCACGCCCGCGGGCTCGTCAACGGCCTCATCTACCCGGTGCCCGATCCCGACCTGCCGTTCCTCGGCGTGCACCTCACGCGCCACATCACGGGCGACGTCCTGCTCGGGCCGTCGGCCATGCTCGTCGGCGGGCTGCGCTGGCCTGGGACCTGGCGCGTGGCGCGGCGCTTCTGGCGCACCGGGGCGACCGAGCTGCTCATGGCCGCCAGCAAGCGGGCCTTCGTGGCCGCCTGCGCGCGCTACGTCCCCGAGCTGCGTGCCGCCGACGTCGAGGGCGGGCCGGCCGGGGTCCGCGCCCAGGCCGTGGCACGCGACGGCGCGCTGGTCGACGACTTCGTGCTCTCGGAGGCCGACGCCACGCTGCACGTTCGCAACGCGCCGTCGCCCGCGGCGACGTCTTCGCTCGCGCTCGGCGAGCTCATCGCGGACCGGGCGCTCGCCTTCGCCGAGTGAAACTTCCGTGCCTGGCCCCGCTCGAAATCGCCGGACGATGCGGGTTCTTCGTGCGCGGCGGGGGCGATTCCGCCCGGTTTGCAGCCTCTTCGGGTACGCCGACGAAAAGCGCGGCAATTGCGGGAAGCCGGCGTGCGCGGCCCCGTCGGTCCTGCTTGCATACGGCTCGTCCGGTGAGTTCGTCGACGGGGAGGTCGGGCCGAGTGCCGAAGGGTCGTGCCGCAGCGAAGAAGGTCTCGTGCGACGAGTGCTACTTCCGTTGCAACCTGCTGTGCGCGTTGAACCTCGACGAGCCCTGCGCCACCTTCCGGCCCGACCATCCCGATGGCCTGCGCCCGCCGCGCCAGCTGCGCTTCACCTTCCGCCAGGAGCGCCGCACGCCCGCCGCGTGGGCCTTCCCCAGCGCGGACGAACAGGCCGCGCTGCACCGCTAGCGCACAGCTTCACGCCGCGACCGGCGTGTCGACGGGCTCGGTGGCGGCGATCACCGCGGCGCCGTGCAGCAGCCCGAGTGCCGACCTCGACACCGGCGCAGGCTGTGTGAGCAGGCGTTCGGCCGTGCTGAGCGCGCTGTCGATCCGCGCCAGCGCGGGGCCGGCCGGCCCGGGGTCGGGGTCTCGACACACCGACCGGGCGTGGGCGATCCATGGGGCGGATCGGGTGACGTCCGGGCCCCGGCCGCCGGACATCGCCGCCGCGAATCCCATCAGCAGGTACGTGCCCGCGCGTTGGAGCGTGCCGTTGATCGACCGCACCCTGTCCAGGCGCGGCGGTCGAGTCGGCGCCAGCGGCCGCCCGTCGAGCGCGGCGGCCATCGTCCCGCCGGCGACGAGGGCGCGGTCGCCGGCGTCGAGAGCGGCGAGCTCCGCCACCCGCAGCGCGGCGTAGAGGCCGCCGACGGGCCGGCCGTACGGGACGTCGGAGGCGAAGACGATCCTCTCGGCGGGGACTCGTGCGAACAGCTCGACGACTTCCAGCGGCGAGAAGGAGGACGTGTCGTACAGGACGTTGGGGTGATCTGCGAGCCGGTGCGCGAACATGCCCTGATCGGCAAGGGCGGTGTGTGCCAGGACGAGCGTCACGTCGGGAAAACGCGTGGCGAGGTCCGCCAGTGGATCCATCCGAGGCATCCCGCGGCCGGCGTGGACCAGGATCGGGACGCGCGCCTCCCGGGCGACGGCGAAGATCGCTTCGGCGGCCGCATCCCCGAACCCGAAGGCCTGCGCGCGCGGGTGCAGCTTGATACCGCGGGCTCCTCGGGCCAGGCAGCGTTGCGCTTCGCCGACCGGATCGTCGGCCGGGTCCAGTCGGCAGTAGGGAACGATCCGCCCGCCGCTGTCGGCGGCCCACGCCAGCACGCGATCGTTGGGGCGGCGATAGGCCGGGCTGCGGTCAGGGTCGTGGAAGGCGAACGCGCACGCGCGCGCACCGCGCGCGGCCTCGTCCAGAAAGCCGATCAACGCCTCTGGGCTGAGCGTCTGCCCATCCTCGTCGCGGCCGAGGTGCGTGTGGGCGTCGATGACGGTCGCGTCCGGAGGTCGCAGGCCGGCCAGCTCCGCGACGAACGGAGCGTACGCCGCAGCGAGTTGCGCCATCGCCTCCGCCTCAGTCAGAGCATCGTGCGCCGGAGAGCCGGACGCCGACATGAGGCCTCCCCGCAAGTGGCTGCTAGCCCTTGGCGTAGTCCTCCGCCGATCGCGACTCGAACTCGAATCCGACGAACCGCTCGTCGCCGACCACCCATGCGTCGTGGCCGGGATCGATCACGTACGCCTCTCCAGGGCCGATCTCGACCTCGGTCCCGTCCTCGTGCTTGACGGCCAGGCGGCCGGTTTGGACGATGCCGACGTGTCGCGCCTGGCAGCTCTCGGTGCCGGCCACGGGCTTGACGCATTCCGACCAGCGCCACCCCGGCTCGAACGTCATCCGTGCGGCTGTCGTGGGGCCCATGCGCACGACGTCCACCTGCGTCTTGTCCGGCGTCCTCCTCTCGTCAGGCGAGTCGAAGTCGCGCGATTGCACACCAGCCACGGCCATCTCCTCTCGTCGATCGACCGGACGATCCTCGCGCTCTCACGGATGGCATTGCAAGTGGGCGGGCGGGCTACGGGCCGCCGGTCGCCGACAGCGGGCCGTCGGGCCACGTGTGGCCGGTCGTCCACGTCTGCGGCAGCGTCGTCAGCGCTCCCTGCGAGCTGGTCTCCGATCGCCCACCGCCGAACTTGTCGCGGATCTGCAGCGTGCCCCGGCCCGAGGGGGAGGGGACGGCGATCCAGTAGGTCGTACCGGTGGCGACGCTCGCCTTCGTGAGCGCGTTCCACGCCCCCGACGTCACCGAGGTCAGCGTGGCCTGGGTGAGCAGCCGCCCCGGGGCCGCCGGCCACCTCGGCCGCGGCCCGGAAGCGCCGGCCGTCGAGCGAGCTCACGCCGCCACCTCCGCGCGCCTTCGCTCGCGAGCCTCGGCGCGCCGCCCGATCCACTCCGCGCCCGGCGTGTCGCTCAAGCCGTGCGCGATCACGGAGCACATCACGACCAGCGCGGCGAGGTTGAAGATCCGCTCGCCGTCCGGGATCCCCTCGCTGAGGACGAACAGCGAGAAGGTCATGGTGGCGACGCCCTTGGGGCCGAACCAGGCCATGAAGGCCTTCTCGGCGCGGTCGACACCGGTGCCCGCCAGCGCGATCCACACGGCAACGGTGCGCGCGACCAGCAGCGTCACCAGCACGACCCCCACGGCCGCCCATCCGTCGGTGAAGAGCGCGTCGAGTGTCAGCAGCGAGCCGAAGACGACGAAGACGCCGAGCTTGACGATCTCGATGATGTCGTTGGACATCGCGAAGTAGCCCGGGATGTCCGGACGGCGGATGCCCAGGACGATGGCGCAGACGAAGACGGCGATCACGCCGTTGCCGTGTGGGGGCAGCGTGGTCAGGCCATAGGTCAGGAAGGCGACGCCGAGCGCGTAGAGCGCGCGCTGGTGGGCCGCCATCGAGCGTTCGAGGTCGCGCCCGCGCGGCAGCACGCGCGAGGCGAGGTACCCGATGACCACCCCGTAGGCGACGCCGAGGCTCACGTCCTGCAGGAGGAACTTCCACCACACGAAGTCGCTGTCGGACGCCAGCGCCGCGGTGAAGGCCAGGACCGCAGGCAGCGCCAGGCCGTCGTTGAGCCCCGACTCCAGGTTGAGCGAGTGGCGGATGACGCGCGGCACGCGCGGGTTGTTGACCACGCTGGAGGACAACACCGGATCAGTGGGCGACAGCAGCGCGCCGACGAGGAACGCCTCCGTCCACGTCAGGCCGATGAGCACCTTGGCGGCCACCGCGATGATCGCCGCCGTGATCGGCATGGCGAGCACGAGCTTGCGCAGCGGGAGGTGCCAGGCCCTCTGGAGCATCTCCGTGTCGACCTCGAGCCCGTCGCGGAAGAGGATGAGCACGAGCGCGGTGATCGCGAGGTCGCGCACGAAGCTCGACCGCGGGTCGATCTTCAGGACGTCCAGCCCGTCGGAGCCGAGGAGGAATCCCACGAGCACGAAGACCGCCGTCAGCGACAGGAACGAGCGCCGCGCGAGGCCGGAGAGCAGCGCGCCCCCGACGAGCAGGGCACCGAGGACGGTTGCCGCCGTCTCGAACGAGGTCATGCGGGTACAGTCCCACACGCAAAACGTCGCGGAGGGATCGACGAGCAGTGCGGATCACCGTCCTGGGCAAGTCTCCTGCCTGGCAGGACGCCGGAGGCGCGTGCAGCGGCTACCTCGTCGAGGAGCACGGCGCCTGCCTGCTCCTGGACTGCGGCAACGGCGTGTTCTCGAAGCTGCGCAACTTCTGCGACTACGTCGACGTCGATGCGGTGGTCATCTCGCACCTGCACGCCGACCACATCCTCGATCTCGTGCCCTTCGCCTCGGCGCTGACCTTCGCGCCGCGCCAGCAGCCGGTCCCCGTGGACCGCTGGCCCGGCACGGACAACCCCGCGCGCCCGCACCTGTACGTGCCCGCGGGCGGCCGCGACGCCCTGCGGCGGGTGTGCGGCGGTGGCGGGATGCGCGAGGAGCACGTCGAGAACGCCTTCGACCTGCACGAGTACGCCCCCGAGGACGTCGTCGAGGTCGGCACGATGCGGGTGCGCTTCCATCGCGTTCCGCACTTCCTGCCCACCTGCGCGGTCGACGTCTCGTCCGCCAACGGCGGCGGGCGCTTCACCTACGGGGCTGACAGCGCGCCGAACGAGGAGCTCGTGCGCTTCGCCGACGGCACCGACCTGCTCATGATCGAGGCGACGCTGCCGCGCCCCGAACGTGAGGGCCCGCGCGGGCACCTCACGCCGTCGGAGGCCGGCGAGCACGGCAGCAGGGCGCGCGTGCGCCGGCTCGTGCTGACCCACATCTCGGACGAGCTCGACGCCGACTGGGCTCAGCGCGAGGCCGAGAAGGCCTTCGGCGGGCCGGTCGACGTCGCCGTCGAGGGCGCCGTCTTCACGGTGTAGGTCGGGGCGCCTCGCGAACACCCCGGCGCTCGCAGAGCGCGCGACCGGGTCAGCAGTCAGTCAAGCGCCAGCTCGCTGACCTCGACCTTGCTCGCGTCGAAGCACACCATGTCACGCGCGGCAAGGATGCTCTCCAGCGGCTCCTCGTAGGACCAGGCGACGTCCTCGATGCCGTCGAGCGACCAGTACGACGCGCGGCCCTTGTAGGGGCACGTCGCGGTCGTGTCGCTCGGGCGCAGCTCGGCGGAGACGTCCTCGCGCGGGAGGTAGAAGCGCAGTGGCAAGCCGGTCTCGGCCACGACGACCGGGCGCTCGCTGCGCGCCAGGACCTCGCCGCCGGCGCGGACCTCGATCCGTCGCGAGCTGCGCCGCGCGTCCACGCGGTGGTAGGGGTCGCGCAGGCCGGTGACCTCCTCGTCCTCGTCGAGCCAGGCGTCCATGCGCTCGGGGTAGACGCTGACCAGGCCCAGTAGCCACGACGCCTCGGCGATCGGGCTCTCGTAGGTCCACACCGCGTTCTCGGCCACGCGGTCGCCGACGCGGACCGACCAGTACGACGCGTCGCCCTTGAACGGGCAGTGCGTGGTGTGGTCGGTGCGCTCGAGCAGGTCACCGCGGATGTCCTCGAAGGGGACGTAGAGCCGCGGCAGGATGTTGCTCTCGTGCAGCAGCGCGCCGTGCGTGGAGTCGAGCACGACCTCGCCGGCGAAGCGCGCGCGCACGCGGCGCGGGAAGGGATGCAGCAGGAGTCGATGGCGCGGGCCGTCGATCGCGTAGTTGGTCGTGATCGGGGGCTCGCTGGCGAGCGGTGCGCCGGGAAACGTGAGCGTCATGCCCATAGGCTGGCAAACGGGTCACCCCGGCCTATTGGCGTACTCTCAGATCATGCCTCCCGAGCGCGACCTGTTCGCCAACTTCGAGCGCATGCGCCGCGAGATGGATGAGCTCTTCGGTGACGTCTTCGACCGCACCGGTCTGGCCCCTCGCAAGCGCGGCGGCTTCTCCCCGGCGGTCGATGTCTTCTACGAGGGCGACCCTCCGCGCGCAGTCGTCCAGGCTGAGCTGGCCGGGATCGATCCCGACGAGCTCACGCTGGAGATCGACGGCCGCGAGCTCGTCCTCGCCGGCCACCGCCGGCCGGCCGACGCCGAGGGCCGCGTTTACCAGCAGCTCGAGATCGACTTCGGCCCCTTCCGGCGCGTCATCCAGCTCGGGGCCGACGTGGTCGCCGATGCCGCGCGTGCCACCTACCGCGACGGCATGCTGCGCATCGAGCTGCCGCTCGTGCGCCCCGAGAGCCGCACGCACTCCGTGCCGATCGAGGTCGACCGCGACCAGGACGTTCTGGAGGGTTAGACCCACTCATGGCCGCTCCCATCGAGATCGCCGACGCCGCGGGCGAGGAGCACGACGTCGAGGTCGGCGGGCCGCGCGCCGTGCCGGGCACGCTGCCGGTCCTGCCGCTGCGGGAGACGATCCCGCTCCCCGACACGCTGATCCCGCTCGCCGTCGGCCAGGAGCGCTCCGTCGCGCTGGTCGACGACGTGCTGCGCGGCAACCGCATGCTGGTGATGGTCGCCTCGCGCCAGCCGGACAAGGAGGTGCCAGGCCCCGACGACCTGTTCGAGGTCGGCGTGGTCGGCGCGATCGCACGCATGATCAAGGTCCCCGACGGGACGATGCGGATCCTCGTCCAGGGCGGCCAGCGCGTCCACATCGACCGCTGGGTGGGCGAGACGCCGTACCTCGTGGCGGAGATCTCCGAGCTGCCCGACGAGGTTCCCGCCGAGTCGGCCGAGCTCGAGGCGCTGATGCGGAACGTCCAGCAGACGTTCTCCTCGATCGTCGAGAGCAATCCATACCTCCCCGAGGAGCTGCAGCTCGCGATCGCGAACATCGACGACCCGAGCGCGCTCAGCCACCTCATCGCCGGCTCGCTGCGCTTGAAGGGCGAGGAGAAGCAGGGGCTGCTCGAGGAGGTCGACGTCGCCCTGCGCCTGCGCCGGCTGGTCGACATCCTCGCGCGCGAGCTCGAGGTCATCTCGATCGGCTCGGAGATCCAGAACCAGGTCCAGTCGGAGATCGACAAGGGCCAGCGCGAGTTCGTCCTGCGCCAGCAGCTCGAGGCCATCCGCCGCGAGCTGGGCGAGTTCGACGAGTCCGCCGCGGAGGCCAACGAGCTGCGCGAGCAGCTCGACGCCATCGCGCTGCCCGAGGATGTCCGCCGCCAGGTCGATCGCGAGCTCAAGCGCCTGGAGACGCTGCCGCCCCAGGCCGCCGAGCACGGCGTCATCCGGACCTACCTCGAGTGGATCGCCTCGCTGCCGTGGGACAGGACGACCGAGGACAACCTCGACCTCGCTCACGCGCGCACGGTCCTCGACGAGGACCACTACGACATCGAGCAGGTCAAGGATCGCATCATCGAGTTCCTGGCCGTGCGCAAGCTCATGGGTGGGCGGGAATCGGCATCCTCGGGGGGCTCGATCCTCTGCTTCGTCGGACCGCCCGGCGTGGGCAAGACGTCGCTCGGCCGCTCGATCGCGCGTGCGCTGGGGCGCAAGTTCGAGCGCATCAGCGCGGGCGGTGTGCGCGACGAGGCCGAGATCCGCGGCCACCGGCGCACCTACATCGGCGCCATGCCCGGGACGATCATCCGCGCCCTGCGCGACGCGGAGTCCAAGAACCCGCTGTTCATGATCGACGAGATCGACAAGATGGGCGCCGACTACCGCGGCGGGGTGGGTGGGATCGAGTCAGCGATGCTCGAGGTCCTCGACCCCGAGCAGAACTCCACCTTCCGCGACCACTACCTCGACGTGCCGTTCGACCTCTCGAACGTCATGTTCGTCACCACGGCCAACACGCTCGACACCATCCCCGGGCCGCTGCTCGACCGCATGGAGATCATCCAGCTCGCCGGTTACACCGAGGAGGAGAAGCTCGAGATCGCCAAGCGCTACCTCGTGCCGCGCCAGATCGAGCGCAACGGCCTGAAGAAGTCGTGGATCTCGTTCTCGGACGCGGCGCTGCGGACGGTCATCCGCCACTACACGCGCGAGGCGGGCGTGCGCAACCTCGAGCGTCAGATCGGCACCGTGTGCCGCAAGATCGCGCGCCGGGCGGCCGAGTCGTCAAACGGCAAGCCGCCGCGGACCACGATCTCCGATCGGCGCGTGCGCGAGCTGCTGGGCCGCCCGCCGTTCATCTCGGAGACCAAGCGCCGCACCCGTGGCCCGGGCGTGGCGACGGGGCTGGCGTGGACGCCCGTCGGCGGCGTTGTGCTCTTCATCGAGGCCACGGCGTACGCGGGGGAGGGCAAGCTCATCATCACCGGCCAGCTCGGCGACGTGATGCGCGAGTCGGCGCAGGCGGCGCTCTCCTACGTGCGCAGCCATCTCCCCGAGCTGGCCCCCGGCGTCGACCTCGAGTGGTTCGCCGAGCACGACATCCACATCCACATCCCGGCCGGGGCGACCCCGAAGGACGGCCCGAGCGCCGGCATCACGATGGCCACCGCGCTCGTTTCGCTCATCACCGGGCGCCCGGTGCGCGACGAGGTCGCGATGACCGGCGAGATCACACTGACCGGACAGGTGCTGCCGATCGGCGGCCTGAAGGAGAAGGCGCTCGCCGCGCAGCGCAACGAGATCGCTACCGTCATCGCCCCGGCGCGCAACGAGCGCGACATCGAGGACATTCCCGAGCACCTGCGCAACGAGCTGGACTTCGTCTTCGTCGATGAGATCGGCCAGGTGCTCGCGGCGGCGCTCGAGCCGGAGGCGTCGTCCAACGGACGTCGGCGCTCGCGTGCACCGGTGAGGACCCGGGTATAGGATCGCCGTCAGGACAGCAAGCGACGTCTGGAGATAGAGGAATGGCAGCCAAGAAGCAAGCGGCCAAGGCGCGCAGTGCCGCGGAGGGGGCCAGCCCCTATGTTCAGCGCGTCATCGAGGACGCCGAGCTGCGCGAGAACGTCCGGGTCGCGTTGGAGAACGCCAGGAAGGCCTACGGCCGGCTGACCAACGGCAAGCCGGCGACGAAGGTCCTCGACGACAAGAAGCTGCACAAGGAAGTCAAGCAGGCGGCCGAGTCGCTGCGCGATGCGGGCCAGGCGCTGCGCGAGGGTCCCAAGAAGAAGAAGCGCCGCGGCGGCTTCGCCAAGCTGCTGTTCGTCGGCATCATCGGCGCCGGCGTGGCGATCGCCCTGAGCGAGGGCCTACGCAACAAGGTCCTCGACACCCTCTTCGGTGCCGAGGAGGAGTTCGACTACACGTCGACCACGTCGCCCGCTCCGGCCGGCGAGACGGTGTCCTCGGGCTCCTAGCCCAACGCTTCGGCTCGACGGTCTAAGAGGGCGCCCCCGGGGCGCCCTCTTTCGTTCCCGCTCGCTTCGGCTGGCCGGCCAGCTAGGCTTGGAGCCATGGAGGCCGCGGCCCAGCAGCAGCGCGCGATCGAGGGCGAGAAGGCCCAGCGCATCGTCGAGGCGATGCGCTCGAGCGTCGCCCGGCGCGGCGTGGCGGGGTCGACGTTCGACCACGTCGCACGTGAGGCGCAGGTGTCCCGCGGGCTGCTGCACTACTACTTCGGGACCAAGGAGCGGCTGCTGGCCGAGGTCGTGCGGCGCGACTGCGAGCTGCGCATGGCGCTCCTCGACGCCCAGCTCGCACCGGCGCGCAACGCCGACGACGTCATCGATGCGCTCGTCGCCTCGCTGAAGCGCTACGTCGAGGAGGAGCCCGAGTTCATCACAGTCGTCTTCGAGCTCTTCACCCTCTCGCGGCGCAACGAGGAGATCGCCGGCGAGTTCGCCGAGCTGCTGCGCCGCACGCGCGAGCACGTGGCCGAGCTGTTGGCCCGCAAGCAGGCCGAGGGCGCGCTGCACCTGCGCGCCGAGCCCGAGGCGGTGGCCGACGTCCTGTTCTCGCTGGCCGACGGCATCTGCCTGCGCATGCTCACCGAGACCGACCACGACTTCGCGCGGACGCTCGACGCCGGTGTGCTCGCCGTGCGCGCGCTGCTCGACTGAGCCTCACTAGCATCGGGGGGCATGGATCTCCGTGCCGTGCAGCAGCCGATCAAGGACGTCTACCGCGCCGACCCCGACCAGGCCCGCATCACCCTCACGGCGCGCGGCAGCGCCACCGACGCGCCGGTCGCCTGCAGCGTCGACCTCGGGCGCGCGATCTACGAGGCGCAGGCGCACACCGGCGTCGGCGGCGCCGGCACCGCGGCCTGCTCGGGCGACCTCCTGCTCGGCGCCCTGGCCGCCTGCGCCCAGCTGACCTGTCAGATGGTCGCCACCGCGATGGGGCTCGACGTGCGCTCGATCGAGACGACGGTCGAGGGCGACCTCGACCTGCGGGGCACCCTCGGCCTCGACCGCGAGGTCGGCGCCGGCTTCTCGGCCCTGCGCCTGCGCTTCGCCGTCGACGCCCCGGACGCGTCCGAGGAGGACCTCGACGCCCTGCTGCGCAAGACCGAGCGCTACTGCACGGTGGCGCAGACGCTGATGTCGCCGCCGGGGCTCGAGGTCGAGATGCAGCGCTGACGCGGCGGCTCATCCGCGGGCGCGCGTCGCGACGCGCAGCCGTCGCCGGCGGACGACCGTCAGCGAGGCCGCAGCCGCGCGAGGAAGTCCTCGAACACCGCCGTCATGTCGACCGCGGCCGGGTCCAGCAGCCACTGCAGCTGCAGGCCGTCGAACATCGCCAGGATCTGGGACGCGACGGACCCGGGGTCGAGGTCGGCGTCGATGGTCCCCTCGCGCTGGGCGTTGGCGAGCCGGTCGACCAGGATGCCGCGGCGCTCGCCGTAGCGGGCCAGGAACCATCCGTGGGCGGGGTGGTCGTCGTCGACGCTCTCCGCGGCGAGGATGGTGAAGAGGCGGACGATGCCGGGCCGCTCCTCGTTCTGGCGGCACAGCGCGAGCAGGACGTCGAGGACGTGCGCGTGCGCCGCCCGCGCTTCGGCGATGCGCTCGTCGTCGTGCTGGTCGCGCAGCCGCAACAGCTCGAGCAGCAGCTCCTCCTTGGACCCGAAGTGGTGCAGCAGGCCCGGCTCGCTCATGCCGACGCGCTTGGCGATGGTCGCCAGCGACGCGCCGCGGAAGCCGCGCGTGGCGAAGACCTCGTTGGCCGCGGCGAGGATCGCGTCGCGACGCTCACGCCCCTTGGCGTACCCGCCCCGCTCACGGCCCGTGGTGCTCACGGCGCCGGAGCCTAGCCGGGGCGGGCGCCGGGTTCAGCGATGGTCGTGGCGGCCGAGCTCGAAGCTTGCGCTCAGGGGCAGATCGCGCGACGAGCTCCCCACCGACAGGGTGTAGCGCCCGTCGGCGAGGACCTGCCGGCCGGCGCCCTCGTCGAAGTAGGCCAGGTCGGCGCGGTCGAGGTGGAACGTGACGACCGCGCTCCGACCCGGATCGAGCTGGACCTTCTCGTACCCCTTGAGCTGGCGCGGCGGCTCCCCGGCCGACCGCGGGAAGGACAGGTAGGCCTGCGCGACGGTCGACCCGGCGCGCCGGCTGGTGTTCGTCACGCGCGTCGTCGCCGTCACCGCGCCGTGGCCGGCCCACACGCGCAGGTCGCGGAAACGGAAGTCGGCGTAGGACAGGCCGTAGCCGAAGGGGAACAGCGGCTGCTGGCGGAACTGGTCGTACCAGCGGTAGCCGACGAAGATGCCCTCGTCGTAGCGCTGCTCGCCGTTGATGCCCGGGTAGCGCTCCGGCCGCGTCGTCGGCGCCGGCCCCTGCGTGTCGTCGGCCGGGAAGGTGACCGGCAGCCGGCCGCCGGGATCGCTGTCGCCGAACAGGACCGAGGCGAGCGCGGCGCCGAACTGCTGGCCCGGGTACCAGGCCTGCAGGACGCCCTCGACCTGGTGCAGCCACGGCATCAGGACCGGGCCGCCCGTATTGAGCACCACGATCGTCCTGCGGTTGACCGCGGCCACCGCGTCGATGAGCTGGTCCTGGTCGCCGGGCAGCGCGAGGGTCGTGTGGTCCATTCCCTCACCGGCGGCGCTGTTGGCCAGCACGATCGCCGCGTCGGCGTGGCGCGCGGCCTCCACGGCCGCGGGGATGCCCGAGGCCGACGGCGGCTGCCACGCGAGGTGGACCTGCGCGCCGAAGAGCTGCGCCGAGCTCGAGTAGTCCACGCGGATCGACACCGGCTTGCCGGCAGTGAGACGGACGGCGGCCTGCATCGGGTAGTGCGGCCCGGCGAGGAACTGAACGCCCTCGCGGTAGCCGGGGCCCACGCGCCGGCCGTCGACCCACAGCGTCGCCAGGCCCGCCTGCAGCAGCGAGAAGCGGTAGAGGCCCGACTCGCTCGGCGTGACCGTCCCCGTCCAGCGCGCGGACCACAGCGGCCCGATACCGGTCGGCGCGGCGGCCAGGTCGATCGCCGGGTCGGTCCGCGTCAGCGCGGGGGTGCCGGAGAAGTCGCCCGTGTTCCAGTACGTCGCGGCGAATCCCGGCGCGTCGCCGGGCACGATCGTCGTGAGCGGCACGTCACCCAGCGAGCCCTGCGCCGCGGTGACGTTCACGCCGGACCCGGCCCGCGCGCGGATCCCGGCCAGCGGCGTGACGGTGGCGCCGGGAGCCGGTGTCACGGCTGACGAGCCGCCGCTGATGTAGACCGCGTCGTCGCCCGAGGGGCCGATGACGGCGAGCGAGCGCAGCCCGTGGCCGCCGAGCGGCAGGGCGTGGCGGTCGTTCTTGAGCAGAACCATGCCGGCTGCCGACACCTTCGTCGCCAGCGCCTGGTGCTCGGGCGTGCTGACGTTCGCGGCCGCCGGCCCGAGCGGGTCGTCGAAGGCGCCCGAGTCGAACATCGCGAAGAGCGTGCGCCGGACGATGTCGTCCAGCCGCGCGGGCGGCACCTGACCGGAGGTGAACATGGCGGCCGTGCGCCCGCCCGCCCCGCCGAGGGCGGGGACGTCGAGGCCCGCGAGCGTCGCGGCGAGCGGGTCCTTGACGGCGAAGATGAAGTCGGGGGCCACGAAGCCGGCGAAGCCCGAGGCCTTGAGGTCGGAGAGCAGCGCGGAGCTCTCACACGTCTGCGGCCCGTTGAGGCGGTTGTAGGAGCACATCACCGCGTCGGCCGTGGACTCGCGGATCGCGCGCTTGAAGGGTGCCTCGTAGATCTCCTGCAGCGCCCGCTCGGAGACGAGGGCGTTCACGTTGCCCTGGCGCCCCGTCGGAGTGTTGAAGCCGATGCGGCCCCACTCGGCGTTGTTGGCGACGTAGTGCTTGAGCGTCGCGATCACGTGATTGCTCTTCGCTCCGGTGACCTCCTGGGCCACCGTCTCGCCCGCGAGGAACGGGTCCTCGCCGAGGTTCTCGGGCTGGCGCCCGGCCAGCGGCGTGCGCGCAATGTCCATCGCCGGCCCCAGCCACCAGTTGAAGCCCTTGCCGCGCGCCTCGGCGCCGATCGTCTCGCCGTAGGCGCGGGCGAGGCTGCGATCGAAGGTCGCCGCCAGCGTCTGCGCCGACGGCAGCGACGTCGTGCCGTCGGCGCGGATGCCGCTCGGCCCGTCGTCGGAGGGCAGGGTGGGGACGCCCAGGCCGGCCAGCGACGCGAAGTCGCCGAGCGCCATCGCGATCTTCTGGTCCTGCGTCATGGCGGCCAGCAGCTCGTCGGCGCGCTGGCCGGGCGGCTGGCTCGCGTCGCGCCATGGTTCGTCCGCGGCCATCGCCGACCCGGCGACGCTCATCGACAGGATCACTCCGAGCGCTACGCGCGCGACCCACCGCAGCATGGTCCCTCTCCCGGCCGGCTCTCTTCCCCCGTCCCAAAAACCTAGTACTCGCTCGGGATTCGGTCAAGACCGCGCGTCGGGCATGATGCGCCTGTGCGCGCGGCGCTCTTCATCACCTGCTTCAACGACACCCTGTTCCCGCAGACCGGGCGCGCCACCGTGGCGGTTCTCGAGCGCGTCGGGGTCCAGGTCGACTTCCCGCTCGAGCAGACCTGCTGCGGGCAGATGCACGCCAACTCGGGCTACGGGCACGAGGCGATCGGGCTCGTGCGGCGCTTCGTTCGCGTCTTCGGCGACGCCGAGGCGGTCGTCACCCCGAGCGGGTCGTGCGCGGCGATGGTGCGCGAGGGCTATGAGCGGATGGCGGTCGAGGCCGGCGATGACGCTCTCGCCGCGCAGGTCCGCGACCTGGCGCCGCGCGTGTTCGAGCTCTCGGAGTTCCTCGTCGGGCGCGTGGGGGTCGAGGACGTGGGCGCGTCGTTTCACCACCGCGTGACCTACCACCCGACCTGCCATTCGCTGCGGCTGCTGAAGGTGGGCGACGCGCCGGTCCGGCTCCTGCGCGCCGTGCGCGGCCTCGACCTCATCGAGCTGCCGGCCGCCGAGCAGTGCTGCGGCTTCGGCGGGACCTTCGCGGTCAAGAACGCCGACACGTCGACCGCGATGCTGACCGACAAGCTGCGACGCATCATCGACACCGGCGCCGATGTCTGCGCCGCGGCCGACAACTCCTGCCTGATGCACATCGGCGGCGGCCTGCGCCACTCGCGCGCCGGCGTGCGCGTCATGCACGTGGCCGAGATCCTGGCCATGGAGGACGCATGAAGGAGGGCTTCCCGCGCGCCGCGCGCGCCGCCCTGGCCGACAGCCAGCTGCGGCGCAACCTCGGCCACGCAACGACGACGATCCGCGACAAGCGCGCGCGGGTGGTGGGCGAGGTCCCCGACTGGGAGGCCCTGCGCGACGCCGGCGCCGAGATCAAGGACCGCGCGCTGCGCCATCTCGACGTCCACCTCGAGCGCCTGGAGGAGGCCGTACAGCACGCCGGCGGCACCGTGCACTGGGCCCGCGACGGCGCCGAGGCCGCGGCCGTCGTGGCCGACGTCGCCCGCGCTCATGGATCCGACGAGGTCATCAAGGTCAAGTCGCTGGCCACCGACGAGATCGACCTCAACGGCCGCCTCGAGGCCGTCGGCGTGCACGCGGTGGAGACCGACCTGGCCGAGCTCATCAACCAGCTCTCCGGCGACTCGTCCTCGCACATCCTCGTCCCCGCCATCCATCGCAACCGCGCACAGATCGCCGCGCTCTTCCGGCGCGAGCTCGGCGTCGAGGTGTCCGACGAACCTGCCGAGCTCACCGCGGCGGCGCGTGCTCACCTGCGCGCGAAGTTCCTTTCGGTGCCGGTCGGCGTCAGCGGCGCGAACTTCGCCGTCGCCGAGACGGGCCACGTGGTGGTGCTCGAGTCCGAGGGCAACGGGCGCATGTGCACCACGCTGCCCGAGGTCCTCGTCTCGGTCGTCGGCATCGAGAAGGTCCTGCCGCGCTGGCGCGACCTCGAGGTCATGCTCCAGCTCCTGCCGCGCTCGTCGACCGGCGAGCGCATGAACCCCTACACGTCGATCTGGTCCGGGGTGTCCGACGGCGACGGCCCGCGCGAGTTCCACCTCGTCCTGCTCGACGCCGGGCGCACCGACGTGCTGGCCGACGAGGTCGGGCGCGCGGCGCTGCGCTGCATCCGCTGCTCGGCCTGCCTGAACGTGTGCCCCGTGTACGAGCGCACGGGCGGCCACGCCTACGAGAGCGTCTACCCGGGACCGATCGGGGCGATCCTCACGCCCCAGCTGCAGGGCCTCGAGAACGCCCCGACGCTGCCGTGGGCCAGCTCGCTGTGCGGCGCCTGCTACGAGGTCTGCCCGGTGAAGATCGACATCCCCTCGATCCTCGTTCACCTGCGCGGCCGCGTCGTGCAGGAGGTCGGCAGCCCGGCGCCCGAGCGGGCCGCGATGGCCGCGATGGCGCGCGTCTTCGCCAGCCGCCGCGCCTACGAGGCCGCCCAGCGCGCGGCCAAGCTCGGGCGCGGCCCGCTGGCCGGCGCGGCGCTGCGTCCGTGGACGCGCTCGCGCGAGCTGCCCGAGGTACCCGGGCAGAGCTTCAGGGACTGGTGGCGCGGCTCCCATCCACAGCCCGCCAGGGCACGCAGCCGCCAGGAGGGAGGACCCCGTGGGCCTGAACGCACGTGAGGCCATCCTCGGGCGCGTGCGCGAGGCGCTGCGCGACGTGCCGGCGGGCGAGGCGATCGAGCCGCCGACCTACGAGCCCCCGCCGCCCGCCGGCGGCAACGCCGTTGCGCGCTTCGCCGAGCGCGTCTCGGACTACCGCGCCACCGTGCGCGAGGCGGGCGCCCTCGCCGAGACCATCGTGCAGGTGTGCGCCCAGCACGAAGCCCGCCGGCTGGGCGTGCCGACAGGGCTGCTGGAGGGGTGGCGGCCGGAGGGGATCGAGCTGGTCGAGGACCACGGCCTGAGCGCCCGCGACCTCGACGCCCTCGACGGCGCGCTCACGGGCTGCGCGTTGGCCATCGCGGAGACCGGGACGATCGTCCTCGACGGCGGCGAGCGCTCGGGCCGCCGCGCGCTCACGCTGGTGCCCGACCTGCACCTCTGCCTGGTCGAGCGCTCGCAGGTCGTGGCGACCGTGCCCGACGCCATCCGCGCGCTCGACGGCGCGCGCGGGCCCTTCACCTTCGTCTCGGGCCCGAGCGCCACGAGCGACATCGAGCTCGATCGCGTCGAGGGCGTCCACGGGCCGCGGCGGCTCGAGGTGCTGCTCGTCTAGCGTGCCCGGGCCAGGTAGCTGTGCCCGGCCTTGACCGTGACGGTCTTGTGGCGGCGCAGGTCGCGCACGCTCACGGTGCCGCGCTTGACCGTCGTCAGCGTCCCGTCGCAGCGATCCGTCGTCAGCCAGATCGTGCCGCGCACGGTGGCCGAGCTGTACTTGCCGTTCGTGCGGAACTTGCCCTTGCCGTTGCCCCACAGCTTGCCGAGCACAGCGTGCGGCCCCTTCTTCTTGCTGACCGCCGCCGCGCTCGCGCCCCGCGCCGACGCGCACTGCGAGCGCGAGACCGAGTCGCTGACCGTGAGGTCGGTGGTGAGGGCGGCCGAGCGGTTCTTCAGCAGGCCCTGCCTGACCTTGAACGTCCCCTGGTAGAACTGGGCCGTCTGGGTCTTGGCGCCCGTGCCTGTCGCGGCCGACGTCAGCTCGACGCGGCCGTGGAGCGTGTCGATCTGGCTGCCCACGGGGATCGTCGTGTCGGCCTTCAGCTGCGTGCGGCGGCCCGTCGGCGACTTGTAGAAGACCTTGCCGGAGACGAGCCCGATGGCCACCGACTTGCCGGGCACCGGCGGCGTCACCCCGCCCTCCGGGCCGATGCCCAGGACGCGGACCTGTGACGTCCCGCCGGACGCGCTCTCCCACGCGGCGACGCCGATGTGATCGGGAGCGGTCGCGGCGCGCAGGGCGCCGATGCCCTGGGCGGCGTCGGTCTGCGTCAGCAGCGGGCCCGACCGCCAGGTGCTGCCGTTGTCCGACGTGGCGTAGTCGAGCTCGAGGCCCGCGGCGGTGCCGTGGGCGAAGACCGCGTGCAGGCGCCCGGCCGCATCCTGCGTCAGATGCGCCTGGGCGTCCTCGGCGGCGTCGGCGATCTTCACGCCCGCGCCGAACGTGGTGCCGTCGAACTTGCGCACGGTGAGGGCGTTCTCCGGCGTCCCCGAGAGCAGGAAGAGGCCCGACGGGCCGCCGGCGAGCCGCGGGTAGTCGGCGTAGCCGATGTCGACGGGCGGCGTCCATGCCGTCGCGTCGTTGAGCGCGCCGGCGGAGGTGCGCACCTGCGCGTTGCTCGAGGCGTCGGCGAAGACCGCGACCATGGTCGGGCCTGCCGGCCCGACCGTGCCGTTGTAGGGATGGTCGGCCGAGAGGATGGCCTGCGCCGTGCCCGCGGTGGTCCCGTCGAGCGGGACGTTCTGGACGGCCAGCCCGGTCGACTCGGCGTTGGTCGTCACCGTCAGTGTGTCGCCGGGGCCACGGACCGCCTCGTCGAACGGGGCGATGCCGACGGGGTGCCCCGCGTCGAAGGTGGCGCCGCCGTCAGCCGAGGTGAACTGCCAGATCTCGTCGAAGCGCGCCGCGGTGAGCCCGTAGCGGTAGGAGACGACGCGCACGGTGGCGCCGTCCACGGTGACGAACGGCCGGCTCAGCGTCGTGCCCGGAGCGGCGATCGTGGTCGTCACGTCGCAGGCGGAGGCGCCGCGCGGCAGGCGGCAGAAGTTCAGCGACGTGGTGTTGCTCTCGGGCCCGTACCACGCGATGTAGGCCGTGCCGGCCGCGTCGACGGCCACGCCGGGCTTGTGACCGGTGCCGATCGTCAGGGGCGTCGCCGCGCCCGCCCCGGCCGGCGCCAGGAGCAGCAGCCCGGCGACGACGGACACGATCGCGAGGGCAGTGCTCCGCACGGCGCGCATCATATGGGCGCTCTCCTCACCCGTCAGGGTGATATTCGGCAACGGCCTGAGGTAGGCCGCCGCCTCAGCGCCCGTCGAACAGCGGCGCGTAGTCGGAGGAGAGCTGCGCGCGCACGTAGTCGAGGTCGCCCGCCACCGCCTCGTCGAGCGTGCGCAGCACCGCGCGCGTGTGGGCCGCGGCCTCGTCGTCGTCGACGCCCTCGCGCTCGCTCACGCGGCGCACGAACTCGTCGGCGCCGAAGCGCTCGGTCCCGCCCGGCGGGGAGAGGACGAGACCGCGCAGGTCGCGCGGGAGCTGGGCGGCGAGCACGTTGGTCTCGCGCGACGTGATGCGCTCGGAGAGCGTGACGAGCGCCGCGTCGGTGGCCCGCTGCGCGCCCGAACGCGGCAGGCCCGTGCGCCCGCCGACGAGGTCGAGGAACTCGCGCGTCGACAGACGGCGCACGCGCCGGCCCGGCCACCACGCCCGCTCGCCGAACAGCGAGGTGAGCGCCGGGACGAGCAGCGTGCGGACGAGGAAGGTGTCGACCAGCACGCCGACGGCCATGACGAAGGCGAACTCGCGGAACGAGCGCAGCGGGGCGATGGCCAGCAGCGCGAACGAGGCCGCCAGCGCCAGGCCGGCCACCGTCACGGCGCGCGCGGCCTGCGGCGTCGCGACCGCGATCGCCTCGCGCAGGCGCATGCGCCGGGCCTCGTCCCAGATGCGCCCGGCGACGAAGACGTTGTAGTCCGACCCCAGCGCGACGAGCAGCACCGCTGCGGCGAACGGGACGTAGTAGGTGAGATCGTCCTGGCCGAGGACGCGCTGGAAGAACAGCGTGCTCAGCCCGAGGGTGGCCAGCAGGCCCAAGATGCTCGAGGCGACGAGGTACAGCGGGGCCACCAGCGCGCGCATGAAGAGCGCGAGCAGCACCAGGTTGACGAGGATGGCGACGACGGCCACGCGCCCGAGGTCGGCGAGCACGCGCGAGACGGTGTCGTCCGCCAGCGCGGTCTGCCCGCCGTAGGCGACCCGCGCGCCGCTCAGCCCCGCGCCGCGCAGCAGGCCCGGCATGCGGTCGCGCAGAGTGCGCAGGTGGTCGATGGCGGGAGCGCCGAGGGGGTCGCTGTCGAAGACGACGGCCAGGCGCGCGGCGCCCCCGTCGCGGGAGACCATCACCTGCGGCGCGGGCGGGGGCGGCTGCTCGTGCGGGCCCACCACCGCGGCGACGCCGGGCTGGCGGGCGACGAGCGCCTGCAGGCGGGCGATCTGCGCCGCGCGTCCGGCCACGCCGGGGGCGAGGACGTCGACCTCCGTGGGAGAGACGATGCCGGGCGCGAAGCCGCGACTGGCCGCGTCGTCGGCGCGGCGGACCTGATCGCCCGCCGGGAGCGCGCGGACGAGGCTCAGGCCGAGGGCGGTCGAGCGCACGTTGAGGGCGGCGAAGACCAGCAGGCCGATGGCGATGAGGGCGATCGGGAGGGCGACCGGCCGCGAGGACGCGACGCGCGACAGCACGAGGCGCCAGCGCGGGGTCTGGTGCTCGCGGGCGAGCTCGCCGGTGCGCCGCACGGCCGTCACCGGCCGGGTGAGGCGCAGCGGGAGCTTGCCGTCGGCCCACCCGTTCTCGCCGTGGTCGGTGTCCGGCGGCGGAGGGGGCTGCTCGCGCAGCTGGCGGGCGCCGAACAGCCGCGGCCCGAACAGCGCCACCAGCGCCGGCACGAGCGTCACCGACACGGCGAGGGTGATGAGCGTGGTGGCGGCCAGGCCCGGGCCGAAGGCGCGGAAGAACTGCAGATGGCCGACGACGAGCGCGGCCGTCCCGGCGGCCACGATCAGGCCCGCGGTGACGACGATCGGTGCGACCTCGGCGACCGCCGCCCGTGCGGCGGGGAGGCGCTCGTCGCCCGCGCTCAGCCGGCGGCGCGTGGCGGACAGGAAGAAGATCGAGTAGTCGGTGACGAGGCCGAGCAGGAGCACGATGACGACCGGCTCGATCTCCTTGGGCACCGTGACGTTGGCGCGCTCACCCAGCCACGGCAGCACGCGCATCGCGATCGTGTAGGCGATGCCCGCAGTGGCCAGCGCCACGAGCGGGGCGCCGATCGAGCGGAACGCGAGGGCCACGATGACCGCGATGAGCACCACGCTGGCGGCTTCGATGAGCGGCAGCGCCTGCTCGATGTGGTGGAACTGCGCCTCGCGCGCGGGGGCCGCGCCGGTGACCCCGACGACCGCGGCGCGCGGGCCGCCGAGCGTCCGCTGGGCGTAGTGCTGGGCGACGGCGCCCTCGTCATCGAGGCTCGTGCTGGGCGCGAAGAGCAGGTAGGTGATGGCGGTGGTGCCCCGCTCGCCCGACGGGGTGCGCACGTTGGCGTTGCTCAGCGGGATGGCCGCCTGGAGGGGCTTGAGCGCCGGGTCGCGGCGGTCGCGGACGGCGAGCGCGGCGTCGAGTTGCCGGCGCTGGGCGTCCTGCGGGAGGCCGCGTGGATTGCGCTGGACCACGGCGGTGTCGGTGGCCAGCGGGAAGCCGAACGTCTGCGTGGCCAGCGCCTGCGCCTTCGCCGCGCTGCCGCCCTTGGCGGCGAGGTCGTCCAGCGGGGCCGCGGGGGCGTTGCCCAACCCCGGCAGGGCAACGGTCGCGGCGACGGCCGCCGCGATCCACGCGAGCGGAATGATGTGGCGCAGGCCGACGACGATCGCGGCATAGCCGCGCGCCACCAGTCCCCGCCGATGTTGGCGAGCAGGCTTGGCGTCCATAACCTTCCCCTGGCGCGGGGCGTGCCCGCGCGGACGGCGCCGGAAACGTCGAGCTAGGCCGGGAAGTGCTCGAGGATCCAGTGCGGGCCGAGGACCGGGCGGCGATACGAGCGCCCGGCGAAGCGCACGTAGTCGCCGGTGCGCGGGTCCATCGGCAGCTGGCGCTCGATCGGATACCAGTCGTTGTGCTGCTCGATGAGCACGTTGAGGTGGTCGAAGCGCCACGACCGCGCGAGCGCGTGCCAGCGCTCGGCGAAGGCGGTCCTGTCCTGGCCGCACTCCTCGTCGAGCGCCCGGTAGGCGCGGGCCAGGCGCTGCTTCTCGGCCCGCATACCCTGGTCGATCTCGTCCACGCGCTCCATCCAGCGTGGGCGCACGCCGGCCTTGAGGTAGGCCTCGACGGAGCGCTGGGTCTGGCGCGCGCGGCGCGACAGCGGGCGCCCGCGCGCGGTGGCGCCGTCGGCGGCGCGGCTCAGCAGCCGCTCCGCGGGGGCGAGGCCGTGGTGGCCGGAGACGTCCTGGTCGTCGCGCATCGAAGCCGCCTCTAACTGTAGGGCGGAGCCCCCGTGTGCTGAAG
The DNA here is from genome assembly GCA_963807305.1 of uncultured Actinomycetes bacterium. GTDB lineage: Bacteria > Actinomycetota > Thermoleophilia > Solirubrobacterales > Solirubrobacteraceae > JAOPZW01. Next base: position 33,352 of record CAWEBN010000004.1, read on the forward strand.
TGCCCGGCGATGAACGCGACCTCGCCTGTCCGGGAGACGGCTCCGCCGGGGCGGGTGAGCCTCGTCCTGCACCCGCGGCGCGACGTGACCGCCGCCATCGACCTCGTCACGGAATGGGCGCGGCGGACGGGCACCGAGCTCGCCGCCGTCGAGGACGGCCGGCTGCCGGACGACGTCCGCCGCTGCAGCATCGACGACCTCACCGACGGGTGCGACCTCGTGCTCGCCCTCGGCGGCGACGGGACGATGCTCGGCGGCCTGCGCCTGGCCGCGCCGCGCGGGGTGCCCGTGCTCGGCGCCAACCTGGGCCGCCTGGGCTATCTCACCGAGATCGACGGCGAGCACCTGGCCGACGGACTCGAGGCGCTCGCCACCGGGGCCTACGCGGTCGAGGAGCGCTTCATGCTGCGCGCGACGTGGGGTCCCGACCGCGTCGAGCACGTGGCCTTCAACGACGTCGTCCTCAGCCGTGTCCCGGGCCGCGGCCAGGCCCTGCTCGCGCTCTCCGTCGACGGCCAGCTCCTTGTGCGCTACGCCAGCGACGGCGTCATCGCGGCGACGCCGGCCGGCTCGACCGCTTACAGCTACGCCGCCGGCGGCCCGATCGTCTCGCCCCAGACGCGGGCGATGATCGTCACGCCCGATGCGCCTCACGGCCTCTTCAACCGGGCCGTCGTGCTCGGCGCCGAGGAGCACCTGGGCGTCGAGGTCCTCGACAACAGCGCCCCGGTGGCGGTCGAGGTCGACGGCCGGCTGCTGGCGGAGGCCGAGCCGGGCTGGAGCCTCGACATCGCCCCGAACCCGTGGCCGGCGCTCGTCGTGCGGCTCGGCTCGGCCGGCTTCGCCGAGCGCGCCAGGCGCAAGCTGGGGATCACCGATCCCGCCGCGCTGGCCAACTACGACTTCGCCGGCCACGAGCGCTGAGCCGGCCCGCGGTCGTCGGCGGGGGCCACCTCGGCACCATCGGGCAGCGCGGCGGCGAGCGGCTCGCGCGCCCGGGCGTCGCGCGGGGTGCCGTGATGGAGGAGCAGCAGCGCGACGGCACGCCGATGTCCCATTGCGGCAAGCTTGCCGGATGACCGATCGAGATCGCATCGCCGTCGTCACCGGGGCAGGCTCCGGGCTGGGGCGCGAGGTTACCCACGCGTTGCTGGCCGCGGGCTACCGAGTGGCGCTGGCCGGCCGGCGGGAGGAGGCGCTGCGCGAGACGCTCGCCGGCGCCGGGGTCGAGCCCGACCGCGCGATCGTCGTGCCGACGGACGTCGCCGAGCGCGACGCCGTCGCCGCGCTCTTCGCGCGCGTGCGCGGCGAGCTCGGCCGCGTCGACGTCCTCTTCAACAACGCGGGCCGGTTCGGCCGGCCCGCGCCGATCGAGGACGTGGCCTGTCGAGGACTGGCAGGCGATCGTCGCGACCAACCTCACGGGGGCCTTCGCCTGCGCCCAGGAGGCCTATCGGGCGATGAAGGATCAGTCGCCGCGCGGCGGGCGGATCATCAACAACGGCTCGATTTCGGCGCACACGCCGCGTCCCTTCGCGGTCGGCTACACGGCGACCAAGCACGCGATGACCGGCATGACCAAGCAGATCGCCCTGGAGGGCCGCGCGCACGACATCGCCTGCGGGCAGATCGACATCGGCAACGCGGCGACCGACATGACGGCGGCGATGGAGCGCGGCGTGCCGCAGGCCGACGGCTCGGTGGCCGCGGAGGCGACGATGGACGCGCGCAACGTGGCCGACGCGGTCCTGTTCATGGCCGGCCTCCCGCTCGACGCCAACGTCCTGTTCATGACCGTGATGGCGACGAAGATGCCGTACGTCGGCCGGGGATGATGGGGTCTCTGCCGCGACTTCGATCCGGTCCGTGCGTTCGAATGGGCGCGTGATACGCGCCGCTGCCGTCCTCCTGCTCGCCCTGGCCGCCCTAACCGGGGCGGCCGCGCCCGCGAGCGCGCGATCGCTTCAGGTCGGCGTCGACGACGACGGGGTCCTGCTCGGCGGCGGTGACGCCGCCACGGATGCCGTCTCCGAGTGGCAGAAGCTCGGGGTGGACACCGTCCGCCTCCAGGTCTCATGGTCGCGCGTCGCGCCCGACCCCGGCAGCGACGCGCCGCCGCCGGGCTTCGTGCCGGGCGATCCCGACAGTGCGGGCTACCACTGGGGCATCATCGACGCCGCGGTCGATCGCCTCGCCGGCGCGGGGATCGAGCCGATCCTCATGCTCGACGGCCCGCCGCCGCTGTGGGCCTCGGGCAACCCGAGCCTCGGCAACCCGCGATACCGCCCGAGTGCCCCGGCGTTCGGCGCGTTCGCCGCGGCGGCGGCCCAGCGCTACGGCGAGCGCGTGGATCACTACATCCTCTGGAACGAGCCGAACCTTCCGTTGTGGATCCAGCCGCAGGCCCAATGCGGCAAGAAGCGCTGCTCGCCGGCGTCAGCCGACACCTACCGCGCGATGGTCAACGCCGGATACGAGGCCATCCACGGCGTCGATCCGGCCGCCACCGTGCTCATCGGCGCGCTGGCGCCCGCCGGCGGCGACCTCAAGAGCCGCAACGCCAACACGCGCCCGCTGACGTTCCTGCGCGCACTCGGCTGCCTCGATGCCAAGCTGCGCCCGGTCACCACGGGCGGCTGCCGAGGCTTTCAGCCCGCGCTCGCCGACGGCTTCGCGTACCACCCGCACAGCACGCGCAACCCGCCCGACCAGCCCTTCGCAACGGCGGACAACGCCGACCTCGCGAGCCTCACACGGATCGAGCACCTCCTCGACCTCATGCAGCGGTGGGGCCGGATCCGAGCCAGCTCGGCGCCGCTGGGCATCTGGCTCGACGAGTACGGCTTCCAGACCAACCCGCCGGACAGGCTGCGAGGCGTGTCGCCCGGCCGCCAGGACCTCTATCTGCAGCAGGCGGCGTACCTGGCTTGGCGCGATCCGCGCGTCCAACTGCTCTCGCAGTACCTGTGGGTCGACGAGGCGGTCGGCGGCGGCAAGCGCTACACCGGCTGGCAGTCGGGCCTGCACTACGCCGACGGCCGGCCCAAGCCCGCGCTCGCGCACTTCGCCCACCCGATGTGGCTGGACTTCGCGAGCAGCACCCTGTGGGGGCAGGTCCGGCCTGGCGGCGTCCACGCGGTCCAGGTCCAGGTCCGCGTCGCGGGCGCCGGGACCCCGTGGCAGCCCGTGGCCGACGTCACGACCGGCGAGGACGGCCACTGGTCGCTGCGCACCACGCTGATCCCCTACGCGTCCTATCGCTACGTCGCCGACGACGGGGCGGTCAGCGACGCGATGGTCGCCGCGCAGCCGCCGCCGCCGTCGATCGTCGGGCCGACGCCCGAGCCGGGCGCGGGCCCGGTCATCGATCGCCGGATCGCGTCGACAAGGCCCGGCGCGGCGGTCCCGCCGTCGTTCGCGGGCATGTCGATCGAGTACTGGGCGGTGCCCGACTACATCGGATCGGGCGGCAAGGTCAACGAGATCTTCGCCCGCCTGGTCCGGACCCTCGGAGCCGGCGGGCACGGGCCGCCGACGCTGCGCTTCGGCGGCAACTCGACCGACGAGACGTGGTGGAACCCGGCCGGGGCGCCGCGCCCGGTGACCATCACCACCGACGTCACGCCCGACTGGCTCGCCCAGCTGGGCAACTGGGAGCGGGCGACCCGCACGCCGCTGGTCCTCGGGCTGAACCTGGGCCTCGCCGACGCGGCCAACGCCGCGGGCCTCGCGCAGGCCGCGGTCGCGACCCTGCCGCCAGGCAGCGTCCACACCTTCGAGATCGGCAACGAGCCGGATCGCTACTCCCAGCCGATCACCTTCCACGTGGCGGGACGTCGCCTGGCGCGGGTGCAAAAGCGCGCCGACACCTATGAGTACCCCCAGTACCGCAGCGAGCTCGGCGCGTACGCCAACGCCGTCGGACCCGTCGCGCCGGGCATCGCGCTGTCCGCGGGCGGGTTCGCCTCGACGTCGTGGGAGGACCACGAGGACGACCTCCTGAGCAACTCGTGGCTGCCGGTGTTCAGCACGCACGCGTACGCGCTGCCGACCTGCGGTGGCGCCACGCGCGGGCGCAGCAGCCGCTACTACACCGCGCGTCTCCTCAGCGGGCGCACCTACCAGCCGCTCGTGTCGCGCGCCGCCCAGCTCTCGGCGGTCGCGACCGCGCACGGCGCCGCCGTGCGGGTGTCGGAGGCCAACACGGCGATCTGCGGCGGCGTGCACAAGGGCAGCGACACCTTCGCCGCCGCGCTGTGGGGCACCGACGTCCTCTTCGGCATGGCCGAGGCGGGAGTCCGCAACGTCGACCTCCACACCTGGACCGGGGCGTGGTACGCGCCGGTCGACTTCGTGCGCGTCCGGGGGCGCACCGTCGGGCGGGTGCGGCCGCTGTTCTACGCGATGCTCCTCTTCGACCGCGCCACGCCCCTCGGCGCGCGCCTGCTCCCCATGGGCCCGAACGTGCCCAACGCCCAGCTCAAGACGTGGGCGACGGTGGATGCCGCGGGGACACGGCGGGTCGTGGTGGTCAACAAGGACGCCGAGCGACCCCACAAGGTGGTCCTCCGCGTGCCGGGCGCGGGCGACCGCGCCCGTGTCGAGCGCCTCGTGGCCCCGTCGGTCGGCGCGACGCGCGGCGTGACGTTCGCCGGGCAGGGCTACGTGCAGCAGACGCCGGACGGCAGGCTGCGCGGCAGGCACGTCGAGGAGCAGGTCGTCCGCAGGTCCGGCGCGTTCCGAGTGCTCATGCCGGCGGGCTCCGCCGCGCTGGTGACGGTGCCCAGCAGCTAGCTCGGCGGCTGGGGGTCGTGCGTGACGACGGTGCGCCCGCCGTCGACCGGGACGGTCGCGCCGGTGATGAAGCTCGCTTCGTCGGACAGCAGGTGCGCGACAGCGGCGGCGACCTCCTCGGGCCTTCCCGCGCGGCCGATCGGGTGCAGATGCGCGAGCTCGCGGTCGATGCGCGCCGCGACCTCCGGCGGCTGCGCGACGTACTCCTCGTGGAAGCGCGACGTGACGATCGAGCCGGGGGCGACGGCGTTGACGCGGATCCCGCGGGTGCCGTACTCGACCGCCAGCGCTCGCGTCAGCCCCTCGGTCGCGGCCTTCGCGGTCACGTACGGCGTGCAGCCCGGCACCGCCAGGCGCGCCTGATGCGACGTGACGTTGACGATCGCGCCCGGCGTCCCCGCCGCCAGGAAGCGGCGGACGGCCGTCGCGCAGCCGACCACGGCCAGGGCGAGATTCAGGTTGATGAGCTCCAGCAGCTCGCTGGTCGGCGCCGAGTCGACCGATGCGTCGCGGAAGACCGCGGCATTGTTGACCCAGCCGGCGAGCGGCGCCGCGGCCTGGGCGGCGTCGGCCGCGCGCTCGGTGACCGCCTCGTCGCCCGCGTCGCCCACCACCGCGCTCGCGCCCGGGATGCCGTCGAGCCACTCGAGCGCCGCCGGGTCGAGCTCGATCGCGACGACCGCGTCGCCGTCCGCCAGCAGCCGCTCGACGATCGCCCGGCCGATCCCGCGGCCCCCGCCGGTCACGACGTGCGAGCGCGCCAACGCGAGATCAGTCGAGCTGCTCGTAGGCCGGGATGGTGAGGAACTCGGCCAGCTCGTCGGCCAGCGCGACCTGCTCGAACAGCGCCCGCGACTCCTTCGGGCGTCCCTCGGCCTCGAACCACTCGTCGTCGCCGATCTCCGAGCGGATGCGCTCGAGCTCCTCGCCCTCCAGCCGCCGCACGAGGTCGGGCGTGATCGGCGTGCCGTCGTCCTCGAGCGTGCGCCCGTGGCGGATCCACTGCCACACCTGCGAGCGCGAGATCTCGGCGGTGGCCGCGTCCTCCATGAGCCCGTAGATGCCGGCGGCGCCGTTGCCCCGCAGCCACGACGAGATGTACTGGATGCCCACGTTGACGTTGTTGCGCAGTCCCGCCTCGGTGATGGCGCCCGGGGTGGAGGCCACATCGAGCAGCTCGGCGGCGCCGACGTCGACGTCGTCGCGCCGGCGGTCGACCTGGTTGGGGCGATGGCCGAGGACCTCGTCGAACTCGGCCATGGCGGTCTGCACCACGTCGGGGTGCGCGACCCACGTGCCGTCGAAGCCCGAGCCCGCCTCGCGCTTCTTGTCGGCGGCGACCGCCTCGATCGCGCGCTCGTTGGCCTCGGGGTCCTTTCGTGACGGGATCAGCGCCGCCATGCCGCCCATCGCGTGCGCGCCGCGCCGGTGGCACGTCTTGACCAGCAGCTCGCTGTAGGCCTTCATGAAGGGCACGGTCATCTTCACTTCGTTGCGGTCGGGCAGGACGAACTCCGGCCGGTCCCGGAACGTCTTGATCGTCGAGAAGATGTAGTCCCAGCGGCCCGCGTTGAGCGAGCACGAGTGCGCGCGCAGCTCGTAGAGGATCTCCTCCATCTCGAACGCGGCCGGCAGCGTCTCGATGAGCACCGTGGTCTTGACCGTCCCCGGGTCGAGCCCCAGCTCGCCCTCGATGAACGCCAAGACCTCGGCCCACAGCCGCGCCTCGAGGTGCGACTCCATCTTGGGCAGGTAGAAGAACGGGCCCGCGCCCTTGTCGAGCAGGCGCCGGGCGTTGCGCATGAGGTAGAGCCCGGCATCGACGAAGGCCCCCGCGACCGGCTCGCCGTCGACGCGCACGTGCTTCTCGACCAGGTGCCAGCCGCGCGGGCGCACCAGCAGCGTCGCAAGCTCGTCGCCGAGCTTGTAGTCGCGCCCGTCGTCGCCGGTGAACTCGATCACGCCCTCGATGGCGTCGGTCAGGTTGACCTGGCCCTCGACGATGTTGCTCCACGTCGGCGACAGCGAGTCCTCGAAGTCCGCCATGAACCCCCGCGCACCCGAGTTCAGGGCGTTGATGACCATCTTGCGGTCGACCGGGCCGGTGATCTCCACCCGCCGGTCCTGGAGGGCGGGCGGGGCCGCCGCGACCTGCCAGTCGCCCTTGCGGATGTCCTCGGTGCCGGCCAGGAAGTCGAGCGTCTCGCCTGCGGCGATCCGCGCACGCCGCTGGGCGCGGGCGTCGAGCAGCTCGCGCCGACGCGGCTCGAAGCGCTCGTGCAGCGCGGCGAGGAAGGCCAGGGCGTCATCCGTGAGGACTCCGGCGGCGGGGGCGGGGGCGAGGATGTCGACGGTCATGGCTTCCTCCCATGAATCGAGGCGGCGAGCAGCTCCATCGGGTGATGGACGGGCAGCCCGGCGTGGACGCCGATCTGCAGCGCGCAGCCGGGGTTGGCGGCGGCGACGGCCTGCGCGCCGGTGGCGAGGAGGTTGCGGGCCTTGCGCTTACCGAGCTCGGCCGCCGGCTCGGGGTTGAGCAGGTTCCAGACGCCGGCCGAGCCGCAGCACAGCTCCCATTCGGCGGGCTCGCGCAGGTCGAGGCCGGGAATCGTCTGCAGCAGCGCGCGCGGCTGGGCGCGGACGCCCTGGGCGTGGGCGAGATGGCAGGCGTCGTGGTAGGCGACGACGAGGTCGATCGGATGGCGCGGCGCCTGCGGCTCGTGCTCGGCGAGCAGTTCGTGGACGTCGCGCACCTTGGCCGAGAAGGCGGCCGCGCGCTCGCTCCATTCGGGGTCGTCGCGGAACAGGTGGCCGTAGTCCTTCATCGCCGAGCCGCAGCCCGCGGCGTTGACGACGATCGTCTCGCAGCTCTCGAAGGCCGCGATCGTCTCGCGCGCCTCGTCGCGGGCGTCGATCCCGGTGTGCAGCTGGAGCGCGCCGCAGCAGCGCGGCTTGGCCGGCGCCCACACCTCGAAGCCCTCGGCGGCCAGCACGCCGACGGTGGCGGCGTTGACGTTGCCGAAGAAGACGCGCTGCACGCAGCCCTGCAGGAAGCCGACGCGGCCGCGCTTGGTCCCCTGCGCCGCGGTCAGCTCGGGCAGCGTCACGCGCGACGGGTTCGGGGGCGCGAGCTGGGTCATGGTGTGCAGGCGCGGCCAGCGCTCGAGGAAGCGCGCCATCGGCGGCGCGAGGCGCGCGAAGGGCGCGATCCACTTCATCCGCTCGGGGTGGGGGAAGAGCGCGAAGATCGCGCGGCGGCGCAGGCGCTCGCTGCGCGGCCGCGACCATCGGCGCTCGACCTGCCCGCGCGTGTCCTCGATGAGCTTGTCGTACTGCACGCCCGACGGGCAGGCGGTGACGCACGCCATGCAGCCCAGGCAGTTGTCCCACGCGTTGACCTGCGCGGGGGACATCGGTCCCTCCTCCTCGTGGCCGGCGCGCATGAGCAGGATGCGCCCGCGCGGGGAGTCCATCTCCTCGCCCCACAGCACGTACGTCGGGCACGTCGGCAGGCAGAAGCCGCAGTGCACGCAGTCGTCGATGAGGTCGGGCTCGGGCGGATTCAGGGTGTCGAACGTGGTCAGGCCCATCGGGCCCCCCCTCGGAGTGGTTGCGACCTGTCGGTCACGTTGGACGGGGGCGTGGCAACAAGAGCCCCGGGTTGAGGGTGTCGTAGGGATCGAAGCGCGCCTTGACGCGGCGCATGAGCGGCTCGGCACTCAGCGTCCCCCAGGGATCGACCTCGCGGCGCAGCGCCGCCGGGGCGTCGAGCAGCACGCACGCGCCCAGCCGCGCGCGCAGGCCGTTGACCAACTCCGCGTCGGCGGCCTCGAAGCGCAGCCAGGCGAGGCCGTGGGCGGCGCGGGCGACGCAGATCGCGCCGTGGTCGCGCGCGGCGGCCAAGACGTCGTCGAGGCCCTGCTGGGTGGTCGAGACGCGCAGCACGACCGGGCCGCGCTGGGCGGCGCGCTGGGCGGCCCACAGCTCCGCGTCGTCCTCGACGACCTCGCCGTCCATGGCCGCCGCGCGCTCGGCGGCGGACTCGCCTCGGAGCTGGACGAGCACGGCGCCGGTGTTCCCCTCCCAGCGCAGGTCGAGGCGCTCGGCCTCGAGCGGGCGGTGCGTGAGCTCGCGTGCGGCGGCCGCCAGCGCGCGCGGATCGTCGCGGCGCACGACGACGGTCAGCTGCTCGCGCGGCGTGGGGTGCAGGCGCACGCTGACCTCCGTCACCACGCCGAGGGTTCCGTACGCGCCGGTCATGAGCTTGGCCAGGTCGTACCCGGCCACGTTCTTGATGACCTTCGAACCTGCGCGGGCCAGCGATCCGTCGGGCAGCGCGACCTGGACGCCGAGGACGAGGTCGCGCGGGCCGCCGTAGCGGTGGCGCAGCGGCCCCGAGTCGCCGGTGGCGATCACGCCCCCGATCGTCGCGCCCTCGTCGGGCGGGTCGAGCGCGAGCATCTGTCCCTCGGCCGCGAACATCTCGCGCGCCACCGTCAGCGGGCAGCCGCCCTGGAGGATCGCCGTGAGGTCGCCCACGTTGTGCTCGACGACCGCGTCGAGCTCGGCCAGGCTCAGCTCGGGCAGCTCGATCGGATGCCCCCAGCCCAGCTTCGTCCCCCCGCCGACGACGCGCACGCCCGAGGCCTCGCGCAGCGCGGCCGCCACCCCCGCGGCGTCCATCAGAAGCGCTCCGCCAGGCCCGCCTTCTCGAGCGGGTGCTCGCGGTAGGGCCCGGGGACCTCGCCGCACAGCCTCGGGGTGGGCATGACCTTGCCGGGGTTGGCGAGGCCGTCGGGGTCGAAGGCGCAGCGGAGCTTCTGGAAGGCGTCGAGGTCGGCCTCGCTGAACATCTTGGGCATGTAGCGCTTCTTGTCGACGCCGACGCCGTGCTCTCCCGTGATCGACCCGCCGGCCTCGACGCACGCGATGACGATCTCGCCGGCGAGCTCCTCGGCCCGTTCCGCCTCGCCCTGGGCGTGGCCGTCGTAACAGACGAGGGGGTGCAGGTTGCCGTCGCCGGCGTGGAAGACGTTGGCCACCTGGAGGTCGTACTCGCGCGAGAGCGCGTCGATGCGATCGAGCACGTCGCTCAGCGCCGTGCGCGGGATGACCGAGTCCTGCACGTAGTAGTGCGAGGAGACGCGGCCCATGGCCGGGAAGGCGGCCTTGCGCATCTTCCAGAAGACCTGGCGCTCGGCCTCGTCGCGCGCGACGCGCACCTCGCTGCAGCCGGCCTTCTCGCACAGCGCGCCGACCTGGTCGAAGGTCGCCTCGAGCTCGGCCTGCGGCCCATCGAGCTCGACGAGCAGGGCCGCGCCGGCGTCGAGCGGCCAGCCCGCGTGGGCCATGGCCTCCGAGGCGCCGATCGTCAGGTTGTCCATCATCTCGATGGCCCCCGGCACGACGCCCGCCGAGACGATGTTCGACACCGCGTGCCCGGCGTGCCCGGGGGAATCGAAGAAGGCGACGAGCGTGCGCACCGACTCGGGCGTGGGCACGACGCGGACGATGATCTTCGTCGCCACGCCCAGCGTCCCCTCGGAACCGACGAAGACCCCGCACAGGTCGTAGCCCGGGAGGTCGAGCTCCTTGCCGCCCAGCTGCATGACCGTGCCGTCGGGGAGCACGACCTCCAGGCCGCACACGTAGTTGGTCGTGAAGCCGTACTTGAAGCAGTGCGCGCCGCCGGAGTTCTCGGCCACGTTGCCGCCGATCGAGCACACGATCTGCGAGGACGGATCGGGCGGATAGAAGTGCGAGGGCCCGACCGCGGCCGTGATGGCGACGTTCGTCACGCCGGGCTCGCACACCACGCGCTGGTTGTCGAGGTCGACCTCGAGGATGCGCCGCAGCCGGGAGAGGACCACGAGCACGCCGTCCTCGAGCGGGAGCGCCCCGCCCGACAGGCCGCTGCCCGAGCCTCGCGCCACCCACGGCACGCCGGCCGCGTGGCAGGCGCGCACGACGGCGGCCACCTCCTCGCCCGTGCCAGGGAGGACGGCGGCCCGCGGGACTGCCGCGTATTGCAGCAGCCCGTCGGACTCGTAGGTGCGCAGCGCGTGGTGCTCGGTGACGACGTGCTCGTCGCCGCAGATGCGCCGCAGCTCGTCGATCAGCTGCCGACCACCATCCAAGAGAGGACGCTGGTGCTCTGCAGGTAGACGATCACCACCATCGCCGCCAGCAGGATCAGGCTCCATTTCACCACCATACGGAACAGGTCGCCTTCGCGGCCACCCATGCCGACGGCCGCCGCGCCGATGGCCAGGTTCTGGGGCGAGATCATCTTGCCGAGCACCCCGCCGCTCGAGTTCGCGGCCGCCATGAGCATCGGCGAGAGGTTGGCCTTCTGGGCCGCGGACACCTGCAGGGCGCCGAAGAGCGCGTTGGACGACGTGTCCGAGCCGGTGACCGCGACGCCCAGCCAGCCGAGGATCGGCGAGAGCAGCGCGAAGGCCGCGCCGGCCCCGGCCAGCCACGTGCCGATCGTGATCGTCTGGCCCGACAGGTTCATGACGTAGGCCAGCGCCAGCACGGTCGCGACGGTGAGGATCGCGAACTTGAGCTGGTTCAGCGTGGACATGTAGGCCGCGAGCGCGCGCCGCCCGTTCACGCGCAGCGTGATCATGCTCAGCAGGCCGCAGATCAGCAGCAGCGTGCCGGCGGCGTTGGCAAAGTTGAACTTGAAGAGGATCGCCGTCGGCGGCTTGCCCTTCGCGTTGAGGACGTGCAGCCCGGGCCAGTCGAAGGCCTTGGTGCGCGCGTCGAGCCAGTCGAAGAACGGCAGCCAGTGGATCTGGGCCAGGGCGAAGACGGCGATCAGGATCAGGTACGGCGAGAAGGCGGTGATGATCTCGGCCGGGGTGTCGCGCTTCATGGTTCCGTCGGGCCCGGCGTCGCCGCGCAGGGCCGCCTCCTTCTCGAAGCGCCGCTGGTCGACGCCGCTCTCGCCGCCGGCCATGGCCGGGCGCGGGCCGGCGGGCACGCCGACGACCTCGCCGGGCTGCCAGAACTGCAGCAGCGCGATGATCGCCCCGGCGCCGGCCAGCGAGGCGACGACGTCGGCCAGCTCCACCGAGAGGAAGTTCGAGCACGCGTACTGGCCGATGGCGAAGGCGAGGCCGCCCACCAGTGCTGCGGGCCAGGCGGCCCTGATGCCGCGGCGCCCGTCGACCATGGCGACCAGGATCAACGGGACGACGAGGGCCAGGAAGGGCGTCTGGCGGCCGACCATCGCGCCGAGGTCGTCCTTGGGCAGGTTGGCGAGCGGCGCCAGCGTCGTGATCGGCACCGCGATGGCCCCGAAGGCCACCGGCGCGGTGTTGGCCACGAGGGCGACCGCCGCGGCCTTGGCCGGCTGGAAGCCCAGGCCGATGAGCATGACCGAGCAGATGGCGACCGGCGTCCCGAAGCCGGCCAGCGCCTCGAGCAGCGCACCGAAGCAGAACGCGATCAGCACTGCCTGCACGCGCTGGTCGTCGCTGAGGCGCCCGAACGAGCGCTTGATGACCGCGAAGTACCCGCTGCGCTCGAGCATCGTGTAGATCCAGATCGCGTTGATGACGATCCACATGATCGGGAAGAGGCCGAAGGCCGCGCCCTCGGCGCCCGCATCGAGCGTCTGCCCCACCGGCATCGAGTAGACGATGATCGCCACGAGGATCGCGACGAGCAGCGACCACAGGGCGGCGACATGAGCCTTCAGCTTGAGCCCCCCGAGCAGGACGAACAGCGTGATGAGCGGCAGGGCCGCGAAGAGCGTCGACAGGAACAGTGAGTTGCCGACCGGGTCGAGCACCTGCTTGTACATGCGGTTTCTCCCTCCCGCGGAGCTGGACTGCGGCTGTCATACCCCGGACAGCCGCAGATAAGGCCTCCTCGACCGCTAAAGCGTCATCTCGCCCCGCAGGGCGCGCGAATAGCGCTCGGCCGATCGGCGCACGATGGCCTTGGCGTCGCGGCGCACGAGGCGGTCCCACCACGCCCCGTAGATGACCTCGAACTCGTAGGGCTCGAGCGCCTGCGCGATGCGGGCGACGCTCGCCTCGGGCAGCGGGATCAGGTTGGGATAGCTGTACATGAAGCCGACGTGCGTGTGGTCGGGGATGACCTGCACGATGTCGCCGCTCAGCAGCGCGCCGGCCCCGTCCGCGCCGTCGCGCCAGTGCAGCACGGTGCCGCCCGCGAAGTGCCCGCCGCAATGGATGAGGGTGACGCCGTCGCCGAGCTTGCGCGTGCCGCCGGTCCACAGCTCGATGGCCGGATCGGGGCGCGTGATCCACCGCTCGTCGTCGGCGTGCAGGAGCACCGGGCACTCGAAGCGCGCCGCCCAGTCGGCCATCCCCGAGTAGTAGTGCGGGTGGGAGATCGCGATGGCCGCCAGGCCGCCGCGGCGCTCGATCTCGCCGGCGGCCTCGTCGTCGAAGCAGGTGGTGCAGTCCCACATGACGAAGCGCTCGCCGAGCGGTACGAGCAACGCGCGCTGGCCGATCGCGAGCCACGGCTCGGTGCCGACGCCGGTCAGCTCGGAGTCCTCGCGCAACTCGTTGCGATGGGTCTGCGCGAGCTCGTCGAAGGTCGTCCAGCGCTGGCCGTCCTCGGGGACGTACTGGCGCTCGTCGGTGCAGATCGGGCAGCGCTCGGGCGGCGCGGAGGCGTCGGGGAACTGGGCGGCGCAGGTGGCGCAGACGTATCGGGGCATGGTCGCCCAAGGCTGCCAAATCAGCTGGCGGCGAGGCATGCGATGCCGACCAGGATGGCCACCGCGGCGACCGCGCGCTTGGACGCCTCGCCCTCGCCGAGCACGCGGGTGCCGAGCAGCGAGACGATGACGATCGACGCCTCGCGCCCGGGCGCCACGATGGCGACGGGCGCGAGCGTCAGGGCAACGAGCACGAGGATGTAGGCCAGCGGGCTGAGCGCGCCGACGGCGAGGATCGCGCGGCGGTCGTGCGCGAGGGCGGTGCGAAGGCCCTCGCGGTCGCGCAGCGCCGGCACGGCGAGGACGAACGCGCGGGTCACCTCCGAGCCCCAGTAGTAGGCGATCGTCGGTTGTGCGAGGTCCTCGACCGCGTGCGCGTCCCACAGCGTGTACGCGGCGATCGTCGTCCCGGTCAGCAGTGCGAACCCGATCGCGGCGCGTGAGGGCGTCGCGTGGCCGGCGAAGGCGAGCGAGATGACGGCGACGACGATGATCGCGGCGCCTAGAAGCGCGAGCGGGCCGGGGCGCTCGCCGAGGATGACGACCGCCGCCAGCACCGAGAGCGCCGGACCGGTGCCGCGCGCGAGCGGGTAGACGACGGAGAGGTCGCCCTCGGCGTAGCCGCGCTGGAGCGTCGTGAAGTAGGCCGAGTGCAGGCAGCCGCTGCCGAACATGAAGGCGATGCCCGCGGCGCTCAGGTGGCGGCTGCCGACGGCGAGCTGGATGGCGGCGGGCAGCGCGTAGAGAGTCGTGGCGCACAGCCCGGCGAGCCACACGAAGGGCAGGCCGCCGCGCGCCTGCTTGGCGAAGAAGTTCCACGACGCGTGGGCGATCGCGGCGGACGCGATGAGGGCGAGGGCCGTTGGGCTCACGAAGGGCGGAACCCTAGGCTGCCCGCATGAGCACCGACATCGCGCACTTCGCCATCAACGCCGACGATCCCGAGGCGTCGCTGCGCTTCTACGAGGCGCTGTTCGGCTGGCGCTTCGAGCCGTGGGGCCCTCCCGGCTTCTTCCGGATGGAGCGCGAGTCGGGGCCGGTCATCGCCTTGCAGCAGCGCCGCGATGTCGGCGGCGTGCGCACGACCGGCTTCGAGTGCACGGTCGCGGTCGACGACGTCGGCGCTGCCGCCGAGGCCGTCGTCGCCCACGGCGGGCGCCTGCTCATGGAGCGCACGGCGATCCCGGGCGTCGGCGAGCTGATCTTCTTCGAGGACCCGGGCGGCAACGTGGCCGGGGCGATGCAGTACGCCCGTGAGTGAGCAGCTCGACCTGCGCGGGCGCGGGCTGGGCCCGGTGCCGCGCGAGGTGTGGGAGGCCCGGGCGCTCCGCTCGCTGGCGCTCGGAGGCAACCCGCTCGGGTCGGTCCCCGACGAGCTGGGGTCGCTCTCGATGCTGGCCGCGCTCTACCTCGACGACACGGGCCTCGAGTCGCTGCCCGAGTCCGTCGGGGAGCTCGGCCGGTTGCGCATCTTCGACGTCGCGCACAACCGCCTGCGCGCGCTGCCCGCCGGTGTGGCGCGGCTGGATGCGCTCGAGGTCCTCTACCTGGGCCACAACCGCTTCGCCGAGCTGCCCGAGCCGGTCCGCGGCCTGCGCGCCCTGACCTACCTGGGCGCCGACGCCAATCGCATCGAAGCGCTGCCCGAATGGATCGGCGAGCTCGGCGCGCTGCTCGAGCTGCGCGTCCAGGGCAACGCGCTACGGGCGCTCCCCGACGGGATCGGCGGCCTGCGTGCGCTGCGCGAGCTTCACCTGCGGGGCAATCGGATCGCGACGCTGCCCGACGCGCTCCGTGCGCTGCACGAGCTGCGTTCGCTGGACCTCCGCGAGAACGGGATCACGGCGCTGCCCGCGTGGCTCGCCGGGCTGCCGGCGCTCGAGCGCCTCGACCTGCGCTGGAACGGCTTCCTCGATCCGCCGGCCGTGGTCGAGAGCCTGCGCGAGCGCGGCTGCGTCGTCTGGCTGTGACCTACCCGAACACCTTCGGCAGCGCCATCAGCACCCGCGGACTCCCCTTCGGCCGCAACCGCCGACGCAGCATCAACGCCCGCGGGTCGGCGCGACCCGCCATCACGTCGGCCCAGTCGTCGAAGCGCACGCGCAGGGTGACGTCGGGCTTCGCGGCGCGGCCGGCCACGGCCCTCGAGGCGCCGTTGTCCAGCACGACGTGCCACGGCGCGGCGTCGGCGAAGTCCCACTCGATCGTCGTCCCCGGCCGCACGCTGTCCGCGATGGCCCCGCGGCGGATCGTGTCGAACATGATCTCGATCGCCTCTGGGTCCTGGGTCACGCCGTCGTCGCCCGGCCCGATGAGCCCGGCGCGCAGCAGCTTCTGGCCACGCACGGCGCGCTCGCGCGGCGGGAGGTCCATCGGCATGGGGAAGCCGGGGATCGTGTCGACCGGGAGCCCGACCGCGCGCAGGCGCTGCTCGATCGAGGTCGCGCCGGCCTCGCCCAGGTCCTCGAGCGTGAAGCCGAAGCACTCCGTGTAGGAGCGGTCCCAGTTCGGCGGCTTGGCCACCGCCGAGGTCCACGGCAGGACCTCCTTGATGAGGCCGACGATCGCGTGCTGGATCGGGCCGGGGTCCTCGCGGTAGAGGTCGGCCAGAAGCTTGACGCCGAAGCCGATGTGGCGCTGCTCGTCGAGCGAGACGTTGCGCATGCCCTCGCGGAAGCCGGGCAGCACGTCGAGCTGCTCGAGCGAGGCCTCGATCATGTGCTGCCCCGGCTGGGCCAGCGAGGCCTCCACGACGAGGTGGTAGAGGGTCACCGCCGCGGCGAGCTTGGGCTTCGAGCAGTCGTGGCGCAGCTCCTCGGCCATCCGGTCCAGGCGGCTGAAGACCTGGCGGTGGCCCCACGTGATCTGGCCGGCCGTGGCCCGCAGGCCGCCGGCCATCGTCCCGTCGCCGGCGCCGACCACCTCGTGCATGAAGCGCTTGAAGAAGACCGAGTGGCGGGCCTCGTCGACCTGCTGCGTGGTCAGGAAGTACTTCTGCTCCTCCAGCGGCGCGGCGTCGATGTAGGGCGAGAGGTTGTCGGTGACCGAGTCCTCGCCGTGGAAGAAGAGCGCGTAGAGCCACAGCGCCGAGCGGCGCTGCTCCTCGCTGAGGCGCTCGTGCCAGTCGATGCGGTCCTGGCTGAAGTCGATCTCCGTGGCGCGCCAGTTGCCCCGCTCCCACCGCGCGTAGAGGTCGTCGTAGGAGATCGCGTCGGTGACCGACGCCACGGGGGCGGACATGATCGGAAGCTACTGAACGGGCGTTCAGTAAGTGTGTGATCCGCGTCACATTCGGCTACTTGCGGATCTCGCAGTTCAGCGCCTTGTCGCCCGGGCCGAGGACGACGGTGTCGCGCCCCGGCCCGCAGTTGACCACCTCGCCCGGGTTGCCGAAGCCGGGCTCGAGGCGGTCGTTGCCAGGCCCGCCGCGCAGGCGGTCCTTGCCGTAGCCGCCGAACAGCGTGTCGTCGCCGGCGCCGCCCTCGAGCGTGTCGTTGCCGCGCCCGCCCTCGAGGACGTCGGCGCCGTCGCCGCCGATCTCCTCGTCGTTGCCGAAGCGCCCGAAGAGCTTGTCGTCGCCCGAGCCGCCGACGAGCTTGTCGTCGCCGCCGGCGCCCTCGAGCACGTCGTCGCCCCCGCGGCCCTCGCACAGGTCGTCGCCCGAGCTGCCGCGGACCTGCTCGTCGGCCTCGGTCCCCTGCAGGCCGGGCTGGCTGCTCGGCGACGACGGCTGGCGACCGGGCGGCGGCTCGCGCTGACCGACGGCGCGCACGCCGCCGCGCGGCTCGCACAGACGCTGGGCGATGTCGGCCTCGTCGCGCGTCTCCTCGCAGTTGGTCGCACGGCCCAGGTCGGAGCTCAGGTTGTAGTAGAGGACGTCGTGCCCGGGGCCGCAGTCGACGTCGTCGAGGCCCGAGCCGCCCCAGATGACGTCGTCGCCCGCGCCGCCGAAGACCGTGTCGTTGCCGTTCGACGCCTTGATCGTGTCGTTGCCGTCGTCGCCGTGGATCGTGTCGTCGCCGAAGGCCGTCTCGACGATCTTGTCGTCGCCGGGTCCGCCGTGCAGCTGGTCGTCGCCGTCGCCGCCGTCGATCGCGTCGGCCCCCGTGCCGCCGAAGATCGTGTCGTTGCCGCGGTCGCCGTTGAGGCGGTCGGCGCCGCCCATCCCGCGCAGCGTGTCATTGCCCCCGCCGCCGTTCATGGTGTCGGCGCCGCCGCCGCCGGCCAGGTGGTCGGGCCCCGCGCCGCCGTCGCGCGCCAGGGCGGGGACCACCGCCACGGCGAGGATCACGGCGAGCAGGAGCGAGAGGACGCAGGACCGACGCATTGTCGGATCCTCTGCCATCGCGCCGCTCGGGTGCAACCGCGACCCCCCGAACGCTCAGGTCGGCTGGTGCGATCCGCGGCCCCTGACGAGGACCGCAGCGCAGGCGACGATGACGCCAACGCTCACGCCGGCTGGTGCGATCCGCGGCCGCTGACCAGGACCGCAGCGCAGGCGAGGATGACGCCCACGACGGTGCCGGCGGTCACCGTCTCGCCGCGGGCGGGAGCGACGAGGTCGAGGGCCAGGCCTCCGATGGCCTGCCCGGCGGTGAGCGCGAGGATCAGGCGCAGGACGCCGAGGCGTGACACGAGCACGGCCATCGTCGTCGCGACGGCGGCGCCGAGCAGCCCGGCCGAGTACTCGAGCGGCGGGGCCGACCAGCCGTGGGGCGGCGAGAGGCCCGTCGCGATCGCGGCGACGACGAGCAGCGCGAAGAAGCCGACGGCGAAGTTGACGGTGCCCGCGAAGAGCGGCTCGCCGGTGTTGCGCGCGAGGTGCCCGTTGGCCGCCTGCTGAAAGGCGCTGGCGGCGCCGGCGACCAGGGCGAAGGCGAGCAGCCCCAACTGCACGTGGGCACTGGCGCCCAGCGCGGACGCGACGACCGCCGCGACCGTCAGCGCCACGCCGGCGATCCGGCCGGTGGTGACGCCCTGGTGGCCGGCCGGGCTCAGCCCGACGCCGTCGGCGACCAGGCTGCCCGTCGTCTGCCCGCAGACGAGCGCGACGCTCAGCAGCGCGACGCCGATCTTCGGGGCGCCGATCGCCCCGGCGGCAATGAACAGCGCGCCGCCCAGGCCGCCGAGCAGGTGCCAGAGGCGCACGTTCTGGAGCGAGCGCAGCGCCCGCGGGATGGCTCCGATCGCGAGCGTCACCACGAGCAGGGCCAGGAGGCCGACGCCGTTGTTGACGGTCGCGGCGTCCACGCCCGAGCCGATCGACTCGCCCAGTCGGCCGTTGATGTAGGCCTGCCCGGAGAGCGCGACGCCCGCCACGACGACGACGAGCGTCGGCAGCGCGGTGGCGCGCGCGGCGACGGCCACGGCGGCGGCTCAGGCTTCCGCGAGCTTCGGCGTGCGCCAGGGGGCGGCGAGCCGCGCACCGAGGACGGCCGTCAGCTGGTCGACGGCCACGCGCTCCTGCCCGAGCGAGTCGCGGTCGCGGACGGTGACCGTGCGGTCCTCGAGCGACTGATGGTCGATCGTCACGCAGAAGGGCGTCCCGATCTCGTCCTGGCGGCGGTAGCGCTTGCCGATCGAGCCGCCCTCGTCGTACTCGGCCTGCATCTGGCCGCGCAGCAGCTCGAAGACCTCGTGGGCCAGCTCCGGCTGGCCGTCCTTGCGCACCAGCGGGAGGACGGCGACCTTGATCGGCGCGAGGCGCGGGTGCAGCTTGAGGACGGTGCGCTGCTCGCCGGCGACCTCCTCCTCGTCGTAGGCGTCGCACAGCACGGCCAGCACCGTGCGCCCGACGCCGGCGGCCGGCTCGATCACGTGGGGGATGTAGCGGTCGCCCGAGGCCGTGTCGAAGTACTCGAGCTTCTCGCCCGAGTGCTGGGCGTGCTGGGTGAGGTCGAAGTCGCCGCGGTTGGCGATGCCCTCGAGCTCGGACCAGCCGATCGGATAGAGGTACTCGACGTCGCTGGTGGCGCTCGAGTAGTGGCTGAGCTCGTCGGCGTCGTGGGGGCGCAGCTTGAGGTGGTCGGGCCGGATGCCGAGACGGACGTACCAGTCCATCCGCTCCTTGAGCCAGTGCTCGTGCCACTGCTGCGCCTCGTCGGGCGGCACGAAGAACTCCATCTCCATCTGCTCGAACTCGAGCGTGCGGAAGATGAAGTTGCCCGGGGTGATCTCGTTGCGGAACGACTTGCCGACCTGAGCGATGCCGAACGGCGGCTTCTTGCGCGCGAAGCCCAGCACGGTCTTGAAGTCCAGGAAGATGCCCTGCGCGGTCTCCGGGCGCAGGTAGACCGTCGCGCCGGCCTCCTTCACGGGGCCGATCGTCGTCTCGAACATGAGGTTGAACTCGCGCGCCTCGGTGAGGTCGCACTCGGGGGTCTCGCCGGGATGCTTGGACGGCTTGCGCCCGCACGGGAGCTCGGCGAGATGGTCGGCGCGGAAGCGCTGCCCGCACGTCTTGCAGTCGATCAGCGGGTCGGTGAAGCCGGCGAGGTGGCCGCTGGCCTCCCACGTCTTCGGGTGCTGGATGATCGCCGAGTCGAGCGCCACGATGTCGGTCCGATCCCCGATCATCGCCTGCCACCACGCGTCGATGACGTTGCGCTTGAGCAGCACGCCGTAGTGGCCGTAGTCGTAGGTGTTCGCGATCCCGCCGTAGATCTCAGAAGCCGGGAAGATGAGTCCGCGCCGCTTGCACAGGGCGACGATCTTGTCCATGGTCACGGCGTCAGCGGCCATGCGCCGCATCGTACGGTGCAGCCTTGGGAGGCGCCGTTTGGCACTCCTATACTGGGAGTGCCATGCCCATCTACGAGTACCGCTGCGAGCGGGGCCACCAGTTCGAGGTCATGCAGAAGATGACCGACGACCCGGTACTCAGCTGCACGCGCTGCGACGCGCCGGTCCAGCGCGTCTTCCATCCGGTCGCGGTCCACTTCAAGGGCAAGGGCTTCTACAACACCGACTACGGCACGCGGCGGCGCAACCGCGAGCTCGAGCGCTCGGCCAAGGACGGCTCGGACAAGACCGAGTCGAAGTCCAAGGACTCCTCGTCCTCCTCGTCGTCGTCTTCTTCTTCGTCGGAGAAGAAGAGCGACTCGAAGAAGTCGGACTCGACGTCCTCGTCGAAGTCCTCCTCCAAGAAGGATTAGCCGTCGAGGAAGCGCCGCACGTCGGCCTGCTTCTCCGCGTCTGAGACCACGAGGCCGGCACCGCCGTCGGGGAGCGTCACGCCGCCCGAGGGCTTGAGGATGTCGGTCTTGGCGCTGCCGCTCAGCGCCGTGCCGATCGCGTAGCCCAGCAGCGCCGGCCCGCGCATGTCGGTCTTGAGCGTCTTCGGCGCGTTCCAGGAGATGAAGGGCAGGCGGATGAAGCCGGAGGGGCTGAACACGCGCGACTTCATGGCGCTGATGACCTTCTGCTGGCGGCGCGCACGCGTGAGGTCGTTCTCCTTCGGGTTGCACAGGTTGTGGCGGGTGCGCGCGAGGGCGAGCGCCTGCTTGCCGTCGATGTGCGTCGTCCCGCGGCGCAGGCGCAGCGTGAAGCCGCCGTTGTTGAAACCGCCGTTGATGCGCGACACGACGCAGCCGCCCGTGTAGTCGATGCCGCCCATCGCATCGACGAGTGCCGGGAAGTTGTCGAAGTTGACCTCGAAGACGTGGTCGATCGGGATGCCGAGGTACTGCTTGATCGTCTGCACCGTGAGCGCGGCGCCGCCGATCGCGTAGGCCGCGTTGATCTTGTTGCGCCCGTGGCCCGGGATGTCGACGACGGTGTCGCGCGGGATCGAGAGCTTGGCGCTGTGGCCGCCGCCGGTGCGCACGAGCAGGATCGAGTCGCTGCGGCTCGGCCCAGAGGTGCTCGCTCCGGGCTCCTTCGTCCCCGCCGTGCGCTGGTCGGAGCCGAGGATGAGGGTCGTCTGCGGCTTGACGATCCCGACCCCGCCGCCCGCCAGCTGGGCCTGCGCGGCGGCGGACACCTGGTCCTGGTTGACCTGCGCCGAGATGAGGAAGAGGACCAGCGACAGGCCGATCCACGCCACCAGCGCGAGCGCCAGCCATTTGACCACCCGGCCGACGGTGATGCGCTTGCGCCTGCGCTCCTTCGGCGGCGCGCCGCGCAGCTCGTCGAGCATCGATCCGTCGTCGCGGCCACGCCCGGGAAGGCGCGGTCGCGTGCGGTAGAGCTTGTAGTCAGGTGGCGCCTGGGGGTCCGCCATGAGCCAGGTATGGTGGCCGATCATGGCCGCCGGCTGCGTCATCGGCGTCGACCTGGGAGGGACGAAGCTGCTCGCCGGGACGGTCGACTCGAAGCTCGAGGTGCATCACCGCGCCTACCGTCTGGCGCGCACGGACGACGCCGGCGCGCTCATCGACCAGCTCGTAGAGGCGGTGCAGGAGGCCGGCGAGGCGGCATTCGCGCCGGTGCTGGCGGTGGGGCTCGGCATCCCGTGCCTCGTCGATCCGGCGACGGGCGTCGCGCTCGACTCCAACCACCTGCCGCTGCACGGGGTGGCGGTGCGCGACGTGCTCGCCGAGCGCCTCGGCCTGCCGGTGGCCGTCGACAACGACGGCAACGCGGCGCTGCTGGCCGAGTGGCGGCTGGGCGAGGCGCGGGGGGCGAGCAACGCGATCATGCTGACGCTCGGCACCGGCATCGGCGGCGGCCTGCTCGTCGATGGACGCCTGGTGTACGGCCGCCGCGGCGCGGCGGCCGAGCTCGGCCACATCATCGTCGACGCCGACGGGCCGCCGTGTCCGGGCAACTGCCCGAACCACGGCTGCCTGGAGGCGCTCGTGTCGGGCCACGCCATCGGCGCCGAGGGGCTGCGGGTCGCGCGCTCGGATCCCAACAGCGCGCTCGGGCAGGCGCTGGACTCGGGGCGCGAGATCACCGGCGCGCTCGTCACCGAGCTGGCCCATGACGACGACCCGCCGGCGGCCGACATCATGCGGATGATGGGCGAGCGCCTGGGCCTGGGCGTGGTCTCACTGGTCAACATCTTCAACCCCGAGGTGGTGGTGGTCGGGGGCGGGGCGATCGCCGCGGGCGAGCTGCTGCTGGCTCCGGCGCGCGAGGTGGTCGCCGCGCGTGCGCTCCCGATCAATCGCGCGGACGTGCGGCTCGTGTCGGCCCGCTTCGGCGCCGAGTCGGGAATGCTCGGCGCGGCGTGCATGGCCCTCGACGTGGCCGGGGTGGCGGTCGCGCCACCGTCGATGCCCCGGCCCGGGAGCGAACCACCGGGAGGGGGGACCCGGTGGGCCTGAGCGGGCGGCTCATCGTCTGCCCGACGCCGATCGGCAACCTCGAGGACGTCACGCTGAGGGTGCTCTCGGCGCTGCGCGAAGCCGACGTGATCGCCTGCGAGGACACGCGCACGACGAAGGTGCTGCTCGACCGCTACGGGGTGTCGGCCGAGCGCGTGCGCTACGACGCGCATGCCGAGCGGCGCGCCGCGCCGCGCCTGGTGGAGCGGATGCGCGCGGGCGCCGTCGTCGCGCTCGTCAGCGATGCGGGTATGCCGCTCGTGAGCGATCCGGGGCTGGTGCTCGTGCAGGCGTGCATGGCCGCGGGGCTCGAGGTCGAGGTGCTTCCGGGCCCCAGCGCGGCGCTGGCCGCGCTGGTGGCGTCGGGCATGGAGGCCGCGACGTGGCGCTTCGTGGGCTTCCTGCCACGCAAGAAAGGGCTGCTGTCCGAGGTCTTCGCGTCGCCCGAGGTCGTCGTGGCCTTCGAGTCGCCGCGCCGCGTCGGGGCGTCGCTGGCCGTGCTCGCGAGCGTCGACGCGGACCGGCCGGTGGCCGTCTGCCGCGAGCTGACGAAGGTCTACGAGGAGGTCGTGCGCGGGTCGGCCTCCGAGCTGGCGGCGCGCTACGCGGAGGAGGCGCCGCGCGGAGAGGTCGTCCTCGTGATCGGTGGCGCGGTCGCCGACGAGCCGGCCCTCGAGCCGGCGCTGGCCGCGCTGCGTCGGCTGGTCGACGAGGGCGGGGCGCGACCACGGCCGGCCGCCGCTGTCGTGGCCGAGCTCACGGGGACGAGCGCGAACGCGCTGTACCGCGCGCTGACTCAAGCGAAACAGACAAGCGCATAGCTGCAGGCGGCCCTTGCCGCCGGGACGCCGACGGTCTGCCAGCGCTCGACAGGGCTGGGATGTGAGCGAGGCGGTCCGGTTGACTGAGGGCCGCGGTATGCGGATGATGGTCCTAGGGTGGCAGCATGCACTTCGCGCCGAGCATCACTGTCATGAGCGTTCCCGCGTTCGCGCTCTCGGGAGCCGTCCGGTGACCGCCGCCCCTCGAACGGTCGTTGTCGGCTACGACGGCTCGGCCACGGCGCGCCGCGCATTCGACCTTGCGGCCGAGCGTGCCGAAGGGGGCACGCTCTACGTGGTCTACGCCTACGACGTGCCTGGCCCGATGAAGAGCGGCAACGCCTACGACCGCGTGGTTGGGCAACACAAGCAGTTCGGGCAGGACGTGCTCGCCGGCCTCCCCGAGCTGCCAGACGTCACGGTCGAGCGCGAGCTGATCGGCGACCATCCGGCCGTGGCGATCGCCAGGGTCGCAGAGGTGCGCGAGGCCGACGAGATCGTCGTCGGCTCACGTGGCTTCAGCCCGCTGCGCGCGGCGCTGGGCAGCACCTCCCACGAGCTGCTGCACCGCGCCCACTGCCCGGTGACCGTGGTACCCGTCCAGCCCGGCGAGTGAGATCACCCACTCTGGCCGCGTCGAGCGGCTTGGGTTGTATCGCGAGAGGACCGACCGGAAGTAGCCGCCGCGCACGCGCGGACTGTCGCGGCTTCGCGCAGCGACTGCAACAAATCACGCGCGGCCGGCCTCAGCCGGGCTCCTCGCCCGTACCTTCGGCCGATGCCGCCGCGCCCACACCCCATCGTCCTCGCCTCGCTCGCCTTCGCGTGCGTGACCGTGCTGGTCCTCGTGATCCCACGAGGCGCGGCGGGAGCGACAGCTGCCACGTGGCACTGGCCGCTGCGCGGTCCGGTCGTCGGTGCGTTCCGCGTCTCCCCGCGCGCGCCGTTCGCCCGCGGCCAGCGCCGCGGCATAGACGTCTCGGCGCGCCCCGGAGCCGTCGTGCGCGCCGCATGCCCGGGGCGGGTGACCTTCACCGGCGCCCTCCCGCGCCGCGGGCTGGCGGTGAGCGTGCGCTGCGGCTCGCTGATGGCGACGTATCTCGGCCTGGGGCGGCTCGCCGCCCGCAGGGGCTCCCGCGTCGCGCCCGGCGACGCCCTCGGGACCCTCGGCGCGACCGGCCGGCTGCGCCTCGGCGCCCGCCGCGCATCCGCCCGCCGCGGCTATGTCGATCCCCTGCTGCTGCTCGCCGGCGGCGCTCGCCCGCCCCGACTGCCTCCCGCCGGCCCCGCACCGCGGGCCCTCCGTCGACCTCAATTCCCTCCCACCCGCCCGGCGCCGCGGCCGATCGCTCCGGCGAGGCCGCCGGCGCCGGGCTCCGCCGCCACACCGCGCGGCCTCCCGTGGCCGGCCTATCCGGCCCTCGCCCTCATCGCGTCGGCACTGCCGGTCGGCGGCCTGCTGCACCGCCGGCGACGGCGGATGCGACCGACCGCAGCGGGGGCGGTCGCGGTGCCCCGCTGACGCGGTCATCGCCGGGCGCAGCGTCCCCCGACGCGCCGCAGGTCTGCGCGGGACGCCTTGTAACGTCCGAGGCTCATGGCCGCCGAGCGCTCCTTCTACGTCACCACGCCGATCTACTACGTCAACGCGGCCCCGCACCTGGGGCACGCGTACACGACGATCGCCGCTGACGTGATCGCCCGCCACCACCGCCAGCGCGGGGAGGACGTCTTCTTCCTGACCGGGACCGACGAGCACGGAGAGCCCGTCGCCGACGCGGCGAAGGCGCAGGGTCTCGAGCCCAGGGAGCTCGCCGATCGCAACGCCGAGCGCTTCAAGGCGCTGGCCCCGCTGCTGGAGGCCACGAACGACTTCTTCATCCGCACCTCGGACCCCGAGCACATCGTCCGGGTGCAGGAGGTCCTCCAGCGCGTCTACGACAACGGCTTCGTCCACGAGGGCCTCTACGAGGGCTGGTACTGCCCGCGCTGCGCGGACTTCAAGGTCGAGAACGAGATCGAGGAGGGCAACCGCTGCCCGATCCACCACATCGAGCTCGAGCGCCACAGCGAGCAGAACTACTTCTTCGCGCTCAGTGCCTTCCAGGAACGCCTCGAGGCGCTCTATGCCGAGCAGCCGGACTTCGTCACCCCGCGCGTCCGCTACAACGAGGCGCTGTCGTTCATCAAGAGCGGCCTGCAGGACATCTCGCTCTCGCGCGCGCAGCTCACGTGGGGCGTCCCGGTGCCGTGGGACACGAGCCACGTCTTCTACGTCTGGTTCGACGCGCTGCTCAACTACTACACCGCTCTCGGCTTCGCGCGCGAGGGGGAGGACCTCACCGAGCAGTTCTGGCCGGCGACCTACCACGTCATCGGCAAGGACATCCTGCGCTTCCACACCGTCTTCTGGCCGGCGATGCTGATGGCCGCCGACCTGCCGGTGCCCGAGCACGTCTTCGTCCACGGGTACCTGCTGATGGACGGCGAGAAGATGAGCAAGTCGCTGGGCAACGTGCTCGACCCGTTCGAGATCATCGAGCTCTTCGGGACCGACGCGCTGCGCTACTACCTGCTGCGCGACGTCACCTTCGGCGAAGACGGCTCCGTGTCGACCGAGGCCTTCGAGCGCCGCTACGACACCGAGCTGGCCAACGAGCTCGGCAACCTCGCCAGCCGCACGCTGGCCATGGTCGCGCGCTATCGCGATGGCGCGGTCCCGAACGCCGAGGTCGACCCGGCGCTCGCCGGCGACTTCGACGGCCTCGCCGAGCACATCGCGCAGCGCATCGACCGCGTTGAGCTCACGCCGGCCCTCGACGACATCTGGCAGCGGGTGCGGCGGCTCAACCGCTACGTCGAGGAGCAGGCGCCCTGGCAGCTGGCCAAGGACCCCGAACGCGCGGCCGACCTCGATCGCGTCCTGCGCACGCTGGCCGAGGGCCTGCGCGTCGTCACCGTGCTGCTGTCCCCGTGGATCCCCGGAGCGGCCGAGAAGCTGCTGGGCGCCCTTGGCGCCCCCGACCTCGGCCTTGGCGGCGCACGCTTCGGCGCCGGCGAGATCGGCGCGGTCGGTCCGCTCGAGCCGCTGTTCCCGAAGCACCAGTGATCGACAGCCATACGCACCTGGACTCGTGTGAACCGCCGAACGCGGAGCTCGTCGCCGCGGCCGAGCGCGAGGGCGTCACCCGCATCCTCACGGTCGGGATGGACGCGGCCACCAACCGCAGCGCCCTGAAGGCTGCCGAGGACTTCCCCCAGGTCCTGACCGCCGTCGGCCGCCACCCCAACCACGCCGAGGGCTTCGACGAAGCCGACCTCGCCGACCTGCAGGCGCTCGCCGCGCACCCGCGCTGCGCCGCCATCGGCGAGACCGGCCTCGACTACTTCCGCGACTACGCGCCCCGCGCCGACCAGGAGCGCGCCTTCCACGCCCAGATCGAGCTGGCGCGGGCGACCGGCAAGCCGCTCGTCATCCACACGCGCGCCGCGGAGGACGACACCGTCTCCACGCTGAAGGCGCGCGCCCACGGGCTCGAGGTCGTCATGCACTGCTTCTCGATGCCCGATCGCCTGGATGAGTGCCTCGCCGAGGGCTGGTGGATCTCCTTCGCCGGCAACGTGACCTATCCAAAGGCGACCGACCTGGCGCTGGCGGCCGAGCGCGTGCCCGACGACCGCCTCCTGGTCGAGACCGACGCGCCCTATCTCACGCCACAGCCCGTGCGCAAGGAGCGCAACCAGCCCGCCTTCGTCGCGTACACAGCGCGCTTCGTCGCCGAGCGCCGCGGCGTCGCCTACGAAGAGCTCGAGCGCCTGGTCGACGCCAACGCTGCCACCCTCTTCGGGTGGTGACCGGAGAGCTCCCCACCCAGCCGAGCCTGCGCCGTCTGCGCCAGTTCGGCGTGCGCCCCAAGCGCGACCTCGGTCAGAACTTCCTCATCGACTCGAACATCCTCGGGGTCATCGAGCGTGCCGCGGAGCTCGACCCCGCCCACCCCGACGTCGTGCTCGAGATCGGCGGCGGCCTGGGCGTGCTGAGCGAGCACCTGGCCGCCCACGCGGCCCACGTCCATGTCGTCGAGCTCGACCGCGCGCTCGTGCCCGCGCTCGAGGACGCCCTCGCGCCCCATCGGAACACGACGCTCCACGTCGCCGACGCGCTCGACCTCGACCTCGGCGCCCTCACGCCCGCGCCGACCAAGGTCGTCGCCAACCTCCCGTACGGGATCGCGGCGAGCGCGATCCTGCGCACCATCGAGGAGCTCGACGGCGTCACGCGCTGGGTGGCCATGGTCCAGCGCGAGGTCGGCGAGCGTTTCGCTGCCAGGCCGGGCACGCCGGCGTACGGCGTGCCCAGCGTCCTCGCCCAGCTCGCGTGTGACGTGCGCGTGCACCGCTCGATCGCGCGCACCGTCTTTCATCCGATCCCCAATGTCGACTCCGTCCTCGTCGTCCTGGAGCGCACCGGCCCGGCGCCCGCGCCCGAGGTCCGCGCCCTCGTGCGCGCCGCCTTCGCCCACCGCCGCAAGGCACTGGCGCGCTCGCTCTCGCTGAGCCCCGGCCAGGGCCCGGACGTCCGCAATCGCGCCCGCGCGGCACTGCTGCAGCTCGGCCATCCGGCCGACGAGCGCGCCGAGCGGCTCGCGCCCGCCGAGTTCCGCGCGCTGGCGGAGGCGCTCGCACTCCCGCCTGCAGCGGCTGAGGGCCCGCAGCAGCCTCCAGGCGGGGGGACCCGGCTCGCATGACCGCGCTGCACGACTCGGCGCCGGCGAAGATCAACCTCTGCCTCTACGTGGGCCCGACGCGCGAGGACGGTCGCCACGAGCTGGTGAGCATCTTCCAGCCGATCGCCCTCGCCGACGAGGTCGAGCTCGAGCCCGGCGGCCTGGGCTCGGCGATGGATCGCGTGACCTGTCCCGGGGTGGAGGGCGAGAACCTCGCCGCCCTGGCCCTGCGGCGCTTTCGCGAGCGCACCGGATGGAACGGCGGCCCGGTGCGCATCCGGATCGAGAAGCGGATCCCGATCGCGGCCGGGATGGCCGGCGGCAGCGCCGACGCCGGCGCCGCCCTGCGGCTCGTGGCCCGCGCGGCCGGGATCGAGGACGACGCGCTCCTGCGCGAGATCGGCGCCGGGCTCGGCGCCGACGTCGCCGCTCAGGTCCGCCCGCGTCGCTACCTCGCCACCGGCGCCGGTGAGCGCCTGACGCCGCTGCCCCCGCCGGCGCCCTACGGCGTGCTCGTGATCCCGTCGCGGCACGAGCTCTCGACCGCCGACGTCTACCGCGAGTTCGATCGCTTGGCGCTGCCGCGCGACGCGACCGACCTCGCCGCCAGGCTGCGCGAGGTCTCCACCGCGGCCGCTGATCTGCCCGACCGGCTGATCGGCAACGACCTCGAGCCCGCCGCGCGGGCGCTGTGCCCCGAGATCGACGACGCGCTCGCCACGGCGCGCGAGGTCGGCGCCCGCCATGCGCTCGTGTGCGGATCGGGACCGACCGTGATCGGCCTCTTCAGTGATCTGCGCGGCGCGCGCGGCGCCGCCGCGCGCCTGTCCGAGCGCGAGCCGCGCCCGATCGCCGTCGCGCCGTGGGGGGCGATGCTGTGAAGCCGGTCTGGATCGTCTTCGCCGTCGCGCTGGGGGCGTTCCTGGTCTGGCGCCGGCGCCGCCTCGAGCCCACGCTGCTGGCCGGCGGCGCCCTGGTCGCCGTGGCCGCGCTCGTCTACGGCCTTGGCGTCGTGCACTTCCCGAACATCGAGCAACTGCTGATCGACGTCGGCGAGCGGCTCGGGAAGTGGACCTACGTGCTCGTCGGCGCGCTCGCCTTCTGCGAGACCGGCGCCTTCATCGGGCTGATCGCACCCGGCGAGACGGCGCTGCTGCTCGGCGGCCTCGTGGCCGGCCAGGGTCAGGTGGACGTCCTGACGATGATCGCCGTCGTGTGGGCGTGCGCAGTCGCGGGCGACCTCACGAGCTTCTATCTCGGCCGCCGCCTCGGCCGCTCCTTCATGGTCAAGCACGGCTCGAAGGTGCAGATCACCGAGGCACGCCTGGAGCAGGTCGAGCGCTTCTTCGATCGCCACGGCGGCAAGGCGATCCTCATCGGGCGCTTCGTCGGCCTCGTGCGCGCCGTGGCGCCGTTCATGGCCGGCTCGTCCGGCATGCCGCTGCGCCGCTTCGTGCCCTACGACGTCATCGGCGCCGGGCTGTGGGGCTCGACCTTCGTCGTGCTCGGCTACGTCTTCTGGCAGAGCTTCAGCCAGCTCGTCGACTACGCGAAGAAGGGCGCGCTGGCGCTGGGCGCGGTCATCGTGCTCGTGGTCGCGATCGTGTGGCTCGTCCGCTGGCTGCGCAACCCGGAGAACCGCGCCCGCATGCGCGAGTGGATGGAGCGCCAGGCCCAGCGGCCGGCGCTGCGCCCGCTGGTCGCCGTGCTGGCGCCGGTCCTGCGCACGAGCCGGCGGCCGGCCCGCTTCGTGTGGGACCGCGTGACCCCGGGCGACCTCGGGCTCGAGCTGACCACGCTCTTCGCGGTGGCGGGCGTGGGGGCCTTCGTCTTCGTGTGGGATCTCGTCCGTATCGAGCAGGACAACGGCCTGCTCGCGGGCGACGCCCAGTCGCTGCGGCTGGCCGATCGCCTCCACATGGACGCGCTGGTCAGCGTGGCCAAGGTCGTGACGGCGCTGGGGTCGCTGCCGGTGGCGATCGCGCTCGTGGCACTGGCGGGCGCGACGCTCGCGTGGCGCCACAAGGTGCGCGACGCCCTCGCCCTCGTCTTCGGCCTCGCCCTGACCTACGCGGCCGTGCACATCACCAAGGACGCCGTGGATCGCCCGCGGCCGGCGCGCGCGCTGGTCGACACCGACGGCGCGGCCTATCCCTCGGCCCACGCCGCCTACGCCGTGACGTGGGTCGCCGTCGCGGTCGCGCTCAGCCGTGCGCTGCCGAACGTCGCCTCGCGCTTCGCCTTCGTCACCGTGGCGATGGTGATCGCGGTCGTGGTCGGTCTGAGCCGGATCTACCTGCGGGCGCACTACCTCTCCGACGTCGTCGGAGGGTGGGGCCTGGGCGCCGCCATCTTCGCCCTCTGCGGCAGCGGGGCGCTGGTCATCGGCTACGTGCGGAACAATGCACGGGCGCCCGACCCGACACCGTCGTGACCGCGCGTGATTGCTCGACGAGCCCGACCCTGCATCTCCCAGGCTGAATCCTCGCGATGAGCAACGAGTCGATCATCTACCTCGTCGCCGCCTGCAGCGGCGTGTTCGGCCTGGCCGCGTATGTCGGGCTCATCGTGGTGCCCGCCTGGACCGCCTACAGCCGCATCTGGGAACGCCTGGCCGCCACCCTCCTCACCCTGTACGTGCTGGCCGGGTTCCTCATCCTGGGCGTCGTGGGCGGCGCGGCCGTGATCTGGTTCTGGGATCGATTTACCGCCTGATAGCGGGGTCGGCTGGCCTTCGAGGCGGGCTTCAGCACGAAGTTCGCCTTAGAATCGGTGCATGTCCACCCCGGCCCACGGACCGGCGACCGGGCTCGATCTCGCCGCGCTGGACGCGATCACCGACGCCGTCGAGTCTGGTGCCGGCCTGCCCGAGATCGTCCGTGCCGCCGCTCGGGCGCTCGACGCCAGCCTGGTGCTGACCGACCGCGCGGGCGCCGTGCTGGCCGTGGCGGCGCGCTCGCCGGCCGACGAGCGGTCGCTGCTCGACGACGCCGCCGGGGTCGAGTCGATCGAACTGCGGGTGGCCGACGCCCCCGTGGGGACTCTGCGGCTGCGCGCACGGGGCGAGGTCGGCGCGGCGCTGGTCAAGCTCGTCACGACGCTGATCGCGTCGGAGGTCGAGCGCCTGCGCGCGCCCGAGCGCGCGTCCGAGCAGGCGCTCACGGGCTTCCTGCACGCGCTGCTCGACCGCGACATCTCCGGGCGCGAGGACATCCTCGGGCGAGCCGGCGAGCTCGGCATCGATCTGGTCGAGGGGGCGAGCATCGTCGTCGCGCGAGCACACTCGCTCGTGCCGACCGAGGACGGGTGGCGCCAGCGCGTGCTGGGCGTGGCCGATCGCGGGGCGCGCGCCGTGCTGCCGGGCGCGGCCGCCGTGCTCGCCGCGCGTGCCGACGCCGTGGGCGCCGAGGTCGTGCTCCTGCTCCCGGGCGCCGACGACGCGACCGCAGCACGGGCCGCCGACGCCGTCCTGCGCGAGCTGCAGAGCGCCCTACCGGGCCACAGCTTTGCAATCGGGCGCAGCCGCCCCGCGCCCGACCCGGTCGACCTGCATCGCGCGGGCGCCGAGGCCCTGCTGGCGGCCAACGTCGTCGAGGGCGACGCCGACCGCCCGGTGCTGGCCTTCGAGGAGTCGGGCGCCTATCGCCTGCTGCTCAGCGCGATGAGCGAGGACCCGGCCGAGCTCCAACGCTTCTACGCCGAGACCGTGGAGCCGCTCGTCGCCTACGACGAGCAGTACGAGACGGGCCTCGTGCAGACGGTCGAGGCGTTCCTCGAGGCCGACGGCAACGTGGCCGGGACCGCGCAGCGCCTCTTCACCCACCGCCACACGATCCGCTATCGGCTCGAGCGCGTGAAGGAGCTCTCGGGGCTCGACGTCGGCTCGACCGACGGGCGCGAGAAGCTCTCGCTCGGGCTCAAGGCCATGCGCGTGCTCGGCATCGCCCACCGCGGCGGTCCGGCGACCGAGGCGGGGGCCGGGGGCGGCCGCGTCCCGCGGCGCAGCTGACGCGGCATCGATCACCCGTCCATCCGGGCGAGCGCCAACGCGCCACTTTCCGCCGCTCGTCTGAGATATCCGGCCAATGAGCGGGCTTTTTCTCAAAGCGGCGCCGTTCGCCGCCGAGCGGCCTTGAGCAATTTCCGCGCCCGCCGATACAGGGGTTATGGACCTTGGCAGGCGGCTTTCACCTGGTGCGCGGGCCCGCTGGGCCTCCGTGCTCGGCGTGGCCGTCGCCGGCACCCTCGCCGGCGGGGGCCTGATGGGCCTCAGCCACCACGTGCTGCCCTTCGCCGGGTGGCCGACCTTGGGCGGGCACGGCGACGTCCAGCAGCGGCTCGCTGCCGCGCCGGACCTCGTTCGCCATGCGCGGCCCGGTGTCGGCGGCCACGCGGTCAGCGCTCCGGGCGGCCTCGCGCCGCTCGGCGGCGCCGCGCCGCTGGCCGCCGCGCCGGTCCGTGTGACCTTCCGTCCCGGCGCGCGCCTGAGCGCCACCACCTCGACGATCGGCGCGCAGCCCGCGACCCACGATCGCGACTCCGACAACGACGGGATCCCGGACTCGGTCGAGGCGCGCATGGGCAGCAACCCGCGCAGTGCCGACTCCGACGGCGACGGCCTGCCCGACGGCTGGGAGCGCCAGCACGGCCTCGATCCCTCCAATGCGCAGGACGCCTCCGCGGACCCGGACGGCGACGGCCTCAGCAACGCCACCGAGTACAAGGCGGGCGAGAACCCGCTCGCACGCGACTCCAACCGGGACGGCACGAACGACGGCCAGGACGACTCCGACGGCGACGGTCTCAGCAACGCCGTCGAGCAGGACCTGTCGCTCGATCCCAAGAGCGGCACCTCGGCCGGCAACGCGATCTCGGACGCCTCCGAGGACACCGACGGCGATGGCATCCCCAACGCCGTCGAGGTCAGCATCGGCACCGACCCGGCGGTCGCGGACTCCGACGGCGACGGCGTGCCCGACGGCCAGGCCGACAGCGACGGCGACGGCCTCACGAACGCCGAGGAGGTCGCCCTGCACCTCGATCCCGTCAGCGGCGAGTCGAGCCCGGGCCAGCCCGACGCGGCGCTCGACAGCGACGGCGACGGCCTCTCGAACGCCACCGAGCTCCAGATGGGCAGCAACCCGGCGGTGGCCGACTCCGACGGCAACGGCGCCCCCGACGGCAGCGAGGACCCCGACGGCGACGGCACCCCGAGCGCCCAGGAGATCGCCGAGGGCCGCGACCCGCTGGTCGCCGACGCGCCCGCGACGGACGCGTCGACCGACCCGGCCGCGTCCTCCGAGGAGCCCGCGAAGTCCGACGGCGACGCCCATCCGCGCAACCACGACGACTCCAACGCGGACCCGGACCCGGACCCGGCCCGAGCTCGAGCTCCGCGGCCGGCTCGGGCACCGCTCCGGCGCCCGCGAGCACCCCTGAGCCGGCCGCCACGCCGGCCCCGGCGTCGACTCCGCCCTCCAGCGCCGGCGACGACCAGACCAACGGCGCGGCTCCCGCCCCCGCCACGCCGGCGCCCGCGGCACAGCCGGCCGCCGCCCCTGCCGCTCCGGCCGCTCAGCCGGATCAAGCCAACGGGGCGCCGCCGGTCGACGTCCCGGTCGCCGACGGCTAGCCAACCGCGGCCGTACGATCCGCAGGAATGCGGATCGGGATCATCACCGGCTCGGGGACGTATGCCCTCCCCGCGCTCGAGGCCGGCGCCCCCGGCCGTGTGGCGACGCCATTCGGGGAGGCACTGGTCTCCGAAGGCAGCTTCGCCGGGGCCGACGTCCTGCACGTTGCGCGCCACCGCGACGGGCACCTGCTCCTGAGCAGCGCGGTCACGCATCAGGCCAACCTGTGGGCGCTCCGTGAGCGAGGGGCCCAGGCCATCCTGGCCGTCACCGTGTGCGGCTCACTCGACCCCGGGCTCGAGCTCGGCACGCTGATCGTCTTCGACGACCTGCACTTCCTGGCCAACCGCCTGCCCGACGGCTCGCTGTGCACGCTGCACACCGAGCCGGGGGCGCCAGGACGCGGTCACTGGATCTTCGACCGGCCGTTCAGCGACCCACTGCGACGTGCGCTGCTCGCCGGCGCCCGCGAGGCCGGCTGCGACGTCCGCGACGGCGGCTGCTACGGCCACGTCGACGGCCCGCGCTTCAACACGCGGACCGAGATCCGGATGCTCATGCAGGCCGGCGTCACCGCGGTCTCGCAGACCGCGGGACCCGAGACCGTCCTCGCCGGCGAGGCCAAGGTGCCCTATGCGCTGGTCGGGTACGCGACCGACTACGCCAACGGCGTCAAGCCCGAGGCCCCGACGCCCGTCGAGGAGCTCATCCGTCTCGTCGAGGCCAGCACCGCGACGTTCGCGCGCACGCTGGCAGCCGCGGTTCCGCGCGTGACGAGCGCGCCCGACCCGGTGGGGACGCATTTCTCCTGGGATTGAGGAGCAGGGCGGCCCCGCCGCGGTGATCGTCGGCTCGCTCGCTGCGCCGGACGATCCCGGGCTCGACGAGCTTCTGGGGGCCGATGCCGCGCAGGCGCTGCGCGCCGAGCTCGCCGCACGCGCGCGGCGCTGGGCGGCGGACGTAGCGCCCGGCCGGGCCTACGAGGCGACGACGCTCGGCGCCGCCGAGGCCGCGCTGGCCGGGCACGAAGGGCCGGTCCTGCTGGCCTCGCCCGACGTCCCGGCGCTGGACGCGCGCCTCGCCCGGGCCGCGCTCGACGACCTGGCGGCGGGCTGCGACATCGTCCTGGGCGCCGCCCACGACGGGCGGCCCTACATCCTGGCGGTGCCGCGCGCGGACCCCGAGCTGCTGGCGTTGGTTGAGCGCTCGCTCGACGGCGGGATCCTGGGCGCCTTCGCCGAGCGCGGCGTGACGCTCGGCATGCTGCGCCACGAGCGCCGGCTGGCCAGCGCGGGCGACGCCCGGGCGCTCGCGATCGACCCGTTCGCCCCCGCCGACCTGGCGGCGCTGGTGCGCGGCCGTCTGCGCGAGCCACCCCGCCGATAGCCCGCGCGCCTGCCGCACCCGCCGCGCCGGGTGGTCCGGGCGTTTGCCGCACCCGCCGCGCCGGGTGGTCCGGGCGTTTGCCGCATCCGCCGTGCCCCCGGTCCGCGCGTTTGCCGCACGCGCCGCGCCGGGGTCCGCGCGTTTGCCGCACCCGCCGCGCCGGTAGCCTCGACGGCATGGAGTACGAACGCGAGCAGGAAGAGCTGGCGGCCCAAGAGGCCGCCCACATCGGCGGCGGCCGCAACGACGACCTCGACTACATCGAGGCCGACTCCCGGCCGGCGGGCATCAGCGAGGAGGCCTGGCGCCCGGTCGAGGAGGCCGGCGGCGGCGAGGCCGAGGGCTTCGAGGAAGCCGAGGCCGAGCTGATCGAGCGAGCCGAGAACCCGCACGGCCCGTCCCCGATCGCCGACGCGGGCGACTACGACGAGGAGGCCGCGGCGCTCGACGTGGAGTACGGCGAGGCCGACGAGGAGCACACCTCGGAGGACGACTCAGACGACAGCGACCGCTGAGCTACCGACTACGCTTTCAGGACATCGTTGGGGAGTCGTCTAAGGGCAAGACTCGGGCCTTTGAAGCCCGCTATCCCGGTTCAAATCCGGGCTCCCCAGTAGCTTTGACCGTCCGGTGCTTCTGCGAACATACGTTCGTATGGACGATTCGCTCTCGTTGACCGAGCTGCACTGGCTCGCGGGCCTTCTCGAGGGCGAGGGGAGCTTCATGGCCGGGCCGCCGAGCAGCCCGGGGCTGCCGATCATCGCGGTCAACATGACCGACCGTGACGTGATGGTCCGCGTGGGTCGGATCTTCGAGCGCAAGGTGCACCTCGTCCGGCCACGCAACGTGCGCTGGCGGACGAGCTACCAGGTCCGGGTCAACGGCGGCTCGGCGGTGCGCTGGATGACCTTGTTGAAGCCGCTGATGGGCTCGCGTCGTCAGGCCCAGATCGATCGCGCGCTCGCCTCGTACGCGCCTCGCCCCGTTGCGCTGCTCACGGACGAGACGGCGCGCGCCGCGCTCGAGGCACTTGCCGGAGCGGCGACCGTCAAATCGGTGGCGGATCGCTTCGGTGTGAGCGTGTGGTGCATCTACGACCTGCGGCTCGGGCGCACGTTCAAGCACCTGGATCGACAGCTGCGTCCCGCAGGGCGCCGTTACCAGCCGCCGTAGGCGAGCCAGCCGCCGTCGACCGCGACCTCGCTGCCCGTCACGAACGAGGCGGCGTCAGAGGCGAGGAAGGCCACGACGCGGGCGACCTCGGCCGGCTCGGCGTACCGGCCCATGGGCGTGCGACGGGCGATGTCCGCCTCGGTGTAATCGCCGGCGCGCTGGTCGGCGTCGTCGAGGGTGGTGCGCACATAGGCGGGGTCGACGGCGACGACGCGCAGGCCGCGGCCTGCCCACTCGGTGGCCAGGACCTTGGTGAGGCCGACGACGCCGTGCTTGCTCGCCGCGTAGGCGGCGCGCTTCGGCATGCCGGTGGCTGCGAACAGCGATCCGATGTTGACGATCACGCCGCTGCCGGCGGCGAGCATGTGGCGGGCGGCAGCCTGCGCGCAGAGGAACGTCCCGGTGAGGTTGACGGCGAGCGTGCGCGACCAGACCTCGAAGTCGAGCTCCTCCGACGGTGCGACGGCGCCGACGCCGGCGTTGTTGACGAGGACGTCGAGGCGGCCGTGCTCGGCGGCGACGGCATCGAACAGCGCCGTCACCTGCTCGGCATCGGAGACGTCGGCGACGAACGGCGCCGCCACCCGGCCGGCGGCGCGCAGGCCGTCGGCGGTGGCCCGTGCGAGCTCCTCGTCGAGGTCGGCGACGACGACGGTCGCGCCCTGAGCCGCCAGCTCGCCGGCGATCGCCGCGCCGAGGCCGCGCCCCGCTCCCGTGATCACCGCGACGCGTCCCTCGAGCATCGCCGCACTTCTACCGCACCGCGGGAGGGTGCCGCGGCCCGAGCCGCCGAGCCGCGAGCCCGGCCGCGGCGGCCGCGAGGCCGAGCGGCTGCCAGGTTGGCCGCCGTCAGCGCCGCCGCGCGCCGCGCGCCGCCGCAGCGCCGCGGCCGGCCGCGCAGGGCGAGCGGCTGTGCCAGGTCGGCCGCACCGTCCGGAGCCGCCGCGCGGGCCCGCGGGCTCGGCGGACCGGCCTCTAGCATCAGGGCCGTGATCGCGCCGACCGTCGTCATCCTCGCCGCCGGCCAGGGCACCCGCATGCGCTCGCGCACGCCCAAGGTCCTGCACGACCTCTGCGGGCGGCCGATGATCGCGTGGCCGGTGGCCGCGGCGCTCGCTGCAGGCGCGGGCAGGGTCGTCGTGGTCGACGGGCCCCAGCGCCCGCTCGAGGGCCACCTGCCTGAGGGCGTCGAGCTCGCGGTCCAGCCCGAGGCCAACGGCACCGGCGGCGCCGTGCAGGCCGCGGCGGGGCACCTGGGCGACGGGCCGGTGCTCGTCCTCAACGGCGACGTCCCGCTCGTCACCGCAGAGGCGCTCTCAGACCTGATCGAGGCGCACGCGGCGAGCGGCGCGCAGGCTACCGTCGCCTCGATGGAGCTCGACGACCCGACGGGCTACGGGCGCGTCGTGCGCCGCGGCGACGGGTCGGTCGAGCGCGTGGTGGAGACGAAGGTGGAGGGCGACGCGACCGCCGAGCAGCTGACCATCCGCGAGGTCAACGCCGGCGTCTACGCCTTCGACGGCGCGGCACTCATCGATGCCCTCGAGCGCCTGACCCCCGACAACGCCCAGGGCGAGCTCTACCTGCCCTCGACGCTCGAGCTGCTCGACCGTGTCGCCGCCCATCCGCTCGACGACCCCACGCTACTGCTCGGCGTCAACGACCGTGCGGACCTTGCGCGTGTCCGGGCGCTCGCGCAGGCCCGCATCCACCGCGAGCTGATGCGGGCCGGGGTCACGATCGTCGACCCGGCCAGCACGCTGGTCGACGTCACGGTCGCGATCGGCGCCGACACGGTGATCGAGCCGTCGTCGTTCCTGCGCGGCGCGACCACGATCGGGGAGCGCTGCGCCGTGGGACCGCTCACCACGCTCATCGACACCGCGCTGGGCGACGAGGTCCGGGTGCTGCACTCCTACCTCGTCGAGTGCGAGGTGCGCGCCGGCGCGAGCGTCGGGCCGTTCGCCTACCTGCGCCCCGGAGCGCTGCTGCGCGAGCGCGCGAAGGCCGGCACCTTCGTCGAGATCAAGAACTCCGACATCGGCGAGGGCACGAAGGTCCCGCACCTGAGCTACATCGGCGACGCCGACGTCGGGCCCAACACGAACCTGGGCGCCGCGACCATCACCGCCAACTACGACGGCAGCCGCAAGCACCGCACGACGATCGGCGCGGACGTGCGCACATCGGTCGACTCGACCCTCGTCGCGCCGGTGACGATCGGCGACGGCGCCTACGTCGCCGCGAACTCCGCGATCACCGAGGACGTGCCGCCCGGCGCCCTTGGGATAGCGCGCGAGCGCCAGACCAACATCGAGGGCTACGCCGATCGCCGCAAGAAGCGTGAGGCGCCGGACACGCCGTCGTGACCCGCGCGTAGACTGAGTCGTGTCGTGAGCGTCCAGGTGCAGCCGACCATGGCCACGAGCCTCCCGATCGACTACGACAAGCGCCTGATGCTCTTCTCGGGGCGCGCCAACCCCGAGCTGGCCTCGCGGATCGCCGACAAGCTTGGGGTCGATCTCGGCCCGGTCACGCTGAAGACGTTCTCCAACGGCGAGGTCTACTGCCGCTACGACGAGTCGATCCGCGGCGCGGACGTCTTCATCGTCCAGCCGACGTGCGCCAACCCGGAGCTGGGCCTGAGCGCCAACGACGCGTTGATGGAGCTGCTGCTCATGATCGACGCCGCCGTGGGGGCCAGCGCGCATCGCGTGATCGCGGTGACGCCGTGGTTCGGCTACAGCCGCCAGGACAAGAAGTCGGCTCCGCGCGAGCCGATCTCGGCGCGCCTGGCCGCGCGGATGATCGAGTCGGCCGGCGCGGACCGCGTGCTCACGATGGACCTCCACGCGGGCCAGATCCAGGGTTTCTTCCGCAATCCGGTCGACCACATGACCGCGCTGTTCATGCTCACGCAGTACTTCGACGACCTCGGACTCACCGACCTCGTCGTCGTCGCGCCCGACGCCGGTCGCGTCAAGCTCAACAAGAAGTTCGCCTCCAAGCTGGGCGCCGAGCTGGCCATCCTCGACAAGGAGCGCCCGGCACAGCAGGTGGCGGAGATCGGCTACGTCATCGGCGACGTGAAGGGCCGGACCGCCGTGCTCGTCGACGACATGATCGACACCGCGGGCACGCTGCGCGCCGCCGCCCAGACGGTGCTCGACGAGGGCGCGTCGCGCGTCTACGCCGCAGCCACGCACCCGATCCTCAGCGGCAACGCCTACGCGAACCTCGCCGCTTCGGGCTTCGAGCAGATCGTCGTGACCGACACGATCCCGCTGCGCTCCGGGGCGCCCGACAACCTGCGCGTGCTCAGCTGCGCGGAGCTGCTGACCGACTCGATCCGCCGCATCTTCACCGACGACTCGGTGTCCGAGGTCTTCGGCGGCGAGAATCAGCTGTTCTGAATCACCCGCTCGGTGACGTCGACCGCCGCCGCCCTGCTCATGGACCGCCTCGGCCTCACCGAGGACGAGCTGTGCGAGGTGCTCGACGTCGACCCGCTGACCGTCATCACCGGCGAACTCGAGCACAAGCCGCAGTTGCCGATCCTGCTCACGCTGACCCAGGAGGCCGCCGAGCGGGTGGCGAGCGGCGTCCTCCCGCGCTGGGTGCGCTCCACGGGGCCGAGCGGGCGCCCGCTCGACCACCTCCTGGCCCGCGACTACGCCGCCTTCGAGGACGACCTGCAGTCGCTGGCCGACCGCGGCTTCGTCCTGCGCGGCGGCAGCCGGTGAGCCCGACGGTCCGCCGGCTCCGCGCCGGCGAGGCCGGCCTGCTGCGCGACGTGCGGTTGCGGGCCCTGCGCGACGCGCCGATGGCCTTCGGCTCGACCACCGCACGCGAGGAGGCCTACGAGCCCGGGGCGTGGGAGCGGTGGGCGGCCGACGGGGCCCGCGGCGAGCGCCAGGCGATCTTCATCGCCGAGCCCGAGGCGGGCATGGCCAGCGCCGTGATCGACGACGAGGACCCCGCTCTCGCGCACCTCTACGCGATGTGGGTCGCTCCGAGCGCCCGCGGGAGCGGCGCGGCCCGGGCGCTCGTCGAAGCCGTGCTCGGCTGGTCCGCCGAGCGCGGGGCGATGCGGGTGACGACCTCGGTCACGGAGGACAACGCGGCGGCCGCGGCCCTCTACGCCGCCGCCGGCTTCGCCGACACCGGCCGCCGCGAGCCGCTCGGGCACTCCGACGGCGTCGTCGCGGTGCTCGAGCGCGCGCTGCCCTAACGGACGGCCTTGGCGGCTTCGCTCTCGTCGGGCTTCTTCTCGCCGGGCCAGAAGCCCGTCACCGCCGCGAAGCCCTGCGCGCCGACGCGATCGACGGCGGCGCGGGTGACCTTGAAGGTGACGCCCTCGACCACCGCGGCGCCGATCACCTTGGGCCAGGTCGTCTGCAGGGTGGTCGGCTTGGGGGGCTCCTCCTTGTCGAAGATCCCCCAGACCGCTTCGAAGAGCTTCTTCGAGAGCAGTCCGGCGAGGATGCCGAAGATGATTCCGAAGGGTTTGTAGATGAGCTTCATGGCGCGAGGCTATTCGACCGAGTGGTATGGAATTTCCGCCGATGTGTCGATAATCATGCGTACCCCTGTGGTGCACCGTTCGCACCTCGGATCGCGGGAACGAAGGAGGGAACGATGGACGAGCAGCACGGGACCGCCGGCGAGGACGCCGACGAGCTGCTGCGCAGGGCCCTCATCGACCCCGAGGCATCGGTCGCCGTGGCCATGCGCGTGGGCGGCCTGGCCCTGTCCGACGCACTGACGATCGTCTTCCACGGGCGGGCCGACCTGGGGACGATCCAGACCTACATCGCGCACGGTCCGCGCGGCGCGGGCAGCGCGATCGGCGCCGATGAGCTGCTGCGCGTCCCCTGCGACCTCGACCTCGGTGACGCCGGGACCCGCAACGAGGCCGAGGAGGCCTACGCCGAGCAGGCCCGCGTGCTGCGCGACGCGCTGCTGGCGGCCGACACCGTGCTCGCCATCTGGCGCGAGCCGCTGCGCGAGATCGCGGAGGCCCAGGTCGGCGTCGACCGCTCCGTGGACCTCCAGGTGCGCCTGCCGGCCCACAGGCTCATGCCGGTCGCCCTCGTCGCGCCGGAGAAGCACATCACCGTGGCGCCGGTGTGCGGCGCCCGCACGTTGGCCGAGGGCCGGCCGCCGATGGGCATCGCCTGCGCGCAGCAGGACGTCGCCCGGGTCTATCCGCTGCCCGACGACCCCGAGCGCTGCCTCGAGGACTTCGCCTCGCTCGCCGCCGAGCACGCCCGCCGCATGGCCGACCGCCTGGAGCACCAGGAGGCCTCGGTGCGCCGGTTCCTGGAGCTTTCGGGGGAGGACTTTCCGGAGACCGCCTGAGCGCGCTGGTGGGGAGCCTGCGACCGCCGGGTGGCTAGCCTGCGGCGCCCGTGTCGCGCCGCACCAAGCTGCTCCTCGCCCTGGGCGCCGTGGTCTTCGTCGGCCTCTCGCTCGTCCTCGCGCGCTATCTGAGCACCGAGAACAACGAGCGCGACGCCGTCTACGCGCTGCTGCGCGCCCAGGCGCGCGGCGACGTCCCCGGCATGCTGAGCCGGCTCGACGGCTGCGACGCGCGCTGCCGCGCGGACGTCGAGGCCAACGCGCGCAGGCTCGCGCGGCCGGGCGACGTGAAGATCCTGGCCTACACCTCGTCGACCTCCTACGCGCTCGGCTCGGCGACCGGTCCGACCCGCGTGGCGTGGACGATCGTCAACCGCCAACTGCCGGTCGTGCAGTGCGTCGAGGTGCAGCGAACCGGGAGCGTGCTGACCGGGCGAGGGATTAACCTGCGCCGCCTCAGCGTCCCGATCGACTCGCAGGGCTCGTGCTGACGCGCGATCCGGTTCGCCGCAACCTCGGGGGTCCAGCCGTGTCACAAAGCTTCCGTATGCGCGTGTCCATTCGCACCCTCGCCGTCGCCGTCGCCGCCCTGCTGACGATCGCCGTCCCGGCGAGCGCCCAGTCGGTCGTCTCCACGCCGACCAACAAGACGCTCTACAAGACCGGTCCCACGGGTCGTTACCTGATGGACGGCACGTGGTTGTTCAAGCTCGACAACCACCAGAGCGGGCCCCAGCTCGAGTCCGGGATAGCCGGCTGGAAGCAGGTCACCGTCCCCAACGCCTGGAACGTCGGCGACGACAGCCCGCAGTCGTTCCTGGGCGGCGTCGGCTGGTACCGCAAGGACTTCAGGCTCCCGACGGCCTCCAAACGAGCGTCGTGGGTGGTGCGCTTCGAGTCGGTCAACTACCGCTCGAAGATCTGGCTCAACGGCAAGCCGATTGGCAAGAACCGCGGCGCCTACCTGCCCTTCGAGATCCGCCTGCCGGCGGGCCTGCTCAAGCGCGGCGGCGTCAATCACCTGGTCATCCGGGTCGACTCGCGCCGCAAGCAGACCGACTTCCCGCCGTCCGGCCTGTCGATCGTGGGCAAGCCGACGGGCGGCTGGTGGAACTACGGCGGCCTGCTGCGCGAGGTCTACCTGCGCAAGATCAACGACATCGACTTCAACACGGTCGTCGTCCGGCCCGACCTCCCGTGCGCCACGTGCCCGGCGACGGTCACGTACCGCGTGACGCTGCGCAACTACGGCACGAGCCCCCGGCGGGTCGCCGTCAGCGCCCGCTTCGGCGCGCGGCGCATCTCGATCGGCCGCGTGGCGATCGGCGCCAAGCGCTTCGCCACGCTGACCAAGCAGATCAAGGTCGACAAGCCGCGCCTGTGGTCGCCGGTCAGCCCCTACCTCTATGACGCATCGCTGGCCGTCCGCTCGGGCGGCGATGTCCTGCAGCGCTACACGCTGAGGACCGGCATACGGTCCATCAAGGTCGTCGGCGGCCACCTGTTCCTCAACGGCGCGCCGATGAACTTCCGCGGCGTCGCGCTGCACGAGGACTCCAAGACGATGGGCTTCGCCATCGACAACAAGACGCGCGACCAGCAGCTGGCGTGGGTCAAGGAGCTCGGTGCGACCGTCATCCGCTCGCACTACCCGCTGGCGCCCTACACCCAGGAGCGCGCGGACGAGCTGGGGATCATGCAGTGGTCGGAGATCCCGGTCTACTCGATCAAGACGCGGTACCTCAAGCAGCCGCTCGTACGCGAGCTCGCCGCCCGCGAGCTCGAGTCCAACATCAACACGAACGGCAACCACCCGTCGGTGATCATCTGGTCGATCGCCAACGAGCTCAGCGCGCGACCCGGCCCCGTGCAGGGCCTCTACATCAAGGCTGCCGTCGAGCGCGCGCACGCGCTCGACCCGACGCGGCCGGTGGGCATCGCCGCCGCCGGCTACCCGTCGGCCGGCTGTCAGCCCGAGTACGGGCCGATCGACGTCATCGGCGTCAACGACTACTTCGGCTGGTACCCCGGCCCCAACGGCCAGATCGCCGATCGCACCTTCCTCTCGGACTACCTGGACTCGGTGCGCCAGTGCTATCCGAACAAGGCCATCGTGGTCAGCGAGTTCGGCGCCGAGGCCAACCGCGAGGGGCCGGTGGAGGAGAAGGGCACCTACGCCTTCCAGCAGGACTTCGTCAACTACCACCTCGGGGTCTACGCGACGAAGCCGTGGCTGTCGGGCGCCATCTACTTCGCCCTGCAGGAGTTCCGCGTGCGTCCGGACTGGGACGGCGGCAACCCGCGGCCGCAGCCGCCGCTGCACCAGAAGGGCCTGGTCTCCTTCGACGGGGTGCCCAAGCCGGCGTTCTTCGACGTCCAGCGGATCTTCCGGGCGACCAAGCAGTTCCGGGCCGTGCCACGATCCGGGCTATGACGATCGCGACGGTCGGCCTCCTGCATCCCGGTGCGATGGGGGCCGCCGTCGGGAGGGTGCTGACGCGGGCCGGGCGCACGGTCCTCTGGGCGTCTCAGGGCCGCAGCGCCGAGACGGCTGAGCGGGCGCGGCAGGCGGGCCTGCAGGACGCCGGCACAGTGGCCGACGTGGCGGCCCGCAGTGACCTCGTCCTGGCCATCTGCCCGCCGCACGGCGCGCTCGACACCGCCAGGGCAATCGGGCCCTTCACCGGCCTCTACGTCGACGCCAACGCCGTCTCGCCGGCGACGGCGACGGAGATCAGGGAGGTCGTCGAGGCCGCCGGCGCCCGCTACGTCGACGGCGGCA
The DNA here is from genome assembly GCA_963807305.1 of uncultured Actinomycetes bacterium. Taxonomy (GTDB): domain Bacteria; phylum Actinomycetota; class Thermoleophilia; order Solirubrobacterales; family Solirubrobacteraceae; genus JAOPZW01. The sequence continues at coordinate 78,002 of CAWEBN010000004.1, forward strand.
TCATCGGCCCACCGCCCGACGGCTCCAACACTCCCCGGCTCTACCTCTCGGGGCCCGACGCGCCTGCGGTGGCCGAGTTGTTCGCCGGCAGCGCGCTGCAGGCGCCGGTCCTCGACGGCGAGCCGACGGCGGCCTCGGCGCTCAAGATGGCCTACGCCGGCTGGACGAAGGGGACGGCGGCGCTGCTGCTCACGATGCGCGAGGCGGCCCGCGCGCACGGCGTCGAGGACGCCCTCGTGCGCGAGTGGGAGCACTCGATCCCGTCGCTGCCCGACCGCTCGGCCCAGGCGGCGCGGCAGGCCGACGAGAAGGGCTGGCGGTGGGTGGCCGAGATGCACGAGATCGCCGCCACCCTGGCCGCCGCCGACCTGCCCGCGGGCTTTCACGAGGCCGCGGCCGAGGTCTTCGAGCGCCGGTAGCCCCCGCCGCCGCGGCGGGCGCCTGACGGCGCCCGCGAGCGCCTTGGCGCTACCATCCGTCGCCGCCCATGGCCAGTCAGTCCACCAAACTCACCATCTCCGAGCGCGAGGTCTCCAACTCGCGCTCCACCCGCCGCCTGCGCCGCGAGGGCCAGGTCCCCGGCGTCATCTACGGCGGCGGTGAGGACGCGGTGTCGTTCGCCGTCGACGAGCGCGAGCTGCGCCACGCGCTCGCCGCTCGCGGCGCCGTGGTCGAGCTGGAGCTCGACGGCGACGCCACCGTGGCCGTGCTCAAGGACGCCCAGCGCCACCCGGTGCGCGGACACACGATGCACGTCGACTTCCTGCGCGTGCGCCTCGACGTGGCCATCCACTCGATCGTCGCGCTGGAGCTCATCGGCGGCGAGGACGCCCCGGGGGCGGTCGAGGGCGGCGTCCTCGAGCACGTGACCCGCGAGGTCAACATCGAGTCGCTGCCCACCGACATCCCTGAACGCCTGCAGGCCGACGTCTCGGCGATGCAGGTCAACGACACGCTCTTCCTCTCGTCGGTGACGGCGCCGGAGGGCGTCACGATCCTCGACGACCTCGAGGAGACCGTGGTCGCCACCCTCACGCCGCCCAAGCTTCAGGCCGAGCTCGAGGCCCTCGACGAGGAGGCCGCTCTCGAGCAGGAGACCGAGCTGGTCGGCGAGGGCGAGGCGCCCGCCGAGGCCGAGGGCGACGAGGCCGAGGGCGAGTCGGGCGGCGACGACGCCGCCGACGAGAGCCCCGAGTAGCGCGAGCGCGTGCGCCGGCTCTTCGGCGCGGGCTCGGCGCCGGTCGACTGGCTCGTCGTCGGGCTGGGCAACCCGGGCGAGCGCTACGCGCGCACCCCGCACAACGTCGGCTTCGCAGTCGCCGAGGAGCTCGCGCGCCGCTGGGAGCTGCCGCGCCCCAAGCAGAAGTACGCCGGGCTCTTCACCGACGGCCGCACCGGCCCCGGCGGCCCGCGCGTTGCCGTCCTGCGGCCGCAGACCTACATGAACGACGCCGGCAACTCGGCCGGACCGGCGCGCGGGGCGCTGCACGTCGAGCTCGACCGCGTGCTCGTGGTGCACGACGAGATCGACCTGCCCTTCGGCGAGGTTCGCACGCGTACGGGCGGCGGCCTGGCGGGCCACAACGGCCTGAAGTCCCTGCGTCGTGGCCTCGGCTCGCCGGAGTTCGTGCGCGTGCGCGTGGGGGTCGGGCGGCCGGACTCGACCGACCCCGACATCGTCTCCGCCCACGTGCTGGGACGCTGGAAGGAGAGCCCGGACGAGGTGCGGACGCTCGTCGAGCGCGCCGCCGACGCGGCCGAGCGCATCGTGCTCGGCGACTCCTCGCCTTAGTAGGAGCCCTGACAACCGGGCGCGTGCACGCTCCACACTTGTGCAGGCGCAACGACTGGTAATAGGCTCGTCGGCATCCGCCGTCCGAGCTGAGAGGAGAGGCATGAGCACTGTTCCCGTGCGCCTCGCCGTCAATGGTCAGCAGCATGAAGTCGAGGTCGAGCCGCGACTGCTCCTCGTGCACCTGCTGCGCGACACGCTGGGCCTGACCGGCACCCATGTCGGGTGTGACACGACCAACTGCGGCGCATGCACGGTGCACCTCGACGGCGAGGCGGTCAAGAGCTGCACCGTCCTGGCTGTGCAGGCCGACGGTGCCGAGGTCAAGACCATCGAAGGGATGGCCGACGGTGAGAAGCTCCATCCGCTCCAGGAGGCCTTCTGGAACGACCACGGCCTGCAGTGCGGCTACTGCACGCCGGGCATGATCATGGCGGCGGCCGACCTCCTCGAGCGCAATCCCGACCCGAGCGAGGCCGAGGTGCGCAAGGGGCTGGAGGGCAACCTCTGCCGCTGCACCGGCTACCACAACATCGTCAAGGCGGTGCTCGACGCCGCGAAGGCCGGGCAGGGCGCGGGGGTGTCGGCATGAGCGCCACCGAGGCGCCCCCCTCGCCCGGCAACGGCCACGTCGGGCAGGCGCTGCGGCGCAAGGAGGACCCGCGCCTGATCCAGGGCCAGGCCTCCTATGTCGACGACATCACGCTCACCGGGCAGGTGTGGGCGGCCTGGGTCCGCTCGCCGGAGGCGCACGCGAAGATCGTCTCCATCGACACCTCGGCGGCCAAGGCGCGCGACGGCGTCCTCGCGGTCTACACCCACGAGGACCTCGACATGGAGGCGGGCCTCCCGATGGCGTGGGTCCCGCCGGGCGTCGAGGTCAACACGCCCGACCACTGGGTCCTGGCCAAGGGCGAGGTCAAGCACGTCGGCGACCCCGTGGCGCTCGTCATCGGCGAGGACCGCTACGGCGTGGTCGACGCGGCCGAGGACGTCATCGTCGAGTACGACCCGCTGCCGGTCGTCACCGATCCCGAGGCGGCGCTCGAGGACGGCTCTGCGCTCGTGCACTCCCAGTTCGGGACCAACAAGGTGTGCGAGTGGTCGCTGGGCGGCGGCGACCTCGAGGCCGGCTTCGCCGAGGCCGACCACATCATGGAGCGGCGCATCGTCAACCACCGCGTCGCCGGCGGGGCGATCGAGCCGCGCGCCGTGCTGGCCGACTACCGCGCCGACAAGCTGACCGTCTACAGCTCGACGCAGGTGCCGCACTTCCTGCGCCTGTTCCTCTCGATCATCCTCGGCATCAGCGAGGACCGCGTCCGCGCGGTCGCCCCCGAGGTGGGCGGCGCCTTCGGCTCCAAGCTGCAGATCTACGCCGAGGAGATCGGCTGCGCGTGGGCCTCGCGCAAGCTCGGCCGCCCGGTGAAGTGGGTCGAGACGCGCTCCGAGGGGATGATGGTCACCCACCACGGGCGCGACCAGGTCGACAAGGTCAGGGTCGGCTTCAAGGACGACGGCACGCTGACCGCGTTCCACGCGACGATCATCGCCGACCTCGGCGCCTACCAGATGCTGCTCACGCCGATGATCCCGCCGCTGAGCGCGTTCGTCATGTGCGGCGTCTACAAGACTCCGGCGGTGCAGACCGACGTCATCGACGTGATGACGAACAAGTTCCCGACCGACGCCATCCGCGGCGCCGGGCGCCCGGAGGCGACGCACCTCATCGAGGTCACGATGGACCAGGTCGCGGCCGAGTTGGGGATGGATCCCCTCGAGGTCCGCCGGCGGAACTTCATCCCGCCGTTCGCCGACACGCACGAGACGCCGATCGGCGTCGCGTACGACTCGGGCGACTACGCCAAGGCGCTCGACAAGCTCATGGAGCACGTCGACGTGGCCGAGGTGCGCCGGCAGGCCGACGAGCTGCGGCCCAAGGGCATCTACCGCGGCATCGGCTTCTGCACGTACACCGAGATCTGCGGCAACGCGCCGTCGCGGATCGTCGGCCCGGGCGGCTTCGGCCTGCAGGGCGGCGGCTGGGAGTCCGCGCAGGTGCGCGTTCACGCCAGCGGCTCGGCCACCGTCTACACGGGCTCCTCGCCGCACGGCCAGGGCCACGAGACCGGCTTCGCCCAGATCGTGGCCGACCGCCTCGGGCTCGACCCGCAGCAGGTCGACGTCGTCCACGGCGACACTGCCACGGGCCCGTTCGGCCTCGACACCTACGGCTCGCGCACGCTGGCCGTGGGCGGTGAGGCGATGGCCAGGGCGGCGGAGAAGGTGGCCGACAAGGCCAAGGCGATCGTCGCCCACCAGCTCGAGGCCGACCCGGCCGACATCGAGCTGCGCGACGGCAAGTGGATCGTCCGCGGCTCGCCCGAGAAGGGCATGGCGCTGGCCGACGTGGCCGGGGCGGCCTACGTGCCGGAGAACCTGCCCGACGGCATGGAGCCCGGGCTCGACGAGACGGCGTTCTACGACCCGGACAACTTCGTCTTCCCGTTCGGGGCCCACGCGTGCGTGGTCGATGTCGACGGCGAGACCGGCAAGATCCAGGTCGTCCGCTACGTCGCGGTCGACGACTGCGGACCGCCGATCAACCCGCTGCTCATCGACGGCCAGGTCCACGGCGGGATCACGCAGGCCCTCGGCCAGGCGCTCTACGAGAAGGTGCACTACGACGAGGACGGCCAGCTCGTCACCGGCTCGTTCGTCGATTACGCGCTGCCCACCGCCGCGGAGCTTCCGAGCTTCGAGACGCACCGCACCGTGACCCCGTCACCGGTCAACTCGCTCGGCGTCAAGGGCGTCGGCGAGGCGGGCACCATCGCCGGTTCGGCTACCGTGACCAATGCCGTGATCGATGCGCTGCGCCCGCTCGGAGTGACCTTCCTGGACATGCCGCTCACGCCCATGAGGGTCTGGTCGGCCATCAACGAGGCGAAGGGAGGGTCCCAGTGATCCCGCCCGAGTTCGACTACGTCGCCCCCGACACCCTCGACGAGGCGCTCAAGGCGCTGAGCGAGGGCGGCGAGGACGCCAAGGCGCTGGCCGGCGGCCACTCGCTCCTGCCGCTCATGAAGTTGCGGCTGGCCGCGCCGACGCTGCTCGTGGACCTCCGCAAGGTCCCCGGGCTGCGCGGCGTGCAGCGCGAGAACGGCCAGTGGCGCATCGGGGCGATGACGCGCCACGCCGACATGCAGGGCAACGCCGACCTGGGCCCCGTCGGCCAGGCGACAGCGCTCATCGCCGACCAGCAGGTGCGCAACCGCGGGACCATCGGCGGCTCGCTGGTCCACGGAGATCCGGCCTCGGACCTGCCGACCGTGTTCCTGGCCTGCGAGGGCTCGCTCACGGTCGTCGGCTCGGGCGGCACCCGCGAGGTGGCGGCCCTCGACATGTTCGAGGACTACCTCACCACCGCGGTCGGCGAGGGCGAGATCGTCACCGAGATACGGGTGCCGACCTTCGACGACTGGGGCTCGAGCTACCTGAAGTTCACCCGCCGCGCCGAGGACTGGGCCATGGTCGGGGTCCTGGCGATGGTCAAGAAGGCCGGCGACGGCTCGGTCGAGGACGTGCGCATCGCCCTGACCAACATGGGCTCCACGCCGCTGCGCGCCACCGCCGCGGAGGACGCGCTGCGCGGCAAGGGCACCGACGCGATCGCGGCGGCCGCCGAGCAGGCGGCCGAGGGCACGGATCCCCCGGGCGACCTGAACGCCACGCCGGACTACAAACGCCACCTGACGCGTGTCCTCACCCGCCGGGCCTTGGAAGAGGCGGCAGCCTGACCCGCCACCCCGCCCTGACATCGCCGGACGCGGTCGGCGAGGCGCTCGCCAAGGAGCGCTACCTCACCGACCGCGCACTGGCCACCGCGGTGTTCCTGTCGGCCGAGCTGGGCCAGCCGCTGCTGGTCGAGGGCGAGGCCGGCGTGGGCAAGACCGAGGTGGCCAAGGCGCTGGCCGCCGCCACCGGCGCGCGGCTCATCCGCCTGCAGTGCCACGAGGGCATCGACGTCCATCACGCCCTCTACGACTGGGACTACTCGCGCCAGCTGATGGCCGTCCGCGCGGCCGAGGGCGGTGTCGACGAGGGCGAGCTGTACTCGCGGCGCTTCCTGCTGCGCCGCCCGCTGCTCGAGGCGCTCGAGGCCGACGGCCCCGTCGTCCTGCTCATCGACGAGATCGACCGTGCCGACGACGAGTTCGAGGCCTTCCTGCTCGAGCTGCTCTCCGACTTCCAGGTCACGATCCCCGAGCTGGGGACGATCACGGCCGCCGAGCGCCCGCTGGTCGTGCTGACCTCCAACCGCACGCGCGAGCTGCACGATGCGCTCAAGCGCCGCTGCATGTACCACTGGATCGACTACCCCGACGCCGAGCGCGAGACGGCGATCGTCCGCACGCGCCTGCCGGACGCCGAGGAGGCCGTCGTCGAGCGGGTCGTCGAGGCGGTCGCGCGGCTGCGCCGCGCCGAGCTCTACAAGCTTCCCGGCGTGGGTGAGACGATCGCGTGGGCGCAGGCGTTGGGGGCGCTCGGACCGAACGGGACGCTCGACGACACGCTCGGCGTCGCGCTGAAGGTGCGCGAGGACCTCGACCGCGTGCGCCACACCGGAGTGCTCGATGGTGCCTGAGGTCGTCGCCCTGGCGCGCGCGATGCGGGCGGCCGGGGCGCGGGTCGGGACGGGGGAGGTCGAGGCGGCGGCGCGCGCCCTCGGCGTCGTGGGCGCCTCGCGCGACGACGCCTATCTGGGGCTGCGTGCGGTCATGTGCTCGCGTCGCGAGGACCTCGCGATCTTCGACGCGGCCTTCGACGAGGTCTTCGCGGGGGCCGACGCGGGGCGCGTCGCGCCGCCGTTCGAGATGCCGCCGGGCGTCGAGCTGGCGCTGCCGCGCGTGGCCGACCCCGGAGCCGAACCGTCGCCGGGGCGCGAGCCCACCGACGTGCGCCCCGCCGCATGGAGCGACGTCGAGCTGCTGATCGACAAGGACTTCTCCGAGTACACCGACGAGGAGCGCGCGCGTGTGCGCGCCATCGTCGCGCAGCTCGCCCGCCACGGGCCCACGCGCCGGTCGCGGCGCCTGCGCAGCGCGCGCCTGCGCGGCGTGCGCCCCGACCTGCAACGGACCCTGCGCGCATCGCTGCGCTGGGGCGGCGAGCCGCTCGAGCGCCGCTGGCGCGAACCCGCCGAGAAGCCGCGCAAGCTGGTGCTCGTGTGCGACGTGTCGGGCTCGATGGCGCCCTACGCGCGGGTGCTGCTGCAGTACCTGCACGCCGCCGTGGCGACGCATCGGCGGGTGGAGGTCTTCGCCTTCGGCACGCGCCTCACGCGCCTCACGCGCGAGCTCGGCGTGCGCGATCCAGACCTCGCTCTGGCGCGCGCGTCGGAGGCGGTCGACGACTGGTCGGGCGGCACGCGCATCGGCCATTCGCTGGGCGTCCTGAACCGCGAGTACGGGCGCCGGTTGGGCCGAGGTGCCGTAGTCGTCATCCTTTCCGACGGATGGGACCGCGGAGAGCCCGAGCTGCTGGCGGACGAGATGGGGCGCCTGCGCCGATCGGCGCATCGCGTGGTCTGGCTCAATCCGCTCAAGGCGGCGCCGGACTACGAGCCGCTCGCGCGCGGGATGGCCGCGGCCCTGCCTCATACTGACCACTTCCTGGCCGGCAACTCGCTGGCCTCGCTGGCCGAGCTGGCCTCGATCCTGGAGGACACGCGATGAAGGACATCCTGCACGACATCGACGCCTGGACCGCGCGTGGCGACAAGGTCGCCATCGCGATGGTCGTCAGCGTCAAGCGCTCGGCGCCGCGCCCGCCCGGGGCGAAGATGGCGATCAGCTCGAGCGGCGAGGTCTCCGGCGCCGTGAGCGGCGGCTGCGTCGAGGGCGCGGTCATCCAGGTCGCCGAGGAGGTCATGGCCGGGGGCGCTCCGCAGCTGCTGAACTTCGGCATCGCCGACGAAGAGGCGTGGGACGTCGGACTGCCGTGCGGCGGCGAGATCGGCGTCTGGGTCGAGCGCTACGAGCCGTGACGGACCTGACGCCGCAGGGACGCTTCGCCGCCATCGCCCGCGAGGACGGGCGCGGCGCGCTGGTCACGATCCTCGAGGGGCTCGGGGCCGGGGCCAAGCTGCTGGTCGAGCCCGACGGGACCCGCCGCGGCTCGCTCGGCTCGCCCGAGCTCGACGACGACGCCGCGCGCCAGGCCGACGAGCTCATGTGGGCCGAGCGCGCCGAGCAGCGCGGCGCGCTCTTCGTCGACGTGACCTTCCCGGCGCCGCGGTTGATCATCTTCGGCGCCATCGACTTCGCGGCTCAGCTGTGCACCCTGGCGCGCACCAGCGGCTGGCGGCCCTACGTCGTCGACCCACGCGGGTTCTTCGCGCGTCCCGACCGCTTCCCCGACGCCGAGGAGGTCGTCGCCGCGTGGCCGGACGAGGCCTTCGAGCGCATCGGCGGCATCGACCGCGCGACGTCGATCGCCGTGCTCACGCACGACCCCAAGCTCGACGACGCGGCGCTCGGGATCGCCCTGCGCTCCGATGCCGCGTACGTGGGCGCCATGGGCTCGCGCCGCGCCCAGGAGAAGCGCCGCGAGCGCCTGCTCGCCCTGGGGATCACCGACGACGAGCTCGCGCGCCTGAGCGCGCCGATCGGCCTCGACCTGGGCGCCCTCACCCCGGAGGAGACCGCGCTGTCGATCATGGGCGAGATCGTGGCCCACCGCCGCGGCCGCGAGGGCGGCCGGCTGTCGCACCTCCGCGGCGGACGCATCCACGAGGTCACGGCTTGATCGGCGGCGTCGTGCTCGCCGCGGGCGGGGCGTCGCGCTTCGGCTCGCCCAAGCAGCTCGCCGAGCTCGACGGGCGCCCACTACTGCAGCACGCGATCGACGCGATGCTCGCAGTGCCGGCGATCGACCCGGTGGTGGTGGTGCTCGGCGCCGCGGCCGACCGCGTGCGCGCGGCCGTCGACCTCGGCGCGGCACATGTCGTCGTCTGCGAGGCGTGGGCGCAGGGGATGGCCGCGTCGCTGCGCTGCGGCGTCGAGGCCGTCGGCGATTGCGACTGGGTGATCGTCACCCTCGGCGACCAGCCGCGCGTGACGCCGCAGGTCATCGCCGCCGTCATGGACCACGCCGACTCCGCGCCGGCCGGCACAGCGGCCGTGCGCGCCACCTACGACGGCGCACCGGGCCACCCGGTGGCCCTCGGTCGTGCCATGCTCCCTCGCCTGGCGCAGCTGAGCGGAGACGCGGGCGCCCGCGACCTGCTCGGCGGCACCGACGTGATGACGTTCGAGGCCGCGAGCCTGTGCGACCCGGCGGACGTCGACACCCCCGAAGAGCTGGAGGCCCTGCGCACATGAAGCTCGAGCAGTCGTTCACCGTCGCCGCCCCCGTCGAGCAGGTCTGGGACATGCTGGTCGACGTCGAGCGGGTGGCACCGTGCCTGCCCGGGGCCGAGATCACCGGGCAGCGGCCCGACGGGAGCTACGAGGGGAACTTCACGGTCAAGCTCGGCCCGACCACCGCGTCGTATCGCGGCTCGTTGAAGATGGACTCGCTCGACGAGGCGTCGCGTACCGCAACGATGCACGCCAATGGCACCGACAAGCGCGGCCAGGGCGGCGCGCACGCCGTGATCGTCAGCACGATGCGCCAGGAGGGCGACGAGACGGTGGTCGACGTCGTCACCGACTTCACGATCACCGGCCGGCTGGCGCGCTTCGGGCGCGGCGGGATGATCGAGGACATCTCCAAGCGGATGATGCGCGACTTCTCGCAGTGCCTGCAGGCGTCGCTCGCCTCCGAGCCCGCATCGGCGCCGGTCGCGTCAGAGGCCCCCACGGCGGCCGCGCCGTCGGCGCAGGCGCCCGTGACGCCCGGCGAGGAAGCCGATGCCGCCGTGGCCTCCGCCGGCGGCGCCGCCGCCGAGGCCTCGGCCGCGTCCTCGGCCCCTGCTGCGCAGGAGCCGCCGGCGCCGCCCAGGCCGCAGCCGCAGGCCGCCAAGCCGGTCCACGGCATCCGTCTGGTCCTGTCCGTGCTGTGGGAGCGCGTCAAGCGCTTCTTCGCCCGCCTCGTCGGCCGCGGCGAGAAGTGAGCGAGGCCCGCTCCTGGAGCGGCGCCGACTACGACCGGCTGTCCACGCCCATGGAGGCGATGGGCCGCGAGGTGCTCGAGCGCCTGCCGCTGACCGGCGACGAGACGGTCATCGACGCCGGCTGCGGCTCGGGCCGGGTCACCGAGGCGCTGCTCGCGCGCCTGCCGGCCGGCCGGGTGATCGGCGTCGACCAGTCGGCCTCGATGATCGACGCCGCGCGCGAGCGCCTGGGCGACCGCGCCGAGCTCCACGTGGCCGACCTCTCGACCTTCGACCTCGGCCTCGAGGCCGACGCGATCCTCTCGACCGCGACCTTCCACTGGATCGCCGACCACGACGCGCTCTTCGCCCGCCTGCGCGCGCACCTGCGCCCCGGCGGAATGCTGGTGGCCCAGTGCGGCGGTCAAGGCAACATCGCCAGCGTCCACGCCGCCGCCCGCGAGGCGATGGCGAGCGAGCCCTATGCGCCGAGCTTCGAGGGCTGGCGCGGCCCGTGGAACTTCGCCGCGCCCGGCGAGACCGAGGAGCGCCTGCGCGCTGCCGGCTTCGAGCAGGCCCGCGCGTGGCTGCAGGAGCGCCCGGTGACGCCCGACGAGCCGCACGCCTACCTGACCGAGATCAACCTCGGCGCGCACCTCGAGCGCCTGCCCGAGCGAGCTGCGCCCGCGCTTCGTCGACGCGGTCATCGAGCGCCTCGGCGGCCCGCCGGTGACGATCGACTACGTGCGCCTGAACATCGACGCGGTGGCGTAGGGGGCCTTCCGCCGGCGCATGCGGCGCTGCGCAGCGCCTACTGCCGCATCGAGGGAGGGAGTGAGCGGTAATCGGGGCGCGTGCTGTCTAAGCGAAGGTCAGCATCGCAAAAACAGCACACGCCTTCGACCGCCCTGCATGGCGCCCGACCCCCGCTCGCTACAGTGAATCGAGACGGCCGCGCGACCTACGTGAGCGGTCGCTTCGCCTGCCCAGATGGCCCTCAGACCACTCCTCTCACGCCTCGTCCGAGCACCCCGACGGCGCCGCGCTCATCGCCGATGGCGGCCGCGCGTTCGTGTCGCAGTCGATGCGGCCCTATCTCGTGGCCGCGCTGGCCGAGGGGGCAGCCGCCGACCGCCCGACGCTCGTGGTCGCGGGCGACGATCGCCAGGCGCGCGACCTCGCCGCCGACCTGCGCGCGTGGCTCGACCCGCGTCCGGTGCGCTTCTACCCCAGCCGCGGCGTGGCGTACGAGTCGCACCTCGCGCCGCCGCCGCACCTCGTCGGCCTGCGCGTCGCCGCCCTCGACGCGCTGCTCGCGGAGCGCGCCGACGGCGAGGAGCCGCCGGTCGTCGTGGTCAGCGCGGTGGCGCTGAGCGAGAAGGTGCCCGACCCGGCGTTGCGCCCGCACTCCTTCACCATCCGCGTCGGCGACCTGCTCGATCTCGACGAGGTCGGCCAGCAGCTCGTGGCCGCCGGCTACGAGCGCGTCGACCAGGTCGACGACCGCGGGCAGTTCGCCATCCGCGGCGGCATCCTCGACCTCTACCCGGCCACCGAGGACCGCGCGGTCCGCATCGACCTCTTCGACATCGAGGTCGAGTCGATCCGCTTCTTCTCGACCTTCACCCAGCGCAGCCTCGGCGAGACCGAGGCGATCGAGATCGCCCCCGCGGCCGAGCTCGCGCCCGAGCACCGCGAGCTGGCGGAGATCGCGGCGCTCGAGGACGCCGAGGATCGCCCGGACGTCGCCGAGCTGCTGCCGGTCGACCGGTTCGAGGCCTTTCTCGACCTCGCGTCCGACGCCGCCATCCTCATCGCCGCCGAGGAGGACGTCGCGCCGGCGCTGGCCGACCACTGGCAGGACGTGTGCGCCGCCTTCCACGACGACGACGCCCACCATCTCTACGTCAAGCCCGACGCGATCGCCGACGCCCTCGACGCGCGCGCGAGCGTGCGGCTGAGCTCGATCTCGGGCGACCAGCCCATCGAGTTCCGCGCCCAGGCCGCCGATCTCGCTGCCCGCTCGCTCAAGGAGGCCGAGCCCGAGCTCGAGAAGCTCGTGCGCTCGGACTACCGCACGGTGGTCACGTGGTCGCGCCGGGGCGACGGCGAGCGCGCCGCGTACAACCTCGCGCGGCTGCGCGCCTCCTGGGAGGGCGGCGAGGGGCTGCAGTTCTCGCGCGCCACGCTGCGCGACGGCTTCATCGCCGCCGGGCTCCACCTGGCCGTCATCCCCGAGCACCGGCTCTTCCGCCGCCGCCGCGCGGAGCGGGCGGGCGGGGAGGCGTCCGGACGCGCCGGCGCGGCGCCCTGCGCTCGTTCGCCGACCTGCGCACCGGCGACATCATCGTCCACGAGGACCACGGCATCGCGCGCTTCGCCGGCTTCGACACGAAGACCGTCGCCGACGTCACCCGCGACTACCTGGAGCTCGAGTACGCGGGCACCGACCGCGTCTTCCTGCCGGTCGACCAGCTGGCGAAGATCACCCGCTACGTCGGCGCGGGCGGCAGCCACCCGCCGCTGAGCAAGCTCGGCGGCAAGGCGTGGGAGGCGATGAAGGCGCGCGCGCGGCGCGCGGCCCAGGAGCTCGCCGGCGAGCTGCTCAACCTGTACGCCGAGCGCCGCCGCCGGCCGGGGCACGCCTTCCCCGAGGACGGCGAGTGGCTGCGGGAGTTCGAGACGCGCTTCCCCTACCAGGAGACGGCCGACCAGCGCGAGGCCATCGAGCACGTCAAGGCCGACATGGAGCGCGCCCAGCCGATGGACCGCCTGATCTGCGGCGACGTCGGCTACGGCAAGACCGAGGTCGCGCTGCGCGCCGCGTTCAAGGCCGCCGACGACGGCAAGCAGGTGCTCGTGCTGGCGCCGACGACGATCCTCGCCCAGCAGCACTTCGGCACCTTCTCCGAGCGCCTGAAGGACTACCCCTTCACCATCGAGCACGTCAGCCGCTTCCGCTCGGCCAAGGAGCAGAAGGCCGCCATCGCCGGCTTCAACGAGGGCCAGCGTCGACATCCTCATCGGCACCCACCGCCTGCTCGGCCGCGACCTGCGCGGCAAGGACATCGGGCTCATGGTGGTCGACGAGGAGCAGCGCTTCGGCGTCAAGCAGAAGGAGCTGCTGCGCCAGCTCAAGCTGAAGGTCGACGTGATGGCCATGAGCGCGACGCCGATCCCGCGCACGCTGCAGATGTCGCTGGCCGGCATGCGCGACATCTCGGTCATCGAGACGCCGCCCGAGGGCCGCCGGCCGGTCAAGACCTACGTCGGCGAGTACGACGAGGCGCTCGTCAGGCAGGCGATCATGCGCGAGAAGGAGCGCGGCGGCCAGGCCTTCTTCGTCCACAACCGCGTCGAGACGATCGACGAGACGGCCGAGCGCCTGCGCGGCCTGTGCCCGGGCGTCCGCTTCGAGGTCGCCCACGGGCAGATGGACGAGAAGCTGCTCGAGCGGCGCATGCTGAGCTTCCTGCGCGGCGAGGCCGACGTCCTCGTGGCCACGAGCATCATCGAGTCGGGCATCGACATCCCGCAGGCCAACACGCTGATCGTCGAGCGGGCCGAGAACTTCGGGCTGGCCCAGCTCTACCAGATCCGCGGGCGGGTCGGGCGCTCGAGCGAGCGCGCCTATGCCTACCTGCTGTACCCCAGCGCCGCCGCGCTGACGGAGGAGGCGACCAAGCGCCTGAGCGCGCTCAGCGACTACACCGAGCTCGGCGCCGGCTTCAAGATCGCGATGCGCGACCTCGAGATCCGCGGGGCGGGCAACCTGCTGGGCGACGAGCAGTCCGGCCACGTCGCGGCGCTCGGCTTCGAGCTCTACCTGGCGATGCTCGACGAGGCCGTCCGCGGGATGGACGGGACGTTGGGCGACGACGAGCCCGAGCCCGTGCGCCTGGACGTCAACGTCGACGCCTACGTGCCGGCCGACTACGTGCCCTACGAGCAGGCCAAGGTCGACGTCCACCGCCGGGTGGCCGCCGCGCGCGACGTCGCCGACCTCGCGCTGCTGCGCGACGAGCTCGAGGATCGCTTCGGTCCCGTGCCCGAGCCGCTGGACAACCTCATCGCCCTGCAGCAGGCGCGCATCAAGTTCGGCCGCGCCGGCGCGCGCATGGTCTCCTTCCGCGGCGAGATGCTCGCCGCCACGCCGCTCGAGCTCAACTCCGACCAGGCGCAGGAGCTGCGCGAACGCGTACCGGAGGCCCGCTACGAGCCCGGACGCAGCCAGGTCAGCTTCCGCGTGCCGCGCGACGCCGAAGGCCGCTTTCGCATCGTGGTGGCCGCCGCGGATGCGCTGCTGGCGGTCACCGCGCCCGTGGGGGACCTGACGGCAGCCTGACAAATCGTGGCTACCATGACCCGTTGCTCAGCTGTCCCCTACCTCGAAACGATGGTCTTGAAGACTCGAACTGCACTCCCAGTCGTGGCCCTGCTCGCTGGTCGCCGTCCTCGGCGTCTCGGCCTGCGGTGGCGGCGGCGTGCCCGGCAACTCGGTCGCCACCGTCGGCGATCAGACGATCAAGCGCGACACCTTCGACCACTGGATGAAGATCATCGCGGTCTCCCAGGCCGGTCAGACCAACCCGGCGGCCGCCAAGACGGCCAAGGTGCCCGACGCGCCCGACTTCAAGCAGTGCATCGCCGACAAGAAGAAGACGGCGGCGAAGCCGGCCAAGGGGCAGCCCGAGCCGACCGACGCCCAGTACAAGACGCAGTGCCAGCAGCAGTACGACCAGTTCCGCGACCAGGTCCTGGGCTTCCTGATCCGCTCGACGTGGCTCGACCAGGAGGCCAACCGCCTCAAGGTCAAGGTCGCCGACAAGACGATCGTCAAGCAGATCGACGACATCAAGAAGCAGCAGTTCGCCCAGAAGGGCAGCTACGAGAAGTTCCTGCAGAACGCCGGGCTGACCAACGAGGACGTCCTCTACCAGCAGCGCATCCGCGAGCTGCAGAACCAGATCACGTCGAAGGTGACCAAGGGCAAGGACACGGTCACCGACGCCCAGATCGCGGACTACTACAACAAGAACAAGTCGCGCTTCTCGTCGCCCGAGCGGCGTGACCTGCGCATCGTGCTGACCAAGGACAAGGCCAAGGCCGCGCAGGCCAAGAAGGCGCTCGAATCCGGGCCAGTCGTGGACGTCCGTGGCCAAGAAGTACTCGGTCGACCAGGCCTCGAAGTCCAAGGGCGGCCAGCTGCGCGGGCGTCGCCAAGGGCCAGCAGGAGCCCGCCTTCGACAAGGCGATCTTCGCGGCCAAGAAGGACAAGCTGACGGGCCCGATCAAGACGCAGTTCGGCTGGTACGTCTTCGACGTCTCGAAGATCACCCCGAGCAAGCAGCAGACGCTCGACGAGTCCAAGGCCTCGATCAAGCAGATCCTGGCCTCCCAGAACCAGCAGAACGCCCTGAAGAAGTTCGGCGACGACTACCGCAACCGGTACAAGAAGGAGACGGACTGCCGCAAGGGGTACGTCGTCGACGACTGCAAGAACGCGCCGAAGAAGAAGGCCACGACGACCACGGCGCCGGCGACGACGCAGCAGCAGGGCACGACGACGACCTCGCCGTAGGCCGCGCGCCGGCGGCGACGTCTAGGCTCCGGCACCCATGCCAGAGCCAGCCGTCGCCGCCGCCGTCGCCCGCCTGGACGAGCTCACCCGCCGCCTGCGGCGCGAGTGTCCCTGGGACCGCGAGCAGGACGAGCGCTCGATCGTGCCCCACACCGTCGAGGAGGCCTACGAGCTCGCCGACGCCGCGAACGCCGGCGACGACGGCAAGCTGCGCGACGAGCTGGGCGACGTGCTCTTCCAGGTCCACTTCCTCTCGCTGCTGCTCGAGGAGCGCGGTGCGGGGGACATGGCGCAGGTGGCCGAGCACGTGCGCCAGAAGCTGATCCGCCGCCATCCCGCACGTCTTCGGCGAGGTCGAGGCCGAGACGGCCGGCGAGGTGCTGCGCAACTGGGACGAGATCAAGCGCTCCGAGCCCGGCCGCGAGGACGGGATCTTCGGAGACGTGCCCGAGAACCTCCCGGCGCTGCTGCACGCGCGCAAGGTCCAGCGCCGCGCCGCCAGCTCGGGCTTCGACTTCGAGCGCGTCCCCTACGACGCCGTGAGCGGCGAGCTCGAGGAGCTCGAGGCCGCCGGCACCGAGCGCGACGCCGTCTTCCACGAGGTCGGCGACCTGCTCTTCGCGGCGGTCACCGTCGCGCGCAAGCTGCGCGTCGACCCCGAGCTCGCGCTGCGCGCGGCGAGCGGGCGCTTCCGGGGCGCGTCGAGGAGGCCGAGCGTCTCGCCGGGCCGACCGGCGCCGACTGGGACGCGCTGACCCCCGACGACAAGCTGACCTACTACGTCCAAGCGAGGTTGAACGAATGAGCCAGATCGACAAGGTCCACGCCCGGCAGGTGCTCGACAGTCGCGGCAACCCGACCGTCGAGGTCGAGCTCGCGCTGCGCTCGGGCGCGGCCGGGCGCACGATCGTGCCCAGCGGCGCCTCGACCGGCGAGTTCGAGGCCACCGAGCTGCGCGACGGCGGCGACGCCTACGGCGGCAAGGGCGTGACGCAGGCCGTCGGCAACGTCAACGGCGAGATCGCCGAGGCGGTCATCGGCCACGACGCGACCGACCAGGAGGGGCTCGATCGCGCGTTGATCGACCTCGACGGCACGCCCAACAAGTCGCGCCTGGGGGCCAACGCGATCCTCGGCGTCTCCCTGGCCGCTGCGCACGCCGCCGCGGCCGAGGAGGGCCAGCCGCTGTGGCGCTACCTGGGCGGCGACGCCGCACACGTGCTGCCCGTGCCGATGATGAACGTCCTCAACGGCGGCGCGCACGCCGACAACTCGGTCGACTTCCAGGAGTTCATGGTGGTGCCGCTTGGCGCCTCCAGCTTCACGGAGTGCCTGCGTATGGGGGCCGAGGTCTTCCACGCGCTGAAGAAGACGCTGCACGACCGCGGCCTGGGCGGCGGCGTGGGCGACGAGGGCGGCTTCGCGCCGAACCTCGGCTCCAACGAGGAGGCCCTGCAGATGCTCGTGGCAGGCATCGAGGCCGCGGGCTACACGCCCGGCGAAGACGTCGCCATCGCCCTCGACCCGGCGGTGAGCGAGATCTTCTCCGACGGCGCCTACGTCCTCGAGCACGAGCACCGCACCCTGAGCGCGGCGGAGCTGACCGACTACTGGGCCGACCTGGCGGGCCGCTACCCGATCGTCTCCCTCGAGGACGGGATGGCGGAGGAGGATTGGGATGGCTGGGCCGCGCTGACCGAGCGTCTGGGCGCTCATCTGCAGCTCGTGGGCGACGACGTCTTCGTCACCAACACCGAGCGCCTGCGTCGCGGCATCGACTCCGGCGTGGCCAACTCGATCCTCGTCAAGGTCAACCAGATCGGCACGCTGACCGAGACGCTGGCCGCCATCGCGATGGCGCGCGAGGCCGGCTACAGCGCGGTCATGTCGCACCGCTCGGGCGAGACGGAGGACGTGACGATCGCCGACCTCGCCGTGGCCACCGGCTGCGGGCAGATCAAGACCGGGGCGCCGTCGCGCTCCGATCGCGTGGCGAAGTACAACCAGCTCCTGCGCATCGAGGAGCAGCTCGGCACGGACGCGAGCTTCCCGGGACGGTCGGCCTTCCGCTCGTGACCCGGGCGTCGGACTCCGAGCGCGAGGCCACGGTCGCCCACCTGCGCGAGGCGGCGGCCGAGGGGCGCCTCGACGTCGAGGAGCTGGTCGACCGGATCGACTCGGCCTACGCGGCCACCACGCGGGCCGAGCTCGAGCCGCTGACCGCCGACCTGCCGGCGCCGACGGGGGCGGCGTTCGCCGGCCCGCCCGAGCGCCGCGCGACGAGCTTCGTGCTCAGCATCTTCGGCGGCAGCGACCGTGCGGGGCGCTGGCGGGTGGCCGAGCGCCTGCGCGTCGTGAACATCTTCGGCGGCGCCGACCTCGACCTGCGCGAGGCCACGCTGGTGGCGCCCGAGGTCCACATCACGGTCGTCTCGATCTTCGGCGGCTCGGACATCGTCGTGCCCGAGGGCGTCCACGCCGAGCTGTCGAGCTTCGCCATCTTCGGGGGCGACGATCTCAAGCTCGGGGGCTCGGAGCCGGCGCCGGGCGCGCCCGTGGTGCACGTGCGCTGCGTCTCGATCTTCGGCGGAACGGACGTCATGACCAAGCGCGGACGCGCCAAACGGCGCCTCCCGGGCCTGCCGCCGCCTCCTCCGCCGCTCTAGAACGTCCGCTTGCACGGGCAGGATTCGGGTGCGCTCTTCCCGAACGCGACTCCAATGGCCCCGGCCCGCTAGCGCTCGCGCGCCCCGTCGCGCCCCTGTCACGCGCCCGAAGGCGGCCCGTCCGCGGGTCCTTCCCGGAGGCGCCAAGGGCATCCGCTGGGACCGCGTGTCGCGCGTGGCCCTGCTCGTCGTCCTGCTCGGGATGCTCTTCCTGTACATCGGGCCCGGCGCGCTCGTACTGGTCGACGGTGCAGGAGGCCAAGCAGCGCCGCGCCGACGTGGCGCGGCTCAAGCACGAGAACACCAAGCTGCGGGCCCGTCGCGACGCCCTGCGCAACCCGGCGGCGCTCGAGCGCGAGGCCCGGCGGCTGGGCATGGTGCGCCCCGGCGAGCGCTCGTACGTCGTCAAGCACCTCCCCAAGGGCCCGTAGCCAGGCCCCCGCGAGCGCCTCGCTAGCCTGGTCGCGGTGAGCTTCGAGACCGCGATCTACCAGTGGCGGGCGGGGGAGCGCCGCCTGGCGGAGGCCGAGCCGACCGAGCGCGTGGCGATGGAGCGCGTGACCTCGCGCATCCACGCCGAGCTGCGCCGGCGCCTCGGCGGCCCCTTCACCGTGGACGAGCTGGTCGAGCTCTACGACCGCGGCACCGGCTGGTGCCTGGACATCGCCTACGCCGTGGCTCCGGGCGCCCCGTGGGCGTGGGACATGCGCACGGTGGCCGACGCCGCCTTCGCCCGCTACGTGCGCGAGGCGGGCGACTTCGCCGGCGGGCGACGGCTGGAGCCCGACCGCTAGGTCATCCATGGCGATCTCCGTTACCTAGATCTCAATAACGTAGATCCAGGTAAGTATTCATACGCGGTACGCTATAAGCCTGGAGACCGAGACCAACCCGTTCCGCTATGGCGCGCTGGCGCTCGACGACGCCTTCACCGATCGCGAGCGGGAGGTCGCCGAGCTCAGGGCCGACGTCGTCAACGGCCAGGACGTCGTCGTCTTCGCTCCGCGGCGCTACGGCAAGTCGTCGCTCATGTGGCGCGTGGCCCAGGAGCTGGTGCGCCGGCGGGTGCTCGTGGCCTCGGTGGACCTCATGACCACGCCGACGGTGGCCAAGCTCGCCGAGAAGCTTGCGCGCACGATCCACGAGGACGTCGCCTCGCGCCGGGAGAAGGCGCTCGACCGCCTGCGGATCTTCAGCTCGCTGCGGGTCAAGCCGGTCGTCAACGTCGATCCGGACACGGGCAAGCTGTCCTTCGGCTTCGACGCCGGCTACGCCCCGGAGGACCTGCGCGCGACGCTCGAGCACCTGCTCGCGCTCCCGGGGGAGCTGGGGGCCGAGCGCAAGCGCCGCGTGGCGCTGATCTTCGATGAGTTCCAGGAGGTCGTCGACATCGATCCGGCGCTGCCGCGGCTGATGCGCGCCGTCTTCCAGGAGCAGCCCGAGGTCGCGCACGTCTACCTGGGCAGCAAGCGCCACATGATGCGCCGGCTCTTCAGCGACGAGAACGAGCCCTTCTGGCGCAGCGCCAAGCCGGTCGAGCTCGGCGTCATCGCGCCCGAGCCCTTCGCCGCCTACATCGTCGAGCGCTTCCGGGCCAGCGGCCGCTCGATCGAGCCCGACGCCGTCGACGCCGTGCTGCGGACGACCGGCGGGCACCCGTACGCCACGCAGGAGCTGTGCTACTTCCTGTGGCAGCTGACCGCGGAGGGCGAGGCCGCCGACCTCGATCACCTCGCAGCCGCGGTCGAGGGCGTGCTGCGCTCGGAGAACGCGCACTTCGCCACGGTCTGGGACCACGCCTCGGCGCAGCAGCGCGTGCTGCTGCAGGCCCTGGCCGATGAGCCGGGCCGGGCGCTGACGACCGACTACCGCCGCCGCCACGACCTGCCCTCGCCGTCGACCGTGCAGAGCGCGGTGACCGCGCTCGAGCGCCAGGAGCTCGTGCGCAACGACGGCGGCGACGTGCGGATCGTCGAGCCCTTCCTCTCGGAGTGGGTCCGCGCGCGCTTCGGCGCCCCGTAGGGGGCGCGGCCGTCAGTCGTCGTCGTCTTCGTCGCCGGCGCGGCGGATCACGATCTGGTCCTCCTCGATCGTGACGCTCACGGGCCGGTGGCCGGCCCAGTGCTCGGCGTAGACGGGGTTGTCCTCGACGGCGGGGTCGAGCCACAGCCCGTAGCCCTCCTCGCCGTGGTCGAAGGTTCCCTCGAGCTCGCGCGCGGCGCCCTTCCGCCGGCCGCGCCCACCGCGGCGGCCGCGGCGACGCTTGGGCGCGTCGTCGTCCTCTTCGTCCTGGTCGTCGTCGTCCTCGTCTGCCTCGGCCGCGTCGGCGGCCTCGGCGGCGCGGCGGGCCTCCTCCTCGGCGCGCCGGGCCTCCTCCTCGGCCCGGGCCGCCTCGGCGGCCTCGAGCTCGGCGGCGATCAGCGCGTCGTCCTCGGCGCGCAGGTCGATCTCGTCGTCGAAGTCGCCGCCGCCGGCCCCGGGAACGGGCGCGCCGTCGGTGTCGCCGTCGGGCACGAGGTCGTTCTCTCTCTTGAACGCCTCGATCTGCTGGACGGTGACCTCGAGCTGATGAGCGATCCAGGCGTCGGTGCGCCCTTGGCGGACCCAGCCGCGGATCTGGTTGAGGTGTGGTCGCAATGAGCGTCGTGCCATGACTGTGGCGCGGGAGTCTATGCAAATAGGCTTGCTATACGCCTGTCGCTTGCGCGGCCGCCTGAACCGTTGTTAAGGTGGATCGATCCCCAGCGAGGCAGGGAGGTCCCCACGTGCTGGTCCTGACCCGGAAGTCGAATCAAAGCATCATGATCGGTGACGACATCGAGGTCTCGGTGTTGTCGATCATGGGCGAGAAGGTGCGGGTCGGCATCCAGGCGCCGCGGGACATCCCCGTCTTCCGCAAAGAGGTCTACCTCGAGATCCAGCAGGAGCGCGCCAAGGAGATGGCGGGCTCTAACGTCCGGGCCGAGGTCGACCAGGCGCTGCGCAAGCTGCGCGAGCCCTAGTCCAAGGCGCCCGGCGGCCCCATTTCGGGGGCTGCCCGGTAGTGATAGCCGTGTGAGCGCTCGAATCCGGCGCGCGCGTAGAGGGCGTGCGCCGGCGCGTTGGCGCTCCGCGGCCGGCCACGCGCGCGCGGCCAGCTCCTCGACGAGCAGCTCGCGCCGCGCGGGCGCTAGCCCATCACGATGTAGAGCGTCTTGAACATCGCCACCGTCACCAGCGCCGCCGTGGCGAGCAGGACGAGCACGAGCAGCGCGAAGCGCATCGAGCCGAGCTTGTGCACGCGGTCGCGGCGCCGGGTGTCCAGGCGCTGCTCGGCCTCGCGGTAGATCCGTTCGCGGCGCAGGCGGTCGGCCTCGGCCTCCTCGACGAATGCACGCTCGAAGGCCGCGAGGCTCTGTTGCAACTTGGTAGAGGCCATTGGCGGCACCAGGAATCTACCCGATCGCACATGCGCTCCATAGCCCCCGGCCGCTCTGGCGGGCGCTCCGCGCGAGCTGGGCGAACTGGTTCGCATGCGCCACGTTGGGCGCGATCGTGAGGGTGCGCGCGTAGCCGTCGCGCACCAGTTGCGCATTGACGAAGGCGCCGTCGGGCTCGCGGTAGACGTAGGCCAGCAGGCGGCCGTAGCGGTCGCGCTGCTCGACATCGCCGACCAAGCGCACGCTGCGGCCCGCCACGAGCGCCGCGTTGGCGGCCGCGGCCCGCTTGGCGTAGCACTGCACCGGGGTGCCGGGCTTGACCGATTCCGGCGTGTCGACGCCGATGTAGCGCACGCGCTCGCTGCGGCCGTCGAGGCGCACGCGGATGGTGTCGCCATCGACCACGCGCAGCACCTGCGCGCGCCCGAACGCCGTTGCCCGCGGGTGATCGCGACGGTGCGCGACCAGCACCACCGCGACGGCCAGCAGGAGGATGACGGGGGCGATTCGGCGCATCCCGACGGACGGTAAGGCCGGGTCCGGCGGGGCGGCCGCGGGAGGTCCTGATTCGTCACGAAGCCTGCGCTGGGATGATGCCGTGCTGCACATGGCCGAAGCAGAGCGCAAACGACCCCGACTGAAGGACCTCCCCGGCGGTCAGGTCACCGAGCTGATCGTGATCGTCATCATGGCGCTCGCCATCGCGCTGGCGGTCCAGTGGCTGCTCGTGAAGCCCTATCGGATCCCGAGCGGGTCGATGGAGCCGACGCTCGACGTCGGCCAGCGGGTGCTCGTCAATCGCCTCAGCCACCGCCTC
>CAWEBN010000005.1:0-1397839 GCA_963807305.1 uncultured Actinomycetes bacterium
TCGGGGATGCGCCCGCCGCCGCGCACCAGGACGGGCACGCGGGCCGTGCGCACGACGCGGGCGAAGTCGGCCCGGTCGGGCAGCGGGTCGCACTTGATGAGGTCGGCGCCCAACTCCGTCGCCTGACGCACGAGGCCGCGCAGGCGCTCGGCGTCGCGGTGGACGTCGTAGCCCGCGGCGTTGGGCGCCATCGGCACCGGCTCGATCATCATCGGCATGCTCGCGCGGTCGCACTCGCCGCGCAGGCGGACGATGTTCTGCACGCAGCTCTCACGCAGTGACGGCTGGCCCGGCGAGTCCTGCAGGTTGGCGATCACGCAGGCCGCGTCGAAGCGCACGGCGATGCCGACGGGGTCGTCGTACATCCACGACGCGGGGCGCTCGGGGACCTCGCGCCCGAAGACGTTGCCGGTGTCGACGCGCAGGACGAGGGCCGGCTTGGCGCGGCCGACCTTGCGCTGCAGCAGGTCCGCCTGGCCGGGAGTGAGCAGGAGCGCCTCGGGGCCGGCGGCCACAAGCGTGTCGACCACCGCCTCCATGTCCTCGATGCCCTCGAGGAGGTCCGGCTCGCCGGGCATGCCGTGGTCGACGGCGATGGCCAGGCAGCGGCCCGACTCGGGATGGAAGAGGCGATTCTGGCGGTAGGCGTTCACTGACCCAGCATACGAAGCAGCCGCCGCACGGGGGAGGGCCGCGGCTGCCAGCGCCTGGGGTCGAGCTCCGTGCCACAGAGTGCGCAGCCCGCGGCGTACGGCGTGACGCGCTCGCCGCAGCTGGGGCATCGGGTGGGATCGCGGAACAGCACGGCACCAGGGTACGAGCCGCTGCTCAACGGCACGTGAAGCGCGCCTTGGCGCCGGCTTCAGCTGCGCCGCGCGAGCACGACCACCGCCAGGATGAAGGTGGCGCCGAAGATCGCGCAGCACCACGTCAGCACCTCGTTGGGGTCGCCCTGGGCGACGGTCACGAGCCACCAGATCGGCAGCACGAACGACATCACCGTGCCCGAGAAGGCGACCGCGCGGGTGTAGAGCAGCTTGGCGCGCTCGTCGCCGATGCCGCTCATGACGTCGAGCGTGTCGCTGCGCCGGCGGCCGAAGTAGACGAGCAGCAGGAAGGCGAGCACGAGCGCGCCGGTCACGAGCCCGTAGCCGGCGTCGCCGCCCGCGGCGAAGGCGGCAACGACCGCGGCCACGAGGACGAGGCCGAGGCCGAGCTGGCCGGTGGCGGACATCCAGAAGGCCTTCATGTTGAGAGCTCCTCGGTGTCGGGATGGAAGATCTGCTCGACCGTCGTCTCGAAGAAGCGAGCGAGGCCGAAGGCCAGCGGCAGCGACGGCAGGTAGCGCCCGGTCTCGATCGCGTTGATCGTCTGGCGTGAGACCCCGAGCGCGTCCGCGAGCGCTCCCTGCGAGAGGTCGCGGGCGCTGCGGAGGAGGCGGACGTCGTTGCGCACTGTCAAGCAAGCTTTACACAGGGCTCGAGGTGCTGTCAAGCGACCTTGACAGGATAGGATGACCGAGATGCGGGTCCTGCTCACCAACGACGACGGCATCGAGGCCGAGGGCCTGCAGACCTTGCGCCGGGCGCTCGTGCAGCTGCCGGGAGTGGAGCTGGCGGTCATCGCCCCTGACGGCAACCGCTCCGCGTTCGCACGGATGATCACGACGCGCCGCCCGCTGTGGGTGCAGGAGGTCCCGTTCGAGGACGGCACGAGCGGCTTTGCCACCGACGGCACGCCGGTCGACTGCGTGCGCCTGGCCATGCTCGGCCTCGTCGAGGGCTTCGACGCCGACATCGTGGTCTCGGGCATCAACCACGGCTCCAACCTGGGCGACGACATCACCTACTCGGGCACGGTCGCCGCCGCGCTGGAGGCGCTCATACTCGGGATCCCGGGCATCGCCGTCTCGCAGCAGTCCAACGCGCGCGAGATGGACTTCCGCCTGGGCAGCCGCTTCGAGTTCGCCCACGCGGCCGAGTTCGTGGCGCGCGTGGTGGCCCAGCTCGACGAGGTGCCGCTGCCGGTGGGAACCCTGCTGAACATCAACGTCCCGGCCGGCGAGCCCGCCGGCGTCCAGGTCACGCGCCTGGGCAAGCGGATCTACCGCGACGAGCTCAAGCTCGACGCCGAGGACGAGGACGGCGGCCGGCGCTACTGGATCTATGGCGCCGACCCGGGCTTCCACGACGAGCCGGGAACGGACCTCGCCGCCGTGCACGCGGGGCACATCGCGGTCACGCCCGTGCACTTCGACCTCACCGACGTGTCGGGTCTCGACGCGCTGACCAAGTTCGACCTGGCGCGGCTGCTCGCCCCGGCCGCCCGCGAGGTGCAGTGAGCAAGGCCTCCAAGCAGACCGTCGAGCGCGCCGCGCAGCTGCGCGAGGAGCTCACCGAGCACGGCCGGCGCTACTACGTGCTCGACGACCCCGCCATCACCGACGACCAGTACGACCTGCTGCTCGACGAGCTGCGCGCCATCGAGGGCGAGCACCCCGAGCTGCTGACCCCCGACTCCCCGACGCAGCGGATCGGCGGCGAGCCGGTCTCGGCGCTGACGAAGGTCACCCATCGCCAGCCGATGCTCTCGCTGGCCAACGCGCGCAGCGAGGAGGAGCTGCGCGCCTGGATCGAGCGCATGCGCAACCACCTCGCGCGCGAGGGCATCGAGGACCCGGAGTTCCAGTACGTCGCCGAGCCCAAGATCGACGGGCTCGCGATCTCGCTCGTCTACCGCGACGGCGTGCTGGAGACCGGGGCGACGCGCGGCAACGGTGAGGTCGGCGAGGACGTCACCCACAATCTGCGCACGATCCCGACGATCCCGCTGCGTATCGAAGGCGACGACGTGCCGGCCCTCATCGAGGTCCGCGGCGAGGTCTACATGTCGCTGGCCGACTTCGCCGCGCTCAACGAGCGCCGCGCCGAGCAGGGCCTGTCGACCTTCATGAACCCGCGCAACTCGGCCGCCGGGACGATCCGCCAGCTCGACCCCAAGCTCACCCGCGACCGACCTCTCTCGATGTGGTCCTACGGCGTCGGCGTGACCGAGGGGATCAGCTTCGCGAGCCATTGGGACGCGCTTCAGTGGCTGAAGGAGCACGGCTTCCGCGTCAACGACGACGTGGCACGGCTGACGACGGAGGACGAGGTCGTCGCTCGCTGCCTGTCCTGGGAGCAGCGCCGCGGCCAGCTCGACTTCGAGATCGACGGCGTCGTGGTCAAGGTCGACGACGTCGAGCTACAGCGCCGTCTCGGCGTCGTGGGGCGCGATCCGCGCTGGGCGATCGCGTGGAAGTTCCCGCCCACGACGGCGATCACGCGGTTGAAGGGCGTGCAGTGGAACGTCGGCAAGTTCGGCGACATGCACCCGTTCGCCGAGCTCGAGCCCGTCCACGTCGGCGGCGTCACCGTCAAGCTGGCGACGCTGCACAACGAGGAGGACATCGTCCGCAAGGACCTGCGCCCGGGCGAGGACGTCATCGTGCTGCGGGCGGGCGACGTCATCCCGCAGGTGCTCTCGCCCGCGCCGCACGTCGTCGAGAACAAGAAGCGCCCGCCGATCCCGCGGCCGCCCGCGCGCTGCCCGTTCTGCGACACCGAGACGGTGAAGGTCGAGGGCGAGGTCTTCACCAAGTGCCCCAACCGCGACTGCCCCGAGCGCCGCTGGCAGCTGCTCAAGCACTACGTCTCGCGGGGAGCGATGGACATCGACGGGCTGGGGGAGAAGCAGGTCGCACAGCTCCAGCAGGCGGCCCTGGTCAAGACCCCGGGGGACTACTACCGCCTCGTCGTCGACCAGCTCACCGAGCTCGAGGGCTGGGGGCAGATCAGCGCCGAGCGCACGGTGGCCAACATCGCCGCCTCCAAGGACCGCGGCTTCGGGCGCGTGCTCTTCGCGATCGGCCTCGAGGAGGTCGGCTACGTCACCGGGCGCAACCTCGCCCAGCAGTTCCGCACCATCGACGCGCTGCTCGCGGCCACGCCCGAGCAGATCGAGGCCACGCAGGGCGTCGGGCCCAAGATGGCCGAGAAGATCGCCGAGCAGCTCGCCGACGAGAAGATGCGCGACCTCGTCGGCGATCTTCGCGCGCAGGGCGTCGTGATGGAGCTCGAGGGGCCGCCGCCCGGCGAGGGGCCGCTGGCGGGCAAGACGTTCGTCCTCACCGGCACCCTGCCCGACCTCACGCGCGAGCAGGCCAGCGAGCGCATCGTCGCCGCCGGCGGCCGGGTGACCTCGAGCGTGTCCAAGAAGACCGACTACGTCGTGGCCGGCGAGAACGCCGGCTCCAAGCTGACCAAGGCCGAGTCGCTGGGCCTGGCCGTGCTCGACGAGCCAGGGCTGCTCGGACTGCTCGATGGCGCGACCGAGTGACCCGCGCGCCGTCGGGCGCGACCCCGATCCGCGCTTCACGCTGGCCAACGAGCGCACCTACCTGGCCTGGAACCGCACCGCCCTGGCGCTGATCGGCGGCGGGCTCGCGGCCGGCCAGCTGCTCGACTTCCAGTCGCGCACCGCGCGGCTCATCGTCGCGCTGCCGCCGATCGCGCTGGGGCTCATCCTCGCGCTGCTGAGCTACCGGCGCTGGCAGGCCAACGAGCGCGCGCTGCGCCTCGACGAGCCGCTGCCGGGCGGGGGCCCTCCGTTCCTGCTCGCCGCGGGTGTGGCCGTCGTGGGCATCGTCATCGTCGTGGTGCTCGTCGTCGATGCTGCCTCCTGACGAGCAGCCGCCGGGGGTGGCGCGCGAGCGCACCGGGCTGGCCTGGGAGCGGCAGGCGCTCGCCTTCTGGACGCTGGCGGCCATCACGCTCGGGATCGCCGCGCACCGCGACGCGCCCGGGCTCCTCGTCGCCAGCGCGGCCCTGGTCGGCGTCGGCGTCGCGGTCTGGTTCACCGGTCGCCGTGCGTACACGAAGGACGAGGTCCAGCCGCAGCCTGGCGCCCTGGCGCTCATCGCCCTCGCCACCGCGTCGGCAGCGCTCGTCGCGGCCGTGGTCGTGGTCGTGCGCCTCTGACCGGCGGGCTCGCCCCCCAGCGCCGAGTGCAGGCAGCCGCACCCCGGGAGGCCTGTTGCCTCGCGGCCCGGGGCGGCGATGCGCTGCCAGGCTGCAGCCATGCCCGAGACAACGCCAATGACCCCGCCGCGCCGCCCTCATCGTGCCGCGCGCACCACCACGGTGGTGGTCGGCGCTCTCGTCGGCCTCCTCGCCTTCGGCCTGCTCGCCGTCGGCGGCGTCCTGCTGTGGGCCGACAGCAAGAAGGACGAGCAGGGCTACATTCACACCGACACCCAGCGCTTCGCCACGCGAACGGCCGCCATCGCCACCGACAACCTCGACCTCGACAGCAGCGGCCCGGGCTGGCTGACGAGCCACGACCGCTACGGCCATATGCGCCTCGAGGTCTCCTCGCGCAACGGCAAGCCCGTCTTCGTCGGCATCGCCCGCACCAAGAACGCCTCCGCTTACCTGCGCGGCACGGCGCACGCCACGGTGACCGACTTCCACTCCGATCCGTTCCGCGCCGTCTATCGCGCCGAGCCCGGCGCGGCCCGTCCCGCGCCCGCGGCGCCCGCCTCCAAGCCCATCTGGGCCGCCTCGGCCCACGGCACCGGCACGCAGACGGTGACCTGGGACGTCAAGCACGGCGACTGGTCGGTCGTGGTCATGAACGCCGACGGCTCGCGCGGCGTCGACACCGGCGTCAGCGCCGGTGCCGACTTCCCGATCCTCTCGGCCCTGGCCTGGGGCACGGTGGGCGGCGGCCTCGTGCTGCTCGGCGTCGCCTCGCTGCTCATCGTCGCCGGCACCACCGCGCGGCGCCGCGCGCCCGCCCCCGCGCTCGCCCCCGCCTGAGACGATGCGGGCATGAAGCCCGCAATCCGTCGTGGCGGCGCGGACGACGCGCGCGCCGCGGCGGACCTGTACCTGCGAGGACGCGCGGCCGCCCTGCGCGCCGGGTCCATCCCGCCCGGCGTGCACGACGACGACGACGTGCGCGGCCACTTCGGCTCGCACGTCGTCGAGGACTGCGAGCTGTGGGTCGCCGAGCAGGACGGCGCCCTCGCCGGGATCCTCGTGCTCGACGGCGACTTCGTCGACCAGCTCTACGTCGAGCCGAGGCTGACCGCGCGGGGGATCGGCAGCGCGCTGCTGGCCGTGGCCAAGCGCGAGCGCCCGCAGGGCCTTCAGCTATGGGCCTTCCAGTCGAACACGGGCGCGCGGCGCTTCTACGAGCGCCACGGCTTCGTCGAGGTGCGCCGGACCGACGGACGTGACAACGAGGAGGGCGCGCCGGACGTCCTCTACGCCTACCGGACGGTCGCGGCTCCGTCGTAGCGGGCGATGGCCGCCGCCACGCGATCCTGCACGCCGTGGGCGCGGCTGACGCTCGTGCGGTTCATGAGCATCGCGAAGGCGATCGTGTCCCCGCCGGCGGAGTCGCACAGGCCCGCCAGCGCGCTGACGCCGATGAGCGTCCCCGTCTTGGCCCGGCAGCGGTCCTGAGCTGCGGTCCCGCGCATGCGCTTGCGGATCGTCCCCGTGCGCCCGGCCACCGCAAGCGAGCCCTCGAACGCGCCGGCGACCTCCTGGCCGTGCATCGCCTCGAGCAGATGCACGACCTGGCGCGGGGTGGTGCGATCGGAGCGCGAGAGCCCGGAGCCGTCGACGATCTGCGGCGTCAGGCCGAGGCTCTGGAGCTGGCTCTTGACCACGCCGACGCCGGCCGCGGTCGTGCCGGCGCTGCCGAACGAGGCGCCGAGGTCCTTGAGCAGCGTCTCGGCCAGGAAGTTGTCCGAGGGGACGTTGGTCAGCCGGACGAGGTCGCGCATCGGCGGCGAGGGGACGCCGGCCAGGTCCTGGGCGTCGGCCGGCGCGCTGCCGGCGCCGCTGCGGCCCTCGACGCGGATGCCGTCGGCCCGCAGGGCCTTCGCGAACTGTCCCGCGGCTGCCGCGGCGGGCTTGCCGTCCTTCGAGAAGCCCCGGTTGAGGGTCAGCGCGCCCAGCACGCCGCCCATGTCGCGATCGTAGGCGCCGCCGGTGTCGAAGGAGCCGCGCAGGCTGTCGAAGCGCGACTCGTCGCCCAGGACCGACCCGTCCACGCGAACGATCCCCGCCTCGCCGACCGCGCCCGCCAGCCGCTGCAGGTCGTCGCGCCCCAGCGTGGGATCGCCGCCGCCGCGCAGATACAGGTCGCCGCGCCAGACGCCGTCGGGATCGAGGAAGCCGCGCCCGGCGACCGAGGTCGACAGCGTTGCGTCGGGTCCGAAGCGCATGAGGGCGGAGGCCGTCGTGTAGAGCTTCTCGACCGAGGCGGGCGCGCGCGGCGCGTCGGGCTTTGACGCGAACAGCGTCTGCCGGCTGTCGAGATCGCGCACGAAGGCGCCCGAGAAGCCGCCGGCGTGGCTCATCTCGCGCGTCAGCTTGGCCTGCAGCGTCGCGGTGGAGATCGCCGACGCGGCGCCGGCCGGAAGGACGGCGAGCGCGGCGACCAGCGAGATGACAAGAGCACGTACCCGAAAACTCATGCGGCGGGACCGTAGAACACCAGATGTAACGGAGAGTCGCGCCGACGGTACTGTCCGTCACCGATGGGCAAGGTCGTCGACCTGGAGGCGGGCAAGCAGCGGCGGACCGCCGCGGCGAAGGGCAAGCGCCGCCCGAAGCGCTCCAAGACGGCGCTCGTCCTCGGCGGCGGAGGCTTCACCGGCGGCGTCTACGAGATCGGCGCGCTGCGGGCTCTCGACCTGCTCTCGGTCAACCGGACCGTCAACCAGTTCGACGTCTACGTCGGCACCAGCGCCGGCGCCTTCGTCGCGTCGCTGGCGGCCAACGGCATCACTCCCGAGGAGATGATGCGCGTCGTCAACCGCCAGGTGCCGACGCCCTTCCGCGACATCGACGTCGGCACGCTGCTGCGGCCGAACTTCGTGGAGTTCGCCCGCTCGGGCGTCGATGCTGCCGCTCAAGCTCGCGCGGATCGCACGCGGGCTCGCGGGCCAGCTCGGCTCCATCTCGGCCATGGACATCGTGCTCGGCCTGGCCGAGGCGCTGCCCAGCGGGATGTACTCGGGCTCGGGCATCGAGGACTACGTCCGCACGGTGCTCAGCGATCCCGATCGCACCGACGACTTCCGCCTGCTCGAGAACGAGCTCTACCTGGCGGCCACCGACCTCGACACCTGCGAGCGGATCGTCTTCGGCGCCAACGACTGGGACGACGTGCCGATCTCGACCGCGGTCCGCGCGTCGACCGCCCTGCCGATGGTCTACAAGCCCGTCCGCGTCAAGGACCGCGAGCTGGTCGACGGAGGCATCGTCTCGACCACCAACCTCGACATCGCCGTCGAGGCGGGCGCCAAGTTCGTCGTGGTCGTCAACCCGCTCGTCCCCTACGTCAACGACTTCTCGAAGACCGAGCCGGGGGTGCTGGGCACGCGCGTGCGCCATGTGAGCGACATGGGCTTCCCGCAGATCGGCTACCAGTCGTTCAAGCTCCTGGCCTACCAGCGCCTGCACGAGATGGCGCGCCAGTGGGAGCAGCGCTATCCGGGCGTGGACATCGTGCTCGTCGAGCCCGAGCCCAACGACGAGCTCATGTTCCAGACCTCGATGATGAACTTCACGAGCCGCGTCGAGATCGCCCGCCACGGCTTCGAGTCGGTGACGCTCAAGCTCTCAGAGGACTACGGCCAGCTGCGCGAGGTCTGCGAGCGCCACGGCATCCAGATCTCGGCCACGCGCGTGCGCAAGGTCGTCAAGCACTTCGCGGCCGAGAAGGAGCGCACCCGCGCCTGGCGCAAGATCCTCGAGCAGACGACGGGGACGCTGCTGCGCCAGTCCGCCGGGGATTAGCGCCGGCCTAGAAGGGCGCCTTGTCGCGCCCGCGCCGACCGGCCGACGCGCTCTTGCCGGTCCACTTGTTGGCGCTGTCGAACGGCTTGCGCAGCCAGCGGCCGGTCTTGCCCGGGGCCTTGCCGGCCGTGTTGCCGCCGGCGCTGTAGGTCTTCTGCACCCCGCGCTGTGGGTAGCGCGAGAGCCGTGGCGCCAGAAAGGCGAGGATCAGGAGCACGATGCAGATGGCGACGACGGCAGCGATGGTCATGGTTGACTCCTACCCGCAGCGCAACTCCCGCACGCGCTGGGTGTCTTGCAGGGCGATGCGCGCAGCCGTCCTCGCCCTGGCCCTGCTCGTCCCGGCGACGGCCGTCGCCGCGGGCCCGCCGAGCGCGACGACGGGCGCCGCGACGAGCGTGACCCAGAGCGGCGCCACGCTCGCCGGCACCGTCGACCCACAGGGAATGGCGACGACTTACCGCTTCGAGTACGGGACGTCGTCGAGCTACGGGCTGCAGACCGGCGAGGTCGACGCGGGCTCGGGGACCGGCGCGGTCGACGCGTCGGCCACCCTCACCGGGTTGACGAGCGACACCACCTATCACTACCGCGTGGTGGCGACCAACGCGGCCGGCGTCACGCGCGGGTCGGACCGCACGCTGAAGACCGACGCCCGTCCCGGACCGCCCGGCGCGACGACGGGCTCGGCGCGCAACGTCTCTGCGGTCGGCGCCCGGCTGTCGGCCTCGGTCGACCCCAACGGCCGCCCGACGACCTACCACTTCGAGTACGGCACGAGCGCGAGCTACGGCAACCGCACCGCCGACGTGAGCGCGGGCAGCGCGCAGAGCGCGCGCAGCGTGAGCGTGCCGATCTCGGGCCTCAGCCCCAACATGCGCTACCACTTCCGCGTGGTGGTGAGCAACGACGCGGGCGTCGCGCGCGGGCGCGACCGCAGCTTCGTCACGCTGCGCAACCCGCGGGGGATCGCCGCCTCCGCCTCGCCCAACCCGGTGGTCTGGAGCGGCTCGACCACCGTCCGGGGAAAGGTGAGCGGGCAGGGCGTCGGCGGGGCGACCGTTGCCCTGGAGCGCCAGGACTTCCCGTTCGGCGGCCCCTTCTACCTGATCGGGACCACGAAGGCGTCGAGCAACGGCTCGTTCTCGTTCAAGGTCGGGCCGCTGTGGGCGATGGCGCGCCTGCGCCTGACCACGCGCACGACGATCGTCGCCGCCAGCCCGATCGTCGAGGTCCGCAACGCGCTGCGCGTCGGCCTGCGCGCGCGGCGCATCTCCCGCGGGCGGGTGCGCCTGGAGGGCGCGGTCAGCCCCGCGGTGCCGAACGGCCGCGCCACGCTGCAGAAGCGCTCGCCCAGCGGGCGCTGGGTCCCGCTGCGCCGCGCCGGCGTGTATCCGCTGGCCGGCGAGCGCTCGCGCTACCGCTTCACCGTGCGCCGCCGCGGCACCTACCGCGTGGCCGTGCTGCCGCGCGACAACTTCGCGCACGTCCACGGGACGAGCCGCGAGGTCAGCGTCCGGCGCTGAGCTCCAGCGCCCGCAGGAGGCGGTCGCCGGCCTCGGGGCGCTGGACGGCCGTCCGCACGCAGGCGTCGTCGCCCAGCGGTCCGCCCGCGGCGACGATGACGCCGTGGCGCTCGAGGCGGCGGGCGAGCTCGCCCCCGCCGATCCGCTCCGCCCGCAGCCAGAGCACGTTGGCCTGGCTGGGGGCGACGTGAAGCCCGAGGTCGCGGACGGCGTCGCTCAGGCGCGCGCGCTCGGCGGCCACCAGCGCGGCGCGGCCCGCCACCACGCCGCTCGCGTGGCGCAGCGCCTCCAGCGCCCCGGCCTGGGCCAGCTCGTTCAGGCCGAGCTCGGGTTCGAGCTGCTCGAGCAGCGGCTCGGCGCCCGGGCCTCCGACGGCGTAGCCGACGCGCAGGCCCGCCAGGCCCCAGGCCTTGGAGAAGGTGCGAAAGACGAGCAGGCGCGGGAACTCGTCCACCAGCGCGAGCGCGGCGTCGCGCTCCTCGGCGTCGACGAAGTCGCGCAGCGCCTCGTCGAGAAGGACGACGACGCGCTCGGGCAGCGCCTCGAGCAGCGAGCGCAGCTCGTCGACGGCGACGAGCTCGCCTGTGGGGTCGTTGGGATTGCACAGTGCGACGAGCCGGGTGCGCTCGTTGACCGCGCGCAGCACAGCCTGCGCACCGAAGCCGGGGACCGGCACGGCATGGCCGCGGGCGCGGTGCGCGATGACCGGGTACAGGCCGTAGGACGGCCACGGCGTGACGAGCTCGTCGAGGGGCTCGAGCAGCGCCTGCGCCGCCGCGCCGAGCAGCTGGGCCGCGCCGTCGCCCACCACCAGGCGCTCCTCGGGGACCCCGAGGTAGTGCGCCAGCTCGGAGCGCAGCGCCGTGGCATGGCGATCGAGGTAGCGGTGCAGGCCGCGCCGCGCCGCGTAGGTGATGGCGTTGACCACCGTCGAGGGCGGGTACTCGGGCCACGTCGTCGCGCTGAGGTCGATCGGCTCGACGCGCGCGAGCGCCTGCTGCTTGCGCTCGTCGGCCTTGGCGCGCAGGTCCGCCGAGACCTCCTCCTCGCTCATCCCCTCGTACTGCCGGTAGTGGCGGAACATCAGCGCGGCGCCAGCGTGGAGCCGAGCCCGCCGATGAACAGCAGCCAGAAGGTGAACCCGACGGTCCCGATGACCGCCGTGGTGGCGAAGACGCGCCCGAGCACGCCCTGACGCTGGTCGTGCCCGGCCGCGCGCCGGGCGAGGATCCAGAAGCGGTCGATGCGCTTGAGCAGCGCCAGGCCGCCGAAGAGCAGCGCCAGCAGGGCCAGGAAGCCCAGGAGGATGCCCAGCGACACCGAGTCGGTCTGGTACTGCACCTGCGAGGCGATCCAGAGGCTCAACGCGGGGATCGGGCCCCAGAAGAGCAGGTTGACGACGACCATCAGGGCGAGGACCGCGTGCGCGACGAGGGCGTCGATGCGCCGCCGGCGCGGCGAGCCACCGTCGGGCTGCGTGCGGTAGCGCGTCGGCGCGGTCCCCGGACGGCGGCCGACGAAGAGGCCGCCGGTATCGGTGGGATCGGTGCGCACGCGGTGTCCAGCTTAGGGCGCTCCGGTAAAGGTATGGCCGGTGGGGTTTACCGCACCCACCGACGGGAGTCTGCCCCCAGCGCGGGGTGCTGACCGGTCGTCAAGATCGGCGCCACTTCGGACTACGAACCTCAGGGGGCCTCGAGGATGTACAGCACCACCTCCGCCGGTGTCGACGCCGGCGCGCTGAGCGAGCAGCTCATGGGCACGGTCACCGTGCCCGGCGACGCCGGTTGGGACAGCGCGCGGCAGGCGTGGAACCTCGCCGTCGACCAGCGCCCGGCCGCCGTCGCCGAGCCTGAGACCGTCGCCGACGTCGTCGCCATCGTCAACTTCGCCCGCGAGCGGGGCCTGCGCGTCGCCGCCCAGGGCACCGGCCATGCCGCCTCGGCGCTCGCCGAGGCCTCCCTGCACGACACGATCCTGGTCAAGACGCACCGCATGCGCGTCGTCGAAATCGACCCCGACAGCCGCCGCGCCCAGGCCCAGGCCGGCGCGCTGTGGTCCGACGTCGTCGGCCCCGCCTCTGAGCACGGGCTCGCCGCGCTGGCCGGCTCGTCGCACGACGTCGGCGTCGTCGGCTACTGCCTCGGCGGCGGCCTGAGCTGGCTGGGGCGCAAGCACGGCCTCGCCGCCAACAGCGTCACCGCCGTCCAGATCGTGACCGCCGACGGGCGCGTGGTGGTCGCCGACGCCCACCACGACGCCGACCTCTTCTGGGCCGTCCGGGGCGGCGGGGGCAGCTTCGGCATCGTCACCGCCATCGAGCTCGCCCTCTATCCCGTCGAGGAGCTCTACGCCGGCATGCTCGCCTTCCCCGTCGAGCGCGCGGCCGAGGTCCTGCGTGCCTGGCGCGAGTGGGTGCGCACGGTGCCCGACGAGGCGACCTCGGTGGGCCGCGTCATGCACTTCCCGCCCATCGACGAGATCCCGGCGCCGATGCGCGGGCAGTCGTTCGTGATGGTCGAGATGGCCTACCTCGGCGACGAGGCGTCCGCGTCGGAGCTGCTCGCGCCGCTGCGCGCGCTCGGCCCCGCGATGGACACGTTCGCGCCGGCGACCCCGGCCGACCTGCTCCGGCTGCACATGGACCCGCCCCACGCGGTGCCGGGTGTCGGCGACGGCGCGCTGCTCGACGTCATGCCCGGTGAGGCCATCGACGCCCTCGTGGCCGTGAGCGGCCCGGACACGCCGCTGCTCTCGGTCGAGCTGCGCCACCTCGGCGGCGCGGTCGGCCGTGCGCCCGAGGGCCATGGCGCCCTGGCGATGCTGGAGGGCGACTTCGCGCTCTTCGCCGTCGGCATGGCGCCCCACGCCGCCGCGGCCGCGGCCATCAAGGAGCACCTCGACGTCGTCGAGGGCGCCATCTGCGAGTGGGACGCCGGCCGGCGCTACCTGAACTTCACCGAGTCGGCCGTCGACACCCGGTGCGCGTACTCGGGCGCGGCGTACCGCCGCCTGCAGGCGATCAAGACGCAGGTCGACCCGCAGGACGTCTTCCGGGCCAACCACCCGATCGCGCCCATCGACTGAGCACACCCTGGGGGGCGATGCCCAGCTCCCGGCGGCGGCACCGGCTCAGTCGGTGTCGCCGCCGTAGAGGGCGTCGAAGCGCTCGGCGTACTTCTCGTTGACGACGTTGCGCTTGACCTTCAGCGTCGGCGTGAGCTCGCCGGTCTCCTGGCTGAGGTCGTGGTCGAGGATGAAGAACCTCTTGATCTGCTCGACCTGGGCGTACTTGGCGTTGGCCTTGTCGAGCTCGGCCTGGATGAGCGCGCGCACCTGATCGTCCTCGGCCAGGGCGGCCAGCGACGTGTCCTCGATGCCCTGCTCGCGCGCCCACGGCACGATCTCCTCCTCGTCGAGGGCGATGAGCATGACCGGGTAGGGACGCCGGTCGCCGTGCATGACGGCCTGTGAGACCCAGCGCGCCTGCTTGAGGTCGTTCTCGAGGTTGGCGGGTGTGAGGTTCTTGCCGCCGGCGGTGATGATGATGTCCTTCTTGCGGCCCGTGATGTAGATGTAGCCGTCCTCGTCGATCGAGGCCAGGTCGCCGGTGTGCAGCCAGCCGTCGATGATCGCGCCGAAGCTGGCGTCGTCGTTGCGGTAGTAGCCCTGGAAGATGTTGTCGCCCTTGAGCAGCAGTTCACCGTCGTCGGCGATCCGCGCCTCGACGCCGGGCAGCGCGCGGCCGACCGACCCGAAGCGGTGGTTCTCGATCGTCGAGTAGGTGGCCACCGTGGCGGTCTCCGTCATCCCGTAGCCCTCGAGCACCGGCACGCCGCACCCGTAGAAGAACTCGAGGATCTCCTTGGCGATCGGTGCAGCGCCGCTGACGGCCTGGCGCACGCGACCCCCGAAGATGCTGCGCACGTTCTTGAAGAGCTGCTCCTCGGCCGCCTGGAAGGGCTCGAGCAGCTCGGGCGGGACCTCCTCGCCGCGGACCTGGAGGTCGCGGACCGTGACGCCGAGCTTGGCCGCGGCCTGCATCTTCTCCTGGACCTCTGGCGGCTGCGAGGACAGCGCGAGCGTGTAGATCTTCTCGAAGATGCGGGGGACGCTGGGCAGGTAGGTCGGGCTGACCTGCTGGAGCTCGGGGACGATCTGCGTCGTGTCGCCGCCGTAGTACGCGATGGTCGTCCCGACGTCGAAGTTCACGAGCTGGATGAGCAGCGCGTAGGCGTGCGCCAGCGGCAGGAAGAGATAGGTGACGTCCTCGTCCTGGATCGCATTGGCCGACTCGAGCATGGTCACGACGCGCCGGTAGTTGTCGTGCGTGAGCACGCAGCCCTTGGGCGGGCCCGTGGTGCCCGAGGTGTAGATGAAGGTGAACGGGTCCTCGGGCGTCACGGCGGCCGTGCGCGCCTCGAGGTCCGCGGCGTCGCGACCGCGACCGCGCTCGCGGACCTCGTCGAGGGCGATCGCGTCGGCCGTCTCGCCCGCCGGATCGATGACGACGATGGTGCGCAGGGCGGGCAGGCGCTCGCGCACCCCGACGATCTTCGCCATCTGGCTCGCGTCCTCGCAGACGACGGCCACCGACTCGGAGTTGCCCGCGACCCACTCGCACTCCTCCGGGGAGTTGGTTGGGTAGATGGGGACGACCACGGCGCCCGTGGCGGTGATGGCGAAGTCGCAGTACGTCCATTCGGCGCGCGTGTTGCACAGCAGCGAGACGCGCTCGCCGGGAGCGATGCCGATGTCGATGAGGCCGAGGCCGATCTCGCGGACGATGTCGCCGACCTCGGCGAAGGTGACATCGCGCCAATCGCCGTCGACCTTGTGACGAACCGCGACACGTTCGGCGAACTGCTCGGCCGCGCAGAACAGCAGGTCCGCGATCGTCTTCGAACCCGTCGACTGACTGGCGGCGGTGCCGGCTTCCATCACACTCCTCCTTGAACGTCCTACGAGGAGGGCGATTCTATGCTCGTCGCGCCGGGGGCGCGACAGGGTGTCAAGCGGGCGCTACGCCGTAGCGTGGAAGGCGGCCTGTGGCGATCCTGCCGCCGCTCCGAGGCTCGCCATGAACAGGGTCTTGTCGATGCGGCCCTGGAAGATCGGGACGCCCAACTCCATGCACTTCGAGATGACGTCCCTTCGCTCGAGTCCGGTCTCGCGGGCGAGCTCAGTGGGCGTCAGGTGAATGGCCATCGGAGCTGCGTACCTCCTGCTTGCTTACATCGTCCCGAACGTATAGCGCGCGTTTCGGACAACCTCAACTTAATGTGCCTAAAGGGCCGCTCGCCGCAGACGAACGGGCAGGTTTCTGGGCCCTGGATCGGGGTGGGGACGTCGATGAAGACATGGCGGATGCCGACGCTCGGCGAGCCGCTCGCCCGGCGCCCGCACGCCGAAGGTCTCGGTCGCGTAGCGGCCGGCGGCGAGGAAGTGGACCTGCGCTCACGCGCGCGTGTGACATCGCGCGCGGACGCCGACGATCGCGCGCCGGTGGGCCGCGAACGGCTCCATCTCGGCGGCGCCGATGGCCTGGGCGAGGAGCGCGTTGTCGCCGACCTCGAGGTGGCCGTCGAGCGGGAGGGGAGTGTCTGGACCTGCTCGCTTCCGGGTACCTGCAGTCCGTTGGGCCCGTAGTCGTCGTGCCGAGTGGGATCCAGATGCTCGTCCAGGTAGCCGAAGATCTGATTGCAGACTGCCATCGGCACCATCATCGTTGCAGTTGTCACACGTTCAGATGAACGCTATTGTTCGGAGGACGGCGCGCTAGCCGGGAGGGTTTTCGCGCGCCGGACGTCAAGGAGTAGGGGACCATAGCCACGCTAGCCGTCGCACCAGCAGCGCCACGCGTTGCGACCGAGACCGCCGACGAGACGTTGGTGGCGGCCGTCCGCGCGGGCGACGACCACGCCTTCGAGCAGCTCTATCACCGCTATCAGCGGCGGATCGGGGCCTACATCTACGGGATGGTCCACGACCACGGGCGGGCGGAGGACATCACGCAGGACGTGTTCATGTCCGCCCTGCGGCGCATGCGCGCCACCGAGACCCCGATCGCCTTCAAGCCGTGGGTCTACGAGATCGCCAAGAACGCATGCATCGACGCCTTCCGGCGCTCGAAGCGCGGCGAGGAGATCTCCTACGACGCCGACGACGGCGGCGAGCGCCTGCACCTCGTGAGCAAGGGCCCGACGCCCGAGGCGGCGGTCGACACGCGCATGTCGCTCGATCACCTGCGCGGCGCCTTCGGCGGCCTCTCGGAGGCCCACCACCAGATCCTCGTCATGCGCGAGCTCGAAGGCCTGAGCTACCGCCAGATCGGCGAGCGGCTCGGGATGAGCCGGCCGTCGGTGGAGTCCACCCTCTTCCGCGCCCGGCGGCGCCTGTCCGAGGAGTACGAGGAGCTCGTCTCCGGCGAGCGCTGCCGTCGCATCCAGGCGATCATCGCCGGCTCGGCCGGCGGCCGTGCGGGCACGCGCGACGAGCGCAAGATGGCGCGCCACGTCTCCTACTGCCAGCCGTGCCGGCGCGCCGCGTTCGCCGCGGGCTTCGACGCCGACGCACTCACCCCCAAGCGCACCGTGCGCGAGAAGATCGCCGCGCTGCTGCCGCTGCCGGCGTTCCTCAGGCGACGCATCGCCGGGCACGGGAGCGACGAGGCCGCCGCGACATCGGCCGGCGGCCACGCCGCGACGCTGGCCCAGCTCTCGACGGCCGCCGCCAGCTACGCAGACCCCGCGATGCACTGGGGCAAGGCGGTCGCGAAGGCGGCCGCCGTTGCCGCCGCCGTCGTCGGCGCCGGAGTGGCAGCCCACGACACCGGCTTCATCGGCGCTACCCCGCGCGACGAGCGGCCCGCCGCCGTCTCGAGCCCGGCGACCCCGTCGCGCGACGCCGCGGGGTCGCTGACGACACGTCCGGCGGCCAACGGCACGCGCCTCGGCTCGGGCAGCACCGGCGGCTCGACCCCGTCGTCGAAGCCGACGAGCGGCGCGTCCTCCTCGGGCTCCAGCGCCGGCGCCGGCGCGGGCTCGAGCAGCGGCTCGCAGGCGCCCGCCACGCCGCTCGGAAGCGATCCCGTGAAGTCCGCGACGTCCAAGGTCCCCTCGGGCGCGACGGACAACCCGCTGACCAAGACCGTGAAGCACCTGACCAACCCCGACTCGCGCGGCGTTCCCGTGAAGGCGCCGCAGGTGCCGAAGGTCGAGGTGCCCAAGGTCGAGCTGCCGAAGCTCCCCGATCCGCCCGCCTCGCTGCCCGATCCGGGCGGCGTCGTCAGCGGCGCGACCGGGGCGGTCAACAACGCCACGGGCGCAGCGACGGGCGCGGTCAACGGCGCCACGGGCGCCGCGACCGGGGCCGTCAACGGCGCGACAGGAGCCGCGACGGGCGCCGTCAGCGGCGCGACGGGGGCGGTCGGCGCCGCAGGTGGCGCCGTCACCGGTACGGTGGGTGGCGTGACCGGCGGCGGCGGAATCACGGGCGGCGGTTGAGCGACGCCACATCCGACGGAGGGGCGTTCCTCGAGGCGCTGACCGACTCGAGCCTGTACTCGATCGGCGCGTACTTCTGCGACCGCCACCCCGAGCTCGTCGACGACGTCCTCGGGGAGAGCCAGGACATCGAGCAGATCGGCCTCGCGCGCTGGGCCGAGCGCGAGGGGACGGAGGTCGAGGCGGCCTTCCAGACCCTCATCACCGGTCTGGCGGTGCGCTACTTCAAGGCCGTGGCGGGAGCGCCCAGCTAGACTGATCGAACTTCGGGGCGTGGCGCAGCCTGGTAGCGCGCGCCGTTCGGGTCGGCGAGGTCCCCGGTTCGAATCCGGGCGCCCCGATGTTGGTGGGTCGGGCGCAGCCAGTCGCTGCGTCGTCCAATTGAGGTATGTCCAGCACGGACGCGGCGCGGTTACGGTGGGGCTTCAGACGAAGCGTCGGGTAGCGGCCCGTGTGGCCTGCCTGCGCCGTGTGAGGCTCCTCAGGGATGGGGCTCCCGCCCGCAGGGGCACGCGGCGGGCGGGGGGCCCCACGCTTCGCGCGCGACAGCGGGCGGCCTCGTGCGCTCGGTGAAGCTGGGGGTGCGGAGCCACCAGCCGATCGGCACAGACCGCCCGCTGATCGGCTCGAGCGGGTCCGTCGGGTCGAGCTCTCGCGGCGCGGTGGTCCACCAATCGTCCTCGCTCACGACGGCCTCCATCAGGAGCTCGGCGAACGGCTGCTCGCGCGCCGGGGCTCCCCAGCCGAACACGCGCTCGGCGCCAAGGACCCGGTTGGCGGTCGCTCGCGCGCGGACGAGGTCGCGGTAGTCGTTGCGCGCGAGCTCGTCCGCGTGGGCTTCGAGGACGTCGATCGCCCTTGCCATGAGCGCCTCGTCGAAGCCGTGGTAGAGCGTCGGGCCGGGAAGGTCGGCCCACAGGCCCCAGAGCCAGAGGCGCGGCGGCGTCGCCCTGCGAGCGGACCGGATGGCGTCGCGCGCGGCGCGGCCGACGCGTTCGTGCCCGTGGTGGCCGTCGTGAGGGCTCGGGGCGACGAGGAGGTCCACGGCGCGCTCGTCGATCAACGACGCGACCGCGGCGACCAGGTCACGCTCGGGGTCGTGGATGACAAGCTCGAAGCCCGCGCGGCGGCAGGCCTCCTCGACCTCACGACGGCGGCGCTCGGCCTGCTCGGGGCGGCCGAGGGTGACCGCGAGGTTGATCACCCGATGGCCGGCGCCCTGCAGCGCGAGCAGGGTCGCCCCGGCCCCGATGGCCTCGTCGTCCGGATGCGGCGCGAGATGCAGGACGGTGAGCACCGCCCCATTGTCGGGCAGCCGTCGTGCCGTGCGCGGCTCAGATCGGCGAGGACGGGCGCGCGAGCCCCTCGGCCAGGTCGCCGAAGCCCGGCGCGACGATCGCTCCGGGCTGCGCGATGAGCTCCTCGGCCACGACGGCCTCCGTGGTGAGCATGAGCGCGGCGACGGAGGCGGCGTGCTCGAGGCTCAGCCGGGTGACGCGGACCGGATCGATGACGCCCTTCTCGTAGAGGTCGCCGAAGTCGCCGGTGAGCGCGTCGAGGCCGTGGCCGTCGGGCATCGCGCGGACCTGGTCGATGACGGCCTGGCCGTCGTAGCCCGCGTTCGAGGCGATCCAGTACAGCGGCTCCGAGAGCACGCTGCGCACGACCTCCACGCCGCGGCCGTACTCGCCCTCGCGGCTGAGCGCGTCGAGGGCCTGCCCGCTGCGCAGGAGCGCCGTGCCGCCGCCGGCGACGACGCCCTCGGCCACGGCGGCCTGCGTCGCGGCCAGTGCGCCCTGGGTGCGGCGCATGCGCTCGTTGAGGACGACCTCGGTCGGGGCGCCCACGCGGATGACGGCGAGCGAGAGCGCGAGGCGGGCCAGGCGCTCCTGGAGCACCTCGACGTCGCGGTCCTGCGACGCCCGCGCGAGCTCGGCGCGGATCTCGGACAGCCTCGCCTCGACCGCCTCGCGCGTCCCGGCGCCCTCGATGAAGGTCGTCGAGTCGGCGTTGACGATCACGCGGCGGGCGCGGCCGAAGGACTCGGCGCGGACGTGGGCGAGCGTCCGGGGAGGTCGGCCTCCTCGATCGAGACGACACCCTCGCCGCCGACGCGCTCCAGGGCGTCGGCGACGGCGTTGCCGATGACCTCGTCCTCCTTGGCGGCGATGGTCGCTATGTGGGCCAGCTGTGCGCGGCCCTCGACGGGCCGCGCCACGCGCTGGAGCTCGGCGACGAGGCACGCGGTGGCCTCTTCGATGCCGCGCCGCAGGAGCATCGGGTTGGCTCCCTCGTCGAGCGCGCGCATGCCTTCGCGCACGATGGCCTGGGCCAGCAGCGTGGCGGTCGTGGTGCCGTCGCCGGTGAGGTCGCTGGTCTTGTTGGCGACCTCGCGGACGAGCTGCGCGCCCATGTTCTTGAACTGGTCGGAGAGCTCGATCTCTCGGGCGATCGAGACGCCGTCGTTGGTGATGGTCGGCGCGCCCGTGAGGCGCTCGAGGACGACGTTGCGCCCCTTCGGGCCCAGCGTCACCTTGACGGTGTTGGCCAGTTCGTCGACGCCGGCCTGCAGCAGCCGGCGGGCCTCGTGGTTGAAGTGCAGTCGCTTGCCCATCCAGGTGCCTCCTCAGGCGGCAGCCGTCACGCCGGCGGGGACGAGGATCCCGCGGCCCTGAAGCCGCCCGCCGTCGAGGTCGGCCATCGCGTCGTTGATCGCGTCGAGCGGGTAGGTGCTCGTGTGCAGCGAGACCTTGCCCTGCGCCGTGAGCGTCATCAGGTCCTGCAGGTCGACGTAGGTGCCGACGAGGTTGCCGATGAACGAGATCTCGCGGGAGATGACGTCGATCGTCGGGATGTCGATGTTCTGGCCGTAGCCGATGACGTAGTAGAAGCCGCCGTCCTCGATCATCGCGACGCCGTCCTCGACGGCGCCCTTCTCGCCGACGAAGTCGATGATCGCCTGGGCGCCGCGGCCGTCGGTGAGCTCCTGGACGGCGTCGATGTGCGACGACCCCTCGACCTTGACGGTGTGGTCGGCGCCCAGCTCGCGGGCCAGCGCCAGCGCCGCCTCCGACGGGTCGACGACGATGATCTCGGTCGGCGTGTAGGCCTTCAGGCACTGGATGCCGATGTGGCCCAGGCCGCCCGCGCCGATGACGACGACCTGGCTGCCGGCGCCGAGCACGGGGACCGCCTTCTTGACCGCATGGATCGCGGTCAGCCCCGCGTCGGCCAGCGCGGCGATGTCGGCCGGGTGCAGCGAGGGGTCGAGCTTGACCACCGACCGCGCGCTGGTGAGCAGGAAGTCGGCGAAGCCGCCGTCGCGGTTGATGCCCGGGAACGAGCCGTTCTCGCAGTGCATGTCGTCGCCCGAGCGGCAGGCGCGGCACAGCCCGCAGGTGATGAACGGGTGCACGATGACGGTGTCGCCGACCCCGACGTTCGTCACCCCCGAGCCGACCTCGTGGATCCAGCCCGCGTTCTCGTGGCCGGGCGTGTAGGGCAGCTTGACCTCGGACTTCTCGGCCCACTGACCCTCCTGGATGTGCAGGTCGGTACGGCAGAGCCCGGCCGCACCGATGCGCACGACGACGTCGAGCGGACCGGTGACCTTCGGCTCGTCGACCTCGTCCATCTTCAGGGGCTCGTGATACGCGTGCAGACGAGCGGCTCTCATGCCGCCACCTCCTCTTGATCGGGACAGCCGTAGCGGACG
Organism: uncultured Actinomycetes bacterium; assembly: GCA_963807305.1. GTDB lineage: Bacteria > Actinomycetota > Thermoleophilia > Solirubrobacterales > Solirubrobacteraceae > JAOPZW01. The sequence continues at coordinate 21,605 of CAWEBN010000005.1, forward strand.
CGCAGCAGCGAGCGGCACAGCCCGCCGTTGCTCTCGAGGCTCAGGCTTACCAGCCGTGCGCGCCGTAGCCAAGTGGGCAGTTCGGCCGCCGTCAGCCCGGTGCCGTCGCCGGCGATCAGCGCCGCGTCGTCCGGGCCGTGGCGCAGACCGAGCTCGGCCCGCAGCGCGCGACAGCGCAGGGCATCGGAGCTGGGCGGCAGGTCGCCCAGGCGCAGCGTCGCCACGGACTCCGGAGTGGCGCCCTCGGCCAGCAGCGCCTGGCACACCCGCGCCTGGCGGGCAACCAGCGCCTTGCGCTGGAACAGCTCGCGCAGCGCATCGAGCGAGCCCTCGGTCTCGCCGGGAAAGGCGTCGGCGAAGTCCCCGCCGCGCGCGAGGGCGGCGTTGATCTCGTCGCCCGTGTAGTGGTCCTCGAGCACGATGCTCGCGCGCGTGACCCCGGGCACCGACAGGACCGCCGCGCGCGCGTCGGCCGGCCGCGCCGGGCGCCCGGCGCGGCGCACGACGAACGCCTCCTCGGCCGGTCCCACCGACTCGGCGATCGCGAGGTCTCCCGACGGCAGGGTCAGGCGGCCGCCGCCGGGCGGGATCGCCAGGCGGCCCCTCCCACGCGAAGCGCAGCTCCTGGGCTCGCAGCATCGGCGCGGTTCCCGCGTCGACCGCCAGCCACGACTTCGAGCTCATCGTCCTCCGATACTGGGTCGCGCCATCGCGACAACGCGACAGGGCGATACCCCGCGCCCGAGACTTGAGGCTACCGGGCCGCAACTTGCGGGACAATCGACCGGCGGTCCGGCGTCAGGAGACGGCGCCGCAAAGACGAAAGCCCGCGTGAGCGGGCTTCGGTCATCAGAAGATCGGGCGGTTTTGGGGAGGGGACGTTCGTATGAAGGTCTCAGCCTCGGGATGCCTTCGCTGTCTGACACCCGGACTATCGGTCCTCGACGGCGCTGGTTGCATCCAACAAAGGTCCAGAGCCGGATAGGGTCGCGTCCGTGCTGGCGGCCGTGACCCGTGGCGAGAACACGATGGAGCTGGTCGACGTGCCGGCCCCCGGGGAGCCGGGGCCGGGCGAGGTACTGCTGCGCCCGGAGATCGTGGGCGTGTGCGGCTCGGACGTCCACATCTTTCACGGCGACCTGGGCGACGACGTCTTCCCGCGCATCCAGGGCCATGAGATCTCAGCCGTCGTCGATGCGGTCGGGCCCGGCAGCGACCACGTACGCCAGGGCGATCGCGTCGCGGTGTGGCCGGTGCTGGCCTGCGGTCGCTGCTACCCGTGCAGCATCGGGCGCCAGAACGTGTGCGCGAACATCGCGATCATCGGCGCCCACGTCGACGGCGCGCTGCAGGAGCGCCTGCGGGTGCCGGCCTCGCAGGTCTTCGCGGTGGGCGACATGTCGCCGGCGGTGACGGCCTTCGTCGAGCCGACCTCGATCGGGGTGCGGACCGTGGTGCGGGCGCGCGTGGAGGCCGGCGACCGCGTCGTCGTCCTCGGCGCCGGGCCGATCGGCCAGGCGGTCTGCCTGGCAGCCGGCGATCTGGGCGCGACGGTGCTGATGGCCGACGTCGTGCCCGAGCGCCTGGAGCATGCGCGCGCGATGGGCGCCCAGGAGATCGTCTGCGGGGATGCGGCCGCGGTGGCCGATCAGGTGCGCGAGTGGGCCGGCGGCGACGGTGTGGCGGTGCTCATCGAGACGACCGGCGTCCCGGCCGTGGTGCGCAGCGCGTTCGACGTCGTCGCGCCGGCGGGCCGGCTCGTCCTGGTGGCGCTCTCGCACCACGAGGTGAGCCTGCCGCTCATGGACTTCCCGATCCGCGAGCTCGACGTCCTCGGCGTGAGCTGCTGCAACGCCGGCGAGTTCGCCGCGGCGGTCGACCTCGTGCGCCGCAACGAGGACGCTGTCGCGCGCCTCATCACCGACGAGTTCGCCTTCGAGCGGGCGCCCGACGCGCTGCGCTACGTCGCCGGCGGGTCGCCCGAGCTGATGAAGGCCGTCATCACCGTCGCACCGTAGAACGACGGGACCTTCGTTGTGCTGCGCTCGCTCGGCGACGAGGCGCGGTCGCTGCACCTCGCGCCCGGGTGGGACAACCTCTCCGGCATCGACACCATGCCCTGCCCTGCCCTGCCCTGCGCTGCCCTGCCCGGTCTCGGCCTGGCCAAACGTGGGCTTCGGCGCCGGGGCCAGACGTTCAGGGGCCTCTCACATGTCTCTCAGCCGGCTCCCAGGTTCGCCGCCGATACTCTCGCCGTGAGCGTGACCACCAACGGACATCGTGTGCTCGTCGTCGACGACGAGCCGAACATCGTCGACGTCGTGACCATGGCCCTGAGGTTCCAGGGCTTCTCGGTGGAGTCGGCGGGCACCGGGGCGCAGGCGCTGTCCGCTGTGGCGTCCTTTCACCCGCACCTCATCGTGCTCGACGTGATGCTGCCCGACATGGAGGGCTTCGACGTCGCCCAGCGCCTCGGGGCGCAGCACGCTCGCGTGCCGATCATCTACCTGACCGCGCGCGACGCCACCGAGGACAAGATCCGCGGGCTGAGCCTCGGCGGCGACGACTACGTGACCAAGCCCTTCAGCCTCGAGGAGCTCGTCGCGCGGATCCGGTCGATCCTGCGCCGCACCGGGGAGGCCGAGCCCGAGTCCAGCCGGCTGGTCTTCGAGGACATCGAGCTCGACGAGGACGCCCACGAGGTGCGCCGCGACGGCACCGTGGTCGACCTCACTGCGACCGAGTACCGCCTGCTGCGCTACCTGATGCTCAACCCGCGCCGCGTGCTGACCCGCGCGCAGCTGCTCGAGCACGTCTGGGACTACGACTTCAACGGCGACGCGCGCGTGCTCGAGACCTACGTCAGCTACCTGCGCAAGAAGCTCGACGCCCACGGTCCCGCCCTCATCCACACCGTGCGCGGGGTGGGCTACGCGCTGCGCCAGCCGCGAGCATGATGGCCTCACTGAGGGCGCGGCTGCTCGCGGCCGTCCTGGCCCTCACGGCGTGCGGCCTCCTGCTCGCGGGCGGGATCACCTACATCGAGCAGCGCTCGTTCCAGTACTCCCGCGTCGACCAGGAGCTCAGGGCCGCGGTCATGCCGGTCAGCGGCGCGCTCGAGCAGATGGTGGGCCACGAGCCCTACGGCCACGGCGGCCCCGAGCCCGGCCGCGGCCCGGGCGGCGGTCCCAACTTCGGCATGCCCGCTGGGACCTACGGCCAGAAGCGCGACGCGAGCGGGCGGGTGATCGCCGACAAGGTCTTCAGCCTCAACCTCAACCAGACCGTGACGGCCAAGCCGGCGCTCCCGGCCAAGCTCACGACCGGGGAGATCATCAACGTCAACGGTCGCAAGGGCGTGGACACGCGCTATCGCGTGCTCGCCTCGCCCGATACCAGGGACGGGACGACCACCGTGGTCGCCATCCCCCTGCGCGCCACCGACGACACGCTGCAGCAACTGCTCGTGGTCGAGGCCCTCGTCATCGCCGGCGTCCTGGTCGTCCTCGGGCTGGTCTCGTGGGCCGTCGTGCGCGTCGGCCTGCTGCCGCTCGATCGCATGGGGCACACGGCGGGCGCGATCGCCGGCGGCGACCTCTCGCACCGCGTCGAGTCGACCGACCCGCGGACCGAGGTCGGCCGCCTGGGGATCTCGCTCAATGCGATGCTCGACCGCCTCGAACGGGCCTTCGGCGAGCGCGAGGCCAGCGAGGACCGCCTGCGGCGCTTCATCGCCGACGCCTCGCACGAGCTGCGCACGCCGCTGGCCTCGATCCGCGGCTATGCGGAGCTGTTCCGCATGGGCGCGGCGCGCCAGCCGGCCGACGTCGAGAAGGCGATGGGGCGCATCGAGGACGAGGCCGCGCGCATGGGCGTGCTCGTCGAGGATCTGCTGACCCTCGCGCGCCTCGACGAGGTGCCCGACACGCCGCACGCGCAGCTCGACCTGGCCGCGCTGGTCCGCGACGCCGTCGACGACGGGCGCGCCGCGGCCCCGGGCCGCGAGATCGGCATCGAGGTCGACGGTCCGGCGCTGGTCGTCGGCGATCGCGACCAGCTGCGCCAGGTCCTGGGCAACCTGCTGCGCAACGCGTTCGTCCACACGCCCGAGGGGACCCCGATCGAGGTGAGCCTGGGCCACGTGGACGGCGAGGTGCGCCTCGAGGTCCGCGACCACGGCCCGGGCCTGCCCACCAGCGACGCCGAGGCGCTGTTCGAGCGCTTCTGGCGCTCGGAGCGCGGGCGCGAGCGCGGGCGGGGCGGCGCCGGCCTCGGCCTGGCCATCGTGGCGGCGATCGTCGACGCCCACGACGGCGACGTGCGCGCGGGCAACGCGCCCGACGGCGGCGCCGTGTTCGTGGTCACGCTGCCGGCCGCCGCCTGAGCGCCCACTCCCAGGCGCCTCTCAGGCGCCTCCCACCGTGGTCCCACGTCGCCCGCCGACGCTGTGGCCATGACCGACCAGACGCTCACCCGCCCCTCGTCCCGCCCGCGTCCGGCCGGTCCGCGGCACGTGGCGCCGAGCGTCGAGATCGTGGTCCCCGTCTTCAACGAGCAGGCCGCGCTCGAGCGCAGCATCCGCAGGCTGCACCGCTTCCTGGGCGCCGAGCTGCCGTTCTCCTGGCGGATCGTCATCGCCGACAACGCGAGCACGGATGCGACGCCCGCCATCGCCGAGACGCTCGCGCGCGAGCTGCCCGGGGTCGAGCTCCTGCGCGTGGAGCGCAAGGGCCGCGGGCTCGCCCTGCGCGAGGCCTGGTCGCGCAGCGACGCACGCGTGCTCTGCTACATGGACGTCGACCTGTCGACCGACCTGCGCGGCCTGCTCCCGCTCGTGGCGCCGCTTGTCTCGGGACACAGCGACCTCGCCATCGGCACGCGCCTGGCGCGCTCGGCGCGCGTGGTGCGCGGCCCCAAGCGCGAGCTCATCTCGCGCTCCTACAACCGGCTGCTGCGCACGGTGCTGCGCGCGCGCTTCTCCGATGCGCAGTGCGGCTTCAAGGCCGTGACGGCCGGCGCGGCCGGGCGCCTGCTGGCCGACGTCCGCGACGACGGCTGGTTCTTCGACACCGAGCTGCTGGTGCTCGCCCAGCGCAGCGGCCTGCGGATCCATGAGGTCCCCGTGGACTGGGTCGACGACCCCGATTCGCGCGTCGACATCGTGCGCACCGCGATCGATGACCTGCGCGGCGTGGCGCGCCTGGCGGCGGCGGGCCCCGTCGTGCGCTTCATGGGGGTCGGCGTGCTGAGCACGATCGCCTACGCCGCGCTCTACCTGCTGCTGCACGGCGCGCTGGGAGCGGCCGCGGCCAACGCCGTGGCGCTGGCCGTCACCGCGGTGGCCAACACGGCCGCCAACCGGCGCCTGACCTTCGGCGTGCGCGGGCGCGAGGGGCTCGCGCGCCATCACGCCCGCGGAGCCGTCGTGTACGTCTTGACCCTGGGGCTGACGACGCTCGCCCTGGCGAGCCTGCATCGCATCGACAGCGCGCCGTCGCGGGCCGTCGAGCTGGCGGTGCTCCTCGTCGCGGGCGCTGCGGCGACCATCACCCGCTACGTCGCGCTGCACACGTGGGTCTTCGCCCGCGGGGGGCCGTCCCGAGCGGCCGCCGCCGAGGCGTCCTGCTAGGGCTCCGAGCGCGGTCCTCTTGCGCCGGTCGCGGTCCTCTTGCGCCGCCGTTCCGTATATGGAACGCTGCCGGGGTGACCCTCGACAGCGAACTCGGACTCTCGGCCTCGCTGGGCCAGAGCATCGGCGACCTGCGCCGCACGCGGGGGTGGTCGGCCGCCGAGCTTGCGCGCCGCGCGGGGATCGGCAAGGCGACGCTCTCGGAGATCGAGGCCGGGAGGCGCAACACGACCCTGGAGACGCTGGACGCCCTGACCAGGGCGCTCGGCGTGCCGCTCAGCGCGCCGCTGCCCGACGGCCTGCCGGTCGCGCTGCCACCCGGGGACGCGGTCAGCGCCGAGGTCGTCGCCCGATTCAGCGACGCCGGGACCGTCACCGAGCTCTACCGGATCGGCATCCGGGCGGGCGCGCGCGGGCACCGGGCCGCTCACGCGCCGGGACTGCGCAAGGTGATGACCGTCTTCGCCGGGGAGGTGACGATCGCCCTGACGGACGCGACGCTGGGCCTCGCCGCGGGACAGAGCGCCCAATGGAGCGCCGACAGCCCACACACCTACTCCGCCGGCGACGCCCAGGACGCCCACGCGGCCGTGCTCATGCGTTACGCCGCCGCTGTCTGACATGGACGCGAGCATCAACCTGGCCGAGAAGCTCGCGCTGGTCGAGGAGCGCTGGGCCCCCAAGATCGTCGGCACCATGAACGACTACAAGCTGCAGGTGGTCAAGGTGGAGGGCGAGTTCGTCTGGCACCGCCACGACGAGACCGACGACTTCTTCCTCGTCACCGCCGGCCGCCTGTACATCGACCTCCGAGACGAGCACGGCGAGCGCACGGTCGAGGTGGCGCCGGGCGAGCTGTTCGTCGTGCCGCGTGGGGTGGAGCACCGCCCCCGCAGCGACCGCGAGACGCACCTCCTGCTCATCGAGCCGGCCGGCACCCCCAATACGGGCGATGCCGGCGGCCCGCTCTCGGCGAACGAGGAGACCGTCTAGCGGCGGTCAGGGCGTGGGGGGCTCGAGGCGCTGCGCGGCCGCGTCGGCCTGCGCCGCGTCGTGCACCACGCGGGCCGACGGATGGGCGCCCGTCAGGGTCAGCAGCCGCTCGGAGTCCGAGCCGGGCAGCACCTCGTAGGTCGGCCAGCGGATGACCTGCGGCTGCTCACTCGCATCCCGGCCGGGATCGCGCAGCTCCACGGGCTTGCCGTCCGCGGCGGAGACCCAGAGGGTCCAGACCGGACGGCCGACGTCGGGCTTGAGCGAGATCGCCCACGTGTCGGTGCCGTTGTGCATCTCGCGCCCGGTCACCGTCATCCGGCCCTCCTGGAGCAGGATCCGGACCTTGTCGACGACGGGGTCGCCTGCCGGCATTGCCTCGTCGCCGGGGACGCCGGTCCCAGGCGTCCCGGGCGTCGCGACCTTCGGTCCGCCGCCCTTGGCCTTGGCCTTGGCGCCGTCGGCTGCGGTCGACGGTGCGGCGAGCGCGTCGTAGATGGTGTCGGTCGCCGGGTCGTAGAGCGCGCCGCCCGCGGTCTCGAAGGCGTGCGCCCCTTCGGTCAGCACGCGCTCTGAGGCGGGATGGTCGGCCGACTGCCACAGCTCGTGCGTCGTCGTCTGCGCGCCCTGCGTCTCCACGCTGCGGACGTGCAGGATGGTGCCCCTCGGCGGGCTCAGCCAGTGCAGGGCCTGCGTGATGGCCGAGGCCGAGGACGGGCCGCCCACGTCGCCCGGGCCGCCGCCGAGCATGACGACCGCCGTCGCGGTGACGGCGACACCGGCCGCCACGGGCACCGCGACGGCGCGGGGGACGGTGCGGCGCGCGGCGATCGGCTGCTCGCGCACGCGGGCCAGCAGCTCGGCGTCGAACGCGTTGTCGTCGGCGCGCGCCGCGGGCGGACGGGCCGCACGCAGACGGCGGGTGAGGTCATCGGTCATGTCGTGTTCCATTGGGGGCGCTCCTGGGTTGTCGTCGGTTGCAGGGCGGCACGAAGCCTGCGGCGCGCTCGCGCCGCCCGCATCCGGAAGGCCGCGGGGGTGATGCCGAGCGCCTGGGCGACGTCGGCGCTCGGAAGGTCGAACCAGGCCGTGAGGACGATGGCCTCGCGGTCCAGCGGGGAGAGCGCGCAGCAGCGCGGCGCGCAGCTCGGCGTCCTCGATGCAGTCGGCGGGATCGGGGCCGGGCGCCCGCGGCTGGAGGTCGAGCAGCGCATGCAGCGCACCGGCGCGCCGGCGGCCGCGCCGCGCGTTGGCCAGGACGCGGCGCGTGACGCCGATGAGCCAGCCCAGCTCGGCGCTGCGCGGGATGTCGCGCTGACGGCGCCAGGCGATCGCGTATGTCTCGGCGACGGCGTCGTCGGCGTCCTCGCGCGACGCCATCGAGCGCGCGTAGGCGAGCACGCGGGGGTAGGTCACGCGGTAGAGGTCTTCGAAGTCCACGTTGGGCAAGTGTCCACACACTCGCCGATCGCAACCGCCCGGTCACGCCGGGGCGCTGCCCGCCGCGGCGGCCGCCGCGCGGGCAGGGGCAAGGAGGGCGGCCTGCAGGCGCCGGGCCGCGTCGAGATGGTCGGCGGTCCAGATCATCTTGACCGCCGTCGTGGTCGCGTGCCCGTCGTTCCCGCCGAGGTCGCGGCGCACGGCGTCGAGGAGCCGGCGGTCGGCCGCCTCGTCGTCGGGCAGGCCATCGGGCACTGCCCCCGAGCCGGTCAGCGCCAGCGCGGTCGCGTCGTACCACTCCACCAGGCGCTCGGCGGCGGCCAGGATCTCCGTACGCGCCGCCGCTCGGTCGCCGGCGGGAGCGCCGTCATCTCCGCTCCAGAGGTCGAGGACGGCGTCGGCCGTGAGCCGCAGGACGGCGACGCCGGTGATCAGGGCGGTGACGTCGGCCAGGGGGACGGTCTTCGTGCCGCCTTCGCCGAGGAACTGGCGGAACGCGTTGTCCAACCGGCGCGCGGCCGCCGCGGCGCGGCGGCGCTCGTCGCGTGGCGCCGCGCGCGGGGTGACCACCGGGTCGCAGCGCGAGACCCCGAAGGCGATCGCGCTGCCGAGATACCGCGCGCTGTCGGACAGCGCCTCGCCCAGGGCGCGCCCGAGCGCGGGGCCCGCTCCGCGCGGCCAGAACAGGGTCCCGGCGAGGACGCTCACGGCGCAGCCGAGCGCGACGTCCTCGATCCGCACGAGCCCGATCTCCCAACCACCGGGCGCGATGATGTTGAAGACGATCAGGAGCGTCGCGGTGAAGCCGGCCTGCCCGGCGGCGAACGAGATGGCGGCGGGTGCGAGGCCGGTCAGCGCGACCGCGAACGGGAGCAACGCCCAGAGGACGGCCGGATCGGCGCCGACCGCGAGGATGAAACCGCCGCCGAGGACGATCCCCACGGCGGTTCCCCACACGGCGCGCAGGGCGCTCTGGCCGGTGCCCAGGGCGCTGGAGCGCAGGACGGCGAGCGTGCCGAACACGACCCAGAACGAATGGTCGACTCGGGCCAGGCCCGCCGTGAGGACGGCGAGGCCGAGCGCCACGGCTCCGCGCACGCTGTTGTGCAGCCAGACCGACTGGCGGGCGGCGTGCGCGCCGGCGCGCTCCCCCGCGGCCTCGACCGCCGACCCGAGGCCGTCCGGCCGGCGGCCGAGCAGTTGGTCGACGAAGCTCCGCCGGCGCGCGGCGACCGTCAGCTCGATGTTCGTCGCGATCGCCGCGGTCGCGACGCTCAGCTCCTGGGCGCGAAAGCTCGGCTCCAGCGCGCTGACGAGTCCCGTGTCGGCGTCGGCTGACAGGTCCTGCGGCGACGGCCCGGCGCGTGCGGCCGGCAGCGCTGAGGTCGCCTGCCCGCGCAGCCTCTGGCACGCCTCCCCCAGTCGGCCGCGATCCGGATCGAGGGGGTGGGCGCCGTCGTCGGGGATCGTCTCCAGCACTGCAGCGCCGCGCTCGAGGAGCGCGGCCGCGGCCGTCTCGACCTCGCACACCGCGCGGTCGGCCGCTTCCGGCCGCCGGTCCACGGGCGCTCGCGCGAGTATCGCCTCGAGCCACACCACCTGGTCGACGACCCGGACCAGCGTCCGCGCCGCCGTCGTGAGCCCCGTCGGCCGGTAGGGCGTGCCGAAGAACGACGCGCGCAGCGCGGCGACCGCCTCCGACGCCTCGGCGGTGGCGGCGTCGAGCGCGGCCCGCCGGTCGGGGGCGAAGCCGTCGCGGATGGCGTCGACCTCGGCGCGCAGCCGCCGGGCGAGCAGCGCGCAGGCCCGTGCGGTCGCCTGCCGCAGCGGCTCGCGGGTCGGTGCCGGCCACATGACGGCGATGGCGAGCACCGACACCGCTCCGGCCAGGCCCCAGCCGGCGAGCCGGCTCGGGAGCGCGTCCGTCGAGCCGGGCAGCGAGACCGGGAGGATGAAGCTGGCGAGCAGCGCGGTCGTCGCGCCGGCCAGGACCGAGCTGACCGACCCGGCGAAGAGCACGACGAAGGCGACGACGAACATGCTGCCGGCGGCGAGCCAGGTGCTCCGGGACGCCAGGGTCGCGAGGCTGACCAGGACCGCGCCCGCGAGCACGAGCCCGGCCTGCGCCGTCAGGCGCTCGCGCATCGGCCCGGTGAAGTCCGCGAAGAGCAGCATCGAGAGTGAGCCGAACGCTGCGAACAGCGCCATGGTCGGGTTGCCGATGACCTCCTCGCAGAGCGCGAAGAGCGCGGGCATGACGATGGCGGCCCGCGCCGACCGGCGCAGCGCGGACAGGCCGGCGTCACGCGCCCGTAGCCACGGGACGATCTTCACGAGCGCGCTCTGCACCGAGCCGCTGAGCATGACGGAACGATGTTCCTCCGGACTTCACGCCCATCGATCGGAAGGGGGAGCGATCGGGGGTGTGTGGAGTGCAGCAGTCTCTGGCAGCGCGGTCGGCCCTGGTCGGGGCCGACGTCGAGGTGCCCTGCGTCGATGGGCGCATGCGGCGCTACGTCAACCTCGACCACGCGGCAAGCACGCCGCCGATGGCCGGCGTGTGGGCGGCCGTCGAGGAGTTCATGCCGTGGTACGGCAGCGTGCACCGCGGGAGCGGCTACAAGTCGCGCCTGGCGACCGCGGCGTACGAGGGGGCGCGCGGGGCTGTCGCCGAGTTCGTCCGCGCGCGCGATGGGACCGTCGTGCTCGTGCGCAACACGACCGAGGCGATCAACATCCTCGCCGCTGCGCTGCCGGCGGGGACCCGTGTGCTCTCGACCGCGGTCGAGCACCACGCGAACATGCTGCCCTGGCGCCGCCACGCAGTGTCCGTGCTGCCGATTCCGGGCAGCGCATCGGAGCTCGTCGAGCGCTGCGAGCACGCGCTGCGGACCGCGCGGCCGAGGATCGACCTGCTTGCCGTCACCGGCGCCTCCAACGTCACCGGCGAGGTGTGGCCGCTGGCCGAGCTCGCCGCGGTCGCGCACCACTACGGAGCCGAGCTCTTCGTCGACGCGGCCCAGCTCGCGCCGCATCGCGCCATCGACATGGCGGGTATGGGCATCGACTACCTCTCCCTGTCGGGCCACAAGCTCTACGCGCCGTTCGGGGCCGGCGCACTGGTCGCGTGCGGGCGCGCCCTCGAGCGCGGCGAGCCGCTGCTGCACGGGGGTGGGGCGATCGAGCTCGTCACGCTCGACGACGTCGTGTGGGCCGACGCGCCCGAGCGCTATGAGGCGGGCTCGCCCAACGTGGTGGGTGCCGTCGCCCTGGGCGCGGCGTGCAGGATCCTCGGCCAGCTCGGCATGGCCCGCGTCGCGGCGCAGGAGCGCGGCCTCGCCGCGCGGCTGGCAGCCGGCCTGGCCCGCGTGCCGGGCCTGCGGAAGCTGGCGCTCTGGGACGACGCGACGGTCGACCGCGTCGGCCTCGCGACCTTCGAGCTCGACGGCTACCGCCATCCGCTCGTGGCCGCGATCCTGAGCGCCGAGCACGGCATCGGCGTGCGCCACGGCTGCTTCTGCGCGCACCCGCTGCTGGCGCATCTGCTCGGCCTCCCGGACGGTGACCTCGACGGCCTGCGCGCGGAGATCCGAGCCGGCGGGCGGGCCGCGCTGCCCGGAGCCGTGCGGGCGAGCCTCGGGATCGGGACCACGGCGCAGGACGTCGACCGCCTGGTCGACGCCCTGACCACGATCGCGCGCAACGGACCGCGCTGGGGCTACGTCCGCGACGGCGCGCACGACGAGTACCGGCCGGCACCCGACGTGCGCGCGCTGCCGCGGACGCCGCGCTACGAACCCGCGGGCGCCAGTGCGTCGGCGCGGCCGCTGAGGTCGTAGAGGGTCGTCGTCGACGAGCCGCTGGTGATCGTCACCTTGCGCCCGACGCGGGCCACTGCGGCCATCACCTGCGAGCTGCCCACCCGGCCGTCGTTGCCGCCGAACCCGCCGTTGCCGCTGGTCAGCACCCAGCGCACGCGCCCGCTGCGGACAGCATCCGCCAGCCACGTCGTGGTGACCTGGCTCTCGCGTCCGGAGAAGCCGCCGATGCCGGCGACGTTCGCGCCCGACTGGATGATCGACGCGGCCGCGCCGGACTGGCTGGAGACGGCGATGGCGGCGCCGCCGTGCTGCTTGGCGTAGGCCACGGCCTGGCTCAGCCCGGCGTTGTCGCCGCCGAACGCCCCGCCGCCGCCGGTGCCGCCACCCGGGGCGGCGCCGCCGAACCGGCCGCGGGCGGTGCCCGCGCCGGGCGGGCCGCCCGCCGTCCCGGCGCCGAGCTGCCCGCCGGCCGCGCCCGGCTGCGTGCCGGCGCCGGGGGGAGCGCCGAAGCCGCCGCCGGGGCCGCCGCGACCGGGGCCACCGCCGAAGCCGACCTGTGCGGGCCCGCCCGCCGGAAACGTCCCGGTGGTCGAGTGCCCGAGGGTCTGCACGGCCCAGCTCGCGGGGGCCAGGAGCAGCAGCCCGAGCGCGGCGGCGAGGACGGCCGCGCGCAGGCGCCCGCGGACGGCGATGAGCGCCACGGCCGTCACCGCGCCGCCCACGAGCAGGACGGCGGGCAGCCACGTGAGTTGACCGGGCAGCTTGTGCAGTACGAGCAGCTCGGTCGTAACCCCTGCGGCAAGCGCGACGGCCGCGCCGAGACCGGCTGCGCGATGGCCTGACAGGAACCAGCCCGCCCCGGCGCCCACGAGCATCGCCGTGAAGGGCGCCAGCTGGGCGACGTAGTAGGGGTGGAAGATCCCCTGGGCGAAGCTGAAGGCGACGGCGGTGGTGAGGAACGTCCCGCCGGTGGCGATCAGCCAGCCGGTGCGGGCGTCCGCGCGCCGCAGGCGCGTGACCGCCGCCAGGACGACGATCGCGATCGTGGCGAAGCCCACCAGCCAGCCGGCCTGGCCGCCGAGCCCCTCGTTGAACAGCCGCAGGGGACCGGTGGCGCCGCCGAACGTGGTGCCACCGCCCGGGCCGCCGCCGCCCATGATCTGCGGGCCGCCGGCCTGGCCGTCGAGCCGCCCCAGCCCGTTGTAGTTGAGGATCAGGCTGAGGATGCTGTTGTCGCTCGTGCCCGAGATCCACGGGCGGCTCGACGCGGGCGTGAGCATCATCAGCAGCGGCCACGCGCCGCCCACGACGACCATCGCGGCGCCGCCGGCCAGCAGCTGGCGGATCGCCGTGAGGCGGCCGCGCGGGGCGATCCACATCCACGCCGCCACGATCGCGGGCACGACGAGCAGGGCGGCGCCCATCTTCGTCTCGAAGCCGAGCCCGACGCACACCCCTGCGAGGACGATCCAGCGCGTGCGGCCGTCCTGCAGCGCGCGCACGAGGCACCACAGAGCGCCCACGCAGCAGAGCGCGAGCAGCGCATCGGGGTTGTTGTAGCGCGAGATCGCGACAGTGATCGGGGTGAGCGCGAGCACCAGTCCGGCCACGAAGGCGGCGGTGCGCCCCCACAGGCGGCGGGTCAGGTCATAGGCCAGCGCGACCGTCGCGACGCCCATGAGCGCCTGCGGTACGAGGACGCTCCATGAATGAAAGCCGAAGACCCGGGCCGAGAGCGCCTGGACCCAGAGCGCGAGCGGCGGCTTGTCCACGGTCATCAGCCCGCTCGGGTCGAAGGAGTCGTAGAGGAAGTTGTGCCAGCTCGAGCTCATCGAGCGCACGGCGGCGCTGTAGTAGTCGTTGGCCCAGCCGTTGCGGTTGAGCGCCCAGAGGTTGAGCACTCCCGCGAGCAGCAGCAGCGCACCGAGCTCGGGGAAGGGCAGTGCGCGACGGCGCGTGACCGCGCGGCTGCGCGGCTGGTCGAAGGCCTCCGGGCGGCGGCGCGTGCGATCGGACGCGGGCGCGGCGGGCGCGGTGGCGGGAGCGAGCCGCGAGAGCCGCGGGCGCAGGGAGTCGGGAATCGTCGGCATGATGGGCAACAGCGTCGGCGTGCCGGCTTGGAGCACTGCGAGCCGGCCCTGGGAATAGCCTGAGTCGCCCGACTCGGGAAGCTCTCAGGTCCGGCCCAGGCAGCTCTGAGGGCGCGTCCCGATGCTGGCGCGATGAACAAGCAAGCCCGTTTGCTGCGCCGGCGCGAAGCCGTCCTCACCCTCGCCGGCTTGGGCCTCACGGGCGCGCTGGGCGCGCGCGCGTCGGGCGTGCTCGGCACCCCCGGCGCCGAGGCCGCCGGCACATGCGTCCTCAGCCCCGAGGTCACCGAGGGCCCCTACTGGATCGACAACAGGCTCACCCGCCGCGACATCACCGAGGGCAGGCCGGGCCTGCCGCTCGAGCTCGTCCTCACCGTGAAGGACGCCAAGACGTGCACGGCGATCAAGGCCGCCGACGTCGAGATCTGGCACTGCGACGCCGTGGGGGTCTACTCCGGCTACGAGCGCGCAGCGGCCGGCGCGCCGGGCGGCCGGCAAGCCTCCCCGACCGACTCCGACCGCTACCTGCGCGGCCACCAGAAGGCCGCTGCCGACGGTCGGGTGCGCTTCCTGACCATCTATCCCGGCTGGTATCGCGGGCGCACGCCGCACATCCACCTCAAGGTGCACGTGGGCGGCAGCGTGGTCCACACGGGCCAGGTCTTCTTCGACGAGAAGACGACCGCCGCCGTCTACCGCCACTCCCCCTACAAGTCCCACGGCCAGCCCGACACGAGCCACGCCGAGGACATGATCTACGCCCAGGCCGGCCGCGCCCGCGCGACGCTCGGGCTGAGCAGGCGCAGCCACGGTCGCAAGGGCTACCGCGGCGCCATCACCCTCGGCGTCGCGACCTGATTCTTCGACAGTTCTTCGGCGCGCGCCCCTCCTTCGGCCGACTAAGGAGACATGACCATCAACGCAGTAGGCAGCACGCCGACGAGCTGGCCGGTGGGCTCGGGCCACCGGCCTCACCGCCACGACCACACGAAGATGATCGAGCCCGCGGCCAAGGCGCTGGGGATCAGCACCGCCGACCTCGAGACCCAGCTCGAGGCCGCCAAGAGCCTGAGCGACGTCGCGTCGGCCCAGGGCGTCAGCCAGGACGACCTGGTGGCGGCGATCGCCGCCGACCTCAAGACGCACGAGCCCGACGGCGCGCCTGCCCTCAGCGACGCGCAGGCCACCCAGATGGCGACCGCCATCGTCCAGCGCAAGCCGGGCGAGGGTCGGGCGGCCGGCGCCGACCCGAGCGCGCTCACGGAGAAGCTCATGTGGGGCGACACGGGCGCCACCGGGCAGAGCGCATCGGGGGACGCCGGCGGCTCCGCGGCCACGAGCGGGCTGCTGGTCGACGAGTACGCCTAGGGGCGCTTGGTATCGCCTGGCCGCGCCCAGGCGATAGAACTGCGGTTGTCAGGACACCGATGATCGCGAGGGCCTGCCGATGACCGAGGACTCCAGGCGGTACGAGCCGGGCGCGCACGCCGCGCGCGAGCAGCATCAGCGTGTCGGCTGAGCGCGTCGTCGGCTTCGTCGGCCTGGGCGCGATGGGCGCGCACATGGTCGCGCGCCTGATCGACGCCGGGCACGACCTGGCGGTCTACGACACGCGCGCCGAGGCGATGGAGCCGCATGTCGCGCGCGGGGCGCAGGCCTGCGACTCGGCCGGCGCGGTGGCCGGCGTGGCGGACACCGTGTTCGTCAGCCTGCCGACGCCCGACGTTGTCCGGGCCGTCGCCGGCGACCTGGCGGGCGGCGGCGCGCTGCGCGCCTACGTCGACCTCTCGACGACCGGCCCCGAGGCCGCCGCCGAGGTGGCCGCGGCTCTGAGCGCGGCCGGGATCGCGTGCCTCGACGCGCCCGTGAGCGGTGGCGTCGCCGGTGCTCAGGCCGGGACGCTGACCATCATGGCCGCGGGCGACGAGGAGCTCTTCGCGTCGCTGAGCCCGCTGCTCGCGGCGCTGGGGCGCAACGTCGTGCTCGTGGGTTCGGAGCCCGGCCAGGGCCAGCTGGCCAAGGTCCTCAACAACCTGCTCTCGGCCAGCGCCATCGCCATCACCGGCGAGGCTCTGGCCCTCGGGGTGCACGGCGGCCTCTCGGCGCGCACGCTGCTCGACGTCTTCAACTCGAGCAGCGGGCGCAACACGGCGAGCGCGGACAAGTTCCCCAAGCACGTGCTCCCGCGGACCTTCGGCGCCGGCTTCCGGCTCGAGCTGATGGACAAGGACGTCCAGCTGTGCCTGGCCGAGGCGCACCGCCGGGAGGTGCCGATGGCGCTCGGCGGCGCGGTCGGGGAGCTGTGGGCGCGGGCGGCCGCGAGCGCGGCCGACGGTGCCGACTGCACCGAGATCGTCCGCATGCTCGAGGCGGATGCCGGGGTCGTGGTCGGCGATGAGTAGCGGCTGGAGCGTGCTCGCCGTGCGCTACGCGACGCTCGAGACGACGCGCAGCGAGGCCTACTACCGCTATCAGGCCTACGGCGAGCCCGACGGCCCGCAGGTGCTCGACTACTACTTCTGGGTCCTGCGGCGCGGCGACGAGACGATCCTCGTCGACACCGGCTTCGATCCCGACGTCGGGCGCCGGCGCGGGCGGACGCTGCTGATCGAGCCGGCCGACGCGATGGCCGCGCTCGGCATCGGCCCGGAGAGCGTCTCGCGCATCGTGCTCACCCACCTGCACTACGACCACACCGGCAACCTCGACCTCTTCCCCGACGCCGAGCTGCTCGTCGCGGCGCGCGACCTCGACTTCTGGCTCGGCCCGCTCGCGCGCCGCGCTCAGTTCGCCCACGCGGTCGAGGCGGGCGAGCTGGGCCAGGTCCTGGCCGCGGTCGACGCCGGCCGCGTCCGGCGCCTGGAGGGCGGCGAGGAGATCGCCGAGGGCGTGCACGCCATCCTGCTCGGCGGCCACTCGCCCGGGCAGATGGCGCTGAGGATCGACGCGCTCGGGGGCGCGGTCGTGCTCGCCTCCGACGCGCTGCACTTCTACGAGGAGCTCGAGCGCGACCGGCCCTTCGGCGTCTTCGCCGACCTGGCCGAGATGTACGAGGCCTACGACACACTGCGCGAGCTGTCCGCGCCGGGCACGCACCTGGTGCCCGGCCACGACGCCGAGGTCATGTCCCGCTACCCGCGCGTCGAGGGCTCGGCGCGCGACTTCGCTGTGGAGATCCGATGACTGCGAGCACAGGCAACAGCGGAGAGCAGGGCTCGTCGGGCGAGTTGCGACGCGCTGGTGCGGAAGACCGACGCCGGGACCTGCGCGAGGCCTTCATCGAGGCGCGCGGCTTCTGGACCCCGCTGTGGGAGGGCCTGCTCGACATCGACCCCGACTTCTTCGAGGCGTACCTCGGCTTCTCGTCGGTGCCGTGGCGCAGCGGGCCGCTCGAGCCCAAGGTCAAGGAGCTCGTCCTGCTGGCGATGGACGCCGCCGCGACGCACCTGTTCGAGCCCGGGATCCGCCAGCACGTGCGCAACGCGATCGGCCACGGGGCGACGCGCGAGGAGCTGATGGAGGTGCTCGAGCTCACGAGCACCCTGGGGATCCACGCCTGCAACATCGGCGTGCCGATCCTCGTGGACGAGCTCGAGACCGCCGGGCAGCCGATCGACCGAGAGCTCGACGAGCGCCGCCTCGAGGTCAAGGCCGACTTCGAGGCCAAGCGCGGCTACTGGCATCCCTTCTGGGACGACATCCTCGCCCTGGACCCCGAGTTCCTGGCGGCCTACACGCAGTTCTCCGGGGTCCCGTGGACCCACGGCGTGCTCGAGCCCAAGGTCAAGGAGATGATCTACATCGCCTTCGACGTCGCGGCGACGCACCTCTACGAGCCCGGTCTGCGCGCGCACATCCGCAACGCGCTCGGCCTCGGAGCGACCCGTGAGGAGATCATGGAGGTCATCGAGCTCGTGAGCGTCATCGGGATCCACTCGTGCGCGGTCGGCGTGCCGATCCTCATCGAGGAGCTGGGCGCGTGACCGTCGGGCTCGTCGGGCTGGGGAACATGGGCGGGCGCATCGCCCGCCGGCTCGTGGATGGCGGCGAGGACGTGGTCGGCTTCGATCTGGACGCCGGGCGCGCGGCCGACGCGGGCGCGCGGGCGGCCGGGTCGCCGGCCGAGGTCGCGCGCGAGGCCGACGTCGTGCTCCTCTCGCTGCCCGACTCGCCTGCCATCGAGGCAGTCATCGACACGCTCGCCGGCGACCTGCGCGCCGGGCAGGTCGTCGTCGACCTCAGCACCGCGGCGCCGGCCTCGACCGTCGCGATCCACGAGCGCCTGGCCGCTCGCGGCGTGGCCTACGTCGACGCCGGCATCTCGGGCGGCGCCGCCGCCGCCGAGGCCGGCACGCTGACCATCATGGCCGGCGGCGAGGCCGAGGCGCTCGACGCGGTGCGGCCGGTGCTCGCGCACTTCGCCGGCGCCGTGCACCACATGGGCGCCAGCGGCAGCGGCCACGTGGCCAAGCTCATCAACAACTTCCTCAACGCCGTCAGCCTGGCCGCCACCGCCGAGGCGATGATCGCCGGGCGCAAGGCCGGGCTGGACCTGCGCCAGCTGCTCGAGGTGGTCAACGCCGGCAGCGGGGTCAACTTCGCCACGCTGAACCGCTTCCCGCGGATCGTCGAGGGCGACTACCTCGAGGGCGGCCTGACCAGCGACCTGATGGCCAAGGACGTGATGCTCTACCTCGACCTCGCGCGCGAGCTGGGTATCACGAGCCTCAACGGGCCGCCGTGCCTGGCCGCGTTCCATCTCGCCGCGGCACTGGGCTACGGCGACCAGATCTCCAACCGCGTGGTCGACGCGCTCGGCGACATCGCCGGCGGCGTGCGCATCCACGACCAGACCAGGGAGGCGACATGAAGATCGTCCGCGGCCGCGAGGGCAGGCCCTCCGAGCAGCGCACCGACACGTTCACCGGCGAGGTGTGGGGCGACGTCGTCCTCGCCGGCGAGGGCATCACCGTCAACAGCGTCTTCTTCGCCCCGGGCGCGCGGACGCACTGGCACACGCACGGCGTCGGGCAGGTCCTGCACGTCACGCACGGGCGCGGGCTGCTGTGGTCCTCCGACGAGGAGCGCGGCGTCGTCCTCGAGCCCGGCGATGTCGCGCACATCCCGGCCGGCGAGCGCCACTGGCACGGCGGCGCGCCCGACTCCTACCTGCTGCACCTGGCCATCTCGGTGGGCCCGGCCGACTGGCTCGAGCCAGTCACCGACGACGAGTACGAGGAGGTCGTCCGTGTCCTCGCCTGATCCCGTGACCTCGCGCCGCGGCTTCTTCTGGACCGGCGTCGAGAAGGTCCAGAGCCCGTTTGGCACCGTCGTGCGCGGACCCATGTACGTCGAGTGGGAGGAGCCCGTCGAGGTCACCCAGCCCTACCCGATGGTGCTCATCCACGGCGGCGGCGGCCAGGGGCTCGACTGGATGCAGACCTTCGACGGGCGCCCCGGCTGGGCGCCCATGCTCGTCCAACGGGGCTACAAGGTCTACGTCGTCGACCGCCCGGGCCACGGGCGCTCGTCCTTTCACCCCGACGTCATCGCCCCGATGGGAGCGCCCTTCCCGCTCGAGGCCGGCGTCGGGATCTTCCGCTCGCCGACCGAAGGCCCGATGTCGCACCCGACCGCCCACCTGCACACGCAGTGGCCGGGCACGGGCGAGGACGACGATCCCGCCCTCGAGGCGATCGTCGCGTCCAGCGGTCCGGTGCCCGAGCTCAGGGTCTCCCAGGAGCTCGACCAGTCGCGCGGCGCCGAGCTGCTCGACCGCATCGGGCCTGCGGTGGTGATGGCGCACTCGCTCGGAGGGCCCGCGGGCTGGCTGATCGCCGACGCCCGGCCCGACCTCGTCAAGGCGCTCGTCGAGATCGAGCCCGTCGGGCCGCCGTTCGCCGAGAACCCCGCGCTGGGCCTCACGCTCGAGTATGGGCTGACCACGGCGCCGCTGACCTACGACCCGCCCGTCGGCGACCCCGCCGAGCTCGAGGGCAAGCCGCGGCGGCTGCCCAACCTCGCCCGAGTGCCGATCGCGTACGTCTCGGCGCCGGCGTCGCCGTTCGTGCACTTCCACGACGCGATGGTCGCGTTCCTGCAAGAGGCCGGCTGCGACGTGACCAGCCTCAAGCTGGCCGAACAGGGCGTGGAGGGCAACGGCCACGCGATGATGCTCGAGAGGAACAACGCCGAGGCGCTCGAGCCGATCGCGCGCTGGATCGAGACCACGGTCGGCGCATGAGCGACGGCCGCCTGGCCGGCAGGGTCGCGGTCGTCACGGGCGGCGCGGGCGGCATCGGCGGAGCGACGGCGCGGCGGCTCTCGGCAGAGGGCGCGAGCGTTGTGGTCATCGACCTCGACGGCGAGCGCGCGAGCGACGTCGCCGCCTCGCTGCCGGGCGACGCGCTGGCGGTCGAGGGCGACGTCGCGCTCGAGGAGGACGTCGAGCGCTACGTGGCGGCCGCGCTGGAGCGCTTCGGCCACGTCGACCTGCACCACCTCAACGCCGGCATCCCGGGCACGCTCGCGGCGCTGCCCGACGTCGCCGTCGCGGACTTCGACCGGGTGCTCGCCGTCAACGTCCGCGGCATGTTCCTGGGCCTGCGCGCGGCCTTCCGGCAGTTCGCCGCGCAGGGCGGCGGCGGCGCGATCGTGACCACGGGGTCGATCGCGAGCCTGCGCGGCAGCGCCGACCTCTTCGCCTACCACGCCTCCAAGCACGCGGTCGTCGGCATGACCCGCAGCGCGGCCGTCTACGGCGGGCCGCTGGGCGTGCGGGTCAACGCGGTGGCGCCCGGGATCGTCCCGACCGACCTGTTCGCGGGCGCCGGCGGCGCCGCCGGCGGCGGCAGCGACATGGTGGCCCGCGCGGCGACGACGCCGATGCGGCGCGCGGGGACGCCGGAGGAGGTCGCGGCGCTGGTGGCCTTCCTGCTCAGCGACGAGGCGGCCTACATCACGGGCGAGGTCGTCTCGGTCGACGGCGGCGCGACGGCGACCAACACGCTGCGGCCGTCGGGCGGGGCCGGCGCGTGGGACCCTCGGCGGATCGACCCCTGAGGCCGGCTGACGCTCAGCGCAGCGGGATGCCGGCCACGGAGTCGCGCACCGGGTGGTCGACCACGATCGCCCGGGTCGGCTCGAGCGCGCGCACGCTGTGGCGCTCGTTGGCCGCGATGACCGCCGCCTCGCCGGCCCGCACGACGCTGGTCTGCGTGCCGAGCGTGAGCTCGAGCGTCCCCTCGATGACGTTCCAGACCTCCTCGTTGGGGTGCTCGTGGTCGTGGACGTCGGCGTCGGCCGCGATCTCGTAATAGGCGAAGGTCATGTGCTCGGAGTGGAAGAACCGTCCACTCCAGCCGGGGCGCGGCTCATGCGAGGTCAGAGCGCTCGGATCGACGAATGGCACGCGGGCGATGGAAGCACGGGGCACCGACGCGGCATCGCAGCTCGGAATGTTGGGATCGCGCGAAGCCGGGCATGGCCTCCGTAGGGGCCGGGTACGCGCTGACGTATGACCGATCCTCGTCGCCCCGCCACCACCACCGACTCCGGAATCCCCGCCGCCAGCGACGAGCACTCCCTGACGGTGGGGCCGGCCGGCCCGATCGTTCTGCACGACCACTACGTCGTGCAGAAGATGCAGCACTTCAACCGCGAGCGCGTGCCCGAGCGCGTCGTGCACGCCAAGGGCGGTGGCGCGCACGGCTTCTTCGAGGTGACCGGCGACGTGACGCCCTTCACGAGGGCCTCGTTCCTGTCGCAGGCCGGCAAGCGTACGGACGTGTTCGCCCGCTTCTCGACCGTGGCCGGCGAGCAGGGCTTCCCCGACACCGTGCGCGATCCGCGCGGCTTCGCGCTGAAGTTCTATACCGACGAAGGCAACTTCGACATGGTCGGCAACAACACGCCGGTCTTCTTCGTCCGCGACCCGTCGAAGTTCCAGGACTTCATCCACTCCCAGAAGCGCCTGCCCGACACGGGCCTGCGCTCCAACGACATGCAGTGGGACTTCTGGACGCTGTCGCCCGAGAGCGCGCACCAGGTCACGATCCTCATGTCCGACCGCGGGATCCCGGCCAGCTGGCGTCACATGGACGGCTTCTCGAGCCACACCTACTCGTGGGTGAACGCCGGCGGCGAGCGCTTCTGGGTCAAGTACCACGTCAAGACCAACCAGGGGATCGAGAACCTGACGGGCGACGAGGCCGCGCGCCTGGCCGGGGAGGACGGCGATCACCATCGCCGCGACCTGCACGACGCGATCGCCTCGGGCGACGCGCCGGAGTGGACGTTCTACGTGCAGGTGATGCCGTTCGCCGAGGCGGCCGACTACCGCTTCAACCCGTTCGACCTCACGAAGGTCTGGCCCAAGGGCGACTACCCGCTCATCGAGGTGGGCCGCATGGTCCTCGATCGCAACCCGGCGAACTTCTTCGCCGAGGTCGAGCAGGCGAGCTTCAACCCGTCGAATCTCGTTCCGGGGACCGGCCTGTCGCCGGACCGGATGCTGATGGCGCGCATCTTCAGCTACCACGACACACATCTGCATCGCATCGGCCCCAACTACGAGCAGTTGCCGATCAACCGCCCGCAGTGCCCCGTGCACTCCTACAACAAGGACGGGCAGATGACCTATCGCCACGCGGGCGACCAGCCCGTCTACGCCCCGAACTCGTACGGGGGCCCGGAGGCCGACCCCGCCAAGGGCGTCGAGATCGGCTGGGACGTCGACGCCGCCGAGCTCGCGCGCACGGTCTACGAGCGCCACGCCGACGACGACGACTTCTCGCAGCCGGGCACGCTCGTGCGCGAGGTGATGGACGACGACGCGCGCGAGACGCTGGTCTCGAACATCGTCGAGCATGCCTCCGACGACGTGTCGGCCGACATGCAGCTGCGGGTCATCGCCTACTGGACGCGAGTCGACCAGCAGATCGGCGCCCGCGTTGCCGCAGGTCTGGGGCACGGCAACGGGTCGTCGCCGAACGGTCAGCTGCGCGAGGCGCAGGAGCTGATCGACGCCCGCGCGGGCACCGCCTGAGCACTGCGCGAGCAGTCGCCGCCGCGCGCTATGCGAGGGCGGCGGCGGCTGCGTCGTGCGCGTAGATCCACTCGACGGCGCGGATGGCGAAGTCGGTGCCGCCGCCCGCCATCAGGGCGTCGCGCTCGCGCTGGCGCTCGCCATCGGGCAGGTGGAAGCGCGTCTTGTTCTCGGTCGACAGCGCCTGGATGCGCGAGGCGCGCGGCCGGCGCAGCCGGTCATAGCGGCCCAGGGCCGCGGGGACGTCGGGCTCCGCGGCCAGGCACGCCGTGAGCGTCGCGCCGTCCTCGAGCGCCTGGGCGGCGCCCTGGGCCATGAAGGGCAGCATCGGATGGCACGCGTCGCCGAGCAGGGTGACGCGGCCGCGCGACCACTGCGCGAGCGGCGGGCGGTCGAACAGGGCCCAGATGAACGTCTCGTCGACCGCGCCCAGGATCTCGTGCAGCTGGGGATGCCAGCCCTCGAAGGCGGCGATCGCGTCGGCCGGGTCGCCGGGGTCGGTCCACGACTCCCGCGTCCAGCTGTCCTGCTCGATGACCGCCACGAAGTTGACCAGGCGCCCGCTCTGGACGTAGTAATGGACGAAGTGGGCCTCCGGGCCCATCCAGATCTGGGCAGTCACTTCGAGGTCGAGGTGGCGCAGGCGCTCGGCGGGCACCAGCCCGCGATACGCGGCGCAGCCGGTGAAGACCGGGTCCTGCGGGCCGAACAGCACCTCACGGACCGCCGAGTGGATGCCGTCGGCGCCGACCAGCAGGTCGACCTCGATCGCGGTTCCGTTGTCGAACGCCGCCTCGACGCGGTCCCCGTGGTCGACGAGGGAGGTGAACCGGTGGCCGACGTGCAGGCGCTCGGGCGGTAGCGCGCCGACGAGCGCGCCGAGCAGGTCGGCGCGGTGCATCTGGTAGTGAGGGAAGCCGAAGGCGTCGATGACGGTGTCGCCCAGATCGGCGCGCAGCAGCGTGCGTCCGTCGTCCCAGCGGCGCTGATGCCAGGCCAGCGGGCGGACCCCCAGCCGTGCCAGCTCGTCGGCGAGCCCTAGGCCATGCAGGACGCGCGACGCGTTGGGGCTGACCTGGATGCCGGCGCCCACCTCGCTGATCGCTCCCGCGCGCTCGTAGACGCGGACGTCGAATCCGGCCTGCAGCAGCGACAGCGCCGCCGCGATTCCCCCGATGCCGCCGCCGACGATCGCGACCGAGGTACGAGCCTGCCGGCCGATGCGGCTGTCCTAGGCGACGTACACGGGCGTGCCCACGGGCGTACGCGCGTACAGCGAGATGACGTCGGGGATCCGCATCCGCACGCAGCCG
Source organism: uncultured Actinomycetes bacterium (assembly GCA_963807305.1). Classification (GTDB taxonomy): domain Bacteria; phylum Actinomycetota; class Thermoleophilia; order Solirubrobacterales; family Solirubrobacteraceae; genus JAOPZW01. The sequence goes on from CAWEBN010000005.1 coordinate 45,937, forward strand.
TGCGAGGCGTCGTGGCCGATCGAGCTGTACTCGCTGGGATCGATGCCGTGGATGCCGGCGCCCCCGTTGAAGGCCATCCAGCGGGCCTTGATCGGGTCGTCGGGGCCAGGCGGGATGGTCTTGCCCGCGAGCTTGCCCGCCCAGGCCGAGTTGGGCACGTACCACGACGGGTTCGTCTGCTTCCACTGGACGTCGTAGAGGCCCTGCGGCGTCTCGAGGCCCTGCCGGCCGACTGCGATCGGGTAGCTGTGCGTGAGCTTGAGGTGCTCGTAGAAGCGCAGGACGTGGTCGTGGCGGTCCACGATGATGTAGGCCGCCTGCTTCTGCGCGAGCTGGGCGCCGGACACCTTCGGCGCGACGGGCTTGGTCGTCACCGGGATGTTGGCCGGGTGCGACGGGAAGACGAGAGCCGCTGCGAGCGTGCGCTTGAGGGCGGGCGCGTTCAGCTCGCGACCCGTGTGCGACGGCGTCACCGTCAGGCCGCCGGCACTGGGCGTCACCGATGCATCGCGCGGTGCGCGGCGCACCGCGGCGGCAACCCTGTCGACGAGCTGCGGGACGACGCCCGGGGCGTAGTGGAGCTTGAGCGGGAGGCTCTCGTCCAGGTGCCGGCCGGAGACGTCGTGCGCGACACGCTGGCCGATCCAGCCCTGGCGGCTGTCGGCGCGCGCGCGCTCGAGCGCCACGTCGAGGTCGGCGCTGAGCTTGGTCTGGGCCGGCGCGAGCACGAAGGTCCGGCCGCCGGCGTGCACGATGAGGGTGCGGCGGCGGGGGGCCACGGCGTGCGCGACGAGCCGTGCCCGTGCAGCGTCCACGCTGAGCCCGCCGACGTCCACGCCGCCGATCCGTATCCCTGGGGCGAGACGATCGCGATGCGACTGGTCGTCGATGTACGCAGCCGCCACCACGCCGGCCACGACCACGAGCAGGATCACGCCGGCGAGGAGCGCCGGGCGAACCCGAAGCCGGCCCCCCGGCGAGAAACGGCGGCGCTCGCGAACCGTCGTGCTCATGACATCAGAGTGCCACATCGGGCGGCATGCAGACGCGACTGGCCCGCACGGGCCATCTGAGCCGCCGTTCGTCGACATGACCCGGCCGGGCGAAGTTGGCGGGCGGCCGCTCGCGGATGATCGGCGGCAGTCGTCAACGCAACTCGAAGGAGGCTCGTCATGCAGTCCCAGCGCCCCTCCCGCCGCACCCGCATCGCCGCCACCAGCCTGGCCGTCGCCGCTCTGGCCGCGCCGGCCGCCCAGGCGCGGCCCGCGCTCGACCCGCCCGCAGGCCACCAAGGGGCCGCGAGCGCGCCGCAGCGCTCCGCGCTGGTCGTCACCTCGACCCCGGACAGCGGCTTCGACTGGGGCTCGGCCGGCATCGGCGCTGCAGCCGGCGCCGGCCTCGTGCTCGTGGGGGCGGGCAGCTTCGCGCTGAGCCACCGCGGCCGCGTGCGGCTCGCTCGCTGAGGCTCGCGCCCAGGTTGCCCGCCATGCGGGCGCGCGCGACCATAGGCGCGTGCCAGCAGGCGAGCTCATCGGCCGCGAGGACGACATCGCGAGCCTCACCGCGATGCTCGGCGATCCGCAGACCCGGCTGGTCACCGTCACGGGCCCGGGGGGCGTGGGAAAGACGCGCCTGGCGCTGGCCGCATCCGCGGTGGTCGCGCCCGACCCGGCGGGCCCCCTCGTCCGTGTCGATCTCGCCCCGCTCGACGACGCGCGGCTGGTGGCCGAGGCGATCGCGGCCGCCGCCGGCGCCGGCTCGTCGCCCGGAGCTTCGGCGCTGGACGCGGCCGTCGCGGCGCTGGGCGACGAGCGCACGCTGCTCCTCCTCGACAACTTCGAGCACGTCGCGCTCGCCGCCGCCGACCTCGGCGCCCTGCTCGACGCGTGTCCGGGGGTGACGGCGCTCGTCACGAGCCGCCACGTGCTCGGGCTCTCGGCGGAGCGCACGCTGCCGCTGGCGCCGCTGCGCACGCCCGCCGCGGATGGCGATGACGTGCAGGCCAGCGCCGCCGTCGCGCTGTTCGTCGCGCGGGCCCGGGCGAGGGACCCGGGTTTCGAGCTGACGGCCGAGGTCGTCGCGTCCGTTGCGGAGATCTGTCGGCGTCTGGACGGCCTGCCGCTGGCGATCGAGCTCGCCGCGGCCCGCGTGGCGGTGCTCAGCCCGCCGGCCATGCTGGCGCGCTGGGACGCGGCCGTCGGGCTCGACACCGTGGGCGCGCGCGACCTGCCGTCGCGCCAGCGGACGCTGCGCAGCGCCTTCGACTGGAGCTATGACCTGCTCGAGCCCGACGAGCAGGCGCTGCTGCGCCGCCTGGCGGCCTTCGTCGATGGCTTCGACGTCCAGGCGGTCGAGGCGGCCCAGCGCGGCGACGGCGGCGTGCTGGGGGCGTTGGAGCTCGAGCCGATCGCTGCGCTCGGGGCCCTGGTCGATCGCAGCCTGCTCTTTCGCGAGGCGGGGCCGGCGGGCGAGCCGCGCTTCTCCATGCTCGTGACCGTCCGCCGCTACCTGCGCGAACGCTCGGCCGCGTGCGGCGAGCAGGACGCGGCGGATCGGTGGATGGCGACCGTCTGCGCGACGGCGGCCCATCACGAAGGCCTCGTGCTCGGCGCCGGCTGCTCGGGCGAGGAGCTCGACCGGCTCGACCGCGAGCTCAACAACCTGCGCGCGGCGTTCGAGGTCCTCCTGGTGCAGGCGCCGGCGCGCGCGGTCGACCTCGGCGCCGATCTCTATCGCCTGTGGAGAGCCCGCCACGTCCGCGAGGGGCGCGACTGGCTCGAGCGAGCGTTGCTGGCCGGCGGACCCGACGTCACGCCGGCCGTGCGGGCGAGCGGGCTGTTCGCAGCCGCATGGCTTGCGCACTTCCAGGGCGACTATGCAGCCCAGCACCGCATGGCGGACGAATGCCTGGCTGCGGCGCAGGCGGCCGACGAGCCGCTCATCCTGGCGCGCGCGCTGTACGTCGAGGGGGTGGCGCTGCTGGACGACGACCCGGCGGCGGCCGACGCGTGCTACCGCGAGAGCCTTGCCCTCTGCGAGCGCATCGGCGACGACATCGGCGTTGCCACGGCCAGCAACGACCTCGGCGAGATCGCCCGCGAGCATGGGGAACTCGAAGGGGCGCAGACACTCTACGCGCGAGCGCTGGAGCTATGGCGGGCGATGGGCGATGCGACGGGCGTCGCGCGCGGCGCTCACAACCTGGCTCAGGCGGCGCGCGATGTCGGCGACCTTCCGCGCGCCGCCGACCTCCTGCGCGAGTCGATGGCGGCGAGTGCCGAGATGGGCGACCGCAATCAGCGCGCGTCCACGCTGGCCGCGGTCGTCGCCGTGGCCGCCGAGCGCGAGCCGGGCACCGCCGCCGCCACGCTCTACGGCGCGGCGGAGGCGGCGCTGGTGTCCGCCGGGATCGTGCTCGACCCCATAGACGCTGCGCCGTTCGCGCGGGCCGACACGCTGCTGAGGGCGACGCTGGGGGAGCAGCGGGCGCTCGAAGGGCAGGCGCGCGGACGCGGGCTCACACGCCGGCAGACCGACCTGCTGGCGGAACGAGTGCTCGCCGGCGACGCGGCTCCCGCCCCCGCCGACAGCGCGCTCAGCGCCCGCGAGCGCGAGGTGGTGCGCTTCCTCGCGGCCGGGATGACGAACGCCGAGATCGCGAGCCGGCTCGTGCTGAGCGAGCACACGGTCCATCGCCACGTGGCCAACATCCTGGTCAAGCTTGGCGCGCGCTCGCGGGCCGCGGCGGCGGTCACCGCTGCCGAGCGCGGGCTCCTCTACTGAGCGGCGGCGCCCTCGGCGGCTTCAGCCCCATCGAGTGGTGCTTTGCCGCTCATCGGGCATACCTGTCCGATGGACGGCGTGCGCGAGCGACTGCGAGACCCCGTGGTGTGGGGCAACTCGTTCCTGCTCGTCAAGGCCGTCGGAGCCGCGGTGCTCGCGTGGGTGCTGGCGAAGTCGGTGTTCGGGCTCGCGCAGCCGTTCCTTGCGCCGTGGGCCGCGCTGCTGACCGTGCACGCCACCGTCTATCGCACGTTCGCCCGCGGCGCCCAGCAGGTCGCCTCCGCGCTCGCCGGGGTGCTGGTGGCGTTCGGCGCCGCGGCGGTGTTCGGCGTCAACGCCGCATCCCTCGGGCTCGTGCTGCTCGTGGCGCTGGCCGTCGGGAGCACGCGTGTGCTGCGCGACGAGTCCACCACCGCCGCCACCACGGCGCTCGTCGTCCTGCTCGCCGGCTACAGCTCGGACCCGAGCATGGTCGGGACGCGGCTGCTCGACACCCTCTGCGGGATCGTCGTCGGGCTGCTCGTCAACCTCCTGGTCTGGCCGCCGCTGCACGATCGCTCCGCGGCGCGGCAGGTCGACGTCATCGACGATCGCCTGGGCGCCCTGCTGGCCGACATCGCCGGAGCCACGCGCGCGGGCCGCGAGTCCGCCGAGGCGGACCGGTGGGTCGAGCGCACCCGCGAGCTCGATCGGGACATCTCCGACGCCTGGGCCGTTCTGCGCCAGGCGCGCGAGAGCGGCCGCCTGAACCTGCGCCGCGCCGCCGCCGCCCGGGTCGACGCCTCGCACGACCTCGCGCCGCTGCTCGCGCGCCTCGAGCAGGCGGTGGCCGATACCCGGAGCATGGCCGGGACGATCGCGCGCGCGTCCTCGAGCGGCGCCTGGGACCCGGGCTTCCGCGCGGCGTGGCTCGATCTCGTCGGGCGTGCCGGCGCCGCGGTGTGCCAGGCCGACGCCGGGGCCATCACGCGGGTGCGCGAGGACCTCGAGTCCGCCGCGCGCGAGTGGTTCCGCGTCGGCGGCGACGCCGCGCCGCGGCCGGTGCAGGGCGCGCTCATCGTCAATCTGCGCAACATCCTCGAGGCGATGGACGCCGTCGCCGAGGCTCAGCCGGTGCGGGTCGCGACGCGGCCGGCGGCGGTGCTGGACGGGCGACGCAAGAGCATCGCCTAGGCCGGGCCTCAGTCCCGGGGCAGGCGCACCACGGTGCGCCCGACCGCCTCACCGGCGAGCAGCGCATCGAGCACGGGCTCGATGCCTTCGAGCTCGACCTCGCGCGCGATCGCCTCGCCGAGCCCGCGCGGGCGCAGGTCGCCGGCCAGGCGCGCCCACACCGTGCGCCGCAGCTCGGCGCTCGCGGCCACGGAGTCGATGCCGATCAGGCTCACGCTGCGCAGGATGAACGGGAGCACGGTCGTCGCGAGCCCCGTGCCGGCCGTGAGGCCGCTGACCGCGACGGCGCCGCCGTAGCGCGTGGTGCGCAGGGCGTAGGCGGTGGCCGCACCGCCGACCGGATCGACGACCGCTGCCCAGCGCGTCTTCTCCAACGGACGGTCCGACTCGGCGGTCGTCTCCTCGCGCGTGACGATCTCGTGAGCGCCCAGGCCGCGCAGGTAGTCGTGCTCGGCGGCCTTGCCGGTCGCTGCCCACACCTCGTAGCCGGCGCCGGCGAGCGCGCCGACGGCGGTGCTGCCGACGCCGCCGCTGGCGCCGAGGACGAGCACGGGGCCGTCGGCCGGGGTGAGACCGTGGGCCTCCAGTGCGTGGATCGACAGGCCGGCGGTGAGCCCGGCGGTTCCCACGGCCATGGCCTCGCGCGGCGAGAGGCCGTCGGGCAGCGCCACGACCCAGTCGGCGGGGACGCGCGCGTAGCGCGCCCAGCCGCCGTGGTGGGCGACGCCGAGGTCGTAGCCGGTGACGAGCACCGGATCACCCGCGGCGAACGCGTCGCTCTCGGAGGCGACGACCTCGCCGGCCAGGTCGATGCCCGGCACCAGCGGGGAGATGCGGGCGACCTGCCCCTCGGGGATCGTGGCCAGCGCGTCCTTGTAGTTGATGCTCGACCAGTCGACGCGCACGGTCACCTCGCCGTCGCCGAGGTCGTCGCGCGCGAGGGTGGCCACGCCGCGGTCGACGGCGCCGTCGCGCTGGGTGGCCAGGAAGGCGGGGAAGCTCTCGGGAACGGTCATCTCAATGCGGCAGGGTAAGCGCCGCGGCCGGGGAATGGAGCGCCATGACACGCCTGCTCGCCGTCCTCGCGACCGTTGGGGTGGGTGCGCTGATCGCGCTGCAGCCGCCCATCAACTCGGAGCTGGCCAAGCGCACGAGCGTCGTCGCAGCCGCCTTCATCGCCACTGCCATCGCGGCGCTGGCGCTCGGGGCGGTCACCGTGGCCCTCGGAGAGGCCGACCAGGTGCGCAAGATCCCGGACGTCCCGCCGGGCTACCTGACGGGCGGGCTGATGGGCGCGGTGCTCGTGTCCGTCTCGCTCGTCACCGTTCGCACGCTCGGAGCGGGCGGAGTGGTGGCCGCGACGGTCTCGGGACAGCTCGTGGTGTCGGCCGTCCTCGACCAGTTCGGCTTCCTCGGGCTGGACCGCATCGGCCTCACCCCGGGGCGCCTGCTCGGCTTCGCCTTCCTGCTTGGGGGCACCGCGCTCGTCACCGCCCGGTAAGTCCGCAGGGCCGCATGCCACAGTGCCCGGGTGGTCGAGGATCTCGTCCTGCGCCTGTCCGTCCGCGCCCCGTTCGACGGCGGGGCGCTGCTCGTCTGGCTGGCGGCGCGCGCCGTGCCCGGCGTCGAGGAGGTCGACGGCGAGGTCTACCGGCGCAGCCTGCGCCTGGCGCACGGGCCGGGCGTGGCCGAGCTCACCATGGAAGACGTCGGCGTGCGCTGCCGCCTGTGGCTCGAGGACCGGCGCGACGGCACGACCGCCGAACAGCTCTGTCGGCGGCTGCTCGACCTCGATGCCGATCCGGCCGCCGTGGCCGAGCACCTCGGTCGCGACCCGCTGATCGGGGCGCTCGTGCGTGCCGCCCCCGGCCTGCGGGTGCCCGGCAGCGTCGACGGCGCCGAGCTTGCCGTGCGCGCCGTCCTGGGCCAGCAGATCTCGGTGGCCGCCGCGCGCACCGCCGCCGGGCGCCTCGTGGCCGAGCACGGCGAGACGCTCCCGCGCCCGCGCGGCGCCGTGACCGCGCTCTTCCCGGCCGCGTGGTCACTCGCCGCCCTCGATCCCGTGCGCCTGCCCATGCCGCGCGCTCGTGCCGCCGCGCTCGTGGGCCTGTGCCGCGCGCTGGCCGACGGGGAGCTGCGCCTGGACGCCGGCGCGGACCGTACGGAGGCCCGGCGGCGGCTGCTGGCGCTCCCGGGCATCGGGCCGTGGACCGCGGGCTACGTCGCCATGCGCGCGCTCGGCGATCCCGACGTCTTCCTGGCCGAGGACCTCGGCGTGCGCCACGCGCTGCGCCGTCTCGGCGGGCCCGACGACCCGCGGGCGGCGCGCGCCCTCGCCGAGGCCTGGGCGCCGTGGCGCTCGTACGCTTCGCAGCATCTGTGGCAGGCGCCCGCCGCCGTGGTCGCGTAGCTCACCGCTGCCAGTGGTTGGCCCTGATGCCCTGGGCGGCGAGCCTCACCGTCTCGGCGATGCGCTTCTCGCGGGTCGGCGCGCGCCTGGCGCTCGCGATCCAGAACAGGATCGCCTTGCGCGACGAGGGGCTGAAGGCATCGAACTGGCGCTGGGCCTCGGGATCGGCGGCCAGCGCGGCGCTCAGGTCGCCGGGGACCACGAGGTCCTCGGCCGCGTCGTACGTGCTCCACGACCCGTTCGCCTTGGCCGCGGCGATGGCGGCCGCGCCGGCCGGCGCCATCAGCCCCGCGGCGACGAGCCGCTCGATGCGCTCCTTGTTGATGCGCGACCACGCGCCGCGCGGCTTGCGCGGCGCGAAGAGCTGGATGTAGCGGTGCTCGTCGAGCGTGTTGCGGCGGCTGTCGATCCACCCGAAGCAGAGCGCCTCCTCGACGGCATCCTCGTAGCTCACGCCCGTCCTGCCGCTGCTCTGCTTGTGGAACAGCAGCCAGATGCTGGGTGAGTCGGCGTGGCGAGCCTCGAGCCATGCGCGCCACGCAGCCCGGTCGACGGGCTCGACCACCTCGCGCCCGTCGGGCGCGCTCGCGTCGGCGTCCATGGGCGCCGACGATACGGCCCGGCGCGCGCCGGCGATCGACCCGATGGCATGATCCGGTCGTGACCGGGTTCGGCCCCGAGCACCTGCCCTACGGGGTCTTCCGGCGCGCGGGCGAGAGCCCGCGGGTGGGGGCGCGGTTGGGCGACGGCGTCCTCGATCTGGCCGCCCTCGCGGGCGACGGACCACTCGACGAGGATCCCGTGCTCTTCGCGCAGCCGTCGCTGAACGCGTTCATGGCGGCGGGGCGCGAGACGTGGGCGCGGGTGCGCGAGGCCCTGCGGTCGCTGACCGCGGGGCCCGACGCCGAGCCGGCCATGGTCGCCCTCGACGAGGTCGAGTTGCTGCTGCCCATCGCAGTCGGCGACTACGTCGACTTCTACTCCTCGCTTCACCACGCGGCGAACGTCGGCCGCATCTTCCGGCCCGACGCCGACCCGCTCGTGCCCAACTGGCGCCACATGCCGATCGGCTATCACGGGCGTGCGGGCACGGTGGTGGTCAGCGGGACGCCGATCCGCCGCCCGAGCGGGCAGCGCCACGAGCCCGGCGACGCGGCGCCGGTCTTCGGCCCGAGCGCGCGCCTCGACATCGAGCTCGAGTTGGGCTTCGTCGTCGGCGTGCCGAGCGCCCTGGGGGAGCCGGTGGCGATCGACGACGCGCTCGACCACCTCTTCGGCGTGCTGCTGGTCAACGACTGGAGCGCGCGCGACATCCAGGCCTGGGAGTACCGCCCGCTCGGTCCGTTCCTGGCCAAGTCGTTCGCGACCTCGGCGTCCGCCTGGGTCACGCCGCTCGACGCGGTGCTCGACCGCCGCGTTCCCGGGCCCGCGCAGGAGCCCGCGCCGCTCGAGTACCTGCGCGAGGACCCGTGGGCGCTCGACCTCGACCTCGAGATCGAGCTCAACGGCACCGTCATCGCGCGCACCAGCGCCCGCCACCTCTACTGGTCGGCGGCCCAGCAGCTCGCGCACCTGACGGTCAACGGTGCGTCGCTGCGCGTCGGCGACCTGTTCGCCTCGGGCACCATCTCGGGCCCCGAGCGCGAGCAGCGCGGCTGCCTGCTCGAGCTGTCGTGGAACGGCGCCGAGCCGCTCGAGCTCGCCGACGGGTCGACGCGCAGCTTCCTGGAGGACGGCGACGAGGTCGTCCTGCGCGGAGGCGGGGACGCGCTCGCCCTCGGCGAGGTGCGCGGGCGGATCGAGCCGGCGCTCTGATGGCGCTGCCCAAGGCCATCCGCCGGCTGGCGCCCGACCGCCTGCGCGACGACGTGCGGCTGCGCTCGGTCTTCGTCGGCGCGGGGCTGATCCCGCCCCGCACGATGCACTCCGACGACGACGCGGCCGTCCTGCGCGCGACCGCGACCGGCGCCCGGCGCGTGGTCGAGCTCGGCGTCTACGAGGGCTCGTCGGCCGTCGTGCTGTGCGAGGTCCTCGATGGCGGCGCCGAGCTTCACCTCGTCGATCCCTTCGGCCACCACGGCTGGGCGCTGCCGGCGGGGTGGGGGGCGACCGAGGGCGCGAGCCGGCGCGTCGTCGCTCGCGCCGCACGCCGCCACGCCGGCCCGCGGGTCAGCTGGCACGTCGACTACAGCGGCGCCGTCGCCCGGCGGTGGGACGGCGCCGTCGACCTCGTGTTCATCGACGGCGACCACAGCGAGGAGGGCGTGCGCACCGACTGGGAGGACTGGCACGGCTTCGTCGAGCCCGGCGGCGCCGTGGTCTTCCACGACGCGCGCCTGACGCAGCCCGGCGGACGCGGCCTGCCGGGGCCCACGGCGGTGGTCGACTCGCTCTTCCGCGGCCCTGACGCCGTGGCCGGCTGGAGCGTGGCCCGGGAGGCGGACCGCACGGTCGCCGTCGTCCGCTCGTCGTGAGGGGTGGGCCCAGCCGGGGCACCGAGGGGAGGGAGTCAGCGTCGGTCCCTCGGTGATGCATTTCGCGCCGCGCGGCGCCGCCAACGCGGCGCGGACGACTCAGAGCCCGTACTCCTCCAGCAGCTTCAGCCACAGCTCGCTGCGCGTCGGGAAGCACGGCACCGCGTGCCACAGGTCGTCGAGCGTCACCTCGCCGATGATGGCGATGGTCGCCGCGTGCAGCGCCTCGGCGATCTCGGCGCCCGTGAAGGTGGCGCCGACGATCACGCGCCGGTCCTCGTCGACGACGATGCGGGCGGTGCCCGGCGCACCGAGGCCGACGAACGAGCCTCCGGCGTTGCCGCCGGTGGGGACGTCGACCGCGCGGGCGTCGATGCCGGCCTCCTGCGCGCTGGCGAGGGTGTGGCCGACCGCCGCGACCTGCGGGTCGGTGAAGATCACGCGTGGGCTGAGGGCGCCGTCGCTGCGCAGGGGGACCTCGCGGCCGAGGATGCAGTCGGCGGCGATGCGGCCCTGGTACTTGCCCATGTGGGTCAGCAGCGCGCGGCCGTTGGCATCGCCGATGACGTAGAGCCATTCGTGGCCGGGGACGCGCAGCATGTCGTCGACCTCGATCGGGCGGCCGGGCTCGACGCCGAGGTCGTCGACGCCGAGGTCGGCCGAGAGGATCCGCCGGCCCACCGCCACGAGGATCTCGTCGCCGGACACGGTCGTGCCATCGTCGAGCTCGACCTTGACCTTGCCGTTCTCGCGCGAGACGGCCGTCGCCCTGGTGTCGGCGCGGACCTCGATGCCGGCGTCGGCGAAGGCGGCGCACACCTCGTCGCCGGCGAACGGCTCCTCGCGGGCGAGCACGCGCGGGCCGGCTTCGATGACCGTCACCCGCGAGCCGAAGGACGCGAAGGCATCGGCCATCTCGACGCCGACCGTGCCGCCACCGAGGACGACGAGGCTCGGCGGCACCTCGTGGGCCGTCACCGCCTCGCGGTTGGTCCACGGGCGCGCCTCGCGCAGCCCGGGGATCGGCGGCACGAGCGCCTCGGTGCCGGTGGCGATCACGACCGCTCGCCGCGCGGTGAGCGTCTCGTCGCCGACCTGGACCGTGCGCTCGCCGGTGATCCGCCCGTGGCCGCGCACGAGGGCTATGTGGTGGGCTTCGAGCCACGGCGTCTGGTTGTCGTCGTGGAGGTGGTTGATGATCTCGTCGCGGCGCTCGAGCGCGGCCGGCACGTCGAGGCCGTCGACCGCCTGCGCCGCGCCGGGGACGCGCCGTGCCTCGGCCAGCACCTGGCCGGGGCGCAGCAGCGCCTTGGACGGGATGCAGCCGTAGAAGGAGCACTCGCCGCCGACGAGGTGCTGCTCGACGATGACCACCTCGAGTCCGGCGTCGGCCAGGCGGCCCGCGCACACCTCCCCGGCAGGACCGGCACCGATGACCACGACGTCGCAGCTCCGCTCGCTCATGGCGAGCAGTCAATCCGGGTGCGACTCGCGTTACAAGGCCGTGGCATCCTCCGCGGATGTTTCGCCCTGCCCTCGCGCCCGCCCTCGTCGTCGCGGCCGTGCTGGCGGCCTGCGGATCGGGTTCGAGCGCGCCGAAGGCCGACACGGCCGCCAATGCGACGGCGAGCACCAACGACGACACGGGCGGCTCGACCCCGGCGCAGGGCCGCGCGGCGGCGGGCCGCGGAGTGCGCCTGGTCAAGGTCGGCGACTTCCAGGCCCCCGTCTACCTCACCGCGCCGCCCGGTGACAAGCGGCGGCTCTTCATCGTCGAGCAGGCGGGCGAGATCGTCGTCGTCCGCGGCGGCAAGCCCGAGGCCCAGCCGTTCCTGGACATCCGGCCGAAGGTCACGGCCGGAGGCGAGCAGGGGCTGCTGTCGATGGCCTTCGCGCCGGACTACGCGCAGTCGGGGCTGTTCTACGTGTACTACACCGAGAAGAGCGGCTCAGAGGCGATCTGGGAGTACCGCCGCGCCGGCGCCGACCGCGCCGACCCCAACAGCGCCCGGCTCGTGCTGCGCATGGACGACCCCGAGCCCAACCACAACGGCGGCCTGATGATCTTCGGCTCGGACAAGCTGATGTACGTCGGCACGGGCGATGGCGGCGGCGCCAACGACCAGCACGGCCCGCGCGGCAACGCGCAGTCGCTCGGCTCGCTGCTGGGCAAGATCCTGCGTATCGACCCGAAGCGGTCGGGCGGCAAGGCGTACACGATCCCTTCCTCGAATCCGTTCGCCGGGCGCGCGGGCGCCCGCGGCGAGATCTACTCCTACGGGCTGCGCAACCCGTGGCGCTTCTCCTTCGACAGCGTCACCGATGACCTGACGATCGGCGACGTCGGGCAGGACCTGGTCGAGGAGATCGACTTCGTCAAGAAGGGCGGCGGGCGCGGCGCGAACTTCGGCTGGCGCCCGTGGGAGGGCAACCGGCGCAATTTCAACGAGCCGGCGCCGCACGCGATCTTTCCGGTCATCACGCACACCCACCAGGCCGGCTTCTGCTCGATCACGGGCGGCTTCATCGCGCGCGACCGCGGCGTGCCCGGGCTCTACGGGCGCTACGTCTACGGCGACTACTGCGAGAGCCACCTGCGCGCGGCCACGCTGCGCGCCGGCCGGCGCGCCCAGAGCCGGACGCTGGCGGTGCCGCCCATTGCAGGCGTCGCGTCGTTCGGCGAGGACGCCTCGGGGCGCCTCTACGTGATCTCGGTCAACGGGCCGGTCTACCGCTTCGCGGCGCGCTGAGGCGGGCGCCCGGCGGCGCGCTGGCATGATCCCGCGGGTGAGCGGGAGGCCGAGCGTCGATTCTGTGGCCCGGCGGGCCGATCCCGAGCGCGTCGAGCGCCTCTTCGACCTCGTCGAGCAGACCATCCGGGCGAAGGCGCCCGCGCAGGCCGACGCGCTGCTGGCCAAGCTGCACGAGCACCTGGGCGCCTGGCGCCCTCACCTGCTCGACGGCGTCAACCCGCTGCTGCCCGGCGCGGGGGCGGCGTGGGACGCGGCGCGCGCCGACGCCTACGCGCTGACCGTGAACGCGGGTGCGGTCCATCTCGAGCTCGGTACGTGGACCGCGTTCGGCGACGAGCGCACGCGCGAGCTCGCCGACGCCGACGGCCTGGCCGAGCTCATCCGCCTCGACGTCGACCCCGCGCACCCGATCGACGTCGTGGCCGATGCCACCGCGCTCCCGTTCCGCTCGGGGGCCGTGGACCGCGTCGGATCGAACTCGGTGCTCGAGCACATCGCCTATCCGCACGAGGTCCTGGCCGAGTGCCACCGCGTGCTGCGCCCCGGCGGGGTGATGGTCCACGTCATGCCCTTCGTGTGGTGGCTGCACGGCTACCCCGACGACTACGTGCGCCTGACGCCGCCGTTCTTCGAGCGGGTGTGCCGCGAGATCGGCTTCGTCGACGTCCTCACCGACGTCGACGCCACGGGCGGTCTCTACAACACGCTGCACAATGCCAGCAAGATGGGCGCCGTCGACGCCTCGCGCCCGGAAGCGGAGGCGATGCGCGAGCTCCATGAGCTGGTGGCGCTGCTGCTCGGGGCGCTCGTACCCTTCGACGCCGCCTTCGAGGGCCGCGGGCGCGCGTGGTTTCACTCGGTGCGGGTGCTGGCGCGCAAGGCCGGCGACTACGAGCCCAGCCGGCGCCCCCGCACCAGCGGTGCGTTCGCGACCCGCGCGCTCGACCTGCTGGCCGACCCGGGGACGAAGGCGCCGCTCACCGCCCACCGCGGCCAGCTCGTGTGCGAGTCGACCGGCGTCGCCTATCCGGTGCGACGGGGCGTGCCCGACTTCCTGCAGCCCGGCCCGCGCCGGCGCGTGTGGCGGCGCTGATGGACGACGTCGGCCTCGTCACCGCCGACAACCCGAGCCCCTTCACGCTGCGGGGCACCAACACGTGGCTCGTCGGGCGCGACCCGTGCTACGTGGTCGATCCGGGGCCGCTGATGGAGGCCCACCTCGAGCGGGTGCTGTCCGACGCGCGCGACCGCGGCGGGATCGGCGGCATCGCGGTGACCCACGATCACCTCGATCACGTCGAGGCCGTCGACGAGCTGCGCCGACGCGCGGGCGGGGTGCCGGTCGTCGCCTCGCGCTATGAGGGCGCCGACGTGCGCATCGAGGACGGGCAGAAGTTCGGCCCGCTGCGCGCGATCGCCACGCCCGGCCATGCGACCGACCATCTCGCCTACGTCGCCGGCGGCGTCTGCTTCTCCGGCGACGCGGTCCTCGGCGAGGGCTCGGTCTTCGTCTATCCCGACCCCGGGGCGCTGCGCGGCTACCTCAGCGCGCTGCGGCGGCTGCGGGTGCTCGGGGTGAAGGTCATCTGCCCCGGGCACGGGCCGGTCGTCCTCGACGCTCCGGCCAAGCTCGACGAGTACATCACGCACCGCATGGAGCGCGAGCGCCGGCTGGTCGAGGCGCTCGACGCCGGCCTGCGCACGGCCGACGACCTGCTCGACCGCGTGTGGAGCGACGCGCCGGCGTTGCTGCGCCCCGCAGCCACGGTCACCCTCGCGGCCCATCTCGACAAGCTCGACGAAGAGGGGCGCCTGCCCGTGGGCGTCGAACGCCCCGAGCTGTCGCTGCTCGGCGAGCCCTGACCTGGGGCGGGTCCCGGCGGCTCGCTGCTCAGGTTCCTCTCAAGCGATTCTTCACTGCCTCACAGGTGCGGGGTCGATGATCCCGCCATGACCCGACCCGCCCTCCGACCCCTCACCGCGGCCACGGCGGCCATGGTGGCGGGCGCGGTCGGAGCCGTTCCCGCCACCGCCGCCGGAGCGCCTGCAGCGCCTCCGGTCGCGGCGCGTTGGCACGCGCCGCCTCCCCAGGCAGCCGTCATCCCTCCCAAGGCGAGGCCGACGGCGGTGAACGCGGCCACGGCGCGCGAGCCCGGTGCTCCACAGACCGGGCTCGCAGGACAAGGCGCCGTGGTCGCCGGGAACGGCATCGAGGCCACTCCGCTCGGCGCTCATGGCAGCGTCGGGCGTGGGGCCGGTGCGCCAGCGCGCGCCCGCGCGCCACCGCGCTGACGGCGCCCCAGCGGCGCCGTACTGCCGGAGGTGGTGAAGTGCCACAATGTTGCTCGTGCAACCGATCACCGTCCGGCACTTCTCAGACCCTGGCTGCCCGTGGGCCTACTCGGCCTCTCCGGCGCTGGCCACGCTGCGCTGGCGCTACGGCGCTCAGCTCGACTGGAAGCTCACGCTCATCGGGCTGACGGAGCGCTCCCAGCAGTACGTCGACCGCGGCTACACGCCCCAGCGCCAGGCCCGGGGCTATCGCAACTTCCGCCAGTACGGGATGCCGTTCCAGACGCAGCCCAAGCACCACGTGGCGGCCACCTCGCGCGCGTGCCGCGCCGTCGTCGCCGCCCGCATGGAGGACCCGGCGCTCGGCGACGCCGCGTTCCGCGCGCTGCAGCTCATGCAGTTCACGACGCCGCTCGTGCTCGACGAGGACGGCGACCTCGCCACCGGCCTGCGCCGCGTCTCCGGGCTCGACGCGCAGGCGATCGTCGCGCGCATCGACGATCCCGACGTCGTCGAGGCCTACGAGGCCGATCGCGCGCGGGCGCGCACCGCGGCGGGCTCGCCGACCGAGTTCCAGGGCAAGAGCGCGGCCACCGACGGCCCCGTCCGCTACACCGCGCCCTCACTCGTCTTCGAGCGTGACGGCAGGACCCTCGAGGCCGGCGGCTTCCAGCCCATCGAGGCCTACGACGTCATCCTCGCCAACTTCGACACCTCGCTCGAGCGCCGCGCGCCCGCCGAGGACCCGCTCGAGGCCCTCGATGAGGCCCCGCACGGCCTGGTCACCGCCGAGGTGGCCGAGATCATGCGGCCCGGACTCTTCCCCGCCGATCGCGGGGCCGCCGAGGACGCGCTCATCGACGCCGCCGCCCGCGGCGAAGTCGTACGCGTGCCGGTCGGCGACGACGGCGTGTGGCTCGCGGCTCGCTACGCGCGCGAGTCCGACAGGTTCGTGCGCGCGAGCTCCATGGCCGCCGCCAGCGGCGTCATGCCGCCGGCCGCGGCGTCGTAGATCGAGCGCAGGGTGTCGCCGACGCCGCGGACGCGCTTGCGCGCCAGTCGCGGGTCGTAGCCGCCGGGCTCGAGCTCGACGGAGATGTTGATGATGCCGCCCGCGTTGGCCACGAAGTCCGGCGCCCACAGCACGCCCTTGCGCGCGAGCAGGTCGGCCACCGACTCGTCGGCGAGCTGGTTGTTGGCCGCGCCGGCGATGACCGGCGCCTGCAGCGCGGGCACCGACTCGTCGTCGAGGACGCTGCCGAGCGCGCACGGCGCCAGGACGTCGACCGGGGCGAGCAGGGCCTTCTCGGGCTTGAGCCAGCGCGCGCCCAGGCGGGCGGCCTCGTCGCGCTTGCGGGCGTCGATGTCGGAGACCAGCAGTCGTGCTCCCCGGCGGGCGAGGAGCCGAGCGAGGCGCAGGCCGACGGCGCCCAGCCCGACGACCGCGGCGCTGCGACCCTTCAGCGACGTGCTCCCGAAGGCCCGCTCGACGGAGGCCAGGACGGCGGCCTCGACGCCGAGCGCCGTGTAGGGGCTCGGGTCGCCCGAGCCGCCGCGCGCGCGTGCGAGGCCGGAGACGTGCGGCGTCCCGCGGGCGATGACGGTCATGTCGCGCGCCGAGGTCCCGACGTCCTCGGCGGTGATGTAGCTGCCGTTCACCGCCGCGACGGTATCGGCGAAGTCGAGCAGCGTGGCGGTCCGCTCGCGTCCCTGCGGCGCGCCGTCGCGCAGCATGATCACGCCCTTGCCGCCGCCCAGCGGCAGGCCGGCGACGGCCGATTTGTACGTCATCGCCCGCGACAGGCGCAACGCGTCGCGCACGGCCGCCCGGCTGTCGTCATAGCGCCACATGCGGCAGCCGCCCAGGGCAGGGCCGCGGACCGTCGAGTGCACCGCGACGATGCAGTAGTGCCCCGAGCGGGTCCCGCGCCGGACGAGCAGCTGCTCGTGCTCGAGGTTGGTCAGGTAGCGCTCCATCGCGGGCCGCGACGATAGCGCCCGCGCGCCTGAAAGCGGTCAGCCGGCCGGCGGCGCCGCAGAGGCCCCGGCGATCGGAGCACCCGAATCGACGGGAGGGCCGGCGTCGGAGCCCTGGCCCGGGGTCGGCGGCGTCGCCGGCGGCGTCGTCAGCCCGGGCGTCGCGGCGGGGTCGTCGGGCGAGGGAGCGCCGACGGCTCCCGTCCCGCTCGGGTCCGGCATCGCGTCCTCGTCGGGCGCCATGGCGCCGCCGGTCTGAGCCTCCTCCGGCGCCACCGTGCCGCCGGCGGCCGGCGCGGGCGCCGCGACGCTCCCGGTCGCCGGCTCGGTGACGGCGGCCGGCGTCGTCGTGACCGTGTCGCGCGCGGGGGCCTTGCGCGGCTTGGATGCCGGCGGCTGGGCATCGCGCACGGGGTCGATGGCGCGCGCCAGCGGAGCCTTCACGGGCGCGGTGGCGGCGGCCGAGCGCGCCGCGGCCGAGCGCGCCGCGGCCGGGCGCGCGTGGTGCGCGGCGTGGTGGGCGGGCGCGACCGGGCTCGTGTACTGGCGCACCTCGGCCGCCCCTCCACCGACGACGGCAGCACAGCAGACGATGGCCACGACCTTCGTGGCGGTGGCGGTGGCGGCGGTGGCTCCGCCGGCCACGGCGGCCGTGCCTCCGGCGCCGGCGCCGGCGCCGGCGGCCGCTCCGGACGACGCCCCGCCGATCCCCAGCAGCTTGGCCACGGTCGCGAGCGGCCCGGCGCTGCCCGGCACGAGCGCCGCGAGGCCCTCGTCGACGCCGCGCAGCGCCTGGCGGTACTCGCGGCAGCCGTCGCAGTCGCGCAGGTGCCGGCGCGAGCGCCCACTGGCCCGCACGCCGCGCCCGTGGGAGCGGACGAGGTCGGCGCGGATGTCCACGCATGCGGTGTCGCGTGCCTCGCCTGCCTCGACGAGGCCGACGCGGGCGCGTACGAGCAGCGACTTGATCGCGGGCACCGAGGTGTCCAGGGCGTCGGCCAGCTCGGCGTAGGTGAGCCCGTCGAGCTCGCGCATGAGCAGCGCCGAGCGCTGCTGCTCGGGCAGGCGCTGAACGTCCTGCACAAGCCGGCGCAGGTCCTCGCGGCGCGCCGTCTCGGCCTGGGGGTCGTGCCCCGGCGTGCGCGACAGCTCGTAGATCTCGGCCGCCGGCGGGTCCGGGCGGCGTAGGTGGTCGATGCAGCGGTTGTGCGCGACGCGGTACAGCCACGCGCGCAGCGTCACCGGCCGGTCGTCGTTGCGCAGCGCCCCGTAGGCGCGCAGGAAGACATCCTGCAGGACATCCTCGGCGTCCGAGCGCGAGGCGCCCAGCATCTGGCGGGTATAGGCGAAGAGCCGCTGGCGATAGCGGTCGTGGATCGCCCCGAACGCATCGTCGAAGCCCATCCGGAAGAGCGCCACGAGCTGGTCGTCGGACCGCATTCGCAGCAGCGGACCGCGGGCCGTGATGCGACCGAGACCTGACGGCGCGTGGAGTGCTGAGGCTTCCAGAGCAATCCCCTCTCCGCCGACTCTAACTCCCCCGGGGGTTGGAAGTTCCGCGCAGTCCCGCGACGACGTGCGCGAACACGTCGCGCTCGGCGTTGCGACCGAAGAAGACGTCGAGGTGCGTGTACCCCGGAACCTCCACCATCGCGTGCCGGCCGGGCTCCAGGCCGTCCAGCCAGGCGAAGGAGCGCTCCTGGCTGCGGGCGAGGAAGCAGCGGTTCGCCGAGCCCGCCAGGAACGTCCAGCGCGGCCGGTTGCGCGGCGCCGAGGCCACCACATCCTCGGGGATCTCGTCGTACCCGGAAGCCGCGACGAGGTGCCCCGCCGCGGCGCAGCGCGACATCTGCTGGAAGAAGGTGATCGGCACCCAGCCGAACTCGCGGGCGATCCAGCGGTGGGTGGGCGGGTCGATGTTCGCGTGGTCCCACAGGATGTTGCCGCCCACCCCGTAGGTGTAGTTGGCCATCTGGCACACCGGCTCGCGGCACTCGCGGCGCACGGTGCGCGCCCAAGTGGCGAGCAGGCGAGCGCGCAGCGCGGTCGGGCGCAGCGTCCACTGCGGGTCGAAGCCCTTGTAGCCGAAGGCGAGGACCGGCACGACGAGCTGCATCTGGCGCTTGGACAGGGTCGGGACGTCGACGTGGAAGGACACCGCGTTGGAGACGACGTCGGTCACCTCGGGCACGAGCCCGCCGGCGACGGCCAGGGCGAAGGACGTCGAGCCCTGGCAGTGCACGACCGCCTTGAGCGTCGAGGCACCGGTCTCGCGCAGGACGGCGGAGATCAGGGCGGGGTGGTCGTAGCGCGCCACGTCGTCGAGTGTGTAGTCGCACTCGGGCAGGTCGATCGAGCCGCGCCAGTTGCCCAGCCAGACGTCATAGCCCTCCGCCACGAGGACGTCGACGATCGAGTGCGCCATGGGCGAGCCGTAGAAGAGGTTCGCGCGCACGCCGGTGCCGTGCTGGAGGAGCACCGGGCCGGCGGTCGGCTCGGCCTCGCCGCGGATGTTGTGGATGGTGAGGTCGTGGTCGTCCTCGGTGCGCACGGCCAGGATGCGCCGGCGCAGGCCCGGTCGCCCGGGGCAGTCGTGCCATTCCTCGGGTGGGAAGCCCTGCCAGCGCTCCGAGCCGGGGTGCAGCCCGGGGAAGTCGGTCGAGCCCATGGCGGCGCTGCGCCCGACGTAGACCTGCAGCAGCGAGCGCGCGGAGAACCAGCCGTAGCGCAGCTTGTCGCGCGCGCTGCCGCGCATGCTCAGCATCAGGGCCAGGAAGCCGCCGGCCGAGACGTGCAGGACACCGGTGGCCAGCGCAGTGGCGCCGTCCTCCTCGTCGCGTGTGACCCGCCCGTGGTACAGGCGCGTGAACAGCGTGGTCGTGTCGACCCACGTATCGCGAAACCAGCCGTCCTCGATCTCCTTGAACCCCGCCAGCGTCACCGGGCGCCCGGTGCGATCGTGGGCGAAGAGGCGGTAGCGCATCTCGCGCCGGCGCGACCCGCCGGCGGCCACGAGCAGGTTGAAGGCGCCCTCGGCGATCTCCATCCGCTCGCCCAGGCCGTCGCAATCGATCCACCCGGTGCACGTCGCCTCGTGCTCGTCGTCGGCGAAGAAGCGCTCGACGTCGTCGACGTGCAGGTCGAGGTGGAAGGCGCACGGCGTGCCCTGCCACCAGCCCTGGTTGTAGTCGGTGGTGTCGAACGACACCCGGCCGCTCATCGACTCGGACCAGTCGAGGGCGCTCATCTCTTCATCTCCTCCGCGATCCGCTCGCCCAGGGCGGCGATGGTCATGCTCGGGTTGACGCCCACCGGGCCCGGCAGGATCGAGCCGTCCGAGACGTACAGGCGCTCGCAGCCGAAGACCCGGCCGTAGGAGTCCACGACGCCCTGCTCCGCGCTCGCACCCATCGCGCAGCCGCCGAGCGGGTGCACGCTGAGCAGGCGGGCGAAGCGCCCGCCAAGGCGTACGACACGTCCCCCGAGCGCCTGCCCGAGCCGCCGGGCCGTGGCCTCGAGACCCTCGAAGTAGGCCCGCGAGGCCTGCCCGCGCCAGGTCAGCACCAGTCGGTCGCCGCGCAGCTCCATCCGCCCGCCCGGCACGTCGCGCCCCATGCCCAGCAGCGGCGCCATGGCCGCCGAGGCACGAGCGGTGCCGAAAGCCTCGGCCGCCGAGCGCCGGCGCAGCGCGCGCAACACGTCGCCGGGCGCCTCGAGGCCCTGCCACAGCCATTCCGAGAACGCGGGCGCGCCGGCGTCCTGGATGAGGAACCCGCGCCCGCTCGGCGACTCGGCGTCGGGCACGTGCACCGAGGCGGTGATCACCGGCCCGGTGGCCGGGTCCAGGTAGCGATCGGCGTCGAGCAGGAACAGGAGCAGGTCGCCGTTGCCCGAGAAGCCGCGGCCCAGGCGCGGGCTGAGCCCAGGGAGCGCGGCGCGGTTGCGCAGCAGCAGGCCGGTCGACCCGAAGGTGCCGCCCGCGAGCACCAGGCGGTCGGCGAGCACTTCGCGGTCGGTCCGGGCGACCGGGTCGAGCAGGCGCTCGGGATGGCCCCGGCGCGCCGCCACGTGCTGGCGGTAGCCGACGCGCCAGCCCTCGCCGTCGCGGTCCACGGTGTGGGCCTCGCAGCAGGTACGCACGTGCGCCCCCGCGTCGACGGCTGCAGTCAAGTAGGTGAAGTCCACCGTCTCCTTGGACCCGTACTGGCAGCCGACGTCGCAGGCGCCGCACAGCCGGCAGGTCTCGCGCGGCGCCCCGTGCAGGTTGCCGGTGCCGTCGTCGTAGGGCTGGCCTGGGCGATCGCCGAAGGCCACGGCGAGCGGCGGGCGCTCGGCCTGCAGGCCGGCGATCCGCGCCGCGTCGAGCAGCGCACGCGTCTTCGGGGTGCGGTCCGCCCACGGATAGCGCTCGGCGCGCTGCATCGCTTCGACGGCGTCGTAGTGGCGGTCGAGGTCCGCGGGCGCCAGCGGCAGGCCGTCGGCGGCGAAGGTCGCGGGGTCCTTGCGCAGCATGACGTTGGCGTAGATGAGCGACCCGCCGCCCAGCCCGCTGGCGGTGAGGGAGTCGAGGCCCTTGAAGTGGTGGTACTCGAAGAGTCCGTGGACGCCCCTGCGCGGCGCCCACAGGGCTCCGCGCCACTGGCGCGGCGTGCGCGGAAACGAGCCCGGTGGCCACGGCTGGCCGCGTTCGAGCACGAGTACCGAGGCGCCCGCCTGGGCCAGGCGGCAGGCGACGACCGAGCCGCCGAAGCCCGACCCGATGACGGCGACGTCGTAGCGCTCAGCCGGCATCCACTTCCCACGCCACCGGGCGCCGGGGGTCCGGCTCGTAGGCGCAGAAGGTGCCGGTGCGGACGGTCGTCTCGAGCTCGCGCCCGAGGCTCGCATCCTCGTCGGCGATGCGACGGATCTCGCGCCGCAGCGCGCGCGTCACGTTGACCCGCGCGCGCTCGGACGCCGAGGCCACCTTGCGGTCGCGGCCGCCCAGTCCGACGGCGGCCGACAGCTCGTGCGCGATGAAGTCCATCTCCTCGCGCGCGTGGGCCGCGCGCTCGGGGTCGTTGAACGACTCGGCCTCCTCGATCTCGGCCCGCAGGTCCTCCAGGCGCGAGCGGTACTCGGCCTTGGCCTGCGAGTCGAGCGCCGGGCCCGCGTCACCGGTGCCGGCGCGCACGGCCAGGCCCTCGGCGTTCTCGGCGCCGGTCGCGGCGCCGCCCTCGGCCGCGGTGGCCACGTCGACGGCGTGGAGCTCGACGCCGGGATTGGCCAGGAGCAGCGCGAGGTGGCGCATGCCCTTGGCATCGCGCACGCGCAGCACGCGGCCCCCGTAGTCCAGGCGCCACACGTCGCCCTCGCGCGCGAGCACGGCACCCACCGGGCCCAGGGCGGGCTCGGCGGCCCGCGGCGCCCCGTCCTGCGGGGGCAGCATCGCGGAGGCGCGGGTCAGGCGCTCGTCGAGGCGCGGGACGCCGACCTCCTCGGCGCGCGCGAGCCCGCGCTGGAGCAGTTCGCGCGCGTGGTCGACGTCGCCGGGCCGGTTGCGGCGCGCGAGCATCCGCGCCTCGTCGACGTCGAGGACGGCCAGCATCGGCTTGTAGCCCATGCGCTCGCAGGCCATGCGGGCCTCCACGAGGCGGGCGAGGGCGGCGTCCTCGTCGCCGCGGGCCGCCGCGGTCAGCGCCAGGTAGCGCCGCACGGGTCCGGCGAAGATGCCCGTCGGCGTGACGACGTTGCGGCCTTCGAGGGGCGCCAGCAGCTCCTCGAGCACGATCGAGCGCTCGGCGTCGCGGAAGGTCTCGCTGAGCTCGGCCAGCATCGCGATGGAGATCGACCAGACGTTGTCGCGCGGGATCGTCGCGAAGTCGCGCTCGGCGAGCCGGTCGTACTCGCGGCGCGCCTCGGCGGGGCGGCCGGTGTGCATGTAGAGCATGGCCAGCGCCACGCGCCACGCGGGCATGGCCGGGAGCTGGTCGGCGAACTGGCGCACCGCGTCCTCGATCTCGCGCAGGCGGCCCTGGCCCATGCGCAGCCAGAACAGCTGCGCGCCGGCGAGGATCGGAACGGTCGAGTCCTGAAGGCTCCAACCCAGCTGGATGCCCTCGTGGATGAGCGCCTCGGTGTCGTCGAGGTGGCCGGCGATCATGGCCCGCCGCGCGCGGTGCAGCGGGATGTAGGCGCGGGCGCGCGGGTCGCGCGAGTCGGTGGCGATCCGGTCGAGCGCCTCGATCGCCATGTCGGCGCCCGCGAGATCGTCGAGCTCGAGCAGGAGGTCGATCTGCCACGAGCGCGCGCGGACCGACAGCTCCGGGTCGGCGGAGGCGTCGGCCAGGGCGAAGAGCTCCTGGGCCCAGGCCAGGCCGCGCTCGGCCGTGTCGGGGCCGTTGGTGGCGATGTGGCCCTGGTCGAGGACGTAGGCGAGCGTCGGCGGATCGCCGAGCCCGCGCGCGATGCCCAGCGCCTCCTGCACGAGGTCCTCGCGGCGTTGCGCCCGCTCGGAGTAGTACAGCGCGACCGCCAGGCGCACGAGCAGGCGCGCGCGCAGCGCGCTGCCGTCGGGCGGCAGGCCGTGGAGCGCCTCCTCGAGCACGGCGACGAGGTCGTCGTCGACCATGCCGGGCGAGAGGCCGAAGCCGCCAAGGCTGAGCGCCGCGCGGCCGAGCAGGTCGGCGTCGCCGACGCGCCGGGCGAGGTCGATCGCGGCCAGCAGGGTGGAGCGCGCCGCGTCGCCGCCGGCCTGCATCTGCGCCTGCCCGCGCAGGAGCAGCAGCTCGCCGCGACGGGGCTCGTCGGGCTCGGGGAGCAGGTCGAGCGCGCTCAGGGCGGCGTCGAAGAGGTCGGCAGCGCGCTCGTAGGCCAGCGCCGCCAGCGCCTCGTGGCCGGCGCGCTGGGCATGCTCGAGCGCCTTGGCCGGGTCGCCGACCGGCGCCGCCTCGACGAAGTGGTGGGCCAGCTCGGCCTCGGTCGCGGCCGTGCGCTCGAGGGCCTCGCCCACTGCAGCGTGCAGCCGGGCGCGGCGCGAAGCGGTGAGGTCGCCGTAGAGCGTCTCGCGGATGAGGCCGTGCGCGAAGCGGAACGAGCCGGCCGGCCCCGGCGCCTCCTCGAGCAGCTGCACGGCGACCGCCTCGTCGAGGCGCTCGAGAAGGTCGGCGCGGGCGATGCCCGCGGCCCGCTCGACGGTGGTGAGCTGGAAGTCGCGGCCCTCGACGGCGGCCACCTGCAGCGCGTCGCGGACCTCGGGGCGCAGCGGCAACAGGCGCTTGCGGATCGCGTCGCGGACCCCGTCGGGCAGCGGCACGCGCTCGCCCAAGGGCTGGTCGATGCGGCCCTGGGCGACGAGCAGGCGCACGACCTCGTCGGAGTAGAACGGGTTGCCCTCGGTCAGATGGTGCAGCGTGTGCACCAGCTCCTCGGGCGGGTCGGCGCCGCTGCGGTGGATGACCAGCGCGCGCAGGTCGTCGTCCTCCAGGCCGCCGAGGTCGAAGCGCGCGCCGAAGCGCGTGAGCTCGCCGAAGACGGCCTCGACCTCGGGCCCGCGCCGCGGCCCCGCCTCGTGATGGGTGGTGATCACGAGCACGCGCGTCTCGCTCAACGCGCGGGCGAGGAAGGCGAGCAGCAGCAGCGACGGCAGGTCGGCGGTGTGCAGGTCGTCGAGGAGCACGACCAGCGGCTCGCGCGCCGCCGTGTTGCGCAGGAAGACCGTGACGGCGTCGAAGAGGGCGAAGCGGGCCTGCTCGGACTCGAGGTCGCCCGCCTCGGGCAGGTCGAGGCGCTCCCGAAGCTCGGGCGCGAGCTGGGCCACCCAGCGCGCGCCGGCGCCGAGCTCCGTACGCAGGGCGTCGTCGTCGCGGTCGGCGGCGAGGGAGCGCACGACCTGCACCCACGGCCAGAACGCGGGCGCGCCGCCGCCGTCCCAGCCGCGCGCCCACGCGACGCGATGGCCGTCGCCCGCTGCGCGCTCACCCAGCGCGGTGGCCAGGCGCGTCTTGCCGATGCCGGGCTCGCCCGTGAGCAGGACGAGGCCGCCGCGGCCGGCCGCCGTCTCCTGGAGCGTGGCGTCCAGATCGGCCAGCTCCCGCGCGCGTCCGAGAAGGGGAAGCTCGCCGGTCGCGCCGACGGCGTCCGAGCGCTGGCTGACTGCATCCCCCACTGACAAGACTCTACGCGCGCCAAGTCGTCGCGCCTAGGCATGTGCGATACGTTCGACGCCGATGCGCGCAACGCCGCTGACCATCCTCAGTCCGATCCCGTGGTGGTGGGCGATCTGGGTCCGGTTCACGTGGGTCGTCGCGCGGTTGACCAGCCTCGTCACGGCACCCCTGCGGGCGCTCTCGTTCATCCACTTCGCGCGCTGGGCCCTGATCGAGCGCTGGCCCGCGGACCGCCAGACGCCGCGCGACCGCGCCGCACCGCGCTCGATGCTGTTCCTGACGAGCTTCGACGGGTCCGACATCCAGTACATCGAGGCCTTCGTCCGCGTGGTGCCCTCGCGCATCAACGGCCTCTATTGGGGGGCGAAGGGCTTCCCCGGGCCCAAGCGCTTCGGCCCGGTGGCCGAGTACATCGACGCTCACAGCCATCCGGTCGACCACTTCTGGATGGCCTATCCGGACGCCTCGACGACGATGGTCTCGCAAGCACTGAAGCTCCAGGCGGCCTACGACGAGGCGCGGCCGCGCCTGGACGTCGACGATCCGCGGCGGTTCGGAGAGGAGTGGCGGCGCCTGCTGACCGACGTGCAGGAGCTGTTGTGACAGCGCGTCACTGCTCACCCGCGGCCGGCGACGACCCGCGCGGCGGCCCCTCGCGATGAGCTCTCCGATCCTCCTGCTGGCGCCGCTGCGCGACGGGGAGGCCGACGCCGCCCGGGCCGCCATCGCCACGCTCGACGAGCCGTTCGCCCGCGTGCCCGGGACGCACCTGGCCCGCATACAGGTCCTGCGCCCGCCGCCGCGGCGCTTTCGCGGGCGCACGCGCCACTACGTGCTGCTGGCCGCCGACCACGACGGGCCCACCGAGCCGTGGCTGGCCGCCGCCGCACGCGAGCTCGCGCCGGCCCTCGGGCACTGCGCCTTCTGGCCCGGGGCCGACGACCCCGCCGAGGTCGTGCGCTGGGCGCGGGCGCGCGAGCTGCACGCCGGCTTCTCGGTCGTCGGCTCCCCGCACGCGAGCGTCGAGGAGGTGGGGGACGCGCTCGGGCTGCGCGCGCGTGTCGCCGCGCTCGCCGCGCAGACCGCGGTCCTCGACGACGCGGCGCTTCAGGCCGCCTGGAGGGCCTGGTGATCGACGTCGCCGACCTCCAGGGCGGGATCGTCCGGGGCTACGGCAAGTGCTTCGGCTTCGCCCGCCACCTCTTCGCCCGCGTGCGCGAGCCGCGCTCCGCGCGCGCCTTCCTGGCGGCTCTCGCCGACCCGGTGACGACCGAGCAGGAGTGGGCGGGCCACCCCGAGACGACGCTGAACGTCGCGCTCTCCCATCGCGCGCTCGCCGCGCTCGAGCTGCCGGCATGGATCCTCGACGGCTTCCCGCGGGAGCTGCGCGAGGGCATGGCGGCGCGCGCCGACCGCCTCGGCGACGACCCCGCCACGTGGGAGGACGACCTGCGCGACCTCGAGGTCCTCATCGTCGTCCATGCGCAGAGCGCGGACGCGCTCGAGGCCGAGGCGGCACACTGGGAGCGCGAGCTGCGCGCCCAGGGCAGCGGGCTCGAGCTGGCCCACGTCCAGCCCGCCGGGCTGCTCGGCAGGCAGCGCGAGCACTTCGGCTTCACCGATGGCTTCTCTCAGCCGGCCATCGAGGGCGTGGTCCGCGAGGACGTCCGCGGCCAGGGCATCCCCTACAAGCGCGCGCCGTGGTGGCCGTGGAGCCGAACGCAATGGCGCGCGGTCAAGCCCGGCGAGTTCATCCTCGGCTATGAGGACGAGGATCGCGGCCCCGCGCCCGCGCCGCCCGCACCGTTCGACCGCAACGCGAGCTTCATGGTGTGGCGCAAGCTGCACCAGGACGTCGCGGGCTTCCGCGCCCAGCTCGCCCGGCAGGCGCAGCACCTGGGGCTCGACGAGGAACTCGTCGCGGCCAAGCTCGTCGGGCGCTGGCGCGACGGCAGCCCGCTCGTCCTGCGCCCCGACGGCCCCGACCAGGCGCTGGGCGACGACAAGCGGCGCGCCAACGACTTCCGCTACGGCGACGACCAGCTCGGCCTGCGCTGCCCGCGCGGGGCCCACGTCCGCCGCGCCAACCCGCGCGACACGCTCGGCTGGGAGGGTCGCCTCACCGCGCGCCACCGGATCCTGCGCCGCGGGATGCCGTACGGGCCCGCGCTGGCCGAGGGCGAGCCGGACGACGGCGAGGCGCGCGGGCTGCTCTTCGTCTGCCTGCAGGCCTCGATCGCGCGCCAGTTCGAGATCGTCCAGTCGCAGTGGTGCAACGACGGCAACGCCTTCGGCCTTGGCCGCGAGGCCGACCCGATCACCGGGCCCGCCGGCGGCGAGGTGCGCCACATCATCGAGGGCGACCCGCCGCAGGTGGTCGCGCCGCTGCGCAGCTACGTGGAGTGCCGCGGCGGCGAGTACCTCGTTGTCCCGGCCGTGAGCGCTCTGCGAGCGCTGCCCGCACTCTGACGCCGCGGGTCACAGATCCGCGCCGCGCGCGATGAACACACGACACCGGCGCGGCTGGAACGCGTTGGAACACCGTTCCACACCAAGTCACGCCCTCGGGTCAGACCCACCTTGGAGAGCCAACTGCCATGACGAGTCGCGAACACGCCCGCCGCCTGATGCTGATCCTCCTCACCAGCGAGGGAACGGCGCTCCGCAAGGCCGCGGACGACCGGATGATGCGGCGTGAGCGACTCGTGGGGGGTGGCGACGGCATCCGGGGGACCGGCGGCACGGAGGTCTCCGGGGAGGCACGCGAGCGCGGTGTGGAGGAGTGGCGGTTGTGGGCCGCGCTCCCCCCGCTAGGGGCCGCGCCACGCGCGCCGTAGGGGTCTGACTTCGCGAGAACCTTCATCGCGCCGGAGGGGTTGCGCCCCTCGGTCCAGCGGAGCGGTGAACGACGGCGAGCAGGGCCGCCGGGGGGCACCTCCAGGCGGACGAGGGTCGGGCTATCCGGGGGGACGGCCCGGCCCCCTCGCCACGTGCCGGCCACGCGCTCCGGCCCCCATCGCATCCCTCCGGGGGCTGGAGCCGTGGCGGGCAACAGCGACACGCAGAGCCCGCCACACCATGCAACGCATCCGCTCGAACACCAGGCTCGGAACCCTCATCGCCACCACGGTGCCGGTGACGGCTCTCGGCGTGGTCGCGGGCATGGGGCTCGGGGCGCCGCTGCTCGTCTGCGGACCCGTGGCGCTCGCGGTCGGCTTGGGGCTGGGCGCGCTGCTCGCCGCCGGCATCCGCCTGATGCCCGAGCAGGCTCAGGGCGGCCAGGTGCACAGCTTCGGCGTCCGCGCGCTCCTCGCCCGCGCCGCGCACGAGACCCGCCCGGCGCTCACCGACGTGGACGTGCGCGTCGACGTCGCGCCGACGCGGCTGCGCACGGTGGGCGATCCGGAGTGCCTGCACCGCGCGCTGACCGACCTCATCGTGCACGCCGCCCGGCGCTCGCCGCCCGGCGGCATGGTCACGCTGGCCGCGCGCTCAGCGCCGCACGGCGTGCGCCTGGAGGTCGTCGACGAGGGCAGCGGCGCCTGCGGCGAGAACCTCACGCAGGCGCGGCGGATCGTGGGCCGCCACGGCGGCGAGCTGCGCGCCGAGCGCGCGCGGCCCTATGGCTGTCGCGTGGTCGTCGAGCTGCCCGGCGTTTAGCTCAGCGACGCCATGACGTGCTTGACGTGCGTGTAGTCCTCCAGGGCGTACATCGACAGGTCCTTGCCGTAGCCGGACTGGCCGTAGCCGCCGTGGGGCATCTCGCTGGCCAGCGGGATGTGGTCGTTGATCCAGACGCAGCCGAAGCGCAACGCGTTGGAGACGCGCAGAGCGCGGCCGACGTCGCGGGTCCACACCGAGGCCGCCAGGCCGTAGGGCGTGCCGTTGGCCCACTTGATGGCCTCCGCCTCGTCGGAGAACGGCTGGACGGTGATGACCGGGCCGAAGATCTCGCGCTGGATCATCTCGTCGTCCTGCTTGAGCCCGGAAACGACCGTCGGCTGCAGGAAGAAGCCGGGCCGGTCGGGCTCCTGGCCGCCGGTGACGATCTCCGCGTGCGAGGGCGTGCGCTCGAGGAAGGCCTCGACGCGCTCGCGCTGGCGCGCGGAGTTCAGCGGACCGAGCGTCGTGTCGGCCGACGTGGTGTCACCCATCACGTAGCCGTCGGCCTCCTTGGCCAGCCCGCTGACGACGTCGTCGAGGATCGCGCTGGAGGCCAGGACGCGCGTGGCCGCGGTGCAGTCCTGTCCGGCGTTGTAGTAGCCCGTGCCGGCGATGGTCTCGAGCACGGAGTCGAGGTCGACGTCGTCGAACACGACGACGGGCGCCTTGCCGCCCAGCTCGAGGTGGACCTTCTTGAGCGTCTTGGCCGCGTGCTCGGCGATCCACTTGCCGGTCTCGACCGAGCCGGTGAGCGAGACCATGTCCACGTCCTCGTGCTCGACCAGCGCGGCGCCCGGATCGTTGCCGCCGGCGATGACGTTGAGCACGCCCTTGGGCAGGAACTCCGAGGCGATCTCCGCGAGGCGGATGGTGCTCAGCGGCGTGGTGGGCGCGGGCTTGAGGACGATGGTGTTTCCGGTCGCGAGAGCGGGACCGATCTTCCAGACAGCCATCATGATCGGGTAGTTCCACGGGGCGATCTGGCCGATGACGCCGACGGGCTCGCGGCGGATGATCGAGGTGTAGCCCTCGAGGTACTCGCCGGCCGCCTTGCCCTCCATGCAGCGCGCGGCGCCGGCGAAGAAGCGCAGGTTGTCGACCATCGCCGGGACCTCGTCACCCTTGAACGCCTCGATGGGCTTGCCGGCGTTGGCCGACTCGAGCTCAGCGATCTCGTCGGCGTGCTCCTCGAGGGCGTCGGCCAGCTTCAGGATCGCCAGCGCGCGCTCGCCGGGCGTGGTCGTGCCCCAGCCGTTCTCGAACGCGGTCCGCGCGGCCTTGACGGCGCGCTCGACGTCCTCCTGCGTGGAGCTCGGCGCCTGCGCGATCTCCTCGCCGGTGGCCGGGTTCAGGACGGGGTCGGTGGCGCCTTCGGCAGCGTCGACCGACTCGCCGTCGATGAAGTTCTTGAAGGTCTGCGTGGCGGTGGCCATCGCGGCGTTCTCCTCTACTCGGGGCTGTTCGGAACGTAGCACCGGCGGTTGTGCCGCACGGGCGAATCTCGCGGGCGGCCGTGCGCCGCCCCGGATGACCTACTGGAGGTAGCCCTCGACTGTGTCGGAGTCGCGCAGCGAGGCATCGTCGGGGTTGAGCCCGGCGCGCTCGCGGGCGCGCCGCTGGCGCAGCAGGTCCCAGTACTTGTCGAGCTCGACGCGGACGCGCTCCAGCCGCGCGTGCTCCTCGGGGCCGAGGCCGTCACCCTCGGCGTGCGCCTCCAGCAGGCGGTGCTCCTCGGCGACGAGCTGCTCGATGTGGTTCGTCACGCGCGTGTCGTCCATCGCCTGAGCGTACCGATCAGACGAACTTGGGATCGAGCGTCATCCCGCCGTCGACGAAGAGCGTCGCCCCGACCATGGCGCGCCGCCCCTCGAGCAGCCGCGCGTCGGGTGGATGCAGGCGGAAGTCGTGATCGGGCACCGTCACGGCCTACCTCACTAAGCTGCCCGGCGATGCCCTACTTCAAGGACGCCGAGGACGTCTACGCCAACCTCGGGCGGCTCTTCGAGGACATCATCGCCGACGAGGACCTGCGCTCGCGCTTCCAGGGCGCCGACACCGTCTTCCAGTACCGCATGCGCCGGCCCGATTCGCAGGTGACGGTCAAGGCGCTCGGCGAGGAAGAGCCGCAGGTCGAGTTCGGCATCACCAAGCTGCAGCCCGAGGTCGTCCTGGCCATGGACGCCGACACCGCCCACCGCTTCTGGCTGGGCAAGGTCAACGTCACCGTGGCGCTGGCGCGCGGACAGATCAGCGCGCGCGGGCCGGTGGCCAAGATCCTCAAGCTCGTCCCGCTGGTCAAGCCGGTGCAGACGCGCTACGAGGCTCAGCTCGAGGCCGCCGGGCGCTCGGACCTCAACGCGTAGCGGTACTCCACGAGCGCGAGGTCGGGCCCCGGGTCGTGGAAGCTCTCGCCGACCTGCGCCCAGCCTTCGCGCTCGTAGAAGCGCCGCGCGCGGTCCTGACCCGCCGGGGTGAACAGGCGCAGCTCCGTGTACCCGCGCTCGCGCGCGGCCTCGACGGCGGCGGCGTTCAGCGTCCGCGCGAGGCCCGTTCCCCAGAACTCCCGCCCGACGAACAGGTTGCGCAGGTGCGCGAGCGCCCGGCCGGGTACCGGATGCGGGGCACGCGCGGCCGGCAGGATGGTGACCTGGCCGGCCAGCGCGCCGTCCTCCGACTCGGCGACCAGGCACCAGACGTCGTCGTCGGCGAGCAGGGCGCGCAGCGCCTCGGTCTCGTGCGCGAGCGAAGGCGCTCTCCAGTCCGGCGGGGCGAACGAGCGGTAGACCCCGACACCGTCGACGACGGCGCGGGCGAGCGCCTGCACGTCGGCGTCCGTCGCCGGACGCAGTTGGAAGGCGGACACGTGGTCTGACATACCCGGCAAGCCGGCGGCGGTCGCGGGTTCGTTTCCGCCGCGCCCGAGCCGGGGTAGCCCGGAGGTCATGAAGCTCCTGGTCCTTGCCACTGACCCCGTCGGCGCCGACGACGTGCGCTCGGCGCTGCCGGACGCCGATCTCGAGGGCTCCGAGGTGCTCGTCGTCTCGCCGGCGGTCAACGAGTCGCCGATGGCCTTCTGGGTCTCGGACTCCGACGAGGCGATCGCCGAGGCCGAGTCGGCCGCCGAGCAGACCGCGGCGTCGCTGCGCGACCGCGGCGCGCGGGCGCGCGCCAAGACCGGCGAGAGCGAGCCGCTCGTCGCCCTCCAGGACGCGCTGGCGACCTACCGAGCCGATCGCGTGCTCGTCTTCGTGCGCGACGAGGACGGCGCGCGCTACCGCGAGGACGACGTGCTGGGCGAGGCGCAGCGGCGCTTCGGGGTGCCGGTCACCGAGATCGCCCGCTGACCGTCAGGCGCAGGGTCTCCTGCGCGTCGTGGCGCGGGCGCCAGCGCAGCAGGCGCCTCGCCTTGCCCGCGTCCATGAGCACCGGTCGGCGCAGCGCCTCGACCCACGAGGCCTCCTCCGGCAGGAAGGGGAGGTGGGCGACGAGCTCGGCCGCCGCGTCGACGGCCAGCCTCGGCATCGGCACGGTCCGGTAGCCGATCGCGTCGGCGAGGTCGCTCATCGTGACCTCGCCCGCGGCCGCGAGGTTGTAGGCGCCGGGCTCCCCGCGCCCGACGACGCCGGCGCGCAGCGCGGTGGCGACGTCGTCGTGATGGACGAGCTGGAAGGGCACGCCGGGGTCGGGGAGGACGCCGACGGCGCCGGCCAGCGCCGCCAGCGGGCCGGGCAGGCGCTCCGGCCAGCGCGCCTGCGCGATCAGCGCCGGCGCGTCGGGCCCGGCGACGATGCACGGCCGGAAGACCCACGCCTCGGTCTCGCCGCCGCTCAGCGCCTCGTCGAGGACCTCCTCGACCTCCGCCTTGTGGGCGGAATACGGATGGCGCGGATGGCCGAGCGCCGGGACGTCCTCGGTGATGAGCCCGTCGAGGCCCTCCGGGAAGCCGTAGGCCGCGACGGAGCTCGAGTAGACCAGCCGCTTCGCGTCCGCCGCCACCGTCGCCTCGAAGACGTTGCGCGAGCCCTCGACGTTGACGTGGCGCGTCTCGTCGCCGGCCTTGAGGACGACGAAGGCCAGGTGCACGACCACGTCGGCGCCCACGACGAGCCCCTCGACCGACGCGCGGTCCAGGACGTCGCCGCGGCGGTACTCGGTGCGCCTCCAGCCGTGGGCGGCGGGGTCGAAGGGGCGGCGCGCCATGCCGACGATGCGCCCGACCTCGCGCGAGCGCTCCAGCGAGCGGATGAAGGCCCGGCCGATCTCGCCCGTCGGGCCGGTGACCGCGACGGTGAGGCCCGCCATCAGCCGGCGTGCGCGGCGTGCACGGGGTCGCCGACCCGGTGCGGACGCAGCACCCACACGCCGCGATCCTCGTCGAGGTCGCCGACCACGTGGAAGCCGCGCCGGCCCGGCGCATCCGCGCACAGGCAGGCCAGGCCGGGCTCGATCGGAGCGCCGACCGGGTCGGCGTCGACGAGCACCCGGCCCGCGTCGCGCTCGGCACGCACCGGGACCCGGACGGCGAACGGGAACCCGTCGGGGCCGACGAA
Source organism: uncultured Actinomycetes bacterium (assembly GCA_963807305.1). Lineage (GTDB taxonomy): Bacteria > Actinomycetota > Thermoleophilia > Solirubrobacterales > Solirubrobacteraceae > JAOPZW01. Next base: position 79,159 of record CAWEBN010000005.1, read on the forward strand.
GGCCAGGACGGCGTCGGAGTGGCGGGCGCCGAGCGCGTCGAGGCGCTCGTCCCAGACGCTGCCGCCGCCCGCGGGGGGCGCGTGGCCGACCTCGGGCTCCTCGTTGTGGGCCGAGCGGACCTCGTCGACGTGCGCGTCGTAGAGCTGCGGCTCGGCCTCGAGGTCGCTGCCGGGCCACACGTAGACGCGCTCGGGGAGGACGTGGACGTCGATCTCCCGGGCGGCGCCGCGGTCCTCGGGGTGCGCGGTCCCCTGCACGAGGATCATGGCCACGTCGTCGGAGAACAACAGGGCGACCCGGACGTCGGCCTCCACGCGCGCGATGGTCACGTCGATGCAGCCATCGTCCGGCTGATAGCGCGGGGTCAGCGGCCACACGACCGGCTGGCCGCGCCCGTCGATGGTCACGTAGTCGGCGGTGGTCGACCGTCCGAGGACATCCAGGAGCTCTGCCGGAAGCGACCCCTTCATGACTGTCGCGATCGTAGCGCTCCCCGGGAGGCCTCATCACACGTCGGCGATCGGGCGTCCCACGGTCAGCGCCTCGCGCAGCGGCGCGTCGAGCTCAAGGTACTTGGCGTCGGGCTGCGCGCCGACGCCGTCGAGCACCTTGCTGAAGAAGCAGCGCGCGGCCGCGGCCGCCACCACGTCGAAGATCTCGGCGTCGGAGAGCCCGTGGGCCCGCAGGCCGTCGACGTCGGCCTGGGTCACCGAGGTCGCGTCCTGAGCGACCTTGTCGGCCAGGTCCATCACGGCCACGTCGACGGGGTCGAGCCCGGCGTCGTGGTGGTCGGACACGATGGCCGCCAGCTCGTCGGGAGCGACGAACTTGTCCATGAGCACCGACCCATGGGCGAGCGTGCAGTAGCTGGAGCGCAGCCGGCGCGCGGCGGCGACGGTGGCCAGCTCGTAGCGGCGCAGGTCCATGCTGCCCTTGATGGCGCCGTTGAGCTGTCGCCACGCCGCGTACACGGCGGGGCGGTGCGAGAAGGCGCGGGTCAGGTTCGGGACATGGCCGAAGATCTCCCGGTCGGTCTCGTACATCTGGCTGAGTTCGCCCGAGGCGTCGCCGTCGGGCACGGTCTCGATGAACGTCATGGCCGCAGTATCCCTGCCGTGCTTTGCTGCGCGTTCCGATGATCGACAAGCGGCTGCGCAGCGTGGCGCTCCTGGTGGCCGCGTGCTTCTTCATGGAGATTCTCGACGGCACCATCGTCGTCACTGCGGTGCCGCAGATGAGCGCGTCGCTGGGGGTGCCGCCGAGTTCGACGGCGCTCGTCATCACCGCCTATCTGCTCACGCTCGCCGTTCTCATCCCGCTCAGCGGCTGGATGACCGTCCGCTTCGGTCCCCGGCCGGTCTTCCTGTCGGCCATCACGGTCTTCACTCTCGCCTCGCTGGGCTGCGCGCTGAGCTCGACGCTCGCCGAGCTGGTCGCGCTGCGCGTCATCCAAGGGGCGGGCGGGGCGATGATGGTCCCCGTCGGGCGGATCGTGGTGCTCGGGCGGGCCGAAAAGGGCCAGATCATGCGGCTCATGTCCTACATCGTGTGGCCGGGCTTGATCGCGCCGGTCATCGCCCCGCTCGCGGGCGGCGTCATCACGACCTACGCAAGCTGGCAGTGGATGTTCGCCATCAACGTCCCGCTCGGGGTCGTGGCGCTGGCCTTCGCCTGGCGGCTGATCACGGACACCGCCACCGGGACGCCGCCGCCGCTGGACAAGCTCGGCGTCCTGCTCACCTGCGGAGCGCTCGGCGCCATCACCTACGCGGCCCAGGTGGTGTCCGACGGCACGCCTCGCTGGGCGCTCGCGATCCTCCTCGCCGTCGCGTCGGGCACCCTGTTCGTCGCGGGCACCTGGCACCTCCTGCGCACGCCGGCGCCGCTCGTCAACCTGCGCACGCTGCGCATCCCGACGTTCGGGGCGGCCATCAGCGGCAGTTCGCTGTTCTGGCTCGTGGTCGGGGCGATCCCGTTCCTGCTGCCGCTGCTGTTCCAGACCGTCTTCGGGTGGAGCGCGATCAAGTCGGGCAGCGTCGTGCTCTTCGTCTTCGTCGGCAACATCGCCATCAAGCCGGCCACGACCTGGCTGTTCAACCGCTTCGGCTTTCGGACCATGCTGCTGGCGGCCACGAGCGGCCTGGCGGCCACGGCCGTCGCCGCGGGGCTGCTCACCGCCGACACCCCGGTCGTCGTCGTCGCACTCGTCGCGGTGCTGAGCGGCGTCGCCCGCTCGGTCGGGCTCACCGGCTACACGACGCTCGGCCTCAGCGACGTCCCGCCGGACTTGATGCGCGACGCCAACGCGCTGGCCTCGACCGTCCAACAGCTCTTCTCCGGGCTCGGCGTGGCGGCGGCGACCGTCGCCCTGCGCCTCGGCGGTGCGCTCGACGACCTGCTGCCGGGTCGCGCAGGCAAGGACACCGCCTTCACCGTGGCCTTCGTCCTGCTCGGCCTGGTGGCGCTGATCAGCACCGTCGACGCGCTGCGGCTGCATCCCAGCGCCGGAGAGTCGCTCGTCGAGGCCCCCGCGCGCTAGTCGTCGTAGCCGGGCTCGCCGGGCAGCAGCAGCCGGGCCGTCTCGCCTTCGGTGACGACGCGCGGCTGGACCGGGCCGACGTCGCGGCCGCTCGCGAAGTCGAGCAGGGCGTCGGCGCTGGTGAAGCCGCCCAGCTGCTCGAGGTGCTTGATGGTGGGGAAGACGAGCTCGATCTCGCCGCGCTCGTTGGCGGCCAGCGCGCCGGCCGGCGTGAACCAGCCCTGATCGACGATCTCGTCGCCGTCGATCGTCGCCTCCTGGCCGTCGTTTGGAAGGGGCGCGAGGAAGAAGTGGGTGTCGAAGCGCACGACGACCTCTGCGGGGGTGATCCAGCGCGAGAACTTCACGAGCGCCTCGGGATCGGCGAGGACGATGCCGGCCTCCTCCTGGAGCTCGCGCACCGCCGCCACGCGATGGGCCGCGTCGCCCTCGCCCTCGCCGGCGTCGACGGCGCCGCCGGGGAAGACCCACACCCCGCCCATGAAGCGGGCGTGGGGGGTCCGCTTGACCAGGAGGACCTCGAGCGCGTCGGCCCCGCCGCGCAGCAGTATGACGGTCGCCGCCTGGCGCGGCACGGTCTCCTCATCGGTGAGATTGAGCTCCTCGCCGGGCGGGGGACGGTCGATCTCCACCGCATGAAAGGTACCTTTCGGCCAATGAGCGAGACGACGACCGCGCAGAAGTGGATCTGCGATTCCTGTGGCTTCATCTACGATCCGGCCGACGGCGACCCCGACGGCGGCATCCCGCCGGGCACCGCCTTCGACGACATTCCGGATACCTGGTTCTGTCCCGTGTGCGGCGCTCGCAAGCGCGACTTCACGCCCTACGAGGCCTGATGGCCAAGCAGCCCCGCGCGAAGCCGTCCGGCGCCGATCGAGCGCTGGCGTCGCGCAAGCTGCTCGCAGCCGCCCGCGGCGCGCGGCTGTGCTACGGCGAGCCCGTCCACGTCGAGGGGCGCACGGTCATCCCGGTGGCGCGCGTGCGCGCGGCCGGGGGCATGGGGCGCAAGGGCGGCGGCGGGCGACTGGACGCGGTACCCGTGGGCTTCATCGAGGTCTCTCAGGCGGGCGCGCGCTTCGAGCCGATCGGCTCGCCGACTCCAGGTGCGCGCAGCCTCGCGGCCGGCGGCGCCGCGCTGACCGCGCTGGCGGCCGCCGCCGTGCTCAGGCGGCCGCGGCGAGGGCTTGGGCGCCCGCCGCGGCGGCGATCGCTGCCGCGGTGATCTCCACCAGCCGGCGCAACTCCGCCGGCTGAATCGAGAGCGGGGGCATCAACACGACGGTGTCGCCGAGCGGCCGGACGATGGCGCCACGGGCGCGCGCCTCGAGCGTCACCTGGTGGCCGATGCGTGCCTCGAGCGGGAAGCCCTCGAGCTCGATGCCGACCATGAACCCTCGCCGGCGGACCTCGCGCACCGCGGGCAGGCGCTCGACGTGCTCGGCCAGCAGGTCGCCCAGGAGGTCGATCTTGGGCGCCAGGCGCTCGAGCGTGTGCTCCTGCTCGAAGATGGCCAGCGTGGCCAGCGCCGCCGCGCAGGCCAGGGGGTTGCCCGTGTAGGTGTGGCCGTGGAAGAAGGTCCGGAACTGCTCGTGGCGGCCCAGGAAGCCTTCGTAGACGCGCTCGGTGGTCAGCGTCGCGGCGAGCGGGAGGTAGCCGCCGGTGAGCCCCTTGGCCAGGCACATGAGGTCGGGGGAGACGCCCTCCTGCTCGCAGGCGAACATCGTCCCCGTGCGGCCAAAGCCGGTGGCCACCTCGTCGCAGATGAGGAAGAGCCCGAACTCGTCGCACAGCTCGCGGACCGCGCGCAGGTAGCCCTCCGGGTGCACCTGGATGCCCGCCGCGCCCTGCACGAGCGGCTCGACGATGACCGCCGCGCAGCGGTCGGCGTGCTCGGCCAGGAGCGCACGCAGGGCGTCGGCATCGCCGGCCGGCGCCTGCCACGCGTCGAAGAGCAGCGGGCGATACAGCGAGTGGAAGAGCTCGATGCCGCCCACCGAGACCGAGCCGAGCGTGTCGCCGTGGTAGCTGTCGCGCAGGCAGACGAACCCGGAGCGCCACCACTCGCCGCGCTGGTGGTGGAACTGGTAGGCCATCTTCAGCGCGATCTCGCATGCGGTCGACCCGTTGTCGGAGAAGAAGACGCGGCTGAGCCCGTCGGGGGCGATGTCGACCAGGCGCTTGGCCAGCTTGGCCGCCGGCGCGTGCGAGAGGCCGAGCATCGTCGAGTGCGCGACGCGGTCGAGCTGATCCTTGATGGCGATGTCGATGGCCGGGTGGCGGTGGCCGTGGACGTTGCACCACAGCGACGAGACGCCGTCGATGTAGGCGTTGCCCCGCGTGTCGTAGAGCGTCGTGTCGTCCGCGCGCTCGATGATCGGGAAGTCCTCCTCCTGCCAGCTCTGCTGCTGGGTGAAGGGGTGCCAGAGGTGCTGGCGGTCGAGGTCGGCGAGCTCGGCGGCGGACATCGTCATCGTGCCCGCAAGCTAGACCCGGTCGCGGACGAAACCGGCGAGCGGCGGTGGGCCCCCTGGCTCGGGGCCCTTGCCCCCGTCGTAGTCTCTGCAACGTGCCGCGGCGCCGCATCGAGGTCCTCGCCGCCGTCGTCGGCGCCGCGTCGCTCGGCGCCGAGATCGCCGCCGCGCGGCTCCTGGCCCCCTGGTTCGGCGCCTCCACGATCGTGTGGGCCAACACGATCGCGACGGTGCTCGTCGCGCTGAGCGTCGGTTACTGGGTCGGCGGGCGCCTGGCCGACCGCGATCCGACCATCGCCGGCCTCAGCCGCGTGGTGCTGTGCGCCGCCGCGCTGCTGGCGCTCGTGCCCTTCGTGGCCGAGCCCTTCCTGCGCATCTCCGTCGAGGCGCTGGACCGCGTTCAGGCGGGCGCGTTCGTCGGCTCGCTCATCGGCGTGCTCGTGCTCGTCGCCGTCCCGGTCATGCTGCTCGGCGCCGTTGCGCCCTACGCGGTGCGCCTGAGCGTGCGCACGGTCGAGGAGGCCGGCCGCGTGGCCGGACGCCTCTACGCGATCTCGACCGTCGGCTCGCTGGTGGGCACCTTCCTCAGCGCGCTCCTGCTCATCCCGCTGGTGGGGACCCGGCGGACGTTCCTGGCCTTCGCCCTGGCGCTCGCCGTGGTCGCCGTCCCGGCCCTGCAGCGGCGCTTCGTCCTGGCGCCGGTGGGGGTGGCGCTGCTGCTGGCGATCCCGGTCGGCACCGTCAAGGCCACCGGCGACGCGCGTGTGATCTGGGACCGCGAGACCGAGTACCAGTACGCGCGGGTCACCGAGCGCCCCGACGGCGAGCGGCGCCTTGAGCTCAACGAGGGTCAGGCGGTGCACTCGATCTACCGCCCGGGCGAGTGGCTGACCCACGACTACTGGGACGAGATGCTCGTGCTGCCGTTCGCCACCATGCGGCACGCGCCTCGCTCGGTGGTGATCCTCGGCAACGCCGCGGGCACCACTGCGCGCGCGTACGGCCACTACTTCCCGGCCGCGCGGGTCGACGGCGTGGAGATCGATCCCGCGCTCACCGACGTCGGACGCCGCCTCTTCGACCTCCAGGGCCCGCACCTCTACCTGCACAACGCCGACGCGCGCCCGTTCCTGCGCCAGTCGTCGCGGCGCTGGGACGTGATCGTGGTCGACGCCTACCGCCAGCCCTACATCCCGTTCTACCTGGCGACCCGCGAGTTCTTCGCCGAGGTGCGCGACCACCTGACGCCGGGCGGCACGGTCCTCATCAACGTCGGGCACCCGAGCAGCTCCGACCGCCTGGAGAAGGTGCTCAGCGCCACGATGGGCCGCGACTTCACGACGGTCCTGCGCGATCCGGTCACGCGCACGAACACGGTGCTCCTCGGCACCGACGCGCCGGCGTCGGCGCGCTCGATGGACGCGGCCACGCGCTCGCTGCCCCCCGACCTCGCGGCCGTCAGCGCCCAGGCCGCCGCGAGGCTGGCGCCCGCGCTGCGGGGCGGCGCCGTCTACACCGACGACCGCGCGCCGGTCGAGTGGCTCATCGACGAGTCGATCGTGCACGTGGCGGCCGGGGGCCACCGCTGACGAGTCAGCGCGTGCGGTAGCGCAGGTACGCGACCCCGTTGGCGAAGCGGCGCTCGTCGAGCAGCGCGAGCTCCCAGCGGACGCCCTCGGGCAGTGACGGCGTGCCGCCGCCCACGACGATCGGGTTGACGATCAGGCGGAGCTCGTCGACGAGCCCGGCCCCGATCGCCTCGGCCGCGAGGTTGGAGCCGCCGATGCTTATGTCGCGGTCGGCCGAGGCCTTCATCCGCCGTACCGCTTCGGGGTCGAAGTCGCGCTCGATGCGCGTCCTCGCGCTCGACACCGTCTCGAGCGTCCGCGAGTAGACGACCTTCTCGGCCGCCTGCCAGATCGCTGCGAAGTCGAGCGTCAGCGGCGTCTGGTCGGGGAGGGTGTGCATCGTCTCCCAGCCGATCATCACCTCGTACAGGCGCCGGCCGTAGAGGTGGGTGCCGATCGGCCGCTCGAGGTCGTTGACGAAGGCGTGCACCTCCTCGTCGGGCACGGCCCAGTCGAACTTGCCGTCCTCGTCGGCGACGTAACCGTCGAGCGACGCGATCGTCATGTAGATCAGCTTGGCCACTGGGCGAGGTCGTCCTCAGTCGCGTTGGGGCGCCTCGACGCCCTCGTGGTAGTCGACGGCGTCGCCGGCGCGGAAGAACGCGCGCAGACCGCCGCCGGTGGGTCGGCGCTCGCCGAAGCCCACCTTGTCCTCGTCGGGATAGACGGTGATCTCCGGCATGCCGTGAGTGCTCACGGCGAGGAAGCGAACCGTCGCCTCGGTGCGGTTGTCGAGCTGGTGCGCGCCCTCGGGCCCGATCGGGAAGGCGACGACCTCGCCCTCGGCCAGCTCGCTCCACCCGTCCGGGGTGCGCAGGTGCGGTGACCCCTCGAGGACGATGAGCACCTCCTCCTCACCGAGATGGAAGTGGTACGGGTAGGCGGCCTCGCCGGGCGGCAGCTCCCACAGGCTGAGGCCGATGCGCGTCGTCGCGAGCTGGTGGCCGAGCCGCGCGCGCCGGCAGGCGAACCCGGGGTGGCTGCGCGGCTCGTCGAACTGTGGCCGGCGGAGGTTGGGCATCCGTGGGTTCTATCGCGCGGGCCTCGTCCGCCCGCGCTTGTGGCGCTGCGCGGCCTCGTCCGCTCGCGCTTGTGGCGCTGCGCGGCCTCGTCCGCTCGCGGTTGTGGCGCTGCGCGGCCTCGTCCGCTCGCGGTTGTGGCGCTGCGCGGCCTCGTCCGCTCGCGCTTGTGGCGCTGCGCGGCGTCTTGAACAGCATCATCGAGGGGATGGAGGCGGCCGGCGGTTCGGGGCGCGTGTCGTCGTCTTCAGGCGCGTGTGTCTTGGGGGCGCGAGCGCGCGTGTTTCGCGACGGTTTCTGACGACGCCGGAGGGGTGGTCGACATTGACCTAAATAATCTCGGTCAAACGCGCACACCGCCTCCGGGCGCCCGGAGGAGGTGTTGCGAAACACGCTCGAACCGCCACGCGACTCCGCGGGCCCGGCCTCCGCGTTGGGGGCCGCCCGCACACGCGCGCACCGCACGGATCCCTCAGCTGTGCTGTCTTGCAGTCACAGGACGACCACAGGGCAGGACGGCTCCCCTCGCGCGGCCCCGGCTCGTGCGGAGCCGCGGGCGCTGCGACCGCCGCTGCTCCCTTCCCTCGATGTCATCGCCGGCCTGCTCTACGCGGTCTGGCGCGGCGGCCTCAGAGCCAGCCGGCGTACGGCAAACTGGCGCCGGCCAGCGCGAGCTGATCGCCGCCGAGGCCGACCTGGCCGAGGGTCGCCACCTCGACGCGCCCGAGGCTCTCGATCGCCTGCGCGTTGGAGCGCTGCATGACGCTCGGCCGCTCGGGCCACGGCGTCAGCACGACGGCGCGCACGTCCAGCCCCGCCGCGCGAGCGGACTCGACGGTGAGCAATGAGTGGTTGATGGTGCCGAGGCCCGGACGCGCGGCGACGACGACCGGCCAGTCCAGGTCGACCGCGAGGTCGCGCACGGTGTAGCCCAGCGTGAGCGGGACCAGCAGCCCGCCGACGCCCTCGGCGACCACGACGTCTGCGCGCAAACCGCGCGCGTGGGCCACGAGCGCCGCCGGGTCGAGCGCGGTGCCGGCCAGCTCTGCCGCCAGGTGCGGCGAGACGGCGGGTCCGAAGCGATGCGGCGTGACCTCGTCGACCGGGCGCCCCGCCGCCGACGCGAGCAACTCGTGGTCGGCGGGGCGGTCGCCGTCCGGCTCGTCGAGGCCGGTGACCGCGGGCTTGAACGCGGCGACGTCGATGCCGTCGGCCCGCAGCGCCGCGGCCAGCGCCGCGGCGAGCACGGTCTTCCCGACGCCCGTGTCCGTGCCGGTGACGAAGACGCCGCGCACGCGCAGGCGCGGGCGACGCCTACGCGGCCTGGCGCTCGATGTCGAAGGGCCCGTCGGACGGCGCCGCGGCCGCCTCGCGCGCCGCCGCGACGGGAACGCCCTCGCCCGGACGCCACCCGGCCTGGAGCGCCGCGCGCCCGAGCACCTGCGCGGCCTCGCGCAGCTCCGCACGGGTGTGCGAGGCCATCACGGCCAGGCGCAGGCGCGAGGTGCCCTCGGGCACGGTCGGCGGGCGGATGGCCTGCGCGAACACGCCGCGCTCGATGGCCAGCTCGCAGATCCGCATCGCCTGCTTCGCGTCGCCGATGACGAGCGGCACGATCTGCGTCGTCGAGCCGGCCACCTGGAAGCTCTCGCGGGCGAGCTCGTCGCGCAGGGCGTCGCCGTTGGCCTGGAGCTTCTCGACGCGCTGGGGCTGTTCGGCCAGCAGGTCGAGGGCCGCGAGCGCGCCGGCCACCGCCGGGGGCGGCGGCGCCGTGGAGAAGATGAAGGGCCGCGAGCTGTTGACCAGGAGCTGGGCCAGCGCCTGGTCGCAGGCCACGAACGCGCCATAGGCGCCGAGCGCCTTGCTCAGCGTGCCGATGACCACGTCGACCTCGTCCTCGACGCCGGCCTCGGCCACCGCGCCGCGCCCGCCCGGGCCCAGGCAGCCGGTGCCGTGGGCCTCGTCGACGGCCACGCGGACGCCGTGCTGGTGGGCGAGCTCGACGATCTCCGCCAGCGGCGCGACGTCGCCGTCCATCGAGAAGACCGAGTCGGTGACGATCAGCGAGCCGCGGCCCTCGGCCTGGCGCATGCCCCAGGCGAGGTGGTCCATGTCGGCGTGGCGGTAGACGAAGGTCTCGGCACGCGCCAACCGGCAGCCGTCGATGATCGAGGCGTGGTTGAGCTCGTCGGAGAAGACGACCTCGCCCTCGCGCGCCAGCGTGGTGATCACGCCGATGTTGGCCAGGTAGCCCGAGCCGAAGAGCAGCGCCGCCGGCGTGCGCTTGAAATCGGCCAAGCGCTCTTCGAGACGGCGGTGGACGGTCATCGTGCCCGACACGAGGCGCGAGGCCCCGCTGCCGACGCCCCAGCGCATGGCCGCGTCGGCTGCCGCCTCGCGCACGCGGGGATGGTCCGCGAGCCCCAGGTAGTTGTTGGAGCAGAGCAGCAGCACGGGCTTGCCGTCGAGCACGACGCGCGGGCCCTGCGGCCCGCTGATCATGCGCATGCGGCGATACAGCCCGAGCTCCTTGAGCTCTTGGAGGCGCTCGTGGATCTCGGTCACGTGTGAGGGCCCTCCTCAGGCCGCTTTGCTTGGCCAGCTGTTCGGTGCGCCGTCCGGTCTGGCCGGCACCGAGGTCTTGCGCTTGAAGCGCAGCTGCGACGCCGGATCCCACATGCGGATGTGGAGCTCCATAGGCGTGGGCTGCTCGTGCTCGGGCTCACGCTCCGGCAGGTCGCCCGCCAACCAGCCCGAGCGGTTGTCGGGCCGCGGGTTGGCGCCGTTGTCCGGCTGGCGCGCGACGTTGAGGCCCAGGTCGGTGAACATCGCCTGGTCCTCGTCGGGCGTCGACCCGAGCGTCGTGAGGAAGTTGCCCATCATCACGCCGTTGAGCCCGGCCTTGACCGCCAGCGGCTGCAGCTCGCCCAGGTTCTCGACGCGGCCGCCGCAGAGCCGGAAGAGCGCGGCGGGCAGGATGAGGCGGAAGATGGCGATCCACTTGACCGCCTCCCACGGATCCATGTGGTCGCGGTCGCCGAACTTCGTGCCCGGCCGCGGGTTGAGGAGGTTGATGGGGACGCTCGTCGGGTCGATCTTGGCCAGCTCGAAGGCCATCTCGACGCGTTGCTCGCGCGACTCGCCGAGGTTGAGGATCCCCCCGACGCAGGTCTCCAGCCCGGCCTCGCGGACCGCATCGATCGTCCGTAGCCGTGCGGCGTAGCGCACGGTGGTGGAGACCTCGTCGTAGTAGGACTCGGCCGTCTCGACGTTGTGGTGCACGCGCTGGATGCCGGCCTCGCGCAGCGCCTTGGCGCGCGTCGCGCTCATGTGCCCGATCGACGCGCAGCGCTTGAGGTTCGTGTGCTCGGCCACCAGGCGCGCGCCCTCGAGCACCTTCTCGAAGTCGCGCTTGGACAGTCCCTGGCCCTGGGTGACCATGCAGAAACGGTGTGCGCCCGCCGCCTCGGCGGCCCGCGCGTGCTCGAGCATCTGGTCGGGCTCCATCATGGCGTGCATCGGCGTCTCGGCCTCGGCGAAGCGCGACTGCGCGCAGAACCCGCAGTCCTCGGCGCACCCGCCCGACTTGGCGTTGACCAGCGAGCACATGTCGGTGCTGTCGCCGAAGCTCTCCTGGCGCGCCTGCCAGGCCTGCTCGACCAGCGCCTCGATGTCGGCGTGGACCTCGAGATCGCCCAGCTGGAGGGCCTCCTCGCGCGTGATCAACGGCGGCATGGCACGGAAACGTAGGTCGCGCGCCGGACGGCGCCGCTACCCTCCGACGCCGGTGGCGCCGATCCGGGTACTGGTGTGCGACGACGTCGAGGCCTTCAGGGCCATGCTGCGCTACACGCTGCAGGAGGATCCCGGGATCGAGGTCGTGGGGGAGGCAGCCGACGGTATGGCCGCCATCGGCGCGGCCGAGCGCCTGCAGCCCGACGTCGTCCTGCTGGACCTCACGATGCCGGTTCTCGACGGTATCGACGCCATCCCCGCCGTGCTCCAGCGCGCCCCCGCCACGCGGGTCGTCGCCCTGAGCGGCTGGGGGGCCGACCGCATGGCCGACGCGGCGCTCGAGCAGGGCGCCGTCGCCTACGTCGAGAAGAGCGACGACGTGGAGGCCATCCGTGCCGCGGTCCGCGCCGCGGCCGCGGTGGCGTGAGCCGCACGCCCCGCGCTACCGCAACGGCACGTCGCGGACCGAGGCGTTCCCGGCCCAGTCCCAGGCGTAGATCGCGAGCCGGCGAGCGCTGGGCGGCAGGGGCGGCGCCAGGCCGCCCGCGAGCCGGTAGTTCCAGCGCGGGATGCAGACCAGGCGCCTGTCGAAGCACGTCCAGCCGGGCTCGTAGGCGTCGGCGGCGTAGACCACCCAGCGCGCGCCGTCGGGCAGGTGCTGCGACCCGCGCAGCGCGAAGCGAAGCCCGGTCACGTCGCGCCCCGCGGCATCCCAGGCACGGTAGGCGAGCGCCGCCGGAGCGAGGACCGGGGTCCGGTACTTGATCAGCGCCCGGAACGACTGCGGGTCGAAGACCTCGACGTCGACGTGGCCTCCGGGAGCCACGGTCGGCGAGCCGATGATCGGCGCCTGTGTGTCCGTCCACGGCGACAGCACCCGGCCGCCGGGCCGCAGCGGATTGAGGAAGCGCTCGCCCGAGAGCTCGGACAGGTGCAGATGCCCGGCGCCGTTGAGGATGGTTCCCACGACCGTGCGATAAGCGCTGACGAACTGGCCCGTCCGCACGCGGTGGTGGATGTGCCAGTAGAGGTAGCTGCCCACCTGGACGCGCTCGTCCGGGGTGCCGGCGGCCACGACGCGCGCCGTGCCGGGCTGCATGGCGTACACCGGCGTTCCGTCCTGGGCCTGGATGTCGATGCCCTTGTGCATGTTGGCCGGGCGCCGCTCGTTGAGCCCGGCGCGCAGCGGGTGCTGGCGGTGGAAGGGGCGCAGCGGCCACCCGGCGCGCGCGCCGGCGGGGCGGCAGCCGACCGAGCACGACGCCCCGTCGGCCCAGAAGGCCGGCAGCCGGTCGGACGCTCGTGCCGCACGCTGCCGGCCGGAGTCCGCGAACGGCCACGTGTCCAGGCGCGGCGACTCGCCGGGGCTGACGATCGCCGCGTCGCCGGCGTGCGTCTCCAGCGTGCCCGTGCCGGCCGCGGAGGTGACGCGCCCGGCGCCCGAGCGCACCCAGATGCGCGTGCGGCGCCCGACGGCCAGCTCGACGCGGCTGCCGGCGCCCGTGGCGGTGAAGGCGGCCTGCGGCGTCGCCAGCACCGCCCGCGCGGGGTCGCTGCGCGCCGCGACGAGCGAGATCCGGCCCGCGACGAGTCGGGTCGCCGCGCACTCGAGCCGCACCGCGCCGCGGCCGAGCCGCAGCGACGCTCCCCGCCTGGACATGCGCAGCCAGCCACCGAGCGGCACCTGGATCTCCGCGCCGACGGCGATCGCATCGCCGCCGCGCAGCGGCTGCTGGCCGATCCGGGGCCGGTGCGTCCGCGAGACCGCGACGACGCGGGCGGGGGCGCCGCACCCTCCCGCCTGGGCCGGCGCGCGCCTGACGGACGGCAGCAGCAGGCCCACCGCGAGCAGCGTGGCCACGCCCGCCGCGCCACGTCGCCCGAAGGCCAGCCGCGCCCGCATGTCATCCCAGCTCGAGCTCGAGAACCAGTGGCGCGTGGTCCGACGGCTTCTGGCCCTTGCGGAAGTCGCGCTCGATGCCGACGTGCCGCAGGCCCTCGGCGAGCGCGCTGCGCACGAGGAAGAGGTCGATGCGCAGGCCCATCCCGCGATGGAAGTGGCCCTGGCGGTAGTCCCACCAGGTGTGCTGGACGAGGTCGGGTCCGTTGACCGCCCGGAAGGCGTCGACGTAGCCGTCGTCGAGGATCGCCTGCAGGCGCGAGCGCTCGTCGGGCGTCACGTGGGTCTCGCCCGCGAAGGCGGCCGGGTCGTAGACGTCGATGTCGGCCGGCGTCACGTTGAAGTCGCCCGCCACGATCGCGGGCGCCCCGTCGCCGGCCAGCCGCTCGCGCATGGCGTCGAGGAAGGCGAGCTTCTCGGCGAAGGTCGGTGTGCCGACGGCGCGGCCGTTGGTGACGTAGGTGGACGCGACGCGCAGGCCGCCCGCCGTGGCCTCGATCCAGCGCGCCTCCTCGGTGCGGTGCTCGCCGGGGAGGCCGTGCACGGCGTCGGTGAGCGCGAGGCCCTCGCGGGCGAGGATGGCGACGCCCGCCCAGCGCCCGGCGCTGTGGTGGACCGCGCCGTAGCCGGCGGCCGCCAGGTCGGCGATCGGGAAGGCGTCCGGCTCGGTCTTGGTCTCCTGCAGGAGCACGACGTCGGGCGCGTGCATGCCCAGGAACTCGAGCACGCGGGGCAGCCGCGCGTTGAGGGAGTTGACGTTCCAGGTGACGAGTTTCACGGCCTCAGCGGCCCTTCCAGCGCGCGGGCCGCTTCTGGCCGAATGCCCGCACGCCCTCGCGCAGATCCTCGGACTGGAAGCTGGCCTCGCGCAACTCGATGAGCTCGCGCTCGACCTCGGGGTCGAGCCGGCCCTCCGCCGCCAGGATGTCGCGGATCGCGCGCTTGTTGCCGCGCACGCTGAGCGGGGCGTTGGCGGCGAGGTCCTGCGCCAGGTCGAGCGCGGCGGTCTCGAGCTCCGAGACACCGACGACCTGGTTGACGAGTCCCCAGCCGAGCGCCGTGCGTGCGTCGACGTTGCGGGCGGTGAGGAACAGCTCGCGCGTGCGCGGGGCGCCGATGGCCTCCAGGAAGCGCCGCAGGCCGGTGTGCGAGTAGACGAGGCCGAGCTTGGCGGGAGGCATGCCGAGCAGGATGCCGTCCGCGGCAACGCGCAGGTCGCACGCGAGCGCGAGCTCGAGCCCGCCGCCGATGGTGAGGCCCGGCAGCGCCGCGACCGTCGGGACCTCGCAGGTCTCGAGCGCCGCGAGCGCCGCGGCGAACGGGTGGGCGACGAGCCGTTCGGCCTCCTGCGCGAAGACGTCATCGGGGATGTCGCCGATGTCGTAGCCCGAGGAGAACATCCCGTCCGCGCCGGTCAGCAGGACCACCCGTGCTTCGCCGATGTCGTCGAGCACGGCCGCGATCGCGTCGAGGATCGGGTGGTCCAGCGCATTGCGCTTGGCCGTGTTGGAGATCGTGAGCCGAAGGACGCCGTCCGCCGGCCGGTCGAGGAGCAGCTCTCCCGCCATGAACGGGCGAGAGGCTAGTGCAGGCGGGCTACTCGAGGATGACGAGGGTGTCGCCCTCGTTCACCGCCTGGCCCTCTTCGCACAGGATCTCCTTGACGGTGCCCGGGTCCTCGGCCTCGACCGGCATCTCCATCTTCATCGACTCGAGGATCACGACCGTGTCGCCCTCGTCGATCTCGTCGCCGACCTCGCACTCGATCTTCCACACCGTTCCCGTGATGTGGGCCTCGACCTCCGCCACGCGTCCTCCAGTGCTGCTCGAAGGGGCCTACCGCAACCGCGCGGACCTTAGCCGCCCGCCTGGACGTAGCCATTTGCGGCGCCTCGACCACCGGTCGGAACAGCTTCCGACCACGGGTCGGTGGGAGATGCCCAGGAGGCCCCGTACCTTGCTGGACGTGGCCATGAGCACTTCGGGAAGGGGGCACAACAAGCCCACCGTCTCCTCCTGCGACGAACGCCCGAAGGCTCTGCCACTGCCCCCGGAGGGGCCCTGACCCAGTCTCTCCGGGAACGCGATCGGGCCGGGGTCCAGGGGACATCCGCGCCGGCGAGGGGACAGCGCCGACGCGGGTATGGACCTCGGCCCGATCGTTATTCGCCCTGCGCCGGGGCGACGACCTCGGCCGTGATCGAGGCGATGGTCCGGTCGACGTAGTCGGCCGCCGGCCATCCGCGATCGGCGACGAGGTGCTGCCACGTGGAGATGTGGCTGCGCGCATAGACCCAATCGGCCGCGGCGTCGACGGTCCAGCCCGGCGCCAGGCGACCCGCCTCGTCGACCCGCGCGACCGCGAGGCGGAAGGCCGCGTGGATGTCGTCCATGCGATCGCGCCACGCCGCGCCGCCCTCGTCGCCGGCGATGAGGGCGCCCTCCAGCGCGCGGGCGACGTGCAGGATCTCGGGCACGTAGCCGAGCCACAGGCGCAGCGCCGTCTCGAAGGCCTCGACGGGCGCCAGCTCGCGCGTCGCGACGAGGCGCGTGCGAAAGCCGCTCGCCGCGTCGTGGTGGCGGGTCATGGCGACGAGCAGCCCGGCGCGGCTCTCGAAGTGGTGGTAGACGAGCTGGCGGGAGACGCCGCTGGCCGTGGCGATGTCGGCCACCGTCACGGCCTGGACACCGCGCTCGCCGACCAGCCCCCACGCCGTCTCGAGGATGTGCGCGCGCGCGTTGCGCTGGGGCGCCGCTAGGTCATTTGACACGTGTAAAGCCTGGGTTTATTGTACACGTGTCAAATGATACGCCCGGGGGTGGATCGCATGGTGTGGAGGAGCGTGTACGAGCCGATCGAGACTGCGGAAGGCACGCTGCACGACTCGATCGTTGCGACGGCGCGCGCGATGGGCGATCGCGTCTCGCTCATCGATGGTCCGTCCGGGGTGACGACCACCTACGCGGAGCTCGCGTCCCGGATCGACCGAGCAGCGGCCGGGCTCGCCGCGCGCGGCCTGCGCCCTGGCGACGTGCTCGCACTGTGGGCGCCCAACTCGCCCGGGTGGGCGATCGCCGCCCTCGGCGCCGTGGCGGCCGGCGCCACCGTCAGCGGCGTGAGCCCGGTGGCCGTCGAGCGCGAGCTGGCCGCGCAGCTCATGGACTCCGAGGCGTCGATCGTCGTCGCGCCCCCCGACCGCCTGGAGCTCGCGCGCAAGGTCGCGCGGACCGCGGGCGTGCGCGAGGTCATCGCGCTCGACGACGTCGAAGGCGACGGCGCGCCGCCTGCGGTCGACCTCGATCCGGCGACCGCGGTCGCGCTGCTGCCCTACTCGAGCGGCACCACCGGCCTGCCCAAGGGCGTCATGCTCACCCACGCGAACGTCGTCGTCGCCATCGCGCAGGCGCGGGCCGGGCTGAAGCTCGGGCCGCGTGACACTGTCGCCGCCGTGGCGCCCTTTGCCCACGTCATGGGCTTCGTCATCACGCTGACCAACGCGCTGACCTCGGGTGCCACCGTCGTCACGTTGCCGCGGTTCGCCTTCGAGCCCTTCCTCGAGCTCGTCGAGCGCCACCGTGCCACGGTCGTCATCGTGGCGCCGCCGGTGATGGCCGCCCTGGCGGGCCACCCGGCGGTCGGCGCCCGCGACCTCTCCTCGCTCGAGCTCGTCGTCGCGGGTGGGGCGCCCGTGCCCGCGGAGATCGCACGCGCGGTCGGCGAGCGTCTGCCCGGCGCCGTCGTCCGCCTCGGCTACGGGCTGACCGAGACCAGCGCGACGGTGACCGCGCCCGACCGCGACCAGCCCGTCGCGCCCGGCTCGGTCGGCCGCGCGATGCCCGGCACCGAGCTGCGCGTGGTCGACCCCGAGAGCGGCGCCGACCTCGGCCCCGGCGAGCCCGGCGAGCTCTGGGTGCGCGGGCCGCAGACGATGGCGGGCTACCTGCACCGTCCGGACGCCACCGCCGCGATGATCGACGCCGACGGGTGGCTGCACACCGGCGACCTCGTCGTCGTCGACGAGGAGGGCCAGCTGTTCATCGTGGACCGGCTCAAGGAGCTCATCAAGGTCAGCGCCTTCCAGGTCGCGCCGGCGGAACTCGAGGCCGTCCTCGCCACGCATCCGGCGGTGGCCGACGCCGCGGTCGTGGGACGCCCCGACGCGGCCACCGGCGAGGTCCCCGTGGCGTCGGTCGTCGCCCGCGCGCCGCTCGACGCCGATGACCTCATGGCCTGGGTGGCGGAGCGGGTCGCGCCCTACAAGCGCATCCGCGCGGTGCGCTTTGTCGAAGCGATCCCCCGCACGCCCGCCGGCAAGATCCTGCGCCGAGTGCTCGTCGAGCAGGAGCGCCAGGCGGCGGCGTGAGCTACTCGTCGTCGCGCAGATCGCACCATGGGCCGCGAGGCTCATCTTCGTCGTGGGACGGCCCAGGTGCGCTCTGGGGCCTACGGGCCGTTGTAGCTTTCCGCAGGTGAGCGAAGCGCCATCCGACGACGTCAAGATCCGGGCCCAGGTCTACAAGGACCCGCGCCCCGCCGAGCACTTCGACCGCTTCCACGAGCGGACGCGCACCCGCTCCCCGGACATCGTCTATGAGATCGTCCGCGTGGCGACCACGCTCTACTCGTGGATCCTCTTCCGGGTGCGCGGCATCGACGCCGAGCACGTGCCCGCGAGCGGCCCGGTCATCCTCGCGCCGAACCACTCGTCGTTCATGGACCACTTCCTGATCGGCGCCTCGATTCGGCGCAAGGTGCAGTTCATGGCGAAGTCGCAGCTCTTCAAGCCGCCGATGCAGTTCATCTACACGCACGGCGGCGTGTTCCCCGTGCGGCGCGGACATCGCGACGAGGAGACCTTCATCACGGCGCTGAAGGTCCTCGAGGACGGCGGCTGCGTGGCCATGTACTGCGAGGGGGGCCGCTCGCGCACCGGGCGGATCGGCGACGTCGCGCGGCCGGGGATCGGGCGCCTGGCGCTCGAGTCCGGCGCGATGATCGTGCCCGTCGCGGTCCACGGCTCGTCGCAGGTGCGCAACTGGCGGCGCCTGCAGTTCCCGACGGTCACCGTCCAGTACGGCGAGCCGTTTCGCTACGAGCGCGTCGGCGAGGCCACGCGCGATCAGCAGCAGGCCGTGGCCGACGAGATCCTGAGCGAGATCCGCGGCCTCTACGACGCGCTCGAGGCCGTCGGCCGGCCCGCCGCGCTTGCGCGTGCGCGCGCCGAACGGCGTGCCCGGCGCGCCAAGCGGACCGCTGCCGCGTGAAGCGGGTGAGGTCGAGAGCCGACGGGCATCATGCCGCCGTGCGCCGCGCCCTCGTCCTGGCCATCTCCGCCCTCGTGGTCGTCCCCGGGGCTGCACACGCGGCGACGGTGACGCTGGCGAAGGTCGGCGACTTCGCCGCGCCCGTGTACGTGACGGCTCCGCTGGGAGACACGACGCGCGTGTTCGTGGTCGAGAAGGCCGGCACCATCCAGGTGCTCGACGGCGCCGTGCGGTCGACGTTCCTCGACATCGCGTCGAAGGTCCAGTCGACCGACAACGAGCGCGGCCTGCTGTCGATGGCCTTCGCGCCCGATTACCTGACGAGCGGCCTGTTCTACGTCTACTACACGGCGAAGAGCCCGCTGGGGCAGCTCACCATCGAGGAGTACCGGGTCGATCCGGCGAACCCAGACCGCGCGGATGCGTCGTACGCGCGCCCGCTCGTCACGATCCCGCACGACCAGCAGGCCAACCACAACGGCGGCCAACTGCAGTTCGGCCCCGACGGCTTCCTCTACGCGGGCACCGGCGACGGTGGCAGCGGCGGCGATCCCAGCGGCAACGCGCAGACGACGACGCCGGCCCCGCCGTCGGTCGTGGGATCGGTCAACCACGACTACCGCCTCGGCAAGCTCCTGCGCATCGACCCTGCGACGGGCGCCGCCTCGATCTTCGCCTACGGCCTGCGCAACCCGTGGCGCTTCTCCTACGACCGCAACACCGGCGATCTCGTCATCGGCGACGTGGGCCAGGACCGCTACGAGGAGGTCGACTTCGCCGCCGCCCCGGGCGATGGCGCCGGCGTCAACTACGGCTGGAACACGTACGAGGGGCTGCACACCTACCCGGCCGGGGCTCCGGCCGGCGCCGCGCCGGGGACCGTCCTGCCCGTCATCGAGTACCCGCACAGCCCGGCGTGCTCGATCACCGGCGGCTACGTGGTGCGCGACGTCGCCCTGCCCGAGCTCGCGGGCACCTACCTGTACGGCGACAACTGCACGGGGACCATCTCGGCCGCCACCCTGCCGGGCGGCGCGCCGCGCACGCTGGGCTTCACGGTGGCGAACGTGTCGAGCTTCGGCGAGGACGGCTGCGGGCGCGTCTACGCCGCGTCGCTGGGCGGCGCCGTCTACCGCTTCGCGAGCAGCGGCGCGTGCGCCGGGCCGGCGCCCTTCGTCGGCCGGCTGCCCGCCGGCGTGGTCGCGGCCCCGCCCGCCGCCGCCCCCGATCGACGCGCGCCGGCGCTGACCCTGCTGCGCGCCGCGGCGCGCCAGCACGCGCTGCGCACCGGCTTCGTCACCATTCGCGTCCGCTGCGACGAGCGGTGCACCGTGACCGCCCGCGGGCGCGTGCTCCTCACGCGTCGCGCGCGTTCGGCGGCGACGCCGACGCTGCGAACGCGCACCGCCAAGGCGACGCTGGCCGCGAGCGCGCGCACGACCCTGCGCCTGAGGCTCTCGAAGGCGACGCGCCGCGCGATCAGGCGGTCGCTGGCGCGGCCGGGGCGGCGGGCCACGGTCCGCATCACGGTGCGCGCCGCGGACACTGCGGGCAACGCGCGCAGCAGGACGCTGCGCGTGCAGATCGTCCGGTAGTCGCAGCGCAACTTCCGCCCGGCTCGCCTCGTCCCATCGGTGATGCGAGAGCGCACCGACCATTCCCTCCTGCTCGCCACCGCCCGCGGCGACGAGACGGCCTTCGCCCAGCTCGTCGCCCGCCACCGCCCGCGGCTCGTCCGCTACGCGACGTCGCGGTGCGGACGCGACGCCGGCCTGGCCGAGGACGCCGTCCAGGACGGCCTGGTGCGCGCGCACCGCGCGATCGTCGCCGGCAAGGTGCCGGTCGACATCGAGGCATGGCTGTTCGCGATCGTGCGCAACCGCTGCCACGACTACTTCCGCGCGGCGAGGCCGACCGCGCCGCTGCCGCCCGAGCTGCCGGGTGGTGCGCCGTCGGCCTTCGAGGTCGTCGAACAGGGCGAGCGCCTCGCGGGCGCGCTGAGCGCGGTCGAGCGCCTGCCGCGCGCCCAGCGCACCGCGCTCGTGGGCCGCGAGCTCGAGGGCCGCAGCTACGAGGAGCTCGCGCGCCGCCAGGCGACGACGGTGCCCGCGGTCAAGTCGCTGCTGCACCGCGCCCGGGCGACCCTGGCCCACCAGGCCTCGCTGCCGGCCTTCCTCACCCCGCTCGTGGCCCGCGTGGCGCGCGTGCGCCCGGGCCAGATCGTGATGGGCATGGTCGCCGAGCACGCGACCGGCGCCGCGGCCATCGCGACCATCGCGCTGGCGGGCACGAGCGCCCTCGGCTCGCTGCACGCTCCGTCGCCGCCCGCCGCGCCGACGGCCGCGCAGTCGCAGGCGGCGCTCGTCGCGGCTGCGAACCAGCCGCGGGCTTCCGCGCCGCCGGCGCCGGCGAAGCACTCGCACGCGGGGTGCAGCACGCAGGATGCGGAGTACGCGCACTGCGATCCGACCCCGCGCACGGTCTCCGCCGGACCTTCCAGCTCCACGCCCGCCGGCGAGTACGGCCCGTAGCGCTCGCGCCGCTGCGCGGCCAGGCATCGAGGGGAAGGGAGCCGGCGGCGCCCGGGGCGTGGATGGTCGTCCCTGGCGCGTTGGCGCTCGTCGGCGGGACGCTTGTCGGGTTTGAGGCCTATACGGCACCAAACCCGACACTCGTCGCGGCCGTGGCGCGTTGGCGCTCGCGCCGGAACGAGCGGGGAGTTTGTCGGGCATACGCCGACAAACTCCCCTTTCGCGCCCCGTCGCGGGCCGTGGCGCGCTGGCGCTCGCGCCCGGAACGAGCGGCCCGACCGCCGCCACTCTCCCTTCCCCTCGATGCGGCAGTAGGCGCCGCGCGGCGCCGCACACGCGGCGCGGACGACCGCCCTACCGCCGCACGTCCTCGCAGTTCGCGTTGACCTCGTCCGTCACGTCGGCGAACACCACGTCCTGCCCGTCACCGCAGCTGATGCGGTCGAAGCCCCCGCCGATCGCGTTGATGCGGTCGTTGCCGGCGCCCCCTTCGATCGTGTCGTCGTCGAGGTTGCCGTCGATGACGTCGTCGCCGTCCTCGCCGTTGATGACGTCGTTGCCGCGGTCGCCGGTGATGACGTCGTTGCCCGGGCCGCCGAGGATCAGGTCGTTGCCGTTGCGGCCGTGGATCTCGTCGTTGCCGTTGCCGCCGCGCAGCGTGTCGTCGCCGTTGACGCCGTCGACGTAGTCGTTGCCGTCCTCGCCGAAGAGCGAGTCGTTGCCGTCCTGGCCGAAGAGCGAGTCGTCGCCCGGCGTGCCGACGAGGACGTCGTCGCCGGGCGTCCCGGTGATGTTGCTCGCCGTGCTGGGCGCGTCGCTGGCGGGCTCGGGCGGGACCGGCACCACCTTCTCGCAGTTGCGTAGGTCGTCGCGGGTGGGGGCGGTGTCCTCGACGTAGACGGTGTCCTTGCCGGGACCGCAGTCGACGTGGTCGATGCTGTCGTCGGCCACGCGGATCTCGTCGTTGCCCGTGCCGCCGAGGATCTCGTCCTCGCCGGGCCCGCCGATGATCTCGTCGGCACCGAAGGAGCCCGACAGGTAGTCGTCGCCCGAGCCGCCGTCGAGGGTGTCGTTGCCGTAGGAGCCGTAGATGGTGTCGCGGCCGGCGTCGCCCTTGACGGTGTCGTTGCCGTCGCGCCCGTACAGGCGGTCGCCGCCGGCGCCGCCATCGAGCGAGTCGTCGCCGTCGCCGCCGTCGATCATCTCCGAGCCCGAGCCGCCGAAGAGCGTGTCGTTTCCCTCGTCGCCCTTGATCGTGTCCGACCCGCGGTTGCCGTCGATGTAGTCGTTGCCGGGGCCGCCGTCCAGAAGGAAGTCGTTGCCGAGGCCGAGCTCCTTGATGCGGTCGTCGCCGGGTCCGCCGAAGACGGTGTCGTCGCCGTCGCCACCGTCGAGCGAGTCGTTGCCGTCGCCGCCGTCGACCTTGTCGTTGCCGGTGCCGCCGTTGGCGTAGTCGTTGCCCAGACCGGCGAGGAGCTGGTCGTTGCCGGCCGAGCCGAACATGCGGTCGTCGCCGTCGCCGCCATCGAGGACGTCGTCGCGGGCGCCGCCGCTGAGCAGGTCGTTGCCGGTGCCGCCGAGGAGCACGTCGTCGTCGCGCCCGCCGCTGAGCTGGTCGTCGCCGCCGAGCGCGTCGATGCGGTCCATCCCGCGCGTGCCCTTGAGCACGTCGTTGCCCTCGGTCCCGGTGATGAGGGCGACCCCGGGCTGCACCGCGAGGCCGGCGGGGCGCTTGCGCGCGCCGAGGCGCTGCACCGTGAGGCGCCTGAACGACAGCGCGCTGAGCACCGAGATGGTGCCGTCGCCGCCGTCGGCGACGTAGACGCGCGTGCCGTCGGGGGAGACCGCGGGCACGCCCGGGCCGCGGCCGGTGTGCACGCGCAGCAGCTTGCCCGCGCGCAGCGGGACGACCGCCGTCACCGCCGACCCGCGCGAGGCCCCGACGATCGCGCGCCGCCCGTCGGTCGTCATCGCGACGCCGCCGCCCAGGCCCTTGCCCAGGCGGACCTTGCGCGTCACCGCGCCGGTCTCGGTGTTGAGGCGGATGAGGCGCGAGCCGCTGCGCCCGCTCGTCGCGACGTAGGCGTTGAGGCCGGTGACGGCGAAGGCCGCGCCCGTGGCGCCGGCCAGCGTCACGCGCCGCGAGAGGCGGAAGCGCACGAGGTCGACGACGCCGATGCGCTTGGCGTCGAGCACGACGACCGCCCGGGTCGCGTCGGAGGAGATGGCCATCGCGGCGCCGCTGGCCCGGGCGCCCAGCGCGATCGAGGCCCGCAGCGTCATCGTCGGCGCGTCGATGACGTCGATCGCCCCGCGCCGCGCCGCGTACAGGCGCTGGCCGTCGCCGGACGCCGCCAGCGCCGTCACCGCCCCGCCCGCGTTGACGCCGGCCGCAACCGCGCGGCTGGCGAGGTCGATGGCGACCACGCGCCGCCCGGCCGCGACGTAGCCGCGCGTGCCGTCGGGGGCGACCGCCGCGGCGCGCGAGCGGCCGCCGACCGCGATCCGGGCCGCGACCTTGTTGGTCGTCACGTCGGTCAGCGTGGCCGCGCCGTCGCCGCCGGCGACCACGACCACGCGGGCGTGCGCGGCGGGGACCAGGGCGAAGGCGAAGAGGACGGCGAGAACGGGCGTGAGCCGGCGCATCGAAGGCATCGAAGGCTCCCAACCCGGCCCATGGCCCAGAGGTTGCGCGTCAGGTCCTCATACGAACCTGTCGGGGACCTGCGGCCAGGACTCCGGATCGTGGCCACAGACCACCAGGGCGCTGGGGGTCTGCTCCAGGTAGCGGCGGATCTCGCGCAGCGAGCGCAGGTAGCGGTGCACGTCGTCGCAGAAGAGCGGGACCAGCTCCTGCTCGATGGTCGTCCGCGCGTACGCGGCGTCGCCCGTCAATAGGAGCTCGCGCCCCGACCGCAGGCGCAGCAGCACGCTCATGTGGCCCCTCGTGTGGCCGGGCGTCGAGAGCAGCCGCACCGAGCCGTCGCCGAACAGGTCGATCGTGCGGCCGAAGGAGGCGAAGGAGTCCACGTTCGCCGCCGCGAAGTCGAGCGCGCGCCAGTCGTAGTCGTAGTCGTAGAGCTGGTGGCGGTAGCCATGCAGGAAGCCCTGGTCGTTGGCGGCGTCCCATTCGCGCCCGTCGACGACGAAGGTCGCGCGCGGCAGCTGGGCCACCGCGCCGACGTGGTCGTTGTGCATGTGCGTCAGCACGACCAGCTCGATGCCCAGCGGATCGAGGCCGAGCCCGACGAGTCGATCGGTGACCGCCCAGCCGTCCTCCATGTGGATGTCGTAGGCCATGGCGACGCGCCGCCCGAGCCCGGCGCGGACGTCGTGGGACACCGCGGGCGGCAGCCCGGTGTCGATGAGGAAGTGGCCCGCTGTCGGGTGCTCGATCACGAAGCACGGCACCGGCACCGGCGTCCATTTGCTCTTCGGCGTCAGCAGGCCCAGCCCCCGCAGGACGGGCAGCGGGCCCGACGGACGCTCGAAGAAGCGCGGCTGGGTCAGCATCTCGGCCGTGCGCAGCGGGGTGACGGTCACACCCGCGCCCTCGCTGCCGCCGGGCAGCGGCAGGCCGGCGCGCTTGGGGTGGATGGCCGGGGCCATGCACCGCAGGGTAGCCCCGCGTATGGTCCCGCGAGCATGCTGCGCGCCGGGCTGCTCGAGGGCATCGTCGTCGCCACCGCGGGCGGCGCCGCCCACGTGGCCTCGGCCTGCGGCGCGCTGGGCGCCACCACGGTGGCGCTCGAGGCCGACCTGGGCGACGAGGACGCCGTCATCGCCGCGGCCTGCGCCCTTGGCGCCGTGGGGACGCTCGTGTGCGATGCCGGCACGGCCTTCGCGGAGGCCGGGGGCGGGGTGGAGGGCCTCGGCGCCGGCCTCGACGGTGCGTGGAACGCGACGCGGGCGGTGGCCAACGCGGCCTGGATCCCCGGGGACGGCGGCAAGCTCGTGCTCCTCGGTCCGCGCCCGCGCGACGGGGCGCACGCGGCCGCGCTCGGCGCGGCGCTGGAGAACACGGCGCGCACGCTGTCGATCGAGTGGGCGCGCTACGCGATCCGCACCGCCGCGATCCTGCCCGGCGACGCCACCAGCGACGACGACGTCGCCATGCTCGTCGCCTACCTCGCGTCGCCGGCGGGCGACTACTTCAGCGGCTGCGCCTTCGCCATGGGATCGACCATTTAGGGTTCGGTGCCCACCCATCGTGAAGGAGGCCGCATTGGCCGGAGGACGATTCGGAGCCACGGTCGTGATCGACCGGCCCATCGACGAGGTGTTCGCGTTCCTCGCCGACGGGGAGAACGACCCGAAGTTCAGCTCGAGGGTCCTCGAGATCGCCAAGACGACCGATGGCCCGCCCGGCGTCGGCACCGTCTACGCGAGCACGGTCAAGGACGGCGGCGTCAAGTTCAAGCGCGAGTTCCGCCTGAGCGCGTTCGATCCGCCGACGCGCATCCGGTGGGCGGAGGTGTCCACCGGTCCCGTCGTCACTCCCGAGGGCGGCTACGACCTGGCCCCGGCGGGCGAGGGGACGCAGCTGACCTTCTACAACGTGCTCGAGCCGGCCAGCTTCGCGGGCAAGCTCATCGTCGGCTTCGCGCTGCGCTCGGCGCGCAAGGGCGCCGACGACTTCGCGCAGTCGATCAAGCGCGTCGTCGAGAGCGAGACCGCCGCGGCCGGCTAGCGCGGGCAGGGCAGCTCGCGCACGATGGCGTCGAGCTGGGCGCGATCCAGCGGCCGGCTGGGCAGCGGGTGCGCGCCCTCGGCGCGCAGGCCGTCGATGACGACCGCCAGGTGGCGCTCCCACGCCGCGCCCGGCCCGGCGACGCGTGAGAGGCCGACGCCGGCCATGAGCATGGGGATGTCCTCGGCCACGACGTCGCCGCGCATCGCTCCGGCGGCCTGCGCGCGCTCGATCAGGCGCTGGAAGCCGTCGAGCGTGTAGCCGCGGGCCTCGCGCACCTCGGGCAGCTCGAGGGCGCCGCGCATGCACTGGTGAAAGGCGCGGTCCTTGACGTGCAGGGTGGCGCCCTTCCAGATGACGTCGGTGAACGCCGTCCACGGGTCGGGCGCCGCGAGCGCGGCCTCGATCTCCCCGGCGAGCCAGCGCAGGCGCTCGGCCATCACGGCGCCGAGGAGGTGGTCCTTGTCGGGGAAGGCGCGGTACAGCGTCCCGACGCCGACTCCCGCGCG
Source organism: uncultured Actinomycetes bacterium (assembly GCA_963807305.1). Classification (GTDB taxonomy): domain Bacteria; phylum Actinomycetota; class Thermoleophilia; order Solirubrobacterales; family Solirubrobacteraceae; genus JAOPZW01. The sequence goes on from CAWEBN010000005.1 coordinate 105,450, forward strand.
CTCGGCCAGCTCGGGCATCGAGGCATCCAGCCCGCGCTCGGCGAAGAGCTCGCTGGCCGCGGCGAGGATGCGCGAGCGGTTGCGCTCGGCGTCGGCGCGGCGGGGGCGGGATGCAGCGGTGCTGGCCATTCGGGTGGGCGAGCGTATCCCGAGCCCCGGCGAGGATGCGCCGGTGCCCAAAGCGGAACGCTCCTTCCGTATACTACCCGGAACGCCCTTTCCGGTTACGAGACGGAGGCCCCCCATGGCCGCGACGACCACATATCTCTCCCTCGGCGCCTTCTACGCCGCCGACAAGCGCCGCGACATCTCCCGCGAGCACGACCTGGGCCTGTGGTGGCTGGGCGATGACTGGCACGCGCCGCGCTTCCGCGCGGCGTGGGTGGACCAGACCGGCGAGCTGTACCTCATGCAGCACGAGGGCACGCCCGGCGGCGGGCGCGTCGACGTGGTTGCCACCGCCTCATCGCTCGCGGAGATCGAGGGCCGTCTCGACGGCTGGCGCGACGTCGTCGGCGAATGGGGCTCGGTGCACTGGCTGCGCCTGCGCCTCGGCCTGCCGGACGAGGGCGAGGAGCCGCCGCGCTTCGAGCGCGCCGTCGAGGCCGACGTGGCCTAGCCCTGGGGCTGGCCCTCGTCGGCCCAGGGCACCTCGACCGAGTCCTCCGTCGGCGAGTCGCGCGCGACGACGTAGTCGGCCGGCTCGTCGTCGGAGAGGTTGACGACGATGTGCGTCTCGCGCGGCGGGACGTAGAGCAGGTCGCCGGGCTCGACCTCGAGGGTCTGCTCGAGGTGCTCGCCCCAGTGGATGGCGATCCGGCCCGAGAGCATGTAGAGGCCGCTCTCGCAATTGGCGTGGTAGTGCGGGCGCGAGCGGGCGCCCGGCGGCACGCGGAACTTCGCCATGTAGATGTTCGTGGCCCCGGTGGTCGCCTGCGAGAGCTCCGAGCCGCCGAGGATGCCGCGCGGCACGTCGTGCTCGGCGCCGGGCTTGACGATCTTCATTGCGCCTCCTCCTGCTGGACTGGGAGATCGTAGTCAAGCCACTGCGAGCGCCGGGCGCCGGCGCGGTCGTAGACGGCCTGCGCGCGATGGTTGTCGGGCGCGGTCCTCCAAGCGAGCCGGGCGGCGCCGTGGGCACGGCAGCGCTCCACGCAGGCGGCGATGAGATCGTCGGCGGCGCCGCTGCCGCGGCCGCCGGGGGCGACGAAGAGGTCGTTCATCACGCCGATGCGCGCGGCGCGCGTCGTCGACCACGTCCAGAAGATCGTCGCGAAGCCGATCGCCCGACCGCTCTCGTCGCGGGCGATGAGCTGCATGCCCTCGCGCACCGGATCGGCGATGAGCGCGCGGCTCATGATGAGCAGGTCCTCGTCGGCGGGTGCGACCTCGTAGAAGTCGCAGTAGCCGCGCATCAGCGTGAGCAACTCGGTGAGGTCCGCTTCCTCGGCGACGTCGATCCTGGCCATCTGGTCGAGACGCTATCGCTTGCCCGCCGTGTGCCCGGCCCGGCGCGCGACGCCTCGGGCAACGCCGAGAAGACCGAGGCGACGCGCACCGTCCAGCCGGCCAAGCTCAAGAAGGGCAATGGCCCACAAGCACAGCGGGACTAGGTGGTCATGCCGGTGAACTGACCGCCGGTGATGTTGAGCACCTGGCCATGGACGAAGTTGGCCCATGGCGAGCACAGGAAGAAGACGCCGCCCGCCGCCTCCTCGGGGGTGCCCGGGCGGCCGATGGGGATGAGCGCCGCCGCCATGCCGCGCATCTGCTCGGGGATGCCGAGCTGGACCTTCTCGCCGCGGATCTCGGCCACGTTGGTGTCGTCCTTGGATGCCGTCAGGCGCGTCTCGATCCAGCCGAAGGCGACTGCGTTGACGTTGACCTTGAACTGACCCCACTCCTTGGCCAGCGTCTTGGTCAGGCCGACGACGCCGGCCTTGCCGGCCGAGTAGTTGGCCTGACCCGCGTTGCCCATCGTGCCGCTGATCGAGGAGACGTTGACGATCTTGCGGAAGACCTCCTCGCCGCGCTCGCGCTCGGCCTTGGCCGGCTCGCGCAGGTGCGGGGCAGCGGCGCGGATGACGCGGAAGGGCGTCACCAGGTGGATGTCGAGCATCTTCTGGAACCAGTCGTCGCTCATCTTGTGGATCGGCGCGTCCAGCGTGTAGCCCGCGTTGTTGACGATGATGTCGATCTTGCCCCAGGCGTCGATGGCGGTCTGGACCAGCGCGTCGGGGGCCCCGTCGGCGGTCAGGTCGCCGGCGTACACCGCGGTCTCGCCCGCGATGGCGTCGGCCGTCTCCTGCGCCGCGTCACCGTCGAGGTCGTTGACGACGACCTTGGCGCCGTGCTCGGACAGCAGCTGCGCAGTTGCCTTGCCGATGCCGCGTGCGCTGCCGGTGACGATCGCCACCTTGTCGTCGAGGACTCCCATGCACGTCTCCTTGTCGCGTTGTCAGGAAACCGGAGATCCTATTGGCTGACCGGCCAATCAGTCCGCATTACTGCTCATCGCGCAGCGGGGCCATGACCGGGATGGAGATGAGGATCGCTGCGCCGCACACCAGCCACGTCCAGCGGTAGTCCTCGCCCGCGGCCTGGATGGCGACGCCGGCCAGCAGCGGGCCGAGCGACGTCCCGACGCCGCGGCTGAGCGAGTACAGGCCGGTGACGGCGCCGTGCGCGCCGCGCGGCATCATCGGCATGAGCAGCGCGTAGGGGAGCGACATCGTCACCCCGCCGCCGAACGCGACCAGCGGCGCCGCGAGCGCCACGACCCACGGGACCGTGCTGACAAATGGGATCAGCAGGCCGATCCCGTAGACGACCAGCGCGGCGCGCATCACGCGCGCGCGGCCGACGCTGTCGCCGATCTTCCCGCTGACGAGCGCCCCGACAAGGACGAAGGTCGCGGCCACGCCGATGGCCAGCGACGAGCCCGCCAGCGAGAGGCCGAGCGTCTTGGTGACGTAGAGCACGACGAACGTCTTCAACGCCGACAGCGCGAGCTCCCAGAGCGCGTTGGCCACCAGGAAGGCCTGCAGCTCGTGCCGTCCGCGCACGAGGTCGGCGACGCGCCGCACGACCTCTCCCACGGCCTCCTCCTGGGCCGGCCGCTCGCGGCGGCGGTGGCGCACGCCGGCGACGCAGAAGGCGCCCATCGACAGGCTGACGAGCACCGCGGCGGCGAGGAACGGCAGCGGATCGGAGATCGAGATGAGCAGGCCGCCGCCGACCAGGGCCAGGAAGGTCCCGAGGCCGCGGAAGATCGCCTGGCTGCTCTGCGCGCGCCCGGCGATCTCATCGTCGACGAGGTCCGGGTAGAGGGCGCGATAGGGCTCGTAGGCGACGAAGTAGCCGACGAAGAAGACGGCGACGACGATCGCGGCCGCGGCGATCGAGTCGACGAAGCCGAGCACGGCCAGCGCGAGGACCAGGGCCGGCGTGGCGGCGAGGATGAACGGCAGCCGGCTGCCCAACGGGGTCCGCAGCCGATCCGACCACGAGCCGACGACGAGCGGCAGCCACAACGCGATGAGGCCCTCGCCTCCGATCAGCAGGCCGATGACGATCGAGGAGTCCGAGAAGTCCTCGGCCAGGACGGGCAGATAGGTCGAGACCGTCGTGATCGCGAGGGCGAGCGCGAACGTCGGCACGCCGAGGATGGCGAGGATCCTCAGTTCGCTTCGCTGCAGCGTCCGCTGGACCGTCGCCATAGCCCTTCCAAGGTAGCGACCCCCAACGGCGGGGCCCTGCGGCTCAGCGGGGGTGGCGACGGCGACGGCGCGCCAGCAGGCCGCCGGCCAGTACGACGATCGCCGCTGTGGCGCCGCCGCCCGCGAGAGCCAGGTGCGAGGAGCCGCCGCCCGGCGCCGGGCGCGAGACCCGGGCCGGCGGGTCCTCGACCACCGCGGGCGGCGGCTCGCGCACCGGCCCGAGCTTCTCGGCCGGATACGGCTGCAGAGCGCGCGCCGCGTGGCGCAGCGCCCGGGCGGTCGCGCCGGACGGCCGCGTCCAGACGTGCTTGCCGTACTCGGCCTCGGCGCGGATCAGGTTGGCCGCGCGCAGGTACTGCACCGTCCATCCGCCGGCGTGCTCCCCCGCGTTGCGCATCGCGGCCTTCACCGTGAAGAAGGGGCCTGCCTGCCGGGGCGCGAGCGTCTCGTAGCCGCCGTTCATGAAGCCCTGAAGCGCCGCGTGGGCGGTGATCCTCTTGCAGCCGTCGCTGCCGCACACGGTCAGCGCGGCGATCTCCTTGGCCGAGGCCGCGGCGGGCAACCCGAGGGCGGCGATCGTGGCGAGGACGATGGCGCGTCGCATGCCCTGGCTACACCTGCCGCCGGGCGGGGGTTCCGTCTCAGAGCCGCCGCAGGCGGCCGAGCGACCGTCGCAGGTCGCCGAGGAAGAACGGACACGCCTGGACGACGGCCTTGACACCGATCTCGAGCGCTCGGCGCCGCTCGAGCCCGTTGCGCGTCGCCACGGCGGCCAGGCCGCCGGCGATCTGGCCGACCGACTGCTCCGCCGCGACCATCACCTGGCAGGCCTGGTCGTTGAGCGCGCGCTCGCGGATCGCGCCGTGCGTCGAGGCCCGCATGCCGTTCAGTGCCAACTCGGCCACCGCGGCGCTCTCGAGCGCGAGGACCTGGCCCGGCGCGAGCGGGCACTGCGCGTTGATGAGCGCCACCACGCGGCCGAACATGGCGGCGGCGCCGACGTCGATGTCGGGCAGTCGCTCGCGGATGAACGCCTTCAGCGACGCCGAGGTGCCCTTGGCGCAGGTCGCGGCGACGGCGCCCTCGACCTCCGCCGCGGTCACGGCCCGGGTGCGGGCGCGGCGCGAGAGGTCGATCATGAGCGCCGGGAGCTGATCGCTCGGAGGCTCGGTCAACCGCCGGACGGGCGCGGGACCGAGGTCCGGCGGGACCGGCTCTGCCTGTCTCTTGGCGGCCCCGCACGCCGCGACCGCGCACGAGGCGGCGAGCAGGACCAGGAGCAGGGCTGAGCGCATCGTCTCGCCGACTCTAGATCCCCATCACCTTGCCGAGGATCTCCTTCATGACCTCGTCGGTCCCGCCGCCGATGGGCCCGAGCCGCGCGTCGCGCGCCATGCGCTCGATCTCGTACTCGCGCATGTAGCCCGCCCCGCCGTGCAGCTGCAGGCAGGCGTCCATGACCTCGAAGGCGGCGCGCTGGGTGACGAGCTTGGCCATCGTCACCTCGCGCACGGCGTCCTCGCCGGCGGCGAAGCGGCGCAGCGCGTCGTAGGTCACGCAGCGGCACGTGTGGGCGGTGGTGGCGAGCTCGACGAGCCGGTGGCGCACGGCCTGGTGGCCGGTCAGGGCCCGGCCGAAGGCGTGGCGCTCGCGCGTGAAGGCGATGGTGCGCTCCAACGCGACATCCATGGCCCCGACGGCGCCCAGGGCCATGAGCAGCCGCTCCCATTGGAAGTTGGCCATGATGAGGCGAAAGCCATCGTGCTCCTCGCCGAGCAGGTTCTCCTCGGGCACGAAGGCGTCCTGGAAGGCGACGGTCGCGGTGTCGGACGCGTGCCAGCCGAGCTTGTCGAGCTTCGCGGCGCTGACGCCCTCGCCTGCGTCGACGATGAGGAAGCTCAGGCCGTGATGGCCGCCCTGCGGGGCGGTCTTGACCGCGGTGACGTAGAAGGCTGCGCGCACGCCGTTGGTGATGTAGGTCTTCTCGCCGTTGACGACGAAGCCGCCGTCGACGCGCCGGGCCCGCGTGGCGATCGACGCGACGTCCGAGCCTGCACCCGGCTCGGTGATGGCCAGCGCGGCGATCTTCTCGCCGGCGATGGCCGGCGCGAGGTAGCGGCGCTTCTGGTCCTCGGTGCCGAACTTCCAGACCGGCGGGGTCGCGATGCCGACGTGCGCGCCGATCCCGGCGGCCAGGCCGCCCGAGCCGCAGCGGGCCATCTCCTCGGCGAAGACGGCGTCGTGCAGGTAGTCGCCGCCCTCGCCGCCGTACTCCTCGGGGTACTTCAGGCCGAGGAAGCCGACGCTCGCCAGCCGGCTGAAGACCTCGTCGGGGAACCAGCGCGCCTCCTCCCACTCGGAGGCGTGCGGGCGCAGCTCCTGAGCGACGAAGCGCCGGACCGACTCGCGCAGCGCCTCGTGCTCGTCGGTGAAGGGCGGGTCGGCGGACACTCGCCGGCGACCGTATTGCACGCCGGCATCGCGCGCGTCATCGTCTGTCGATGGCCAGCACCGTCGCGCCGGGCTGCCCGGTCCACTCGGAGTTCGACCCGCTCGCGCCGCACCACCTGGACGATCCGTTCGCCGTCATGCGCGCGCTGCCGCTGAGCGATGCGCCGGTCTTCTACGCGCCGTCGATCGGCTATTACGTCATCACCCGGTACGAGGACATCGAGGCGATCTTCCTCGACCACGAGACGTTCTCGGCGGCCGCCGCGCAGCTGCCGCTGGCCGCCCTGAGCCCGCAGGCCACCGAGTTGCTGCTGGGCGGCGGCCATCGCCCGGCGCCGTCGATGGTCAGCCTCGACCAGCCCGAGCACACGCGCGTGCGCCGCCACACCGCGCGCGCGTTCACGCCGCGGCGGGTGGCCTCGATGGAGGGCACGATCCGCACCACGGTGAACGACCTGCTCGACGCGGTCGATCCGGCGGACCCCTTCGATCTCGTCGCGTCGCTGACCTTCCCGCTGCCCGCGACGATCGTCTTCACCCTCATCGGCGTGCCGCCCGAGGACTACGGGCAGCTCAAGCGCTGGTGCGGCTACCGCGCCGGTCTGACCTTCGGTAGCACGCCGCCCGAGGAGCAGGTCGCGCACGCGGAGAACATCGTGGCCTACCGCCGCTACCTGCGCGGGCTGGTCGACGAGCGCGTCGAGCGGCGCACCGCCGACCTCACGAGTGCGCTGATCGACATCCACGACGAGGACCCCGAGGCGCTCACGCTCGACGAGATCGCCTCGATCTGCTTCTCGCTGAGCTTCGCCGGCCACGAGACGACGAACTACCTCATCGGCAACGTCATGCGGCGCCTGCTCGAGGACCGCGCGCGCTGGGAGCGGATCGCCGCCGAACCGGAGGCGATCCCGGGGGCCGTGGAGGAGACGCTGCGCTTCGATCCGTCGGTCTGCGTCTGGCGGCGCGTGACGACCCGGCCCACGACCGTCGGCGGCGTCGACCTGCCCGCCGGCGCGAAGCTCTTCCTGTGGCTGGCGGCGGCGGGGCGCGATCCGTCGGTCTTCCCCGAGCCAAACGCCTTCGACGTCGACCGCGAGAACGCCCGCCGCCACCTCGCCTTCGGCCGCGGCATCCACTTCTGCCTCGGTTCGGCACTCGGCAAGCTCGAAGCCGAGCTGGCCGTCGAGGAGCTCGCGCGCCGGTGGCCGGAGCTTGCGCTGGTCGACGGTCAGGAGCTCACGTTCTCCCCCAACATCTCGTTCCGCGGGCCCCAGGCGTTGTGGGTGGTGGCGTCGCCATAGTCGTCCGCGAGCGCCGCGAGCGCTGCGCTGCGCCTCAACCCGCCGGCACGACAGCCGCCAACGCGGCCGGCGGAGCCGATGTCGGCGTCCGCTGCAGCACCGCGCCGCTCGCGGCGTCCAGCGCGACGACGGCGCCGTCCTGCGCATAGAGCCGGCGCCCGCTCGCGACGACCGCGCTCACCCCGTGGCCGGGCAGCAGCGTGCGTCGCACCTGCATCGCGGAGGTGTCGACCGCGACCACGCCACCCGCGGTCGGGACGTACAGCGTCCCGCCGTCGGGCGCGATCGCCAGCCGTGGCGCCGCGCCGATCGCGCCGCTGGGGATCCGGGCCGTGCGGCGCACGCCGGGCTCGCGGGCGTCGATCTCGACGACGAGGCCGAGCGCGGGGTTGGCGGCGTAGAGCGTCCCGTCGCCGGGGCCGAGCACGAGCCCCCACTCGCCCGCCGCAGCGGGACCGGAGCGTGCGGCGGCCGGGAGGTCGATGCACAGCGCGAAGCCCTCGGTGTTGAGCGCGTGCACGAAGGGACCCGAGGCCTTGCGGTACAGGGTGTAGACCCACGGCCCCGCGGCGGGCGTCGCGCGCGCGACGGGCCGGCCCTCCATCGGCTCGTCCGGCTCGGCCTTGTCGACGATGGCGCCGGGCATGAGCTCGTCGCGCAGGAGGTCGTAGTCGCGGACGAGGTAGTGGCCGCCCGGTCGCTGCTCGATGACGAACATCCGCCGGGCGTCGGGCGAGATGGCATCGAAGGCGAAGCGGCCGGGGAGCGCAACGATGCGGGGTGAACGGCGCAGCGACGCGTCGACCAGGGCGAATCGTGTCGTGCGCGCGCCCGCGCGCGCGAGGACCAGCGTGCGCCCGTCGGCGGTCGCGGCGTCGGGCGCGCCGCCGATCACCGTCGCCGGCAGCGTCCAGTGCCCCGGAAGGCGCAACGAGCCCAGCGTGCGCCCCGAGGCGACGTCGACACGCGCGACGGCAGTGGCCGCGCCGGTCGGCGTCGCGGTGTACAGCGACCGCCATCCGGCGGCGGGCTGCCCGGCCGGCAGCGTGCGGGGAGAGCCGGCGCCGAGCGCGAGGGTGCGCTCGGCGCCGGCGCGCAGCAGCACGAGGTCGCCAGGGGCGGCCGGCGCCGCGGCCTGCTCGCCGCAGCCCGCCAAGGCCGAAGCCGCGGCGGCGAGGATGACGAGTGAGGCGACGGCGCACATGCACCCCGGCTACACCCGCGACGGGCCGCGGGGTCCCGAGCGTCGCCCGACGGTCAGAGCCCGTACGAGCGCCCGATGACGTCGAGCATGATCTCGTCGGTGCCGGCGCCGATGCGGTTCAGGCGCATGTCGCGCCACACGCGCTCGACGCCGTACTCCTTCATGTAGCCCGCGCCCCCGTGGATCTGGATGCACTCGTCGGCGACCTCGACGGCGACCCGCGCCGCGTAGAGCTTGGCCATCGAGATCTCGCGGACCGGGTACTCGCCGTTCTGGAAGCGCCAGGCGGTCGTGTAGGTGAGCTGGCGCGCGGCCTCGATCTTGGTCGCCATCTCGGCGAACTTGTGCCGGTTGACCTGGAACTTGCCGATCTGGCGGCCGAAGGCGGTCCGCTCGGTGGCGTACTTCAGCGTCTGGTCGAAGACGCGCTGGGCGCCGGCCACGCAGCCGGCAGCGCCGATGAGGCGCTCGCCCTGGAGCTCCCACATGATGTGGTAGAAGCCCTTGCCGACCTGGCCGAGGACCGCGGTGTCGGGCACGCGCACGTCCTGGAAGGCGAGCAGCGCGGTGTCCGAGGCGTGCATCCCGAGCTTCTCGAGCTTCTTCTCGCGGATCACACCCGGGGCGTCCATCGGCACGAGGAAGAGCGTGAAGCCGTCGTAGCCGGCGTCGGGATCGGTCTTGGTCACGAGCACGATCACGTGCGCGCGGTGGCCGTTGGTGATGTAGGTCTTGGAGCCGTTGATGACGTAGTCGTCGCCATCGCGCACCGCGCGCGTCTTGATGCCGGCCACGTCAGACCCTGCGTCGGGCTCGGTGATCCCCAGGCACAGGATCTTCTCGCCGGCGATGGCCGGCGCCGCCCACTCGCGCTTCTGCTCCTCGCTTCCGAAGGCGAGGATCGGCGGCATCGCCATGTCGGTCTGCACCGCGACGGCCATCGCCAGGCCGCCGGACTGGCCGTGGACGATCTCCTCGGCCAGCACCAGGCTCGAGTAGTAGTCGCCGCCCTGGCCGCCGTACTCCTCGGGCTTGTCGAGCCCGAGGAACCCGAGCTCGCCCATGCGCGCGAAGACCGAGTCGGGGAACGTCGTCTCCTCCCATTCCTCGGCGTGGGGCGCGAGCTCCTTGACCGCGAAGCTGCGGATCGACTCGCGCAGCGCCTCATGCTCGTCGGTGAAGATGAAGTGCTTGCGCCTGGCGGCGAAGTCGGGCTTGAGGACGGATTCGGCGGCGCTCATGAGTAGACAGTAGGACTTCCCACTTCCTACTGCAAGGAGGTCTGCGGGCGTACGCTGGGCGGCAGGTGCTCCCGCTCGCGTTCGAGGTGGTCGCGACTCCCGACCTCGTCCCGGGCCACTCCCTGTCGTTCACCGACGTCGGCTTCGACGACGTCGCGATCCGCATCGAGTACGCCATCGAGCCGGCGATCGCGATGGCGGTGCCCGCCGGCGGCTGGGTGGGCTACGGGCGCGACGACCTCGGCAACGACTACGAGGACGTCGGCGACACGTACGGCCGGGCGCGCGACGGCGACCGGACCGACGGCGTGCTCTCGATGCCCTTCCCGATCGACGGCGCAAAGACATTGCGCGTGCGCCTGCGACCGGGCGGCGACAACGCCGGCTTCGATGGTCAGGAGGGCTCGGCCGCCTACGAGCTGGTCGTCAACCTCGAGCTGTGACGTGGGCGGTTCACCCCGACCACGGGTAGGGCTTCCCCCACCCGGGAAAGCGGGTCCGCCACCTTCAACCCCAGGCCGCCGCGGCCGATCATGCTGTCCATGAGCTCGCCCCGGCCGCACACCGCAGAGAAGCCCTCCACGCTCGGCGTCACGCTCTCGCTGCGGTCCGCGCACGAGCGCCAGCGCGAGCTCGTCCGCGCGAGCCTCCTCGCCTGCCCCGGGGTCAAGAGCCCGACGCACCGCCGCGCCGCCTAGCGGCGCGCAACGACGAAGGGCCGCCCGGAGGCGGCCCTTCGAACATCGTCGTGCGACGACTGCGCCAGTGCACGCGTGCGGGACCCATCTCCAGTGGTCGCGCGCTCGACCGTCGTCGGTAGACGCGCGCGCGATCCATACCCACGGTCAGTCGGAGATGACACCCGTCGGCCAACCGTGCGGGACACCGGCGGTTGCGGGCGCGAGAGCGGTGCGGCAGAGTGGCGCGCCTTGACCTACGCGACCGTGCGCTACGAAGCGGCCGAGGGCGTGGCGACCATCGCCATGGACCAGCCCGACACGCGCAACGCGCTCTCGGACGACCTTTTGGGCGACCTCATCGCCGCCTTCGAGGCCGCGCGCGACGACGACGCCGTGCGCTGCGTCGTGCTCGCCTCCACCCACGAGAAGACCTTCAGCTCCGGTGGCAATCTCGCCGGCTTCGCCTCCGACGTCCCGCTCGTGCACAAGCACATGGGCACCGAACGCTTCCCGCGGCTGTTCACGCTCATCGGCGAATTGGGCAAGCCCGTCATCTGCGCGGTCAACGGCCATTGCCTGGCCGGGGCGCTCGGGCTCGCGCTGGCCTGCGACCTCATCGTGGCCAGCGAGGCGGCGACCTTCGGCACGCCCGAGATCAACGTCGGCGTCTTCCCGTTCATGATCCTGGCGCTGATCGTGCGCAACGTGCCGCGCAAGAAGGCGACGGAGATGCTGCTGCTCGGCGAGCGCTTCGACGCGCGCGAGGCCGAGCGCCTCGGGATCGTCAACCGCGTCGTGGCGCCCGAGGATCTCGCGGAGGCCGTGAGCGACTGGGCCCAGCGCCTCGCCGGCAAGTCGCCGGTGATCATGAAGCTCGGCAAGGATGCGCTGTGGCGCCAGAACGACATGGCGCTGGAGGACGCGTGGGACTTCCTGCGCGCGCAGCTGACGATCGCCTTCGCGACCGAGGACATCCAGGAGGGCGTCAAGGCGTTCTTCGAGAAGCGGGAGCCCCAGTGGAAGGGGCGGTGACCGCCCTGCTGTGCCGCACGTCGGATCGCATCGCTTCGACCGCCGAGGGCGCGCGGGCGCTGGCCGAGGCCCTGAGCGAGCGCATGGGAGTGCAGCCACGGCTGGTCGGCACCCCCGGAGAGCCGGGGGAGACCAACTTCGGCGACGACCTGCGCGACGCCCGCGGCTGCCTGCTCGAGGCGGGCGGCCAGGTCGAGGACGCGCTCGCCGACCGACGCTTCCCGGTGCTCACCTCGTCGGACTGCTCGATCTGCATCACCACGCTGCCGGCCGTCGCCCGGCTGCGCCCCGAGGCGCTCGTGCTGTGGCTCGACGCGCACCCGGACTTCAACGACCCCGAGACGACGCCGTCGGGCTTCCTGGGCGGGATGTGCCTGGCGGCGGCATGCGGGGCGTGGGACGCGGGCTTCGACGACGGCCGCCTCGACCCCGCGCGTGTCGTCATGTGCGGCATCCGCGACGTCGACGCCGGCGAGCGCGTCCTCGTCGAGACGCACGGCGTCGGGCTCGTCGAGCGCCCGTCACGGCTGGCCGAGCTGCTCGCCGAGCGCGAGGTCTTCGTCCACCTCGACCTCGACGTCCTCGACCCGCGCGTCATGCCGGGCCTGCACTGGCCGGTCGAGGGCGGCTTCAGCGACGGTGGCCTGCGCACGCTGCTGGCCGAGGTTGCCGAGGCGGCCGACATCGTCGGCGTGGAGGTCACCGACCTCCCGGCGCCGGCGCTGGCCCGACGCGTGGCGACGATCGTGGAGCCACTCCTGCCGTGAGCGAGGTCGTGGCGCTGGTGGGGCGCACCTCGGACCGCGCGGCCGGGCGCGCCGCCGGCGCCGAGGCGCTCGCGCGGGCGCTGAGCGACGACGTCACGGTCGTCGGCGAGCCGGCGCAGCCGCGCACCGGCCACTACGACGACGACCTGCGCGACGCGCGCGCGACGCTCGAGGCGGCCGCCGCTGCGGTCGCGGACATGCCGCGGCCGCTGGTGACCGCCACCGACTGCTCGATCTGCGTCGGCACCGTCCCGGCCGTCGGGCGCCGCTGGCCCGATGCGTGGCTGCTGTGGCTCGACGCCCACGGCGACTTCAACACTCCCGACACCACCCCGAGCGGCTTCCTGGGCGGCATGTGCCTGGCGGGGGCCGTGGGCCTGTGGGACACCGGCTACGGCGCCGGGCCGGGGCCCGAGCGCGTGGTGCTCGTCGGCGGGCGCGACCTCGACGAGGCAGAAAACGTTCTCATGGCGCGCCACGGGGTCGTGCGCACCGAGGACCCCGCGTCGGCCCTCGCGGGCCGCGAGGTGTTCGTCCACCTCGACGTCGACATCCTCGATCCGGCGGTGATGCCCGGACAGCTCTATCCGGCGCCGGGCGGCCTCGATGCCGAGCAGCTGCGCGGCCTGCTGGAGAACGTGGCCGCGCGGGCGCGTATCGTCGGCGCCGAGATCACCTGCTTCTCGACCCCCGAGCTCAGCGACGTCCTGGCGCAGGCCGCGGCGCCGCTGCTGGAGAGCCCCGCACCGTGAGCACCGACGCCCCGCCCTCGATCCTCAGGCCGCTGGTCGAGGACCTCCACGAGCGCCGCGCCAAGGCCAAGCTGGGCGGCGGCGAGGAGAAGATCGCCAAGCAGCACGCGGCCGACAAGCTCACCGCGCGCGAGCGCATCGACCTGCTCGTCGACCCGGGAACTTTCGCCGAGCTGGGCCTTCACGCGGGCATCCACTACTCGGTGCGCGCGCTCGAGGGCAAGGACGCGCCGGCCGACGGCGTCATCACCGGCTACGGCAAGGTCGACGGCCGGCTCGTTGCCATCGCGGCCTACGACTTCACCGTCATGGCCGGCTCGATGGGCATGACCGGCGAGATCAAGGTCGCGCGCCTGCGTGAGCTCGCGCTGACCAAGCGGCTGCCCTTCGTCTGGCTGCTCGACAGCGCCGGCGCGCGGATCCAGGAGGCGGTCGGCTCGCTCTTCGCCGGCAGCGGCCACCTCTTCCGTGAGGAGGTCGTCATGAGCGGGGTCATCCCGCAGGTGGCGGCGCTCATGGGCCCGTGCGCGGCCGGCACGGCCTACATCCCAGGCCTGGCCGACTTCGTGCCGATGGTCAAGGGCCGCGGCTCGATGGCCCTCGCCGGCCCGCACCTCGTACGCGCGGCGGTGGGGGAGGACGTCACGCAGGAGGAGCTCGGCGGCTCGCGCGTGCACTGCCGCAAGTCGGGCGTCGGCGACCTCGAGGTGGCCGACGACCCGGAGTGCATCGCGCGCATCAAGCAGTACCTGTCGTTCATGCCGTCCCACAACCGGGAGGCGCCGCCGCGGCGCGCGACCGCCGATCCCATCGAGCGCATGGACGACGAGCTGCTGGACGTGCTGCCGGAGTCCAACCGCAAGCCCTACGACATGTACGACGTCGTCCGGCGGATCGTCGACGACGGCGACTGGCTCGATCTCAAGCCGCAGTGGGCCAAGACGATCATCACCTGCCTCGCCCGCTTCGGCGGGCGCCCGGTCGGCATCGTGGCCAACCAGCCGCGCCACCTGGGCGGCATCCTCGACAACGACTCGGCCGACAAGGCGGCGCGCTTCGTCAACCTCTGCAACGCCTTCGGCCTGCCGCTGGTCTTCCTGCAGGACGTCCCCGGCTTCATGGTCGGCACCAAGGTCGAGGAGGCGGGGATCATCCGCCACGGGGCCAAGATGCTGCACGCCGTCGCCAACGCGACGGTGCCCAAGATCACCGTCGTGCTGCGCAAGGCCTACGGCGCGGGCTACTACGTCATGAACGGGCGCGCCTACGAGCCCGACCTGATCGTCGCGTGGCCGAGCGCCGAGATCAGCGTCATGGGCGCCGAGGGCGCGGTGGAGATCGTGATGCGCCGGCAGGTCGAGGAGGCTGACGACCCCGCGGCCAAGAAGGCCGAGCTGATCGACGCCTACCGCCAGATCATCGACGTCTACGTCGCGGCCAAGAACGGGATGATCGACGACGTCATCGACCCGCGCGAGACGCGCCCGGTCATCTGCCGCGCGCTCGAGATGGCCGAGGGCAAGGTCGTCGAGCGCCCCTGGAAGCGCAACGGCGTCGTGCCGGTCTAGAAGCGCTGCTTGGGCTTGCGCGGCTTGAGCCAGCGCGGCAGCGGCACCGGTGCGTAGAGGCTGGCCAGCGGGTTGTGGTAGGTGCTGCGATCGGCCGCGTTCTGGCGTTCGTCCTCGTCGTGCACGATCGGCCGCACCTGGCTGAGCTTGTCCGCCACGCTCTCGCCGTGGCCGGTGGAGGGGTGCGGGGCGGGATCGTTCCTGCGCAGGCGCATCGGTGCCTCCTTTTCGATTCGTGGTGTTGCCGATGACTTCGCATGAGGCCCCGCCGGTGTGACCGCGCGTCTAGGCTGCCGCCGATGCCCACTGCGCGCCCCGTCCTGCTCGACTGCGACCCTGGCCACGACGACGCGGTGGCCATCCTGCTCGCCGCCGGCCGGCGGGACGCGATCGACCTGCGCGCCGTGACCACGGTCGGCGGCAACGCCGAGCTGCAGAAGGTCACGCTCAACGCGCGCCGCGTGCTGACCCTGGCAGGCGTGACCGACGTGCCGATCGCCGCCGGCGCCGCCGGGCCACGGCGCGGCGACCTCATGACCGCGCTCGACGTCCATGGCGAGAGCGGGCTCGACGGCGCCGACCTGCCAGAGCCCGCGATGGAGCTCGACACGCGCGGCGCGCTCGAGCTGATGGTCGACCAGGGGCCGGCGACGGTGGTCGCCACCGGGCCGCTGACCAACGTCGCGGCCCTGCTCGAGCGCTCGCCCGAGACGGTGCGGGACATCGTCTGGATGGGCGGCTCGACCGGGCGCGGCAACACGCGCCCCTACGCCGAGTTCAACGCGCTCGTGGATCCCGAGGCGGCAGAGATCGTTTTCTCGAGCGGAAAGCCGCTGACGATGGTCGGGCTCAACCTGACCCACCAGGCGCAGGCGACCCCGGAGGTCGTCGGGCGCCTACGCGCCGTGGGCAACGCGGCGGCGGAGGCGACGATCGGCTGGCTGTCGTTCTTCGCCGACACCTACCGCACGGTCTACGGGATGGCCGGGCCGCCGGTGCATGACGTCTGCGCGGTGGCGCTGCTCATCGATCCCTCGCTCGTGCGCAGCGTCGAGACGTTCGTCGGGATCGAGACGGAGGGGCGCTGGACGCGGGGCGCCACCGCGGTCGACCTGCACGGGCGCCTGGGCATGGCCCCCAACGCCCGGGTGGCCATGGAGCTCGACGTCGACGGCTTCTGGGACCTCGTCATCGGAGCGATCTCGGCGCTGTGATCGCGGTCGTCGGCTCGATCAACCTCGACCTCCTCGTCGCCGTCGAGCGCCATCCGGCGCCGGGCGAGACGGTCGTCGGCGGTGACTGCCGGCAGCTTCCGGGCGGCAAGGGCGCCAACCAGGCGGTGGCCGCGGCGCGGCTCGGGGCCACGGTGGCGATGGTCGGCCGCGTCGGCGCCGATGCACAGGGCGCCTGGCTGCGCGAGGGTCTGTGGAGCGAGCGCGTCGACGTCGAGCACGTGCGGGAGGATCGCCAGGCGCCCACGGGCGTGGCGCTCATCGCGGTCGACGCGCACGGGGAGAACACGATCGTGGTGAGTCCGGGCGCCAACGCCCGGGTCGACGCGCGCGACGTCGCCGCCGCGAGCGAGATCGTCCGCGGGGCCGAGGCGGTGCTCGTGCAGCACGAGGTGCCCCAGGCGGCGGTGGCCGCCGCGATCGCCACGGCGCAAGGGACAGTCGTGCTCAATCCCGCCCCCGCGCGCGGTCTGGTCGCGCCCGTCGATGTGCTCGTCCCCAACCGTGGAGAGCTCGAGATGCTCGCCGGGGGCCGCGGAGACCCCGTGACGCTCGCGCGCTCCATCACCGCCGCCCGGGCGGTCGTCGTGACGCTGGGCGCGGAGGGCGCCATCGTGGTCGAGGGCGACCGCACCGAGCGGGTGCGGGCCCCGCACGTGGACGTGATCGACACCACCGGCGCCGGCGATGCCTTCTGTGGAGCGCTGGCCGAGGCGATGGCCTCCGGCGCCACGGTGGTCGACGCGGCGCGGTGGGCGGTGCGGGTGGCCGCGGTCAGCGTCACGCGTCCGGGAGCCCAGGGCGGGCTGCCGCGTCGCGAGGACGTGCCCGGCGGCGAGTAGCCTCAGTCACATGTCCGTCGATTCACCCGAAGAGCTCGAGGGCCTGCGTCGCGCCGGGGCGCTGGCCGCGCGCGTGCTGCGCGAGGTGCGCGACGCCGTCGCACCGGGCGTCAGCACCGGCGAGCTCGATGCGCTCGCCGCCGAGGTCATCCTCGCCGAGGGCGGGCGCTCGGGCCCGATCATCACCTACGGCTTCCCGGGCGCGATCTGCATCAGCGTCGGCGACGAGGCGGTCCATGGGATCCCGGGCGCGCGCAGGGTCAAGGCCGGCGACCTGGTCAAGCTCGACGTCGCGGTCGAGCTCGACGGCTACTTCGGCGACACCGCGACGACGGTCGCCGTCGAGCCGGTCGCCGGCGCCGACGAGCGCCTGATCGCGGCGACCCGGGCCGCCCTGACGCGCGGCATGTCCGCGGCGACGGCCGGCGCGCGGCTGCGCGACGTGGGGGCTGCGGTGGAGCGGATCGCCGAGGCGCGCGGGTTCAGCGTCCTGCGCGAGCTCACCGGCCACGGCATCGGGCGCGGGCTGCACGAGCCGCCCACCATCTACAACTACGCCCACGAGAGCGCGCGTGCGCGGCTGCACGAGGGCCTGGTCGTGACCATCGAGCCGATGATCGCCACCGGGACGCGCAACGTCCTCGGCACCGCGGACGGCTGGACCGTCGTCACCGCCAACGGCGCCAACTCCGCCCACGAGGAGCACACGATCGTCGTCACAGCCGGCGAGCCGATCGTCCTCACGGCGGCGTGATCGACGAGCTCGCGAACCTCGACGCGGTCTGCTCGGCGACCGCGTCGCGGACCGAGGGCGGATGGCGCGCGCTGGATCTGCGCGCGTGGGACGGGATCGACGCCCGCGTGCTGCCCGATCGAGGGCTGGACTGCTTCGGTGCCTGGTACCGCGGGGTGCCGTTGGCGTGGGTCTCGGGCGTCGGGGAACGTGGGCCGCTCGGCGGGCGCCTGCGCGACGACGACTGGCTGCGCGGCTTCGGTGGCGGACTGGTGGCGACGTGCGGGCTGCGCAACGTCGGCGCTGCGAGCGAAGGCCACGGCCTGCACGGCGAGATCGCCCACCAGCCCGCGCGCGATGTCCGCGTGGCGCGCTGGATCGACGGCGAGCAGGTCGTCGTGAGCGCGTCCGGAGCCGTGGCCGAGATCAGCGCCCTCGGCCACCGCCTCGAGCTCGAGCGGACCTGGACGACGCGCACCGGCGAGGGCCGGCTCGAGCTCGTCGACGTGACCCGCAACCTCGGGCCCGACCCCGAGCCCGCGCCGCTGCTCTACCACGTCAACCTCGGGGCGCCGCTGTGGTCCGCGGGCGCCACGCTGGAGCTCGACGCGAGCACGACGACGCCGCGCGACGACGACGCCGTCGAGCCCTGGGACCACGCGCTCCAACCGCTTGCGGGCGCGCGCGAGCGCGTCTTCGAGCACGACGTCGCCGCGGGGGAGGACGGGTGGGGCACGGCAACCGTCGAGTCACCGGCCACCGGCCTGCGGCTCCAGCTGCGCTGGGAGGCGGCGGGCCTGCCGCGCCTTCACCAGTGGGTCCATCCCGCACCGGGGATCGCGGTGCTCGGCCTCGAACCCGCGAACTGCTCGGTCCTCGGCCGCGCCGCCGACCGCGCGGCGGGGCGCCTGCCGGTGCTCGAGCCGGGTGAGCAGCGCGTCACGCGCCTCGAGGTCAGGGTTGAGGGCCGCTAGGCGGCCTGGGCGAAGACGCGCGAGACGAGCTCGCGGCGGCTGCGCACGCCGACCTTCTCGAAGACCGACTTCAGGTGGTCCTGCACGGTGTGGCGCGAGATGAACAGGCGGCCCGCGATCTCGCGCGTGTCGAGGCCCTCGACGAGCAGCGCGACGAGCTCGCGCTCGCGCGCGCTGAGGCCGTGCGCGCGCGAGAGCAGCGCGAGGACCTCGTCGGGCGCGGCCGACCGGAAGGTGACCGCGATCGCGCTGGCGCCGCCGTCGACGCGGCCGGCCTCGACGACCGCCCAGCCGCCGTCGGTCGCGGCTGCGGGCGAGCATGGCGAGGCTGTTGACGTCCGCGGTGCCGGCGTCCTCGACGTTCAGGCGCGGCAGCTCGCGCGCCCAGTCGCTGTGGCGATCCCGCGGCTCATCAGCAGCGTGTCGGGATCGACGAGGAGCACGCACCAGCGCTCGAAGCCGATCGCGCGGCGCAGCTCGGCGATCGCCTCGAGCCGGACGCCGTCGAGGTCGGTCGTCGCATCGGCGAGCGCCTCGATGCGCTCTCTGCATCGCGCTGCTCAAGCGCGTGAGCGAGCGCTACAACGCGGAGATCATCGGGCCGCCGCTCTCCGCCTGATGCCTTGACGGCTCACGCGGCCGCCGTCAGAGTGAGAAGTGGAACGTCTCACTTCCCACGAACTGGAGCGCGTCCGCGTGAGCCTCGAGGATCCGGTCATCATCACCTGCTCGATCTCGGGCGCGCTCGCCAACCGTGAGCAGTGCCCGGCGATCCCCTACACGCCGGAGGAATACGCGGCCGAGGCGCGGCGGATCGTCGACGAGGGCGGGGCGATGATCCACATCCACGCGCGCCGTCCTGACGGCACGCCGAGCTACGAGGTGGAGGACTTCCAGGCCATCTCGGACGCGATCCTGGCCGAGGTCGGCGACGTGATCGTCAACTTCTCGACCGGCGCTCTCGGCGTGCCGATCGACAAGCGGGTCGCCTACCTGCGCGCGTGCCGCCCGGACGTCGCGGCCCTGAACATGGGCTCGATGAACTACGCGAAGTACTCCGCGCGGCGCAAGGAGTTCGTCTTCCAGACGGTGTTCGCCAACCCGTTCGACGAGATCATCGCGCTGCTCGAGGCGATGAACGAGCTCGGCATCAAGCCCGAGCACGAGTGCTTCGACGTCGGCCACGTCGGGTCGCTGGCGCCGCTGGTCGACATGGGCGTGCTGCACACGCCGCTGCACGTCTCGTGCGTGATGGGCGTGACGGGCGGCATCCCGCCGACCGCGCGCAACCTCGCGCTGATGGCCGACAACGTGCCCGCGGGGTCGCACTGGGGCGTCATCGGGATCAGTCGCGCGCAGTGGATGCTCGTCGCCGCCTCGCTGACGCTGGGCGGTTCGGTGCGCGTCGGACTCGAGGACAACTTCTACCTGCCCGACGGGACCATGGCGCGCTCCAACGGGGAGCTCATCGCCAAGGCGCGCCAGCTGACCGAGGACGTCGGCCGGCGGGCGGCGAGCGTGGCGGAGGCGCGCGAGATCCTCGGTGTCCCGCGGAGGGTCGCGGCCTGATGGGGTTGCCGCTGGACGGCGTCCGCGTCCTCGACCTCAGCCGGCTGCTGCCCGGCGGCTTCTGCTCGCTGATGCTGGCGGACTTCGGCGCCGGCGTCCTGAAGGTGGAGGACACCGGCCTGGGCGACTATGTGCGCTGGGCGACGCCCTACTACGAGGGGGTCGAGGACTCGGCGAAGTCGGCGCTCTTCCTCTCGCTCAATCGCGGCAAGCGCTCGATTCGGCTGAACCTCAAGAGCGACGGGGGCCGCGCGGTGCTGCTGCGCCTGGTCGGCGAGTCCGACGTCGTCCTCGAGTCGTTTCGCCCGGGAGTGCTCGACCGCCTCGGCGTCGGCTACGAGGCCATGCGCGAGGTCAACCCGGCGATCGTCTATTGCGCGATCACGGGCTACGGCCAGGACGGCCCGTTGCGCGATCGGTCGGGCCACGACATGAACTACCTCGGGCTCGTCGGGCTGCTCGGCCTGACCGGCGACGCCGATGGGCCGCCCGTGCAGGCGGCCGGCCAGATCGCCGACCTGGGCGGCGGCGGATTGATGGCGGCCTTCGGGATCCTCGCCGCGCTGCGCGAGCGCGACCGCTCAGGCGAGGGCCAGGTCGTCGACGTGTCGATGGCCGACGGCGCCCTGTCGTGGCTCGCCATGGTCGCGGCCCGCTACCTGGCCGAGGACGTGGTGCCGCGCCGCGGCGACCTCGAGCTCGCCGGGTCGCTCGTCTGCTATCGGCCCTACGAGTGCGCCGACGGGTGGGTCACGCTCGGCGCCCTGGAGCCGAAGTTCTGGCGGGCGTGGTGCCGGGGCGTCGGGCGCGAGGATCTCGTCGAGCACCAGTTCGCGCGGGCGGGCAGCGAGGCGCACCGCGAGGTCGAGGCCATGTTCCACGCGCGCACGCGCGAGGAGTGGCGGGCCTTCGCGTCCGAGCACGATTGCTGCCTGGAGCCGGTGCTCGACCTCGACGAGGCGCTCGCGTCGGAGCTCATCCGCGCACGCGAGATGGTGGTGGAGCTCGACCAGCCGGGGGCGGAGCGGCCGGTCCGGCTGCTCGGCGTGCCGGTGAAGCTGAGCCGCACCCCCGGCGACGCCAACCGCGCGCCCGGGCCAGGGCTGGGCGAGCACACGAGCGAGGTGCTCGCGGGGCTCGGCTACGGCCCGGAGGAGATCGCCGCGCTCCTCGAAGCGGGTGCCGCCGCGGGTCCGGCGGCCGGAGCCCAGGGGTCGTTCCTCTCGTGAACGAGGCCGGGCTCCTGAAGATGAGCGAACTGGCCGAGCGCTCGGGCGTCAGCGCCGGGACGATCAAGCACTACCTGCGCGAGGGGCTGCTGGGCGAGGGCGACGACATCGTGCGCACGTCGCGCAACATGGCCTACTACCCGCCCGAGTACGTCGAGCGCATCAGGCTCATCAAGCGGTTGCAGGAGGACCGCTTCATGCCGTTGCGCGTGATCAAGGACCGGATCGTCGAGCGCGCGGTCGAGCAGCGCGAGAGCGAGCGCGTGTCAGCCGCGGAGGCGCGCCGGCGCTACGAGATCCCGCGCAACGTCCTGGACCGGCTGGCGGAGCTCGGCGTGCTGACGCCGAGCCCACGCGGCTACGACGCAGACGACGTCAAGATCATCGAGGCGATCTCCCGCTTTCGGGCGAGCGGCTACGACGAGCAGCTCGGGTTCACGGTCTTCGACACCCTGCGCTACCGCGATGCGCTCGAGCCGCTCGTGCAGGAGGAGGTCAGGACGCTGCTCGATCGCCTCGCCGGCGAGGTCGAGATCGAGCGCGCGGTGGAGATCATCGCGGCGGGCGCCGAGCCGTTGCGCGACCTCATCGGCGCGATGCACTCGAAGCTCCTGCTCGCCGAGCTGCGCCGCCGGCACGATTAGACGGCTGGTGCGAACGGCCCGCGTCTCCGGGCGCGGTGGCCGCGGAACCGACCATCCGCGCTGACCTCACGGGCACGCGATGGGCTTCGCCTTGCCCGGCTTCAGGCAGAGATCGACGCGGGCGGGCGCGGCGTTCGCGCGGATCGTGAACCTCGTGTACTTGCCGATCCGCCCGCGCGCGGTGACGAACACCTCGATGACCGCGCCGCTGTGCAGCCGCCGTTCGAGGCTCCGCACGCGCACGGAGCTCTTGCCGGATGCCACGCGCAGCACGACCGACCTCTTCTTGGGGCACCCGCCCCCGTGACAGATCACCTTCACCCCGGCGCCCTGGGGCGCCTTGATCGACAGCAGGCTGAGGCGCGCGGACGCGCGGTGGATCACGCCGCGGAGACGCACGATCGGGAATGGGGTGATCATCGCCAGCTGCTTGGCGCTCGAGGCCGAGCTCGTGGGTGCGCCACCCGCCGCTGCGGCGGGCCCCGGTTGCCCTTGCGAGGATCCGCTCGTCGATCCGGTCACCTCGATCGTCCGGAAGGCGATCGTGGCCACGCCCGCGTTGTCCGTGGCGCGCACGGACACGATCCGTGAGCCGGGTGCGCCGAAGCTCCGTGTCACGACGGCGCCCGTGCCGTCGTTGAATTGCCCGTCGCCGTCGATGTCCCAGTCGATCGCGGCGACGGTCCCGTCCGGATCCGATGCCGTCGCCGTGAAGGTCACCGACGTGCCGACGGCCGGCGCGGCCGGGCTCGCCGAGAAGTTGACGACCGGCGGCTTGTCCTGCAGCACCGTGACGAAGTCGACGGCGTCATTGGAGCTGCCACCCGGGTCGCTCACCCTCACTCCGACTCGGAACGTCCCCGGCGACGTGAACGTCCGCGTCTGGATCGCGCCGGTGGCGTCGCCGTAGGTCTTGTCGCCGTTGAGATCCCAGGAGTAGCGCAGCGCGTCGCCGTTGGGATCGGTCGACGCGCTCGCGTTGAGAGTCACGGGCGTGTTCGCGCCCACCGGGTTGGGCGTGATGGTCAGCGCGGCGACGGGCGGTCCGTTCACGACGATCGGCACGCTGACGACGTTGCTGCCGGCCGGATTGCCCACCGTCAGGGTGACCGCGGACGGAGGCGTGCGCGGGGCGATGGCCTGCGCCGGCGGGGTGCGCCCGCTGAACGTGCCGCCCGGGAACGTCCATTGCCAGCTCGTCGGCTCGCCCGTGGAGGTGTCCGTGAACTGGACGGTGCCGCCCGCGAGGACCGTGTAGGTGAAGCTTGCGGTCGGCGTGTTGTACACGTGGAAGGTCGTCTGCGCGTGGGCCGGCGCGGTGGCCGTCGGATCGTCGTCCGTGGCATCGACGAGCGCGGTGTAGTCGCCCGCCTGCGGGAACGCCTGCAGAGGGTTCTGCAGCGTCGACGTGCCGACGACGGCCGCCGCGGCGTTCAGGAACGTCCACGACCAGTGCGTGCCCGTGCTGCTGGTCAGCCGGGCCGTCAGCGCGCCGGACTGGGTGGCCGTGATGACGGGCGTCGGCGGCGTCGCGGCCGCGCCGCCGGGCACCGCCAGCGCGGCCGCCATGACCGCCGATGCCGCGCAGGCGGCCAGCCTCCGACGTCGAACGCGTGCGCCGGACCGTCTCGCGATCGCTGCCATCCCCATCGACTTCCCCTCAACCTGCGTCGGTCCCTCCAGGGACTACAACGCGCGCGCACACCGGGAATTCGCGCGGATGGCCAAAAAGCTCGCGTTGACCACTTGGTCAAGTGTTCGCGGCGGGCAAGCAAGGCTGCGTGGACGGTGGCCGATCCAGCTGTGTCGAGCGCGCCGTGGAGGTCATCGCGGCGGGCGCCGAGTCCCTCCGCGTCGTCATCAGAACGATGCGCTCGAAGCTCCTGCTGGGGCGAGTTGCGCCGCCGGCGCGACGACCATCGAGTGGTCGTTCGACCATCGTCCGGGCGGACTCCGCGGGGTCGGTTCGGCGGTCGTCCCGGGGTCGATCGGAGCGGTCGTTGGCTGCGTCGCGGAGAGGGCGAAGAGGGTGTGATCCAGGCTCGTCGAGGGGTGTCCAGGGGGGCGCTCGACGTCCGGAACCTGGGGTTCCGCAAGCGGGTTCCGCAGGGTGCCAGACGGTCGTTACGGGCCGTCAGATGACAGCCCGTCGAGGGGTCGTCACGGGGCCGTCTGAGGACCCCGTCAGAGGGTCACCGCGGCCGTCGGAGGAACCTCCTCGGACGGGCGTTGCGGAACGTCCCGGGGTTCCCGACACCCGTCCGCGGCAGTTCGCGACGAGCTTCTGAAGGGTTGCCGGGACCGTCGTGGGAGGCGTTTGCCGGGGCCGTCTGGCGGCGCTGCGGAGGGCTCATGCGACGTCCGCGGAGGATCTTCGCGAGGGCCTGGCGGGGCTCCATCGACGGGTGGTCGCGGAGCCCCGCCGGTGCGTCCCGAGGCCGCTACGGCGAGGTCGTCTCCGCGCCTCCCGATGCATCCGAAGTCGGGTCCATCGGGACGTCGTCGAGGGTCTCTGCGCGGGCTGTCACGGGACCTCCCTCCGGTGTGGCCGGGGCCGTCTGATCGAGACGTCACGGGGTTCGATGTCACGGCCCCTCACGCACTCATGCGGCGGCTGCCAGGAACCCGCTGGAGGAGCGGGCGGCGTGGCTTTCGACGGCCATCTGACGATCGTCTCGGGGTACCAATCGGGCCTACCGGCTCGGCACGAGCGGCTGCCGACGGAGCGGCAGCGCGCCCGTTCGAGCGGCGGTTCGCGGAGCCCACGAGCGACCGTCAGAGGTCTGGTCGGGGCGTCACGGGGCTGCCGAGCTCGTACTAACCGCCGACGCGAGCCCCCTTGGCAAGCCAGATCTGCGTCGTCACGCCTCCCGGCACGGGGACCGTTCGGCGCGCGCCGAGCGGTGAACCGGTCGCGCAAGCGGCGATAAAGGACAGGTAAGCGGCATGTTCGACCGCTCAACGCGGGGTTTACTCGGGGCCCCCCCGGTGAACCAAACGTGCAGCACGATCGTCGCCGTCAGCTTGGGGGAAAGCCGTTGTACCTGCGAGGCCCTCAGCTTCGCACTCTCCGACAGGACCGAAGGACGGGCCCGCACGGGACCCGTCGCGTCCGTCGCGGCTCTCTCCTCTTCGCGCTCGCCGCCCTCATTTGCGTCTGCAGCTTCGCCCCGTCGACGGCGGCCGCCGATCTCCCCGTCGCTGGTGCAACCGCACCCGTCGCGGCGGCCGCCGCCGCGGCGATCCCGCCCGCGCCCGTGAGCGCCCCCACGACCCCCGCCGCTCCCACCGCTCCCGCAACGCCCGCCGCTCCCGCAACGCCCGCCGCTCCCGCCGCCGCCCCGGCGACGAAGCCGGCGCCGGCGCCGGCGCCCGCCCCGGTGGTCGCCAAGCCCGCAGCGCCGGCGCCCACCGCCCAGCCCGCGCAGGCGACTCCGGCGCCGGCTCCCTCACCGGCGCCGACGACCACCGCCGCGCCGGTCACCCAGGCCGCCGCTCCGGTGGCCCAGGTCGCGAAGACGGCGACCGCTCCGGCGACGAAGGTCGCGGCGCCGGTCACCCAGGCCGCCGCTCCGGCGACGAAGGTCGCGGCGCCGGTCACCCAGGCCGCCGCGCCGGTGGCCCAGGTCGCGAAGACGGCGACCGCTCCGGCGACGCAGGTCGCGGCGCCGGTCACCCAGGCCGCCGCCCCGGTCACGAAGGTCGCGGCGCCGGTCACGCAGGTCGCACCGTCCGTGACCGCTCCGGTCACGAAGGTGGCGGCGCCGGTCACGCAGGTCTGCCGCTCCGGTCACGAAGGTGGCGGCGCCGGTCACGCAGGCTGCCGCTCCGGTCACGAAGGTGGCGGCGCCGGTCACGCAGGCTGCCGCTCCGGTCACGAAGGTGGCGGCGCCGGTCACGCAGGCTGCCGCTCCGGTCACGAAGGTCGCGGCGCCGGTCACGCAGGTCGCGCAGTCGCTGGCCGCTCCGGTCACGAAGGTCGCCGCGCCGGTCACGCAGGCTGCCGCTCCGGTGACAAAGGTCGCGGCGCCGGTCACGCAGGTCGCCGCTCCGGTCATCCAGGCCGCCGCTCCGGTCACCAAGGTCGCGGCGCCGGTCACGAAGGTGGCGGCGCCGGTCACGCAGGTCGCGCAGTCGGTGGCCGCTCCGGTGACGAAGGTGGCGGCGCCGGTCGTGCAGGTCGCGCAATCGGTGGCCGCTCCGGTGGCCCGCGTCGTTCAGGCGGTGACGGCTCCGGTCGCGCAGGTTGCCGCGCCGGTCGTGCAGGTCGCGCAGTCGGTCGCCGCTCCGGTGACCCGCGTCGTTCAGGCGGCGACGGCTCCGGTCGCGCAGGTCGCGGCGCCGGTCGTGCAGGTCGCGCAGACGGTGACCGCTCCGGTGGCGCAGGTCGCCGCGCCGGTCGTGCAGCTCGCGCAGACGGTGGCGGCTCCGGTCACGCAGGTGGCGCAGACGGTGGCGGCGCCGGTCGTGCAGGTCGCGCAGACGGTGACCGCTCCGGTGGCGCAGGTCGTCGCGCCGGTCGTGCGGGTGGCGCAGACGGTGGCGGCTCCGGTCACGCAGGTGGCGCAGACGGTGGCGGCCCCGGTCGTGCAGCTCGCGCAGACGGTGGCCGCCCCGGTCGTTCAGATCGCAGCTCCGGTGACCCAGGTCCTGGCGCCGATCGTCGGTGCGGTGGCCCCCGTGGTGCAGGCCGCGGCTCCGGTGGTGCAGGTCGTACAGCCGGTCGTCAACGCGGCGGCGCCGATCGTGCAGGCCGTGGTCGCCCCCGTGCTCGGTGCTTCGGCTCCGGTGGCGCAGGTCGTGCAGGCTGCAGGCCGTCGCCGCGCCGCTCGTCAGTGTCGCCGCTCCGGTGGCGTCGGCTGTGCAGGCGCGCGCGCCGGCCGCCCCCGCTCCCACCAGCCCGTCGTCGTCCACCACCTTCTCCGCGGCGCCGAGCTCGGCCGCGACCACCCCCGCCGCGACCTCGTCGCTCGACCAGCGCCATGCCGAGGCGACCGCCGCAGCGACCTTCGCCCAGCCGCTCGCGTCGCCCCAGGCGATCGCCGCTCAGAGCCGCGCCGTCCGCCCCGCCGTCTCGCCGGCGACCCACACCACCACGTCGCTCGCGGCCGCGGCGCCGCTCAGGAGCAGCAGCCGCCTGAGCACCCTCGCCGCCTGGACCGCGCTGGCCGCCGCCCTCTTGACCACCGCTCACCTCGCCACCGCCACCGCCCGCCCCGGCTCGTCCACGCAGGGCCGCGGTGGCGGCGGTGCCCCGCGCACGCCCACGCCCGTGCCGTGCAGCTCCGGCGCAGGCCCCGCGGGCGCGGGCGCCAACGCCGGCTCGGGTAGCGCGGCTGCCCTGCTCGCGGCCGCCTTCGGCTGCTCGGCACCGCACGGACTTCAGACCCTTCGCCTGGCGCCGACCATGTGGCGCCAGGCTGCCTTCGTCTCGCTCCAAGAACGCCCCGGCTAACCCTTCGGGACCGCTCCGCGCACCCCGTCGCGCCGCGCTCTGACGAGCGCCGCCCGGTGCGCGCACCCCGCCGTGCCGCGCGCGATCTGCGGCCCGGCGTCTCGATGAGACGTTTCGAAGGGAGTTGCAATGAGAGTCCATCTCGTCGCCGCCATCGGCGACCGGAGACGAAACCTGACGGTGCTGCTGGCGCTGGTCGCTGCCGCGGTCGTGACGACCGCCGCTGCCCCCGCGCGTGCCGGCGCCGCCACCCAGCCCGCCCCGGTGCTCGCTCAGGGCGCCGGCATGGGCGCCAAGCCGAGCGTCGCCGTCCGGCGCGTGCAGCGCGTGCTGCACAGCCGCGGCTACAGCCTCGGGCGACCGGGGGTCGACGGGCGCTTCGGCCCGCTGACCGCCGCCGCCGTCCGGCGCTTCCAGGCCGACGGCGGGCTGGACGCCGACGGCATCGTCGGTCCGAAGACCCGCAAGGTCGTCAACCGCTACGAGCGCCGCCGGCAGGCGCCCTCGTCCTCGAGCCGCACCGGCTCGCGCACGAAGACGTCGACGCCCAAGCTCGTGACCACGAGCCCGCCGGCCACGAACGCCGCGCCGACGAGCAAGGCCGACAGCAATCAGAACACCGATGCCGGCTGGCTTGTCGCCATCGCGCTGGCAGCCGCCGTGGCCGCGTTCTGCGCCGCCATCGCCGCCAGCGCCCTGCGACGCCCCCGGCGCCGCAGCCCAACTGGTGGCCCGACCGTCGCGCCGCTTGCACGGGAGCTCTACCTGGAGGGTCGCAGCGCCGACGATGCCGTGGCGGACTTCCGCGGCAATGCGATCGCCACCAGCGTGACGACGGAGCCGGGAGAGAGCCCGGACACGGGGAAGACCTGGTACCTCGTCGACGACCCGCGCAAGCCGGCGCCGGTGTGGGTCCGCGACGAGGATGTGCGGCGCTCGCCGTCGGGCCTTCAGCCCGGCGAGGCCGTGATCGGGTACGTCACCGTCTCCTCGGAGGCGAACCGCAACGAAGGCGATGCAGCCGTGCACCAGATCGAGGCGGCCTGCGAGAGCGCCCAGTGGGAGCTGGCAGAGGTCGTCAGCGACCGAGAGTCCGGACGCGGCCTCGAGCGCCCAGGGCTCGCCTACGCGCTGCAGCAGATCGCCGAGGGCAAGGCCCGTGGCCTCGTGGTCAGCGACCTGCGGCGTCTCAGCCGCTCGATCGTCGACCTCGGAGCGCTCATGGAGTGGTTCCGCGACGCGGGGGCCGGGCTCGTCGCCCTCGACCTCGGCGTCGACACCTCGACACCGGCCGGCCACGAGGTGGCCGCGACGCTCATCACCCTGGGCGACTGGGAGCACGAGCGCATCGCCCGGCGCACGCGCTCGGGCCTCGCCGAAGTCCGTGCGAGCGGCCGCCCGACGGGCCGCCCGTCGGTCAGCGACCGGCCCGACCTGGTGGCGCGCATCACCGCGATGCGCAGTGCCAACATGACGCTCCAGGCCATCGCCGACCGGCTGAACGCCGAGGGCGTCCCCACGTTGCGTGGGGGAGCCATGTGGCGCCCCTCCAGCGTGCAGGCGGCCCTGGGCTACCGGCGCCCCGGCGCGCGCGGCCGGCGCGACCAGCTCCCCACTCTGGAAGACAGGGTTTAGACGAACGCGCCAATCCGTTACGCAACGGGGCTCTCATGTAAATCCGTAAAGCCCATATTTGCAAGGCACGCCGCGCCGGCAGCCGCGCGCGCGATGGGGGTTGGCCAAGCGCAGGCTGATCGACCGACGGCCCGCGGCGACCGTCGCCGCCGGCGAGGCCGCGCTCCGGCCGCGCCCGGTCACGCGGCGCGTCAGCACGCGGGCGCCGTCGACGGCCATGACCAGCCTCGGGGCGCCCGCGCACCCAGGCGCAGGTCCATACGGGCACGGTAGGCGTTTGACCGCGCGACAAACCCCGTTGCGGCAGTCTGTGTCAGGTGCCCGAACGCGCCGGCAGGCCCTTCCTGATCCTGACCGTCGCGTTCTTCACGCTGCTGCTGGGTAGCAACCTGCCGACGCCCCTGTACGCGGTCTACCGCGAGCGCTTCGGCTTCTCGAGCATCGTCCTGACGCTCGTCTTCGCCACCTACATGCTCGTCCTCGTGCCGACGCTGCTGCTGTGCGGCCAACTGTCGGACCGCGTGGGGCGCAAGCGCGTGGTTGCCGCAGGACTGCTGTCCGCCGCAGTCGGCCTCGGTCTCTTCGCCGCCGCCGGCGACACCGCGTGGCTCTTCGCCGCGCGTGCCGTGCAGGGGCTGTCGGTCGGGATGGTCACCGGCGCCGCCACAGCCGGGCTCGTCGAGCTCGAGCCGCACGGCAATCGCGAACGCGCAGCGCTCTACGCGGTGATCGTCCAGGGTGCAGGCAGCAGCGCCGGGCCGCTGCTCGCCGGCGGGCTCGCGCAGTGGGCGCCCGAGCCGCTCGTGCTCTGCTACCTGATCGCCCTCGTCCTCGCGGTCCTGGCCGCGGTCGCGGTCATGACGATCCCCGAGCCGAAGCCGACCGGCGGGCGCTGGCGCATCCAGCGCCCCTCCGTGCCAGCCGAGATCCGAGGCGGCTTCTGGCGCGCGAGCCTGACCGCCGCCACGGTGTGGATGGTCGCGGCGCTCTACCTGTCGGTCGTGCCGAGCTATGCCGGAAAGCTGCTCGACACCGGCAACCTTGCGCTCCTCGGCGCCATCGCCGCGTCGCTGCTCGCCGCCTCGTGCGCCGCGCAGCTGATCGCCTCGCGCCGTGACGGCGCCGCCGGCGTGCAGCCGCTGGGCCTCGCGCTCGTCGGGGCGGGGCTCGCCGCCCTCGTGCTCGCCTTCCCGCTGCACTCGCTGGTGGCGCTCTTCGCCAGCGCTCTGCTCGGCGGCGCCGGCCACGGCCTGGCCTTCCTGGGCGCCCAGGCCGAGATCAACGAGCTGGCTCCGGTCGAGCGCCGCGGCGAGGTGACGGCTGCGTTCATCTCGTGCATCTACTCCGGGGTCGCGATCTCGGCCATCGGCGTCGGGCTGCTCTCCACCGCGCTGTCACTGCGCGCCGCGGTGACGATCTTCGCCATCGCGGTCGGCGCCACCGCGCTGACCGCGATCGCCTGGCACCTCGGCGCGCGGATCAGGGCGCCGCAGGCGGCTCGTTGAGCTCGGCCAGCTCGAGGGGGAGCTCGGCCTGGCGCGCGCGCACCTCGCCGGCGAGGACGCTCGCGCTGTGCGCTGTCGGCGGGCGCGCTGACCTCGGCCGCCAGGGCCGGGCGCTCGCGCGCGAAGCGCTCCGACGCGTCCGGCAGTGCGTAGAACGGCCGTCCAGGTCACCCCGCGACCTGATGCCCACGTTATGTCGCCGCGCGTACCGTCGATCGACGATGGACGAGCTGCGCTTCCGCCGAGTGCACGTCGCCGGAGCCGGGGGCCTTCTGGGCGCCGCGGTCGCCGGCGAGCTCGAGGCCGCCGGCCACGAGCTGCTCCACGCCACCGCGCCGGTCGATGCGGTCGTCCATTGTCCTGCCCCGGAGCCCCCCGGGCGCCTGACGCACCGCCGCCTCGCCGCGCACCGTCGTGGCGAGGAGGCGCGTGCGCAGGCACTGGCGCAGGACGCGCTGGTCAGCAACGCCAGGCTGGTCCACGTGGGGACGGCCTTCGCGTGGGGCGACCACGGCTCGAGCTGGATCGACGAGGGCACGCCGCAGCGCCCGGCGCCGCTGGGCGCCGGCGATGCCGACATCGCCCGCCACCTGCTCGCCCTGCGCGAGGAGCGCGCGCTCGACGTCGTCTTCGTGGCGCTCGGGCTCGTCTACGGCCCCGGGGGCCTGTTCGAGCGCGCGCTGCTCGATCCGCGCGCCCGGGTCGTGGGGTGGGGCGGCAACTACCTGAGCTGCGTCCACGTCGACGACGCAGCCCGCGCCGTGGCGGCCGCGCTCGAGCGCGGCGCGGCGGGGACGACCTACCTCGCCGTCGACGACGAGCCGATGACCCAGCGCGCCGTGGCCGACGCCGCCGCCGACGCCGCCGGGCGCCCGCGGCCGGGGACCGCGTCGCTGGGCCGCGCCGGCGCCCGCGTGGGCTTCGCGCTGGCCCGCTCGCTGGCGGCCTCCCAGCGCGTGCGCAATGCCCGCGCCAAGGCCGAGCTCGGCTGGGCGCCGCGCTTCCCGACGGTCCGCGAAGGCGTTCGGACCGCGCTTCCGCGCTGATCGTTCCGGCGTCCTCGCCGGCATCGGCCTCGTGACCGCGTCGGGAGCCTGGGCGGCTTCACCAGCGCGCGCGGTGGCGCTCCATGACGCCGTGGCCGCTCGCCAGCGCGGTGCCGTCGGGCAGGGCGCCGGCGAAGGTCCCGAACGGCTGGCGGTAGTCGCTGGCGATGAGCAGCAGGTCGTCGCGGCGCACGCGCTCGGCCTCGGGGGTGAAGCGCAGGTCGCCGACGGCGTCGAGGCCCTCTGAGAAGGCGACGGGCCCGACCTCGCGGGGCTCGCCGTCGATCCACACCGTCCGCTCGCTGCGGCGCGGCGCGTCGTGCACCCCGGCCACGAGGTTCCACACGACCTCCTCGCCCCCCTGCGCGATCCCGGCGCCGGCGCTCCACTCCCACGCGGTGTGGCGCGCGTGGTAGCCGGCCGTCTCGTCCATCAGGCCGCGCGCATCGACCGCGAGCGTGCGGCCCTCCAGCGTGACGAGCCCGGTGGCCCGGATCGGCGACTTGCGCGTCCAGATGTAGGAGGCGCCGTGGCGGCTGACCACCTCGACCGCCTCGCCGGCGGGCTCGAGGACGAGATCGACGGACACCTCGCGATCGACGACGCGAACGGCGCCGTCGGGCAGGGCGACCCGGCCTCGGCGCAGGACGGTGCGGTCCCAGAGGCGCTGGCCCTCGCGGTCCCAGACCGCCCAGAAGGTCTGAGGGAGCCCGGCGACGCGGACCGTGCCGGCGCACACCATCAGCTCGGGCCCGTAGGCACCGACGTAGCGCCAGCGCTTGAGCGGCCGGCGACCCATCCGGCGCGGCATCGGCCCGGGGGGCAGCGCGAGCCCCGCGGGGCGAACTCTCCCGTCCCCCCGGTAGGGCAGCGCGTCGAGCATGCGGGCTATGCTCTCCGCGATTGACTCATCAGTCAATCTCGCAGGAGAGGGAGAGAGAAGACGCCCGTACTTCGTGCCGCCGCCGTGCAGCTCACGGCGACCCCGGACAAAGCTCGCAACCTCGAGGCGGCTGATCGCCTCGTGCGCCGCGCCGCGGCCGATGGCGCGCGCCTTGTCGTGCTGCCGGAGAAATGGAGCATCCTCGGCCACGGCAAGGACCTCCAGGCCGGCGCCGAGCCGCTCGACGGACCCGCCGTGACGTGGGCGCGCGACGCCGCGCGCGAGCTGGACATCGACCTCGTCGCGGGCTCGGTGTCCGAGCGCGTCGAGGGCGAGGAGAAGCTGCGCAACACCTCGCTGCACATCGGCCCCGACGGCGAGGTCAAGGCGACCTACCGCAAGGTGCACATGTTCGACGTCGAGGTCGACGGCACCGTCTATCGCGAGTCCGCGCACGAGGAGCCGGGCGACGAGGTGGTGCTCAGCGCCACCGCCGACGGCGTCGAGCTGGGGTTGACCGTCTGCTACGACGTGCGCTTTCCGGAGCTCTACCGGATCCTCGCCATCCGCGGCGCGCGGATCGTGACCGTCCCGGCGGCCTTCACACTGCCCACGACGCGCGACCACTGGGAGGTGCTCGTGCGCGCCCGCGCGATCGAGGACCAGTGCTTCGTCATCGCCGCCAACCAGGTCGGCGAGCACGCCGAGGGCCTGCGCTCGGGCGGGCGCTCGATGATCGTCGACCCCTGGGGCCTGGTCCTCGCTCAGGCCGCGGACTCCGAGACCGTGATCACCGCCGACCTCGACCTCGACGCCCAGGCCGCCATCCGCCGGCGCCTGCCGTCGCTGGCCAATCGCCGCCCCGCGGCCTATCGCTGGCCCGACGCCTGATGGCCGCGCGCAACGAGAAGCTGGCCGCGGAGAAGCGGCGCCAGATCCTCGACGCCGCGGTGCGCGTCTTCGCACGGCAGGGCTTCAACCAGTGCCGGGTGAGCGACATCGCCGACGAGGCCGGTGTGGCCTATGGCCTCGTCTACCACTACTTCCGCTCCAAGGACGAGGTGCTCGACACGCTCTTCCTGGAGCGCTGGAACGTCATGCTCGACGTCATCCGCGACCTCGACGGCCGGGACCTCGCGCCACGCGAGAAGCTCTACGCGATCGCGTCGTTCATCGTGGACTCCTACCGCCACGACCCCGACCTCATGAAGGTCATCATCGTCGAGGTCACGCGCGCGGCGAACTCGTTCGGCCAGACGCACCTGGAGAAGATCACCGAGGCCTACGAGCTGATCGCGGGGATCGTCGAGCGAGCGCAGGCCGAGGGGGCATTCAAGGACACGGTCACGCCGCGCTTCGCGGCGCTCGCCTTCTACGGCGCCATCGAGCAGGTCCTCTCGGGCTGGATCTTCGAGACCCTGCCGCGCGGTGACGCCGAGTTCGAGGAGGCCAAGTCGCTCGTGGTGGAGACCATCTGCGGCGGCCTCGACGCCGCTCCTACAGCCGCTTGAGATAGGGTCCGGCCGATGGACAACGACTTGGCCAAGCGCCTCATGTGGTCGGCGCTGCTCGCCGGTCTCGGCGCGCTCGCATCGATCGCCACCACGCGGGCCGCGGCGACGATTTGGCGACGAGCCTTCGGGGAAGATCCGCCGGAGTGACCGAGGACCTCCACAGCCCCACGACCGCCGGGCCGCAGCCCACGCCGGTCGTCGGCGCTTCCGACGCGAGCGCCGACCAGCCCCCCGGCACCGCCGCCGCCGGCAGTCTGCCCGGCCCGCTGGCCAATCTGCCGGTCGAGGAGCATCCCGAGATCCTCGTGGGCGCCGCCTTCGCCGGCGGTATCGTCGCGGCCTTCATCCTCAGGCGGCTGGGCCGATGACCGACCAGCAGCAGACCGACACCACCACCCAGAACATCGCGGACGCCATCCAGGAGGTCTCCGACCGCGCCTCGATGCTCGTGCGCGAAGAGATCGAACTGGCCAAGGTCGAGGTGACCGAGAAGGTCATGAAGCTCGTCAGGGGCGCGGTCGTTGGGATCGCCGCCGGCATCTTCGTCGTCTTCGCCCTGATCTACCTCCTGAACGGGTTCGCCTGGCTGACGTGGTACGAGCTGTTCCCGGACCAGCAGTACTTCTGGGGGTTCTTCGTCGTGGCCGCGGTGCTCCTGCTGCTCGGCGCGGTGGCGGGCTACATGGCGGGCCGTGCCTTCAAGTCGGCCGGGCCGCCCACTCCGCAGATGGCGATCGACGAGGCCAAGCTCATCAAGGAGACCGTCCAGGCCTCGGAACCGGAGCAGACGATCTAGCCATGGTGACCCGCACGCCCGACGAGATCCGCGCCTCGATCGAGTCCAACCGCATGGAGCTTGCGCACTCGCTCACGCGGCTGCGCGGCGAGGTGACCGAGATCACCGACTGGCGCAAGCAGATCGCCCAGCGCCAGAAGCCGGTGCTCATCGGAGCGGCCGTGGCCGGCTTCGTCATCGGGGGCGGCATCGCCGCCATCGGTGGGCTCTTCCGCCGCCGACGGTAGTGCCGAGGCTCAGCGAGCCGGTCCGCCATGCGCTCGACGCTGGCGGCGCCGTCGTCGCGCTCGAGTCGACGATCATCGCTCACGGCCTGCCGCGCCCGCGCAACCTCGAGGTCGCGCGCGAGCTGGAGGCCGCCGTCGCCGCGGCCGGCGCGGTGCCCGCGACGATCGCGTTGCTCGACGGCGAGCCTCACATCGGCCTCGACGAGGACGGACTGGAGCGCATCGCGACCGCCGACATCGCGAAGCTCAGCGTCCGCGACCTGCCGCTGGCCGCGGCGCGGGGCGCCGACGGCGCCACGACGGTGGCCGCCACCGCGCACCTCGCGGCGCGGGCGGGCATCCGCGTCTTCGCCACCGGCGGCCTGGGGGGCGTGCACCGCGACGCGCGGGCGTCGTGGGACGAGTCGGCCGACCTGCTCGCCCTCGCCCGCACGCCGATCACCGTCGTCGCCGCCGGTGTCAAGTCGATCCTCGACGTCGGCGCCACGCTCGAGCGCCTGGAGACCCTGGGCGTCGGCGTCGCCGGCTGGCGCACGAGCCGCTTCCCGGGCTTCTACCTGACCGACGGCGGCTTCGACCTCGACTGGCGCGTCGCGGACGCCGACGAGGTGGCGGCCGCGATGGCGGCTGCCGACGAGCTGGGCGTCGCGAGCGCGCTCGTGGTGGCCAACCCGATCCCCGCCGAAGAGCAGCTCGACCCCGCCGAGCACGAGCGCGTCCTGGCCGACGGGCTCCGGCGCGCACGGGCGGGCGGCGTCACCGGCAAGGCGGTGACGCCCTTCCTGCTCGATCACCTGCACCGCGAGACCGGCGGTCGATCGCTCGAGGTCAACATCGCGGTGGCGCGCGGCAACGCGGCGGTGGCGGGCGCCATCGCGGCGGCTTGGGCGGCACGCACGTGATCCTTGTGGTCGGCGACGTGATGGACGACCTCGTGGTCCGCCCTCTGGGGCCCCTGGTGCCCCGCAGCGACACGCCGGCGCACATGGAGCGCCACCCCGGCGGGTCGGGCGCGAACACCGCCGCGTGGCTGGGCGTGCTCGGCGCCGAGGTGCGTTTCGCGGGGCGCGTCGGGCTCGCGGACCTGCGCCGCCACGCGCGGGCGCTCGAGGCGTGCGGCGTCGACGCGCGCCTGGCCGGCGACGCTCGCACGCCGACGGGCAGCATCGTCGTCCTCGCCCACGACCGCTCGATGTTCACGGACCGCGGGGCCAACCTCGCCCTGGGCCGCGACGACCTGCCGGACGATCTGCTCGAGGGCGTCGATCACGTGCACGTCTCGGGCTACTCGCTGCTCGAGGAGGGCCCGCGCTCAGCGGTCCTCGACATCGTGGGCCGCGCCGGCATGCGGTGGTCGGTCGACCCCGCCTCGCACGCGTTCGTGGCCGGCACCCCGTTCCTGGAGTGGACCGCCGGCGCGAGCATCTGCTTTCCCAACGAGGACGAGGCGCGGGTCCTCGGCGATGGTCTCGCCGACGCCTACGAGGTCGTCGTGCTCAAGCGCGGGCGCGAGGGCGTGCGGGTCCTGCGCCGCGGAGCGGACCCCGTCGACGTCCCGGCCGCGACCGCCGCCGCCGTCGACCAGACCGGCGCCGGCGACGCCTTCGCCGCCGGCTACCTCGCGGCGCTCGTGCGCGGCGAGGACGACGCGGCCTGCGCGGGGGCGGCGGTGCGCGCTGCGACCGAGGCGGTCAGCCGCCCGGGCGCCCGGCCGCGGTAGGCCGTTGCTCCGCCTTGCTCGGCGGCGACTCGCGACCCGGCATCGAGGGAGAGGAGGGGGTGGTCGCGCCCCCGGGGCCCGCCACTCGCCGCTCGACCACCCTCCCTCGGTGACTGGCCGCGCGGCGCCGCAGACCATAAGCGGCAGGCCGGGCCCCCTACCGCAGCAACCCCACCGGAATGCCGCCAACGCCCACGAGCCCCGGGCCCGCGTGAACCCCGATGACGGGCCCGATCTCCGAGACGAAGAGCGGCTCGCTGCCGAAGATCTCGCGCCCCCTGGCGACCAGGCGCTCGCAGACGCCGGGGGCCTGGATGTGCTGGATGACCCAGCCGTCGGCGCCGTCGTCGTGGCGCGACTGCAGGTAGTGGACCATGCGGTCGAAGGCTCGGCCGGCGGTGCGCACGCGCTCGATGGGGACGATCTCGCCGTCGAAGGTGAGGATCGGCTTGATCTTCAGCGCGCCTCCGAGCCACGCCTGGGCGGCGCCGATGCGCCCACCGCGCTGCAGGTACTCGAGGGTGTCGACCGCGAACCACAGACGGGTGGCGTCCGCGGCCTCGCGGGCGCGCGCCGCGACGGCCTCGACGTCGGCGCCGCTGCGCGCCGGCGCCGAGGCGGCGAGCACGACCATGCCGAGCGCGCCGCATGCGAGCTTCGAGTCGATGACCTCGATCCGCGCACCCGAGCCGGCCAGCTCGGCCGCGGCCTGCCGCGCCGCTTCGACCGTGCCCGAGATCCCGCCCGAGATGTGGATCGAGACGATGTCCCTCCCGTCGCGCACCAGCGGCTCGTAGACGGCGAGGAAGTCGCCGATCGAGGGCTGCGAGGTGGTCGGCAGCGCGTCGGCGGTACGCAGGCCGCCATAGAACGCAGCGAGGTCGACGATGTCCGCCTCGCGCTCGGCACGGTCGCCGTCGTTGACGTACAGGCTGACCTCGCCGACCCCGAGCTCGGCGACGGTCTCCCGCGGCAGGTAATGGGTGGTGTCGGTGACCACCGCGACGTCCGGCATCCCGGCACCCTAGATAATCACCGCGATGACGACCCTGGTGACAGGGGCGACGGGTCTGGTCGGGTCGCATGTCACGCGCCTGCTGGTGGCGCGCGGCGACGCGGTGCGGGTGCTCGTGCGCGAGCGCTCGCCGCTCGACGAGCTCGACGGCCTCGACGTGGAGCTCGCCCACGGCGACGTGCTGCACCGGGCGTCCGTGCGCCGGGCGATGCGCGGCGTGCAGCGCGTCTTCCACATCGCCGGCCTGACCTCGCTGCGCTCCAGCGCCGACCAGGTCTTCGCGGTCAACGTCGGTGGCACGCGGATCGTCCTCGAGGAGGCGCTGCGCGCCGGCGTGGCACGGGTCGTGCACACGTCGTCGGTGGCCGCGGTGGGCCCCGCGGTGCGCGGCTCGACGGCCGACGAGGACCAGGTCTTCCGTGCGGGGCGCTACGGGCTGCCCTACGTCAACGCCAAGCACGAAGCGGAGCTCGAGGCGATGCGCCTGGCCGCGCACGGGCTGCCGGTGGTGGTCGTCAACCCCGCGCACGTGTTCGGCGCCGGCGACCGCCACCGCTCCTCGACCGAGCTCGTGCGGCGTTTCCTGCGCGGCCAGATCCCGGCCTATGTCGACGGAGCGATCAACATCGTCGACGCCGAGGACGTCGCCCGCGGCCACCTGCTGGCCGACGAGGGCGGCGAGGTGGGCGAGCGCTACATCCTCGGCAACCGCAACTTCACCCTCGATCGCCTCTTCGCCGACCTCGCCCGGCTGTCCGGCGTCGAGCCGCCGGCGCTCAAGCTGCCGCTGGCGGCCGCGCTCGCGCTCGCGCGGGCCGCCGAGCTGGCTCCAGGCCGGCCGGCGGTGACGACCGTCGAGGTCCGCGCGTCGTCGCTGTGGTGGGCCTTCCGGTCGACGAAGGCCAGGCGCGAGCTCGGCTGGCGCCCGGCGCACCACGAGGACACCCTGCAGACGACGATCGACTGGTACCGCCGTCGCGAGCCCGCGCGCCTGAAGGCTCCCGGCGCGCGCCAGCCGCTCGCGCTGCGCGCCGCGGGCCTCGGCCTGCGGACCGCCGCCGGGCTGCTGCGGAGCGTCGCGCCGTGAGCGCCACCCTGCACCGCTGCCGCACCCCGACCGACTGGCTGTGCCCGTGCGGGCGCGTCGCGCGCGAGCTGCGCCGGCGCGGCGTCGACTACGAGGAGGTTCGCGTGGCCTGGCGCCGGCGCGATCGCCCCGAGATCGAGAAGCTCAGCGGCCAGCGCCACGTGCCGCTGCTCGTCATCGAAAAGGACGCGATCTGCGATTCGCTGCGGATCATCGAGAACCTGGACTGGCGCCAGTCAGAGCATTCGTGAGCAGCGCCTCGGCGCTCTCGCTCGAAGCACGGAAGACGGGATCGAAGGCGAAGAGCACCGCGCGGCCGGCGCCGACGCGCTCGTCGACGATCGCCGTGCGCCCGGCGGGCGAGCCCAGCGCCCAGCCGCTGAGCACCGTCCCGTAGTCCGCCGCGACATGCCCGCCGGCGACGACCGGGTCGTCGTTGTCGACGATGACGCTGCTGCCCACGGCGACCGCCGCGCCAGGGATCCAGGTCCCCGGTGCGCCCGCGGCGACCGTCGCCTGCGTGAGGCCGGCCGCCCCCGCCACGGCGATGCCACGCGCGCGCCATCCGACGAAGGTCCCGCCGCCCGCGACGAAGGCTGAGACCGCCTGCAGCGCCGGGGCCGAGAGCGACGCCGGCGCGCCGTCGGCCACCACGAGGGCATCGTGCCCGGCGAGCGCACCGGCGGCCACGGCCGCTTCGTCGACCACGTCGACCTGCGCACCGAGGCGGGCGAGGACGAAGCGCGCCCAGCTCGTGCCGGCGTTGGGCTGCGCGGCGCCCGGGACGACCGACGCGAACGCGGCCGGGTCGCCCAGCAGCGCCAGCCGCCGGCCGGCCAGCGGCTGGGCCGCGGCGAGCACCGGCACGGCCGCGGCCGGCGCGTCGGGCGGCGGCGCACCGAGCGTGCCACCGGGGATGCCCATGAGCAGCGGGCGCGACCACGCGTTGACGTCCGACGTCGAGGGCCCGTCGGCTTCCGGGCTCTGTCCGAGCAGCGCCTCGATCCAGTGCTTGAGCGGCTGCGCGGAGGTGACGAGGTAGGTGCCGGCGGCCAGCGTCGCGGGCGTTCCCGGCGACGCGGAGCCATACGGCCGCAGGCTCGCGACCGGGGTGTCGGCGGCGAGCCGGCGGACCGCCACCCCTTCGGCCATCAGCTGGGCCACGAGCGGCTCGGCGCCGGCCCCGAGCGCGTACCCGTACACGTGCGGCCGCGGGAGGTGCTGGAGCACGCCGTGCGCGCCCTGCGCGCGAGCCTCCGCGAAGGAGTCGGCCCATCCCCGCAGCAGCGACGCACGGTGACGGGCGACCGAGCGCACGACGGCGCGGGCCGCGGCGAGCTGCTCGCCGACGCGCCGCGCGTACTGGGTCGCGACGCCCGATTCGAACGTCATGCCGACCGCTCCGAAGAGCAGCGTCGTCGCGCTGTCGCCGTAGCCGGGGTAGAGCAGGTCGAATGTCCCGTCGCTGCTCGACGGGTAGCCCTTGCGCCTGAACGCCGCGCGCACCGCCGGCCCGACGATGTCCCGCTGGGCGGCGAGCGCCGCGTCGGGAAGCTCGTGGAACAACGGCGCCGAGTACGGCGGCGCGAAGAACCCGGCGCCACCCTGCTCGTGCTGGTCGACGTAGGCCAGCGGCGGCATCGTCAGCAGGAGGCGCAGGCGCGCCTGGGACTCGGGCTGCGTGAGCGCCAGCCAGTCGCGATTGAGGTCGAAGCCGTTGAAGTTGACCCGCGTACGCACGCCGCGCCCATCGGGGTTCTGGTCGGGGAGCACGACGACGACGACGCGGCGCAGCAGCGGATCGCGGCACAGCCCGGCGAGCTCGTGCAGCAGCTGAAGGTCGGCATCGCCGCCGGCGGGCTCGTTGCCGTGGACGGTGCCGGCCACCCAGACGACCGCCGGCGCGTCGCCGGCGCCGCTCGCCCGGCCCGCGCGCACGGCGCGCAGCCGCGCCATGGCAGTGCGCAGACGATCCTGCGAGAGGGCGGAGGCGATCGCATAGCGCAGCGGCCGGCTCTGCACGCTGAGGCCGGCCACGCCGGTGCTGATCACCGGCGAGGCGCGCGCCACGGCACGGACGTAGCCGTCGATCTGCGCCGCGGTCGCGGGGCGGTCCGCGGCGGGCGCAGCGGGGACGGGAGGGCAGGCGGCGCGCGCGACGGGCGCAGCGGCGAGCGAGCACAGCATGAGCGTGAGGGCTCGCGCCGACGCCCGTCTCATCGCGACGGATCCACCACGAGCTTGCGCGCCTCTCCGGCGGTCGGGGCCTGCAGCGCGCCCGCCAGGTCCTCCAGGCCGACGACGTCCCCCGCGAGCGCATCCCAGTCGACGTCACCGGCGCCCAGCAGCGCCAGCGCGCGGTCGACCTCGGCGCGCGTGTGATGAAAGGCGCCGCGCACGTCGACCTCGTCGTAGTGCAGTGGGGCGGTGGGGAGCTGCACGGTCGTCCCGCCCGGACAGCCGCCCACGAGGACCGCCGTGCCGCCGGGGCGGGTGGCCGCCACCGCCTGCTCCCACGCCTCGACGCGGCCGACGGCCTCGAAGACGAGGTCGTGCTCGCCCAGCGCGTCCGCCGCCCGCGCGCCGAAGGCCTCGGCCTGGGTGCGGCGCTCGGGGTGGCGGTCGCAGACGAGGACGTCGCGTCCGTCGAGCGCCAGCAGGCGCGCGAGCATGAGCCCGATCGTCCCGCCGCCGAGCACGGCGACGTCCGCCGCGTCGGTGCCGCGGCCCATGGCGTGCACGCAGGCGGCCAACGGCTCGGCCATCGCCGCGCCGGCGAAGTCGAGGTTGTCGGGGATCGCGTGGAGGGCGTCGAGCGGCGCCGCGATGAGCTCGGCGAAGCCGCCCAGGACCCAGGTCGGCGCGCGGCAGATCGCCGCGCGCCCCGCGCGGCACGGGCCGCAGACGCCACAGGCGACCGAGTCGCCCACGAACACTCGCTCTCCGGTGTCCACCCGCACGCCCGCGGTCTCGTGGCCGAAGCGGGCCGGGTAGTCGCCCAGGATCCGGTGGCCGTGGCGCAGCATCTTGCGGTCGGTGCCGCACGCGGTGGCCGCACGCACCTCGACCAGCACCTCGCCCGCGGGCTCGTCGACCGCCTCGACGCGCAGGTCGTCGGGGCCGTACAGAACCGCCGCGCGCATCACGCGGCCGCGCCGGTGCGCTCGAGTGCGGCGCGCACGCGCGGTACCCACCACGCGAGCTCCTCGCGCGCCCACGCGCGCTCGGCGGGATCGGGATGGATGACCGCGCTGTGGCCGAAGATCCAGCCGTAGAGCTGAAGGCCGGCCATGAGCCCGAGGTCGAGGTCGCGCTCGGTGACTGCGCCGTGCTCCGCGGCCACGAAGTCCTCGAGCAGCTCGTCGTGCGTGCCCTCGGTCCTCCAGGCGTCGTGGCACAGGTACCAGGCGACCTCCAGCGCCGGCGTGCCCTCGCCGGCGATGTCCCAGTCGAGCAGGACCAAGCGACCGTCGAGGAAGCCGAGGTTGTCGTCGCGCAGGTCGCCGTGGACGAGCGTCGTGCCGCCGGCGCGCAGCGCTGCC
The DNA here is from genome assembly GCA_963807305.1 of uncultured Actinomycetes bacterium. Classification (GTDB taxonomy): domain Bacteria; phylum Actinomycetota; class Thermoleophilia; order Solirubrobacterales; family Solirubrobacteraceae; genus JAOPZW01. The sequence continues at coordinate 147,816 of CAWEBN010000005.1, forward strand.
GCGAGCGGCGCGGGGTCGGCCACGTTGGCGAGCACGGCCTGCGCCACGTCGTCGTCGGCCGCCTCGGCGAACGCCTCCCATGCGGTCTCGAGTTGCTTGGGAATCACGTCGCTGCCGTCGCGCTCGGCCTCGGCGAGCGCCGGCGAGCTGATGCCCAGGTGGCGCTCGAGCGTGATCGCGCCTTCGAAGCTCTCGCCGCGGAAGGCGGCGTGCAGGGCGGCCGCCGCCGCCATGACCTCGCGGTGGCGCGCGCGGCTGATCGGCCCCTCGGAGGGCAGCAGCGCCGCGGAGAGGTCGCGCATGAGGATGCGCCAGCCGTCGCCCTCGGGCTCGACGGCGACGATGCCGGTCTCGATCGCCGCGGGCAGGCGCCGCAGGGCGCCGGCCTGCCAGAGCTCCGCCGTGATCGCGCGCCCGCCGGCGGCGCGCCCCAGCCAGTCGCCGCCCGGGACCACGCGCTTGGCGATGCCCGGGGTGCCGTCGGGCAGCGTGACGCGCTCGAGCTCCGCCCCGCTGTTGCCGCCGCCGAGGCTCGCGGGCGCCATCGCGTAGACCCAGTGGCGCGCGATGAGGTCGCCCGACAGGTGCAGGTAGTGGCGGCGGCGGACGCCGTCGCGCGCCGCGGTCAGCGCCGCGCCGGCCGGCCATTCGCCCGCGCGCCACTCGCCGACCTCCCCGGGGCCGTCCCACCACGCGGCGAGCTCGGCCACGATGGCCGGACGCCCGTCGCGGCGCACGCGCCCGCCCGGCAGCGACGCCTGCAGCACGGCGTTGCGCGCGTAGGTCCGCGCCAGCGCGTCGACGTCGCCGGTGGCCATCGCGGCGCGCAGGGCGTCGAGCGCCCCGCTCACGGCACCACCAGGGCCTTGATCGCCTCCCCGTTGCGCGCCAGCTCGAGCGCGCGGCCCGTCTCGTCCAGGCCCACGCGGTGGGTGACGAAGGGCAGCGGATCGACCTGGCCGGCGGCGATGAGGCCCAGGGCCGCGCGCATGTCGGCCGGGCCGGCCGAGTACGAGGCGCAGACGTCGACCTCGCCGACGTAGAGCGCGTGCCCGTCGAGGCCGAGGGCGTGGCCAGGCTCCGGCGGCGCGTAGAGGCACAGCGCTCCTCCGGGCGCGACGGCGGCGAACCCGGCGGCGATCGCGTCGGGCTTCGGGGTGCAGACCATGACGACGTCGACGAGCTCGTTGCCGTGGCGCTCGGCGCCGAGGGCCAGCGCGCGCTCCAGGCGCTCGGGTCGCGGCTCGCGCGCCCACACCGCTTCGACGGCGCGCGCGTGGGCGGCGGCGATGGCGAGCAGGCCGCTCGTGCCGCAGCCGACGACGAGCAGGCTGTCGCCCGCGTGCAGGCCGCAGCGCTCGAACGCGCGCAGCACACAGGCCAGCGGCTCGACGAAGGTCGCGCGCTCGGCGTCGAGGCCGTCGAGGACGAGCAGCTCGTCGACGAGGTCGGCCGGCACGCGGACCTGCTCGGCGAAGCCGCCCGGGTCCAGCCCGGTGGCCCTGAAGCGCTCGCAGAGCGTCTCGTGGCCGCGGCGGCAGCGCCGGCACTCGCCGCACGGCGCGTGGTGGTGCACGACGACGCGATCGCCGACCGCGACGCCCTCGACCTCGGCGCCGACCGCGGTGACCTCGCCGGCCAGCTCGTGGCCGAGGACCGTCGGCACCTTGCGCGCGACCCACGTGTCGAGGACGTCCGAGCCGCACACGCCGCACGCCAGCACGCGGCAGACGACGTCGCCGCTGCCCGGCTCGGGGTCCGCCGCCTGCTCGACGCGGACCTCGCGCGGCGTCAGCGAGCGGGCGACCCTCATGCCAGCAGCGCGGCGACGGATGCGTTGTCGGGCGGGCGCGCGACGCCCCGCTCGGTGACCAGCGCGGTCACCAGCGCGGCGGGGGTGACGTCGAAGGCGGGGTTGCGCACGCCGGTGCCGGGCAGCGTCGCCTCGACCCCCGCGAACGCGCGGACCTCGTCGCCATCGCGCTCCTCGATCTCGATGCTGTCGCCGTCGGGCAGATCGGCGTCGATGGTCGAGGTCGGGGCGGCGACCACGAACGGGATGCCGGCCGCGGCGGCGGCCAGGGCCAGGGGATAGGTGCCGACCTTGTTGGCGGTGTCGCCGTTGGCCGCCACGCGGTCGGCGCCCACGATCGCCGCGTCGACCTCCCCGCGGCGGATGAGCCCGGCCATCGCGCCGTCGACGACGAGATCGTGGCCCACGCCGGCGCGTGCAAGCTCCCACACGGTCAGGCGCGCGCCCTGCAGCAGCGGCCGCGTCTCGCCGGCGAGGACGTGGACGCTGCCGCGCTCGTGCAGCTCGAGGATCACCGCCAGCGCGGTCCCCCGCCCGCCGGCGGCCAGCGCACCGGTGTTGCAGTGCGTGGCGATCCGCCGCGACCCGGCGAGCAGGTCGGCGCCGTGCGCGGCGATGGCGGCCGAGGCGGCGTCCTCCTCGGCGTGGATGCGCTCGGCCTCCTCGCGCGCGGCGCCCGCCATCGACACCGGCCCAGCCACCAGCGCCGCCGCGCGGACGCGGTCGACGGCGTAGGCGAGGTTGACGGCGGTCGGGCGGGCCGAGCGCAGGAGCTCCCAGCCCGTCTCCAGCGTGCCGAGGCCGGGCCGGCGGGCGACCTCCATCGCCAGCCCGTAGGCGGCCGCGACGCCGATGAGCGGCGCCCCCCGCACGGCCAGGCGCCGGATCGCCCGCGCCGTGTCCGCCGCGCCTTCGAGCGCCAGCCATACCTCGGCGCCGGGCAGGCGCGTCTGGTCGAGGATGGCCAGGCGCCGGCCGTCCCAACGCAGGGCCGGGTGGGGCTGCGTCGCGACGGACATGGCGCCAGCGTACCCGCGCGCGGGCGGGGCGCCGAGCGACGGTCAGGACAGGCGGTTCTCGATGCCCATGGGCTGCGCGCCGACGGCGGGCTGCTCCGCGGGCTCGGGCGTCGCTGGCTGCTCGACGCCGAGCGTCTCGGCCAGCTCGCCGCTCTCGAACATCTCGGTGACGATGTCGCAGCCGCCGACGAGCTCGCCGTTGACGAACAGCTGCGGGATCGTCGGCCACTGCGAGAGGGCCGAGAGCTCCTGGCGGATGCGCGGGTCAGGAAGGATGTCGACCGCCGCGAACGGGGCGTTGAGGGCCTGCAGGGCGGCGACGGTGCGCGCGGAGAAGCCGCACATGGGCTGCTCGGGCGTGCCCTTCATGAAGAGGATCACGGGGTTGTCGCCGATCGCCTGCGCGATGGCGTCGCGGATCTGGGTGGACTGCTCGCTCATGGTGTCTCCGTCTTCAGTTGCAGGGCGTGGATCTCTCCGCCTAGCTCACCCTCGAAGGCGGCGTAGACGAGACGGTGCTGCTCGATGCGGCTCAGCCCGGCGAAGGCGCCGGCGACCACGCGCGCGTTGAAATGCACGTTGTCGGGCGACTCCACCTGGGCCGTCGCGCCGGGAATCGTGGCCTCGATGCGGGCTTTGACTTCGCTTGCTGTGGGCATCCTCGAAACCAAGGGTAGCGACCGCTATTCTTTGTGAAGTATGAGCACGCAGATCACCTACCACGCCAAGGGCGTCGCCCTCACCGAGACCGGGGCCGAGAAGGTCCGCGAGTTCCTGAGCTCGCAGGGGCTCAACGAGACGGCCGGCCTGCGCGTCGGCGTGCGAGGCGGCGGCTGCTCCGGCTTCCAGTATCAGCTCGCGTTCGACGAGCAGCGCGACGGCGACGCGATCTTCGAACACAGCGGCCTGCGCCTGCTCGTCGACAACCAGAGCCTGCCCTACGTGGACGGCTCGACCATCGACTACGTCGATTCGCTCCAGGGGGCCGGGTTCCAGGTCAACAACCCGAACGTCGTCGCCGCCTGCGGTTGCGGCTCGTCCTTCCGCGTGGCGGAGGACGAAGAGGTGTCCGCCGTCTAGTGCCGCGCGCGATCGCGGCGGCTCTGCTGGCCGCCGCCGTCGCCTTGGGGGCCTGCGGCGGTAACGACCACAAGGCGTCGTCGACGCCCGCGAAGCCGCTGCCGGCCAAGCCCCTGCCGGCCAAGCCGGCGCCGGCGGACATCGCGCCGGGCGGTGGCCTGGCCATCGGGATGACCGAGATCAATCCCGACCTCTTCTGGCACGGCAAGGATGTCGGCGAGTTCACGCCGTGGCGCGACCGGTTCGACGCGCTCAAGCCGCCGCTCTATCGCCTCGTCGTCGACTGGTCCTCGCTGCAGCCCAAGGAGAACGGCCCGATCGACTGGACCAAGCCGTCCGACGGCTGTATGCGCGGGCTGCCGCCGTGCCGCCCGTACAGCGGCATCCGCGACACGCTGCGCGCAATCCGCTCCCAGCAGCAGGCCGGCAACGGCTTCGCCACCATGGTCGTCGTCTACGGCGTGCCCGACTGGGCCGCGGCGCAGGCTCATGGCTGCGAGCGCGACGGGATCACCGCGCGCTCGCGCCCGATCACCGCGCAGGGCCTCGCGGGCTACAAGCGCCTGGTCGGCTCGTTGCAGGACCTCGCCAAGAGCGAGGGCGTCGACATCAACTGGTGGAGCCCGTGGAACGAGCCCAACGGCCCGTTCTTCATCAGCCCCCAGCGCGAGCAGTGCACGGGCTCCTCGAAGTCGCTGGCGCCCGCCATCTACGCCAAGCTCGCCCGCGCCATGCGCACTGAGCTCAAGCCCGGCCAGCAGCTCGTCGTGGGCGAGCTCGCCGGCCTGAAGAACGCGCGCAAGTACGGCACGTCGATCTCCGAGTTCTTCGACGGCCTGCCCGACGACGTCGTCTGCAACGCGGGCGTCTTCGCCCAGCACCAGTACTCCAAGCGGGGCAGCGCCGCCAACGACCCCGGAGCGGTGGGCAACCTCGAGACGGTCCTCGATCGGCGCCCATGCACCAAGGGCAAGCCGATCTGGGTCACCGAGAGCGGCGTCGGCGGCCCGCACGTCGGCGATGCGCGCTCGCCCAAGGACGAGAGCATCCGCGCCGACTGCCAGGCCCTCAACGTGTCGCTGCGCCGCTGGAACGAGGACCCGCGGGTGGACGCCGTCTTCCAGTACACCTTCCGCGACGATCCGGTCTTCCCGGTCGGGCTGGCCGACGCGAAGCTGAGCAAGGCATGGCCGGCCTACGACCTCTTCAAGGCGTGGGGCGGCGAACGCAAGCCCGACGGCCCGGCGCCCGCGCTGCCGGCCGACTGCACGGCCTGACCGCGACGATGGGCGGCTCGGTCTACGACGAGCGCCCGTGGCTGGCCCGCTACGCCGAGGGCCAACCCGCCGACATCGAGCCCGACCACGCGAGCGCCCTGGCGATGTTCGACGCGAGCGTGCGCCGGGCGCCCGGCGCCGTCGCGATCCACTACCGCGACAGTGCGCTGACCTTCGCGGCGCTCGACGAGCGATCCGGCGCCTTCGCCGCGACGCTCGCGCAGCGCGGGGTCGCGCGCGGCGACCGTGTCGCCCTGTACCTGCAGAACGTGCCGGCGTTCGTCGTCGCGGTGCTCGCCGCCTGGCGGCTCGGGGCCATCGCGGTGCCGGTCAACCCGATGCTCAAGGAGCGCGAGGTGCGCACGCTGCTGGAGGACTGCGAGCCGGTGGCGCTCGTGACCCTCGAGGCGCTGTGGGACGAGGTGGCGCGCGAGGCGGTCGTCGATACGTCGGTGCGCATCGTCGTCACCGAGGCGCAGATGGACGAGCTCGCGGTCGCCCACGGCGGACAGATGCCCCCGGATCCCGCGCTGGGACCCGACGACATCGCCTTCCTGACCTACACGTCGGGCACCACGGGGCCTCCCAAGGGCGCGATGAACACCCACGGCAACGTCGTCTTCAGCTCGCAGACGTACCGCGATTGGGTCGGCGTCGGCGACGACGACGTGATCCTCGGCGTCGCGCCGCTCTTCCACATCACGGGGCTCATCGCGCACGTCGGGCTGTCGCTGCTGACGGGCGCGCCGCTCGTGCTCGACAACCGCTTCGACGCCGAACGGGCGCTCGAGCTGATCGAGCGCCACCGGGTCACCTACACGACCGCCGCCATCACGGCCTTCATCGCGCTCATGGACGCGGCCGAGACGCGCGAGCACGACACCTCGTCGCTGCGGACGATCGTCAGCGGCGGAGCGCCCATCGCGCCCGCGACCGTTGAGGCCTTCGAGGGCCGCTTCGGCGCCTACATCCACAACATCTACGGGCTGACCGAGACGACCTCGCCCTCGCACTGCGTCCCGATCGGCGCGCGCGCTCCCGTCGATCCCACCTCGGGCGCGCTGTCGGTCGGGGTCCCGGTCTACGGCACGGTCGTGCGCGTGGTCGGCGACGACGGCCGCGACCTGCCGGCGGGAGAGGTCGGCGAGATCGTGACCTCGGGCCCGCAGGTCGTCCCGGGCTACTGGGGCCGCCCGGAGGAGAGCGAGCGCGCGATCCCGGGCGGCGCGCTGCACACGGGCGACGTCGGCTTCATGGACGCCGACGGCTGGTTCTACGTGGTCGACCGCAAGAAGGACCAGATCAACGCCGCCGGCTTCAAGGTGTGGCCGCGGGAGGTCGAGGACGTCCTCTACGGCCACCCGGCCGTGCGCGAGGCCGCCGTCGTCGGCGTCCCCGACGCCTACCGCGGCGAGACCGTCAAGGCCTTCGTCAGCCTGCGTCCCGGTGAGCGCGTGGAGACCGACGAGCTCATCGCCTTCTGCCGCGAGCGCATGGCCGCCTACAAGTACCCGCGGGTGGTCGAGATCGTCGACGAGCTGCCGCGGACGGCGAGCGGCAAGGTCCTGCGGCGCGTGCTGCGCGATCGCTAGGCTCATCGGCGCGGTCCATGCCCGACGTCTACGCCAGCATCGAGAGCGCCGACGAGGCCATCCAGGAGCGGCTCGCCGAGGTGTTGGAGCTGCGGGCCGCCGACACCGCGCAGCAGGCGATGCTCGAGGACTACCTGGGCGATCTGCCCCTCCCCGACGGCGCGCGCGTGCTGGAGGTCGGCTGCGGGACCGGGGCCGTGGCGCTCACGCTCGTCGACCGCGGCGCCGACACGCTGGTGGCGGCGGGCCGCCTCGGCGCGCCGGCGGCCGAGGCGCTGAAGGCGGAGGCCCGGCGCCGTGTGGCGGCCGGCGAGTTCTTCGGCCACATCGCCTACGCGAGCCTGATCGCGCGGCGCCCGTGACCGACCGCGTCGAGGAGCGCCTGCGCGCCTTCGCCCGTCTGCTCGTCCGTACCGGCGTCAACCTCGGCGAGGGCCAGGAGCTGCTCGTCCACGTCCAGCACGAGCATGCGCCGTTCGCGCGGGCCATCGCGCACGAGGCGTACGCGGCGGGCGCGCGCTTCGTCGACGTCGCCTACGCCGACCGCTGGGTCCAGCGGGCCTTCGTCGAGTCCGCGCCCGACGAGATGCTCGGCTGGACGCCGCCGTGGATGGTCGCCCGGCTCGAGCGCGCTATCGAGGTCGGCGCCGCCATCATCGGCGTGTCGGCCGACTCGGGCGCCGAGGTCTACGCCGGCCTCGACGGCGAGCGGCTCGCGCGCGCACGCTTCCGCGACTTCGACCGCGTGTGGATGGAGGGCATCATGGGCCGCAAGCTCGCCTGGTCGCTCGTCGCCTTCCCCACCGAGGGCTGGGCGCGGGAGGCGCTGGGCGAGCCGGACGTCGACCGCCTGTGGGACGCCTTCGCGCACGCCCTGCGCCTCGACGAGCCCGATCCCTCCGCGGCGTGGGCGGCGCGCCTGGACCAGCTGCAGGCCCGGGCGCGCGAGCTCACCGCGCGCGGGTTCACCGCGCTGCGCTATCGCGGCCCCGGGACCGACCTCGAGGTCGGGCTGATCGAGGGCGCGCACTGGCTGGCGGGCCGCGAGCGCACCGTCCACGGCCAGGTCCACGCGCCGAACCTCCCCACCGAGGAGGTCTTCACGAGCCCGCACCGAGAGCGCGCCGAGGGCACGATCCGCAGCACCATGCCGCTCGCGCTGCGCGGGACGATCGTCGAGGGCCTCGAGCTGCGCCTCGCGGCCGGCGCGATCGTCGAGGCCCGCGCCAGCCGCGGCGAGGACGCGCTGCGCGCCGAGCTCGCCATCGACGACGGCGCGCGCCGCTTCGGCGAGGTCGCGCTGGTGGACGCCTCCTCGCGCGTCGGCGAGACCGGCGTCATCTTCAACAACACGCTCTTCGACGAGAACGCCGCGGCCCACATCGCCTGGGGCAACGCGCTGCCCTGGGCCCTGGACCATGTCCCCGAGGACCAGCACCTGGCGGCGGGCCTCAACCAGTCCGCCACCCACACGGACTTCATGGTCGGCTCGCCGGAGGTCGAGGTCGACGGGGTGGAGGCGGGCGGCGCGGCCGTGGCGCTGCTGCGCGAGGGGATCTGGCAGCTCTGAGTGGTCGTCCGCGCCGCGCTTGATGCGTTGCGCGGCGAACTGCATCACGGAGGGAGAGAGGGCAAAGCGGCGGTCGCGGCGGACGGCTCCGTTTGGCGCGCAGACACTCGCCTCTGCGGCGACAGGGGAGTTTGTCGGCATATACCCGCCAACTCGCCGCTCGTCAGCCGGGACCGACGGCGGAGCCGCAGGGCCTCCGATGGCCGCTGACTCCCTTCGCTCGATGATGCAGTTTGCGCGGCACACCGCCCCGAGCGCGGGCGGCTAGACCGCCCGCCGCATCGCCACGCGCGGGGCGTCGCCCGGGATCCCCTCGGCCTCCTCGGCGACGAGCGCGGCCAGCTCCGGGCCCTGGTCGGCGGGCGCGATCACGGTGAAACCCAGGCGCTCGTAGTAGGGCGCGTTCCATGGCACGTCGCGGAAGGTCGTGAGCGTCAGCGCGGACCGGCCCTCGGCGGCGGCCAGCGCCGCGAGGTGGTCGAGGAGCGCCGCACCGAGGCCGCGCCGCGCATGGGCCGGCGCGACGCTGACCTGCTCGACATGCGGGCAGCCGTCGACGACCGAGCTGACCAGGTAGGCGACGGGGCGGTCGTCGGCGTCGACCGCCACCCACGCGCGCCCGGCGGCCCGGAACGGCTCGAGCTCGGCGCCCGAACCCGGATCGTCGAGCGCGATCTCGGGCATCCCGACCGTCGCGAAGAGCGCCCCGGCCTCGCGCTCGATGTCGACCAGCGCCGCGAGCTCGTCGCGGCGCGGCGGGCGGATCGGCATGCTCACGTCGGGGCGTTGTCCAGTGAGCTCCACAACAGCAGGCAGGCCGCGGTGCGGTGCGGGCGCCACGCCTCGGCCAGGGCGGTCAGCTCCGCAGCCGCGGGCAGGTCCTCGAGGCCGTACGCGCGCTGGACGGCCCGGCGGATGCCGAGGTCGCCGACGGCGAGCACGTCGGGCCGGCCGAGGGTGAACATCAGGAAGATGTGCGCGCTCCACTCGCCGATGCCCTTGACCGCGACGAGCTCGGCGGTGACCTCCTCGTCGGAGAGCTCCTGCAGGCGGTCGAGCTCGAGGTCGCCGGAGAGCACGTGCTCGGCCAGCGAACGCAGGAAGGTCGTCTTCGCGCGCGAGAGGCCGACGGCGACCCGGAGCTCATCGGGCTCGTCGGCCAGGATCTGCTCGGGCGTCGGCGGCCGGCCGTCGAAGCGCTCGAGCAGCCGCCCGTAGATCGCGCGCGCCGCGCGCACCGACAGCTGCTGGCCGACGATCGCCCGCACGAGCGCCGCGTAGACGTCGCCGCGCGGCGGGCGCGGTTCGGGGACGCCGCGCTCGTCGAGCAGCCGCGCGAGCACAGGGTCGGCGGCGCGCAGATCTTCCCAGGCGTCTATGCCTGGCCCTCGACCGCGCCGGGGACGCCCGTGTTCGTCGAGTACTTCGGCTGGATCTTCATCTCGGGCCGGATGTGGTGGATGGCCTGCGAGACGGCGATCGCGGCCTCCGCGTAGCCGGTCGCGATCAGCTTGAGCTTGCCGTCGAAGGTGGTGATGTCACCGCACGCCCAGACGCGGTCGAGCGACGTGTTGAACAGCCCGTCGACACAGATCGCGCCCTTCTCGATCTCGAAGCCCCACTCCTTGAGCGGGCCGAGCGCGGTCTTGAACCCGAGCTGGAGCAGGATCGCGTCGCAGGGGACGTCGACCACGCTGTCGGGGTCCTCGGAGTGGAAGAGCTGCACGCCCTCGACGGTGCCGTTGCCGACCACGTCGCGCACCTGGTAGGGCACGTGCACGTCGATGCGCCCCTCGGCGTGGGCGTCCATGACCTCCTTGACGGTCGCCTCGTGGGCGCGGAAGCCCTCGCGGCGATGCACGAGCGACACGCGCTCGGCGGTGTCGAGCAGGTTGACGACCCAGTCGCAGGCGCTGTCGCCACCGCCGATGATGACCACGCGCTTGCCCTCGAACTCGCTCTTGGAGCCGACGAGGTAGTGCGCGCCGCGGCCCTCCCACGCCGTCATGTCGTAGTCGGGCAGCTTCTTGGGCTCGAAGGCGCCGTGGCCCCCGGCGACGACGACGGTGCGCGAGCGCAGGTCGCCGCGATCGGTGTGCAGGACGACGAGGTCGTCCTCCCAGGAGATCGAGTGGGCCGTCGTCTCCAGGTGCACGGGGACGTCGAACTGCTCGAGCGTCTGCTGGCGGTGCAGCTCGACGAGGTCCTTGGCCAGGATCTTGGGGTGGCCGGGCACGTCGAAGATCCACTTCTCGGGATAGAGCGTCGTCAGCTGGCCGCCGAGTTCGGGCAGCGAATCGATGATGCGCGCGCTGGCCTCGCGCATGCCTGCCCAGAAGGCCGCGGCCAGGCCCTACCGGTCCGGCTCCGATCACCGTGATGTCGCGGACGTCCTCGAAGTCGGGGTGGCTCATGGCGCGAGGGATCCGAAGGCGGTCGCGGGCACCGGCTCGCCGTCGACGGCGCTCAGCGCCCGCTCGACCGAGGTGGCGATGCAGGTGAAGCTCGGCGTGTCGCGCAGGGTGTAGGCCGACGCCTCGGTGGTGCGCAGGCGCTGGACGAGGTCCAGGAAGGCGCCCGCGTCGTCGGTGTCGAAGGCGACGACGAACTCCTGGTCGTCGAGGCCGAACGAGTACGTCGTGTGGTTGTCGACCTGCGGGTACTCGCGCCCGACGCGGATGTGGTCCTGCATGATCCGCCAGCGCTCGTCGGCGGGCAGCGCGTACCACGCGCGCGTCTTGACGAACGGGTAGACGAACAGGTAGCGGCCGCGGAAGGCGCGCGGCACGAGGCGCTCGTCCTCGGAGTACTCCGAGCCCTTGCGCAGCCCGAGGAACGAGTAGGGCTGCGTGCACCACTTCGTCAGGCCCGCCTGCCCCAGAACCACGTGGAACTCGTGGATGCGGTCGAGGTTCTCGGCCTCGGCGACGAGCATGATCTCGGCGTCGCCGCGGGTCCCCACGAGGCTGAAGGCCTGCAGCAGATGGTCCGTGCCGAAGTCCTCGCAGGCCGCGAGGAACTCCTGCTTGTCGCGCCCGCGCGCGTCGGCGTCGAGACGGCGCCAGGCAGGATCGACCTTCAGGAAGGTGTACTTGACGAAGTGACGGTCGGACACTTCACAAAGGATAGGGCGGTCGATGAACGCGGGTTTGCCTCACCATGGCCGCCGGGCACGGCCGATAGGATGAGTGGGATGCGGATCGCGCTCGTGTCGCCGTACTCGTGGAGCTACCCGGGCGGAGTCACCCGCCATATCGAGGCGCTGGCCGAGCAGTTCATGGCCGACGGCCATCACGTCCGCGTGCTCTCGCCCTATGACCCGCCCGACCGGCTGTCGGCGCGGATGCATCGTGGCGCCCGGCCCGAGGCGCGCGAGCTGCCGGACTGGGTCATCCCGTTGGGGCGCACGATCGGCGTCAAGTCCAACGGGGCCGTCTCGAACCTCCCGCACACGCCGTACGCCATCACCACGATGCGTCGCGAGCTGCGCGCCGGGGGCTTCGACGTCATCCACGTGCACGAGCCGGTCGCTCCGGTCGTGGGCTATGACGTGCTGGACACGACGGCCGCGCCGCTCGTCGGCACCTTCCACTGCTACTCCGAGAACACGATCTCCAACGGGATCGGCAACGCCTTCGGCGCCAAGCGCAAGCTCCGGCGCCTGCACGTGCGCATCGCGGTCTCAGAGGCCGCCGCGTGGACCGGCCGGCGCTTCTACGGCGGCAGCTATCGCGTCATCCCCAACGGCGTCGACGTGCCGCCCGAGCTCCCGGCGCCCGCCCACCGGCCTGCGGGCGCTCCGCTGCGCCTGGCCTTCATCGGTCAGGCCGTCGAGCGCAAGGGGCTCCCCGTCCTGCTGCGGGCCTTCGAGGCGCTGCGCGACCACGTCGGCGTCGAGCTCATCGTGGTCGGCGCCGACCGCGACGAGGTCGAGCCGCTGCTGCTCGACGGCGACCAGGGCGTCACGGTGCTCGGCAAGGTCTCCGACGCCGAGAAGGTGCAGGCCCTGGCGTCGGCCGATCTGCTGGTCGCGCCGTCGCTGGGCGGCGAGAGCTTCGGCATGGTCCTCACCGAGGCCTTCGCTGCTGGCACGCCCGTGGTCGCCTCCGACATCCCGGGCTACCGTGACGTGGTGCGTGACGGGGTCGACGGCGTGCTCGTGCCGCGCGGCGACGCCACCGCCCTGGCCGAGACGCTGCGCGACCTCGCGGTGGCGCCCGAGAGGCGTGCGGGCATGGCGGTCGAGGCCCGCACACACGCGCATCGCTACGCGTGGCCGACGGTTGCCGGCGAGGTGCTCGGGGCCTACGAGGACGCCGTGGCCTTGCCGCGGGCGTCGACCGCCCGCGAGCGCGCCGGCGTGTTCCTGGGCGCGGTCCCGGCCGACCTCGGCCCGCGCCAGCCTGCCGTGCGGCGCCTGCCGAGCCTCGAGGCGTCCAAGCGCGAGGGGCGCGACCGCCGCCGCGCGGCCGCCCGCAAGGCCGGCATCGGCCTGGCCGGCCTCGCCGCCGGGCTGCTGGCCCTGCTCGCGCTGCAGCGCATCGGCCTGGACCAGATCGGCGACAGCCTGCTGCGCGCGACGCCGACCTGGGTCCTGCTCGGCCTCGGCCTGATGTGCGGCTCGATGGTCGTGCGCGGCGTGGCATGGCACGCGATCCTCACCGCGGCGCTGCCCGATGCGCGGCTGACCCGTTCGGACGCTCTGCAGGGAACCTTCATCGGCGTGCTCATGTCGGCCACGCTCCCGGCGCGGCTCGGCGAGCCGTCGCGCGCGCTGATCGTGGCCCGCCGCACGGGCCGGCCGCGCGACAACCTGCCGACCGTCATCGGCACGATCGTCTCGCAGGCGCTGCTCAACGTCGTCGCGCTCCTCGGCCTGGGGGTCGTGATGTTCTCGACGGTCGACCTCTTCAGCCAGCGCCAGCGCGGCCTCGTGGCCTTCGCGCTGGCGCCGATGGCCGTCCTCGTGGCCGTGCTGGTGCTCCCCACACTGCTGCACGGCGGCCTGCCATCGCGCTCGCGCCGCGTCCAGGCGGGCGTGGCCAAGGTGCGCGCGGCGCTTGCGCAGGTCCGCGCCGGGCTGAGCGTCTTCCGCTCGCCCAAGCTCGGCGCCGAGGCGACGGCGCTCCAGCTCTCTGCCTGGGCCATCCAGTGGCTCTCGTGCTACGTGCTGCTCGTCGCCCTCGGGCTCGACGACCGCGCCGGCATCGGCGCCGCCGCGGCGGTGCTCTTCGCGGTCAACGTGACGGCGGTGCTGCCCATCACGCCGTCGAACCTGGGCGTCTTCCAGTTCGCCTGCGTCGCCGTCCTGGCCGGCGCCTACGGGGTCGGCAAGGCCGACGCGCTGGCCTACGGGATCATCCTGCAGGCCGTCGAGGTCGCGACCGCCGTGGTGATGGGCGCCCCGGCCCTGGTCAAGGAGGGCATGAGCTGGCGCGACGTGCGCCTGCGCGCCCTGCACGCCAGCCCGGTGCAGCTCGATCCGCTGCCCGCGTCCGCCCATCCGGCGGACACCGCCGTCGCCGAGGCCTAGAAGGCATCGGCGGGCGCGCGGCGAAGCCGTTGGCCGTGCCCGAGGCCTGGGTCTACCTGCTGCGTTGCGCCGACGGCTCGCTCTACACCGGCTGGACCATCGACCTCGACGCGCGCCTGCGCCGGCACGGGGCGGGCACCGCGAGCGCCTATACGCGCAGCCGCCGGCCGGTGGAGCTCGCGCTGGCGCTGCCGATGGCCGATCGCACGGCCGCGCGCCGCGAAGAGGCCCGGATCAAGGCGCTCGACCGGCGTTCCAAGCTCGCGCTGATCGCCGGCGCGCCCTCGTGAGTGTCTGGGTTCCGAACACCGCGGGCGATGCTGGTAGCGTAGGTCGTTGCCGTTGCAACGTCGCAACTGAGCCTTTCTGGCCGGACAACACCACGACATGCCCACGACGGAGTTTCCCGCGGTCACCGATGACGCGCAGGCCAGGAACGGCCATGTGAAGGTCGAGCGGCGCGAACGCGTCATCGTGCGCTTCGCCGGCGACTCGGGCGACGGAATGCAGCTCGCCGGCGGTCGCTTCACCGACGCCACGGCGGTCTTCGGCAACGACCTGGCCACCCTGCCGAGCTTCCCGGCCGAGATCCGCGCCCCCGCCGGCAGCCTCGCCGGCGTCTCGAGCTTCCAGATCCACTTCGCCGAGCGCGATATCGCGACGCCGGGCGACCTGCCCAACGTGCTCGTCGCCATGAACCCGGCCGCGCTGCGATCAAATCTCGCCCAGCTCGAGCGCGGCGCGACGATCATCGTCAACGAGGACGCCTTCACCACCCGCAACCTGCAGAAGGCGGCCTACGAGTCGAGCCCGCTCGAGGACGACTCGCTCGACGGCTTCCAGGTCAAGCGCGTCCCCATGACGACGCTCGTGGGGCGCGCGGTCGAGACGCTCGAGGGCGCCACCACGCGCGATGCGCAGCGGGCGCGCAACCTCTTCGCGCTGGGCCTCGTCTCCTGGCTCTACGACCGCCCGACCGAGGTCACCGAGCGCTGGATCGAGGGCAAGTTCGCCGACAAGCCGACCGTGCGCGACGTCAACCTCGTGGCCTTCCGCTCGGGCTTCAACTTCGGCGAGACGTCCGAGCTCATCGACGTGCGCTACGAGGTCCGCCCGGCGACCGACGTGCCGCCCGGCGTGTACCGCAACGTCAACGGCACGACGACCACCGCGCTCGGGCTGCTGGCCGCCAGCGTCCGCAGCGGGCTGCCGCTCGTGCTCAGCGCCTATCCCATCACGCCCGCCTCCGACCTGCTGCACGACCTCTCAGGCCGCCAGTCGGCCGGGGTGCGGACCATCCAGGCCGAGGACGAGATCGCGGCCGCCGGCATGGCCCTGGGGGCCGCCTTCGGGGGCGCGCTCGGCGTGACCGCGACCAGTGGCCCCGGGCTCGACCTCAAGACCGAGACCATCGGGCTGGCCGTCGCGCTCGAGCTGCCGATGGTCATCGTCGACGTCCAGCGCGCCGGCCCGTCGACCGGCATGCCGACCAAGACCGAGCAGTCCGACCTCCTGGCGGCCCTCTACGGGCGCCACGGCGAGTCGCCGGTGCCGATCGTCGCCGCGTCGACGCCGGGGCAGTGCTTCGACGCCGCCTACGAGGCGGTGCGCATCGCCGTGCGCTACCGCACGCCGGTCATCCTGCTGACCGACCTCTTCCTGGCCAACGGCTCGGAGCCGTGGCGGATCCCCCAGGCCGCGTCGCTGCCGGCCATCGATCCGGCCTTCG
The DNA here is from genome assembly GCA_963807305.1 of uncultured Actinomycetes bacterium. GTDB lineage: Bacteria > Actinomycetota > Thermoleophilia > Solirubrobacterales > Solirubrobacteraceae > JAOPZW01. The sequence continues at coordinate 163,429 of CAWEBN010000005.1, forward strand.
CGCGGGAGCCGAGCAACGGCGGCGCCTTCATGCCCTACGCGCGCAACGACGACGGCGCGCGCCCGTGGGCCATCCCCGGCACCCCCGGCCTGACGCACCGCATCGGCGGCCTCGAGAAGCAGGACGTCACCGGCGAGATCAGCTACGACCCCGCCAACCACGCGCGCATGACCGCGCTGCGGGCGGCCAAGGTCGCCGGCATCGACGTCCCCGACGTCGAGGTCGACCACGAGGACGGCGCCAAGCTGCTGGTCATCGGCTGGGGCTCGAGCGAGGGCGCCGTGCGCGCCGGCGTGCGCCGCGTGCGCCAGGGCGGGCGCAAGGTCGCCCGCGCCCATCTGCATCACCTCAACCCGCTGCCCGCCAACCTCGGCGAGGTGCTGCGCGCCTACCCGCGCGTCCTGCTGCCCGAGATGAACAGCGGTCAGCTCATCCGCGTACTGCGCGCCGAGTACCTCGTCGACGTCCACGGCTACTCCCGCGTCGAGGGGCGCCCGCTCTTCGCGGCCGAGATCGAGAACGCCATCCTGGAGATGCTGCCGTGACCACCGCACCCCCGCTGCCCCTGGCCAAGGCGGACTTCCAGTCCGACCAGGAGACGCGCTGGTGCCCGGGCTGCGGCGACTACTCGGTCCTCGCCGCCATCCAGGGCTTCATGCCCGAGCTCGGCATCCCGCCGGAGAAGATCGTCTTCGTGACCGGCATCGGCTGCGCCGGGCGCTTCGCGTACTACATGGACACCTACGGGATGCACGCCATCCACGGCCGTGCCCCGACCATCGCCACCGGCCTGGCGGCCGCGCGCGACGACCTGTCGGTGTGGATCGTCAGCGGCGACGGCGATGCGCTGTCGATCGGGGCCAACCACCTCGTGCACGCCCTGCGCCGCAACGTCCCGGTGAAGATCCTGCTCTTCAACAACCGCATCTACGGGCTGACCAAGGGCCAGGCCTCGCCGACGAGCGAGTTCGGCAAGGTGACCAAGTCGACGCCTGGAGGCTCGATCGATCCGCCGCTCGACGCGCTGTCGCTGGCCATCGGCGCCGGCGCGACCTTCGTCGCGCGCACCGTCGACCGCGACAAGCAGGGGCTCGTCGAGGTCCTGCGCGCGGCGGCCGAGCACCGCGGCACCGCCTTCGTCGAGATCCTCCAGGACTGCCCGGTCTTCAACGACGGCGCCTTCGATCACCTCACCGAGAAGGACGCCGCGGCCGTCAACCGCATCAACCTCGTCGACGGCCAGCCGATCCGCTTCGGCCTCGACCACGAGCTGGGCGTCGTCCGCGACGACGACGGCACGCTGGGCGTGGCCCGCGTCGCACGAGGTCGGCGCCGACCGCCTGATCGTGCACGACGCCACCTGCGAGGACCCGTCGCTCGCCTTCGCCCTGGCTCGCCTGGGCGTGCTGGGCGCCGGCCCGCTGCCGCTCGGCGTCTTCCGGGCCGTCGACGCCCCGCCGTGGGGCGGCGACCTCGTGGCGCAGCTGCGCGCGGCGCGCGAGGGCATGGGCGACGACGACATCGACGCCCTGCTGCACACGGGCGACACCTGGACCATCGCGGGCTAGAGCGGGTTTGCGGCTTCCTCGGCCGCTTCATCCGCGGTCGCCTCACGGCGGTTCGTGGCCGGGGCATCGAGGGGAGGGAGTCTGCTGCGGCGCCGCCGCTCGTGGGCGTCCACCGCCGCGCGCGGGCGGCGGGCGTTGGCGCTCGCTCGCTCTGCGCGTGCTGTATTTGCGAAGCATACGATCGTCAAGACAGCACGCACGCTCTCGCCGGCGCGTTGCCGCTCACCGCGGGACGAGCGGGGAGTTTGTGTCGCAGAGGACCACAAACTCCCCTCCCGTCGAGAAACCGCCCCTCGCCCCGGCCAGGCGAGCACGCCCAGGCGTCGCTCCGGCGGCCCGGAGCCAAACGCGCGCCGCGCCCCCACGTGCAGCGCAGGGGCTCCCTTCCCTCGATGCCCTGGCAACGCAGTGCCACCAGCGCCGCGCGGACGACCCGCAAAGCAGCGGTGCCGCGAGCCGCCGCGCTACTCCGGCGCCGGGCGCGGAGAGGCGAGCATCTCCTCGGTCGGCAGCTCGTCGGCCGGATGGGGCACGCCGGCGATGACCTCGGCGGCGCGCATCACGTCGACGGCCGCCGAGCGGACCTGGCTGATGATCTCGGTCAGCGCGAGGTCGGGCTCCTGCTCGAAGGCCTCGCGCGCGTGGGCCGCCGCTGCGCGCGCGATGTCGCGCGCCTCGGCCGCCCCTTGCGGGTCGTCGTGGGCGGCGGCCAGGCTCCACACCGCCTGGGAGAGCTCGCGCACGGCGTCGACCAGGCGGTCGGGGGCGGCGAGGCGGGCGCGTGTGTAGCGCAGGGCGTGGCGCGCGAGCACGCGCGTGTTGCGCACGGCGAAGTCCAGGTGGGGCAGCGTGCGCGCGTAGCGCTCCAGCAGGCCCCGGGCGCCCCGGCGGGGAGGGGCGAAGCGCAGCATCTCGCGCCCCGTCGAGAGCGCCTCCTCGAGGTCGCGCATGTCGGCGTCGATCGCGCGCGCCCGGGCCAGGACGGCCTCGGCCCGCTCTGGGTCGGCCTCCGCCAGCGCTGCCGCCACCCCTTCGAGCGTCTCGCCGAGGTCCCGGAAGACCGACTGCGCCGCGCGCCCCACGATGAGCGTCGGATCGGGCGGGAAGAAGAGCGAGCCGACGGCCATCGCCACCGCGCCGCCGGTCAGCGCCTCCAGGAAGCGATCGGGCGAGTAGCCCGAGTTCGAGGGCTCGATCGAGGCCAGCAGCAGCGCTGAGACCGCCGCCTCGGAGACCAGCAGCTCGCCACCGCCGAGGACGACCGCGGCGCTCATGGCCAGGATGATCATGAGCCCGATCTGCAGTGGCCCGTTGCCGATCGCGTTGAGGATCAGGTCGGCCACGGTGAGGCCGAGCACGACGCCGGCCACCAGCTCGGCGGCGCGGCGCCCGCGCTGGTGGTAGCTCGCCCCCAGCGAGATGACGGCGGCGATCGAGGCGAAGACCGGCCGCGGGTCGTCGATCGGCAGCAGCAGGGCCAGGTAGTACGCGGCCACCGCGGCCGCCGCCGTCTGCAGGATCGGCAGCAGTCGGGGCCGCAGCCGTCGGGCGGCCCAGGCCGGCGCTGATCGGAGGCGGCGCAGGTTCACCCGCGTGCGACGGTCAGAGCCTGGTCACGCGCACGGCGGTGCCGTAGGCGCAGATCTCGGTCCAGGTCGAGCCGAGCTCGGAGGTGTCGAAGCGGAAGGCGAGGACGGCGTCGGCGCCCTTGCCCTCGGCCTCGTCGACCAGGCGCTCCTGGGCATGCTGGCGGCCTTCGGAGAGCATCTTCGTCATGCCCTTCAGCTCGCCGCCCACGAGGGACTTGAACGAGGCGCCGATCTGCGAGCCGACGTTGCGCGAACGCACGGTGAGGCCGAAGACCTCGCCCAGGACCTCGTCGACTCGGTAGCCGGGCAGGTCGTTCATCGTCGAGATGATCATGCCGCCGAGGGTACCGACGCGTTTCGGAACATCGACTTGCATAACCGGACCGCAGTCCGCTATGGTGTTGGAGCATAAGCGGACTACAGTCCGAATCACGCGTTTGAAGCGGGGAACATCCAATGAGCACCACCATCCTGCAGGTCCCCACCGACACCTACGGCCTCGATCCCGTCCATTCGAGCTTCGGCTTCGGCGTCAGGTACAACGGCCTCGCGACGTTCCGCAGCAACTTCGACAAGGTCGACGCGCAGCTCGCCGACGGCGTGCTCACGGGCTCGGCCGACGCGCGCTCGATCGTCATCGACGAGCCGCGGTTCAAGGACCATCTGCTCGCCGCGGACTTCTTCGACGTCGAGAACACGCCGACCATCACCTTCCGCTCGACCGACATCCGGATCGCCGAGGACGGCACGGCGGAGCTCGACGGCGATCTGACCATCCGCGGTGTGACGAAGACGGTCACCGCCACGGGGTCCTTCGCGGTCGGCGGCGACGCCTTCGGCAACGAGCGCATCGCCTTCGAGCTGCAGACCACGGTCGACCGCCGCGAGTTCGGCCTCGACTGGCAGATGGTCAAGCCCGACGGCTCCGAGGCGCTGGCCTACGACGTGACCATCTCGGCCGACCTGCAGCTGGTCAAGCAGGCCTGAGCGATGCGCATCCTCGGCATCTCGGGGAGCCTGCGTCGCGACTCCCACAACACCAATCTGCTCCGGGCGGCGGCGCTGTCGCTGCCGCCCGGGGTCGAGCTCGAGCTCTTCGACGGGCTCGGCGACCTCCCGCACTACAACACGGACATCGACGGGGACCCCGCGCGGGAGCCGGTCGCACGCCTGCGCGAAGCGATCGCCGAGGCCGACGGCGTGCTCATCTCCACGCCGGAGTTCAACGCCTCGATCCCGGGGGTGTTGAAGAACGCGCTCGACTGGGCATCGCGGCCGTTCCCCGACAACGCCCTGCGCGGCAAGCCCGTGGCGGTGGTCGGCGCCTCGACCGGTCTCTTCGGCGCCGTCTGGGCGCAGGCGGAGACCCGCAAGGTGCTCGAGACCATCGGCGCCGACGTGCTCGACCACGAGCTGCCGGTCGGCCAGGCTCACGTCGCCTTCGCGTACGACGGCGATCTCAGCGACGCCGGGATGCGCGATGCGCTCGAGGGGCTGGTGTCGCTGCTGGCCGCTCGGGCGGGCGCCGCGCAGGCGGTCGCGACGTAGAGTGAGGCGTGTGGCGCCGTCCCCGATCGAGCTGCCCCTCACGACGGCCCCGCTGGTCGAGCGCGAGCGCGCCGACGCGCGGCGCAACCGCGAGCGCATCCTCTGCGCGGCGGCGCGCCTGGTGGACGAGCACGGCATCGACGCAGTGTCGATGGACGACGTCGCGGCCGCGGCGGGCGTGGGCAAGGGGACGCTCTACCGCCGCTTCGGCGACCGCTGGACGCTGCTGCGAGCGCTCATCGAGGAGCCCGAGCGCGACTTCCAGGACCAGCTCATCCGCGGCGCGCCGCCACTCGGGCCCGGCGCCCCGCCGCGGGAGCGCCTGCGCGCCTACGGCGCCGGGCAGCTCGAGCTGCTCGAGCGCCACGCGCGCTTCATGCTCGTGGGCGAGAAGGCGATGGCGGGTCGCCTCGGACATCCGGTCTACGCCTTCTACCGCACCCACGTGGGCTTCCTGCTGCGCCAGATCGCCGGCGACGACGACGTGGTGCGGGTCGAGTACCTCGCGGACGCGTTGCTCGCGCCGCTCGCTCCGGAGCAGTTCCTCTACCAGCGCGGGGCGCGCGGCATGTCGCTGGAGGCGATGACCGAGGGCTGGCAGGCGCTGGTCGACGGGGTCATCGCCGCCGCTACGAGCTGAGCGCCGGCTCGCCGCGCTCGGCCGGGTCGCTCTCGGGCAGCGGGGCGTCGAGGCTCGCCGGGTCGCGATCGGTCCCGGCGATGAGCTCATCGCGCGCCTGGCGGTCGTTCTTGGGCAGGAAGCCGGACTTCATTCCGAAGTAGACGGCCTGCGGGTGGTGCGCGACGATCGCGATGGTCGACTGCTCGGGCTCGACGGCGTAGCCGCCGCTCAGGCGCAGGCCGATCGAGGGCGCGTCGAGCAGGCGGAAGACCTTCTCGTGCTCGGACTGCTCCGGGCACGCGGGGTAGCCCCACGAGTAGCGCCGCCCCTGGTCGCGGTCGATGCCCAGGTCGCGGCGCGCGCAGGCGTGCAGCCACTCCGCGATGCCCTCGGCCGTCTGGACGCCGAGGCCGTGGGTGAACAGCTGCTCGGCGAACTCGCCGTCGGCCTCCAGGCGCGCCATCAGCTCGGTGACCTCGTCGCCGGCGGTGACCGCCTGCAGGGCGACGACGTCCAGTTCGCCGCTGGAATCGGATCCCGCCCGACCCCGGTAGAAGTCGGCCAGGCAGATGCGGTCGTGCTTGGGCTGACGCGGGAAGACGAGCCGCTCGAGCACCGTCTCGCGGTCCTCGGGGTCCAGCACCACGACCTCGTTGCCCTCGCTGTAGCAGGGGAAGTAGCCGAGCTTGGCCCGCGGGTGCAGATAGGAGGCCTCGCGCCACATGCGCTCCAGGCGCGGGCGGAAGTCCTCGTCGACGAGCTTGCGCCAGGCGTCGCCCTTCACGCCGCGCCCGCCCCAGTGCAGCTTGAAGAGGACGTGGGTGTCGAGGTGGTGGTAGACCTCGTCGAGGGGCACGTCGACCTCGCGCGCGCCCCAGAAGGGCGGCTCGGGCACCGGCGCGTCGGTGCTCGCGGCCGAGCGTACCGAGGCGTCGGTCGTGTCGCCCTGCTCGGGCTCGGGGCCCTTGTCGCGCAGCCGCTGGGCGCCCTCGCGCGTCTTGGCCACCAGCGCGGCGCGCGCGTCGCCGTCGACGATCTGGTCCATCTTGGCCAGGCCCTCGAAGGCGTCCTTGCAGTAGAAGACACCCGGCTCGTACACCTCGTCCGAGTCGCGGCCGCCGGGGTACAGCGCACGCAGCCCGAAGTCACGGTTGATGGCCGCGCCGCCCAGCAGGACGGGGAACTCGAGCCCCTCGTTGTGGAGCTCCTGGATGCACAGCGGCATCTGCTTGGAGGTCGAGACGAGCAGCGCGCTCAGCCCGATGGCGGTGGCGTTGTGCTCCTTGGCCGCCTCGATGATCGTCCCGATCGGCACCTGCTTGCCGAGGTCGATGACCGTGTAGCCGTTGTTGGTGAGGATCGTGTTGACCAGCGACTTGCCGATGTCGTGCACGTCGCCGAAGACGGTGGCGACGACGACCGTCCCCTTGGTGTAGCCCTCGAGCTTGTCGAGGTAGCGCTCGAGCTGCGACACGGCGCGCTTCATGACCTCCGCGCTCTGCAGCACGAATGGGAGGATGAGCTCGCCGGCGCCGAACTTGTCGCCGACCTCCTTCATCGCCGGCAGCAGCACCTCGTTGAGGGTCGGAACCGCGCCGATCTTCTCCACCGAGCGGTCGATCCAGCCCTCCACGCCGTCCTTCTTGCGCCGCAGGATGTGCCAGTGCAGCGCCTCCTCGGGCTCCATGTCGGCCGTTGGGTCGGCGACCTCGGCGGCCTCCTCCTCGCCCTTGGTCTCGAAGTGGGCGATGAACAGCTCGAGCGCGTCCTCGCGGCGGTTGAAGACCAGGTCGTCGGCCAGCGCACGCTCGGCTTCGGTGATCTCGCCGTACGGCGTGATGTGGTTGGGATTGACCATCGCGAGGTCGAGCCCCGCCTCGACGCAGTGGTGCAGGAAGACCGAGTTGAGCACCGCCCGCGCCGTGGGAGAGACGCCGAAGGACACGTTGGAGACGCCCAGCGAGGTCTTGACCTGCGGCAGCGCCTGCTTGAGCCGGCGGATGCCCTCGATCGTCTCGACCGCCGAGGGGCGCCACTCCTCGTCGCCGGTGGTCAGCGTGAAGGTGAGCAGGTCGAAGATCAGCAGCTCGGGGTCGAGGCCGTGCTCGTCGCACGCGAGCTCCTTGATGCGCTGGGCGATCTCGACCTTGCGCGCGGCCGTCTTGGCCATCCCGACCTCGTCGATGGTCAGCGCGATGACGGCGGCGCCATGCTGGTTGGCGAGCGGGACGACGGTATCGAGCTTGTCGCGCCCGGCCTCGAGGTTGACCGAGTTGACGATCGCACGCCCCGGGATCTGCTCGAGGGCGGTGCGGATCACGTCGGGCTCGGTCGAGTCGATCTGGATCGGCGAGGGCTGGGCGAGCGAGACGCGCTTGACGACCTGGCGCATCTGTTCGTCTTCGTCCTGGCGCTCGGTCAGCGCGACGCAGACGTCGAGCACGTGCGCGCCGCCCTCGACCTGGTCCTCGGCGACCTGCACGAGGCCGTCGTAGTCGTCGGCGAGCAGCAGCTCCTTGGCCTTGCGCGAGCCCTGCGAGTTGACGCGCTCGCCCACGAGGGTGGGGCGGGGGTCCTGGACGAGCGGGGCGGCGGCGATCATGGAGCTGACGTGCGGCGGGCGCGGCGCCGGGCGCGGCCCGACGGTGTGGCGGGCGCAGCGCTCGACGATGGCGGCGATGTGCTCGGTCGTCGTGCCGCAGCAGCCGCCGACGATGGTCACCCCGAAGCGCTCCACGAACTCGCCGAGCACCTCGGCCAGCGGCTCGGGCTCCTCGGGGAAGATCGTCTCGCCGTTAGGGCCCTGGAGCGGCAGCCCCGCGTTGGGGATGCAGTGCACGGGGACCGGGCTGTACTCGCCGAGGAAGCGGATCGCGTCGCGCATGTCCTCGGGGCCGGTGGAGCAGTTGAGGCCGAGCGCGTCGACCTTCAGGGCCTCGAGCGTGGTCAGCACGGCGCTGATGTCGGTGCCCAGCAGCATCTTGCCGCCGTTGGGCAGCAGTGAGACGCTCGTCTGGATCGGGACCGAGCGCCCGACCGCCTTGAACGCCTCGCGGGCGCCGAAGACGGCGGCCTTGACCTCGAGGATGTCCTGGGCCGTCTCGATGATGATGAGGTCCGCGCCGCCCTGAACCAGCCCGCGGGCCTGCTCCTCGAACACCGCGACGAGCTCGCGGAAGCTGATCTTGCCCAGCGTCGGGTCGTCGGAGGCCGGCAGGTGGCCGGTGGGGCCGATCGACCCCGCGACGAAGCGGTCCTCGCCGACGGCCTTGCGCGCGATCTCGGCGGAGCGCTGGTTGATCTCGAGCGTGTGCTCGCCCAGGCCCCACTCGTCGAGCTTCAGCCGCGAGGCCTGGAAGCTGTCGGTCTGCACGACCTCGGCACCGGCCTGCACCATCGACTCGTGCAGCGACTCGATGACATCGGGGCGGTGCAGGATCAGGGCCTCGTGGCACTTGCCCTGCAGCCCGCCGTAGTCGGCCGGCGTCAGGTCGTACTGCTCGAGCGTCGCGCCCATCGAGCCGTCGAAGACGACGATGCGCTCGCGCGTGGCGGCCAGGTAGTCGCGCATCCGGCGATGCTACCAGAACCTTGACACAACCTTGTCAATGTTCGGGCTCCTGACAGGCCGACGTGACCCGCCCGACCGTCCCGCCGGCGAGGCGGCGGGACGGCCGGCGGGCACGGCCATGCGACCTACTCGTAGTGCAGGGCGTCGAGCACGTTCAGGCGCGAGGCCCGCCGTGCCGGCATGATCGCCGCGCCGATCCCCGCGATGACGGAGAGCAGCGTGAAGGCGACCAGCGGGGCAACCGGAAGCGTGAACGGCAACGCGTCCGACGATGCTGCCTTGGTGACCAGGGCGGACAGGAACAGCCCGAGCCCCAGGCCCATCGCGGCGCCGATGAGCGCCGTGATGACGCTCTCGTGGCGGATCATGCGGCGCGCCTGGCGGCGCGTCATGCCGATCGTGCGCAGCATGCCGATCTCGCGCGTGCGCTCGAAGACCGAGAGCACCATCGTGTTGACCATGCCGAACAGGCTCACGACCACCGAGAAGCCCAGCAGCACGTAGAGCATCGCCAGGACGACCTGCGTGTCCTTGGTGGCGTCCTTCGGGTACGCGGCGCCGGTGTGGAGCTTGGCGTCGACGGAGCCCTTGGCCTGGGCCTTCAGGGCCGCCGCCGCGTCGGCATTCGCGTCGAGGAACGTGAACTTGTTCTTCGGGTTGGCGAACGCCTTGTCGAAGCCCTGCCGGGACATGCTGATGTCGCCCAGCAGCGCATTGGCCGACGGCGGGTCGTAGATGCCGCGCACGACGAGCGTGCGCTCGGCGCCCGACGGCGTCTTCAGCGACACGGGGCTGCCCAGCCGCAGGTGCTGGTCCTTGGCGTAGCTCTTGGCCACGAGCACGCCGTCGATCCCGAGCTGCCCGAGCGTGCGCTCGGGGTTCGTGGCGCCCTTGAACGTGTAGAAGCGCCCGATCGTGGCCGGGTCGATCCCGGTGACCGTGTTCTCCTTGCCCTGCACGATCGCCTGGTCGGCGCGAACCTGCGAGGCGGCCTTCACGCCGGGGGTCGCCGCGAGCTTGTCGCCCTCGTCGGCCCGGAAGGGGAGGCCCCCGTTGCCGTCCACGACGTAGCCCGCGTGGAGCTGGTCGGTGATGGCCTTCTTGGTCCCGGCGTTGATGCCGGAGCCGAGCACCGCCACGACCGTCACGAGCGTGAGCCCGATCATGAGTGCGGCCGCGGTCGCTGCGGTGCGGCTCGGGTTGCGGACGGCGTTGGCGCCGGCCAGGTCACCGGCCACGCCACCGGCGCGACGCGCCGGCCAGCCCACCACGCGGGCGAGCGGCTTGACGAGGCTCGGAGCGAGCAGGGCGATGCCCAGGAACAGGCCGAGCACGCCGCCGGTGATCAGCAGCGCCATCGCAGCGCCGCTCACGCCGCCGGCGAACAGGCCGGCCGCCATCGCGGCCAGCGAGGCGGTGACCACGCCGACCCCGGTCCTGGCCGAGTAGGCCGCGAAGCGCGACCGCGGCAGGACCGATCCCTCGCGGACCGCCGCGATCGGCGGGACGCGGGTGGCGCGCCGCGCGGGCAGGATGCTGGCGAGCACCGTGATCCCGGTGCCGACGAGCATCGACACCACGATCGTGCGCGTCGCCACGACGGTGTCGGCCTTGGGGAGCTCGAGGCCCAGCGCGGAGATCAGGGCGACCATGCCCTTGGCGATCCCGTACCCGGCGACGAGCCCCAGCAGCGAGGCGATCAGGCCGATGACGAGGCCCTCGAGCACGACCGAGCGCTTGACCTGCTTGCGCGAGGCGCCGAGCGTGCGCAGCGTGGCGAACTCCCGCGTGCGCTGCGCGACGGTGATCGAGAGCGTGTTGAAGATGACGAACGCGCCGACGAGCAGCGCGATGCCGCCGAAGCCGAGCAGCACGAGCCGGATCGTCTTCAGGCCGTCGTTGATGTTCGCCGCGTCGGCCTTCGCCTGCTGGGCGGAGTCCTTGACCTCCAGGTTCGCCGGCAGGAGCGGCTTGATGGCCCGCACGAGCGCGGCCGACGAGGTGCCCTTCTTCGCCGCGATCGACAGCGAGTCGTACCGACCCTCGCGATTGAGCAGCGACTGGGCGGTCTTGGTGTCCCAGACGGCGATGCTCGCGAAGCCCAGCGAGTCGACGCTGCCGTACGACACCGTGCCGCTGACCTTGTAGGTGTGCTTCTTGCCGAGCGGCGCGACGACGATCGAGTCGCCGACCTCGTAGTGCTTCTTCGAGGCGGTGCCGGCGTCGATCGCGACCTCGCCGGACCCCTGCGGGGCCTTGCCGGTCTTGAACCTGAACGCGCTGAAGCGCGCGTTGGCGGCGTCGTAGCTGCCGGCGACGCTCTCCTTGGCCACCACCTTGCCGTTGGGGCCGATGATGTCGGCGGCGTTGGCCTCCTGCGGGCTGACCTCGCCGGCCGCCGCGGCGACCTGAGGCAGCCGCTGGACCTTGGTCAGGACCGATGCGGGGATCGTGATCCCGCTGCCGTTGGTCGAGTTCTTGACGACCTCCTTGCCGCGGACGAAGGCGTCGGTCTTGGCCGTCGACGCGGTGAAGAGGCCGGTGAACGACTTCAGCGTCGTGTCCGTGAGGATGAAGGTGCCGCTGACCATCGCGACGCCGATGACGACCGCGAGCGCGGTGAGCACGGCGCGGACCTTGCGGGCCGCGAGGCCCTTGAGCGCGACCGACCTCATCGCTGGGTCACCTGCTCGAGCGTCTCCATGATCTCGTGGGCGGTGGAGGGGCCGAGGTCGCGGACGACGTGCCCGTCGGCCAGGAAGACCACGCGGTCGGCGATCGCCGCGGCGTGGGCGTCGTGGGTGACCATCACGGTCGTCTGGCCGAGCGTGTCGACCGAGTCGCGTAGCAGAGTGAGGATCTCGCCGCTGGTCGTCGAGTCGAGGTTGCCGGTGGGCTCGTCGGCGAACATCACGCTGGGACGCGAGACGAGCGCCCGGGCGACGGCGACGCGCTGCTGCTGGCCGCCGGACAGCTCGGAGGGGCGATGGGAGAGGCGCTGGCCGAGGCCGACCTTCTCGATGAGCTCCTCGAGCCAGACGGGGTCGGGCTTGCCGCCGGCGAGCTTGAGCGGCAGCGCGATGTTCTCGGCGGCCGTCAGCATCGGCAGCAGGTTGAAGAACTGGAAGATGAAGCCGATGTGATCGCGGCGCAGCCGCGTGAGCTGGTTGTCGTCCATGCGCGTGATGTCCTCGCCGGCGACGGTGACATCGCCCTCGGTGGGCTGATCGAGGCCGGCGAGGATGTGCATGAGCGTCGACTTGCCCGAGCCCGAAGGGCCCATGACGGCGGTCAGCTGACCGCGGGCGATGTCGATCGAGACGCCGCTCAGCGCGTCGACCGCGGTGTCGCCCTGGCCGTAGCGGCGCACGACGTCGCGAGCCGTCACGACGGCCTCGGGGACGGGTAGATCCTGGAGCTCTGACTGCATGAGGACGGACTGCATGGCGATCCCTTCATGGGGCGTGAGGTGACAGCGCCGAGCCTCCCGTCCGAGGGGTCGCGGCGCGCACGGGTCAGCCCGTGTCCTGGGGGGCGGTTCGCTGGGAGCCGGCCCGGGCGGCTGACCCCTGCGCGGTCAGGCGCGCAGGAAACGGAGCACGGCCAGGACGCGGCGGTGCTCGTGACCGGTGGCCGGCAGACCGAGCTTGGTGAACACGCTCGACACGTACTTCTCCACGCTGCGCAGCGTGATCTGCATCTCCTCGGCGATGGCCTGGTTGGAGAGGCCCTCGGCGATCAGCTCGAGCACCTGGCGCTCGCGCTCGGTCAGCGTCTGCAGCGGCCCGTCGTCGCGTGCGCGGGCGAGCAGACCGGTCACCACCTCGGGGTCGAGCGCAGAGCCGCCGTCGGCTACGCGCTCCAGGGCGCCGATGAAGGTCGCGACGTTCGACACGCGATCCTTGAGCAGATAGCCAAGGCCCTCGGGCGTCTCGGCCAGCAGGCGCGTCGCGATGCCGACCTCGACGTGCTGGGAGAGGATGACGATGCCGATCTGCGGGTGACGCGAGCGGATCTCGTGCGCCGCGCGCAGCCCCTCGTCGGTCTGCGTCGGCGGCATGCGGACGTCGACGATGGCCACGTCCGGCACGTGCGCGTCGACGTTGTCGAGCAGCTCGTCGGGCGAGCCCACCTGCGCCGCCACCTCGATCCCCGCGCGGGCCAGGATCGAGGCGATGCCCTCGCGCACGAGGATGCTGTCGTCCGCGATCACGACCCGCACGGCAGCTCCGCGGTGACGGTGGTGCCGGCGCCCGTCGGGCTGACGACGGTGAGACGGCCGTCGAGCGCCTCGACGCGATCGGCGAGACCGCGTAGCCCGGAGCCGCGCGAGTCGTCGGCGCCGCCGACGCCGTCGTCGGCGATCTCGATGACCGCGTCGGTGGGCGTGTGCGAGAAGCGCACGCTCGCGGCGGTCGCCTGCGCGTACTTGGCCACGTTCGTCAGCGCCTCGGAGGCCACGAAGTAGGCCGCGAGCTCGACCGGCTTGGGCAGGGGGCCGTTCTCCTCGTAGGTGACGCTGGTGGGCACCGGCGACCGCGCGGCGAGCGAGTCCAGTGCAGCGGCGAGGCCGTGGTCGAGGACGGCGGGGTGGATCCCGCGCGCGAGCTCGCGCAGCTCGGCGAGCGACTGGGCCAGCTCCGAGCTCGCGGTGGCGACGAGCTCCTGCGCGGATGGGTCGTCGCCCACGCGGCCCTCCAGAAGCCTCAGCTGGAGCGACAGCGCGACCAGGCGCTGCTGGGCCCCGTCGTGCAGGTTGCGCTCCAGGCGCCGGCGCTCGGAGTCGCTGGCCGCCACGATGCGCTCGCGCGAGGCCTGCACCTCGGCGAGCCGCGACTGTGCCTCGGCCTGCAGGCGCTCGTTCTCGAGCGCCATGCCCGCCGCGGAGCGGACGGCCTCGACCAGCTCGGGATCGTCGTCGAGCGAGGCGTCGTACACGAGCGCGGCGAGCTCGGTGCCGTCGCTCTCGACCACCGCGGCCGAGCGATCTTCGGCGACCGGGGGCACCAGCACCGGGCGCCCGTCGGCGTCGGCGTAGCCCATGGACCCGGGGAGGCGGTAGGCGACGACGAGGCTCGGGTCGCCGAGCGTCTTGGCCAGCGCCTCCTGCAGGCCGATGGCGCTTGTGCCTTGCAGGTCGCGGAAGAGGTCGGCCAGACCGCCGCGGGCCAGGCGCGAGCGCAGGAGGCCGACGAGGAAGGCGGCGGGCACGCTGACGAGCGAGCAGATCGCCAGCCAGAGGACGGTCTGCGACCTCGAGCCCGTCACGAGGTCGTTGGTCAGCAGCGCGGCGAAGAGCAGCAGCGCGATGCTGCCGGCGACACTCGGCAGCAATGCGCGCCGGCGCGGGCGCGACGCCGCCGTCCAGCGCACCGCGACCACGATCGCGACGGCCACGCAGGCCAGGCCGGCCAGCGTGCGCTGGCCCTTGTCGACCACGTCGGCGATGTCGGCGTTCGGGAACGCGGCCAGCAGGTTGCCGTCCTGCTGGTAGAACAGCAGCCACACGACCTGCAAGACCCACAGCGCGAGCACGAACGCCCCCACCAGCAGCCAGTCCACTCGCGACGCGAGCCGTCCACCGGTCAGGAGCGTCAGCAGCAGCGCCACGAAGAACGGCGCCCACATCTCCTGCACGAGGATCGATCCGGTCTGCGCGATTGGGGCGTCGAACTGGCCGACGATGGCCGATAGGAAGAAGCCGACGCCGGCGCCGGCCATGAGCAGGCCGCTGCGGCTGTCGGGACGCCGGCGCCAGGCGATGAGACCGCAGGCCGCGAACGACCCCCCGATGAGCCGGTAGATCACCTGCACGGTCGCGACCGGCTCCTCGCCGGGCCAGATGACCGGGACGAGCGCGGCGAACTCGGCGCCGATCGCCACCGCCCAGAGCGTGAGCCAGAAGCCGGGACCGCGGACGGGGGCGGAGAGACGGTCGATGGTCCGGTCGCCGCGGGCGCCCGCAGTACTCGACGCGTACGTGCTCGCCGCTACATCCCACCGCGCCAATCGGATCATTCGCAGCTCCTGCTCGTCCGGACCACGGGCCTCCGCGGCCGTGGTCCGACGCCTGGCCTGCAGTTCGATACTAACCCTCGCGTGGGTGGCTCGCGGGCGCGAGGATCGCCAGCGCCAGGGCGACGCCGGCCACGGCGGCCAGACTCGCGTCGAGCGTCGTCGCGCTCGCGAGCAGGCCCACCGCCGCGGGCCCGACCAGGAAGCCGAGGTAGGCGATCGTCGTCACGATCGACATCGCCGCGCCGCGCACCGCCTCGTCCGCGCCCCTGCCGGCGATCGAGAAGAGCACCGGCGCGCAGATGGAGATGCCCGCGCCGGCGACCACGATGCCGACCAGCGAGAGCCCCGCGACCGGAGCCAGGGCGCCGAGCAGCGTCCCGGCGGCGCCGAGCGTCGCGCCGCCCCGCAGCAGCGCCAGCTCGCTCACGCGGCCGGCGAACGCGTGGCTGCCCAGGCGCGAGAGCGCGGCCGCGCCGGCGAACAGCGCCGGGGCGAGCGCACCGAGGGCCGGTGAGGCGTCGAGGTCGGACTCGAGGTGCACGGCGCCCCAGCTCTGCCACGCGTTCTCGACGAAGAAGGCCAGCGCGCACAGCGCGCCCAGCACGATGAGCAGGCGCGGCACCGGGCGCAGCGAGGCGCGCGCCGCCGGCCGCGCCCCGCCGGCGGCGGGCGCGCGCACCAGGACGGCGGCCGTGGCGACGACGGCGAGGCCGACGAGCACGAGCACGGTCTCGGGCCCAGCGCCGGCGGCCCGCAGGCCGCCGGCGGCGAGGCTGCCGGCCACCACGCAGGCCGAGAAGGTGCCGTGGGCCAGGCTCAGCACGGGCCGGCCGGTGGCGGCCTCGCTGCGCACGCCCTCGGCGTTGATGGCGACGTCCACCGCGCCGGAGGTCGCGCCCAGGACGAGCAGCGCCGCGCACAGGCCGGCCGTGGAGGTCGCCAGCCCGGGCAGCGCGGCCGCCCCGCCGAAGGCGGCGAGCGCCGCCGGCAGCGCCGTCGCGCCCCAGCGGTCGACGAGCGTCCCGGCGACGCGCATGGAGAGCAGGGCGCCGGCCCCGATGCACAGCAGCGCGATCCCGAGCTGGCCGTCGTCGACGCCGGCGTGCGTTTGCACCGCGGGCAGCGTGGCGCCCCATGCGCCCCAGAAGACGCCGAAGGCGGCGAAGCCGCCCAGCACGCGCACCCGCCCGGCCACCCGTCCCGCCTACCCACGCGGGCTGGAGGCGACGCGCGTTGACCTGCGCCACGGGGTGGTGTAGACCCCGCGTGACCGCATGGCCGCGTTCGACTACTTCCTCAAGCTCGACGGAATCCCCGGCGAGAGCACCGACGCCAAGCACAAGGGTGAGATCGACGTCCTGAGCTGGTCGTGGGGCGAGTCGCAGGAGATCGCGCCGAACCCCGGAGGCGGCTCGGGCACGGGCAAGGTGGCGATGACCGACCTGCACGTCAGCGCGAACCTCTCCAAGGCCAGCCCGCAGCTCCTGCTGGCCTGCGCGGCGGGCAAGCACATCAAGGGCGCCGTCCTCACGGGGCGCAAGGCGGGCAAGGGGCAGACCGAGTTCCTGACCTTCTCGCTCTCCGACGTCCTCGTCAGTGGCTATCAGACCGGCGGGGCGACGGCCGACGCCCCGCTGGACTCGATCTCGCTGAACTTCTCGAAGATCGAGATGACCTACCTCGAGCAGACGGCCAAGGGCAGCGTCGCCCCGATCCGGGTCGGCTGGGACCGCAAGACCAACAAGGCCTTCTGAGCGCTCCGGGGCCGGCCACGGCGTCGCCGTACGACGCGGTCCCGTATCCGGGCCATCCGTTCGCGCAGACGCACCCCGATCGCCTGGCGACGCTCGCGACGCTCTTCGGCCTGCGCCCGGCGCCGCCGGAGCGCTGCCGCGTGCTCGAGCTCGGCTGCGGCGACGGAGGGAACCTCGTGCCGATGGCGCTCGCGATGCCCGGCGCGAGCTTCGTCGGCGTCGACGCCGCTTCGAGGGCGATCGCCCGGGGCCAGGTGCTCTCCGCGGAGTTGGGCATCGCCAACCTGACGCTCGAGGCGCGGGCGATCGAGGAGCTCTCGCCCGCGCCGGGCACCTTCGACTACGTGATCGCGCACGGCGTGTATTCGTGGGTGCCGGCGGCGGTCCGCGATCGCCTGCTCGCGGTCAGCCGGGAGGCGCTGAGCGACGAGGGCGTGGCCTACGTGAGCTACAACGCCCTGCCCGGCGGGCGGCTGCGGCAGGCGCTGCGCGACATGCTGATCTTCCACACGGCCGAGCTCGCCGACCCGCGCGAGCGCGTCGCGCAGGCGCGGGCGCTGCTGCGCTTCCTGCTCGACGGCGCACCGGGCGAGGACCGGCTCGGGGCGCTCGTGCGCGACCAGGCCGAGCGCATGCTCGCCCGCAGCGACGCGACGCTGCTGCACGACGAGCTCGCCGCGATCAACGACGCCGTCTACTTCCACGACTTCGCTGCGCACGCCGCCCGCCACGGGCTGCAGTACCTCGCCGAGGCGGACTTCTTCGAGATGCAGATCGGCGCCGCCTCCGAGCCGGCCGCGCAGGCGCTGCTCGCGGTCGAGGACCCGGTGCGCCGCGAGCAATACCTCGACTTCCTCAAGGCGCGCATGTTCCGCCAGACGCTGCTGTGCCGCGCCGAGCTCGCGATCGACCGCACGCCGCACCCCGAGGTCCTCGAGCGCCTGGCGGTGTCCACGCAGGCCCAGCCGCGGGGCGAGCCCGGCGCCGACGGCGCGCAGGCCTTCGCGGGCCCGGCCGGCTCGACGCTGACGACCGACCACCCGCTGGTCATCGACGCCCTGAAGCGCGCCGCGAGCGCCTGGCCGGCGGCGCTGTGGGTCCGGGACCTGCTCGGGCCGCAGGCGAGGGCGGATGACCGGCGCGCGCTGTGCGACGCCCTGCTGCGCAGCTACGCCGCCAACGTCGTCGCCCTCCATGCTCACCCTCCGCGGCCCGCCACCGCGCCGGGGGATGCCCCGCGGGCCACGGCCCTCGCGCGTCGCCAGGCCCGTGCCGGCGGCGTGGTCACCAACCTGCGCCACGCCAGCGTGCGCATCGAGGACGACCTCGGCCGGCGCCTCGTCACGCTCCTCGACGGCACCCGCGACCGCGCCGCGCTGGCCGCCGAGCTGCGCACCCACCTCCTCGACCAGGGCCGTCCGGTCCCCGACGACCTGGCCGACAGCCTGGAGCGCAGCCTGCAGGGGCTCGCGCGCCTCGCGCTGCTGCAGAGCTGAGATCCGACGGCGTGAGCGTCGCGGCGCCACGTCGGAGACGAACGAGGGCCCCGCAGTGGCGGGGCCGCTCGCCCAAGCGCGCAGGGGGGCGTGTGCGCGCTTACTGATAAGCAACTCTACCGACCCGTGGTGTCCGGCAATGTCCGATGGGCACGGGCTTTGCGCGGGCCAGGGGGAGCCCCGCGCGGCCGGCCGAGAACGACAAACGGCCCTCACTGTTGTAGGGCCGTTTGCCATTCGCTCCGTCTCAGCGCGCCTCTCTAAGGCGCGTCCTTCCCGTATGCCTTCGGCTTGCACGACAGCCGGCATGAGCGAGATCGTGCATCCGTGGTAGCCGCCGGTGGGTCCGGTGTGGACGTCGGCCACGGAGCGGAGAAAGTTTCGATCCGCACAAACGTTTCTTTGCTGGCACACGAACCGCGTTCAAGGAGGACCGCGACCGATGCCCAGCGAGTACACGATTCGATACGCCACCCCGTTGTGCTTCGCCCGGACGATGGAGCGCGACGGCCAGCACGGCGTGCACTTCACGTGCTTCCGGCCGCTGCGCTACCGCGCGCCCACGAACGAATGGCAGTGTGGGGCGTGTGGCGGGCACATCGCCGGTGGGCTCGTCTTCGCTCGCCAGTTCGACTGGTGAGCGCGACGGGTCGAACGAGTGTGGCCCCGCCTCGGCGGGGCCACACTCTGCGACGCGCCTGCGGCGACGCGCTGCCGTTGCCCTGCAGAACGCAGGGTCCGTGCGCTACTTGATGCAGAGCGCCACCGCCACCTGGTGACCGTTCATGCCGCACGACTGGGCCGAACGGGTGGCATGGGGTGCCACGAAGTGCACCGCGCGCGCGGCGGAGGAGGGGAGCATCCTGGTCTGCCCCCAGCGTGCCCCGCGACGGGCCTACCGGCGGTACGCTCGATGGTGGCCCGACGCCCGCTGCCCACCTGCCGGCAATGGGCGCCCCGCCACCACTGGGACAGAGCGGCGGGCTATGTCCGCAGGCGGTACGAGGCTTGGACGATGAACACCGCCCCGAGCGCGATCAGAATCCAGTTCCAGATGTCGAAGCCCTGATCGATCCCCTCGCCGATGTTGACGGCGATGATGAGGGTGAATGCGGCAATTGTTGCCCAGTTTCGGCCGCGATGGTGCGGATCGGCCACGTTGTCTCCTTGGTCGGTCCAGCCCACCGTCTCACATCCCGGAGAGCAATTCAGATCATCCCGAAACCCGCCGGGCGGCAAGAGGAGGCCGAGCGGGCTGCCCGCGCGCCCGCGCGCGCCGTCACCCGGAGTTGGTCTCCGAGATCAGGAGGCCGCGCCTGCCCGGCGCAAGCCGAAGCGTGCCGCGACGCCGAACCTCGACGAGGCCAAGCAGTGGCGCGCCCCGCCCTCCCGGCCGATGCGCCGAGGCTCGGGGCAGGCTGGAGTGCCCCGAGCACCGGCGAATCGCAGTAAATCCCTGCAAATCGCAGGGTTCCCGACCTACTTGATGAAGAGCATCTCCGAGTACTTCGGCAGCGGCCAGAGATCGTCGGCCACGATGCGCTCCAGGCGGTCAGCCACGTCGCGTGTCGACGCCATCGAGGCCACGACGGTGTCGCGCATGTACTTGGCCAGCTCGAGACCCTCCTCGGCCGGGTGCTCCACGTTGGCCTTCTCGAGGGCCAGGATCGCGTCGTAGAACTGGCCGACGAGCTCCTGGGTCTCGGCCACGAGCCCGTCGTGGCCGGCCGCCTTGAGGCCGGCCAGGTGGCGGATCGCCGCCGGCAGCAGCATCGTGCGGGCGATCGAGGCGGCCGTCTCGGCCTCGATGTTCACGCGCGTCGTGTACTGCTCGACCATCACCTCGAAGCGCGACTCGAGCTCGCGCTCGGAGAGCACCTTGTAGCGCTCGAAGGTCGAGATCGTCTGTTCCTCGACCAGCCACGGCAGCGCGTCGGGCGTCGTGCGCAGGTTCGCCAGCCCGCGCTTCTCGGCCTCGGCGTGCCACGCCTCGTCGTAGTTGTCGCCGTCGAAGCAGACCTGCTTGTTGGCGGCGTAGGTCTCGCGGACGATGTCGACCACGGCCTCGTTGGTGTCCTTGCCCTCACCCGTCGCCTTCTCGAGCTTGGCGGAGAGCTGCTCGATGGCCTCGGCCACGATCGTGTTGAGGACCGTGTTGGGCAGCGCCAGCGACTGGCTGGAGCCCAGCGCGCGGAACTCGAACTTATTGCCGGTGAAGGCGAACGGCGAGGTCCGGTTGCGGTCGCCGCCGTGCATCGGCAACGGCGGCAGCACCGGCGTGCCCAGCCCCAGGAACGAGCCCGGCGTCGCCGGGTCGCCCTCGCCGGCCTCGATCGTCTCGAACACCTTGCGCAGCTCGGCGCCGAGGAAGATCGAGATGATCGCCGGGGGCGCCTCGTTGGCGCCCAGGCGGTGGTCCTGGCCGATGCCCGCCACGCTCGCGCGCAGCAGGGCCTGGTGCTTGTTGACGGCCGCGATGACCGCCGCGCAGAAGAACAGGAACGAGATGTTCTCGTGCGGGGTGTCGCCGGGCTCGAGCAGGTTCAGCCCCGAGTCGGTGCCCATCGACCAGTTGTTGTGCTTGCCCGAGCCGTTGACGCCGGCATAGGGCTTCTCGTGCAGCAGGCAGACCAGGCCGTAGCGGCGGGCCACGTTCTGCATGATCTGCATCGTCAGCTGCTGGTGGTCGGCGCCGACGTTGGAGTTCTCGAAGATGGGCGCCAGCTCGTACTGGTTGGGCGCGACCTCGTTGTGGCGCGTCTTGGTCGGCACGCCGAGCTTGGCCAGCTCCTGCTCGGTCTCGAGCATGCACGCGAGGATGCGCTCGGGGATCGAGCCGAAGTAGTGGTCGTCGAGCTCGTGGCCCTTCGGCGGCTTGGCCCCGAACAGCGTGCGGCCCGTCGTGTAGAGGTCGGGGCGCTCGAAGTAGTACTGCTCGTCGATGTAGAAGTACTCCTGCTCGGGCCCGACCGTGGTGAAGACGCGCGTGGAGGCGTCGTCGCCCAGCAGCTTCAGCGCGCCGATGGCCGCCGTGGACAGCGCGTCCATCGAGCGCAGCAGCGGGATCTTGGTGTCGAGCGCCTCACCCGTCCACGACGCGAACGCGGTCGGGATGCACAGCAGCGCGCCGTTGGGGTTCTCGATGATGAAGGCCGGCGACGTCGGGTCCCAGGCGGTGTAGCCGCGGGCCTCGAAGGTCGCGCGCACCCCGCCGGTGGGGAAGGAGGATGCGTCCGGCTCGCCCTGGATGAGCTCCTTGCCGGAGAACCCGGCGATCGCGGTGCCGTCACCCGCGGGCTCGTAGAAGGAATCGTGCTTCTCGGCCGTCGAGTTGGTCAGCGGCTGGAACCAGTGCGTGAAGTGCGTGGCGCCGCGCTCCATGGCCCATTCGCGCATCTCCTTGGCCACGGCGTCGGCGAGGGACGGATCGAGCGCCTCGCCGCGGTCGAGCGTCGCCTGCAGCTGCTTGAAGACGTCCTTGGGCAGGCGTTCCTTCTGGACGGCGAGGTTGAAGACGTTCTCGCCGAACGGGTAGCTGCCGGGCTCGGTGAGATCGGGCGCGCCGAGGGCGGCGCCGTTGGCCGTCCATTGCGCCGCGGTGACGTTCTGCTGGCGGGTTCGTGCCATGGGCGTGAGAGGTCCTCCTGATTTTGGCTCTGAGTCGCGTGCGTGGGAATGCAGGACGAGCCTAGTGGCGGCAACGACGCGTTCACCTTATCCAGCCGTCGAAGAATCGGGAGGGGTCGTTCGCCCTCGTGGACGGGGCGCCTCTACCGGATGGCGAATGAGGCGGGTCGATCTTTCGACACCGGGCGAAAGACGCTCCGACGGGCGACGAACAGACTGCGAGGCGCACTCGACCCAGGAGGATCCATGCGCCGTACCCCAATGACCCGTGCCGTTCTTTTGGGCCTCGTGGCCCTGCTGGTGCTGCCAGCCGCGGCCATGGCCGATACGTTCGATGCAGCCGGCAAGGGGCTGCCCGACTCGGTGGGCATCAACTCGCTCTGGGTGATCGTCGCCGGTTGTTTCGTGATGTTCATGCAGGCGGGCTTCGCCTTCCTGGAGATCGGCTTCTCGCGCGGCAAGAACTCCGGCACCGTCGTCGCCAAGATCCTCACGAACTTCTCGATCGCGGCGATCTTGTACTGGGCCGTGGGCTTCGCCTTCGCCTTCGGCGGCGCCACCGGCCACATCATCGGCGACACCGGGTTCTTCCTGCGCGACTTCGGCGATCCGCAGAAGGCCTTCCCGATCATGGGCCTCTCGGACGCCACCATCGAGTCGAAGTGGTTCTTCCAGTTCGTCTTCTGCGCGGTCTCGCTGGCGATCGTGTGGGGCACGACGCTCGAGCGCATCAAGTTCGGCGTCTACGTCATCTACGCCGTCGTCTTCAGCGCGCTCATCTACCCGATCGCCTCGGGCTGGGTGTTCGGCGGCGGCTGGCTGCAGGTCAACGTCGGCATGCAGGACTTCGCCGGCTCGACGGCGGTCCACCTGATCGGCGCCACCGGCGCGCTGGCAGCTCTGCTGTTGCTCGGCCCGCGTCGGGGCAAGTACGGCACGGACGGCAAGGCGCGGGCCATCCCCGGCCACAACATGCCGCTCTTCGGGCTCGGCGTGCTGATCCTGTGGCTGGGCTGGTTCGGCTTCAACCCGGGCTCGACGCTCGGCGCGCTCGACGGCCGCTTCACCGAGGTGCTGCTCGTCACGCAGATGGCGGCGTCCGCCGGCGTGCTGGGCGCACTCATCACCGCCCGCCTGAAGACGGGGCAGATCGACATCGGCATGGCCGGCAACGGCGCCATCGGCGCTCTGGTCGCCATCACCGCCCCGTCGGGCTACGTCGCCCCCTGGGCCGGTGTGGTCATCGGCTTCATCGCCGGCATCATCGTCCCGCTCGGCGTCTACGCGATCGATCGCAAGCTCGACGACCCGGTCGGCGCGCTCACCGCCCACGGTCTGTGCGGCGTGTGGGGCACCCTGTCGTGCGGCCTCTTCACGCTGCCGGCGCTGGCGAAGTACAACGCCGTCGGCGAACCGGGCCTGTTCTACTCGGGCTCGTTCCACCAGCTCGGCGCCCAGGCGCTCGGCGTGGTGACGGTGTTCGCGTTCGTCTTCGCGGCCAGCTTCGGCACCTTCTGGCTCATCAAGAAGACCTACGGCCTGCGCGTGACCGCGGAGGAGGAAGAGGCCGGCCTCGACATCTCCGAGCACGGCATGTACGGCTATCCGGAGCAGTTCATCCCGATCCCGGAGCTCGTGGGCTACGGTGCGGCTCCGCACGTGGCCACCCCAGCAACGGCCGCTGCGCCCCCGGTGACCACCAGTCAGGAGGTGACGGCGTGAAGAAGATCGAGGCCTACATCCGCCACGAGGCGTTCGAGCCGATCCGCATGGAATTGCTGACCCTGGGCTTTCCCTCGCTGAGCATCAGCGAGGTCAAGGGCTCCGGCCGGCAGAAGGGGATCACCGAGCGCTATCGCGGGGCGGAGCTGACCAATTACCTGCGCCCGAAGGTCAAGCTCGAGTGCGTGGTGGCCGACCGCGACGTGCAGACGATCGTCGACACGATCCTCAAGCACGCGCGGACGGGGGCCGTGGGCGACGGGAAGGTCTTCGTCCTCCCGGTGGAGGAGAGCTACCGCGTCCGGACCGGTGAGTCCGGCGAGGAAGTCCTCCAGGCCCATCCGGAAGCCGCGGCCACGACCTAGGGAAGAGAGGCTTCGCATGCCCGAGGCGGCGGGATCTGAAAGGAAGCCCGCCGCCTCGCGCGGCGGGGCAGGAGGGATCGTCGAGCGGCTGCGTGCCGTTCACCTCGAGATGGTCGACGCCGTCCTGGGCGGCGATGGCCTCGACAAGGTGGCGGCGCTGGCGGCCGACGCGGCGGGAGCGCCCGTGGCGATCGTCATCCCGCGCCTCGGCGCGGCGGTGGCGGCGCCGGCTGCGAGCGAGGAGGACCTCGCGGCGTTGCGCCGCTACGTCGCCGATCGCGTCAAGGACCGCCCGGCGCAGGTGCCGCCGGCGGTCGGCGCCGAGGTTCCGATCATGTCCGGCGACGACGTCGTCGGCGCCGTCCTCATGCTGATCGGCCCGACGCCGCCCGGTCCCGAGGCGGGCGACTTCCTGCATCTCGCGGCGGTCGCCTCGCTCACGGAGGTGGCGGTCGAGGAGGCCAAGGAGGAGGTCGAGCAGAACCTGCGCGGCTCGTTCCTCGAGGACCTGCGCTCGCGCCCCGACTTGGAGCCGCGCGAGGTCGTGCGGCGCGCAGGGCGCCTCGGCTGCGACCTGTCGCGCGGAGCCGTGGTGCTGTGCGCCGAGCTCACGACCGACCGCCCGCGCCACGTGGTGGCCACCATCGCCGAGGACCACCCCGGCGCGCTCGCCCAGCACATGGATGGGCGCGTCTACGCCCTGCTGCCCGCCGTGGGCGGCGACGACGCGCCCGAGCGCACGCTCGAGCGCGCGCGCCGGCTGGCCGAGCGCCTGCGCCAGCACGGCACGGTCGGCCTATCGAGCTTCTATGCGGACCCGGCCGAGTTCGGGCGCGCGATCCAGGAGGCCGAGCTGGTGCTCGACGTCCTGCGCCAGTCCGACGCGCCGATCGCCCAGGACATCGGCACCGGCACCTACCGCCTGCTCTTCCGCGTGCTCGCCTCGCACCCTGAAGAGGTGCGCTCCTTCTACGAGGACACCGTCGCGCCGATCGTCCGCTACGACGACCAGTACCGCACCGACCTCGTGGGCACGCTCGAGTCCTACCTCGACCAGAACTGCAACATGAACGCGACCGCGGCGGCCATCTACGCCCACCGGCACACGGTGGCCTATCGGCTGGAGCGCGTGAAGGAGCTCACGGGCCTGGACCCGATGCTCTCCGAGGACCGCGAGCGCCTGGGCCTGGGGCTCAAGGCGTACCGGATCATCGCCCCGCGGCTGCCGAAGTAGCGGGGTGCATGCGCGGCTCGCGCCGCGGTAGCGGGGTGCATGCGCGGCTCGCGCCGCGGTAGCGGGGTGCCTGCGCGGCTCGGCCGCGCCCTAGGCCTTGCGCGCGGGGCGCCAGCGGTCGCGGCTCGGCCGGGCAGCGCCGCCCACGGGTGCGGACGAAGCAACGGGGGCGCGGCGGCTCAGAAGGGCTTGACGACCAGGAGCAGCGCGACGACCACGACGGCGAGCGCGGCGAAGGCGAGCGCGCGCGCCAGCCAGGCCGCCACCGCGCTGCGCTGCGGCGTCTGGCCGGGCTCGATGTGGCGGGCGCCGATGGCCGCCGTGCCGGGGGCCGCCTCGGCCGGGGTGCCCTCGCCCGTGCGGCGCGGGCGCCGCGCGCCGAGCACGCGGACCGTCTCGCCAGGGTCGCCCGCTACGGAGCCGGATCGCTTCGTGGTGGCGATCTCGGTGGCGTCCTCGCTGCGGTCGTCGCCGGGCACAGCGCGACCGGGCGGCCGCTCGGCGATCTCGGTGGCGGCCTCGGCCGCCGGGGGATCGAAGACGTCGGTCTCGTCCTCGTGCGCGTCGGCGCGCGCGGCGGCCAGCGCCTCCTCGCCGTCGGGCGCAACCACGGTGGTTGGCCGCTCGTCGTCGGCCTCCCAGGCCTTCACGGGCTCGCCGTCGAGCTCGGTGATCCGGCCGCGGCGCACCGCCGCCTCGGCCGCCTCGGCGCGCTCGCGCTCGCGCTCGAGGTCGCGGCGCATGGCCTCGGCCTCCGCGCGCGCGGCGCGCAGGCCACGCCGCGCCTCGGCCGCCTCGGCCTCGAGCTCGGCGACGCGCTCGTCGGCGGCTCGGGCGGCCTCCTCGTCGCGGCCGGCCAACGCGGAGGCCCGCTCCTCGTCGCGGCGCACGAGCTCGGCCGCGTGCTCGCGGCGCAGCTGGGACAGGTCCTCGTCGAGGCTGACCGCGCGGCGGGCGTGGTCGTCGCGTGCCATGCGCGCCTCGGCCATCTCGGCCTCGGTCGCCTCGCGCGCCTGGCGCTCGGTGCCGACCGAGGCCAGGGCAGCGGCCGCGGCGGCGCGCGCCTCGTCGGCCGTGCGCCGCAGCGCGTTGGCCTCGCGGGCCAGGCGGACCTCGCGCTCGCCACTCGTCTCGGCCAGGTCGGGCGCCGGCAGCCCGACGAGCAGCTCGCGCCCGACGGCCAGCGCGAAGCTACCGTCGTCGAGCAGATCGAGCGCCACGGCGTAGCTGGCGCGCCACAGGCCGCCGTCGGGCTCGGCCTGCGCCTCGCCGGCGGCGGCGGGCGCGACCTCGGACGAGCCGTCGTCGGTCTCGGCCATCAGCCGCGGGACCCCGAGGCGCCGGCGCGTCTCGGCGCGGAAGCGCCCCTCGAGCTCGAGCAGGGCGACCTCGGCGCTGACCGGCTCGACGGTGAAGCGCAGGACCTCGAAGCTCAGTCCGCTGGCGACGGCGCTCATCACTCCTGGGTCGGCTCGACCGGGTCGAGGGCCTGGGTGCGCTGCGGATCCTCCTCGGGCTCGGCGGGGACGGGCTCGCGCGGCTCGAGCAGCGGTTCGTCGCGCCGGGCGAAGCGACGGCCGGGCCGCGCGGGCTCGGTCTCCGGCGCCGCGCCGGCCTCCGCGGCCGCGGCGGCGCTCTCGCGCGCGTCGATCGCGGCGGTGCGCCGGCGGCGCTCGCGGCCGCGCACGTCGACGGTCACCGAGATGCTCGCCGCTCCGAGGATCGCCCCGCCGGCCATGGTCGCGGTCGCCGCGAGGGCGAGCCACGCGCCGGTGGCGAGGGTCGAGTGGCGGACCACCGGGGGCGGATCGATGAGCTGGACGACCACGATGGCGAAGGCGACGACCGAGATGACCGGAAGCGCACGCCCCAGACCGCCGGTGCCGAAGCGCGGCGCCACGGCCAGCAGGCCGCAGACGGCGGCGCCGGCCAGCACGAGGTCGAGCGTCTCGAAGACGGCCCAGGCATCGCCGCCAGGGTGGTACCAGTCGATGAACAGACTCACCAGCAGCAGGACGGCACCGACGGCAACGAGCCCGGTGCCCGCATCGAAGCGCTCGCGCAAGGGATCCCTCCGGCTTGTTCGGGGTCGATTGGCAGTGAAGCAGACTGCTCGGCGCCTCGACGCGCTCGATCGCAGGATTGCAGCGTCAGGACGGGAGCGGGAACATCCCCAGGAGGCGCGTGACGGCCTCCTGGTCGCCGTCGACGACGAGGTCGCCGGCGCGGCGCGCCTCGTCGAGCGCGCGACCGTGCCACAGGACGGTGGCCAGCGTTCCGGCGTCGGTTTCGATGGTCGCGTCCGGCGCGGGAGCGCTCCCCCGCGCGACCGCGAGCCGCCCGTCGGCCACCTGCAGGTGGAAGTGCTGCTCGCCGAGGCGGAGCTCGTAGCTCGTGCTCAGGCCGTCCGCGGAGCCCGCAGCGAAGAGCGTCTTGAGGGCGATGACCACGGCATCCACGCCGATCTGCGCTTCGCCCGGCGGGAAGGGAGCGACGCTGCCGAACCGCCCGAGCGCGAGGACGACGGGCTCGAGCTGCAGTCCACGCTCGGTGAGCTCGTAGATCCTCGAGCCGGCGGGCGGCGGCAGCGTGCGGCGCCGCAGTACTCCGGAGGCCTCGAGCTCGCGCAGGCGCTGGGCGAGGATGTCGGGGCCGACGTGGGGCAGCCCCGCGCGCAGGTCGGTGAAGCGCTTGGGTCCGAGCAGCAGCTCGCGGACGACGAGCAGCGCCCAGCGCTCGCCGACGATGTCGAGGGCCCGCGCGACCCCGCACCTGTCGCCGTACGTGCGCTTCGTCGTCGCCATGGAACAAGTCTACCTTGTAATTGGTTTGTCGTTCTAGTAACTTGGTTTTTCCAATCAGATGCTCGGATAGACCGATAGGGAGATGCCGGATGAGCCAGCGCCACGACTACGAGCCCGGAGTGCCCTGCTGGATCGACACGCTGCAACCCGACCCCGAGGCGACGATGGCGTTCTACGGCGCGCTCTTCGACTGGGAGTTCGCCGGACCTGGCCCCATGGGCTACCGCGTGGCGCGGATCCGGGGGAACGACGTCGCCGGCGTCGGCGCCCAGCCCGCCGCAGGCCCGGCGCCGCCGCCGAGCTGGACCACGTACGTGTACGTCGAGAGCGCCCAGGAGACCGCCGAGCGGGTCCGCAGCGCCGGAGGCGCCGTCCTGGTGGAGGCCTTCGACGCCCGTCCGGCCGGTCGAGTGGCGATCCTCGCCGATCCCGCCGGCGCTGCCTTCGGGGCATGGGAGCCGGGGGAGCGCAAGGGGGCGCAGCTCGTCAACGAGCCCGGAGCGTGGGCGATGAGCCACCTCGAGGCGCCCGATCCCGCCGCCGCGGCCTCGTTCTACGGCACGGTCTTCGGGTGGACGACCGAGACGTTCGGCGAAGGGGCGGATGCGATCACGATGTTCCGCCTGCCCGGCTATGTCGGCGGCGAGCCCCAACAGCCCGTCTCGCGCGAGGTGATCGCGACGATGTCGGCCATGCGCGACGACGGCGGCCCGCGCTGGACCGTGAACCTCTGGGACCACGACGTCGACGCGACCGCCGCACGGGCTGTCGAGCTCGGCGGGCGCGCCCTGGTGGCGCCCTTCGACACGCCGATGACCAGGACGGCCGTGCTCACGGACCCCTACGGCGCCGCGTTCACCATCAACAACGTCCCCGGCTGAGAGAGGAAGCTCCGATGGCCAAGCTCACCGTGATCAACCACGTGACCCTCGACGGCGTGATGCAGGCGCCGGCCCGCGCGGATGAGGACGTTCGCGGCGGCTTCCAGCACGGCGGCTGGGCGCTGCCCTACGGCGACAGCGTCATGAGCGAGTTCATGGGCAAGGGCATGGCGAAGGGCGGGGCGCTGCTGTTCGGACGGCGCACCTACGAGGACTTCGCCGCGGTGTGGCCCCAGCAGGAGGGCAACCCGGTCAGCGCGCTGCTGAACGAGCGCCGGAAGTACGTGGCGTCAACGACGCTGCGCGAGCCACTGCCATGGGTCAACTCCACGCTGCTGCAGGGCGACATCGCGGAGGCAGTGGCCGGGCTCAAGGAGGACCCCGGCGAGGACCTGGGCGTGCTCGGCAGCGGTGAGCTCGTCCAGTTGCTGATGCGCCATGGGCTCGTCGACGAGTACGTGCTGACGATCCATCCGCTCGTGCTCGGATCGGGGCGCCGCCTGTTCGCCGACGACGGCCCGCTCGCCGCCCTGCGGCTCGTCGAGAGCAAGCCCACGACCACCGGCGTGGTCATCGCTGTCTACCAGCCGGCCTAGGTCACGGTCAGCTGCCCGAGCGCACGACCCGGCCCGTCTTCGGATCGACGTGCGCCTGGGCGGGCTTGGCCGAGATGTCGACGGTGACCGACCCGGCGGGCGCGCGGTTGCCGGCGAGGGTCGCCTTGGCCTTGCCGTTGAGCCCGGCCGCGACCTG
Source organism: uncultured Actinomycetes bacterium (assembly GCA_963807305.1). GTDB lineage: Bacteria > Actinomycetota > Thermoleophilia > Solirubrobacterales > Solirubrobacteraceae > JAOPZW01. The sequence goes on from CAWEBN010000005.1 coordinate 192,981, forward strand.
CCACTTGACCGTGTGCGTACCGGCCTGGACCGCGGTCACGCGCCACACGAAGCGCCGCGTCTGGCCGGGATCCAGGCTGCCGAGCGCCCACGTGTTGGTGTAGGCGGTGTCGCCGCCCCGCGGACTGGCGTCGACGATCCAGACAGCCCGCTCGGGATCGGCCAGACCGGCCTGCTCGGAGCGCGCGGAGAACGAGCTGACCGTCACCGCGACGTTGGGCACCGTCTGGCTGCCGGTGTTGCGTACGGCGATGACGAAGCGCTCGGGCTTGGCGAGATGCTGCTTGGTCGGGAAGCTCGCGTTGACGACGGCGACCTGGAAGGTCCCCGACGGCTCGTCGGCGTCCTGACGCCGGCCGCCGCCGCAGCCCGCGACCGCCAACGCCGCGACGCTGGCGGCGATGAGGGCACCACGGCATGCGAACACGGTCGACCCCTCCACGGCGGCCGGAACGTACCACAGGCTCTGGCGCCCCAAGGCCGCTAACTGAACGCGACGGTTCGGGTTTGTCAGCGGTCCCGACCTTTGCTTAGAGTGCCCGAAGCGGTGTACCCGGAGGGGGTGCGTCGCGTGTGGGTTCCGACAACGAGGTCGAGATGGTTCGCAGCGTCGCCGACCGGGCGTTTCTTCCTACGAAGAACCTGCTCGAAGAAGTCGGGGACATGATGATTCTGACCGGGAAGACGATCCTGTCTGCCCTGCGTCCGCCGTACCCCTACGGCGGCGAGTTCGTCAGCCAGTTCCTCTTCGCGCTGCGGCTGTGCTGGTTTCCGCTGCTGATCTCGACGGTCGCGTTCGGCTACGCCGCGCCCGGACTGCAGGCGGCGAACTTCCTCGTCCTCTTCGGCGCGCTGGACCGCCTGGGCGGCTTCTTCGTCCTCGCGTCGATCCGCGAGTTCGCGCCCTTCGTGACGGCGATCGTGCTGGCCGGCGTCGCCGGCACGGCGATCACGGCCGACCTCGGTGCGCGCAAGATCCGCGAGGAGCTCGACGCGCTGCAGGTGCTCGGCGTCGATCCGGTCAAGAACCTCGTGGTGCCGCGCTTCCTGGCCCTCATGCTGGTCACGGGCCTGTTCGACGTCTATGCGGTCCTGTTCGGCATCTTCGGCGGCGTGATGACCACGCTCGTCAACCACGCGCCGCTGGGCCCCTTCTGGGCGACCTTCTTCACGAACGCCTCCGTGACGGACCTGTGGGGGTCCGTCCTCAAGTGCACCCTCTTCGGCGCGATCATCGCGATCGTCTGCTGCTACAAGGGCATGACCGCGTCCGGCGGCGCCGAGGGCGTGGGCCGGGCCGTTAATCAGGCGGTCGTCATAGCGTTCCTGGGCGTCTTCGCCTTCAACTACGTCTTCACCCAGACGCTGCTCGCCACCCACCCCGAGATCACGGTGATCCGATAGATGGGCGGCTGGCTCGCCGTCCCGCGCGACTGGATCTCGAACTTCGGCGAGATCGTCAAGTTCTGCGCCAAGGTGCTGGGCCAGGTCTACGGCCTGCGCGTCTTCCGCTTCTTCGGCGAGGCGCTGCGCCAGGCGGGCATCCTGATCCTGTCCTCGACGCTCGTCATCTGGGGCCTCGTCTTCATCATCGGCCTGCAGTGCGGCATCGAGGGTGCGTACTTCAACCGCTCGGTGGGCGCGCCCGCCTATGCCGGCGTGTTCAGCGCCTGGTGCGACCTGCGCGAGCTCGTGCCCTACGCCTTCGGCTACATGATGGCCGCCAAGGTCGGCACCGGCATCGTGGCCGAGCTCGGCTCGATGCGGATCTCCGACGAGATCGATGCGCTCGAGGTCATGGGCATCGACTCGATGCTGTTCCTGTGCGCCACCCGCCTGCTGGCGGCGTGGATGGTGCTGCCCTTCATGTACATCGCCGCGGTCGGCGCGGGCTTCTTCGCCAGCTATCTCGCGGTGGTGCAGCAGATCGGAGAGGTCTCCAGCGGAGGCTTCTTCCTGGTCTTCTGGATGTTCCAGAACCCGCCCGATCTCTTATACAGCGTGCTCAAGGGCATGTTCATGGCCACGGCCATCGTGCTCGTCGGGTGCTACTACGGCTACACCGCGGGGGGTGGTCCCGTAGGGGTGGGGACGGCGACGGCGAAGTCGATGGTGCTGAACATCGTGCTCGTGCACCTCATCGGGATGCTCGGCACGCAGCTGTTCTGGGGGGCGAACCCCAGAGCCCCGATCGGAGGCTGAATTCATGGACGACGAGCGACGGACCGCCGACGAGCACGCCGAGGAGCCTCTCCGCGAGGAGGACCTGATTCGCGACGAGGACGAGCGCCGTGCCACGGCGCAGACCGAGCGCGTGTCGGTGGTCAACGAGCCCCAGCGCTCGGACGACGACGAGTTCCGCTGGCACACCGGCCTGAACCGCCCGACGGGCGTGGCCGACGCGGTCGAGTTCGTCGACGTGCACAAGGCGTTCGGGCGCAACAAGATCCTGCGCGGCCTGAACATGGGGATCCCCGAGGGCAAGATCTCGATGATCCTCGGGCCCTCGGGCACCGGGAAGTCGGTCTGCATCAAGCACATGGTCGGCCTCCTGTACCCCGACGAGGGCGACATCCTGGTGCACGGCGAGTCCGTGCCCAACATGCACGACGACGAGCTGTTCGAGATGCGCAAGAAGTTCGGCGTCCTCTTCCAGGACGGCGCGCTCTTCGGCTCGATGAACCTGCTCGACAACGTGGCCTTCCCGCTGCGCCAGCACACCGACAAGGGCGAGGACGAGATCCTCGACATCGTCCACGCGCGCCTGACCGAGGTCGGGCTGGCCGAGTCGGGCGACAAGATGCCCAACGAGCTCTCTGGCGGCATGCGCAAGCGCGCCGGCTTCGCGCGGGCGCTCGTGCTCGATCCCGACATCGTGCTCTTCGACGAGCCCGACTCCGGCCTGGATCCCGTCCGCACCGCGCTGCTGTGCGAGCTCATCCAGGAGATCCACGAGGAGAACGGCGGCGCCTACGTGGTCATCACCCACGACATCATGAGCGCGCGCCGCGTGGCGGAGCACATCTCGGTGCTCTGGAAGGGACGGATCGTGGAGTCCGGGCCCGCCGAGGAGCTCTTCAACTCCGACAACGCCTTCGTGCGCCAGTTCCTGTCCGGCGAGTCGCAGGGGCCGCTGGGCATGGAGTAACACACGCCTAACACGGCACCGGCAGGATGCGCGGCGCCGACGCACCGGAAACCACACGCACCTCTCTCTCATCACTCGTCCTGAGCCAACAGCCCGCCAGGCGTCCGGCCGCCGGAAGGGCCGCGCGTGAACGTGGCCCGCGGCGTCGCGGTGGGCGCGCTCGTCCTCGCCGTCGCCGTGGTCGCCGTGCTGCTCCTGCGGAGCGACGGTGGAAGCACCTACAAGCTGCGCTTCGAGAACGCCGGCCAGCTCGTCAAGGACGACGACGTGCAGGTCGGCGGCCGGCGCATCGGCTCGGTGCGCAAGATCGAGCTCACCGACGACAACCAGGCCGCGATCACGATCTCGGTGCAGGACGGCTATGCCCCCCTGCACGAAGGCACCACGGCGATCATCCGGGCGACCTCGCTGTCGGGCATCGCCAACCGCTACATCGCGCTCACGCCAGGGCCGAACTCCAACCCGAAGCTCCCCGACGGGGCCACCCTGGGCACCGACAACACGACGTCGATCGTCGATCTCGACCAGCTCTTCAACACGTTCGACCCCAAGACGCGCGCGGCGCTGCAGCAGGTCATCCAGGGCAACGCGCAGTGGTACGACAACCGCGGGGTACAGGCCAACGCGGCGACGAAGTACTTCAACCCCGCGCTGAGCGCGTCGCGCCGGCTGGTCAACGAGGTCGTCGCCAACCAGCAGACGCTCAACGCCTTCCTGCGCAACGCGGCCAGGACGACGGGCGCCCTCGCCTCGCGCCGCGTCGACCTCGCGAACCTCGTCTCCAACGCGAACACGACCACGGCCGCGATCGGCGACGAGAACGCGTCGTTCAACCAGGCGCTGGCGCTGCTGCCCGGCACGCTGCGCAAGGCCAACACGACGTTCGTCAACCTGCGCGCGACGCTGGACGATCTCGACGTGCTCGTGGCCGCGTCCAAGCCGGCGACGAAGGACCTCGCCCGTTTCCTGAGCGTGCTGCGCCCGCTCGTGCAGGAAGCGCGCCCGACGATCTCCGACCTCAACACGCTCGTCCATCGCAGCGGCCCCAACAACGACCTGACCGACCTGCTGGGCAAGGCGCCGGCGCTCGCGAAGGCCGCCAAGCCGTCGTTCGCGCACTCGATCGCGGCGCTCCAGCAGGCCACGCCGGTCATCAAGTTCGTCCGGCCCTACACGCCGGACTTCATCGGCTGGCTGCGCGACTTCGGCGTGGGCAGCGGCAACTACGACGCCAACGGCCACTTCGCGCGGATCTCGCCGGTCTTCAACGCCTACTCGTTCAACCAGAACACGAGCCAGCTGACGCCGATCCCGCCCAGCCAGCGGCTGGCCGGCCTGCAGACCAACCAGATCCGGCGCTGCCCAGGCGCCGCCTCGCAGGCGCCCGTGGACGGCTCCGCGCCCTTCCGCGACGCCGACGGCACCCTGGACTGCGACCCCAGCCTCGTGCCTCCCGGCCCATGAAGCGCCTGCTCGCCATCGCCTCGGTGCTCCTCGCCGCCTCCGTGCTGGTCGTCTTCGGCACGGGCGCGAGCGACGGCGGCGGCGGTTACCGCGTACGGGCGATCTTCATGAACGCCTTCTCCGTCATCCCCGGCGAGGACGTGAAGATCGCCGGGGTCAAGGTCGGCAAGATCGAGTCGCTCGACGTCACGCCCGACCACAAGGCCGCGGTCGTGCTGCGCATCGACCGCCCCGGCTTCGACGACTTCCGCAAGGACGCCGAGTGCACGATCCGGCCACAGTCGCTCATCGGCGAGAAGTTCGTCGAATGCACGCCCACCCAGCCGCGGCCCGAGAACGCCCAGCCGGCACCGAAGCTGAGCAAGATCGAGCGCGGGCCCGGCAAGGGCCAGTACCTGCTGCCCGTCACCCAGACGTCGAAGCCCGTCGATCTCGACCTGGTCAACAACACGCTGCGCCTGCCCTACCGCGAGCGCCTGACCATCATCATCAACGAGCTGGGCACCGGCCTGGCCGGGCGCGGCGGCGACCTGCGCCTGGCGATCAGGAACGCCGATCCGGCGCTCAAGGAGACCGACAAGGTCCTGCGGATCCTCGCCGACCAGAACCGCACGCTGGCCAACCTGGCCCGCGACAGCGACGTGATCCTCGCCCCGCTGGCCCGCGACCGGGCGAAGGTGGCCAGCTTCGTCACGCAGGCCAAGATCACGAGCGAGGCCACGGCCGAGCGCTCGAGCGCCCTCGAGCAGAACATCGCCAAGCTGCCGGCCTTCCTGCGCGAGCTGACGCCCACCATGCAGAGCCTGGGCGCGTTCGCCGATCAGGCGACGCCGGTCTTCACGGGCCTCGGGAAGGAGGCGCCCTCGATCAACCGCTTCATCGAGGAGCTCGGGCCCTTCTCCACAGCGGGGATCCCGGCGTTCCAGTCCCTGGGCGCCGCCGCCGACGTCGGCGGTCCTGCGCTGACCAAGAGCAAGCCGATCATCACCGACGTCGGTCAGCTCGCCGCGAACGCGAAGCCGCTGACCACCAACCTCGCGTCGCTGCTGACCTCGCTGAAGACCAGCGGCGGGATCGAGCGCCTGATGGACTACCTCTTCTACCAAGTGGGCGCGATCAACGGCTTCGATTCCTACGGCCACTACCTGCGCGCCGGTCTCATCCTCAACGCGTGCTCGCAGTACGCGATCGCGAGCTCCCCCGACTGCCTGGCGACGTTCGGCAACGGCACCGGCAGCGCACGCGCGGCGAGCGCCGAGAGCGTGCCGGGCTACGCCGACACGCGCCGGTCCGCTTCGCTGCGCCGGCTCGACGCCTTCTTCCACGGCAAGACGCTGCAGCTGCCCACGCAGAGCGCGTCCAAGGACGGCGCAGCTTCCAAGGCGACGGCTCCGCAGGCACCGGTCTCCGCGCCGGCGGCGACGACGCCCCCGCCCGCGGCGACCACCCCCGCGCCGGCGGCGACGACCCCCGCTCCGGCGGCGACGACCCCCGCTCCGGGGGCGACGACGCCCACGGCCGCGGACCAGGCCCAGGGCTCGGATCCGTCGTCCTCGCTGCTCGACTACCTGCTGGGGAGCGGCTGATGCGCCGCGGCTCGGCCTCCATCGCCGCCAACCCGGTGCTCATCGGCGCCGCGACGACGCTCGTGGTCATCGTCGCCGTCTTCCTGGCCTACAACGCGAACTCGGGCCTGCCGTTCGTCCCCACCTACGAGCTCAAGACGCGGGTTCCCAACGCGGCCAACCTCGTCAAGGGCAACGACGTGCGCATCGGCGGCACGCGCGTCGGCGCGGTGACCGACATCACCCCGGTCACGGCCCAGGACGGCTCGGTCACCGCCGAGCTCACGCTCAAGCTCGAGACCACCGTCAAGCCGCTGCCGGTCGATTCGACCGTGCTCATCCGCCCGCGCTCGGCCCTGGGCCTGAAGTACGTCGAGATCACGAAGGGGACGTCGAGCGAGGGCTTCCAGGACGGCGCGACGATCCCGCTGCACAACGCACAGCCGCAGCCCGTCGAGCTCGACCAGGTCCTCAGCATGTTCGACGCAAAGACCCGCGCGGCTTCGCAGAGCAACCTGACCGAGTTCGGCAACGCGTTCGCCGGCCGGGGGCCCGACCTCAACCGTGCGATCGAGGAGCTCAACCCGCTGCTGCTCAACCTCGTGCCGGTCATGCAGAACCTCTCGGACCCACGGACGCGCGCCGCGCGCCTGGTCCGCGCCCTCGGGCGGACCGCGTCGATGGTCGCACCGGCGGCCGAGACGCAGGCGGCGCTGTTCGGCAACCTCGACACGACCTTCCGCGCCCTCGCCAACGTGGCGCGCCCGTTCCTGCAGGACTCGATCAGCGGCGGGCCGCCCGTGCTCGACGAGGCGATCAAGGACTTCCCGCAGCAGCGGCCGTTCCTGGACAACAGCGCGGCCCTCTTCCACGAGCTGCAGCCGGGGGTCCAGGCGTTGTCGACGGCGGCGCCGGACCTGGCCGACGCGCTCGCGATCGGCACGCCGACGCTCAAGCGCTCGGTGGCGTTCAACAAGAGCCTCGTGCCGGCCTTCGAGGCGCTCGAGCGCTTCGCCGACGACCCGCTCGTCACCCTCGGCGTCCAGGACCTCAACAGCACGGTGACGATCCTGGCGCCGACGGTCGCGCACCTGACGCCGGTCCAGACCGTCTGCAACTACGTGACGCTGTGGTTCCGCAACGTGTCCAGCCTGCTCAGCGTCGGCGACAAGAACGGCACCAGCCAGCGCTTCATCATCATCGCCACCCCGCAGGGGCCCAACAACGAGGGCGGCCCGTCGTCGGCGCCCGCCAACGGGGGCGTCCCGGGCGCCAAGGACAACTACCTGCACGCGAACCCCTATCCCAACACCGCCTCGCCGGGCCAGCCGAAGGAGTGCGAGGCCGGCAACGAGCCCTTCCTCGTCGGCAAGCAGGTCATCGGCAACGTGCCCGGGACTCAGTCCGCCACCACCGAGAAGACGACGCAGCAGCGCTGATGCTCGGACGTCGCACATCCGACGAGGAGCGCGTGCCGCGCAAGGACCGCTCGGGCGCGAGCCCCTTCGTGGTCGGCCTCGTGGTCCTCATCGTCGCGTGCATCGGGGTCTTCTTCGGGTTCACCAAGCACATCCCGTTCACGCACGGCTTCCGCGTCAAGGCGGTCTTCCAGTCGTCGAACTCGATCCGCGAGAACTCCCCGGTGCGGATCGCCGGCGTCAACGTCGGCAAGGTCACCAAGATCGAGGGCAAGCCCGGCAGCGACGCCGCCGTGGTGACCATGGAGATCAACGACAAGGGCCTGCCGATCCACAAGGACGCCGTGATGAAGATCCGCCCGCGGATCTTCCTCGAGGGCAACTTCTTCGTCGACGTCTCGCCGGGCACGCCGTCGGCGCCCACGATCGGCGACGGCGACACGATCCCGATGACCCAGACCGCGACCCCGGTGCAGTTCGACCAGGTGCTGACGACGTTCCAGAGCGACACGCGGACGGCGCTGCAGAAGACGCTCGAGGGCCTCGGAACCGGCCTGACCTACAAGCCGCCGAAGGCGCAGGACCTGGACGCCGCACCCAGCGCTCGCGGCGAGAGCGCTGCCCAGTCGCTGAACGACGCCATCCGGTACGGCGAGCGCTCCCTCCGTGGCACCGCGGTCGTCGCCGACGCCTTCCTGGGGACCCAGGACCACGATCTCTCGCGGCTCATCGCCGGGCTGAACCGGACGACCGAGGGCCTGGGGCGCAACGAGGACCAGCTCAAGGGCCTGGTCACGAACTTCAACCGGACCGTGGCGGCCACCGCGTCGGAGGCGGTCAACCTGCGTGCCTCGATCCGCCTGCTGGGGCCGACGCTCGTGAACGCCAACAGCGCCCTGGACGCGCTGAACGCCTCGTTCCCGAACACGCGCGCCTTCGCCCGCGAGATCCTGCCCGGGGTCAACCAGACGGCCGCCACCATCGACGCCGCGTTCCCCTGGGTCGCGCAGGCGCAGAAGCTGCTCGGGCCCAACGAGCTGCAGGGCGTCGTCGATCAGCTGAGCCCGGCGACGGAAGACCTGGCCAAGGTCGTCGACGCGACCCTGCAATTGCTGCCGCAGGCCGATCTGGTGGCCAAGTGCGCGACGAACGTCGTCCTGCCGACCGGTGACGTGAAGATCGCCGACGGTCAGTTCTCGACCAACGAGGAGAACTACAAGGAGTTCTGGTACTCGATGGTCGGCCTCACCGGCGAGGGCCAGGACTTCGACGGCAACGGCCCGTACGTCCGCTTCCAGCCCGGCGGCGGCGACCAGACGCTGTCGATGGGCCAGTCGGGAGGCATCGCCGAAAAGATCTTCGCCAACACGATCTCGCCGCCGCTGGGGACGCGGCCTGCCTACCCGGGCAAGCGCCCGCCGTACAACTCCACGTTCCCCTGTTACAAGAACCCGCTGCCCAACCTCAACGGCGCCCCCACGGGGCCGCCCGACGGCGGCGGGGCGACGACGCGCGCGGGGCGTGTGCGATGAGGATGGCGATCCGCAAGCACGCGCGCGACTTCGCCCTCGTCATCGGCGTCGTGCTGGTGGCACTGCTCGTGGGCAGCTACATCCTCTCCAACCAGCGCTTCTACCTGCCCAAGTGGGTCCCGGTCGTGGGCTCGGACTTCGTCGACTACAAGGCCCAGTTCTCCACCGCGCAGTCGGTGACCCCGGGCCAGGGGCAGACGGTGCAGGTGGCGGGCGTGGACGTCGGCGACATCACCAAGGTGGACCTCGTCGACGGGCGCGCGGTGGTGACGATGAAGATCCGGCGCAAGTACACGCCGATCTACAAGAACGCCACGGCGCTGCTGCGCCCCAAGACCGGCCTGAACGACATGGTCATCGAGCTCGACCCGGGCACGAGCACCGCGGGCGAGGCTCCGAAGGGCTTCACCGTTCCGGTCGACCAGACACTGCCCAACGTCAACTTCGACGAGATCCTGTCCTCGCTGGACACGGACACGCGCAGCTACCTGCAGCTGCTTCTGGGCGCCGCGGGCGAGGGGCTCGACGGCCAGGGCAAGGCGCTGTCGGCCTCGCTGAAGCGCTTCGAGCCGACCGCGCGCTACACCGCCAGGCTCAACGGCGCGCTGGCCGTGCGCGAGCGCAACATCCGCCGCTCGATCCACAACTTCCGTCTGCTCTCGCAGGCGCTGGGCGCCAAGAGCAACGACCTGGCGGCGCTGGTGGACTCGTCCAACAGCGTGTTCAGGGCGTTCGCCGCCCAGGACGCGAACCTGCGCGTGTCGCTGCAGGAGCTTCCGGGTGCCCTGCAGGCCACGAACACCACGTTGGCCAAGGTGACCGAGCTGGGCAACGTGCTCGGGCCGACGCTCGGCGCCCTGCGGCCCGGCGCCCGGGCTCTCGGGCCCGCGCTGGTGCAGACGCGGCCGTTCCTCAACCAGACGACGCCGATCATCCAGAACCAGCTGCGGCCGTTCGCTCGTGCGGCGCTGCCGGTGGCCACGGTTCTGCGGCCCGCCGCGAGCAATCTGGCGGTGGTCACGCCGAAACTCACCACGTCGGTGCAGGTGCTCAACTACCTGCTCAACGAGCTGGCCTACAACCCGCCGGGCAAGGAGGAGGGCTACCTCTTCTGGGCGTCGTGGGCCAGCCACGCCGGGGCGACCGTCTTCTCCACGCAGGACGCGCATGGGCCGATCCGCCACGGTCTGGTCCTGGCGTCCTGCTCGACGCTGCTGGTGCTCCAGCAGCTCAGCGGCCCGGTCCCGCAGCTGGGCACGCTGGGCAGCCTGCTGAATGCGCCCGACCCGGCGGCGGTGTGCCCGACGACCAGTCAGGCCGGCGCGGCGCCGACGCAGCGCAGCCAGGGGAGGAGCCGCTAGATGCAGAAGCAGGCTCCCAGCCTCGGTCGCATCCTGGTCATGGCGGGCTTCGCGCTGTCCTGCTTCGGGCTGCTGCTCTTCCTGTGGCTCGCCTTCGGCGGCGCGATCCCGCTGCAGCCGAAGGGGTACCGCTTCAACGTGGCCTTCAAGGAGGCCGGCACGTTGTCGCCTGAGGCCGACGTGCGGATCTCCGGCGTCTCCGTCGGCAAGGTCAAGATCATCAACGCCGACAAGAAGACCGGCGCCTCCGATGCGACGATCGAGCTCGATGCCGCGTACGCGCCGATCCCCAAGGACACCAAGGCGATCCTGCGCCAGAAGACGCTGCTCGGCGAGACCTACGTCGAGCTGACCCCCGGCTCCAAGAGCGCGGGCACGATCCCCGAGAACGGCAGCCTGCCCGCCGGCGCGGTGTCGCCGACGGTCGAGCTCGACGAGATCTTCCGCGCCTTCGACCCCAAGACCCGCGCGGCGTTCGGGGTCTGGATGCAGCAGCTCGCGCTCGCGTCGCTCGGCCGCGGGCGCGACATCTCCGACGCCCTGGGGAACCTGGCCCCGTTCGCCGAGGACACCACGACGCTGCTGAAGGTCCTCAACGCCCAGCACACCGACGTGCAGGGCGTGGTGCGCGACACCGGCGCGGTGTTCGAGGCGCTCAGCGAGCGCGATGGCCAGCTGCGCTCGCTGATCGACAACTCCAACCGCGTCTTCGCGACCACCGCCGCGCGCAACCAGGAGCTCGAGGCGACCTTCCGCGCACTGCCGACCTTCCAGCGCGAGTCGAAGCTCACACTGGCGCGCCTCACGCAGTTCGCCAAGGACACGAACCCGCTCGTGACCCAGCTGCGGCCCGCGGCGCGCGAGCTGTCGCCCACCCTCGTGGACCTCTCCAAGCTCGCCCCCGACCTCAACGCCCTCTTCCACAACCTCAACCCGCTGTTCGACGTCGCCAAGGCCGGGCTGCCCGCGACCGAGGCCTTCCTCGACGAGCTGCACCCGCTGCTGGCCAACTTCGACGCGCCGCTGCGCCAGCTCAACCCGCCGCTGCTCGGCCTGGGCCAGTACAACAACGAGATCAGCTCCTTCTTCGCCAACGTCACCGCCGCGACCCAGGCCACCACGCAGGAGGGCAACGCGCGCGTGCACTACCTGCGGACGACCAACCCGGTCAACCCCGAGAACCTGGCCGTCTATCCGGTCCGGATCGGCACCAACCGGCCCAACCCCTACACCTTCCCGGACGCGTTCAAGAAGCTGGCGACGGGGCTGCTCTCCTACGAGACGCGCCAGTGCGCGTCCGGCCCGGTGCCGACGCTCGTCACCCAGCCGCAGCCGGGCCTGCCCATCGATCCGCTCTCGCTGATCCCGGCCGACGTCGCCGCCAACATCCAGAAGTTCTTCTTCGGGCCGACGGCTCCCAACGGGGCCGTCGCGGCGCCGGCCTGCACGCAGCAGGGCAAGTTCCCGTTCGGCGGCGAGGTCACCCAGTACCCGCACGTCAACGCGGCGACCGGGCCGGTGGCGCGGGCGCCGGTGCGCTCGGCCCCGACGCCTCCGCGCACCCGCTAAGGCGATGGCGTACGACTCCGCTCAGGCTCGCGCGGAGATGCTCGACGAGGTGGGCGGCGCGACCGACGACCTCGGCGTGGCGCTGGCCGCCCTCGGCGAGGCGTTCGAGGCCCTCGACGACTACACCGCCGAGCGCCTGGAGGAGGAGCTCTTCCGCCCGGTGCAGCTGGCCTACGGGCGCGGGCGGCGCACCCACAGCGAGTTCGCGGGCCGCCACGGCCTGCCCAACCGCTCCTTCGCCCCGGCGGCACCCGGCCACCCGTCCCAGGGGGTCAAGGGCTTCATCGACGGCGCCGTGGCCGCCGTCACCCGCGCGGACGCCCGGCTCGCGCAGCTGCAGGACTCGATGCGCCCCGTCGAGGTCGGCGACGCCGAGCTGCGCGCCGGCCTGTCGGAGGTCCGCCGCCTGGTCGCCGACGTGCCGCGCCGGGCGAGCGAGCTCGTGCGCGGCCTCGGGCGGTAGTCGTCCGCGGTCGCACGCTGCGGGTCGCGGCGCTTACCGCATCAATGAGCGAACGTGCTCTGTCGCTCGTGCGGCCCGTGGGGGTCTTTGCGTCAGCCGTCCTGGATGGCGGTCGCTCTGCGACCACAGGGCAGGACGGCCTCGCCCGGAGCGAAATGGCGCACGTCGTAACCTGTCAGGCATGTGCCGCAACATCCGCCCGCTGTACAACTTCGAGCCTCCCGCCTCGCACGAAGAGGTCCATGACGCTGCGCTGCAGTTCGTCCGCAAGGTCAGCGGCTTCACCAAGCCCGCCAAGGCCAACGAGGAGGCGTTCGAGCGCGCGGTCGAGGAGATCTCGGCCGCGACGACGCGCCTGCTCGACTCGCTGGTGACGGCCGCGCCGCCCAAGGACCGCGAGGTCGAGGCGGCCAAGCGCCGCGCGCGCTCGGCCGAGCGCTACGCCGCGTAGCCCCGCGCTCCCAGCCCGGCCGCGAACGCGGAGGTATCAGGCAGGAGCGCTCGCGGCTCCTTGCCTGTCGTGGACGCGCACCGGCGAGCTTGGGTTGGCTGCATCGCGGCGATGGCCGCGACGTGGGCGCTCGCCGGCGCGCCCGTCCCGCCTTCGCCGCCGGCGACCACGGCCCGCTGACGTGCCTGGACGGCTACGTGTGGCGCCAGGCGACGCCCCAGGACCACGTGTGCGTCACGCCCGCGGCCCGCGCGCAGACCGCGAGCGACAACACCCTGGCTCCCAGTCGCCGCAGCGTGGCGCCGGGCACCTTCGGGCCCGACCTGTGCGGGCCCGGTTACGTCTGGCGCGACGCGGTCCCGGGCGACCACGTCTGCGTCGCTCCGGCCACCTGGCAGCAGGTCCACGACGACAACCTCACGGCCGGCGCGCGCCGCAACGCGCTGCGGGTGAAGCTCGGCTCGACCCGCACCCGGCACTACTGGGTGCACGCCGACGGCATCAACGTCGGGGTCGCACGGGTCGCGCTCTTCTGGCCCGGGCAGTCCCGGCCCGCGCTGTCGTGGCCGGTCGTCGCCCATCGCAGGACGTCGGGACCCGGGGGAGAGCTCCGCTTCACCACGAGCCTGCCCGTGTGCGGCACGCACTCCAACGCGATCATCCGCGTGCGCGACCCCCTGTCGCTGCGCTGGTCCTCGTCGCGCCGGATCGCGACGGGCTGCGCGGGCGCGGGCGCGGGCCGCTAGCCCGGCCGAGGTCCTAGGTCCAATGGCCCGTGGTGGCCGGGCGCGGGCCGGCGTAGCGTGGAGCGCATGCACGCCGTCCGCCTGCACGCCTTCGGACCGCCGGCCAACCTCAGCTACGAGCAGGTCGACGATCCGCGACCGGGGCCGGGGCAGGCGCGCATCGCCGTGGCGGCCGCCGGGGTGCACCTGATCGACACCGCCCTGCGCGCCGGCCGGGCGATGGGCCCGCTGGCGCTGCCCGACCTGCCCACGATCCCGGGCCGCGAGGTCGCCGGCACGGTCGACGCGCTCGGCCCACAGGTCGACGAGCAGTGGCTGGGCCGGCGGGTGGTCGCGCATCTCGGCCAGGCGAGCGGCGGCTACGCCGAGCTGGCCGTGCGCGAGACCGACGCCCTGCACGCGCTGCCCGACGGCCTGGCCGACGACGCTGCGGTGGCGATGATCGGCACGGGGCGGACCGCCCTGGCGATCCTCGAGGTCGCACAGCCGACGGCAGGGGACGTCGTCCTCGTGACGGCGGCCGCGGGGGGCCTGGGCAGCCTGCTCGTGCAGGCGGCCCGCAACGCCGGCGCGACCGTTGTCGGCGCGGCCGGCGGCCAGGCCAAGGTGCAGCACGTGGCGCGGCAGGGAGCGACGGTCGCCGTGGACTACTCGGCGCCCGGCTGGAGCGACACGGTCCGCGAGGCGCTCGACGGGCGCGAGGTCACGGTGGCGCTCGACGGCGTCGGCGGCGCCCTCGGGCGTGGCGCGCTGGAGCTGCTCGGGCCCGGCGGCCGGCTCGTCCTCTTCGGCTTCTCCTCGGGCGAGCCGACAAGGCTCTCGGCCGGCGACCTCTTCTCGCGCGGCATCACCGCGTCGGCCGCGATCGGCGCGCGGATCGCGCAGCGTCCCGGCGGCCTGCGCGATCTCGAGCAGCAGGCGCTCGCGGCCGCCGCCGACGGGCGCCTCGTCCCGGTCGTCCAGCGCTTCGGCCTCGCGGACGCAGCGGCCGCGCACGAGGCGATCGAGAGCCGCGCCACCGTCGGCAAGACGGTGCTCGTGCCCTGAGACGCCTCCCGGCGGTCAGCAGGAGGGCGAGAGTACGGGCAGCACCAATGGACATCGCGGACGCGGTCGCCAGCATGGTTCCGACGATGCAGACCTACCTCTCACTTGGAGCCCTGTACGCCGCCGATCGTCGTCGCGCCACCTCGCGCGAGCGCGACGTCGGCCTGTGGTGGCGAGCCCGCGGGCCGCACGCGCGCACCTATCGCGCCGCGTACGTCGAGGCCACCGGCGAGCTCTACGTGATGCAGCACGAGGGCATGCGCGGCGGTGGCAGGGTCCAGGTGCTCAGGCGCTTCGACTCGTTCGCCGAGCTACACCGGATCGTCGCCGGGTGGGAGGACGTCTGCGGCGAGCCCGGCTCGATCGACTGGCTCATGGCGCGCGTCGGCCGCGTGCTCGCCGCCGCCTGATCAGTCGGGCAGGACCTCGCGCAGCTTCTCGCGATCGACGACGAGGTCGATCGCGGCGATGCGGCCGCCGACCACGGTGAAGCCGACGACCGCCGCCGGGCGCCGGGCGGGGCCGAGGAACAGGCCCGCGGCGCCGTTGACGATCGCGGGGCGCGCGAGCGGCGCGAAGCGCGGGGCGCGCGTCAGCAGCTCGCGTGCCACGGCCGGCGCGCCCACCGCCGGCGGGCGGGCGTGGGGGCCGCGCCCGCCGTCGACGCGGAAGACGACGTCCGGGTCCAGCACCTCGAGCAGCGCGTCGAAGTCGCCGGCGCGCGCGGCGGCCAGGAAGGCGGCGACCACCTCGCGCTGGCGGTCGAGGTCCGGGTCGGGCGACGGCGCCGCGCCGCGCACGCGCCGGCGCGCTCGGCTCGCGAGCTGGCGCGCCGCCGCGGGCGAGCGCTCGACGATCGGGGCGACCTCCTCGAAGGGCACGCCGAACATGTCGTGCAGGACGAAGGCGAGGCGCTCGGCGGGGGTCAGGGTCTCGAGGACGACGAGCAGGGCGATGCCGACCGAGTCGGCCAGCTCGGCCTGATGGGCGGGGTCGGTTTCGTCGTCGGCGCTGACGATCGGCTCGGGCAGCCACGTGCCCACGAGCTCTTCGCGCCGCGACCGGCGGGCGCGCAGCATGTCCAGGCACACGCGGGCGACGACGGTCGTCAGCCAGCCGCCCAGGTTGGCGACGGCGTCCGCGTCGGAGCGGTTGAGGCGCAGCCACGCCTCCTGGACCGCGTCGTCGGCCTCGCTCAGCGAGCCGAGCATCCGGTAGGCGACCTTCTGCAGGTGCGCTCGGTACTCCTCGAACCGTTCGGCCTGGCGCTCGTCCGCGTCCACGGTCAGATCCTCTCGTCGGGGTCCGTCATAGCAGTGACGGATGGCGGGCGGCAGATGTGACCGCGGGCCGCCGGCGCGCAACCAGCACTTGCCGCCGCCCGCCGCGGGTACCCTGCCGGTCGAGATGAGGCTGTCGGGTCTGCTGCGGGCGGTCATGGGCGCCGCCGCTCGGCGGCCGCTCCTGGTCGGGCTGGCCGTCGGCCTGCTGGCGGTGGCCGGGGGCGTCCTCGCGCTGCGCCTGCAGCCGACGGCGGCGACGGACACCCTGGTGGGCCGGGGGAGCCCGAGCTTCGCCGCCACCGAGCGCCTGCACCAGCGCTTCGGCGATGAGGCCGTCTACGTGCTCGTCCGCGAGCCGGTCACGCAGGTCACGCTGACCTCGGACATCCTGCGCGTGCAGGGCCTAGAGGGCTGCATCTCGGGCAACGCGCCCAAGGGCCAGGTGCCGCCGGGCGGCAAGGACGGTCCCTGCGCCCAGCTCGCGGCCATGAAGCCGGCCAAGGTCGTCTTCGGGCCCGGGACCTTCCTCAACGAGGCCATCGGGCAGATCCAGGACCAGTTCAACGCCGAGTCGACCGCCCGCGCCGCGCAGGCCAGGCGCGCGGCCGCCGCGGCACGGGCCCTGGCGCGCGCCCAGCACAAGAGCCCGGCGCAGGTGCGCCGGTACGGCGAGCAGGCCAAGCAGCTGGTCGAGGCCGAGTTCGCCAAGAACGTCATCGCCCTGGCGCTCAAGTACGGGATCCGCTCGGCGCCCCAGCTCAACGACCCGCAGTTCGTGTCGCAGATCGTGTTCGACGACACCAAGGGGCCGGGCGTGCCCAAGGGCCGCTTCGCCTACATCTTCCCCAACAAGAACAGCGCCCTGATCCAGGTCCGCTTCCGCTCGAACCTCAGCGAGAGCGAACGCGACCGCGCGATCGGGCTCGTGCGCCAGGCCGTCGCGATGCCCGAGTGGAAGCTCCCCAACGGCAAGGGCACCTACGTGGTGACCGGCGCGCCCGTGGTCGTCTCCGACCTCACGCGCTCGATCAGCCACTCGCTCATCGCGCTGCTCGTGGCCGCGCTGGTCGTCATGGCGCTCACGCTGACCCTGGTCTTCCGCGCGCGGCTGCGGCTGCTGCCGCTCGTCGTCGCCCTGGCCGCAGCAGGGCTGACCTTCGGCGCGCTCTCGCTGGCCGGGGCATCGCTGACGATGGCCTCGATCGCCGTGCTCCCGGTGCTCATCGGGTTGTCCGTCGACTACGCGATCCAGCTGCAGGCGCGGGTGCAGGAGGCCCAGGCCGCGGGGGCCGGGATCGAGGAGGCGGTGCAGCGCACGGCGGTGCGCGGCGCCCCGACGGTGGCGATCGCCGCCGCCGCCACGGCGGCCGGCTTCCTCGTCCTCGCGCTCTCACCGGTGCCGATGGTGCGCGGCTTCGGCTTGCTGCTGGTGGCAGGCATCGCCCTCGCCCTGGGCTGTGCGCTGACGCTGGGCGTTGCCGCGCTCGCGGGCTCGGCGCGGCGTGGGCCGCGGCCGCCGGCGTTCGAGGCGCTCGCGCCGGCGTTGCGCGGCGCCGGCGAGTTGATCGTCGCCAATCGCGCGGCGCTTGCGGTGCGCCGTCGAGGTGCCGCGGCCGGGCGGGGTGCCCTGCGCCTCGCCACCGCGCACCCCGGCCGCGTCGTGCTCGTGGCGCTCGCGATCGCCGTCGCGGGTTGGGGCCTCGAGACGCAGACCCGCGTGGAGTCCGACCTGACCAAGCTCGTGCCCCAGAACGGCGCGATCCACGACCTGCAGGCGCTGCAGCGCTCGACCGACGTGGGCGGCGAGATCGACGTCGTCGTCTCAGGGCCTCGTGTCACCGATCCCGCCGTCGTGAAGTGGATGACGAGCTACCAGTCGGACGTCCTCAAGCGCTTCGGCTACTCGGCCAAGCGCGGCTGCGGCAAGGCCGAGCTGTGCCCGGCCTTCTCGCTGCCCGACCTCTTCCAGGGCGGCCAGAACACGACGCGCCAGCAGATCGAGGGCCTGCTCGACGCGGTCCCCGCCTACTTCTCGCAGGGCGTCATCACGGCCGACCGGCGCACCGCGACCATGGCCTTCGGCATCCGCCTCATGCCGCTCGACCGCCAGGATCAGGTCATCCGGGGCATGCGCGACCGCCTGCATCCGCCCGCCGGGATCGACGCCGAGCTGGCCGGGCTGCCGGTGCTGGCGGCCGAGGCCAACGCTGCCGTGTCGTCGCCGTGGCGGCGGCTGGGGACGCTGCTGGCCGGCCTTGCCGCCGTCGCGCTCGTCCTCCTGATCGCCTTCCGCGCGTGGCAGCGCGCGTTCGTGCCGCTGCTGCCGATCGCGCTGGCCACCGGATGGTCAGCGCTCGTGCTCTTCGCGCTGCGGATCCCGTTGAACCCGATGTCGGTCGTCCTCGGGGCGCTGGTCATCGCCATCTCCACCGAGTTCAGCGTGCTGCTGGCCGAGCGCTACCGCGCCGAGCGCGGGGCCGGGCACGAGCCTGGCGAGGCCCTCCAGCGCACCTATAGCTCGACCGGCGCGGCGGTGCTCGCCTCGGGTTCCACGGCGATCGCCGGCTTCGCGGTGCTCGTCGTCTCGGACATCAAGATGCTGCGCGACTTCGGCTTCGTCACGGTCGTGGACCTCACGGTCGCCCTGCTCGGCGTCATGGTCGTGCTGCCGGCGGTGCTGGTGCTGGCCGAGCAGGGGCGCCTGCGTCTGCGCGTGCCGCGGGTGGGCGGGCGCCGCATCGACGCGCAGCGCGCGCCGACGGGGTGAGCGCGCAGAAGCCTCCGCGCCTGCCCGGCGGCGCCCACCGCTACGGGTGGTTCATCGCCATCGTCGGCGTGGCCCTCATCGCCTACGCATCGCTGAACACGCTGCGTACCCACAGCGTGGGCTCGGAGGGACTGAAGATCGGCACGAAGGTCCCGCCCTTCGCCGCGCCCCTGGCGCTGGGCACGATCGACGGCGACGTCAACGTCGCGCGCAAGGCCAACCAGGGCTCGGCAGGCAGACGGCCGGCCTGCTCGGTGCGCGGGCGCCAGATCCTCAACTCATGCGAGCTGGCCGAGGGCGGCCCTTTCGTGCTCGCCTTCCTGGCCACGCGCGGCACGCAATGCACGCGCGAGCTCGACCGCCTGGCGCGCGTGGGGGCGCGCCATCCGCGCGTGCAGGTGGCCGCCGTCTCGATCCGGGGCAACCGCGACGACCTGCGCGCGCTCGTGCGCCGCCACGGCTGGGGCTTCCCGGTGGCCTGGGACCGCGACGGCATCCTGGCCAACCTCTTCGGCGTCGCGGTCTGCCCCCAGCTCACCTACGCGCTGCCCGGCGGCGTGGTGCAGGCCACGAGCGTCGGCGAGCTCGACGACGCCGGGCTCGACCGGCGCTTCGTCGCGCTCGAGCGCGAGGCGCGAGGGATGACGGCGCCATGACCAGCGCGGACCCGGCGCTCGAGGAGGGCTGGGTCGATCGCGAGCTCGCGCTCGAGTTCCCCGAGTTGCGGCTGGTCTCGGTGGTCGCCCCGGCCCCCGGGCGGCGCACGCCGAGCGTGCTGCGCGAGCGCCTGGCGCTGCTGGCCGACCGCTTCCACGGTGCTCGTGCGCTGACGCTGCGCCGCGAGCCGGTCCCCCACGCCTATCGCGTCTTCTTTCGCCACGTCGGCCTCGATCCCGACGCGCAGCGCACGCCGGTCGAGGCGGCAGCGCTCGACCGCCTCGTGCGCGGCGGCTTCGCCTCGCGCGGGCCGGTGGAGGACGCCCTGCTCGTGGCGGTGGTGGAGACCGGCGTCCCGGTGTGGGCGCTCGACGATGCCCGGCTGGACGGCCCGCTGGGGCTGCGCGGCGCCCGGGCGGGCGAGCGGCTGGGGGAGGGCGAGTACGCGGCCGACCTCGTGCCCGGGCGGGTGGTCGTCGCCGACGCCGCCGGCCCGGTCGCAGTGCTCTTCGGCGAGATCGCGCCGAGCCGCCGCCCCGTGCGCGACAGCACGCGCCTGCGGCTGTTCGCCATCGCGGTTCCCGGGGTGCCGGCACTGCACGTCGAGGAGGCCGTGTTCGGCTGCGTGGAGGCGCTTTCGGACGCCCGTGACGCCCGGTAGACTCGCGCCCATGCTCGAGGTCCGCGACGTCCGCGGCATTGGCGATGAGCGCGCCGCGCGCACTCAGCTGCGCGGGCAGATCGCGGCGCTCGAGGGCCAGCTGTCGGACGCGGTCGTCAGCGCCTTCCCGCACGGCGGGGTTCACAGCGCGGTTCTCGCCCCCGGCGGCCCGCGGGTCCTGACGCTGGGCGAGCTCGAGCGCATCCGCGACGGGCTCGCCGATCGCCTGGCACAGGCCCGCGCGGTGCTCGAGGAGCGGGGCGAGCGCGAGGAGGCCAGCCGCGTGCTGCTCGAGCGGATGCTGCTCGAGCCGGGTCGCTACAAGTTCGTGCGTGTCGCCAACCGCGACCTCGGCGAGGGCGGCTGCGGCGTGTGGCACGTGCGCCCGCGCCTGGGGCTCATCGGCATGCTGATGGGCTGGTGGCAGGTCAAGCTGTCGTCCGGCTGTCCCTTAGCCTCCTGACATGGGTCGTCGTTCTCGGAAGCGCGGGATAACCGCGCCGGCGCCGCCGCCCGCGGTCGAGCGTCCCCGGCCGCAGCCCGCGGCGCGTGGGCCGCGTGCCCGCATGGCCGATGCTCCCACCGCGCCGTGGTCGCCCTTCCCGCTCACCGAGCTGGTCATCCTGATCTCGATGGCCCTCATCGTCGGCGGGGTCCTGACCGACGGCGGCCGCCGTGGCGCCCTGCTGGGCTGCGGCTTCGCGCTCGTCAGCCTCGCCGGGGTGGAGCTCGCGCTCCGCGAGCACTTCGCGGGCTACCGGTCGCACTCGACGCTGCTGGCCGGGGCCTGCGCGATCGTCGTCGTGGCGCCGCTGTTCCTGTGGACCGATCTGCCGCAGATCCTGCTGCTCGGCGTCGGCATCGGTGTCTTCGTCCTCGTGCTGATGCGCCTGCGCCGCGCCTTCCGCGCGCGCTCGGGCGGGATGGGGTTCCGCGCATGACCGAGCTGCCGACACCCGAGCCGCAGCGCATGCGCCTCCTCGGCCTGCACCACATCACCATCATCTGCGCCGACCTGCAGCGCACGACGGCCTTCTATCGCGACCTTCTCGGTCTCGCCCTCGTGCGCGAGACGGTCAACGACGACGACCCCGACGCGCGCCACTTCTGGTTCGGCGACGGCCATGGGACCGCAGGCACGTTGCTGTCCTTCATGGAGTACCCGCAGATGGAGCCCGGCAAGGTGGGTGTGGGCTCCGTGCACCACGTGGCCCTGGCGGTCGCCAGCCCCGACGAGCTCGACGCCTGGCGGGACTACCTGCGCTCGAGCTCGGTGGACTGCACCGACGTGTTCGACCGCGGCGGGCTGCGGTCGATCTACCTGCGCGACCCCGACGGGAACATCGTCGAGATCGCCACGGCCTCGGGCTGACCGGCCGCCCCCCACAGGGGTCGGCCAGCCCGCTGCCGTGGTGCTCCAGTCAGGCCACTCCGGCCAAGACCGGCGTCAGACTCTCCACGCGCTCAGGCGCGGAGTGTGATGTACCGCTCGCTCCCAGCATCTGCGCGAGCGCATGACGCTGACGATCGGTCATCGAGCCGACGGTCTTGTTCTCCGACATGGGGATGCACTGGAGGAACTTGCGGCTGCGCGTGTGACCCCAACGGCGCTGACTCGTGAGCAGGTCGGAGACGGTCATGCTCTCCGCCTCCCACGGTGCGCCGAGGATCACGGCAGCCGCGGTGATCTGCCCGATGGCCACGCGGCGCTTGAGCTCCGCGCGGGCGAGCCGAACGGCGTTCGCCCGCTCGAGTGCCTGCATGTGTTGCGGCCCCCGGCCAGGGGACATCCTCGCTTCTGCGTTCATAGATCCTCCCTGCTCCCCCTCCCTCAAGGGGGAACCTGTCCTTGGTTGAACGTGCGCGTGCAGCGCAACGGCAGCGGGGCCCTCGCGTGAGGTTCACGACCGGCTGGGCCCGATCTCCCGATACCTTCTCGGACCCGGTCTGAAGCTCTCTCCCCGCGGCGTCTGCGCCGACAGCGCGTGAAGCTACGCCACGAGTTGCGGGTCGGTCAACGCGAGTGTCGGTCCAAGACTCGCAAAGAGCATCCTTTTTCTCGGTCGCTCTGACTTGTGAAAAATCGGACAAGCCAGCGGTGCGTAGGAGGCCGCCCGATCAGTCGGCGGCGGGCCCCGGAAGCGGGCCGTGCTCGGCCTCGAAGACGGCCTTGACCGAGGCGAAGGCATCGAGCGCGCGCTCGAGCGTGGGCGTGTCGTGGGTCGCCATGACGCTCGTGCGCAGCAGCGCGCCGCCCGGCGGGACGGCTGGGTGCAGGGCCGTGTTGACGAACACGCCGGCGTCGTAGAGGGCCTTCCAGAGCAGGCCGGCCTTCCAGTCGTCCTCGACCAGGACGGGGACGATCGGGGTGACCAGATCGCCGTGGCGCACGACCTTGAAGCCACGCTCGACGAGGCCGTCGCTCCAGAGGCGTGCATTGGACAGGACCTTGGCCATGAGCTCGCGACCCTCGGCCGTGCGCACGATCCGCAGCGCCGCCTGGGCGGCTCCGACGGCCGCCGGCACCGATGAGGCCGTGAACAGGAAGGCACGGCTCTGGACGCGCAGGAACTCGATGACGTCCGCCGGCCCGGCCAGGAAGCCGCCGCAGCTGGCCAGCGACTTCGAGAACGTCCCCATGCGCAGGTCGACGCGGTCCTCGACGCCGAAGTGCTCGGCCGCCCCGGCGCCGCGGTGGCCCAGCACGCCGGCGCCGTGGGCCTCGTCGACCATGAGCCGCGCGCCGAAGCGCTCGCACAGGTCGCAGATCTCGGGCAGCGGCGGGACGTCGCCCTCCATCGAGAAGACGCCGTCGACCACGACGAGGATGCCGCCGCCGTCGTTGGCGGCGCGCTCGAGCATGCGCTCGAGCTTGTCCATGCGGTTGTGGCGGAAGGCGCGCAGCTTGGCGCGGCTGAGCAGGCAGCCGTCGAGGATCGACGCGTGGTCGCCGGAGTCGGCGACGACCGTGTCGGTGGGGCCGAGGATCGTCCCCAGGGTGCCGACGTTGGCCTGGTGGCCGGTGGTGAAGACGATCGCGTCCTCGGTCCCCTGCCAGTCGGCGATCTCCTCTTCGAGCTCGAGGTGCAGCGCCGTCGTGCCGTTGAGCAGTCGCGAGCCCGTCAGGCCCGTGCCGTAGCGCTCGAGCGCGCTGCGCGCGCCCTGGATGACGCGTTCGTCGCCCGTGAGCCCCAGGTAGTTGTTGGAGCCGAGCATGATGCGCGCGGCCCCTTCCATCTCGACGACCGGGCGGGCCGGGCCCTCGACGGTGCGGAAGTAGGGGACGATGTCGGCCTCGCGCGCGGCGCGCAGCAGGGCCACCCGCTCGTTGTCGCGGGCCTTGGCAAAGACGTCGATCGAGGTCTCGGGCATGTAGGGTGCGCCGCCGTGTCCGTGGACGTGAGGCCGGTGGAGGGCCGCAAGGAGCTGCGCGAGTTCATCGAGCTCCCGTACCGGCTGCACTCTACCTCGCAGTACTGGATTCCCCCGCTGCGCATAGAGCGCCGGCTGTTCCTCAGCCGCCGCCAGAACGCCTTCTTCAAGCACGGCGACGCGCAGCTGTTCTGCGCGTGGCGCGACGGGCGCGTGGTCGGCCGCATCAGCGCCCAGATCGACCGCGCGTTCAACGACTACCAGCAGAACCGGTGGGGGATGTTCGGCTTCCTGGAGTTCGAGGACGACCCCGAGATCCTGCCTGCGCTGCTCGCCGGGGCCGAGGCCTGGCTGCGCGCGCGGGGGCGCGACCTGATGATCGGGCCGATGGACTTCGGGATCAACGACGAGAGCGGCGTGCTCATCGAGGGCTTCGACCGCGAGCCGATGATCAAGCAGCCCTGGCACCCGCCCTACTACGCGGCGCGCTGCGAGCAGGCCGGCCTGGAGAAGGCCATGGACCTGTGGATGTGGGAGCTCGACATCGCCGACCGGTCGAAGATCCTGCCGATCGTGTTCGAGCTCGCCGGGCAGGTCGGCCCCAAGCACGGCGTGCACATCCGCAAGATGTCGCGCCGCTCGCTGCGGCGCGACATGGACCGCTTCGCCGAGGTCTACAACTCGGCGTGGGCGCAGAACTGGGGCTTTACGCCGTACTCCAAGGAGGACCTCGACTACCAGGCCTCCGAGATGCAACTCGTCTTCGACGCCCCGTGGTTCATGGTCGCCGAGAAGGACGGCGAGACGGTGGCGGTGGCGATCACGATCCCGGACATCAACCAGGTGCTCAAGAAGATGAACGGGCGCATCCTGCCGTTCGGCTGGTGGCACTTTCTGCGCAAGCGCAAGATCATCGACCGCTGCCGGGTCGGCTTCTTGGGCGTCAAACCCGAGTACCAGCACACTGGCGTGGCCGCCGCGCTGTACGTCGAGCACTTCGACCTCGCCTCGCGTGGGCCGGTCACGTGGGGCGAGATGGGCTGGATCCTCGAGACCAACCGCGCCATGAATCGCGGCATGGAGGCCATGAACGGCCGCAAGGTCAAGACCTACCGCGTCTTCCAGCGAACGCTGGACTAGCCGGGTGGCGCTCGCGCTGTCGGCGCCGCGGTTATGATCGCTGCGAATGGACTCAGAGAATGAGCCCGAGGGCATCGAGGAAGTCGACGCCGTCCCGGTCCTGGCCGACGACGCACGGGCGCTCCAGCGCCCGGACGCCGCCGCCGGCGTCGTCGTGGTCAAGCAGGCCGCGGCCGTCGCCGCGACGTCCTTCGCCGCCGGTGTGGTCACGGTCGCCGCCGTTCGCGGAGCGCGCGCGGTCCGCGCCCGGCGCCGCACGCGGCGCAAGGCGAACCAGCTGGCCCCGGTGCTCGCGACGCGGTCGTTCCTGATCGACGTGCACCTGCTCGGCTCACGGGATTAGATCGCCGCCGCTCCCGCCCCCTGCCGCGCGCGATTGCTGCACCGCGCTGCACTGAACGGCATCACCGAGGGACGGGAGCCAGCGCCGGGCGGGCGCGAACGATTTGCCGAACCGTCCCGGATCAGCCTCGGAAACCGAGGCCAACCTGGGAAGGTTCGCGCCCGCGCGGGCGCGAGCGCTCGGCGTTATAGCCCTCGGCGTGGGCATCGAGTGCCGCGCGCGCCGTGTCGCTCACCGCGGCGGCCCGGTCGAGCCGCGCACGACGAGCTCGGCGGGCAGCACCACCGGCCGCCGAGGGCGCCCTCCGCCCATGCGCTCCTCCAGCAATGCGAAGGCCGTGGCCCCCAGCAGCTCTGCGTCGAGGGCCACGGTGGTCAGCGCCGGCTCGAGCACGCGCGCGAAGTCCATGTCGTCGAAGCCGACGACCGAGAGGTCGCCGGGGATGCTCAGCCCGCGCTCGCGGGCGGCCAGGTAGAGCCCGGCGGCGACGATGTCGTCGTCGCAGAACACGGCCGTGGGCTGCTCGTCGAGCAGCGGGCCCGCGGCGTCGCGCGCGTCGTCGATGGTGATCTGGGTCACCGCGCGAGGCAGCGCGGCGGGGTCGAGGCCGGCCGCGCTCAGCACGCGCCGGCGTGCGTCCTCGCGCAGGTGGAAGGTCGGCGCGTCGAAGTCGGCGGCGAGGTGGCCGATGCGGCGATGGCCGAGCTCGAGCAGATGCTCGAAGGCGGCCGCTGCGCCCCCCTCGGAGTCGAAGCGCACCGACGAGCGCCCGCGGGCGCGGCTCTCGATGAGGACGACCTGCTCGTCGGCCGCCAGCCCCTCGGGCGGCATCACCTCGAAGAGCAGGTAGCCGTCGACGGGGCCGGCGCGCAGCGCCTCGAACGACTGTTCCTCCCAGCGCCGGTCGTTGCCGGTGTCGACCAGCGCCACCGTGTAGCCGGCCTGCTGTGCGGCGCGCTGGGCGCCGCGCAGGACGCGTGCGAAGAACGGGTTGGTCACGTCGGGCACCAGCAGGGCGACCGCCCGCGAGCTCCCCAGCCGTAGCGCCTGCGCCGCGACGTTGGGCCGGTAGCCGAGCTCGCGCGCGACGCGGCGGACCTTCTCCTGCGTGGCTGCCGACACCCGCCCGCGGCCCTTGCCCGAGAAGACGAGCGAGACCGTGGACTGCGACACGCCCGCGCGTCGCGCAACGTCGACGCTCGTCACCCGGGTGTTGGCAGCGGAGGCGATGAGCGACATGCAACCACGCCGGACGGCCCGGTGGGGTGGGAAGCAGCGCCGGCGCGCCGCGTCTTCGTTGTGTGACGAGGTTGGGTCAATCATCCGTCATACGTAGTATGCTCATACGTATGACTGGTATCGCCACAGGCTTCGTCTCACTCATCGCCGCCGGTACGCTGGCCGTCGGCGCCGCTCTCGCACCCGGCGCCGACCATCCCGCGCCGCGCACGGCGATCGTCATCGACGCATCCGCCGCGCGCGACGGTCGCGCGCTCGTCGACCCTCGCCTGCGCGCGATCGACGCCGACGTCCGCCTGCCGCGCGACGGCGCAGAGGCCCGCACCGACGTGCGCTACTTCGCCGCCCAGGACTACGACCGGATCGTGGTCGCCGGCCCGCGTGCGACCGCCGCGGGGCACGGCGCCGCCATCGTCCGGGCCGCCGACCTGCCGGGGGCAGTGGCCGCCGCTGCGCGCTGAGGACCACCGCCCGGCGCTCGCGCGCCGAGAGCCGCGCTTCGCCGCGCCGCTCGGCGCCAGCCGCTGACCGCGGGCGCCGGTGTCGGGCGCGAGGCGTAGAGTCGCGCCGATGGTCGAGGTGAGGCGAGAGGTGCGTCCGGTGTGGCCCTACCGCCTGCCCCGCGGCGGCCCCGACGGCGTCCTGCGCCGCCGCCGCGACGGCGGCCTCGAGCGGCTGCTGCACGTCGAGGGGACGCCGGCGATCGTCCGCGTCGGCCAGCCCGCGCGTGATCGCGTGGTGCTCGTGGCCGGCGCCGACAGCCCCGATGTGGCCGAGGAGGCTGTGCGGCGCATGCGCTTCGCGCTCGGCGTCGACGACGACCTGCGCCCCTTCTACGAGCGCTTCCGCTCCGATCCGGTGATCGGTCGCTCGGTGCGCGCGCGGCCGTATCTGCGCGTGATCCGCCGCCCCGAGCCCTTCGAGGCGCTGGCGTGGGCCATCTGCGAGCAGCTCATCGAGTTCGAGCGCGCCGCCGCCATCCAGCGGCGGATCGTCGCCCGCCTCGGCCGGCGCTGCGCGACCACCGGCCTGCGCGACCTGCCCGCCGCCGCGACGCTGGCCGGCACGGCGCCCGCCCTGCTGCAGTCGCTGGACCTGAGCGCCGGACGGGCGATCGCCCTGCGGCGCGCCGCGCGCGAGGTGTCCGCGGGCCGGGCCGACCTCTCAGACCCAGACCACGAGCGCGGCTGGCGCCGCCTGCGCGCCATCCCCGGCATCGGCAGCTGGACGATCGAGATGCTGGCCCTCTACGGCCAGGGCCGCTACGACCAGCTGCCGGCGGGGGACCTGGGCTACCTGCGGGTCGTCGGGCGGATCGCGACGGGCAATCCGCGCGCCCGGGCCACCGAGGACGAGGTGCGTGCCTTCTTCGCGCCGTACGAGGGCTGGGCGGGCCTGGCGGGGACGCACCTGCTGGGCAAGGGCGCTTCGTAGCGCGTCGCGGCCACCGCGCTCAGGATGTCGGGGTGAAAGAGCATGCCGACAGCCTCGCGCCGTGGTGCCCCCGGGGCCATCGATTCGCCAGCTTCCAAATGATCAGGCGCTCAAGGCGGCCGGGATGTCGGCCAGCAGCAAGACGAACGCCCGCCCGGTGTCGTTGAGGCCGTAGAAGACGCTGCGTCGAACGCGGTGGCGCTCGACCAGCCCGGCCCGGGAGAGCACGTCGAGGTGGGCGGAGACCGTGCTCGGGGCATAGCTCAGCCGGCGCGCGAGGTCGGTCGTCGTCGCCGGCCGGTCGAGCGCGCGCAGGACCGCCGCGCGGCCGTGGCCGAGCAACAGCTCGAGGCGCCCGTCGAAGCCGGCCGCCTCATCGGTCCACAGTGCGGCTGTGCCTCGCGCCTGGTAGCCGAGCGCCACCGCTTGCTCGTCCTCCGACTCGCCCATGAGCACGCCGCGGGCGAACACGAGCGGGATGAGGACGAGCGGGCGTCCCTCGAGATGCGTCTCCGCGTCCTTGTCCTTGACGAGCTCGATCATCGGTTGGCGCCAGCGCACGCTCGGATGCAGGTCCTCGAGGACGGCCTCCGGCCCCGAGACGGCGAGCGCGCGGGCCCGGGCGAGCATCTCGCCCTCGAGCACCGCCCGCAGCTGCGGCCAGTCGTGGGCGAGCGTCGCGTGCCAGTAGACCTCGAGCGCGTCGGCGAGCCGATCGACCATCTCGCGCGGCCGCGGAACGAACGCGTCCCACGGCGGCGGTGGGTCGTCGCCCCAGATCTCGGCGATGTTCGCGCGCACGACGGCCGGCTCCGTCGCGCGGACCCGCTCGATCTCGTCGCTGAGGCTGCGCAGCGGATCCTTCGGGATCGGAGCCGCGAAGTCGGGGATGGAATGGCGCAGCGGCATGCTGAGGTCCAGCGGGCCGAGCTCCACGCCGCGCAGCGCATCGCGTGCCTGCTGGACCCATGGCGCGTACTCCTCGCGCGGTCGCTCGTCGTGGAGCGCGAAGAGCGACGCGAACAGCTCCCACAGCGGACTGATCGCCAGTCGCGTGCGCGCGAGGTCGTCGTCCTTCATCTCGATGCGGATCACGAGCGCGGACCGTAGCGCCGGCCCGCCGGTGAAGGCGATCGATTCGCCCGCGGGCGAATCCCGACCGCTAGCCGCTGCCCGAGTCCGAGCCGGCCAGCCCCTGCCCGGGCAGGAACTCGTCGGTCAGCGCGCGCGCCGCGTTGGGCGGGCGGCTGAGCAGCTTGTTGGAGTACATCCAGTCGCCGTAGCGCGTCCACTCGACCGGCTCCATCCAGCCGAACGGCTTGCCCGGCGGCGGGAAGAAGGCGGGCATGGTCGCCTTGACGCTCTCGAGCTGCAGCTCGCGCTGGAGGTCGGGGTTGGCCTTCAGCAGCGGCTCGACCCCGGCCTCGGGATCCGCGCGCAGCGCCGCTTGGCCCTGTCCGAGGGCGCGCATGAAGCGCCGCACGCGCTCGCCGCCCTTGGCCAGGTCCTGCTGGCGGGCGACGATGACGAGCTCCTGGTAGGTGGGGACGCCGACGTTCTCCATCCGGATGATCTTCGGGCGCTGCTTGTCGAGGCGCAGCTGCACGCCCTCGTAGTTCCAGAACGCGCCGAGCGTGGCGTCGACCTTCTTCGTCTTCATCGCCGGGACGAGGTTGAAGCCGACGTTGACCTCCTTGACCGACGACGGGTCGACGCCCGCGCGCTCGAGGATCGCCTTGAGGTAGGCCGACTGGTACGGGATGCCCGCTGTGCCGACGGTCTTGCCCTTCAGGTCCTTGGGATCGGCGATCGCGTGCTTGCCGATCGAGATGATCGACGTCAGCGGCTCCTGCACCAGCGCGCCCACCGCGACGAGCTTGAGGCCCTTGTCGCGCGCGAGCAGCAACTCGGGCTCGTAGGAGATGGCGAGGTCGACCTTGCCGGCGGCCAGCAGCTTGAGCGGCGCGGCCGGATCGCTGGGCGTCTGCAGCTGCACGTCCAGCCCGGCCCGGCTGAAGGAGCCGTTGTCCTTGGCGGCATAGATCCCCGCGTGATCGGCGTTGGGGAAGTAGTCGAGCATCAGCCGCAGGCCCTGCTGGGCCGGCGCCGCGGTCGGCTCCTTGCGCTCGCCACAGGCGGCGAGCAGCACGGCGGCGAGGACGAGCAGGACGAGCGGGAGACGGCGGGTCAACGGGCGGGTCCTTCCGGTCGGCGACGGGCCCAGGGGACGAGGCGGCGCTCGGCGAGGGCAAGGGCGCCGAAGAGCAGGATGGCGAAGGCCGCGAGCAGGACGACCGCTGCGTAGGCGCGCGGCGTCTCGAGCTGGGGGATGGACTGGAGCATGAGGTGCCCGAGGCCCTCGCTCGAGCCGGCGTACTCGGCGAAGACCGCGCCGATGACGGCCACGGCCACCGCGATCTTGGCTCCGCTCAGGGCGGCGGGCAGGGCGGCGGGCGCCTCGGCCCAGCGGAAGGCCTGCCAGCGCGAGGCGTCGAGGGTGCGCATGAGCTTGAGCTGGTCGGGGTCGACCGAGCGCAGGGCATCGAGCGTGGTGACCACGACGGGGAAGAAGCAGACGAGCGCGATGATCGCGAGCTTGGGGACCATCCCGAACCCGAACCAGACCACCAGCAGCGGCGCGATGATGACGATCGGCACCGCCTGGGAGGCGACGAGCAGCGGGTAGACGCCGCGGCGCAGCGTGCGCGAGAAGTGCAGCGCGACGGCGAGCACGAAGCCGAGCACGAGCGCCAGGAGGATCCCCAGCCCGACCTCCTGGGCGGTCACGAGCAGGTTGGACCACAGCAGCGAGCGGTCGTCCCACAGCGCGGTGGCGATCTGGCTCGGCGCGGGGAGGATGAAGTCGTCGACGCCGCCGAGGTCGGCGTACAGCTCCCAGCCGCCGATCAGCACCGCGACGAGCAGCAGGGACATCATGGCGTGAGCGCCTCCAGCGCCCGCTCGCGCACGGCCAGCACGTCGGCCTCCGAGCGCGGGCGAGGCACGGTCAGCTGCGCGACCACGCGCCCGGGGCGGGGCGAGAGAACGACGACGCGGTCGCCCAGGCGCGCGGCCTCCTCGACGTCGTGGGTCACGAGCAGGACGGTGCGCGGCTCCCGGCGCAGCGCCTGCGCGAGCCAGTCCTGCATCTCGCGCCGCGTCAGCGCATCCAGTGCGGCGAACGGCTCGTCGAGGCACAGCAGCGGCTTGCCCGACAGCAGCGTGCGCAGGAAGGCGACGCGCTGGCGCATGCCGCCCGAGAGCTCGTGGGGCCGGGCGCGTTCGAAGCCCTCGAGGCCGAAGGCGGCGAAGAGCGGGTGCGCGCGGGCGCGCGCCTCGTCGCGCGACGCCCCGGCCAGGCGCACCGCCAGCGCAGCGTTGTCGATCGCCCGCAGCCAGGGCAGCAGGTTGTCGCGCTGGGGCATGAGCACGGCCGCATCGGCGCGCAGGCTGCCCGCGTCCGGCGTCTGCAGTCCGCACACGAGCTCGAGCAGCGTCGTCTTGCCGCAGCCGCTGGGGCCGACGACGGCCACGATCTCGCCCGCGCCGACCTCGAGGTCGACGCCCTCGAGCGCGCGTACCGAGCCGAACGCGCGGCTCACGCCCGCCAGGCTTGCCGTTCCGCCCCCATCAACGTTTCGAGGCTCCTGCGCAGGAGCCTCGAGCTTGGTCGTCATCGCTCCCTCCGCGGGCATTACCCCACAGGTTCGAAGGGTCAGCGCCGGTTCGCTGGGCGCTATCTCAGCCGGCCTCCGCCAGCCCCCCTGTTTGTCTGTGATGGATGCTAGCGCGGGCGCTCGTCGTCCGGCGGCGCCGCTCCGGTCATCGGCGTGCCGTCGTCGGTTGCGGCGGGCGCCGGCGGCAGGAGCTCGCCGGTCTCGCGGTCGACCTCCTGCGTGGTCCGCGTCACTTCGACGACACGAGCGGGGACGGTGAACTCGTGTTCCATGCCCTTGCGCTACCCGTTCGGAGACGCCCCATGCGCCGGTCTGGCGAGGAAGTGCGCAGCTTGACGCCCCTCCGAGCACCGCAAACGTCCACAACCCCGCGAGGCGTCGCGGGCGGTGCGAGGATCGGCCCACACGATTCATCTCGGTGAAGGACGAGGGGGCACCATGGCCAAGGCCAAACCGCTCGGGCGCAGAGCGCCGTCCGACTGGCGCCATTACGAGAAGTATCCGCTGACGGCGGCGACGACGCCGACCACGCCGACGCCGGTTGCGATCGGCGTCAACTGGTACGAGGACTTCGACACTCCGGTCCAGAAGGGCAGCCGCTACTGGATCGGACTCGACGCCAAGAAGCTCGGCAAGGTGCGCGGCGGGCACTGCGTCTGCCTGGAGCCGGGCGATCAGCTCAACGGCAACGGAACCGTCGTCCGCCTGCTGCAGGACAGCCAGAGCTGGTGGGACTTCTACGACCAGGGCCGCGAGGGCGCCTGCGTCGGCTTCGGCTGCTCGCGCATGATGAGCCTGCTCAACCGCAAGCGCTACGACGCCCGCTGGTTGTGGGACTGGGCCAAGTCCACCGACGAGTGGCCCGATACCAACCCCGGCGACGACCAGGGCACGAGCGTGCGCGCGGCCTGCGACATCCTGCGCTCACGCGGCCACGTGCCGTGGAAGGACGCCTACAAGGGCCGCAGTTACAAGCAGCGCGACAAGGAGGAGCCCGGCACCGGCGAGGGCATCGGCGTCTACCGGTGGGCGAAGACCGTCGAGGAGGTCCACGGGATCCTCAAGAGCCCCGCCAACAACGCCGCCGGCGCCGTGCGCATCCTCAACTCGTGGGGGCGCGGCTACCCGCATCGGGTGTGGATGCCCGACGAGACGCTGCAGCGGCTGATCGACGAGGACGGAGAGGTCGCCCTGGTCACGGACCGCTGAGGTCGCGGCGCTCGAAGCGCCACGCTCCCAGCAGGCCGGCGAGCGCGCCGATGACCGCCATCGTCGCCGCGCCGCCGGCCTGGAAGGCCTCCGCGGGCACGAGCCCGACGTGGTGGAAGGGCGACAGGTCGCGGGCCCACGCGGGCGCGGCGATCAGCCCTCCGACCGTCTCCCACAGGAAGGCGACGCCGACGAGGGCGTACGCGATCGTCGTCCCCGCGCGCGGGAAGAGCGCCACCGCGAGTCCGCCAAGGCCGAGGAAGAGCACGACGACGGGCAGGCAGTTCGCACCCGCTTCGAGCATGCGGCCGAAGGCCACGTCGGCGCCCTGCGACACCGCGCCCGCCCACGCCAGCAGGCCGGCCGCGAGGGCCAGCGCCAGCGCCGCCCCGGCCGCGAGCGCAAGCCGCTGGGCGAACCAGCGCGGGCGCGAGACCGGGAGCGCGAAGAGCGTCTCCAGGCGCTGTTCGACCTCGTCCTCGCGCATCGCGGCCAGCTCGAAGCACGCGAATAGGCATAGCGCCAGCAGCAGGTACTGGAAGATGAAGCCCAGGTAGCCCGATGGGGTCGTCGCGGCCGTACCGAGCTTGGCGAGGAGGTCCTGCACGCTCTGCGAGAGGCCGGAGGCGACGCTGTCGGAGACGACGCCCATGATCGCGGCGAAGACGCCGACGCCGATCAGCCACGCGAGCAGGCCGCCGCGCTGGGTGCGCAGCGCGAGCGTCGTCGGCGACGAGAGGAGGGCCAGGCGCGGCGCCGCGCTGTCGTGGGAGGCCAGCAGTCCCTGGCCGATGTCGCGCCGCTCGGCGATCCGCGCCGCCGCGACCAGCAGCGCGACCGTCGCCAGGGCGGGGAGGAGCAGGACGGCCGGCCGCGCCCCGGCGAACGGGCGCAGCTCCTCCGCCCAGCCCAGCGGGGTCGCCCATCGCAGCCACCCGGCCGAGGAGGTGTCGGCGACCATCCGCACGAGCAGCGCGACGGCGAGGACGCCGCCCGCGATGCCCGTGGCCACCCGCCGCGTCGGGGCGACCTGGCCGGCGAGGGCGCCGACGCCGACGAAGACCGGCAGCGGCGAGACGAGCGCGAGCGACAGGAACACCGACGAGCCGGCTCCGGCACGCCCCAGGAGAATGCCGACCAGCAGAGCCAGCCACACGACCGCCGCCCCGATCGCGATGCCGGTGAGCGCCGACCCGAAGACCGCGGCGCGGCTCACGGCGCCGGAGAGGACGAGCTCGTGGCGGCCGGCGTCCTCCTCGGCGCGCAGTGCGCGGACCGCGGCCAGCATTCCCCACAACGCCGCGAAGATCGCGAAGGCGCCCAGGCGCCACGACATGTACCCGCCGACTGTCAGCAGGTCGTGCGGCACGCCGTAGAGCAGCCGCACGGCGCGGTTGTCGCCGAAGCTGCGCGCGAGCTGCAGGCGGTCCTCGAGCGTCGGGTAGGCGTTGCGGTAGGCCGCGCCCTGGACGCCCGCCCCCAGCAGGAACAGCAGCGCGAACGAGATCGTCCGCGCGCGTGCGTCGCGCGCGGTCTGGCGGGCCAGCGCCCTAGCCGCCGCCATGACCGTCGCCGTCGTAGTGGTGCAGGAAGATCTCCTCCAGCGACGGCTCGCGGCTCGTGAGCGCGAGCACGGGATGGCTCGCGAGCGCGGCGATGAGCGGCCCGACCCCGCCGGTGACCGACGCGCGCACCGCGTTGTCGCCCGCGCTCGTGAGCCGCACGCCGGGCAGCTCGGGCAGCTTCGGGGCCGGCCCGTCGAAGGTGATGTCGACGGTCTGGGCGCTGAGGTGGCGCAGCTCGGGCAGCGTCCCCTGCTCGACCAGTCGCCCGCTGCGCAGGATGCCGACGCGGTCGCACAGCGCCTCGACCTCGCTGAGGATGTGCGAGGAGAGGAAGACGGTCTGCCCGCGCGCCTTGGCCTCGTGGACGGTGTCGCGGAAGGCGACCTCCATGAGCGGGTCGAGGCCGCTCGTGGGCTCGTCGAGGATCAGCAGGTCGGCGCGGCTGGCGAAGGCGGCCACCAGCTGCACCTTCTGGCGGTTGCCCTTCGACAGGGCGCGCACCTTCTTGTCGGTGTCGAGCGCGAAGCGGTCGATGAGGACGTCGCGGTAGTCGTCGTCGCTCGTGCCGCGCACGCGCGCCAGCAGGGCGAGCGTCTCGGCGCCCGTCAGCGACGGCCACAGGTAGGGCTCGCCGGCCACGTAGGCGACGTGCCGGTGCGCGCGGACCGCGTCGGTCCAGGCGTCGAGGCCGAACAGCTCGGCACGGCCCTCGGTCGGCCCATGGAGCCCGAGCAGCAGCCGGATCGTCGTCGTCTTGCCGGCGCCGTTGGGCCCGAGATACCCGTAGACCTCGCCGGGCGCGACCTCGAGGTTCAGGCCGTCGAGGGCGAGGGTCTCGCCGTAGCGCTTGGTGAGCCCCTCGGCGAGGATCGCAGGAGGCATGCGCCGGATTGTCGCGCCTAGGTGCGCCCGACCGGTCGCGTGAGCGCCTTGACGAAGTCCTCGAGCTGACCCGTCGTCCAGCACTCGAAGGCCTCGCAGTGGCGCTCGTACGCCGCGATGACCGAGTCGCCGTAGTTCCAGTACAGCCGCGGCTCGGGGTTCAGCCAGAAGGTCCGCCCGGCCTTGTCCGCGACCTGCGCGAAGACGTCGGCGCGCGGGTCGCGGCCGTTGGTCCGCGCGTCGCCGAGGACGATCACGGTGGCGCGCGGATGCAGGTCGTCCTCGACGAGCGTGGCGAACTCGCTCCACACGCGCCCGTAGTCGGTGTAGCCCGACACGTCGGCCACGCCGGCGTCACGGCCGATCGCCTCGCTGACGGCCTTGAAGTTGCGCTCGCGCTCGAAGACGTCGGTCACCTCGCTGATGCGCTCGATGAAGACGAACGAGCGCATCTTGCGAAACGAGTCGTGCAGCGCGTGCAGGACGCTGAGGAAGAACACGCTGGCGCTCGTGACGCTGGTCGAGACGTCGCACAGCACGTAGATCTCCGGGCGCCGCGGGCGGATCGGCTTGTAGCGCAGGACGACCGGCACGCCGCCGGTCTCCAACGACGCGCGCATCGTCTTGCGCACGTCGACCTGCGCGTGGCGCTTGCGCCCGCGCAGCTCGTGACCCTGGGTCTTCAGGCGGCGCTTGAGCTGGGCGACGACGCGGTGCACCGCCGCGAGGTCCTGCAGCGGCCCGCTCGGCAGCGCGCGGTCGAGCTCGTTGAGCGGACGCGCCGGCGGCAGCGCCTCGGTGCGCTCGATCTGGCGGCGCTCGAGCTCCTGGCGCAACAGCGCCTCGAAGCGGCGGATGGCGTCGCGCGGCAGGCCCTCCGCGCGCGGGTCGTCGGGCGGCAGGTCGGGCTGGGGCTCGGCGCGCAGCCCCAGCGCGCGGCGGATGCGCTGGACGTCGACTCCGATGACGCCCGAGCCCTCGCCCTGGCGCCCGAAGGCCGCGATGGCCAGGCGCGCGAGGTCGCGCATGAGCGCCTCGTGGCCGTCGCGCAGGGCCTGGGCGATCTGCTGGCGCAGCGTCTCGAGGTTGAGCTCGGCGCCGGCGGCGTCCATCCCGCCGCCCTCGGTGACGCCCTCGCGCACGGCGGCCATCTCGGCGGCGCGGAAGAAGAAGCGGTCGAAGACGAGGTCGAAGATCCGCCGATCCTCCTGGGACTTCGCGAGCGTGGCGGCCAGGCTCTCCTTGAAGTCCACGGGCCGCGACCAGGGGACCTCGCGCAGGACGGCGAAGGCGTCGAGCAGCTCGCTGGTGCCGACGGCCACGCCCTCGCCGCGCAGCTCCTCGCCGAGCTCGAGGATGCGCGCGCTGATCCCGGGCGGCGACTCGTCGGGGTCGCCGCCGCCGTAGAGCGCCGCGCGCCGGCTAGCCGGCGGGCGTGGCATCGGCGGGCCGCCCCAGCTTCATCCCGACGCGCTCGGCCACGACGTCGAGGTCGGTGCGGTGCTTGACGATGATCGACATCGTGTCGGCGAAGACCTGACCGTCGATGTCGTCGGCGCCGAGCAGCAGCAGGGCCCGGGCCCAGTCGATCGACTCGGCGATCGACGGCGGCTTCTTGAGGTCCAGCTCGCGGATCATGGCCACGACCTCGACGAGCTTGCGGGCGACCGCGTCGCCGAGCTCGGGAGCGTGGAGCTTGACGATCTCGAGCTCGTGCTCGAGCGTCGGGTAGTCGAGCCACAGGTACAGGCAGCGGCGCTTGAGCGCCTCGGTGAGCTCGCGCGAGTTGTTGGAGGTCAGCAGGACGACCGGGCGCGTCTTGGCCTCGTAGAGCCCCAGCTCGGGGATCGAGAGCTGGAAGTCGCTCAGCAGCTCGAGCAGCATCGCCTCGAACTCCTGGTCGGTCTTGTCGATCTCGTCGATGAGCAGGACGACGGGCTCGTCGGCGGCGATGGCGGCCATGAGCGGTCGCTGGAGCAGGAACTCGGCGCCGAAGATGTCGTCCTGGACCTCCTGCCAGCCGGCGCCCTCGGCCTCGGCCTGGATGCGCAGCAGCTGCTTGCGGTAGTTCCACTCGTAGAGCGCCTTGGCCTCGTCGAGCCCCTCGTAGCACTGCAGGCGCACGAGCGTGCGGTCGAGGTACTGGGCGAGCGCCTTGGCCAGCTCGGTCTTGCCCACCCCGGCCGGCCCCTCGACCAGGATCGGCTTGCCCAGCTTGGCGGCCAGGTAGGAGACGAGCGCAGTCGACTGGCCGGGCAGGTACCCGGCGCTCCGCAGGCCCGAGCGGACGTCCTCGACGCTGGATGGCGCGGTCATTGGACCGCGAATGATAGGAACCGCATGGTGTGGGGCCTCCTGCCGCTCGGGTTCTCCTATGACCCGAGCCCACCGTTCGGGACAGATCCGCGGCCCTTCGTCGCGATGATGATCGCCGGCTTCGTCATCGGCGTCTTCGGCCACATCACGCGCGTCAAGTCCCTCGTGGCGCTCGGCATCGGCCTCATCTTCCTGGCGACGTTCGTCTTCCCGCTGGTGGCGAATGTCCTCAAGTCGGGGTCCTGAGCGGGCCGGCCGCCCGCGTGGCGTTGGCGGTGCTGCGCGGCGCTTACTGCCGCACCGAGGGAAGGAGTCCCGTCGCCGCCGGGTCTCTGGCGCGTAGACGCTCGCCGTCACGACGCGTGTCGGGTTTGGTGCCCATATGGCAACAAACCCGACAAGCGTGCATGCGCAACGACCCGCGGAGCCCCGAGAGCCCCGGTCGCCGCGGACTCCTTCCCCTCGATGCCCGGTCGCGAAGCGCCGCACAGCGCGCGCGGACGACCGAGCGCTACGCTCGCCGAGCTATGTACGGGGGCCTTACATCACGGGAGGGATGAGGGTGACGCGACCGCTGCGCAGCAACTTCGAGGCCGGGAGCGTGCGCGAGGCGTCGCGGCGCGCGCAGTGGAAGGCGCTCGGGCTGACCGACGCCGACATCGAGAAGCCCAAGATCGCGGTCGTCAACAGCTCGTCCGAGCTGGCCATCTGCTTCCGTCACCTCGACGGCGTCGCGGCCATCGTCAAGGAGGCCATCTGGGCGGCCGGCGGCCTGCCGTTCGAGATCCGCACCACCGCGCCGAGCGACTTCATCATCGCTGCGGGCGGGTCGGGCGGCTACATCCTGCCCTCGCGCGACCTCGTGGTGAACGACATGGAGATCGCCGTCGAGGGCGCGCAGCTCGACGGGATGATCTGCCTGTCCTCGTGCGACAAGACGCCGCCCGCTCACCTGATGGCCGCGGGGCGCTTCAACATCCCGACCATCCTCGTCATCTGCGGCTACCAGCCGTGCGGACAGCTCGACGGCGAGCCGGTCGACATCGAGGACGTCTTCGTGGGCGGCGTGCAGGTCGCCTTCGGCAAGCTCGAGTCCGACCGCCTGCGGGCGATGGCCGACAACGCGATCCGCGGGCCCGGCGTGTGCCAGGGGATGGCGACGGCCAACTCGATGCACGTCGCCGTCGAGGCGCTCGGGATGGCGCTGCCGGGCGCGGCGCCCGTGCGCGCCAACAGCCCGAAGATGATCGACCTCGCCCGGCGCTCGGGCCAGCGGATCGTCGACATGGTCCTCGAGGACCTCAAGCCCCGCGACGTGATGACACCCGGCGCCTTCCGCAACGCCGCCGCCGCCGTGCTCGCGGTCAGCGGCTCGATCAACTGCATCAAGCACCTGCAGGCCACGGCCATCGAGTCGGGGCTCGACCTCGACGTCTACGGGCTCTTCAACGAGATCGGCGACGACGTCCCCGCCCTCAGCGCGGTGCGCCCCAACGGCGAGGACTCGATCGAGCAGTTCGAGGATGCCGGCGGCGCCCACGCGCTGCTCAAGCAGCTCGAGCCGGTGCTCGACACGAGCGCGATGACCGTCACCGGCGCCACGGTCGCCGACAACCTCGCGACCGCCGTCGTGCTCGACGACGAGGTCATCCGGCCGCTCGACCGGCCGTTCTCCGACAAGCCCGCGATCGTCGTCCTGCACGGCTCGCTGGCGCCCGAGAGCGCGATCCTGAAGCTCGGCGTTCGCGAGCCGGGCCGCCAGAGCCGCGTCACCGGGCCGGCGATCGTCTTCGACGACGGTGGCGCGGCGATGACCGCCATCCAGGACGGGACGGTCAAGCCCGGGCACGTGCTCGTCGCGCGCGGCATGGGACTCAAGGGCGGCCCCGGCATGGCCGGTCCCGCGTCGATGATCCTCTTCGCGGTCGACTCCGCGGACCTCGCGACCGATGTCGCGTTCGTGACCGACGGCCAGCTGAGCGGCCTGTGCCTGAAGGGGATCACGGTGGCCGAGGTGTCCCCCGAGGCCGCCGTCGGCGGCCCGCTCGCCCTCGTGCGCGACGGCGACGAGATCACGATCGACGCCGACGCGCGCACGCTCGACCTCCACGTCGACGACGACGAGCTGGCCCGCCGGCGCCAGGCGCTCGGCGTGCCGGAGCTCCCACGGGCGCGCGGCTATCTCTCGATCTACCAGCGCAGCGTGCAACCGATGTCGACCGGCGCCGTGCTGGTCGAGAACGACTGACCCGAGAACGGTTTACGCGCCGGCGCCGACCGCATGACCGGCGGCGTCGCGCAGCGCCTCGAGCAGGGCCGCCACCCCGGGGTGCCCGCCGCCGCCCGCGCGCACGGCGCCGACCACGCGGCGCGCGAGCCGGCGCTCGGCCGGCCGGGCGAGGCAGACGCCGTCGGGGAGGCGGTCGAACGCGAGCCCCGGGACCAGCGCGACGCCCTGGCCCGCGGCCACGAGCGCCAGCACGACGCGGAAGTCGTTCGAGCGCGCGACGATGCGCGGCTCGAAGCCCGCGGCGCGGCAGGAAGTGACCACGACGCGATGGCACGCCGTGTCGAGGTAGCCGGCGACCCAGCGCTCGCCGGCCAGCGCGCTCAACGCGATCTCCGGGCCCGCCGCCGGGTGCTCCGCGGGGACGGCGACGTGGATCTCGTCCTCGGCCAGCGGGGTGAGCTCGATGCTCGTGTCGTCGCCGCGCGGGCTGAAGTCGTACTCGTGGATCACGGCCACGTCGGCCTCGCCGAGCTTCAGCGCCGGCAGCGCGTCCTCGGGCTCGAGCTCGGAGAGCAGGACCTCGGCGCGGGGATGGCGGGCGGCGAAGGCGGCCATCGCCCGCGGTACGAGCGTCGCCGCCGCGGTCGGGAAGGCGGCCAGGCGCACGCTGCCGCGCACGTCGCCGTCGCCGGCGGCGAGCTCGGCCTCGGCCGCCTCGAGCTCGGCCAGCACACGCTCGGTGCGCCCGACGAGCAGCCGCGCGGCGGGAGTCAGGGCCACGCGCCGTCCCTGGCGCTCGAGCAGCGCCACGCCGACCTGGCGCTCGAGGGCCGACAGGTGCTGGGAGACGGCGGGGGGCGAGTAGCCGAGCGCCTGGGCCGTGGCGGCGATGGTGCCGCGCTCGGAGAGCTCGCGGAGCATGTGCAGGCGGCGGACGTCGAGCATCGGAAAGCTGAGCTTACGCTCACCATGATGATTCGTAAATGGACGTGACGACCTTCCCGCGCGATCGTCCCCGCGGTGACACGTGCGCGACGGATGGCCGCCCCGGCGGCCCTGGCGACCACGGTGGTGCTGTGGGCCTCGGCCTTCGCCGCCATCCGCGAGGCGGTGCGCGCCCTCGGGTGGGCCCACCTGTCCGTCCTGCGCCTCGCCGTGGCGGCGCTCGTCCTCGGCGCGCTCGCCGCCGTGCGACGGGTCGGCCGGCCGGCTCGCCGCGATTTGCCGCTGCTGGCGCTGTGCGCGTTGAGCGGCATGACGGCCTACCAGATCCTCCTCAACGCCGGCGAGGTGACCGTGCCGGCGGCGACCGCGAGCCTGCTCGTCAACGTCGCCCCGATCTTCACCGCGCTCCTGGCCGCCGCGCTGCTCGGCGAGCGGCTCGCGGCGACGGGATGGTGCGGCGTGGCGCTCGGGTTCTCGGGCGCGGCGCTCATCGCGGTGGCCGCCGGGGGCGGGGTGCGCCTCTCGGGCGGCGCGCTGCTCGTGCTCGGCGCCGCGGCCGCCCAGGCGACGTTCTTCGTCTCCCAGAAGGCGCTCCTGCGCCGCTACGGGAGCCTCGCGGTGACCGCGTGGGCGATGGGGCTCGGCGCGGCGATGGCGCTGCCGCTGGCCCCGGGCCTCGCGGCCGGCGTGCGGGCGGCGCCGACCTCGGCGCTCCTTGCGGTGGGCTTCCTCGCGCTCGGGGCGTCGGCGCTGGGCTTCCTGACGTGGGCCTACGCGGTGGCGCGCGTCGACGTCACCGCCGCGGCCAGCACCCTCTACGCGGTCCCGCCCGTCGCCGCGCTGGTGGGCTGGATCGCGCTGGGCGAGGTGCCGTCGGCGCTCACGGCCGTCGGCGGCGCGATCGCCCTGGCCGGGGTGGCCATCACGTCGGCATCGCGGTCGCGCGGATCACGCGCACGACGAGCTGCGGGTCGTCCCACATCGGCAGGTGGCCGCAGCCGGGCAGCAGCAGCGTCCGCCATCCCTCCGGAGGGACCAGTGGGGGACGCACCAGCCGGTCGTGCTCGCCCCACGCCAGCGTGACCGGGACGTCGATCCCCTCCGGGCCCTGGAACGACGTGCGCCGCATGGCGAGGTTGGTGGCCGGATAGCCGGGCGCCGTCGCGTAGGCGCGCACGATGTCGAGCGCCTCGGCCTGCGTCACGCGCTCGGGATGGGCCATGTTCAGGCCGAGCACCGCGCGCCGCCCGCGGCGCGTGCGCAGCAGCGGCCCCATGGCGGGCAGCAGGGCGCGGGCGATGGCGCGCGCCGGCTTGCGCGGCAGCTCGCCGTCGGCCAGCAGCGGGCGCGGCCAGAAGCCCGCGGCGCACAGCGAGGTCACCGAGCGCGCGCGGCCCATGCGCGCGAGCTCGAGCGCGATCCAAGCGCCCAGCGAGCTGCCGGCGAGGTGCGCGGTCGCGATCCCGCGCGCGTCGAGGTGGTCGGCGAGGGCGCGCGCAAGCGTGGGCGGGTCGGGCGTGGCGTCGTCCGCGAGCGGCGCGGACTCGCCGAAGCCCGGCAGGTCGACCGCGGTGACCTCGAACGCGCCGGCCAGGGGCGCGACCACGGGGTCCCAGATGCGCCGGGTCCCGCCGATGCCGTGCACCAGGAGCAGCGGCGCTCCCGAGCCGGTGACCTCGGCCCCCAGCTCAGGCAGCTTCGAGCTCCTCCGGCTCGGCGGCCGCGTCCGGCGCCGGCGCGGCGGCGATCGCGGGCGCGGCGGCCGCCGGCGCGGGGATGTCGCCGCGCCAGCGCGGCTTGGCCAGCAGCAGTTGCACGTCGCGGATGCGCCGCTCGCGGAAGCCGGCCTCGCAGTAGGCGAGGTACAGGTTCCACAGGTGCCGGAAGCGCTCGTCGTAGCCCAGCGCGGCGACCTCGTCCAACCGCGCGAGGAAGCGCCGGCGCCAGTGGCGCAGCGTCTCGGCGTAGTCGGCCGTGATGTCCTGCAGCCCGACCGCGTGCAGATCGGTGTGCCGCGACACGCAGCGGGCGATGATCTCGCTGGAGGGCAGGCAGCCGCCGGGGAAGATGTAGGTGGCGATGAAGCTGCGGTTGCCCTTCTCGACGTGGTAGGCGCGGTCGTCGATCGTGATCGCCTGCAGCAGCATCAGCCCGTGGGGCGCCAGGAGGTCGCTGCAGCGCGCGAAGAACGTCCCGAAGTCCTTCCAGCCGACGGCCTCGATCATCTCGATCGAGACGAGCTTGTCGTAGCTGCCCTCGAGCTCGCGGTAGTCGCGCAGCAGCACGGTGACCCGATCCTCCAGGCCGGCGGCGCGCACCGCGGCCACGGCGTGGTCGTGCTGCTCGCGCGAGATCGTGGTCGTCGTCACCCGGCAGCCGTAGTGCTGGGCGGCGTGCACCGCCAGCCCGCCCCAGCCCGTCCCGATCTCGAGCAGGTGGTCGCCGGGGCCGAGGTCGAGCTTGCGGCACACCAGCTCGAGCTTGTGCAGCGCCGCCTCCTCCAGCGTGGCCCCCGCGGTGGGGAAGACCGCCGACGAGTACATCATCCGCTCGTCGAGGAAGAGGGCGAAGAGATCGTTGCCGAGGTCGTAGTGGGCGGCGATCTGCCGGCGGCTGCGGTGGACGGTGTTGCGCGCGCGCCCCAGCGCGCGGGCCGGGGCGATGAGCGGGCGCACCCAGCGGCGCGGGCGGTCGAGCGCCTCGCCGTTGCGCGCCCCCAGGCGCACGAGCGCGACGAGGTCGGGGCTCGACCACAGGCCGTCCATGTGCGCCTCGGCGAAGCCGACGCTGCCGCGCAGCAGCGCGGGGTAGAAGGCGGGGGAGTGGACCTCGAGGACTGCGCCCAGCGGCTGGGCCGGGTCGAGCGCACCGAAGCGCACCGGCGGCCGGTCGCGCTCGCGCAGCTCGAGCACTCCGCCGCGCACCAGGCGCAGCAGGCGGTGGACGATCGCGCGCGCCACGCGGTGGCGCCTCACCGGGGAGCCTCTCGCGGATGGCCGAAGTACGGCGCGCCCTTGAGCTTCAGCCGCACGGCGTTGGCGTAGATGCGCGACACGACGGCGAGCGTCGGCACCGGCTGGCGGCGCAGGACCCGCCGCAGGCCGGGGGCGTCGAGCGGGCCGCGGTCGAGCTTGAGGCTCGCGTCGAAGTGCACCTCGCCGTCCTTGCGGCTGACGATCTCCACGCTCACGCGGCGACCGGGTGGGGAGAGGCACAGCTCGTACTCGTGGTCCATGGCCATGAAGGGGGAGACGTGGAAGACCTTGTCGACGCGCTCGTGGACGGCGCCGTCCGCGGCGCGCGCGCCGAGGACGTAGGCGTGGCGCTCGCCCCACGGCGTGTTCGTCACCTCGGCGACGACGGCCTCCAGGCCCTCGCCGGTGCGGTCGAAGCAGTAGTAGAAGCTCACCGGGTTGAACAGGTGACCCAGGCAGCGCAGGTTGGTCAGCAGCCGTACCGGGCCGCCCGGGCGGGTGCCGGTGCGCTCGGCGACGAGCGCGCGGATGGCGTCGGCCAGCGGGATGTCGGGGTCGCCGAGGTAGTCGCTGCGGCGGAAGCGCACGAGCGCCGGATGCGACGTGGACCACAGCCAGGCGGGGCCAAGGCTCTCGGGGACCGCGTCCAGATCCAGGTAGGCCATGAAGACGCGGTAGCGGAAGCTGTGGTCGACGGGCTGCAGGCGCCGGTGCCCGACCCAGCCCTCGTAGAGCGCGTTCAAGCGGGCACCCGCTCGCGCATGCGCGCCACCGCGTGGTGCGCGCTGGCGACGCCGTCCTCGTGAAAGCCCCATCGCCAGTAGGCGCCGCAGTAGTGCGTGCGCGACACGCCGCTGATCTCCGCGTGTCGGCTCTGCGCCGCCATCGCCGCGCGCGTGAAG
Source organism: uncultured Actinomycetes bacterium (assembly GCA_963807305.1). Classification (GTDB taxonomy): domain Bacteria; phylum Actinomycetota; class Thermoleophilia; order Solirubrobacterales; family Solirubrobacteraceae; genus JAOPZW01. The sequence goes on from CAWEBN010000005.1 coordinate 237,341, forward strand.
ACCGGGTGCGCGTAGGGGATGACGCGGATGACGTGCTCGGGCGCGATCGCGGCCGTGCGGTTGAGCGTCACGCAGAACGGCCGGTCGGCGTCGAGGGACTGCAGATGGTTCATGTAATAGGTCACCGCGCAGCGGCCGCTTGGCTGGGCGAGCAGGTGATAGTTCCACGCCGCCCATGCCGCGCGCCGGCGCGGGAGCAGGGCGCGATCGGTGTGCAGGACCGCCTCGTTGGGCTGGTAGGGGAAGGCGCCGAGGACCGCGGCCTCCTGTGCGCTGGGATCGGTGAGCAGCGCCAGCGCCTGGTCGGCGTGCGCGGCGATCACGACCTCGTCGAACTCCTCGGCCCCCTCGCCCTCCGGCACGACGTCGACGTGCGTGGGGTGCCGGGTCACCGCGGCGATCGGGGTGCGGACGCGGATGCGGTCGGCGAAGGGCGCCGTGAGCGCCTCGACGTAGCGCGCCGAGCCGCCGACGATCGTCGCCCATTGCGGGCGCCCGGTGAGCGAGAGCATCCCGTGGTGGGCGAAGAACGCGACCAGGAAGCGCGCCGGGAACGACCACATCTGCTCGGGGTCGGCCGACCACACGGCGGCGGCCTGGGGCACGAGCAGGCGCTCGACGAACCAGGGCGAGAAGTCCTCGTCGGCGAGGAAGGCGCCCAGCGAGCGCTCGTCGCCGGCGTCGTCGAGCAGGGCGCGCGCGACGCGGTTGAAGCGCACGTAGTCGGTCACCATCCGCGCGAAGCGCGGCCGGGCCAGGTTCGAGGGCTGGGCGAGCAGGCCGCGCACGCCGCCCGAGGAGTACTCGAAGTCCTCGTCCTCGGCGCTGACCGAGAAGCTCATGTTGGTCGGCTGGCGCGCGACGCCGATCTCGTCGAGGAGCGCCTCGAAACGCGGGTAGTTGCGGTCGTTGAGGACGATGAAGCCGGTGTCGACGTCCCACGTCGCGTCGTCCGTGTCGACGCGGATCGTGTTCGCGTGCCCGCCGACATGATCGCCTGCCTCGTAGACGACGATCTCGTGCTCGGGGTGCAGCAGATGGGCAGCCGTCAGCCCGGAGATGCCCGTCCCGATGATCGCGATCCTCACGAAACTGGTGTTCGAACGCCGGAGGCGTGCGGATCAATCGATGGCGTTCGCGAGCCAGCGCCGAGGAGCGCAGAGCCGCCCGCGAGCGCGCTCGTGCCGATCCGCCCGTTGCGCGGGACATCGCCGCCCGCGGTCACGGTGGCGATGCCGTCGATGGTGTCCGCCAGGACCCCGCCGAGCAGCCACGCGGTCGGATCGCGGTCATGCGCCGCCGCCACCGCGAGGCCGGCTCCGATCACGATGTCCCGCCCGCCCAGGCAGCGGGCGAGGACGGCCGCCGGCGCTCCGTCCACGCCGACCCAGGCGCGCGTGATCTGCCCGGGAACCGCCAGCATGGCGACTCCGAAGAGGACGCGTCCCGCGCCGAACGCGATCGCGAGGCTGGCCGGCCGCATCGCGCAACCCTAACGGCGCCGTCTACCGTGGGCGTGCCATGAGGACACTCGGTGCCACCGGCCTGTCCGTCAGCCCCATCGGGCTCGGCCTCGCCGCCCTCGGGCGGCCGGGCTACATCAACCTCGGCCATGCCGGCGACGTGGGCGACTCCGACGTCGCCGCCATGGAGCGCCATGCCCACGAGGTGCTCGAGGCGGCCTACGAGGGCGGCGTGCGCTACTTCGACGCGGCGCGCTCCTACGGGCGCGGCGAGGCCTTCCTGGGCTCCTGGCTCGGGCGCCGCGGCCTCTCGCGCAGCGACGTGACGGTCGGCTCGAAATGGGGCTACACCTACACGGCGGACTGGCGGGTCGACGTCGACGAGCACGAGGTCAAGGACCTCACGGCGGGCACCCTGCGCCGGCAGCTCGGCGAGACGCGCGCGCTGATCGGCGAGCACCTCGCCCTCTACCAGATCCACTCGGCCACCATCGAGAGTGGCGTCCTCGACGACGCCGAGGTGCGCGAGGAGCTCGCGCGGCTGCGCCAGGAAGGCGTCCGCATCGGGCTGAGCGCCACCGGACCCCGCCAGGCCGCGACGATCGAGCACGCGGTCGAAGTTGGCGGCTTCGACGCCGTGCAGGCGACCTGGAACCTGCACGAGCGCTCGGCCACCGACGCGCTGGGCGCCGCGCACGAGGCCGGCATGGGCGTGATCGTCAAGGAGGCCCTGGCCAACGGGCGCCTCACCGCCCGCGGCGACACCGACGGCCGGCTGACCGCCGCCGCGCGCGAGCGCGGGACGACGCCCGACGCATTGGCGCTCGCGGCCGTCCTCGCCCAGCCGTGGGCCGACGTCGTCCTCAGCGGTGCCGCGACGGTCGACACCCTGCGCAGCAACCTGGCGGCGCTCGACGCGACATGGGACGCGCGCGCTCAGGAGGAACTGGCGCCACTGGCCGAGCCCGCCGACGAGTACTGGGAGCGGCGCTCGGAGCTGGCCTGGAACTGAGGCCGCGCTACCCGCGGCGCGGGGGCGGGCGGTACTCGGCCGGCTCGTCGAAGGACAGCTGGCCGTCGAGGACGTCGTCGGTGGGCTGCGGGCGCCGCCGGCGGGCCACGACGGTGGCCTCGGTGTCGGGGCCCCCGCCCTCCTCGCCCTCCGCGGCCTCGCGACGGCGGGCGGCGGCGGCCGGCGCGGGGACGGTCTCGGCCGCGGGCGGCGGCGCGTCGTCGACCACCGGCTCCGGGACGTGCGCCGCGCGCAGGCGGTAGCCGGCGTAGGCCAGCAGCGCGCCGAGCAGGAAGGCGATGAAGATGCCCCAGTCGACGCCGATCGTGGTCTGGATCAGCCCTTCGTGGCGGCCGTTGGGCTTGTCGAGCTGGCGGTAGAAGATCAGGAACATCACCCACAGGCCGGCGGCCATGATCACGGTGCCGTCGCCGCCCGGCAGGTGGAAGGCCTTGCGCTCCGCGCGCGCCCACAGCAGCACCAGCACCCCGACGACGACGACGAAGATCGCCGCCTCGACGAACGAGTAGACGCCGAACGCGGTCTTCGAGTCGTCGATCGACTGCAGGCTCTTGCCCACCAGCGCATTGCCGGTCTCGTGGTACCAGGGCAGGAGCATCGACAGCAGCAGGGCGAACGCGGCGATGGCGGCGAGTCGCTGCTCGCTGCTGAGCGCGCGCCAATTGCGCCCGATACGGGACAGTGCGCCGGTCATGCGGCGACCCGGCCGACCGCGCCGGCGGGGATCGGAGTGTGCGGCGCCATTCCTGGGGCCATTGTATGCGGCGCCGGTACGGATACCTCCCGGAATCGGGGGGATTGCTGGACACGGCGGCGGCGACGCGCTTCCCTGCCCTCGTGCCCAGGTCCAATCCCGCTGTCGCGCGCGTCGCGGCGCTTGGCGCGCTGGCGGTGGTCGCCGTCGCGGCGGTGGTCATCATCTTCGTCCGCGGGGCGGCGCCGCCGAGCCCGGACGAGGCGATCGACCCCTTCGTGGCGGCCTGGTCGCGCGGCGACGATCGCGGCGCGGCGGCACTCACGAGCGACCCCGCCGCCGCCGCGGCGGCCCTGGCCGCCAGCCGCCGCGGCCTCGACGGAGCCCGCGTCCAGGCCAGTGCGCAGGACGTGGCCAAGAGCGGCGACTCGGCGCGCGCGACGGTCGGCCTGCGCTGGACGGTGCCCGGGATCGGCGTGTGGTCGTATCGAACGCGGGTCGCGCTCGAGCGCCGCGACGGGCATTGGAAGGTCGTCTGGGCGCCGAGCGTGATCCACCCGCGCCTGACCGCCCGACGCCGCCTGGGGACCGTGCGCGACCCCGACGCGCGGGCGCCGATCCTCGACCGCGAGGGCCGGCCGCTCGTCACCGCTCGCCGCGTGGTCCGCATCGGCCTCGATCGCGCCACGGTCAAGGACGTCGACGCGAGCGCCACCGCGCTGGCCGCCGCCCTGCACATCGACGCCGCCGCCCTCGCGAGCGCCGCCAAGCGCGCCGGCCCCAAGCAGTTCGTGGAGGCCGTGACCCTGCGCGCCGGCGCCTACACGCCGGCGCTGGCCCAGCAGGTGCAGGCGATCCAGGGCGCCCAGGCGGTGCAGGGCACCGAGCAGCTCGCACCGACGAAGTCCTTCGCCGGTTCGGTCCTGGGGACCGTCGCGCCGGCCACAGCGGAGCAGATCCAGCGCTCGAAGGGCAAGGTCGGCGCCGGCGACGAAGTCGGCCAGTTCGGCCTCGAGGCGCGCTACCAGGATCGCCTGGCGGGCACGCCCACCCGTCGCATCGTCATCCGCTCGCGAACGGGCGCGCCCGTCGCGACGCTGCTGCGGCGCCCCGGCCGCAAGGGGCGCGAGCTGCGCACCACGCTCGACCGCCCCGTCCAGGCGGCCGCCGAGCTGGCGCTCGGTGCCACCAAGCAGAAGGCGGCGCTGATCGCCGTGCAGCCCTCGACGGGCGACGTCCTGGCCGTCGCCAACCGTCCCACCGAGGCGGCCTATGACCGCGCGATCGACGGCCGCTACGCGCCCGGCTCGACGTTCAAGGTCATCACCACCGCGGCGCTCCTGCGCGCGGGCCTGAAGACGAGCGACACCGTCAACTGCCCGAAGACCATCACGGTCAGCGGCAAGGTCTTCAAGAACTTCGAGGGTGGGGCGGCGGGCGCGGTGCCCTTCGCCCGCGACTTCGCGCAGTCGTGCAACACGGCGTTCGTCTCGCTCTCCAAGCGCCTGGCCCCCGACGCGCTGACGCGCACAGCGCGCGACTTCGGCGTCGGGCGCACCAGCGCCGGCCAGGTCCCGGCCGGCCGCGACGCGGTCGAGCGCGCGGCGAGCATGATCGGCCAGGGCCGCATCGTCGCCAGCCCGCTGGCCATGGCCGGCGTCGCGGCGACCGTGGCCGACGGGCGCTGGCGCGCGCCGCGCCTGGTCGCGACCGACCGCCACCAGAGCGGCCCGGCGCTCGACCCGGGCGAGCTCTCGACCCTGCGCGCGCTGATGCGCAGCGTGGTGACGTCGGGCACCGGCACGGCGCTCGCGTCGATCCCCGGCGAGGTCGCCGGCAAGAGCGGGACTGCCGAGTACGGCGGCGGCAACCCGCCGCCGACCCACGCGTGGTTCATCGCCTTCCGCGGCGACCTGGCCATCGCCGTCCTCGTCGAGAACGGGCGCTCCGGCGGGTCGGTCGCGGCGCCGATCGCGGCGCGCTTCTACGAGGCGCTGGCCGCGGTCCAGACGGCGGCGACGACCCCGGCGCCGCCGCCCTAGTCCAGGACCTGATCGAAGAACGCGAGCGGCCCTGCGGTCTCCCGCAGCTCCTGGCCGATCGTGCCGTCGATCAGCACGAAGAGCATCCGCACGGGAAGATCGGATCGGTTCGCCCACGCGTGGTTGGTTCCGCGCTGGACGACCGCGTCGCCGACGCCCACCCGCGTCTCGGATCCGTCGTCGAGCAGGAGCCACGTCTCGCCCTCGAGCACGACGCCGACGTCGACGGTCTCGGTGCGGTGCATGGGCGACTCGGCGCCGGGCGCCATCTCGGTGACCCGGACGACCACCCCGTCGGCGGGCGGCGGGGTGCGCACGGGGCGGTCCGTCGGCTCCGGCTCGGTGGCCGCGATCTCCGCCGGCGTCTGGGCGGTGATCCAGAGCTCGTGGAACGCGGCGGTTCCGATGTCGAGGGTCTTCGGCGTCGGCGCGTCCGAGAGCACGACCGACCTGCCGGAGGCATCGTGGCCGGTGACGATCCGGCGCGGCGCTGCGCTCGTCATTGGTGTATCGCTCCCACGTGATCCTCCTCAGGCGATGGGGATGTCCTGTACCACGGCCTCCGCCGGGCGCGGGGCGTCGAGGCGCTCGACCCAGTAGTCGATGACCGCGCGCAGGAGGAGCAGGACCTGCCGGATGACATCCGAGACCTGCTGCTGGAGCTCGGGCGGCACGAGCTCGCGCAGCGCGCGCAGGAGGGCCACCAGGGCGTCGAGCTCGTCGCGCGTCTCGGGTCGGGGCAGCTCTGCCGCATGGTCGCGCGCCTCGCCCGCCAGGCGCTCGGCCGCCGCCTGCGCGGCGTGGACGCGCTCGCGCAGCTCGGAGAGCGGGTCAGGCCGGGCCATCGAAGGTCACGTGCAGGGCGCCGTCGTCGAACGAGGCGCCGGTGGGCCGGTATTCGCCCAGCGCGGGCGGCAACATCAGCGTGCGCTTGTGACCGTCGACGCGGACCACGAGCTCGAGGCCGATCTTCTTCAGCGAGATGTCGCCCTTCTCGGCGAAGGGCAGGTCCATGCGCAGCTCGGCCGAGTCGGCGCCGACCACGAGCTCCTGCGTGAGCCCCTGGTGCAGGACGGCGCCCGGGTCGCGCTCCTCGAAGACGCGCGCGCCCAGGCGGTCGAGCATGTCCGCGCCGACGACCTCCTCGCCGAAGTACGGCGCGCGCAGCACGGGCACCGGGGCGAAGGCCGACTGGACCTCGTCGAGCGCCGCGAGCTGGCGCTCGCGCCAGGCGCCGAAGTACGGGCCGACCTCCTCGGGGAAGACGCGATTGACGACCACGGCGTCGGTCAGGTACCCGTAGAGGTTCAGATAGGTGAAGGTGCGCCGCGCCTCGTCGACGACCATGCGGTCGGGCGTCATCACCAGGCGCACCGAGACGCTCTCGGTGTCGCGCAGGATCTCGTTCATCGCGATGAGGTTGCCCACCAGGCGCTGGACGTCGTCGAGCACGGCGTCGCCGGGCAGCGAGATGTCGAGCATGGCGCGGGCCAGCGGCCGCGCCGCCGCCATGAGCTGCGGCGACTGCGGGAAGACCTTCTGCAGCCACCAGCGCGCGACGTCGGGGAACGAGAGCAGCCGCAGGGTCTCGCCCGTCGGCGCGCAGTCGACGATGACGCAGCCGAAGCGCCCCTCCTCGTGGTGGCGCTTGATCTGCAGCAGGCTGAAGAGCTCGTCGAGGCCGGGCGGGACGGTGAGCTCCTCGGCGCTGATGCGGTCCACGCCGCGCTCGAGCAGCATCTCGCCCAGCCAGTCCTGGACCGCGGCCCAGTTGCGCTCCATCTCGTCCTGCGCGGACACCTGCTGGGCCCACAGGCGCTCGCCGACCTGCGTGGGCTCGCCGCCGACGGCGGTCTGCAGCGAGTCCGACAGTGAGTGCGCGGGGTCGGTCGAGAGCACGACCGTGTCGATCCCGCCCGCGGCGACGCGCCGCGCGGTCGCCGCGGCGACCGAGGTCTTGCCGACCCCGCCCTTGCCGGTATAGAGGATCGTCCGGGGCGCCATTCGCGACGCGTCAGCCTACTCAGCGCGCCCGAACCGCGATCCGTCCGGCGATGGCGCCGGCGTTGCCCGCGAGGTCCACGGCGCGCAGGAGCACCGCGAGGCCGCCCCTCCGGCGAGGACGGAACGCGAAGGCGTGCCGCCCATAGCCGAAGCGCGCCGTGCGCGTGAGCACCGGCTTGCCCTTGCGCAGCACGGTGAGGGTCACGGTCGAAACCTTGCTCAGGGTGAAGACGAGCTTGGAGGGCTTCTTGGCCAGCGCGAAGGTCGACCTCAGGGCGAGCACGGGCGGCTGGCGCAGGTAGGCGGTGAAGCGGTCGGCCTCGGTGCAGTAGAGCGCCGGATCGGGGACGCGCTTGCACAGCTCGCGCAGGAAGTCGCGCAGGAGCACGTGGTAGCCGAGGTCGCTCTCCTGGCCGGGCTGGTACAGCGACCACGCGCCCGTGTCGAAGGTCGGCAGCTCGACGCGCGCCTGCGCCTCGCCGGCCGCGAAGAGCGCACGCCCCTCCGGATCGTTGGCCAGGGCCGCGAAGTCGAACAGCCCGTTCAGTGCCTGGACGAAGCCGTTGATGATGTGCAGATTCGGCGCGTAGGAGTACTGCAGGTAGTGCGCGCCGGCCGGGGTGTCGACGCGCACGCCCTCCGGCGGCGTGACGCGGAAGATCCCCAGGGCGGCGCGGGCGGCCACGAAGTAGCGCGGCTCGTTCAGGCGCGCCGCCGCGCGGGAGTAGGCCTGCAGCGCGGTGCCGGCCGAGAGCCCGCTGACCCACGGCGGAGCGCCGCCGTCGAAGTGGAAGAGCGACTCCCAGGCGATGCCGCCGGCGCGCGCCGCCGCCAGGCCGAGCGCCTCGTCGAGCAGGGCGCGCAGCTCATCGTCGCGACCACCCTGCTGGAAGAGCCCGTTGGCCCGGCCGAAGGTGCCCAGCCACTGGACCTGGAGCCCCTGCCCGGGGTAGTACTGCCAGACGAGCTGGCTGCCCGCGAACATCTCGCGCTGGCCGTAGCGCAGCAGCGGGCCCTCCGACCACCAGGCGCGGTTGCGCTGCAGGGTGAGGAAGACGAGCGGCGCGCGCGTGGGCGTGAGCAGGCCGGCCTTCGCGATCGCGCGCGTGTTGGCGATCACCGCGTCGAGCTGGCGTCGGCGCGTGCCGTGGAGCTTGCGCAGCGTCGCCTTGGCGTTGTCGTAGGACTCGGCCCACACGTCGTGGTGGGGCTGATCGATGGCGCCCGCGGCGAGCAGGGCGTCGAGCTCGGAGGGCACGGTGCGCGGCGCCTGGGCCTGCGCGGCCACCGGCGCGAGCAGGACCGCGAGCACCGTCGCGAGGAGGGCAACCGGCGGGCGCCGCACGAGGCCGATGCTATCGCCGCGCCCTCGCGCTCCATGCAAGCCTCCACCCGCCCTCGCCCGACCTGAAGGCGCTGTGCGGACCTCGTCGGCCAGTAGTCTCCGCCGCCTTCCGTGGACCTGCGCCGATTCCTCAAGACGAGCCAGGGCTGGCCGTACCTGCTCGTCCCGTTCATCCTGATCGCGATCGTCTTCGAGATCGTCCACGCCGGCGCGGTGCCGACCTTCTTCGCCTCGGCGCTCGGGGTCATCCCGACGGCGGCGCTCATGGGCCGCGCCACGGAGGAACTCGCCGTCCGCTCCGGGCCCGGCATCGGCGGCCTGCTCAACGTCACCTTCGGGAACGCCCCGGAGCTCATCATCGCCCTCTTCGCGCTCGGGGCCGGCCTGCACGAGGTGGTCAAGGCCTCGATCGTCGGCTCGATCATGGGCAACGTCCTGCTCGTCCTCGGCGCCGCGATGTTCTTCGGCGGCCTCAAGCGCGACCGCCAGTTCTTCAATCGCACGGCCGCGTCGACGCAGTCCTCGATGCTGCTGCTGGCGGCCGCGGCGCTGATCATGCCCGCCATCTACGAGCTCGTGGAGGGGCGCGGGCTGCCGATGCCGGGCGACGAGCGCGTGCACTACGACAGCACCGTGCAGGGGCTCTCGGCCGCCGTGGCGTGCGTGCTCATCTTCTCCTACGTGGCGGGGCTGTGGTTCTCGCTGAAGACCCATCGCGACCTCTTCAACCCCGAGTCCGACGATTCGGAGCACGGCGAGCCGTGGACCGTGCGCAGGTCGGTCCTCGCGCTGTTCATCGCGGGTGTCGCGGTGGGCGTCATGTCGGAGATCCTCGTGAGCTCGATCTCCGATGCCGCCTCGAAGCTCGGGCTCAGCGAGTTCTTCATCGGCGTCATCGTGGTGGCCATCGTCGGCAACGCGGCCGAGCACTGGGTCGCGGTGCTCGTGGCCATGAAGGACAAGATGGACCTGGCGGTGAACATCGCCATCGGCTCGAGCGCCCAGATCGCCCTGTTCGTGGCGCCGGTGCTCGTCCTCACGAGCTTCTTCCTGGGCCCGCATCCGATGGCGCTCGTGTTCAACGGCTTCGAGCTCGGCGGGATCCTGCTCGCCATCATCATCGCCAACCACGTCACCAGCGAGGGCGAGTCGACGTGGTACGAGGGACTGCAGCTGCTGGCCGTCTACTTCGTGCTCGGGATCGCCTTCCTCGTCGCCTGAGGGCACGTCGCCGCTGCTCGCCGCGCGTGGCGGGCCCGTCCAGCCGCATGTGGGGTTTGTTCACGTTCGGTCGGGTCGCGCCGATGACTGAGACGAGTGCACCCCGACCGGACACAAGTCGACCAGCTGATCGCCCTGCAGCGCGTGCAGGGCCTGCTCGACGTCGCCCGTCTCGTGGGCTCCGACCGCAGCCTCGACTCGGTGCTGTCCGAGATCGCCCGCACGATCTCCGAGGCGCTCGGCTTCCAGGGCGTGGCCTTCAACCTCTATCGGCCGGCGTGGGACGACTTCATCGTCAGCACCGTCCACGGCAGCGAGGCGATGTGCGAGACGCTGCTGGGGGAGACCTACGAGTGGTCGGTGTGGTCGCTGCCGCTCGAGGGGCGCTTCGAGCGCCGCGGGGCGTACTTCATCCCGGAGGGCAGCGTCGACTGGTCGGACCCCGGGCTGGGCGCGCGCTACGTGCCCGACCAGCCGCGAGCCGAGGCGACCGACGCCTGGATCCCGGGCGACGAGCTGTTCGTGCCCTGCCGGCACTCCGACGGGCACCTGCTGGGCATCGTCTCGGTCGGCGAGCCGGCCTCCGGCATGCGCCCGTCCGACGACCAGCTCGACCTGCTCGTGGCCATGGTGTCGCTCACCGCGCGCGCCCTGCAGGGCGCGCAGGAGGCCGTCGAAGCCGCACGCCACCGCAACGCGCTCGAGCAGCTGCTGCAGGTCTCCTCGCGCCTGTCCGAGCCGCGCTCGATCGACGAGGTGCTCCAGGAGGTGTGCGACGGCGTGGCCGGGGCGCTGGACTTCCAGAAGGTCATGATCGAGCTCGTCGACCCGGAGACCGGGCTGCTGACGCCGCGCGCCGTCGCCGGCTGGGACGACGTCTCGCTCGCGCCGCAGTGGGGGGTGTCGGTCGCCGCCATCCGGCCGCTGCTGGATCCCGCCTTCGAGGTCGAGGGCTGCTTCCTCGTCCCGCAGACGGCGGCCATCGCACGCATGCCGCAGCGCACCGCCTTCACCTCGACCATGAACGGGCGCGGGCCGCACGCCTGGGATCACCACTGGCTCGTCGTGCCGCTCTACGACCAGGCCGGCCAGATCTTCGGGCGCATCTGGGCCGACGACCCGGCCGACCGGCTGCTGCCCTCGCCGTCGCGGCTGCAGGCCCTGCGGGTGTTCGCCAACCAGGCGATGATGGCCGTGATCGCCGCCGGCCACGTCGAGCAGCTGCGCGCCCAGGCCGACCGCGACTCGCTCACCGGGATGCTCAACCGGCGCGCGTTCATGCGCGAGCTGCGCACTGAGCTCGAGCGCTCCCTGCGCTACGGGCGGCGCTTCGTGCTGGCTCTCTGCGACCTCGACGAGTTCAAGCAGATCAACGACACCGACGGGCATCCGGCGGGCGACCGTGCGCTCGAGGCCGTGGCCGCCCTGCTCGAGGGCAGCCTCCGCGCCAGCGACTTCGCCTTCCGCATCGGCGGCGACGAGTTCGCCCTCCTGCTGCCCGAGACCGAGGCCGCCGAGGGGCAGGAGGTCGTCGAGCGGATCGTCACCGCCCTGGCCGGCGACAGCGTGCTCGCCGGTGGGCTGGGCATCAGCTTCGGACTGGGCCTCTTCCCGGCCGACGGGTCGACGCCCGAGGAGCTCATCCGCCGCGCCGACCAGGCGCTCTACGCGGCCAAGCGCTCCGACGACGACCTGCACTTCGCGCCGCGCGCGGCCTGAGCGGTCATACACTCGGGGGCGTGGCGGACCCCGGACACGTCGCCGTCGGCACCTGGAGCGGCGGGCGCTTCATGCGCTTCGGCGAGGCGATCGACGACGACCGGCTGGCCGCCCTGCTGCGCCCCGGCGACGGCATCGACACCGTCCTGACGGCCGACACCTACGGGTCCGGCGAGGCCGACGCGCTGCTCGGCCGCGCCCTGCGCGGCGTCGAGCGCGAGTCCTACTGCCTGGTCGGCGCCGTGGGCCACGACTTCTACGAAGGCGAGCGGGAGGGGTCGAAGGGCTTCCCGCGCTTCACCGACCCGCGCCTGCGCGGCCCGGAGCAGTACGCGTCGTACCTGCGCATGGCGACCGAGCGCTCGCTCGAGCGCGTCGGGGTCGACCGCTTCGACCTGCTGCTGCTGCACAACCCCGACCGCATCGGCTACACGAGCCCCGCGGTATGGGAGGGGATGGCGGCGCTGCGCGACGCCGGGCTGACGCGGCGGCTGGGCGTCGCCCCCGGGCCGGCCAACGGCTTCACCCTGGACGTCATCGACTGCCTGGAGCGCTTCGGCGCGCTGATCGACTGGGCGATGGTGATCCTCAACCCGCTCGAGCCGTGGCCCGGAGAGCTCGTCCTGCCCGCGGCGCGGCGCTACGACGTCGACCTCATCACGCGCGTGGTCGACTACGGCGGGCTCTTCTGGGACGACGTGCGGCCCGGCCATGACTTCGCCCAGCACGATCATCGCGCCTTCCGCCCCGACGGCTGGGTGCAGGCCGGGCGCGAGCGCCTGGAGCGCATGCGCCCGATCGCCGAGCGCCACGGGCTGACCACGATGCAGCTCGCCTGCCAGTGGAACCTCGCACACGACCGGGTCCGCTGCGCGGTCCCCACGCTCATCGAGGAGCCGGCCCCACCCACCCACCCCCCAACCACCGCCGTGAAGCCCATCGAGGCCAAGCGCGCCGAGCTCGCGGCCGTCCCGCGCGAGCTCGTGCTCTCCGACGACGAGCTCGCCGTGCTCCGCGCGATCGGCGACAACACCGGCTGCATGGCGCTCAAGGGCGCCTCGCCGCAGTTCGAGGGCGAGCCGCAGGCCGACCGGTGGCCGATGACGGGCGAGCTGCGTGAGCTCGCCGCGCGCTGGGCGATCGAGCCCGAGCGCGAGCTGTCGCACGTGACATGACGGCGCCGCCGGCGGGCAAGCGCGGGCCTGGGCGCCGCCCGGGGGAGAGCGGCACGCAGCAGGCCATCCTCGACGCCGCGCGCACGCAGTTCGCCGCCCACGGCTGGGACCGCGCCACGATCCGCGCCATCGCGCGCGACGCCGATGTCGATCCCGCCCTCGTCCTGCACTTCTTCGGCTCGAAGGCCTTCCTCTTCGCGGCCGCCATGCGCTGGCCGTTCGACACCGAGGCGGCCGTCGAGGCGGTTGTCAGCGGCCCGCGGTCGGAGCTCGGCGCGCGGCTCGCAGCGTTCTTCCTGTCGATCTGGGAGGACCCTCGGCAGCGCGAGCCGATCATGGTCATGCTGCGCGCTGCCACGACCAACGCTCAGGCCGCCGAGCTCCTGCGCGAGACGCTGATGACGGTCTTCCTCGGCCCGCTCGGCACCCGGCTCGGGGCCTCCGACGCCGAGTTGCGCATGAGCCTGTGCAGCGCGCAGCTCATCGGGCTCGGCACCGCGCGCTACATCGTCGGCTTCGAGCCCCTGGCGTCGCTCGCGCCGGAGCGGGTCGTCGAGCTCGTCGGGCCGGCCCTCCAGCGCTACATGACCGAGGACCTCTAGGCCGCACGGGCCACGGCTTCCTCGAAGCCGGTGCGCCAGCTGGGATGGCGGGGCTGCCAGCCGAGCTCGCGCTTGGTCTTGCCGTTGGAGGCGCCGCGGACGTCGGTGATCATCAGCGTCGCCGCCTCGCCCGCCGCGAGGCGCCCGAGCCACGAGGGCAGCCGCCGCGGCGATCTGGCGTCCAATGCCCGCGCGAGCTCCGGGAGCCACTCGCTCACCGGGGCGGGCTCGTCGTCGACCACCTGGTAGACGCCGGCGGCGCCGTGTTCGATGGCCTCGACCGTCGCGGTGGCGGCGTCGGCGATGTGGACGAAGGACCACACGCCGCCCGCGGCGCCGACGAGCGGGAACTGACGCTTGAGGACCGGCTTGGTCATCGTGGCGTCCGGGTCGGCGCTGATCCCGGTCCCCGGCCCGTAGAAGGTGCCGTAGCGCAGGACGATGCCCTCGGCCCAGCCGATGGCGGTCACCGCGTCCTCGAGGTGGCGGATCGCCTCGAGCGGCTCGCGCAGCGCGGCCGGAGGGTCGGGGTCGAGTGGGTCGTCCTCGCTCTTGACCGGTCCGCCCGTGCGCGCGAACGGCCACCCGGCGTAGCTCTGGGCCACGAAGCGGCGCACCCCGGCGTCGCGGGCGGCGGAGAGCAGGTTGTCGGTCCCCTCGGTGCGCAGGCGGTTGGTCGTGGCGAAGTAGCGGTCGACACGGCGCATGTTCATCTCGCCGCGCAGCGCGGTGGCCTGGTGGACCACGATCTCCGGCTCGGCGTCGATCACGGCGTGCCAGACGGCCTCGGCGTCGAGCGCGTCGGCGACGACCGGCTGCGCGCCGAGCGCGCGCACCGCGTCGCGGTTGTACCGCCAGCGGGTCATGCCGGCGACGTCGTGGCCTCGGGCCACGAGCTGGGGGATGAGCTGGGCGCCGATGGCGCCGGTGGCTCCGGCAACGAAGACCTTCATGAGCGCTCCTCTGGATCGGTTCCGGGCACGCGACGGACGGTCGCGCCGGACCGCGCGCGTCGCACCGGCGATGTCGCCGGTGAGGCGTCGGTCATCGGACACAGCGCTTTTCAACGCACGTAGAATTAGCTAGCGTCCGGAGGACGAGAACCCGTAGCCCAGGAGCCGCCATGCACCGCCAGGACGTCGCGCCGGAGACGAGGACCGTGGCGCCGCCGTCGACCGCGCTGCACGGCCGGCGGGACGAGCTCGAGCGCATCGGCCACCTGTTGCGCGGCGCCCGCCGCTCCCAGAGCGCGGTCCTGGTGCTCCGCGGCCCGGCGGGGATCGGCAAGTCCGCCCTGCTCGCACAGGCACGCGCCGCCGCCGCGGACATGCAGGTCCTCGCCTGTCACGGCACCGAGTCCGAGGCCAGGCTGCCCTTCGCCGCGCTGCATCAGCTCCTGCGCCCCGTGCTCGACCATGCGGCGGCGATCCCCGCCATGCAGGCCCGCGCCCTGCGTTGCGCGCTCGGCCTCGAGTTCGGCTCGCGCCCCGAGCCGTTCCTCGTCTCGCTCGCCACGCTCAGCGTCCTGGCCGAGGCCGCCGAGCGCCGGCCGCTGCTGTGCGTGGTCGACGACGCACAGTGGCTCGACGAGGCGACGGCCGATGTCCTTCGCTTCGTCGCGCGGCGCCTGGACGCCGAGCCGATCGCGATGCTGCTCGCTGCGCGCGAGGAGCCCGACGAGGGCCTCGACGCTCCCGAGGTCGCGCAACTGGACGTCGGCGCCCTCGACGCGCAGGCCGCGCACGCGATCGTCGATCGCGCCGGCGGGGGGACGCTCGCGCCCGATGTCGCCGAGTGGCTCGTCGGCACGACGGACGGCAACCCGCTCGCGCTGCTCGAGTTCACGGCGGCGCTGACCGAGGGGCAGGCGGCCGGCGTCGAGCCGATCCTGGGCCCGTTGCCCATCAGCGCGCACCTCGAGCGCGCGTTCCTCGAGCGGGTGCGCGGGCTGCCGCCCGCCAGTCAGCGGCTGCTGCTGGTCGCCGCCACCGACGAGAGCGGCGAGCTCACGACCGTCCTCGACGCCGCGGCGCGGCTGGACGTCGCCGCCGAGGCCCTCGACGAGGCCGAGCGGGCCGGGCTCATCCGGGTGCGCGGGATGACCCTCGAGCTGCGCCACCCGCTCGTGCGCTCGGCCATCTACCAGGGAGCGCCGCTCTCACGTCGCCGCGCGGCCCACGGGGCGCTCGCGGCCGTCCTCGTCGGCGAGACGAGAGCCGATCGCCGGGCCTGGCACCGCGCCGCGGCGAGCGTCGACCCCGAGCCGGGAGTCGTCGACGAGCTCGAGGGCGCGGCGCGGCGCGCGCAGGCCCGCGGCGGCTACGACGCCGCCTCGCTGGCCTACGAGCGCGCCGCCGCGCTGACGGCCGACGAGCGCCGACGCGCGCGCCTGCTCACCGCCGCGGCCGAGAGCGCCTGGCTTCCCGGCCAGGTCCCGCGCGCCGTGGCGCTGCTGCGCCGGGCGCGCGCGCAGAGCCGCGAGCCCGGGGTGCGCGCCGAGACCGATCGCCTGCGCGGGGTCATCGAGCTGACGTGCGGGGTCCCGGCCGACTCGAGCCAGATCCTGTGCGGCGCGGCCGACGACGTCGCGGCCGGCGACCCCGAGCGCGCCCTGTACCTGCTCAGCCTCGCCAGCTGGGGCGCTGCATTCGCCCGCGACCGCGACGCGATCGTGGCCATCGCCAAGCGGGCCGAGCGCCTGCGGGTCGCCGACGTGCCTGCCAACCGCTTGCTGCTCACGCGCCTGGCCGGCCTGCGCGCCCACTTCACGCGCGACTTCGATGCCGCCGCAGAGCGGTTTCGCACGACGCTCGCGCTCGTCGAGGGCAGCGCCGCCGACGAGCTTCCCGACCGGCTGGGCCTCGTCAGCCCGGTCGGCCTCTTCCTGTGCGATGACCGCGCGGTGCTCGACCTGCACCGGCGTGTCGCTGCGCGCGCACGCGAGGACGGGATGATCGCCCTGCTCACCCAGGCCCTCCCGTGGGTGGCGCTGGGGGACATTTGGGACGGCCACTGGCCGTCGGCCTCCGCCCGCCTGGCGGAAGGACTCGAGCTCGCCCGCGGCACGTGCCAGCACCAGATCAGCGCTCACCTCATCGCCATCCAGGCTCTGCTCGCCGCCGTACGCGGCGAGGAGGAGCGCTGCCGCGCGTTCGCGGCCGAGAGCCTCGAGCTCGCGTCAGCGCGGCGCCTGGTCCACGTGAGCATCTGCGCCACGTGGGCCCTCGCGGTGCTCGAGCTGGGCCTCGGTCGCCCGCAGGCGGCGCTCACGCACGCCCGCGCGCTGCCGCCGACGGCGGCCATCGACTGGGACGCGCTGGATCGGATCGAGGCGGCGGTGCGCGCCGGCGAGACCGAGACGGCCACGGCGTGGCTCGAGGCCTTCGAGCCGTGGGCCCTCAGCAGCCGTGCGCCGTGGGGGCAGGCGGTGGCCCTGCACTGCCGCGCGCTGCTGTGCGCGGATCCGGCCGAGGCCGAGCGCCTGTTCACGGCCGCGCTCGCGCTGCACGAGCGCGCCGGGCGCCCGTTCGAGCGTGCCCGCACGGAGCTCGCGCTCGGCGAGCTCCTGCGCCGCCTGCGCCGCCGCGCCCGTGCGCGGACCTATCTGCGCGCCGCGCTCGAGCGCTTCGAGGCACTGGGGTCGGTGCTGTGGGCAGAGCGCGCCCGCAGCGAGCTGCGCGCGACCGGCGAGACCGCTCGCCGGCGCGACCCCAGCACGCTGGACCAGCTCACCGCGCAGGAGGTCCACATCGCCCAGCTCGTCGCCGAGGGTCGCACCAACCGCGACGTCGCGGGCCAGCTCTTCCTCAGCCGGCGCACCATCGATTTCCACCTGCGCAACGTCTATCGCAAGCTCGGGATCGCCTCGCGCATGGAGCTGGCGCGCGTCGATCTCGCTCAAGGGAGCCCATCATGAACCCGTCCATCGGCGCCGACGCCCGCGCGGCGGCCCGCATCGTCCTCGCCGGCCTCGTGCTGCTGTTCTGCTTCACGGCGCTCTACGTCACCGCGTTCCACGCACCGCGCCCCAGGGGCGTCGACATCGGCTTCGTCGGGCCGCCGGCACAGGCGAGGCGGGCGCAGAGCGCACTCGACGCCGCCGTTCCCGGCGGCTTCGACGTACGCCGCTACCCCGACGAGTCGTCCGCGCGCGCGGCGCTGCTGGACACCGACGTGCGCGGGGTGGTCGTCGCCGCGGCTCCGCGCGACCGCGTCCTCGTGGCCCAGGCCCTGGGCGCGGCGCCGACGGAGACCGTCACCCGGGCGCTGGTGGGCCTCACCGCGCACACCGGCGCGCCGGCGCTCGTGCAGGACCTGCGGCCGCTGCCGCCCGGCGACCGCCGCGGGCTCTCGACGCTGTTCACGATCATCGGCACGCTGATCCCGAGCCTCGTCTTCGGCGTGCTGCTGTCGGTCTTCGGCCGCCGGCTGTCCGGCCGCGTGCGCTGGACCGCCGTCGCCGCCTACGCCGTCCTCGCCGGGCTCCTCGCCGCGTTCAACGTCGACGTCCTGGTCGGCGCGCTGTCCGGCGACTTCGCCGGGATCGCCCTCGTCTGCGGGCTCCTCGCGCTGGCGGTCAGCGCGGCGGCACACGGTCTCGGCCACCTGGGCGGGCCCGCCGGGATCGTTCTCGCCATCCTCACGCTGCTGCTCGTCGGCATGAGCACGACGGGCGGCGCGGTGACCTACGAGTTCGAGCCGGGCTTCTACGGCGCCGTGTCGCAGCTGTTGCCGCCCGGGGCCGCGCTGACCGCGGTGCGCAACGTCCAGTACTTCGACTGGGCCGCGACGCTCGCCCCGCTGGCCGTCCTGGGCGCGTGGGCCGCCGGCGGCCTGGCCCTGGGGCTGCTGGGCGAGCGCCTCGGCCCGCACGTCAGGGCTGCGGCACGAGCGTCAGGCGCTGCGCGAGGCGCTCCAGCGACCGCTGGTTCCCGCGCCTGAGCACCGAGCGGGTCAACGGGGCGGCCAGGCGCTCGACGAGCGGCGCACGGAGCCACTCGAAGCGAAAGCAGATGCGCGTCCCGCCTGCCTCATCGCCGGTAGCTCCCCGGCTCGAGGCGGGCGCTGATCACGAGCCGGTTCCAGCCGTTGATGGCGGTGATGGCGAAGACCAGATGGGAGAGCTCGCCCGGCTCGAACTCGGCCGCCGCCGCGTCCCAGGCCTCGTCGGGCACGTGGGAGTCCGCGATCAGCGTGACCGCCTCGCACAGCGCGAGCGCCGCACGCTCGCGGGCGCTGTAGAGCGGGCTCTCGCGCCAGGCGTCGAGCGAGTAGAGCCTGTCCTCGCTCTCGCCCGCGGCGCGCGCCTCCTTCCAGTGCATGTCGATGCAGAACGCGCAGCCGTTGACCTGCGAGGCGCGCACGGTGACCAGGTGCCGGACGCGCTCGTCGAGGTCGATCGCCTTCTCGAGCCGCAGCATCTCCGCGAACGGCCTCGGGGCCAGCTGGTCCATCGCGATCCGTCGTGCGCCGAGCGTCGCGCTCATGGTTGCCTCCTGTCGTCGTCTGTGAACGGCTGACGACGGTAGGCAGGGGCGCCCGCGCTGGCACCGGCGCAATCGCCGGTTTCAGTAGTCCTCGTCCTCGTCCTCGTCGGGCTCGATCTCGTCGAGCTCGTCGGGGTCGTCCTCGGTGGCGGCGACGGCGCCGGTGGTGCCAGGGTGGTGGCGGACCTCGAAGCGCTCGATGAGCTCGTCGCGGACGCGCTCGTCGATCGGGAGCTCGTCGCCGATCAGGACCCAGCCCTCCCCGTCGTCGTCCTCGAAGAGCTCGGGGTCGACCTCCGGGGCGTCGTCGATGACGATCAGGACCTCGGTCTCCGGGTTGAAGTAGGTCCCGGGGCGATTGAGGATGTCGTCCAGCTCGAAGCGTCTTGGCGCGGCCATGGCGCGGAAAGACTAGTGGAGCACTAGCCATCCGCGAGGTCGCGCAGCCTGCGCTCCACCTCGGCCTCCACGTCGAGCGGCTCCTTGCCCTGGCGTGCGCGTCGCGCGTTGCGCGCGATGACGAGATCGCGGACCTCGCGGGCCAGACCGGGGTCGATCGCGGGGCGCGAGAGCGCGGCCATCTCGGCCTCGAGGTCGAGCGGCTCCTTGCCCTGGCGCAGGCGCCGTGCGTTGCGCGCCTCGAGCATCTGGCGGATCTCCTCGTCGCGCTCTCCGGCGGCCATCGCGGGCGTGATCTCGCCGGCCGGGCGGTCGCTGCCGTCGCGCAGCGACATCCCACCGCGGCCGATCTCGTCGTAGGCACGCCCGAAGCCCCCGAGCGTGATGATCGCCACGATCGCCGCGACGACGACGACCACCACGAGGACGATGCCGAAGGCGTCCTGCATCCCCTCATTCTCGCGCGTTCCGGGCTGTCACCGGAACCTGGACGTATAGCGATTGACGCGCCCGCGGGCTGGGGTAAGCTTCGCTTGACATCAGATTGACTGACCAGTCAATCGCCTTGCAAGGAGAAGACAGTGGTCGACTTCACCCTGACCGACGAGCAGAAGGCGCTACGCGAGCTCGCGCACGACTTCGCCGCCAAGGAGATCCGCCCCGTCGCCTGGGAGTACGACAAGGACGGAACCTGGCCGCAGGAGATCATCGACAAGGCCCACGGGCTGGGCCTCATGAACGTCCACGTCCCCGAGGAGTACGGCGGCCTCGGCCTCTCCTACCTCGACGGCTGCCTGATCGAGGAGGAGATCTCGTGGGGCTGCTCGGGCATCGGGACGTCGCTCGGCGCCAACGGCCTGGCCGGCGCGCCGGTCGCGCTCGGCGGCTCCGACGAGGTCAAGGCCGAGTACTTCGGCGAGCTGATCGACGAGCCGAAGCTGGCTTCCTTCTGCCTCACCGAGCCGGACGCCGGCTCGGACGTCTCGGGCATGCGCACGCGGGCCAAGAAGAGCGGCGACACCTACGTCCTCAACGGCTCGAAGTGCTTCATCACCAACGGCGGCTACGCCGACTGGTTCACGGTCTACGCCAAGACCGACCCCGATGCCGGCCATCGCGGCATCTCCGCCTTCCTCGTGCGCAAGGACGACACGGTGATCGTGGACAAGAAGGAGGACAAGATGGGCCAGCGGGCGTCGAACACCGCGACCATCACCTTCAACGACACCGAGGTCCACGCGAAGTACCTCCTCGGCGAGGAGAACAAGGGCTTCAAGCTCGCGATGATGACCCTCGACCGCACGCGCCCGGGCGTGGCCGCCATGGCCACCGGCATCGCGCGCGCCGCGTTCGAGTTCGCCACCGAGTACTCCAAGGAGCGCGTCCAGTTCGGCGTGCCGATCGCCATGCACCAGGCGATCCAGTTCATGATCGCCGACATGTCGACCAAGGTGCACCTGTCGCGCCTGGCCACGTGGCACTCGGCCGTCCTGCTCGACCAGGGCAAGCGCAACACGATCGAGAGCTCCCACGCCAAGCGCTTCGCGGCGGACTCGGCGATGGAGGTCACGACGGACGCCGTGCAGGTCTACGGCGGCTACGGCTTCATCAAGGACTACCCCGTCGAGAAGCTCATGCGCGACGCGAAGATCATGCAGCTCTACGAGGGCACGTCGCAGATCCAGCGCCTCGTCATCGCGCGCGAGACGCTGCTGCCGCGTCACATCGAGGCCGTGCAGTCGGTGGCCGCCTAGAAGCGCCTGACGCCGCAGCCTGCGAGGCCCTGCTCGAGGGCCTCGTAGGCGCGGCGGGCCTGGTCGCGCAGGTCGGCGGCCACCACCCGCTGGTCCTCGCCGGCGAGCAGTCGCTGGAAGGCGGCGCGGAAGACGAGCCGGTGCGTCCACGCCAGCGTGCGCGCGATGACCGCGGGCACGAGGTCGCCCTCGAGCGCGCCCGTCTCCTCGGCGATGACCGGGGCGAGCGTGGTCGCCTCCTCCTCCCAGCCGAGGAACAGGCGGTTGCGCAGCGCGCGGCTGCCCGCGACGAGCCGCGGCACGGCGACGATCGACTCGACCGGGTCGTGGTCGACGCGCTCGACGAACTCGAGCGTCGCCGCGCGGAAGGGCTCGACGATCGACGCGCCTGCCGGCCGGGTGCGTATGGCCTCGATGAGCGCGGCGCGGCGCTCCTCCCCGCCGAGCAGGACGAGGTCCTCCTTGGCCGGGAAGTAGTTGAAAACCGTCTTCTCGGAGACGTCGGCGGCGCGCGCCACGTCGGCCACGGTCACGGCGTCGAAGCCGTGCTCGACGAACAGCGCCATCGCCGCCTGCGCGATCGCCTCGCGCGTCTGGCGCTTCTTGCGCTCGCGCAGTCCCTCGGTCGTGGCCGCCATCGCTGCGCATCCTAACGTACATTTGCTATAAGTTTTCTGTGCCTGAACTCAGGCCCGCCATCGAAGTCCACGACCTGCGCAAGTCGTTCGATGCAATCGAGGCGGTGCGCGGCGTCAGCTTCGAGGTCGCGGCCGGCGAGGTCTACGGGTTCCTCGGCCCCAACGGCGCCGGCAAGACCACGACGATCAACATGCTCTGCACGCTGGCGCGACCGACCTCGGGCAGCGCGCTGGTCGCCGGCCACGACGTCGTGCGCGAGCGCGACGACGTCCGCCGTCACATCGGCCTGGTCTTCCAGGACCCGACCCTCGACGGCTACCTCACCGCCGAGCAGAACCTGCGCCTGCACGCCGAGCTCTACGGCGTCGACTCGGCGCTCGTCGCCGGCCGGATGCGCCAGGTGCTCGAGATGGTCGGGCTGTGGGAGCGCCGCGCCGCGACCGTCATGACCTTCTCCGGCGGCATGCGCCGGCGCCTGGAGATCGCGCGCGGCTTCCTGCACTCCCCGCGCGTGCTCTTCCTCGACGAGCCGACGATCGGCCTCGACCCGCAGACCCGCAGCTCGATCTGGCGCTACATCGCCCAGCTGCAGGAGCGCGAGGAGATCACGATCTTCATGACCACGCACTACATGGACGAGGCCGAGTTCTGCGATCGCATCGCGATCATGGACCAGGGCCAGATCGTCGCGCTCGACACGCCCGAGGCGCTCAAGGCGCAGGTCGGCGCCGATCGCGTGCGGATCCAGACGGAGGACGACGACGCGGCCATCGCCACCCTGGCCGATCGCTTCGGTCTCGAGGCGACGATGTCCGAGGGGGCCGTGACCTTCTTCGTGCCCTCCGGCGAGGAGTTCGTCCCGCGGCTGTTCGCCGAGCTCGGCGTCGGCATCGGCTCGGTCAGCGTCTCGCGCCCGACGCTCGACGACGTCTTCATGTCGCACACGGGCACCACGATCCGCGACGCCGAGGAGTCCGGCAGCAAGCACGCCAACCGGGTGATGATGCAGATGATGACCGGGAGCCGCCGATGAGCGCCACCGAGCAGGTCGTCGCCCCCACCGAGGTCGCCGCGCCCGACGTCATCCGCGTCCGCGTCCCGCCGCGCAGCTGGCGCAGCGAGCTGCGCGCGATGCGGATCGTCTGGCGGCGCGAGATCATCCGCTTCAAGAGCGACCGGATCCGGATCGTCACGGCGCTCGTCCAGCCGCTGCTCTTCCTGTTCGTGCTCGGCACGGGGCTGGAGCAGCTCTCGGCGGCCAGCACCCACGGCGTCGAGCTGAAGACCTTCATCTACCCCGGCATCCTCTGCATCGCCGTCATGTTCACGGCGATGTTCTCGGCGGCCTCGATCGTGTGGGACCGCGAGTTCGGCTTCCTGCGCGAGATGATGGTCGCGCCGATCCGGCGCAGCTCGATCATCATCGGCAAGTGCCTGGGCGGAGCGACGGTGGCGAGCCTCCAGGGCGTGATCCTGCTCTGCCTGGCCTGGGCCGTGGACGTGCCCTACAGCGTCACGCTCGTCCTCGGCATCCTGGCCCTGCAGCTGCTGCTGGCCTTCAGCATCACCGCCTTCGGCGTCATGGTCGCCGTGCGCATCAAGCAGATGCAGGCCTTCATGGGCGTGATGCAGATGGTCGTGATGCCGATGTTCTTCATCTCGGGGGCCCTGTTCCCGGTCGTCGGCCTGCCCGTCTGGCTGGCGGTCCTCAACCGCCTCGACCCGCTCACCTACGCGGTCGACCCGATGCGCAAGCTCGTCTTCAACCACCTCGACGTCAGCGCCTCCGCGCGCGAGGCGCTCGCCCCTGGCGTCACGTGGTGGGGCTGGCACGTGCCGGCGCTGCTCGAGGTCGCGGTCGTGCTCGCCCTCGGCCTCATCATGCTCGGCATCGCGATCTGGGAGTTCAACGCGACCGAGTAGCGCCCGTTTCGTCGAGGTAGTCGCGCCACGAGCGCATCGGCTTCCAATCCAGCATCCGCTGGGCCTTGGCCGTGGAGATGCCCGCCGCGTCGGGACGGTCGACGTCGCGCAGCGCGATCGCGTCGCCGTGGTGGCGGCGCACGAGGTCGGCCAGCGGCCGGCCGGCCGAGTTGTCGGGCTGGGCGGCGTAGAAGACCTCGTGCCCCGGGAGGTCGGACTCGGCCGCGAGGCGCAGCATCTCGGCGAGGTCGTAGACGTCGACGTAGCTCCAGAAGCCAGTGCTCGGCTCGTCGCCTGCGCCGCGGACGACCGGCCCGAGGTTGTGTTCGATGTTGCCCTCCCACTGCACCCACGACGGGCGCACGGAGATGCAGCGGATGTCGGAGCGGCGGACGGCGGCGTCCATGAGCTGCTCGCCGAAGACCTTCGACGTCGCGTACGGATCCTGCGGGCGCAGCGGGTGCTCCTCGTCGACGGGCAGGTAGTCGGGCAGGAACGGCCGCTCGGCGAAGAACCAGCCGGGCGCCGTCTCCGATGAGACATTGACGAAGCGCGGCACCTCCCAGCGCACGGCCGCCTCGATCGCGTTGAAGGTCGACATCAGGTTGTTGTGGAAGACGACGTGCGGCGGGTTGTGGGTCGGCTCTGGTAGCGCCGCGGCGTGGATCACGGCGTCGTGGCCGCGCACGACCGCGAAGGCCGCGCCGGCGTCGGTGAGGTCGGCCTGCACGTACGCGGCCTCGCCGGGGTCGGGCCGCTCGAACACGGGCGCCCCGAGGTCCGCCGCGGTCACGTCGTGGCCGGCGCGAAGCAGGGCGGTGACGGTGGCGCGGCCGACCTTGCCGCGGGCGCCGGTGACGAGGATGCGCATGGCGCGCAACCTACTGGCTGCTCGCGCCGTCTCCGTGGCGCCCGCAGCCTGCAGCGAGCGGTGGGCGGGTCCTGTCGGCGGATCACGCTCCTCAGACTCCGCAGGCTCCGTCTGAGGACGTGTCCGCCGCCACCCGCCGAGCAGCGTCTTCGCCCGGGCCGGGCGCACGCGTCGCGTCGCGGTCCGCGAGCGTCTACTCCTTTGCGACGGCAGCTCCTGCGGCGGGCGCGTCCGCTGGTGCTCTCCGCCGGAGTACGGAAGCAGCAGCGCGGCGGCGCCTTACGCCGCAGGCCGACGCGAGTGTCGAGGCCCAAGTACGAGTTCGCCAGCCGCGGGTTTGCGTTCTTGTGGTGCCACAGATCATCCCGTGTGGATGACGCAGCGCGATGCTCGTCGAGGCAGGCTCCGGTCACCCTGACGCGACGCTGGAGGTGCACGATGTCGAGGTTGCTGTGGCTCATGTTCGTGCTACGCGGGCGGATGCGCAGTGGGCTCGTGCCGGTGACCCCGTAGGTTCGCTCCCGTGAGTCAGGTCTTCGTCTTCGCCATCACGGCCGCGTTCAATCCGACGCTGCTGGCGGCTGTGACGGTGATGCTCGTGTTGGACAACCCAAGAAGGCTGCTGTGGGGGTACCTGCTCGGCGCGATGATGACTAGCGTCACGCTCGGACTGGTGATCGTGCTCACGCTGGGCGGCTCGTCCGGCGGGACGAGCACCGCCAAGCACACGATCAACCCGGTGTTGGACATAGCGCTGGGGGTGCTCGTCTTGATCGTCGCGTTCGTGGTCGGAACGGGCCGTGACCGGAGGCGGCGGGCGCGCCGCGCGCGCAAGCAGGCAGAGAAGGCCGACAAGGCGCCACCCAAGTGGCAGCAGGCGCTCAGCGGGGGATCGGCGCGCACGTCGTTCGTCGTCGGTGCGCTGCTGACCCTGCCGGGCGCGTCCTACCTCGCGGGGCTGGATCAGCTCGCCAAGCAAGACCTGTCGACAGCGGCGACGGTCCTGAGCGTCATCGCTTTCAACGTGATCATGCTGACCCTGCTCGAGGTACCGCTTCTCGGCTACACGTTCTCACCCGAGAAGACCTCCGCCGCCGTGAATCGCTTCAGCGCATGGCTCAGCCGCGACGGCGGCAGGATCGCGCTGGTCCTCGCGGTTCTGGTCGGCATCGCGCTGATCGCCCGCGGCGTCGGCGGATTGCTCAGCTGACCGCGGGTGCTCGTCCTTGCAGCAGCCCCCCGGGGAGGTTCGTGGAACGCCTGCTCGCTTGGGATGGCAAGAGCGTTTTGGTGTCCACCTGTCGATCGTTCAGCAGCACACCGCCCGCAGGTGATGCCTCGTCAGAAAGGCGGACGCGCCTAGCCGAAGTGCATGCCTGCGGTGATCTCGCCGACGATGATCGCGGCGACGACCCAGTCGACGACCATGCAGAACGGCGGCCACCATCGCGTGTTGGCCACGAAGTGGGTTCGGTGCTGCCAGAGGTCCTTGAGCCCGTGGCCGACCATGCCGACAACGAGCAGCCACGGCGATCCCGTTATGGCCGCGGCGGCTACCACGACGAAGGCGAAAGCCACGCTGCTCTCCACGGCAATGACCGTCGGCCGCCCGTCGGCCACGGCGAAGCCGACATAGATAGCGGCGATCACGGCGAGCCCGAGCGCATAGACCGTCGCGCTGTCCAGCCACCAGAACACCAGTGGGGTCGCCGCCTGCAACACGCCGACGACGATCCCCCACAGCATGGGGGTCCGGTTTGCCGGCTGCGACGCGGCAGCTGCCTGCCGGCTCACCGACTGGGCGGGCGTTCGTTGCACCGCTGTCGAACGGTTGGGCACAGCGACGCCGTCCTGAGTCCGACACGATGGACACCGGAACCGATCCCGAACGGGCACCGCTCTCGCCGGCGCGGCGTGCCGGCTGAGGTAGCGCTCATCGTCCCGAAGGGCCGGAGAGCGCCGGCGCCGGCACCCCGGCATCGGCCCTCGAACGAGCGGCGTCGGCAATTCGCTGCGCGATGAACTGTGCGTCGTCCTTGACCCAGCCCAGCAGCGCCGACCCTCGCGTGTGCTGCCAGGGCAGCCCGAGGAAGTACAAGCCAGGGATCTCGGTGACCCCGCGCCGGTGCCTGAGCCGCCCCTGCTCGTCGGAGATGGGCAGCTTGACGAAGGAGTGGTCGAGCCGGTAGCCGGTTGCCCACACGACGGCGTCCACCGCGAGTCGGGAGCCGTCGGCGAACGTCACCGTCGTGCCGTTCGCTGCGGTGGCGCGTGGGCGCATGCGGATGCCCTGCTTGCGCGCCGCCCTGGGGCTTGAGCCGATGAGCGTCTCGCGGTCCTTGATCCGCTGGCCGATGCGGGAGGTCACGGTCTTGCGCATCAGGCCCGTGGCTTCGAGGTAGCGAAACAGGTCGCGCCCGAGGATGCGCTGGGGAAGCGGTGTCTGGCGCGCCCCGACGGCGAGGTGGACCTCGCGCGACTGCGCCAGTTCGGCGGCGATCTGGTAACCGGTGTTGCCGCCGCCCACGACCAGCACGGTGCCCGCCGGCAGGTCGGCGGGTGAGCGGTAGTCGCTGCTGTGGATCTGCACCACGTCGTCGGCCAGGTCGGCGGCCATCGCCGGGGTGGAGGGAAGCTGGAACGGCCCCGTGGCGACCACGACCTGATCGGCCTCGTACGTGCGCTCGCCGAGTTCGACGAGGAAGCCGCCGTCCTTGCGCGCCCGCACGGCTTGCACGCGGCTGTTGAACTCCACCGGCAGCTCGAAGCGCTGCGCGTACTCGGTGAGGTAGGCCACGACGTCGTCGCGGCCCGGATAGCTGTCGGGGTCACCGGGAAACGCGAGGCCGGGCAGGCAGTCGTAGCGCACGGGCGTGAACAGCCGGATGGAGTCCCACCGGCCCCGCCACGCCGCGGCGGGCTTGCTCGCGGCCTCCAGGATGGCGAGCCGGCGGCCCTGCAGGGCCAGGAAGTAGCCGATGGCCAGGCCGGCCTGCCCGCCTCCGACGACGACCACGTCGCGGTGCTGCACCGCGGTGGTCACGGGGTCACCTCGAAGCTGAACATCATCCCGCTCTCGTGGTGCTCGGCGATGTGGCAGTGGGCCATCCACTGCCCGGCGTTGGTCACGTCCAGCACGATGTCGACGGTCTCGCCGGTGCGCACGAGGACCGTGTCGCTCCACACCAGATTGGGATCGGCGACGCCGTCGCGCGCCAGGACAAGGAACCGACCGGCTCCGTGGATGTGGAACGGGTGGTGCATGGGATGGTCGGAGTCCATCTCGTTCACCAGCCGGATCTTCACGCGGTCGCCGACGCGGAACCGCCACCGGATGTCGTGGTTCTCCGCGTCGTCGGAGCGGTCGACGAGCTTCCAGCGCGTGTTGGCCGGCGTCGTGAGCTTGTTGACGTCGACCATGTCGTCTTCCCACTCGATGCCGCCCGCCGCCTCGTGGTCGTGGCCGTGGTGCTCATGGGCGGCGGCGCCCGCGTCCTCGGCGTGCTGCTCGTCCTCGCCATGCTCATGGTGGCCGCCATGCTCGTGCTCGCCGTGCTCGTGACCCCCGGCGGACCGGACAAGCCGGGCCGGCAGGAGCTTCATGCCGCACTGCGGGCAGCGGTCGGGCGTCTCGCTGGTCACCTCCGGGTGCATCGGGCACGCGTAGCCGGTCGGCGCCGCCTCGGCGATGAGCTTCATCCCGCACTGCGGGCAGCGGTCGGGCGCCTCGCTGACGACCTTCGGGTGCATCGGACACGTGTAGATGAGCGCCTCGCCGGCGGCGACGTCGGGCTCGCCCATGTCCATCTCCGCCACGAAGGCCAGGGTCTTGTCCGGCGGTGCGTCGACCAGCGCCGCGAGCCGCTCACGCTCGGCGGCCAGCTCGGAGTCGACGCGCAGGTCCAAGAACGCATCGGCGACGGACGGCGTCGCCCGGTCTTCGGTGACCGTGATGCCGGCGAGCTTGTAGGTCCGTTCGGGCGTGCGGTGCTCCAGGACCAGCTCGCCCGGGGTCTCGAACAGCACGTCGACGACGACACGCTCCGACGGAGCCAGCACGACGTCGTCGACGAACTGCTCGCGCTCGACGCGGCCGCTGTCGCCGCCGACGAGCTTCATCCGCGCGCCGGGCAGCGCGACGCGGAAGACGCGCGTGTTGGCGGTGTTGGTCAGATACAGGCGCACGACCTCGCCGGCCTGCGCGGTGAGCGCCAGCTCGGGCTCGCCTGCCACCAGCAGCACGTTGCCGAAGCGCCCCATCGCCGCATACGTGGTCTCGTCCGGGCTGAACGGCGCAATCCGGCCGTCCTCGATGAGGACGTCGTCGAGCGTGAGCGCGACCTCACGGTTCACGCGCGCCCAGTAGTCGGGGTCCGCCGGGGTCACGATGACGTTGCCGTAGAGCCCCAACTCCTGGTTGTAGTCCTCGCGGATGTGCGGGTGGTACCAGTAGACGCCGGGGTCCGGGAAGGTGACGCGGGCCGTATAGCGGCCGCCGACCGGGATGGGGTCCTGAGTCTCATGCGTGCCGTCAAAGCGATTCTCCAGGCGCAGCCCGTGCCAGTGCACGGTGTTCTCCATGTCGCCCTCGTTCTCGATGTCCACCAGGACCTCGGCACCCTGCGGCACCCGCAGCGTCGGGCCGGGGATGGAGCCGTTGTAGGCGAGCATCCGCACCGTCGCGTCGCCGATGCGCTTGGCCACCGGCCCGATGTGCAGCGTGACGCGGTCGCCGTCGGCGAGCTCAACGACGCCCGTGGCCGATACCGCCGGCAGGCCGGCCGTATCTCGCGGGAAC
Organism: uncultured Actinomycetes bacterium; assembly: GCA_963807305.1. GTDB lineage: Bacteria > Actinomycetota > Thermoleophilia > Solirubrobacterales > Solirubrobacteraceae > JAOPZW01. The sequence continues at coordinate 266,509 of CAWEBN010000005.1, forward strand.
TTCTCGGTCGAGGTGGGCATCTGGCCTCCTTAGCGAAGGGTCGGGGCCGGCGCGCTCCGCATCCGCCCGCGGCGGCCCATGAGAGGTGACGGGGTGTGACCGAAGCTGCGTAGGCGGTGAGGGCGCCCCATGGGATGACCCTAATCCGTGGATTCGGCGCCGAGCAAGGCGTCGAGACCGCGAACGCCAGCTTGCTGACATTCCGCCTCGACCAGACGTCCGGGTCGACCGCGAGGACCCGTCCGCTCCACGGCAGATGGGGTCGTCTGCACGAGTCCCGCGTCGCGGGGCGCGGGTCGCGGGTCGGCGACACTGAGATGCTGACCGGGGCTCTCGGGCCGCGGGGTCGGGTTGGTGACTCTTCGGCGTGCTTGTCCCGCCACCTGACCGCGATACCCCCGAACTGAGAGGCCCCCATGAGCCAGCCACGACCCACCGAGCCGATCGGATCCATTGGATGGACCGAACGGACCGGGGGAGTGCTGACCGCCCGGGAATGCCTGACACTCGCCCGGCCCCTGCTGCGGGGGGAGCTCAGCATTCTTGTCGGCCGTCTCGCGATGGCGCTCCGAATGCACTCGGGACGCCGGAGTTCCATCGATCCGGCGAGCTTGGTGCCTCCCGACTCCGCTCTCGCAAGAGATGCCGAGGTCGCTGCGCAGGACCTCTTGACACCGGTACTCCGCAACCATTCCAGTCGTGCCTACACGTGGGGCGCGGCCATCGCCGCACTTCACGGGATCACGTTCGACCATGAGCTCCTGTATCTGGCTGCAATGTTCCACGACACCGGGATCCCGAGCCCGGTGCCCGACGTCGACTTCACGGTTCGCAGCGCCGCGTTGGGACGCGAGTTCACCGACAGCCACGACGTGCCCGGCGATGTCCGTGAGCTCGTTGCAAACGCGATCGCCATGCACTACACGCCCGGCGTTGGCCTCGAATCCGGTGCCGAGGCGTACCTCCTGTCTGCCGGCGCAGCCGTCGATGTGTTCGGCCTGCGCAGCAACGAGATACCCGATGCAGTCCGCCAGAGCGTCATCCAGGAGTACCCGCGGTTGGGCTTCAAGCGGGAGTTCGCCGGGCTTCTCCGAGCCGAGGCCAAGCAAGTCCCTCGTGGCCGCGCCTGGTACCTGCACCGCTTCGCCATGAGCGACCTGAGCATTCGGCTCGCGCCCTTCCGTGGTTGATGTGACGGCAACCGGCAAGGGGTGCAGGCCTGCAGTCCGAGCTCTGTCGTGAACTGAAGACCGCCTCCACCCAAGAACGCACCGCAGTCATTGACGGCTGGCACGCGATCCGGCTAGCCGGCGGCCTCGCCCCGAGCCGGCGCGGCCGCGACACGCGGGAGCCGCTCGAACCGCGCCGGAGCTGCGCATGCGGGATGCTTCGCTGACCCAGACGCACCGGCGTCCGATCTCGACGTCGGCCGACAGAGGAGCCGCTCATGGATTCCACCCACGAGGAACCTCGTAACCTCGCCGAGGAGCTCGACCTGCCCGAGCAGCTCGACGACGACGAGGCCGCGGCCCCCGCCGGCGGCGCGCTGCGGTTCGCGCGCATGACCGGCTCGTCGATCGCCGGCCGTGACGCCGCCGCGTGGGTCACCGATTTTCTCAACGCCGCCTACTACCGGCGGCCGATCGCCGAGCGCCAGGTCGACGACCTGCGGTTGGCGTTCTCGGTCCTGACGACGTACTGGTATCGCAAGGGGCGCGGTCGTCTGCGCATCACCGACCTGCCCGCCTTCCACCGCGCCTATGGCGCCTATCGCTTCGACACGCAGGACACGGACCGAGGGCTCGTGACCCGCGACCAGCTCCTGCAGGGAGCCATGGGCCTCATCGGCGACTGGTTCCCGGACGCCTATCACGACGACGAGCGCCGCGGCTGGGGGATCGCATTCCCGACCGCCGGGGAGAAGGCCTCCTACGAGCCGGAGCGCCGGCTCAAGCTCGCCAAGCTGGGCGAGCTCACCCCGGAGAGCACCCCGCCCGAGCAGCAGATCTGGCACACCTACCCGCCCGTTCGCATGCCGTCCCCCGAAGCGGTCATCGGCGCACTGACCAAGCCCGAGACCTGGCCGGACTACGCCTCCGAGCTCGGCCGCTTCACGCCGTTGCGCGCGCTCGGCCTGGCTGACCAGACGTTCGAGATCGAGGTCGCGGCCGGCACCGAGTCCGGCCGGCCGATCTTCACCCGCGGCTACGTGACCATCACCAAGCTCGTCACCCCCGACGACCCGGCCGCGCTGGCCGACTGGTTCGACAAGCTGGAGGACGGCCTGGCCCGCTACGGCGACGACGAGCCGCGCGCGGTCCCGGAAGGCGCCACCCCGCTGGTCGGGTTCGACTTGACCACCCACCAGGGGCACTTCCTGGGCAACGGCCACAACCGGCTGCTGCTCTACGTGCAGGACGACCAGGCATGGGTGCGGGCCGCGGGCACATGGGACCCGATGCCCTGGCACGTCGAGAAGGCGTACGCGATGGCCGGCCGGGACGCGCAGCACGCGTTCTGGGGCCAGGTCCTGTCCGGCGAGGACAGCCCCGAGCGGGTCGAGCGGCTGTCGCTGCTGCACCAGCTCGCGCTGCGGCTGGCCTGAACGTGATCGAGCACGCCGTGGTGATCGGCTCAGGCCCGAACGGGCTGGCGGCCGCGATCGCGCTTGCCCGCGCCGGGAGGGCGGTCACGGTGCTCGAAGCCGCCGAGGTGCCGGGCGGGGCGGTGCGCACGGAGGCGTTGACGCTGCCCGGGTTCCGTCACGACACGTTCTCCTCGGTGTACCCGGCGACTGCCGCCTCGCCAGTGTTCCAGCGCATGCCGCTGGCGCGGTTCGGGCTTGAGTGGGTGCACCCGGAGGCGTGCTCGGCGCATCCGCTGGGCGACCGCCGCGCGCTCGCGCTCTACCGGGACCTGGATCGGACCGCCGACGGACTGGACGCCATGCGACCGGGCGACGGGGACGCGTGGAGGGCGTTCGTCACGCCGCTGCTGGACGCGTTCGACGCGGTCCGTGACACGATGCTGTCCGGGTTCCCGCCGCTGACCGGGCCGCTGAAGCTGCTTCAGAGCGCCGGCCCGGTGGCGCTGGCCCGGTTCGCTGCGCTGGTGCCGGGCTCGGCGCGGGGGCTCGGCGAGCGGCTGTTCGAGAGCCCGGACGCGCGCGCGTGGCTCTATGGGGCGGCCGGTCACGGGGACGTGCCGCCGACCGGGCCCGGCTCTGCGATCGCTGTCGCCTACCTGAACCTGCTCGGGCACGCGGTCGGCTGGCCCAGCCCGCGCGGCGGCGCGCAGGGCCTGACCGACGCGCTCGTCGGCTACCTGGCCGAGCTCGGCGGTGTGCTGCGCACCGGCGCGCTGGTCACCGGCGTGGAGGCCGCGCACGGCCGCATCACGGGCGTGCGCCTGGTCGGCGGTGAGCGGGTCCCCGCGGAAACGGTGATCGCCGACGTGATGCCGCACGCGCTGCTGGCGCTCGCCGGCGAGCATCTGGGAAGCCTGTACCGGCGGCTGCTGCGCCGGTACACGTACGGGCCGGCGACCGTCAAGGTCGATTGGGCGCTCGATGGTCCGATTCCGTGGCTGGCCGAGGAAGTGCGCAGCGCTGGGACGGTGCACGTCGGCGGCGGCGAGGCTGAGTTGGTGGCGACGATCGCGGCGTCGGCGCGCGGCTTGCCCGAACGGCCGTTCCTGCTGCTCGGCCAGCAGACGGTCGCCGACCCGACGCGCGCGCCGGACGGCCGGCACACCGCATGGGCCTACACGCACGGTCCCCGTGCGGGTGTCGACTGGGCGGGCGAGCTCGCTCGCCACGTTCAGCGCATGGAGGCGCAGGTGGAACGCTACGCGCCCGGGTTCCGCGACCGGATCCTGGCCCGGCACGTGCTCGGACCGGCCGGGCTGCAGGAACGCAACCGCAACCTGGTCGGCGGTGACGTGGGCGGCGGCAGCTACCGGCTCGACCAGGTGATCTTCCGTCCGACCCCGTCGCTGTCGCCGTACCGGACGCCGCTACGCGGCCTGTACCTAGGCTCGAGCGCGACGTTCCCGGGCGGGGCGGTGCACGGTGTGTGCGGTGACGCCGCCGCCAACGCCGCCCTGGCGGACGAGAGTGCGTGGCGGCGCGCGCTCCGCGCGCCAAGGCCGGGCCGCTGAACAGCTCAGACCGGCCCGGCCGCTGCGCTCACGCTGGAAGTCGTCGGCTGACCACGATCAGGCCGCTGATGTTCTTAGATCACGATCACCTCCGGTGGGCCGGCGGTCCGCAGCGCGGCTCGATCGAACGAACTGGCGCGTGGCCGTCACGGCGTCGAGGTGGGCCTGGGGCCCTGCCCGCGGACCGGGTGCGCCCTCGCGCGCGGCAGCGAAGCTACCGCCGGTGCGCGCCGGTGCGCGCCGGTCGCAAGGGATGCGCGATGCTTGGCCCGATGTCCCCGCGCCGCACGGATCGCGCCGTCGCCGAGGCCGCGCCGCTCGAGGCGGCCAAGGCCGCCGCCGGCGCGCGCGGCTCGGGCTCGCAGGATCCGCTCGTCGGCGAGCTGCGCCGCGCCGGCCTGCTTCCCCTGCTCGTGCTGCACTTCCTGCGCGAGGAGCCGTCGTACGGCGGCCGGCTCATGGAGCGTGTGGGGGAGGTCAGCGGCGGCCTCATCGCCGTCAACCCGAACACGATGTACCCGCTGCTGCGCGAGCTCGAGGCGCAGGGTCTCGTGGCCGGCGAGTGGGAGCACCCGGAGCGCCGCTCGCGGCGCTTCTATCGCCTCACCGACGCCGGCGAGGCCGAGCGCCGCCGGCTGGCCGGCGAGCTGGCGCCACGGCTCGACGCCGTCGCCGCGAGCCTCGACCTCATCCGCCGCGAGCTGCGTCTCTGATGGGCCGGGTGCGCGCCAGCATCGTCGTGCCCGGCCTCGCCAGCGAGGCCGAGGAGCTGTGGTACGACACGACCCGCTGGCCGACCTTCGTCGACGGCCTGCATCACGTCGCGCGCCTGGAGGGCGACTGGCCGCGGGCCGGCGCGCGCGTGCTGTGGGACTCCCAGCCCGGTGGGCGTGGGCGCGTGCAGGAGCGCGTGACGCGCTATGCCGCGCGCGCGGGCCAGACTCTGGAGGTCGAGGACGAGAAGCTCCGCGGCACCCAGAGCGTGAGCTTCGCGCCGGCCGCGGATGGCGTCACGGTCACCCTGGAGCTGCGCTACGCGCTCAAGGAGCAGCGGCCCGGGATGGCCGTCGTGGACCTGCTCTTCATCCGCCGCCCGCAGCGCGAGTCGCTCGAACGCACCCTGCGCCGCTTCCGCACCGAGGTGGCAGCTGAACGCCAAGGTTCTCTATAGCCTGCGGCGCCATGTTCGTGTTCAAGGCCGCCGTCGTCGGCGCCGGCACCATGGGCGGCCAGATCGCCCAGACCATCGCCGCCTCCGGCATTCCCGTCGTGCTCAAGGACGTCAAGGACGAGCTCGTCCAGGCCGGCCTCGACGAGGCGCGCAACGTCACCCAGGGGCAGGTCGCCGGGCTGGTGAAGAAGGGCAAGCTCACCGAGGAGCAGGCCGCGGCGCAGGTGGAGGAGGTCGTCGGGCGCATCCACGGCGCCACCACCTACGAGGACTTCGGCGACGTCGACTTCGTCATCGAGGCCGTGCCCGAGCGCATCGCGATCAAGCATGCCGTTTTCGGCGAGCTCGACGCGGTCACCCCGGGGCACGCGATCCTCGCCTCGAACACCTCGTCGCTCTCGATCACCGAGATCGGCGCGGCGACCAACCGGCCCGACAAGGTCGTCGGCTTTCACTACTTCTACCCGGCCTCGGTCATGCCGCTGATCGAGATCGTCGAAGGCGACGACACGTCGGCCGAGACCGTGGGCGGCGCGGTCAACTTCGCCCAGGCGATCCGCAAGCAGCCAATCACCTGCGCCGAGGTGCCCGGCTTCGTGGTCAACCGGATCCTCAACGCCGGCATCTCGGAGATCTGGCGCGAGCAGGAGGAGAAGGGCCTCTCGATCAAGGCCATCGACGAGGGCGTCGGCGCGGCCAAGGTCGTGCCGGTAGGCCCCTACTTCCTGGTCGACCTGCTCGGCCTCGACACGGTCCTGCTCGTCGCCGAGCACCTGCACGAGTCCTACGGCGATCGCTTCTACGTGCCCACGGCGATGCAGCGCCTGGTGGCCCAGGGCAAGCTCGGCGCCAAGACCGGGGGCGACGGCCTCTACTCTCCCGCCGGCGAGCCCAACGTCGAGGGCGACGCCGCGCCGGACGTCGACGAGCTCGTCGAGCTGCTGACCCTCAAGACCTTCGTGGAGGCGTGCCTGGTCCTCGACGAGGGCGTGGCCACCCATCGCGACATCGACGTCGGGATGATGGCGGGCGCCGGCCTCGACCCGCGCCGCGGGCTCCTGCCGCCGTTCATGAAGGCCGACATGGAGGGCCTCGACGTCGTCCTCGAGCGCCTGGAGAGCGCCACCGAGCGCCACGGCGGGCGCTTCGCACCGCCGCTCGTGCTGCGCCGGCTCGTCGCCCAGGGCCGCCTGGGCCAGAAGAGCGGCCAGGGCTTCTATCCCTACGCGCAGCCCGACGAGACGCAGCCGGGGGAGACGGTCAAGCTCGAGACCCGCGGCGACATCGCGATCGCGTGGCTGGCCAACGGCCTCATGAACTCGATCGCCCCGCAGGTGATCGCCGACCTCGGCGCGGTGTGGGAGAAGGCCGAGGCCTCGGGCGTCCGCGCACTCGTCATCGCCTCCGGGAACCCGCTGCTGTTCTCGGCGGGCGCCGACATCAAGGCCTTCACCGCGATGGACGAGGCGGGCGGGCGCGAGCTCCTGGAGACCGCGCACGCGCTGTTGCGCGGCTTCGAGCGCTCGAGCATCGTCACCGTCGCCGCGGTCAACGGCCTGGCCTTCGGCGGTGGCTGCGAGCTGGCCATGGCCTGCGACGTGCGCATCGCCGCGCAGTCGGCGCTCTTCGGCCAGCCCGAGGTCAAGCTCGGGATCATCCCGGGCTTCGGCGGGACGCAGCGCCTGCCGCGGCTCGTGGGCGAGAACAAGGCCCTGGAGATGAACCTCGCGGGCGATGCCATCGGCGCCGAGGAGGCCTACGTCTTCGGCCTCGTCAACCGCGTGGTCGTCGACCATGAGCTCCTCGATACCGCGCTGGCGTGGGCGCGCAAGCTCGCCGGGCAGGCGCCGTTGGCCGTCGGCGCGATCAAGGAGGTCTCGGCCCGGGCGGACGTCGACGAGGGCATCGAGGCCGAGAAGGCCGGCTTCGCCCGCGTGTTCGGCAGCGAGGACGCCCGCGAGGGCATCGGCGCCTTCCTCGGCAAGCGCCAGCCGACGTGGCGCGGGCGTTAGACAGCCGCGTCGAGCTCCTCGCCGGCCTCGTGCGCGAGGCCGGCTCGGTCGTCGCGCTCACCGGCGCCGGCATCTCGGTGCCGTCGGGGATCCCCGACTTCCGCTCGCCCGGCACCGGGCTGTGGGAGAACGTCGACCCGATGGCGGTGGCCCACATCGACGCGTGGCGCGAGGATCCCGAGCGCTTCTGGCACTTCTACGGCAACCGCTTCCAGACGCTCGAGGGCAAGGAGCCCAATGGCGCGCACCGCGCGCTGGCCGAGCTCGAGCGCCGCGGGCGCCTCGACGCTGTCGTCACCCAGAACATCGACATGCTCCACCGCCGCGCGGGGACCCGCGAGCTCGTCGAGGTCCACGGGACGATCGAGTCCTCCTCGTGCCTGGCCTGCGGCGCCGGCTACCCGCTCGCGGAGGTCCGCGAGCGCCTGGCCCACGACCCGCTCAGCGTGCCCCAGTGCGACTGCGGCGAGCCGCTGAAGCCCGATGTCGTGCTCTTCGGCGAGTGGCTGCCCGAGGCCGCGCTGCAGCGCGCCTACGCGCTCGCGGCGGGCGCCGACCTGCTGCTGTGCGTGGGCTCCTCGCTCGAGGTCCACCCGATCGCGCAGCTGCCGGGCATCACGCGCGCGCACGGCGGCGCGGTGGCCGTCGTCACCCAGGGCCCGACGCCGTGGGACGACCGCGCCGCCGTCAAGCTGGACGGCGACGTGGTCGCGGAGCTCCAGGCGCTCGTCGCCGCGCTCTAGGTGACCACCGCCGGGGCGGGCGTGTCGGAGGGCTCCAGCGGGATCACCGCCACGCGCTCGCGCACCGGACGGCCCAGGGCGTAGCCGATGATCGCGATGCCGAAGACGACGGCCAGCGTGCCGAGCGTCAGCACCTCGAAGGTCGTGCGGCTGACGCCCCACGTGTCATGGAAGTCGTAGGAGATCCCGAAGAGGCTCTCGAGCACCCCGGGGAAGACGGCGACGAAGCTGCCGAGCGCTGTCCAGAACGTCGTCAGCCCGGCCGCGATCCACATGCCGGCCTTGTCACCCGGGATGCGATAGGGACGGTGGACGTGGCCGTGCGTGTAGCGCAGCTTGATGACCGCCGGGAAGACCCACAGGTAGGAGATCAGCGTCGTCGAGATCGCGATGTCGAGGACCACCACGAACTTCGAGTTGGTCCCGCCGTTGAAGGCGGCCACGGCGACGACCATGAAGATCGTGGCGAAGATGCCCGACATCGTGTTGACGCGCACCGGCGTGCCGAACCTGCGGTTGAAGACACCGAAGAAGCCGGGGAAGGCGCCGTCGTAGGCGGCCACGGCGAGGATCCGGTCGGAGCCGATCATCCACACGGCGCCCGAGGTCAGCAGGGTGCCGACGAAGCAGATCGTCATGAGGCCGAGCAGGAAGCTCGACGCGCCGCCGTAGACGCTGAAGGTCTCCTTGACCGCGTCGAGGAAGCCGCCGATGCCGGTGACCTTCTCGGCCGGAAGCACGATGAGGATCGCGAAGATCGGGATCGCGTAGAGCAGGACGCCGGTGATGCCGCTGCGCACGATCGCGACCGGCACGTCGCGCTGCGGATTGTCCATCTCCTCGGCGGCGCCGTTCTGCAGCTCGAAGCCGACGTAGTTGAACAGCAGCAGCGGGACGAGTGCGAAGAAGACGATACCCGTCGGCTTGAGGTCCTTGACCGCGAAGCCGGCGGCGCCGTGCTTGATGGCGTAGATGATCGTGGTCAGCGTGAACAGGCCGAGCAGGACGACGCGCATGAGCGCGCCGAGGTTCGGGATCCACTTGCCGCGCTTGAGGGAGACGATGGCGACGCCGATCGAGATCCAGATGAAGAGGAACTTGAACAGGTAGTCGCCGGCTCCGCCGGCGTGGATCTTGAAGATGTTGTCGTTCCACGCCTCGGTCGCGATGAAGGCCAGCGAGCCGCCGACCCACAGCGGGTTGGTGACCCAGTACAGGACGGCGGCGATGGCGCCCTGGAAGCGCCCGAAGGCCATCTTCGCCCACTCGTAGGGGCCGCCCTCCTGCGTGAACGCGCTTCCCACCTCCGCCATCGCGAGCGCGTAGGGGAGCACGAACACGACCGCGAGGACGATGAGCCAGGTGAAGCCCTGGGCGCCATTGGACGCCACGGTCCCCAGCGTGTCGAGGCCCACCAGCGCGCAGACGGTGAAGCCGATCATGTCCAGCCGCGACAGCGACTTGACGAGCTTGCTCTTCTCGGCCAGCGCGAGCTCGGTCGTCTCCTCGACGTACTCACGCGAGATTGCCTGGTCCATCCGATCCCTCCTCATCCCTCGATGCCCCCGGCGCGCGGGACACTACGCCGGTGATCGGCGGGCTGCACCCGCCCGAACGGCGAGATCTGCCGCCGGTGGCTGGACGGTCAGTCGAAACCGAGGGCCGTGCGCGCCCGCAGCGCGGCCTCGAGGCGCTCGAGGGTGTGGCGGACGGCGGCCGCGTCGGCGTCCTCGACGCCACCCTGCAGCGCCGCGCGCGCCGCGGCCTGCACGCCGTCGTGCAGCTCGCGCAGCTCGGCCACCCGCGCTCCGATGTCGCCGCGCGAGGACCACGGCTCGAGCTCGGGGAGGGCGACGGTGAGCGCGGCGTCGAGCTGCAGCGCGGCCTCGCGCCGGCGCCCCGCGTCGACGTCCTGGCGGGCGCGCAGGGCGAGCTCCTCGCAGGCCAGCACGGCATCGCGGCCACCGAGCAGCGCCCCGAGGCGCTCCTGCGGGCGCAGCGCCGCGTCGCGACGCGTCCGTGGGGTCGGCGTGGGGAGCTCGAACGCCTTGACCCAGCGGCCGTCGGCCACCTGGTCGCCCTCGCCGTAGCCGATCCGCACGACCACGGCCTGCTCGCGGCGCAGCTCGCGCACGTGCGGGTCGGCGGTGGCGGCGCGGTGCATGTGCAGCACGCGGTTGAGCGTGGCCACCGCCGCCTGCGCCTCGTCCTCGCCGGCGGCGCGCAGCCAGCTCTCGGCTGCCTCTTCGTCGTAGAAGGGCTGGGCGGTGACGAGCGTCACGCGCCCGGTGACGACCGGAGCGGGCTCCGCCGACGCGGGGCGCCGCCGGCGGCCGCGCAGCCACCGGCGCTCGGGCGCGCCCAGCGTGGAGACCACCATCACGTGCTCGAGCTCGGCGGCGTGCCCGCGCACGACGTAGCGGCCGTCGGTCGGGCCCAGGGCCCACGGGAACTCGAGTTGGACGAAGCCGAACAGGCTACTCGCCGACGTGGGCCTTGCTGGCCCGCTTCGGCACCTTGAGCGCGTACTTGGACGGCTTGATCGGCACCGTCGGGTTGTCGATCTTGCCCAGCCGGTCGATGAGCTTGACCCACTGGCTCGGCTTGAGCGCCGAGTTCAGCTGGTTGCCGAGCTTGGGGTTGGTGCCGAAGAGCGGCTGGAAGCCCACGTGGATGTGGTCGTTGTGGTCGGGCAGCGAGAGCGTGTTGTCGGCCCCGTCGAAGGTCATCAGGGAGATGATCTGGTGGGGCTTCATCGTGCCCTGCAGCGTCAGCAGCCGGCGGATCGTGATGTCGGTGATCGAGCCCGGTCCCTGGTGGCCGAGGATCGGGATCCCGTTGATCGCCGCGATGTCGACGGCGTTGCCCGACGAGTGCTCGGACACGTTGCCCGAGGTCGTCAGGAAGCTGTGGCCGCAGTGCAGTGCGCTGACCGTCGGCTTCAGGCCGCTGGCCGCAAGGAACTCGAGCGTGGCCAGCACGCGGCGGTCGATCCCGCCGGCCTCGATGTCGCGGCGGCCGCAGTCGTAGACCTTGATCGACGGATCGGTGAGGACGCGGTGCTGGAGGGCCTCCTTGCTCATGAGCAGGATCTGGCCGATCGACGGGTTCTTGGAGTCGGGGCCCCAGAACGGGTTCTTGCCGGCGGCGCGGTAGATGGCCGTGGACTCGAGCAGCTTCCAGCCGTCGAGGATCGGCTTGGGATCGATGCGCGGGGCGCCGCGGCCGGCGGGGCGGACCTCGAAGAGCATGTGCGGCGCCATCTTCTGCTCGGTGCGCCCGATGCGCCCGAGGATGGTGCCGGCGATGACCTTGCTGCCCGGCTGGAGCTTCTTGAGCACGACGTCGTTGCGCTTGAGGCCGTAGATGCCGGTGAAGTAGGACTTGAAGGTCGTGTAGCCAGGGATGACGCTCCCGGCGTTGAGCAGTTGCTCCTGGCCGCCGGCGTCGTAGGCGCCGGGTCGGCCTGGGTTGGCGAACAGACGCTCCTTGCGGACCTCGGGGGCCGCGCCGCCGAGCGTGGCGGTCGCGCTGCGGGCGGCGTCGGCGGCCGGCGCGGCGGCGGGCGCCTTGTCCTTGACTTGGGTTCCGGCGCTGGCCGGGGCCGTCGGCTTGGGGTCCTTGGCCGGCGCCGCCAGGTGCAGCTCCTTCTTGACCTGCGTCTTGGAGACCGTCTTCTCCTTGGGCACCGGATAGGCGATCGAGAGCTTCTTCAGGTGCGCGTACGTGTACGTGTTGCCGTAGACGTCGCGCAGCTGGATGAACTTGCCCAGCCGGGCGGTGCGGCCCATCTTGATGATCTTGCCGTCCTGGACGGCGATCACCGGCGAACCGGCCTTGGCGAAGACGTTGATCCCGCGCCGCGTGCTCGACGAGGTGACCGGCAACGCGGCGTTCTGGCCCTTCTTCATCCTCTTCCTGGCGATCGCCGTGTCAGTGATGTCGTCGGCGTAACGGGCCTTCGCGTGCACGGGGAAGTGACCCTGCGTGAGGCCGGTGAGCGAGCCGACGAGGTCGGCGGGCAGGCCGCCGATCAGACGCGCGCGCATGAGGACCGAGTCGACATACCAGTCGGCGTGGTTGTAGGCGAAGACCGCGCCGCGCACGTCCTGGTCGGCCCGGGCGGCCTTCAGGTAGCGGGCGGCGGCGAAGATCGCGTCGACCGGGTTGAACGGATCCTTGCGGCCGTCGTGGTTGGCGTCGACGCCGTAGCGCTTCCAGGTCGAGGGCATGAACTGCATCCAACCGACGGCGCCCGCCGTCGAGACGTTGAGGTTGCGCCCGTAGTCGGTCTCGATCTCGTTGATCGCGGCGAGGATCTCCCAGCGCACGCCGTATTCGATGCCGGCGGCCTGGTAGATGGGGAGCAGGAAGGGCGGGATGCGGAACTTGTCGATGAAGAAGTTCGGCACGCCGATCGGCGCGGGACCGGGGAGCGCCTCGGACAGCGTCGGGTTGCCGAGCGCGGGCTGACCATCGGGCTGGGTCAGGCCGGCGGCGACCTTCGCCTTGTCGACCGCGTCCTTGGCCTTCTGCTCGGCGGCGTCCTTGGCCCTCTTGGCAGCATCAACCGGAGCTTGAGCCTTACCCAGCTTGCCGGTGGTCACCTGCTGGGCCTGCTGGCCGGCGAGTGGCTCGGCCGTCGGCTTGGCCGAGTTGTCCTGCGCGGCGCCCGGGCTGGGGTCGCTGCTCGAGGAGGGCGTGGAGGAGGGAGCGCTCGACTCGGGCGCCGGGGTGCTGCTGCTCTGGCCGCCGTTGGGGTCGACCTGCACCTGGACGGGCGGCTGCGTCGGCGCGGGCGCGGGTGCGGGCGCGGGCTGCGCGGGGGTGATGTCCTGGACGCTGAGGATAGGCGCGCTGACCCCGGGGATCGGGATCTGGTCGGTCGGCGTGCCGGGCGGCACGTCGACCGTCACGGTCACCTGCGCTCCGCCGACGAGCGTGACGAGAAGGGTGCGCTGCTCGGCCGAGGCCGGCATCGTCGCGGCGCCGAACCCTGCCAGAAGGAGGCCTGCCGTCGCGAGACCGATGAGCAGCTTGCGCTTGTGCATGCGAAGACGCGACGCCCGAGGGACGCCAGGCGGCGTGACCCTACCATGGGGCATTCTGGCGCTGCGTCGGTCGTTTTCGTGTCTTTTTGAAGGCAAAAGGGGAACGTGGGTAGCCGTGGGTCTGCCCTCGTGATCGGCCGATGTGCCCGGCCGCTTGACTTCTTAGACGCACGACTGGCCTGAAACATGCGCGCATTTGCGCCGAATCACAACGAACCTTCGCCTAGCTAAGCCTCTAGTCGAGGGTTAGACAAGCTCTTTGAGGGTCGATTCGGCGCCCCTGCGATGCCCGACCCCTGGGATATACCCCGAAAGCTGTAGCGTTCGGCATCATGGACGAGGAAACCGGCGGCGACGGCCTGCGCGAGCGCCTCACCCGGACGGGCGAGGACGCCCTCGGGCGCTTGGCGCAGGATCTGCTCGAGAACCCCTTGGTCAACGGCGCCATCGCGCGCGCGTTCGAGGCCCGGGAGAAGGCGACCGCGGCTCAGGAGGTCGCCTTCGGGGCGCTGAACATCCCGTCCGCGGCCGATGTCGAGCGCCTCACGCGGCGCCTGCGGTCCGTCTCCCAGCGCCTGGAGGGCATCGAGGACGGCGTCGATCGCCTCGACGAGCGCCTGGCCGGGCTGCAGGACGCCCTCGAGGCGATCACAAAGGAGCTCACCGCCCTGCGCACGTCCACGCCCAAGCGCGCGCCTGCGAAGCGCGCGCCGGCGGACGAGGCGCCGGGCTCCAGCTAGCTCGGGCGCGCACCGTGACCCGCCGGATCACGGGCGCGTGAGCACAGGCGCGATGGCCGCCAGCGCCGCGCGCCCCAGGCGCGCGGCGACGTGGTCGGGATCGACGGCCCCCTCGATCGCGACCAGGCACGCCGCGCGGATGCCCGCGCGCGCCGCCGCAGCGAGCACCGCCGCGCTCTCGAGGTCGAAGGCCACCGCGTCGGCGGTGCGCTGCGCCTCGGCGACGTCGGCGGACGCGAGCACGCCCGAGCGGTCGCCGCGCAGCGCGGCGGCGAGCGCCGGGTCCGGCTCGATCCGCACTCCAGCGCCCAGCGCCCGGCTGGCGCCGTCGTTTGCGATGACGGCGCTGGCCGCCACCAGCTCGCCGGCGCGCAGCGCGGGGTCGAGCGCCCACGCGCGGCCGATGCGGACCGCGCGGCGCAGGCCCAGCGCCTGCAGCTCGGCGACGACGATGGCCGCGCTCGGCCCGCCGATGCCGGTGCTCTGGACGGTCAGCGGGGCGCCGTCGAGCGCGACACCCGTGTAGCCCCACAGGCCGCGGTGGTGATTGAACATGCGCGGCGTCTCGTCATAGAGCACGCGCGTGAGCGCCAGCGCCTGGCCGGGGTCGTCGGGCAGCAGCGCGCGCTCGGCGAGCTCGGCGGTCGGGTGCAGGTGCGTCACCGCCGGCGAGGATAGACTCGTACCACCGTGGCCAAGAAGGACGCCGGCAAGAAGAAGAAGGACCCCGCGGAGGACAAGAAGCAGCAGCAGAGCCGCGGCGACGCCGTGCGCGCTGCCGCGGCCCAGGCCATCGAGGCGACCGCCGGCCAGGCCGGCTTCACCCGGGAGCGCGCCCAGCAGCTCGCCGACGAGCTCGTGTCCGCCGCCGGGCGCTTCCGCGAGACGCTCGAGGACCTGCGCCCTGCGGGCGCCGACGAGGTGGTCGCCCTGCGCGAGCGCGTCGAGGCGCTCGAGGCTCGCGTGAAGAAGCTCGAGGCGGCGCGCACCACGACTCGCCGGCGCACCACGCCGGCCAAGCGCTCGCCGGCCAAGCCGCCGCCGGCCGACCCGCCGCCGGCCGACCCGCCGCCGGCCGACCCGCCGCCGGCCGACCCGCCGCCGGCCGACCCGCCGCCGGCCGACCCGCCGCCGGCCGACCCGCCGCCGGCCGCCGCCGGCCGACCCGCCGCCGGCCGACCCGCCGCCGCCGCCGTCCTCCACCTGAGCGCAGGGCTCGCGTGGCCGGCCGGCGGGTCCTCATCACCGGCGTGGCGAACGCGTTCGGCTCGCGGCTCGCGCGGTGCCTGGCCGACGACGCAGGCGTCGAGCGCGTCGTCGGCGTCGACACGCGGGCGGTCGACCCCGAGCTTGCTGAGCGCATCGACGTCGTGCGGGCCGACCTGCGAAGCCCCGACCTGCCCCCGGTCGTGCGCGCCGCGGCGATCGACACGGTGGTCCACAACGACATCGTCCAGTTCCCGGAGCCCGGACGCCCCCGGGCGACGATCCACGATGTCAACGTCATCGGCACCCTGCAGCTGCTGACCATGTGCGGCGGCCTGCCGACGCTCGGGGCGATCGTCGTCCGCGGCTCGGCCGCCATCTACGGCTCGGAACCGAGCGCACCCGCCTTCTTCACCGAGGAGGACGCCGACCGCTTCCCGCTGCGCACGCGCTTCCAGCGCGACATCGGCGAGCTCGAGCGGCTCGTCGGCGCGTTCGCGCGCCGCCACCCCGCGGTGACGTGCACGGTGCTGCGCCTGCAGCCCGTCGTCGGGCGCGACCTCGACACGCCCGTGACCCGCCTCGTCCGCGCGCCGGTCGTCCCCACCGTGCTCGGTTACGACCCGCGCGTGCAGCTGCTGGACGCCGAAGACGCGATCGGGGCCCTGCGCCGGGCGGTGCTCCACCCGGTGCGCGGGCCGGTCAACATCGCCGGCGACGGCGTCGTCTCGCTCTCGCGCGCCCTGCGCCACGCGCACCGCCCGGCGCTGCCGATTGCCGGGCCGGTGTGGGGCCCGCTGGTGCGTGCGGCGCGCAGCGCGGCCGGCCGGCCTGCGCTGCCCGACGAGGTCGGGCGCTATCTGCGCTTCGGGCGCGGCGTCGACACCACGCGCATGATCCGCGATCTGGGCTTCCGCCCTCGCCACTCGACGCTCGACGCGTTGGAGCGGGCGGCGTCATGACCGAGGACGACTGGGGCTTCGACGCCGACTTCGCCCGCACGGCGGCGCCGCTGCTCGACGCGCTGTACGCGATCTGGTGGCGCGTGCGCGCCGAAGGCCTCGAGCACGTCCCGGCCACCGGCCCGGCCCTCGTCGTCGCCAACCAGGCCGGCGGCCAGCCGTGGGACGCGGCGATGCTCGCCACCGCGCTGCGCCGCCACGCGGTGCGCCCCGACGATCCGGCGCGCTTCCTCGTCCACGGCCGCCCGTTCGAGCTGCCGTGGGCCTCGACCGCGCTGCGCCGACTGGGCGGCGTGCCCGCGGCGGCCGGCAACGCCGAGCGCCTGCTCGCTGAAGGGCACCTCGTCCTGACCTTCCCCGAGGGCGGCCGCGGCGCCGGCCCGGGCTACGAGAGGCGCTACCGGCTCGAGCGCCTCGGGCACGGCGGGTTCGTCGAGCTGGCGCTGCGCACCGGCGCGCCCATCGTGCCCTGCGCGATCGTCGCCGGGGGTCCCGGGCTGGCCGATCGGGTGATGGCGCGCATCGCGCGCCTGCCGCGCCCACCGCTGCCGCTGCCCGTGCCGCCGGCGCCCGCGCGATGGCGGATCGCGTTCGGGGAGCCGCTGCCCGTCGCCCAGCACGGCCCCGACGCCGCCGAGGACGGCGCGCTCGTCCTCGAGCTGAGCGAACAAGTCCTCGCGCGCGTGCAGGAGAAGGTGTACGACAGCCTCGTCAACCGAGAGGGAGCGTTGTGATGCCAGCGGAGTTCAACTCGCCCAAGGAGTTCCGGGAGGTCATGGACCGGGTCTTCTCGATCATGGACACCGACCCCGACATGGGACCCAAGCTGCGCGCAGCCGACGTGCCACAGCGCTTCGAGTTCTCCGACGTCGACATGGTGGTCAACATCCGCGCCGCCGCCGAGGGCGAGGACGGCAACCTGTACTGGGAGTGGAGCGACGACGTCGACTGGGAGCCCAAGGTCAAGATGGCGATGTCCTCCGAGACGGCCAACAAGTACTTCCAGGGCAAGGAGAACGTCGCCATCGCCATCGCCCGCCGGCGGATCAAGACCGGCGGCGACGTCAAGGCCGCGCTGGCGCTCATCCCGATCACCAAGCCGGTCTACGCGCGCTACACCGAGATCGTCGAGACCGAGTACCCGCACCTGAAGGTTTGAGGCGCGACGTTTGACGTTGACAGCCATCGTCGCCCGGATTTATGACTCCCGGACCGAGCAAGGTAAAAGGCCGAAGAGTGGGTGGCTCGCCACCCGCAAGGTGCCGCCCCTCGTGGACGAGCGCCGTCGGCCGACGTCGCGGGACGTTAAGCCCGCGTGCGGCGGGACCCTCGTCATCGAGGTCCCGCCGCTGATTTTCTGAGGGCGGCGTGCTCGTGAACGACGACGGCGTCATGTCCCGCACCGAGGCGGCGCGCCGCGCCGGCGTCACCGCGCAGACGCTCGGGCGCTGGGCGCAGGACGGCCTCGTGCCGAACGCGCGCGACGGGCGCTGGACGCCCGGGGCGGTGGCCCAGGCGCGCATCGTCGCGCGCCTGCGCGAGCGCGGCCACTCGCTCGACGACATCCGTCAGGCGATCGAGAGCGGGCGCCTGGCCTTCGGCTTCGTCGAGGAGATCCTCCCGGCGCAGGGGCGCACCCACACGCTCGACGAGGCGGCCGCCGACACCGGGCTCGAGCCCGCGCTGATCGAGCGGCTCTTCCTCTCGATGGGCTTCAACACCGACACGGTGCGGCGGATCTCCGACGACGACCTCGAGCTGCTGCGCCACCTCGCCGCGGTGCTGAGCGCCGGCTTCCCGCTCGTCGCGCTGCTGCAGCTCGTGCGCGTCTACGGGCAGGCGCTCGCGCAGATGGCGGACGCCGAGGTCCGCCTCTTCCACCTCTACGTGCACGAGCCGCTCATGCGCGACGGCATCCCGGGGTGGCAGATGGGCGAGGAGATGGAGGAGCTCGCCCGCGCGTTGCTGCCGCAGGCCGCGCCGATCATGGATCGGGTGCACCAGCGCTTCCTGACGCACTTCGTCGAGCAGGACATCGTGGGGCACATGGAGGCCGACCTCGACGGCGCGCCGCTGGACCTCGGGCGCCTGCGCGTCGCCATCGCCTTCGCCGACCTCGCCGGCTACACCCGCCTGACCGAGGAGGCCGGGGAGGAGGAGGCGGTCGATGCCGTCGAACGCTTCATCGAGGACGTGGAGGTGACACTGCCCGAGGGCGCGCGCGTGATCAAGACGATCGGCGACGAGGTGATGATCGTCGGCTCCGACGCGGCGGCGCTGGTCGACTGGGCCGTGGGCTTCCAGCGCCTGGTCGCCGACCGCCGTCCGCTGCCGCGCATCGGACTGCACTACGGCCCGACGCTGTACCGCGACGGCGACTACTACGGGCGCGAGGTCAACCTGGCCGCGCGGGTGGGCGCGCGGGCGGCGGGCGGGGAGGTCCTCGTCACGCGCCCCGTGGTCGAGCTCGCCGGGCGCCACCTCGAGTTCGAGCGGATCGGCGAGGTGCGCCTGAAGGGCTTCGGCCACTCGACCGAGCTGTTGGTCGCGCGGTCCGCGGGCGACGATGGCTGACGAGCTGATCGACCGCGTGCGCGCCACGGGCCTGCTGCCCAGTGGAGCCGGCGTCGTCGTCTTGCTGTCCGGCGGGCGCGACTCCGTCTGCCTGCTCGACGTCGCCGTCGAGCTGGGCTGTGCGGCGCGCGCGCTGCACGTCAACTACGGACTGCGCGCGGAGGCCGACGGCGACGAGGCGCACTGCCGCGCCCTGTGCGAGGACCTGGGGGTCGCGCTCGCGGTGCACCGCGCGACGCGGCCCGAGGACGCCCCCGGCAACCTGCAGGCGTGGGCCCGCGACGTGCGCTATGCCGCCGCGGCCACCGAGGCCGGCGGCGGGCTCGTGGCGGTCGGCCACACGGCCTCCGACCAGGCCGAGACCGTGCTCTACCGGCTGGCAGCGTCGCCCGGGCGCCGCGCCCTGCTCGGGATGCGGCCGCGCTCGGGCCACCTCGTCCGCCCGCTGCTCACGGTCACGCGCGAGGAGACCGGGGCCTGGTGCCGCGCCCGCGGCCTGGCCTGGCGCGACGATGTCAGCAACGCCTCGGAGGAGTTCGCGCGCGGGCGCGTGCGCCACGGCCTGCTGGCGGCGCTCGAGGCGGTCGACGCGCGCGCGGCGGCCAACGTCGTCCGCACCGCCGAGCTGCTGCGCGAGGAGGCCGAGGTGCTCGACGTCGTCGTCGACACCGCGCTGGCCGGCCGCGACCGCATCACGCTCCTGTATCTCGCGGACCTCCCGCCGGCGCTCGCCCGGCTCATCGTGCGGCGGCTGGCCGAGGGTGCCACCCGGGGCTTGTGCGGGCGCGTCTCGGGGCGCCTGGACGACATCCTGGCGCTCGGGAAGGACGGTGCGCTGGACGTCGGGGACGGCGCGCGGGCGGTCGTCTCCGGCGGGGTGCTGCGCTTCGAGGCGACGCCGCCTCTGCCGGCGTCCTCGTAGGTTGGCGGCGCTGCGCGGCCAGGCAAGGGAGGGTGGCGACCCGCCCTCCCCTCGATGCCTCGGCCGCGCAGCGCCGCGAGCGACGGCGGACGGACGCGCTTACGGCCGCTGCCCGAGCGCCGCGACGCTGCCCGTGCTCAGGAAGACCTGCGTGCGCTCCGCCAGCCAGATCGGCGGAGGCCACGGCAGCCTGGGCGCGCCGGCGGGCGCCTTCGGCCGGGTGGCCGGCGGCGGGGCCATGACCTCCGAGCTCTGCAGGATGTCGCTCGTGTCGGGGTCGATGATCACCCGCAGCTCGTCGCCGAGGTCGGGCAGACGCAACGCGACGCCGACGCCCGAGCGTCCGGTCGCGTCGGTGACCCGGCCCAGCGCGTGGGCGCCGGGGCGCGTGCCGAGCAGCTCGAACAGGGCCTGGCGCTGCGGGCTCGTGAGGTTGCCCATCGAGAGCAGCAGGACCGCGCTGCGCGTGACCTCGCTCTCGACGACGCCGGGCGCCCAACGGGGGTGGGAGTTGCCGTCCGGCATCCAGCGGCCGTCGCGGATGGCGGCCTCGAGCAGCTGCCCGGCCGCGGCGGCGTCGGCCGGTATCGCGGGGAAGGGCACGCGCGCGAGCGGCCCGTCGCCATAGCGGTAGTCGCCGTCGTACGGCTTGACGGCGGCACCGATGTCGCCGGCCGCCCTCAGCAGCTCGGCGCTCGGCGGCGCCGACCACGTGGAGGTCCCGCGCGCCCCGGTGGTGCGCCCCTTCCAGCCGTCGGACGTCCAGTTCTCCGAGGTCTGCTCCTCGGCGACGCGGCCGCGCTGACCGTCGGCGGCGGTGACCCCGTAGACGAAGCGGTCGACCGCGCGCGTGTAGCGGTAGGCGAGCGGCGCGGGCTGCTCGGCCGCCACCGCGGCCGCGGCCTGGAACACGCCGTGGGCGTCCTGGGGGCGGCTCGAGTCCTCGCCGCCGGGCAGCGCCGCGATGGCGCCGATCACCGCGGCGGTGGCGGCGACGAGCGCAACCGTGCGCCCCGTGCGGCGGCGCGGCGCCGCGAGGGGGCGCGCGGAGCGCAGCTCGTCGGCCATCGCCAGCACGCGCGCGACGTCCTCGGGGGTGGGCTCGACCTCGCGCAGCGGCGCGAAGGTCTCGTGGAGGTCGGGGTCAGCGGCTCGCATGGGGGCTCCGGTCTTCGTCGATGGCGGTGCGCACGGCCTCACGCCCGCGTGAGAGCAGCGAGCGGACGGTGCCGGTCCGGCAGCGCAGGGCGGCGGCGATGGCGGCGTCGGGGAGATCGTGGACGTAGCGCAGGGTCAGGGCCGCGCGCTGGCGCGCGGGCAGGCCGTCGAGGAGCGCGAGGCTCCCCGCGAGGTCGTCGTCAGGCGCCGGCGGCGGCGGATCGTGGCCTGCGCGCTCGGCCGCGCGCCGCCGGCCGGCGCGACGGGCCTCGCGCAGCGCGGCGCGCACGGCGATCCGGTGAAGCCAGGCGTCGAGCGCGGCGGGGTCGCGCAGGGAGCCGGCGCGGCGGATCGCGGTGATGGCGACGTCCTGGGCGATGTCGGCGGCCGCCTCGGGGTCGCCGAGGACGCCGAGCGCGGTGCGCCGGGCGACCCTCAGTGCGCGGCCGGCCACCTGCTCGTCGGAGAGAGCGCCGGCGCGGCTCGCGACGAGCGCCCCGGCGTGGTCGATGGTGGTCATTGCCTCTAGGAGCCCTGTCGCGGGCCAGGATGTTGCATCGCGGTGGGGCTTCATATAGTCCGCCCCCAGATGCGCGACCCCAAGATCGGCGAGATCCTCGTCCAGCCCGACGACCTCAAGGAGCGCGTGCGAACGCTCGGCGAGCAGGTGAGCGCGGAGTACGCCGACCGCGACCTGCTCCTCGTGGGCGTGCTCAAGGGGGCCGTCTTCTTCCTCGCGGACCTCATGCGCCACATCGAGATCCCGTGCGAGGTCGACTTCATGGCCGTGTCCTCCTACGGCTCGGCCACGGACTCGAGCGGCGTCGTGCGCATCCTCAAGGACCTCGACACCGCCATCGAGGGCCGCCACGTCCTGATCGTCGAGGACATCGTCGATTCGGGGCTCACGCTGCAATATCTGTTTCGCAACCTGGGCGCGCGCAACCCGGCCTCGCTGGAGGTCTGCGCCCTGCTCACCAAGCCCGAGCGGCGCAAGGTCGAGCTGCCGATCAAGTTCGTCGGCTTCGAGATCCCCGACCGCTTCGCCATCGGCTACGGGCTGGACTTCGCCGAGCGCTACCGCAACCTGCCGTACGTCGCCGCGTTGACCGGTGTGGAGGCGTAGCCCAGCGGCGGTCGGGCATCCGGCGAGCCTGGACGCACGTACAGCCTGCATGGGCAGCCCAAACCCCCTGGTACCCTTGCGTGCCCGGGTCCCCCCTCACGTTCGCGGGGCCAGACGCCGATCTAGGTCTTCATGAGCCGGTTCTTCAAGAGCGCAGCCTTCCCCATCCTCATCGTTGTCGTCCTGGCGTTCTTCGTCCAGAAGCTCGTCTCGCCGCACAGCTCCGAGCCCGTCCCGTCCTACGGCGACTTCATCACCCAGCTCGAGGCGGGGCAGGTCAAGACGGTCAACCTCAAGACCAAGGACAACACGATCGTCGTCAAGCCGAGGACCGGCGCGCAGTACGAGCGCGGCTTCCTGCCTGACAACGCGCCTCACCTCGAGTCGGAGCTGCAGGCCGCGAAGGCCGACCACCGGCTCGACGACTACAACATCGAGGGCACGAAGAGCAACGGCTGGCTGTCGCTGCTGACCTACGTCCTGCCCTTCCTCATCTTCATCGGGTTCTGGATCTTCCTCATGAACCAGGTGCAGGGCGGCGGCTCGAAGGTCATGTCCTTCGGCAAGTCCCGCGCCAAGCGCATGAGCGTCGACTCGCCGAAGATCACCTTCCGCGACGTGGCGGGCGTCGACGAGGCGGTCGAGGAGCTCCACGAGATCAAGGAGTTCCTGGAGAACCCCAAGAAGTTCCAGGCTCTCGGCGCGCGCATTCCCAAGGGCGTCCTGCTCTACGGCCCTCCGGGCACCGGCAAGACGCTGCTCGCCCGCGCCGTGGCCGGCGAGGCCGGCGTCCCCTTCTTCTCGATCTCCGGCTCGGACTTCGTCGAGATGTTCGTCGGCGTCGGCGCCTCGCGCGTGCGCGACCTCTTCGAGCAGGCCAAGCAGAACTCGCCCTGCATCATCTTCATGGACGAGATCGACGCCGTGGGGCGCCACCGCGGCGCCGGCCTCGGTGGCGGGCACGACGAGCGCGAGCAGACGCTCAACCAGCTGCTCGTCGAGATGGACGGCTTCGAGATGAAGGACAACATCATCCTCATCGCCGCCACGAACCGCCCGGACATCCTCGATCCCGCCCTGCTGCGCCCCGGCCGCTTCGACCGCCAGATCGTCGTCGACCGGCCCGACCGCAAGGGCCGCTCCAAGATCCTCGAGGTCCACACGCGCGGCAAGCCGCTGGCCAAGGAGATCAACGTCGACGCGCTCGCCGGCCAGACCCCCGGCTTCACCGGCGCCGACCTCTCGAACCTCGTCAACGAGGCCGCCCTGCTGAGCGCGCGCCATGGCAAGCGCGAGATCACCCAGGTGGAGCTCGAAGAGGGGATCATGCGCGTGATCGCCGGCCCGGAGAAGAAGACCCGGGTCATGAGCGACCAGGAGCGCCTGATCACCGCGTACCACGAGATGGGCCACGCGATCGTCGGGCACTACCTCGAGCACTCCGATCCGGTCCACAAGATCTCGATCATCAGCCGCGGCCAGGCCCTGGGCTACACGATCTCGATGCCGCAGGAGGACAAGTTCCTCACCACCAAGGCCGAGCTGACCGACAACCTGGCGATGACGCTGGGCGGTCGCGCGGCGGAGGAGATCGTCTTCAGCGAGATCACGACCGGCGCCTCCAACGACCTCGAGAAGGTCACCGCGACGGCCAAGCAGATGGTCATGCGCTTCGGCATGAGCGAGAAGCTCGGCCCGCGCGTCTTCGGCCACGATCACGGCCAGCCCTTCCTCGGCCGCGAGTTCTCGGCCGAGCCCGACTACTCCGACGAGATCGCGCGCGAGATCGACGACGAGATCCGCCGCATCGTCGAGGCCGCGCACCAGCGCGCCAAGGACCTGCTCAACGAGTACCGCGACGAGCTGGGCACCATCTCCGAGATCCTCGTCAAGCGCGAGACGATCGAGAAGGAGGAGTTCGAGGGCCTGCTCGCCGGCAAGACCGAGGAAGAGGTCTTCGGCTCCGAGGTTCCGCCTGCGGGCCCGCCGATCCCCGGCGAGCCCGCTCCCGAGCGCGCGGGCCGCGAGGCTCCGCGCCCGCTCCCGCGCCCCGGCCTGGCCGGCGGCGGCGTCGAGGCCCGCGGCCTCGACCTGCCCGAGAAGCCAGAGCTCGCCTAAGCCACGCTCTGGAAGAGCCACGGGGCGATGGCGGCCACCGCCGTCGCCACCGCCAGCACGGGCGCGAGTCGGCGCCTGCGGGCGGCGAAGGCGATCGCGAAGCCGGCGGCGAGGACGAAGCCGATCGCGCCGAGCACGCCCAGCGCCGACCATTCCCAGGCGCCGGGGACCTGGTGCCACCCCGCGTCCGCCGGATAGCGCCCGTGGGCGTCCGGGTACTCGCAGGACTCGTCGCACTGCCAGGCCGAGATGAAGAGCCAGAGCAGTCCGTGCGCGGCGGCGGCGAGGGAGACCGCGACACCCGTGAGCACGCGGGCGACGGTGGCGGGGCGGTGGTTGGCCGTGACGTCCATGAGCCCAGGTACACCACTGCTGACCGATGGTTAACAACGGATGTGCGGCATCATGCCGCGATGGCCGTCCTCGTCGACCCCCTGCGCGAGTACCCGGACGCCGGCCTGCCGTGGACGCGCTGGTGCCACATGGTCAGCGACGCCGGCTTCGACGAGCTGCACGCGTTCGCCGAGACGATGGGGATCCCGCGGCGGCGCTTCCAGGGCGACCACTACGACCTGCACCCGGGGCTGCGTGAGCAGGCCGTCGAGCTGGGGGCGGTCGAGGTCGGCACCGGCGAGCTCGTGCAGCGCATGAGCGGGCCGCGCGGCGATCGCGCACGGGCGCGGCGCGGGCGGGTCGCGTGATGGCGGCGCGCGGCCGAGCGGTGCTCGTGACCGGTGCCTCACGCGGGATCGGCGCGGCCATCGCGCGGGCCTTCGCGGCGGCGGGCGACCGCGTCGCGGTGCACTACGGCGCCTCGCAGGGCGCGGCCGACGAGGTCGCGGCCTCGCTGGAGGGCGACGGCCACGTGGTCGTGGGGGCCGACCTCGCCGATCCCGAGGCCGTGCGCGCCATGGTGGCCGCCGCCGCCGAGGGCCTCGGCGGCCTCGACGTGCTGGTCAACAACGCCGGCGTCTTCACGCCCCACCCGATCACGGAGACGACCTACGAGGACTGGCAGCGCGCCTGGCATCACACCCTGGCGGTCAACCTGCTCGGCCCCGCCAATGCCACGTGGTGCGCGGTGCCGCACATGATCGAGGCCGGCGGCGGGCGGATCGTCAACGTCTCCTCGCGCGGGGCCTTCCGCGGCGAGCCGAGGTCGCCCGCGTACGGCGCGAGCAAGGCCGCCCTCGTGGCGTTCGGTCAGTCGCTGGCCCGCGCCCTGGGCCCGCACCGGATCGCGGTCACCACCGTCGCCCCGGGGTGGACGGAGACCGACATGGCGGCCGAGACGCTGGCCGCGCGGGCCGACGAGATCCGCGCCGAGAGCCCGCTGGGGCGCGTGGCGGCCGCCGAGGACGTGGCGCGCGCGGTGCTCTACCTCGCGTCGCCGGAGGCCGAGATGGCCAGCGGGAGCGTGCTCGACGTCAACGGCGCGTCGTTCCTGCGCATGTGAGTCGTCCGCGCCGCCTTGGCGGCGCCGCGCGGCCAGGGCATCGAGGGAAGGGGAGCCGGCGGTGTGCGGGACGCTCGCCGTCGTCCTCGGAGGGTTGCGTGCTGCCAAATGCATGCATGCGATGCATTTGGCAGCACACGGGCTCGTGCGGAGGCGCCGGCGCCGCGCGGCGCCACTGGCGCCCGTTCTCCTCGATGATGCGGTAAGCGCCGCGCACCACGCAGGCGGAGGCGGTACACCGGGCGGCGTATCCTGCCCGCGATGCTCGAAGAGGCCGTCGCGGGCCAGGGCGCCGGCGCGCACATCGAGGCCGGGCGCGCGGCGCTGGCCGCGGGCGAGTGGGAGGCGGCGCGCGACGCCTTCCAGGCCAGCGTCGACGAAAGCCCGTCGGCGGCCGGGTTCGAGGGCCTCGGCGTGGCCTCGCGCTGGCTCGGCGAGCAGGAGGCCGCGATGAGGGCGCTGCAGCGCGCCTACCGGCTGCACCGTCGCGCCGGCGACGCGCGCTCTGCGGCGCGGGTGGCGCTCCAGCTGTGCTTCGGCGAGTGCTACTTCCACGCCGACGTGGCGGTCGGGCTCGGGTGGGTGGAGCGCGCCGAGCGCCTGCTCGAGGGCACGGAGCCGGGCGTCGAGCACGGCTGGCTCACGCTCGTCCGGGGTCACCTGGCGCTCCAGGTCGATCGCGACCCCGCCCGCGCGCGCACGCACGCGGCGGCCGCCCGCGCCATCGGCCACGACAGCGGCGCGATCGACGTCGAGATGATGGCGCTGGCGCTCGAGGGGCTGGCCTGCGTGTGCGAGGGCGAGGTCGAGGACGGGATGCGCCGGCTGGACGAGGCCACCGCGGCCGCCGTCGCCGGGGAACTCGAGGACCTCGACGCCATCTCGAGCTGCTGCTGCTACCTGATCGACGCCTGCAAGCAGGTGCGCGACTTCGAGCGCGCCGCGCAGTGGTGCGAGCACGTCAAGGGCTTCTGCGAGCAGTGGTCGGACCGGCTCACGTTCGCGGCGTGCCGGGCGCACTACGCCGACATCCTCATCTGGCGCGGCGACTGGAGCGCCGCCGAGGCCGAGCTGCGCGCGAACCTCGGTCCGCTGGCCGACATCCATCCCAACCGCATCAGGGACGGGATGGTGCGCCTCGCCGAGCTGCGCCGCCGCCAGGGGCTGCTCGAGGAGGCGAGCCGGCTGCTCGAGGCGGCCGACGGGCATTTCCTCGCGCCCCTCGTGCGCGCCGAGCTCGCGCTCGACCGCGGCGATGCCGCCGCCGCCGTCAACGAGGCCGAGCGCGCGCTGCGCCGCCTCCCCGACGCCGGTCTCACCGATCGCGCGCCCGCGCTCGAGGCGCTCGTCCGCGCGCGGCTGGCCGCCGGCGAGGCCGACGCGGCGCGCGAGGCGGCCGAGCAGCTGCGCGTGATCGCTTCGCACTCGGGCACCACCGCGAGCGCGGCGGCGGCGTCGTTCGCCGAGGGCGTCATGGCCGCGGCGGCCGAGTCGTGGGAGGAGGCTCGGCGGGCCTTCGAGGACGCGGTCGACCTCTACGCGCGCGCCGGCGGGCGCTGGGAGGCCGCCCGCGCGCGGCGCCAGCTCGCGCGGACGCTGCGCGCGCTCGGGCAGGACGAAGCGGCCGAGCGCGAGGCGCGCGCCGCCGACGAGGCGCTGCGCACGCTCGGGGCCCGGGCGACGCCGCCCGAGGCGGCGGTCCCCGCCGGACTCACGGCGCGCGAGGTCGAGGTACTGCGGCTCGTCGCCCGCGGGCACTCGAACCAGGAGATCGCCACCGAGCTCGTGCTCAGCGTCCGCACCGTCGAGCGCCACATCGCCAACATCTACGACAAGATCGGCGCCTCGGGCCGCGCGGCCCGCGCCGCCGCCGCCTCCTACGCACTCGCCGCCGGCGTCGCCTGACGGGCACAGATGGGTACCGGCGGCGCCGCAGATGGGTGCCGCCACGGATGACGGGCGCGGCCCCCGATCGTACCGTCGCCATGCAGAGCCGCCCGACTCGCCGGACGCCTCCGAGGCACCCGGCGGGCGCGGCTCGCCGCCATGTCACGACGAGGAAGGGAGCAGCGCATGCCGGCCTATTCACGGGACCAGGTCCCGATCGAGTTCGAGGTGGACGTCGCCCAGGCGCGGTCGATCGAGCAGGGCGGGATGACCCTCGCCTTCGAGCGCCTGAGCGCGGGCGTCGAGACGGCCCCGCTGTTCAAGGGGCTGCCCGACGACGCGTGCCAGAGCCCGCATTGGGGCTACGTCATCAACGGCCGCCTGCGCATCGTCGCGACCGACGGCTCGGAGGAGACGCTGGACGCCGGTCAGGCGTACTACCTGCCGGCGGGTCACAACGTGGTCGTCGAGGAGGACGCGCTCCTGATCGAGTTCTCGCCCGCCCACGAGCGGACGAAGACGATGGAGCACGCCGCCCAGATGATGCAGGCCGCGGCCGGCGCCTGAGCGATGCGCGATCGTCGCCTGCTCTCGGGCGCGGTGGGCCTCTCCGCGCTGGGCGACTTCCTCGGGTTCATCCCGCTGGCGCTCTACCTGCAGGAGCACACGGGCTCGGGGATCGCCGTCGCGGGGCTGTTCATCGCGCTGTGGGCGCCCTCGGTCGTCCTCGGCGGGGCGGCGGGCGTGCTCGCCGACCGGGTCGAGAGCCGGCGGCTGCTGCGCGACGTCTCGCTCGCGCAGGCGGCGATCGCGGTCGTGCTCGCGCTGACCTTCGGCGGCCTCGCGGCGACCCTCGCCCTGACGGCCCTGCTGGGCGTCGGCGTCGCGCTGGCGCAGCCGGCCGAGTTCGCGCTCGTGCCGGCGGTGGCCGGGAGCGGCGGGGTGGCCGCGGCCAACGGACGCATCGAGGCGGCCCGCTACGTGGGCTTCACGCTCGGCCCGGTCCTCGGCGGCCTGCTCGCGGCCGCCGGCGGCACGCGGATCGCCCTGCTGGTCAACGCCGCGAGCTTCCTCGCCGTCGCCCTCGCGGCGCAGGCCCTGCGCGCCCGACGCGAGCCGAGCGGCAGCGACCGCTCGGGAGACACGAACGGGGGGCCCGCCTCCGGCGGCAGCCTGCCCCGGGCTCGCCGACGCGGTCGTGCCGCCTCCGGCACCCCTCGCGCCCGGGACGGGATCGCCTTCCTGCTCAACGACGGCGTCCTGGCCCCGGTCATCATCGCCGCCTTCGTCTCGCTGCTGTTCATGACCGCGTCGGCCACCGCCGAGGTGTTCTTCGCCAAGGACGTCCTGCACGCCGGCGACACCGGCTACGGCGTGCTGATGACGCTGTGGACCCTGGGGATGGTCATTGGCTCGACGCTGGTCGCCTCGCGGGTGCCTGCCGCCGCGTACGCGACGGCGGCGCTCGCAGCGATGGCGTTGCAGGGCGCGGGCCTGGCGCTGCCGACGCTATGGCTCGTGCTCCCATTCGCGCTCGGCGCCTACCTCGCCGGCGGCATCGGGCACGGCACGAAGAACGTGCTCGTGCGCACGCTCATCCACACGCGCGTGCCCGACGAGCTGCGCGGACGGGCATGGGCCGCGTACAGCGCCGGACGCAACGGCGCGGAGCTGGTCGCCCTCGTCGGCGGTGGCCTCCTGGTCAGCGCCATCGGCGCGCGCTGGACGCTGCTCGCCGCCGGCGCGCTGCCGGTCCTTGCCGCCATGATCGCGCTGGCGCGCGCCCGGCGGCCTGTGGACCTACGATCACGCCCACGATGGACGCGCGCGTCATGGGCATTCTCAACGTCACGCCCGACTCGTTCTCCGACGGCGGCGAGTGGTTCACCTTCGACCAGGCCGTCGAGCGCGCGCGGGCGTTGATCGCCGAGGGCGCCGACATCCTCGACATCGGCGGCGAGTCGACCCGTCCGCGCTCCGAGCCGGTGGCGGCCGACGAGGAGCTGCGCCGCGTCGTCCCCGTCGTCCGCGCCCTGCGCGGCGCCGACGTGCAGATCAGCGTCGACACCGCCAAGCTCACGGTTGCCGAGGCCGCCGTCGATGCCGGCGCCACCTTCGTCAACGACGTGACGGCCTTCCGCCAGGAGCCCGAGCTGGCCGGCTTCGTCGCCGATCGCGGCTGCGACTGCTGCCTGATGCACATGCTCGGCGAGCCGCGCACCATGCAGGACGACCCTCGCTACGACGACGTCGTCGACGACGTGCGCGCCTTCCTCGAGGAGCGCGTCGAGTTCGCGGTCCGCGAGGGCGTGCGCGAGGAGCGCATCATGGTCGACCCGGGCATCGGCTTCGGCAAGACGCTCGAGCACAACCTCGAGCTCCTGCGCCGCCTGGACCGCATCGTGACGATCGGGCTGCCCGTCGTCATCGGGACCTCGCGCAAGTCGTTCCTCGGGCGCCTGACGGGCCGCGACGATCCCCACGACCGCGTCGCGGCGACCGTGGCGACGACCGTGCTCGCGCTCGAGCGCGGGGCGAGCGTCTTCCGCGTCCACGACGTCGCGCCCACGAGGGACGCCCTGGCGGTGGCGACTGCTACGTTGCGCGCCGATGGCCCCTGAGGACGACGATCTCGACGACGAGCTCGAAGACGACGAGGACTACGAAGACGATGACGAGCGCGCGGCCCCGCAGACCGAGGTGACGATCGAGGTCACCGGGCTCTCGCTCTACACCCACCACGGCGTCAGCGCCGCCGAGCGCGAGGTCGGCCAGCGGCTCGTCCTGGACCTGCGCCTCGAGGTCGGCGAGTGCGATGCGACGGTCACCGACCTCGTCGAGGACACCGTCGACTACGCGGCGGTGTGCGAGCGGGTGGCGCTCGTCGCCCAGCAGCGCTCCTACAAGACCCTCGAGCGCCTGTGCTCGGCACTCGCCGACCGCCTGCTGGCCGACTTCGCCGCCGAGGAGGTCTGGGTCAAGGCCACCAAGCCCGAGCCCCCGATCCCGCTGGCGGTCGAATCGGTGTCGGTCGAGGTGTGGCGGCAGTCGGGCGAGTGAGCGCGTTCGCGCGCGCGACGGCGGTCGAGCCGCTCGGCGACGGCGCGTGGCGCGCGTCCTGCGCGCCGGCGTGGAACACCCAGCTCGGACCCAACGGCGGCTATCTCGCCGCCATCATCCTGCGCGCGATGCTGGCCGAGCTCGGCGACGAGGCGCGTGCGGCGCGCTCGCTGACCTGCCACTACCTGCGCCCGCCCGGCGCGGGCGAGCTGCGAGTCCACGTGACGGTCGAGCGCAGCGGGCGCTCGCTGACCACGATCGGCGCTCGCCTGTCGCAGGGCGGGACGCTGTGCGTGATCGCGGTCGGGGCCTTCGCCGTCGACTTCCGCGGGGCGATGGACTACGCGGCCGTGCCGCCCCCGATGCCGGCGTCCGCCGAGGTCGAGCGCCTGCCGCCGGTGGCCATCGTCCCGATCACCGAGCACTTCGAGATGCGCCCGACCATCGGGGCGCCGCTGTACGCGGGCGCCCCCGAGTCGGCCACCGGCGGCTGGCTGCGCTTCGCCGAGCCCCAGCCGCTCGACGCGCCGGCCCTGGCGATGTTCGCCGACGCATGGTGGCCGTCGCCGCTGCCGCGGCTCACGCGGCCCGTCGTGGCGCCGACGATCGACCTCACCGTGCACTTCCGCGCGCCGGCGGCGGCCGCGGCGATCGCCGAGGAGCCCGTGCTGGCGATCTTCCGCTCGTCGACGGCCGCCGACGGCTTCTTCGAGGAGGACGGCGAGCTGTGGAGCGCCGATGGCGTCCTACTGGCCCACTCGCGCCAGCTCGCCCTGCTGGTGGACGGCGACCGATGACCATCGACGACGTGCTGCCCACGTGGGATTGGCGCAGCGCGCACAACGCGAAGGTGGCCGCCTCCCCCGAGCGTGCCGCGGCGGCGGCGCGGGAGATCAGCGGCCGCGACCTGCCGGTGACCGGCGCGCTCATGCGCATCCGCATGCTCGGCCGGCACCGCTCCGACGACCGGCCGATCCTCGAGGCGATGGCGAGGATCGGCCTGGTCATGCTGATCGACGAGCCCCGCGACGTGGTGCTCGGTGGCGTGATCTCGCCGTGGCGGCTGCGCGGCGGCCATCGCCGGGTGGGCTCCGCCGACGAGCTGCGCGCCTTCGCCGAGCCCGGCTGGGTGCGCGCGGCGACGGCCTTCACCGTCACTCCCGAGGGCGCGGGCTCGCGGGTGCGCACCGAGACACGGATCGCGGCCACCGATGACACGGCGCGGCGGCGCTTCGGGCGCTACTGGCGGCTGATCGCCCCCTTCAGCTCGATCACGCGCCGCGAGATGCTCGCCGCCATCCGTCGCAGGGCCGAGGCATGAGGGGCTATCTGGGCCTCGGCTCCAACGTGGGCGACCGGCGCGCCAACCTGCAGGCCGCCATCGACGCGCTGCCCGCCCACGGCGTGATCGTGCTCGCATGCTCGTCGACCTACGACACGGACCCCGTCGGGGAGATCCTCGACCAACCGTCGTTCCTCAACGCCTGCGCGCGCATCGAGACCGCGCTCGCGCCCGAGGAGCTGCTCGACGCCTGCAAGGAGATCGAGCGCGAGCTCGGGCGCGACCTCGAGAGCGGCGTGCGCCACGCGCCGCGGCCGATCGACGTCGACCTGCTGCTGCTCGGCGACGAGCCCTACCAATCAGAGCGCCTGACGCTGCCCCACGCGCAGGCCACGCTGCGGCGCTTCGTGCTCATCCCGCTGCTCGAGCTCGACTTCGACCTGAGAACCCCCGACGGGACGCGGCTGAGCGACTGCCTGGCGGCGATGGCGCTCGACGAGGGCGTGCGCCGCGAGGGGCCGCCGCTGCGCCTGCCGGCGTCAGGCGAGCGAGGCGAGTAGGCGGTCGATCACGGCGCCGACCTCGGCGCGCGCGGCGGCCTGGTCCTCGGCGGTCGCGACGTAGAGGGCGGCCTCGTCGAGCGCGCCCATGAGGACATGGGCCAGGGCGGCGACCGGCTGGGGCTCGAGGCTCCCGGCGGCGACCGCCTCCCGCAGCTCGTTCTCGACGAGGCCGAGGGCGTAGCGCATGCCGATCTCGCGCCACGCCGCCCAGCCGAGCACCGCCGGGCCGTCGAGCAGGACGATGCGCTGGACTTCGGGCTCGCTGCACGCCTCGAGCCAGCCGAGGGCGCCGACGCGCAGCACCGCCAGCGGATCGCTGGCGCCCGAGGCGACGGCGGCCCTGGCGGTCTCCGTGGTCACCTCGGCCTCGACCTGCTCGAAGACCGCCGCGAACAGCTCGCGCTTGTCGGCGAACTGGTGGTAGAGCGCGCCGCGCGTGACGCCGGCCGCGCGCACGATCTCCTCGGTGCCGACGCCTGAGAACCCGCGCTCGGCGAAGAGGGGCCGGGCGGCGGCGATCAGCGCGGCGCGGGTGGCCTCGGAGCGTTCGGCGTGCTTGTTCCGCTTGACATTCATACTGTCTGTATTCATTATGCGTACAGTCTGTACGCAAAGCTAGACGATCGCGAGGACGACATGCCCCAGATCACCCTCTCGCAGGGGACCATCCACTACCGCGACGCCGGCGAGGGCCCGCCGGTGGTCTTCCTCCACGGACTGCTGGTGGATGGCGAGGTGTGGCGCAAGCTGACCCCCCTGCTGCAGGGCGACGCGCGCTGCATCGTCCCCGACCTCCCGCTGGGCTCGCATCGCATCGCGATGAACGCCGATGCCGACCTCGCGCCCGCAGGCGTCGCGCGGCTGGTCGCCGACCTCCTGGAGGCGCTGGAGCTCGAGGACGTCACGCTCGTCGGCAACGACTCCGGCGGCGCCATCAGCCAGCTCGTCGCGCTCGACCACCGCGAGCGCGTCGGCCGGCTCGTGCTCACCAACTGCGACTGCTTCGACGTCTTCCCGCCGAAGGAGTTCGTCCCGATGGTGAAGGCGGCGCGGGTGCCGGGCGCGCTCTATGCCGCCATGCAGCCGATGCGCGCCGCCAAGGCCCGGCGGATGCCGATGGCGTACGGCTGGCTCGCCCACGAGATCCCCGACGAGGTCACCGGCGCCTGGATCCGGCCGTTCCTCGACGACGCCGACATCCGCCGCGACGCCGTCGCCTTCATGCGCGGGATCGACAAGGCGACGATGATCGACGCCGCGCAGCGCCTGCCGTCGCTGGAGATCCCGTCGCTCGTCGCCTGGGGGCAGGACGATCGCTTCTTCCCGCGCGAGCTGGGCGAGCGCCTGGCGGCGGCGCTGGGCGGCCGGCTCGCGCCGATCGCCGGCGCGCGCACCTTCGTCAGCGAGGACGAGCCCGAGGCCCTCGCGGGCGTCATCCGCGAGTTCGTGCGCGAGGGTGCGGCGCAGCAGGCGGCCTGAAGGCGCTGCGCGGAGAAGCGCCGCTCACGCGGGCCGAGCCGACAGCCACTCCGCCGGGAACACGCCCGGTGGGGTGGAGCCGGCCCACTCGCCGAACAGCCGCATCGCGTGCGCCTCGGCCGGGCGCCCGGCGAAGTACGGGCGCACGTCGCCGATCGTGAGCATGAGCCGCGAGGTGGGGGCGATCTGAAGGTCGGCTGCGTTGATCTTCTCGCCGCCGAGCACGCCTTCGCGCAGCCAGCCGTCGATGCGGTCCAGGTGGCCGGGCAGCGAGCGCAGGTCGGCGCGCACGGCGCCCTCGTCGGCTCCGTTGAGCCTGCGCTCGACCGCGTTGACGACCGGGGCGAGCGCGAGCACCGCCGGGCGCGGCAGCGGGTAGCGCGAGCCTGCCTGGTAGCTCTTCATGGCCTGCGGGTGCATCGTGAGCGTCCGCCACACCAGCCGCCGGGCCATCGGCTGCCAGACCTCGTCGCCCCATTCCTCGGCGCGCTCGACCGCGATGCGCTCCTCGGCGTCGGCGGGCAGCAGCGACGGCTCGGGCGCGAGCTCCTCGAGACGGCGGATGATGGCCCGCGAGCCGGTGAGCTTCTCGCCGGACTCGAGCGTCAGGCCGGGCACCGTGCGGGCGCCGAAGCGCCGGCGCTGCAAAACGGCGTGCATCGGCGGAAGCAGCTCCACGACCTCGTAGGGAACGGACTTCATCTCCAGCGCGCGCTGCACAGTGGCACACGGGTGCGAGCCGTGGACGACGTAGAGCTTCGCGGGCATGGGACGATCCTATGCCGTGCTCCTCGTCGTCGACGTCGGCAACACCCAGACCCACTTCGGGACCTATCGCGACGGCCAGCTCGTCGAGCACTGGCGGTTCACGACCGTGCGCGACTCCACGGCCGACGAGCTCGGCGCCGTGCTGCGCAATCTGCTCGAGCTGCGCGGCATCGGCCTCGCCGACCTCGACGCCTCGATCGTGTCGAGCACGGTGCCGCAGCTGCGCCCCGAGTGGGAGGCGATGGCCGCGCGCTATCTCGACCACCAGATGCTGGCCGTGGGCCCCGGCATCAAGACCGGGATGGCCCTGCGCTACGACAACCCCCGCGAGATCGGGCCCGACCGCCTGGTCAACGCCGTGGCCGCCTACGAGAAGGTCAAGGGCGCGTGCGTCGTGGTCGACTTCGGTACCGCGGTGACCTACGACCCCGTCTCGGCCGAGGGCGAGTACCTCGGCGGCATCATCTCGCCGGGCGTCGAGATCTCGATGGAGGCGCTGACCAACCGCGCCGCCGCCCTGCCGAAGATCGAGCTCGCCCCGCCGCGCTCGCTCATCGGCAAGACGACCGTCGACGCCATCCGCAGCGGCGTCGTCTACGGCTTCGCGGGCCAGGTCGACGGGATCGTCCGCCGCCTGCGGGCCGAGATGGGCGACGAGATCGAGACGATCGCCACCGGCGGCCTGGCCGAGCACATCGTCCCCTTCACCGAGGAGATCGACGACACGGACGACCTCCTCACGCTGACGGGCCTACGCTTGCTGCATGAGCGCAACGCCTGAGCTCGGCACGCCCTGGCGCATCGGGCCCGTCGAGGTCCCCAACCGGGTGCTGCTCGCGCCCCTGGCCGGGATCGGCAACTGGTTCGTGCGCCTGCAGGCCAAGCGCTACGGGGCCGGGCTCGCGGTCTCCGAGATGGTCTCGAGCTTCGCCATCCACCACCGCAACGAGAAGACGATGCGCGAGCTGCTGCGCATCCATCCCGACGAGCGGGCCGGCGGGCCGGTCTCGATCCAGCTCTTCGGCCAGGACCCCGAGGTCATGCGCTCGGCCGCGGCCACGGTGGCCGAGCGCGGGGCTGACCTCATCGACCTCAACATGGGCTGCCCCGTGCCCAAGGTGTGCAAGACCGGCGCCGGCGCCGCGCTCATCAAGGACCCCGGCACCGCCGTCGCGGTGGCGCGCGCCGCGCGCGAGGGCTCCGGCCTGCCGGTCACCGTCAAGCTGCGCTCGGGCCAGCGCCCGGGGGAGACCGATGGCTACGACCTCGCCCACCGCCTCGTCCACGACGCCGGGGTCAGCGCGATCGGCTTCCATCCGCGCAGCGCCGCGGTGCACCACAAGGGCACGCCGGACTACGACCTCGCCGCGCGCCTCGTGCAGACGCTGGACGCGCCGGTGATCCTCACCGGCGGCCTGAGCTCGCCGGAGGCCGTGCGCGCCGCCTACGAGCGCACCGGGGCCGCCGCGGTCATGCTCGCCCGCGGCTCGCTGGGCAACCCGTGGCTGTTCGGCCGGGTGCTCGGCACCCGCGCCGGGGAGCCCACCCGCGACGAGGTCCTGGCCGAACTGTGCTGGGTGATGGACCGCGCCGTGGAGCACCTCGGCGCCGACCGTGCGGGGCGCTATCTGCGCAAGTTCTACCCCTGGTACCTGGACCGCATGGACGCCCCGAAGGAGCTCCAGCAGGCCATGCAGTCGACGTCCGGCGTGACCGAGGCGCGGGCGCTCCTCGGCGACCTGAACCTGCTCGCGGCGGCGGCGTAGCACGGCGCTATACTGCGCCGCTCGTCCAGCCAGGTAGCCCCTGAACTTTCCCCGCCGCTGAGCGGGGTTTCGTATCTCCGGGCGCCACCCACCCACCCCACTCCTCACGCCCATGCCCAAGGACGTCATCCTCACTCCCCAAGGCCTCGAGACGCTCCAGCGCGAGCTCGACGACCTCCAGACCACGAAGCGCCGCGAGGTGGCCGAGCGCATCAAGGAGGCGCGCGAGTTCGGCGACATCTCGGAGAACTCCGAGTACGACGACGCCAAGAACGAGCAGATGATGCTCGAGCAGAAGATCGCCCAGCTCGAGGAGCGTCTGCGCTCGGCGCAGGTCGTCGACACCTCGGACCTGTCGACCGACATCGTCAAGGTCGGCGTGACCGTGAACATCAAGGACGAGAAGACCGGCGACACCGACAAGTACACGATCGTCGGCTCGGCCGAGGCGAACCCCGGGGAGAAGAAGCTCTCCAACGAGTCCCCGGTCGGCAAGGCGCTGCTCGGGCACAAGCGCGGCGACACGGTCGACGTGTCCCTGCCCAGCGGCAAGAAGCGCAAGCTCAAGATCACCAAGATCGACGTCGCGTAAGGCCGCGATGGCCGAGGAGGAGAGCTCCGAGCTCCTCGCGACGCGGCGGGCGAAGCTCGAGCGCCTTCGCGCCGACGGCATCGACCCGTTCCCGCACGCCTATCCGGGCGTGACGCCGATCAGCGCGGTCCACGCCGCGCACGCCGACCTGCCGGCCGGCGAGGACACCGAGGCGCATTACCGCGTCGCCGGGCGCCTGCACGCCCGCCGCGGCCAGGGCAAGATGGCCTTCCTCGACCTCGACGACCGCTCGGGGCGCATCCAGCTGCAGGCCCGCGTCGACGTGCTCGGCGACGAGGCGATGGCGCGGTTGCTCGACCTCGACCTCGGCGACATCGTCGGCGTGGAGGGGGTCGCCTTCCGCTCGCGGCGCGGCGAGCTGTCCCTGCGGGTGGAGGCCTACGAGCTGCTGGCCAAGAGCCTGCGCCCGCCGCCCGACAAGTTCCACGGCCTCCAGGACGTCGAGACGCGCTTCCGCCATCGCGAGCTCGACCTGATCGCCAACGAGGAGTCGCGGGCGGTGTTCATCGCGCGCGCCCGGGTGGTCAGCGCGATCCGCGCCTACCTCGACGACCAAGGGTTCATCGAGGTCGAGACGCCGATCCTCCAGCCGCTCTATGGCGGGGCGATGGCGCGCCCGTTCACCACGCACCACAACGCGCTCGACCGCGAGCTGTACCTGCGCATCGCCACCGAGCTGTACCTCAAGCGCCTGATCGTCGGCGGCCTCGAGCGCGTCTACGAGCTGGCCAAGGACTTCCGCAACGAGGGCATCTCCTACAAGCACAACCCCGAGTTCACGATGCTCGAGTGGTACGAGGCCTACGCGGACTACGAGGACGTCATGCGCCGCGTCGAGGAGCTGCTGCCGCGCGTGGCGCAGGCCGCCGGCTACGACGGCGAGATCGACTTCGCGCCGCCCTACCGCCGCGTGACGCTGCGCGACGCGATCCACGAGGCGACGGGGATCGACGTGCTGGAGCTGCGCGATCGTGACGCGCTGGCCGCGGCGATCGCGGCCTCGGACTCCGACATCCCGACCGACGGGCTGACGTGGCCCGAGCTGGTCGACGACCTGTTCTCGAAGGTCGTCGAGCCCACCCTGGTGCAGCCGACCTTCGTGATCGACTTCCCCAAGGAGATCTCGCCGCTGGCCAAGGACCACCGCTCGCAGCCGGGCCTCGTCGAGCGCTTCGAGGCCTTCGCGGGCGGGATGGAGCTCGCCAACGCGTTCTCGGAGCTCAACGACCCCGACGAGCAGCGCGCGCGCTTCGAGGCGCAGCGGCGCTTCGCCGACGAGGGCCACGAGGAGGCCATGCCCTTCGACGAGGCCTATCTGCAGGCGCTCGAGCAGGGCCTGCCGCCGACGGGCGGGATCGGCATCGGCATCGACCGGCTCGTGATGCTGCTGACCGGCAAGCGGACGATCCGCGAGGTCGTCCTGTTCCCGGCCATGCGCGACTGAGCACCGATGCGCCGCGCCGCCCTCATCGCCGTCGCCCTCGCGATGGCGGCCTGCGGCGGAGGGGGCGCAGGCGGCGCCGCCACGCACTCGACGAGTGCCGCGGTCGAGGCCAAGCAGCAGTCCCCGCCCACCGGGCCGCCGCCGCGCCTGACCGTCTCGCACCCGTGCGACAACGCGAAGGGGTTCACGTGCTCGACGCTGCTCGTACCGCTCGACCATTCCGGGCGCACGCCCGGTGACCTGCGCCTCGCCGTGGCCGCGGCGGACAACGCCGACGCGCCCAAGGGCGTGCTCGTCAACCTCACCGGCGGGCCCGGGCAGGGCGGCGTCGCCTTCGTGCCGCGCTCGCGGGCGCGCATGCGCGCGCTGCTGCACGACTACCGCCTGGTCATGTTCGACCAGCGCGGCACGGGGGCCGCGGCGCTGCGCTGCCCCGCGCTGCAGCGCGCGGTGGGCACCTCGGACCTCACGGTCCCGCCGCCCGGCACCGTCGAGGCGTGCGCGCGCACCCTCGGTCCCAACCGGCGCTTCTACTCGACGGCCGACACGGTCGCCGACCTCGAGGCCCTGCGCGTCGCGCTCGGAGCCGACAGGCTCACGCTCGACGGCGTCTCGTACGGGACCTTCGTCGCCGAGCGCTACGCGATCGCCCACCCCGACCACGTGGCCAAGCTGGTGCTCGACTCCGTCGTGCCGGCAGCAGGCCTCGACGGCCTCGAGGTCGACGGCCTGCACGAGACCGCACGGGTCCTGCGGGCCGTGTGCCGCGCCCAGCACTGCTCCGGCGACCCGGCGGCCGACCTCGCAGCGGTCGTGCGCAAGCGCCACGACGGTCCCGAGGTCGACGACACGCTGGTGGCGCTGAGCGTCGGCGCGCCGGAGTTCCCGGGCGTGCTCTCAGCGCTGCGCCAGGCCCGCGCCGGGCACCCGCAGCAGCTCGACCGGCTCGTGCGCGTCGTGCGCCGCGCGCAGCGCGCGCCCGCGCCGGTGCTGAGCCAGGGTCTGCACGCGGCCACGCTGTGCGCCGACACGAAGTCGCCGTGGGGCGGGGCCGGCGCGCCGCTCGCCGGGCGCGACGCCGCACTGCGCAAGGCGGCGGCCAAGACCGATCCCGCGCCCTACGACCGCGCGACGGTCGTCGGCAACGGCTACGCGCAGCTGTGCCTGCGCTGGCCGCCCACGCCGGCGCCGGCGGCTCCGCGCACGGGCGACCTGCCGCCGGTGCCGACGCTGCTGCTGGCCGGCGACCGCGACCTCTCGACCCCGCTGCCGTGGGCGCGCGAGCAGGCCGCGCACACGCCGCGCGGCCGGCTCGTCGTCGTACGCGGCTCCGGGCACTCGGTGCAGTCGCGTGCGCCCCGCGGCGAGGGCCGCCGCGCCGTCCAGAGCTTCCTGCTCGGCTAGGCTCGCGCCGTGTTCGAGGGCTACACGCCGGATGCGCGGCAGCTGCTCGTCACGGCCCTCGAGGAGGCGCGCGCGCTGCGCAGCGACGCCATCGGCACCGGTCACCTGCTCCTCGGCGTGACCCACACGCTGGCGCTGCTCGTGCCGCTGCAGGCCGACGACGTCCGCGCCCGCCTCGGCACCGGCGACGCCGGCGAGGGGGCGGGGCTCCCCTTCACCGAGGCCGCCAAGCGCGTCCTCGAGGCGGCACCGCGGGAGGCCCAGCGGCTCGGCCACGGGCGGGTGACGCCCGCCCACCTCCTGCTCGCGCTCGCCGCCGAACCCGAGGCCGTCGAGCTCAGCAGCCTCGACCCTGCGCGCCTGCGCGACGAGGCGCTGCGCCATCTCATCCACCCGCCCGATCGCTTCGACGTCGAGCGGGCGCTGCGCGAGGGCGGCGCCGTCCCGGTGTGGCTCGGCGACCGCGAGCTTCCGATCGGCGACCTCGGCCATCCCCGCGTCGACGCGCGCCTGCTGCTCGCTATCCTCGGCAAGCAGGGACGCAGCGCCGAGCTGCTACGCGAGCACGGTCTCGACGAGGCGGTCGTCCGCGCCGCGCTCGGCGGACCGTGACCGCCGCCGGCGGCGTTCTTCGCGCACTCTGCGGGAAGCCCTCAGCCATGGCGCGGGGGCCCGCAGGTACGTTGGTAGACTGGCTCATGGCCTGCCAGCAACACCCGATCGA
This sequence comes from uncultured Actinomycetes bacterium, assembly GCA_963807305.1. Classification (GTDB taxonomy): domain Bacteria; phylum Actinomycetota; class Thermoleophilia; order Solirubrobacterales; family Solirubrobacteraceae; genus JAOPZW01. Next base: position 306,896 of record CAWEBN010000005.1, read on the forward strand.
CTCATCCTCCAGGCGGTTTCGGCCGAAGAGATGACCAGTCGGGCGATATCCCGTCCCACCGACCATCCCCAAGGACCAAGCATCGACCGAGGCTGAGGCTTCAACCCGCACAGCAGGAAGGACCAGCAGCACATGTTCGAGCGATTCACAGAACGAGCCCGCCAGGTCGTCGTTCTCGCGCAAGAGGAAGCGCGAACGCTCAAGCACAACTACATCGGCACCGAGCACATCCTGCTCGGCCTGCTGCGCGAGGAGGAGGGACTTGCGGCTCGTGTCCTCGAGTCCCTCGACATCACTGTGGAGCGCGTGCGCGCGCAGGTCGTGCGCATCGTCGGCTCCGGCGAGGAAGTGACGTCCGGGCAGATCCCGTTCACCCCTCGCGCGAAGAAGGTGCTCGAGCTCGCACTCCGCGAGGCACTGAGCCTGGGCCACAACTACATCGGCACCGAGCACATCCTGCTCGGCCTCGTCCGTGAGAACGAGGGCGTCGCGGCACGCATCCTGCTCGACTTCGACGCCGACTCGGAGAAGATCCGCAACGAGGTCATCCGGATGCTCTCGGGCCCCGGGGGCCGCCGCCAGAGCGGCCAGGGCGCGGGTGCCGGAGCGTCCGGCGCGTCGGGCGAGGGCAAGAAGTCCTCGAAGCTGCTCGACCAGTTCGGGCGCAACCTGACCAAGCTCGCCGCCGAGGGCAAGCTCGACCCCGTCGTCGGTCGCGAGACCGAGATCGAGCGGATCATGCAGATCCTCTCGCGCCGCACGAAGAACAACCCGGTGCTCATCGGCGAGCCGGGCGTGGGCAAGACCGCCGTGGTCGAAGGCCTCGCCCAGCGCATCACCAACGCCGACGTGCCCGAGCTGCTCAAGGGCAAGCAGATCTACACGCTTGACCTCGCGGCCCTCGTCGCCGGCTCGAAGTACCGCGGCGAGTTCGAGGAGCGCCTGAAGAAGGTGATGAAGGAGATCACCCAGCGCGGCGACATCATCCTGTTCATCGACGAGCTCCACAATCTCGTCGGTGCGGGCGCCGCCGAGGGCGCGATCGACGCAGCGTCGATCCTCAAGCCGGCGCTGGCCCGCGGCGAGCTGCAGACCATCGGCGCCACCACGCTCGACGAGTACCGCAAGTACCTCGAGCGCGACAGCGCCCTGGAGCGCCGCTTCCAGCAGATTCGCGTCGATCAGCCCACCACCGAGGAGACCGTTCAGATCCTCAAGGGCCTGCGCGACCGCTACGAGAGCCACCACAAGGTGGAGATCACCGACGAGGCCCTCGAGGCGGCCGCCGAGCTGGCCGACCGCTACATCTCCGACCGCCAGCTGCCCGACAAGGCCATCGACCTCATCGACGAGGCCGCGTCGCGCATGCGCATCAAGTCGATGACCTCCCCGCCGAAGTACCGCGAGCTCGAGGACGAGATCGAGGAGACGCGGCGGGCCAAGGAGGCCGCGATCGAGGCGCAGGAGTTCGAGAAGGCCGCCAACCTGCGCGACCAGGAGCGCAAGCTCACGAACAAGAAGCGCGAGCTCGAGGAGCAGTGGGAGCGCGGCGAGGGCGAGCACGAGCGGCCCGCCATCGGCGAGGACGAGATCGCCGACATCGTCTCGATGTGGACCGGCATCCCGGTGTTCAAGCTCACCGAGGCCGAGACGCAGAAGCTCATGCGCATGGAGGAGGAGCTCCACAAGCGCGTCATCGGGCAGAGCCCGGCGGTCGAGGTCATCGCGAAGGCCATCCGGCGTTCGCGTGCCGGCCTGAAGGACCCCAAGCGCCCGACGGGCTCGTTCGTCTTCCTCGGCCCCTCGGGCGTGGGCAAGACCGAGCTGGCCCGCACGCTCGCCGAGTTCCTGTTCGGCGACGAGGACGCGATGGTGCGCATCGACATGTCCGAGTACATGGAGAAGCACGCGGTGTCGCGGCTCGTGGGCTCGCCCCCGGGCTACATCGGCTACGACGAGGGCGGCCAGCTGACCGAGGCCGTGCGGCGCAAGCCGTACTGCGTGCTCCTGCTCGACGAGATCGAGAAGGCGCACCCGGATGTCTTCAACATCCTGTTGCAGATCCTCGAGGACGGCCGGCTCACCGACTCGCAGGGGCGGACGGTCGACTTCCGCCACGCGATCGTGATCATGACCTCGAACATCGGCGCCCAGGAGATCGCGCGCAACACGCCGCTGGGCTTCGCGGTGTCGGACGACGAGACCGGCATCACGTACGAGGACATGAAGAACCGGATCATGGGCGAGCTCAAGAAGGTGTTCCGCCCAGAGTTCCTGAACCGCATCGACGAGGTCGTCGTCTTCCACAAGCTCACGAAGGACGAGATCAAGACCATCGTGGAGCTCCTCCTGCGCCGCATCCGCGAGTCGCTGGCGGAGCGCGAGCTGCAGCTCGAGCTCGCGGAGGACGCCAAGGACCTGCTCGTCGAGAAGGGCTGGGACCCATCCATGGGCGCCCGCCCGCTGCGCCGCGCCATCCAGCGCTACATCGAGGACCCGCTCGCGGACTTCGTCCTGCGCGCGGAGCTCACCCCGGGCGCGACGGTCATGGTCGGACGCGCACCCGAGGGCGAGGACCCCGAGGTGACCCTGGAGGTCGTCGTCCCCAAGAAGGTCCCCGCGGCCGTCGGCGGCGGAGCGACCGAGGAGTCGGAGGGCAACGACGCCGAGCAGCCCGAGGAGCCGGTGCCGCCGCCACCCGCGGCGGAGGCCGACGAGTCCTGACCTACTGAGGGCCGCCGCGAGGCGGCCCTCACTCGTTTCGTAGAGTCCCGTGGATGGACGTCGGAATAGGGCTCCCCAACGCCGTCCGCGGCGTCGACCGGCGTGGGATCATCGAGTGGGCACGCCGCGCCGAGGCGGCCGGCTTCTCGTCGCTGGGCACGATCGACCGGATCATCTACCCCAACTACGAGCCGCTGATGACGCTGGCCGCCGCGGCCGCCGTCACCGAGCGCATCCGGCTGGTCACCGACATCCTCATCGCGCCGCTGCGCGCGAACACCGCGCTGCTGGCCAAGCAGGCGGCGACCATCGACAACCTCTCCGAGGGACGGCTCGTGCTCGGGCTCGCGGTGGGCGGTCGCGAGGACGACTACGACGTCAGCGGCGCCGACTTCGGCGGGCGCGGCAAGACGTTCGACCGCCAGCTCGAGCAGCTCGGTGCCCTGTGGCGCGGCGAGCGCGGCGTGGGGCCGGCGCCGGCGCACGGGGAGCGCCCGACGCTGCTCATCGGCGGATCGGCGGACGTCGCCTTCCGCCGTGCCGCGCGGCACGGCGACGGTTGGACGCTCGGGGGCGGGACGCCGGAGGCGTTCGCCGCAGGCCGCGAGAAGCTGCGGGCCGCGTGGGCGGCGGAGGGGCGCGACGGCGAGCCGCGCACGATGGTTCTCTGTTACTTCGCCCTCGGCGACGACGCCGAGCAGGCCGCGCGCGCGAGCCTCGGGCACTACTACGCCTTCCTCGGCGAGTACGCCGACCAGATCGTCGCGAGCGCAGCGAAGGACGAGGACACCGTCAGGGGCTATCTGTCGGCCTTCGAGGAGGTCGGCGCCGACGAGGTCATCTGCTTCCCCACCTCGACCGACCCCGCGCAGGTCGATCTGCTCGCGGCGGCCGTGCACTGAACGTGCGCCGCGCCGGGACGGCGCGCGATAGTCTCGCGGCCGCCCTGGAGCCCGGAAAGAGGAGCACCGCGACGTGGACCCTGCGCGCCTGATGACGATCCCCGTCTTCGCCGACCTCAGCGACGAGGAGCTCGGCCACATCGCGGCGCTCGCGGCCGAGGTCTCGGTTCCCGAGAGCAAGGAGCTGGTGCGCGAGGGCGACTACTCCTACGACGTCCTCGCCATCGAGGAGGGCACCGCGCGCGTGGAGCGCCACGGCGCGCACATCGCCGACCTGGGGCCGGGCGACGTCTTCGGCGAGATGGGCGTGCTCAAGCGCGAGCAGCGCAACGCGACGGTCGTCGCCACTTCGCCGATGATGCTCGTGACGCTCACGACCTGGGACATCCGCCGCCTGCAGAAGACGGCGCCGAAGGCGGTCGCGCACCTGCGCGAGGTCGTCGCGCAGCGCAGCGATCAGGCCTGAGCCGCGGCCGCCCGCCACACTACGTGGTCATGGACGACAACGAGGTCGTCATCAAGGTCCGCGACAACGGCCCCTACAAGGTCACCGGGCCGGTGACCATCGTCGATGCGGAGGGCAACCGCTTCGATGTGCCCGAGGGGACGATCGCGCTGTGCCGCTGCGGGCAGTCGCAGACCAAGCCGTTCTGCGACGCGTCGCACCGGGCCGCGGGCTTCGATGCGTGCGAGCGCGCCGGTGCGTAGCCTGTCGCGCCCATGCCCGGTCCACGCCCGCTCCTGCTCGCCGCGCTCGTCGCGCTCGGGGCTCCCTCCGGTGCCTCGGCGGCCGACCTCGTGATCAAGGTCCGCAACAAGCACGTCTCGGCGCTGGGCGGCTTCAGGACGAACGGCAGCCACGGGACGCTGCGCAACGCGGTCAGGGCATGGGGCAGGCCGTCGACGCGAACGAGCGGAGGCGGTGGCTTCTGCGACGTGAACTGGTCGGCGGTGGGCGTCAGGGCCGTCTTCCGCTCGGGCTGCGCCGACGGCGCGCGCATCCAGTGGGCCCGGCTGCGCTCCAAGACCTGGACCACCGAGCGCGGGCTGCACGTCGGCGATCCGACGGCGAAGCTCAAGCAGCTCTATCCCGGCGCGGAGTTCACCGTCGGCGCCTTCTGGCTCTACAAGGCCTACGACGCCTTCGTGCAGGCCGACGCGCCGATCGTCACGGCCCAGATGAAGGCTGGGGCGGTCGATTTCATGCGGGCCGACGTGAACCCGCCCACGTGATGCGGCGGGGCGACTCGACGCGGGCGGCGCACGCCGGGCTGCCCGCGGGCGCCGATGGCGAGCCCTTCCTGCCCGGGCCGACCTTCGCCGCGCCCTACCACCTCGCCGGCCCCGCCGACGCGTCGCGCTTCAACTACGGCCGCTACGACAACCCGACGTGGGCGCGGCTGGAGGATGCGCTGGGCGAGCTCGAGGGCGCTCGCAGCGTGGTCTTCGCCGCCGGGATGGCGGCCGTCAGCGCCGTCGTCATCCCCTCGCTGCACACCGGCGACGTGCTCGTGGCGCCCTCCGACGCGTACCCGGGGATCCGGGCCATCGCCCACGACGTGCTCGAGCCCAACGGCGTCGAGGTGCGGCTCGTGCCGACGGGCGACGACGCCGTCCGCGAGGCGCTGCCGGGTGCGACGCTCGTGTGGCTCGAGTCGCCGTCCAACCCGGAGCTCATCGTGCTCGACCTGCCCGCGCTGATCGCGGAGGCGCACGCCGCGGGCGCCATCGTGGCCGTCGACAACACGCTCGCGGGCCCGCTGCGCCAGCGCCCGCTCGAGCTCGGCGCCGAGTACTCGGTCATGAGCGGCTCGAAGTACCTCGGCGGCCACAGCGACCTCATCATGGGCGCCGTCGCGGTCGCCGACGACGAGCGCGCGGCGGCGCTGCGCAGCTGGAGGATCGCCACGGGTTCGATCCCGGGCCCGTTCGAGGCCTGGCTGGCGCACCGCTCGCTGGCCACCTGGGGGCTGCGGCTCGAGCGCCAGGAGGCCAACGCGCGGGCGCTCGCCGACGCCCTGGGCGCGCGCGACGACGTGACCGGCGTGCGCTGGCCCGGAGTCGGGTCGGTCGTGTCCTTCGACGTGGGCTCGCAGGCCCGCGCCGACGCCTTCCTGGAGGCCTGCGAGCTGGTGGCGGCGGCCACGAGCTTCGGGGGCCTGCACTCCAACGCCGAGCGCCGCGCACGGTGGGGCAGCGACGACGTCGGAGAGGGCTTCATCCGCTTCAACGCCGGGATCGAGGATGCGCCGGACCTCGTGGCCGACGTCGAGCGCGCCCTCGAGCTCAGCCGACCCTGAAGGCGGTGCCCCACAGCAGGCAGGCGGCCTGCGGCCCGGGGCCGTTGTCCGTGCGCGCGGCGCCGGTGACGAGGACCGAGCGGCCCTTGGCCTCCATGATGACCTCGAAGAGCCCGTCGGCGCTGGCCAGGATCGACACGGGCTGCCCCTTCGGGGCGCTGAAGACGGCAGGCCGCTCGCCGGAGCCGATGTCGCGCCCGAGCAGGCGCGAGACGTTGACGCCCTGATTGACGGAGGCCGTGAAGTTGATCGAGGTGCGCGTCGTCTGCGTGCCCACCGTCGGGTCGACGTCGTCGCACTGCGCGTCGAAGCGCCCGATGCCAGGGATGATGAGCAGCGGCGTGGGCCGGCCGGCCTGGTTGTCGACCGTGCGCAGATACTTGGACAGCGTCTGCGTCCCGCCCCGCATCACGCCCTCCAGGAAGCGCGCGGGGATCTGGCCCTTGCCGTTGCCGCCCGTCGAGGTCGCCACGAGCTTGCCGGCCGCGGAGTGCAGCGACGCCTTGGCGCCGACGGCGCTCTTGCCGTCGACCGCTCCGGCGTTGCGGGCGAAGTCGACCGCCGCGACGGCGGTGCCCGACAGGGCGACGACGAGCGCGATGATGGCGACGACCATGGCGGGGGATGGCAGGCGAAGCTTCACGACGGCCTCCTTCGGCGTGGGAGCGGGGGACCCTACTTCCGGCCAACCCGGCCCGCGCCGCCGAGGTGCGGCCTGCCGCACCCCTTGTCGGGGACCAGGCGTACCCCCGGCCGCATGGAGCCCGCATCGGTGTGCGACCCGCTCGCTGGGAGCCTGGTTGGCATGCAGACCACGCTCATCCACATCGCACTCGCCAAGGCCAACACGCGCGGCCGCCGCTGAGTAGTGTGGCCCTCCTGATGGAGGGCCACCTGCTGCTGGGCGGACACCGCACCTGGTACCGCGTCGCCGGCGACCTCGGCGGCTCCGCCCAGCAGGCCCCCGTGATCATCTGTCACGGCGGCCCGGGCGCGACGCACGACTACGTCGCGCCGATCGCCGAGCAGCTGCGGTCCACGGGCCGGGCCTGCGTCCTCTACGACCAGCTCGGCAACGGCCGCTCGGACCACCTGCCCGACGCCGATCCGTCGTTCTGGACGGTCGACCTGTTCGAGCGCGAGCTCGCCGACCTCGCGGACCACCTCGGCATCGCCGGGCGCTACCACGTCGTCGGCCAGTCGTGGGGCGGCATGCTCGGCCTGCTGCACGCGCTCGAGCGGCCGTCCGGGCTGCTGAGCCTGGTCGCGGCCGACTCGCCTTCCTCGATCCCGGCCTTCGTCGCGGGCTGCAACGAGCTGCTCGACGCGATGGACCCCGCCGTGAGCGAGACGATCCGCGCCGGCGAGCGCAGCGGCGAGACGTCGACCCCGGAGTTCCAGGCCGCGGTCATGGAGTTCTACAAGCGCCACGTCTGCCGGGCCGATCCATGGCCCGACGACGTCGTGCGCAGCTTCGACGCGATGGAGAGCGACCCGACGGTCTACGGGACGATGAACGGGCCGACGGAGTTCACCGTGGTCGGGACGATCCGCGACTTCGACATCACGGATCGCCTGCCCGAGATCGAGGTCCCGGTCCTGCTCGTGTCCGGCGCGCACGACGAGGTCCGGCCGCACCTCACGGCGGCGATGAACGAGCGCCTGCGCCACGGCGAGCGGGTCGTCTTCGAGGACTCGAGCCACATGCCGCACATCGAGGAGCCCGCGCGCTTCCTCGCGGTCGTCCAGGACTTCCTGGAGCGCTGCGAGGCGTAGCGCGGTCTGTCCCGCGCGCGTTGTGCGTGGTGCGCGGCGCTTACTGCCGCATCGAGGGAAGGGGAGCGGGCGGCGGTCGCGGCGCTTACTGCCGCATCGAGGGAAGGGGAGCGGGCGGCGGTCGCGGCGCTTACTGCCGCATCGAGCGAAGGGGAGCGGGCGGCGGTCACGGCGCTTACTGCCGCATCGAGGGAAGGGAGGCGGCCGGCGGTTCGGGGCGGGGGTCGTCGTCCTCACGAGTGTGTGTCTTGGGGGTGCGATCGGGCGTGTTTCGCAACAGTCTTTGGAGACGCCCAGGGGGTGGTCGCTCTTACGCACCTATGGGATGTATAGGAGCGGCCACCCCTCGGGTCGCCCGCGGAAGGTGTTGCAAGACACGCGCGAAGTGCGCAGGGACTCCGCGCCGGGGACCGGCGGCGCAAGCGGAGCGGCAGGCGCCCCGCCCACCGACACCCTCTCTCCCTCGATGCGGCAGTAAACGCGGCGCAGCGTCACCAGCGCAGGCGGAGAACCACCCAACCAGCACGGGGCGGATTCGACCGACCCGCGCCCTAGGCTCCTCAGGTGCCCAAGCCGACCTCCGTGTTCGCCTGCTCCGCGTGCGGGGCGCAGACGCCGAAGTGGCACGGGCAGTGCCCGTCGTGCGGCGAGTGGAACACGCTGAGCGAGGAGCGCGCTCCCAGCGGCGGCGCCCGCGCGGCGCGCCCCGCCGGTCCCGCGGCCCGGCCGGTGCCCCTGCGCGAGATCCGGGCCGAGCGCGCGCCGCGACTGCGCACGGCGATCGGCGAGCTCGACATGGTCCTCGGCGGCGGCCTCGTGCCGGGCTCGCTCGTGCTGCTCGGCGGCTCGCCGGGCATCGGCAAGTCGACGCTGACCAACATGGCCCTCGGCCACCTCGCAGCCGCGGGGCGCGCCACGCTCTACGTCTCGGGCGAGGAGTCGGCGGCGCAGATCCGCCTGCGCGCCGAGCGCCTGGGGCCCGACGCGCTCGAGGTCCCGGTGCTGGCCGAGACCGACCTCGACGCCGTGCTGGCCGTGCTCGAGGCCGAGCGGCCCGATGCGTGCGTCATCGACTCCGTGCAGACGCTGCACTCCGGTGCGCTCGAGTCGGCGCCCGGCACCGTGGGCCAGGTGCGCGAGGTCGCGACCCGCATCAGCGCCGTGGCCAAGCGCCAGGGCACGGCCGTGCTGCTCGTCGGGCACGTGACCAAGGAGGGCGCGCTGGCCGGCCCGCGCGTGCTCGAGCACCTCGTCGACTGCGTGCTGCAGTTCGAGGGCGAGCGCGAGCGCACCTATCGGACGCTGCGGGCGCTGAAGAACCGCTTCGGCTCCACCAACGAGGTCGGGGTCTTCGAGATGCGCGAGGGCGGCCTCGTCGAGGTCCTCGACGCCAGCGCGCGCTTCGTCGGCGAGGCCACGAAGGCGCCCGGCTCGGTGGTCCTCGCGGCCATGGAGGGCTCGCGCCCGCTCCTGGTCGAGGTCCAGGCGCTCGTCTCCCAGAGCGAGCTCGTGCCCCCGCGCCGGGTCTGCAACGGCATCGATCGCAACCGCCTGGCGCTCGTGCTCGCCGTCCTGGGCCGCCACGCGGGCATCGGCCTGGGCACGAGCGACGTCTTCGTCAATGTCGTCGGCGGCGTGCGCGTCGACGAGCCCGGGGCCGATCTCGCGGTCGCGCTGGCGGTCGCCAGCGCCGCGCGGGGGACGGCCACCGACCCCTCGCCGCTGGCCTGCTTCGGCGAGGTCGGGCTCACCGGGGAGCTGCGCACGGTCGCCCACCCCGATCGGCGCATCCAGGAGGCGGCGAAGTTCGGGTTGCAGACGATCGTCTCGCCCGCGCAGGCGCCGACGCTGCGCGAGGCCGTGAGGCGGGCCTTGTCAAGTGACCAGCGCGCGCCGCGCGCGGCTTGACACCGCCTTGACGTCCCTAAGCTCGGACTAAAAACGCTGCTAGAATCGGCCTTGATGGCGCAGCGTTCCGGGGATGAGCTCACCGAGCTCGAAGGCCGCCAAGAGCCCCGGCTCGTGAAGGCCTTGGAGATGGTCGCCCCCGGCACGGCACTGCGCGAGGGCCTCGACAACATCCTCCACGCCCGCACTGGTGGCCTCATCGTCATCGGCGATCCGGAGGAGCTCAGCTTCCTCTTCTCGGGTGGGATCAAGCTCGACATCGACTACACGCCGGCGCTGCTCTACCAAGTGGCGAAGATGGACGGCGCCATCGTCCTCAACGGCAACGCGACGCGGATCACGATGGCCAACGTCCAGCTGATGCCGGATCCCACCATCCTCTCGCTGGAGACCGGCACCCGGCACCGCACCGCGGAGCGCGTGTCCAAGCAGACGGACGCGCTGGTCATCGCCATCTCCCAGCGCCGCGAGGTCGTGTCACTCTACGTCGACGGGACCAAGTACATCCTCGAGGACATCCCCGTCGTGCTGGCCAAGGCCAACCAGGCGCTGGCGACCCTCGACAAGTACCGCACGCGCCTGGACCAGGTCTCGACGCGCCTGACCGCGCTCGAGTTCGAGGGCGGCGCGACGCTGCACGACGTCCTCACCGTCCTGCAGCGCTCCGAGCTCGTGACGCGCATGGCCGTCGAGATCGAGCGCTACATCGTCGAGCTGGGCACCGAGGGGCGCCTGATCGAGATGCAGCTCGAGGAGACCATGGTCGGCACGGCCGCCGACAAGGCCGCGCTCGTGCACGATTACCTGGCGCAGGACACCGACGAGGACTTCGCGTCCGCGCTGGACATGATGGGCCGCCTCGCCCATCAGGACCTCCTCGACTTCGGTCGGCTGGCCGAGCTGCTCGGCTACGACCGCAAGCTCAACACGCTCGACTATCCGGTCTCGCCGCGCGGCTACCGGATCCTCGGCCGCATCCCGCGGCTGCCCAAGCTTGTCGTACAGCAGATCGTCAAGGAGTTCGGCGGACTCGACGAGATGCTCGCCGCCACGGATGCGGAGCTCGAGACCGTTGAAGGCGTGGGCGAGATCCGCGCCAAGGACATCCGCGAGGGCCTGCGCAGGTTGCAGGAGATCAACCTCGTGGACCGCTATCTGCAGACCTGAAGCCGTACATGAACCCCCCAAGGAGGATGACCATTCCCGAAGTCACTGACGCTCAACTCGTGGACGACATCGACGTCGACGTCCCAGAGCTCGAGAACATCGAGTTCGAATGCGGCGACAACGTCGTCTATCCGCACCACGGGGCGGGCAAGGTCCTCAAGAAGGAACTGCGCAAGATGTTCGGGGAGGAGCGCGAGTACCTCACGATCAAGATCCTGCACAACGACATGACCGTGATGGTCCCGTGTGAGAACGCGGCCCTGGCCGGGCTGCGGCGGGTCATCGATGAGGAGACGGTCAAGAAGGTTCTCGCTGTGCTGGAGGACGACGTCTCGGAGATGCCCAAGAACTGGAATCGCCGGTTCAAGCACAACCGCGACAAGATCAAGACCGGCGACATCTACGAGCTCGCCGAGGTCGTCCGGAATCTCGCGATCCGAGAGCATCAGAAGGGCTTGTCGACGGGTGAGAAGCAGATGTTCACCCGGGCCAAGAAGATCCTCGCCTCCGAGCTGATGTACGCGCTCGACAAGGACGAGACCGAGGCCGAGGAGCATCTCGACAACCTGCTCGCCGAGTCGGCGGGCGCGAAGGTCGCCACCGCGTAGGAGCGGTATTGGCGGTCGCGCTCGTCGTGGCCGCGGGTCGTGGCGAACGCCTTGGGAAGCCTGTCCCCAAGGCGTTCGCCATCCTGGCGGGCCGTCCGATGGTCGAATGGTCGGTCGCCGCGCTGCAGCGGGTGGCGGCCGTGACCGAGATCGTCGTCGCGCTCCCCGAGGGTGTGGCGGCGCCGGACGGCACCATCGGCGTGCCCGGGGGCAGCGAGCGGTCGCACTCGGTGCGCGCCGCGCTCGCCGCTGCCCCCGACGACGACGTGGTCCTCGTCCACGACGCAGCGCGCCCCCTCGTGACGCCCGAGCTCGTCTCGGCCTGCCTCGAGGCGCTGGGCGACGCGGACGCGGCGATCGCCGCCGCGCCGGTCACCGACACGATCAAGGAGTGCGTCGACGGGCGCGTGGTGCGCACGCTCGACCGCTCGCGCCTCTGGGCGGTCCAGACGCCCCAGGTCTTCCGGCGCGCCGCGCTGCAGCGCGCGCTCGACCAGGGTGACGAGGCCATCGGCGCGGCGACCGACGACGCCTCGCTGGTCGAGGCGATGGGGGGCACGGTGCACGTCGTCCCCGCGCCGCGCGACAACCTCAAGGTCACGACCGAGCTGGACCTGCGTGTGGCCGAGATGCTGCTCGCCGATCGCTGAGCGCGGCCGCACCGCTGGGCGGGCCCTTGGCCTGTGGCGGGCGGGTCCTGTCGCCGGACATGGCCTCAGACTCCGCAGGCTCCGTCTGAGGGGCGTGTCCCGCGCCACCCGCTCGAGGATCGTCTTTGCCCGGCCGGGTGCCATCGCTGTGCTGCGCTCCGTGAGCGTCTACTCCTTCGCGGCCGCAGCTCCTGTGGTGCGCCGGTACGCCCGTGCTCTCCGCCCGCGTATCGCGCCGCCGTGGTCTGCCTCCGCGCTGGCGAGCCAACGGGTGCGCCCGCATCTCTCGACACCCTCCTACGCTGGGCGATCGGCTCGGAGCACCTGGTTTGCAGCCGGAAGCACGAGTCTGAGCGCGACGCTGCTGAAGCTGCGCCGGACTGCCCTTTCAGCGCCGTGCTAGGAGCCAATCGAAACGCGGCTAGCGATCTGCTGCACCCTGCTGTTGGCGATTGGCGCGACTCCGACATACGGCTGGAGGACACCTGCCTTTTCGCTCGCACGTGTATTCCACCCGACGGCCTGGCGTGGCTCCGATTGTCCCGAAAGCGGCAGCGTCGCGGCCGGCGAGGGCGGTCGTAGGAGTGCTGTCGGACCCGCCGATCCTCGTGTTCAGCCTGAGCATCGGCAAAGGACTCATGACGATCTCGATGCCAGATCGATTCCGGCTCGCGGCCCCGAGGGGACGTCGACGACGGATTGGCATGGCCATGGGGCTGCTTGAGCAGTCTCGGTTGGCGTCATGCCCGCGGCCGGGGCGCACGAAGTCCACGCCGCTGAGTCGGAGGCGGATCGCTGTATGGCGGTTGGAGCGGCCGCCACGCGTGGCTCGTGCGCGGCGCGATGGGCGAGACGGATCGTGTGCCAGCGGGCGGCCGCGCGATGTTGGTCATCGATGTGAGCGCTGGCGAGCGCTCGAGCGAGAGCGGGGTGCAGCATTTGAGCCTCCTCTAGCGAGTCAGGTCCTGCTCGGCATCAAGCAGCTCGAGCCGAACGGCCAGGTGCTCCTGCGCCGACCCGATTGCGTACGCGGTCATTCCGGTCCTCCTGGTGTCGGGGGGTTTGCCATCCGCGTATTGAGACGCCGGCGGGGCCGAAGAAGGGTCAGTGCCTGTTGCGCGGTCGCCGGGGCGACCCTTTCTCGGCGCGCGCGACGTCATAGCTGTTAATGCCGGCGAAATCGGAGTCGCGATGCGAGGATCAGAAGATGGGCCAATCGCTGCTGACGCGCGCTGCACAAGGCGAGCAGGAGGCATTCCGCGAGCTAACCGACCCCTACCGGCGGGAGCTCCAGTTCCACTGCTACCGGATCCTCGGCTCGATGCAAGACGCTGAGGACGCGCTCCAGGAGACGTTGCTGAGCGCCTGGCGCGGTCTGTCGGGTTATGAGGGCACGGCATCGCTGCGCGCGTGGCTCTACCGGATCGCCACCAATCGATGTCTCGATGCCCTGCGCGCGCTCGGCCGCCGGTCGCCGCCGGCACCCGAGCCGCCATTCGCCCCGCCGGAGCCGACGAGGCTCGGCGAGGTGACTTGGCTCCAGCCCTACCCCGACGCCCTGCTCGAGGGGATCATCGATACGACGCCGGGTCCAGATGCTCGATACCAGACCCGGGAGACCGTCGAGCTCGCGTTCGTCGCAGCCCTGCAGCATCTCCCACCACGCCAACGCGCCGTCCTGCTTCTCCGCGACGTCCTCGGCTTCCACGCCGCCGAGGTAGCCGACACGCTCGAGACAAGCGAGGACTCGGTCAAAAGCGCCCTCAGGCGCGCGCGGGTAACGACCGAACGCCTATTTCCCGCGTCAGACCGGGGCCGAGCGCCAGAGCCCAACTCACCGACAGAACACGAGCTCGTTCGCCGTTTCGCCGATGCCTGGATGGCCGACGACATCGACGGCGTCGTCGCGCTACTCACCGAAGACGCGTGGTTCACGATGCCGCCGCCCCCGCTCGAATACCAGGGCCGCTCGGCGATCTACGAATACCTAAATTGGCGGGGCGGGCGCCGCCACAAGCTGATCCCAACCCGAGCCAACGGCCAGCCAGCATTCGGTTGCTATCGCACCGACTCGCAAACCCCGATCGCGCACGCCGTCGGAGTGCTCGTGCTGACTCTCGCGGGCGACCGCATCTCTGCGATTACCCACTTTGTCGACAGCAGCGTTCTCGGCCGCTTCGGGCTGCCTCGCACCCTTCGTAGCTGATCCCATCACCAGCGTCGGTGAGGCGCACGTTGCGACTGTTGCGCTCCAGCAGCGTAACTCCGAATTGTGCCCCGAGTCGGCGGATCTGCTGGCACTGAGCGCAACTCCGCGGCGGCGCGGTGCTAGCCGCCGCCGGGCAAGCGGACGCTCCCGGGAGCAATCGGCGAGCGCGTCCGCTTCGTCGCCTCTGCGGCAGTCTGGCTCAGACTTCCCCTCATCGACCGAAGGGGCCCCGACGGCGCCGTGGCTGCAATCGGCGTGAACCAGCCGTGCCTGACGCTGCTCGCGGCGACCGACCGCCCCTGCATTCGTGGCTGGACGGGTATCTTGGCGCTGGCGCAGCCGGTCTCGCAATGCGCGGATAGCAGGGCACGGCCGATCGCTAACCGGGATCCCGTTGGCTGCAAGCGCCGGCGCGGAAAAGGGCAGTCCGGCGCAGCTTCAGCAGCGTCGCGCTCAGACTCGTGCTTCCGGCTGCAAACCAGGTGCTCCGAGCCGATCGCCCAGCGTAGGAGGGTGTCGAGAGATGCGGGCGCACCCGTTGGCTCGCCAGCGCGGAGGCAGACCACGGCGGCGCGATACGCGGGCGGAGAGCACGGGCGTACCGGCGCACCACAGGAGCTGCGGCCGCGAAGGAGTAGACGCTCACGGAGCGCAGCACAGCGATGGCACCCGGCCGGGCAAAGACGATCCTCGAGCGGGTGGCGCGGGACACGCCCCTCAGACGGAGCCTGCGGAGTCTGAGGCCATGTCCGGCGACAGGACCCGCCCGCCACAGGCCAAGGGCCTGCCGAGCATCAGCGCGCGGCCGCAGCGGCACAGCGCTTGCGCCGGCGCTCGCGCGTCCGTACCGTTCGAGCCTGCTGCGCCACCTCGACATCCGCCTGCTCGCCGCCTCGGTGCTGACGGTCGTTCCCACCGTCTAGCCAACCACCGAGCCTGGAGAGCACCTTGAACCTCGAAGACCTCGGCTGGGGCGAGCCGTTCGCCTCGGCCTTCGCCGCATCGAGTCCCGACGGGGGCGCGCCCGCGCGCGTCATCGCCGTCCATCGCGGCCACCTGGTCGTCGCGGGCGCCCAGGGCGAGGCGCTCGCCGTCGTCGCCGGGCGAGCGCGGGAGCGCGCGACCATCGGCGACTGGGTCGTGATCGACGCCCGCGGCGCGGTCAGCGCGCGGTTGCCCCGCCGCGGCGTGCTGGCGCGCGCCGGCCAGGACCTGGCCGCCAACGTCGACGTCGCCTTCGTCGTCACCTCCGCCAACCGCGACCTCAACGCGCGCCGGCTGGAGCGCTTCGTCGCCGTGGCCGCCGCCGGCGGCTGCGCGCCCGTGCTCGTGCTCAACAAGGCCGACCTCGTGGCCGATCCCGAGCCGGACCTCGCGGTCCTGCGCGCCGTCGCGCCGGGCATCCCGGTGCTGGCGACGAGCGCACAGCGCGGGGACGGCCTCGACGCGCTGTCCGCGCAGCTGGGCCGCGGCCGCACGGGCGCGCTGATCGGCTCGTCGGGCGTGGGCAAGTCGACCCTGATCAACGCGCTGCTGGGCAGCGAGCGCCAGGCCACCGCCCAGATCCGCGCCCACGACGACCGCGGGCGCCACACGACCACGAGCCGGGAGCTCTTCGCCCTGCCGCACGGCATGGGCCTGCTCATCGACACGCCGGGCCTGCGCCTGCCGCGCATGGGCGCGGACCCAGCAGGCGTGGCCGCCGCCTTCGCCGACGTCGACGAGCTCGCCGCCGGCTGCCGCTTCTCCGATTGCCGGCACGAGACCGAGCCCGGCTGTGCCGTGCGAGCGGCGATCGCGGCGGGCGAGCTCGACCCCGCGCGGCTGCGCCACCGGCGCAAGCTCGAGGGCGAGCAGCGCTGGGCCGCGGCGCGCCGGCGGTAGGACAGGCACCGCCAAGCGCGAACCTCACCCCGTGCGCCGCACGCTGGTCATCGCCGTTCTCGTCGCGCTCCTGACGGCGGCGTGCGCGCAGGCGCGCGTCGCACTGCTGGCCACGGGCACCAACGACGTGGCGCTGCTCGACGTGACCACCGACCTGGTGGTCGCCCGGCCGGCGCTGCCCGGCCCGTCGCGGGCCGTGGCGATCACGCGCGACGGAAGCCGGGCGTTCGCCGCGGCGGGCAACGCGGTGGCGGCCTTCGACCTCGGGATGGTCCCGGCTGCGCCGATTCCAACCCCACCCACCCCCGCGGCGCCGTTCGCGGTCCTCACCCGGGACGTCGGCGTCCCCGCGGTGGGGATCGCGGTCTCCCCGGGCGGCGCGAGCGTCTACGCGGCCGCCGGCCGGCGGCTCTTCGTCCTCGACGCCCGGACCCTGGCCATCCGCCACCGGGTGGGCCTGCACGGCACGGCGCGCGCCCTCGCGCTCTCGCGGGAGGGAACGCTGGCGGCCGTCGTCCTCACCGACGGCCGCGTCGCCATGGTGGCCGTCGGCGGTCCCAGGCTCCTGCGGCGCGTGAAGGTCAAGGGCGCGGCCGGCGTCGCCTTCGATGCGGGCGCGCGCGCCTGGGTCAGCGCCCCGCGGCGCCTGTATGTGGTGCGCCAGGGGGCCCGCAAGCCCGAGAAGCACCCGCTGCGCCTCGGCACGGGCGTGGGCGGCGCCGTGGCCGCCTCGCCCGACGGGCTGACGCTGGCCGTCGGCGCCGCGCACGGCGGGACGCTGGCGGCGCTCGTCGACGTCGCATCACATCGCGTGCGGCGCTTCCGCTCGGGTCGCGGCCCCGGGGCGCCGGGCTGGTCGCCCGACGGCGTGCGCGTCTACTACGCCGACGGCGGCGGCGCGACCCTCTCGCTCGTGAGTCCGTTCGCCCATCGCCGGCTGGGCTCGGTGGCGCTGCCGGGCACGACGCCGCTGGGCGTCGTCGTCCAGCCCGGCCTGGCGCGCGTGCAGGGCACCGATGCGCCGGACGCCATCACCGGCACGCGGCTGCGCGACCTCATCGCCGGGCTCGGCGGCGACGACGTGCTCAACGGCGGGCGCGAGAACGACATCCTCGAGGGCGGTGACGGCAACGACACGCTGCAGGGCGGGTCCTACGACGACCACCTCTTCGGCGATGCCGGCGACGACACCCTCAACGGCGGCTCGGGCAACGACCACCTGTCGGGGGCCGACGGCAACGACCACGCCGACGGCGGCACCGGCGACGACTCGATCCACGGCGGCCCGGGCAACGACTACCTCGACGGCGGTCCCGGCGACGACCACGTCTTCGGCGAAGCAGGCGACGATCTCATCGTCGACTCGACCTTCGGCAACGACCGCCGCCTCTACGGCGGCCCCGGCAACGACACGATCAAGGGCGGCCGCGGCTCGGACCTCATCAAGGGCGGCGACGGCAACGACCAGCTCTTCGGCGAGTCGGGGACCGAGAACATCACCGGCGGTGACGGCGACGACCTCATCGACGGCGGCGCGGCCCGCGACATCCTCGCCGGCAACAACGGCTCCGACGTCATCCACGGCGATTCGGGCGACGACACGCTGGAGGGCGGCAACGGCGCCGACCAGGTCGACGGCGGCTCCGGACCCGACGAGATCTTCGGCGACGACGGCGCCGACCTGCTCGTCGGCGGCCCCGGCCCGGACACGATCGACGCGGGCAGCGGCGACGACACGATCCGTGCCGCCGACGACAGCCGCGACGAGGTCGACTGCGGTGACGGCAACGACACGGTCTACGTCGAGGCCGACGCCCCGACGCGCGACGTGCTGCTCAACTGCGAGACGGTCACGCCGGTGCCGCCCGAGGGCGCCAACGACTCCGACGCGGCCTCCGTCATCTCAGGGACTGAGGTCCGCGACGTCCTGCACGGCACGCCGGGCGACGACTCGCTCTTCGGCAAGGGCGGGCCCGACGTGCTGTTCGGCGCCGGCGGCGACGACTACGTCGACGGCGAGTACGGCGACGACGAGCTCCACGGCGGCCCCGGCAACGACACGATGGCCGGCCGCGCCGGCGACGATCGCATCTTCGGCGACGCCGGCGACGACCACATCACGGGCGACCGCGGCTTCGACCACATCGCCGGCGGCTCCGGCGACGACGAGATCTTCGGCAACCTGGATCCCGACACGATCTCCGGTGGCCCCGGCAACGATCGCATCAACGTCGTGCGCGGCGACATCGACACCGTCAGATGCGGGCCCGGGCACGACGTCGTCTTCGCCGACCCCGGCGACAAGGTCGCCGGGGACTGCGAGGACGTGCGCCGCTGACTCAGAGCGAGCGCTGATAGGTGCCGAAGGCGCGGGTCGCGAACGCCGCGCAGACGACCACGAGGGCGACGAGCAGGCCGACGCGGCTGCCCACGAGGCCCCAGTCGAGCTTCTGCATGGCCGCCGAGCGGCCCGCCTCCACGGCCCAGTTGACGGGGTTGAGCTTCGAGACGGTGCGGATCCAGCCGGGCACGAGGCTCTGCTGCATCAGCGCCGAGGAGAGGAAGGTCAGCGGGAGCAGGACGAGGCTGACGGCGCCGATCAGCGTCTCGCGCTGGCGGGCGAGCATCCCGATCCCGTTCGACAATGAGGCGAACGCCGCACCGAGCAACGCCGCGACGAGCATGAGGATCAGCACGCCTCCGACGCCGTTGACGTAGTGGGCCCCGAGCGCCAGCGCGAGCACGGCGATCAGCGCGGTCTGGATCACGATCGTGACCATCGCGTAGGCGACGCTGCCCAGGTTCAGGGCGCCGCGCCACACGGGGGAGACGAGGACGCGGTCCATGACGCCCGCATTGATGTCCTCGATGAAGCTCATGCCGGTCCAGCCCGCCGAGGACACGGCGAGCATCACGACGACGCCCGGCGTGAGGAAGTCGACGTAGGAGGTGCCGTGGAAGCCGGGGATCTCGGTGACGGCCTTGAACAGCGCGC
Source organism: uncultured Actinomycetes bacterium (assembly GCA_963807305.1). Taxonomy (GTDB): domain Bacteria; phylum Actinomycetota; class Thermoleophilia; order Solirubrobacterales; family Solirubrobacteraceae; genus JAOPZW01. The sequence goes on from CAWEBN010000005.1 coordinate 326,019, forward strand.
CGAAGAGGAGCAGCCAGATGATCGGCTGGGTCAGGGTGATCCCGAGGTAGGCGGGCTGGCGGCGCAGGACGCGCAGGTAGCGCAGGTTGACCTGCCAGGTCTGGCGGATCGCCGCGCTCATGCCGGAGGTCACCTCCGCGGGGCATCCAGCCCCGCGTTCTGAGAGGGACGCGCGGCATCCAGCCGCGCGAGATCGTGCTCGGCGTCGGCGCGGACGAAGCTGCGCCCCGCGTGGCGCAGGTAGACGTCGTCGAGCGACGGGCGCGCGAGGGTCACGGAGGCGGCCCTCACGCCGTGCGCGTCGAGGGCGGCCAGCACGGCGGGGATCGCCGCCGCGCCGTCGCGGGCACGGGCATGCAGGGTGCGGCCCTCGAGCGCCGCGTCGCCGACGCCGCCGACGCCCGCGAGCGCTCGGCGCGCCGCGCCGTCCTGGGCGTCGACGAGCTCGACCTGGATGCGGTCGCCCTCCAGCTGGCTCTTGAGCTCGTCGGGGGAGCCCTCGGCGACGATCCGCCCGCGGTCGACGATGGCCAGCTGCGAGGCCAGCCGATCGGCCTCCTCGAGGTAGTGGGTGGTGAGCAGGATCGTCATCCGCTCGTCGCGCGCGAGGCGCTCGATCTCGTGCCAGATGTCGGCGCGCGCCTCGGGATCGAGGCCGGTGGTCGGCTCGTCGAGGAACAGCACCTGGGGCCGGTGGATGAGGCCCATGGCCAGGTCGAGACGGCGCTGCATGCCGCCCGAGTAGGTCTTCGCCGGCCGGTCGGCGGCGTCGACGAGGGCGAAGCGCTCGAGCGCATCGGCGACGCGCCCGCGCAGGTCGGCGCCGGTGATCGCGTAGAACTCGCCCTGGAGCGTGAGGTTCTCGCGCCCGGTGGCCTCGGGGTCGAGCCCGTGCTTCTGTGCGACGACGCCGATCGCGTGGCGCACGCGGACCGGATGGGCCAGCACGTCGACGCCTGCCACGCGGGCGCTGCCGCTGTCGGGGCGCGACAGGGTGGTGAGGATCCTGACGGTGGTGGACTTGCCGGCCCCGTTGGGGCCGAGGAGGCCGAAGATGGTGCCCGCCGGGACGGCTAGGCTCAGCCCGTCGAGCGCGCGAACGTCGGGCGGGTAGGTCTTGGTCAGAGCGTTCGCTTCGATGGCGATATCCTTAGACATACGAGTATCTTAATCATCAAGATATCAGATTGGCAAGCAGAAAACGACAACTCTTCGAGCAGCTCGTCTACGAGGTCCGGCGCTCGCAGGCCGCCACCGACCGCTACGACGAGGCGGTCGCGAACGCGATCGGGCTCAACCGCACCGACATGCGCTGCCTCGACGTCATCCAGCGCGAGGGGCCCGTGCCCGCCGGGCGCCTCGCGGAGGAGACGGGGCTGACGACGGGCGCGATCACGACGGTCCTCGACCGTCTCGAGCGCGCCGGGTTCGCCCGCCGCACGCGCGATCCCGCGGACCGCCGCCGCGTGCTCGTCGAGCTGGACCCCCGGGCGCGCGCGGGAGCCGGGGACTACTACGGCGAGCACATGGCCCTCGGCGAGCGCCTGTTCCGGCGCTACAGCGAGGAGCAGCTCGGGCTGCTGCTCGAGTTCACGCGCGAGGGCCGCGAGCTCAACGAGCGCGAGGCGGCGAAGCTGGAGGCGCGATCGCGCTCGCAGCGAGAGTCGTAGGCGGTGGAGCGCAGGCTGCACCCGCGCCATGCACCGGCTCGCCGTGCAGCGCTGAGAGCGCAACGATCGGCCCTGCGAGAATCTGCGCCGCGTGCTGACCGACTACCACGTCCACCTGCGCCCCGACGATGTCGACGCCACGCCGGCCGAGCGCTACCTCACGGCCGCGAACGCCGAGCGCTATCGCGAGGCCGCCGAGGAGCGCGGCATCGCGGAGCTCGGCGTGGCCGAGCACGTCTATCGCTTCACCGCCGCGCTGGAGGTCTGGCAGCACGAGCTGTGGCGCCACTCGGCCCGCGACGACCTCGACGCCTACTGCGGCTTCGTGCGCGAGGAGACCGACCTCAAGCTCGGGATCGAGGCGGACTTCATCCCGGGCCGCGAGGACCGCATGGCCGAGCTGCTGGCCGGCCGCGACTTCGACTATGTCGTCGGCTCGATCCACTTCGTCGGCGACGGCGCGCTCGACTACGACAAGTACGACATCTGGTCGGCGACGAGCTCGCCCGAGAGGGTGTGGCAGACGTACTTCGAGTGGCTGGGGCAGGCGGCGGCCAGCGGGATGTTCGACATCCTCGCCCACCCCGACCTCGTGAAGTACTGGGGCCCCTCCCAGCGCCCGTGGCCCAGCCGGGACCTGCGCTACTACTACGACGTCGCCATGGAGGGCATCGCCGAGTCGGGCATCGCCGTCGAGGTCTCCACGGCGGGGCTGCGCAAGCCGGTCGGCGAGCTCTATCCGGCGCGGGCCTTCCTCGAGATGGTGCTCGATGCCGGCAACCCGATCGCGCTCTCCAGCGACGCCCACACGCCCGAGGACATCGGCCGCGACTACGACAAGGCGCTGGAGCTGCTCGAGGACCTCGGGGTCACCGAGCTGGCGGTGTTCGCGCGGCGCGAGCGGCGGCTGGAGCCGATCGGATGACCGCGACGACGGGCATCGGCTGGGACTCGCATCGGCTCGTGGCCGGGCGGCCGCTGATCCTCGGCGGCGTGGCGATCGAGCACGAGCTCGGCCTCGACGGCCATTCCGACGCCGACGTGCTCACCCACGCGATCATCGACGCGCTGCTGGGCGCCGCCGCTCTGGGCGACATCGGCCAGCACTTTCCCGACACCGACGAGCGCTACCGCGACGCGGACTCGATGCAGCTGCTGCGCACGGTCGTCGCGACGCTCGCCGAGCGCGGGCTGGCGGTCGCCCACGTCGACGCCACCGTCGTCATGGAGCGCCCCAAGCTCGCGCCCTACCGCGACGCGATTCGCGCGGCGCTGGCCGACGGGCTCGGCGTGGTGGCCGAGCACGTCAACGTCAAGGCCTCGACCGGCGAGGGGATGGGCTTCGTCGGGCGCGGCGAGGGCGTCGCCGCGCTGGCGGTGGCGACCCTGCACAGCGGGTGAGCGTGATCGCACAGGCCCACCTGGACCTCGTGCTGCTCGCCGTGCTGGGCGCCGTCTCGGTCCTGCTCGTGGTCGCCTACCACTGGCAGGTCCCCTATCCGATCCTGCTCGTCATCGGCGGCGCGGCGCTCGGCTTCGTCCCGGGCATCCCCGACGTGCAGCTCAACCCCGACGTCGTGCTGATCATCGTCCTGCCGCCGTTGCTCTACGCCGCGGCCTTCTTCTCCTCGTTGCACGAGTTGCGCGACAACCTGCGCGAGATCAGCCTGCTCGCGATCGGCCTCGTGATCTTCACGATGGTGGGCGTGGCGGTCGTCGCCCACGAGATGATCGACGGGATGTCGTGGCAGGCGGCCTTCGTGCTGGGCGCCGTCGTGTCGCCCACCGATCCCGTCGCGGCGTCGGCGATCGCCTCGCGCGTCGGCGCCCCGCGCCGCTACGTGACGATCGTCGAAGGCGAGTCGCTGGTCAACGATGCGACGGCCCTCGTGGCCTACAAGTTCGCGGTGGCGGCCGTCGTCAGCGGGAGCTTCTCGATGGCCGAGGCGGGCGGCCGCTTCGTCCTCAACGCGGTCGTGGGCATCGCGATCGGCATCGCCGTCGGCTACGTCGTCGCGCTCCTGCGCAAGGCGCTCGACGACGCCCCGACCGAGATCACGATCTCGCTCGTGACGCCGTACTTCGCCTACCTGCCGGCCGAGGCGCTCGGCGTCTCGGCGGTCCTGGCCGCGGTGACGGCCGGGATCTACCTCGGATGGCACTCGCCGGAGCTCATCACGCCGGCCACCCGGATCCAGGCCTTCTCGGTGTGGGAGATCCTCGTCTTCGTCCTCAACGCCGTGCTCTTCATGCTGGTGGGACTCCAGCTGCCGAGCGTCATCGACGGGATCAGCGGTATGTCGTCGGGCTCGATCCTCGTCGATGCGGCCGTGGTCTGCGCCGCGGTCATCGTCATCCGCTTCCTGTGGGTCTTCCCCGCGACCTACGCGCCGCGGCTGCTCTCGCGCCGGGTGCGCGAACGCGAGCCGCCCGTGCCCTGGCAGTTCCCGGCCATCGTGGCCTGGACCGGGATGCGCGGCGCGGTATCGCTGGCCGCGGCGCTGGCCATCCCCCAGACCATCGACGGCGGCGGGGCCTTCCCGCAGCGCGATCTCATCATCTTCCTCACCTACGCGGTCATCCTCGCCACGCTGATCCTGCAGGGGCTCACGCTGCCAAGCCTCATCAAGGTCCTCGACGTCGAGGACGACGGCAACCTCGAGCAGCGCGAGTCCAAGGCCCGCATCCTGGCCGCGCGCGCCGCCCTGGACCGGATCGAGGAGCTGCGCGAGCAGGACTGGGTACGCGACGACACGGCTGACCGCATGCGCGGCATGTACGACTTCCGCATCCGCCGCTTCTCGGCGCGCTTCGACGATGAGGACGACGGGGCGATCGACGAGCAGTCCTACGCCTACCAGCGGCTGCGGCGCAAGGTGCTCGAGGCCGAGCGCGCCGAGATCATCCGCCTGCGCAACGTGGGCAAGATCAACGACGAGATCATGCGCCGCCTCGAGCGCGACCTCGACCTCGAGGACACCCGCCTCGAGGTCTGACTAGCGCGCGTCCAGCGCGCCGGCCAGCAACGCGCAGGTGCGCTCCGTGAAGGGTCCCCCGGGATCCTTGTCGGGGTTCAGACAGCCGAGGCTGAGCCCGGCGAGCCCGGGCGACGCCCCCAGGGATGCCAGCAGCTCGGTCAGCTCGTCCCACTCGAGGCCCTCGGGCATGAGGTAGTCGGTCGCCGGCATCGCCCGCTCGTCGAGCACGTCGAGGTCGAGATGGATCCAGAAGCGCCGGCCGTCGGCGCCCAGCCGCCGCGCGGCCCGCGCGCCCGCGGCGCCCAGCCCTTCGGCGCGCAGCTCGTCGGGGCCGAGGACCTCGAGGGCGGCGAACGTGCCGGCGCGCAGGTCGGCGATGTCGGCGGCCTCCTCGGGGTCGCGCGCGCCCAGCACGACGACGTCGGCCGGGGCGGCGCTCGCGCCGCCCGCCGCGTCGACCCAGGCGGCCGGGCCGCGCCCGAGGGCGACGCTCATCGGCATGTCGGCGCCCTCGCCGGTGGGCGACGTCACGCCGTCGTAGACGTCGACGTGGCCATCGAGGTAGGCGACCCCGAGCGCTCCGTCGGCGTCGCGCAGGCCGGCCAGCGCGCCGGGCACCAGCGCGCAGCAGCCGCCGAGCACCAGCGCTCTCCCGCCGCCCGCGACGGCGTCGCGTACGGCCGCGCGCACGGCCGTCGTCGTCGCCAGCGTGTCCGCGATCCCGATCACGCCGCTCTCCGGATCGCGCTCGTCGCCGCGGATCCGCACGTCGAGGTCGCCTCGGTCCTCGGCGCCGACGCGCGCCGGCAGGTCGTGCTCGCGCAGCGCCGCGGGCGCGTGCTCGGTTCCGCCGCCACGGCCGACGGAGTCGATCGGCACGCCGATCACGGACCAGGGGGCGGACACCCCGCCGAGGCTATCCGGTGCGCGTCGCGGCCTGGGCGAAGGTCTGCACGGCGGCCAGGCCGCCCGGGGGATGCGAGCCGGCGGGCCGGTTGGTCCACACCACGGTCGGCGCGGGGACCATGATCGCCATGCCGGCGCGTGCCTCCTGGGCCGCGGAGACGGCCTCGGGCGCGGCGAAGGGCGCGCCGGGCGGGGCCAGCGCGGCAAAGACCTGATTGGCGTCGAAGCTGCCGTTGTCCCAGACCACGAGCCCGATCCCGCTGCCGTAGGCGAGATCGGAGACCACCCCGTCGCGGCCGGCCGGCGAGACGTCCTGCGGCGCGCCGAAGCGCGCCGAGGGATCGGTCGATGCCACCCGGACGCGGGAGTTCGCGCCATCGAAGCCGGTCCACGCCACCGCGGCATCGCGGCTGTCCGTGAGTGCGAGCGCAATCGGCGTCTGGCTGCGGTTCGAGCCATCGCGCTCCAAGAGCTGGGCGGCGCGGAAGCGGTGGCCCGACGGCCGCACGGCAACCTCGTCGAAGACCGGTCCGCGGGAGCCGCCCTCGGTCAGCAGCTGCGCGCTCCAGGCCAGGTAGCAGCGCCCGCCGTCGGTGACCGCCGCCTGCATCTGGGCGAAGAACGTCGGGTCCGACGAGATCGTCTCGATGGGCTGGAAGCCGCTGCTGGAGGGCCCCTTGTAGCGGGCGCGGATCGTCCCGCGGGCATCCCAGGCGACGAGCACATCCCCGCGCGGGCCGACGGCCACCGCCACCGAGCGGATCGCCCCATGGCCGACCTGGAACGGCGTTCCGAAGCTTCCACCCGCCCTGCGCAGGCTCACGAGCACGGCATCGTTGTCCGTCCCGCGGTCCTGGAAGTAGGCGATCGCCGCGTCCCCGTCGGCATTGGCGGCGAGCACGGGACGGTCGAGGCGCGGGCCGTCGGCCACCGTGCTCTGCGAGCCGAAGCTGCCGCTGGTGGCGCCGAAGGCGACGGACAGCCGCGTGCGCCCGACGTTGGCCGGCCCGATCGCGCGGTCGGTCAGCGCGATGGCCCGCGTCTTCGCGTAGGCCTCGACGGCAACGGTGCCCGACGGCGCGCTGCGCTGGGCGCCGAACGCGGTCGCGCCGGGCGGGCGCGACGCCAGGCTCCATCCGGTCCGTGCGGCGGCGCCCGTGCCGTCCTGCCACGCCCACCACGCCAGGGCCGTGCCGTCGCCGGAGGCCGTGACGTCGACGGGGTCGACGAAGAGATGTGGGGCGGACACGTTCCCGGGCGGCGACCACGGCGGGTCGGCCATAGCCGCCGCCGGAACGGTCAGGGCCAGCAGCCAGGCGAGCGCGACAAGGCGTCGAATCATGGTCTTGCAACGGTACGCCGCGGCAAGGAGTTGCGTGCAGGAACGGTTGCGTCGTCTTAACGGCGGGCAACATCGCTTCCGCCACAATCGGCCTTTCGCCGCTCCATGCCTCCCGCGCACGAGCTGACAGCACCCAGTCCCCGAGTGCCGGCGCTCACTGTGCCGCGCGTCGCCGTGCGCTATCGCGTTGCGCTGGCGGTCCTCGCGCTCACCGCGCTGAGCTTCCTCATCCCTTCGGCGCCGACCTACGACCCGTGGGCCTGGATCGTGTGGGGCCGGGAGATCCTGCATCTCGACCTCTCGACCGTCGACGGGCCGTCGTGGAAGCCGCTCCCCGTCCTGCTGACCACCCCGTTCGCCCTCTTCGGCGGCCTCGCCCCGGATCTGTGGCTGTTCGTGGCACGGGCCGGCGCCATCGCGGGGATCGTCATGGCCTTCCGGGTGGCGCGGCGCCTGGGCGGAGTGCCGGCCGGAGCCGCCGCCGCGGGCGCCTACGCCGTGGCTCCGTGGATGCTGCGCAACTCGGCCCTGGGCAACTCCGAGGGCCTGCTCGTGGCGCTGGGGCTGGCCGCCGTGGACCGTCACCTCGCGGGGCGCACCCGCCAGGCGTTCCTATGCGGCATCGGCGCCGCCCTCCTGCGCCCCGAGGCCTGGCCCTTCATCGGCCTCTACGGCCTGTGGCTCTTCTGGCGCGATCCCGGGGCGCGCAAGCTGGTGGCGGCGGCCTTCGTCGCGCTGCCCCTGCTGTGGCTGCTGCCCGAGCTGTGGGGCTCGGGCGACCTGCTGCGCGCCGCCCACAGGGCGCACAACCCGCGCGCCAACAGTGCGGCCTTCTCGGATGACCCGATCCGCGCGGTCGCGCGCCAGTTCGCCGCGATGCTCACGCCGGCCCTGTGGACCGGCCTGGGGGCGTTCGTCGTGATGATGGCGCTGCGCCTGGGCTCCGGCCGCCGCGAGCGCCGTGTCGCGCTCGGACTGGCGCTGGCCGCGGCGGTATGGGTCGGCGAGGTCGCCGTCATGACCAACGACGGCTTCAGCGGCAACGCCCGATACCTGATCATGCCGGCGGCGGTCGCCTGCGTGCTGGCCGGAACGGGCATCGGCTGGCTGATCCGGGCCCTGCCCGCGCGCTGGTTCGCGAGCGGATTCGCCGTCGCGGCGGTCTCCATCCTGGCCGCGTGCGCCTTCGCCGCGCCGAGCGTGAACCGCCTCGATGCGGTCCGTGCGTCGGTCTACTACCAGGCGCGTCTCACCGACGGCCTCGCGGGGGCCATCGCGCAGGCCGGTGGACCCGATCGCCTGAAGACATGCGGGACGGCCTACACCGGCGCCTTCCAGGTGCCCTCCGTGGCCTGGCTGCTCAACGAGCACACGACGGCCGTGCGCTCTGCCAGCGCGCCGGGCGACACCCCGCCGCAGGTGCCCGCGGTGGTGCTGCGGTCGCGCACGACGAGCGGCAGTCACCCGGTCCCGCCGATCGACAGCATCGGCGGTGAGGCGGCCGTGAAGACGTTCGCGATCTCCGGTGGCTGGCGCATCGTGGGGCGCTGCGAGTGAGCGCGGCAGCGCCGAGCGTCGCGCGCCCGCGGGCGCGGATCGCACGGCTGGGCACAGCCCGCCTGGCGGTCAGCCTGCCCAAGTCGCTGCTCGTCCTGGCCTTCCTGGTCGGGCTCTCGCTCGCCCTGCGCACGCAGGCCATCCACGCCCGCTTCTGGATCGACGAGGGCCTCTCGGTCGGCATCTCGTCGCACCCGCTGGCCGACATCCCGAGCGTCCTGCGCAAGGACGGCTCGCCACCGCTGTACTACCTGATCCTCAAGCTGTGGATGAGCGTCTTCGGCAGCGGCGAGGCCGACACCCACGCCCTCTCCGTGGCCTTCGCCATCTTCACCGTGCCGGCCGCCTGGCTGGGCGGGCGCGCGCTCTTCGGCGACCGCGCGGCCTGGATCGCCGCGCTCCTGGCGGCGATCAACCCGTTCCTGACCTACTACTCGCAGGAGACGAGGATGTACGCCCTCGTCGCCCTACTCTCGACGATCGTGACGGCGACCTTCGTCGTGACCTTCGTGCAGGGCAAGCGCGCCTGGCTGCCCGTCTTCTCGGTGTCGCTGGCGCTCATCGCCTACGCCCACAACTGGGGGTTGTTCCTTGCCGTCGGCACGGTGGCCGCGCTCGTCCCGATCTGGCGCCAGGCCGCCGACCGGCGCGCGGTCGTGCGCGACGCGCTCCTGGCCTACGCGCTCACAGCGGTGCTCTACCTGCCGTGGCTGCCGATCCTGATCTCGCAGGCCAGGCACACGGGCGCTCCGTGGGCGGAGGCGCCCGACTTCCAGGCCGTCCTGAACGGGCTCGCCAACCTGTGCGGCGGCGCCGCTCCGGCGATGGCGTTCGCGCTCGGCGCGGGCTTCGGCCTGAGCACGATCCTGGCGGGCGCCCGGCGCTCGCCGCGTGCCCGGGCGGCGCTCTCGGTGGCCATCATGGGCGTCACGGCCCTGGCGGTCGCATGGCTGGCCTCGCAGGTCTCTCCGGCCTGGTCGAACCGCTACTTCTCGGTCTTCGTCGGCCCGGTGCTGCTCCTCGGCGCCGCCGGGCTGGCCCGGGGCGGCCGGCTGGGCCTCGTCGTCATCGCCATCCTCGTCGCCTTCTGGTTCAACCCTCGCACCGGCGTGCTCGACACCAAGAGCGACGCCCACACGGTCGCCGTCCTGACCCGCGACCGCCTCGAGCCCGGCGACATGGTCGTCGCCATCCACCCCGAGCAGGGCCCGGTCATGCACTACTACCTGCCCCAGAACATCGGGCTGCGATGGGCCGACGCCATGGGCCCGGTCAAGGACCCGCTGATCTTCGACTGGCGCGATGCGCTGAACCGCCTCAAGGCGGCCAAGCCGACGCCGACCGAGAGGTCCCTCGTGGCCACGCTGAAGCCGGGCGAGAAGATCCTGGCCATCTTCCCGATCATCCGCACGGCGCGCTGGGGCGCGCCGTGGACGAGCGAGGTCCGCAAGCGCTCTGCACAGTGGCAGCGGGTGCTCGATCGCGACAAGCGGCTGTCACGCACGCTCGCCGCCCCGATCACCGAGGGCAAACCCCTGCCCAAGGGCGTTCGCGCGGTGCTCTACGAGCGCAAATGAGCGCCGTTAAGAAGCGTTAGCGACGATTAGCGGGGCGACTGCATTCCCCGCGCGAGCGGGGAGGCTGTGTGCCATGACTCTCCTCGAGATCGAAGCCCCGCGCTCCGGTGACGGTGGCAGCGACCGCCCCTATGTCGTCATCGGCGGCGGCCCGGCCGGGCTGACGGCCGGCTACCTGCTCGCCAAGGCCGGCCGGCGCGTGATCGTGCTCGAGGCCGACGAGCAGGTCGGCGGCCTCGCCAAGACGGTCGTCGACCCCGAGGGCTACCGCTTCGATCTCGGCGGGCACCGCTTCTTCACCAAGAGCCAGGAGGTCAACGACCTCTGGCTCGAGATCATGGGCGACGAGTTCCTGCTGCGCCCGCGCATGTCGCGCATCTACTGGCGCGGGCGCTACCTCGACTACCCGCTCAAGGGCACCGACGTCATCAGGAAGCTCGGCCCGATCGAGCTCGTGCGCTGCACGCTGAGCTACATGTGGGCCGCGATGAAGCCCAAGGGCCGCGAGGAGGATCTCGAGACCTGGGTCTCCAACCGCTTCGGCAAGCGCCTCTACACCCACTTCTTCAAGAGCTACACCGAGAAGGTGTGGGGCGTCCCCGCCACCGAGGTCCGCTCCGAGTGGGCCGCCCAGCGCATCAAGGGGCTGAGCTTCTTCAGCGCCGCCAAGGCCGCGTTCTTCGGCAACAAGGGCAACAAGATCAAGTCGCTGATCGACAAGTTCCAGTACCCGCGCTACGGCCCGGGCCAGATGTGGGAGACCATGACCGCCCGCATCGAGGAGCTCGGCGGCGAGGTGCGCCTGCAGACCCCCGCCACGCGCCTGGAGTTCGTCGACGAGGAGTGCGTCGCCGTCCACACGCCCGACGAGATCATCGAGCCGCAGGCCGTCATCTCGTCGCTGCCGCTGCGCGCGACGGCCGGCATCACCGATCCGGCTCCGCCCGAGCGCGTCGTCGAGGCCGCCAAGGGCCTGCGCTACCGCGACTTCCTCACCGTTGCGCTCGTGCTCGACGGCGAGGACCTGTTCCCGGACAACTGGATCTACATCCATGAGCCCGACGTCCACGTCGGGCGCATCCAGAACTACCGCTCGTGGAGCCCGTGGATGGTTCCGGATCCCGACACCGCCTGCGTCGGCCTCGAGTACTTCGCCTTCAAGGGCGACGAGCTGTGGACGATGGAGGACGACGACCTCGTCGCCCTCGCCACTCGCGAGCTCGAGCAGCTCGGTCTCGCCCGGCCCGAGCAGGTGCGCCGCGGCTACGTCGTGCGGGTCCCGCTCGCCTACCCGATGTACGACGAGGACTACGCCGAGCGCGTGGCCACCATCCGCGAGTGGCTGGACCCGCTGGGCACGAACTTCCAGCAGGTCGGCCGCAACGGGCTGCACCGCTACAACAACTCCGACCACTCGATGCTGAGCGCCATGCGCGCCGTGGACAACGTCCTCACGCGCGCCGGCCACGACATCTGGGCCGTCAACGTCGAGAGCGCCTATCACGAGGAAGAGACCGACGCGCAGGCCCAGCAGCCCTACCGCAACGTGCCCGTCACGCCGTCCATGAGCGAGGCGCTGGCGCCCGAGCGCGCCTAGCCTCGTGGCCGCTGGAGCCTCAGAGGCTCGGCTACCCGCGCTCCGGCTGCCTCCGAGCAGGCGTGCGCGGGCGCTGCTCGTGCCCGCCGTGGTCTCGGCCATCGCGCTGGTGTCGGTCGTCTGGTGGGCGTCGCGCCAGCAGTTGCCCGAGTTGCCGGCGGCGTCGGTGGCGCTGCCGCGGCTGGCGGCGGCGCTGGCGCTCTACGCGCTGGCCACCGCCCTGCGCGGCGAGCGCTGGCTGCGGCTGCTGCGCTACTCGGGGGCATACCTGTCGCGCACCGACGCCTACGCGGTGACCGTCGTCGGCTACATGGGCAACAACGCGCTGCCCGCCCGCGCCGGAGACGTCCTGAAGTCGGTGCTCAGCTCGCGCCGGGCCGGGACGCCGACGGCAGACGGCTTCGGCTCGCTGGTGGCCGAGCGCGTGCTCGACGTCGTGGCGCTCGTGCTCGTCTTCGCCGTGCTCGTCACCACGCTGCGCCTGCCGCTCGGCGTCGAGGGCTGGATGCTCGCAGCCGTCGGCGGCGGGCTCGCCGTCGCGGCCGCCGCCGCCGCCTTCCTCGGGCGCGACACCGACGCGGGGCGGCGGATGCAGGAGCTGGCGGCGCGCCTGCTGGCCCCCACGCGGCGCCTGTGGTCGCCGACCGGCGCAGGCCTTCTCGCGCTGTCGGTCGTCCTCTGGCTGATCGAGGGCTCCGTCTACGCCGTCCTGGGCGCCGTGGCCGGCGTGCACCTCTCGCTGCTCGACGGCCTCTACATCATGGCCCTGGCCAACCTCGTCGCGCTCGTCCCCGCCGCGCCCGGCTACCTGGGCACCTTCGATGCCGCCGTCCTGCTCGGCGTCCGGCTCGTCGCGGGGGGCACCCACGCCGCCGCGCTGGCCTACGCCGTCGTCGTGCGCTTCGTCCTCTTCGTCCCGATCACCGTCGTCGGGCTCGTGGCGCTCGTCGTGCGCTACGGCGGTCTGCGCCGCATGAGCATCGCGCTGCGGCGCCCGGCCGCTACGGCCGTCGCGACGCGTTAGGTCCCCTCGTCTGCTCGAGCCCCCGTGCCCAGATCACGGGCGCACCGGGCCAGGCGGCGAACCACGGCATCGCTGCGGGCCCGTTCGGGCCGAGGCCGGGGTTCATGGCCCGCAGAAGCCATGAGAGGATCGCGCGAGGAGACATGCTGGGTGGAGCGCCATGCGCCGATCGCTGATACACGTCGAGATCGGACCCAAGGCCACCGTGGCCCTTGACTTGGGGAGGCCCGGTGGCGTAGTGAACGCACATGATTGAGCCGTACCAGGCGATCGGGCTCGTCCCCACCATCTGGGGGATCAAGCGCCGCGAGGACATCCAGCGCAGCCTCGAGCACCTCGACCACCTCGTGACCGCGTCCGCGTGGCTCGGAGGACTGGACCTGCCGGTGCGGCTGATCGCGATCCCGGAGGGCGCGCTGCAGGGCTTCAACGACGAGGTGCTCGACCTCGACCACGCGACCTTCGCGCGCGAGTGCGCGATCGACATCCCCGGGCCCGAGACCGATGAGCTCGGCCGTCTGGCCCGCAAGTGGGGCGTGTTCGTGATGGCCCAGGCCAAGGCACGACACCCCGAGTTCCCCGGCAAGTTCTTCAACGTCGGCTTCGTGCTGAACCCCGACGGCGAGGTCGTCCTGCGCCACCACAAGGTGGTGCCGCTGCTGCCCGTCGAGCACTCGGTCACGCCGCACAACGTCTACGACCGCTGGGTCGAGCTGTACGGCGCGACGCTCGACGCCTTCTATCCGGTGGCCGACACCGAGATCGGGCGGCTCGGGGTCATGATGGCCAACGAGGGGTCCTATCCCGAGAACGCGCGCGGCCTCGCGATGAACGGCGCGGAGGTCGTCTACCGCGCCTCGTTCCCGCATCGCGCCAGCGACGCCTTCGTCGTGCAGACGCGCGCGCGGGCGCTGGACAACAACTTCTACGTCATCGCCCCGAACGTCGGGACCTACTACCTGCACGCCGAGGACGAGACGCCGATCGACACCTTCGGCGGGCACTCGATGATCGTCGACCATCTCGGCCGCGTCGTCGGCGAGCACGCCTACAGCGGCGGGTCCTCGTGGGTGGCGGGCACCATCGACATCCATGCGCTGCGCCACTTCCGCGCCAACGCGCGGTGGGGCAACTGGATGAAGGACCTCACGACCGAGCAGTACCGGCTCATCTACGAGCAGCCGATCTACCCCAAGAACCTGTACGCCGAGCGCGAGCCCTACCGGCACGAGGAGTACCGCCGGGAGGTCCTCGAGCCCCAGGTCCGCCTGCTCCAGGAGCGCGGCATCTATGCGCCGGCGGACGCCCCCGGCGCCCTTCCGCCCGAGAAGCCGATCCCGCCCTCGCCCGTCGTCGACCCGCCGGTCGTCGACGAACCGCTGGTCGGCTGACGCGCGGACACGTGCGCGCGGCGCTGCCGTGGGTGGGATGCCTGGCCCTCGCCACGGCCTCCCTCGCGCTCCCGTCCGCTCCGACCTATGACCCGTGGGCGTGGATCGTCTTCGGCAAGGAGATCGTCCTGCCGGGGCCGGACTTCAGCACCATCGCAAGCACCGGCTGGAAGCCGCTCGCTGTGCTCTTCACCGCGCCGCTGGCCCTCGCCGGCTCCGCGGCGCCGAGCCTCTGGCTCGTGGTCGTGCGGTCCGCGGGTCTCGCGGCGCTGCTGCTGGCGTTCCGGCTCGGGACGCGCGCCGGTGGCCGGGTCGCCGGGATGCTGGCGGTGCTCGCGCTCCTCGCCAGCTCCGACTGGCTGCGCTACCTGTCGGCGGGCAACGTCGAGCCGTTGCTCGTGGCGCTCGTGCTGGGGGCGATCGAGCTGCACCTGCGCGGCCAGCGCCAGGGGGCGTTCGTGCTCGGCGGGCTGGCGGGGCTGGCGCGTCCCGAGGTGTGGCTCCTCGTCGCGGCGTACGCAGCCTATGTCTCGCTGACCGAGCGCCGCTGGTGGCCGCTCGCACTGGGCGTCCCGGCCATGTTCGCGCTGTGGATCGTGCCCGACTGGCTGGGGTCGGGTGACCTGCTTCACACGTTCCATCTCGCCCGCATCAGCGCCGAGCCGACCAGCCTGCAGGGTACGGGCGACCCCGCGCTGGAGCTCCTGCGCGGCGCTGCCACGATCGCGCCGGCGCCGGTCTGGATAGGGGCCCTGTGCGGCCTGGTCTTCGGCTGGCGCATCCGCGATCGCACGGTGGGCGCGCTCGCCTTCGTGGCGGCCGCATGGACCCTGACCACGGTCGCCGCCACCGCCGTCGGGTACCCGGCGGTGCCCCGCTACCTCGTCGTGCCGGCGGCCATCTGCTGCGTGCTCGCCGGGATCGGGTTCGTCGGCGTCGTGCGCCTGGCGTCCCGCCCCCGCGGCCGGGCGGTGCTGGCGGCGGCCCTCGTCGCGGTGAGCGCCCCGTTCGCCGTCTCCCGCGCCGACGGGCTGCGCCGTCAGGCGGCCGATGCGAAGGCGCGCGACGCTACGCTCTCGGCGCTCTGGCGGGCGGCCGACCAGGCCGGACGCCGAGTCCCGGTGGCCCGCATGCACCCGATCGTCGAGCCGGGCGGGCTGGAGAACGGCCTGGCCTGGAAGCTCGACCTCCCCCTGGACCACGTCGGCCGGTGGTTCTCACCGGCAGTGGGCATCGCCTTCATCGGGGGCGACGACGCCGCCGTCATCGCTCGGCTCCGGCGCCGCGGCGCCATCGCCACGCGACTCACCGCTGCAGGGCCCTGGCGCGTCCTCCTGGTCCGCTGGGGCCCGACGGCGCGTTCCGGATTCGACGGTCAGCGCCCGCGGCGCGCGCACTCGATGCAGAGCACGCTCTCGGGCGCGGCGGCCAGGCGGGCCGGCGCGATCGGTTCACCACAACCGTCGCAGATGCCGTAGCTGCCCTCGGCGAGCTTGGCGAGGGCGCGGGCCACGCGCGCCTCGGAGAGCTCGAGGCTGCCGCCGACGCCGACGTCGGTGAGACGGCTCACGGCCTCGGTCGTCCCGTCCCCGATGCGCTTGCCGAAGCCGACCTGGGACCCGCGCTCGGGCGGACGGGCCAGGGCGGCGAGCCGCTCCTCGAGCTCGTCGCGGCGAGCGCGCAGCTCGCGCTCGACGGCGGCGAGGTCGATGTCGGCCATGCTCCATCCTCGCACGGCCGGTCGCGGTCAGTCGCCCGGGAGGGGCGCCCCGGCCGGCAGCCCGCGGCGCTGGTACTCCGCGTAGAGCTCACGCCAGTCCGGAGTCGCGTCGGTCGTCGGCGAGCGCGTCTCGACCCCGGCGAGGTGCCGCTCGAGCAGCTCCA
This sequence comes from uncultured Actinomycetes bacterium, assembly GCA_963807305.1. GTDB lineage: Bacteria > Actinomycetota > Thermoleophilia > Solirubrobacterales > Solirubrobacteraceae > JAOPZW01. The sequence goes on from CAWEBN010000005.1 coordinate 341,945, forward strand.
GGCAGACGTGCCAGCCCGCGGCGTCGCGCGACGCGCGCGCGGAGTCGTCGAAGAGGACGGTGAAGTGCAGCACGCAGCCGCCGTCATCGCGCTCGAGCTCGATGCGCAGCATGTCGTCGCCCCACGTGAACGCGAGGCTGCGCGGCGGGTCGACCTCGATGACCTCGCCCTGCATCGGGGGCATCTCGCCGCCGGGGAACTCGAAGGTCAGCATGCCGCCGGGTGTCAGCTCGCCGCTCATCGCGCTGGGGAACCAGTGGGCGAGCTCGCCCGGCTCGCTCACCGCCCGCCAGACGCGCTCGACCGAGTGCGCGAGGCGGCGCTCGAAGCTCAGCGCGGAACGGTCGTCAACGATCTCGTAGGTGCCGTGCATGGCCCCGAACATAACCAATCAGGTATATACCTGTCAAGACATGTACGGCGTGGGCTCGGCCTCGGGCTCGGGGTGCGAGCCGGCCGGCAGCTGGATCGGGAGCTCGAGGACGAAGCTCGCCCCGCCGTCGGACTCCGCGAGGCGCAGCTCGCCGCCCATCTTGCGCGCCAGCTCGCGGCCGATCGCGAGGCCGAGGCCGAAGCCACTCTCGCCCGACGGCGCGCTGCCGCGCTCGAAGCGCACGAAGATGCGCTCGCGATCGGCGGGGAGGACGCCGGGCCCGTCGTCGTCGACGGCGACCGTCGCCTTCTCTCCATGGTATGCGGGCACCACGCGGACGGTCGAGGCCGACGGCGCATGGCGCAGCGCGTTGTCGATCAGGATGCGCACGGCACGCGCCACGGCGCCGGGATCGCCGCTGCCCCAGCACGGCCCGGGCGGCGCCGGGACCTCGAGGTCGACCTCGGCCTCGGCTGCGCGCAGCTCGAACTCGGCGGCCACCGCGCGGCACAGCTCGCCGAGCTCGACGGGCTCGTCGCGCAGCGCCACGTCGGCGTCGAGCCGGCTGAGGTCGAGCAGCTCGCTGGCCAGCCGCCCGAGGCGCCGCAGCTCGCGCTGGGCGCTGTGCACCTGGCGCCGGGCGTCCTCCTGGTCGAGACGGCCGTCGCGCAGGTCCTCCTCGAGCAGCTCGATCGTGCCCTGAAGGGACGTCAGCGGCGTGCGCAGCTCGTGCGAGGCCGTTGCCACGAACGAGCGCCGCGCCGCCTCCTGGCGGCGCAGCTCGCGCTGCATCGTGGCCAGGGCCCGCGCGAGGTCGCCGACCTCGTCGAGGCCATCGTCGCGCGGGGTCGGGGCGTCGGTCCCCTCCTCGGCCACCCGCACCGCGGCGGCGCGCAGGCGCGCAAGGCGCCGGCCGATCCCGGTGGCGAGCAGGATGCCGAGCAGCACCGCGACGGCGAGGCCCGCCGCGGCGGCTGCGACGAACGCGTTGCGCACTTGGTGCACGGCCGTGGCGACGTCCGTCAGCTGCTTCTGCGTGACGAGGACGAAGTCGGTGTCGGGTGGGTTGCGGTCGCCCTTCACCGGCGGAACGCTGAGCGGCTGCGTGGTGATGATCTCGTCGCCGTTGCGCACGGTGTGGGGCGTCGGCGAGATCAGGGTGTCGAGGATCGGCCGCGTGGGCAGCGGCGTGCCCCCGAAGTCCGTGTCGGCCAGCGGCTGCTCGCCGGGGATGGAGTCGACGACGACGACCCGCGCGCCGGTGCGGTCGCGCAGCGTGAAGGCGCGGCGCCCGAGGTCGAAGCGCAGCTGGTCCAGGCGGTCCTGGCGCGAGAGCTTGATCGAGCCCCTGAGGCTGGCCGCGATGCGCTGCTGGAAGAACTGCACATCAGCGGCCGTCGCGTTCTCGAGGTCGCTCGCGGCCTGGTCGGTGAGGCGCTGCTGCAGTGGCGGGAGCAGTGCCAGCGCCGCCACGCCGAGCGTGACGACGCTCGTGGCCACCAGCGCGGCGAGCAGCCGCGGGCGCAGGCCGAAGGCCCGGCGCCGGGTCACTGCTCCCGGAAGCGGTAGCCGGCGCCGCGGACGGTGAGGATGAGGCTGGGCTCCTCCGGGCGCTCCTCGAGCTTCTCGCGCAAGTGCCTGATGTGGACGTCGATGGCGCGCGGGTCGCGATAGGCGCTGTCGCCCCAGATCGCGCGCAGCAGCTCCTGGCGCGTAAAGAGCTTGCCGGGTCGCTCCATCAGGCAGGCCAGCAGCTCGTACTCGCTGAAGGTCACGCGCACCGGCGAGCCGCCGACGGTGACCTGCCGCTCGCGCTGGTCGATCGTCACCGGGCCGACGGTGCGCACGCCCTCGACCACGCGCCCGTGGGCGCGGCGCAGGACGGCGCGGATGCGGCTGCGCAGCTCGGCCAGGCCGAAGGGCTTGGTCACGTAGTCGTCGGCGCCGGCCTCGAGGCCCTGGACGACGTCGGCCTCGCTGTCGAGCGCGGTGAGCATGATGATCGGCACGACCGCGCGGCGCTGACGCAACGCGCGCGCCACATCGTGGCCCGCCGGGCCCGGTCCCAGGGCGACGTCGAGCAGGACCACGTCGAAGTCGCGCTCGGTCGCCTGCGCGATCGCCTCCTCGCCGTCGGGCACCGCCGTGACGCGGTGGCCCTCGCGCTCGAACGAGCGCGTGAGCATCTCGCGCAGTGGCTCGTCGTCGTCGACGACGAGGATGTCGAGTGCCGAGGGGGGTTGCACGCCCCCACGGTAGCGCGGCGGACGGCCGCGAGAGCGCGCTAAAGGAGTTGGGCCAAAGATCCGATACTCGTCCATCCGTGTAAGCAGGCAGGGTTCACGCTCTAACGTCCATGGACCCCCGAGGAATGGACATCCCAGGATGAGTTTTCGTTTGGCCAGGACGGCCGCCGCGACCGCACTCGCCAGTGCGCTGATGGCAGCAACGGCAAGCGCCGCCACACCATCTGCGTACGTCTACGCCACCAGCTGGAGCCAGACCGTGCGCCAGTACGCGGCGGACGATGCGGGCGTGCTCTCCTCGCTCACTCCTCCCGAGATGGGTACCGGCCTGACGTCGAGCGCGGCCGCCGCGTCGCCCGACCGGCGCAGCCTCTACGTCGTCAACCAGGCCTCGACCAGCGTCTCGCAGTTCGACATCGGCCTGGACGGGAACCTCACGCCCAAGACGCCGGATTCCGTCGCCACCGGGACGACCCCGGTCGCCATCGCCGTGGCGCCTGACGGCCGGCACGCCTACGTCGTCAACCAGGGCGAGAGCACCGTCAGCACCTACGACGTCGATGCGGCCGGCGCGCTGACCTTCGCCTCCAAGGTCGCCACCGGCGCCGGCCCGATCCAGGTCGCCCTCGGCTCCGATGGCGCGAGCGCGTACGTCACGAACTTCACCGACGGCACGGTCTCGCAGTACGACGTGTCCGCTGGGGGCGCGCTGACGCCCAAGCAGCCCGCCGTCGTCGCGGCCGGCTCGAAGCCCGCGGGCATCGCCGTGAGCCCCGACGGCGACAGCGCGTACGTCACCAACCAGCTGCCCAGCGGCACGGTCACGCAGTTCTCGATCGCCGCGTCCGGCGGCGCCCTGGCGCCCAAGGCGCAGCCCGTGGACGCCGGCGGCCAGCCGCGCGGCATCGTGGCCGCCGGTGGCCGCGTCTACGTGGCCAACACCGCCTCGAACACGATCTCGCAGTACGCCGCCGACGGCACAGGGGCGCTGAGCGAGTTCGCCCAGGCGGTGGGCTCCCCGCGCACGCCGTTCGGGCTCGCGCTCGCCCCCGACGGCAAGAGCCTCTACGTCGCCGCCTTCGGCGACGCCGCGGTGGGCCAGTACGACGTGGCCCCCGACGGGTCGCTCGCTGCCAAGGGCGACCCTGCGCCGGCCAACTTCCGCCCCCAGGCGGTGGTGGCGGTCAAGCCGCGCGACGAGCAGGCGCCGACCATCGACCTGGCCACGCCGGCCGACGGCGCCGAGTACACGAAGGGCGCCGACGTCCAGGCCGCCTACTCCTGCGCCGACGAGGGCGGCTCTGGCCTTGCCTCGTGCAGGGGCGACGTCCCCGACGGCGACGCGCTTGACACCTCGACCGCCGGTCACCACGACTTCACGGTCGTGGCGCGCGACGGCGACGGCAACGAGACGACCGTGACGCACGGCTACACCGTGACCGAGCCCCCGCACCCGCCGCCGCCCCCGCCGCCGGCCGGCCTCGACTTCCAGGGCTTCCTCGGACCGATCCACAACGGCAGCGTCGTTCGCGCCGGCGACGCGATCCCGATCGTCTTCTCGCTCGGCGGCAACCAGGGGCTCGACGTCCTGGCCGACAGCTCACCCACCAGCGTGCAGACCGACTGCGCCAACCCCGGCACGCCGACCGGCGGCGATCCGGCCTCGAGCGCGCGGGGCCTGACCTTCAACTCCTGGACCGGCCACTACGTCTTCACATGGCAGACCAGGAAGGCATGGGCCGGGACCTGCCGCACCTTCGTCCTCGGCCTGAGCGACGGCGGCGTCGAGCGTCTGACGGTCAGCTTCCGCTCGTCCTGGGGCTACCGCCAGCACTCGTGACGCCGCGTGCCGTGCGCCGCTGCGCGGCATCGCGGCGCAGGCGCTCGTGCTCGACCTGGCGCTTGAGCTGCTGCAGCGAGCGGCGCAGGTGTCCGCGCACGGTGGGCGCGGCGACGTGCTCGGCGACCCACCCGAGGATCCCGGCGCCCGCGACGCCGTAGGCGAGCCTCAGCTCGACGTGCGTGTGCTCGTCGGGCCGCGCGCGCAGCCGCCAGCGCCCGCGCTGGTCGATGCCCGTGACCGACGACCACGCGAGATCGCAGCCCTCGTCCCATTCGACGATCTCGACCAGGCCGCCGACCTCGGCCGAGCCCACGCGCATGAGCGTGCGGTAGCGCGCGCCCATCCCGGTGGCCTGGCCGCCCTCGACCTCCCAGCGCGTCACGCCGGCCATGAAGTGCAGATAGCGCGCGGGGTCGACGATGACCTCCCACACGTCCTGCGGCGGCGCCGCGACCTCGATCTGCGCCGAGACCCTCATCCGATCAACGGCAGCCGGCGCTCGGCCGCGAGCGCGTCGAGGGTGTCCTGCATGACCCGCACGACGTGCTCGTAGGCCTCGTCGACGTCGGGCTCGGGACCGAACTCGTCGCGCAGGCGGATGGGCGGCAGCGCCTCGACCGTGATCTTGGCCGGCAGCGGCACGTGGCCCAGGAAGTCGCCGACGTTGATGCCCCACGGCGCGGCGATCGAGATCGGCAGCACCTTCAGGCGCAACAGCCGATCGAGGCCCAGCAGCTTGGACAGCGTCTCGCCGCGGCTGAGGAACAGCGCGGTCTCCTGACCGCCGATGGAGACCACCGGCACGATCGGCACGTCCTGCTCGAGCGCCAGGCGGATGAAGCCGCGCCGCCCGGCGAAGTCGACGCGGTGCGACTGCCAGGTCGGCCGGTGGACCTCGTGGTCGCCGCCGGGGTACACGAGCACGGCCGCGCCCGAGCGCAGCGCCTTCTCGGCGTTGGCCGGCGACGCGGCGACGGTGCCGAACTTGCGCAGGAAGCCCAGACCCGGCATCGAGAGCACGAGGTTGTGCGCGAGTTGGTAGAAGCGCCGCTCGACCCCGAAGTACGCGCTGAAGGCGAGTGTGAAGACGGTGGTGTCGGGGGTCAGGTTGCCGCCGGAGTGGTTGCCGACGAGCAGCACCGGCCCCTCCTCGGGGATGTTCCCCAGCCCCCGGACCTCGCCGCGGAAGTACAGGCTCGACAGCAGCCACAGGCGCGGCAGCGACTCACGGATGTAGTCGGGATCGCGCTCGTCGAGGTCCGCCGGCGGGACGCGGCTCGTGATCTGGCCCGCGAGCGCCTTGAGCAGCCGGCCCGGGAGCGAGCCGTCCGAGGCCGTCTCGGAGCCCTCCTCGTCCTCGCGGCGCAGGCTGCCGTCGCCGACGGCGTTGCTGGAGTGGCCATTGCGCGACGTCGCGGTGGGGCTCATGGCCGAGGGCATCATAGGCGGGTCAGCAGGGCGTCGGCGCTGGGCCGGCGACGACCTCGAAGGCGTCGCCGGGGATCGGGTGGCGCTGGTTGATGTCCTCGATCGTCTGCGTCCAGCGCGGGTCGGTGGTGCCGGTGATGAACATCGCGGAGCCCTGGTCGGCGAACATCAGCCCGTAGCGCTTGAGCGCGCGGACGATGGCCAGCCCCGGGCCGCTGTAGGGCGTCTCGTCGAAGGAGGCCTTCAGCCGCCAGCGCGAGCCGTAGGGCGGGGTGGAGGGGTCGGTCGCGGTCCCGCAGTGCCCCGCCGGCGCCTGCCAGGCCCGCCGCGCGCGCGGGAGCGTGAAGCGCAGGGCGTGGCGGATGGTGCCCGAGGCGGCCTCGTCATAGCGCAGCAGCCCGGGGAAGATCGGCAGCCCGGCCGCGTCGGCCGAGGTCCAGCCGGCCGGCCGGCGCCCGTTGCGGGTCAGGTCCCAGCGCGCCGACGAGGAGACCTGCCACGACGCCCCGCCGTCGCGGCGCACCGCGTTGTAGAGCTCGTAGTCGACGCAGCGCCCGCGCTGGATGACGATCACGTGGCGGTCGCCCTCCTGCGGATCGGGCTGCCCGGCCGGCGCGCCCTCGATCGGCGCCGAGGGCGGGATGGGGAAGGGCCCGTGGTCGCTCTCGTCGCCGTAGTCGGCGCCGTCGGTGCCGAAGGCGATCGGCACGCGGGGCTGCTTCGGTCCGACCAGCGCGTACGGGATGCCGTACTCCGACTGCGTGTCGCCGAAGTCCAGGTGGACGTTGTGGCCGGCGGCCTGCGCGCCCACCAGGGCGGCGGAGTCGTCGGCCGGCGGCGCCGCGCTGACGTCGGTGTTCCATGGGCTGTTGGGCGGCAGGACGGGGCAGCCGCCGACGATCGGCCCGCTGGTGACGACGAAGGGCGCGCTCGTCGAGCACGAGCGCCCGCGGCACGCCCGCAGGCGGTGGCGGCCCTCGGCGATGCGGTTGCGCAGGCTGACGCGGGTGCCGGCGTGGCGCGCGGTGGCGATGCGGCGCCCGTCGACCGACAGCGTCTGCGGCAGCCGGCCGGTGACGTGGACGATCAGCGTCGCGTGCGGGCGCACGCCGACGGGGGAGACGCGAACCGCGGCCGGCGCGCTCGGAGCGGCGACGAGCAGCGCGGAGGCGGTGGCGACGGCGAGGAGGACGGGGCGCACGGCAGCGCTCAGGCTAGGCCGCCCGCGCCCGCGACCGGGGCGGCCCGAGCGCGTCGACGCGGCCGAAGAAGCGCCGCAGCAGGCCGATGGTCTGCTCGGAGCGCTCGACCTGAGGGACGTGGCCGCAGTCGTCGAGGACGATCTGCTCGGCGTCGGGCAGCCATTGGGCGACGTGGCGCTTGAAGCCGGGCGGGATGAGCCGGTCGCAGGCGCCCCAGACGAAGAGCGAGGGCGCCTCGAGCTCGGCCAGCCGCGGGTAGAAGCCGCCGCGTCCGAAGGGGCGCTCGAGGTAGATGTTGCGCGCCGCGGTGAGGAAGGCCAGGCGCGCGCCGGCGCTCGCGTAGATGCGCTGGAACTCGTCGACCACGACGTCGGCCATGCTGGGATCGACCTGGTCGGGATCGGCGAACAGGCCCCAGAACTGGCTCGCGACCCGGCTGCGGCCGAGGTTGTGGGGCAGCAGCCCGAGCTCGGGACGCAGAAGGCGCACGATCGGGTGCCAGTCGCGCTTGACGAAGGCCACGGCGGGCGCGAGCAGCGCCAGGCCGGCGACACGCTCGGGCGCGCGCAGGCCGATCTCGATGGCCACGCGGCCGCCCATCGAGTTGCCCACCAGGTGGGCGCGACCGACGCCGAGGGCGTCCATGACCTCGACGACGGTCTCGGCGAACCAGCGCGCCGAGTAAGGGGCCGCGACGGGCTTGGAGGATCCCCCGAAGCCCGGCAGGTCGAGCGCGTGGACGCGGTAGCCCGCGCGCGTGAGCGCCGCCGCGGTGTCGAAGAAGGAGGCCTTGGTCGCGCCCAGGCCGTGGATGCAGACGACGTCGGGGCCGTCGCCCATCGTCAGGGTCGAGACCCGGCGCCCGGGGAGCGCCACGTCGTGGATACGCAGCAGCGGCGGGCGCCCGTTGGGCAGGCGGAACATGCCCTCGAAGCCGATCGCCAGATCCACGTCGCCGCGGGCGTAGAGCAGGCGCTGCCAGAAGGCATCGACGCCCGACAGCTCGCCTTCGCGCAGGGCCAGCCACGTCTGGGCGTCGGTCCCGATGACGACATCGGGCTCGCGGCGGGTGCAGCCCTTTCGCACGCGCGCCCCGTGGGTCGTGCAGCGGACCTCCCACGTTCGGCCCACGTCGCCCAGACGGACGTGGTAGGTGGCGTCGAAGTCGTCCGGTGCGCCCAGATAGCGCTCGGGAAGCGTCCTGAAGGCCTCGTCGACGTCGGCGAGGCGCCGGGCGTGGGGCAACTCGCCGGGCATGGCAGGGCACCTTATACACGCACTCGGCCGGCCCGGGGCTGGCCATCCGTCCTGTCCGCACCTTGCGTAGATTGGGGGGCGATGGCCCGCGAGATTCGCCTGCACGACACGCGGACGGGGCGCAAGCTGCCGCTCGAGCCGCGCGACCCTGGCCGCGTGGGCATCTATTCCTGCGGGCCGACGGTCTACAACCGCATCCACATCGGCAACGCGCGGCCCTACGTCGTCCCCTCGCTCTTCAAGCGCTTCCTCGAGCACGAGGGCTACGAGACGACCCTCGTCGCCAACGTCACCGACATCAACGACAAGATCTACGACGCCGCGCGACCGTTGGGCGTGCCGAGCGCCGATCTCGCGCGGGAGATGACGGCGGCGTACTTCGCCGACACCCAGGGGCTGGGCCTCGGGCGGCCCGATCGCGAGCCGCTGGCCTCCGAGACGATCGAGCCGATCAAGGACCTCATCCAGGCCCTGCTCGACAACGGCTCGGCCTACGCCGTCGACGGCGACGTCTACTTCCGCGTGCGCTCGGACCCCGACTACGGCTCGCTGAGCCACCGCTCGGTCGACGACATGGACCAGGGGGAGGGGGTCGAAGGCTCCGATCGCAAGGAGGACCCGCTCGACTTCGCGCTGTGGAAGGGCCGGAAGGAGGGCGAGGACACCGCCTGGGACGCCCCCTGGGGGCGCGGCCGGCCCGGCTGGCACATCGAGTGCTCGGCGATGGCCGAGCAGGTGCTGGGGGTCGGTTTCGAGGTCCACAGTGGCGGCAACGACCTGACCTTCCCGCACCACGAGAACGAGGCCGCGCAGACGCGCATGGCTCGCGGGGCCGAGCTCTCGCGCATCTGGATGCACAACGGGATGCTCCAGATGGGCGGCGAGAAGATGGCCAAGAGCGTGGGCAACATCACCTCGCTGGCCGACGCCCTGGCCGAGCACGGCCGCGACGCGGTGATCATGTTCTTCGTCTCGGGCCACTACCGCCAGCCGATCCAGTTCGACGACACGACGATGGCCCAGGCGGCGGCCAACGTCAGGCGCGTGCGCGAGGCGGCGCGGCGGCTGGTCCCGGGCCCTTCGCCGGAGGATCTCGCGGGCCACAAGGAGCGCTTCTTCGCCGCGCTGGCCGACGACTTCAACACACCGACGGCGCTGGCCGAGGTGTGGGCCTGGATCCGCGAGGCCAACCGCCGCGAGCCCGGCATGGGTGACGCCGACCTGCGCGAGATGCTGCAGATCCTGGCCCTCGACAACCTGCTCGACGCCGCGGGCGCCGACGGCGAGCCCGATGCCGGCGCCCTGGCCCTGCTCGAGCAGCGCGAGGCGGCCCGCGCCGCGCGCGATTTCGGGGAGGCCGATCGCCTGCGCGACGAGCTGGCCGCGCAGGGTTGGCAGGTGCGCGACTCCACCGACGGCCCGCAGCTCGTACGCGTCGATCCGTGAACGCCACGACCGTCCTCTACGGGCGCAACCCGATCCGCGAGGCCCTGCGCGCGCGGCGGCGCCCGGTGCAGCGCGTCTGGGCCACCCGCGGGGCGGCCGCCGAGCCGTGGCTGCGCGACGTGGAGGTCATGGAGGCGCGCGAGCAGGACATCGCCGCGCGCGCGGGCAGCGAGGCCCATCAGGGCCTGTGCGCCGAGGTCGGCCCCTACCCCTACGTCGACGAGGCCGAGCTCCTGGAGCGCCCTGACCCGTTCGTCGTCGTCCTCGACGAGCTCCAGGATCCCCAGAACCTGGGGGCGATCTGCCGGACGGCCGAGTGCGTCGGCGCCGATGGCGTGGTGATCCCCGAACGGCGCTCGGCAGCGGTCACGCCGGCGGTGTGCAAGGCGTCGGCAGGCGCGGTCGAGCACTTGTCCGTGGCGCACGTGCGCAACGTGGCCGATTTCCTCGCCGCCGCCAAGGACGCCGGCTGCTGGTGCTACGGCGCGGCCGCCGAGGGCGCCGTGTCGTACCTGGAGCCCGACTACAGCGGGGGATGCGTGCTCGTGATCGGCGCCGAGGGCCGCGGACTGCGGCCGCGGGTGGCGGCGGCGTGCGACCAGCTGGTGGCGCTGCCGCTGCGCGGACACGTTCAGTCGCTCAACGCGAGCGCCGCCGCGGCCGCCCTGCTGTACGGGATCTTGCAGAAGCGAAATGGCGCTTGACAGCGCTCCATAAGTCTATATTCTCGCGCCAGCTGAGGCTCGACTTTAGGTTGAGCTAAGGTGAGCATTCGATACAGATGGCGCTCCGGGGAGGATTGCGCCACTGAGCTACTCCGAGCCCGCCGGCATGGCTGCCGGCCGGACGAAAGGACCGCTCGTGGCCCGTCTGTCCCCCAATTCTCAGTCTCAAGTTCAGGTCGAGGATGGCTACCTGATCGCCCTTGCAAAGCAGGGGGATCCGACCTCGTACGACCGCCTGGTGCGCCGGTACTACGGCTTTGTGCGCCTGAAGGCGTCGTCGTACTTCCTCGCCGGCGGCGATAGCGATGACCTCATCCAGGAGGGCCTCGTCGGCCTCTACAAGGCGATTCGCGACTACCGCTCCGATCGCGAGTCGAGCTTCCGCAACTTCGCGGAGCTGTGCATCACGCGCCAGATCATCACGGCGGTGAAGACCGCCACGCGCAACAAGCACACGCCGCTGAACCAATACGTCTCGTTCTCGAGCACGCCGGCCAGCACCTCGGACGGCGAACCGACCCTCGACGAGGTCATCCCCGGGCCTTCGGTCCACGACCCCGTCAACCAGGTCATCTCCTCGGAGGAACTGCGCTCGCTCGTCGCCTGCCTGTCCACGGCGCTCTCGGACCTCGAGTCCCGCGTGCTCGCGCTCTACCTCGACGGCTACTCCTACGAACAGGTGGGGGAGCGCATCGGCTGCGACTGCAAGACCGTCGACAACGCCCTTCAGCGCGTCAAGCGCAAGGTCGGGGCGCACCTCACGTCGCGCAACGTGCTGCTGTAATCCGGCGCTGTGAGCGCCCTCGCCATCATCATCGTCATTGTCGTGGTCCTCGTCGTCCTACTCATCGTAGGAGGCCTGATCGCCAACGAGCGCCGCACCCGCGGCCAGGAGGACGAGACGCGCCTCGCCGTGCGCGAGGCCGATCAGGCCCTCGCCCTGGCCCGCGCAGGCGACCGCGGCTGGGAGCGGGGCGTGCTGGAGGCGGCGGCGCGCGAGGCGTTCGCGGCGCGCTCGCCGGTCGAGGTCCGCGAGCTGCTGCTCGTGCAGGTCGTCGACCAGCCGGGCACGGAGGAGGACCAGGCGCTCTTCCGGGTGGTTACCGACGTCGGCTCCGAGGACATCCTGCTCGTGCGCCACGGCGACACGTGGGGCGCGCCCGGCCCGCTCTAGCGCAGCCCTACCCGCCGGTCCAACCGAGGCCCTGCCGGGTCCGCGCCGGCAGCTTGGCCACGATGAGGTCGTAGCTGTCCTCGATCATGTCGCGCACCATCGCGTCGGGGACCGAGCCGTCGAGGACGACGGTGTTCCAGTGGCGCTTGTTGAGGTGATAGCCGGGCGTAATCGCGGGATGGCTCACGCGCAGCTGCTCGGCGAGCCCCGGCTCGCACTTCAGCGAGATCCGCAGCGGCGGCTCGCCGTCCAGGCGGCTGAGGGCGAAGATCTTGCCCGCGACCTTGAAGACCGAGTTCTCCGGGCCGAAGGGGAACGTCTCGGTCGCGCCCGTCAGGGCGAGGCAGGCCCCGCGCAGCTCATCGGCCGTCACGGCGCCGTGAGGATCGACAACAGGCGCTCGATCACCGGCTGCGCGCGGCGCTCGAAGTCCGGCCTCGGGGCGGTGACCTCGTCGAGGCGCAGCCCGTCGATCGCGCTCGAGAGGATGATCGCGTCGGTCTGGGGGCGCGGCGAGCCGGCGCCGCGCAGGACGCGCTCGGCCAGCTCCCGGACGGCGCTCCCCCAGGCGAGGTGGATCGCGCGCAGCTCGGGGCGGCGCGCCGCCTCGAGCTGCAGGTGGTAGCCGGCGCGCACGCGCACGAGGTCCTCGCCCTTGACCTGCTCGGCCAGCCACGCGGTCAGCGCGCGGGCGATCGACGCGACGTCGCCGTGACCCTCGGCCAGCGTCCCGGCGTCGCGCGAGATGCGCTCGATCTCGAGGTTGGCGACGCGCCGAAGGGCCTCGGAGACGATCTCGTCGCGCGAGGCGAAGTGGTAGGTCGTCGACGAGAGCGACACGCGGGCCTCGTGTGCGACGGCCCGGTGGGTGACGCCGTCGACGCCGTCGTGCCCGATGAGCCGGATCGTCGCCTCGATGATGGCGGCGCGGACGGCCTCGGAGGGTGGGCGGCGTACCGGAGTGCCCATGTGCGGTTCACAGTACACATGTACTGCCACTCCGTGTACCATCGCCGACCCTTGCCTTCGCCCCACGAGTCAGACGATGGCGTGCCCCGCCGCGGTTTCCTGGCCGCGGGCGCCGGCGCGTTCCTCTGCACCATCGGCGGCGAGCGCGTGCTCCTGAGCAAGCCGGGCGACGCGGCGAAGGCCGATGCCGCTGCCCGCCGGGTGACGCTGCCGCGCGCCCGGGCGGCCGCCGCGGCACCGGGCGCGGGGCCGACCGAGCGGCTGACCTTCACCACGCCGCAGCCGCAGCCGGGCGGGATCAAGCGCGAGTACTGGATCGAGGCGCGCGACGTGCTGTGGGACATCGTGCCCTCGCGCCCGCGGCGCGACGAGTGGCACGGGCGGTCGGTCGCCGGCCCCAGCGTCTACCGCGCCTTCGTCTACCAGCTCATGACCGACGGCTTCGCGGCGCCGCTGGCGCCGCCCGCGATCCCGGGGCCGACGCTGGTAGCCGAGGTCGGCGACACGATCGTCGTGCACTTCCGCAACGGCCTGTCCGAGAAGACCGGGCAGGCGGTGACGATGCACCCGCACGGCGTGAAGTACAACCCGGAGTACGACGGGGTCTTCCTCGGGGACTTCACTCGCGCGGGCGGCTTCGTGCGCCCGGGGCAGGAGTTCACCTACACGTGGGAGGCGACGCCGGATGCCGTCGGCGTGTGGCCCTACCACGACCACGGCCCCAACCACACGCTCAACACCTTCCGCGGGCTCTTCGGCGCGATCATCGTGCGCGAGAAGGGCCAGAAGGTCCCCGACGTCGAGGCCGTCATCTTCTTCCACGCGCTCGCGCCGCCGGTCACCGACCTCGAGCGCCAGTTCCAGTGCATCAACGGCCGCGCCTTCGCCGGCAACACGCCGACGCTGAGGGCCAAGGTCGGCCAGGACGTCGCCATCCACGTGATGGGGATGGACTCCAACTTCCACGACTTCCACATCCACGGGCACCGCTGGAAGGACCCCAGCGGGACGTTCATCGACACCCCCGCCGTGGGGCCCAACGAGACGATCACCGCCCGCTTCATCGAGGACAACCCCGGCCGCTGGCTGTACCACTGCCACGTCTTCACCCACCAGGACGGTGGGATGGCGGGCTGGTACCTGGTCGAGCCCTGAGGCATCGCAGGAGGAGACGTTCGCATGACGCAGATCCGCATAGTTGGGCTGGCCCTGGTGGCAGCCCTGGCGCTACCGGGGGCCGCGCTGGCCGGCCAGTACCCGCCGCCGTCGAACCCGTCGACGACCCAGAAGGCGCCGAAGGGTCCCTTCCACACCCTCACCGTGTGCAAGCACGGCTGCAAGTACTCGACGATCCAGGCGGCCGTCGACCAGGCCAAGGCCGGTGACACGGTCAAGGTCAAGAGCGGCACCTACCGCGAGGGCGTGACCGTGCTCGGGTCCTCCAAGCGCTACATCAAGCTCGTCGGCAACCCCAAGGATCCCTCGAAGGTCGTCCTGGACGGCGCGCAGGGCAAGAAGGCGCCGCGCCAGAACGGCGTGCGCGTCGACGGCGCGAACCAGGTGACGATCAACGGCTTCACCGCCAAGCACTACAACGGCAACGGCTTCTTCGTCGTCAACGTCTCCGGCTACGAGCTCAACCACCTCAACGCGACGCTGTGCGGCGTCTACGGGATCTACGCCTTCAACTCCATCGGCGGCACGATGGAGAACTCCCAGGCGTCCTACAACAGCGACTCGGGCTTCTACATCGGCCAGACGCCCAAGCAGACGACGCCCGCGCGCTCGATCGTCCGCAACGTGAAGGCGTTCGGCAACGTCCTGGGCTTCTCGGGCACCAACATGCGCTACGTGACGATCACGAAGTCGCAGTGGTTCAACAACGGCACCGGCATCGTCCCCAACGCGCTGGACACCGAGAAGTACGCGCCGCCGGAGGACAACGTCATCACCGACAACGACATCTTCTGGAACAACTTCAACTACTACGCGGGCGCGCCGTTCAAGCAGAAGAAGCAGGCAACCGTCACGCCGTACCCGGTCGGCGTCGGCGTGCTGCTCTTCGGCGGTCGCCGCACCGAGGTCAGCCACAACCGGATCTACGGCAACTACCTGGTCGGGGCCGGCGCCCTGAAGCAGATCCTGCTCAAGCAGGCCGACGCGGCCGACCTGATCGGCAACCAGGTCCACGACAACCAGTTCGGGCTCGGCGGCGCCGACCTCAACGGCCGCGAGCTGTTCTACGACGGCAGCGGGACCGACAACTGCTTTGGACCCAACGACGGCGTGGTCAACACGGAGCCGGCGGACGGATCGACCTTCGCCCCGTGCCCGTTCACCGGGCCCAACGCGTTCAACCAGGCCGCGCAGGACCAGGCGATCAGCTGGGACGTCGGCGATCCCACCCACGAGGCGTTCTGGATCCGCCACCCGCACGCCCCCAAGCCCGGCCTCACTCCGCTGGAGCACTACAAGAAGTGAGGCTTCCCATCGCGATCGCGCTGACCGGCGCCGTGGCTCTCGCCGCGGCGCCGGCGGTGGCCATGCCGACCGACGCGGCCCGCAAGCCCGAGAAGAAGCGGGTCGAGGTCGTCGACAACTTCTACAGCCCGCACAAGCTCACCGTGAACCTCAAGTCGCGGATCAACTGGGTGTGGACCGACGAGTCAGCCGACGTCCACGACGTCAAGCTCGTCTCCGCTCCCAAGGGCTTCAAGAAGTTCCAGACCGAGCCGGGCTCGGCCGGTTACACGTACTCGAAGACGCTCACCAAGCCCGGTGTCTACAAGTTCATCTGCACGCTGCACGTGGAGGACAACATGCGGATGACGATCACCGTGCGCCACTAGCGCCGCGGCGGGCGGCGCTGCTGCGCGTCGCCCGCCGCACGCCCCTGCTCAGGGCGCTACCGGACCGCCGAGGAGCGGAACGTCGCGCCCCTGAAGAACACGTGGCGCGTGATCTGGAAGGTCCGCACCTCGAACCCGCCGGCCACCGTGGCGTTGCCCTTGTACTTGAAGCGGATCCGCCACTTGCCGGTGGTGAGCCGGAAGCGCTTGGAGAACGCGTGCTTGCGGATCGTCGCCGTGCCGAAGGACTTGTACTTGCCCTTCGTCCCGCGGCCGATGCCCACGTTCACCTTGCCGGTCGCGCTCGGCTCCATGATGGTCGCGTGGAAGCGGTAGCTCGGCCCACGGCTGTCGGTCCACCGGAACGACTTGAGGTCGAACGGCGCGAACGCGCGGATGGACGCGGGAGTCGCCCACGGGCTGAAGAACTGCCCGTTGCTCCCGGTGAAGCCCTTGGCACGAGCCGCGATCACGTAGACGCCGGGGCCCTTGTCGAGCGGCACGCCGACGGTCCTCGTCGTCGAATCCGGGAACAGCGGCGTCGGGGTGCCCGGCAGCGACCCATCCGGGTTGGCCGGCACGTTGACCGCCACGAACGCGTCCGTCGACAGCGCGCCCGGGTTGAGGTCGATCGGCAGCGGGATCGTGGTGGTCACGAACGACCCGGGCTTGCGGGTCAGCTGCGCGGTGGGGGGCGACGCGACGGCAGTGGACGCCGTGATGGTGAACGGCAGGCTCTGCGTGCTGGTCGACGCACCGGTGCAATGTTCGAGCTGAAGTTCGCGATCGTGACGGTGTAGACGCCGTTGCCGATGTAGTCGACCGGCTTGCTGGCCGTGATGGGTTGGTGCAGCAATAGGTCGGCTGGAGACCGTCACGCCGCCCGGTCCGGTGACGGTAGGCCCAAGTGATCCGACGCGCGGGCCGTGAGACCGAGCTCGGGTTCATGTTGCGGATGTTCAGCGTGCCTCCGAGCGCGAGCGGATTCCCGTCGTCGCCGGTGACCGACACGCCGACGGCCGCGTTGGCGGCGGCGGGCCCGATGGCCGCGGCCGCGATGGCCGCCGACGTGGCGAGCAGAGCCCGCAGCTTCTGCGTGTGGACGTCAAGCGTTGCTCCTCCCCTTGAAGTGCTGATGCGCACGCCGGAACACGGCTTCGTTCCCCAAGTTGCCCCAGGCGTGACGTCGCTCGGCGCCGGGGGGAAGATTAGACCGGCCCGGGCTATACAGGGGATGACAATCGTCCGTGGGAGGACATTGACGTGAGGAAGTCTCGGCGCGGTAGCCACTGCTGCTTCGGCGTGATGCTGCTCGTTGTCTGCGTCGGAGCGGGAGCGAAGCAGTTCAGCGTGCAGACGTGCACGACCGAGGATCGGCACGCGCCGGTCGGACCCACCATCGCGGCTCCGAACCTCCCGAGCGGCTGGGAGGTGGGCTGGTCTGGGATGGCGGGGGCGGCGACCGAGGACCGATGCGTCGTCGGCGATCGGTTCACCTTCCGACCTATCCAGGATCTCCGATGGGGTCCGGGGACAGCCTCTGGGCGAGGTGGACGGCGGCTCCCGGGACGCTTCTGCGCGCCTGTCGATGGCCTGGCAGGCCGTGTCGGATCTCCACCCCGACCGCGGGCAGGGAACGGCACAGCTGACGGCTGCGACGGATCGACAGGTGCTGCTTGCACAGAACCCGCCCTTCGCCGTCTGGTACGGGGTTTCAGGCGCGCCCCCGTTCACGGCTTCGGTCCTCCCTGCGCATTCGTTCGAGCTTCGATTCAGCTGCGTCGACCGGTGCGTGACCAACGGGGTCGACGCCTTCTACGCGTACGTGCTCTCCGCTCGGTTCGACGTCGACGACTCCTCGCCGCCGGTCGGCGGGCTCACCGGGGCGGCCACCGACGCAGCCACGTGGGCTCGCTCGCTGCGCTTCACCTCAACGGCGCCGACGTCGGCGGCGGCCTCGCCGGTGCGGTCGTCGAGGTCGACGGGGCCGACGCGCTGTCCCTGGCGCTGAGTGATCCCCAGGGGACATGTCACGACATCGGGCCCGATCCGACGGCGCCCGAGTACGCCGCCGCTCAGCCGTGCCCGCTGCGCATCGACAACGGCTCGCTGGACGTCGACACCAGCAAGCTGCCGCAGGGCCAGCACGTGGTGCGGGTGCTGCTCGAGGATGCGGCGGGGAATCGGACACCGATCTTCGGGCCGGTCACGCGGACCATCACGTCGAGCGATGCGATCGGGCCGGGGTCGGATCCCGCTCTGCGCGGTGCGGCCAACGGCAATGGGGCCAGCGACCTCGCGCGGCTCACGGCGCACTGGGGGCGGCGGGGGAGCCGGACCTTGCTCGTGAGCCGGTTCGGGCGCACGCACGTGGTCCGTGGGCGGCTGCGGACCACGGACGGGGCGCCGATCGCCGACGCCGCGATCGACATGGTCTCCAAGACGACTGCGGTCAACGCCCGCGAGCTGCCCAAGCGCGCGGGGCCGCGGACCGGCGCGGACGGGGCGTGGCGCGCCGTGCTGCCGGCGAGCGTGTCGTCGCGCGACGTGACCTTCCGCTATCGCAGCCACGTCAACGACACGGTCGCAGCGGCGACGACGAGTGTGCGGCTTCGCGTACGGGCCGGGCTGCATCTGAGGATCCATCCGCGCCGCGCCCGGCAGGGGCAGGCGATCCACTTCGACGGCCGGCTGCTCGGCGGCCCGCTGCCACGCGGCGGCAAGCAGATCGTGCTGATGGCCCGGGCCAGCCGGGGCGGGTGGGTGCGCTTCAACGTCGTGCGCAGCGATGGCGGCGGGCGCTTCCGCGCCGTCTACCGCTTCCGCCAGACCGGCGCGGCCCTCTATCGCTTCCGGGCCCTGAGCCTCAGCGAGGCGGCCTACCCCTATCTCGCCGGGGGCTCCAACGTCGTCGAGGTGCGCAAGGGCTGAGAGAGCCGGAGACGGGACTTGAACCCGTGACACCCGCTTTACAAGAGCGGTGCTCTACCAGCTGAGCTACTCCGGCACGGTCCAGGCGAGCGTACCGCGCGCTCAGCTCTCCGACGCGCCCACGGCGTGCTCGATGTCGCCGTGGCCGTTGGAGGACACGACGTGGTCGTACGGCGGCACGCCGGTGTCGTCGGGAGCGTTGAAGCGGCGCTCGAGCTCGCCCAGGACGACGCCGAAGAGCAGGTGGCGCCAGGTGGCCTGGGCGAAGGCGCGGCCGTTGCCCCACAGGTCCGGGAGCTCGTTGCGCGCGGGGTGCACGCGGTCGACCGCCACCGTCACCGGCCAGGTGGTGACGTGCTCGACCATCGCGAGGGCCGGCCCGCGCGCCCATGACGGCAGCGGCAGCCGGGGCGCGATGTTCGCGTACGCCGCGCCGAAGGCGGCGCCGTTGAGCAGGTGCAGCGCGAAGCCGACGACGGGCCAGGCCGGGCCGCGCGTCACGGCCTTGCCCAGCAGCGCCTCGTCGGAGTAGTCCACTCCGAAGGCGCGGATGTCGAGCTGCGCCTGGGCCGACCACGCCCCGGCGGCGATCACTCCGGCGAGGGCTCCGCGTGCTGTCCGGGCGCGATCGATCGGCATCGGCGAACTGTAACCGTGGCCACCAAAGGGGCGTATCCAAGGCATGGATCGCGACGCGCTTCTGGATCGCGCACGCGGGCGCGGCGTGAACCCGCTCGTGTACTGGGGGCTACGGGCGATCCTGCAGCCGTTCTTCCATCTCTACTGGCGGCTGAGCCGGATCGGGCGCGAGCACATCCCGCCCACCGGGCCGTTCATCATCGCGGCCAACCACCGGTCGTTCCTGGACCCCTTCGTCATCGCGGTCATGGCCCGCAGGCCGATCTACTTCATGACCAAGAAGGAGGCGTTCATCAACCGGCCGGCGGCCTGGCTGCTCGCCTCCCTGGGCGCCTACCCGATCGACCGCGAGGGCGGCGACCAGGAGGCGATGGACACCACCAAGGCGATCCTCGCGCGCGGCGACGGCGTCCTCATCTTCCCGGAAGGGACGCGCACGCGGCCCGGCCCGCTCGGGCGTCCCAAGCGCGGCGTCGGCCGCCTCGCGCTCGAGACCGGCGCTCCTGTCGTCCCTGTGGCCATCATCGGCTCGGAGGACGTGCGCAAGGGCTGGCGCATCCGCCCGCACAAGGTCCGCATCCGCGCCGGCGCGGCCCTGACCTTCCCGCAGGTGCAGGAGCCCAGCCGCCACCTCGCCGCCGCGGTGACCGACCGCATCTGGCCCTGCGTCGAGCTCCAGTGGGAGTGGCTGGGCGGTACCCCGCGGGTGCGCCGCGCCGCCGTCATCGGCGCCGACGCGTGGGGCACGAGCCTGGCGCGCGCGCTCGTCCGCGCCGGCCTCGAGGTCGACCTCGGCACGCGCGCCGGCGAGCAGCCGGCGACCGCCGACCCCCTGCCCGACGCCGTCGCGGTCCATCCCGCCGGCGACATCGCGCTTGCCCACCACGACCTGATCTGCCTCGCCGTCCCGTCGCGCGAGCTGCCCGCAGCGGTCGAGGAGCTGGGGCCGAGCATCCCCGAGCGCGCCGGCCTCCTCGTGCGCTCGAAGGGCCTCGTCGCCCCGCTGGGCACGCTGCCCTCCGCGTACGTTGCCGAGCGCACCAAGGCGCGGGCCGTCGCCTGCCTCGGGGGCCCGGGCGCCGCCGCGGAGGAGCTCACCCGGGGCGACGCGCTCGTCGTCGCCTGCGCCAGCCAGGCCTTCCTCGGCCAGATCGCCGACGTGCTGCGCGTCGCACGCTTCGACGTGCAGCGCACGACCGACGTCACGGGCGTCGAGCTCGCCGGCGCCGCGCGCAACGCCGCCGTCCTGGCCGCCAGCGCCGCCGCACCGGCCGGCGCCGGCGTGGCCGATGCCGCGGTCGACATGGTTCTCGCCGAGGTCGACGCCTATGCGCGCCGTCAGGGCGGCCATCCGGAGGCGTTCGCGGGTCTGGCGGGCACCGGCGATGGCGCGCAGGCGCTCGACGATCTTCCACTGCTCGCGGTCGCCCTGCGGGAGGACGGGATCGATGCCCCGGCGCTGGCGGGCCTGGCCGACGTCGTGGCCGGCCGTGTCGAGCCCGAGCGCTGGGCCGCCGCGGTGATCGAGCCCAGCCGGACGCGGCCGAGGCGGGCTGCCTGAGTAGGCTGCGATGCGTGGACAAGGTCCAGCTCGATCAGGAGTTCTCGGAGCTCTACAAAGCTCACCTGAGGGACGTCTACTCCTACGCGTACTACCGGGTGGGCAACCACCACGACGCGGAGGATCTGACCGAGCAGACCTTCCTGCAGGCCTACCGTCACTACGAGCGCGCGCAGCGGGAGTCGAACGGCAGGCCGCTGCGCCCGTGGCTGATCCGCATCGCGCACAATCTGGCCGCGAACCTCTACCGCGATCGCGCCCGCAAGCCGCAGACGCCGATCGAGGACACGGGAACGCTGAGCGCGATGCACACGACCGAGGACCTGGTCGAGGGCAGGGACGAGCTGGCACGCATCCTGGACGGGGTCAAGGAGCTGCCGGACGACCGTCGCGACGCGCTGATCATGCGTTTCGCGCTCGGGATGGACAATCGCGAGATCGCGCGGGCAATGGGGCGTACGGACGGGGCCACCAAGGTACTCATCCACCGTGCGATCAAGCAGCTCGAGGAGATCGTCGTCGCCCGGGGAGGGGCGCGCTGACATGAGCGAACCGTTCGCCGCAGACATCGAGGTCCTGCTCCGCCAGGCCTTCGCGCCCGTCGATCCGCCCGAGACCCTCGCGACGCGCCTGGAATCCACGCTGCAGGAGCTGACCGAGCTCGCCGCAGAGGAGCTCGAGTCCTGGGAGCTGAGCTCGATGCGCGACCCGCGCAACTGGGTGCGCCCGGTCGTGGCCGTCGCGGTCGGGACCGCCGCCGGGGCCGGCCTCGTCGTCCTGCGCGTGCGCAGCCAGCACCGCAAGCAGCGCAAGCACGTCCAGGGCGTCGAGCTCGCGCAGCGCACCATGCGCGCCGCTGCCGACGAGGTCAAGCGGGTCATCCCCAAACGCTGATCCGAACGCCCGCCGGATGCGTAAGGTCATCCTCAGATGGCCTTCGCGCACCTCGCCGACGAGGACCTCATGCAACTCGTGCGTCGCGGCGACGCGCAGGCGTTCGAGGTCGTCTACGACCGCCACGCCACCGCGGCGTTCTCGCTGGCCTATCGCATGACCGGAACGCGCAACACCGCCGAGGACGTCGTCCAGGAGGCCTTCCTGAGCCTCTGGCGCTCGGGCGCGCGCTACGACCGCACCCGCGGGTCCGTGCGCACGTGGGTGCTCGGCATCGTCCACAACCGCGCGATCGACGCCCTGCGGCGCTCGATGGTCCACGACCGCCGGCGCGCCAGCGACGAGGGCATCGAGGAGCGCTTCGAGGCGCGCGAGCGCACCGACGTCGAGGCCGCCCGGCGAGACGAGGCGCGCGACGTGCGCGAGGCGCTGGGCACGCTGCCGGCCGAGCAGTGCAAGGTCATCGAGCTCGCCTACTTCGGCGGCTTCACCCACAGCGAGATCGCCTCGATGCTCGATACGCCGATCGGCACCGTGAAGGGCCGAATGCGTCTCGGCCTCGAGAAGCTGCGCGGCCAGCTCGGCGGCCTGGCGGAGGCGATCACATGAGCGCTTGCAGGCACCGCGAGGACGCAGGCTCCTATGTGCTGCGCGCGATGCCCGACGACGAGCACGAGCGCTTCGAGGCGCACCTGGCGACGTGCGAGGAGTGCCGGCGGGAGGTCGCCGATCTGCAGGTCGCGGCCGACACGCTGCCGCTCGCGGCGGTGCAGGTCGGCCCGCCGCCCGAGCTGCGCGACCGGATCATGACCATCGTGCGCTCCGAGGCCGAGTTGCTCGGCGCGGCCGGGGCGCGCGCCGACGAGCCCGACGTGGCGCCGGCCGCCAAGGCCCCGCGGCGCCGGCGGCGCTGGTCGCTCTCGCTGCGTCCGCTGCCGGCCGCGATGGCCGCCGGCGTGCTCGTCGCAGCCGGCGTGATCGGCGGCATCGTGCTCACCGGCGGCAACGACAGCAGGACGGTGACCGGGACGGTCCAGATCGCCTCGGCCCCGACGGCGCGCGCGGCGCTCAAGCTCTCCGACGACGCGACCAAGCTCCAGGTCCGCAACATGCCGCCGCCGCCGAGCGGCAAGGTCTACCAGGTGTGGCTCAAGCGCCCGAACCAGGATCCCGCGCCGACGACGGCGCTCTTCCGGACCGACCCGAGCGGCAGCGCCGACGTCGAGATCCAGCGCGGGCGCCTGAAGGGCGTCGAGCAGGTGCTCGTGACGGCCGAGCCCGACGGCGGCTCGATGAAGCCGACGAGCGCCCCGGTCATCGTCGCCTCGACGGCCTGACGGGCGCACTACGCGCCGGTTGATAGCTTCCGGCGCCCGCATGGCGACCTGCTACCGCCACCCCTCCCGCGAGACGGCCGTGTCGTGCTCCTCGTGCGGGCGCCCGATCTGCCCGAGTTGCATGACGCCGACGCCCGTGGGCATGCGCTGCCCGGAATGCTCGGCGCAGCGCACCCAGGTGCGCACGCTGGCGTCGACGACGACCGAGCCGCGCGTGACGATCGCGCTGATCATCGTCTGCGTCGTCGTCTTCCTGGCCACCAACGGCTTCAGCGGGGGCTCGGGGAAGCTCTGGAACGACTGGCTGCTCTACGGGCCTGCGGTCCACTTCGGCCATGACTACTGGCGGCTGGTCACCTCGGGCTTCCTGCACTCGGGCCCGATCCACATCCTCTTCAACATGTACCTGCTGTGGCTGCTGGGCAATCTGCTGGAGCCGACCCTCGGCTCCGGGCGCTTCGCGGCCCTGTTCTTCACCGCGCTGCTGTGGGGAGCGTTCGGCGCGCTGGTCGCCACCCCGAACGGACTGACGGTCGGCGCCTCGGGCGCGGTCTTCGGGCTGATGGGCGCGGCGGCGGTCGAGCAGCGCGCTCGCGGGATCAACCCGTTCAAGACCGACATCGGCGTGCTCATCCTGCTCAACCTCGTGCTCTCGTTCGTCATCAGCGGGATCTCGATCGGCGGGCACATCGGCGGCCTGCTCGGAGGCATCCTCGTCGGGGTGGCCTTCGAGGGCGCCGACCGCATGGGGCGGCGCGAGCTCGGCTACCTGGGCTGCGTCGTGCTCTCGGCCGCCGCCGTGATCGGCGCGTTGGCCGCCGCCGGCTGATCAGGCCGGCAGAAACGCGCCGGGTCCAGCCCCGCGGCGATCGCGTGCAGCCGGCGATCGGCTCCGTAATGGCCGCTCGAGGAGCGCAGGTAGACGACCGTGCGCGGTCTCAGACCTCGACCTCGAGGACCGCCCCCACGGGCTCGGGCACCAGGTCGGGATGCAGGATGTGGGCCATGAGCTCGAGGCCGTCCACCAGGCGCGGCCCGGGGCGCGAGAAGTAGGCCGAGGCGTCGACGGCGACGACGCGGTCGGCGCCGACCGTCCGCAGGACGTCGGCGTGGGCGCCGGCCTCCGCGTGCGAGCGCTCGGCGTCGTAGCCGCAGGGCATGGCGACCACCACCCGCGGCGCCGCCGCGGCCACGATCTCCCAGGTGCTCTTCTCGGAGGGCTCGCCGGGAAAGCCGAGCACGTCGATCCCGCCGGCCAGGTCGACCAGCTGCGGCGTCCAGTGGCCGGCCACGAAGACCGGGTCGAACCACTCGATCGCCGCCACCGGGACCCGCTCGGCCTTGCGCACGGCGACGCGCACGGCGTCGATCCGCGCGCGCTGACGCGCGATGAGGTCGAGCGCCGCCTCGCGCGAGCGGGTGAGCTGGGCGATGGTGCGCACGTCGCCGAAGGACTCGCCCAGCGTGTGCGGGTCGAGGGCGACGACCTGCGGCCGGCTGGGGATCGTCTCTGCCACCGCGCGCACGTCGTCGACGCTGACGGCGCACACCGGGCACAGCTCCTGGGTGACGATCAGGTCGGGCTCGAGGTCCTCGAGGGCCTCGGCGTCGAGCTCGTAGATCGCCTCGCCGCGCTCGGTGCGCTCGCGCACGGCCGCGTCGATCTCGGCCGCGCTCAGGCCGCTGGGCAGACGGTCGCGTGTGATCTGCGGTAGCGACGTGGCCGCTTCCGGGTAGTCGCACTCGTGCGTGACGGCGACCACCTGGTCGCCGAGCCCGAGCGCGAAGAGCAACTCGGTAGCGTGCGGCACGAGGCTGACGATCCGCATAGGAGACAAGCATGGCATCCAGTGAGGAGTGGCGGCGAGAGGACGAGGGCCCCGTCGGCCGGCCCGCGTTCGAGGACGCCGAGGCGCAGACGGCGTCCTCCGAGCGGCGCGAGCGCTGCTGGCGCGAGCGCTGCTAGCCTCCACGGCAGATCCGGCTCGTGCCCGACGACCTTCCTCGAAGTAGCGGCTCACACGCCGCCCCGCAATGACGGCGCTGCTGCTGTTCCTGACGGCGCTGTTGATCGCGCTCAACGCCTTCTTCGTCGCCGGCGAGTACGCCCTCGTGCGCTCGCGCCGCTCGCGGCTGGAGGCGATGAAGGACGAGGGCGCGCGCGGCGCCGAGCTCGCTCTGCAGCAGGTCGACGAGATCGGCGACTACATCTCGGCCGTCCAGGTCGGGATCACCATGACCTCGATCGGCATCGGTGCGCTGGGCGAGCCCGTCCTGGCGGGCCTCCTCGAGCCCCTGTTCGGCGGCCCGCTGAGCCACGGCATCGCGACGGTGCTCTCGGTGACGGTCGCCTACCTGCTCATCACGAGCGCGCACATCGTGGCCGGCGAGCTCGTCCCCAAGCTCTACGTGATCGACAAGGCCGAGGGCGTCGCGCGGCGCGTGGCACGGCCGATGCGCTTCTTCCGGCGGCTGTTCACGCCGTTCATCGTCGTGCTGACGGCGATCAGCGACCGCATCCTGCGGGCGCTCGGCGTGGACCCCGACAAGATCGCCCAGGAAGGCGGGACGCCCGAGGAGCTCAAGGCCCTCATCGCCGAGTCCTATACGGGCGGCAAGCTCGATCCGGGCGAGGCCGGGATGCTCACCGGCGTCTTCCACCTGCACGAGCAGGAGGCGCGTCAGGTGATGACGCCGCTCCCCGCGGTGGTCACCGTGGACATCTCCGAGGACGTCGAGACCGCTCTGCGGCGCTGCATCTCCTCGGGCCACACGCGCCTGCTGGTCACCGAGGACGAGAACCAGGACCGCGTCAAGGGCACCGTGCACTCCAACTCGCTGGCGCGCAAGCTGATGACCGAAGGCCCGAACGCAACGATCGAGGACCTCGTCAAGGACGCCATCATCGTCCCCGAGACCAAGCCGCTCGACGACCTCCTGGCCGACCTGCAGCGCCACCGCTCCTCGATGGCCGTCGTCATCGACGAGTACGGCCGCGTGGCCGGCATCGTCACCGTCGAGGACATCATCGAGGAGGTCGTCGGCGAGATCGACGACGAGACCGACCCCGCGGGCGGCGAGGTCCGGCGCCTCGCCAACGGGGACTGGTTCGTGCGCGGACACGTCGCGATCACCGACCTGCACGACTACGGGCTGACCCTGCCGGTCGACACCGACGCGTACAACTCGGTCGGCGGCTTCGTCTTCGCCGAGCTGGGACGGCTGCCCAAGCGGGGGGACACGATCACTGCCGACGGCTACTCGATCCGGGTGGAGTCGGTCCGCGAGAACCGCATCGAGGCGGTCAGGATCCGCGATCGGCACGCGACGGCGGCCGCCGCGGCCGACTCGTAGGAAATGCGCGCAAGTTCTCCCGCGCCCCTGCGTTGAGAGCACCTGACGCCGCCAAAACGCGGGAGGCGTCATCGGCTCGCTCCTCTCGTGGGACGGAGGCGGCGAGCCCGCAAAAGGTGGATCTGGGTGGGTCCACCCGCACGCAATACGACGAGCGGCCCGCTTGCGCGGGCCGTTCGTCTGTCCTGATACAACGAGCGGCCCGCTTGCGCGGGCCGCTCGTCTGCTTCTGGGAGGAGGTGCACTTGCGAGGTACGTTCGCCTAGGCAGTATCGGCACGCTTTCTCAACGCGCCCTAAATGTGGGCGAAGGATCAGCTCAAGCGCGGGGGAGGGCGTCGACCCGGTGCACCCAGGCCTCGATCTCGGGGAAGGCGCCCGAGATCGGCAGGTGCTCGCCGAGGACCCGGTGGAAGGGGTCCGTGTCGTCGGGGCGCAGGTCGAGCACGCCGTACTTGAGGAAGGGGAAGGCGCAGACGTCGGCGGCGCCGAAGGCCTCGCCCATCAGCCAGTCGCGGCCATCGAGCATCTCCTCGAACAGGTGCAGCCAGCCACGCAGCTGGTCGCTGAGGTCGTGCAGGCGCTGCTGGTCGGGCTCGGCGGCGGCCAGTTCGGCGGCCATCGCGTTGGGCGGGACCTTCCAGACCTTGTCGAACCACTCGAGGAAGACGTCGACCTCGGCTCGGCGCCCCAGGCTCGCGGGCCACAGCGGCGGATCGGGCCGGCGCTTCTCCAGCCAGCTCACGATGCGCATCGAGTCGGCCACGACCTCGCCGTGATCGGTCTCCATCACCGGCACGAGCGCCTGGCCAGTGAGGGCGACGATGGGCGAGCGGTCGTCGGGGTCGACGTCCACCCAGTCGACGGGGATCGACTTGTGGGCGAGAGCCAGCGCCACCCGCTCCACGTTGGTGGAGTGCGGGATCCGGTAGACGCGCATTCAATGGTTGTACAGGCCGCGGCCGCTCTTGCGCCCGAGTGCGCCCTCGGCGACCAGCGCGCGCAGGCGCTCGGGCACGTCGGCGCCGATGGCGTCGCCGATGGCCACGGAGACGTCGAGGCCCACGTAGTCGAGCAGCGCGAGCGGCCCCATCGGGTGCCCGGCGCCAAGCGTCATGCACAGGTCGACGTCCTCGGGAGCCATGCCTGTCTCCTCCATGAAGGCGACCGCGCTGAAGAGGTAGGGGAAGAGCAGGCGGTTGACCACGAAGCCGGGGAGGTCGGGGACGTCTACCGCGGTCTTGCCGAGCGTCTTGCAGAGCTCGCGGGCGCGCCGGCGCGTCGTATCGGTCGCCGAGGTGGGGAACGCCAGCTCGACGAGCTTCATCTTGGGCACGGGGTTGAACACGTGCAGGCCGACGAAGCGCTCCGCGGCGCCGCTGGCCTGGCCCAGCCGCTCGACCGAGAGCGACGACGTCGTGCTGGCGATGAGCGCGTTGTCGTCGGCCACGTGCCCGAGGTCGCCGAGGACGCCGGCCTTGACCTGCTCGTCCTCGCAGACCGCCTCGACGATCGCGGTCGCCTCGCCGAGCGCGTCGATGTCGGTCTCGACGCGCACGTGGGCGGCGTTGATCTCGTCGCTCAGGAGCCCGCAGATGGTGAGGACGCTGCCCCGCGCGCGCTCGGCCGAGCCGTCGGAACGCGCCCAGAGGACGACCTCGCCGTGCCGGGCGGCCACCGCCGCGAGTCCGCAGGCGATGGCGCCGCTGCCCGCTATCCCGAGTCGTTCACGCACCTGCTATCCGATCCTGGCTGACTGGACAGTCAATGACGGGTACTCTACGGGACACGGGCCAGAGTGCGCTACATGAAAGGCGTCAAGCGAGATGAGTGGTCAGCAGGGTCGTGAAGTGGTGATCGTCGAGGCCGTCCGCACGCCGGTGGGCCGCGGTCATCTCGAGAAGGGCTATTACAAGGACACCCACCCGGCCGACCTGCTGGGCAAGACCTACACGGAGGTCCTCGATCGCGCCGGCGTCGATGCGGCCGAGGTCGAGGACGTCATCGCCGGCTGCGTGCAGCAGTTCGGCGAGCAGGCGTTCAACGTCGCGCGCAACGCCTGGCTGCAGGAGGGGCTGCCGATCGAGGCCGCCGCGACCACCGTCGATCGCCAGTGCGGCTCGGCGCAGCAGGCCGTCAACTTCGGGGCCGCCCTGATCGCCGCCGGCATCCACGACGTCGTCATCGGCTCGGGCGTCGAGCACATGGGCCACCTGCCCTTCGCCGCCGGCATGAAGACCCAGCAGGAGTTCGGCGGCGCCTTCACCGCCAAGCTCATGGAGAAGCACAACATCGTGGGCCAGGGCCTGGGCGCCGAGATGATCGCCGACCAGTGGGAGATCCCCCGCTCCGAGCTCGACGAGCTCGCGCTGCGCTCCCACCAGCTCGCCGCGAAGGCGACCGAGGAGGGCAAGTTCGAGCGCGAGATCGTCCCCTTCCAGGTCAACGGGGACACCTACGTCTCCGACCAGGGCATCCGGCCCGACACCTCGCTGGAGGCGCTCGCGTCGCTCAAGCCGGTGTTCAAGGAGGACGGGCGCATCACGGCCGGCAACTCGTCGCAGATCTCCGACGGCGCGGCTGCGGTGCTTCTCATGTCACGCGAGAAGGCCGATCAGCTCGGCCTGCGCCCGCGGGCGAAGATCGTCGACCAGACGACGGTCGGCTGCGACCCGGTCAAGATGCTCGAGGGCCCGATTCCGGCCACGGCGAAGATCCTGCAGCGCAACGGCATCGCGATGAGCGACATCGACTTCGTCGAGATCAACGAGGCCTTCGCGCCGGTCGTCGCCGCCTGGGCGCGCGAGCACAGCCCGGACATGGACCGCGTCAACCCCCGCGGCGGGGCGATGGCCATCGGCCACCCGCTCGGCTCGACGGGCGCGCGCCTGCTGACCACGCTGCTGCACGAGCTCGAGGACGAGGACAAGGAGCTCGGCCTCGTGACCATGTGCTGCGGCGGCGGGCTGGGCACCGCGACGCTCATCCAGAGGGTGTAGGCGCCTGCTGCGTAATCTCTACGGGGTGGCCGAGCTCGGTGCGCCCGCTTCCTATCTGACGCTCCACAAGGGCGCCCCGGTGCTGTCGCGCCAGGGCGTCCAGGTCGGCACGCTGCACGTCGTGATCGCCGACGGCGACGGCTTCGACGCCCTCGTCGTCGACGTCAACGACCGGCTGCGCGTCGCGCTGGCCGACGAGGTCGAGGCGATCCACGAGGGCGGCGTCGTGCTCGCCGTCGACACGGGCGCCTGCCGGGTCCTGCGCGAGGCCGCGCCCGCCGGTTGAGCACCGCTTCGCTGTCCCGCGACGAGGCGCGGCGGGCCGCCCTGCGCGCGCAGGGGCTGCTGGGCGCCGACGGGCGCCGCGGCGGCCCGGCGGCGATGCTGCGCCGCCTGGGGGCCGTGCAGCTCGACACGATCTCGGTCCTGGCGCGCTCCCACGAGCTCGTCGCCTATGCGCGGCTGGGTGCCGTCGCGCGGTCGAAGGTCGAGAAGGCCTATTGGGGCGGCGGCGCCTTCGAGTACTGGTCGCACGCCGCGTGTGTGCTGCCGGCCGAGGAGTGGCCGCTGTTCGGCTTCCGGCGGCGGTACTTCCGCGACCGCGGCTGGCGCTGGCACGAGGTGCCCCAGGACGCGTGCCCGCGCGTGCTCGACGCGCTGCGGGCCAACGGGCCGATGACGGTGACCGAGCTCGGCGGCGCGCGGCGCGGCGGCGAGTGGTGGGACTGGTCCGACGTGAAGATCGCCGTCGAGTGGCTGCTCGACGTCGGCGAGGTGGTGTGCACCGAGCGGCGCGCGTGGAAGCGCGTCTATGACGTGCCCGAGCGTGCCCTGGCGGCGGAGGTCCTGGCCGACGAGCCCGACAACGAGACGTGCCTGCGGCGGCTGGTGGGCCAGGCCGGCGTCGCGCTCGGCGTGGCGACGATCGGCGACCTGACCGACTACCACCGGCTCAAGCGCGATCAGGTCCGGGCGGTGCTCGACTCGACCGGCCTCGTGCCGGTCACCGTCGAGGGCTGGCGCGACGCGGCGTGGGCCGATCCGGGCGCGCTGGAGGCGCTCTCGGCGCGCGGGCGCCATCGCACCACGCTGCTGTCGCCCTTCGACTCGCTCGTGTGGGACCGCGCGCGGACGCTGCGCGTGTTCGACTTCCAGCACCGGCTCGAGGCCTACGTCCCGGCGCCCAAGCGCGTGCACGGCTACTTCGCCATGCCGCTGCTGGCGGGCGGGCGCCTGCGCGGCAGGGTCGATCCGGGGCGCGAGGGGACGACGCTCGTGGCCAAGCGCCTGTCGTGCGAGCCGGGCGCGGTGGAGGCCATGGCGCAGGCCCTGCGCGAGGCGGCCGAGTGGGTCGGCTGCGATGCCGTGGCGCTGCAGGCGGTCGATCCGCCCGAGTTGGCGCAGCCGCTGCGCGCGGCCCTGGCCTGAGCTCAGTCGTCGCTGCCGTGGCCGCCGCCGGAGCCGCCGCCGCTTCCGCCGCCGCCGCTGCTCCCGCTGCCCCGCTGCTCCCGCTGCCGCCGGGGGTGCTGCCGCTCCCGCCCGAGCTGCCGCTCCCGCCTCCGCCGCTGCCCCGGCCGCCATGGTCGTCGCCGCCGGATGTCGTCGTGGGCGCGGGCGCGGTCGTCGTCGTGCCCGTCGAGGGCTTGGGCGTCGTCGCCGTCTTCTTCTTGGCCGTGGCCTTCGGGGCCTTGACCGCGGGCCGGGTGGCCGCGGGGCGCTTGGCCGGCGCCAGGCGAACCTCGGATCCCACGGGCGTCGGGGCCAGCCCGATGGAGTCGCGCGAGATCGCGTTGGCCGCCAGGCCGACCGCGACCGCGAGCGCGAGCCCGACGACGGCGAGGATCGCGGTCCGGGCCGTGCTCGTCATGGCGTCACCGTCGTCGTGGCCTCGGGGTCGCTTGCCGGCGCCGGCGCCGGCGCGCCGCTGGCGGGAAAGCGCAGCTCGGCGCGGGTGCCGCCGCCCTCCCGGGCGGTGAGCGTCGCGCGCGCGCCCCAGCGGCGCGCGAGCGCGTCGACGATGGCCAGGCCGAGGCCGGTGCCGGGCACCGTGCCGCCGCGGCTCGCGCTGCCGCGGTAGAAGCGATCGAAGATGCGCTCCGCCTCCTCGGGATCGACGCCCTCGCCGCGGTCGAGGACCGCGACGAACGCGCCGCGGCCGTCGTGGCCCCACTCGATCCGGATCGGGGTGTCGGGGGCGGTGTAGTTCAACGCGTTCTCCACGAGGTTGTCGACCATGGTGTCGAGATCGCCGGCCGAGGCGCGCACGTGCGCCTCGGCCGTGCCGGCGAGCTCGATCGGATGGCCGTCGAGCTCGGCCTGGTCGCGCCAGCGCTCGGCGGCGCGCTCGGCCACGGCGGCGAGGGCGATCGAGGTCGCGCTCGTGGCGGGCTGCCCGTCCTGGGCCAGGCGCAGGAGGTTCGAGAGCAGCTTGGCCAGGCGCTCGGTCTCGAGCTCGCCGGCCACGAGGTCGCGCTTGAGGTCCGGATCCTCGGCGCGCAGGCTCGCCGACTCCAGGCGCAGGCGCAGGCCGGTCAGCGGGGTGCGCAGCTGGTGTGAGGCGTTGGCGACGAAGTCGCGCTGCGCGTCGAGGGAGCGCACGAGCCGGTCGGTCATGTCGTTGAAGGCGTTGGCCACCTCGACCTGCTCGGTCGAGCCGGTCGGCGTGGCGCGCGTGTGCAGGTCGCCTGCCGCGATCTGCCGCGCCGTCCGCGCCAGCCCGCGCAGCGGACGCGAGAGCGAGCCGGCGATCGCCCACGCGAGGCCGAGACCGAGCGCCAGCACGGCGGCGCCGAGGGCGAGCAGAGCGAGGACGTCGCGGCGCACCTCGTGGTTGACCGCCTTGACGCTCTGCGTGAGGCGTACGGCGCCGGCGGCGCGGCCGGCGTCCACGATCGGCACCGCCGTGTAGAGGAGGTCGGCCTTGAGGGAGTCGCTGTGGCGCGTGCCCTGCGAGGTGGCCCCGCGCAGCGCCGAGGCGATCTCGGGGCGGCTGGCGTACGGCGCGCCGCGGACCGCGCCGCCGTCGGAGTCCACGAGCACGCGCCCGCGGGCGTCGACGACGATGACCCGGCCGCCCAGGCGCCGGCCCTGCTCGCGGGCGAGGGCGGCCAGCGCCGTCGGGTTGGTGAGCCGACCCGAGGCGGCCGCGGCCACGGCCTGCGCGCCGGCGCCGGCCTCGGCCCTGATCTCGCTGTCCACGCGGCGCGAGAAGTTCAGGGTCAGCGGGACCTCGAGCGCGATGATCGCGAAGAGCAGGACGTAGCCGAAGGCGAGGACGAGCCGCAGGCGCAGGCTCATGGCGCCTCGGACTCCACGGAGCTGGCGAAGCGGAAGCCGACGCCGCGTACGGTGTGCAGGTAGCGCGGATCGGAGGAGTCGTCGCCGAGCTTCTTGCGCAACCCGCTGACGTGGACGTCGAGCGTCTTGGTCGAGCCGAACCAGTTGACGTCCCACACCTCGTCGATCAGGCGCTCGCGGCTCACGACGGTCCCGGCCTGGCCCATGAGCAGGGCCAGGAGGTCGAACTCCTTGCGCGTGAGCTCCAGGGGCTCGCCGTCGAGCGTCACCGTGCGGGCCGACGGATCGAGCTCGATCGCGCCGATCTGCTGCGGGCCCGACGCCGCGGGCGTCGCGGCGGCGCTCGTGCGCCGCAGGACGGCGCGGATGCGGGCGACGAGCTCGCGGGCGCTGAAGGGCTTGACGACGTAGTCGTCGGCGCCGAGCTCGAGGCCCAGCACGCGGTCGGCCTCGTCGCCGCGGGCGGTGAGCATGATCACCGGCATGCGCTCTCGGTCGCGCAGCTCGCGCAGCAGGTCGAAGCCCGAGCCGTCGGGGAGCATGACGTCGAGGAGCACGAGGTCGGGGCGCTGGCTGCGGGCGATCTGGAGGCCCGCCGCCAGCGTGCCGGCCGTCTCCGTGCGGAAGCCCTCGCGGGCGAGGGCTTCCGTCAACGGAACGGTGATCGTGTCTTCGTCCTCGACGAGCAGCACCATCCGCGGCTGGACGTTCATGCCCTCATCGTAGGAGGGCCCGCCCACTGCGGGCAGTGCGTCAGTCGTCTTCGGGATGGTCGCGGCCGCCGCCTCCGTGGCCGCTCCCGCCGTTGCCGCCGCCGCCATGGCCGCTGCTGTCATCGGAGCCGCCACGGCCGCTGCTGTCGCCGGAGCCGTGGCCGCTGGTGTCGCCCGAGCCGCGGCCGGCGTTGTCATCGGCGCTGCGGACGGCGCTGTCGTCGCGACCCTGCCGTGCGCCGTGGCGATGGCGATGGCCGGCGCGGTCCTCGCGGCGGGTCGCCTTCGCGGCGGGCGTCGTGGTGGTCGTGGTCGTCCCCGCGCACCGCGGGTCGCCGGCGTGCTCGGCCTCGTCACAGGGGCCGGGGACGTCCTCCGTGGTCCGGGCCGGGGCGACCGACGGCAGCGTGCTCGTGGTCGAGCCGGCCAGGGCCAGCGAGTTGCCGGAGACGGCCAGCGTGGCGGCCGCGCCCCCCGCGAGGAGCGCGGTCGCGGCTGCGGCCAGGAGCAGGAAGCGCATCGGCTAGGAGTGGTTCGGGCCGTCGTCGGCGCCGCCGTGGCGACCACCGCTGCCGCCGCCGTGGTCGTCACCGGCGTCGTGGGTCGTCGACGTCGCGCCGCCGCGCTCGACCTTCGTGGCGTTCCAGGCGCCGGCGACGCGCTTGGCGCGGACGTCGACGCGGCTCCCGGTGCGCAGCGACGAGAAGCTGACGCGCTCGAACTTGGTGCTCGAGGTCACCGTGACCTTGAGCGTTCCGCGCTCGGCGTCGCGGACGGTGAAGGTGCGGGCCGCGCGATCGATCGCGGTGACGCGACCCTCGACGTGGCGGGTGGCCGCGGCGCTCGCGGTGGACGGCGCCTTGGCGGCGGTGGTGGACGACGCGGTGGCGCCGGCGCCGGCGGCAGCGATGCCGGCAGTAGCCAGGGCTGCGGTTGCGGCTGCGATGGTGATCTTGGTCCTCATGACGTGCCTCCTTCGGTTGACGGCACGCACCATCGCGAACGGCCTCTCAGGCGAAGCCCAGGGAAAGGTTCGGAGTTGGTAAAGCGGCTTCAGCCGTCCGCGCGGCGCCGTGACAGGCGGCGGAGAGACCCTCAGCCCCAGCGAAAGCCCGTCTCGTGCGCCAGCGCTTCCAGCGGGCTCTCGGGCAGTCCCGCCGGGACGTCGGGGTCGTTGTGGCCACCCGGGGCGACGTCGTTGGGGGTGCCGGGATGGAAGATCGAGGCCAGGTACTGGATGTGGCCGCGGCCGGGGCCGAGCTCGAACTGGCCTCCGCCGTACATGCCGATGTCGCGCTCATCGCAGTACTCGTAGGCGGCGAAGAGCGAGCGCAGCGGCCCCAGGCGAGACGGCTTGACGTTGACCATGCGCGGCGGAAAGGGCAGGGCCTCGATGTCGGCGACGCCGTGGATGGGCGCGTCCCAGGTGATGCGGTCGCGGTGGGGGAGGAGGATCGCATCGGTCTCCTCGGTCAGCTTGGGGTCCTCGATCCAGGCGTCAGGGAAGGCCTCGACGACGCGCTGGTAGAGGACGGGGTCGGCGGGCTGGTCGACGATCGAGCCGACGTAGAGGCCCTTGAAGTCGACCGAGTCGACCGCTCCGGTGGCCACGAGCTCGGCGATCAGCTCCGTCGTCCACTCGGACGTGGGGTCGAGCTTGAAGCGCAGCGACGGGTAGCGCTCGAGGCGGCGCGTCACGGGGTCGAGCGTGGGCGGCTCGCCCAGGCGCAGCGAGACGACGAAGCGCACCGGGCGCGGCTCGCGCTCCAGGGCGGCGTGCAGCGACGTGCCCGCCTGGCGCAGGGCGAGGTCGAGCGCGGTCGACTCGTAGGCCCACACGCGGTACAGCCGCGACGGCTCGCGCTGCGGCGGTGAAGGCCACAGGTCGAGCGCCTCGACGTGATCGCAGAACGAGCCGAGGGTCCACTCGCCGGCCAGCGGCAGGACGGGCCCGGCCGCCTGGAGGATCTCGTGGTCCTCGGCGTCGTAGGTCACGTCCTCGCCGAGGCCCTTCTCGCCGCCGCCGTGCATGCGGATGACGGTCGACGCGCGCGTGAAGGCGGACGACACGTCGCGGCTCAGGCCCTCCAGCCCGTAGCCGTCGATGTGCAGGGGGAGGTCGGCGAGGCGCTCCTCGAACAGGCTCATGGGGCGCGGACTCTATGCAAGCGCGCTGCGCTTACCTCGTGGGTAATCGACGCGCGCGCGGCCCGCTGGCACCTTCGTGCCCATCATGAGCGCCAACGAACTCGCACCCCGCATGCCGTGGGCCGCCCGCACGCTGTCGCACCAGTGGGCCGCCCTGGCCGTCGTCCTGACGGGCACCTTCATGGTCGTCCTGGACTTCTTCATCGTCAACGTCGCCATGCCCGCGATGCAGAGCGATCTGCACGCCGGCACCGGCGCCATCGAATGGGTCATCGCCGGCTACGGCCTGACCTTCGCCACCTTCCTCATCACCGCCGGACGCCTCGGCGACCAGCTCGGCCGGCGGCGCATGTTCTCCGCCGGCCTCGCCCTGTTCACCGTCGCGTCCGCCGCGTGCGGCCTGGCCCCGAGCCCGGCCGTCCTCGTCGGCGCCCGCCTCGTTCAGGGGCTGGCGGCCGCCCTGCTCAGCCCTCAGGTGCTGTCGATCATCGGCGTCGCCTACACCGGCCCCGACCGCGTCCGCGCGATCAGCATCTACGGCATCGTCCTCGGGCTGGCCGCGGTGGGCGGCCAGCTCATCGGCGGCGTGCTCGTGCAGGCCGACATCGCCGGCCTGGGCTGGCGCAGCTGCTTCCTCATCAACGTGCCCATCGGCCTGATCGCGCTGGCCATCGCCGCGCGCGCCGTGCCCGAGTCGCGCGTCGAGGGCACGCACCGCCTGGACCTCGTGGGGACCGCGCTGGTGACCCTCGGCCTCGTCGACATCGTCCTTCCGCTGGTGGAGGGCCGCCAGCACGGATGGCCGGCGTGGACGTGGCTGTGCCTCGGTGCCGCCCCGATCATCCTCGGTCTGTTCGCGGTCCACCAGCGGCGCCTGAGCCGCCGCGGCGGCGCGCCGCTGCTCGACCCCGCACTGTTCCGCGAGCGCGCGTTCAGCGCGGGTCTCGTGACGCAGCTCGTGTTCTTCTCGACCATGGCGTCGTACTTCCTGGTGCTCGCGCTGTACCTGCAGCAGGGCCGCGGGCTCGACGCGCTGCAGGCCGGGCTCGTGTTCACGATCCTTGCCGCCGCCTACCTGGTGGCCTCCGCCTACGCGCCGGGCCTGACCCCGCGCCTGGGCCGGCGGCTGCCGGCGATCGGCGGGCTCGTGCTGGCGGCCGGCCACGGGCTGCTGGCCCTGAGCGTGGCCGACATCGGCGTGGGCGGCTCGATCGCCCTGCTCGTCCCGGGCATGCTGCTCGAGGGCGCCGGGATGGGCCTCGTCATCACGCCGCTGACCTCGACCGTGCTCGGCAGCATGGAGCCGCACAACGCGGGCGCCGCCGCCGGCGCGCTCTCGACGATGCAGCAGGTCGGCAACGCCCTCGGCGTGGCCATCACCGGCGTCATCTTCTTCGGGGCCCTCGACGGTGGCTTCGGCCACGCCTTCGAGGTGAGCCTCATCGAGCTGGCGCTGCTCGGCACGGCGGTGACCGCGCTGACCTGGCTGCTGCCGCGCCGCGAGCAGGCCTCAGCCTGACTCGAGCAGCAGCGCGTCGAGGCCACGCGTGAGCCCGACGCGCGCGGGCACCCTGCGCACGGCGATCAGGGTGCCCGCGACGTAGGGCTCGGGCGTCCCGCCTGCGTCGTGGCGGATGGTCAGCCGCTCGTCGGGCAGGCCGAAGACCACCTCGGTCGACACGACGAAGCTCGGCAGGCGCACGGAGTGGACCTGCGCGCCGCCGACGGTGGCGCCGCGCGCCTCCCGGGGCCCGTGGAGGTCCTCGATCGGGTACCCGAGCTCGGGCCGGCGGATCTCCCCGAGCCGCTCGGCGAGCTCGCGCGCGGTGCCCGAGGGGACGTCCGGCTTGGTCGCGCTCGCATAGTCGATGACCTCCCATTGCGGCAGGTGGCGCGCCGCGAGCAGAGCCGCGGCCTGGCACATGGCAGCGGTCAGCGAGAAGTTGCCGGACGCCACCACGCCGACCGAGCGCTCGCGGGCCGCGGCGTCGATCGCGGCGAAGTCCTCGGCCGTCAGCCCCGAGCTGCCGATGACGACGCCGACTCCGGCGTCGATGGCCGCCATGACGTTCGCCCTCACCGCCGTCGCGGAGGTGTAGTCGACGAGGACGTCGACGCCGTCGAGCGCCTCGGCGACCGTCCCGAGGACCGGGACGCCCAGTGCGTCGCCCCCGAGCGCCTCGCCGAGGTCGCGGCCGGCGGCCGATCGGCTGACGGCCGACCGCAGCGACAGATCGGGCGCGTCCAGCACCCCGCGCACGAGGGCCGGTCCGGTCCACCCCGTTGCCCCGGCGATACAGACCGACAGCCGTTCGCTCATGGTCCGGTCATATCACGGCCGCAGCACGATCTTTCCGAGCGTGTGGCGGCGCTCGAGCTCGGTGTAGGCCTCGCGCACCGCGGCCAGCGGGTACACGCGGGCGATCGGGACCTCCAGCCGTCCCTCGGCGACGAGCGCGGCGAGCTCGGCCAGCGTCTCGGGGCTCGCGCCCGCCATGTTGCCGTCGATCTTGACGCCCGGGTGGCGCTCGGGCGCCGTGGGGTCCGCGATCGTGTCGATCCGCTCGGGCGCGACGCCGAGCTCGATGGCGAGCTCGACGTAGCCGGTGCCGAAGAGGTCGATGAACGCGTCGACCTGGCCGCCGGCGGCCTCGCGGATCCGCTCGGCGACGCCGTCGCCGTAGGTCACCGGGAGCGCTCCGTGCTCACGCAGCCAGTCGTGGTGATCCTCGCTCGCCAGCCCGACGACCGTCGCCCCAGCGCGGCGCGCGAGCTGCACGACGAGGGTCCCCACCCCGCCTGCGGCGCCCGAGACGACGACGATGTCGCCCTCGCGCAGGCTCACAGCGCGCACGGCGGCGTACGCCGTGGCGCCGACGACGTAGAGGGATCCGGCCACCTCCCACGGCACGGCGCCGGGCCGCGGCGTCAGGTGCGCGGCGTCGACGGCCACGAGCTCGGCGTGGCTGGCGCGTTCGTCGGTGTAGCCGATGACCTCGTCGCCGACGGACACGCCGTCGACGCCGGAGCCGACCTCGGTGACCACGCCCGCGAGGTCGCTGCCCTCGCCGGACGGGAAGGTCGCCGGCCAGCGCTCGTGCAGCGCGCCCGACCGGATCGCGGCCTCGCCGGGGTTGATGCCGGTCGCCTCGACGCGCACCACGACCTGGCCCTCGGCTGCGGCGGGCGCCGCGATGTCGACGACCTCCAGGACGTCGACGCCGCCGTATTGATCGAATCGCACGGCCTTCATAGCGGTCTCCTTGATTCGGTTGAGGTCCAGTACAGCGCGCTACGACGGCAGGATCCATGCTTGAATTGCCGCAATCCATATGCGATCGTCCTCGACCATGGATGTGTTGACGGATCTGCTCCAGCGATCGCGCGCCCGCGGAGCGGCCTTCGCCCACACCACGGTCCACGGCGACTGGGGCGTCGGTTTCCCCGCCGGGCCGCGCGTCTCGGTCCACGCGATCGTCGCCGGCGAGGCGCACCTATGGGCGGACGCTCCCGCGGACGCGACGCGGCTGGCGCCGGGTGACATCGTGCTCGTGCGCGAGTCACAGCGCCACCACATGGCCCACCTGCCCGGCGCGGCGTGCATCCCCTTCCACGACCTCCCACTCGACCCGTCCGGGCGCCGTCGTATCGCCCCGGGCGACGGCCCGCAGACGATCTTCTTCTGTGGCGCCTACGACTTCGAGGGCGACCTCTGCCGCCCGACGCTCGACGCGCTGCCGCCGACCTTCCGGCTGCGCCCGCCGCCCGGCAGCACGCTGCGCGCCACGATGGACCTGCTCGGCCGCGAGATGCTCCACGACGCGCCCGGCCAGCAGGCCTTGCTGGACCGGCTGCTCGATGTCGCGCTGGTGCAGGTCCTGCGCGAGCACTTCACCGCGGTGGACGCGAGCGCCCCGGCCTGGTTTCGAGCCTCCGACGACCCGCACCTCGGCGCCGCGCTGCGCGCGATGCACGCCGAGCCCGCGCGCCAGTGGACGGTGGCCGACCTTGCCGCGGAGGCGACGCTGTCGCGCTCGGCCTTCGCCCGGCGCTTCACCGACCAGCTCGGGGTCGGGCCGCTGGCCTATCTGACCGAGTGGCGAATGGCACTGGCGCGCGAGCGCCTGCGCGACTCCGACGACCGGCTCGCCGCGGTCGCCCGGGCGCTGGGCTACGGCTCGGAGTTCGCGTTCGCCGCGGCCTTCAAGCGCCACCACGGCGCCGCCCCGGGTCGCTGGCGCACGGCCAAGCGCGCCGCCGCCTGACCCGCGGGGCTGCCCGCCGCCGACCAGCATTCACTTCATGCTGATGCTGTCGTCGAGGAGGTCGATCAACGACTTCCGTGGCACGACGACAGCCGTGACGGGCAACCCCAGCTCTGCGATCTCGCGGACGAGGTCGCGCCGGCGCCACCTCGAGCGCTTGGCGGGAAGCGTCGAGACGATGATCTCGTCGAAGCCTTCCTCCTGGACGGCGCGGGCGACGGCCTCGAACGTGTCCGGCCCGCCGGCCACCCCGAGCACCCTGCTCTGCACCTCGCGCTCCAGCAGCGGGATCGCATCCTGGAGCGTCCAGTCCGGCGCCTTGCGCGTGGGGGCGTCAGGGATGAGCAGACCGAACCTGCACGGCGCGGCCCGCGCGCGGCGACCGATCTCGTCCAGGAGCACCGGCGTCGAGGCCGTCCGGTTGGCGACGACGAGGATCCGGGTCAGAAGTGCGGGCTCCATGAGCAGCCTCCGTGGGACGGTCAGCCGGCGTGGCCGGGTGCCGGGAAGGTGACGCGTACGGTCCCCCGACCGAGGACCTCGACGGTCTGGCCGGGAGCACAGGCGGCGATGTCGTGCGCCTCGTCGCGCAGGCGCCGCCGCAGGATCGCGAGCGCCGGAAGTCCGAGGATCGCCGGGATGGCGAGCAGCAGCCCGCGGTAGGCGATCACGGCGACCGCGGCGTCCGCGGGATCCACGCCGTAGAGGACGAGGGTGCCGATCAGCCCGCCGTCGACGCCGCCGATCCCGCCCGGGATCGGGATCAGGCTGCCGAGTTGGCCGACGAGGTAGGCGACGAGCAGGACGCCGGCCGGTGGCACGTCGTTGCCGAACGCCTTGAAGCAGACGCCGAGCATGGCGACATCGAAGAGCAGGTAGGCGGAGGCGCCGAGCAGGATCGCCGGGTCGCGTGACCGCAGGACGCCGAGGGCCTCGTCGACGCCCTCGCCGACCGCCTCGGCCGCCGCGACGATCCGGGTGCGCATCGAGCGCCGGGCGAGCCGCCCGGCCAGCGACCGCGCCCCCAGCGCCAGGGCGATGGCCCCGACGGCGGCGATCGCCGGGACGAGGCCCAGCAGGATGCTGGGCGACCCGTGGAGCAGGCCTGTCGCCAGGCCGATGCCGCCGAGCGCGAGGAAGCCGACGTTGGCCAGGCTGGTGAGCAGGAAGAAGGCCACGGTCCGCCGCGCGATGAAGGCGGTCGGCAGGCCGCCGCGGCGCAGGATCCAGGCGCCGAGCGCGAGGCCGCCGGCGCCGCCGACGGACAGGACCGAATTGGCCGCGAGCTCCGACAGCCCGATCTCGGTGCTCGTGCGCCAGCTCATACGCCGGCAGAAGACGCCGCGGAAGACGAGGACGTACCCCGCGCAGGAGCCGAGCTGCAGGACCGCGGCGAGCGCGATCCACTCCGGCTGCGCGCCGGCGAAGCGCTCGCGCAGCGAGCCCAGCCCCGGTACCAGCACGATCAGCGCGATCACGCCGATGACGATCGCCACGACGATCAGCAGCGACCGGCGCAGGTTCGACGGCGAGAACTCGTCGGGGAGCGCCTCGGCCTCGAGCATCGGCTCGAGGTACTCGACGGCCACGACGGACCCATTGCTCATGCGCAGACCGCGACCATGGGAGCCGACTCTAGCCCGCGGCTACTGCTCCAGGCGCGCGACGAGCTCCTCGAGGCGCAGCTCCTCGAGGCCCTTGCCGACGGCCTCGAGCTCCGCCGCGCAGAACTCCACCAGGCCCCGGCCCTCGCGGACGAGGTCGAGCGTCTCACGCAGGCCGGCCTCGCCGGAGTCCAGGCGCTTGACGATCGCCTCCAGTCGCGCGGTGGCCGTCTCGTAGCTCTGCGGCGGGCCCTCAGTCATCGTCCTCGATCCTCGCATCGACGGCGGCGTCGGCGAAGCGCAGGCGCACGTCGCGCGCGGCCCGGGCCGCCTCGGCGCTGGTCAGGACGTTGCCGAGGCGGTCGTCGACGACGGCGTAGCCGCGCTCGACCACGCGATCGGGGTCGTGGGCGGCCAGCGCGAGGGTGAAGCCGTCGAGCGCGGTCCGGCGGGCGGCGAGCTCGGGCCCGGCCGCCGCGGCGGCGCGGCGGCCCAGGGCGGAGGCTCGCGCGCGCGTCGCCGCGCGCTCGTCGCGCGCGCGCCGGGTGGCGCTCGCCCGCGCCTCGCGCAGCTTCTGGTGCAGCGCCCGGCGCTCACGCGCGACATGCTCGCCCGGCGCGCGCGAGAGATGGGCCAGGTGCCGGGCGCGCTCGATCACGGCGCGGCGGGCGTGCACCGCCAGCCGTCCGGCCCGCGCGGCGACGGCGGCGCGCGCCTCGCCGCAGTGCAGCGGTACGGCGGTCTCGGCCGCATGGGTCGGCGTCGAACAGCTCACCGCGGCGACGTCGTCGATGAGCGTGCGGTCGCTGTGGTGGCCGACCGACGCGATGACGGGCACGCGCAGCAGCGCCACCGTGCGGCACAGCGTCTCGTCGCAGAAGGCGAAGAGATCGGCGAGCGACCCGCCGCCGCGGGCCACGACGACGACCTCGACCTCCTCGACGGCGGCCAGGTCCTGCAGGGCGCGCGTGATGGCCGGGGCGGCATGGCGGTCCTGGACGGGGGCGAAGGCC
Source organism: uncultured Actinomycetes bacterium (assembly GCA_963807305.1). GTDB lineage: Bacteria > Actinomycetota > Thermoleophilia > Solirubrobacterales > Solirubrobacteraceae > JAOPZW01. The sequence goes on from CAWEBN010000005.1 coordinate 384,211, forward strand.
CACACCACGCGCCCCGCCCAGCCGCGGCGGCGCAGGCCGGCGAGCACGTCGTCGCGCGCCTTGCCGCTCTCGCCGGTGACGACGCCGATGCAGCGTGGCAGCGCGGGCCGCGCCAGGCGCTTCTGGGGCTCGAACAGCCCTTCGGCGGCAAGCGTGCGACGCAGGACCTCGACCTGGGCGAGCAGGTCGCCCTCGCCCGCGAGCCGCAGGCCGCTGACGGCGAACGAGAACGAGGGCGAGGCCGTGCGCGACCCCGCGTAGTAGTCCGGGCCGCCGGCGACGACCACCTGGCCGCCATCGGACAGCGCGCCGGCGGGCAGGCGCAGCTCCTCGAAGGCGTCGCGCCACATCGAGCAGGGCACCGCTCCCTCCGCGTCGCGCAGCTCGAACCACACGCGAGCGCGCCCGACGCGCAGGCCGAAGACCTCGCCGAACAACTGGACGCGCGCGCGCTTGCGCAGCTCGTCGCGCAGCTTGGCCGCGTAGGCGCCGACGGGAAACGGCCCCGCGTGCGGGGATCCGGCGATGCCCTCGGGGCGCGCGCGCTGGTCGGCCACTCACGGACAAGCTAGCGGGCCCCGAGGCGCGTCCAGCGGCGCTTCAGTCGGGATGGGTGGCGGTCGATCAAACCTGCTGATGGCTCTTCCCGAGCACCGAGCGGACACCGTCGCCCGGCTCACCGGCCTGCTCGAGGTCACACGGCTCGTGCGCAGCGAGCGCGACCTCGACGCCCTGCTGCCCGCGATCGCCGCCGCCGTGAGCGAGGCCATGGGCTATCGGACCGTCGTGATCTCGCTCTACCGCCCGGCCTGGAACGACTTTCGCGTCGAGACGGTCCACGGCTCGCCCGAGGGCCGTGAGGCCCTGCTGGGCCGCGAGCGCACGTGGAGCGACTGGGAGCCGCTCTTCGACCTTCGCTTCGAGTCGCACGGCTGCTTCCTGCTGCCCTGGGACCAGTTCGACTGGTCCTTCGACACGAGCGTCTCCTTCGTGCCCAACATCGAGATGGCCGACAGCGCCGACGCCTGGCACCCCGAGGACGCGCTCTTCGTCCCGCTGCGCCATAGCGAGGGGCACATGCTCGGGATCATGTCGGTCGACGAGCCGCTCTCGGGCCTGCGTCCGTCCGACGACGACCTCGCGGTCCTCTCCGCGCTGGCCGCCCACGCCGCCCAGGCCGTGCAGGACACCCTCGCCGCGGCCGAGGCCGCCCGTCACCGAACCGCGCTCGAGCAGCTGCTGCGCGTCTCCGCGCGGCTGACCCAGACGATGTCGATCGACGCCATCCTCCAGGAGGTCTGCGCCGGCATCCGCGCAGCGCTGGGCTTCAACAACGTCTCGGTCGAGCTCATCGACCACGCCGCCCGGCGCGCCGTGCCGCGCGCGGTCGTGGGGTGGACGACGGAGGAGGTGGCGGCCTCGCAGAGCGGCAACCTCGAGACGCTGCGGCGGCTGCTCGATCCGGAGTTCGAGGTGGAGGGCTGCTTCCTGCTCCCCAGCTATGAGGCGTGCGCGCGTCTGGGCATCGAGCGCCCCGCCTACGAGTCGGCGCGCAACGGCAGCGGCCCGCTGGCCTGGAACCACCACTGGCTCCTCATCCCGCTGCACGACCGCGTGGGCGAGTTGGTCGGCGTCATCTGGGCCGACGAGCCGGAGGACCGGCTCATCCCGTCGACCGACCGCCTGCAGGCGCTGCGGATGTTCGCCAACCAGGCCGCGACGGCGGTCGCGGTGGCCGCGGCCTTCGAGGAGATGCAGTTCCTCGCGGAGAACGACCCGCTCACGCGGGTCGGCAACCGCCGCGCCTTCACCCGCCGCCTGGCGGAGGAGGTCCACCGCGCAGGGCGCTATGGCCAGCGCTTCGCCCTCGTGGTCCTCGACGTCGACGGCTTCAAGGCGCTCAACGACCGCTACGGCCACTTCGTGGGCGACCTGGCGCTGGAGGCGATCGGCGACGTGCTGCGCGCCACCCTGCGGCGCTCGGACAGCGCCTTCCGCCTGGGGGGCGACGAGTTCGCGCTCATCCTCGAGGACGCCGGCGTCCACGAGGCCACCGAGGTCGTCGATCGCATCGGCGCCGGGATCGCCGGCGTGGAGGCCGGCGCCCTGCACCTGCTGCGCGCATCGTTCGGCGTCGCGATCGCCGACGGGGCGCCCGATCCCGAGGCGCTCCTGCGGGCCGCCGACGCGGCCATGTACGAAGCCAAGCGAGCCGGCGCCGGCGTGCGCTTCGCGGCGGTCACGGCCGGCTGACAGGGGGTGTTAGGGTCCGCGTCCGCGTGGATCTGACCCTGTCCCCGTCAGAGGAGTCCTTCCGCGACGAGCTGCGCACGTGGCTCGACGCCAACCACCCCGGGCGCGAGCCCGAGGGCGACGACGCGGGCTTCACCTTCCGCCGCGGCTGGCAGCGCAAGCTTCACGACGCGGGCTGGGCCGGCGTGTCGTGGCCGACCGAGTACGGCGGGCGTGGCGCGACGCTGGTCGAGCAGGCGATCTACAACGAGGAGTTCGTCCGCGCGCAGGCGCCCAGCGCCGCCAACGTCCTCGGCCTGGCGATGGGCGGCCCGACCGTCATCGCCCATGGCACCGAGGAGCAGAGGCGCCGCTACCTCGAGCCGATCCTGTCGGCCGAGGAGATCTGGTGCCAGGGCTTCTCGGAGCCCGGCTCGGGCTCGGACCTCGCCTCGGTGAAGACGAAGGCCGTGCGCGACGGCGACGACTGGCTCGTCACCGGCCAGAAGGTGTGGACCACGCTGGCCCACCACGCCAAGTGGTGCATGCTCGTCGCGCGCACCGATCCGGACGCGCCCAAGCACCAGGGGCTCACGTACTTCCTCATGGACATGGAGCAGGACGCCGTCCAGGTCCGCCCTCTGCGCCAGATCACCGGCGAGGCCGAGTTCAACGAGCTCTTCATGGAGGAGGCGCGGATCCCCGACGCCAACATCATCGGCGGGGAGGGCAACGGCTGGGCGGTGGCCATCACGACGCTCATGCACGAGCGCGCCACGCTGGCCTTCGGGCTCCAGGTCTCGGTCAAGCTCGCGCTGCGCCAGCTCATGGACGTCGCGCGCAAGGACCGCGCGAGCCGCGACCCGATCGTCCGCGACCGCCTCGCCCAGCTCTACATCGAGTCCGAGGTCCTGCGGCTGAATGCCTACCGCGGGCTGACGGCGATCATGCGCAACGGCGTCCCCGGCCCCGAGGGCTCGCTGGGCAAGTGGCAGTGGGCCGAGGTCAACCAGGCGCTGACCGAGCTGGCCATGGACCTGCAGGGCCCGCGCGCCGTCCTACAGGACGACACCTGGAGCTACCGCTTCCTGCGCGCCCGAGCCAACTCCATCGAGGGCGGCACGACCGAGATCCTCAAGAACATCGTGGCCGAGCGCGTGCTCGGCCTGCCGCGGATGCGCTGATGAACTTCGAGCTCACCGACGACCAGCGCTTGATCCAGCGCACTGCACGGGACTTCCTGGCCAGCTCGTATCCGCCGGCCGAGGTCCGCCGGCTGGCCTACGAAACCGAGCGCGGATTCGAGGACGCGGGCTGGGCGGCGATCTGCGAGCTCGGATGGCCGGCGCTGCTCGTGCCCGAGGAGCACGGCGGGCTGGGGCTCGGCGTGGTCGAGTTGGCGGTGGTGCAGGAGGAGCTCGGCGCGGCGCTGGCCCCGTCGCCGTTCCTCTCGACGGTGGCCGCCGCGGCGGTCATCGCCGACGCCGGCACCGACGAGCAGCGCGAACGCTGGCTGCCGGCGCTGGCGGCCGGCGAGGCGCGCGGCGCGGTCGCCACGGTGCTCGACGACGTCGGCTGGACCGCGGTGCCCGACGCGGAGGGCGCCGACGTGATCGTGGTGCGCGAGAACGATGCCTGGGCGCTTGCCACCGAGACGAGCGCGGAGCCGGTCGAGGCGCTCGACCCCACGCGGCGCCTGTGGCGTGTGCGGGCGGAGGGCCGGCTCGAGCCGCTCGCGGGCGAGGGCGAGCGCGCCTTCGACATCGTCGCGGCCGCACTGGCCGCGGAGTCCGTCGGCGTCGCCCAGCGCGCGATGGACATGGCGGTCGAGTACGCCAAGGAGCGCGAGCAGTTCGGCCGCCCGATCGGTGCGTATCAGGCCGTCTCGCACGCGTGCGCGCAGATGCTGCTCGAGGTCGAGGGCGCGCGCTCGACCGTCCTGTACGCCGCCTGGGCGCTCGACGACGAGCCCGAGTCCGGACCGCTGGCCGCGTCGATGGCCAAGGCCTACGCGTCAGACGCCGGCTGGCGCGTGCCCGCCGCTTCGCTGCAGGTCCACGGCGGCATCGGCTTCACCTGGGAGCACGACCTGCACCTCTGGCTGAAGCGCGGCAAGGCCAACGCGTACCTGTGGGGGGATGCGCGCAGCCACCGCGACCGAGTGGCGTCGCTCATCGGCCTGGACTAACGTCCGTGGCCACCGCGGGCGGCCGCTGGGACGCTGCGCCGCATGATCAAGCACGGTCGAGCGGCCGCCACCGTCGCGCTGTGCGCGGGCGCGCTGCTCGCCGCCGCCCTCGCCCCCTCGGCCGGCGCCAGCCTGCAGCCCAGCGTCGACGCCGGCGGGCTCGTCCTCACCGACGTCACCGGCAGCGCGGACGACGTCACGCTGTCCACCAACAAGACGGGGCTCTTCATTGCGGTGGCCGACAAGGCCAACACACTGGATCCCGTGTGCCCGCTCGGGAGCCCGAAGTTCCACGGCTTTCAGTGCGCGCCCGCGCCGCTCGTGCGCATCGACAGCGGCGCCGGCGACGACAGCATCGACGCCTCGCGCCTGGCCACGCCGCTTCAGGTCACGCTCGGGCCCGGCTCCGACGTGCTCCTCGGCGGCAGCGGCAACGACACGGTGACCACCGTGGCCGACGGCCGGCGCGACGTGGTCGACTGCGGCCCGGGCCAGGACACCGTGCAGGGCATGGCCGACCCCAACGACGAGCTGGCCGCGACGTGCGAGACGGCCCAGCGCAGCTTCGAGCCCGCGAAGCTGCCCAAGGCGCTGACCGTGGGCCCGACCTCCACCATCACGGTCGCCATCGGACGCGCCGACGTGCCGCTGAGCTTCGCCGCCACGCTGGCCACCGCGCCGCCCAAGGGCGCCAAGAAGGGCAAGACGATCGCGACCGCGTCCGCGCCGCAGGCCACCGGCCCGGCGAAGCTGCTCTTCAAGCTCCCCAAGCTCAGCACCGGCTTTCTCAGCCGCCGTCCCGACGTCCGCGTCGCGATCGACGTGACCGCCATCACGGCCGACGGCCGGCGCTTCCCGCTCAGTCTCCATTCCGGCTCGCCCGGACCTCTTCGAGCGATCGGCCTGCACGACAACCAGCTGCGGCTGAAGATCCCCGCCAAGCTCCGCCACCCACACGGGCACTGACGAACCCGAGGGCGAGCAGCGCGACTGCCGCCGGCGCGGCCACGTAGGGGCCCGAGAAGGCGAGCACGACGACCACGAGCGCCAGCGAGAGGGCCGCCGCAGCGCGCAGGCGCCCGTCGAGCAGCCGCACCCCGGCCGCCGTGGCGGCGACGTAGACCGCGACGAAGGAGGTCGAGATCGCGCGCACGATCGGGTCGACGTCGACGAGCCCCGCGGCCAGCGCGGCGAGGATGACGACGCTCGCCGCGGCGATGACGGCCAGCGGCGCTCCGGGCCGCCCCATCGCGCGCGGCATCGAGCCGTCGGCCACCAAAGCTCCGGCCAGGCGCGTGGCGCCGGCGACGTAGGCGTTCGTCGTGCCGACCGTGAGCAGGACGGCGGCGCCCGCGGTGAGCGCGCTGCCCGCGCCGCCGAGCCCGCGCTGCATGAGGTCGGCCAGCGGCACGTTCGAGCCCTGCGCGCCGCCGAGCACGGCCACGGTGGTCAGCGCGAGCCCGAGGTAGAGGACGGCGACGACGCCGAAGGCGGTGAGCATCGCGCGCGGCAGCTGACGGCGCGGGTCCGCGAAGTCACCGGCGAGGTGCGCGACCGCCTCCCAGCCCACGAAGGACAGCATGAGCAGGTTCGCCGCGGTGCCGATCGCCAGCCACCCGTGCGGCGCGAACGGCGTCCAGTTGTCCGCCCGGGCCGAGGGCAGGGCGCTCGTGACGGCGACGAGCAGCAGCACGGCGAGGAGCGCGGCGAGGCCCAGCTGCATGCGCGCGGTCGCCTGCAGGCCGCGGGCGTTGGCCGCCACGACGGCGACCATCATCGCGGCGGCCGCCGCCACCGCCGCTGCCCGCCCGCCGCCTGTTAGGTGGGCGACGTAGAAGCCGCCGATGAGCCAGACGGCGGGCGCGCCGCCCACCACGCCCGCGTAGAACCACCAGCCGGTGACCGCGGCGGCGCAGCGACCGAAGGCGGCGCGCACGTACGCCGCCGCGCCGCCGGCGACGGGGTGGCGCACGCCGAGGGCGGCGAAGGTCGCCGCGATGGCCAGCGACGCCGCGAGCAGACCGGCCCAGGCCACCACCGACGCCGGACCGGCGGCCTGCGCCGCGAGGGCGGGCAGCAGCAGCACGCCGGGACCGAGGACGGCGCCCACGTAGAGCGCGGCGCCCGAAGCGACTCCGAGGTTGCCGGTGGATCGGGAGTGCTCCATGGACAGCATGATCCACCTCGAATGAGGGCATATGGTGGCGAATATGCCATGCTAACTGGCCTATACGGGCAATTATCCGCCTCTGATCCGCCCGCTGAGGAGAGAAACATGTCCCTGGATCGCGTCGACCGCCGCCTGCTCGAGGTCCTCCAGCGCGAGGGACGGCTCTCGAACGTCGCGCTCGCCGAGCGCGTGCACCTGTCGCCGTCGCCCTGCCTGCGCAGGCTCAAGGCGCTCGAGCACGACGGCGTGATCGACGGCTACCGCGCGGTCCTCGATCGCGAGGCGGTCGGCCTCGGCCTCACGGTCTTCGTCGAGATCAAGGTCGAAGGGCACTCAGACCGGGTCGCCGACGCGATCGAGGAGGCGGTGGCCAAGATGCCGGAGGTCGTCGCCTGCCACATCGTCTCGGGAGCGGCCGACTTCCTGCTCGAGGTCGTCGTGCCGGATCTGCGTGCCTATGAGCACCTCCTGCTCGGCTCGCTGCTCAAGCTGCCCTCGGTCGCCGACGTGCGCTCGAACTTCGCGATCCGGACGGTCAAGGCCCCGGGGCCGCTACCGCTCGGGCATCTCGGCTGAGCGCCTCAGGCGTAGATGCGCTCTGCGTAGTCGCGCAGCATCCGCGTAGCCGAGAACTCCGGCCCGTTGGTGCGCAGCGAGGCGCGCATCATCGCGAGCCACGCCGGCGGCAGGCCGTGGTCGTCGCGGTCGTAGAAGGCCGGGACGACCTCGTCGTGGAGCAGGCGCAGAAGCTCGGCGGCGTCGCGGGCGTCCTGGGCGCCGTGGTCGGAGTCGACGTCGCCCGACAGCGGCCAGCCGTTGTTGCCGTCGTAGCCCTCGGCCCACCAGCCGTCGAGGACGCTGAGCTGCAGGCCGCCGTTGACCGCCGACTTCATCCCGCTCGTGCCGCTCGCCTCGAGCGGCGGCCGCGGGAGGTTGACCCATACGTCGCAGCCGGTGACCAGGCGCGCGCCGATCGTGAGGTCGTAGTCGTCGAGGTAGGCGACGCGGCACCCGATCTCCGGGATGCCCTTGGCCGCGAACAGCGCCTGCAGGCTGCGCTTGCCGTCGTCGTCGCGCGGGTGCGCCTTGCCCGCCATCAGGATCTGGATCTTGCGCTCGCCCGAGAGCAGGTCGACGATCCCCTCGGCGCTCTGCAGCAGCACGTGCAGGCGCTTGTAGGTGGCCAGGCGCCTGGCGAAGCCGATCGTCAGCACGTCGGGATCGAAGTCCGGCGCCTCGACGTACTCGCGCGGCTCGTCGCGACCGAGGCGGTCGACCATGCTGCGCTCACGCGCCCAGGTCACGAGCGCCGCGCGCTGCTCGCCGCGCGCGGCCCACAGGTCGGCGTCGTCGACGCTCTCGAGCGCCTCCCAGGTGGCGGGGTCCGCGGCGCGGTCCATCCAGCCCTCGCCGAGATGGCGGTCGAGCAGGGTCCGCATCGGATCGCCGACCCAGGTGGGCAGGTGCACGCCGTTGGTGACGTAGCCGATCGGGACGTCGTCGATGGCGCGATCCGGCCACATCGCGGCCCACATCTCGCGCGCGACCTCGCCGTGGCGGCGGCTGACGCCGTTGCCCGAGCGGCTCGTGTGCAGCGCGAACTGGGTCACGCCGAAGGGCTCGCCGTCGTCGTCGGGGCGGGTGCGGCCCAGGCGGACGATCGTGTCGAGGTCGACGCCGACCTCGCCGGCCAGCGTGCGCAGCGAGTCGCACACGAGCTCGGTCTCGTAGGTGTCGTTGCCGGCCGGCACCGGCGTGTGCGTGGTGAAGACCGTGCGCGCGCGGGCCGCGGCCAGCGCCTCGTCGAGCGAGGCGCCCGAGGCCAGCTCGCCGCGGGCCAGCTCCAGCGAGGCGAAGGCGGCGTGGCCCTCGTTGAGGTGGACGACCGCCGGGTCGATCCCCATCGCCTTCAGCGCGCGCATGCCGCCGACGCCGAGCAGCAGGTACTGGGCGAGGCGCAGGTCGCGTGTCCCTGTGTAGAGGCGCGAGCTGATCCAGCGCGCCACGGCCCCGTTCTCGGGCCGGTCGGCATCGAGGAGGAACAGCGGCACGCGCCCGACGTCCACGCGCCAGACCTGCGCGACGACCTGCTCGGAGCCGACGGGGACGGTCACCGTGATCGGCCGGCCGTCGTCGCCGGTGACGAGTGCCATCGGCTGGCGCTCGGGATCGGTCGGCACCCACGATTCGTGCTGCCAGCCCGTCGCGTCGATGCGCTGGCGGAAGTAGCCCTGGCGGTAGAGCAGGCCGACGGCGACGAGCGGCAGCGCGCGGTCGGAGGCCTCCTTGAGGATGTCGCCCGCGAGCGCCCCGAGGCCGCCGGAGTAGATGGGCAGCGAGGCGTGGATGCCGTACTCCGCGCAGAAGAAGCTCACAGGGCGCTCGGCGCTCGCCGGCCCGGTGGCCTCGGTGGGCCGGGCGACGTCGGCGCGGATGCTCTCCTCGAGCGCCCGGCCGCGCCGGACGAGGTCCTGGTCGCCCGCCGCGCGCGTCGAGCGCGTCGGGAGGCGTCTCGGTCAGCAGGCGGATCGGGTTCTCGCCGCACAGCTCCCAGCGCTGGGGGTCGATGGCGCGGAAGGCGTCAGCGCCGCCGGGCGTCCACGACCAACGCAGGTTGTACGCGGCCCGCGCGAGCGGAGCCAACGGCGTGGGCACGCGAGAGGCAAGCGCCTCCGCGGCCCGGTCGATGTCCTCGCGGCCGAGCGACACGGGCGCGCATGATGCCATTACGCGCCGCTACGGGCGGCGCGGTCATCCAGCGAGGCCAGCGGCTCGAGACCCACCTCGTGGGGGGTGCCGCGGAACTCGCCGAGCAACCCGAGCTCTCGCAGGCGCGCGATCTCGCGCTCGCCCTCGATGTGGGCCGGGTGGTCCTCGGGCAGCCCGCGGATCAGCCGGGCGATGCGGTTGCGGATCTGCAGGGCGAAGTGCGGCGTGGACGCGCCCGTCAGCTGACGGATGTCGTCGACCGTGACCTCGTGGCCGGGGGACCTGCGGATAGGGCTCTCGGCTTCGCTCACGGGCTGCTGGACTGCGCCTGGCTGGTCTGGGCCTTCTTGATCTCGAGGAGGGAGTCGATGCGGGCCTGCGTCGCCACCGAGATGGCGCGATCGTCTCCCACGATCCAGCCGTGATTGTAGACGCCGCGTACGGGATCGCGGGTGTAGCCGGGCTGGATGTCGAGCAGGAACTGGCCCACGGCGCCGTCGAGCCCGGTCGGCGAGGCGAGCAGGAGCAGGGGGCCGTAGGAGCCGCTGACCGACAGCGGCGACGCAGCCGCCGCGTCGAGCGGTTGGTTCGTGCGCGCGAAGACCAGGCCGTGCCCGGGGTCGACGACGCCCCAGCCGAAGGTCGGGTCGCTGTAGCGCGCGAAGGCGATGGCGTTGTCGATCGGGTTGGCGGCGCCCAGGCGCTTGACGGTTCCCAGCTTCTTGAGGTCGCTGGCGACGGCGGCGCTGACCGTGGCCGGCGGTCCGAGGATGTAGATGCGCGGCTGGTCGTGGGCCAGCAGCGCGGCCTTCGTCTCCTGGGGCAGGCTGTTGCGGTGCACGAAGAGGACGGGGTCGCCTGCCTTGGCCGCCCAAGCGGCGGCCGGCATGGCGAAGGCGGGATCGTCGGCCGAGACGACGACGACGCGATCGCTGCTCTTGCCGCGGGCCGCCGTCTGGAAGGCGTCGAGGGCGCGCGCCAGCGCGAAGGGGTCACGGCCCGCGATGTCGGTCGTGCGCAGGCCAGGGGGGCGGGCGACGTCGCCCACGCGCACCACCTGGGCGCCGCCCGCCGCCTTGGACCCGAGCGGGCGCAGCGCGGCCAGCGCGTCACGGCTGGCGTCCGGCAGGATGGGACCGTTGGAGAGCAGGATCGCGGCGCGGACCGGCGTCGAGGCGAGCACCGATCCGGCGATCCCGGCGCGCCAGTCGCGCGCGTCGATGAGCGCCACCGCGGCGGGGCGGTTCTCGGGCGTCGTGGCGGGGAAGACGGCGCGCGCGACGCCGGCCGCGTTGGCGACCGGGTCGGCGCCGCCGATGCGCGTCGTGTTCTTCGTCGCGAAGGCCGGGAAGCCGAGGTCGTGGGAGGCCTCGGGCGTCGAGCCCTTGACGCCCAGGCCCGGTGTCGAGTCGGAGCCGGCCGCCGTCCTCGTGCGATCGGCACGGCCGCACGCGGTCGCGGCGAGCGCGGCGAGCAGGCAGGCGAGGGCGGCGACAGGACGGCGCATCAGGCGCCGAACGGTACGAGAGGCGGGCGACGACTGCGCGGGTCGCACGCCACCACTCTCGCGGGTAGGAAGACATTGCATAGTTTCTTGCCGGTCGGGTAGGTTGCCGCGCATCAACGCCGAATCCCGGGTGTGGAGTCCGGGAGCGGGGGACCCATAAGTTGGGGCGAATCTCACGGTAGAGGGCCGTGGGAGGCGCAGGCTCTTTCAGCGCTAGCCCGTCAGCTAACCCCGCAGGCCGACGAAAGAGGTTCCCGCGTGCGGGGGAAGTCCCTGTGGATGAGTGTCGTGCTGTCGCTGGCCATCCTGGCCGCGGCGGCCGCTCCCGCATCGGCGCAGGCCCCGGCGCCCGCTCCTGTCACCCCTCCGGCCGTCCCGGCGCCGCCCTCGACCGGCGGAGCCGCCTACGGCGTCGTCTACCAGCCGACGGTCCCGGGCGTCGTGGCTCAGATGGTCAACGGCGTCGCCTTTGCGCCCGACCAGGCACCCGACCCGGTCAAGCAGGCCATCTGGGCGGCCAACCAGATCGTCGGGATGCCCTACCGCCTCGGCGGCGGCCACAAGCTCGGCTTCGTCGACCACGCCTACGACTGCTCGGGCACGGTGTCCTTCGCGATGCACGGCGCGGGTCTCCTCGCGACGCCGAAGGACTCGTCGTCGTTCATGCGCTACGGCGCGGCGGGCAAGGGCCAGTGGATCACGGTCTACACGAATCCCGGCCACGCCTTCGCCGTCATCGCGGGGCTGCGCCTGGACACGAGCGCCGCGGGCGATCCCGCCGGCGGCTCGGGCCCGCGCTGGCGCCCGAACCTGCGCTCGACGCGCGGCTACAGGGCGCGGCACCCCGCCGGCCTGTAGCCAGCCTGCGCGCGTGAGCGCGCTGTGGCTCTTCCTCGCGGTCCTCGGGGCGCCGCTCCTGCACGCCCCGGTCCTGCGCTGGAACCTCCTGCCCGCGCTCGCGCGCCCCCTCGACGGCGGCCGGCGCTGGCGCGGCCGGCGCCTGCTGGGCGACAACAAGACCTGGCGCGGCGCGCTGTGCATGACCGCCGGCGTCGTCCTGGCCACCCTCGCGCTGTGGCAATGGCCGTGGTGGCGCGAGCAGATCCCCGATGAGGTGAGCGCGTCCTCGCCGCTGCTCGTCGGCCTGCTCATCGGACTGGGCACGGTCGGCGGCGAGCTGCCCAACTCGTTCCTCAAGCGCCGCCTGGACATCGCGCCCGGGACGCGCCGGCGCTCGCCGGGCGGGGCCGCGCTGGCCCTGCTCGACCAGGGCGACCTCGTGCTCGGCATCTGGTTCTGCCTGCTGCCGATCTGGGTCATGCCCGTGTGGCTGGGCGTGGTCGCCTTCGTCGCCATCGCCACCGTGCACGCGGTGCTCAACGTCGTCGGCTACGCGATCGGCGCGCGCGCCGCGCCGGTGTAGGTTCGCGCCCGTGAGCCGCGTCTAGTACTCGACGCGGTCCGGCTTCGCCGCCCACGCGACGAACGGGCCCTGTGCCTCGGGGTGCACCACGCGGCGCATGGGCAGCGTGCGCGCGCCCGGCGGGAGCGCGAGCTCGTCGTAGACGAAGGCGTCGTCGAAGCCGGCCTCGGCGGCGTCCTCACGCGTGGACGAGAAGAACACCGCGCGCGGCCGCGCCCAGTAGATCGCGCCCAGGCACATCGGGCACGGCTCGCAGCTCGAGTACAGGTCGCAGTCGTCGATCTGGAAGGAGCCGAGGGTCGCGCACGCCGCGCGGATGGCGCCGATCTCCGCGTGCGCCGTCGGGTCGTTGGTCGCGACGACCTGGTTGTGGGCGCTCGCGAGCACGTCGTCGCCCCGCACGACCACGGCCCCGAACGGGCCGCCGTCGCCCGACTCGACGCCCTGCAGGGCGACCTCGAAGGACAGCAGCAGGAACTCCTCGCGCGGTTCCATCAGCGCTCGCTCCCGCGCTGAGCGAGGATCTGCTCGCGCTCGGCCAGCCGGTTGGTCCGGCGCAGCTGGGCCTCGGCCTCCCGGCGCAGCTCGTCGGGGGTCTCGGCCCGCAGCGGCGGCACGCGCGCGGGTCGGCCATCGTCGTCGACGGCGACCATGGTCAGGTAGGCCGAGTTGGTGTGCAGCAGCTCGCCGGTTCGCGGGCTCTCGGCCTCCACGCGCACGCCGACCTCCATCGAGGTGTTCCATGCGGCGTTGACGGAGGCGTGCAGCGTGACGAGGTGCCCGACGTGGATCGGCTGCTCGAACGTCATGCGGTCGGCGCCGGCCGTCACCACGCGCTGGTGGGAATGGCGGACCGCGGCGAGGCCCGAGACCTCGTCGATGAGCTTCATGACCACGCCGCCGTGCACGAAGCCGGCCGAACTGGCGTCGGTCGGCCCCATCCAGTGCACGAGGACGCTGCGCGAATCGGCGACGGTACGCGCTTCCACGAGGCACTACGCTAGACGAAACCTGACCTCGTCCAGCGATCGAGGAGTACACATGCCCGGCATGGGCGGACGCATGTCCACCGTCATCAAGGCCAAGATCTCGCGGCTGCTCGACCGGGCGGAAGACCCGGGCGAGACGCTCGACTACAGCTACCAGAAGCAGCTGGAGTCGCTCCAGAACGTCAAGAAGGGCATCGCGGACGTCGTCACGGCCAAGAAGCGCCTGCAGATGCAGTCCAAGAAGCTCGAGGACTCCGTGGTCAAGCTCGACACGCAGGCCCGACAGGCCCTGTCGGCCGGCAACGAGGACCTCGCGCGCGTCGCGCTGGAGCGCAAGAACGTCGCCCAGACCGAGCTGCAGTCGCTCGACCAGCAGGTCGCCGAGCTCGAGGCCCAGCAGGAGAAGCTCACGGAGTCCGAGCAGAAGCTGCGCACGAAGATCGAGTCCTTCCGCACCAAGAAGGAGGTCATGAAGGCGCAGTACTCGGCGGCCGAGGCGCAGGTGCGCATCTCCGAGGCGGCGACCGGGGTCGGCGAGCAGATGGCCGACGTCGGGCTCGCCATGCAGCGGGCGGCCGACAAGACCGAGCAGATGCGCGCGCGGGCCGACGCCGTGGCCGAGCTGGAGGCCGCCGGCACCTTCGATGACCTCACCACCCTCGGCACGGGCCAGGACGACATCGACCGCCAGCTCGCGCAACTCTCGAGCTCGACCCAGGTCGACGACGAGCTCGCCAAGATGAAGGCCGAGCTCGGGCCGGGCTCCGGCGCCACCGAGTCCAAACAGATCGAGGAAGGCCAGGGCTCGTGATCGTCCGGATCTCCAACGAGGCGCAGTACCGCCTCGACGACGGCCTGCACGGCCGCCTCAACGAGCTCGACGACGCCGCGGTCAAGGCGGTCGAGTCGGGCGATGAGGACGCCTTCCACGCCGCCTTCGAGGAGCTGCTCCAGGTCGTGCGCGCCGAGGGCAGGGAGCTCGAGGACGACGAGCTCGACGCCTCCGACGTCATCCTGCCGCCCTCGGACCTGAGCTTCGTGGAGGCGGGCGAGGAGTTCACGGGCGACGGGCTCATCCCCGAGCCCGCCTGAGCGGACCGCGACGCCGCGCGCTCAGCTGACCGGCAGCTGGGCGCGCACCGCAGTGCCCTCACCGGGCGGGCTCGTGACGACGAGCCGGCCGCCGAGCGCCTCGACGCGATCGGCGAGGCCGCGCAGCCCAGAGCCCTCGCTGGCGTCGGCGCCGCCGATGCCGTCGTCGACCACCTCGACCTCGGCGAGGCCGTCGTTGCGCTCGACGCTGACGCGCGCCTGCGACGCCCGCGCGTACTTCGCAACGTTGGTCAGCGCCTCGCAGACAACGAAGTAGGCCGCGGCCTCGACCGTCTCGGGCAGGCGCTCGTCGAGCGGCACATCGACGCTGACGGGCAGCGGCGCACGGTCGGCGACCGCCTCGATCGCCGCGCACAGGCCGTGGTCGGTGAGGACTGCGGGATGCAGCCCGCGCGCCAGCTCGCGCAGCTCCTCGAGCGCGAGCGTCAGCTCGTCGCCGGCGCCGTCGAGTATCGAGCGCAGCCGGGGGTCGTCGGTCACGCGGCGAGCCGCCATGCGGACGGCCAGCGACGTCGCCACCAGCCGCTGCTGGGCCCCGTCGTGGAGATTGCGCTCCAAGCGCCGGCGCTCGGCGTCGCTGGCCTCGACGATGCGCATGCGCGAGGCGGCGAGCTCCTCGCGCGCATGGGCGTTGGCGATGGCCTGCGCGGCGAGGTCGGCGAAGTCGCCGACGCGGAACTCGGCCTCGGGCGGAAAGGGGGCGTCGTCGCTGGAGATGATCACCGCGCCCCACAGGTCGCCCGCGAAGAACACGGGCGCTCCGACGGCCGCCTTGATCCCCGTCGAGCGGAGCGTCTCGACCAGGCTGCCGGTCTTGCCTTCGAGGCTGTCGTAGCGTGCCGGGCGATGGGTGCGCCAGATCGTCGGGGCGATCGTGTCGCCGTCGAGGACCAAGGGCGTGCCCACCGGGATCGCCTCCGCGCCGTCGCTCCACACGCCCATGACCAGCGCGGTCCCGTCGCGGTCGTAGCGCAGGATGTTGCCGATCCCCGCGTCGAGCGCGCGTCCGACCTCCTCGGCGATGAGGCCGAAGAGCCGCTCGGGCGCGACCTCGGCGGC
Source organism: uncultured Actinomycetes bacterium (assembly GCA_963807305.1). GTDB lineage: Bacteria > Actinomycetota > Thermoleophilia > Solirubrobacterales > Solirubrobacteraceae > JAOPZW01. The sequence continues at coordinate 399,601 of CAWEBN010000005.1, forward strand.
GACCGCGGTGGCCACCCGGCGCAGCGCGGCCTGCTCCTCGGCCATCCCCTGCAGGGCGCGCTCGGCCCGGCGGCGCTCGGTCACGTCGCGCAGGTAGCCGCAGAAGAGGGCCGGGCCGGGGAGGTCGGGGCGGGTCACGGCCAGCTCGACGGGGAACGTGGTGCCGTCGGCGCGCATGGCCGTGAGCTGCACCGGGTGGCCGACGATGCGCGCGGCGCCGGTCTCCATGTAGCGCCGTAGGCCCCGGCGATGGTCCTCGCGCAGCTTGCCGGGAGGGATCATGAGCTCGGCCAGCTCGCGGCCGACCATCGCCTCGGCGCTGTAGCCGAACGTCGTCTCGGTGGCGGCGTTGACCTCGACGATGTTCCCGTCGCCGTCCATCGTGACGATGCAGTCGAAGGCCGCGTTGAGGATCGCCGTCTTGCGTGCGTCGCTCTCGCGCACGCCCTGCTCGGCGCGGCAGCGGCCCACGAACTGCCCGATCTGCGAGCCGAGGCTGGTCACGGTGGCCAGCAGCTCCTCGTCGGGGGCCAGGCGCGTGGCGGCGAAGAACTCCATGACGGCGAGGAGTTCCCCGCTGCCGCGGATGGGGAAGGCGAAGGCGGAGCGCAGGCCCGCGGCGTCGGCGGCCCGCGAGCGTGGCAGCGGGCGCGGATGCTCGGCGGCGTCGGCGATCCACGCCGGGCGGCCCGTCTCCCACACCTCACCGGGCAGGCCCTGCCCCGGCGCGAGCGTCACCGAGCGGCTCTTCTCGGCGAAGGCGGCGACGCCGGTGGAGTCGCTCTCCCACGTGTGCGCGCAGCGCAGGGCCCTGACGTCGTCGCCGATCGGCGTCCACAGGGCGCCGAAGTCCCACGCCAGCGCCTCGCCGACGGCCGCGAGCAGGCGCGGATGAGCGTCGTCCTCGTCGGGCGCCGAGGCCAGCACCCGCGCGACGGCGTGCTCCGTGCGCAGGAGCACGGCGACGTCGGTTCGCTCGTTGCGCGTGGGCATGGCCGAAGGCAAAGGGTAAGGCGAGCCTCCCACATGCGATGGGCCGTCGCACGACCGGCGTCGTGGACGGGGGCTCAGTGTGCGTGCTGGTCGCTGACGACGTCGAGCCGGCGTCCGACGCCGGTGAGTCGCAGCACCTTGCCCGCCCGGCCGTTGCCGATGACGGTGACGAAGCGCGCGCCGGTGAGCCGCACCCGCGCGTCGGCACGCAGCAGCCAGGAGACGGTGAAGGCGTCGGCGGAGGTCACGCGGTCGAGGTCGGCGACCACCGTCACGACCAGGCCCGGCTCCAGCGCCTCGTCCAGCGCGGCGTCGAGCGTCTCGCGCGCGGCCAGGTCCAGCTCGCCACGGAGCTCGATCACCGAGGTCACGCCCATCCGGTGCACGGTGCATCCGAACAGCGCGCCGGCCGGTCGCGGGACCTGGTGACCGTCGATGCCCATGGCTAGCCGAGAGGTATTTCCAGCGGACGGGGAATCCATGCTGCATTGATTAGGGTCCCACGGATGGACCAGCGCCTGCTCGACGACCTGCTCAACTGGCTGCGCATACCGTCCATCTCGACGGGCGACGGCGATCCCGCCGATCTCGAGCGCGCGGCCGCGTGGGTCGTCGAGCGCGTGAGCGGGGCCGGTGGCGAGGCGCGCGTCATCGCCACCGACGGCAACCCGCTGGCGGTGGGCGAGCTGCGCGCCGCACGCGAGGACGCGCCGACCGTGCTCATCTACGGCCACTACGACGTGCAATCGGTCGGCGACCCTGCGGCGTGGACGACACCGCCCTTCACGCCCGACCTGCGCGACGGCCGGGTCTATGCGCGCGGCGCCTCGGACGACAAGGGCAACTTCCTGCCGCTGCTGCACGTCGCGTGCGCGCAGGCGGCACAGGGCACGCTGCCGGTCAACATCCGCGTGCTCGTCGAGGGCGAGGAGGAGACCGGCGGCACGGCCGTGGCCGAATGGGTGCGCGCCGATGACCGCGGCGCGGACTGCGCGATCGTCTTCGACTCCGGCATGGTCGACGAGCGCACGCCGGCGATCACCATCGGGCTGCGCGGGCTGGTGATGGCGCACCTGAGGGTCCGCACCGCCGACCGTGACCTGCACTCCGGCGTCTACGGCGGCAGCGCGCTCAACGCCCTGCACGCTCTGCAGGCGATGCTCTCGGCCGTCGTCCCCGGACCCGACGGCAGCCTGCGCGACGAGCTGCGCGCGGGCATCGCCCCACCCGCTCAGGCCGAGCGCGAATCGTGGGCGCGGCTCCCGCCCGGTGAAGAGCTGCTGCGTGCTGTCGGGGCGCGCCCGGCGTACCCCGGTGCCGGCGCTGACTATTACGAGCGAAACGGCGCCGACACGTCGCTGGAGATCAACGCCATCCACGCCGGCGAGCACCGCACCGTCGTGCCGGCGGTCGCGCACGCGAGCGTCTCGCAGCGCCTGGCGCCCGGGCAGAGCGCGCGCGATGCCCTGGTCACGCTCGAGCGCCTGCTGCGGGACGCGCTGCCGGCCGGGGCGGAACTCGAGCTGTCGGCCGAGCTGGGGGAGCCCTCGCTCTTCCCGCCCGACAATCCCGCCATCGCGCTGTCGGCCCAGGCCCTCGAACGGGCCGTCGGCGCGCCGACGGCCTTCGTCCGCAGCGGCGGGTCGATCCCGGTCGTGGCCGAGTTCGCCGCCCGCGACATCCCGACCGTGGTCAGCGGCTTCGGCCTGGAGGACGACGCCTACCACGCGCCCGACGAGTCCTTCCGGCTCGTGGCCCTCGACCAGGGCGCGGCCGCGGCGAACGAGCTCTACCAGGCGCTGGCCACGCTCTGACCTCGGTCGGGGCCTACGGGCCCCCGCTCCGGGCCGGCGCACGGCGGCTCGAGTGTCCGGCGTGCGCGCTGGTGGCATTGAGTGGCGCTCACCGCCGCATCGAGGGAGGGGTCTGGCGGGCGCCGACGGCTTGCGCCTAGCGGGGCGGTGCCGGGAGCGTCACGAAGCGGTGCCCGCGCACGTGGCGCACCTCGGTCTCGCCGACGCGCTCGACCGGCAGCGGCGGATAGGTGTGGCCGTGCAGCAGCATCGCCGGGTGCTCGCGCTCGACGTACTCGCGCAGGCCCGCGAGCCCGACGTGCGCGCGGTCGTCGGGCTCGTCGTTGACGCCCAGCGGTGGGCTGTGGGCCAGCATCACGTCGACGCGGCCGAGCTTGCGCAGGAGCTTGGAGGCCTTCTTCTGCGTCCACGTGTATCGCAGGTCCTCGTGGTACTCGTGGCTGCCCGAGAAGCCGCCGAAGCACAGCCCGCCCACCTCGACGCGGCGAAGGTGGACGTCCTCGATGCCGATGCCGTCGAACTCGTCGCCCTCGTCGTGGTTGCCGTGGACGCCGAGCTTGGGCAGCCGGGCGTCGGCCAGCGCCTCGAGGTCCACGCGCGTGAGGTCGCCGAGGCACAGGACGAGGTCGACGTCGCGCTCGAGCAGGCGCCCGAGCGGGACGTACGGCGGCGCGTCGGCCAGGACGAGGGCGCGCAGGCTCAGATGGGGATCCCCCAGAGGGGGAACCAGCGCTCGAGCTCGGGCTCGAAGGGCAGCTCGGTGCCGGTGGCCGCCTTGATCTGCAACTCGCGCTCGGTGTTGCGCTGCTTGTCGCCGGCGGCGGGCACGAACGGGTACCAGCTGCCGCGCTTGTAGTTGTAGATCAGATACAGCGGCCTGCCATCGGCGTCCTCGAAGGAGAAGACCGCGGCCAGCACGCGGTCGTTGTAGCCGCCCACGGCCAGCGCGTCGCTGACCGCGTTGACGCCGACCGCGAGGTCCTCGATCTCGGGGTCGCGCACGATCATCCAGCGGTAGCCGAACTCGTCGTCCTTCGTCTCCACCGTCGAGCCCATCTCCGAGCCCGTCCCGGAGAGGATCTCCTGCATGTCGTCGACGATCTGGCGGAAGTCGCCGGTCGCCAGCGGCTGGAAGACGATGCCCGCCACGCCGCGGGTCTTGATGCCCTGCTGCGCATCGAGACCGACGTAGGCGGTCGAGATGGCGAAGAGCCGGTCGGGCGCCGGCCCCTTGACCTTGCGCTTGCCCAGCAGCGCGTCGAGGAAGCCCATGCCCCGCAGACTACGCGGGCGCGCCCTGCAGCTGCGCCTCCAGGCGCGAGAGAGCCTCGATGCGCTTCTCCATCGGGGGGTGGGTGGAGAAGAGGTTGTAGACCGACTGCTTCACGCCGGCGGGGACGATGTAGAAGGCGTTCATCTCCGCGTGGGCGCGGAGATCGGTCTGCGGAATGCGCTCCATCGTCCCGCTGATCTTCAACAGGGCCGAGGACAGGGCGCTCGGCCGGCCGGTGATGATCGCCGCGCCGCGGTCGGCCGCGAACTCGCGGTAGCGCGACAGCGCCTGCAGGAGGAAGAACGAGATCACGTAGACCGCCAGCGAGACGAGGATGATCGCGAAGATCCCGGGGCCGTCGTCATCGTCGTCGCCGCCGAAGAAGAACCCGAACTGCACGATCATCGAGGCGAGCGAGGCGAAGAAGGCGGCGAGCGTCATGACCATCACGTCGCGGTTGGCGATGTGGGTCAGCTCGTGGGCCATGACGCCCTCGAGCTCGGCGGGCGAGAGCAGCTCGAGGATGCCCGTCGTCGCGCACACCGCCGCGGCCTTCTTCGAGCGTCCCACGGCGAAGGCGTTGGGCATCGTCGAGTTCACGACGTAGATGCGCGGCTTGGGCAGGTCGGCCTGGACGCACAGTCGCTCGATCGTGGCGTGCAGCTGCGGCGCCTCCTGCGGCGAGACCTCCTGGGCGCCCATCGAGCGCAGCGCGAGCTTGTCGGAGGTGAAGAACTGCAGCGACAGCAGGCCGCCGGCGACGATCAGGATGGTGATCCCGCTGGCGCCCGCGGCGAAGAGCACGCCGATGAGCACCGCGTAGACCGCGCCGAGCAGGAAGATCGTGATCAGCATCCGGACCTGCAGCCCGGTGTCGCGGCCGAATGAGGAGGGTCGAGCCATGCATGAGATCTTGCCACACAGGGCGCCTCGGCACCTACGGTTCGTAGGAGAGCCGTGGGGCTGGTAGGCTCGCGCCGCCGAATCCCCCGTATCGCGCGGGGGAGCGGGGGACCCAATAGACCCACGGGGCGAATCCGGGCCGAGAGCGCCCGGTAGCGCGTGAGCGCGAGCCCGACAGCTAACTCCGCAGGCACGGGACATAACTGTGTACCTCAGGTTGACCCTTGTCCGATAGCGCTCGTAGCATGCGCCGCCGCATGCGTCTTCGCGTCCTGCTCGCGGGTGCGGTCCTCCCGCTTGCGCTGTGGGCTGCGCTCCCCGTGTTCTCTCAGGGTGCGGCGTCGCCGACCGGGCGCCTGAACGACATCCAGCGCAAGATCAGGGTCACGCAGGGCAAGATCGGCAAGCGCAAGGGCACCGAGCGCCTGCTGACGACGCAGATCAGCGCCTACTCGGCGCGCATCGGGCGCCTCCAAGGGCGCATCGGCACGCTGCAGAGCCAGGAGGCGAACGCCCAGGCCGACCTCGACGCCAAGCGCAACGAGCTCTTCAAGACCCAGCGCGACCTGCGCGCCGAGCGCCGCCGCCTCGTGCGCCTGCGCGCCCGCCTCGCCCAGGCCCGCACCGCGCTCGCCCAGCGGCTGGTCGAGCTCTACCAGGCCGACAAGCCCGACATCGTCACCGTGATCATGTCCTCCAAGGGCTTCGCAGAGCTGCTGGAGCGCGGCGAGTTCATGCAGCGCGTGTCCGAGCAGGACCAGAGCATCATCAGGATCGTGCGCAGCGCCAAGTCCGACGCCACGGCCACCGCCAAGCGCCTGGACATCCTCGAGACCCGCCAGCAGAAGCTCACCGCGATCGTCCAGCAGCGCCGCGACGAGATCGCCCGCGCCAAGCAGGGCCTCATCAACACGAAGGTCGGGCTCGCCGGGACGCGCGCCGACAAGGCCCACGCGCTGGGGACCGTGCGCGCCGAGCGCCAGCAGCTCGAGGGCAACCTCTCGGGGCTGAAGGCCGAGCAGTCGAAGATCCAGGCCACGCTGCAGCAGTCGCAGGGCACGCTCCCGGCGGGGCCGATCAAGCAGGGCAACGGCAGCCTCATCTGGCCGGTCAACGGGCCCATCACCTCGCAGTTCTGCGAGCGCCGGGCCTGGGAGGCCTGCCACCCGGGCATCGACATCGGCGTCCCCACGGGCACGCCGATCCGCGCGGCCGCCGCGGGCACGGTGGCCCTCATGCAGTCGGTCGGAGCATCGGGCGGCTACGGCAACTTCACCTGCATCCAGCACACCGGAGCGATGTCGACGTGCTACGCGCACCAATCGCGCTTCGCCACCTCGCTGGGCGCCAGCGTCAGCCAGGGCCAGGTCATCGGCTACACGGGCTGCACCGGGCTGTGCTTCGGGCCGCACCTGCACTTCGAGGTGCGCATCAACGGCGCGGTCACCAACCCGCTCAACTACCTCTGAGACATCCGTCCACCGGGCCCTGGGGCCCTGGGGCCGTGGCCGGCCGGGTAGCCCGTCCGCGCAGAGGAGAACGGCACGGATGCCCGGAACGACACCAAGCGCGCGGCCCTCGCCGGCGGCGCGACCGTCGCCTCTCGGTCGCGCCGCGCGTGCCCGCGCACGGCGCCGGGCCGGTCTTGCCCGCCGCCTCGGCGCCTGCGGATCGCGCGCCGACCCTGAGCGGCGGCGCGCCAAGTATGCCCGCGCCCGCCGGCGGCCCGCTCGCGCCGGCCGCCCAGGCGGCGCGCGAGGCCGGCACGAGCGCGCCGGGCGCCGTGGGGCCCGTGGCTGCGCCGGTCGCGCGCCCCGTCGACGCCGCCGGCGCCGCCGTCGCGGGCGCCGTCGAACAGGCCGATCAGGCGGCCGCTGCTACGTTGAGCGCGTTGGGTCGTTAACCGCGTTTCAGCATCTCGACGCCGGGCAACGCCCATAGTGGGAGGGCACGTACACCCGCGACGCGCGCTCGACCGGTGGTCCAGCGCGCGCGCCGCGAGTCCGTGCACGCTGCCCATGGCCCCCGGCCGGGCGGCGCGCCACCCTGGACGCCCGATACGAGAACGAGGAGTACCGAGAGCCCGTGCCCGTCACCGAACGTCCGATCTTGCTCACCGGAGCCACCGGCTTCGTCGGCATGGCCGTGCTCGCGCGCCTGCTGGCCGCCGACCACGAGGTCCACTGCCTCGTGCGCGCCGCCGACGACGCCGAGGCCGACTCGCGCCTGCGCGCCGTCCTGCACCGCGTGCAGGCCCCGTCGACCGGCCGCGTCGTCGCGATCGCCGGCGACCTGACCGCGCCGCGCCTGGGGCTCGGCGAGCGCCACGACGAGATCGCCGGGCGCGTAGGAACCGTGATCCACAGCGCGGCCTCGGTCGCCTTCGACCTCCCGATCGAGGAGGCGCGCGCGATCAACGTCGAGGGCACCCGGCGCGTGCTCGAGTTCGCGGACGCCGTACCCGACCTGCACCGCGTGGCCTACGTCTCGACCGCCTACGTCGCCGGCGACCGCCGCGGCACGGTCTACGAGGACGACCGCGAGACGGGGACGTTCCGCAACTCCTACGAGCGCTCCAAGCACGAGGCCGAGGCGGTCGTCCGCTCGAGCACCCTGCCGTGGACGATCGCGCGTCCGAGCATCGTCGTGGGGGAGAGCACGACCGGCTGGACCGCGTCCTTCAACGTGCTCTACGGGCCGCTGCGGGCCTTCGCCGCCGGTGCCTTCCCGGTGCTTCCCGCGCGCCGGCGCTCGCCGGTCGACGTGGTGCCGGTCGACTACGTGGCCGATGCGGTCGCGGCGCTCGCGCGCCACCCGGACGCGGTGGGCGGGACCTTCCATGTGACCGCGGGCTCGCAGGCCTCGAGCGTGGGGGAGATCATGTCGCTGACGAAGGAGCGCTTCGAGCAGCCCGCGCCGCGGCTCGTCCCGCCGCGCGCCTACCGCCGCCTCCTGCACCCGCTCGTCCTGCGCCGCGCGGCGCCGTCGACGCGCCGGCTGCTGGAGCGCAACGAGGTCTACTTCCCCTACTTCGCGATGCGCGTGCGCTACGACGACGCTCGCGCCCGCGCGCTGCTCGAGCCGATGGGGATCGCCGCCCCGCGCCTGGAGGACTACTACGGGCGGATCATCGAGTTCGCGCGCGCGGCTCGCTGGGGCAAGCGGCCCCTCGACCGCGGTGCCGCTGCGGAGCTGGCAGGCACGTCGTCCGACGTGCGCACGCCGGTGCTCAGCCCGCCGCGGGGCGCGGCCGCAATGCCCGCGTGAGAAAGCGCACGACCACGGCGGTCAGCTCGGGGTCGTGCTGGATCGAGCGGTGATGACCGCCCGGCACCGCGACCAGGCGGCTGCCGGGCGCGCCCTCGTGCAGCTCGCGCGACACGCTGATCGGCACCGACTCGTCGCCCTCGGCGTGCATGAGCAGCAGCCGCTCGCCGAGCGCGGTGGCCGCCGCCTGCTCGTCGGCGTGTGCGAGCAGCGCGTGCAGGCCGTCGTGGTCGGCGCGGAACGAGAAGCGCCCGTCGCGCAGGCCGCGCGCGAGCAGCTCGCCCGACGCCGGGCAGATCGCGACCACGGCCGCGACGTCCATGCGCGTGCTGGCCATCAGGGCCATGAACCCGCCCATGCTCGAGCCGCGCAACGCCACTGGGCCCGGCGGCAGCAGCGTCGCCATGGCGGCGACGTCGTCGAGCGCGTCGGCCCCGAGGGCGCCCTCGCTCTCGCCGTGCCCGCGCTGGTCGAAGCACACCGCCGCCACGCCCGCGGCGCGCAGCGCGCGGGCCACGTCGAACTGGTTCTCCTTCTGCGAGCCGGCGCCGTGGACCATGACGACGCCGCCCTGTGCATCGCCGTCGGGCAGGAAGAGGGCATAGGCCAGCCCGTCGCGGGTGCTCAGCTCGGACGGCGGCTCGACGTGGACGGCGCGCACGGCGCCGGACTCTACGTGCCGACCGCGTCGAGGCGCCGGCGGCGCGTGTCGAGCGCCTCGAGGACGGCCCCGACGACGGGCGGCAGGGTCGCGCGGCGGGCCTCGAGCGCGCGTTCGTTGCGACCAGACGTGGCGCCCGCGACGCCGCGCAGCATGTCGGTCGAGCGCAGGAGAAGCGCGAGGGCCACGGCGCTCTCCGGCGCATGGGCGGGGCGCGCGACCGCGTTGCGCACGCGCGTGGCAGCGGCCTCGCGCGCGGCGACGTCGAGGATCTCGAAGGCCTTGTAGCGGACCGCCTTGCGCAGCCAGCCGGCCTCGCGATACTCCACCAGGCCGAGCTCGACGAGCTCCTCGGTAACGGCATCGGGCGCGAAGACGGCCGCGCGCTCGCACCACCTGGTGGGCGTCTCGGGGTTGCCCCTCTCCACGCGGGCGACGAGATCCGCGACGAGGGCCGACGTCGCGCCGGCCGGCCCGCGCACGAGGCGCCGGTGGTCGACGACGAAGCGCCGCGTCCCTGCGAGCGCGACGGCCCCGTCGAACCCCGCGTCGATGAGCAGGCCGGCGGCGGGCAGCAGGTCGTCCTCGGGGCTGCCGAGCCAGCCGCCGCTGAGCAGGGTCGCGTCCCAGCGCACGGGGAGCGTGGTCGTGGCGGCGTGGAGAGCGAGCAGCGGCGTCATGGCGTTCTGCTGGAGAGACGGGTGCGCGGCCCGATTGCTTCCGCAACGAACGGCTAGCCTTCCGCGCGCCATGGCGGCCCAGCTCAGCCACGTCTATCCACTCGGCAGCCGGGTCACCGAGGCCGGGCACCTCGAGCTGGGCGGATGCGACGCGATCGCGCTCGCGCGCGAGTTCGGCACGCCGGCCTACGTCGTCGTCGAGGACGACGTCCGCGAGCGAGCGCGGGCCTTCGTCGCCGCCTACGCCGCACGCTGCGACGACTTCGAGGTCCACTTCGCCTCGAAGGCCTTCCCGTGCACGGCGGTGCTGCGGATCCTGTGCGACGAGGGCCTGGCGTGCGACGTCGCCTCGGGCGGCGAGCTGGCGATCGCGCTCCGGGCCGGCTTCGACCCCGCGCGCATCCACCTGCACGGCAACGCCAAGTCCGCGCGGGAGATCGCCGAGGCGGTCGACGCGGGCGTCGGGCACGTGGTGGTCGACAACCACACCGACATCGACCTGCTCGAGGAGGTCGTGCCCGCGGGCGCGGTGCAGCGTGTGCAGCTGCGCGTGGCGCCCGGCATCAGTCCCGACACGCACCCGTCGATCTCGACGGGCGGGCCGAACACGAAATTCGGCTTCGGGCTGCAGTCGGCGCCGGCCGCGATCGAGCGCCTCGACGCGTCGGACCGGCTCGAGCTCGAGGGCCTGCACCTGCACATCGGGTCGCAGATCTACGACGTCGGGAGCTTCCGGACGGCGCTGGAGGCCATGGCCGGGCTCGCGTCGCACGGCATGGTCAACCTCGGCGGCGGCCTCGGCGTCGCGTACGTGAGCGCCGAGCACCCGCCGACGATCGAGGACTACGTGGCGGCCAAGGTCTCCGCGGTCCACGACGTCATGGGCCCGGGCGTGCGCATCCTCGACGAGCCGGGGCGCGCGCTCGTCGCCAACTCGACCGTCACCCTGTACACGGTGCAGTCCATGAAGCGCAACGTCGACCTCTACGTCGCCGTCGACGGCGGCATGTCCGACAACCTGCGCCCGATGCTCTACGGCGCACGCTACGAGGCACAGGTCGCGTCGCGCTTCGGGGGCGGCACGTACTGCCACCTGGTGGGCAAGCACTGCGAGTCGGGCGACCTGATCGTGCGCGACGCCGAGCTGGCCGATCCGCGCGTGGGCGACGTCGTCGTCACGCCGGCCACGGGCGCCTACGGCTTCTCGATGTCGAACACCTACAACGGCGTGCCGCGGGCCCCGGTCGTGATGGTCAAGGACGGCGACGCGCGCGTCGTCGTCCGGCGCGAGACCTACCAGGACCTGCTGGCGCGGGACGTCGAGCACCCCCGCCGGCACTCGCTCAGGGCTCGTAGCGACGCCGAGGGGGGACCCCGTGGGCCCGCCTGAGCGCTTCGGCGTGGGGCTGCTCGGATTCGGGACGGTGGGCTCGGCCTTCGCCGAGCTGCTGGAGGCGCGCGCAGACGAGGTCGAGGCCGTCACCGGCCTGCGTCCCGAGCTCAGCGGCGTGCTGACCCGTTCGCGCGGCTCGTTCGACGAGATCCTCGCCGGATCGGATCTCGTGGTCGAGGTCATGGGCGGCCTCGATCCCGCGCGCGACTACGTCCTGCGCGCGATGGCGGCCGGCAAGCACGTCGTCACGGCCAACAAGCAGCTGCTCTCCCAACACGGCGAGGAGCTGTGGGCGGCGGCGCGCTCGCACGGCGTCCAGCTGCGCTTCGAGGCCGCCGTGGCCGGGGTCGTGCCCGTGATCCGGGTGCTGCAGGAGTCCCTCGCCGCGGCCCACGTCGACCGCCTGCACGGCATCGTCAACGGGACGACGAACTTCATCCTCAGCCGGATGGCCGACACGGGCGCGTCATACGAGGACGCGCTGGCCGAGGCCCAGACGCTGGGCTACGCCGAGGCCGATCCCACCGATGACGTCAACGGCAAGGACGCGGCGGCGAAGATGGCGATCCTCGCGCGGCTGGCCTTCAACACGCCCGTGCACCTCGACCAGGTGCCCTACGAGGGCATCGAGGCCATCACGGCCGACGACATGGAGTACGCGCGCGAACTCGGGCTCGGTCTGAAGCTGATCGGCACCGCCGAGCGGGTCGGCGGCGGCCTGAGCGTGCGCGTGCACCCCGTCTTCCTCTACGGCGAGCACCCGCTGGCCAGCGTCAACGGGCCCTTCAACGCGGTGACCATCGAGTCGCAGGCGATCACCGAGATCACCCTGAGCGGGCCGGGCGCCGGCGGGCCGCAGACGGCGAGCGCGGTGCTCGGCGACGTGATCAGCGCGATGATCCCGCCCGCGTCGACGCCGGAGACGACCGACCGCCTGGAGATCGTGACCGACGTCGAGTCGGCCTTCTACCTGCACCTCGAGGTCGCGGACCGCCCGGGTGTGCTGGCCCAGGTCGCCCAGCTGATGGGCCTCCAGGGGGCATCCATCCGGAGCTTCGTGCAGAAGGGGCTCGGGGAGAACGCCCGCCTGGTGATGGTCACCCATCCGCTGCTCGAGTCGAAGTTCTACGCCGCCCTGGAGCTCATCGGCGGGCTGGACTTCATGCGCTCGCGCCCTCGAGCGATCCGCGTGATCGACGAGGAGTTCCTGTAGGGCCATGGCCGGCCTCATCGAGCGCTACCGCGACCGGCTCCCGTTCGCTCCCGACGACCCCGTCGTCTCGCTGCAGGAGGGCTCCACGCCGCTCGTGCCGGCCCCACGGCTGAGCGACCGGGTCGGGGCCGAGGTGTGGCTGAAGTTGGAGGGGACGAACCCCACCGGGTCGTTCAAGGACCGCGGGATGACGTGCGCGGTGAGCGATGCGGTCCGCTCGGGCGCCGAGATGGTCATCTGCGCCTCGACCGGCAACACCGCCGCCTCGCTGGCCGCCTACGCGGCGCGCGCCGGCATCGGCGGAGCGGTGATCGTTCCCGAGGGCAAGATCGCCGCCGGCAAGCTGGCGCAGGCGCTCATGCACGGCGCCCGCGTGGTGGCGCTGCGCGGCAACTTCGACGAGGCGCTGAAGCTCGTGCGCGAGCTCACGCAGCGCCACCCGATCGCGCTGGTCAACAGCGTCAACCCGTTCCGGCTGGAGGGCCAGAAGACCGCGGCCTTCGAGCTCCTCGAAGAGCTCGGCCCGGAGCGCCCGCTCGACGCGTTGTGCATCCCCGTCGGCAACGCCGGCAACATCACCGCCTACTGGAAGGGCTTTCGCGAGTCCGATGCGTCCCCGCGCATGCTCGGCTTCCAGGCCGCGGGCGCCGCGCCGCTCGTCCACGGAGCCCCCGTCGAGAAGCCCGAGACCGTCGCCAGCGCGATCCGCATCGGCAACCCGGCGCGCTGGGAGGAGGCGATGACCGCGGTCACCGAGTCGCGCGGCGCCATCGAGGCCGTCACCGACCAGGAGATCCTCACCGCCTACCGGCTGCTCGCCGCCTCGGAGGGCGTCTTCTGCGAGCCCGCGAGCGCCGCGTCCGTGGCCGGGCTCCTCAAGCACGGGGCGCAGGGCGCGTCGCGCGTGGTCTGTGTGCTCACCGGCCACGGGCTGAAGGACCCGCAGACGGCGCTCGAGCAGTCGGGCTCGGTCGTGCCCTGCGAGCCAGAGCTCTCCGCGGTCGAGCGGGCCGTGCTCGGCTGAGCTGCGGGCAGAGCCTCGCTGACGCGGACATGACGGCCTCGTGACGGTGACCTGACGAGGCCCCCGCCACCATGCCGGGCCGGCAGTCCCACCGAACCGCACAGAGGCACCGATGACCGAACTCACCCCCCAGGCCCTGGCGCAGACGCGGCGCTGGGTGACCTTGCTCGCCACCGACGAAACGGCGCCCGCCTGGTATCCGTTCATCGGCTACAGCACGCCCGCATCCCTGCGCGCCGCGGCCCAGTGGCTGGTCGACCGCGGCCACGCTCCAGGCCTGCAGCACGAGATGGTGTGCATCCTGTTGGCGCTCTTCGTCGTCGATGTCGCCTCCGAGGCGGACGGCGAGCTCGACGGGGCGTTCATCCCGAGGGACGCGGCCTGACGCTAGGCCGCCTGCCGGGCCGGGTCGACGCCGTCGTCGGCCTCGATCGGCACCTCGCCGGCGTGGGCGCGGGCGAGTCGCGCGACGACGCCCCGTAGGTCGCCTTCGTGAGCCCACGCGACCTGGCGCGACGCGCCGTTGCGCGCCGCGAGGCGGCGGACCGCCGCCAGCTCGCGCTCGCAGCCGAGCACGCCGGCCCAGGGGCGGCACGCAGCGAGGATCGCGTCGAGCCGATCGACGGCCGTTATCCGCCGACCCGAGGCGGCGTCGATCATGAGGGCCCGCATGCCGTCCCGCGCCGCCAGGAAGCGGTTCGCCTCGATGAGCTCGCCGGCCGGCGGCTCGTCGGCGCCGCCGTCGGGGCGCTCGAACTCGAGAAGCGCAAGCGACTGGACGAGGGCGGCGAGGGCGCCGACGTCCTCGACCGTCGTCTGGGCGTCCATGACGCGGATCTCGACCGTGCCGTAACGCGGCTGCAGCCTGGCGTCCCACCACAGCAGGGAGGGGTCCGCGATGGCCCCCGAGCGCAGGAGCGCGTCGACCATCCCGACCCAGTCGGCGTATCCGCGAAAGGCGCGTGGCAGGCCGGTGCGCGGAAAAGCGTCGAAAAGGGTGGTGCGCGTCGACGCGAAGCCCGTCGCCCTACCCTGCCAGAACGGGGAGTTCGCCGACAGCCCGAGCAGGAGCGGCAGGTGGACGCGCAGCCGGTTCAGGAGCCTGACCGCAGCGTGCGGGCTGGCGATCCCGACGTGGACGTGTGTGGCGAGGGTCGGCTCGCGCCGGGCGAGCACCCGCATCGACGCGTCGATCTGGCGGTAGCGCGTGTGCGACGAGACGATCGTGTCGCTCCCCACCGCCGACGGGTGCATGCCGGCGACGCCGGCGCGGAGCCCGTGCCGGGCCAGCGCATGCGAGAGCTTGCAGCGCAGTTCGGCCAACTCCGTGACCGCATCGCCGACCCGGCGATGGACCCCGGTGGTGACCTCCATCACGGCTGCGTGGGTTTCCTGCGTCATGCGATCGCGAAGCCCGGACCCCAGGCCCGCGATCACCTCGTCCGAGCGGAAGGCCAGCGACCAGTCGCGCGGGTCGAGGAGCATGAACTCCTCCTCGATCCCGATGGTGAACGCGCTGGATGGCGAGTCCGCCCGCCATGCCGCCCACGCTGGGAGGATCGTCATCGCCCGAGCCTCGCGGCTCGGCCACGCCGTGTAAATCGGGTCGTTCCCCTGAACTTTGCGCCGGTCCCCCGAGCTTGCCATGGCCGCGGCGGGAGCCACGCCGCATCTCGCCGATTCACCGCTCTGCTCCGCGCCCTCGCGGACGAGGCACGTGCCGCGGCGCAGCGCGCCGAGGATCCCGGATTGCCGGGCCCGCCATAGTGGTGGGCATGGATGTGCCCCAGGGGCTGCGTGACATCGAGAGCCGCGCCGACTGCGAGCGGCTGGTGCGCGCCTTCTACGGGCGTGCGCTCGAGGATCCGATCATCGGGTTCATCTTCGTCGACGTCGCGAAGCTCGACCTCGAGGCACACGTCCCCCGGCTCACGTCGTTCTGGGAGACCATTCTCCTGGGCGCCCAGTCCTACGGCGGCGGGGCGTTCCGCCCGCACGCGCAGCTCCACGGCAAGGTCCGATTGCGCCGCGGGCACTTCGAGCGGTGGCTGGCGCTCTGGGCCGGCACGGTCGACGAGCTGTTCGCCGGCGACCGCGCCGAGCTGGCCAAGACGCATGCCGTTCGGGTGGCCCGGGCGTTCCACGGACGCCTCGAGGAGATGGCGTCAGCCGTCGATGCGGCGCCCGTGCCGAGCGGCCTGACGGTGACGCAGCACGGCTGACGGCGCCAACTGCCCGGCGGGCACCGAGCGCCGCCTACGACACGGCTATGCGCTGGCGCTTGCGCGCGATCGCTTCGAGCATCTGCCCGTAGGCGTCGGCGAACTGCTGCACCCCGGCGCGTTCGAGGTCGGCGGTGATCTCGTCGAGATCGACACCCGCCTCTGCCAGCGCGGCGAGATCGGCGCGCGCGCGGTCGACGTCGTCGAGCACGGTGAAGCGGTCGGGTGCGGGATCGGGCGCGTCGCGGAACGCATCCAGCGTCGCGTCGGGCACGGTGGTGACCGTGCTCTCGCCGATCAGCCCGTCGATGTAGAGCGTCGGCGAGTACGCCGGGTTCTTGCCGCCGGTCGACGCCCACAGCGGGCGCTGCGGGTTCGCTCCGGCGGCCGCGAGCCGCTCCCACGCCGGGCCGGAATGGGTGGGGAGGAACACGTCGGCATATGCGAGCTTCGCGTTGGCGACGGCGATACGGCCGCGCAGCGGCGAGTCCTCGGGCAGCCGCGCGTCGGCCTGCACATCGATGCGCGAGACGAAGAAGCTGGCGACCGACGCGATCGCGCTGACGTCCTCCCCGGCGTCGACGCGCTCCTTCAGCGCCGCGACGTAGGCCTCGGCGATCTGGCGGTACCGCTCGCGGGAGAACAGCAGCGTCATGTTGATGTTGAGGCCGTCGCGCGTCAGGCGGCGGAACGCCTCGACCCCCGCGTCGGTGCCCGGGACCTTGACCATCACGTTCGGCCGGTCGACCAGCGCGCGGAGCTCGTGCGCGCGCACCACGGCCGGCTCGACCTCGAAGGCGAGATCCGCCTCCTCCTCGATCGAGATGTAGCCATCGCGACCGCCGGTGCGGTCCCAGACCGGGCGGATGAGGTCGCAGGCGCGCTGGATGTCCTCGATCCAGCAGCGCTCGAAGACCTGCGTGTCGCTGTCGGACGCGGGCGCCGCCCCGAGCTCGTCGTCGTACACGTCGGAGTCGAGCACCGCCTTGGCGAAGATCGACGGGTTCGACGTCCCCCCGGTCACGTGATCCTGATCGGCGAGCCGGGCGAGATGACCTCCGGCGAGGGCAGGGCGGGCCACGTTGTCGTACCAGACGCTCTGTCCCAACGCGGCGACTGCGGCCCAACGGCTCTCGGCACTCATGGCTGCTCCTCGGGTCTCGGTACTCGAATCAACATGATGGCGCAGCCGCGCCTCCGGCCGCCGGTGGCGTGCGCCACCGGGGCATCGGCCTGTCCTGCGCCGATGGCTCAGGAGTCGCCGGCGTCGGGCCAGGGCGCGTCGGAGCGCACGCCGTCGCCCTCCTCGGGCTTGGGCCCGCCCACGGCGATCAGCTCGAGGCCGTCGGGCCCGGACTCGAAGGAGCGCACGACCTCGGGCGCCACGCGGATGACGTCCCACGGCCCGATGTCGCGTATCTCCTCATCGAGGCGCACCCGGCCCGAGCCGGCGACCACGACGTAGGCCTCTTCCTGCTCGCGATGGCTGTGGGCCCCCGGGTTGCGCGTGCTCGGGGCATAGCGCCAGTGGCTGATGCCCAGGTCGCGGGAGTCGAGGTACTTGCGGCTGAAGCGCCCTTGCAGGCCTTCGACCCTGCCCTCGACGGCGTCGTCGATCTCGAGCAGGTTCACGATCGCGTAGCCGGTCATGGGTGTCTCCTCTGGATGGGGCGGGAGTGTCGGGTCAGGATGAACGGGCGCCTGCATCATCGCCGTTCGCAACCGCGCGCACGCGGACCCGCGGCCGGGCGTTGTTCACGTAGCCCTTCGGGTTCCACAGCGCCGCCTCGCTCTCGGGCTGCGTGGCCGCCGACGAGTCCCAGGCGCGCACGAGGACCTCGTGCTCGCCGGGCACGAGGTCGGCCGTCGCCCGCCAGTGCCGCCACGCCCACGGGCCGAGATCGTCGAGCAGCTCCGCCTGCGACCAGGACGCGCCCGCATCGAGGGAGACGTCGACGCGCACCACGTGGCGCTCGCCGCCCGCGAACGCGTAGCCGCGCACCTCGACCGGCCCGGCGGCGACGGCCTCGCCCTCGGCCGGCGACAGGACGTCGGCGTTGAGCGCGACGAGGCCGAGCGGTATCCCCCGGCCCGGGCCCGGCGTGCCGTCCTCGGGCAGCAGGCGGTAGACGACGTGCTGGAAGTAGCCCGGCCAAGGGGTCGCGCGAACCTCGATGCGCTCGAGCCATTTGACGCTGCGCGCGCCGATGTAGCCGGGGACCACCACGCGCAGCGGAGCGCCGTGGACGGGCAGGAGCGGCTCTCCGTTCATGGCCCAGGCGAGCAGGACCTCGGGACGGCGCGCCTTGTCGAGCGGGATCGATCCGCCGAAGCGCTGGGCCGGCTGCGCCTCGGGACAGAGGTCGGCGCCCTCGAAGCCGATGTGCCCGACCGCGCGCGACGGGTGGGCGAGCGCGAGCACGTCGGCGAGCGCGACGCCGGTCCACGTCGCCGTGCCGGTGGCGCCCGCACCCCACGGCGCCTCGCCCGGGATGTCGCGGATGGCGATCAGCCCGGCGCGGCGATTGCCGGCGCACTGCAACGTGGCGGTCACGTGGCGCTCGACGAAGGCCTCGCGCAGGGTGGCGAAGGACAGGTCCAGCTCGCGCTCGACGGCGCCGTCCACGTGCAGGCGCCATGCGGCGGGGTCGATCTCGGGTACCGCGCCGTGGCCGCGCACGTAGAAGGCGTCGGTCGCGGTGACGGGACCCTCGGCCAGCGCGGCGAGCCCGGTCTCGGCGTTGAACGGCTCGCGCTGGTGCACGATGAGATCGGAGCGCTTGCCGTACCGGTCCATTGCTCAGTCCAGCCGGACCTCGCGCTGCTCCGCCGCCGACAGGTAACACGCGTCCACGACGCGGGCGAGCGCGGCGGCGCCCGCCCCGTCGTATCGGCGCCAGTCGCCGGCGCGGATCTTGTCCACGAACTGCTCGATGACCGCCTTGTGCGCCCGGCCGTGCTTCACGGGCACGCGGGTGGCGACGGCCTCGCCGCCGTCGTCAGTGAAGACCTGCAGATCGCCCTTCGGCGCGTAGTTGTCGACGATCAGCTCGGCGCCTGCGTCCGTGCCGTACATCGTGATGCCGAACTCGTCTCCATCGCGGCGGTGCGCAGCCCATGAGGCTTCGACGAGCAGCGTGCCACCGTCGTGCAACCGCATGAAGACCGACGCGAGGTCCTCGACGTCGAACTGCGGCGCCTCGCCGTCGCCCGCACCGGTCTTGCCCTTGTAGCCCCCGGAAGAGCCGGCGCCGAAGCCGTTGGTGGCCAGCAGGTCGTAGGTCGAGGCGCTGACCGCGACGACCTTCGGGTCACCGAGGAGGAAGAGCGACCAGTCGAGCACGTGGACGCCGATGTCGACCAGCGGGCCGCCGCCCGCGAACTCGCGGCGCGTGAACCAGCTGCCCACGGTGGGGATGCCGGTGCGCCGCAGCCACCACGCCTTGGCGTAGTACGGGCGGCCGAGCCGGCCCTCGTCGATCAGGGCCTTGAGCTTCTGGATGTCGCCGCGCTGGCGGTGGTTGAAGGCGACGTCGAGCACGCGGTCGGCCTTGCGGGCGGCCCTGACCATGCGCTGCGCCTCGGCCCCGTCGAGCGCGATCGGCTTCTCGGACAGCACGTGGAGGCCGCGCTCGAGGGCCGCGATCGCGATCGGCGCGTGCAGGAACGTCGGGACGCAGACGCTGACGGCGTCGAGCCCCTCGACCGCGAGCAGGTCCTTCCACTCCGCGACCGCGTGCTCGATCCCGTAGCGGGCGGCCAGCTTGGCCCGCGGGCGGTCCTCCAGCCCGGCGAGAGCCACGACCGTGGTGTCCGGATGCGCGTCGTAGGCCGCGAGGTGCTGCTGACCGGCCCAGCCGAGGCCGACCACGCCGACGCGCAGCGGCTGTCGAGATGGCCCGGTCACTGAAACCAGCCGCGCGGCGCCATCGGGCTCCCGGCAACGGCGCGCGGGACGTCCGGACCCGGCGCGGCCCACTCGACCGCGTTCGCGATGACCCGCTGCACATCGGTGTGGTGGTAGATCGGGTAGTCCTGGTCGCCCGGGCTGAAGTAGAAGATCCGCGCGGCCCCGCGGCGAAAGCAGCAGCCGCCGCGGAACACCTCGCCGCCGGCGAACGAGCTGACGAAGACGAGCTCGTCGGGGGCCGGGATGTCGAAGTGCTCGCCGTACATCTCGTGCGCGTCGATGACGATCGGCTGCGGGACCCCGGCGGCGATCGGGTGCGCGGGGTCGACGGTCCACACCAGCTCGCGCTCGCCGTCGTTGCGCCAGCGCAGGCTGCACGACGTCCCGAGCAGGCGCTGGAAGATCTTCGAGTAGTGCGCGGAGTGCAGGGCGAGGAGACCAACGCCGCCGAGCACCGCCGCGTGGACGCGCTCGACGATCGCGTCGTCGACCTGGTCGTGCGCGGTGTGGCCCCACCAGGTCAGCACGTCGGTGTCGTCCAGGACGGCCTGGGTGAGCCCATGCTCGGGCTGCTGGAGCGTCGCGGTGCGCACGCGCACGCGGGAGCCCAGTGACGTCTCGAGGCCGGCCGCGATCGTGGCGTGCATGCCGTCGGGATAGAGGGCGCGCACCGCGTCCTCCTCGCGCTCGTGCACGTTCTCGCCCCACACCGTCACCCGCAGCGGATCGCTCATTCGACCCTCATCCCTAGCAGAGGACCGATCAGAACAGCTTGCCGATGCCGTTGATCGCCGCCTTGCCGAGCACGATCTCGAGGAACACCCCGCCCGCGCCCACGGCGATTCCCACGACGACGATGAGGAAGTCCTCGAGCAGCACCCCGAGCGACAGCAGCACCACGCCGAGCGCCGGCAGCGTGTCGAGTCCCGTGAAGGGCGGGGCGAGGAAGGCGCCCGCGGAGCCGGCGATGACCAGGACCCCGAAGACGATGTTGCTCAGGCGGTGGTCGAAGAGGAACGTCAGGCGCGGCCGCGAGAGGCGCTCGAGCCGGCGGATCAGCCTCATGAGGCCGCCGATGAAGCGCCGCCGGCGCTCGCCCGCCAGCTCCAGCCCGCGCCAGCGCTGCGGCAGCCAGATGTGGTCGCGGCCCGCGATGAGCTGCGCGGCGAGCAGCACGGCGATGATCTCGAAGACGTGCGTGGCGCCGCCGGTCGGCAGCGGCAGCGCCGGCACCCCGAGCAGGAGGACGAAGAGGATCGCGAAGCTCTTCTCCTCGAAGAGCTCGACGAGGCTCCCGAGGGTCTTCTCGCCGTCGCTCTGCAGCCAGCGATCGAGCTCGGTGCTGACGCTGTCCGCCATTGACGATCGGACGATAGTGACTGTGGTTTCAAGCCCGCCGGCCGTGGGCACACCGCCTTCAGTCTTTGTCGTTAGCTTTCGAAGACTTTCGTTCTGCGGGAGGAGAGGGTCATGAGGGGTCGCGAGCCCCAACGGCAGCGCCGGCAAGCTGCACCTGACCTGGGACGTGCCCTTCGCGCCCGGCAAGCTCGTCGCCGTCGCCAGTCGCGACGGCCATCAGGTCGCCCGCGACGAGGTCGACACCGCCGGGCCGCCCGCGGCCGTCAGGCTCACGCCCGACAAGCGCACCATCACTGCCGACGGGCGCTCGCTGTCGTACTTCACGACCGACGTCGTCGACGCCCACGGCGTGCTCGTCCCCAGCGCGGACAACGCGATCTCCTTCGACGTCAGCGGCGCCGGGCGCCTCGTCGGCCTCGACAACGGCCGCGAGGAGGACGCCGAGAACTACAAGGCCTCGACGCGTGAGGCGTTCAACGGCAAGGCGCTGGCCATCGTCGCCTCGGGCGACCGGCCGGGGCCGATCACGGTGACCGCCAGCGCCGACGGCCTCGCGCCCGCGCGATCGACGATCTTCGCGGCGCAGGCACACGGGGCGATGGACAGCCAGCAGGGCCCCGCGCTCGCCTACGTGGGCGACGGCACGGCCGGCGCGCCGCCCGCGCCGCCCGCGGGTCCCACGGCCGACGCGAGCTACTCGGGCCGGCCCGACACGCTGCCGGCGGCCATGATCGACGGCGATCCGGCGACGGCGTGGTCGAACTACTACCTCAAGGCCGCGACCGCGCTGCTGCCCTCCTTCAGCCTCGCGCACCCGCACGAGTGGGTCTCGGTCGCGTGGCCAGGCGCCGAGCCGGTCTCGAGCGTCCGGGCGGCCTTCACGATCGACGCCACCCACGCGCTGCCGGCGGACATCGGCGTGCGCTACTGGGACGGCTCGGGCTGGGCGGCGGTGAGCAACCCGCACGTCGCGTTCGCGACGGCGTCCGGGCAGCCCACCGTGGTCAGCTTCGATCCGGTCTCGACCACCCGGCTGCGCCTCGACCTCACGAGCGCGCACCCGAAGGCCGGCGACGGCTTCCTGGCCATCGGCGAGCTGGAGGTACCGGGCGTCCAACTGCATTAGCGTGCGGCCCGTGGCCGCGAGCAGCGCGGGCCCGGAGCCCGCCGAGGTGCGCCAGGAGCGCATCACCGCCCTCGTCGAGGAGCAGGGCTTCGTGCGCGTCAGCGACCTCTCCGCCCGCTTCGGCGTCTCGACGGTCACGGTTCGCACCGACCTGCAGTCGCTCGAGGCCCACGGGCGGGTGCGCCGGATCCGCGGCGGCGCCATGCCGCCCGGGATCCAGCGCTCCGAGCAGCCCTTCGAGGTCGCCGAACAGGACCTGGCCAGCGAGAAGGCGGCCATCGGGCGCTGCGCGGCGGCGCTCGTGGCCGACGGCGACACCGTTCTGCTCGACGTCGGCACGACCACCACGGCGATCGCGCGGGCGCTCGTCGCGCGCGCCGGCCTGCGCGACGTCACCGTGGTCACCAACGGCCTGACCGTCGCCCTCGTGCTCGAGCGCGCCTGGCCCCGGATCTCGGTCGTGGTCACCGGCGGCACGCTGCGCCCGCTGCAGCACTCGCTCGTCAACCCGCTGGGCACCGTCCTCCTCGACGGCCTCAATGCGTCGATCGCCTTCATCGGCTGCAACGGCGTCGACGGCACGGGCGGGGTGACCAACGTCAACCTGCCCGAGGCCGAGGTGAAGCGCGCGATGCTGCTCTCCGCGCGCCGCCCCGTCGTGGTGGCGGACGGGTCGAAGCTCGGCGAGGTCGAGGTGGCGAAGATCTGCGACCTCTCCGAGGTGAGCCTCGTCGTGACCGACGCGAGCGCGGACCCGTCGATCCTCGCTGACCTGGCGACCTTCGACTGCGACGTGCAGGTGGCCGAGCCCACGCGGTAGCCTCGCGGCGCCGATGGGTTACGCGCCGGTCATCTCGCCCCAGCTCGCCGTGCGCCGCGGCCGCGAGGCGATCGAGTTCTACAAGGCGGCCTTCGGCGCGACGGAGGTCCACCGCGTCGGCGGCACCGACGAGCACGAGCCCGTCGTCGCCCAGCTGACCGTCGGCGACGCGTCCTTCTGGGTCGCCGACGAGGCACCCGAGCACCAGAGCTACAGCCCCGAGACGGTGGGCGGCGGCACGGTGAAGCTGTTGCTCATCGCCGACGACCCCAAGGCGGTGATCGACCGCGCCGTCGATCTCGGCGCCACCGAGGTCTACGCCGCGGAGTCCCAGCACGGCTGGCTGCTGGGCCACATCGAGGACCCGTTCGGCCACCATTGGGAGATCGGCAAGCCGCTGATCGACTGGCCGCCGTCGGCCGGGCACCTGCACGGCGGATGACCGATGCCGCCACGCACATGCCTGCTGACGGTGCACGGGATCGGCTTCCAGCAGCCGCCGGTCGGTGAGCGCGACGGTTACGCGGACGAGCTGCATCGCCACCTGCGCGACGTGCTCGGCGATCGCCTCGGTGAGGATCCGGAGCCTCCGGCCGATCCCGAGCGCCCGCGCGGCGGCCCCGTCTACGTGCAGAGCGAGTGGCAGGGCTCGCGCGAGGCGGGCCTCGGCCGGCTGGACCGGCCCCTGATCGAGTCCGGCGACGTCGCGCATGTCGCGCTGGTCTACTCGCCCTCCCTGCCGCCCGACGGCCATCTCGACTCCACGCTGGAGACGGTCTCGCGCGCCGCTCTGTCGCTGCGCCGCTACACGACGGTCACCGGCGGGCTGCGGCTGCTCGGCCGGGACCTGTGGGCGGTGGTGCATCACCCGCAGGCCGAGCCGCAGGCGACCTCGAACCTCCGTCCGCGCACCGCCGTGTCGAAGACCGGCTCCTCGCGCTCGCCGAACGTCCTGCGCGCGATCGAGGCCGATGTGGCCACCTACGTATGCCGCAACGACCTGCGCGAGCGCGTCCGCGGGTTCGTCCAGCAGGCGATTCAGCGGCTGCTCGACAGCGGCAGCGTCGATCTGCTGGTCGTCAACGCCCACAGTCAGGGCACCGTGCTGTGCTGGGACGTCCTCTGTCGCCTGCCGCTGTCCTCCTGGAGCGCCGCGAACGATCCGCGGGCCGCGATGGTGCGCGGCTTCGTGACGGCCGGCAGCCCGATCCGCAAGTACGTCGACCTGTTCGACTGGGGCGGGCGGGTCGGCCAGATGGCGGCGCTCTCGGTCCCTCCCTTCGTGTGGCAGAACTACTGGGATGCCCGCGATCCGGTGGCCGATCCGCTCAACCCGCCGACGACCTGGCGGCCGGGCCGGCCCGCGACCGTGCCCGGGTCCGCCGACGACGCACTGCTGGTGGCGGTGGATCCGCTCGACGGGGCCCAGCGCCACTTCGCGGTCGACGACAGGCCCGTCGACAACGTCACCAACAGCTCCGGCGGCGGCCTCCAGGCCCACGACTACTGGAACAACGAGACCGAGTTCGTCGGGGGGCTGGCGGACCTGCTCGAAGACCAGCCGCAGCGATGATGGCCGAATGGACTACGAACTGAAGGGCAAGGCCGCGCTGGTCACGGGCGCGGCATCGGGGATCGGGCGGGCGACGGCGCAGCTCTTCGCGCGCGACGGTGCGCGCGTCGTCGCGTCCGACGTGAACGCCGAGGCCGGCGCCGCGGTCGTCGCCGAGCTCACCGCGGCCGGCGCGGACGCGCGCTTCGTCGCGGCCGACGTCACCGACGGCGGCGCGCTCGGGGCGGCGGTGGCCGAAGCCGTCGCGGCCTTCGGGCGCCTGGACTGCGCGGCGAACTGCGCCGGCGTCGGTGGCGGGCACGCGTCGACGCACGAGTACCCCGAGGCCGAGTTCGACCGGATCGTCGAGATCAACCTGCGCGGGACGTGGCTGGCCATGCGGGCGGAGATCGACGCGATGCTGAAGAGCGGGGGAGGGGCGATCGTCAACGTCTCCTCGACGCTCGGGCTGCGCGGATCGCCGTTCGCGGCGCCCTATAGCGCGAGCAAGCACGCCGTCCTGGGCCTCACGCGCACGGCGGCGCTCGAGTACGCGCCGATGGGCATTCGCATCAACGCGGTGTGCCCCGGCGCGATCGACACGCCGATGATGGACGCGACCTTCGAGCGTTTTCCGGGCTTCCGCGAGACGCTGACGAGCTACGTGCCCATGGGGCGCATGGGCGGGCCCGAGGAGGTCGCGGGCGCGATCGCCTGGCTGAGCTCGGACGCGGCATCGTTCGTCACGGGCGAGGCGCTGACCGTCGAGGGTGGGCTCCTCGCGCGCTGAGCGCCGTCAGCGCACGACGCGCAGCCGGTGTGCGACTCGACCGTAGCCCCGCGCACCGAGTAAGGGCGAGGGTCGCGGTGCACGCGGGCGCGTGGGGGGGTTCGGCGGGTCCGGGTAAGGACCCCGGACGCGGATATGAGGGATCGCGACTCGAGGGCGACGCGGCCCTCCGATGTGCGCCCGGCGCCCTCAGGCGCAGACTCGGCAGCCATGAACGTTGCTCGCCGCCACCCCCGCTTCCGCCGCCTCCTGGCCAGCCTGGCCGTCTCGCAGGCCGGCGACTGGCTCTACAACCTCGCGCTGCTCGCCTTCGTCTACGAGCGCACGCATTCGTCCACGTGGCTCGCCGTCACGACCGCCGCGCGGGTCCTGCCCATCGTCGTCTGCGGGCCGCTCGGCGGCGTCGTCGCCGACCGCTACGACCGCCGCCGGCTGATGCTCGCCTCCGACGGGATCCGCTTCGTCCTCATGCTCGCCCTGGCCGGCGTCGCGGCCGCCGGGCTGCCCGTCGCCCTCGTGCCGATCATCGCCGCCCTCTCGACCGCCGCCTCGAGCGTCTACATCCCGGCCGTGGCGGCCACCACGCCGCGCCTCGTCGACGATGCCGACCTGCCTGCCGCCAACGCCGCGCGCTCGGCGATCCAGCAGGTCTGCATCGTCGCCGGCCCGGGCTTCGGCGCCCTGCTGCTGGCGCTCGGCCCGCCGAGCCTGGCCTTCGCGATCAACGCCGCGACCTTCGCGCTGTCGGCCCTGGCCGTCGCCTCGATCCCCGCCGGCGCCATCTTCGCGCCCGGCGCCCAGGCCGATGAGGCGCCCGACGTCCTGCGCGAGCTGCGCGACGGCGCCCGCGCCCTCCTCGAGCAGCCCATGACGATGCGCCTCGTCGGCGCCGACATCGTGTGCAGCGCGATCTACGGCGCCGAGACCGTGCTCCTGCTCCTGCTCAGCCGCGAGCTCGGCCTCGGCGACCACGGCTACGGCTACCTGCTCGCCAGCTTCGGCCTCGGCGGCGTCCTGGGCGCCGGCGCGGCCGGGCGCCTGGCCGCCGCCGGCCGCACGCGGGTCGTGCTCGTCGGCACCATGGCCGTGCTGGCGGCCAGCACCGCGTTGCTGGCCGACCCGTTCGGCGTCGGCGGCGCGCTGGCCCTCGGCCTCGTCTCCGGCGCCGGCTGCATCGTCGTCGAGGTGCTCGTCGAGACCAGCCTGCAGCGCTCGCTGGCCCCCGACGTCTTCGCCCGCGCCTACGGCTTCGCCTACCCGGCCGCCATCGCGGGCATCGTCGCCGGCTCGCTCATCGCCGCGCCGCTCGTCGCGCTCTTCGGCGTCCGCGGAGCGTTCGTGGCGCTGGGCGCCCTCACGGCCGTCTACACCCTGAGCCTGCTGCGCCGCCCGCAGGCGTCCGTCGCCCCGGCGCCGGCGCCCGCCGCGGCCTAGCCGCAGCGCCGCGACACTAGCCCTCGGGGACTGCCTCGGTCTCCTCGTCGAGGAGACCGAGGCGGAGGGCCAGGCCCGCCGCCTCGACGCGCCCCCGCGCGTCGAGCTTGGCCAGGATCCGCGAGATGTGGACGCTGACGGTCTTCTCGCTGATGTAGAGGGCCCGGCCGATCGAGCGATTGGTCTCGCCCTTGGCCACGAGGCGCAGGACCTCCAACTCGCGCGCGGTGAGGCCGACCCGCTCGGCCGCGCCGTCGCCATCGGAGGCGACCACGGGCTCGGCGCTGCTCTCCAGCGAGAGCCTCGCCCGCCGCGCGAGCGCCTCGAGCTCGGCCGCCAGCGGGCGGGCACGCAGCCGAAAGGCGACCGCGTGGGCCGCGGCCAGCGCGGCCTGGGCGTCGGCCCGCGCGCCGCCCTCGGTCAGGATCGCCTCGGCGAGGCGCCACTGTGCGTAGGCCGTCGCGTAGGGGGCGCCGAAGGCCTGCCAGGCGTCGGCGACGCCGCGCCACGCCGCGGATCCGCCGCGTCCCAGGGCCCGCGCGTGCTCGGCCCCGGCCGTGGCGACGTGCAGCAGGGCCTCGGGCGGGCACTGCCCCTCCGGGAACGCCTCGTCGCGGACGAGATGGCCGGCGCGCGCCACGAGCGTCGCGCAGAAGACGCCGGCCTCGCGCTCGCCCGCCGCATCGCCCGTCGCGCGCGCGCCGACGGCGACGTCCGCGGCCGCCCGCGCCCCGACGGCGAGCACAGGGGTGAGGTAGAAGGCATCCTCGTCGCCCGGATCGACGCCCTCCAACATGGCGGCGATGGCGTCGCGCCCCTCGGCGGGGCGCCCGCGCCAGAGCTCGAGCTCGGCGCGCGTGATGGCCAGCGGCCCCGTCCACATCGAGCCGACGGCGTTCTCCTGGGCGCGCTCGGCCTCCTCGACGGTGTCGAAGGCCTCGTCGAAGCGTCCGCGCAGGACGTCGAGCAGGGCCCGTCCGGCCAGCGCCGCCCCCGCCATGACTCCCCCCATCATGGCGTCCATGGCGGTGACCAGCGCCGCATCGGCCTCGTCCCAGCGGCCCAGGCGCAGCAGACGCAGAGCCTGATCGCTGGCCAACAGAGCGGCCAGCGCCCCGATGCCCTGCTCGATCGCGGTGTGGGCTCCGACGCCGGCCAGCTCGGCCGCCTCCGCGATCCGTCCGGCCCAGTCGAGCGTCTCGCCGAGATTGACGTAGGCCCGCGTGAGCTCCTCGATGTCGCCGAGCTCGGCGGCGATGCGCAGGGCTTCCTGTCCGTGTTCGACCCCGGCCCCGAGGGCGCCCGAGTAGCTGAGCGCGGCGCACATGGTGCTGAGGATGCTCCCCTCCTCCCGCCGCGCCCCCGCCGCGCGCGCGATCTCGAGTGCGGGCTCGCACAGCGCGAGCGCCTCGGGCCCGCGGCCGAGCAGCAGGAGCAGGTGTCCCTCGGAGCCGAGGACGCGGGCGCGGGCGGCCGGGTCCCCGTCGGCGGGCAGCCGCGCAACGGCGGCGCGGCAGGCCTCGAGGCCCTCGAGCGACTGGCCGCTGATCCACAGGTAGCGCCCCAGGCGCTCGCCGACCAGCGCGGCGGTCATGGGATCGGCGTCCGCGTCGACGAGCGTCAGCGCGCGGCGGGCCAGTGCCGCGGCGCGGGCGTACTCGCCCGCCAGGTGCGCCGCCTCGGCGGCGCTGCGAATGAGGTCGACGAGGCTCGGACCGTCGCGACGCACCTCCTCGGATACGCCGTCCCAGAGCTCGATCGCGCGCTCATAGTGGGCGTTGGACTCGGCGAAGGCCGCCAGCCGCATGGCGTCGGCGCCCGCCTGCGCAGAGGCGGAGAACGCGGCCGGCAGGTTGTGGGCGGCGAACCAGTGGTAGGCGAGCTCGGCGGTCACGCCGGAGGGGGAGACCGACAGCTCGGGGTCGGCCTCGAGCGCACGCGCCAGCGCGGTGTGCAGCGGCCCGCGCTCGCCCGGCAGCAGGTCGTCGGCCAGCGCCTCGCGCATGAGCGCGTGGCGGAAGCCGTACGCACCGGTCTCCGGCTCGATGACGATGATGTTGTGGGCCACTGCCTCGCGCAGGCCGCCGACCAGCTCGTCGGGTCCGATCGCCGCTGCCTGCTCGAGCAGCCCATGGCTCACCCGCGGGCCGGCGACGGCCGCGAGGCGAAGCACCCCTTGTGCGGACGGGCTGAGCGCCTCGACGCGCAGCATGAGCGCGTCGGCGAGGTTGGCCGGGACACGCTCGCCGGCCGCGGCGGCCGCCAGCTCCTCGGTGAAGAACGGGTTGCCCTCGGCGCGGGCGAAGAGCTCGTCGACCAGCCGGGCCTCGGGCCGGCGGCCGAGGATCCCCGTGAGCTGGGCGACCATCTCGTCGCGGGTGAAGCGCTCGAGCGCGACGCGCTCGACGATCGGAGCGCGCTCGGCCTCGGCCACCAGCGCACGCAGCGGATGGCGGCGGTGCAGCTCGTCGGTGCGGTAGGTGGCGACGAGCAGCACGCGCTGGTGGCGCGCGTTGCGCACGAAGAAGGACAGGAAGTCGCGGGAGGAGCGGTCGGCCCAGTGCACGTCCTCGAAGACGAGCATGAGCGGCTGCGCGTCGCCCAACCGGCCCAGGAGGCCGAGCAGGAGCTCGAACACCCGCCCCTGGGAGAGCGCGCTCTCGTTGTCCGTCTCGGGAGCGTCGAGCTGGGGCAGCAGCGGCGCGAGGCCCGCCGCGCCGGCGCCGAGCTCGTCCGGGCTCAGGCCGCGCAGCGCGCTGACGATCGGAGCGTAGGCCAGCTCGCCGTCGCCGAGGTCCACGCAGTCGCCGGTGAGCACGCGGGCGCCCTGCGCGCGGGCGCGAGCGGCGAGCTCGGAGACGAGGCGCGTCTTGCCGACGCCCGATTCGCCCGCGACGAGCACGACGGCCGGGCGGCGGTCCGCGGCGCGCTCCAGCGCGGCGCCGAGCCCGGCCAGCTCGTGCTCGCGCCCCACGAAGTCCGGACTCGTGACCCGCTCGGTCAGCTCGCATGCCCTCCCACGGCGCGAGTCTACGACGCCGGATCGGCGTTGGTCATGCCTGTCGGGACGGACGCACGCCGAGGATCTCCTCGGGCGCCGTTAGGGTGGCGCCTCGATGCGCCGTCGACGCCTCGTCCGCGTGCCCGCCTCGAGCGCGAACCTCGGCCCCGGGTTCGACTCCTTCGCGTGCGCGCTCGCGCTGCACATGGAGCTCGAGGTGGAGGAGGCCGGGCGCTTCGCGGTCGAGACCGACCTGAAGATCGCCCGCGACCGGCGCAACCTGGCCGTCCGCGGGTTCGCCCGGCTCGCCGAGCCCGATGCCTTCACCTTCCGCATCCGGTCGGAGATCCCGCTCAGCGGGGGCCTCGGGTCGAGCGCGGCGGCGTACGTCGCGGGGCTGATGGCCGCCGACCACCTCTTCGAGCTCGACGCCGATGTCCTCGCCCTGGCCACCGGGCTCGAAGGCCATCCCGACAACGTCGCGGCCGCCCTGCGCGGTGGGTTCGCCATCTGCGCCGACGGTGACGCGACGCGCTTCGATCCGCCCGCCGGCCTCGAGGCGGTCGTCGTGGTGCCGCGCTCCGCGGTGCGGACGAAGACCGCGCGCGCGGCGCTGCCCGCCGAGGTCCCGATGGCCGATGCGGTCTTCAACACCGCCCACGGCGCACTGCTCGTGCTCGGCCTCGCACGCGGTGACTGGGACCTCGTGGCCCGCGGTCTCGAGGACCGCCTGCACCAGCCGCGCCGCGAGCACCTGTACCCGCGCTCGATGGAGCTCGTCCGCGGCGCGCGCTCATTCGGCGCGCTGGGGGCGACGATCTCGGGCGCCGGCCCGACCGTGCTCGTGTGGTGCCACTACGAGACCACCGCGGGCGTCGTCGAGGCCCTGCGCCGCGAGGCCGAGGGCTGGGCCCAGGTCATGCGGGTGCCCTTCGAGCCCCAGGGCGCCGACGTGCGCGAGCTCTGAGCGGCGGGCTTCGTCGACGACCGCTGCGGCATGGGCTCGGCGAGCGGTTGGCGGTGCAGGTCGCCGCCAACGCAGCGCGCCCGCGCAGCATCGCCCGCGCCCTACCGCGAGCCGTTGAGCTGCGCACGGACGCGCTGGCGCGCGTCCGTGAGCCCCAGCCGCCCGAGGATCTCGTCGGCCAGGCGCACGTAGTCCTGGCCGAGGTCGGGCCGGTGCTCGAGGATCGAGACCGCGCGCTCGGAGGACTCCGCGTAGGCGATCGATTGGCGCACGATCGTGTCGAGCAGCTTGTCGCCGACGTGCTCCTTGAGCGAGACGTAGGCCTCGCGCGAATGCACCGTGCGCATGTCGGCGATGTTGAAGAGGACGCCAAGCCACTGCAGGTCGGGGTTCAGGCCGTCACGGGCGAGCTCGATGACCTGCAGGGCCTGCTCGACGCCCTGCAGCGCGAAGTACTGCGCCTCGGCGCTGAGCAGGGCCCAGTCGGCGGCGACGAGCGCGTTGACGGTGAGCAGGCCGAGAGCCGGCGGGCAGTCGATGAGGATGAGGTCGTGCTCTGCGTCGACCTCCTGCAGGGCCTTGCGCAGGATCAGCTCGCGCCCCATCTTGCCCGCCATCGCCAGCTCGGCCTCGGCCAGCGTCAGGTTGGCGGGGATGATCCCGTCGCGCTCGGCCGCGGCGGCGTTGGCACGCCCGGTGAGGACGTCGCCGACCGTCGGGGTCGCCTCGGGATCGACGTCGAAGTAGTCCGACAGGTTGCCCTGCGGATCGAGGTCGACCACGAGGACGTCGAGCCCCGCCTCGCGGAAGACGTCGGTCAGCGTGCGGACAGCCGTCGTCTTGCCGGTGCCGCCCTTCTGGGAGAGGACCGCGATCTTCTGGGCCACTCCCGCGACTCTAGCGAGGGTCGCGTGAAAGCGAACCGGCGGGCGGAGAGGGCCCGGAATCCCGCGAGCCCGAGCCCCTCCGTCCTCTCCTCCGCGGGCCTGCCTGGCCCGAAGCTCTCGCCTAGCCGGTGGACTCCAGCCGCGTGGCGCCGGCCGGCTCCATGTCGGCCGCAGCCTCCAGGAAGTTCAGCCGGTAGCGGCCGACGACGATCTCGTCGCCGTCGGACAGCACCCGCCACTCCACGCGCTCGCCGTTGACGAACACGCCGTTGAGGCTGCGGTCGTCGAGCACGCGCACGCCGTCCGCCTGACGGACGATCAGCGCGTGGCGCCGGGAGACCGTCGGGTCGTCGAAGCGCACGTCCGCCGCGAGGCTGCGCCCGACGCGCGTCCACTCGCGGTCCAGGGCGACGATCCGCACCTGGTCGCCGTCCGCCCAGGCCAGGTACTGACCGGGGCTCTCGAGCCGCTCGCGGGCTTCGGCGATGAGCGCCTCGCGCTCCTCGATGGTGGGGGCATCGCCGGCCTTGCGCTGAAAGCGCGTCCCGGCGAAAAGCGAGGCACGCGTGAACCGCGCCCCTCCGCAGCCGGGGCACGCGGGCAGCTCGTCAGCCGCGGCCAGGTTGACCACATAGCCGCATTCCTCACAGCGGAACGACCCCGTTCCAGCCAGGGTGCCCGACATCATTGACTCCATCTCCGCTCCCTCTTCCGCCGGCAGCCGACCGGGTCGTGGCCGCCTGCTTGTGACGATGATAACGACGGTGTCAATCGGCCCGATAGCGGAATTTGGCTTGTTTATCGGGCCTTTGCCCCCCGCTGGACCGGATTGGCGCCGTGGTCGCGGTACCCAGATACCGAACCGGAAAACGAGCGTCAACGGGCATGCGACGAGCGGCCGGCGGCAGGAGGCGGACGGCCGGCGGCGAACGAATGTCGCATGTTGCGGCCCCTTCTCGGTATCTCCGAGCCCGATCTCGAGCGCGAGCTCCTGCGCAAGAGCGTCGGCGCGCAGGCCGCCGATCGGGCCTCCTGCGACGACTGCGGGCGCACCCCGCTGGTCGGCGAGCGCGTATACCGCTACCGCGGCGGCGCGCTCATCTGCGAGCTGTGCCGGGCGCGGCGCGACGACGTCCCCGAGCGCTCGTACGTCGTGCACCACTCCGAGCGCGGGCTGACGGTCCGGCGCCGGGCCGCCTGACCGGCCGCGGGTACACTCCCGCGCCGTGGATCCCGTCAGCGTCGAGATCACGATCGCCCGGCCGCGCGAGGAGGTCTTCGAGTACCTCGCCGACGTGGCCAACCACGCCGAGTTCAACGACCACTTCATGGTCGACTGGCACCTGACGCGCGAGGACACCTACGGCTACGGGGCGGGAGCCCGCTTTCGCCTGAAGATGCCGTTCAACCGCTTCCCCTGGGGCGACACGACGGTGATCGAGTTCGACCGCCCGCGGCGCATCGCCGAGGCCGGGCGCGGCGGCAAGTACAACCGCATCCGCTCGCTCGGCATCTATGACCTGGAGCAGGGGTCAGCGGGCACCACGCGCGTGAGCTTCACGCTCCTGACGGAGCCCAAGACCCACACCGACAGGTTCCTCGAGTCCTTCGGCGCCCGCGGTTGGATGAAGCGCAAGCTCAAGAAGTCGATGCGCCGCCTGCGCGACATTCTCGAGGGCGAGGAGCGGGCCCGCGGCGAGCGGCCGTCGATCGCCGGCGGCCCCCGCAAGCCGTTCACGGGATCGCCGTTCCCCCGGTAGGATCAGGCTCGCTCGTGTCCCGCCGGCTCGCCATGCTCATGCTCGTCGCCCTCGCCGCCCTGGTCCTCGGCGCCTGCGGCAACAAGGAGAAGGTCACCCTCCACGGGAGCACCGAGGGCATCTACATCGACGTGGGCGACCTGAAGTACCAGGTGCAGATCTCGCGCCTGCTCAATCCCACGGACACCGAGGACCGCGACTACTTCGTCGACCTGCCGGCCGGTCAGCAACTGGCCCCGGACGAGAACTGGTTCGCGGTCTTCATCCGCGTCGAGAACGACTCCGGCAAGGCCGAGCCGGCCACCGACGGCTACTCGATCAGGGACACGCAGGGCAACGTCTACAAGCCGATCACGATGGGCCCGAAGAACGTCTTCGCCTATCGCCCGGCCGTGCTCCAGCCCAAGGACATCCTGCCGCTGCCGAGCAGCGCGGCGGCCGAGAACACGATCCAGGGCTCGATGCTGCTCTTCAAGATCCCGGTCGCCAACTTCCAGAACCGGCCGCTCGTGCTGGAGATCCCGCCGCCGCACGGCAACGGCCCGACGGGCAGCGTCGACCTCGACGTCTGACGAAGGACGCGATCGCCCGCAAGGCGTTCCCGTCGCGCGCGGCGGGACCGCTCGCGCGGGCAGTCCACCCTCCCGCGGTGTCTGGCCGCGAAGCCGGCCGCCGTCGGCGCTTCTGAAGCTCAGCCCGTGGCCTTCAGGCCGGCGAGCATGACGTCGCGCGCCGCGGGCGCCGCGGTGTCGCCGCCGGCCCCCGATCCGACCAGGAGCACGCCGACCGCCACGTGCGGGTTGCCCGTGCCGGCCGGGGCGTAGGCGGCGAACCACGCGTCGGTGTCGGTCGGGTCGTTGGCCTGGTCCTGGGGCGGGCACGTCTCGGGCATCTGAGGGTCGGGCACGCACTTCTTCGTCGTGCGCAACTCCGCGGTGCCGGTCTTGCCCGCAACGAGCACGCCCGGGATCGCCGCGCGCACGCCGGTCCCGCCGCGGACGACGGCGAGCATGAGGCGCTCCATGGTGCGCGCCACCTTCGGGCTCGTGGCCTGCACGGTGCCGGCCGCGCGGCCGTGGGCGGCGTCGTAGTCGAGCGTCAGGTGCGGGCGGCGCCCGCGCAGGCCGATGGCCGCCGCGACCGTCGCCATCTGCAGCGCCGTCGCCTGGACGCGGCCCTGGCCGATGGCCGAGGAGCCGACGGCCAGGTCGTCGCCGATCTCGCCGGCGGCCGGGATGGTGCTCTCGGCCGCACCCGCGATGTCCGGCGGCGCGTTGAACCCGTAGCGCTCGGCGGTGGCCACGAGGCGCTGGGCGCCGAGCTGGGCGCCGAGCGGGGCGAAGACCGAGTTGCACGACTTGGCGAAGGAGACGATGAGCGTGCCGCCGCAGTACTCGCCGTTGGCGTTCTCGAGGTCGACGCCCTCCAGCACCGCCTTCTGCTGCACGGGATAGGTCTTCTCCGGGTTCGTGATCCCTGCCTCGAGCGCGCCCGTCGTCGTGATCATCTTGAACGTCGACCCGGGCGGCTGCAGGCCCGAGAAGGCGATCCCCGCGAAGGCGAGCACCTCCCCGGTGTGCGGCTTGAGCGCCACGACGCCGCCCACGCGCGGACCGAGCGCGGTCACCGCCGCCTGCTCGACGGGCAGCGAGATCGTCGTGCGCACCGCCGGGGCCTGGTGCGGGCGGGAGCGCTTGAGGACCCGTGCGCCGGCCACGAGCTCGCCGCCCGGCGTCCCCAGCAGGCGCTCGTCGAAGATCCGCTCGAGGCCGGACACGCCGACCTCGGCGTCGGCAGGCACCCCGAGCGCGGCGAGCTCCTCGCGGCGCTCGGGCGGGATCGGGCCCAGCTGGCCGACGACCTGCGGAGCCAGCAGCGAGGGCGAGGAGCGGTCGTCGCCCTTGGCCAGCACGGTGCGATCGCGGGCGAGGAGGGTGGCGCGCACGGGCATCCTCGTCACGCGGCGCAGCCGCTCGCCCGGAGCGAGCCCCGGGAAGACGAGCGCGCGCGACCAGTCGATCCCGTCACTCGTGGCGGGCAGGACGACCTGGCCCGTGACGGTGCCGAACGCGCGCGTGGGGATGCGCACCGGTACGTGGTAGGCGCTGCCGTCCTTGCGCGGCCGGGCCGTGGCGACCTGCGCCGCCGTCGCGGTCTGCAGCGCGTCGAGGTAGGCAGCGGTGAAGCGCGCGCGGGGCACGCGGTCGCGATCGGCGGCGGTCAGCTCGGAGTACATCGCCGCGTAGTCGCCGCGCTCCCAGGCGGCCGTGAAGCGCTCGACGTGCGCCTGGCCGGCCGGCTGGTGGCGGGCGCCGATCACGAGTCCGACGACGAAGGCGAGGCCGCACACCGCCAGCACGGCGATCAGGCGCTGCTGCGAGCGCGTGGGCGAGCGCCGCGCCGGCGGGCGGCGCTGAGGGTCCTGCCGGCCCGTACGCGGCGGAGATCTTTCGCTCCGTCCGGGCCCCCCGGCTGACCTCTGCTGCGTTCCCAAGTCGTGGCGGAGGGTAGCCTGCGCGACCCCCCGGTGACCGCTCTCGACTGGATCATTGTCGCGCTGACGCTCACCACGGCGGCCGCGGGCTACTTCCAAGGCTTCGTGGTCGGCGCGGCGACGCTGGCCGGCTTCGCCGCCGGGCTGTTCGTGGGAGCGCGCGTGGGGCAGGCCGTGGTCTCGGCGGGATCGGAGTCGCCCTACGCCCCGGTCTTCGGCCTCGCCGGGGCCCTCATCGGCGGGATGCTCTTCGGCTCGGTGCTCGAGGCGCTCGGCCACGGGGTGCGCCGGCGCATCACCCCGTCGCTGGGGATGGTGGACGGCCTGGCCGGCGCGGTCCTGAGCACCGGCGTGGCGCTTGGGCTCGTGTGGCTCGGCGGGTCGGTGGTCCTCCAGGCGCCCCAGGCGCAGGGCCTGCGCGAGGAAGTCCAGCGCTCGAGCATCCTGCGCGCCCTCAACGACGTGCTGCCGCCGTCGGGTCCGATCCTCAACGCGCTGGCGCGCTTCGACCCCTTCCCGCGCATCGACGGGCCCCGGGTCGACCTGCCCGCGCCGCGGGCGGCGATCGCCCGTGACCGCGACGTGCGCCTCGCGGCCCGCGGCGTGGTCAAGATCCAGGGGACGGCGTGTGGCCTGGGGGTGGAGGGCTCAGGCTGGGTGGCCCGCGACGGGATCGTGGTGACCAACGCGCACGTCGTCGCCGGCCAGCAGGACACGACCGTCCAGCTCGGCGGCGCCGGGCCCGGCCTGCCGGCGAAGGCCCTCGTCTTCGACCCCCATGACGACATCGCCATCCTGCGCGTCGAGGGCCTGGCCGGGCGCGTGCTGCCGATCGCCTCCCAGCCCCGCAGCGGGGCTTCGGGCGCGATCCTGGGCTTCCCGCAGGACGGGCCCTACGACGTCCGCCCCGCGCGCCTGGGGTCGACGCGGGGGGTGATCACGCAGGACGCGTATGGGCGCGGTCCGGTCCAGCGCTCGATCGTCACCGTCCGCGGCACGGTGCGCCCGGGCAACTCGGGCGGCCCCGTGGTCGACGCGAGCGGGCGCGTGGTGGCCACCGTGTTCGCCGCCGCTCGCAGCGGTCCCCGGGGCGGCTACGGCGTGCCCAACGCGGTCGTCGAGCGCGACCTGGGCCGGGCAACCGGCGCCACGGTGTCCACCGGGCCCTGTGCCGGCTGAGCTACCCTGCGGCGTCCATGGCCAAGACCCTCGTCATCGCCGAGAAGCCGTCCGTGGGCCAGGATCTCGCCCGCGTGCTGCCCGGTCCGTTCGAGAAGCACACCGGTGTGGGAGACAAGACCGCCCGCTGGCTGGAGGGCCCCGAGCACGTCATCACCTGGGCCGTCGGCCACCTCGTCCAGCTCGCCGAGCCCGACGAGTACGACGACAAGTTCAAGAAGTGGCGGATGGCCGACCTGCCGATCGTCCCGCGCGACTTCAAGCTCGTCGTGCGCGACGAGCGCTCCGAGAAGCAGATGAAGGTGGTGCGCGACCAGCTGCGCCGCGACGACGTCGAGCAGGTCGTCAACGCGTGTGACGCCGGGCGCGAGGGCGAGCTGATCTTCACCTACATCTACGAGTACGTGAAGGCCAAGAAGCCCGTCCAGCGCCTATGGCTGAACTCGATGACCAACCAGGCCATGCGCGAGGCCTTCGGCCAGCTGCGCGACGGCGCCGATCTCGGCGCCCTGCGCGACGCGGCCAAGTCGCGCTCGGAGGCCGACTGGATCGTCGGTATGAACGCCACGCGCGCGGCGACGATCCGCCTGCGCTCCTCGTTCGACGGCGCCGTCTCGCTCGGGCGCGTCCAGACGCCGACGCTCGCCATCATCGCCCGGCGCGAGGAGGAGATCCGCGCCTTCAAGCCCGAGAAGTACTGGCTGGTCGACGCTGCCTTCGAGGCCGACGGGGCGCGCCGCTACGAGGGCCGCTTCCACGCCGGCGCGCAGCCGCGGCTGAAGAGCGCCGGCGAGGCGCAGGCGATCGTCGATGCCGTCCGCGGCGTCCGCGGCGAGATCACCAAGCTCGACAAGACCAAGCGCAAGGAGCGCCCGCCGCTGCTGTACGACCTCACGTCGCTGCAGCGCGAGGCCAACACGCGCTACGGCTTCAGTGCGCGCCGCACGCTGGGCGCCGCGCAACGCTGCTACGAGGAGCACAAGGCGCTGACCTATCCGCGCACGAGCTCGCGCTACCTGACCAGCGACATGGTCCCGGAGTTCAAGCAGATCGCCGGCCACGTCGGGCGCCGCCCCGAGTACCGCGAGGCGGCGAGCTACGTGCAGTCGCTCGACCTGCTGCCCCTCGGCCGCGTGGTCGACGACGCCAAGGTCGGCGATCACCACGCGATCATCCCCACCAACTCCGACCACGTCCTCGAGAAGATGGGCGACGACGACCGCCGCATCTACGACCTGGTGGCGCGGCGCTTCCTCGCCGTCTTCCATCCCGAGGCCGAGTTCGAGAACACCCGCGTGGAGACGACGGTCGCCTCCTACATCTTCCGCACGCGCGGCAAGGTGCTGCTCGTGCCGGGCTGGCGCGGCGTCTACGGCGAGCTGTCGGAAGGCGACGGCACGGGCGATGACGACGAGGGGCGCGACCAGCAGCTTCCGCGCCTGGAGCGCGGCGAGGCGGTCGACACGCGCAAGGCCGAGGCGCTCGAGAAGGAGACCAAGCCGCCGCGCCGCTACAGCGACGCCTCGCTGCTCGGCGCCATGGAGACGGCCGGCAAGCTCGTCGACGACGAGGAGATGCGCGAGGCGATGAAGGAGTCGGGTATCGGCACGCCGGCGACGCGCGCCGCGATCATCGAGCGCCTCATCGACGTGGGCTACGTCGAGCGCGATGCGCGCGCGCTGGTCGCCACCGAGAAGGGCATCAACGTCGTGCGCCTGCTGGGCGAGCACCCGCTCACCTCGCCGGCGCTGACCGGCGACTGGGAGCACCGCCTCGCTGCGATCGAGGACGGCCAGGAGCGGCGCGAGAAGTTCATGGAGGACATCGCCAAGTTCGCCGGCGAGACCGTGGGCGTGCTCGACACGACGCTCAAGGACGTGCGCATCCCGCGCGCGAACCTCGGGCCGTGCCCGGTGTGCGGCAACGACATCGTCGAGAACCGCAAGGGCTACTCGTGCTGGTCGCGCGAGGATCCGGGCTGCGGCTTCGTCATCTGGAAGAGCAAGGCGGGCAAGCAGCTGCCGGTCGCCACGGCGCGCGAGCTCATCTCGCAGGGCTTCACGACGCGGCCGGTGACAGGTTTCAAGGGACGGTCGGGGCGGTCGTTCCGGGCCAAGCTCGCGCTCGAGCAGAGCGAGGAGGAGGGGCGCTGGCGGGTCGAGTTCGACGAGCCGTGGGCCAAGGAGGGCGCCAAGCCGCCCGAGGCGGCCGACGAGACGGTCGCGGCGACCGCCGGCGAGGGCACGGGGGCAGATGCGGGCGCGGCGGCCGCGTAGGGCGCTGGTCGCGGGCGGCTGGCTCGCGCTCGCGTCGGCGCTGGCCCTTGCGCTCCCGGCGATCGCGGCGGCCGACAAGGCCGGGAGCGTCACCGCCTCCGGCGGCGCCGTGCAGGCGACGCTGAGCTGGCAGGCGGCGGACTTCGGCGTCAAGGACCCGCGCCTGACGATCGTGCGGGCGGGCGCGACCCTCTTCGACGCCTCGCCGCTGGCCGACGCCGGCGTCTGCTCGGTCGGCTGCATCTACGCCCCGAGCAAGGACTACACGCCGCTTCACGTCGCCGACCTGGGCGGTGACGCGGAGCCGGAGGTCGTCGCCGACTCGTACACGGGCGGCGCCCACTGCTGCATCGTCTCGGACGTCCTGTACTTCAACGGGGCGGCGTACGCTCGCGCCGAGCACAACTGGGGCAGCTACGGCTATGCCCTGAAGGACCTCAACGGCGACGGGCACCCCGAGCTCAACGGCTACGACGCCGCGTTCGAGGACGCGTTCACATCGCACGCGGCGTCCTTCGAGCCCCCGTTGGTGCTCGCTTACGACCCGACCGTCTCCGGGGCCCTGCGCGACGTCACGCGCGCCTTCCCGGCGGTCATCCGCAAGAACGTCAAGGAGGCGCTGCACATCGTCGCCGTCACGCGGCGCCAGCACGCCGAGACGCTCGGGGGCGTCGCGAGCTACGTGGCCGACCTCTACCTGCTGGGCCGCGGGCGCGAGGCGCGGCCGTACCTCGCGCGGGCGCGCAAGCGCGGCGACCTGCGCACGGCCTTCGGGAAGGCGCCGAAGAGCTTCGAGCGCAAGCTGCTCGCCCTCCTGCACAAGCAGGGCTACCGCTAGCCGGACGCCTCGATCCGCAGCGCCTCGTCGCCCACGGCGACCACGTCGCCGTGGCGAAGCTGGCGCCCGCGGCGCGTCTCGATCTCGGCGTTGACGGTGACCGCGCCGTCCTCGACGAGCGCCCGCGCCTCCCCGCCCGACTCGGCCAGGCCCGACAGCTTCAGTGCCTGGCCGAGCCGGATGCTCTCACCGCGGATGGGAAGGTCGCGCACCCGGGCAGCGTGGCACGTTCAGCGCGTGACGCTCTGGTCCACCTGGCCGCGCCAGCCGCCGCTCTCGGCGCCGCGCGCCTCGATGAGCTCCTTGAAGCGCTCGAGGTCGCCCTTGACGCGGCGCTTGAGCACCCCGGCCGCGTCTCCGACCTTCTCGACGACGCCCTCGGGCTCGGCGTCGAGCTGGAGCATGACCTTGGTGCGCCTGTCAGCGACGCGGTGGAAGGTCACGACGCCGGCCTGCTCGGCGCCCTGCGTCGCCGTCCACGCGATGCGCTCGTCGGGGCGCTGCTCGGTGATCTGGGTGTCGAACTCCTGCTCGCGGCCGCCGACCTTGGTCCGCCAGTGCAGGCGCGTGTCGTCGAGTTGGCGAACCTCCTCGACGCCCTCCATGAAGCGCGGGAACTCCTCGAACTGGGTCCACTGGTTGTAGGCGGTGCGCACGGGCACGGCCACTTCGATGCTCTGCTCGATCGTTGACATACCATCGGCGCTACCCGGCCGCTGGTGGCGAAAACGAGCAATACGCGCCAGGTGTCCCGCGTGTCACGGCGCGGAGGTCGTCACCGCCGCGACGTTCTCGCGGTGAACCTCCTCATACGGCGGGTAGTAGGTGAGCCGCCCGGCCGCCACGTCAGCTGCGATGAGCTCGGTCAGCGGCGTGGCGCGCAGGTCGGGCTCGTCGGGCATGCGCCGCAGCTTGTGGAGGTAGTCGCGGGTG
The DNA here is from genome assembly GCA_963807305.1 of uncultured Actinomycetes bacterium. GTDB lineage: Bacteria > Actinomycetota > Thermoleophilia > Solirubrobacterales > Solirubrobacteraceae > JAOPZW01. The sequence continues at coordinate 440,370 of CAWEBN010000005.1, forward strand.
GCGTCGATGAGGCCCTTCGGATAGCCGCCGGCGGCGATGACGGCCGGGTCGCCGTGGTTGGGCAGGATCCGGTCGGGGTCCAGGGCGGCCAGCGCGTCGAGGCCTGCGAGGTGGCGGTCGAGTCCTTCGGGCTCGGAGACATACGTGACGGTGTCCTCGAGCGTGTCGCCGGCGAACAGCAGGCGCTCGGCGGGCAGCCACAGCACCGCCGCGTCGTCGCTGTGGATGTCGACGTGGATGAGCTCGAGGCGCCGGCGGCCGACGTCGAGGGTCATGTGGTCCTCGAAGGTTCGGGTGGGGAGGACGAGCGGGGCGATGCCCGGCGGCCCCGCGAGGGTCCCGGCCTCGATGGCGTCCTTGCGGTCGGCGAGCGCCTCGGCGGTGCGGGTCGTGGCGACGACCTCGCAGTCCGCGAAGGCCTCGGTGCCCGCGACGTGGTCGAGGTGCTTGTGGGAGAGGACGACCACGAAGCGCGTGACGCCGCGGGCCTCGAGCGTCCGGCGGACGAAGCGCGCGTGCTCGACCGTCACGTGGGTGTCGTAGACGACCGCCTCGTCGCCGTCGACGATCGCGTAGCTGGCGATGCCGAGCCCGAGCGCGCCGTCGTCGACCCAGTTGAGGCCCTCGGCGAAGCGGTAGCCCTCGACGCGGCCGTCGTAGAAGGCGACGATCCCGTCGGCGGGGCGAAGGACTCGCATGTGGTGCACGGCGGGCGGATCATGCCAAGCCGGCGCGCCGGTTCGACGCGCGCCGCGCGTGGGCATCACCGTGGCGGTGGCCACCGAGCATGCTGAACCGAGCGGTGGCGGCCTGAGCCGCCGGTCGATGAGCAACCCTGTGGGACCCCGTGCCTCTCACCCTCGTCACCGGTCCCGCCAACGCCGAGAAGGCCGGCTTCGTGCTGAGCGCCTACCGCGCCGCGCTCGACGCGGAGCCCGTCCTCGTCGTGCCGACCTTCGCCGACGTCGACCACTACCGCCGCGAGCTGGCGGCGGCCGGCGCGGTCTTCGGCGTGCGCGTCGTCGCCTTCTCGGGCCTGATGCGCGACATCGCGCGCCGGGCCGGGGTGGGCGGGCGACCGCTCTCGCGCCTGGCGCGAGAGCGCGTGGCCGGCGCCGCCATCGCCCGGGTCCGCCTCGAGGCGCTCGCGGCGTCGGCGACCACGCCGGGCTTCGTCCAGGCCCTGCTGCGCCTCGTCACCGAGCTCGAGGAGCAGCGCATCGAGCCCGGCCGCTGGTGGGCAGCGATGCGGGCATGGGCCGAGCGCGAGCCGGCGCGCGCCGCCTACGCCGAGGAGCTCGCGCGCCTGTACGGCGCCTATCGCGACGCCCTGCGGTCCATGGACCGCCGCGACCGCGTCCTGCACGACCAGGCGGCGCTCGACGCCCTGCGCCTCGATCCGGCGCGCTGGGGCGCGACGCCGGTCTTCCTCTACGGCTTCGACGACCTGCAGCCGCTGCAGCGTGACGCGATCGAGACGCTCGCGGTCCACGCGGGCGCGCCGGTCACCGTGTCGCTGGCTTACGAGCCCGGGCGGGCGGCCTTCGCCGGGCGCGGCGAGACCTTCCAGGAGCTCATGGCGCTCGGCCCTGAGCACATCGCACTGCCGGCGCTGGCCGAGCACTACGAGCGCCCGGCGCTGCACGCGCTCGAGCGCACGCTGTTCGAGCCGCCGGCCACCGGGCGCCCCGATCCCGGCGACGCGCTGCTGCTGCTCGAGGGCGGCGGCGAGCGGGCCGAGATGGAGCTCGTCGCCGCCCACGTCGCGCGGCTGATCCACCAACAGGCCTTCGCGCCCGAGGACGTCGCCGTCGTCCTGCGCGAGCCGCGCGAGCACGCCGCGCTGATCGAGCAGGTCTTCGGCGAGCTCGGGATCCCCTTCGCCCTGGACCGCACCATCGCCGTCGGCCACACCGCCCTCGGGCGCGGCCTCGTCGCCCTGCTGCGCTGTGCGCTGAGCTCCGGGCGCGCCGACGACCTGCTCGCCTGGCTGCGCACCCCGGGCAAGCTCGCGCGGACCGACCTGGCCGACCGCCTCGAGCAGCGCGCCCGCGTCGAGGGGGCGGCGACGGCCGCGCAGGCGCGGGCCCTGTGGGAGGCCGACCATCCCGACTTCGTCCTGCACGAACTCGACCGCGTCGCGGCGGCCGTCGGCGACCCCGCCGCGCTGTGCCGGCGCCTTGCCACCGAGTGCAGCGCGCTGTTCGCCGCCCCGCACCGCGGCGAGGCTCGGGTTCTGGCCGGCCCCGAGGCGCTCGACGCGCGCGTCGCCGGGGCGCTGCGCTCGGCCCTGGGCGAGCTCGAGCGCCTGGCGGACGTCGACCGCTCGCTCGTGCCGGGGCCCGAGGAGCTCGCGCGCGTCCTGCACGACATCGAGGTGCGCGCCCACGACGACCGCCGCCCCGGGCTCGTGGCCATCACCAGCCCCCGGGAGCTGCGCGCCCGGCGCGTGCGGGCCGCCTTCCTCTGCGGGCTGCGCGAGGACGCCTTCCCCCGGCCGGCCACGCCCGAGCCGTTCCTGGGCGACGACGAGCGCCGCGCGCTGAACGCCGCGTCCGGGCTGCGCCTGCGCCTGCGCGAGGACCGCCTCGACGCCGAGCGCTACCTGCTCTACGCGGTGGCGAGCCGCCCGACCGAGCTGCTGGCGCTGAGCTGGCACGCTGCCGACGACGAGGGCGAGCCGTGCGTGCGCTCGCTCTTCGTCGACGACGTGCTCGACAGCTTCGACCCGCGGGCCGCCGAGCGCGTGGAGCGCCGGGTGCTGGGGGCCGCCGGATTCGAGGCCGCCCTCGCGCCCACCCCGAACGAGGCGGCGCGCCACGACCTCGCGGCGGGGCCGGGCTCACCCGAGCCCGCCATGGCGTGGCTGCGCGACGCCCGCGTCCTGCGCGACATCAACGAGCGGGCGACGTGGTCGGCCTCTGCGCTCGAGGCCTACGCATCGTGCCCGGTGAAGTGGTTCGTCGAGCGGCTGCTGCGCCCGGACGCGATCGAGCCCGATCCCGAGCCGATGCTGCGCGGCGAGCTCGCCCACCGCGTCCTGGAGGACACCCTGCGCGCGCTGTCGGGCGGCGGCCCGCTCACGCCCGAGCGCCTCGACGAGGCCCGCGCGCTGCTGCGCACCGCCCTCGACGAGCGCGCCGACGACGCCCGTATCTCGCCCAACCCCGAGCGCCGCCGCTCGGCCCTGCGGCGCCTGGAGGCCGACCTGCTGCGCTACGTCGAGCAGGCCGCCCACGGCCGCTCGGCCTTCGTACCGCGAGAGTTCGAGCTGCGCTTCGGCGGCCCGGAGGACCCGCTGGGGCCGGCCGAGCTGGCCGGCGGCGAGCTGCGCCTGCAGGGCCGCATCGACCGCATCGACGTCAGCGCCGACGGCCACGAGGCGATCGTCTACGACTACAAGGGCAAGGGCGCCCCGCCCCAGGCCAGATGGATCGAGGACGCCCGCCTGCAGGTCGGGCTCTACCTGCTCGCGCTGCCGCAGCTGCTCGGCCTCGAGGCTGTCGGCGGCCTGTACCAGCCGTTGGGCCGGGACGATGACGGGCGCCCGCGCGGCCTGCTCGTCGACGGCGCCGACCCCGGCCTGTCGAGCGTGACGAAGGACCGCCTGGCGCCCGAGCAGGTCGAGGCGCTCCTGCAGGAGGTGCTCGACGCGGCGGTCGAGGCGGTGCGCGGCATCCGCTCGGGCGCGCTGGTCCCCGACCCGACCGCGTGCGCGTACCGCGGCGGGTGCGCGCACCCGACGATCTGCCGCTGCGAGGCGGCCTCGGCGTGACGCGCGCCTTCACCCCCGAGCAGCTCGAGGCCATCGCCCGCCGCGAGGGCGACCTCATGCTGTCGGCCAACGCCGGCTCGGGCAAGACGTCGGTGCTGGTCGAGCGCTTCGTCGCCTCGGTCGTGCAGGACGGCCTGCGCGCCGACCAGGTGCTCGCCATCACCTTCACCGAGAAGGCGGCGGGCGAGCTGCGCGCGCGCGTCCGCGCCCGCCTGCTCGAGCTCGGCCACCGCGAGGCGGCGCGCGAGGCCGAAGCGGCCTGGATCACGACCTTCCACGGCTTCTGCGCCCGGATCCTGCGCGCACACGCGGTCGCGGCGGGGCTGGACCCCGGCTTCGCGGTGCTCGATCCCGCAGACGGGCGCGCGGCCCAGCGCGAGGCCTTCGAGGCCGCCCTGGCCGACTTCCTGGCCGCGCCGCGCGCCGACGCCCTCGACCTCGCGGCCGGCTACACGGTCGATCGCCTGCAGCGGATGGTCGTCGCCGCCCACGACGAGCTGCGCTCGCGCGGGCAGACGCGGCCGACGCTGCCGCCCGGGCGCGCGGCCGACGCCGACGCCGCGCGCGCCGATCTGGACCGCGCGTGCTCGGCCTTCGCGGCCGAGCTCGCCGGCGCGAGCGCCGGCGCCGCGGTCGATGGGGCCCGCGAGGCCCTCGCGGCCTGCCGCGCCGCGCTCGACTCCGGCGCGACCGTCCATCCGAAGGGCGCGAAGGTCGGGCGCACCGCGAACGCGCTGAAGACGCCCGCCGCGGATGCCTACCGCGCGGCATGCGACGCCCACGCCCGAGCGCTGGCCGATCGCCTCGCCGTCCCCGCTCTCGTGCTCGTCGACGAGCTGCTGGGGCGCTACGCCGACGCCTACGCGGCGGCCAAGCGCGCCCGCGGCGGGGTCGACTTCGACGACCTCGAGCTGCTCGCGCGCGACCTGCTCGCCCGCGAGCCGGGCATCGCCGCCGGCTACCGCGAGCGCTTCGAGCGCATCATGGTCGACGAGTTCCAGGACACGAACGCCCTGCAGCTCGAGCTGCTCGAGCTCGTGGCGCGCGACAACGCCTGCACGGTGGGCGACGAGCTTCAGGCCATCTACGCCTTCCGCCATGCCGACGTCGAGGTCTTCCGCGCGCGCCGGGCGCGCCTCCAGGACGCGGGCCGGACCGCCGCCCTGGCCACCAACTTCCGCTCGCGCCCGGAGATCCTGCGCGCGCTCAACGGCGCCTTCGGACCGCTGCACGAGCACTGGGTCGACCTGCGCCCCGGGCGCGAGGACGCTCCCGCGCCCGCGCCCGTGGTCGAGCTGCTGGTCACCGACGCCGATGCCTGGAACGGCGACGCCCCCGGTGCGCTGGGCCTCGGGCTGCCGGCCGCGAGCCCGGTCAAGCAGGCGGAGGCGCGGCTCGTGGCCCAGCGCGTCGCCGAGCTCGTGCACGAGGAGGGCGTCGCGCCCCGCGACGTCGTCGTGCTGTTGCGCGCGTCGGCCGAGATGGGGCTCTACGAGCGCGCGCTGGAGCTGGCCGGCCTGTCGACGCTGTCCGCGGGCGGGAGCGGATGGTGGGGGCGCCAGCAGATCCGCGACCTGTGCCACCTGCTGGCCGCGCTGGCCAACCCGCGCGACGAGGAGGCGCTGCTGGGGCTCCTGGCCTCGCCCATGGCCGGCCTGTCCTCCGATGGCCTGGCGCTGCTCGCCCTCGGCGCGCGCGAGGGCGCCATGACGATCTGGGAGGCCGTCCACGACGACGCGCTGACCCTCGCCCCCGAGGACGCGCGGCGCCTGGCCGCGTTCCGCGCGTGGTTCGCGGGCGAGCGGGAGCGGGCCCCGCGCCTCGGCCTCGACGAGGTCCTCCAGCGCGCGGTGCGCCGCACCCGCTACGACCTGCATATGCTGGCCCTGCCGCGCGGGGCGCGACGGCTGGCCAACGTCCACAAGCTGCTGCGCATGGCCGCCGACTACGAGGCGCGCCGGGGCCGCGACGTGCGCGGCTTCATCGACATGGCCACGGCCGAGCTCGAGGCGGAGGCCCGCGAGCCCGACGCGCCGGTCGACCTCGGCGGCCTCGACGCCGTGCGCCTGATGACGATCCACGCCGCCAAGGGCCTCGAGTTCGGGGTCGTGGTCGTGGCCGACCTGGGCCGCAGGGGCAACCTCAGCCCGCCCGACCTCCATGTCAGCGGGGACCGCGTCGGCCTGCGGCTGGTCGGGCTCGACGGCTCGCGCGCCACCGCGCTGGACTTCGACGCCATCGAGGCCGAGCGCCGTGCGGCCGACGAGGCCGAGGAGCGGCGCGTCGCCCACGTGGCCATGACGCGCGCCGAGGAGCGCCTGATCCTCAGCGGCGCCGCGCGCCTGGGCGACAACTGGCCCCAGCCCGGCCCCGGGGCCGCGCCGCTGAGCTGGATCGCGCCGGCGCTCGTCCCGGGCGTCGCCGCGCTCGACCCCGATGAGCCGATCCGCGACCACGGGCTCGTCCGGACCGTGCTCAACAGCCCCGCGAGCCACGTGCTGCGCCTCGAGGCGCCGGTCCCGGTCGCGCCGGGCGAGCAGCTCGCGCTGGCCTTCAACGGCGGGGCGCCCGCGGCGGCGCCGGCGGTGTCCCCGGCGCCGCTCGAGCCGGCCGCGCCTGCCCCCGCGCCGCCCGCGACCTTGAGCTACTCCTCCCTCACGCGCTACGCGCAGTGCGCCTACCGCTTCCACCTCGAGCGCGGGCTCGGCCTGCCGGAGCAGGAGCCTCCCGAGCACCTGCGCGACAGCGGCGCGCCGGCGGCCGCCCTCGACCTGCGCGTACGCGGAACGCTGGTGCACGAGCTGCTCGAGGGCCTGGACCTGCGCCCCGGCGCGGCGCTGCCGGACGACGAGGCCGTGCGCGCCGTCGCCGCTGCCCACGAGGTCGAGCTCTCCGACGACGACGTGGCCGACCTCCACGCGCTGGTCGGCGCCTTCGCCGGGAGCGCCCTGCGCGAGAGGCTGGGAGAGGCGCGCGCCGTGCACCGCGAGAACGCCTTCGCCTTCGCCCTGGGTGACGGCCCCATGCTGACCGGCTTCGTCGATGTCGTGGCCTACGAGGCCGACGGCGCCGCGCTGATCGTCGACTACAAGTCCGACCGCGTCGGCGACGCCGACCTCGACGAGCTGGTGGAGGCCGGGTACGGCGTCCAGCGACGCATCTACGCCCTCGCCGCACTGCGCGCGGGCGCCCCGGCCGTCGAGGTCGCCCACCTGTTCCTGGAGCGCCCCGCCGAGCCCGCCGTCGCCCGCTACGAGCACTCCGACGCGGAGACGCTCGACGTCGAGCTGCGCGCCGCCGCGGCGCCGCTGCTGGCCGGCGCGTACCCGGTCGCCGCCGTCCCCCACCGAGGGCTGTGCGCCACGTGCCCGGGGCGCGCGGGCCTGTGCTCCTACCCGCCGGAGCTGACCGACCGCGAACTGGCGCGCGAGCTGGCCTGATCACTTGCGGCACTGCGCTCGAGCTCGGCGTTGAGCTCGGCGCCGAAGAGGAAGGCGTTGGCCGACAGGAACAGCCACAGCAGCAGCACGATCGCCGCGCCGAAGGCGCCGTAGGCCGCGCCGTAGCTCGAGAAGTTGCGGATGTAGATCGAGAAGCCGACCGACAGCGCGATCCACAGCACGACGCCGAAGCTCGCGCCCGGCGTGATCCAGCGGATCTTGCGCGGCTCGATGTCGGGGGCCAGGCCGTAGACGATCCCGTAGGCGGCCGTGGCGGCCACCAGCGCCACCGGCCAGCGCGCGTAGGACCAGATCGAGGCCGCCGTCGCGCCCAGCCCGATCTTGCCGAACAGGTCGTCGGCGATCTGGCCGCCGAGGAAGATGGCGGCCAGGACCACGGCGAAGAGGACGATGACGGCCAGCGTCGCGCCGAGGTCGGTGAGCTTGCGGCGCACCATGCCGCGGCTCTCGTCAGCGCCATAGATGACGTTCAAGGCGCGGCCGGACGCGCCGAAGGCCCCGGAGGCGCCGTTGAGGGCCAGGCCGACCGAGATGATCAGCGTCGCCCCGAGCGCGCCCCCCGAGGTGCTGACCATGTTCTGCAGGACCCTGCGCACGACGTTCGCGGTGTCCTGGTCGACGCCATGGTCGAGCAGGTAGTTGGTGGCGTTGGTGACGAGCGCCTGCTGGCCGACCAGGCCGAGCAGCGTGACGCCCACCAGCAGCGCCGGGAACAGCGACATCATCGCGTAGTACGTGAGCGTCGCCGCCCGGTCGGTCATCTGGTGCGCGAGGAAGCTCTTGCCCGCGCGCACCAGGACCTGGTGCAACCCCGCGCGCCCGACCCGTTGGCCGGCGGGCGCGCGGTCGTCTACCGGAGGGTTACCAGCGTCGGCCTGCACGCATTCCGTAGCCGCCCGTCCCCACGCCGCCGAGCAGGACGAGGATGGCGGCGATGATGCCGACGATGGCCGGCAGACCGAGGACGAGGCACAGCCAATAGACGAGGGCCGCGACGAGGATGGCGATGACGATGCCGATCACTGAGTTGCTCCTTGTTGCTGGGGAATGGGCCACGCCGAACCCCAATTCGGCTGGCCATGGGTTCCCCAGCGCGAGCCGGGCCCTAATCGACCTAATCGGTCACCTTGGGCAGCAGCGCGTGGCCCTCGGCCACCGCCGCCGCCACGTCGACCACCGTGCGGTTGGTGCTGCGCGCGTGCTCGCGTAGCCGCTGGAAGGCTGTGCGGTCGTCGAGGTTGTGGCGCTCCATGAGGATGCCCTTGGCACGCTCGATGACCGCGCGGCGCTCGAGCGCGTTCTCGAGGCGCTCGACCTGCTCGGTCAGGTCGCGCTGCTCGCGCCAGCGGCGCGTGGCGATCTCGATGGCGCTCTGGATGGACTCCGCCGTCTGCTGGCGGGCATAGGCGAAGATGCCGCGCTCGGCGGCCAGCGCCACGAACTGCGAGTCCTCCCGGTCGAGCAGCGCGATCACCGGTCCTGACGCGAACGCGTCGATCTCCTCGATGAGGTCCAGCGCGGGCTCGTCGTCGCCGTAGATGACGACGATGGTGAGGTCGGGGTCGTCGCGGGCGATGGACTCGACTGCCTCGCTCAGGCTGACGGCGATCTCGGTCGGTGTGTGCCCGAGATCGCGCACCTGCTGGGCGGTGACCCTCAACGCTCCGGGGTCCTGATCGGCCAGGAGAATCCTCAGCGCTCGCTGTCCGTTCGTCTCGACCACCCAACTTCCCCCACTAGATTGCGTCTCAGCCTACACCGGCCGAGTACAATGCTGTCGCTGGTCGTGGCCGAGTCTCCCGCCCGACCGGACATTGCGCCCCAGCACCCCGGCGCTCGTATTCAGTCCGAGCGCCATGCCCTTCACAGCCACATCCGCCCCGCTGTCCACGCGTCCGTTTTGGCCGTCCCAGTGACCGTGGCCGAAGGAGGGGAGCACGAGGCCGGGCGCGTCGTCAACCGGGCCGAGCAGGATCGCGCGCTCTTCGCGCGTTATCTGGACAAGCGCGACCCGGTCGACCGCGAGATGCTGGTCGAGCGCTTCCTGCCGCTCGCGCGCCAGCTCGCCCGCCGCTACCAGCGCCCGGAGGAGCCCTTCGACGACCTCTTTCAGGTCGCGTGCCTGGGCCTCGTGAAGGCCATCGACCGCTTCGACCTCGAGCGCGAGGTCGCCTTCTCCAGCTACGCGGTGCCCACCATCCTCGGGGAGATCAAGCGCTACTTCCGCGACCGCACCTGGTCGGTCCGCGTCCCGCGCGACCTGCAGGAGCTCGCGCTGAAGGTCGACCGCGCGGTCTCTGAGCTCTCGCTCGACCTCCATCGCCAGCCGACGGTCGAGGAGATCGGCGCCAAGGTCGGCGCCGAGGAGGAGGACGTCCTCGAGGCGCTCGAGGCGTCGGGCGCCTACAAGGCCACGTCGCTCGAGTCCCCGCGCGGCAGCGAGGACGACAGCGGCGACACCCTCGGCGACACGCTGGGGACCGAGGAGCGCGGCTTCGCGCTGGCCGAGGACCGCGCCACGATCGAGCACCTCATGCGCTCGATCACGCCCCGCGAGCGCGAGGTCCTGCACCTGCGCTTCGCCGAGGACCTCACGCAGGCGGAGATCGGCGAGCGCATCGGCGTTTCGCAGATGCAGGTCTCGCGCATCATCCGCCAGTCCGTCGCGCGTCTGCGCGCGTACGCCACGGCGCGCCAGAGGCCGCCTGCGGACTAGCCGCCTCGATGGGCATGCGGCTTGGGGGGCCAAGACGCCGACGGGGGTGGGCGGGGGTACGCAGCCGCGCAACGACCGCCCACCTCCAAGGCGTCCTCCTAGCCCGGCGCGCCGGCGGCCTCGCGCAGCTCCTGGGCCAGGCGGTCGCGCAGCAGGGCGAAGCCCATGGCGGCCGAGACCGCGGTCAGCAGGCGACCGTTGTCCTCGTCGTGGGGCTCCACGTCGGCGAACACGAAGACCAGCAGGCCCATCGTCTCGCCCGCGACGACGATCGGGATGGCCGAGGCGTGCAGGTCGGGCGGCACGCCGAGGGCCGACGAGGCGGCGGCGTCGAGCCACGTCGGCTCGGCATCGCGCAGACAGCGCGCAAGCTCGGGATGCGCCGAGACCGTGATCGGGTTGGACTCGAGTAGACCGCGGCGCGACCGTGGCACCACCAGCTGCCCCGAGACGTAGAAGGCGACCGCCCCGTCGAGCGCGTTGGTGTGGCGCAGGACGACGTCGAGGCCGTTGTCGACGGCCACGCGCCCGGGCTCGCGGCGGAACTCCTCGGCCAGCAGCGCGAGTGCGTCGAGCCAGCGCGTGTGGCGCTCGTCGCGCCGGCGCAGCTCCTCGACCTCGCGCTGCAGCGCGGCCAGCGCGCCGCGGGCCGCACGCTCGCCCTCGCCCTCGAGCCCGACCATGGCCACGAGGGGGCGGGCGTCGGGCTCCGAGGGCAGGCGGAAGAGCGCCGAACGCGCGACCTGGCGCGCGTCGCCGCCCCAGGCCGGGTGCTCGGTTTCCGTCGGGCCGCCCGCCGTCGCGAAGAGCTGTTGCAGCGCCAGCACGCAGGGGGAGTCGTAGAAGGCGGGCAGCGCAGTCGTGAGCTCTTCGCCGGGGCGCGGGGCGCCGGACAGGGTGCGCAGGGCGCCGTTGACGAACTCGACGCGCAGCGGCGCGGGGCCCGAGAGCGCGGCCACGGGGACCGGCGCATGCTCGACCAGGGCGGCGAAGATGCTCGAGGCCAGATGGGCCGGCGCCTCGTCGTAGCGGGTGCGCTCGATCGCGCGCGGGATCGGCACGCCGGCCTCCGCCGCGCGGCGCACGGCGACCACGCGCTGGACGTCCTCCACCGCGTAGCGGCGGGGTCCGGAGTCGGTCCGGTGGGGCTCCGGGAAGCCGTAGCGGCGCTCCCAGGTCCGCAGGCGCTCGCGGGACACTCCGGTGAGCGCGGCGAAGCGCGTCGCGGAAACCGTCTGTTCACCTTTGCCCACCCTCTCCATCCCTATGCAATGGTGGCATGTCGGACCGTGACCGGGCGTGTCCACCTTGTCAATTCGTCGAGGAGGGCAAGCATGCGTGCAGGCAGGCAGGACTGGCAGGTGGAGACCGTCCCGGGGAGGGAACGTGGATCTAGCGGGCGAAACCCGTGCGCTCTTGCGCCGGTGGCACGACCAGGAGGACCACCAGGCGCGGGAGGAGCTCGTGGCGCGGATGCTTCCTCTGGCGCGCAGCCTCGCGCGGCGCTACGCGAACAAGGGCGAGCCGCTCGACGACCTCGAGCAGGTCGCGTCGGTCGGGCTGCTGAAGGCCATCGATCGCTTCGACCTCGACCGCGAGGTCAAGTTCGCGACCTTCGCGGTCCCGACGATCGCCGGCGAGATCAAGCGCCATTTCCGCGATCGCGGGTGGATGCTGCGAGTGCCCCGCGACGTGCAGGAGCTCAACGCCCGGCTCACCCGGACGCGCGAGATGCTCACCCGCGACCTCGGGCGGTCGCCCACGGTCGAGGAGCTCGCGGCCGGCTCGCAGGCGACCGTCGACCAGGTCGTCGAGGCGCTCAGCGCCGGCGAGGCCTATCGCATGATGTCGCTCGACGAGCCGATGGCCGACGGGATCGGCGCGCTCGAGGCGATCGGCGAGACCGACCAGGGCTTCGAGCGCACCGAGCAGCGCCTGATGCTGCGCCGCGGCTTCGATGAGCTGGCTCCGCGCGAGCGCGAGATCCTGCGCCTGCGCTTCTTCGAGGGATTGACCCAGCGCGAGATCGCCGACGAGGTCGGGATCTCGCAGATGCACGTCTCGCGGCTCATCCGCCGCTCGGTCGACGCGCTGCGCGACACCATCGTCGCGCCCATGGCGACTGCCGCGTGATCGGACGGCGCGCGGGGAAGGACATCCCGCGTGCCGGACGAGCACGCCGAGGAAGCCGACCGCAGTGACGAGGAGCAGGAGCGCCTCAACCGCCAGCTGACCGAGCTGCTCAACGAGCTGCGCGTCGCGATGCCCGGCGTGCAGGTGCTCTTCGCGTTCCTGCTCGCCGTGCCCTTCCAGCAGCGCTTCGCGAGCGTGAGCGCCTTCCAGCGCGACGTCTACCTGGTGACGCTGCTCTCCGCGGCGGTGGCGACGGCCTTCCTCATCGCCCCCAGCGCGTATCACCGCATCGCCTTCCAGCAGCACGAGAAGGAGCGGATCATCCAGCTCGGCACGCGCTGGTTCGTGTGCGGCCTCGTGGCACTGGCGGTGGCGATGACCTGCGCGGTGCTGCTCGTGACCGACGTGCTGTTCCAGACGACGACCGTCGTGATCGTCGTGGCCGGCGTCGCCTTGCTCTTCGGGTGGCTGTGGTTCGGAATCGGCCTTCGGAGGCGACGGAAGCGATGAGCGGACCCGCGGCGATCCTCGACATCGACGGCACGCTCGTCGACTCCAACTACCAGCACACGATCGCGTGGTACCGCGCGTTGCGCCAGCACGACCAGCACGTCGCGATATGGCGCGTCCACCGGCACATCGGCATGGGCGGCGACCAGCTCGTGGCGTCGCTGTGCGGCGACGAGGTGGAGGAGCGGCTGGGCGACGACATCCGCGCCGCGGAGAAGGCGCTCTACATGGCGCTCATCGACGAGGTCGAGCCGCTCCACGGCGCCCGCGACCTGATCGTCGACCTCAAGCGCCTGGGGCGGCCCGTGGTCCTGGCCAGCTCGGCCAAGCCCGACGAGATCGACCACTACCTCGATCTGCTCGACGCCCGCGGCCTGGCCGACGCGTGGACGAGCGCGGGCGACGTGGAGCAGACCAAGCCCGCCCCGGACCTCGTCGAAGCGGCCCTGGAGCGCGTCGGCGGCGGGCCCGCGGTGATGGTCGGAGACTCGACGTGGGACTGCCGCGCGGCCGCCAACGCGGGTGTCGAGACGATCGCGGTGCTCACCGGCGGCTTCTCCGAGCACGAGCTGCGCGACGCGGGGGCGGTCGCCGTCTTCGAGTCGATCGACGAGCTGCGGCGGCGGCTAAGCGACACGCCGCTGGGGTAGGCCGAGGCGCATGAGCATTCTCGACAAGATCAGTGGACGCTTCAAGAAGGCCGCCGGCGACCTCGCCGACGACTCCTCGCTGCGCCGCGAGGGCGCGCTCGAGGAGCGCAAGGGCGAGGCCAAGGACGAGCTGGCCGACGCCCATGAGCGCGCGGACGCCAAGGCCGAGGAAGTCGCGAACCTGGAGCGCAAGACCTCGTGAGCGGCCCGGTGCTCGAGGTCCCGCAGCCCGCGGAGCCGGCGACGCCGGTCGTCCCCGAGCCCTCGGTCGTCCCCGACCCCGAGCCCGCGACGCCCCCAGGTCCGCCCGGCAGCCCCGATCCGGGGCCGGCCTTCCCGGACCCCCAGCCGCCGGACGCTCCCGAGCCGGTAGAGCCCCCGCCGCCGCAGCCCGACGCTCCGCGCGAGGACCCGATCGATCCCCCAGGGGCACCTGAGACCGTGTGAGGACAACACGCGCCCGCCGTGGAGGCGGGCGCGTCGCGTCCACGCGCCGGTGCTGCCGTTGGGCGTGTGGGTCGTGCCACCGGCGCTGGCCGCGCCGCGCGACGCCCCGCCCCGCTACCGCTTCTTGTTGTCCACGGCCCGCTGCAGCTGGGCCTTGTTCATCTTCGAGCGCCCGTCGACGCCGAGCTTCCTGGCCTCGTTGTAGAGCTGCTCGCGCGTGCGCCCACGGGGGCCGCTCGAGCCGGAGCGCCGGCCGCCGCGCCGGCCGGAGGAGATGTCCTGCGTCGAGGTGCGCGAGGCCGTCCGCGACTCGCCCGAGCGCGCGCGCTCCTTGTTGACGGTGCGCGCCGCGATCTCCTCGGCGCGCGACTCCGAGGCGCCGCGCTCCTTGACCGAGTCCTTGATGGCCTCGTACTGGCGCTCGCGCTTGGTGCCCTTCTTCACGCCGCGGGGAGGCATCGCTATGCCAGCCCCTCGGCCTCGTACTCGCGCAGATAGCCCTCGAAGAGGCGCCGGTGGCCCTCCTCGTCGCGCAGGATGGCGATCACCATGTCCTGGGTCACCGGGTCGATCTCCTCGGTCTCGCGGATGATCGTGTTGTAGTGCTCGATGGCCCCGGTCTCGGCCTCGATGACGCCCTTGATGACGTGGACGATGTCGGTCTGGTGCTCGGGCGGCTGCAGGTAGGCCTGCTCGGCGCTGAAGTCGAGCGAGCCCGGCACGACGCCGTAGAGCTCCTTGATCCGCGCGGCGAACTGCTGCGCGTGGCCGAGCTCCTCCTGGATGTCCTCGGTCAGCGACTCGATGATCTCCTGGGCGCGGACGCCGTCGGGGTTGACCGAGTTGGCGATGTAGCTCATCACGGTCTCGATCTCCATCCAGTAGCCCTTGGTGAGCAGCTCGATGATCTTCTCGCGGTCTTCGGTGTTGTCGTCGGCGAGGATGCCCTGCGCCGCGTTGCGGGTGGTAGCCATCACGTCGGACTACCCCTGAAGCTGCGGCGATACGCGAGCGGCGTGGTCGCCGTCGCGCGGCGGAAGTGCGAGCGCAGCGAGGCGGCCGTGCCGAACCCGGCCTCGTCGGCGACGTCCTCCACCGCGAGGTCGGTCGCCTCCAACAGGCGCCGGGCGTGCAGGACGCGCTGGCCGAGCAGCCACTGCAGCGGCGTGGTCCCCGTCTCGGCGAGGAAGCGCCGGGCGAAGGTGCGCTCGCTGGAGCCCGCGTGGCGCGCCATCGCGGCGACCGTGAGCGGCTCGCGCAGGCGCTCGGCGGCCCACGCGCGCGTGGCCGCCAGGCCGCGGTCGCCCGCCGCGGGCAGGGGCGCCTCGACGAACTGCGCCTGGCCGCCGTCGCGATGCGGCGCCACGACGATCCGCCGTGCGACCGCGTTGGCCACCTCGGCGCCGTGGTCGCGTCGCACGAGGTGCAGGCAGAGATCGATGCCCGCCGCAACGCCGGCCGAGGTCAGGACGTCGCCCTCGTCGACGTAGAGGACCTCGGGATCGACGGTGACGGCCGGGTAGTCGGCGGCCAGCCGCGCGGCATGGGCCCAGTGCGTCGTGGCCCGGCGGCCGTCGAGCAGGCCGGCGTGCGCGAGGACGAACGCCCCGGTGCAGATCGACGCCACGCGCGCGCCGCGGGCGTGGGCGGCGCGCAGGGCGTCGAGCACCGCGGGCGGCGGTGGCCACCGCGCGGGCCGCAGCCCGGGGACGAGCACCGTGTGGGCCTCGGCGACCGCGTCGAGGCCGCGCTCGACGTGCAGCGAGAAGCCCGTCGTCGTCGGCACGCGCCCGGGGCGCGCCCCGCATGCTGTGAAGGCATAGCGCTCGGGCTCGTTGCCGAAGATCTGGGCGGGGGTCGAGAGGTCGAACGCGACGACGTCGGGGAGGGCCAGGACCGTCACGTGGTGCATGGCGGAAATCTATCGTGTAGTGGCATTCCTGCCACTGGCGCGCCCGGGGTCGACGCGCCACGCTGGGCCCATGAGATGCGAAGTCCTCCTCTTCGACGGATTCGACGAGCTCGACGCGCTGGCGCCCTGGGAGGTGCTGTCGAGCTTCGCCGACCTGCGCGACGACCTCGACGCGGCGCTGGTCACCCTCGACGGCTCGGCCACCGTGCGCGCCGCACACGGCACGCTCGTCACCCCCCATCGCGCGCTGTCCGACGAGGTCGACCTGCTCGTGGTGCCGGGCGGCGGCTGGAACGACCGCTCCGAGGACGGCGCCTGGACGCAGGCCCAGCTCGGCGCGGTCCCGCGCGCCATCCGCGAACGCCACCAGCGCGGGGCCGTGGTGGCCTCGGTCTGCACCGGCGCCATGCTGCTGGCCGCCGCCGGCCTGCTCGAGGGCCGCCATGCGATCACCCACCACGGCGCGATCGCCGACCTCGAGGCCGCGGGCGCCACCGTCGTCCGTGCGCGCGTGGTCGACGACGGCGACATCGTCACCGCCGGCGGCGTCACCTCGGGCCTCGACCTCGCGCTGCACCTCACCGAGCGCTGGTTCGGATCCGACGCCGCGTTGGCCGCCGAAGGCGAGCTCGAATACGAGCGCCGCGGCACGGTGTGGCGCGGGAGCAGCCGTTTGAGCCCCGCGTAGGCCCGGTAGCCCGGTCGTGAGAACCAAGCGATCGAAGGAGTACCGACATGGGCACGCTCGACGGAAAGCGCATCGCCTTCCTCGCCACCGACGGCGTGGAGCAGGTGGAACTCACCGAGCCGGTGAAGGCCGTCCGCGACGCAGGGGCGGAGGTCGATCTGATCTCGCTGAAGAAGGGCGAGTTCCAGGGCTTCAACCACCTCGACAAGGGCGACACCTTCACGGCCGACAAGGCGGTGGCGGACGCCGACGCCGACGACTACGACGGGCTCGTGGCGCCCGGCGGCGTCGCCAACCCCGACTTCCTGCGCGTGGACTCCGACGCGATGGCCTTCGTACGCGCCTTCTTCGACGCCGGAAAGCCGGTCGGCGCGATCTGTCACGCCCCCTGGATCCTCGTGGAGGCCGGCGTCGTGCGCAGCCGCACCGTGACCTCTTGGCCCTCGTTGCAGAAGGACCTGCGCAACGCGGGGGCCAATTGGGTCGACGAGGAGGTGGTCGTCGACGAGGGCCTCGTGACCAGCCGCAACCCCGACGACCTGCCGGCCTTCTGCGCCAAGATCGTCGAGGAGTTCGCGGAGGGCCGCCACCAGCACGCCCCGCAGCCCGCGGGCAGCGCCACGTCGTAGCCGCGGAAGCGCAATCCCCCATGCGTCCGGAGGAATTGCCGCGCGCATGGGGGATACTTGGCTTCTATGGCGCGTTCGATTTGGACCGGGGCGATCTCGTTCGGACTGGTCACCGTCCCGGTCAAGCTCTACAGCTCGGTCAACCGCAAGACCGTGCGTTTCCACCAGCTCAGCGGCAAGTCCGGCGTGCGCATCGCCCAGAAGCGCGTCGACCCGTCGACGGGCGACGAGGTCGCCTACGACGAGATCGTCAAGGGCTTCGAGCTCACGCCCGACCGCTACGTGGTCATCGAGCCCGGCGAGCTCGAGACGCTACAGCCCAAGAAGACCAAGACCATCGAGATCGAGGACTTCGTCGAGCTCTCGGAGATCGACCCGATCTTCTATGACCACCCCTATTACCTCGCGCCGGGGACCGGCGGAGCAAAGCCCTACCGGCTGCTCGTCGAGGCCATGCGCGAGACCGGCCGCGTTGCCATCGCGCGGGTGGTCATCCGCTCCAAGGAGGCGCTCGTCGCCCTGCGCCCGATGGACGATCACGTCCTGGGCATGTCGACGATGCTCTTCCCCGACGAGATCGTCGAGCCCGACAGCATCGACGAGATCGCGGCCACGGCCGACGTGGACGTCACCAAGCGCGAGCTCGACATCGCCAAGCAGCTCGTCGAGTCGCTCGCGGGACCGTTCGAGGCCGACAAGTACCACGACACCTACCGCCAGGAGGTCCTCGACCTCATCGAGCGCAAGGCGGCCGGCGAGGAGATCGCCGTGCAGCCGGCGGCCGAGGAGGAGGAGGAGGAGGTTCCCGACCTGATGGCGGCGCTCAAGGCGAGCCTCGACGCGGTGCGCGACAAGGATGCCGACGGCAACGGCGGCGCCAAGGCGAAGAAGGCGCCCGCCAAGGCGAAGGCCAAGTCCTCGAGCGGCTCGGGCTCGAGCTCGCGCAAGAAGGCCTCAACCAAGAGCTAGCTGCCGCGCGGGGGCGGGTACGCCCCCCTCGCAGTGGCCGCCACCTCCACCGTCACCCGCACCCCACGCCTGCGCCGGGCCGACTGCACCGGCCCCGGCATCGCGCGACGCCGCCACGGTCGGGGCTTTCGCTTCCTGGATCGCGACGGGGAGCCCGTCGAGGACGGCGAGGTCCTCCGGCGCATCCACGAGCTCGCGATCCCGCCGGCGTGGGAGGACGTGTGGATCTGCCCTTACCCGGGCGGCCACATCCAGGCCACCGGGGTCGACGCGGCCGGGCGCAAGCAGTACCTCTACCACGCGCGCTGGCGCGAGCGGCGCGACATGGAGAAGTTCGAGGACATGGTCGTCTTCGCCCGCACGCTGCCGCGGCTGCGCAAGCGCGTGGACGCCGAGCTCGACGCCGGCGACGAGCTCACCTACGACCGCGTCTGCGCGTGCGCCGTGCGCCTGCTGGACCGCGGGTTCTTCCGCGTCGGGGGCGAGGACTACGCGGTGCGCAACGAGAGCTACGGCCTGGCGACCATGAAGAAGAGCCACGTGAGCATGCGCGATGGCGTCCTGCTCTTCGACTACCCGGCCAAGTCGGGCAAGCGCCGCGTGCAGGCGGTGGTCGACCCGGTGGTGGCCGAAGTCGTGCGCGACCTCAAGCGCCGCCGCGGCGGCGGCGACGAGCTGCTGGCCTACAAGCGCGGCCGGCGCTGGACCGACCTGCGCTCCGAGGACATCAACGCGTGGCTGAAGGATGCCACCGGCAAGGACGTCTCGGCCAAGGACTTCCGCACCTGGGCGGCCACGGTGCTCGCGGCCGTCGCGCTGGCCGTCTCCGAGGAGGCGGCCGCGACGAAGACCGGGCGCAAGCGCGCGGTCACGCGGGCCATCAAGGAGGTGGCCCACTACCTCGGCAACACGCCGGCCGTCGCGCGGGCCTCGTACATCGACCCGCGCGTCTTCGACCGCTACCGCGACGGCGAGACGATCGACTACCGCCTCGTGGGCGCGGCCGGCGAGGCCCGCAACGGCGACGCGACCGCCATCCAGGGCCCGCTCGAGAAAGCCGTGCTGAAGCTGCTCGAGGGCTAGGCCGAACGGACTCCCGGCTGGGTCAGGCCGTTGCTTCGTCGGCGTCGAGGGCCTCGACGGCCTCGTCGCGCGTCGGGCGGATCGTGAAGATCTGATCGAGGCCGGTGATCTCGAACGTCTTGGCGATGTTCGCGTCCGTGTTGACGATGGTCAGGACGCCGTCGCGCGAGCGCAGGCGCTTGACCGCGCCGATGAGGACGCCGAGGGCGGTCGAGTCCAGGAACGTCGTCTCCGTCAGGTCGACGACGATCCGGATCCGTCCGGCCTCGAGCGCCTCGCCCAGGGCCGCCTTCAGCTCGGGCGCTGTGAACAGATCGATCTCGCCGGCGACAGCCACGACCTGGCGCGTGTCGTCGATGGGATCGCTGGTGAGGGTGAACTCGGGTGGCATCGGCCTCGATAGGTTGACGGATCTGTCGGCGGAGCGTCCGGTTCCAGGCTCAGTTGCGGAAGTTCAGTCGCAGGATCAGCTCGCCGCCGTCGCTGTTGGCCATCGTGCCGGCCTGGACCTCGTCGGCGACGCGGTCGAAGACGTTGCCGACCCCCGGCAGGTCGCCGTCGGCCAGCAGTTGCTGGGCCCCGTCGGGGCGCAGATCGGATACGCGCAGCTCCAAGCGCTCGTCGTCCGCGGCCACCACGACGCACACGTGGGCCTCGCGGGCGTGCACCGGCGCGTGGGCAGCGACGGCGTCCGTGAGCAGGATGGCGTCGTCGAGGCGATCGATCGGGCATTGGGCGCGGGCGGCGAGCATCCCGACCACGCGCCCGAGCACGGCGCCCACGAGCGGGCCGCTGCGGATGCGGACGACGGCCTCGTTGGTGGTGGCGCCGCCGGTCACGCGAACGCTCCGTCGTCGCTGACGGGCGTGCCGAGGTCGAAGGTCATTCGCACCTCCGTCTCCTCGGAGAGCCCGGTGCCCAGCTCGAGCGACTCGGCCAGCGTGGCGATGAGCGGCAGGCCGAGGCCGAGCCCCGGGCTGTCGGGCCGCGGCACGATGCCGCGCCCGCGGTCGATGACCACGAGCGCCAGCTGGCGGCCTTCGATCGACGCGCGCAGCCCCATCGGGCCCTCGCCCTCGGGATAGGCGTGCACCACGACGTTGGTGCAGGCCTCGGTGACGGCGAGCTTGATGTCCGACAAGGTCTGGTCGTCGACGTCGAGCACCTCCCCGAGCCCGCCGACGGCATGGCGCACGACGGCCACGTTCTCCGCCCGTGCGGGAAGGGTGATCTCGAGGTCGGGAAGCTGCGTCTGCACGCGTTGCGTATCGGCCGTCTCGGTCATGCCGAGTCGGGCCGCCGGAGTGTGGCCAACCTCTTGGAGTTGTTGCTCATCGTCGCCCCCAAAATGCACTCCGGACGCCTGTCCTCCCGCGGCCGCCCCGGAGAGAATACGCCCAGACGGCCCGTGATACCCCGTTCGGGGCTGCTAGTAACGACGTCGGGACGCCCGAAGGCGTCCCGACGTTGATGTGGGGGAGGTCATCGCATCGCGCCGGGGCAGGGATCCGGCGACGGTCCTTGATGCGGTTATAAGGCGGGAAGTCCGTCCCGCATTCAAGCCCTTGCCCGAGCCCCTGAGAGCTGAACCGCGACCGAGTTGGCAACGAACAGCGAGTGGCGCGGCCTGTCAGGAACCGTCGCCCGCCGGTGCCTGTCCCAATGACCAGGACATCGCGTTCGACGACCGCGCTGCCTATCATGCTCGGTCCATTCTCGGGTACGCCCGCCGGCCCACGGGGACTCTCAGATGATCGATCGAATGCCGCCACAGGCCGACGGCCTGTACGACCCTAGGTACGAGCACGACGCCTGCGGCGTCGCCATGGTCGCCCGGCTCGACAACGTCCCGGGCCACGACGTCGTGGTCAAGGCGCTCGAGGCGCTCGACAACCTCGAGCACCGCGGGGCCGAGGGCGCCGACATCCGCACCGGGGACGGCGCCGGACTGCTGCTGCAGCTGCCGCACCGCTTCTTCCGTGCCACCGTCGACTTCGAGCTGCCCGAGCCCGGGCGCTACGGCGTCTGCGTCTGCTTCCTGCCGCGCGACGAGATCCACCGCCGTCAGATCGAGGAGCTGCTCGAGCTCAACGTCCGCGTCGAGGGCCAGCGCGTCCTCGGCTGGCGCGACGTGCCGATCGACGAGGACCACGTCGGCGACACGGCCAACGCCTCGCGCCCGCACATCCGCCAGCTGTTCATCGAGGCGGGCCCCGGCTTCGAGCACGACCAGGACGCGTTCGAGCGCAAGCTGTATGTCATCCGGCGCATCGTCGAGCTCGCCATCGGCCCGGAGTTCTACTCGCCGTCGTGCTCGAGCCGGACCTGCGTCTACAAGGGCATGCTCAAGGCGCCCCAGCTGCGCAGCTTCTACCCCGACCTGCAGGACGAGCGCTTCGCCAGCGCGCTGGCGCTCGTCCACAGCCGCTTCTCGACGAACACCTTCCCGAGCTGGGAGCTCGCCCATCCCTATCGCGTGATCTGCCACAACGGCGAGATCAACACGCTCATGGGCAACGTCAACTGGATGCGCGCCCGCGAGTCGCAGCTGGCGTCGGAGCTCTTCGGCATCGACCTGCAGAAGGTGCTCCCCGTCGTGCGCCCGGGTGGCTCCGACTCCGCGACCTTCGACAACGTGCTCGAGCTGCTCATGCTCGCCGGCCGGTCGCTGCCGCACGCGGTGATGATGATGATCCCGGAGGCCTACCAGGATCGCGACGACCTCTCCGACGAGCTCAAGGGCTTCTACGCCTTCCACTCCTGTCTGATGGAGCCGTGGGACGGGCCGGCCTCGGTGGCCTTCACCAACGGCCGCGTCGTCGGCGCCACGCTGGACCGCAACGGCCTGCGTCCCGGGCGCTGGGTCGAGACCAAGGACGGCTATGTCGTCCTCGGCTCGGAGACCGGGATGCTCAGCGTGCGCCCGGAGAACGTCAAGCGCCTCGGGCGCCTGCAGCCGGGCAAGATCTTCCTCGTCGACCTCGAGCAGGGGCGGATCGTCGAGGACGAGGAGGTCAAGCGCGCGATCTCGACCCAGAAGCCCTACAGCTCCTGGTTCGACGAGCACGTCGTGCAGTTCAACGACCTCGAGCCCGCGCCGGCGAAGGCCGCATCCGAGCTGCCGCTGCGCCAGGGCCAGCTGGCCTTCGGCTACACGCAGGAGGACCTGCGGGTGCTGCACGCGCCGATGGCGCGCGCGGGCGAGGAGCCGATCGGCTCGATGGGCAACGACGCCGCGCTCGCCGTCCTCTCCGATCAGCGCCCGCCGCTGTTCAGCTACTTCAAGCAGCTCTTCGCGCAGGTCACCAACCCCCCGATCGACTCCACGCGCGAGTCGATCGTCATGTCGCTGGGCACCGGCGTCGGCGCCGAGGGCAACCTGCTGACCGAGACGCCGCAGCACGCTCATCAGCTCGTCATGGAGCAGCCGATCCTGCGCAACGCGGAACTCGAGACGCTGCGCTCGGTCTCCACCGACGTCTTCCGCGCGCACACGATCGACATCACGTGGCCGGTCGACGAGGGCCCGGCCGGAATGCAGAAGCGCCTGGCCAACGTGTGCGACGAGGCGACCGACCACATCGCGGCCGGGATCAACATCCTCATCCTCTCCGATCGCGCCGCCGGCCCCGACCGCGCGCCGATCCCCTCGCTGCTGGCCGTCAGCGCCGTGCACCACCACCTCGTGCGCGAGGGCACGCGCCTGCGCGCGGGGCTCGTGCTCGAGTCCGGCGAGCCGCGCGAGGTCCACCACTTCGCCGTGCTCATCGGCTACGGCGCGAGCGCGATCAACCCCTATCTCATGCTCGACACCGTCGACGAGCTGGCCCGCGACGGGCGCATCGCCGGCGTCGAGGACCCCGACGAGGCCGAGCGGCGGATCGTCAAGGGCCTGGGCAAGGGGCTGCTCAAGACGATCTCCAAGATGGGGATCTCGACCATCCAGAGCTACTGCGGCGCGCAGATCTTCGAGGCGGTGGGCCTCGAGAAGACGCTCATCGACCGCCACTTCACGGGGACCGCGTCGCGCATCGGCGGCATCGGGCTCGGCGTGCTGGCCCGCGAGGCGCTCGACCGCCATGCGCGCGCATGGCCGGGCTCGCATGAGGACCTGCTGCCGGTCGGCGGCGTCTACGCCTGGCGCCGCGACGGCGAGCACCACATGTGGAACCCCGAGACGATCGCGCTGCTCCAGCACGCCGTCCGCGGCCTCAACGGCTCGGCCCAGGAGAAGTACGACGAGTACGCCGAGCTCATCAACTCCGATGCCGCGCGCCGGGCCACGCTGCGCGGCCTGCTGACCTTCCGCACCGATCGCGAGCCCGTGCCGCTCGAGGAGGTCCAGCCGGCCAAGGACATCGTCAGGCGCTTCGCCACGGGCGCGATGTCGCTGGGCTCGATCTCGACCGAGGCCCACGAGACGCTGGCCATCGCCATGAACCGCCTCGGCGGGCGCTCGAACACGGGCGAGGGCGGGGAGGACCCGCGCCGCTTCACGCCCGACGCCAACGGCGACCTGCGGCGCTCGGCGATCAAGCAGGTGGCCTCGGGGCGCTTCGGCGTGACGATCCACTACCTCGTCAACTCCGACCAGCTGCAGATCAAGATGGCCCAGGGCGCCAAGCCCGGCGAGGGCGGCCAGCTGCCGGGCCACAAGGTCGACGAGTACATCGGCTGGGTGCGCCACACGACGCCCGGCGTGGGCCTCATCTCGCCGCCGCCCCACCACGACATCTACTCGATCGAGGACCTCAAGCAGCTCATCTACGACCTGCGCTGCGCGAACCCCGACGGCTCGGTCTCGGTCAAGCTCGTCAGCGAGGTCGGGGTCGGGACGGTGGCGGCCGGCGTGGCCAAGGCCAACGCCGACCACGTGCTCATCTCCGGCCATGACGGCGGCACCGGCGCCTCGCCGCTGAGCTCGATCCAGGCCGCCGGCGTGCCGTGGGAGATCGGCCTGGCCGAGACCCAGCAGACGCTGCTGAAGAACGACCTGCGCTCGCGCATTACCGTCCAGACCGACGGGCAGCTGAAGACCGGGCGCGACGTCGCCATCGCCGCGTGCCTGGGTGCCGACGAGTTCGGCTTCTCGACGGCGCCGCTGATCGCGACGGGCTGCATCATGATGCGCGCCTGCCACCTCAACACGTGCCCGGTCGGCATCGCCACCCAGGATCCGGAGCTGCGCAAGCGCTTCAACGGCACCCCCGAGCACGTGGTGAACTTCTTCTTCTTCGTCGCCGAGGAGCTGCGGGGGATCATGGCCTCGCTGGGCGTGCGCACGCTCGAGGAGCTCACCGGCCGCACCGACATGCTCGAGGTCGACGGGGCCATCGACCACTGGAAGGCGCGCGGCGTCGACCTCACCCACATCCTGCACTTCCCCGAGCTGCCCGAGGGCGCCGTGCGCCGACGCGTCAAGCTGCCGCCGGCGGTGCTCGAGGACCACCTCGACTGGGAGCTGCTGCGCGAGGCCCGCCTCGCGGTCGAGGCCAAGCAGCCCGTGCAGATCGACACCACCGTGCGCAACGTCAACCGCTGCGTGGGCGGCGTGCTCAGCTCGCGCATCGCCCAGGCGCACGGCGCCGAGGGCCTGCCGCCCGACACCATCCAGGTCAACCTGACCGGCTCGGCCGGCCAGTCCTTCGGCGGGTGGCTGGCGCCGGGCGTGAGCTTCACCCTGTACGGCGACGCCAACGACTACACGGGCAAGGGCCTGTCCGGCGGGACGCTCGCTGTGATGCCGCCCGACGGCGTCACGTTCGCCGCCGAGGAGAACGTCGTCATCGGCAACACGGTGCTCTACGGCGCGACGAGCGGGCGCGCCTTCTTCCGTGGGCTGGCCGGCGAGCGCTTCGCCGTGCGCAACTCCGGCGCGCACGCGGTCGTCGAGGGCGTCGGCGACCACGGCTGCGAGTACATGACCGGTGGGCGCGTCGTGGTCCTGGGCCCGACCGGGCGCAACTTCGCCGCCGGCATGAGCGGCGGCCTCGCCTTCGTGCTCGACGAGCACGGCGATTTCCGCCGCAAGGTCAACGTCGCGATGCTCGACCAGCTCGAGGAACTCACCGACGACGACGCCGACGAGGCGCGCGCGCTCGTCGAGGAGCACCTCCGGCGCACCGGCTCGCTGGTGGCCAAGCGCGTGCTCGACGCCTGGCAGGACCTGCTGCCTCGCTTCGTCAAGGTCTTCCCGACCGACTACAAGCGCGTCCTGGCCGAGCAGGCCGCAGCCTCCAAGCAGGAGGTCCCCGCCTGATGGGCGAGCTCGGCGGCTTTTTGAAGATCGAGCGCGTCGGTGTCCCCTACGACGACCCGACCGAGCGCATCAGCGGCGAGCACACCTACAAGGAGTTCGTCGTCCAGCGCTCCGACGAGGAGCTGGCCGCGCAAGGCGCGCGCTGCATGGACTGCGGCGTGCCCTTCTGCCACAACGGCTGCCCGCTGGGCAACCTCATCCCCGACTGGAACGACCTCGTGTACCGCGATCGCTGGCAGGACGCGATTCGCCAGCTGCACGCGACGAACAACTTCCCCGAGTTCACCGGCCGGCTGTGCCCGGCGCCGTGCGAGGCCTCGTGCGTGCTGGAGATCCGCGAGGGCGACGCGGTCACGATCAAGCAGATCGAGAACTCGATCATCAACCACGCGTGGGACGCGGGCTGGGTCGTGCCGGTGCCGCCGCGGCGCGAGACCGGGCGCAGCGTCGCCGTCGTCGGCGCCGGGCCGGCGGGCATGGCCGCGGCCCAGCAGCTGCGGCGCGCGGGGCACCGCGTGGCGCTCTACGAGCGCGACGAGGCGGCCGGCGGCCTCGTGCGCTTCGGCGTGCCCGACTTCAAGATCGAGAAGACCGTCGTCGAGCGCCGCGTCCAGCAGCTCGTGGCCGAGGGCGTCGAGCTGCGCCTGGGCGTCGACGTCGGGGTCGACGTGAGCGCCGAGGAGCTGCGCGAGCAGTTCGATGCGGTGGTGCTGGCCATCGGCTCGCGCGTGCCGCGCGACCTGCCGGTGCCGGGTCGCGAGCTCGACGGCGTCCACTTCGCGATGGAGTACCTCTACATCCGCAATCGCTGGGTCGCTAACCCACCCACCCACCCCCCGACCACCTCCGACGAGACCGCGATCAGCGCGAAGGACAAGAACGTCATCGTCATCGGCGGCGGCGACACCGGCGCCGACTGCGTGGGCAACTCGATCCGCGAGGGCGCCGCGTCGGTCGTCCAGCTCGAGCTGCTGCCCGAGCCGCCGGCCTCGCGCCCCGACGAGCGCACGCCGTGGCCGCTGTGGCCGCTGAAGTTCCGCCTCAGCTACGCGATGGAGGAGGCCAGGGCGGCCGGACGTGGCGAGCAGGACTTCTCGGTCGTCACCACCGAGCTCACCGGCAACGGGCGCGTGCAGAAGCTGCACTACGCGCAGGCGCAGCCGGCGCCGCCCTTCGGGCCGGTCGAGGGCACCGACGGCGTGCTCGACGCCGACCTGGTGCTGCTGGCGATGGGCTTCCTGCACCCCGAGCACAAGGGCGCCGTCGACGAGCTGCAGGTCGAGAAGGACCCGCGCGGCAACGTCAGGGCCCCGACCTACGCCACGAGCGTGGAGGGCGTCTTCGCCGCCGGCGACGCGCGTCGTGGCCAGTCGCTCATCGTGTGGGCGATCAACGAGGGCCGCCAGTGCGCGCGGATGGTCGACCGCTACCTCGAAGGGCTCGATCGCGAGCCGGTCGTCGTTGGCGGCGGCGACGCCGACGAGGGCCCCGAAGGCCCGCCGCAGGTCGCAGGACCAGGCCTTTAGTAATCAAGCCTGTGGAGCTAGCATGCCGCCGCATGCGGGCGGGGCGAGCGGTCGCGTTGGCGGCGTTGATGGTCGGCGTGGGGGCGCAGCCCGCGCACGCGACGCCGCACTTCATCGTCGGAACGGGCCAGAACCCGGGCGTCGCGGTCGACGCGCTCGGGACGGCCTACATCGGCTGGAAGGTCAACGTCTACGCCGACCAGGGCGATGCCGTGCAGCTCTGCGTGCTGCCGGCGGGCGCGCGCGCGTGCAACAGCCTGGCCACGATCCCGTTCCCCGGCAAGGGCTACAACCTCGGCCGCGTGAGCGTGCTCCTGCCCGGGGCGCCCGGTGTCGTCCAGGTCACGGTGGGACGCGATCTCGGGCCCAACTACAACCAGTACGTGGCGACGTCGGGCGACGGCGGGGTGAGCTTCGGCGCGCCCGTGGCCTTCGGCTCGGGCTTCGGCATCGAGAACGACGTGCTGCCCGACGGTCGCATCGTCTCCGACGGCAACGGCGCGGGGAACCTCTCGGGCGCCGCGTACGCCCCCAACGGCGCCCAGGCAGGCATCGATCGCACCTCGCTCGACGACCGCGGCCAGTTCCCCGACATCGCGGTGCAGGGCGCCGACGCCTACATCGCGGGCTCGGCGGCCGGCCCGTCGGCCGTCGTGCGGCTGCCGGCCGGCGCGAACTGGGTCGACCCGGCCGCCTGGCAGCACCTGCCCGACCTCAACGGCGAGCAGCCCGAGATCGCGCCGGGGCCGCTCGGCCCCGTGGCGCTGCTCGAGCCCTCGCCCTTCTCCAAGCGCGAGGAGCTCTTCACCCAGCGCTGGACCGGCCTGCGCTGGACGGCGCCCGGCGACGTCGGCGGGGTCAGCTACGACAGCTCGTTCGCCCTCGCCGGCTCGGGCACGCGCCTGACCGGCATCTGGGCCGTGGATCCTCCGGGATTCCCCTACCTGCTCGACATGGTGACCTCGACCGACGGCGGCACGCTGTGGTCGTCGGAGGCCACGCTGGCCGTCAGCCCGACCGCGCTCTACACGCTCGAGCTGGCCACCAACCCCGCCGGCCGCGGCGTCGCGGTCAACGGGGGCGACACCAACGCCCGCCCGATCTGGGTCTACGTCATCGACCCGCGCAAGGCGAACGTCGCCCGCGGGCGCTTCGGCGGCACCACCGTGCAGGCGCGCACCGACCTGGGCGACTGCGTCAGCGAGCAGCGGGTGCGCCTGCGCGTGCAGGCCGCGCGCGGGGGCGACCGCGTGAGCCCGAGCGGCGTGCTGCGCAGCGCCCGCGTCTCGGTGTCGCGGTCGCGGATCCTGCACCGGTCGCGCTGGTCGACGCTGGTCGACCTGCGCCGCACGCGCGCGAAGCGCACGGCACGGGTGCGCCTGGTGCCGCGCCACGGGCGGGCGCGGACGCTGCGCCTGACCGTCCGCGGCTGCGGACGGATCGCCTAGCCGACCTCGCGGGGGCGTATGGTCGCCCCATGGTCGCCCGATGAACGCGCGTGCACTGGGCCTCGTCGTCGCGGTCATGGCCGTGGCGGGCGCAGCGACACCGGCGGACGCGGCGACCACGATCTCCGGATCACTCGGCGGCGGCGGGCTCCCCGCCAAGGGCGCCGGCGTCGCCTCGGTCCGGGCGGTGGCGGTCGAGACGGGGGTCATCGCCGACGACGCGCGGCTGCGGTCCGGGCGGTTCGCCCTGCGCCTGCCCTCGGGGGCTTACGTGCTGCTGGCCGCGACCACGCCCTTCCATGGCCGTGCGGGGGTCGATCGCAAGGTCGAGGCCCTCACGGTCGCCTCCGGCGGCGCGGCCCGCAGGCTGCGCCTGTCGCTGCGCCGGCGCGGGGGCCACATCGGGCGCAGGCGCAAGGCGCGCGCCGCGGCGGGCCCGAGCTTCGTGTCGGTGACCTACCCGGCGACGTGGGTCCAGCACTTCGTGGTCTCCGGGCCGGCCGAGGCCTCGGGCCTGCGCAGGGGTATCGCCGACATGCTCATCAACGATCTGATCCAGCCGATCAAGGAGAAGTGCGACGGCGTCGTCGTCGAGCGCGAGCACCTCGACCTGATCATCGCGGAGCAGAGGCTGTCGCGCAGCCCCTTGGTCGACCCCGCCACGCGGATTCGCCCGGGGCGGCTGATCGGCCACAACCGGGTCGTGAGCGGCACCCTGACCATCAGCGGCGCCACCGCGACGCTGACCGTGACCGTGACCAACACCACCACCGGGGTCACGCGCTCGGTCACGCACACCGGCACCGTCGCCGGCGAGGGAGTCTTCGACCTCGAGAAGTCGGTCGTCGACGACGTCGCGAAGCTCATCTGCGATCCCCCCGCGCGCTACGCCGGCCCGGTGTCGGGGTCGATCCCGGCCTTCGCGGGCGGGGTCTCGGGGACCTTCTCCTGGAGCGGCACCGTCAGCCTCGTGCTCGACCACCTCGGCCCAGCGCCCAACGGCAGCCCACCCGGGCAGTACGCCTTCTTCCGGCCTGACGGCGGCACCGTGCACCTGGCGCTCGACATGGTCGACGGGCACTGCACCGGCCACGGGGAGACCGACATCGCCGTGGATCCGAGCAGCGGCCTCAGCTCGGTGCAGCAGGGCGTGCCGCAGCCGACGTACACCCTCTACGCCGCGTTCGGCGCCTCGCCCGGCATCGCCTTCGCGTGGACCGGTGGGACGCCCGCCGACCCGTGCGCCAACGACGGCACGCTGCCCTTCGACGCCGGCCTACCGGTACTGGCCACCCCGACGCTCCAGTCGCCGTCGACCACACTGGTCGGGAACACCACCGACAGCTTCCCCGGGCTCATGGGCAGTGTTCACCGTCAGTGGTCGCTCGTGCCGCAGGGCTGACCCGAGTTGACACGGTGTCGACGGCCCGTGCGCCGTGGTAGCGTGCCGCGCCATCGCCGGCCCGCCCCGGCCGGCATGTCCTGAGGAGGAGACATCTTGCGACGCGTGCTCGCGCTCGCCGTGGTCGTGCTCGGCGTCATCGCGCCGACCGCCACGGCGGCCACCACCCTGAACATCATCCCCCACGGCCAGGGTGAGCCCGGCGCGTCCTGGGCCGGGCTTCCCGGCATGCTGCCGCTCGATACGCAGGCGCGGATGTACGACCGCCTCACGCCGCTCTTCCGCGACGTGACCGACGCGCAGCTCGTCCCGAGTGCCGACGGCACCGGCTTCTACAAGTCGGCCGCGCTCGTCGACGAGAACGACCCCTCGCTCATCACGAACGACACCGTCGCGGGCACCGCCCCCGGCGTCGGCGCGGTGAGCGCGCGCGTCAAGCGCGACGCCTACGGCGTGCCGCACATCTACAGCGACACGGACGCGGGCGTGACCTTCGCCGCCGGCTACGTCACCGCGCAGGACCGCAGCCTGCTGCTCGACCAGGCGCGCGCCAACGCCGTCGCCGCGCTCATCGACATGCCCGGCGTGCCGGCCATCCAGCTCGTGCTGGGGCTCTATACCTACAAGCCGACCAAGAAGGTCCTCGACGACGCGACCGCGCTGCAGACCAAGTCGATCGAGGCGCAGGGCGCCCCCGGGCGCCAGCTGCTGAGCGACATCGACGTCTACCTGGCGGGCATCAACCTGTGGTACTCGCAGAACAGCCCGACGACGGCGCCGTTCACGCGGACCGACATCTACGCCCTCAACGGGCTCAAGTCGCAGTTCCTGGGCCAGGGCGGCGGCCAGGAGGTCGCCAACGCCTCGTTCCTCGACGCCGCGCGCTCCAAGCTCGGCGCGACCCGCGGCGATGAGGCCTACGAGGACCTGCGCGGGCGCTACGACCCCGAGACCGCGACCACGACGACGCACAGCTTCCCCGACCAGACCAAGGTCAGCGTGGCCAAGCCGCGCGGCATGGTGCGGATCGTCAACGGCAGCTTCAGCTCGACCGCGCCCAAGCTCCCGGCCTCGACGCGCGCGGCCGCGGCGCAGGCGGCCACGGTCGACCATCCGTTCGGGCCGCCGCAGCTGGCCAGCAACATCCTCATCGCGAGCGGGAAGGCGTCGCAGACGGGGTCGCCGCTCTTCGTGGGCGGCCCGCAGATCGGCTACAACTACCCCGGCCTGACGCTGGAGATGGACCTCCACGGGCCCGACATCCACGTGCGCGGCGCCACGTCGGCGCCCTTCCCGGGCTACATGCTCATCGGGCGCGGCGAGGACTACGCATGGACGCTGACCTCGGCCGCCGGCGACATCATCGACACCTACGCCGAGACGCTGTGCGGCGGCTCGAAGGTGCGCTACCTGTACAAGGGCAAGTGCCGGGCGATGGAGTCGGTCGACGCCGGCACCATCTCCAAGGGCGGCAAGAGCGTCCACGTCAAGTTCCGCCGCACGGTCCATGGGCCCGTCTACGGCTACGCGAAGGCGCGCGGCAGCAACAAGCAGGTGGCGCTGTCGACCCGGCGCTCGAGCTACGGCCGCGAGACGGTCGATCAGCTCTTCTTCCAGCAGATGACGTATGGCCGCGTGCACTCGGCCAACGACTTCATCCGCGCCGCGTACAAGACGCCGCAGACCTTCAACTCGTTCTACGCGAGCGCCAAGGAGTCGGCGTTCATCACCTCCGGGCTGCTCCCACTGCGCCCGGTCGGGGTCAACCCCGACCTCCCCGTCAACGGCGAGGGCAAGTACGAGTGGAAGGGCTACCTGCCCAACCGGGCGCACCCGCAGGTCATCAACCCCTCGACCGGCTACATCGTCAGCTGGAACAACAAGCCGGCCAAGGACTTCCCGGCCTCCGACAGCCGCTGGAACGAGCAGTCGCTGCAGCGCCAGAAGCTGCTGACCGACGAGCTCGGGCGCCAGCCCAAGCACACGCTGGCGAGCGTCCTGGCCGCGGCCAACGCGGGGGCGACCGAGGACGTGCGCATCGTCGAGTTGTGGCCGACGCTCAAGAAGATGCTCGACCGCGGCAAGGCGCCCAACGCGGCGGACAAGCAGATCGTCGCCCTGTTGCAGGCCTGGCACGACGCCGGCGGGAGCCGGCGCGACGCCGACCGCGACGGCAAGATCGACGACCCCGGCGTGCCGATCCTCGACGCGGCGTGGAAGGGCCTCAGCGACGCCGGGCTCTGCGACCGCCTCGGCAGCTCGCTGTGCAAGCAGCTCGAGGGGCGCAACAAGCGCTTCGACCAGCCGCCCGCCGGCCAGTACGGCGGCTGGCATCAGTACATGTGGAAGGACCTACGCGCGATGCTCGGCCAGAAGGTGAGCGGCGCCTACCACCTGCGCTACTGCGGCGACGGCAGCGTCAAGACCTGCTCGAAGGAGCTGTGGGCGGCGCTGGACGCGGCGCGCAAGCGCCTCGCCGGCCAGCAGGGCGCCGATCCGACGGCGTGGCGGGCGCCCGAGGCCAAGGAGCAGATCACCTTCGCCCCGCTGCCGCTGATCACCATGCAGTACACGAACAAGGGGACCGGCATCCACCAGGTGATGCAGTTCGGCCCGTAGCCGGTCGCTATCGGGAGGCGTCCGTCGCGTCCTGCACGAGCAGGGCGATCTGGACGCGGTTCTCGACGCCGAGCTTCACGAGCAGGCGCGACACGTGAGCCTTCACGGTCGCCACGCTCATGTGGAGCTCGGCGGCGATGTCGGCGTTGGGAAGGCCGCGGCCGACCGCGAGCGCGACCTCGCGCTCGCGGGGGCTGAGGCCCTTCAAGAGCTCCCGGGCGCCGTCGCGGCGGGCCGGCGCGCCGCCCTCGCCGGCCACGAGCGCGATGAGCCGGCGCGTGACGGCGGGGGAGAGCATGCCGTCGCCGGAGTGGACGAGCTCGATGGCGCGGACGATCTCGGCCGGCGGCGTGTCCTTGAGCAGGAAGCCGGCGGCGCCCGCGCGCAGGGCACGCAGCACCAGCTCATCGGCGTCGAAGGTCGTGAGGACGACGACCGCGGGCGGGTCGGGCTGGGAGCGCAGCAGGCGGGTGGCAGCGATGCCGTCGAGCTGAGGCATGCGGATGTCCATGAGGACGACGTCGGGGCGGTGCAGGTCGACGGCGCTCAGCACGCCGCGCCCGTCGTCGGCCTCGCCCACCACCTCGACGCGCTCGGCGCCGGCCAGCATCATCCGCAGCCCCGAGCGCACGAGCGCGTCGTCGTCGACGAGCAGGACGCGGACGCTCTCGCTCATCGCGAGGGCCCCGGTGCGGAGCCGACGGTCACGATCGGCGAGCCATGACGCGCTGTCATGCCGACCATGGGAGGGTCGCGCGCAGGACGAAGTCGCCCGCCTCGTCGGGACCGTGGCGCAGCTCGCCGCCCGCGAGCTCGACGCGCTCGGCCAGCCCGACGAGGCCGGTGCCCGCGCCGGGGAGCGCGAGCGGCGCGGGCGCCGCCACGCCGACGGCGCGGCGGCTGACGACCTCGACCACGAGCGCGGTGCTCGCCTCGGCCGAGATCGTGACCTGGACCGCGGCGCCCGGTGCGTGCTTGCGCGCGTTGGTCAGGCCCTCTTGGACGATGCGATAGGCCGCGCGCCCGACGGCGGCGGGGAGCGCGGGGTCGGCGGTGAGGTCGAGCGTGCAGCGCACGCGCATCCCGGCGCGCCGGGACTCGTCGACGAGGGCGGGGATCTCGGCCAGCGTGGGCTGCGGCGGCTCGGGCGGGAGCCCTCGCGCAGCACGCCGATGACGTCGCGCAGCTCCTCGAGCGCCCCGTGGGCGGTCGACATGGATCCCAAGCGTACGCAGGAGGCCGGGCGCGGACCCCCGACCAAAGTCGACGCGTCCATCGACCGCCGGACGTGGCGGAGGGTGGCTCGCGAGCCCGATCCTCCGGGCATGATCGACTCCGAAGCGCTGACCAAACGCTACGGCGGGCGCACCGTCCTGCAGGACGTCTCCTTTCGCTGCGAGCCCGGCACGGTGACCGGCTTCCTCGGTCCCAACGGCGCCGGCAAGACGACGACGCTGCGCGTCCTCTGCGGCCTGTCGCGGCCCGACGCGGGCCGGGCGACCGTGCTCGGCGGCTCCTATGCCGACCTGCCCAACCCGGCGCGCCGCGTCGGCGTCCTGCTCGACGCCTCAGCGCAGCACCCGGGACGCCGCGGGCGCGAGGTGCTGGCGGTGTCCGCCCAGACGATCGGCGTGCCCGAGCGCCGCGTCGACGACCTGCTCGAGCGCGTCGGGCTCGACCGCGCGGCCGCGCGCAAGCGCGTGCGCCAATACTCACTGGGGATGCGCCAGCGGCTGGGCCTCGCGCACGCGCTCCTCGGCGACCCGGAGGTCCTGATCCTCGACGAGCCGGCCAACGGCCTGGACCCCGAGGGCATGCGCTGGATGCGCGGGCTCCTGCGCGACTTCGCCGATCGCGGCGGGACGGTGCTGCTGTCCTCGCACCTGCTCGGCGAGGTGCAGGTGGTCGCCGACCGGATCGTGATCATCGGCGGCGGGCGCATCGTCGCCCAGGGCGCTCGCGACGAGCTGCTGGCCGACGCGGGCACGCTCGTGTCCGCGGCCGAGCACGCGCGGCTCGCCCTCGCGCTGCGCAGTGCCGGCCTCGAGGCCCGCCCGGCGCCCGACGGCGGCCTCGTGGTGAACGCCGTTCCCGAGGCCGTCGGGCGGGCCGCGCTGGAGGGCGGCGTCGCCCTCACCCACCTGGGGCCCGCCGAGGGGGCCGGCCTCGAGGCCCTGTTCTTCGAGCTGACCGCCAAGGAGGCCGCATGAGCGCCGCGACCATTGCCCACCCCGTTCCCGTCCGGTCGCGCTCCGATGCGCGTCCGGGGCTCACCCGGCTCACCGCCGTCGAGCTGCGCAAGATGACCGACACCCGCGCCGGCTTCTGGCTGCAGCTGGCCGTCGTCGTCCTCACCGTGGTCGCGGTCGCGGCCGCGTGCCTGTTCGCCCGACCGGAGGATCAGACCCTGCGCTCGATGCTGTCGATCGCCGTGGCGCCGGCCAGCATCCTGCTGCCGATCGTCGGGATCCTGCTCGTGACCTCGGAGTGGTCGCAGCGCACCGGGACGATGACCTTCGCCCTCGTTCCCCGGCGCGGCCGGGTCATCGCGGCCAAGCTGCTGGCGAGCGTCGCGCTGGCGCTCGTCGCCCTGGCCCTGAGCATCGTCGTCGCGCTCGTGGGGACCGCGCTGGCAGCGCCCGGGCTCGAGCACACGTGGGCGCTGCCCGTCGGCATGCTCGGGCAGCACGTCGTCTCGCTCGGGACCGGCATGATCTCGGGCGTGGCCCTGGGCGCGGCCCTCCTCGCCTCCGCACCGGCGATCGTGTGCCAGTTCGCGCTGCCGCTCGCCTGGGGGATCGCGGGCCGGCTGGCGGGGCTCGACGCCGTCGTGCACTGGCTGGACCCCACGTCCTCGCTGGCGCCGATGACCGAGCACCTGATGGACGGCACCGAGTGGGCGCGCGCCGGGACCACGCTGGCGCTGTGGCTGGTGACGCCGCTGCTCATCGGGCTGTGGCGCATCCAGCGTGGCGAGATCCGCTGACCGCGTCGTAGACTCGCCCCGCCATGGGGCCAGATGCCCGCCGGTCCCTCGCCACCGTCCTGGTCGTCTTCGCGTCGCTGCTGCTCGCGGCGGCGACGCTGACCGGCTACGCGCGCAGGGCGTTCTTCGACCCCGACCAGTTCGCCAACCGGGCCTCGGCCACGCTGCACGACTCCAGCGTCCGGACGCTGATCGGCGAGCGGGTGACCGACCGCGTCGTCCTGCGCCAGAACGCGGACCTGCTGGCCGCGCGGCCGCTCATCGCGTCGGCGGTCGCCGGCCTGGTGGGCGGTCGCGCCTTCAGCAGCCTCTTCCATCGCGCCGCGCTCGACGCCCACCGTGCGATCTTCGAACGCGACGAGAACACCGTGGCGCTGACGGTGGCCGACATCGGCACCGTCGCCGCCGCGGCGGTGCAAGCGGTGCGGCCCGCGCTCGCGCGCGACCTGCATGACAGCGGACGGATCACGATCGTCGAACGCGACAATGGCTCCAGGCGGTGCGAGCCGTCGCGCTGGTCGTCATCGGGGTGCTGGTCATCGCCCAGCCGCTGACGGCGGTGCAGGTGGCGGTGACGCTCGCGGGCATCTACATCGCCTACAAGGGGATCGAGGCGATCCTGACGCTCATCTACGTGCCGCATGAGAAGGCCCGCGACGAGGAGGCCAGGCCGAAGAAGCGGTCAGGGGCGCTGCGCCGCGCCCGGCGCCTCGCGGTGCCGGCGATTGCGGTGCTGCTCGTCGCGGGCGTCGTGGCGGCCTTCCTGGGCGGCGGCGGCGCCAGTGCGCCGGCGGCGCCGATCTCCGCGTGCAACGGTCACGCGGCCCTGTGCGACAGGCGCTTCGACCAGGTGGTGCTGCCGGCGACGCACAACGCGATGTCGGCCCCGCTGAAGGGGTGGTTCTCCGCGGAGCAGGATCGGTCGATCGGCGGTCAGCTCGAGGACGGCATCCGCGGCCTGCTGCTCGACACCCACTACGCCGACAACCTCGGCAACGGCCGCGTGCGGACCTACTTCCCCAACAAGGAGTCCCTCGGGCTGATCAAGAACCAGGACGGCGTCAGCGAGCAGAGCTTCGAAGCCGCGCTGAGGATCCCCTTCACCTTCCCCAGGGCCTCGCTGCTGACCGCGAAGGTCGACCGGGCGGCGAGCTGCGGGCCGAACCGCGGCCCGTCGAGCGCGCCGTTGTTCCTCGTCAACCACTCGGTGAGCACCGATCCCGCACCGAGGCCCAGCGACGCGACCAGGGTCAACGCGTACGCGCCGCTGTTGGCCCGCGCCCGCGTGTGCGAGAGCCTCCGCCACCGGGTGCCAAACCTGCTGGCGGTGAACTTCTACAAGGAGGGCGACGTCATCCGGGTCGTGGACACGCTGAACGGCGTCTGAGCGGCCCCGGTATGAACTTGACGCATGCGTCACCTTCTGTGAGGCTGGCGCGATGCCGACCCTCCCCACCGTCGCGGTCATCGGCGCCGGCTCCTCGGGGATCGCGGCGGCGAAGGCGCTCCACGAGCGCGGCGTCCCCTTCACCTGCTTCGAGGCCTCCGACTGCGTCGGCGGCAACTGGGTCTTCGGCAACAAGAACGGCATGTCGGCGGCGTATCGCCAGCTGTTCATCAACACCTCGCGCGACCGCATGGAGTACTCGGACTACCCGATGCCGAAGTCCTATCCGGACTTCCCGCACCACACGCAGATCGCCGCCTACTTCGATGCCTACGTCGAGCACTTCGGCTTCCGCGACCGGATCCGGTTCGAGACCAAGGTCGCGCGGGCGCAGCGTCTCGCCGGCGGCGGCTGGGAGCTGACGCTCGACGACGGCTCGGTGGAGCGCTTCGATGCCCTACTCGTGGCCAACGGCCACCACTGGGACCCGCGCTGGCCCGAGCCGATGTTCCCGGGCCACGAGAGCTTCACCGGCCGGCAGCTCCATGCCCACGCCTACCTCGACAACGACCTGTTCGCCGACAAGGACGTGGTCGTGCTCGGGATGGGCAACTCGGCCATGGACATCGCGGTCGAGGCCTCCTACGTCGCACGCAGCACGTACCTGGCCGCGCGACGCGGGGCGTGGATCATCCCCAAGTACATGTTCGGCCGGCCCGTCGACCAGCTCCCGCAGGACCCGCGGGTGCCGTTCAAGGTGCGCCAGCGCGTGATCCACGCGCTCATCAAGCTCCACGTCGGCAACCCCGAGCGCTACGGGCTGCCCGCGCCCGATCACAAGTTCGGCGAGGCGCACCCCACGGTCTCGGGCCGCATCCTCGACCGCATCGCGCACGGGACCATCACGCCCAAACCGAACATCCGCCGCTTCGACGGCGACGAGGTCGAGTTCGACGACGGCTCGCGCGCGCACGCCGACGTGGTCGTCTACTGCACGGGCTACAAGATCAGCTTCCCGTTCTTCGACGCGGACCTCATCTCGGCCCCCGAGAACCACATCGAGCTCTTCCGGCGCGTCTTCCACCCGGAGTTCGACGACGTGTTCTTCGTCGCCCTGCTGCAGCCGCTGGGGGCCACCATGCCGCTGGCCGAGGCCCAGGGGCAGTGGATCGCCGACTACCTCAAGGGCGAGTACGCGCTGCCGCCGCGGCCCGCGCTGCTGCAGGACATCGAGGACGAGACCGCCGCCATGCGCAAGCGCTACGTCGCCTCCAAGCGCCATACGATCCAGGTCGACTTCGACGACTACCTGCACGCGCTGGGCAAGGAGCGCCGCGCGGGCTCCGAGCGCGCGCGCCGGCAGGGCTTCCGGCTGCCGGTGGCGCCCGGGGCCGGGCGGGCGCAGGAGGTGCAGGCGCCGTCGCCCGCCCTCACGGTGGGCGCGGTCCCGCCAGGAGAGGGGACCCCGTGGGCATGACCACCCACACCGCCGCGGCCGGCAAGCGCGAGCGCACGAAGGCGGCGAACCGCGAGGCGATCCTCGTCGCCGCGCGCCGCGTGTTCAGCGACATCGGCTACGGCGCCGCGTCGGTGCGCGACGTCGTGCGCGAGACCGACCTCGCCACCGGCACCTTCTACAACTACTTCCCCGACAAGGAGTCGGTCCTGCGGGCGCTGGTGGACGAGATCACCGTCGAGGCCCGCGCGCGCGTGCGCACCGCGCGGATGGGCGCCACGACGCTGGAGGGCTTCGTGTCCGGGGGCTTTCGGGCCTACTTCGAGTTCCTGGCCGAGGATCCCGACACGGTCGCGCTGATGCGCCGCAACTCGGGGACCATTCGCGCGATGTTCGACGAGCCGGCCCTGGGCGCGGGCATCGACGAGCTGCGCGCCGACCTCGAGGCGGCCGTCGCCCAGGGCTGGATCCCGCCGCACGACGCGGATCTCATGGCGGTGGCGATGGTTGGGGCCGGGGTCGAGATCGGCCTGCATATGGTCGAGCGCGTGCCGCTGGACGTGGAGCGGGCCGTGGGCTTCGTAACCAACGTGTTCCTCGGTGCGTATGAACGCATGGGGTAGGTGAGCCTCGTCCGCAACTCGGGCGGGGCTAGCCTGTTCCGGGCCCTTAATGCCGACGAAAGCCAATCTCTCCTCTATGCGACGACTCATCCCCATCGCCGCGCTGATCGCGCTGCTCGCCATCCCGGCGGGCGCCAACGCCTACACCCTGGGCGTCTCCGACCAGCAGGCGAGCACGTTCACGAATCCCGACTTCGCGCCGCTGAAGTTCAAGGCCGCGCGCTACATCACGCCCTACGACGTGATGGACGATCCCGCCAGCAAGGCCCAGCTCGACGCCTGGCTGACCGCCGCGCGGGGCGCCCACCAGAAGATCCTCGTCTCGTTCGAGCACTCGCATCGCAGCAACTCGCGGGCGCTCAAGGCGCCGTCGGTCGCGGCGTACACGAAGGAGCTCAAGAAGTTCAAGAAGGCTTATCCCTTCGTGAAGGACGTCTCGCCCTGGAACGAGGTCAACCGCTGCCACGCGCTGCGCGACGGCAGCGTGCAGGGCCAGCCGACGAAGATCTGCAGCCTCAGCACGGGCCCCAAGCTCACCGCGCAGTACTACATGGCCGCGCGCAAGGTCTTCACGGGCTCGAAGTACACGATCGTCGGCCTGGACATCCTGGACGAGCAGAACGTCAACAAGACGATCAAGTACCTGAAGTCGTTCCTGAGCCACGCCTCGCCGGACCCGAAGGTCATCGGCTTCCACAACTACTCGGACACCAATCGCTTCTCGACCACCCGCACCAAGCGCGTGCTGCAGACCTTCCGCGGCAAGGTGTGGCTGACCGAGACCGGCGGCATCGTGAAGCTCGGGTCGAGCTTCCCGTTCAGCACGAGCCGCGCGGCCAAGGCGCTGGGCTGCATGTTCAGCCTCGCCAAGTCGAATTCGCGCATCAACGCGCTGTTCGTCTACCAGTTCAACTCGCCGCCGGACCCGTCGACGGCGTTCTTCGACGCCGGCCTGATCAACCCGGACAACTCGCTGCGCCCCGGCTACGACGTCGTCAAGAACCGCAAGGCGCGCAGCTGCCACAAGTAGGACACTGAGGCGGCAGTGCCCACCTTCTGCCGCCACGGACGACTGGAAGCCACCTGCCCCATCTGCGCGCGCAAGGCACGCACGGGGCAGGCGGCTGAGCCGCGCCGGGCGACCCCTCGCCCGGCGCGCTCGTCCTCGGGGCGCTCGCCTTCCCCGCGCGGCGGCGACCTGCGCGTGCGGCGGATGGCGCGTGCGGCCGACGACGGCTACGAGCACGAGCTGCTGCCCGGACTGCGCAGTTCCCTCGACGCCGCGCGCCTGGCCGACGAGATCGCCTTCGCGGCGGCGCGCCTGGACGAGCTGGCCGGGCATCCGCCCGGCCTCTACGCCGAGGTGGCGCGTGCCTCCGATGTCGAGGAGGGCACGTGGCTGGCCTTCCTCATCGCGTACCTGTCGCCGCTCGAGGGCGACGACCCGTGGGCGTCGATCGCGGTGGCCCGCACGAGCTGGGCCTCGGGCGAGCTGCCGATGCTCGAGGACATCGCGCTCGGGCCGCGCGCCGCGCACGACCCCGCGCGCGGCGCCTCGACCCTGCTGGCCTATCGCGCGTGGGCGCAGCGCTCCGGCTCGCAGGCCGAGGCCTTCGCCGGCGACCCCGCGTGGCCCGACCAGCGCCGGTTCGACCGCGCCTTCGAGCGCCTGTCGCTGCCCGGTTTCGGGCGCGCCCCGCGCTACGAGCTGCTGGTCGTCCTCGGGCGCCTCGGGGTCTACGACGTCCGCCCGTGGTCGCTGCAGCTCGCCGCGGACGCGCTCGATCCGACCGTCATCGCCTCCAAGCGCGTGTTCGGCATCGGCGACCCGCTGTTGCTGCAGCGCCGGGCGGCCGAGCTCGTCGAGGCCGTCGGCGTGCCCATCGAGGCGCTGGACCTCGGGCTGACCAACTGGTCGCGCCCCGAGGGCGAGCGCATCACCGCCGGCGCGACCGTCGGGGAAGTCGGACCCACCCTCCCGCGGCGCGAGGCGATCCGCGCGGCGCTGCGCGTCGAGACGGTCTAGCGGGCCAGCGCCGCCAGCGCGGCCAGCCCCGGCACGAAGAGGTAGGCGCCGCCGCGGGTGGTGACGAACGGGCCCTGCGGGCCGAGGAAGAACGGCGGCTCGCCCTGGACGGTCATCTTGCCCGTCCCGTGCGGGTCGCCCATCAGGAAGTCGCTGTCGTGGCCGAGTCCGAAGACGTTGCCGTCGTTGATCCACTGCGCCTGGATGCCCTCGAACTGGCGCGAGATGCTGGCGTTGAAGCAGACGAAGACCAGGCCGCGGTCGACGTGGTCGTCCTCGGTCGCCTCGGCGGGCAGCGGGCGGCCGTAGGGCATCCCGCGGCGGATGATGCGGTGGCGGAAGCTCAGCAGCCCGTCGAAGCCGAGCGCGTCGCGGGGGTTGGTGCGGCGGATGTGCGCGCCCAGCGGGCAGCGGCGGCCGTCGGCATCGTCGGCGGCGTAGCGGAAGGCGTTGGCGCTCTGCGCCCGGGCATCGAAACCGGGGATCGGTGCGTCGGGGGAGACGACGAGCGGCGTCCCGTTGGGCCAGCGCCCGACAACCTTGGCCGCGAGCTTCTCGTGGTCGCCGTCGCCGTAGAGCGCGGCCGCCTCGCGCAGCACGTGGCGGAAGAGCGCGACGTCCTGGTAGAGCTTGCGCCACACCATGTAGGTGCCCGAGCGCCCGAACGGGTCGGCCGGCGCGTTTGGCAGCCCGCGCTCGGGATCCACGCGCGTGTCCTCGTCCTCGTAGCCGAGGATGAACTCGCCGGGCGCCAGCGCGCGCCATGCCCCCTTGGCCTCCGGGACGCCGCCGCCCACGCGCCGGTCGCCCGCGTCGTCGCCGGCGAGCGCCGGCTGGGCGAAGCCGTCGGCATAGCCGAAGTGCTCGCGCGAGTCGGGCAGCAGCTCGGTGCGCTGCTCGTAGACGACGGCGACGCCGCCGGCGCTCTCGGCGTCACTGCGCAGGCGTGTGGTCTCGTGCCCGAGCGCGGCATCGTCGAGCGCGTTGACGGTGGCCAGCACGTGCAGGCCGGCGCCGTGCAGCTCGGGCTCCCAGTTGGCCGGGTCGCTCGGGCCGGCGTCGCCCAGCGTCTGCGCGCGCGCTGCCATCCCGGCGCGGAACTCGCGCGAGAAGGTGGCCAGGACGGCGTCGGGCACGCCGAGCGCGCTGACCCCTGCGGCCGTCACCGCGAGATTGAGCGTCGTCTGCGGCTTGCCGGCGCGCCACGGCTCGGCCGTCCTCACCCGCGGCAACAGGCCCCGCAGCCAGGCGCGCCCCGCGCCGGCGTCGTCGACGCGGAAGAACAGATAGGCGGTGTGGGCGTAGTCGTTGCCGTAGGCCCGCAGGACGTCGCCCTGGAGGTCGGCGAGGTCGATGGACACGCCGGCCACGGTCACCCGCCGATCCGTTGGAG
Source organism: uncultured Actinomycetes bacterium (assembly GCA_963807305.1). GTDB lineage: Bacteria > Actinomycetota > Thermoleophilia > Solirubrobacterales > Solirubrobacteraceae > JAOPZW01. The sequence goes on from CAWEBN010000005.1 coordinate 482,468, forward strand.
GAAGGCGGCCTGCAGGTGCGCGGGATCCATGCCCTGGGCGGCGCGCGCGAAGGCGATGACGTCCTCGCGCTGGGCGAGCGCCGCGCGGACCTGCCCGACGGTGGCGTCCGGGTACGCGGCGACGAAGAAGCCGGTTGTCTGGTGGTGGGCGCGCAGGTAGGCCTTCAGCGGCGCGCCGGCGGGTGGCTGCGGCGCCGCCGCGCAGCGGCCCCAGATCTCCTGGGCCTCGGCGGCGAGCTCGTCGCACAGCTCGTCGAGGTACGTGTCCAGAGGCCCGTCGAAGCTCGCCGTGAACAGCAGGTACGGCCCGGTCAGGCGATCGGGCCCGGGCTCGTCGTCGGGCACGAGGTCGGAGACGATGACCCAGCGGCCGAAGTGCGTGCGCTCCAGGCGGGCCAGCGGGCTCGGCGCCGCGCGCAGCCCCTCCAGGTACTCGCGCAGCGCCGGCTCGGCGCCGGGTGCGATCGGCGTGAGGACGGTGAGCGCGCCGGCCTGGCCCGAGCGGTCAGGATCGGTGTTCACAGGTGCCCCTGGACGTCGGTGACGAATGCGCGCCAGGCGTCCGCGAAGGCCTCGGGATCCATGCCCTTCGTGCGCTTGCGGAAGTCGCGCAGCTTCGCGTCGAGCTCGAGCGCGGAGAGGACGATCGTGGTCGTGGCGTCGGGGTACGCGCTGTAGAAGTGGCTGGCCACGATCTCGTGGCGCTTGATGTAGTTCTTGAAGCGGCCGGTGGGCAGCGGCGTGGGGAAGCCGTACGAGCTGCCCCAGAACAGCGTCATGCCGCGCGTGAGGATGTGGGAGAAGGCGTCGATGTACTCCTCCCAGCCGCCGTTGAAGTTGCTCTCGAAGAAGAGGTGCGGGTGGCGCAGGCGCTGCTCGGGCAGCTCTTTGACGAGCGTCCACCGCGCGAAGTGGATGAATGACAGCCGCGCGAGCGTCCCGTGCGCGCTTGGCACCAGCCGGGCGTAGAGGAACACGAGCGGCAGCCATAGGCGGCCCCACCCCTTCACGGTGCTGAAGACCGTGATGCAGATCGCCTGCCCGTCGACGTTGCGCGGGTCGGTGCCCGTGGCCGTCAGCGGGCCGGCGGATGGCCCCTCGGCGATCGCCACGCGCCGAACCTATGCGCGCGACAAGGCGCGCGTCAACGCGGCGCGCGGTGCCGTTCAGGTTTTGTGCAGCGCGGCGGGCTAGTGGTGGGAGAGGTCGCGGCCGTCCGCGCCGCGGTGGAGCATGTACTGCACGAGCGCCGTGATGCGCGCGGCGTCGGCGCGGCGGGTGCGCTCGATCTCGCGAGCACGGGCGGTTACTGCCTCTGACCCGGTGGCCTCCGGCGGCGGGTCGAGCTTCGCAGGCACGGCGACTTCGTCATTCATGACGCAAGGGCTCCCTGATCGGCGTACGCGGCGCGCCGGATAATGGCAGATTGTTGGCGCGGCGCCGCTTTCGGGAGTTTCTGCACCGCTTCAGGCGCTCAACCGAACGCTCGTGCCCTGGCCGATCGACTAGTCGACGGTCCCAAAGACGTCCCACTGGGGTCGTCCGGCGGTGCAAAACCTCCAAACATCGCGCAGTTCGCCGGCCCGAATTCACGCGCGAGGCTCTAATCCGCCTATGGGGGAGCTCGATGAAGTGGGGAGGCTGCGGGCTTACGTGGTCGACCTGCAGTCGAGTCTGAACGCCCACCTGGCGGGCCTGGGATCGCACCAGCGCATCGAGGTGGACGGCGAGTGGGGCGAGCACACCGCGCTCGCCTTCGGGCGCGTGTGCCGCGTGCTCGGCATCGAGCCCGCGCGCAACGTGCGCACCTTCCGCGTCGTCGTGGGGGCCACGCAGCAGCGCACGCCCGCGGAGCTCGCGCGCGCCCAGGCCGACGGCGCGGCGTACGCGCAGCGCCTGCGCCATCACTTCGCCCACGAGGGCACCGGGAACGGCGGTGGCGGTGGCGGTCCCGTGCCCTCCGGCGGCGACGCGCTCGCGCGCGCGATCCGCGGCAACGGCGGGCGCTTCGAGACCGCCGTCGTGCGCGAGGCCCGGCGCTCGGGCCTGCCCGTGGCGCTGGCCTGCGCGGTCCTCGAGAAGGAGACCGGCTTCCGCAACGTCTTCGGCCACGACGCGGTCCGCAACCCGGTCAAGAGCCCGCCGGGAGGCCTGCTGGCGGTCACCGAGGACAACTATCGCCAGTACCTCGGTCACCGCCGCCAGGGGCTCGGCAACCAGGGCGTCGGGCCGATGCAGCTGACGAGCCCGTCGCTGCAGGATCGCGCCGACCAGCTCGGGGGCTGCTGGCAGCCGGGCCCCAACATCCGCGTCGGCCTCGAGTTCCTCGCGGGCAACATCCGCCGCATGGGCCTGCGCGCCGGGGTGGTGGCCTACAACGGCTCGGGCCCGGCGGCGCAGCGCTACGGCGACGACGTCCTGGCCCGTGCGCGGCGGTGGGACGCGCGGCTGCGCGGCGCGCGCCCGCCGCGTCCCGAGCCCGACCACCACGACGACCCGGCCCCGGCCCCGCGCCCCTCCGGCACGCCGCGGACCTTCCGCCTCGAGTCGCCGCTGATGCGCGGGCGCGACATCGCGGCCTTCCAGCAGCTGCTCAACGAGCGCTTCGCCGGCTGGAGCATCGACAAGCGCGTCGACGTCGACGGCGAGTACGGGCCAATGACGCGGCGGGCGGCGCGGCAGGCCGTCTACGCGCTGGGCATCTCGGGGACCGAGCTCGCCCACGGCGTGACGCCCGAGCTGCGCAGCAAGCTGCGCCGCCCCAGCCGGCGCACGCCCGACGAGGTCGCGCACGCCGCCCGCCGCCGTGGTTGGCTCGGGCGCCTGCGCCGCCAGCACGCGGGCCAGGGCGCGCAGGCCGCGCTCGCCTACGCGCGCAAGCACCTGGGCGTGGTCGAGAGTCCGCCGGCCACCAATCGCGGCCCGCTCATCGATCGCTGGAACCGCGCCACCGGGACCGCCCCCGGGAGCCCGTGGTGCGGCAACTTCGCCAATGCGTGCCTGATGGCCGCGGGCTTCCCGAGCGAGCCGTGGCTGAAGCTGTGCTCGGCGATCGAGGGCAACGCGAGGGCCGCCAAGGGCGGCTGGCAGTGGACGGCGTCGCCGCGCCCGGGCGATCTCGTCCTCTTCACCGTGGGTGGCGCGGCCAACCACGTCGGCATCGTCGAGGCGGTCGGCCAGAGCGCCGTCGTGACCATCGAGGGCAACACGCACAAGGACTACGACCCCGGCCGCTTCTGGGAGGGCTACGGCGTCTTCCGCCGCCACCACCCGGCCGGGCAGTCGGCGATCCGCGGCTACGCGCGGCCGCCGTACGGCCGCTAGGCCAGAGGGGGAGCAGCACATGAGCGCAGACGACGAGAACCGCAACGGAGAGCTCGAGCCGGTGCTCGCCGGCGAGGACGCGAGCGCGCTGGCTGCCGGCGAGCGCGACCTCGGGCCCGACGAGCCCGGCGGCAGCGAGCCGCCGCCCGAGCCGCCGAGCCCCGAGTTCCTGGCCGACGCGGGGACGGCCGACATCGGCATGCCCGACGAGCAGGCCGCCGACGAGCTCGTGGGCGGCGACATGGACGCGGCCGAGTGGGCCGCGCTCGCCGCCCCCATCCCCGCGGAGGACCCCGTCATGCCCGCGGCGCCGGCCGGCCCCGACACGCCGGGTATCGATGGCGCGGACGACGCCGAGTACGAGGAGTTCGAGGCGCGCCTCGAGCGCCTGGAGGCGATCCAGCACCAGGTCGTCCTCGCGGCCCGCGCGCACGAGGCCGCGCGCGTCAAGCGCAAGGTCGTCGCGTCGACCACCGGCGCGGGCGCGGCGGGCTTCATCCCGCTGCTGCTCCAACTGGTCGACGCGCTGAAGCTCTCGCCGCAGGTGGCCGCCACCGTCACAACCGTGGTCGCCGCGCTCGGCGCGCTCGTCGCCGGCTACCTCACCCCCGACCGGCCGCCCGTGCTCCCGAGCGCGCCCGGGTCGGTCGACACCTCGCCCCTGGACGTGGAGCCCATCGCGCCGCTGCCGGCGCCGCCTTCCTCGCTGCGGCGCTCGGCGCGCCAGAGGCCCGCCGCGCAGCACCGGCCGTCAGGTCACGCCTGACGGCCGGGCGCGCGCCCCAGAGCTTCGTCCGGCGGATTGCAGCGGCGGTCCCCGCGACGGCCGGCGTTCAATCGGGTCCTCGGCGTCGGTGGTCCGACGGCGGACCGCTGCAACGGCGCTGAGCGATTGCTCACGGCACGGCGGGCACCACCACGACGGGATCGCCGCCTGCGAGCGCCTCGAGATCGAACGCGCTCGACTCCAGGCGCTCCACGCGCTGCGCGCGCTGGAGGAAGGCGTCGACGGGCTCGAGGAAGCCGATGCGCTCGGTGCGGTAGTGCATCGGCACGATGATCTGGGCTCCGAGCCGAGCGGCGATCGCGGTGGCCTGCTCGGCGCCGATGGTCGGGCCATCGCCGACGGGGACGAAGAGGAGGTCGATCCTGCCCAGCGCCTGCGCCTGCTCCTCGCGCAGCTCGCTCTGGCCCAGATCGCCGAGGTGGGCGACGCGCCGGCCGCCGAGGGTGAAGGCGAAGAGCGTGTTGGGGCCGCGCTCGGTGCCGGCGGCGGCGTCGTGCTCGGAGGCGACGGCGACGACCTCGCCGACCGGCGACTCCAGGCGCCCCGCGGTGGAGCGCAGTGTGACCGGCTCACCGCCGATCGGCCCGACACCGTTGTGGTCGAGGTGCTCGTGCGTGACGAGGAGGAGGTCGGCCTCGACGCCCTCGATGGCCGGGTACTCCCAGCGCACGCCGCGCTCGGCCAGCGCCGTGAGGTCGTCGAAGGGGTCGATGAAGACCGTGACCGCGTCGTCGGTGAGGCGGAAGGCGGACTGTCCGTACCACTCAACGTGCATGTTGCTCCTCGAGGTCGGCCGTGCGCAGACGGCGGGGAGTCGGTGCGGGGGAGGGCTCGGGCAGCTCGTCGTGGACCATGCGCCCGCCGCGCAGCAGCGAGGCGCCGGCCGCGATGAGGCACGCGACGATCGCGAACAGGAAGGCGGCGTGGAGCCCGTCCTGGAAGGGGCCGGAGATGAGGTTGGGGAAGAACGAGCTCCCGGTGACCGCCGCCTGGTCGTGCGCCGAGAGCCCGGCCAGCACGTGCGGCCCCAGCAGGTGCTGGACGGGGTTGTAGCCCAGGAAGGCGGCGAACAGGATCGACACCGGCGGCAGCGTGGCCACGTGATGGGCGGTCGTGGGGTCGACGCCGTGCGCCTGCAGGCCGGCGCTCATCGTCTCGGGCAGCGTCGAGGACAGCCCGATGATCATGAGCGTGAAGAAGATCCCGATCGACAGCACCTGGGCGGAGTTCTGGAAGGTCTGGTTCATCGCCCCGCCGGCGCCCCGGTCGCCCTTCGGCAGGCTGTTCATCACGGCGGCGCGGTTGGGCGAGGCGAACAGGCCCATCGCCGCGCCGATCAGCAGCAGGATGGCGCCGAAGACCGGATAGGAGAAGTCGGTCGGCAACAGCATCAGCAGCGCGAAGCCGACCGCGGTCAGGACCATGCCGCTCGTCGCGAACGGGCGCGCGCCGAAGCGGTCGGACAGGTAGCCCGAGGTCGGCCCCGCGCACAGCATCCCGATGGTCAGGGGCAGCATGTAGATGCCGGCCCACAGCGGCGTCTCGGTGAAGTCGTAGCCGTGCTGGGGCAGCCAGATGCCCTGCAGCCAGATGATGAGCATGAACATCAGGCCGCCGCGGGCCACGGCCGACAGGAAGGTCGAGAGCGTGCCGAAGGTGAAGGCGCGGATGCGGAACAGCGGCAGGCGGAACATCGGGTCGGCCACGCTGCGCTCGACGATGACGAAGGCGACGAGGCTGACCACCGCCCCGGCGAGCAGGGCCAGGACGCGCGGGCTGCCCCAGCCGATCGGATGGCCGCCGGCCGGCCGGATGCCGTAGGTGACCGCGACCATGATGAGGACGAGCCCGACGGCGAAGGTGAGGTTGCCGGCCCAGTCCACGCGCGCGCGGCGCGGGGTGCTCAGCTCGCGCAGGGCGACGTAGGCCCAGACCGTGCCGAAGAGCCCGACGGGCACGGAGATGAGGAAGACCAGGCGCCAGTCGATGGGGGCGAGGATGCCGCCGAGGACCAGGCCGATGAACATGCCGCTGACGCCGACGATGTTGTTGATGCCCAGGGCCATGCCGCGCTGGCGCGCGGGGAAGGCGTCCGTGATGATCGCCGCCGCGTTGGCCAGCAGGCACGCGCCGCCGATGCCCTGCACGATGCGGAAGACGATCAGGAAGGTGGCGCCGGAGCGGCCCTGCATCCAGTCGATCGCCAGCAGCAGCGATGCGACGGTGTAGATGACGAAGCCGAGGTTGTAGATCTTCACCCGGCCGACCATGTCGCCCAGCCGGCCGAGGCTGACGATCAGCACGCTCGTCACGACGAGGTAGCCGAGGATCATCCACAGCAGGTAGAAGGAGTTGGCCGGGACCAGCGGATCGAGGTGGATGCCCCGGAAGATGTCGGGCATCGCGATGATCGTGATCGAGGCGTCCAGCGTCGCCAGCAGCACCGCCAGCGTCGCGTTCGAGAGCGCCACCCACTTGTAGCGATCGGGATGGATCGAGGGCACTCGGACGCAATATACAGGCTACCTGTACAGTTTGCCTGAAGACTGGAGCTAGACTGGCACGCATGCAGGGCACCCAGGCAACGACGGCGCAGCTCGCGCACGAGCTGCGCGAGACGCTGGGCCGGCTCATACGGCGCCTGCGGGTCGAGCCGGGCCCGCCGATCCCGCAGCTCGCCGTCCTGGGCCGCCTGGACCGAGAGGGGCCCGCGAGCGTGAGCGATCTCGCCGCGGCCGAGCGGATGCGCCCGCAGTCGATGGCGCAGACAGTCCGCGACCTCGAGGACGCCCGCCTCGTCTCGCGCCGCCCGGACCCCGACGACGGCCGCCGGTCCTTCGTCGAGCTGACCGCAGTTGGGCTCGAGACGTTGAACGCCACGCGCGCGCGGCGCGAGGACTGGCTCACGCAGACCCTGGACCGTGAGCTCGGCGCCGGCGAGCGCGAGCAGCTGCGCCGGGCGCTGGCGCTGCTCGGGCGCGTGGCGGACGCCTGAGCGCGCGCCGGCGGCGACGTCGCACCCGGCGGGTGACCGCTCAGCGCGGCGGGCCGCTAGTCGTCGCCGGCGAAGGCGCGGAAGGCCTCGGTCATCGCCGCGTCGGCCTCCGAGGGTCCACCGTCGCCGTCCTCGTCCTCGGGCGCGAAATCGGCGTTGGCCTGCTGGACGGCGCCGTCGAGCAGCAGGCGCAGGTCCTCCTCGGCGCCGGCGGTCACGTCCTTGACGGCGATCCTCGCCTTCGTCACCTTCGTCGCGCCCCAGCCGCTGCTGGGGCGCTCGAGGCGCTCGACCACCGCCTGCGCCCGCGCAGCCCAGTCGGCGTTCGCGTCGCCCTCGAGGGCGACGGTGAGCTCACCGCCGCTGACCTCGGCCGAGGCCCAGTCGATCGACGCCTGCGGATGCTCGTCCCTGGCCACGCGGGGCAGCATACGCGGCGGCCGCCGCGGCCCTGCGCCGTGTGTCAGCCGGCCACGTCCTGCTCGGCAAGGCGGTTCCACTCCGCCTTGTCGGCGCGCCATTCCTCGTCGGTGCGCGTGCGCTTCCAGTAGCCGGAGGCCGAGAGCGCCTCGAGCGGGACGCCGCGGTCCACGACGAGGTGCTTGCGCACGGCGCGGACCGCGCTCGCCTCGCCGTGGACGAAGGCGTGGACCGGCCCCTCGGGGAACTCGAGCGCGCGGACCGCGTCGAGCAGCACGCGGCCGCTGCCGTCGCTGCGCAACCACGTCACGCGCAGGCGGCCGGGGCTGGTCAGCGGCTGGCGGTCGGCATCGTCGTCGAGCTCCACCACGACCTCGACCGGCACGCCGGCAGCGACCCGCTGGAGCGAGGCGGCGATGGCGGGCAGCACCGCGAGGTCGCCGACCATGAGATGCCACGCCGCGTCCGGGTCGGGGGTGTAGGCGCCGCCGGGCCCGGTGAGCTGCAGGACGTCGCCCGGCTGGGCTGCCGCGGCCCACGGGCCGGCGACCCCATGGTCGCCGTGCACGACGAAGTCGAGCGTGAGGAGCACGCGCTCGGCGTCCCATGCGCGCACGGTGTAGCTGCGCACGCGCGGCCACTGCTCGCGCGGCAGCCGCTCCTTGATCGCCTCCGCGTCGAACGGCGCCGCGTAGTCCGCGCCCGCCGGCGGCAGCTGGACCTTGACGTAGTGGTCGGTGAAGTGGCCGGCGCCGAAGCCGTCGAGGTCGTCGCCGCCGACGACCACGCGGACCATCCGCGGCGTCAGATGCTCGACGCTGACGACGGTGGCGTGAAGGGTGCGGCGCTTGGGGCGGGTGGTGGTCTCGGTCATGGCTCGGGCGGACCAACGTAGCAACGTGGGTCGCCCCGAACATGAGTCTGGTCGCGCGCCGCGGCGTTGACGCAGGCGCGCCGCGCGTGCACAGTGCGCGCTGCCCGGATGCGCCCGCGCCCCCACATCTGCTTGCCCTGGGCCTCGTCGCGCTCGCAGCGCTGCCGGCGTCGGCGGGCGACCTGACCTTCGGCGCGGACCCGAGCCGGCCGGCGTCGACGACCGCGCCGTGCGCCAGGAGCTTCTCCGCGGTGGCCACGGTCGGCGTCCGTGTTGTGACCACGAAGGTCACCCTCAAGGCGCCGAGGAGGTAGCGCGGTGGCCGGCGATCTCGCCGCTGTGGGCGCGGACTTCCGCCACGACGGGGCCTGCGTGGTGCGCGGGCTGCTCGACGACGTGCAGGTGGCCCGGTTGTCCGAGGGCGTCGAGGACAACCTGGCCGCGCCGAGCGAGCGCGCGATCGCGGGCGGCGCCGAGTCGGGGTCAGGGCGCTTCTTCGAGGACTTCCGTAACTGGGACCGCGTTCGCGAGTACGAGGAGGTCATCCGCGACGCGCGGATCGGCGGCGTGGCCACACGCCGCTCGTGGCGCAACGCGCTCGCCCAGGCGACCGTTGGGATGGCAGGGCGGACGGCTGGAGGTTCGGGCGTTGCGGAGTCGAGCGGGCGGCGGATAGGCTCGCGCCGTCCTGCCTTGACGAAAGCGAGCTCCCGATGGCCATCGGTATCTACTTCAGTCCCGAATCCTTCCCGGTCGACAAGTACGACTCGACACTGAAGGACCTCGAAAACGCAGGCGCCGGCGCTCCTGCCGGTCGCCTTTACCACGTCGCCATGGAGAGCCCGGGCGGGGTCCACGTCTTCGACATCTGGGAGTCGAAGGAGACGTTCGAAGCGTTCGGCGCGACACTGCTGCCGATCCTCTCAGCGGCCGGAGTCGACCCGGGCGAGCCGATGATCTCTGAGGTGCATAACGTCATCACTGCATAGGCCACACACCTGATCAAGTGCGTCGGGGATCGTGGGTCGGCCACCGTGGTGGCTGCCGAGGCCGGTCGTCGCGAATCGGCCAATCGACTCGGTCTCATGCCCGAGCGCGATGCCGCGATTGCCGCCCGTACCGACGCCTAGCGGGCGCTGGTCATCGTGGGCGACGGAAGCGACGTGCGCTCCTGCCTCATTGAAGAACTTCGCCTCAGCGACGCTTGCTGACAGCGCCCCTGGAAGCGGTCGTCTGCGTCGACACCCGCTAGACGGCTGCACGGGACGAACTCCGAGCCTGTCGGCCCTCAAGCAGCGCACGCTCGGATCACCGGGCGAAACGACCCAGCGCGCGAAAGCTCGCGCCTCTCACGGTCTTCGGTGTGGGAATGCGCGTGACGGGTAGCATGCCGCCATGATCGAGGGGCTCACGGTCCTCGTTGAGCGCCTGGAGTCGGTCGAGGTGCTCGACGGTGCGGCGAGCGCGCTGGGTCGAGAGATCCGTGAACTGATCCCCGACGGGCCGCCGAAGGACGCATTGAGCGGCAGGTGGCTTGGTCACGCCGTCCATCCGGTGCTGACCGACGTGCCGATCGGCATGTGGACGAGCGCGGTGCTCCTCGATTGGACTGGCGGGAGAGCAAGCCGACCGGCGGCGGATCGCCTGTTGGCCGTCGGGCTGTTGGCCGCGGCCGCGACAGTCGCCACCGGCTGGTCCGATTGGGCCGACGCTGAGCAACGCAATGCCGCGGTGCGTCGCGTCGGGCTGGTGCATGCCGCGACGAATGCGACCGCGACGGCTCTCATGCTCGGCTCCTGCATCTCGCGCATGCGCGGCGCCCGCGGACGCGGCCGGCTGCTGGCGCTCGGCGGATCCGCCGCGCTCGGCCTCGGCGGCTGGCTCGGCGGACACTTGAGCTACTCGCTCGGAGCCGGAGTGCGAGCACGCGCGCCTGCGTCCGGCCCGGCGCCCGCGCGCGGATAAGCGCGGCCCCGATTCCGTGGGCCCGCAGCCCGCGAGTTGGCGGCTGCGGGGCGCTCACTGCCCTGGCCCGCAGCGCGCGTAATGGTCAACTCACAAAACACGGTGCAAACCGCGCCGCATACCATCAGCAGGGCGAGTCGCCCGAGCTCTGGCTGCAGAGCATGACGCGGGGCCCGTCCGGGCCTGGGCAGTCGGTGATCGACCCCCCCAACGATCCAGGATCTCAAGCGAACTGTCCCGGGGTGCCCGCAGATCCGGTCGCCTAACAAGGTCAGGATCCCACGACGCTCAGGTGAGCCATCCGAGCAGCCTGCCGGAGAGGTGCTCCACCGCGGCGCAGCAGAGGAGCGGGCCCACGGGCCCGCTCCAGATCTGCCGCTCAGACCGCGTGAATGTTTCCGGGTCCCAGGCTCAGAGGTTGCCTGGTCGGCTAACGCAATCCCGGGGCTCGTCTCTCGGCGGGCTCCCAAGTGGCGGTCCGGCTTGCTGGGTTCACTCTCGCTCGCTGAGATCGGGCGGGCATCCGTGGTTGCTACGTGCGCGCCTTCGGGTTTGCGGCACGCACTGCCGCTTCTGCGTCGGAGCGGGCGTCTTCGTCGAGCCGGTGCTGACGCTCGCGCTGGACGAACACCGGGTGCCCTGACCGACGAGGCGCCGGCATCCGCTCGGCCTGGGCCAAGCGAGAGCCCGGGCACCGCGCTTACAGACGATCGAAGCTCGTCCGTTGCGCAAGCGTGCGGGAGCGGTTGGGGGCGCGCATCCCTTCGAGAGCGGGAGTCGTGGCCGTTTTTGTGGCAGCGGGTGAAGCGGAAGGGCCGGCGTATCGACTCGGAGACGCGCCGGTGCTGCGCATGGTCTTTGGTGCGACACGCAGGCGCCGGCTACTCCGCGCGGCTCGATCCAGGCGAGATGCGGGCGTACACTCGCGCCATGGGCGAGCCTGGGCTCGATGCCCTCCGGAGGTCGGAGGAGCGGCTGCAGGCCGTGATCGAGTCTTCGCCGCTGGCGATCGTCGAGGTCGACCCACGGACTCGCATCATCGCCTGGAACCCTGCGGCCGAGCGGATCTTCGGCTGGACGCAAGACGAGATGCTCGGGACACCGGATGTCCCGATGGTGCCGGACTTCAAGCGCGGCGAGCACGAGGACCTGGTCGCCAGGCTTGGTGGGGGGCAGATCCTGAGCGACTTCGAGACCGTGCGCCGGCGCAAGGACGGGACGCTCATCGACGTGGCCGTCGCGGCCGCGCCGGTCCGCGACGCATCCGGCCGTGTGGTCGGCCAGATGGTCATCTACAGCGACATCAGCGAGCGCAGGCTTCAGGAGGCGCGGCTCGCGGAGGCTCAGGCGCTCGCGCACATCGGCAGCTGGGAGTGGGACGTGCCCGCGAACCGGGTCATCTGGTCGGACGAGATGTATCGCCTGTGGGGGCGCGAGCCTGGGTCGGGGGAGATCGACTATGAGTCGTACCTTGCCTCGGTCCATCCGGACGATCGAACTGTCATCGCGGGGACGGTGGGGCAGGCGTACGCCGACGGGTCCTCGTTCGCCGTCGAGCACCGGGTACCGCTGCCGGACGGCTCGGTGCGCTGGATCTCCGGCCGCGGGCGGGTCGTGACCGACGAGTCGGGCGAGCCTCTTCGGATGCTCGGCACGGCGCAGGACATCACTGAGCGCAAGCTTCACGAGGCCGAGCTGCATCGATTGAACGCCGAGCTGCAGGCTCGCCTGGCCGACCTCGCCACGTCGCGTGCGCGTATCGTGGCGGCCGGCGATGTCGAGCGGCGACGGCTCGAGCGCAACCTGCACGACGGGGCCCAACAGCGCCTGGTGACGCTCTCGATCACGCTCAGGGTCGGCCTCGCCAAGCTCGAAGCGGATCCCGCCGGAGCGCGCGACCTGCTCACCGGCGCCGCGGACGAGCTGTCCATGGCGCTCGCGGAGCTTCGAGAACTGGCGCGCGGCCTGCACCCCGTCGTGCTCACGGAGCGCGGGCTCGGTCCCGCCATGGAGGCGCTCGCGAGTCGCGCCCCGGTTCCCGTGGAGATCGTCGAGACGCCGTCGGAGCGACTGGCGCAGCCGATCGAGGCGGCGGCGTACTACCTGATCGCGGAGGCGCTGACCAACGTCGCGAAGCACGCGCACGCGCGCAGCGTGCGCGTCCGCGTGGCTCAGACGGGGAGCATGGTCGTCGTGCAGGTGCACGACGACGGCGTGGGCGGCGCGGACGCGGCCGGCGGCACCGGCCTCGAGGGGCTCGCCGACCGCGTCGAAGCCCTCGGCGGCAGGCTCGAGCTCGCGAGCCCCGCTGGCGCCGGCACGACGCTCAGCGCGGAGATCCCGGTCTAGGAGCGTGGGTCGATAACGGTTCGGGGCTGCCGATCGTGACGGCCGGGGTGTTGGACGGTCTGGTGTCGGGTGGGTGCCAGCCGGTGATCTGGGGCACGGTCGGTGTTGGACCGAGGGTCGGCCGGTTCGGTGGAACCGCCGCGGGGCGTCATGTGGCCGTGATGGCGGCGAGTCCGCGGTTGCGGTGCAGCTTCTTGCACCGGACTACCCCGCGTGGCAAGAGGCCATCGTCGGCCCACCGCGACGGTGGCGCGCGCTCGGCGAGTAGCACGGTCTCCCCACGACGGGCCACCCGGCGGGGAACGGGCTCCGGCTATTCGATGAGCAAGCCGATAAGGTCGTCGCCGGCGGACGCCTGCAGCTCGTCCCGCGCACGCGTGTCCGGCGAGCCGGTCGCTCTCGCTCGCCACAGGTCAGGAGGCGCGTGATTGCCAGCGCTCACGAGCGCGGCTGTGCTGGGAGCGGACGCCGCAGTTGAGGCTTGGTGTCGGCTGCTGGCCATGGCGATCCGCAAGCGCGTGTGCGGCACCACGGGTAAGGATCGCTGGAGCTCCAAGAACGGCGCGCCCGCGGGTTGTAGCGCGACACATGCGGTGCTTGTGCCGAGGGATGTCGGCACCGAAGTGCCGACATCCTCTACGCGTCCGAGCTCTGTATCAGGCGCGGCGCCAGGTTCGGTCGCCTGGAGACATCGCGCCGCGCGCTCAGACCTGACGGGCGCCGAAGGGGTGCGCCCAGTCGTGCTTGCGGCGAGCGACTGCCATGGCCAGCAGCAGGGCGATGAGGGTGGACGAGCCGATGGTGATCAGCAGCCAGTCGACGCCGTTGGAGGCGTGCGGCGGCTGTGTGAGCGCCACGGCGGGGGAGGCGGCGGGCTGGGCGGCGGGACGGACGCCGAGGCCGTCGGTGCGCGGCGGGGACCACTGTCGGCTGTGGACGACGACGGTGGCGTTGGGGCGTACCGGCATGTCGGCTTGGCGGGCGACGGCGGGGGTCGCCGCGAGCGAGAGCACGGTCGCGGCGATGACGGCCGAGCGCGTGAACTGCGGGGACGTGAGCATGGCTCCTCTTTGGTTCTCGGGCCACCGGCGGCGGCGTCTGAGGAGCACTCTGCGCGCCGGGCGTTCCGTGCCCGTAACGCGTGCGTAACGTCGTGCGTTCCGGTCGGCGGCAGGTGGCCACGACGGACTTCCGGATCCTGGGACCGCTCGGGGTGGTGGACGCGGGGCAGCTCGTCCGCCTGGCCGGAGCCCGGCAACGGGCCCTGCTCGCGATCCTGCTGCTGCGTGTCGGCGAGGCGATCTCGAGCGATCGGCCCATCGACGAGCTGTGGGACGAGGAGCCGCCTGACGCCGGCTCGGCGGCGTTGCGCGTGCGCATCTCGCAGCGGCGCCGCCTGGGCCCGGCGGGGGAGCTGCTGGTCACGCGCCCGCCGGGGTATGCGCTGGCGGTGGCGCCCGAGCGGGTGGACCTGCGGCGCTTCGAGCGGCTGGTCGAGGCGGGCGACCGGGCCCTCGGCAACGACGATCCCGCGGCTGCCGTGGACAGCGTGCGCGACCCTGGTCGGTGGGCTGAGGACGCGGCAGTCAGCGCACCTACAGCTCGTGTAGAGGACGCCTCCCTGGTGGCTGTCATGGTAGTTGCCGAACCGCCTCAAGACGAACGCCACCGCCTCGGGGTGACCCGCGGAAGCGCGGTTGCCTGGTCACGGCGGGCTGGTCCACGCATACAGCGCCGCGGCATGGGCCCGATCTCGTGTACGAATCATGGGCACGACGGCCTGCATGCCTTCGGGCGGCACTTCTGAGGCCGTTTGGGCACTCGTACTCATGAGTGCCTACGTCAGCCGGCACGTGACCGGCGGACACGTCGGCGGACTCAGTGCAGCCAGAGCTGGTCGAGCAGGACCCCGTACTGCGGGCTGTACTGGTAGTCGCCGACGCGGCGTGAAACGACGTCGAGCTGCGTCGGATTGTCGAGCGGCAGAACCGTGGCCTGGTTGACGAGACTTTGATCGGCGCGCGCCCATAGCTGGTTCGCGGCGCTCGCGTCCGTCGCCTGTAGGCGCTGTGCCCGATCCATTAGTCGATCGGTGCGCGTGTCGCAGAACTCCGACCAGTTGCTGTTGTTTGGATCATCCGGAGTGAACGCGTGGCAGCTGAAGAAGCCCTGCAGCAAGTCGCGGGCAGCCGGGTAGTCCGCTCCGAGAAAGAACGCTCCCACTTGTGCGCGACGGCGGGAGTCCGCGATATACGTGAAGTACTTGGCATCTGGGATCAGTCTCAGCGACGCGCGATAGCCAAGCTTGTCGAGCAAGGGCACGAGGAAGCCCGCCTCGTTGTCAAGCCCGGCAGTGGGAGCCCACACCTTTACGTGCATGCCGCGTGTGTTCGAGCGGGCGATCAGGCGCCGGGCCCGCTCCAGGTCCGGGGCTCTCCAGGCCCGACCCGGGCCGGGGTCGGCGGTATACGGACAGTAACGGCGGTACCCAGGGAAGTTCGGCGGCAGGATCTGACAGGTCGGGGCTGCCGCGCCGGCGCCAGACGTGACGGCGGCCGCGGCGCGGCGGTCCACCGCGTAGTTGACTGCCTTCCGCGCGTCGATGTTGTCGAACGGTGCGGTCCGAGTGTTGAGGAAGAACGCGACGAGTCCGGGCAGCGGGTTGCTGTGGATCTGACCCGCGAAGCGTGTGTAGAGCTCGTTGCGTTCTTTGGCCGGGTCGATCCGTCCCGCCAGGAACACGTAGTCCGCCGTTCCACGCTCTACGGCGCGTACCGCTGCGCTCTGGTTGATCCCGACGCCGACGGTGATCTCGTCGGGGTAGCCGTCGGGTTTCGCCGCGCTTGACCACACGTGGAAGTGCGGGTTGCGCACGAGCCGGATGAACCGGTCTGGCCGCAGCTCAGCGATTACATATGGGCCTGTTGCCGGGAGCGCGCGATGCTGCGGGACGGCCGCGGCTGTGGCGGGCACGGCCACGGCCGAGGGCAGCGCGAGCTTGTCAAGGAAGTCGGGGTCGGGGACGGTGAGGTGGAAGGTAATCGTGTCGGCAGCGTCGTCGATCACGATCCCGCGCGAGAGGTCGCATGCTGCTGGGCGGCTGACGCAGGCCGGGGCGCCGGCGATGGCGGTGAAATTGGCGGAGCCGAGGGAGGTCGAGCCCCCGTGAAACGAGCGTTCGAGTTCGCGGCGGATGTCCGCCGGGCGCACAAGGGCTCCCGTCGAGTAGCGGATGCCCGACCGAAGGCGGAATCGGTAGGTGCGACCCCCGTCGGTCGGGGCAGGCAGGGATACGGCGAGGTCGGGCACCAGTGTCCATCCCGGGCTGGCGCCGCCGCGTCTGAAGGCGACCAGGCCGTCGTTGGCGATGCTGAAGAGCTGATAGGTAACGGGGCCGTCGGAGAGCGCGGGGTCGAAGCTGGCTGTGTTGAAGTGCAGATCGGTGAGAGTTCGCAGCGTGCCGCCACGATGGTGCGCGCCGGACGCGGCAACGCCGACCCAGAGCGCCCCCTTGACGAGCGCAAGGCCCTGCGGGCGGTTGCCGACCGTGAACCGCTTGAGGACGGTGCCGCGCTGCGGGTCGATGCGTACCACCGTGCCGCCGAACTCGTTGCTCACCCACACGTTATGAGCATCTGCGGTAACGCCTGCCGGGCCGTCGCCCGGCCCGATCGGGAATGTCGTGGCGACGCCGCGGCGCGGATCGATGCGCGAAATGGTGCCGTCAAGCGTGTTGGTCACCCACACCGCCCCGGCACCGTAGGCGATGCCGCTGGCGCCGTTGCCGACGCTGATGTCTTGTACGACTTCGCCGGTTCGTGCGTCGATCTCCGTGGTCTTGCCGGAGGACTCGCTGCTCGCCCATACGTCGCCGCCCCCGCATGCCAACTGGGTCGGTGCGATGTCGAGCGAGATGCTCTTGATCCGCCGACCGTTGGTCGGGTCCATCCGCCAGATCGTGCGATCGTCCGAATTGGCCACCCAGATCGCCCCGCCGCCGGCACAGACGCCGGTCGGCCCGTCGCCCAGGGTGATCGTCTTGACCGGGCGGTTGGTGGTGGGGTTGATCCACGACAGGGTCCCGCTCAGGCTGTTGACGACCCACACGCCGCCGCCGCCGACGGCGATCGCGCCCGGCCCGCTGCCGACTGTGATCGTTTGACGCACAGTGTGGGTCGTCGGATCGATCCGTGAGACCGTGCCCTCGGCGCCGTTGGTGACCCACACCGCGCCCGCGCCGGCGGCTATCTGTGCCGGCGAGGCGCCGACGAGCACTTGGGCGGTGAGCGACCCTCGGCCAGGGTCGATGACCGCCACGGCGTTGGTATCTATCGCCGCCGGGGTCGCTGTGCCGGTTGAGCGCGTCAGGACCAACGCTCCCGCTGTGGCGGCGATGACCACGGTCAATGCCAGCGCGACCAGGGCGGGTCGTGGGGTCTGACGTAGGCGTCTCTGGCGAGTCTTGGCCCCGCGGGTACCAGCTAGCGCGGCCTGTGCGGCCGCGGCCAGTTCGGCGCCGGTCTGCCATCGGCGCTCCGGGTCCTTCGCCAAGGCGCGCTCGACTACGGCGTCGAGGGCGCGCGGGACGCCGGGGCGGCGTTCGCTGCAGTGCGGCGGCTCGTCCTCGAGGTGCGCGTAGATGGCCGCGACCTCCGAGTCGCGCAGGAACGGGACCTCGCCGGTCACGCATTCAAAGAGGACGCACCCCAGCGAGTACAGGTCGGCGCGGCCGTCGGCGTGCTCGCCGGCGATGCGCTCGGGGGCGAGGTAGTCGATCGTGCCGACGAGCTGGTCGCTCGCGGTGATCCCGGTGGTTGTCGCGAGGTGCTTCGTCAGCCCGAAGTCGGCGAGGTAGACGTGCTCGGCAGCGCCCTCAAGCGCGATCAGCGCGTTACTCGGTTTGACGTCGCGGTGCACAAGACCCCGCGCATGAGCGGCGTCGAGCGCGTCGGCCAGCTGCCTGACAAGATCGATCGCGCGGTCAGGCGCCAGCGGACCCTCGCGATGCAGCAGGGAACTGAGGTCGGTGCCCTCGACGTAGCGCATTGCGATGTACAGGTGGCCGTCGCTCTCGCCGGCCTCGTAGATCGGCACGATGCCCGCGTGGTCGATCGATGCAGCCAGCCGCGACTCCGCCAGGAACCGCGACCGAAAGCGCGCATCCTCGGTCGGATGAGAGGCCAGCAGCTTCAGCGCCACCTTGCGCCCCAGACGCAGGTCCTCGGCGCGATACACCACACCCATGCCGCCACGACCGAGGACCGCCTCGATCCGGTAACTCCCCAATTGCATTCCGACCCCGGGAGCAGACACGTTTGACCCGAACCTCTTGATGGGGGCCTGCCCAGCTTACGCCCGATGCTCCGCGCGCCCAACGCCCTCAGACGGTCGTCCAAACAAGGACTGAAATGCCGGGTGAGGCGGCGCGTTCTCTTCAGCTGTGTCAAGGCCAGTTGGACGGCCATTGTGCGTGGCGCAGGTCACGTGGCCCTGGCGGCGATCCGCGCGACAACCCATGTAGAAGACAAGGGGATCGGGTCGTCGCTCCGACCCCGAAGGCGTCGGGCGCTGGCTGAGACGACAGCTGACGTCCGGCCCGACCGGTCGTCCTGGCGCGGATGTCGAGCCCCAGCACGGCGCGGGCGGCCCTCGGTGCCCTTCTCGCCATAGACGTGGCACCGGTCGAGTACATGTAGAAGGCAAGCACGAGGCCTGACGCGAAAATCCGCGCAATTTGCGTGGTTCGGAATTGGGCGGGGGGACGAAGCCGTCCCTATAGGCGCTAAAGACGACTGCATGGCGTCCAGCGGCCCCGAAGCGGCGGAGGTCGATCCGCCCGAGCGGGCGGGAGACGTGGATCGCGAGCGCGGAGAGGCGCTCGTCCTCGAGCTGCTCGGCGCGCACGCGGACTCGCTGCTGCGCGTCGCGCGGCGCTACTCGATGTGCGCCGACGACGCCCACGACGCCTACCAGCGCGGCCTCGAGATCCTCATGCGCCACGCCGCGCGTCTGGACCCCGAGCGGGCTGCGGGCTGGCTGCACACGGTGGTCAAGCACGAGGCCATGGCCATCAACCGCTCGCGCCGGCGGATCGTCGGCTTCGCCGAGGTCGACCTCGACGCGCTCGAGTCGCGCACGTCGGCCTCGCCGGAGGAGCGGGTGCTCGCCGCCGATCGCGTGGCCCGTTCGGCGGAGGCGCTGCACGGGCTCAAGCCCCAGGAGGTCCGGGCGCTGTGGCTCAAGGCGCTCGGCCATTCCTACGAGCAGATCTGCGAGGTGACCGGGTGGACCTACACGAAGGTCAACCGTTGCCTCGCCGAGGGGCGCAAGAGCTTCCTTGAGCGCTATGCGGGGATCGAGTCCGGGCAGGAGTGCGAGCGCCTGGCGCCGGTGCTCTCGGCCTTCGTCGACGGCGAGGCGGACGCCGCGCAGACCGTCGCGCTGCGCGCGCATCTGCGCCAGTGCCTGTCCTGCCGGGCCACGGTGCGCGGCCTGCACGATGCCTCGCAGCCGCTCACGGTCGTCTTCCCGGCGACGGCGCTTGCCGTGGCCAACGGCGGCGTCGAGCACACCGGCAGCTTCTTCGTGCGCGTCTACGAGACGGTCTCGCTGCATCTGCACGAGCGCGCGGCGAACTCGTTCCTGCGGGCGCAGGCGGTGTTCGACACGGTCACGGCGGGGAAGATGGCCGCCGCGGCGGCGTCGGCCGCCGCCGTGGCGGGCGGCGGCTTCGCGGTCGAGGGCGTCGTCAGCCCGCCGTCGCCCGACCGCCCGGCCGCGATCCTGCGCGGCGCCGTCGGCGCCGGCGCGCTGCCGGCGCTCAAGACGGTGTCGCGTTCGCACGCGCGCCCGAAGGCCCGATCGCACGCGAGCAGCAGGCCGCCGGCACCCTCGCATGGGCGCACGCGGGCGCGCGCGAGCAGCGCGTCGTCGCAGCGAAGTTCGCAGCCGGCGCCGCGCACGGCCAGCGCCGCCGCGACGACCACGACCACGGCCGGCAGCCGGCCGGTCGCCGCGGCTCAGCCGCGCGCCGTCGCCGCGTCGGCCGCCACGTCGCACTCCGGCAGCTCCGCGGCCGGCGAGTTCGGCTTCGAGGGTCCGTGACCTAGCTCACTGAACGAATCGCGTCTCGCGCGCGTCCTCTCCCGGTAACGACCCCGAGAAGGAGCCACGAGATGCGAAAGTCCGAGATGCGCGAGCTGGTCGAGCAGAAGGTCCTCCTCACCGGCCCGATCCGCCCCCGCGGCATGGCTGATCGCGCCCGGATCGCGGCGATCCTGCGCGAGCGCCGCGAGGGTCGCTCCGAGCAGCGCTGAGCCGCGCGCGGCGGCGGCCCCCGGGCGGGCCGTCGTCGCAAGCCGATGGCTGGTTCCACGACCGTCGCACTCGCCTGTACGCGTTCCGCGGCGCCGGATCGCCACCCGGAATGCCGTTCCCACCCACCCGGGCAACCAGGCTGCCTCCCCATCGGCGTGCGGCGCCCGGCATCCACGGCCCGCGCACATGCGAGCACGGCGGCCGCAGAACCAACCATCTTGCGGGAATCCGCCTGCCAAGCGGACTTTGCCGTCCGATGGGGCGCCTACCGTGCCCGTTCGAGTGATGTCCTCGAGCGCCAGGGAGCAGTAGATGCCGCTCTGCTTCATCGAACCGCAGGACGCGATCCGCGTGATCGCGGAGTCCGTGGGTCGCGAGGCTCGCCGACAGCTGCTCGGCGAGCTCGTGCGCGCATGGGTCGACGAGATCCCCGAGTCCGAGCTCGAAGCCCACTACGCAAAGGCGGTGGCCGATCTCGACGAGCACGACCTGTCGATGCTCGCCGCGTGGCACGCGTCGCTGGAGGTGGGCCACCCGATCGCCAACCGCGAGTTCCTGGTCAACGTCTTCTCCTCGCTGGGTGAGAACCGTCGCGAGGCGCTGAAGATCGCGGCCGGCTTCCGCGGGGAGGAGGCCTTCGACGCGGGCGTGGCCGAGGAGCAGGCCCTCGACACCGTGCTGCCCTTCCTCTCGCGCGAGCGCTCGTGCGAGCTCGCGAGCGAGTGCCTCGAGCTCTACCTCTGGGACCGGCTGGGCTCCGACAACTGAGGGACAGCGGCACCGCCGGGCGGCCGCGTGCGGGCGACTACGCCCGGCGCAGCACGTCGTAGCGCCCGAAGCCCTCGCGACCCTCCATCCGCCAGCGGAAGAAGGCGCAGTCCAGGCGCAGGCGGCCGAGGTCCAGCGACGTCCCGCATGCGATCTCGCCTGCGGCGCGGCGCGGCCAGCCGTCCTCGTCGACCCAGAGCTCGAGGCCCGCGCGCAGCTGGCGACCCTCGCTGTCATAGGCCGTCGACAGACGCGGATCGAGGACGTCGATCGCGCGCGGCTCGCCGTCCTCGCCGTGCTCGAGGATGGAGGCGGCCACCGCCTCGACGGCGTGGTCGCGCTTGCCGGCCGGACGGATCGCGGTGAGCGAGAGCGACAGGTCGTCGCCGAGCCACGCCGAGACCGTGCGTGCGAGCTCGATGCGATCCCAGTC
The DNA here is from genome assembly GCA_963807305.1 of uncultured Actinomycetes bacterium. GTDB lineage: Bacteria > Actinomycetota > Thermoleophilia > Solirubrobacterales > Solirubrobacteraceae > JAOPZW01. The sequence goes on from CAWEBN010000005.1 coordinate 503,700, forward strand.
GGGCGCGCCCCAGGAGCGCCCCCGCTGGCCGAGGCCGTCGACCGCGATCTGCTCGCCGCCGACGGTCGCGCTCCCGCGCGCGCGCACCGGCTGCTCGTAGCCGGCCATGCCGCCGGCCCGCGCCACGTCGTGGCCGGGGTCGAGCTCGGCCACCGCGCCGGTGGCCTCGAGCTCGAGGTCGAAGGCGGCGTCGTCGCCGGCGAACTGCAGGCGCCAGGCCCGCAGCGGCTCGACCGTCGTCAGGTCCAGCCCCGCGGCGCCGACCTCGTCCCACGACGACGGGGGCGAGGGCAGCGCGACGCCGCCCTCGGCGCTGACGGCCACGGGCTCGCCGCGGCGAAAGAGGATGGCCAGGCCGCTGGCGCCGCCCTCGGCGAGGCCGAGGCGCGCCACTCCGTAGACCTCGGCGGCGCCGTCGCCGAAGGCCACGGTGACCGCGTCGCTGAAGCCGTTGCCCTGCGCGGGCCGCGGCGCGTCCTGCTGGGGCGCGACCGTCACGTCAGGGAGCGGGGATCGACCTCGGTCGCGGTGCTGTCGACGTCGGCGCCCGGACCGCCCGGCGGGCGCCGGCGCCCGCCGCCGGGCACGGCGACGATCAGCCGCCCGGCGAAGCGCCGCACGAGCAGCGTGCGGATGGCTGCGCGCGTCGGCGGCAGCAGGAAGGCCGCGCCGAAGATGTCCGTGACGAAGCCGGGCGTGAGCAGCAGCGCCCCGCCGAAGATCACGAGCGCGCCGTCGACCACCTCACGAGCGGGTATGCGTCCGGCCGCGATCGCCTCGTTGAAGCGCCGCCAGGCCGTGCGCCCCTGGGAACGCATGAGCATCGCCCCGATGATCGAGTCCGCGATAAGGAGCGCGATCGTCCACCAGGGGCCGATCGCCTGCCCGACCTGGATGATCACGTAGATCTCGACGATCGGGATGACGATGAAGAGCAGGACGAGCGGGAGGAGCACGTCCTACAGGCTACGAGGTCGACCGCGGACGCCGCCGCCGGCGCCGGGGCGAGGGCGGCAGCGCGGCGCCCGCCTCGGCCACGCGCTCGAGCGCGCTGACGAGGGCGCGCCGCTCGGCTGCGGTCAGCGCCGCGAGCGCGGCGGTCAGGCGCGCGCCGTCGAGCACCGAGTCGGCCGCCACGCGCTCGGCGCCGCGGCGCGTCAGCACGAGCGCCAGCCGGCGCTCGTCGCGGCGGTCGCGCGTACGCCGCACGAAGCCCCGGCGCGCGAGCTCCTTGACCAGCACGGAGGCCGACGAGTTGGGCAGGGCGAGGTGCGCCGCGACCTCCCCGAGCGGCACGCCGGGCGCCGCGGCCGGGATGTGGTGCAGCAACCGGCGCTCATGCTCCGAGAGGTCACCGTCGTCGCCACGGCGCAGGTGCATCCAGACCGTGCCGTAGGCGGCCTCGAACCTCTCCGTTGCTGAAGCTTTCACGAACTGAGACAATATCGCTCGTGATCGACGTCATCGCCACGCGGACCGTCCCGGCCGAGCCGCAGGTGATCTGGCCGCTGCTCGACGATCCGGGCCGGCTGGGGGAGTGGTTCGCGTTCGCCGACGGCGGCGAGGTCGTCGAGGGCGCGGGCGTCGGCCGGCGCCAGCGCATGCACGGCCATTGGGGCCGCAAGCGCTCGGAGATCGACCAGGTCGTGGTCGAGCACGATCCGCCGCGGCGCCTGGCCTGGCGCCACGAGGCCGAGCGCCTGGACGGCAGGCCCGCTCCGCGCTTCGCCGCGCAGACGACGTTCACGGCCACGCTCGACCCCGTGGAGGGCGGGACGCGCGTGACACTGCAAAGCGCGCAGGTCCCCGCCTCGGCCCTGCGCGGCGCGGTCATCCGTGTCTTCGGCCGGCGCGAGGTCGGCCAGAAGCTGCGCGAGTCGCTCGAGCGGCTCGACGCGTGGGCGCGGGCCCGCTAGGCGAGCGCGGGGGTCGGGCGCTCGACGACGACGCCGGGGAGCCGGTGCAGCCCGACCATCTCGATGACGCGCCAGACCTGGGGCTGTGGGCTGCAGATGCGAATGAGCCGCCCGGCCCGGCGCAGGCGCCGCGCGACGATTGCGATGTCGAGCAGGAACGAGCTGTCGGCGAAGGTCAGGTCGCGCAGGTCGACAACGAGGTCGCTCTCGGTCGCCAGAGCGCGCGAGAGGGCTCTGCGGCGCCGCCCCCGCGTCGCGATGTCCTCGTCGCCCGAGCAGCGCAGTAGTGCCGGCTGTGCGGAGAACTCGACGATGGAACGGAACCTATACGACGGCCGGGGCTACACTCAACCCATGCCTACGCTCGAAGAGGTGGAGGACGCTCTCTCGAATGTGATCGACCCCGAGCTCGGCCTCGACTTCGTCGAGCTCGGGCTCATCTACGGGGTCGAGATCGAGAGCGGCCACGTCCATGTCACCTTCACGTTGACCACGCCCGCCTGCCCGATCGGCCCGCAGGTCACCGAGCAGATCGACGAGTTCGTCTCCGAGCTCGACGACGTCGAAGAGGTGTCCTCCTCGATGGTGTTCACCCCGCCGTGGACGCCGGAGAAGATGAGCGAGGACGCGAAGTTCGCACTCGGCTACTGAGCCTGGCCGCGCTCGGGCTCGTCCTCGCGCCCGCCGCGCACGCGCAGGCGCCGCAGACCGGACGTCTGCTCGTCACCGTCGCACCGGGTACGACGACGCGCGCGCGTGTGAGCGCCGCGGCGCTCGCGGCGACATCAGGCGCGCGGCCCGCCGGCTTCAGCGTGCCGCAGATCCACCTCGTCACCCTGCGCCCGCGCAGGGGTACCGGCCTACGCGCCCTGGCCGGGCGCCTGCGCGCCGACCCGCGCGTCACGCGCGTGGAGGTCGAGCACCGCGGCCGCCCGCGCTTCGAGCCCAACGACCCGGCCCTGACCACGCCCGAGACGGCGATCGGCACCGCGCCCAACACGCCGGTCGAGTGGTGGGCGGCGCGCAGCGGCTTCCCGGCCGCCTGGGGCGTCTCGACCGGCGCCGGCGCGACCGTCGCCATCATCGACACGGGGGCCGAGACGAGCCATCCCGAGCTCGCCGACCGGGTCCTCGGCGCCGCCAGCTTCGACCCTGACGGCAGCCCCGCGACCACGGACACCGCCGGGCACGGCACGCACGTCGCCTCGTTGGCCTGTGGGGCCGGCAACAACGGCGTCGGCCTCGCCGGCGCGGGCCTGCGCTGCCGGCTGCTGATCCTCAAGTCCGACTTCAGCGACTCGAGCGTGGCCAAGGCGATCGTCTACGCGGTCGACCACGGCGCCGATGCGATCAACATGAGCTTCGGCACCGATCCGGGCCCGCAGCCCAGCCAGGCCGTGCGCGATGCCGTCGACTATGCCTTCGCGCACAACGTCGTGATGGCGGCGGCCGCCGCCGACTCGCCGATCGCGGAGCAGGGCTACCCCGCCGACCTCCTGCAGCCGTCCGGCACCGGGCCCGACCTCTCGGCGGACAAGGGCCTTTCGGTGACGGCGGCCGACGCCTCCGACGCGCGCGCGTCGTTCGCCGGGCACGGCAGCGAGATCTCGCTCGCCGCGTACGGCTCCTACGACTCGAGCCCGGCGGCCAGCGGGCCGCCCGGGATCTTCGGCGCCTTCACGGCCGGGCCCAACGACCTCGAGACCGGCTCGCTCGGGCTGCCGCCGCGCCCGCCGTGCGAGTGCCGGACCACCTTCGCCGGCGACCCGCGCTACGCCTACGTGCAGGGGACCTCGATGGCGACCCCGATGGTGTCGGCCACCGGCGCGCTCATCCGCCACCTCAACCCCGACCTCACCGCCGCGGAGATCGTGCGGCTGATCAAGGAGACCGCGCGCCGGCCGGGCGGCGCCTGGACGGGTGACCTCGGCTGGGGGATCCTCGACGCGGGCGCCGCGCTGACTCGCGCCGCGAGCATCGACCGCCGGCCGCCCTCGTCACGGGTCAGGCGCCTGCCGGCGCGCACGAGCGCGTCCACGATCACGGTGGGCTGGTCGGCGGCCGACAGGGCTCCGGCCGGGGTGCGCGCCTCCGGCATCGCGCGCTACGAGCTGTGGCGCGCGACCAACGGCGGGCCCTTCAAGCGCCTGTACTCGACGACGAGCACGTCGCGCCGCGTGACTCTGCGCCGCGGCGGCCGCTACCGCTTCTACTCCGTCGCGATCGACCACGCCGGCAACCGCGAGCCGGCGCCCAAGCAGGCCGACGCGCGGATCCAGCGCCGCTAGACGCCGGCCGGCGCGCGCTCGGCGCCGCGCCGCTGCTCGCCCGCGAGGGCCATCAGCTCTCCGAGCGACGCCTCGATGCCCTCGGCGATGGCGTCGATGTCGGGCAGCGCGTCGTAGTCGCCGAGCAGGCCGAAGTTCATGCGCCCGTTGTAGGACATGATCGCGATCGCCAGCGCGTGTTCCTTGGGCAGGAAGGCGACCGGGAAGACGTCGAGCAGCTCGCGCCCGCGCACGTAGAGCGGGAACTGCGGGCCGGGGACGTTCGTCACGATCAGGTTGAACAGGCGGGTGGAGAAGTTCAGGCGCGAGGCCTGCGCGAGGATCGTGGGGGGCGCGAAGTTCTGCACGCTGGCCAGCACCTCGGCGCCGACGGCCTGCTTGGACTCCTTCAGGCCGTCCATCCCCTCCTTGACCGTGCGCAGGCGCAGGATCGGATCCTCGACGTAGACCGGCAGCGGGCCGCGCATGGCGGCGATCCGGTTGCCCGTGGTCCCGCGCTCATCGTGGGTGCGGATCGAGACGGGCACGAGCGCGCGCAGCTCGACGCCCTCGGTGCGCACGCCGCGCGACTGCAGCCATGAGCGCAGCGCGCCGCTCACGACGGTCAGCACCACGTCGTTGACCGTGCCGCCGAAGGCGTCCTTGACCGCCTTGAAGTCGGCCAGCTCGTTGCGCACCACGCGGAAGCGGCGGTGCGGCCCGATCTCGACGTTCAGCGGCGTCGGCGGCGCCGGGTTCAGCCCCGCCCACGCGACCTCCCCGAGGCCCTCCACGGCGACGCGCGCGGAGCGCAGCGCCTCCGCGGGGCGCGTGGCGAGCGACGCCGCGGCGGCGGCCGTGCGCACGCCGGCGCGCAGCAGGTCGAGCGTGCCCGAGGCGAGCACCTGCGCGCCCGATGGCGTTCGCGCGGGCGCCCAGGCCTCGTCGGGGTGGGGCACCTCGGCGGGCACAGGACCGAGGTCGAAGATGACCTGGGCGATGTCGACGCCCGCGATCCCGTCGATCAGCGCGTGGTGGGTCTTGGTGATGAGCGCAAAGCCCCCGCCCTCGAGGCCCTCGACCATCCAGACCTCCCACAGCGGCTTGGAGCGGTCGAGCTGCTGGGAGAAGACGCGCCCCGCCAGCAGCAGGAGCTGCTCCTCGGAGCCCGGCTCCGGCAGCGCGGTGTGGCGCACGTGGTACTCGAGGCTGAAGCTCGGGTCGTCGACCCACAACGGGCGGCCCGTGCCGGCGGGCGGCACCGCCAGCTTCTGGCGGTAGCGCGGGACGAGGTGCAGGCGCCCCCTGAGCGTGTCGAGCACCTCGGTGTACGGCGGCGGCGGGCCCTCGACCATCGTCAGCGCGCCGACGTGCATGTGCGAGGTGGGCCCCTCCTGATGCAGGAAGGACGCGTCGATCGCGGTCAGCCGGTCGAGATGCTCCTGGGACATGGGTGCAAGCTATCGCGAGGGAGGCCGCGCGGGCACCACACGGCCTCCCCGTCCGCTCCGCCTGCTGCCGCGGCGCGGTCAGGCACGACGGATGAAGCGCGTCACCGCCGGCACGACGCGGCCCGCCTGCGGCCCGATGCGCCGGCATGCCGACCATGGTGCGCGGACTACGATGTCGGCCGACCGCGATCGCGACCCCTGAGGACGGCGAAACCATGGCGTGGGACTTCTCGACCGACCCCGAGTTCGAAGAGCAGCTGGAATGGATGCGCGCTTTCGTGCGCGAGGAGATCTGGCCGATCGAGCCGGTCGCCGCGGACCTCGACCAGACGGCGCTGGACCGCATCTACGCGCCGCTGCAGGAGGAGGTCAAGCGCCGCGGGCTGTGGGCCGCGCACCTGCCGCCCGACCTCGGCGGGCAGGGCTTCGGCCAGGTCAAGCTCGGCCTGATGCACGAGATCCTGGGCTCGTCGCCGTTCGCGCCCAACGCGTTCGGCAACCAGGCGCCCGACTCGGGCAACTCCGAGGTCCTCGCGCTGGCCGGCACCGATGAGCAGAAGGAGCGCTGGCTGCACCCGCTGCTGGCCGGCGACCTGAAGTCGGCCTTCTCGATGACCGAGCCCGAGAGCGCGGGGTCGGACCCGACCGAGCTGCGCACGCACGCCGAGCGCGAGGGCGACGGGTGGGTCCTCAACGGCCACAAGTGGTTCTCCTCGAACGCCTCGATCGCCGACTTCCTCATCGTCATGGCGGTCACCGAGCCCGACGCGCGGCCCCATCAGCGCGCCTCGATGTTCATCGTGCCCGTCGACACGCCCGGCGTGACGATCGTGCGCGACGTTGCGACGATGGAGCACCCGAGCGAGTCCTACGGCAAGCTCGGCAACCACGCCGAGATCCTCTATGAGGACGTGCGCCTCGGCCCGGAGGCGCTGCTGGGCGAGGCCGGCGCCGGCTTCCTCATCGCGCAGCACCGCCTCGGCCCCGGGCGGATCCATCACTGCATGCGCTGGCTGGGCGTGTCCCGGCGCGCGTTCGACATGCTCTGCGAGCGCGCGACCTACCGCCGGGCGCAGGGCGGCGTCCTGGGCGAGAAGCAGACGGTGCAGAACTGGATCGCCGACTCGGCTGCGCAGATGCAGGCCGCGCGCCTGATGACGCTGCACGCCGCGTGGGTGATGGACACGCAGGGGGCGTCGGCCGCACGCAAGGAGATCTCGCTGATCAAGTTCTACGGCGCGGGCGTGCTGCACGACGTCGTCGATCGCGCGCTGCAGATCCACGGCGCGCTGGGCTACTCGACTGACATGCCGCTCGAGGCGATGTACCGGTACGCGCGGGCCGCGCGCTTCTATGACGGCCCCGACGAGGTCCACCGCCAGTCGGTCGCCCGCCAGATCCTGCGCGGCTACGAGCCGCCGGCTGACGAGGTGCCCAGCGAGCATGTGCCCACGCGCCGCGAGGCGTCGCGGCGCAAGTTCGCCGACCTCCTCGAGGCGGTGACCGCCAACGACTGAGTCCGAGCGCCAGGGCGGCCTGTCGGTCCGCGTGCTGGTGGTCGCGCTGGTCGTGCAGCTCGTCCTCGGTGCGGGGCTGGTCCTGGTCGCGATCAACGGCTTCCCGATCATCGGCGGCGGGGGCGACGGCAAGGCCGACCGCGCTCCAGCGACCGCGCCGGCCGTGCCGCGGCCCAACGTCGACCGCTTCGACGCCACGCGCGCCTTCGCCCTCATCCGGCGCGAGCTGAGCTACGGCCAGCGCCCCGCCGGCTCGCCGCAGCTGCGCCGGCTCGCCGAGGTCCTGCGGCGCGAGCTGCCGAACGGTCGCTTCGAGCCGGTCACGAAATCCGACCCCACCCACCCCCTGCGCAACATCGTCGGCACGCTGCCGGGCCGAGCGCCCGCCATCGTCCTCGGCGCTCACTACGACAGCGAGTACCACCCGAAGGGCTTCGTCGGCGCCAACGACAGCGCGGCCGGGACGGCGGCGGTCGTCGAGCTGGCGCACGACCTTCGCTCGACCTCCGGGCGCGAGGTGCGCTTCGTGCTCTTCGACGGCGAGGAGGAGGGCCCCGGCTGCCCGAACTCGCGCTTCGTCCGCTGCGCGCTGCGGGGCTCGCGCTCCTACGTCGCCGCGCACGGGCATGAAGTCGGGCAGATGGTGCTGCTCGACTACATCGCCAATCAGGGCGTGCGCCTGCCACGCGAGGGCAGCTCCGACACCGGGCTCTGGGCCCGCGTGCGCGCGGCCGCTCAACGCGTGGGTGTCGGCGCCGTCTTCCCGCCTCGCGATCAGGTGACGATCTACGACGACCACACCCCGTTCCTGCGCGCCGGCATCCCGGCGGTCGACCTCATCGACTTCTCGTATCGCTATGCCGACGGCCTGAAGGACTCGATCGACAAGCTCTCAGTCGCGAGCCTCGACGCGGTGGGGGAGACCGTCTACGCGCTCATGAGCGAGCTGCGCGCCGGCTAGACGGCCGCGGCGGCGTTCCCGCGGCGCTCGGCCGCGAGCGCGGCGGCGAAGGCCGCGACCACCATCGGGTCGAACTGCGCGCCGGCGCAGCGCCGGAGCTCGGCCATCGCCGCGGCGGCGCTGCGCCCGCGGCGGTAGGGGCGGTCGGCGGCGATTGCGTCATAGGCGTCGCACACGGCCACGATGCGCGCGCCGAGCGGGATGTCCTCGCCCGCCGTCCGGTCGGGATAGCCGTCGCCGTCCCAGCGCTCGTGGCTGGCGCGCACCAGCTTGGCGACCGGGCCGAGGGCCGGCGCGGCGGCGACGATGCGCTCGCCGATGAGCGTGTGGCGGCGCATGAAGGCCCACTCCTCGTCGTCGAGCGGCCCGGGCTTGTTGAGGATCGCGTCGGGGATGGCCACCTTGCCCACGTCGTGCAGCTCGGCGGCCACGCGCACGTGGTCGAGGGCCTCGCCGTCGAGGCCCAGGTGACGGCCGACGGCCTCGGCCAGCCGGGCCACGCCGCCGAGATGGCCCTCTAGGCCGGGATGGCGCTCGGCCAGGGCGCGCAGGAGAACGTCGGTGCTCTGGCGCTGGGCCGTCGCGCGGCCGGAGTTCTTGTGCGCGTACATGCGCTGGTCGGCGATGAGGAGGGCCTCGCTGGCGATGGTCGCCTCCTGCGGGATGGCGACGGCGCCGTAGGACGCGGTGACCGCGAAGCCGTCTCCGCGCTCGACCAGTGCGGCGGGCGCCAGCAGCTCGACCTGGTCGCGTCCATCGGCATCGGCCAGGACGCAGAACTCGTCGCCGCCGAGGCGATAGGCACGCCCGTAGCCCTTGACGCTGCGGTCGAGCGCCTGCCCCAGGCGCGTGAGGAGCGCGTCGCCGGCGAGATGGCCGAAGGCGTCGTTGTAGCCCTTGAAGCCGTCGAGGTCGAAGAGCAGGAGCACGGCGGGGTCCGCTGCCCCGCGGGTCGCACGCCGCTCGAGATCGATCATGAGCCGGCGGCGGTTGGCCAGCCCCGTCAGGCCGTCGCTCGTCGCGGCCGCCTCGAGCTCGCGCCGCGAGGCGCGCAGGGAGATGACCGCGAGCGTCATGAGCATCAGGGCCATCGCCAGGATCGCGAGCGGCGCCGGTCCGACGTCGCCGAGGAAGCCGGGAGCGGCGTGGCGGGCGACGGCCACCAGGATCCAGTCGTTGGCGTTCCCGTCGCCGCCGGGCAGGTGCCGGTAGGCCGTCACGTGTCCGGCGACGGTCGTCACGCCTCGCGAGCCGCCGAGCCTCGCCACGTCGGCGAAGCGGTGGTCATCGGGCACGCCGAGCGGCGCCCCGACCTTCTGGGGTCGCGAGCTGTCGATGATCACGCGGCCGCTGTGGGCGTCGACGAGCTGCAGGGCGTACTCGTCGTCGTCGGCGCGCAGCTCGCGGCGGAAGCTCTCGACGGACAGCTCGTAGTGGACGATGGCCACGGAGCGGCGCTGCGCGCCGAGCGGTATCGGCGTGGCGTTGCCGATGACCCAGTCGTGCGTGTCGGGCGACACGTAGGGCTTGGACTGGAAGACCTGTCCGGGACGCAGGGCGAAGGTGGGGGCGAAGAAGGGGTTGTCGGCCTCGTCGGGCGACAGGTCCGAGACCGGGGCGCGCCTTCCGTGCACGACGCGGGCGTTCTCCGACCCGTTGCGGTCGATGAAGCACAGCTCGCCGATCTGGTTGGGGAACAGGCTCTCCAGGTAGACGAGCGCGTCGTTGGCGCCGTCGACGTACGGAGAATCGCGGCGCAGCTTCGATGCGCGGCTGCCGGGCTCGAGGTAGAAGCCGCGGAAGGCCGCGTTGTGGGCCATGATCAGCGTGATGGTCCGCGCGCGGCCCATCGAGGCGTCCAGCGTCGAGGCATGCGTGCCCGCCTCGTCGTCCATGGCACGCTGCGCGGCCGCGTCGTGATGGCTGCGGTCGTTGACCGCCACGCCGAGGCTCAGCAGCAGCAGGACGACCGACAGGATGAAGGCTGATAGGGAGAGCGGGCGCACCTCCTCACAGCAATCGGCTGCTGCTCAGGTCTCTTGAGCGTTCCTGGCCCTACCATGAGGGCATGGCCGCCTCTCCCGTGAAGCTGCTGCTCGCCGCCCCGCGTGGCTATTGCGCGGGCGTCGATCGAGCCGTGCAGAGCGTCGAGCACGCGCTCGAGCTGCACGGTGCGCCGGTGTACGTGCGCAAGGAGATCGTGCACAACAAACATGTCGTCGAGCAGCTGCGCGAGCGCGGAGCGATCTTCGTCGAGGAGCTCGACGACTCGATCCCCGAGGGCGCGGTGACGGTCTTCAGCGCCCACGGGGTGTCGCCGGCCGTCCACGCCGAGGCGGAGCGCCGCGGGCTGAGCACGATCGACGCCACGTGCCCGCTCGTGACCAAGGTCCACCGCGAGGCGCTGAAGTTCGCGGCCGAGGGCTACACCATCGTCCTCATCGGCCACGACGGCCACGAGGAGGTCGAGGGCACCATGGGCGAGGCCCCCGAGCACATCGTGCTCGTGGAGACCGAGGCCGACGTCGACGCGCTCGAGGTCGCCGATCCCGAGAAACTGGCCTACATCTCGCAGACGACGCTCTCGGTCGACGAGACCCGCGCGATCATCAACCGCCTGCGCGAGCGCTTCCCGAGCATCATCGGTCCCCGCACCGACGACATCTGCTACGCCACGACGAACCGCCAGGCGGCCGTCAAGCAGATGGCGCCGCTCTGTGACCTGGTGCTCGTCATCGGCTCGCGCAACTCCTCGAACTCCAACCGCCTCGTGGAGGTCGCGCGCGAGCTCGGCGCCGACTCGCACCTCATCGACTCAGAGGAGCAGGTGCGCGAGGAGTGGCTCGAGGGCACGCGGGTGGTCGGCATCACCTCCGGCGCCAGCGCACCCGAGGAGCTCGTCCAGCGCCTCGTCGCCTTCTTCCGCGCGCGCGGCACCGAGCAGGTCGAGGAGTTCGAGGTCGTCCAGGAGGACGTTCGCTTCATGCTCCCCAAGACCATTCGCCAGGCCCTGGCCGCCCAGTCGGCGTGAGCCTGAGCGACCACGCCCGCGCCAATCGCGAGGCCTGGGGTGTCCAGGCGAAGGACTACGAGGCCCGCCGGACGGCGCCACTGGGCCGACGACGAGGTCACCCGGGGCACGTGGGAGGTCCCGGAGGCGAGCCTGCGCTCGCTGCCCGAGATCGACGGCCGCGATGTCATCGAGCTCGGCTTCGGCACGGCCTACACGAGCTCCAGGCTCCCGAGGGCGCCACACGCGCTACGAGTGGGTGACGCCGGAATGGGCCCATCGCTGGCCCTCCGAGGAGATCTGGGTCGCCCGCCTCGGGGAGCGCGCATCGCCCGCCGCCTGACCGCCGCTGTCGCGAGCGTCGCGCTGGCCGCCGCGCTCGCGGCGCCGCCCGCCTCCGGCGCCGACCCGGGCCGCTGGCGCCTGGCCCAGGCCGACAGCGTGCCGCTGTCCTATTTCCAGGGCCTGACGCACTCGGCCGGCGGAGCGTGGTTCTTCGACGGCATCACGGTCGGGCTCTTTCGCACCGACCGCGACCTGGTCCAGAAGACCGACAACCCGAGCGCGCTGACGCCGGACCTCACGTCCCTGGGCTTCAACCACATCGGCGACCTCACCTGGGACGCGCGTGAGGGCGGGCGCCTGCTGCTCCCGCTCGAGTGCTACGTCCCCGGCCAGCCCAACGGCGGCAACACCTGCGGGCGCGGAGCGATCGGCGTCGCCGATCCGGCCACGCTGAAGCTCCGCTACGCCGTCGGCCTCGACCCCGCCGACATCGCCAAGGCGATGTGGGCCGAGGTGAGCCCCGGCGGCAGCGAGCTGTGGACGTCGAGCGGGCGCGACCTGCTGGCCTACGACGTGGCTTCGATCGCGCCCGGGGCGCCGGCGCCGCCGCGTCCCGTGCGGCGGCTCGCGGGCGCGGTCCCGCCGTCGGGCGTCACCGGCGCGGCCTTCTACCGCGGGCGCCTGTTCCTGGCCGGCCAGGACGCCGGCCCGCTGCAGCTGTGGTCGGTCGACGTGACCGGCGCCACGCCGCCGGTCCTCGAGCTCGAGCTGCCCGGGGTGGCGGCCGAGTCCGAGGGGCTCGACGTCCTCGACGCCCGCGGCGGGGTGCTGCACTGGCTGCTCTCCCCGTTCCCGGCGAACGGCGCGAAGCCCACCTACGGGACAGGGCACAGCGAGCTGCTGACCTTCGTGCCGGCCGCCGACGCACGCCTGCGGGTCCGCCCGACACCCGCGCGCCTCGTCGCGGGCCGCACGACGCGCCTGACCGTGACCGTGACCGAGCGCTACGCCGGGCGCGTGCACCGCGTCCAGGGCGCTCGGGTGAACGCCGGCGCGGCGCACGCCCTCACCGGCGCGGACGGCACGGCCGGCCTGACCGTGCGGCGCTCCACGCCGGGCGCGCTGCGCGTCACGGCGACCAAGCAGCGGCTCCTCGCCGGCCGGGCCTTGCTGGCCGTCACGCGCGGCTAGCACGGCCGGCGTGCAACGGGTCACACAGCGGCGGGAGGCCGCACGAGGTCGGGGGTGCGGCTAACCCGCTTCACCTATGCACGGCGAAAAGGCACATTCCCTCAACCATGAATGCGACCTCTCTCTTGTCTACGAAGCGCTGGACGCTCGCCGTGGTCTGTGCCGCCACGGCGATGCTCATGCTCGACATCGCCGTCGTCAACACCGCGCTCTCGCGCATCGCCCAGGACCTCGACACCGGCCTCAGCGGGCTGCAGTGGGTCGTCGATGCGTACACGCTCGCGCTGGCCTCGGTCGTCCTGACCGCGGGCTCGCTGGCCGACCGGTTCGGCCGCCGGCGCCTGTTCACCATCGGCCTCGCCGTCTTCACCGCCGCCTCCGCGGCGTGCGCGGCCTCGACCGACATCGTCTTCCTCGATGTAGCGCGTGCCGTGCAGGGCATCGGCGCGGCAGTGATGTTCGCCGTGTCGCTCGCGCTGCTCGCCAACGCCTACCCGGACATGAAGGAGCGCGCCGGCGCGCTCGCCGCCTACGGCGCCACCATCGGCGCCTCGTTCGCCATCGGCCCGCTCGTCGGCGGCGCGCTCACGAGCGGCCTCGACTGGCAGTGGATCTTCCTGATCAACATCCCGATCGGCATCTTCTGCCTGTGGGTCACCCGCGCGAAGGTCCAGGAGTCGCGCGATCCCGCCACGCCGCCCGTCGACGTGCCCGGCCAGATCGCGCTGACCGCCGGTCTCTTCCTGCTCGTGCTCGCCCTGCTGCGCGGCAACGACGTCGGCTGGGGCAGCACGCAGATCGTCGCCGAGTTCGTCGGGGCCGCCGTGGCGCTGGTCGCCTTCCTGGTGATCGAGACGCGCTCGACGCATCCGATGCTCCCGCTGCGCCTGTTCCGCAACCCGTCGTTCACGGGCGCGCAGATCGCGGCCTTCGGGATCTCGGCGTCATTCTTCGCGATCTTCCTGTACGCAACGCTCTACCTGCAGCAGGTGCTCGGGCTGTCGGCCATCCAGGCCGGCCTCGTCTACCTGCCCGGGACGATCCTGAACTTCGTCGTCGCCGGCGCGAGCAGCCAGGTCGGCGAGAAGATCCCGCACCGGATCATGATCTCGGTCGGCCTCGCCCTCGTCGCCATCGGCATGGTCCTGTTCACGCTGGCCGGCACCGGCTCGTCGTGGACGGTCGTCCTGCCCGGCGAGCTGATCGCGCTCTTCGGCGTCGGCCTGTTCAACCCGTCGGTCATCGCCGTCGCCCTCGGCTCGGCGCCGCAGGAGCAGAGCGGCCTCGCCGCCGGCGTCAACGACACGTTCCGCCAGGCGGGGATCGCGGTCGGCATCGCCGGTCTCGGCGCCCTGATCCCGTCCGCGGCCGGGATCGGCGGTGGCAATCCGCAGGAGTTCGTCGACGGCCTGCACAACGCGTTCTTCGTGGGCGCGGGCCTGGCCGCGGCAGCCGCCGTGGCGTCGTTCGTCCTCATCCGCAAGAACAACGTCCACCACGAGGTCGTGGAACTGCCCGTGGGGCAGGAGCCGCTGGCCCAGGCGGCCTAGCCGCCGAGCCAGCGACGGATCTCGTCGGAGTGCTCGCCCAGGCGCGGCGGCCGGCGGCTCACAGCCGCCGGCGTCGCGCCAAGGCGAAGCGGCGAGCGCACGGTGCGCACGCCGTCCGTGTCGTCGACGGGCTCCAGGCCGAGCGCGGCTGCGAAGGCGAAGGCCTCTGCGACGTCGTGGATCGGCCCCGCCGGCACGCCGGCCTCGCCCAGCCGGGCGACCCAGTCGGCCGCCGGCGCGGTGGCGAAGGCCGCCTCCAGCTCCGCGGCCAGCGCGTCGCGATGCTCCATGCGCGCGGCGTTGGTGGCGAAGCGCTCGTCACCGGCCAGCTCGGGGCGACCGACGACCGCGCACAGGCGGCCGAAGATCGTGTCGTTGCCGACGGCCACCGCGAAGTCGCCGTCGGCCGCCGCGAACGTCTCGTAGGGGGCGATCGAGGGGTGGCGGTTGCCCATGCGCCCTGGCACCGCGCCGGCGTTGAGGTGGGCCGAGGCCTGGTTGAGCAGGCTCGCCAGCGCGGAGTCCATGAGCGAGACCTCGACGTGCTGGCCGTGGCCGTCGCGGTCGCGCGCGCGCAGGGCGGCCAGGATGCCGCTGGTGGCGAAGAGGCCGCAGATCATGTCGATGAGCGCCGCGCCGACCTTCAGGGGGCGACCATCGGGCTCCCCGGTGACCGACATGAGGCCGCTCATGGCCTGCAGCAGCAGGTCGTAGCCGGGTAGCGCGGCGGCGCGCTCGCCCGAGCCGAAGGCACTGATCGAGCAGTACACGACGCCCGGGTTGGCCTGCGCGATCTCGTCGTAGCCGAGGCCCAGGCGGTCGCTGGTGCCCGGCCGGAAGGACTCGACGACGACGTCGGCGCGCACGCACAGCTCGCGCGCGAGGGCCAGGTCGGCGGGCTCCTTCAGGTCCAGGACGACCGAGCGCTTGTTGCGGTTGAGGCCCAGGTAGTAGGTCGAGCCCTCGTCCACGAAGGGCGGCCCCCAGGCGCGCGTGTCGTCGCCGCCGTCGGGGCGCTCGACCTTGATCACGTCGGCTCCGAGGTCGCCGAGGCTCATGGTGCACAGGGGCCCGGCGAGCACCCGCGAGAGGTCGGCGACGAGGATCCCATCGAGCGCAGGGGCGGCCACGGCCGGGCACAGTAGCCTGGTCGCCCCGTGCGCACCCTCGTGATCTCAGACCTCCATCTCGGGGCCCGCAGCGACGTCGACGTCCTGCGCCGTCCCGCCGCCCAGAACGCGCTGCTCGCCGCGCTCGACGGCGTCGACCGGCTCGTCGTCCTCGGCGACATCCTCGAGCTGCGCCACGGGCCGATGCACGAGGCGCTCGAGGCGGCGCGGCCCGTGCTGAAGGCCATGGGCGAGGCCCTGGGGCCCGACGGCGAGGTCGTCCTGGTGCCCGGCAACCACGACTTCCGCCTCATCGCACCGTGGCTCGACTGGCGCTCGCGCAACGGCCCCGAGCCGCTCGCGGTCCAGGAGCGCGCCGGCCCGAAGGCGTCGATCGGCACGCGGGCCATCGGCCGGATGCTGCAGCCGGCCTCGCTGGACGTCGTCTACCCGGGCATCTGGCTCGACGACGGCATCTATGCCACCCACGGGCACTACCTCGACCGCCACGTGACGGTGCCGAGCTTCGAGCGCCTGGGCTCGGGCGTGCTCGGGCGCGTGCTGGGCTCGCCCGCCGATCGTGCGGCCTCGCCCGACGACTACGAGGTCGGGCTCGCACCGATGTACGAGCTGCTCGACGCCATCGCCGCCCGCGTCGGCGATGGGCGGGCCGCGACGCCGGCCAAGGTCTCGGCCCGCGCATGGGAGCGACTGTCGTCCGACGGCGAGCGCAACGCCTGGCACGGCCGCGTGCTCGCGGGCGCCTTCCCGCTCACCATCGCGGCGCTCAACAAGCTCGGGATCGGACCGCTGAAGGCCGACCTCTCGGGCGTCGAGCTGCGCAGCGCCGGCCTGCGCGCCATGGGCGAGGTCGTGGCGCGCCTGGGCATCGACGCTCGGCACGTGATCTTCGGCCACACCCACCGCTCGGGCCCGCTGCCCGACGACGACGCCGGCGAGTGGCGGCTGGCGGGGGGCGGGCAGCTCACGAACACCGGCTGCTGGGTCTACGAGTCGATGTACCTCGACCGCCACTGGGGCAGCCCGTACTGGCCGGGGCCGGCGGTCGAGCTCGAGAGCGGCGGCGAGCCGCGCCTGGTGCGGCTGCTCGAGGGCATCGATGCCGCGGCGCTCAGGCCCCCGGTAGCACCACTCCTGGCGTGAAGCAGGTGGCATAGCAGGTCACGCCCGCACCCACCTGGAGGTCGAGCACGGCGTTGACGTGGTGGTTGTGCTCGACGAGCAGGTGGGCACCGGGCCACTGCACGGCGACCCGCTCGCGGTTGACGTGCAGGTCGCCGGTCCCGCCCAGCACGGCCCACACAGCGCCGGCGCCGTACGGTCCGCTGTAAGCGCCGGTCTGGTCGGGCGTCTGGGCCGCGATGGGCGCCGTCGGGTCGTCCTCGGGGTGCAGCGGCCCGACCGGCTCGCGCTCGGTCCCCAGCAGCTCCTGGATGGCCAGCTCGGTCTCCGCGTAGCCGCCCTCGCCGTAGTGGTACTCGGCGAGATGGCCGTCGGCGTTCCACAGGTAGCGCGCCGGCCAGCCCGCGTTGTCGTAGGCCCGCCACAGCTCGAACGCGAGGTCGATGCACACCGCGTGCTCGATCTCCAGGCGCGCCACGGCGGCGCGGACGAGCGCCTCGTCCTCGCCGGGCGCGAAGCCGGGGGAGTGGACCGTCACCACCCGCAGGCCGTCGGTCGCGTAGCGCTCGTGCCACGCCCTGATGTAGGGGAGGGTGCGCAGCGAGCTCGGCCGGCAGAAGTCCCAGAACTCGACGAGCACCGGGCGCCCGAGCTGCTTGTCCATCCGCAGCGACGCGACGTTGACCCACGGGACCTTCGCCGGGAAGGGCGGTGCTGGTATGTCGTCGACCGGCGGGCGCACGGCGGCGCCACGGTAGCGGACCACGATGCGCGTCCGGCCCCGCAACTCTGCGTCATATGTAGGTTTGGACCCCAGAGACTCACCGGATCATCTATCGCAGGAGGAAGTGCGGAATGCGGAAGTTGCTGTTCGGGGCCCTCGTGGCCCTCGTCGGGGTGCTCGCTGTGGTCGGCGTGGCCTCCGCTGTCGACGCCCAGCAGGCCATCGACGTGAAGATCGCCAACAACAAGGCTGGTACCAAGGCCAAGCCGAGGTCGATCGGCATGCTCAACGTGGTGACGACCACCGCGCCGGGGCCGGGCAGCCCGGCCGGCACGTTCGCCACCAACAAGGCGACGATCTTCTTCGACAAGAACCTCGTCTTCAACGCCAAGGCGTTCAAGGAGTGCAAGCCCAGCAACCCGTCCGCGCCGGTCGGCTCCGAGGTCAAGAGCAAGTGCGCCGCTGACAGGATCGGCGGGGGCAAGGCCGCTGCCAAGGCGACCGTCGGCGATCAGGAGAACCTGACCGTGACCGCGTACAACGGCGCGGCGTCGAAGTCCAACTCGGCCAACCGCTGGTTCTACCTGCACGTCCAGGGCACGACCCCGCTGGTCATCGACTCGGTCATCGCCGCCACGCTGACGAAGGCGACCGGGGACTACGGCTACAAGCTCGTCGTGCCGATCCCGGCGAACCTGGTCAGTCCGCTCGCCGGCGTCACCGCGACGCTGCTGAACTTCTCGACCTCGGTCGGGGGCAGGGCCAAGGGCCTGCCGTACATCGGCATCAAGGGCTGCTCCGGCGGCAAGCTGAAGTTCAAGGGCACGTTCGTCTACACCGACGGCACGAGCAAGACGGCCAACAACACGGTCGCCTGCAAGAAGTAGCCCTCTCCGTCGAGAGGTAGGACTCCGAGGAAGGGGCGGGCCACGCGGCCCGCCCCTTACTCTTGTGCGGACGCCGGCGCGCGACCGCGCGCCGTCGCTCTATGACGACGCTGCCCCTCGCCCACGCCGGCCACTGGTACCACGCGCTCCTCTATCTGGCGCCCGTGCTCATCGTCGTCGTCGTCCTCTGGGTCCAGGAGCGCCGCGAGCGCCGGCGCGAGGGCGCCGGCGAGGACGACGCCGCGGTCGAGGGCACCGACCTCTAGGCCGGCTCGGCCTCGAGCTTGCGGATGTCGTGAGCCAGGTCGCGGTCGACGAGCTGGTCGACCGGGAAGCTGATGCGCTGGCGCCCGCGCTTGTCGATGAGCAGGACGTAGGCGGAGTGCTCGAAGCCGTTGCCCTGGGGCTGGATGCCGTAGTCGTGCCAGATGGGGGCGAGCTGGGCGCGCGTCCCCAGCAGGAAGTCCATCCGCCCGCCGCTGAGGCTGCGCTTGACCAGGAACGCCTCGGCCGAGTTGGGCGTGTCGTGCGCCGGGTCGACGCTGACCGCGAGGGCCGGCACGTCGTGGCCGAGGTCGTCGAGCGCGCCGCGGATCGTCGTGGCCGTCACCGGGCAGGTGTCCTGGCAGGTCGAGTACATGAAGGTCAGCACGACGACCTGCCCGCGCAGCGCGCGCAGCGAGACCATGCGCCCGTCCTGGTCGCGCAGGGTGAAGTCCTTGGGCGGGATCGCGGGGCGCAGGCCGCCGGCGAAGCCGTTGGCTCCGAGCTTGGGGGGCGAGTCGGGGCGCGTGAAGATGATCACGCCGGCCGCGGTCAGGATGGCCAGGGACGCGAAGACCATGAGCGCCAGGCGCACGCGCGCGGGCATCGGGCGAAGCGTAGGCGGTTCACGTTGCTTTCAGGTTGGTCGCTCACCATCTGAGGCGTGATGCGCATCCTGGTCGTCGACGACGAGCCCGCCGTACGCGAGGTGCTCGAGCGGATCCTGCGCCTCGAGGGCTTCGAGGTGCAGATGGCGGGCGACGGGCGAGAAGCGGTCCGCAGCCAGGCCGCCGCGCCGGCCGACGCGGTCCTGCTCGACGTCCTCATGCCCGAGCTCGACGGCCTCGAGGTGTGCCGGCGCATGCGCGACACCGGCGATCGCACGCCCGTGCTCATGCTGACCGCGCGCGACGAGGTCGGCGACCGCGTCGCGGGCCTGGAGGCGGGCGCCGACGACTACCTGCCCAAGCCCTTCGCGCTCGAGGAGCTGCTCGCGCGCCTGCGCGCGCTGCTGCGCCGCTCGGGCTGGATGGACCAGCGCGAGGTGCTGCGCTTCGACGACCTCGAGCTCGACCCGCACTCCCACGAGGTCCGCCGCGGCCCGCGGCTGATCGAGCTCACGCGGACCGAGTTCCTGCTCCTCGAGCTCTTCCTGCACCACCCGCGCCAGGTGCTGACGCGCTCGCAGATCTTCGACCGCGTGTGGGGCTATGACTTCGGGCCGGCGTCGAACTCGCTCGAGGTCTACGTCGGCTACCTGCGGCGCAAGACCGAGGCCGCCGGCGAGCCGCGCCTGCTGCACACGGTGCGCGGCGTGGGCTACGTCCTGCGCAGCCCGAGACCATGACCTTCCGCCGGCGCATCGTCGTGCTGGCCGCGGGCGCCGTGGCGGCCGCCATCGCGCTGGCAGCGGTCGTCACCTACGTGGTCGTGCGCGAGGCCCTGCGCGCGGGCGTCGACGCCTCGCTGCGCGAGTTGCGGCCCAAGGTCATGTTCGTCAGCCGCACGGGCGGGGAGCAGGGGGCCACCAGCACCCAGCCCGGCACATCGGCGGCCGGCTCGACCCAGGTCTTCCAGGCCGAGCTGCCGCCGACCGGCCTCGGCGACGTCGCCGGGATCGTGCAGGCGACGCTGCCCAACGGCGACGTCATCCGCTCCGCGTCCGGTCCATCGCTGCCGACGACGGCGGCCGTGCGCGAGGTGGCCGAGGGCAAGCGCGGCGAGTCGCTGCGCGACGTGACCGTGCACGGGGTGCACGCGCGCGTGCTCGTGACGCGCGGGCCCGATGGCTCGACACTGCAGATAGCCAAGTCGCTGGCCGACGTCGACGACACGCTGGGCCGGCTGCGCTGGATCCTGCTCGCCGTGACCATCGGCGGGGTCGGCGTCGCGTCCGGCCTGGGCGTCGCCGTCTCGCGGGCGGCGACGCGTCCGCTCGGCCGGCTCACCGCCACCGCCGAGCAGGTCACCGCCACGGGCGAGCTGCACCATCGCATCGAGCCCGTCGCCGACGACGAGCCCGGGCGCCTGGCGGCCGCCTTCAACGGGATGCTCGGCGCCCTGGAGTCCTCGCGCGACGCCCAGCGCCAGCTCGTGGCCGACGCCTCGCACGAGCTGCGCACGCCCCTGACGTCGATCCGGGCGAACGTCGAGCTGCTCGAGCGCGCGCGCGAGATGCCGTCGACCGACCGTGCCGAGATCCTCACCTCCGTGCGCGGCCAGCTGGAGGACCTCACGATCCTCGTCGGCGACCTCGTCGACCTGGCGCGCCCGGGCGGCCAGGCCGTCGAGGAGCCCGAGGACCTGCGCCTCGACGCGCTGGTGCAGAACGCCGTGGAGCGCGCGCGCCGCCACGCGCCTGCGGTCACGTTCGTCCTCACGGCCGAGCCCTGCATGGTGAGCGGCTCGCGCGGCCGGCTGGCGCGCGCAGTCGGCAACCTCCTCGACAACGCGGTCAAGTGGAGCCCCCCAGGCCGGCCGGTCGAGGTGTCCGTCGGCGGGGGGGAGGTCACGGTGCGCGACCACGGGCCCGGCATCGGAGAGGACGACCTGGCGCACGTCTTCGACCGCTTCTATCGCGCGCCGGCCGCCCGCGGGCTGCCCGGCTCGGGGCTCGGGCTGGCCATCGTCAAGCACGTCGCCGACGCGCACGGCGGCACCGTCGTCGCCGAGCAGGCACCCGGCGGAGGTGCCCGTCTGCGCCTGACGCTGCCCCTCTTAGCGACCTCCTAACCGGCTCTCAGCAACCAGTCAGCTTGGACGGGCCTCATGTCCGTCCATGACCAGATCACCACTCATCCTCGCCGCCGTCGGTGCTGCCCTGGCCCTCGGCGCGTGCGGCTCGGACCACGGCGGCGACGGTGCCGGCTCACAGGACAAGGCCTTCGAGGGCGCCCTGAAGTTCTCCAAGTGCATGCGCGACCACGGCGTGGACTTCCCGGACCCCCAGCGGGTGGGCGCCGGGGGCATCAAGATCACGGGCGGCAACGTCAACCCCAACGACCCGAAGACCAAGGCCGCGCAGAACGCGTGCCAGAAGTACATGAAGATCGGCGGCGGGGAGACCATCGACCCGGCCAAGCGGGCCAAGCTCCAGCAGGCGGCGCTGCAGTTCGCGCGCTGCATGCGGTCCCACGGCGTGGCCATGCCCGATCCGCGGCTGTCCGGCAATGGCGGCCTGACCTTCCAGGCCGGCCCCGGCGCCGGCAGCGCCCCCAAGAGCAGCGGCACCGGCAAGGGCCTCGGGGTCAACCCCGACTCTCCGAAGTTCAAGGAGGCCGACAAGGCCTGCAACCACTTCCTCGGCGACGTCGGCGGCGGCCCCGGCACGCAGGAGGAGACCAGGTGAGCGTCGCGGCCCGCGTGCCCAGAGCGCGGCTCCGCGGCGGCCGCGCGCTCCTGGCGGCGGCCGTCGTCGCCGGGGTCGCGGTCCTCGCCTGGCTCGTGCTCGCCCCCGGCGACGGCCATGACACGAGCACCGCGAACGACAGCGTGCCGCTCGGCACGGCTGCGGTGCAGCGCCGCGACCTCATCGCCCGCGAGGACGTCGACGGCACGCTCGGGTTCGCGGCCGCGGCGACGGTGCCCGCCCCGGCCGCGGGCACGATCACGCGCCTGCGCGACGAGGGCGACACCGTCACGCGCGGGCGCTCGCTGATGTCGATCGACGCCCACGCGACGGCGTGGGTGCTCTACGGCACGATCCCGATGTACCGCGACCTCGGCCCCGGCGTGTCCGACGGCCGCGACGTCCGCCAGCTCGAGCGCAACCTGAAGGCCCTCGGCTACGACCCGGGCACGGTGGACGATGCATGGACCTCGGCCACGACGAGCGCGGTCGAGGACTTCCAGGACGATCGCGACCTCACCGAGAGCGGAACGCTGCGGCGCGCGGAGGTCGTCGTCAGCGACGGGGCGGCGCGCGTCGGCAAGCACGCCGCCGAGCTCGGCGAGCCCGCGCGAGCGGGCGCGCCGGTGACCACGCTGACCTCGACCACGCCGGTGGTGACGGCGAAGCTCGACGCCGGCCTGGCCGCCGAGGTGCATCGCGGCGATCGCGTGCGGATCACGTTGCCCGACGGCCGCGAGGTCGGCGGCCGCGTGTCGCGCGTCGGCACGGTCGCGGCCGCCGGCGAGAACGGCGCGTCGCCGACGGTCGAGCTGCGCGTCGCCCTCGACAGTCGCCGCCACGGCCGCCTCGACGGGGCCCCGGTCACCGTGTCGCTCGAGACCGGGCGCACGAAGGACGCGCTCGCGGTGCCGGTGACCGCGCTCGTCGCGACGGCGCCGGGTCGCTACGCGGTCGAGCTGGCCGGTTCGGGGCGGCTCGTGAACGTCACGCCGGGGGCCTTCGCCGACCAGTGGGTCCAGGTCGCGGGCTCGGGCCTCGCGCCGGGCACGCGGGTGGTGGTGCCGCGATGACCCTCGTCCTCGAGGACGTCACCAAGGAGTACCCGGGCGGGGTGCGAGCGCTCGACGGCGTCAGCCTCATGGTCGGCGACGGCGAGCTCGTGGCCGTCGTCGGGCCGTCGGGGTCCGGCAAGTCGACCCTCCTGCACGTGATGGGGACGCTCGATCGCCCGAGCGGCGGTCGCGTATCGGTCGCCGGTGCCGACGTCGCGGACCTCGACGACCGCGAGCTGGCCGGGCTGCGCGCGACGGCCATCGGCTTCGTCTTCCAGCAGTTCTTCCTGATCGAAGGGATGACGGCGCTCGAGAACGTGGCGCAGGGCCTGCTCTACAGCGGCACGCCGGCCGAGCAGCGGACCGCCGCGGCGCGCGTGGCCCTGGAGCGGGTGGGACTCGGGGCCCGCCTGGACCACCGGACCGAGCAGCTCTCCGGCGGAGAGCGCCAGCGCGTGGCCATCGCCCGCGCGGTCGTCGCCCGGCCGGCGATCGTCTTCGCCGACGAGCCGACCGGGAACCTCGACTCGCGCTCGGGCGCCGAGGTGCTGGCGCTGCTGCGCGAGCTCAACGGCGAGGGCACGACGGTGATGATCATCACGCACGACCGCGATCTCGCGGACGCCCTGCCACGGCGCATCGCGCTGCGCGACGGACGGGTCGTGGCGCGGTGACGTCGCGTCTGCTCTTCGCCGATCTCGTGCGCGTCGGCGCCGTGGGCCTGCGCACGCGTCGCCTGCGGGCCGTCCTGTCGGCCCTCGGCATCGCCATCGGCATCGCGAGCATGGTCGCCGTCCTCGGGCTCTCGGAGTCCTCGCGCGCGGGGCTGCTGCACCAGATCGACCGCCTGGGGACGAATCTCCTCAGCGCGGCGCCGGGGCAGACGCTCGGCGGCGACGACGCGACGCTGCCTGACAGCGCGGCGCAGACGCTGAGGCGCGTGGGCGGCGTCCAGCGCGTCGACTCGGTGCGCGCACTGGACGCCACCGTCCGTCGCAGCGACCGGATCGACCCCGAGGAGACCGGCGGCATCGCGGTCGACGCGGCCGACCCCGGCCTGCTCCGGACCCTGGGCGGCTCGATGGTCCGCGGGCGGTTCCTCAACGCCGCCACGGCCGGCACGCGCTCGGTCGTCCTCGGAGCGGCGGCGGCGCGGCAGCTGGGCGTCGACCGTCCCGGTGCGCTGGTCTACATCGCCGGGCGCTGGTGGACCGTGCTGGGCGTCATGGCCCCGGTGGAGCTCGCGCCCGAGCTCGACCGCGCGGCGCTCATGGGCTACGACGCCGCGGTGCGCGAGCTCGGCGCCGAGCGATCGGCGAGCACCGTTTACCTGCGCGCCGATCCGTCGGTCGTCGCGCGCGTCCACGACCTGGTGCCGGGTGCCGCGGATCCCGAGCATCCCGAGGAGGTCGACGTCAGCCGGCCGTCGGACGCGCTCGCGGCGCGCGCCCAGGCCGACGACGCGCTGACCGGGCTGTTCCTCGGCCTGGGCGCCGTCGCGCTGCTCGTCGGCGGGATCGGCATCGCCAACACGATGGTCATCTCGGTCCTCGAGCGCCGTTCGGAGATCGGGCTGCGCCGGGCCCTCGGCGCCACCCGCGGGCACGTGCGCGCGCAGTTCCTCGTCGAGTCGCTGCTGCTGGCGGCGGCCGGCGGCCTTGTGGGGATCGCGGTCGGCGGGCTCGTCACCGGCGTGTACGCGAGCGCGCGTGGCTGGACGGCCGTGGTGCCGCCCGAGGCGCTCGCGGGGGGGTTCGGCGCGGCCCTGGTCATCGGGGCGGCCGCCGGCCTCTACCCGGCCGGGAGGGCGGCGCGCATGTCGCCGACCGAGGCGCTGCGGGGGGCGTGATCTGCGCCGGCGCGCCCTCGCGCCCGCCGCGGCTGGCGGCCGCTTCCCTTTGGTGCCTCGCCGCGCACTGCCGCTTGCGCAGCGGACGGCGCGAGCCCGGCGCCCCTACGGCTCGACGAGCCCGCGCCTGATCGCGTAGCGGACGAGCTCGACGCGGTCGCGCATCCCGAGCTTGCGCAGGATGTTGGCCCGGTGGGACTCCACGGTCTTGTCGGCCAGGTGCAGGATCGCGCCGATCTCGCGATTGGTGTGGGCCTCCGCGATGAGCTTGATGACCTCCTGCTCGCGCGGGGTGAGCGGCTCGCGGGGCCCTGGGCTGTCGTCCTCCATCCAGGTGCGGACGAGCGCCCGCTGGGCGGCGTTGGTCAGGAAGGAGTCGCCCGCGGCGACCGCGCGGACGGCGTCGACGAGGTAGTGGTCGGCCTCGTGCTTGAGCACGTAGCCCGAGGCACCGGCCTTGAGCGCCTCGAAGAGGTAGCGCTCGTCGTCGTGCATGGAGAGGATGAGGACGTCGACGTCGGGGGTCAGCGCCTTGATCTCGCGGGTGGCCTGCAGGCCCGTCAGGCGCGGCATGGCCACGTCGAGGATGGCGATGTCCGGGCGGTGAGCAAGCGTCTGGGCGACGGCCTCGGCGCCGTCGGCGGCCTCGCCGACGACCTGCATGTCGACCTGACGGTCGAGCAGCAGCTTCAGGCCGCCGCGGACCACGCCGTGGTCGTCGGCGATGACCAGCCTCATGCCGCCGCCCCCAATCGCAGCTCGATGGTCGTCCCGTGCCCGGGCGCCGAGTCGACGTAGAAGCGCCCGCCCGCGAGGACGGCGCGCTCGCGCATCCCCTTGATCCCGAGCCCGGGCACCGCGGCGCTCGGCGTGAAGCCGCTTCCGTCGTCGGCGAGTCGCACCACGGTCGCGCCCGGCGAGCGCTCGACGTCCACGCGGACGCTGCGCGCCCCCGAGTGGCGGGCCACGTTGGACAGCCCCTCCTGGACGATCCGGTAGACGACGATCTGCTCGTCGGCGTCGAGGTCCTCGAGGCCGGCCGCGGGAATGCTCAGGCTCGTCACGAGGCCGGCGCGACGGCCGAACTCGTCGACCTGGGTGCGCAGGGCGGCGCCGAGGCCGAGGTCGTCGAGCGCGACCGGCCGCAGCTCGCGAGCCAGGCGCACCAGCTCGTCCATCGCCTGCGTGGCGACCCCCTGCGTCTCGCGCAGCTCGTCGCGCATCGCGGGCGGCGCGTCCTGGGCGGTCGCCTCCAGGCGCAGCAGCACGCCGGTGAGCGCCTGGTTGGCCTCGTCGTGGAGGTCGCGCGCCAGGCGCGCGCGCTCGCCCTCCTGGGCCTTGAGCACCGCGGTGGCCGTGCGGTCACGCTCGGCCTCCAGGCGCTCGAGCATGCGATCGAACGCGCGGTGCAGGCGCGCGACCTCCTCGACGTTCGCCGTCGGGATCGCCGACCGCGGATCGCGGCCGCCGAAGTCGACGCGCTCCATGGCGTCGATCAGCTCCTCCAGCGGCGCGAAGCGGCGCCGCAGGAGCCACGCGTTGACGAGCACCATCGCCATGAGCGCGGCGACGAGCACGAGGAAGCGCTTGCGCTCGATGATCGGGTCGGAGTGCAGGCTGGCGGCGACCGACGCAGCGAACACCGTGGCGGTGATCAGCAGCGCGTTGACCGCGAGGACCTGGGTGAGGAGGGTGGGCCGCTTCATGGGGAATGGGGTGCAGACCCGATATCGGACGGACCCCGGCGTGCCGATATCCCCGGCACGTTCGGATGGACAGAGGTTCCCCTCCTAGGGCCCTTTCACCAAGCACGACCCCAGACGACCCATGGGCGCCGCCGGATCGAATTCCGGCGGCGCCCATGGTCGTTTGAGGGCTCGGTTCGGGTCGCTATACTTTTTGAAGTGAATCCCGACCGACTTCAAGGTGAATCGACCGTGAGCGTGTCCGGCAGCGAGTACGTCCGCCGTATCAAGGCGCAGATCGAGGAGATCGATCCGTCCGCCGTCCGCGAGCTGGCGGGCGAGGGCGTGGCCCTCATCGACGTCCGCGAGAGCGGCGAGTGGGACAGCGGGCATCTCCCTGGTGCCAAGCACGTCCCGCGCGGCTATCTCGAGTCGCGCATCGACGCGCAGGTCCCCGACCGCTCCCAGCACGTGATCCTCTACTGCGCCTCCGGCCAGCGCAGCGCGCTCGCTGCGAACACGCTGCACGAGCTCGGCTTCGAGCACGTCGAGTCGATGACCGGCGGCATCACGCTGTGGAAGGACCGCGGCTATCCGGTCGACGTCCCCAGGACCTTCACGGCCGAGCAGCGCGAGCGCTACTCCCGCCACTTCCTGCTCCCCGAGGTCGGCACCGAGGGCCAGCAGAAGCTGCTCGACGCCAAGGTGCTGCTGCTGGGCGCCGGCGGCCTGGGCTCGCCGACCGCGCTCTACCTCGCCGCCGCCGGTGTCGGCACGCTCGGCATCGTCGACGACGACGTGGTCGACGTCTCCAACCTGCAGCGCCAGGTCATCCACACGACCGACCGCGTCGGCGTGCCGAAGGTCGACTCCGCCGAGGAGCAGATCAAGGCGCTCAACCCCGACGTGAACGTTGTCAAGTACCAGACGCGCCTCGACGCCTCGAACATCATGGAGATCATCGAGGGCTACGACATCGTCGTGGACGGCGTCGACAACTTCCCGACGCGCTACCTGCTCAACGACGCGTCCGTGCGCCTGCGCATCCCCGTCGTCAGCGCCGCGATCCTCGGCTTCGAGGGCCAGCTGAGCGTCTTCGCTCCGTACGAGGGGCCCTGCTACCGCTGCCTGTTCCGCCAGCCGCCGCCCGCCGAGCTTGCGCCGTCCTGCGGAGCCAACGGCGTCCTCGGCGTGCTGCCCGGGACGATGGGCCTGCTGCAGGCCACCGAGGTCGTCAAGCTCATCATCGGCGCCGGCGAGCCGCTCATCGGCCGCCTGCTCATGTACGACGCGCTCGACGCGACGACGACGGAGCTCAAGGTGCGCCGCGACCCCGAGTGCCCGATCTGCTCGCGCGAGCCCGACGCCATCTCGGACGACGAGATGGGCGTCTTCCCGGACTACGAGGCGTTCTGCGCCGCGGCCGGTTAGTCTCCGCGACCGCTCATGGCCACCATCCGCATCCCGCCCGTCCTGCGCCCGTCCGTCGGCGGCGAGCGCGAGGTCTCGGCCGACGGCTCGAACGTCGGCGAGGTCCTGCACACCCTGGTCGACGCGCACTCCGAGACCCAGGACCAGATCTTCGGCGCCGACGGCGACCTCAACCGCTACGTCAACGTCTACCTCAACGACGAGGACGTCCGCGTGCTCGACGGGCTGGACACGCCGGTGGGGGAGAGCGACGTGCTCGTCATCCTGCCGGCGATGGCCGGCGGCTGACGCTGACCCTCAGGGCAGCGCCAGCAGGTCGGGCTCGACGAAGGCCGCCCGCGCCGTCGTGCTGAACAACCGCTTGCGGCTGTAGTGGGCGCAGAGCAGGTCGCGCTCGAGCAGCCGCGGGTGTGCGGCGAGGAAGGCGTCGAAGTCGTCGTCGCGTCCCTGCAGCGCGTAGTGGCCGACCACGCGCGCCCAGGCCGTCGTCAGCGTCTCGTGATAGCGGCCCGGCTCGCCATGGGCGGCGGCGAAATGCCGCAGCCCCTCGCGCGCCCGGGCGACCGCGTGCTCGATGCCGCCGCGGCGCGCGTACGCGAAGGCGACGCGCAGGTGGTCGCGGTGATCGAAGCGGTGCAGCGACGCGGCCTCGAAGCGGGCCAGGAACGTCTCATCCGTCATGTGGTGCCCTTCGTGTGGCGCTCGAGGGCGTCGAGCACGGAGTGAAAGCCGTCGGTGGCCGACGGCGGGAGGTCGGCGAGCACGCGCTCGTCGAGGGTGGCGAACACCGCGTGCACGCGGGTGGCCATGCGATTGCCGCCGGCCGTCAGCGCGATCGTGAACGACCGCCGGTCGGCGGGGTTGACGCGCCGGCGCACGAGCCGGCGCTTCTCCAGGCGATCCAGGACGCCGGTGAGGGTCGACGGCCGCTGGCCGGTCGAGGCGGCCAGCTCGCCGACGCTGCGCGGGGTGCCGGGCTCCAGCTGTGCGAGGACGTTGATCTCGGCCTGGCGCAGCCCGAGGTCGGAGAGCTCGGCCGCCAGGTGGTCGAGCACTCGATGCACGGCGGCCTCGAGGGCGGCGATGACGGAGCGATCTGTCACGAGTTCGAATAATACGAACTCGTAGTATCGTGGTCGAGCCCGCACCTTTCGCACGCCGGCCCGGCGGTTAAGCTCTGCCGGTGGCCTACGACGAGGATCTCGCC
Organism: uncultured Actinomycetes bacterium; assembly: GCA_963807305.1. GTDB lineage: Bacteria > Actinomycetota > Thermoleophilia > Solirubrobacterales > Solirubrobacteraceae > JAOPZW01. Next base: position 532,551 of record CAWEBN010000005.1, read on the forward strand.
AACCGGCTGCGCGAGTTGCTGGCCGGCGAGGACGCGATCACCGAGAAGAAGATGTTCGGCGGGCTGGCCTTCCTGCTGCACGGCAACATGGCGGTCAGCGCGTCGGGTCAGGGCGGCCTGCTGGCGCGCATCGATCCGGCCGACACCGAGGCGGCGCTGGCGCGGCCGCACGCCGCCCTGATGGAGATGGGCAAGCGCTCGATGGCCGGCTGGATCCGCGTCGCGCCCGAGGGCGTCCGGACCAAGCGCGAGCTGGGCGCCTGGGTCAAGCGCAGCGTTGCCTACGCGAAGACGCTGCCACCCAAGTGACGCCTGACGGGGTCAGGCCAGGTCGGCCGCGCGCTCGGCCACCAGCAGGCGGCCAGAGGCGAGGTTGGCCCGGGCGCCCAGGACGGCCCCGGCGACCGCGCCGATCGCCATGACCAGCTGGGCGAGGGTCCCGTGCGCATCCGCCCCCACGACGAGCAGCAGTGCGGCCACGGCCATGGCGCCCGTCACGGCACCGGCGGCGAAGCCCAGCATGAGCAGAACACGACTTGTCAGATCCATGGCAGCGAGGATGGCGACCCCTGCCCGGACGGGCGAGGGGAGCATCGCTCCCCGGGGCGGGTGAACCTTCGCGCGCCCGTGGGGGTGCGCCGGCCGCCGGCGGGCAGGAACGTCACCCACGGCTAATCGCGCTCGGCCTCGCGGGCCGCTGCGCCCACGTCCTTGAGGTCAGGCTCTGCGTCCGCCGGGACGTCGGGCCCCCCGTCGGTCACCGCGTCGGCGTGGTCGCCGGCGCTCAGGTCGATGCCGCCGTCCGTCGCCGGCTCGTCGGAGCCGGTCGTCTGGCCGAGGACCGAGCTGCCCAGCTCGGGGTCCTCGGCCAGCATCTCGCGCGGGGCGTCGGAGCCGCCGAGTTCGGCGGGAACGACGCCCTCGTCGGCGCGCCCGGCCCATGCGCCCTTCTCGCGGGCCTCGGCCTCGTCGGGCGTCGTGCCGCCACGTTGCTCGCTCGGCTTCTGCGCGTCCTGGTCTCGATCGCTTCCGGCCATGGGCGGTCACTACCCGCCAACCGGTCGGCCTAGCCGGAGCGTCCTAGCCGACGAGCCGGTAGGTGAGGTGCGTGACGAGGTCGGTCGCGTTGACCCCGACTCGCTCGAGGCTCAGCGCACCCACGCCGTCGAACAGGCGCTCCCCGACTCCCAGCACGATCGGCGCGACGTGCAGGCGCAGCTCGTCGATCGCTCCGGCCGCAAGGTACTGGTTGACCGTCGCGGCCCCGCCCGCGATGGACACGTCGCCGGTGCCGGCCGCCTCGCGGGCCTGCGCCAGGGCCGACTCGATCCCATCGGTGACGAAGTTGAAGGTCGTGCCGCCCTGCATCTCCACGGGCTCGCGCGGAAGGTGGGTCAGGACGAAGACGGGCGCGTGGTACGGCGGGTCGTCGCCCCACCAACCCGTCCAGCTCTCGTCCCAGGCGCCGCGGCCGGGGCCGAACATGTTGCGCCCCATGATGAACGCGCCCGCCGCGAGGATGGCATCGATCTCCGCGGCGTTGGCCTCGGGCTGCTCGAACATCCACTGGGTCAGGCGATCCACGGCGCCGTCGCCGAAGGGCTTGTCGGCGCTCTGATTCGGGCCGGCGGTGAAACCGTCCACCGACACCGCCACGTCGCAGGTGACCTTCGTCATCTCGCTCGTCTCCTCTTCGCAGTTCCCGGCACCTCTTCGGCGCCGCTCATGGGTGGGTCGGAGCCGGCGCTGCGTTCTCGACAGGCACGGACTCGAGGTTCTTCACGTGCGCCGATGAGTTTCGCCGCCGGCGGCGGTCACAGAGGTGTGTCATTCGCAACCACCCAGGAGGAAGTCGTGAGCAAGACCGCGACGCGCATCAGCAAGGTCGGGACCATCTGCGTCCCGGTCAGCGACCAGGAGCGCGCCATCGAGTTCTACGTCGAGACGCTCGGCCTCGAGAAGCGCACCGATGTCCCGTTCGGCAACGGCTACCGCTGGGTCGAGGTCGGCCCGGCCGGCGCCGACACGACGGTCGCCATCGTCCCGCCGCCCCCCGGCAACCCGACCGGCGACGTCCAGACCGGCATCTGCCTCAACACGGACGACGTCGACGCGGTCCACGCCGATCTGAAGGCCCGCGGCGTCGACGTCGACGCGGAGATCAGTCGCATGGGCGACCCCGTCCCGCCGATGTTCTGGTTCCGCGATCCCGACGGCAACAGCCTCATGGTCGTCGAGGTCGCCTGACGACACCCCCCCGCGCCCGGCCGCCCCGGCTCGCCCGCAGGACCGGGGCGAGTCGGGGCGCGCGGGCGCATTGGGCTCAGGCGCGCGCGGTGCGCCAGCCGCCCTCGGGGGCGTAGGAGCTGCGCACGGCGCCGACGATCGGCACCGGCGCGACCACCGCGCGGATCTCGGTCTGCACGTGGCGCTCCACGGTGGGCTTGGCCGTGCCGCCGCCCTCCTCGCCCCAGACGAAGGTGACCTCGGTGCCCGGCTCGGCATGCTCGCTGTCGAGCACCCCGAGCGTGAGCAGCTTGCCCTCATTGGCGGAGTAGCAGACCCAGGTCGACACGCCGACGGTCTCGCCGTCGACCTTCACGTCGTCGTACTGGTGCATCGAGTAGACGGCGTTGGGCCACTCGATGAACTTCGCGCGCTCGCCGACCGGGCTGAGCATCGAGCCGAGCGTCCGCGTGACGTCCTCGTCGTCGAGCACGAGCGTCACCTTCGTGCGGTGCGGCTGGTCGGCCTTGGCCTCGAGCGCCTCGCGCCCGATGAAGTCGTGGTCGAACTTCACGAGGTGGCCGTAGCCGAGGTCCCAGGGCGTGAAGTAGTAGTCCTCGATGTCGCTCGACAGGAAGCTGCCGCCCAGCGAGGCGGACGCCTCGTAGCCCGTGGCGGGCAGCCACTCGCGGTAGTCGCTCAGCGCGTCGCCGGTGTAGACGGCCGGCAGCGGGGAGGGGATCCAGCCCGACTCGATCGCGTTCGAGCCGTAGGCGCGGCCGCCGACGAGCTTCATGTCGAACTCATCCCCCGCCTCGACGAGGGCCTCGTGCACCGCGTCGTGGTCCTCGTACGGGCCGAAGAGCTCCCAGCCCGGCTGACCCGCCATGCCATGGCGCAGGGCCATGACCTCCTTGCCGGCGATCGTCTCGGTGCGCATGTTGAAGAACTTCAGATCGGCCGGCTCGTGGCCGAGCGCCTTCTCGAGGACCGCCATCGCGTTCGGCCCCTGGACCTGGAAGCGGTAGTGGCGGCGCGTGAGATCCGGGCGCAGCGCGGTGCGCTGGTCGAAGGTCAGATCCACCTTGTAGTCGCCCGTCTGCGCGTGGAAGGTGACCCAGTTGAGCGCGGGCGCCCGCCCGACCAGGTTGATCCTGTCATCGGCCAGCCCGAAGAGGATCACGTCGCCGATGACGAAGCCGTCGGGCGAGCACGGCACGAACTGCTTGGCCTTGCCGGGCTCGAAGGTCGCGAAGCTGTTGGTCGCGAGGTGGGAGACGAGCTTGATCGCGTCCGGCCCCTCCACCATCAGCTCGGCCATGTGGTAGGTCTGGTTGTAGAGGACGCAGGTCTCCTGCCACGCGATCTGCTCGTCGCGCCAGTTCGTGTACTCCGCCGGCACGCCGGGGTAGACGTTCGGCCCGACCTGCGCGTTGCGCAGCACCTCGACGGGGTTGCCGACGGCCTCGAGCAGCTCTTCCAGATTCCGGTGACCCATGGCCTCTCCTCCTCTTTGTCAGGTTCCCTGATCCTATTCACTACCCGCCCGACGGGAAGCGTCTCCTCCGATCGAGCAGCCGGGCCTCCGTCTGTTCGACCACGGCGCCGAGGCCGGAGACGGTCACCACGGTCATCTGGATCAGGCGTTCACGCCGCGTCTGCACCTCGCAGGGCGCTCCGGAGGCGGCGCATTGGAGCGCCGCGAGCAGCCCCGGTCGCCGCCGTCGGGGGATGAGCACCTCGAACCGGCGGACGCCACCACCCTCGGCGACGCTGCGGTCCTGTTCCACGACTGTCGACGGTACATGCCCACGCGATGTGGGAACAACCGGTCCCCAGCTTGGCGCGGCAGTGACCTGCAAGGGTGTCGCCCATGCAACTGGGGAAGATCGGAGTCTGGCAACGCCACCAGGCCGGCGCTGACGGCGTCGGCAAGATCGAGGCGCTGGGCTACGGGACGCTGTGGGTCGGCAGCAGCCCGTCGGTGGCCCAGGCGCGGCCGTTCCTCGAGCACTCGAGCACGCTCACGGTCGCCACGGGGATCCTCAACGTATGGCAGCACGAGCCGGCCGACGTCGCCGAGCAGCGCGCCGAGGTGGCGCGCGCGTTCCCCGGGCGCTTCCTGCTCGGGATCGGCGTCGGGCATCCTGAGGCGACGGCCGAGTACGTGAGCCCGTTGGCCAAGCTGCGCGCCTTCTTCGACGGGCTCGACGCGGCGCCGGAGCCGGTGCCGAAGGACGAGCGCGTGGCGGCCGCGCTGGGGCCGAGGATGCTCGAGCTCGTTGCGAGCCGGTCGCTCGGGACCCACACGTACTTCGTCACGCCCGAGCACACGCGCTTCGCGCGCGAGCAGCTCGGGCCCGGAGTGCTCGTCGCGCCCGAGCTCGCGGTCGTCGTCGAGCCCGACGACGAGACCGCGCGCGCGATCGCCCGCGAGTACGCCTCGCTGTACCTGGGCCTTTCGAACTACACCAACAACCTGCTGCGCTTCGGCTTCACCGAGCGCGACGTCGCCGACGGCGGCAGCGACCGGCTGATCGACGCCGTCGTCCCGCACGGCTCGGCCGAAGCGGTCGCCGACGCCGTCCGGGCGCACCTCGACGCGGGCGCCGGCCACGTCGCGCTCCAGCCACTCGGCCATGGCGGCGCGCCGGAGGCCGACTACGAGGCGCTCGCCAGGGCCCTGCTCTAAGGCCTCCTGCCGCTCTGGCACCCGTCGCACCGAGCGCTTGTCCGCGGCGGCGAAAGCCTGTCCATCCGGCGGGCGAGGCGACCTCCGGACCCCCTACCCTGGGGCCATGGCGACCGTTCACGAGACCATCGACCGCGCGCGACTGAGCGAGCTCATCGAGCGCGAGCGCGGCAAGCTGCTCGCCCGCACCGAGGGCTCGCAGCGCTACTACGAGCGCGCGCTGGCCGTCATGCCGCGCGGCGTGCCCAGCTCCTTCCAGGCCGCCGACCCGCGGCCGATCTACCTCTCCCACGGCGAGGGCTCGCGTGTGTGGGACGTGGACGGCACCGAGTACGTCGACTTCCACAACGGCTTCGGCGTCATGTGCGTCGGCCACGCCAACCCGGCCATCGTCGCCGCCGTACGCGAGCGCGCCGGCCGCGGCTCGCACTTCGCCGCGCCGACCGAGGGCTCGATCGTCGTGGCCGAAGAGCTCAAGCGCCGCTTCGGGCTGCCGCAGTGGCGCTTCACCAACTCCGGTACCGAGTCGACGATGGACGCCATCCACCTCGCGCGCGCCGCCACCGGCCGCGACGTGGTGCTCAAGATCGAGGGCTCCTACCACGGCCACCACGACGCGGTCATGGTCAGCGTGCGCCCGCCGCTGGACCAGCTCGGCGAGCGCGGCGCGGCCGGGAGCGTGGCCTTCGGCGCCGGCCACCCACACGTGGTGAGCGAGCTCACGAAGGCCATCCCGTTCAACGACGCCGACGTGCTCGAGCGCGTCCTCGACGAGATCGGCGATCAGGTCGCCGCGCTCATCCTCGAGCCGGCGATGATGAACATCACCATCGTGGCGCCCAAGCCGGGCTACCTCGAGCGGGTGCGCGAGCTCACCGCCAAGCACGGCGTGGTGCTGGTCTTCGACGAGGTCAAGACGGGCGCGACCATCGCGGCCGGCGGCGCGGTCGAGCGCTTCGGCGTTCAGCCCGACGTCGTCTGCCTGGCCAAGGCGATCGCCGGCGGCTACCCCAGCGGCGCCGTCGGCATGACCGAGACCCTCGCCGACCTCATCACCACCGGCAGCGTGCGCCAGGTCGGGACGTTCAACGGCAACCCCCTGTCGATGGCGGCCGCCCAGGCCGCGCTGACCGAGGTCCTCACCCCCGAGGCGTATGCCGGCTTCGAGGAGCGCGACGCGCGCCTGCGCGCCGGCCTCGACGACGTCATCGAGCGCTACGGCCTGCCGTGCCACACGGTGGGCCTCGGGTCGAAGGGCTGCGTCGTCTTCTCCTCCGAGCCGCTCTACGAGTACCGCGACTACGCGACGAAGGTGGACGAGGAGCTCTCGACGCTCTCGTGGCTGTACCACATGAACCACGGCATCTTCATGACGCCGGGCGTGGACGAGCAGTGGACCCTGAGCGTGGCCCACAGCGACGACGAGCTGCAGCGCTACGTGGACGCCTATGAGGCGTTTGCGCGCGACGTGACGGCCTGAGACGATTGCGCCATGCGGCGCGTGACGAAGCTGGGGTGGGTCCTCATCGGTTTGCTGGCGGTCACGGCAGCGCTCACCGTGCTCGCCCCCGCGGTCGCGCTCTACCCCGCCATCGTGCTCGCTCTCGCCGCCGTGACCGCGGCGAGCGAAGGGATCGGGGCGCCGATCAGCTGGTTCGACGTCGACGTCGCCAACGAGCGCAAGCGCGACGCGCTCAGCCGTCGCCTGAAGCTCGGCCGCCCCGAGTGGGAGACCACCCCGCCCGACCATGCCGACGAGCCCATCGACGTGGCCTGGCAGCGCGAGCGCAAGCGGCGCGGCTTGAGCTGACCACCCCGCTACACTTTCTGAAGTGTCCCTGCCCCCGCTGGCCAACAAGCCCTGCGGCGGTCGCTACGGCGACATCGTCCAGGCCATCGGCAACACGCCGCTCGTCGAGCTGCGCCGCCTGACGCCCAAGCCCGACGTGCGCATCTGGGCCAAGCTCGAGTCCCAGAATCCGACGGGCTCGGTCAAGGACCGGGTCGCGCGCTCGCTGATCGAGGACGCCGAGGAGAAGGGGGCGATCGGCCCCGGCATGACCATCCTCGAGCCGACCTCGGGCAACACCGGCATCTCGCTGGCCATGATCTGCGCGCGCAAGGGCTACGACCTGAAGGTCGTCATGCCCGACAACGTCACGCCGGAGCGCACCCAGCTCCTGAAGATGTACGGCGCGCAGATCGTCTACTCGCCCGGTGACCAGGGCTCCAACGGCGCCGTCGCCATGGCCCTCGAGATGGCCGCGGCCGACGCCACGTACTACATGCCCTATCAGTACGGCAACCAGGCCAACCCGCTGGCGCACTACAACGGCACGGCGCCCGAGATCCTCGACGAGCTCGACGGCCAGATCGACGCGTTCGTCGCCGGCCTCGGCACGGGCGGGACGCTCATGGGCAACGGCCGGCGCTTCAAGGAGGAGCTCGGCGATCGCGTGAAGATCGTCGCCGCCGAGCCCATGCAGGGCGAGCCGGTCCAGGGCCTGCGCTCCCTCGACGACGGCTTCATCCCGCCGATCATCGACCTGTCGCTGCTGGACCGCAAGATCTTCGTCACCAATCACGACGCCGTCGTGTGGACGCGCAGGCTGCTCGACGAGGAGGGCCTCTTCGCCGGCGTCTCGAGCGGCGCGATCGCCTCGATCGCGGTGCGCATCGCCAACGAGATGGACGAGGGCAACGTCGTCTTCATCGTCTGCGACGACGGCTGGAAGTACCTCTCGAGCGGGATCTACACCCGCCCGGTCGAGGAGATCGAGAACCTCGATTCGACGGTCTGGTGGTAGGGATGAGCCTACGCCGCGTTGGTTTCGAAGCGTCGTACCGGGGGCGCCCGCACGGTACGCTGGCTGCATGCCCAACGTAGGCCCGCTCGAGCTCGTCGTCATCCTCGCCATCGCCCTGATCGTTCTCGGCCCGAAGAAGCTGCCCGAGGTCGGGCGCTCCATCGGGAAGGGCATGCGCGAGTTCAAGGAATCGCTCAACGGCGAGACCGACCGTGACGAAGAGGAAGAGCGCCCCGCCCTGAAGACCGAGTAGTGCGCATCGACTCGGCGCTCCTCGAGCGCATTCTCGCGCACGCGCGGCGCGACTTCCCGAACGAGTGCTGCGGGATGATCGGCCTGCGCGACGGGCACGCGGTCGCGATCCACGAGGCCACCAACGTCGCGGCCAGCCCGCTGCGCTTCGAGGTCGACGGGCGCGAGATCATCGAGGCCCAGGATGCGTTCGAGGCCGAGGGCGCCGAGCTCGGCGCCATCTACCATTCGCACACGCGCTCGGAGCCTTATCCGTCGCAGACCGACGTCAACTTCGCGGCCGGTTGGCCCGGCGTGGAGTGGCTGATCGTCGGCCTGCGCCGCGAGGGCGAGCCGGCGGTGCGCTCGTATCGCATCGACGACGGCGTCGTGCGGGAGCTCGACGTCGACGTCGAGGTCGCCCGTGACTGACCCGCCCGTGACCGACCCGCTGGTGTGCCCGAGCTGCGCCTCGACGCACTCGCTCGACGAGCGCTTCTGCCCGGCCTGCGGGATGCCGCTGGTGTACTCGGGCCGCACGGGCGTCGACGAGCCGGTGACCGAGGCCCACGAGCGCGCGCGCAAGATCAAGCCGCAGTTCACCGAGGGCGAGCTCGTGCGCGTCGTCAGCGCCCAGCACCAGGCCGAGGCCGAGATGGTGCAGGGCATCCTCCTGGAGGAGGGGATCCCGTCGATGACGCGCCGCTCGGCCGGCTTCGACGTCCCCGACATGCTCGCCGCCGGCCGGCGCGACATCCTCGTCCCGGCCTCGGGCCTGCCCGCCGCGCGCGACGTCCTGATGCAGGCCGACCTGCTGCCCGCCCCGGCGGGGCCGGCCGTCGAGCGCCCGGGGCGGCTGCTCGGCGTCCTGCTGGGCGTGGTGGTCTTCGTCGGCCTCATCGCCTGGATCGGCACCGAAGTCCTCACCTAGCCGATGCACCAGCGCAGGCTCGGCGACTCCGACCTCGAGGTCTCCGCGATCGCACTCGGCTCGTGGCTGACCTACTCCGGCGGTGTCGGGCGCGCGCGGACCGAGGCCTGCACGCGGGCCGCGTTCGAGGCCGGCATCACCTTCTTCGACACGGCCAACGTCTACGGCCGCGGCGCCGCCGAGCGGGCGTGGGGCGAGATCCTGGCCGACTACCCGCGCGACTCGTTCGCCATCGCGACCAAGCTCTACTTCCCGATGTCGGGCAACGACCGCGGGCTCTCCCGCGAGCAGGTCCACAAGCAGATCGACGGCTCGCTGGAACGCCTCGGGATGGACCATGTCGACCTCTACCAGTGCCATCGCTACGACGACCGGACGCCGCTGGCGGAGACGATGCAGGCGCTGACCGAGGTCGTCGAGGCCGGCAAGGCGCGCTGGATCGGCTTCAGCGAGTGGCCCGTGGCGCGCATCGAGGAGGCGCTGGCCCTGCCGGGGGTGGCGAAGTTCGTCTCCAGCCAGCCGCAGTACTCGGCGCTGTGGCGCGCGCCGGAGGCCGAGGTCATTCCGCTGTGCGCGCGCCACGGGATCTCGCAGATCGTGTGGTCGCCGCTGGCGCAGGGCGTGTTGACCGGCAAATACCGCGCGGGCGAGGAGGTGCCCGCGGGCACGCGCGCGGCCTCGCGCGACATGAGCCGCTTCATCGGGCAGTGGCTCAAGCGCCCGGTGCTCGACGCCGTCGACCGGCTGTGGCCGATCGCCGAGGAGGCGGGCCTGACCATGGCGCAGCTCTGCCTGGCCTGGGTGCTGCGCCAGGACAACGTCGCCGCCGCGATCGTCGGCGCGTCGCGCCCCGAGCAGGTCCACGAGAACGCCCGGGCCGCCGATGTCGAGTTGAGCGCCGATACGCTGCGCGCGATCGACGAGGCGCTGCTGCTCGTCGCGATCAGCTAGGGCTCAGACATGGTCCGCCCTTCGCCCGGGCGGGACCCGCCTCACGCGGCGATCATCCGCGGCTCCGCCGTCTGTCGCCTTCGGCACCCGCTAGAACCCCGGGAGCGGAGGCGTCGTCAGCAGCGGTTCGATGCGCCAGCCGCCGTCGGGGCCGGCGGTGGCGTGCCAGAGCTCGTCGAAGCCCTCCTCGGGCGTCGGGCGCAGCAGGCGCCGGCCGGTGCCCACCACCGCCGCGGCCGGTACGCGCCGGCGCCCCACGCGCGCCGGTTGCGCGCGAGCGCCTGCGCGTCGGCGACGTCGACGAGGTAGCCGATCACACGGAAGCCCGCCTCGTGCGCGGGCTCGACATAACGACGACGCTCGGCGGCCGTGGCATTGGTGGCGTCGACGACGAAGCGCTGGCGCTGCTCGAGGCACAGGCGCAGGAACGCCTCCTCGCGCGCCCGGGTGCGCAGCAGGTCCATCGCCACGCGCACGTGCGTCTCGACGAAGCGGTCGCGGTAGAGCGTCGTCTTGCCGGCGCCCTGGACGCCGCACAGGATCACCGCCTCCATGGCCCGACAGTAGCGCCGGCCCTGGCGCGCAACCACGACCTGGCACGGGGCGCGGTGCCCGTCAGCCGCCCAGCACCGCGGCGAGCGCCTGCTCGATCGGGTCGTCGCCGGCGATGACGTAGAGGACGTGGCGCACCGAGCGCGGCTCGTGCAGGATCGCGGCCAGCGTCGCGGCGACGTCGTCGCGGCTGACCGCGTCGCGGACGGGCCCGGTCGTCAGCCGCACGCGCCCGGTGCCCGGCTCGTCGTCGAGAAAGCCCGGGCGGACGATGGTCCAGGCGCGGTCGCTCTCGGCCAGCGCAGCGTCGGCCTGCGCCTTGGCCCGCAGGTAGACGCTGAAGACGTCGTCGCCGTCGGGCGGTTCCTCGGCCCCGATCGAGCTGACCATCACGTAGCGCTCGACCGCGGCCGAGCGTGTGGCCGCCAGCAGCCTGATGGCGCCGTCGCGGTCGATGGTCAGCTTGCGCTCGGCACCGCTGCCGGGCCCGGCTCCGACGGCGAAGACGACCGCGTCGGCGCCGGCGATCGCGGCCGCAAGGTCCTCGACGCTCGCCCGCTCGAGGTCGCACACGACGGGCTCGCTGCCGTCGGCACGCAGGTCGGCCGCGTGGTCGGGGTTGCGGATGAGCCCGCGCACGCGGTCGCCGCGCGCGGCGAGCAGCGCCGTCAGGCGGCGGGCGACCTGGCCGTGCCCGCCTGCGATCACGATGTCCATCGACGCAGGCTAGTCCTCGTGCAGGCGCCGCATGGGTCGCGACGGGCCGCCGGCCAACCGCTCGGCATCCGGGCGTGCTTGACTGCGGCCCATGACCGTGGTCGCCGTCGCACGCGTGCATGGGATCGCCGCGGCCCATGCCGAGCTCGTCGCGCTCCTGCGCCGGACCGCCGCGGCGGCGCGCGCCGAGCCGGGCTGCCGGTCCTACGACGTCGCCGAGACGCTCGACGGCGCCGACGAGTTCGTCGTCGTGCACGCCTGGGCCGACGAGGCAGCGCTCGAAGCCCACTATCGCGGCGCCGCACACCAGGCCTACCAGCACGACGTCTTCGGTCTGCTGGCGCGGTCCAGCGAGCTCGACATCCACCGGGTCGCGGCGACCGAGCGGCCGGTCGACTCGGGCCTGATGGATCCCCGGCAGGCCGACTGATAGACCGTCGGCGGGCCTGCGCGCGCGGGCGCCGGCGGCCCTCGCCCGGCGCGGGTCCTCGGTGACCGCGGGCCCGCCGGTGCGGCGTCTGGTGGTTGAGTGCGGCCGCTTACCGCGGCGCGGTTCCCTGCACCTCGACGGCCTGCTGGTAGGTGGGCCGGTTGATCCACGGGATCAGCGGCTGGGTCACCCCGCCCAGGGGGCGGAAGCGCACTGTGTCCAGGCATGCCTGGTCGCCCGCCTTGCACACGTCGTCGGCCGGGTAGGTGGCGGTCGACTTCTCGCCCAGTGCGCTCTTCAGCGACGCCTGCAGGGCCTTGCGGCACGCGTCCAGCCTGCCCCGCCCGCAGAAGGCGGCGGCGTACTTCTGGGCCACGGGGCGCTTGAGGACGCGCTTGAGGTCCTTGAGCACGTAGCCGTAGAAGCCCTCCTGGTAGGCCGAGCCGAGGTGGTCGCCCTCGTTGTTGGGCGTGTTGTCGATCTGGTAGGTCGCTTCGAGCCGGTCCAGCAGCCCCTTGCCCATGACGGGCTGGAACATGGCCCGGATGAGCTTCGGCCACCAGGCGTCCATGATCCGCACCGCATCGGCGTCGTCGTAGATGCCGTCGCGGTTGCGGTCGATGCGGTGCGTGCCGGCGGCCGACCACGCCTCGAGCTTGGCCACGGCCGCGGCCAGCGCGGGGTCCTTCGGCCGGCCCACGACGCGCAGGGCGAGGGGCAGGGAGGTCATGCCGCGCAGGTCCGTGGTGCCGGCCTGCTCCATCGCGTCGACCATCTCGGGCAGCGTGAGCTTGTGGCCGCCCTTGAGCCGCAGCGCCAGCTGGCGATCGAGCATCTGCGAACGGAAGACCGAGCTGAAGAGGTTCGAGTCGGCACCGGCGTAGCCGGGCGCTTGGCGGTTGTTCCAGCTCGTGAGGACCGGCTGGTCGATGACCTGCGGGTGCTGGGCGAACGGCGTGTAGCGCGCCGTGTTGAGGTCCGGGTCGTAGTCGCGCCACTCCTTGGTCGATGCCATCGGCAGCTGGCCGGTCGTCCCCTTCGCCCGCACCGGGTTGTTGCCGGAGTTGAAGTAGGCGATGTGCTTGGCGTCGATGTAGAACCAGTTGAACGTGTAGCCGATCGTGCCGGCCGCGCGCTGGAAGTCCTGTGGCGAGCGGATGGTGGCGGGCTCGTTGAACAGGCTGAAGCCGATGGCCGAGTCGACCTCGTGCTGGTAGGTCGAGCGCAGCACCGTGTAGAGCATCTTGCGGCCCTTGTAGGTGCCCCGGCCGGCGACGAGGCCGAGCTTCGTGCGCTCGGCGTGCAGCGTCTCCGCGCCGGCCGGCGTCTGGTCGGCCAGGTTCGGCGTCCAGGCGTTCTTGCGATCGAGCTTCTCGATGGCCACGCACTGCCCGCGGAAGCGGTAGTGCGTCGCGTCGCACAGCGGCACCGCGAAGGTGTCGATGATGTCCTGGCCGGCCGACGTGGCGCTCCAGGCGTAGTCGCGGCCGTGGCCGAGTTGCACGTACAGGTTCACGCCAGGGAAGGCGGCGCCCTTGGCGTCGATGCCCGGCCCGTGGAGGTCCTCCTCCATGAGGATCTGCGGGGCGAAGTAGGCCACCTGGGGGCCGAAGACCGCCAGCGGGTGCCCGCTGGCCGAGTTGGCGCCCGAGACGAGCAGCGCGTTGGACATCGCCTTGGGCAGCGGGCCGAGCTCGGGCAGGCCCAGGCCGCCGGGCAGCGAGGGCGGCGCCGGCAGTGACGGGCGGCCGGGCAGCGATGGCGCCCCCGGCACGGACGCGGTGGCGGGCAGCGGCAGGTTGCCGCCGGGCAGCAGGCCGCCGGTCGCGGGCGGCGCCGTCGACGAGGCCGACACCTCGAGCGCCTTGAACGAGCCGGGGTCGGGCGGCTCCTCAGCGCCCGGCGCGCGCTTCTGGGGCTGCGACTGGTACGGGAAACGCCTGCCCTTGACCGTGGTCGGGGCGTCGGGGTCGTCGAAGGCCGCGAACTGCTGCCACAGCGTGCGGCCCTTCTTGGCACCGAAGCGGTCCTTGAACGCGTCCAGCAGCTGGGCCTCGGCCAGCTCGCGCCCGCCGCCCTTGCCGAAGATCCCGCCGACCAGCGAGGCGGTGGCGAAGAGGTCGGTCACCTTCCAGTCGTCGGGACCCTGCGGGCGCCCGATGGCGACGTACTCCCCCGGCATCTTGGTCGGGTCCAGCCGCGCCTCGGCGATGTACTGGTTGATGCCGGCGACGTAGCTGAGCGCGTCGTCCTGCAGCTGGCGCCCGCGGTCGCCGTAGAGGTCGTCGCCGAGGTCGAACTGGCGCTGGTAGTCGGCCTCCGCGTAGGGGGCGATCGACCACTGCTCGGCGTCCATGGCCCGGTTCGAGGGCGCCCCGCCGATGAAGGAGGACAGCTGCGCGCGGCCGAGGTGGCGCAGGACGTCGATGAAGAACAGGCGGTCCTGGGCGGCCGCGTAGCCGGCGCCGAACATCGTCCCGCCGCGGGTGGTCCCGTAGATGTGGGGAACCCCGAAGGTCGCGTCGCGCACGATCGTCACGTCCTCGCGGGGCGTGATGGTGGTCGCCACGTCGCCCGGCTTGACCCCGAAGGTCGAGTCCTTGTAGTAGCGCCCGAGATCCTCGGCCTTGAGGCCCGGAGTGGCGTACATCAGGTCGCGGTACATCGCGAGCTGGTCGTCGCTGTGCGGCGGGCGCTGGCCCGTGGTCAGGAAGGCGGCGAGCTGGATCGGGTTGGCCAAGCCGTTGGCACCCGGCGGCAGCACGTCGTGGAAGCCGCCGGCGTCGTTCGTCGCGTAGGGCTGGACGTCGGCCCGCGCCGCCGGCGCCACCAGAATGAAGACGACCGCCCCGAGGGCGGCGATGAGACCCCGCATGTGACCTCCTGTCGGACCGCGCGGCAGCCTAACGGCGCGGTGCCATGCGATGCGCCACTTACCGGCGCAACCGCTCAGGAGGTCGGTACCACGGGCGGCTAGGCCAGGACGGGGACCCGCTCGACCACGCCGCCGTGGACGATCGCCTCGATCTCCTCCGACGCGCGATCGAACTCGTCGTCGGAGAGGACGGGCGTGCCCTCGAAGGGGAGGTCACGGGTGATCTCGAGCCACGACTTGCAGCCGTGGAAGTCCTCGCGGACCTTGACGGTCACCGGCCGCGGGATGCGGTAGGTGCGCAGCAGGAGCACGTGCAGCGGATGGCGGCGCTTCCACTGCAGGCGCTTCTCGCAGTAGTCGGACGTCCATACGTAGTAGGGCGAGAGCGCGTCGACGGTCCGCGGGTCGGTGACCGTCCAGTGCGCGGCCACCTCGGCCCACGCCCGGATGCGGACGCGATCGGGCTGCGGGATGCCGCCGTCGCGCGTCAGCGCCTGGGCCGGCGGCTCGGCATCGGGCCACACGCCCTCCTCGAGGGCGCGCCGCAACTCGGGCTGGTGCGAGGCGCGAACGACGTCGTTGCGCTGGTGCTCGAACGTCGGATAGAGGAAGAAGCGATCGTGCTCGACCTCGAAGTGCTTGCGCTCCTCGCGGATTCCGCCCTTGCGCAGGGTGACGAGCTGCTCGCCCTCGGCGAGCGCACGGACGGTAACCGCCCATTCCTTGAAAGCAATTGGCATAAGAAAGGGAGAAAAAGGGGGGGACTAGACGTACACATCCCGAGCGGCGGACGAAACCCCGTCCAGGTGCTCGGGATACCGGTCATTCTCGCAAAGGCGAGCCGAAAACCCAAATAGCCCTGCTAATCGAAGGGTTTCGGTGGAGTTTTGGTGGCGCGTTGGCGCTATGCGTGCGCCCTGAGGCGGTTCGCCAGCGCCAGGGCCGGGAGCTCGACGGGGACGCCGATGTCGAGCTGCGCGTAGGTGCCGCCGGACTGCAGGTGCTCGTGCAGGAGGTCCTCGAGCTGGAAGCGGCCGATGAGCGCGTCGCACTCGATGCAGCCATTGGCCAGGTAGCCGCCGGCGACGCCGGGACTCTCGCGGTGGGCCACACGGCCGATCCGCCGGCCGGCCAGCGCCCGCGGATCGAGACGGTCGGCGAGCATCTCGGAGACGTCGTCGAAGGGCAGGAAGCCCGTGGAATCGGGGGTTCTGGCCGGGTCGACGAGGACGCCGACGATCCCGCGCACCTTGGTCCGGCACTGCCAGCAGCGGTCCGTGATCGCCGCCACGCGGGCCCGGACGACCGGTTCGCCGGCGTCGCGCGACGGGGCGTTGCGCTCGCGGGGGGCAGGGTTCCCCGACCCTCCGATGAGGGTCAGACGAGCGCGCGGAGCGCCGGAGGTGTCTCCGGGGGACGACATCCGCCCCCCTTGATACGGACTCCTCGCGCGTGTGCGACCCGAATGGTGCGATTGCACACCTTTGCGCGCCAAAGCTGCAAACGGCATGGAGACTTCGGTGGACGGTCGTATGAGCGCGCCTAAAGGCGCACGCCGGCGAGGCCCTCGACCGTCTCCACGAGCGCGGCGAAGTCCGCGTCGCCGAGGCCGCGGCCCATGCCTGCCGTGAGGGCCTCGCGAACCGCCGCGGCAGCCGGGAACGGAACGCCTGCGGCCTGGCCCTCCTCGAGGCACAGGCGCACGTCCTTGAGCATGTGCTCGAGCTTGAAGAGGGTCGCGTAGTCGTGCTCGCGCATGGGGCCCGCCTTGAGGGCCAGCATCGCCGAGCCGCCGCTGCCGGCGCCCATGACCTGCGCCAGCGCGTCGAGGTCGATGCCCGTCGCCCGGCCGACGACGAGCGCCTGCGCCAGCGTGTGGGCGTTGGCCGCGGCGACGGCGTTGTTGATGAGCTTGACCATCTCGCCCTGGCCGACCTCTTCGCCGACGTGCACGATCAGCTCGCCCATGACCTCGAAGAGCGGGCGGGCGCGGGCGAAGTCGTCCGCGGCGCCGCTGGCCATGATGGTCAGCGTCCCGTCCTGCGCCTTGGGGCTCGAGCCCGTGACCGGGGCGTCGACGAAGCCGATGCCGCGCTGCGCGAGCGCGGCGGCGATCCGCCGGCTGTCGCCGGGGGAGATGGTGGACATGTCGACGCACAGCGAACCCTCGGCCGCTCCATGGGCGACGCCGTTCTCGCCGAGGACGACCTCCTGTACCTGGGCGCCGTCGACCACCATCGTGATGGTCACGTCGCTCGCGGCTCCGACCTCCGCCGGCGTCGCCGCCACGGTGGCGCCGTGCTCGGCCGCCCACGCCTCGGCGCGCTCGCGTGTGCGGTTGTAGACGGTCAGCTCGTAGCCCGCCCGGCGCAGGTTCGCTGCCTGGCGCGAGCCCATGATCCCCAGCCCGACGAAGCCGATGCGGTCCACGGGCCGGATCCTACGAGAGCGGCGTCAGGCGGGTCGCGCGGCGGCCGCGTCGCCGTCGAGTCCGAGACGGTGGGCGACCGCGGCAGCCTCGGTGCGGCTGCGCACGTCGAGCTTGGCCAGGATGCGCGACACGTGCACGCTGGCCGTTTTCTCGGCCATGAAGAGCGAGTCGCCGATCTCGCGGTTCGTGCGCCCCTCGGCCACGAGCACGAGGACCTGGCGCTCGCGCGGTGTGAGGCCGAACGGATCCTCCGGCGGGACCGCGGCGGCGGGCTCCGCGGCGACGCCATCGCTGCCCGGCAGGACGAGCCGCGCGCGGGCGGCGAGACCTTCGATCTCGTCGCGCAGCCAGCCGGCGCCCAGCGTCGCGGCCACCTCGTGCGCACGCTCGAGCACGGCCGTCGCCGCGTCGCGCCGGCCGGCCGCCACGTGCGCCTCGCCGGCGCGCCAGCGCATCAGCGCGGCGGGGTAGGGGCGCTGGACCGCCTCCCACGCCTGGGCCGCGGCCTCGTGGAGCGCCGGGTCCGCGCTGCCGTTGGCCCGCGCCTGCTCGGCCTCGGCGCTGCGCAGCCACGCCTCCTCGACCGGACCGCCGTCCTCGGCGGCCGCGCCCGCGCGGCCGAGGTGGAACTCGCCCTCCATCAGCGCGCGCCGGCGCTCCTCGTCGTCGCCGAGGTCGCACGCTCGCTGGGCGGCGTCGGCCTCCACGACCACGCCGACGGCCGCGACGCGGGCGAGGCGCACGACGTCGTCGGTGCAGGTCTCGATGCGGTCGAGTGCGCGGCGGATCGCCGAGCGGGCGGCCTCCAGGTCGCCGGCGCGGCGCTCGAGCTCGGCGCGCAGGGCGCCCATGACGCCGAGGAACTGCGGCTCGTCGATGTTGACGGCGGCGGCGTCGACCTGGTCGAGCAGGGCCCGGGCTCGCGACGAGTCGCCCTTGCCGAGGGCGAGCTCGGCGTGGCGCAGGGCGAAGTTGACGAAGGTGGTGCCGGTCACCGGACCGGGGTCGGGGAGGTGGCGCTCGGCGAAGACCCAATCGCCGGTGTCCAGCGCGATCTCCGCCTCGACCGTGCTCACCCACGCGCTGCTCCCGCCGGTGCCGGCGGTGCGCTCGGCGCCCTCGTGGGCGACGGCCCGTCCCTCCTCCGAGCGCCCGCGCTGGTGCAGGAGGTCGGCAAGGTTGATGTAGGCCGCGCGCATCTCCGGCAGGCACCCGTTGGTGTCCGCCAGCTCGAGCGCCTCGCGCAGCTTGCCCGCGCCGCGGTCGACCTCGCCGAGGGCCATGAGCGAGGTCCCCATGGCATTGAGCGCGCGGCTGCGCGCCGCAGGCTCGCCGGCCGCCTCGGCCGCGTCCAGCGCCGCCCGGGCCGCCTCGACGGCGCTGCGGTGGCGGCCGCGGAGCATGAGGAACTTCGCCCGCAGGCCGAGGAGCATCGCGCGCTCGGCGCTGCAGTCCTCCTCGTCGGGGAGCAGCGCCAGGCCGCGCTCGAGCGTGGCCAGGCTGCGCTCGGCGGCGCCCAGCCCCCAGCGCACGTTGGCCAGGCGCTCGAGCAGGTCGGCGGCACGGTGACGATCGGCCGTCTCGTCGATCTCGCTCAGCGCCGCCTCGTAGAGCGCCTCGGCGCGGGGCTTGTCGTTGTGCGCGTCGGCTGCCTTGGCGAGCAGCGTCGCGTGGTCGATGCCCGCCAGCGTCTCGGGGTCGGGCACGCGCGACCACAGCTGCAGGGCGCGCTCGTACAGGGTCGCCGCCTCGCCGTGGGCATGGACCTCATCGGCCTTGTCGGCCGCCCGCACGGCGGCGGCGAAGGCCGCCGGCTGGTCGCCGGCGGAGAGGTAGTGGTGGGCGATGCCGGCCGCCAGCCGCGCGTTGCCCCCCTGCTCCTGCATGCGGTGCTCGAACGCCCGGGCCAGCGCGAGGTGCAATTCAGTGTGCTCGCCGGGCAGCAGGTCGTCGTGGACGACCTCGCGCAGGAGCGCGTGGCGGAAGGCGTAGTTGCCCTCCTCGTCGGCCGTGATGACGTGGCCGGCCGCCGCCTCGCGCAGGGCCTCGCGCAGCGCGCCCGACTCGAGGCCGGAGGCCTCGGCCAGCAGCGCGTGGTCCAGGCTGCGACCGGCAGAGATCACGCGCAGCACCTCCTGGGCGTCCTGCGGGAGCGCCTCGATGCGGACCATGAGCGCGTCGCGCAGAGTCGGGGGCAGCTCGCCGCGCCCGTCGAGGCCGGCGGCGAGCAGTTCCTCGGTGAAGAGCGGGTTGCCCTCGCTGCGCGCGTACATCCGCGCGACGCGTCCGTCGTCGGGGGCGGCGCCGAGGATGTCCTCCAGCTGCTCGGCCAGCTCGGAGCGGGTGAGGGGAGCGAGCTCGATGCGGCGCGCACGCGGCCCGCGCTCGAGCTCGGCCAGCAGTGGGCGCAGCGGGTGGCGGCGGTGGAGCTCGTCCGGGCGGTAGGACGCGACGAGCAGCACGCGCTCGGAGCGCAGGCTGCGCGAGAGGAAGGCGAGGAAGGCGCGCGTCGACGCGTCGGCCCAGTGAAGGTCCTCGATCGCCAGCACCACGGGCTCGTGGCGCCCGAGCAGGTCGAGCAGCGTGAGCAGCGCCTCGAACACGCGCGACTGCGCCGGCTCGTCGCGGTCCATGACCGGGGGCGCCGTCGACGGCGCGAGCTCGGGGAGGAGGCTCGCGAGCCCGGCCCGCGTGGCCGGGCCGAGCTCGTCGAGCACAGGGTCGCCGTCGCGCGTGAGGGATCGCAGGGCGGCGACGATTGGGGCGTAGGGGAGCTCGTCGTCGCCGAGGGACACGCACTCGCCGCTGACGACGCGGGCCTCGGCCGCGAGCGCTCCGCGCTCGAGCTCCTGCAGGAGCCGCGTCTTGCCTACGCCCGACTCACCCGCGATGAACGCGAGCGACGGCCGGCCGGCGGAAGCGTCGGCCAGCGCCGCCTCCAGCTCCGCGAGCTCTCGGCTGCGGCCGATGAATCGGCTGCTCGTCACGCGCGTGGGCACGGTTCCAGTATCGCTCGACATCGTCGCTGAAGGCATGAGACAGGGGGTTCGTCAGGCGGTCGTTGAACATGACGACATCCTGCGCTGCGACGGCCGCCGCCACATCGGGCGGAAGGAGCGAGTTGCGCCCGCGGACCCCTTACCTGCCTCAGGCACCCCCTTAGTCCGCGTGCGCATCGCTTGACACACATATAACTGGACAGCAATATAGGCTGCATGGCGAGCACATTCGAGGTCCTGGCCGAGCCGACGCGGCGCGGGATCCTCGACCTCCTGCGCGAGCGCGAGCGGTCGGTCGGCGAGCTCGTGGAGTCGCTCACGATCAGCCAGCCCGGCGTCTCCAAGCACCTGCGCGTCCTGCGCGACGCGGGGCTCGTCAGCGTGCGGACCGACGCCCAGCGTCGCGTCTACGGGCTGCGCGCCGAGCCGCTGTCGGAGATCGACGCCTGGCTCGAGCCCTACCGGCGCTTCTGGTCGGGCCGCCTCGACGCGCTGGAGCGTCATCTGGACGAGACGCCCTAGTCGGGACGAACAGCATCACCGAGGGGAAGGAGTGTCGGCGGTTCGGACCTGACCGTAACCCCCGCCCCCCGGCGTCTCCAGACGCAGTCGCCGACCGGATCGCAGCATCCCCGACGCCTTCGGCTCGAGCTCCTCGCCGTCGAGGAGGTTGCGTCCCGGCGCGCCGGGCTCGCCGCCGTCGGCGCCGGGCGGGGCGTGGCGGCGGCGCTCGGTCAGCAGCGAGAAGCTCATGTCGGTCAGGGCCTCGAGCTCGCGAACGACGCCGTCGCCGCCGCGATGACGCCCGGCGCCGCCCGACCCGCGGCGCAGCGCGTACTCGGTCACGCGCAGCGGGAACTCGAGCTCCAGCGCCTCGACCGGGGTGTTGAGCGTGTTCGACATCGCCACGTGGACGGCGCTCGGCCCGTCCGCGTCCGGGCAGGCGCCCTGGCCGCCGCCGAGCGTCTCGTAGTAGGTCCACGCCTCGGTGCCGAGGGTGAGGTTGTTCATGGTGCCCTGGCCCAGCGCGCGGCCGAAGGCGCCGAGCACGAGGTCGGCCACGCGCGACGACGTCTCGACGTTGCCGCCGGCGACCGCCGCGGGCGAGCGCGCGTTGAGCAGCGAGCCCTCGGGCGCGATGACGGTGATCGGGCGGTACGCGCCGGCGCTGGGCGGGATGTCGGGGTCGGTGAGCACGCGCACGGCGAACAGGCACGCGCTCGCCGTGACCGCCAGCGGGCAGTTGAGGTTGCCCTCGTGCTGCGTGGCCGAGCCGGAGAAGTCGAGCGTGAGCGCGTCGCCGTCGACCGTGGCGGCCACACGCAGCTCGAGGTCGCCCTCGGCCGCCTCGAGCAGATCGACAGCAGTGCGGGTGCCGTCGTCGAGTGCGGCCAGGCAGGCGCGTGTGCGGCGCTCGGCGTAGTCGAGCACGGCGGCCGTCGCCTCGCGCAGGAACTCCACGCCGACGCGGTCGGCCAGCTCGCCGAGCCGCCGTGCGCCGGTGCGGTTGGCCGCGAGCTGCGCCCGGAGGTCGGCGCGCCGGTGCGCCGGCTGGCGCATCTGCTCGGCGAGCTCGTCGATCGCGGCGTCGTCGAGGACGCGCGGTGCGATGACGACGCCCTCCTCCTCGAGCGTCGTCGAGTCCGACGGCATCGAGCCCGGCACGCGCCCGCCGACGTCGGCGTGGTGGGCGCGCGCGGCCGCGAAGCCGAGCAGCTGGCCGTCGTGAACGGCGGGCGTCACGACGGTGATGTCCGGCAGGTGCGTGCCGCCGGCGTAGGGGTCGTTCAGCACCCACGAGACGCCCTCGGCGTGGTCGCGGTCGCGCACGGCGGCGACCGCGGCCGGCATGGCGCCAAGGTGCACCGGGATGTGCTCGGCCTGCATGATCATCTCGCCGGCCGCGTCGAAGAGCGCGGTCGAGCAATCGCGGCGCTCCTTGATGTTGGCGCTGTGGGCCGAGCGCACGAGGACGGCGCCCATCTCCTCGCACGCCGCCCGCAGCGCGCCGGCCGTGACCTGCAGGGCGATGGGGTCGATGGTCATCCCGCCCGCTCCAGCACGAGCGTGCCGGTGTCGTCGGTCGAACCGCTCCAACCCTCGGGGACGACGAGCGTCGCCTCGGGCAGCGCGACGACGGCCGGACCTTCGACCTCCTCGCCCGCCGGCGCGCCGAAGTCGACCGGCGGGGCCGCCAGCCGGCCGGTGACGCGGACGGTGACGAGCTCGACCTCGCCGTCGGGGTCGCGGTGGCCATAGCGCTCCTCATGCAGCGCCTCGAAGCGCTCGCGCAGCTCGTCACGCTCGGCGCCGCGGACCGTGAGCTCGTGCGACTGACCGTGGTAGCGCAGGTCCCAGGCCACCTCGATCTGCGGCTCCGAGCCCAGGGCAGCCCCGACCTCGTCGCGCAGCGCATCGACGGTGGACGTGTCCGAGTCCTCGTGGCCGAGGACGGTGCGCTGCGCATCGGCGCGGCGGTCCGCGGCGGCCAGGCCGAGCGCGCTCAGCACGCCCGAGGCGCGCGGGACGAGGATCCGCGTCATCCCGAGCTCCTCGGCGATGGCGGCGGCGTGCAGCGGCCCTGCGCCGCCAAAGGCGAGCAGGGCAAAGCGTCGTGGATCGATGCCGCGCTCGACGGTCATCACGCGCAGCGCCCGGACCATCTCGGCGTTGGCGACGCGCACGATGCCCTCGGCGCACGCGCGGGCGTCGAGCCCCAGCTCCCCCGCCAAGCGCTCGACGGCAGCGTGCGCCGCGCCGGCGTCGAGGTCGACGTCGCCTGCCAGCGGGACGTCGGCGCTCAGGTGGCCGAGCACGAGGTTGGCGTCGGTCACCGTCGGCTCGGTGCCGCCGCGCCCGTAGCACGCCGGTCCCGGCTCGGCGCCCGCGCTGCGCGGGCCCACGCGCAGCGCGCCGCCCGGGTCGCGCCAGCCGATCGAGCCGCCGCCGGCCCCGACGGTGTGGATGTCGACCATCGGCAGGGCCAGCGGCCGGCCGCCGACCTCGCGCGCCGTCGTCTCGCGCACGCGGCCGCCTTCGACGACGCATACGTCGCAGGAGGTGCCGCCCATGTCGAAGCACAGGAGATCGGGCTCGCCGCAGCGCTCGGCGAGCAGGGCCGCCGCGGCCGCGCCGCCGGCCGGGCCGCTGAGCACCGTGAGCGCGGCGTGATCGGCCGCGGTGTCGAGCGCGGCCAGGCCGCCGCTCGACTGCATGATCGCCGGGGTCGGCAGGCCGGCGTCGCGTGAGGAGTCGAGCAGCCGGCGCAGGTAACGCGCCAGCAGGGGGGAGAGGGCGGCGTCGACCTCGGTCGTCGCGGCGCGCTCGAACTCGCGGAAGGTGCCGACCACCTCGTGCGACAGCGAGACGTGGACGCCGAGGCGCTCGCGCAGCGCGTCGCCGATCGCGCGCTCGTGGTCGGGGTGGCGATAGCTGTGCAGCAGGCAGACGGCGACCGCCTCGGGCTCGGTCTGCGCGACGGCGTCGACGAGGCCCTCGACATCGGACAGCGCCTCGAGCACGCCGGCGGGCCCGGTCCGCTCGCGCGCGGGGAAGCGCCGCTCGGGCGGCGTCAGCGGCGCCGGGTGCGCGGCACACAGCCGGTAGAGCTCGCGCCGCGCCTGGCGGCCGAGGGCCACGACGTCGGTGAAGCCGTCGGTGGCGACGAACGCGGTGCGCGCGACCGTGCCCTCGAGCAGCGCGTTTGTGGCGACCGTCATGCCGTGGGCGAAGCCGTCGACGGCGGTCACCTGGGCGCCCGCCGCCTCCAGCGCGCGCCCGACGGCGGCCATGACCCCGCGCGACTGGTCGTCGGGCGTCGTCGGCGCCTTGGCCGTGTGGACGACCCCGTCCGCGACCAGGACGGCGTCCGTGAAGGTGCCGCCCACGTCGACGCCCAGGAGCATCCGCGGGACCCTAGATGACGCTCGGCCGGGAGCCCGGCCGAGCGGCGCTTCGCGCTATGCGGCCAGGGGCTCGACCGCCGCCTCGGCGGCGATCAGCTCGATCTCCTCGGTCTCGGCCAGGTGTTGATGCGACGGGCAGTAGCCGTTGTGGTGCAGCGGCATCCGCTGACACGGCGTCCCCCGCCGCGTCGTGGCGCGGCACTGCAGCGGCTGGCCGTGGACGTCGAATCCGTTCTGGGGCATCCGGTCCAGGACATCGAGCGCGCAGTCCACGTAGCCCTGCACGATGCGCCAGACCCGTGGCTGCGCGTGCATGGGGAAGTGGGGCTTGATCTCCTGGAAGAGGTACCGCGCCGGGCGCGCGAAGTAGTGGCGATCGCCGACGAGACGCTCGACGGTGGCCTCGCATGAACGAAGCACCTGCTCGTGCGCTTCCCTACCGCCGTCGATGTCCGGCGACAGCTCCCGGTAGATCGCCCTGCTGACTTGGTACATGAGCTCCGACCATTTCCTCCTGTTAGGCCTTCCCGTGCTCCTGGACCAGGCGCGAGTATGGCCCGGCTGTGTGAAGGTCAAAACGCAGTCAGTGTTGAGTTCGCGTTAAGAAACGCAGTCGTTCAGCAGAACTGGCGGTGTTCCGGCTAGACCCAGCGCTCGAACGCGGGCGCGTCCGCGTCGCCGCGCGTGACCGAGTGGTGCAGATCCAGCCCCGGATCGGTCTGCGGGCGGTCAGAGCGCGTGTGCGCGCCGCGGCTCTCGGCACGCAGCAGCGCGTGGCGCGCGATGAGGCGCGCCAGCGGGTGCGGATCGTCGGCGAGCGCGTCGAGTCCCTGTGCGTCGCGCACCAGTCCGGCGTGGCGCCAGAGCGCCGCCCGGGTCTCGCGGCTGGGCTGCTCGAGGGCCGGCGCGGCCGGCGGCTCGCCCGCTTCGCCGCTCGGCTCGGAGAGGGCGGCGAGCGCTGCGCGCGCGCCGAAGACGAAGCACTCGCTCAGCGAGTTCGAGGCCAGCCGATTGGCGCCGTGCAGGCCCGTGCAGGCGCTCTCGCCGACCGCGTAGAGGCCGGGCACCGTCGTGGCGCCGTCGAGGTCCGCGACGACCCCGCCCATGCCGTAGTGCGCCGCCGGGGCCACGGGCACCAGCTCGGTCGCCGGGTCGAGGCCGGCCTCGCGCAGCGCACTGACGACGTTGGGGAACAGCGCCGGGTCGACCGCGCGCATGTCGAGGTCGACGCTCGGACGGCCGCTGTCGGCCATCTTCGACCAGATCGCCCGCGCCACCTCGTCGCGCGGCGCGAGCTCCTCGACGAAGCGCTCGCCGCCGGCGTCCAAGAGCGTGGCGCCCTCGCCGCGGATCGCCTCGGTGACCAGGAAGCCCTCGCGGCCCTTCACGCCGGTGACGGCGGTGGGGTGGAACTGCATGAGCTCGAGGTCGGCGAGCGCCGCGCCGGCGCCGCGGGCGAGCAGCAGCCCGATGCCCAATGACCCGGGCGGGTTGGTCGTGCGCTGCCAGAGGGCGGCCGAGCCGCCGGTGGCGAGGATGACCGCCCGCGCGTGGATGGCGCGGCCGTCCTCGCAGACGACCCCGACGCAGCGCCCGTCGCGGACCCACAGCGTGGCGGCGCGGGCGCCCTCGATGACGCTCAGCCCGGCCGTCTCGACGACGACGGCGGAGAGCTGGCGCACGACGCGCCGGCCGGTCGCGCTGCCGCCGGCGTGGACGACGCGCCGGCGCGAGTGGCCGCCCTCGAGGCCGAGCGCGAGATTGCCGTGGCGGTCGGCGTCGAAGTGAACGCCGAGGCGCTCGAGGTCGCCCACGGTGCGCGGCGCCTCGCGGCACAGGACGGTCGCGGCGCTCGTGCGCACCAGATAGCGCCCGGCGCGCTCGGTGTCCTCGCGGTGCAGGTCGGGCGAGTCGTCCGCCGCCAGCGCGGCCGCCAGGCCGCCCTGGGCCCAGTAGCTCGCCGTGCGTGCGAGCGGCGTGGCGGAGACGAGCGCGACGCGCGCGCCGGTGCCCGCCGCGGTGAGGGCGGCGTAGAGGCCCGCGGCCCCGGCGCCGACGACGACCAGGTCGGTCTCGGTACGCTCGGGGCCGGCCATGCGCGGGTACGGTAACGAGATGGCCGCGCCGCTCCTGCTTCACCACCGTTCGTCGCTGGAGCACGACCCCGGCCCGCACCCCGAGCGGCCCGCGCGGATCGTCGCCATCGAGCGCGCGCTGGGCGAGCGCGACTGGCTGGGATGGGACGTGCGCGAGTCGCCGGCGGCCGACCTCGAGGCCCTCCATGCCGTCCATCCGCCCGACTACGTGCAGAGGATCGCCGATCTCTGCGCGGCGGGCGGGGGCGCCGTGGACGCCGATACCGCCGTCTCGGAGGGCTCCTACCGGGCCGCCCTGCACGCGGCCGGCGGGGCGGCGGCGATCGTCGACACGCTCCTGGGCGACGACGGCCCGCGCCTCGGCGCCTCGCTGCACCGCCCGCCGGGGCATCACGCGCTGCCCTCCCGTGCCATGGGCTTCTGCCTGTTCAACAACGCCGCCGTGGCCGCCCGTCGGGCGCTCGATCGCTGGGGCGCCGAGCGTGTGCTCATCCTCGACTGGGACGTCCACCACGGCAACGGGACCAACGACATCTTCCATCGCGACCCCGACGTGCTCTACGTGAGCATCCACGAGTCGCCGCTGTATCCGGGGACGGGCCCGGCCTCCGACACGGGCTCCGGACCGGGGGAGGGCTACACGGTCAACCTGCCGGTGCCGGCCGGGTCGGGCGATGCGGCCTGGTGCTCGCTCGTGGAGCACGTCGTCGCCTCGCTCGGGCTCGAGTACCGCCCGGGGCTGATCCTGCTCTCGGCCGGCTTCGACGCCCATGTGCGCGACCCGCTCGCGGGCTGCCGCGTGACGCGCGAGGGCTATTCGCAGATGGCGGCCAGCATGCGCGGGCTGGCCGACGAGCTCGACGTGCCGCTCGGCGTGGTGCTCGAGGGCGGTTACGACCTCGAGGCGCTCGCCGAGTCGACAGTGGCGACGCTCGAGGTGGTGGGCGCCGAGGAGCCGGTGGAGCGTCCGGCCGTGACCCTGCATCCGCTGGCCGCGCAGGCCGCGGGGCGACTGGCGGAGCGCTGGCCGCTGGTGGGTGCCGTCGCGGGCTAGCCGCCCTCGCCCGGCGAGGTGGTCTGGCCGGTCGAGGTGCTCTGGCCCGTGCTGGTGGTGCTCTTGCCGTTGCTGCTGCCCTGGCCCGTGGTGGTGCCGCTGCCCGTCGTCGGCGCCGCGGTGGTCGGGGCCGCGGTCGTCGGCGCGGCGGTGGTCGGCGCGGCGGTGGTCGGCGCGGCGGTGGTGGGGGCCGGCTGGGGCGTCGTGGCCGAGGGTGGCGGCGCCTGCGAGTTGACCGGTGCGGCGGGCTCGTTGCCGTTCGTGAGGGCCACGAAGGCCACGGCCAGCGCGATGCCGGCGAGCAGGATGACCACCGCGAGGACCACGACGGGGGCGCGCCAGTTCGGCGTGGGAACGAGCCTGGTGCGGGCGGGCGCGCCGCACTCCAGGCACCACGACTGATCGGGGCGGATGGTCGCGCCGCAGCGCGGACAGGCGACGGTGCCCGGGGCGGGCGGGGCGCCGGGCGGCGCGACGCTCACGGCTCGCGGCGCTCGCCGCTGCGCTGGGCCAGCGCGTCGGTGTCGCCGTTGCCGGTCGCGGTGCCGGGCTGCTCGTCGACGCGGCCCATGACCTCGGTCGGCTGCTCGCCGTCGGCGGGCGGTGCGGCCGGCTGCTCGGCGTCCGCGGGCGGGGTGGCCCGCCCCTCGGCATTGGCGGCCGGTGCGGGCGGCTGCTCGGCTTCGGCGGGCGTGGGCTCGGCGGGGCGCGGCTGCGTCGCGGCGGGACTGGGCTCGGCGGGGTGCGGCTGGGTCGCGGTGGGCGCCGAAGCCGGCGGCTGCGCTGCCACCGGCTGGGGCTGCAGCGGCGCCGGCACGGGCGGCGGCGCCGCCACCGGCTGGGGCTGCAGCGGCGCCGGCACGGGCGGCTGCGCCGGGGGCGGGGGCATGGGCGCGTGCTGGTGCGCAGGGTCGCCGCCGGGCAGCGTCACAGCTTCGCCCACCTCAGCGATCGCGAGCGGCCCGTGGACCGGTGTGCCGCACGACGGGCAGAAGCGGGCCTCGCTGCCGTGCAGCGCTCCGCAGCGCGAGCAGACCGACACGCCCGGCTCGCGCAGCTCGGTGAGCGGACGGCGGTCGTCGAGCGCGTTCTCGAGCGCACGCAGCTCCGCGTCGACCGCGCCCAGCGCTTGGAGCTTGCCGTCAACGAGCTTCGTGTTGACCCGCGCGAAGCGGTGCTGGTCGAAGATGAGGCCGCCGAGGTCGCGGAAGCCCAGCTCTCGCAGGCGGCGCAGATAGCGCAGGCGCCGGCGCAGCCGGCCGCGCTGTCGGAAGCTCGGGCGGTCGGGGATGGGCTCCTGGCCGGCCGGGATCTCGGTTCCCGGGGCGGGCTCGGCCGCGGTCGGCCCCAGCTCGGCCGTCGGCTGCGCCTGGTCGGAGGCAGCAGAAGGCGGAGCCGACGACAGGCCCGCGGTGGGCTGCGCCTCGGTCGGCGCCTCCGGCGCGGCCTGCTCGGTGTCGACCCCGTTGGCCGGACGCTCGGAGCGCCGGCGGCGGATGGCGTGCAGCGGGCCCTTCATGCGGAAACGGCACCGGAACGCGGCGCCTCGACGGGCAACCGTAGCACCTCGCCCCACGCCTCGAGCACCCGTCGAGCCATGGCGCGAGCCGACCACAACGCGGCTCTGTCGCGGCCCTCGACGCGGGGATCCGAGGCCTGCACGTGGCGCTCCACGACGGCCCGCCACGCGGCGCGATCGAACGCCGCGCACAGCGTGCCCTCGACGCCGTCGAGGGCGGTCGGGTGCACGCCGACCGGCGTGGCCAGCACCGGGACGTCGCAGGCGAGCGCCTCGAGCACGGCGAGGCCGAAGCCCTCTTGTGCGGAGGGCACGAGCACGGCGTTGGCGGCGTTGACGTGGAGCGGCACCTCGAAGGGATGAACGCGCCCCAGCGTCAGGAGTCGCGTGTCACCTGCCGCCTGCTGGGCGCGGTCGAAGCGCTTGACGGCGCGCGCGGGGTCGGCCGGGAAGAGCAGACAGGGCTCGTCGGGCTCCAGGCCGAGGCGCTCGCGCGCCTCGGCTCGCGGGATGGGCGCGAAGCGATCGAGATCGACGCCGCACGGGAGCACCGCGACGGGCCGGCGCTCGCCGGCTCCGGGCACTTCGCGCGCGAGCTCGGGGCTGACGGCGGCGACGAGGTCGACGAACGGCAGCGCCGCGCGGGTGATCTTCCGCGAGCGCGGGTGGCGCACGTCGGTGCCGTGGAGCGTCACGACATGCGGGGCGCCGCGCAGCGCGAGCGCGGGCCAGGCCGTCAGGCCGAAGTGCGCGTGGATGACGTCGAAGTGCCCGCGCCGATGGTGGCGGCGCAGCGCGCGCGCCGCGCGCAGGTAGCCGCCCGGCGGGAAGGCGAAGACCTCGATGTCGACGCCGTCGAGCTCGCGCAGCGCGTCGACCTGGTCGCGTACGAAGCTCCCGAGCGCGGGCTCGGACGCGGTGGGCCACATGTTCGTGACGATCAGGGCACGCATTCAGGGGTGATTCTCCACCGTTGCCGTCTTTCGCCGTAACAGGCTCGCGCGCACACTCGGTCGCGTTGTCAGACACGACTCGAGGAGGCATCGGATGGGCTATCGGATCATGGGGCGCGGGCACGCGGCGGCGCTGTCGGTGCGCGGCCGGCTGGCCGGCGTGGCTGGGCAGGGGACGGTCGAATACGTCGCCCTCATCCTGCTCGTCGCCGGGCTGTTCGCGACCGTCGTGCTCGCGGCCGGCGGCGTGAAGGGCAAGGGCATCGCCGACGCGGTGACCGAGAAGATCCGGTCGACGATCGAGGGGGTGGCGGCCAAGAAGGGCTGAGCGTCGTGTCGCCGTCGCCCGGGGCGCCGGGCGCCTACCATGGCGCCGTGGCCTCACGCCCTGCGGATCCGCGCGCGCGTCCGATCGCCGTCTTCGACTCCGGCGTCGGCGGCCTGACCGTCCTGCACGAGCTGCTGGTGCAGCTGCCGCACGAGGACTTCCTGTACCTGGCCGACGCGGCCCGGCTGCCCTACGGCACCCGCACGCAGGCCGAGCTCGAGCGCTTCGCGCTGCAGTGCGCCGAGGAGCTGCTGGCGCGCGGCGCGAAGCTGCTCGTGGTGGCCTGCAACTCGGCGACTGCGGCGGCGCTGCCGGCGCTGCGCGAGCGGATGGCGCAGACGACGCTGGGCATCGACGTGCTCGGCGTCGTCCAGCCCGGCGCGGTCCAGGCCGTGGCGGCCACGACCAACGGGCGCGTCGGGCTGATGGCGACGCCGGCCACGGTGGCCAGCGGCGCGTACGCGTCGGCCATCGCCCAGGCTGACCCGTTCGTGGAGCTGACGGCGGTGGCGTGCCCCGACCTCACGGCCATCATCGAGGGCGGCTTCCCGTTCGACGAGCGGGTCGTCGACACCGTGCGCGGCTACGTCGCGCCGCTGCGCGCCGCCGGCGTCGACACGGTCATCCTGGGCTGCACGCACTACCCCCTGATCGGGCCGATGCTCCACCGCATGCTCGGCCGCGCCGTCCGCATCGTCACCTCCGGCGCGCCCGTCGCCCACCAGGTCGAGCACGTGCTCGGCGCCCGTGGGCTCGCCAGCCCGCACGTCGGCGAGGGCGACTACCGCTTCCTGACCACCGGCGACGTCGAGGCCTTCCGCGCGCTCGGCTCGACCTTCCTGCAGCTCCCGCTCGGCGAGGTCGAGCACGTGACGCTGCACGCGGCGGAGGCGGCGGCATGAGCGAGCGCTCCTACGGACGCGGCCCCGACGAGCTGCGGCCGGTGTCCATCGAGCCCGGCTTCGTGTCCACCGCGACCGGCTCGGTGCTGATGAGCGCCGGTGAGACCCGCGTCATCTGCACCGCCTCGCACACCGAGGGCGTGCCGAAGTGGCTGGCCGGCAGCGGCCGCGGCTGGGTCACAGCCGAGTACGGGATGCTTCCGGCCTCGACCGGCGACCGCAAGCAGCGCGACGTCACCAGGGGGCGCCCAGACGGGCGCACGGTGGAGATCCAGCGCCTCATCGGCCGCGCGCTGCGTGGCGTCATCGACTTCTCGGCGCTGGGCGAGAACACGATCTACCTCGACTGCGACGTGCTCACGGCCGACGGGGGCACGCGCTGCGCATCGATCACCGGCGCCTACGTGGCCCTCGCGCTGGCCTGCGACGCGCTGCGCGAGCGCGGCGTGCTCGCGCGCAGCCCGCTGAGCGGCTCGGTCGCCGCGGTGTCGGCCGGCATCGTCGGTGGCACGCCGCTGCTCGACCTCGACTACAAGGAGGACTCGACCGCCGAGGTCGACGCCAACGTCGTCATGACCGGCGACGGCGGCCTCATCGAGGTCCAGGCCACCGCCGAGCGCACGCCGCTGTCGCGGGCGAACCTCGATGCGCTGCTCGCGCTCGCCGGCAAGGGGGTCGCCGAGCTTCAGGCCGCGCAGGAGCGCGCGGTCGCCGTGCGCGGCGCGTGAGGCTGGTCCTCGCCACCCGCAACGCGCACAAGCTGCGCGAGCTGGCCGCGCTGCTCGACGGCTACGACGTCGCTGCGCTGCCCGGCGAGGTCGAGCTGCCGCCCGAGACGGGCGCGACGTTCGCCGCGAACGCGCTGCCCAAGGCGCGCGCCGCGGCCGCGGCCACGGGCGAGCTCGCCTTCGGCGATGACTCGGGCATCGAGGCCGCCGCCCTCGGCGGCGCGCCCGGCGTGCGCTCGGCGCGCTTCGCCGGCGCCGGCGCCACCGACGCCGACAATCTGGCGCTGCTCATCGAGCGCGTGCCGCGGGAGAGCGCCCTGGCCTACGTCTGCGTCATCGCGCTCGTCGATCCGCACACCGGCGAGGAGTCGCTCTTCGAGGGTCGCTGCACCGGGGTCATGGCCGATGCGCCGCGTGGCACGGGCGGCTTCGGCTACGACCCGATCTTCGTCCCCGACGATCGCGACGACGGGCGCACCATGGCGGAGATCACGCCGGCCGAGAAGGACGCGATCAGCCACCGCGGCCGCGCGGCCCGCGCGCTGCTGAGCCACCTGCGGGAACGAGCGCCGGCGACCCGATGAGCGGCGAGCCGTCGAAGGCGGGCGCTGCGGCGCTCTCGGTCGCTTCGAACTCGGCGCTCATCCTGCTCAAGGCGATCGCCGGCGCCATCACGGGCTCGGTCGCGCTGCTCACCGAGGCCCTGCACTCGGCCACCGACCTCGTCGCCTCCATCGTCGCGCTCTTCTCGGTGCGCGCCGCCGACCTGCCGGCGGACGAGTCGCACCCCTACGGCCACGAGAAGATCGAGGACATGGCCGCGGCCATCGAGGGCGTCCTCATCCTCGTCGGCAGCGTGGTCATCGCCTTCGAGGCCGTGCGCCACCTGATCCAGGGCACCGGCGTGCAGCGGCTCGGCGTCGGCATCGCGGTGCTGGCCGTGTCGATCGTCGTGAACCTGATGGTCTCGCGAACGCTCTCGCGCCGCGCCGAGGCGACCGGCTCGCCGGCGCTGGCCGCCGACGCCGCCCACCTGTCCACCGACATGCTGAGCTCCGGCGGGGTGCTCGCGGCGCTGGTCGTCATCGCCGTCACCGGCTGGGACTGGCTCGATCCCGTCATTGCGCTTGTGGTGGCCGCGGTGGTCGCGGTCACCGGCGTGCGCATCCTCACCCGCTCGTCGCGGGTGCTCGTCGACGAGACGCTGCCCGACCCCGAGCTGGACGCGATCCGCGACGTGGTCTCGGCCTTCGGCGAGCGCGGGATCGTCGGCTTCCACAAGCTGCGCGGCCGCCAGGCCGGCGCCCGGCGCCACGTCGACCTGCACGTGCAGTTCCGCTCGGGCACCTCGCTGGAGGACGCCCACCGCACCGCGCACATGCTCCAGGACGCGATCCGCGAGCGCCTGGGCGACACCGACGTGCTCATCCACCTCGAGCCCGAGGATCGCGTCCGCCCGGGAGAGGAGATCACGACGGGGGAGCGGCCCGGCGTCAGAGCAGGTTGATCGCCGCCGACGCGCCGACGACGAGGAAGACCGCCGCGTAGCCCTGATAGCCCGACAGCAGCAGGACGAAGCAGGTGATGAGGCACGTGATGACGGTCACGAGCCAGGCGATCCGGCCGATGCTCACGCGGCCTATCCTTCCAACTCGCGATGACGACGCGCGCCGCGCTCACGCCCGCCGGGGTGCTCGGATGGCTCGGATCGCTCTCGATCGACGTGCGCGCGGCGGCTGTCCTCGACGCCGACGGGACCGTGCTGGCGGGCGATCCGGCCCTCGCCGGGACGCGCGAGGGAGGCGACGTCATCGTCGCCCGTTCCGAGCGTTACGCGATCGTCGTGCGCACCGGCCCGCGGGCGCTGAGGCGCCTGCTACAGGCCGACCTGCGGGCCGCTCTGGACGGCCTGGAAGTCGCCTAGAAAGCGGCGTGTCCTGTGTTTACGGCACACTGGGGCGCGCGCCGTCGTCGGGCGAAACACCGCAATGAGCGGTGTCGGAGCCCGACATGGGTAGGAAAACGGCGTAGGAATGCGGCATTTGGGCGAAGGTCGTCCGTGGCCGCTGATAGCGTCGAATGACCACGACCTCACCAGGAGGGAGAAGCGTGACGAAGTCAGAGTTCGTCGATCAGGTCGCCAGTCGCGCAGACCTGGGCAAGTCCGAAGCCGGCAAGGCCGTTGACGCCGTGCTCGACACCATCCAGGAGACGCTGGCGCGCGGCAGCGACGTGACGTTCTCCGGGTTCGGCAAGTTCCACGTTGCCGAGCGTGGGGCACGTCAGGGCGTGCATCCGCGCACGGGAGAGCCGATCCAGATCGCGGCGTCGAAGGTGCCGCGCTTCACGGCAGGCTCGGGTCTGAAGAAGTCCGTCAACCACTAAGCGCTGAAGGCCGGCGACACGCAACGCCGCCGGGCGCCGGCCGGTCTGCACTTCGCTGACCGGCTGAACGCGCTCGTCGCGAGGCGCGAGTCCCAGATCGTTCTGGGACTCGATCCCGACCCCGCGCGCCTTTGGCCGCAGGCCGAGGCGGCGGCGCCCGCGGACGGGTCACCGGCCGAGCGCGCCGCCGTCGCGGTCGCGGCCCACTGCGCGGCGGCCATCGACGCGGCGGGACCCGCCTGCGTAGCGGTCAAGCCGCAGCTCGCGTGCTTCGAGCGCCTCGGCGCCCACGGCTGGCAGGCGCTCGAACGCGTCGTCGCGCACGCCCAGGCGCAGGGCCTGCTCGTGCTGGCCGACGCCAAGCGCGGGGACATCGACGTCTCCGCCGCCGCCTACGCCCAGGCGCTGGCCGGCGAGACCCCGACGCCGTTCGGCACCGTGACCGGGCTCGGCGTCGACGCCTACACCGCGAGCCCGTACATGGGCCTCGACTCGCTGCGCGCCGTGCGCGCGCCCGGGGCGGGCGTCTTCGTCCTCGTGCGCACCTCGAACCCGGGCGCGGTCGACGTCGAGGACCTCGCCACCGAGGGCGGAGAGCGCGTGTGGGAGCGCGTCGCGCGGCTCGTCGACGGCCTCGGCGAGCCGGGGCCCGACAGCGGACTGCACGACGTCGGCGCCGTGGTCGGCGCCACTGCGCCCGAGCACCTCGCGCGCGCGCGCGAGCTCATGCCGCGCGCGCCGTTCCTGCTCCCCGGCATCGGCGCGCAGGGTGGACGAGTGGAGGAGCTGGCGCCCGCCTTCGCGGCCGGCCGCGCGGGTGGCCTCGTCACGGCCTCGCGCGCGATCGTGCGCGCCCACGAGCAGGATGGCGGTGAGCCGGCCGACGCCGCCCGTCGCGAGGCCGAGCGGCTGCGCGCGCTGGCCTGGTCGCTTGGGTGATCGGACCCCCGCGCCGCGCCCTATGCTCCGCTCACCCCATGGCGAAACGTCGACGTCGAAGCATCGGGCGCTGGCTCGCTCCGGTGGCCCTGATCACCTGCGCGGTGGCGGTGTACGCCGTGGTCGACAACACGCTGCTCAAGAACGACAGCACGTCGGGCAGCAACGGCAGCACCCAGCAGTCGACGACGACGAAGGCCACGTCGAAGAAGGCCGCGAAGTCGCGCAAGCACCGCCGCGCCTACATCGTCAAGTCCGGCGACACCCTGTCGGCGATCTCGATCAAGACCGGCGTCTCGATGCTCACCATCCACCGGCTGAACCCCAAGATCCAGGCCGACACGCTCCACGCCGGCCAGAGGGTCAGGCTCTCGCGGTGACCGCACGCGCGGCGGCCGCGCTGCTGGCCGCGCTGAGCCTGCTCCTGGTCCTCGCCCTGGCGCGCCCGGCGAGCGCCCCAGCGGCGCCGCCATCGATCCGCGCCCCCGCTGCCATCCTGGTGGAGCCGACCACGGGCGACGTGGTCTTCCAGCGCGAGGCACGGCGCGAGCGGCCCATCGCCTCGACGACCAAGCTCATGACCGCGCTCGTCACGCTCGAGCGCGAGAAGCTCTCCAAGGTCCTCACCACGGTGCCCTACCACGCGCTCCCCGTCGAGTCCGTCATCGGGCTGCGCGGTGGCGAGCGCATGACGGTGGCCGACCTCCTGCGCGGGCTGCTGCTCGCCAGCGCCAACGACGCGGCCGCCACGCTGGCCACGCGGGTCGGCGGGTCCAACCGCGCCTTCGTCGCGATGATGAACCGCCGCGCGCACGAGCTCGGGCTCACGCATACGCATTACGCCAACGCCATCGGGCTCGACGCGCTGGGCAACTACTCGAGCGCCGAGGACCTGGTCAAGCTGACCCTGATCCTGCGCCGCAACGCGTTCTTCCGCGCGGTGACCAACCTGCCGCGCGCGACGCTGCGCACCGGGTCGCACCCACGCACGATCCTCAACCGCAACCTGCTCGTGCGCGCGGTGCCCGAGGTCAACGGCGTCAAGACCGGCCACACGTCGACCGCCGGCTACATCCTCGTGGGCTCGGCCAGCAAGAACGGCATCACCGTCATCTCGGTGGTCCTCGACGAGCCCAGCGAAGCCGCGCGCGACCAGGACTCGCTCGCGCTCATCCGCTACGGGCTGAGCCGCTACCATCGCGCCACGCCGGTGCGCAAGGGAGAGGCCTTCGCCACGGTCAAGCTCGCCCACCGCGACGAGCACGCGCAGCTCGTGGCGGCCCGCAGCGTCGTGCACACGGCGCGGCGCGGGGAGCGCCTGCCCGTCCGCGTGCTCGACGTGCCCGGCGAGCTCGATGGCCCGCTGCCGGCCGGATCGCGGGTGGGGACGATCGAGGTCCGCTGGCGCGGGCGCACGATCGCGAGCGTGCCGCTCGTGACGCGCAAGGCGATCGCCCAGGCCTCCCTGTTCCAGCGCGGCGACGACCTCCTGGGCCGCACGCTCGTGGTCGTGATCCTGTGCGCGCTCGCACTCGCTAGCCTCCAGTTGGTTCTCCTACGTCGTCGTGCGCTCCGGCGCCGGCGGCGCCAGGAGCGCTCCAGCGGGATCGCATGATCATCACCGTCACCCTCAACGCGGCGATCGACAAGTCCCTCTCAGTGCCCAACTTCAGGCTTGGGCGTCGCCACCGCACGGTCGAGCAGACCACGATGCCGGGCGGCAAGGGCGTCAACGTCGCCCGCACGCTCAAGTCGCTCGGCCAGCCGGTGATCGCGACGGGATTCGCGGGCGGCCCCACGGGCACCCGCATCGTCGAGCAGCTCACCGAGGAGTCGATCCTCAACGACTTCGTGCGCATCCGCGAGGAGTCGCGCACCAACACCGCGGTCCACGACCCCACCAACGGGGAGACGACCGAGATCAACGAGCGCGGCCCCGCGGTGAGCGGCAAGGAGATCGAGCTCTTCCGCGACAAGCTGCTCTACCTCTCGCGCGGGGCCGACGTGGTCGTCTTCGCGGGCTCGCTGCCGCGCGGCGTCGAGTCCGACGTCTACGCGCAGCTCGTCAAGGAGGTGCGCAAGTCCGGCGTGCAGACCGTGGTCGACGCCGACGGCGATCCGATGCGGCTGGCCGTCCGCGCGGAGCCCGACGTCATCTCGCCCAACGTGATCGAGGCCGAGGAGCTCGTCGGTCACGAGTTCAACGACGACGAGGACCGCATCATCGCCGTGCGCGAGATGGTCGCCCTGGGCGCCCGCGAGGCGATCATGACGCTGCCCGACGGGTGCGTCGCCTCGGTCACCGTCGACGGCGCGCCGGTCCTGCACCGCGTGTGGATCGAGCCGCGCGAGGCGGTGGCGGCCGTGGGCGCCGGCGACGCGTTCCTCGCGGGGTTCGTGGCCGCCCGCTACACGGGCTCGCCCGCGCCCGAGTGCCTGCGCTTCGGCGTGGCCTGCGGCGCGGAGTCCACCCAGCGCCTCGGGGCAGGGCTGATCGACCCGCGCGAGGTCGAGCGGCTGCTCGCGGAGATCGAGGTCCAGCGTCTCGAGACGCCGGCCGAGGTCCCGTAGGTGCTCGGCCTGCCCGACGGCGTCACCGCCTGCCTCTTCGACCTCGACGGCGTGCTGACCAAGACGGCCGAGGTCCACGCGCGCGCCTGGAAGGAGACCTTCGACCGCTTCCTGGCGAAGCGGGGCGAGCAGTCCTTCGACCTCGTGCACGACTACGACGAGTACGTCGACGGCAAGCCGCGCCTGGACGGCGTGCGCGACTTCCTGGGCTCGCGCGGGATCGAGCTGCCCGACGGCTCGGCCGGCGACCCGCCGGACGCCGAGACGGTGCAGGGTCTCGCCAATGCCAAGAACGAGCTCGTCCTGCGCCTCATCCGCGAGGACGGCGTCGAGGCCTACGAGGGGTCCATGCGGTACCTGCAGGCGGCACGCGAGGCCGGCCTGCGACGGGCCGTCGTGTCCTCGAGCCACAACTGCCACGACGTGCTCGTAGCGGCCGGGATCGAGGGCCTGCTCGAGGTCCGGGTCGACGGCGTCGTCGCCGAGGAGCGCCACCTGCGCGGCAAGCCGGCGCCCGACACCTTCCTCGAGGCGGCGCGCATCCTCGGCGTCGCGCCCGCGCACGCAGCCGTCTTCGAGGACGCGCTCGCCGGCGTGCAGGCCGGGCACGACGGCGGCTTCGGCCACGTCGTCGGCGTCGATCGCGCGGGCCAGCGCGACGCGCTGCTCGCCCATGGCGCCTCGGTGGTGGTCGACGACCTCGCCGAGCTGCTGTGATCGTCCAGCCGCACTTCTCGGTCGAGCCATGGGCCGTCACCGAGGAGCAGCTCGACCTCGACATGCTCGCCCAGGCGGAGTCGGTCCTCGCGCTCTCCAACGGCCACATCGGCCTGCGGGCCAACCTCGACGAGGGCGAGCCGTACGGCATGCCCGGGACCTACCTGAACGCCTTCTACGAGGTGCGACCGCTGCCCTACGCGGAGGCCGGCTACGGCTACCCCGAGGAGGGCCAGACCATCGTCAACGTCACCAACGGCAAGCTCATCCGCCTGCTGGTCGACGACGAGCCCTTCGACGTGCGCTACGGCACGCTGGTCTCGCATCGCCGCACGCTCGACCTGCGCGCCGGAGTCCTGCGCCGCGAGGTCCACTGGCGCTCGCCGGCAGGGCGCGAGATCGAGGTGCGCTCGGTGCGCCTGGTGTCCTTCGTGCACCGCTCGGTGGCCGCCGTCCGCTACGAGGTGCGGCCCCTCGACGGGGAGACGCGGATCGTGCTGCAGTCCGAGCTCGTCGCCAACGAGGACGTGCCGGCGCGCAGCGAGGACCCGCGCGCGGCCGCGATCCTCGCTGCGCCGCTCGTCTCGGACTCGCACGGCACCCACGAGCTGCGCGCGGTGCTCGTGCACCGCACGCGCGAAAGCGCCCTGCGCATGGCGGCGGGGATGGACCACGTCGTCGAGGGGCCGGAGGGGACGGTCACCGAGAACGAGAGCTTCGACGACCTCGCGCGCGTGACCGTGAGCGCCGAGGTCGGCCACGGCGAGACGCTGACGCTGGCGAAGTTCCTGGCCTACGGGTGGTCCAGCCAGCGCTCGATGGTCTCGATCCGCGACCAGGCCGACGCCGCGCTGGCGTCGGCGCGGCGCACGGGGTTCGACGGCCTCCTCGACGACCAGCGCGAGTACCTGGACGACTTCTGGGAGCGAGCGGACGTCGAGATCGACGGCGACGACGAGCTCCAGCAGGCCGTGCGCTTCGCCCTCTTCCACACGCTGCAGTCCGCCGCCCGCGCGGAGAAGCGCGCGATCGCCGCCAAGGGGCTGACGGGCGACGGCTACGACGGGCACGTCTTCTGGGACACCGAGAGCTTCGTGCTGCCCGTGCTCACCTACACGGCGCCCGAGACCGTCCGCGATGCCCTCGACTGGCGCCACTCGACGCTCGACCTCGCCACCGAGCGCGCGCGCCAGCTGCGCCTCGACGGCGCCACCTTCCCGTGGCGGACCATCCGCGGCCACGAGTGCTCGGCCTACTGGCCGGCGGGCACGGCCGCCTTCCACGTCAACGCCGACGTCGCCGACGCCGTGCTGCGCTACCTGCACGCGACCGACGACGACGAGTTCGCGCGCGGCGCGGGGCTCGAGCTGCTGGTCGCGACCGCGCGGCTGTGGCGCTCGCTGGGCCACCACGACTCGCGCGGCGCCTTCCACATCGATGGGGTCACGGGCCCCGACGAGTACTCGGCGGTCGCCGACGACAACGTCTACACGAACCTCATGGCCGCCCGGAACCTGGCCGGCGCGGCGGAGTCGTCCGCGCGCCACCGCGACGAGGCGGCGGCGCTCGGGGTCGGCGACGAGGAGAGGGCCGCCTGGCGCGACGCGGCAGGCGCCATCGCCGTGCCCTACGACGACGCGCTCGAGGTCCACCAGCAGTCGGCGGGCTACACGCGCCACGAGCGCTGGGACTTCGAGGCCACCGAGCCCGACGAGTACCCGCTGCTGCTGCACTTCCCGTACTTCGACCTCTACCGCAAGCAGGTCGTCAAGCAGGCCGACCTCGTGCTCGCGATGATCGCCGCCGGCGATCGCTTCACGGCCGAGGACAAGGCGCGCGCCTTCGCCTACTACGAGCCGCTGACCGTCCGCGACTCGTCGCTGTCGGCCTGCGTGCAGGCGATCATGGCCGCTGAGGTCGGCCACCTGGAGCTGGCCTTCGACTACTTCGGCGAGGCCGCGATGATGGACCTCGACGACCTCGAGCACAACACGCGCGACGGCCTGCACATGGCCTCGCTGGCGGGCTCGTGGCTGGCGGCGGTGGCCGGGTTCGGCGGCTTCCGCGACCACGGAGGCCGCTTCTCCTTCGATCCGCGGCTGCCCCCTCACCTCGAGCGCCTGGCCTTCGGGCTCATGCTGCGCGGACGGCGGCTGCGCGTGGAGATCGTGCCCGGCGAGGCGCGCTATGAGCTGGTCGACGGCGAGCCGATCGAGCTGCACCACGATGACACGCCGTTCACGCTCGAGCACGGGACGCCGCAGGCGCATCGGTGGCGCGCTCCGGAGGCCGGGGACCCCCCTGAGCAGCCCGCGCATCGCGCGCCCAGCCGGCGGCGGCCGCGCGGGTCCGGCTGACCGCAGGCGCGGTGCTAAGGTGGCTCGATCGTGGTCTGCCGCCGCCACAGGCCCGACGAAAGACCCTCCCTGGACCCCGCCTGCGCGGGGTCTTTCTCGTCCGCCCGCGACCTTAGGATGCATTGATGGAGATCGAGATCGGCCGCGGGAAGAAGGCCCGCCGCGCTTATGGATTCGACGATGTCGCGATCGTGCCCTCACGGCGCACGCGCGACCCCGACGACGTCGACATCTCCTGGAAGCTGGGCGACTACCGCTTCGAGCTGCCGCTGCTGGCGTCGGCGATGGACGGCGTCGTCTCGCCCGAGACGGCGAAGATCGTGGGCAAGCTCGGCGGCCTCGCCGTCCTCAACCTCGAGGGCATCTGGACGCGCTTCGAGGACGCCGACGAGCAGCTCGAGCGCATTGCGCAGCTCCCCAAGGACGCCGCCACGCGCGAGATGCAGGCGATCTACCAGGAGCCGATCAAGCCCGAGCTCATCTCGCAGCGCATCGAGGAGATCAAGGCCGAGCCTGGCGTCGTCGCCGCCGCCTCGCTCACGCCCCAGCGTGTCGCGCGCTATTACGAGCTGGCGCTCGAGGCGGGGCTCGACATCCTCGTCATCCAGGGCACCGTGGTCTCGGCCGAGCACGTCTCGCAGACCACCGAGCCGCTGAACCTCAAGGAGTTCATCCGCGAGGTCGGGGTGCCGGTCGTCGTCGGCGGCTGCGCCTCCTACCACACGGGCCTTCACCTCATGCGGACCGGCGCCGCCGGCGTCCTCGTGGGCGTCGGCCCGGGCGCCGCGTGCACCACGCGCGGGGTGCTGGGCCTCGGCGTGCCGCAGGCGACCGCGATCGCCGACGTCGCCGGCGCGCGCTCGACGCACATGCTCGAGACCGGCGAGTACGTCCAGGTCATCGCCGACGGCGGCATGCGCACCGGCGGCGACGTGTCCAAGGCGATCGCGTGCGGCGCGGACGCCGTCATGGTCGGCTCGCCGCTCGCGCGCGCCTACGAGGCGCCAGGGCACGGCTTCCACTGGGGCATGGCCACCTTCCACCCGACGCTCCCGCGCGGCGCGCGCGTGCAGACGGTGCAGAACGGGACCCTGCAGGAGATCCTCATCGGCCCCGCCCACGAGAACGACGGCAGCTTCAACCTCATGGGCGCGCTGCGCACCTCGATGGCGACGTGCGGCTACAAGGACCTCGCCGAGTTCAATCGCGCGGAGCTGATGATCGCCCCGTCACTGCAGACCGAGGGCAAGGCGCTGCAGACCTCGCAGGGCGTGGGCATGGGCTCGCGCGGCGCGGCGGCCTCCGCACACCCCGACAAGCCGAACGGCAACGGCGCGCCCGCCGCCGACAAGGCCCCCGCGCTGACGGGGGCTGAGTGAGCGAGCACGGGATCGTCACAGCGGCGACGGCGGGCACGGAGCTCGCCGACGAGAGTGCGCCGGTCGACGTTCCGCGCGCGGTCGACGAGGTCGTCGTCCTCGACTATGGCGGGCAGTACTCGCAGCTCATCGCGCGCCGAGTGCGCGAGTGCGGGGTCTTCAGCGAGCTGCTCCCGCACCACGTGGGCGCCGAGGAGGTCGCGCGGCGCAAGCCGAAGGGGCTGATCCTCTCCGGGGGGCCGGCGTCGGTCTACGCCGACGGGGCTCCGCGACTGGATCCGCAGCTGCTCGAGCTCGGGATCCCGGTCCTGGGCATCTGCTACGGCATGCAGCTGCTGGCGACCAAGCTCGGTGGGCGCGTCGAGGGCGCCGAGGTCGGCGAGTTCGGCCGCTCCAAGCTGACGGTCCACGAGCACGGCCGGCTCCTGGCCGGGCTGCCGGCCGAGCAGAGCTGCTGGATGTCGCATCGCGACACGGTCTTCGCCCCGCCGCCGGGCTTCACGGCGCTCGCCTCGTCGACCGAGTCGCCGGTGGCGGCCTTCGAGTCCCAGGAGCAGGGCGTCTACGGGATCCAGTTCCACCCCGAGGTCGTGCACACGCCCTACGGGCAGGACGTCCTCAAGCGCTTCCTGGGCGACGTCTGCGGCTGCGACATGGCGTGGTCGGCGGCCTCGATCGTCGAGGACCAGATCGCGCGCATCCGCGACCAGGTCGGCGACGCGAAGGTCATCTGCGGGCTGAGCGGGGGCGTCGACTCGTCGGTGGCGGCGCTGCTCGTGCACCGCGCCATCGGCGACCAGCTCACGTGCGTGTTCGTCGACCACGGCCTCATGCGCAAGAACGAGGGCGAGCAGGTCATCTCCGCCTTCCGCGACACCTTCAAGGTTCCGCTCGTCGCCGTCGACGCCGAGACGCGCTTCCTCGACCGGCTGGGCGGCGTCTCCGAGCCCGAGCGCAAGCGCAAGCTCATCGGCGCCGAGTTCATCCGCGTCTTCGAGGAGGAGGCGGCGAAGATCGGCGACGCGCGCTTCCTGGTGCAGGGGACCCTGTACTCCGACGTCATCGAGTCCGGCGGCGGTACCGGGGCGGCCACGATCAAGTCGCACCACAACGTCGGCGGCCTCCCCGACGACCTGCAGTTCGAGCTCGTCGAGCCGCTGCGCGCCCTGTTCAAGGACGAGGTGCGCGCGGTCGGCGCCGAGCTGGGCCTGCCGGAGCGCCTGGTGTGGCGCCAGCCGTTCCCGGGACCGGGCCTGGCCATCCGCATCGTGGGCGGCGAGGCGACCAAGGAGCGCCTCGACGTGCTGCGCGACGCGGACTTCATCCTCCAGGATGAGATCCGCAACGCCGGCCTCTACCGCGAGCTGTGGCAGAGCTTCTGCGTCCTGCCCGACGTGCGCACGGTCGGCGTGCAGGGCGACGAGCGCACCTACGGCTACGTCGTCGTCATCCGCGCGGTGACCAGCGACGATGCGATGACGGCCGACTGGGCACGTCTGCCCTACGACCTGCTCGAGCAGATCGCGGCGCGGATGATCGGCGAGCTGCGCGAGGTCAACCGGGTGGTGCTGGACATCACGTCCAAGCCGCCCGGGACGATCGAGTGGGAGTAGCCTGAGCCGCCAATGGGCTTCGTCCGTCATCGCCAGTCGCAGCGCGCGTGGGACCACGTCGAGCCGGAGGCCTACGACGACCCGTCGCTCGAGGGCGTCGAGCGCCACGACCTGATCGGCGCGCTCGACGAGGTGCCCAACTACCACGTGCGCTACTTCCACGTGGAGCCGGGCAAGCAGACCCGCCGCGAGCAGCATCCGCACGACCACGGGGTCGTCATCCAGAACGGCCGCGCCCGGGTGACGCTGGGCGACGAGGTCCACGAGGTCGGTCCCGGCGACGTCGTCTACGTCTCCGGCAACGAGCTGCACTGCTTCGAGGCCATCGGCGATGAACCGCTCGGCTTCATCTGCGTCATCCCGCCGCTCAAGCGCTAGGCGCTACAGTCGGGGCCATGGACTACCAGTTCGAGCGGCGCGAGTCCGTCGAGGTCTCACCCGGGCAGGCGCAGCCGAAGTACGAGAAGCTCGTCATGCGCGACGGCAGGTTCTACCTGCAGGGCACCCTTCCGACGGGCCGGCCGTTCTCCGTGCAGCTCGGCCCCTCGGACGCGAGCTCCGAGCCTCCGCCGCGCTAGCCGAGCACGAGCTCGGCCGCGTCGCGCAGCATCTCCGGTGAGCCCGCGACGAGCATCGTCGTGACGATCGACTCGCGCCAGGCCTCGAGGTCGTCGCGGATCTTGTCGCGCGGGCCGATGAGCGCGAGCTCCTCGACGAGCCGCGTCGGCAGCGCGGCACCCGCCTCGTCCTTGCGCCCCTCCAGGTAGAGATCCTGGCAGCGCCTGGCCTCGGCCTCGTAGCCCAGGCGGACCGCGACGTCGTGATGGAAGTTGGCGCCGCGCGCGCCCATGCCGCCGAAGTACAGGGCGTACATCGGGCGCAGCATGTCGGCGGCGGCCTCCACGTCGTCGTGGACGATGAGCGGCACCGTCGCGCACACCTCGAAGTCGTCGAACGAACGCCGGGCGCCTTCGCGTCCGAAGCCCTCGGCCAGCGCCTCGCGGTAGAAGCCCTCGTTGCGCGGCGAGAAGAAGAGCGCGAGCCAGCCGTCGCACAGCTCGGCGCACAGCGCGACGTTCTTGGGGCCCTCTGCACCGAGGAAGATGGGGATCGCCTCGCGGACGGGGTGCAGCATCGACTTCAGCGGCTTGCCCAGCCCCGTCCCGTCCGGATAGGGGAGCGGGTAGTGCGGGCCGGGCGCCGTGACCGGCTCGCGGCGCGCGATGACGTCGCGGACGATCGCGATGTACTCGCGCGTGCGCGCCAGCGGCTTGGCGAACGGCTGGCCGTACCAACCTTCGACCACCTGCGGGCCCGAGACGCCGAGGCCGAGGATGAAGCGCCCGCCGGAGAGGTGGTCCATGGTCATCGCCGCCATCGCCGTGGCCGTCGGGGTCCGCGCCGACATCTGCACGATGGCCGTGCCCAGCCGCATCCGCTCGGTCCTGGCACCCCACCACGCGAGCGGCGTGAGCACGTCGGAGCCGTACGCCTCGGCCGTCCACATCGAGTCGAAGCCGAGGCGCTCGGCCTCGGCGATCGTGGCCTCGATCCCGGGCGGCGGGCCCGGCGGCCGGGACGGCCAGTACCCGGTGTTGAGGCCCAGCTTCAGCTCGCGCGCCATGGCGCGAGCCTCTCACACGGCGAGCGGAGAGCGGCACGCGCCGCCGCGGGGTCACGCCGCGAGCGGCTCCCGCTCGCGCCGCCGCCT
This sequence comes from uncultured Actinomycetes bacterium, assembly GCA_963807305.1. GTDB lineage: Bacteria > Actinomycetota > Thermoleophilia > Solirubrobacterales > Solirubrobacteraceae > JAOPZW01. The sequence goes on from CAWEBN010000005.1 coordinate 577,550, forward strand.
GGGTGTCACGCCGCGAGCAGCTCCCGCTCGCGCTCCGCGGTGAGCCCGCGCGGCCGGTTCTCGGCGCGCCAGTCGCCCATCGCCTCCGCGCCGCCGTCGCGCAGCCACGCCCACGTGTCGGCCATCGTCTCGGCCACCGGGCGGCAGCGTAGCCCGGCCGCCTGCGCGCGTTCCGTGCCCACCGCCCACGTCCCCGCTCCGGTCTCGGCCGGGATCCACAGCGGCAGCTCGTCCCACGGCGCGACGCCGTGCGCCACCAGGACGTCGTCGGGCACCCAGTGCAGTCGGGCGCCGCCGCCGGTCGCCTGTACGGCCGCCTCCAGCGCCTCGCGCATCGTCGTGCGCTCCGGCGGCGCGGTGCCGTTGAACGCGCCCGCGACGCGCTGCTCGGCGAGGTCGAGCATCCAGGCGGCGAGGTCGCGGGCGTCGACGAGCTGGACGGTGCGCTCGGGGCCGCCCGGCGCCACCACGTCGCCGCCGGCCGCGATGCGCCGGACCCACCAGGGCAGGCGGAAGATGTTGTCGTGCGGCCCGCAGATGAGCCCGGCCCGCACGCCGGCCACGCGGCCCGGCATCGCGGCCTGCGCGACGCGCTCGCATTCGGCCTTCAGCGGGCCGTAGTCATCGCCCTCGGTCCAGACGGGGCTGTCCTCGTCGACCGGTTCCGCGGGCCACGCGGGGTAGACGTTGCAGCTCGAGACGAAGACGAGGTGGCCGAGGTCCAGCGCGCTGGAGCGCGCGACGTCGGCGGGCTCGTAACCGCTCGTGTCGACGGCGGCGTCCCACGCGCGCCCGCGCAGAGGCGCCAGGTCGCCGGCGCGGTCGCCGAGGACGTGCTCGGCCTCTGCGAAGAGGTCGGCGCCGTGGCGGCCGCGGTGGAAGAGCGTGACCTCGTGGCCGCGGCGCAGGGCCTCGGCGGTGACATGGCGGCCGAGGAACACGGTGCCGCCGAGGACGAGCAGGCGCATGATCCGCAACCTATCAGTTGCACATGTTCGCGCCCGCGACCGCGTCGGAGTACCCTCGAGGCACGATGCGGCGACGCCGTCGGCCAGACCTCTTCCGGCCCGACCGCGGCCTCCAGGCCCGGATGGTGCTCGCCGCCGTGAGCACGCCGCTGATCGTGCTGGCGTGCGCGGCGGCGATCGTCGCCCTCGCACCGCTGAAGATCGTCGGGGCCTTCGCCATCGCCGCCGCCATCGGCATCGGCGGCACGATCACCGAGCGCCGCAACCGGGCGCCGGTCAAGCCGGTCTCGCCGGCGCAGGCGCCCGAGCTGCACGCGATCGTCGATCGCCTCTGCGTCCTCGCCGACGTGCCCAAGCCCGAGATCGTCATCGAGCCCGAGGCTCAGCCCAACTCGTGGCTCGTCGGGCTCTCGCGCCAGCGCGCGCGCCTGCACGTGACCCGCGGGCTGCTCGATCTGCTCACGCCGACCGAGCTCGAGGCCGTCGTCGGGCACGAGCTCGCGCACCTCGTCAACCGCGACGCGGCCGTGATGACCGCCGTCGGCGGACCGGGCGCCGTGCTCCTCGCCGGCGGCAAGCGGATGCTGCGCGGCGGCGGCTTCTGGTTCGTGGGCCTGGGCGGCGTGGTCGCCGCCGGCGTCGGCCGCGTGTCGCTGCTCGGGACCCAGGTCCTCTCGCGCGATCGCGAGCTGGCGGCCGACGCCGGCTCAGCCGCCCTTACGGGCCGCCCGGCAGCGCTGGCCTCGGCGCTGCGGCGCATCTCCGGCCAGCTGCGCCTGATCCCCGACGAGGACCTGCGCGTCGCGGCCTATCGCGACGTCTTTCACCTCATGCCCGTGGAGGACGAAGGCGCGGGCTGGGCCGGGCGCTTCGGCGCGACCCACCCGCCGCTGGAGCGCCGCATCGAGCGCCTGGAGCGGATGGAGCAGGCGCTGCAGGCGGCTCGACTCCCCCTGTAGCGCTTCGCGACGTCGTCCGCCAGCCCTTCGCGGCGCGGCGCGGCCAACTGCTCATCGAGGGAGGAGTGAGCGGAGGTTCGGAGCGCTCGCAGTTCGCGGGGGCGGAGGTTCCGCGCAGTTCGCGCGCCTTGCGCAACACCTTGCGCGGCGCTCCGGGGGGTGGGCTCGTTTGAGGGTCATGGTGACTCCCAATGGAGCCCACCCCTCTGTGCGCGCGCCATCGCGGAGCCGCACGCGTTCCGGCCGCCGACAGGCTTACGCAGCGACGTCCCAGGACTTCAGGCTCGGCAGCGGGTCGACCGCGCTGCCGCCTGTGTACCAGCCGGGCGCCGGCCACATCTCGAAGTGCAGGTGGCAGGCGGTGGCGTCGCCCGTGCGCCCGACGAAGCCGATGGGCTGGCCGGCGACGACGGGGTCGCCCTTCTTGACGAGCGCCGGGTCGCGCAGGTGCATGTAGACGTAGTCGGCCGAGCCGTCGGCCGCCGAGAGCACCACGTAGTTGCCTGCGAGTGCCTGGCTGCCCGCGAACTTCACGTGGCCGGACTGCGTGGCCAGGAGCGGGAGGCCGCAGTCGGCCATGACGTCCTGGCCCTCGTGGACATGGCCGGCGCGCTGCGCGCCGAAGCCCTGCCCGTAGGTGTGGGGGCCGGCGATCGGGAACACGTCGTGGACGAGCCAGAAGCTCTCGCGGCGGGGAGCGGGGGCGCTCACCTGCGCCGCGCGCGCGCCGACGCCGCCCGCCATCGCGGCGGCGACCTGGAAGACGTAGCGCCCGTCGGGCTGCGCGACGCCCGCGATCGTTCCGTCCCAATCGACGCTCTGCACGCTGCCGGGAGCCACGGCCGGGACGGCGAAGTGCGCGACGGCCACGCGGTCGCTCGCGCGCACGACGTCGACGGCGACGTCGACCGGCGCTGGGCCGCGCACGTAGAACGACACGGTCGCCGTGCGGCCGCCCTCGAAGATCAGCTTGCGCGTCTGGACCTTGGCCTCGACCACAGGGCCGCCGGGGTCACGTGTGCCGGTCGGCCGGATGACGAGCCGCATCTTCGACTGCAGCGAGCGCTTGCCGGTCGCGGAGATCGCGCGCACCGGACCGCCGCGCGCGTTGGCCGGCAGCGTGACCTCGACGGCCGTCGGGGTCACCGGCGTGGCCGTGACGGTCACGTCGTCGCGGTAGCCGCGGCGCCCGAGGAGGATGACGGTCGCGACGGTCGCCATGCCTTCGCCGCTGATCCGCACGACGCTGCCGGGCGTGGCGCGCGCGATGCCGAGGCACCCCGTGCGGCAGGTGATGGCGTCGACGACGGGGCGCGGGGCAGCCGGCGATGCCGCGGCGACGGGCACGGCCGCCTGTGCCGGGGCAGCCGCCTGCGCCGGGGCAGCCGCCTGCGCCGGGGCGGCCGCCTGCGCCGGGGCGGCCGCCTGCGCCGGGGCGGCCGCCTGCGTGGGTGCGGCGCCACCGGTGCCGGCGGGCGCCTGGGCGAGTGCCGTCACCGGCAGCAGCCCCGCGAGCACGAGCGCGGCGATGACGACCGACCGCAGGGCAGCGGCCAGGCGTAGGGGAGAGCACGCAGGCAGGTCCACGATCGGTTGGCCGCCTACGGGGTGAGCTGACGGGCTCGCGCGGCCGATCCGCGCTACCGGGCATCCGTTCCGGATTCGCCCCAGGGACGCACGCACGCGTCCCAGTGGGTCCCCCGCTCCGCCGTGACCGTTGTGGGCGATCGCAGCAGACTCGGCGTATCTACTGAAGTTGGCGCGGGATCCTATACCCGCCGACGGATGTCAGGAACCTGACTTCGCAGCGGACGGCGGAATCCGTGGCGATTGCCCTATCATGCGCCCTCGCGCCGCGCGGACGTACCGTCGCGCGGCTTTCTCACGCCGTCATGAAGACCTACGTCGCCACCCCCGCCACCCGCGAGCGCAACTGGCTCGTCGTCGACGCCAACGGGCAGACGCTCGGCCGGCTCGCGACGCAGATCGCCGACGCCCTCCGCGGCAAGCGCAAGCCCGAGTACACGCCGCACTGCGACACCGGCGATTTCGTCGTCGTCGTCAACGCCGAGAAGATCTCGGTCACCGGCAACAAGCGCGCGGACAAGAAGTACTACCGCCACTCCGGCTACCCGGGCGGGATCAAGGAGCGCACGCTGGAGGACATGCTGCAGCGCCGGCCCGAAGAGGTCATCCGCCACGCGGTCAAGGGCATGCTGCCCCGCAACCGCCTGGCGCGCAAGCAGCTCACCAAGCTGAAGGTCTACGCGGGTCCCGAGCATCCGCACGTGGCGCAGAAGCCCACTCCGATGGAGATCGAGACCTGATGGCCGACGACCGCACGCCCGCCGACGAGGAGACCCCGCAGGAGCCGACCGCCGGCGAGGAGCAGGAGCCGGAGACCGAGCAGCCGGCCGCCGAGCCCGTCGCCGAGGAGGCCGCTCCCGCGCAGGAGCCGGCGGCTGCCGAGCCGGTCGCGGAGGCGCCCGCCGCGGCTGAGCAGCCCGCTGCCGCCGAGGCGCCCGCCGCCGCTGAGCAGCCCGCTGCCGCCGAGGCGCCCGCCGCCGCTGAGCAGCCCGCTGCCGCCGAGGCGCCCGCCGCCGCTGAGCAGCCCGCTGCCGCCGAGGCGCCCGCCGCAGCCGAGACCGACGACGACGAGGAGGAGCCCGCTCCGCGCCAGAAGCCGGAGATCCCGGGTGCCGACCTCGAGGTCGACCTCGTCATGGAGGGCTCGGAGCGCGGCGACAGCCCGTACGACGAGGACGACGACGGCGAGCCGAGCGGCGACGACGCCGACGACGTCGCCGACGACCAGCCGATCGCCGCGGTCACCATCGACCTTGCCGCCGGCGCGCGCTACAGCGCGACCGGCAAGCGCAAGACGGCCGTCGCGCGCGTCATCCTCAGGCCGGGCACCGGTGCCTACACCATCAACGGCCGGACCCTCGACGAGTTCTTCCCGCGCACGCCCCTGCAGCGCAACATCCGCCAGCCGCTCGAGGCGGTGGGCTACGAGACGCGAATGGACGTCGTCGCGCGCATGCACGGCGGCGGCGTGTCCGCCCAGGCAGGAGCCCTGCGCCACGGCATCAGCCGTGCCCTTCTGGAGGCCGATCCCAACCTGCGCGGCGAGCTCAAGCGCCGCGGCTTCCTCACGCGCGACCCGCGCGTGAAGGAGCGCAAGAAGGCCGGCCTGAAGAAGGCGCGCAAGCGTCCGCAGTTCAGCAAGCGCTAGACCCGGCGCCTTGGCCCGCCGGCTCTTCGGGACCGACGGCGTTCGCGGCGTCGCGGGCGAGCTGCTGACCGCGGAGCTGGCCCTCGGCCTCGGCCGCGCCGCCACGCTGCAGTCGGACGCCGACGCTCCGCGCGTGCTCGTCGTCCGCGACACACGCGAGTCGGGCGAGATGCTCGAGGCCGCCCTCGCCGCCGGCATCACCAGTGCGGGCGGCGACGTCATGCTGGGCGGCGTGCTCCCCACGCCTGCGGCGCCGCTGCTGCTGCACCGCTACGGCTTCGACCTCGCGGCCGTCATCTCCGCGTCGCACAATCCCTACCGCGACAACGGCATCAAGTTCTTCGCCGCCGACGGCTTCAAGCTCTCCGACGAGACCGAGGCCAGGATCGAGGAGCGCCTGGACGAGCCGGCGTCGCCGAGCACCTCGATCGGGCGCGTGCGCGCCCTGCACGGCACCCAGGAGGACTACCTGCGCGCCGTGCACGAGCGCTTCGCCGACCTCGACCTCAACGGCCTGGACGTCGTCCTGGACTGCGCACACGGCGCCACCTACCGCGTGGCCCCCGAGATCTTCCGCCGCCTGGGCGCCACGGTCACCGCCCTCAACGACGCCCCCGACGGGCGCAACATCAACGAGGGCTGCGGCTCGACCCACGTCGACGCGCTGGCGCAGGCGGTCGTCGACGGCGGCCACGCGGTCGGGTTCGCCCTCGACGGCGACGGCGATCGCGTGCTGGCGGTCGACCGCAACGGCGTCGTGGTCGACGGCGACGAGCTCATCGCCCTGACCGCCCTGCACCTGCGCGAGGCCGGCAAGCTCCCCGGCGACGGCGTCGCCGTGACCGTGATGACCAACTACGGCTTCCACGTCGCCATGCGCGAGGCGGGCGTCGAGGTGGCCACGACCCAGGTCGGCGACCGCTACGTCCTCGAGGCGCTGCGCGAGCGCGGCTGGACGCTGGGCGGCGAGCAGTCGGGCCACATCATCGACATGGGTTTCAACGCCACCGGCGACGGGACGGCCGCGGCCCTGCTCACGCTCGAGGCGCTGCGCGGCGCGGACCTCGCCGATCGCCACGCCATGGAGAAGCTGCCCCAGCGGCTCGTCAACGTGCGCGTGGACGATCGCGATGCGGCGATGGCCAGCAGCGAGCTGGCCGAGGCGAGCGAGCGCGAGGCACGCGCACTGGAGGGGCGCGGGCGCGTCCTCGTGCGCCCCAGCGGCACCGAGCAGCTCGTGCGGGTCATGGTCGAGGCGCCCAGCGACGACGAGGCTGAGGCGGCCTGCGACCGGCTGGTTGCCGTCGTCGCCTCCTCGTCAGCCGTCTGAGCGTTCCGCCGACGGGTGCAGCAGCGGCACGACGCCCTGCCATCCCGAGCGCAGCACCGCGACCAGCGACGGCGGCGTGATGACCACGGCGCGCCCGCTCGCCGGCCGCGCGATCCGCGGCCCGTAGCCGGCCGGCGTCCACGCCAGCAGCTCGCCTCCCCGCACGAGCCACGGCGCGCCGTCGCGCAGGACGAACGTCCCGTCGGGGAGGTCGTCGAGCGGCGCGTCGTGATGGCGCTGGGCGCGTGTGCCCTCCGCGACGCGCTCGCCGTGCAGCTGGGCGTCCATTGCGTCGGCGCCGACCTGCCCGGGGTGCAGGTCGCGCCACAGCGCGACCAGGCGGTCGTAGTCCTCGCGCCGGCACAGCGCGCAGGCGCGGTGACCGGCGGCCATGGCGGTCGCCTCGTCGAGGAAGAAGAGCTCCGTGAAGCGCCCGGGTTGCAGCAGCGGCGTGCGGTGCCAGCCGCGGAAGCGCAGCCGGCAGGCGATCCAGCGCCGGCCCGCGTAGCGGCGGCGGATCTGCCCGGCGGCGTCGTGCAGGCAGCCGCGGTTGCCGTAGACCAGCCCGCGCGCGGGGTCGGCGACAAGCTCGCTGAGCGGCGTGACCCGGTTGCGCCGCGCCACGGTCAGCGGGCAGCCGGCGCGCTACCCAAGCTTCCCGACCGCCTCGCCGTATATGGCCATCTCACTGCCCACGCCGGCACCCGTCGCGGCCGGCACGACGCCGATGTTCTCGACGATGAGGCTCGCGTCCACGACGGCGTGCCGGAACTCCTCGTCGTACTGCAGCGTGGCGCACTGCTCTGCGCTGCCGTGGACCATGAAGAAGCCGCCGAGATCGCCGCCGTGCGCGTCGAGCAGGGTGACGTCGATACCCTCGATCCGCCCGTCGGACTGCATCCTCCCGAACATCGCGACGAACTCGTTGAAGACCGCGATGGCCCGCTCCTCGCGGCCCCGGACCGGGATTCCGAACCCCACGAACAGTGCACGATCGGCCATCACCACTCCCTTTCTGTAGCGGAGGGCCGACGCTCTCAGAATGGCCGCCGCGGCGCAAGCGAGCGGGGCTCGGCAGACACCGAGGCAGGGAGCCGCGGCTCGCCGCAGAACCCCGACAAAAGGCCGGGCTCCCGGCGCTACCGGCTGCTACCGTGATTCATCTCTTCCCGGGGCCGCTTCGCAGCGGTCCCGTCGTGTCTCAGAGACAGAAAGGGAACCTGCCCATGTGCGGCATCGTCGGCTACGTAGGCAAGCGTCCCGTCCAGGATCTGCTGCTCGAGGGCCTCACCCGCCTGGAGTACCGCGGCTACGACTCAGCGGGGATCTCGATGATCGCCGGGGAGGCGATCGACTCGGTCCGCGCGGTCGGCAACCTCGAGCACCTGCGCGAGGCCGTCTCGGCGCGCGTCGACGAGGAGTCCGGCGGCGTCGCCACCGCGACCCGCACGGCCACCACCGGCATCGGCCACACGCGCTGGGCCACCCATGGGCGGGTCAACGAGGAGAACGCCCACCCGCACTTCGACACCGCCGATCGTGTGCACATCGTGGTCAACGGCATCGTCGAGAACTACCTCTCGATGCGCGAGCGCCTGACCGACATGGGCGCCGTCTTCACCAGCGAGACCGACGCCGAGGTCATCGCCCACCTGATCGCCCATCACCTGGCGACCGGCTCGCTGCTGGAGGCCGTGCGCGCCGCCTACGCCGAGCTCGACGGCCACTTCGCGTTCGTCGCCATGACGCTCGACGAGCCCGAGACGCTGGTCGGCGCGCGCAAGGAGTGCCCGCTGATCGTCGGTCGCGGCGAGGGCGAGACCTTCTTCGCCAGTGCCATCCCCGCCTTCCTGCGCGAGACGCGCCGCGTCCAGTACATCGAGAACGGCGAGATCGTCGAGATCACGGCCGAGGGCACGAGGTTCGTGCTGCCCGACGGCACCGAGCTCGAGCGCGAGGTCGTGGAGATCGACTGGGACGAGGAGACCGCCGAGAAGGGCGGGTTCGAGACCTTCATGCTCAAGGAGATCCACGAGCAGGCCGACGCGGTGGCCGAGACGATCGCCGACCGCACCGTCCGTGCCGACGGCGTCGACCTCGACGACGTCGGCGCCCTCGACCAGGACCTCCTGCGCGGCGTCAAGCGGATCGTCGTCGTCGCCTGCGGCACGAGCTACCACGCCGGCCTCATCGGGCGCTACGCGATCGAGGAGTGGGCGCGCATCCCCGTGGAGATGGACATCGCCTCCGAGTACCGCTACCGCAATCCGGTCGTCGGGCCGGGCGACCTGGTCATCGGGATCACGCAGTCGGGCGAGACGGCCGACACGCTGGCGGCGATGCGCATCGCGGGCGAGCGCGGCGCCACCGTGCTCGCGCTGACCAACATCATGGGCTCGCAGGCCACCCGCGACGCCGACGGCGTGCTCTACACGCGCGCCGGGCTCGAGGTCTCCGTGGCGGCGACGAAGACGTTCACCTGCCAGGTCGTCGTGATGTTCCTGCTCGCCCTCAAGCTCGCCGAGCTGCGCGACGCGCTGCCCGCCGAGCGCCGCGCCGAGATCATCGCCGACCTCAAGCGCATCCCCCACTGCATCGAGGAGCTGCTGGGCAACATCGACGCCCAGGTGCAGGAGATCGCCGACGCCCACTGGGACAAGGGCTTCTTCCTCTACCTCGGCCGCCATGTCGGCCTGCCCGTGGCGCTCGAGGGGGCCCTCAAGCTCAAGGAGATCTCCTACATCTCCACCGACGCGTACGCGGCCGGCGAGATGAAGCACGGCCCGATCGCGCTGCTCGACGAGTCCACGCCGGTCGTGACGGTCGCCACCGACTCGCCCGTGCTCGAGAAGGTCGTCTCGAACATGCAGGAGGTCCGCGCGCGCGGCGCGCACGTGGTCGCCATTGCCACCGAGGGCAACCAGGCGATCGGCGAGCACGCCGAGTCCGTCGTGCGCATCCCGCAGACCGACTGGATGCTGCAGCCGCTGCTCGCGGTCATCCCGCTGCAACTGCTGGCCTACCGGATCGCCCGCCGGCGCGGGCTCAACGTGGACCAGCCGCGCAACCTCGCCAAGACCGTCACGGTCGAGTAGCGACCGCCATCACGTGGGGGCTGGCGCCGAGCAGGCTCGGCTCGGCCTCCACGCGCCGGATGGCGCGCAGCAGGACCTCGCGGCGGCCGGGATCGTCGAGCCAGGCGTCGAGGGCGCGCGTCTCGGCCGCGGCGCCGACCGCGCCCTCGATGGCCACGAGCGCGGTGACTTCGAAGCCGGCGTCCGCGACCTCGCGCTCGAGCTCGTCGGGGCGGTGGAAATAGGCGGTGGTGAACCAGCCCGGGTGCCCGTCGGGGTTGCGGTGCCGGCCGTCGGCGAGGTCGCGCTCGACGATCGCCTCGAAGCCGGGCTCGAGCAGAAAGCCCTGGGCCACGCCGTCGAGGGTCGAGGCGAAGCGCGTGATGGCCGCGGCGGCGAGCAGGCCGCCGGGGCGCAGCACGCGCCGCGCCTCGCGCAGGGCGCGGGTGCGATCGGCCGCCTCGGTCAGGTGGTAGAGCGGCCCGAGCAGGAGGACGACGGCGGCGCTCTCGTCGTCGAAGGGCAGCGCCCGCGCGTCGCCGACGGCGGCGGAGGCGAGTGGGGCGTCCGGTTGGTCCGCCGAGGCATCGAGGGCCTGCTCGACGTGCAGCGCCACCGGGTCCACGAGGTGCACCTCGTAGCCCTCGGCGGCGAGGGGTAGCGCGTAGGCGCCGGCCGCGCCGCCGACGTCGAGGACGGTGGCGGGCGGGGCAGGCAGGAACCGTGCCAGCAGCTCGCGCGTGCGCAGGAACTCGAGCCGTCCCCAGTCGGCCAGGCGGCCCTGCTCGGTGCCGCGGTCGTAGTAGGCGCCCATGTCGGTCATGGCCACGAGGCTAAGCCCTGGTTGAATGGCGCGAGTGATCGGTCTGGACCTCCTGGAGATCGACCGGCTCGAGGACGCGCTCGCGCGCCGGCCGGCGCTGGCCGAGCGGCTCTTCACCGAGGGCGAGCGCTCCTATGCGGCCACGCAGGGGCGCCCGGCCCGCCATCTGGCGGCGCGCTTCTGCGCGAAGGAGGCTGTCAGCAAGGCGCTCGAGATGGACGTGCTGCACCCCCGCGACATCGAGGTGGTGGGCGGCGGCGACGGGCCTGCGCGCGTAAGCCTGCACGGCGAGGTGGCCGCCCGCGCGGCGGCGCTCGGCGTCGAGGTCCACATCTCGCTGACGCACACGAAGTCGACGGCAGCCGCGGTGGCGGTGCTGCGGTGACCCTGCCGCCCTGGCTCCGGGGCCTGCCCGATCCCGAGCGCATGCGCGCGACCGATCGTTGGGCGATCGAGGAGCAGGGCATCCCCGGCCTGGAGCTCATGGAGCGGGCCGGGCAGGGCCTGGCCGACCTCGTGCTCTCCGTCGCGGCCGACGGCCCGATCGCGGTCGTCTGCGGCAAGGGCAACAACGGCGGCGACGGGTACGTCGCCGCGCGGCTGCTGCGCGACGCCGGCCGCGCGGTGCGTGCGCTCGCGGTGGCAGCGGTGAGCGAGCTGAGCGGCGATGCGCGCGCCAACGCCGAGCGCGTCGACGGCGTCGAGCCCTTCGACGCGGCGCGCCTGGCCGACTGCGCGGTCGCGGTCGACGCGCTGCTCGGCACGGGCTTCTCGGGTACGCCGCACGGCGCAGTCGCCGACGCCATCGACGCCCTGAACGACGCCGGCCCGCCGATCGTCGCCGCCGACGTGCCCAGCGGGGTCGACGCCGCGACCGGCGTGGTGGAGGGCAAGGCGATCCGGGCCCGTGCGACCGCGACCTTCGCCGGGGCCAAGCCGGGGCTGTGGATCAACCCGGGCAAGTCGCACGCCGGCACCGTGCGCGTGATCGACATCGGCATCCCGAAGGGCGCTCCGATCGCCGAGCCCGACGTCGCCCTCATCGCCGATGCCGAGCTGCTTGCGCTGCTGCCGTCGCGCGAGGCCGGGTGGACGAAGTTCACCAGCGGGCACGTGCTCGTCGCGGGCGGCGCGCGCGGGCTGACCGGCGCCCCTTCACTGGCCTCGGAAGCCGCGCAGCGCGCGGGTGCCGGCTACGTCACGGCCTGCGTCCCCGCCTCGGCGCAGCCGATCATCGCCCAGCGGCTGCTCGAGGCGATGACGCGCGGGCTGCCCGAGGACGACGGCGCGCATACCGCCGACGGGGTCGAAGAGGTGCTCGAGCTGTCCAAGCGCGGCGGGGCGCTCGTGGTCGGGCCCGGCCTCGGGCGCAGCGACGGAGCCTTCGCCTTCGCCCGCGAGCTCGTCGCGCGGGCCGAGGTGGCCGTGGTGCTCGACGCCGACGGGCTCAATGCCCACGCCGGCGACCTCGGCGCCCTGGCCGGGCGGCGGGCGCCGACGATCCTGACGCCACACGAGGGCGAGCTCGGGCGGCTGCTCGAGGTCGACTCGTCCGTCGTCGCGGCCCGGCGCCTCGAGCACGTCCGCGCCGCCGCGGCCTCGGCGCACGCGATCGTCGTGCTCAAGGGCGACGACACGCTGGTCGCCGGCCCCGACGGCCGGGTCGCCGTCAGCCCCGGTGCGACGGGCGCCCTGGCCACGGCGGGCACCGGCGACGTGCTCAGCGGGGTCCTCGCCGCTGTGCTCTCGCGCGGCGTCGAGCCCTTCCTGGCCACGTGCGCCGGCGTCCGTCTGCATGCGCGCGCGGGCATCCACGCCGCCCACGTGAAGGGCGTCGACGGCGTCATCGCACGCGACGTCATCGAGGCGCTGCCCTTCGCCCGCTAGCGTCTAGGGGAGAGAACCATGGACATCGAGATCTGGTCTGACATCGCATGCCCCTGGTGCTACGTGGGCAAGCGCCGCTTCGAGGCCGCGCTGGCCGCGTTCGAGCACCACGACGAGGTCACCGTGACCTGGCGCGGCTTCGAGCTCGATCCGACCGCGCCGGTGGCGCGCCCGGTCGACAGCGCCACGCACCTCGCCGAGAAGTACGGCATGAGCCGCGACGAGGCCGTCGCCCGCCAGCGCGAGCTCGCCGAGGTCGCGGCCGCCGATGGCCTCGACATGCGCGCCGACCTCGTGCGTGGCGGCAACACCTTCGACGCCCACCGGCTCGTGCAGCTGGCCAAGGCCCACGGCGTGCAGGACGCGATGAAAGAGCGCCTGATGCGCGCTTATCACGGTGAGGGCGAGTCCATCGGCGACCGCGAGACGCTCGCGCGCCTGGCGCTCGAGGTCGGCCTGCCCGAGGACGACGTGCGCGACGTGCTGGCCACCGACCGCTACGCGGCCGACGTCCGCGAGGACGAGCGCACGGCCATGAGCCTCGGGATCACCGCCGTGCCCTTCTTCGTCGTCGATCGCCGGATGGGCGCCGCGGGCGCGCACCCCTCGCAGGCGCTGGGCGAGCTGCTGCGCCGCGGCTGGGAGGCGCGGGTGCCCGCATGAAGCAGATCGGCTTCATCACCCAGGGCCACGCCGAGTACGACGGGCGGCTGCGCGCGCTGCTGGACGCATCGGGGATCGACCCCGAGGAGTTCATCGGTCTCGAGTACTTCTCGCTGACGCCCTTCTTCGTGCTCGCGGGAGCGACGGTCGGCGCCGACGCGCACACGCATGGCGACGAGGTCCACGTCAGCGCCGTGCGCATCACGATCGCGGAGGAGCTCGAGGAGGCGTTCCTCGCGACGCTGCCCGAGCTGCTCGAGGACGCATACGCCGAGGAGGAATGACGGCTGCCGCCGACGCGCGCGTCTGCCCGCACTGCGGCGAGCCGCCGGGTGAGGGCGTCTTCTGCGCGGCCTGCGGGCGCAACCTCGCCTCCGTCGACCGGCTCCCGACGCGGGCGGAGTGGGAGGTGGGGGGCGAGAAGCACGATCGCCCGCTGGCCCAGCGCTGCGAGGAGGCGACCGCTGCGTTCCTCGCGGCGATGCACGCGGCCGGCGATCCCGGTACGACGAGCACGAAGATGTCCGGCGGCTCGGGCTTCCGCCGGGCCAAGCATGTCGTGGGCTGGACCATCCGCCCGGTCGATCGCGACGACCACCTCCCACCCAAGCGCTACGAGTCCGGCCTCGTGCTCAGCGTCGAGGGCGTCTTCCACCAGCTCGACAACCAGGCCCGTGGCTACGGCACGCGCGACTTCCCCGTCTGGGAGCACTCGGTCGCGCCGGAGCCGGTCGAGATGCCGGAGGAGCCGCGCCTGATCTCCGAGCTGGGCGCCGTGCTGGCCGCCCACGGCCTCGAAGCGGGTCCGTAGTCCGTTACCGTCCCGTCGGTGACGGGGTTGACCCTCGAGTGCACAGCGCGCACGGACGTCGGGCGGCGGCCCAACAACGAGGACGCCGTGTTCGCCAGCCCGCGCCTGGCGGCCGTGGCGGACGGCGTCGGCGGCGCGGCGGCAGGCGAGGTCGCGAGCCGGGCGCTCATCAACGCGCTCGTGCACGTCGACAAATGCCGGCTGCAGGGATGCGTCGAGGATGCGCTCGTCGAGGGCATCGCGCGCGGCAACGAGACGATCGGCTTCATCGCCGCCTGCCGGCCCGCGATGGCGGGGATGAGCACGACCGTGACGGCCGTCGCGCTCGGCGACGAGGGCTGTGTGGTGGCCAACGTCGGCGACTCGCGCACCTACCTGCTGCGCGACGGCGCGCTGACCCAGCTCACCCGCGACGACTCCTGGGTGCAGCTCATGCTCGACGCGGGCGAGCTCACGCCGGACGAGGCGCGCGACCATCCGCGGCGCTCGCTCGTCCTCGCCGCCCTGGACGGCGAGCCCGACCACGATCCCACCCTGACGAGGTTCGACGCCCGGCCAGGCGACCGGCTGCTGCTGTGCTCGGATGGCCTGTCCGACGTGGTCGACGACGCGACGATCGCGGCGACGCTGCGCATCCCCGGGCGCGCCGACTGCGCGGCGCGCCTGATCGCGCTCGCGCTGGACGCAGGCGGGCGCGACAACATCTCGGCCGTCGTCGCCGACGTCGCCCCGCGACGCGATGCGAAGGGCGCCTGGTAGCCGCGCCGCGCCGCCCGGGCCGCCGTCGGGCACGGTCTAGACTCCGGGCCGGCAGATGCCCCTGACCGTGCGCGACATCATGGACGCCGACCCCGGCTTCGGCGGGGTCGTGCTCCTCGAGCCGCTGCGTCGCCACGAGGGGCGCCTGAAGCAGGCGTTCGCCGCCACCGTCGCCGACCTCACGACCGAGTGAGCCCGCTGCGGGCGCTGGCCCGGGTCAACGTCGCCGCGATCGAGCGCAATGTCGCCCGCCTGCGCGGAGAGCTGCGCCGGGGCACCGCGCTGTGCGCCGTGGTCAAGGCCGACGGCTACGGTCACGGGGCGGCGCCCGCAGCCCACGCCGCCCTGGCGGGAGGCGCCACGTGGCTGGCGGTGGCGACGGCCGACGAGGCCACGCAGCTGCGCGCGCATGGCGTCGACGGGCCGCTGCTCGTTCTCGGCGCGCTGAGTCCCGAGGAGCTCGACGCCGCGCTCGCGGCGCGCGCGGACGTCGTCGCGTGGCGCGAGGAGTTCGTCGCCGCGGTCGCCGCCCGCGGCGGGGGCCGGGTGCACGTCAAGCTCGACACCGGGATGGGGCGCCTGGGGACCCGCGACCCGCAGGAGGCCATGCGCGTGGCGGACGCGGCCGCCGCCGAGGCGGGCGTCGAGCTCGTGGGCGCGATGACGCATTTCGCCACGGCCGACGAGCTCGGCGACACCTTCTTCGGCGAGCAGCTCGAGCGCTTCGCGGCCTGGGCTCCGGCCCTGCGCCGGCGCCACCCGGGCCTGATCGTGCACGCCGCGAACTCCGCCGCGCTGCTGCGCGACGCCGACAGCCACTTCGACCTCGTCCGCCCGGGCGTCGCCATCTACGGCCTGGACCCGTTCCAGGAGGATGCCGCCGCGCGTGACCTCGAGCCCGCGCTGGAGCTCGTCAGCTACGTCGCCGAGGTCAAGCCCTGCGCGCCCGGCGAGAGCGCCGGCTACGGGCGGCGCTTCGTGGCGCGAGAGGAGACCGTGCTGGCCACCGTGCCGATCGGCTACGGCGACGGCATCAGCCGCGCGCTGACCGACAATGCCGACCTGCTCGTCCGCGGGCGGCGCTTCCCGCTCGTGGGCACCGTGTCGATGGACAACATCGCCCTCGACCTCGGCCCCGACGCAGGCGGCGTCGAGCGCGGCGACGCGGCGCTGCTCATCGGCGCGGGCCTGCCGGCCGAGGAGATGGCGCGGCGCCTGGGCACCATCAACTACGAGGTCACGTGCACGCTGACGGCACGGGTGCCGCGCCGGCACCACCGCGACGGGGTGGCGCTGTGATCGAGACGCTGCGCGAGGCGCTGGCCGGCGAGCGCGCGTGGCTCGTGGGCGGTGCCCTGCGCGATCGGCTGCTGGGGCGCCCGACGCCCGACCTCGACGTCATCGTCGACGGCGACGTGCGCCGGGCCGCGCGCAGCCTGGGCCGCGGCGCAGGCGGCGCCTCGTTCGAGCTGTCCGACCAGTTCGGCGCCTGGCGCGTGGTCGCGCGCGACCGCAGCTGGCAGGTCGACATCACGCCGCTGCAGGGCGGCTCCCTGGAGGCCGACCTGGGCGCGCGCGACCTCACGGTCAACGCCATGGCCGAGCCGCTGTCCGGCGGCGAGCTCGTCGACCCCCACGGCGGCGCCCGCGACCTCGACCACAAGCGCCTGCGCATGGTCAGCGCCGAGGCGTTCGTCGCCGATCCCCTGCGCACGCTGCGCGTCGCGCGCCTGGCCACCGAGCTCGGCTTCGAGATCGACGCCGAGACCGCCGCCGCCGTCCGCACGCACGCGCCGGGTCTGGCCGGTACCGCCCAGGAGCGCGTCTTCACCGAGCTGCGCCGCATCGTCGGCGCCGACGCGGCGGTCCGCGGCCTCGCGCTCATGGACGAGCTCGACCTCGTGGCCGCCGTCCTGCCCGAGCTGGCGGCGCTGCGCGGAGTCGAGCAGAACCCCTACCACCACCTCGACGTGGAGGGCCACACGCTCGAGGTCCTGCAGGCCAGCATCGACCTCGAGCGCGATCCCGCGGCGGCGCTGGGCGACGAGTCCCTCGCCGGGCCGGTCCGCGCCCTGCTGGCCGAGCCGCTCGCCGACGAGCTCACCCGGGGCGGCGGCCTGCGCTTCGGCGCGCTGCTGCACGACATCGCCAAGCCGCAGACCCGCACCGAGCTGCCGGGCGGTCGCATCGGCTTCCCCCATCACGACGAGCGGGGCGCGGAGATGGCGCGCGCCGCGCTGGCGCGCCTGCGCGCGAGCGAGCGGCTGCGCTCCCACGTGGCGGCCCTCACGCGCCATCACCTGCGCTTGGGCTTCCTGGTCCATCAGATGCCGCTCGACCGCCACGAGCTCTACCGCTACCTCGTCAGAACGGAGCCGGTCGAGGCCGACGTCACGCTTCTCAGCGTTGCCGACCGGCTGGCCACGCGCGGGCGCAAGGCCGACGAGGCCATCGCCAAGCACCTCGAGCTCGCGCGCGTCGTGCTGGCCGAGGCGCTCGCGCGTCGTGCCGCCGGGACGCAGCCGCCGCTGGTGCGCGGCGACGAGCTGGCCGCGGAGCTGGGCATTGCGCGCGGCCCGGAGCTGGGCGAGCTCATGTCGCAGATCGCGGAGGCGCGCTTCGCGGGCGAGGTCTCGACGCGCGAGCAGGCGGTGGCGTTCGCTAGGGCAATGCGGGGCGGGCGCTGACCCAGGCCAGCGCGTCGTCGCCGGAGCGAAACGAGGCCGCCCGCGCCACGCGCCCGTCGCGGAACTCCGCGACGCACACGATCACGGTGTCGACCACCTGGTCGCCGCGGTGGTCGAGGGCGGAGAGCCGCCCGGAGGCGACGACGCAGCCGTCGACCTCGCGCAGGGCGTCGAGGACGACGGTGACGCTCTTCCAGGCGCTGCGCGAGGCATCGGCCCATGCGCGCACGCCGTCGTGGCCGCGGTAGGCCGCGGGATCGAGCAGCGCGGGGCGCCATTCGATCTCGGGGTCGAGGTGGTCGAGGATCTCCACGTCGCGCCCTGCGGCGTACAGCTCCCAGACGAGCTGGAAGACCTCGCTGTTGGAACGTGTCCCCACGCCCGACTATTCGGCCCGCGCATGCGGTTCTGCAGCCGCTGCGAGCGCCTCGGCGCGCGAGGAGTAGGACGTCACCCCCAGCAGCCGGCCCTCGGAGAACAGGGCCATCCACACGAGCGGCGCGTCGTAGATGCGCCTCCCGGAGTGGTCGAAGGCCGTGACGTGCCCGGTGACGACGATCGTCTGGCCATCGACCTCGATGACCTCGTCGGAGGTCAGCGTGGCGCTCTTCCATGCCTTGCGGAACTCGACCATCCCCGCCCGCACGCCGTCGTGCCCGCGGTAGATCCGATCGCTGACGGACACGCGCAGCATGCAGTCCGGATCGATCAGATGGAGCGCGTCGTCGAGCCGTCCATGGCCGTACGCCTCCCATAGGCGGCTGAACACCGCTCTACTGGACCTGGAACCCCCCAAGGTCCGTGCATCCTACTTCCGGTGCGTAGCGCTGTCACCCGCTCGGAAGGCCAGGTTCCGCACCACCTCGTGGCAGAGCGCGACGGCGTCCGCGGTGGTCGAGAAGTCGACGTTGTCGGGCACGTCGGTCGGCCAGTGGTAGTTGCTCGGCAGCTTGTACTGGTTGATCGACCCCAGCATCACGGTCGGGTAACCCGCGCGCCGGGCGATCAGCGCATCGGTCGCGTTGCGAAAGCGCAGGCCGCGGCGCAGGTGCACGCCCGCCCGGGCCGCGCAGCGGCCGACGAGCTCCCTGAAGGGCGCCGGGTAGTCGTGCATGCGCAGCATCCCCTCGCCCTCGAGCATCACGAGCTCGGGCGAGCCGACGGTGTCCACGCAGATGACGTGCGTGCTGTCGGTGGGCAGCGAGGGGAAGTGGCGCCGGGCGAAGGCCTGCATCCCCTCCATGAACGACTCCTCGCTGCCGGTCGAGACCAGCAGCACGCGCACGCCGGCCACGGGCTCGTCGGCCAGGCGTCGCGCGAGCCCGGCCAGCGTGGCCACGCCGGTGAGGTTGTCGTTGGCGCCGGGCACCACGCCGCGCGCACCGATCTCGGCGAAGGCGGCCGCCGAGGCGAGCGCCAGCACGCCGCCGGCGATGCGCACGCGGCGCGCACCCGCGAGGGCCCCTGCCGCGACCAGCAGCGGGCCGCCGATGACCGGCCACATGAGCGCGGGCGTCGTGTCCGTGCGCTCGATGAGGCCGGGGAAGCGCCTGCCCACGAACGCGGCCGGGGCGGGGGAGAAGAGCACCGAGGTGTGAGCCGCGTCGTGGTGGGCGACGACGACGACGGTGCGCGGCGCCCGGCGATCGCCCGCCTCCGCGACGACGTTCCAGGTCGGGCGCGAGGGCAGCAGCCGGCGGCGGAACCACTGGCGCCCGCCGGTGATGTCGTCGGCGATGGCCGCGCAGGCGAAGGCGCCCGCGGCGAGGGCGGTCGCGCGGCGCCCGCTCAGGGCCGCCCCGCCCGCCAGGGCGCACAACAGCCCCATGGGCCACCAGTACGTCCCGTGGGCGCGCTCCTGCTCGACGCGCGCCTCGCAGCCGTGCTCGGCCAGGCGCTGGGCGATCCAGTGCGCGGCTCGGCGCTCGCCCTCGGAGGCCGAGCCCCGCTCGAAGGAGGCGAGATGGCGCACGACGCCCTCGAGCTCGGCGCGCAGGGCGGCGTCGGCGGTCGCGGCCATCGGCGGGCCACGATATAGGCTCACCGGCCATGTCCGAACGCGATCCAGACTGTCTGTTCTGCAAGATCGTCGCCGGCGAGCTGCCCGCGACGGTCGTGGCCGAGGACGAGCGCACCGTGTCGTTCATGGACATCAACCCGGCCACCAGAGGACACGCGCTCGTCGTCCCGCGCGAGCACGCGACAGACCTGCTCGGCATCGGCGCGGAGGACCTGTCGGCGTGCGCCGCGGCGGCCAAGCGCCTCGCCGCGCGCGCCAAGGACGCCCTCGGCGCCGACGGCGTCAACCTCCTGAACTCCTGCGGGTCGGCGGCGTGGCAGACCGTCTTCCACTTCCACGTCCACGTGATCCCGCGCTACCGCGACGACCCGCTGCGCCTGCCGTGGGTGCCCGGCCCGGGCGACGCCGACGAGATCGCCGCCGCGGGCGCGGCGCTGCGCGCGTGATGGCGCAGCCGGTGCGCCTGGAGCGCGACGGGCCGCTTGCGGTCCTGACCTTCGACGCGCCGCCGCTGAACCTCTTCGACGCGGCGATGATCGCCGCGCTGCAGGCCGCCGTGGCCGACATCGCGGCCGATCAGCCGCGCGGTCTGCTCGTGCGCGCCGAGGGGCGCGTGGTCAGCGGGGGCGTCGACGTGCACCTCTTCGATGGCCTCAGCCCGCAGGACGCGGCCGAGCTGTGGACCGAGCTGCTCGAGATGATCCACACCGTCGAGGAGCTGGCGCTGCCGACCGTGTTCGCCGCGCACGCCCTGTGCCTCACGGCGGCCTTCGAGCTCTCGCTGGCGTGCGACCTGCTGGTGGCGGCCGAGTCGGCGCGCTTCGGGCTGGTGGAGACCGTCGTCGGCCTCACGCCGGCCATGGGCGGCACCCAGCGGCTGGCCGAGCGCGCCGGTCCCGCGCGCGCCCGCGAGCTGGTCATGACCGGCGCGCTCTACGACGCCGCGACGCTCGAGCGCTGGAACGTCGTCAACCGCGTCCTGCCCGACGACGGCTTCGACGAGGCCGCGCGAGGCTTCGCGCGCGCGCTCGCCGAGGGCCCGACGCGAGCCCACGCGGCCACCAAGGCGATCGTCCGCGCACAGGTCGAAAGCGGCGTGCGGAGGGCCGACGCGCGGGTGCCCGAGCTGGCGGGCGGCCTCTTCGCCACCGACGACCTCAAAGGCGCCGTGCGGTCGTTCCTCGAGCAGGGCCCGGGGCACGCCACCTACGAGGGCCGCTGAGAGGGCTGTTGCACTGGGGCCCTTCGGCGGCGCGAGCCGTCATGATCCCCGGCATGCGGGTCTCGCGGGCATCGCGCCGTGCACGCCGCAGCCTTCTCGCGGGCTGCGCCGCCGCGTTGGCGCTGTCCGCGTCGGCGCCGGCGGCCGGCACGCCCTCGCCCGTGGTGGTCAAGGACCCCAAGGACGCCGTAACCGGGGCCCCCGACCTGACGCGCGCCCAGATCGGGCTGGCCTCAGACCGCCGGGTGCGCTTCGCGCTGACCCTCGCCGCCCCATGGCAGCCGAAGGACATGATCGCCGCCGAGGGCCCGCCCGGCTCGCTGTGCGTGCGGCTGTGGACGGTGACCAAGCCCGGCACGACGGCGCCGGACTATCTCGTGTGCGCCACCACCCGCACCGACGGCGAGACCATGCGCGGCACCGTCTTCAAGACGCAACCCGGGGAGCAGCTGGTCAAGGTCGGGCTCGCCATCGTCGGGCGCACGAGCGACCGCACGATGACCCTGCGCTTCTCGCAGACGGTGATCGGGCGCCCCAAGACGATCGACTTCATCGCGGAGGCGACCAAGCCCGGCTGCACGCGTGTCTCGTGTGTCGACACGGCGCCCGAGGCTCCGAAGACAGCCACCTTCAAGCTCCGAGGGAGCTCCTAGGCAGGCCCGTAAGGGCGAAACCTCCGCCTCGCGAGCGTGTTGCATGCCCCCGATGTCACGACTACCCCTCGTCGCAGTCGCCGGCGCCGCCTGCGCGGCGCTCGCGCTACCCGCATTCGCCTCTGCTGAGATCATCGAGGTCGGCAAGATCGACCCCGCCCCGGTTCCGAGCTGCCCGACGCGCCCGTGCCTGGCCGTCAGCCGTACCACCGGCTACCAGGCCAAGATCGGCCCAACCCGGGGCGTCATGACGATCCCCAAGGACGGGAGCATCGTCGCCTGGACGATCGCGCTCGGAAAGCCGGGCAAGAAGCAGACGGCCTTCTTCAACGACAAGCTGGGCGGCGAGTCGCAGGCGCAGCTGACGATCCTCAACCCGCGCCGCAAGCTGCGCTCGCGGGCGGTCGGCCAGGGCGACCCCCAGAAGCTCACGCCGTTCTTCGGCAGCACCGTGCAGTTCCCGCTGGCGAAGTCGATCCCGGTCAAGAAGGGCTGGATCGTCGCCCTGACCGTGCCCACCTGGGCGCCTGCGCTGGCCGTCGGCCTCGGAGCCGACACCTCCTGGCGCGCCAGCCGCGGCAAGGGCACGTGCGAGGACACCTCGACCAACACGGTGCAGACGCAGGCCAATCAGCTGGCCCAGTACTACTGCCTCTACAAGACCGCGCGCCTGGCCTACTCGGCCACGCTTGTCACCTCGCCAACCCCGACTGCGGCGGCCACGCCGCCCGCGACAACGCCGCCCGCGACAACGCCGCCCCCCGCGTAAAACCTAGGGGGCGAGGCGCTCCACGCGCCAGCCGTCGCCAGCGCGCTCATAGCGCAGGCGATCGTGCAGGCGCCCCGAGCGCCCCTGCCACAGCTCGATGCGCTCGGGGCGCACCAGAAAGCCGCCCCAGTGCGGGGGGCGGAGAGCCTCGGCGTCCGCGAAGCGCTGCTCGACGGCCGCGACGGCCCGCTCGAGTTCTTCGCGCGAGGAGATGACCTCGCTCTGTGGCGACGCCCACGCGCTGATCTGCGCGGCGCGCGGGCGCGCGGCGAAGTAGGCGTCGCTCTCGGCCTCGGGCAGGCGCTCGGCGAGCCCCTCGACGCGCACCGAGCGGTGGACCTGCAGCCAGCCGAAGGTCAGCGCGACCTGGGGATGCGCCTCCAGCTCGCGCGCCTTGGCCGATCGGTAGTTGGTGAAGAAGCAGAACCCGCGCTCGTCGAGTCCACGCAGGAGCACATAGCGCGCCCTCGGGCGGCCGCCGGCGTCGACGGTTGCGAGGGTCATCGCCTCGGGCTCGTAGATCCCGGCCTCGCGTGCGGCGACGAGCCAGACGCGAACCTGCTCGATCGGGTCCGGCCCGAGGTCGGGGCGCGCGAGGTGCAGGCCCTCGTAGTCGACCCGCTCCCCGCCGAGCCCCACTAACAGGCGCCCGGGTTGTCCTTGCAGAACTGGCTGAACTCGCCGGGGGAGACGCCGCCGGTCCCGCCGCTGCCGCTCCCGGTGGTGGTCCCGCCGGAGGGGGTGCCGCCGGACTGCGTGCCGCCGGTCGTGCCCGTCGACGTCCCGCCGGTGCCGCTGGCCGCAGGCGCCTGGGGCTGGGCCTGCGTCGTGGTCGCGCTGGGCGACGACGGGCTCTGGGTCTGGGTCTGGCCGGTCGACGTCGTGTCGGTCTGGCCGGTGGACGTGGTGTCGGCGGCCGTGCTCGACGTGCCGGTGGACGTCTGCGCGAGCGCCTCGGCGCCCGGTGGAGCGGTGAGGTTGGGCAGCGACGCCGGGACGACGTCATGAGAGGAGCTGTCGCTGCCGCAGGCGCCGAGACCCAGGCAGGCGAGTGCGAGAAGGACGACGACGTACTTACTCATGTGAAGAGAGGGTAGAGGCGTTCTAGGACGCGAGCGGCGCCATGCGCCGCCCGCAGGTGGGGCAGTCGTTGAGATCGCGCTGCGCGAGCTGGTCGCACCAGGTGCAGAAGCGCAGGTTCTCGACGGCCCACGGCAGGCGCGACTCGGTGGGCGGCAGCGGCAGGACGATGCCCGCCACCTCGAGCTCCTCGCCGGTGTCGCGATCGGTGTAGACCTTCCCGGGTTCGGCCTCGATCACGATCTCGCGGCCCGTGGACGGGGTGCGCAGGCGGTACCTCGGGCGGCCGGGCATGCGCGGCAGCCTACTAAGGTCCCCAGCCGATGCGGGTGCTCGTCTTCCACGGCTATCTCCTGCGCGGGACGGGCTCGAACGTCTACAACGCGCGCCTGTGCGCCGCGCTGGCGCGGGCCGGGCACAGCGTCGACCTGCTCTGCCAGGAGCCCCGGCCCGAGGAGCTCGACTTCGTCGATGCGGTCGGGACATGGGAAGGAGGCCGGGCGGGCGAGGTTCAGGTCACGACGCTGCGCGAGCCGGTCCGCGTGACGTCCTGGCGCCCGGATATCGGTCGCCTGCTGCCGGTGTACGTCGCCGACCGCTACGAGGGCTTCGAGGCGCGGACCCTGCTCGAGTGCAGCGACGCCGAGGTCGAGGCCTATGTGAAGGCCAACGTCGACGCGGTGCGCGACGTGTGCGCCCGCGCGCGGCCCGACGTGGCGCTGGCGAACCACCTCGTCATGGGGCCGGCGATCGTCGCGCGCGGGCTGGGCGGCGCCGTGCCCTACGCGGTGAAGGTCCACGGCAGCGCGCTCGAGTACGTCGTCAAGCGCGATCCGGAGCGCTTCCTGCCGTGGGCGCGGGAGGGCCTGGCGCAGGCCCGGACGGTCCTCGTCGGCTCGCGCCACACGGGCGAGTCGCTGTGGGCGGCGATGCAGGACGAGGCCCTGCCCCGGCGCACCCGCCTCGGACCCCCGGGCGTCGACGTCGCCGAGTTCCGCCCGCGCGACGACGCCGCCGCCGGGGTCGCGGCCATGATCGAGCGCCTCGAGGTCAGCGAGGACGACGGCGGCGAGGGCGCCTTCGCGCGCGACCCCGGTGCCGCCGGGAGCGCCCTGCGCGAGCTCGACCTGGCCCGCGACCGGCACGTCTGCTTCATCGGCAAGCTGATCGTCTCCAAGGGGATCGACCTGCTGTTGGCGGCGTGGCCGCTCGTGCCCGAGGCCCGGCTCGTGGTCGTGGGCTTCGGCGCCTTCCGCGACGGCCTGCTCGCGCTGCTCGACGCCCTGGCCGACGGCGACCGCGACGCCGTCCGGGCCATCGCGCAGGCCGGGCGCGAGCTCGAGGGCGGTCCGCGAGCGCCGCTGCGCCATCTGCTGGCCTTCCTCGAGACCGCCGGCGACGATTACTGGGCCGCGGCCCGCGACCTGCGCGAGCGCGTCGCCCTCACCGGGCGCCTGGAGCACGACGAGCTCGCGCCCCTCCTGGCCGCCTGCGAGGCGCTGGTCTTCCCCAGCACGTTCCCCGAGGCCTATGGGATGGTGGCCGCCGAGGCGGCGGCGTGCGGCGTCCTGCCGGTCTCTGCCGGGCATTCGGGTGCGAAGGAGGTCAGCGCGATGCTGGCGGCCGCCGTCCCGCAGCAGGCGCGCGGCTGGCTGTCGTTCCCGATCGACGACGACGCCGTGCGGGCGATCGCCGCGCGCGTGCGCGCATGGCTGCAGGCTCCGGACGATGTCCGGGCCGCCACGCGGGACGCGCTCGTGGCCACCGCGCGCGAGCACTTCTCGTGGGAGGGCGTGGCCGCAGGGGTCGTCGCGGCGGCGCAGGGACGGTTGGTGGAGCTGCCGCCCGTGGCCTGAGATAGAGTGCCGCGCGGATGGGTCCCGTGCTCTCCAGACCCGGCCTGCGAGCCGGATTTGCAGGCCTTGCGGTGGCGGGCGCCGCGCTCGTGCTGAGCGCCTGCTCGGCGCGGCCCAAGGCCGACGACGTCAACCTCGTCTCGGGCAAGCAGCTGTTCGTGCAGAAATGCGGCTCGTGCCACGTGCTCGCGCGCGCCGGCACCAAGGGCACCACGGGGCCGAACCTCGACGAGGCCTTCCAGCAGGCGATCAAGGACGGGATGCCGCGCTCGGACTTCGCCGGAGCGATCCACGGCCAGATCCTGCATCCCAACCGCAACGGCGTCATGCCGGCCAAGCTCGTCACGGGTGACCAGGCCTACGAGATCGCCGCCTACGTGGCCCAGTCGGTCGCCGCCGGAGGCAAGGACACAGGCCTCCTGGCCACGGCGGTCAAGCAGGCCGGCGGCGGCAAGCCGGCCGTCGAGAAGAACGGCAACCTCCAGATCGACGCCGACCCGACCGGGCAGCTCGCGTTTGTGACCGACGTGGCCACCGGGACACCCGGGCAGATCACCGTCAAGATGCAGAACAAGTCCGGCACGCCCCACGACATCGTCATCGACGGCAAGGGCAAGGGCCAGATCGTCCAGAACGGCGGCGTCTCGCAGTTCCAGGCCAACTTCGCGGCCGGGAGCTACACGTTCTACTGCTCGGTGCCCGGGCACCGACAGGCCGGAATGCAGGGCAAGCTCACGGTCAAGTAGGGCCGGGGCCGCCACACATCCGGCCGTCGTGCTCAAGCCACCGCTCGTCCTGTCCGAATAGGACAGGGCATGAGCGCGTCTGCTGCAGCCCGAGGACTGCCTGCACCTGCGCGGGAGACCGCACCTACGCGCGTCTCCACGCGTCCGTGGATCGAGCACTGGCTCGAGACGTGCCGCGACCTGTCCGAGCTCAAGGCCTCGCACCCGATGATGGACGCCGTCATCGACGAGATCGACGGTCGCATGATCCGCATCGGCGACCACTGGCTGGCCGACTTCGCCTCGTGCAACTACCTCGGCTTCGATCTCGACCGCGAGATCATCGACGCGGTCCCGGCCTATCTCGACGCGTGGGGCACGCATCCGAGCTGGTCGCGCCTGCTCGGCAGCCCGATCCTGTACGAGGAGATCGAGGCGCGCCTGACCTCGCTGCTCGGCGCCGAGGACACCCTCGTCCTGCCGACGATCACCCACATCCACATGTCGGTGATACCGCTGCTGGCCGCCTCGGGCACCATCTTCCTCGACGCCCGGGCCCACAAGACGATCTACGACGGCTGCCAGGTCGCGCGTGCACGCGGCGCGGCCGTGAAGCGCTTCCGCTTCGAGGACCCAGACCACCTCGACGAGCTGCTGCGCGCCGAGCGCGACCGCACGCGCCTGGTCTGCATGGACGGGGTCAACAGCATGACCGGCAACGCGCCGGACATCCGCGCGTTCGCCGCGGTCGCCCGCGAGCACGGGGCGCTGCTCTACGTCGACGACGCCCACGGCTTCGGGGTCATCGGCGAGCGCGGTCCCGACGAGTCCTGCGTCTACGGCAGCCGCGGCAACAGCGTCATCCGCCACTGCGACGAGACCTACGACCACATCGTGCTCGTCGGCGGCTTCTCCAAGGCCTACTCGTCGTTGCTGGCCTTCATCGCCTGCCCGACCGACGTCAAGGACCTGCTCAAGGTCGCCGCGCCGCCCTATCTCTACTCGGGGCCCTCGCCCGTCGCCTCGCTGGCCACGGTGCTGGCCGGCTTCGACGTCAACGAGACCCGCGGCGACGATCTGCGCCGCGTCCTCGCCCAGCACACCGAGCGCGTCCTGGACTGCCTCGCCCGCCTGCGCGTGCACACGCCCAACCGCTCGGGCTTCCCGATCGTCGAGATCCCCCTGCGCGACTACAACCGCATCGGGGCCGTCGGGCAGATGCTCTTCGACCGCGGCGTCTACGCGACGCTGGCCGCCTACCCGCTCGTCCCCAAGGACGAGGTCGGGTTCCGCATCCAGCTCACGGCGGCCAACACCGACGCCGAGATCGACATGCTCATCGCGGCGCTCGAGGAGCTGGCCCACCGCGGCGAGCTCCAGCCCGCCCGCAGCGCCGGACCGCGGCTCGAGGCGGCGGCCTAGCCATGCGCGGCGTGCTCGCGATCCGTCGGCTCGCGCTCTGGCAGATCTACCTCGGCGCCGGCGCGCTGCTGACGGCGCTCTACGTGTGGGTGCCGCCCTTCGAGGCCAGCGGCCCGGTCTTCAACCTCCTCGGCCTCTCGCCCGTCGTGGCGATCATCGTCGGCGTCCGCCGCTACAAGCCCGCCTCGCGCGGGCCGTGGCGCTGGTTCGCCGTCGGGATGCTGCTCTTCTGGCTCGGCGACCTCTACACCTACAGCTACCCGCGGCTCTTCGGCGCCGACGTCCCGTTCCCGTCACTGGGCGACGGCGCCTACGTCGCCGTCTACCCGGCGCTGATGGCCGGCCTGCTGATGCTCATCCGCCGGCGCAACCCGGAGAGCGATCGCGCGGGCGTCATCGACTCGCTGATCATGACCCTGGGACTCGCCCTGCTCTCGTGGGTCGCGCTGATCGCGCCGTACCTGCACGACGAGACGATGACGGTGACGGGCAAGCTCGTCTCCGTCGCCTACCCGCTGGGCGACATCCTGCTCCTGGCCGCGGCCATCCGCCTCGCGGTCGACACGGGCAAGCGCCTGCCGGCCTTCTACCTGCTGGCCTCGGCGATCGTGGCGCTGCTCGTCACCGACTTCGCCTACGGCGTCGTCACCCTGCACGGCGCCTACCACGGCCAGGTCATCCTCGACATCGGCTGGATCAGCTTCTACCTGCTGTGGGGCGCCGCGGCCCTGCACCCCTCGATGCGCCAGCTCGAGCAGCCGGCGCCCGATCGCGTCCCGCGCCTGACCTCGCTGCGGCTCACCCTGTTGACCGTCGCGTCGCTCATCGCGCCGGTCGTCGAGGCGACCCAGGAGCTGCGACGCGGCAACCTCGACCTGCTCGTCATCATCGCCGCCTCGGTGGTGCTCTTCGGCCTCGTCGTGCTGCGCATGGCGGGCCTCGTGCGCCAGCAGGAGCGCTCGGTCGCCCGCGAGCGCACGCTGAGCGCGGCCGGCGCGTCGCTGGTGGCCGCCACCGGCCGCGACGAGATCTACCGCGCCGCCCTGATGGCCGTGCGCGGCCTCTTCGACGACGCCGCCGCTGCGCGCCTGTGTCTGGTCGAGGAGGGCAGGCTGAGCGTCGTCGCGGCCGAGGGAGGCCTCGAGCTCGCCGGCGCCACGTGGCCGGTCGGCCCCGCGACGGCCGCCGAGCTGCTGGCCACCCCCGCCTCCGGGGTGCTCCTCGTGGACACGATGCGCGAAGACCTTCGCCTCGGGCCCGAGCACGATCACGCCCACGTCCTGGGCCTCAGCCTCCGCGGCGACGCCCGCGGCCTGCTCGTCGTCAGCGGCGCGTCGGCGACGTCGCGCGCGCTGCGCAGCGCCCAGCAGGGCGCGCTGCGGGCGCTGGCCACGCAGATCTCCCTTGCCCTCGAGAGCGCGGCGCTGACCGAGGAGGTCCACCGCCGCGAGAGCGAGGCGCGCTTCGGCTCGCTCGTCCAGCACGCCAGCGACCTCATCACGGTGCTCGACGCCGACGCCACCGTCGTCTACCAGAGCCCGTCGATCGAGCGTGTCCTCGGCTACGCCCCGGCGGACGTGATCGGGACGCGCTTCGACCACCTGCTGGCCCCCGACGAGAACAGCCGCCTGCTGCGCCTGCTGGCCGACGGCGCCGCCTACGCCGGGAGCGAGACCGAGGTCCTCGAGTGCTCGCTGCGCCACACCGACGGGACGCTGCGCCAGTTCGAGGTCTTGCACACCAACCTGCTCGAGGACGACGCCGTCCGCGGGATCGTGCTCAACAGCCGCGACGTCAGCGAGCGCAAGGCCTTCGAGGAGCAGCTCGCCCACCAGGCCTTCCACGACCCGGTCACCAACCTCGCCAACCGCGCCCTGTTCGTCGAGCGCGTGCGCCACGCCGTCGCCCGCAACCGTCGCGAGCAGCACGGCATCGCGGTCATCTTCCTCGACCTCGACGACTTCAAGACGATCAACGACAGCCTCGGCCACGCCGCCGGCGACGAGGTCCTCCGCGAGGTGGCCGAGCGCCTGGCCACGAGCATCCGCTCGAGCGACACCGCCGCGCGCTTCGGCGGCGACGAGTTCGCCATCCTGCTCGAGGACGTCGTCAGCGCGCAGGAGGCGGCCGACACCGCCGAGCGCGTCCTCGAGTCGCTTCTGGAGCCTCTGCGGCTGGACCAGAAGGAGATCATCGTCCGCTCCAGCCTGGGGATCTCCGTCGTCGAGGGCGAGTCGCCGGCCGACGCCGACGAGCTCATCCGCAACGCCGATGCCGCGATGTACATCGCCAAGCGCGACGGCAAGGGCGGCTACCGCCTCTTCGAGCCGGCGATGCACGAGGGCGTCCTCGCGCGGCTGGAGCTGCGCGCCGACCTCCAGCGCGCCATGGTCAGCGACCAGCTCGAGCTCCACTACCAGCCGCTGGTCCGGCTCGAGGACGGAGCCGTCTCCGGGCTCGAGGCGCTGCTGCGCTGGCGCCACCCAGAGCGCGGCCTCGTCGGTCCGGACGAGTTCGTGCCGCTGGCCGAGGAGATGGGGCTGATCGTCCCGATCGGCCGCTGGGTCCTGCGCGAGGGCTGCCGTCAGGCCAAGGCGATCCAGGAGCTCGTCCCGCGCCACCCGCCGCTGACGATGAGCGTCAACCTCTCGGTCAAGCAGCTGCAGCACTCGGACATCGTCGGCGACGTCCGCGACGCGCTCGAGGACTCGGGCCTGGCCCCCGAGGCGCTCACGCTCGAGATCACCGAGACGGTGATGATGACCGACACCGACCTCGCGGTGCAGCGCCTGCAGGAGCTGCGCTCCCTCGGCGTGCGCCTGGCGATGGACGACTTCGGCACCGGCTACTCGTCGCTGAGCTACCTCAGCCGCTTCCCCGTCGACATCCTGAAGATGGACCGCTCCTTCCTGGCCGCCGGCGCGTCGCCCGAGGCCTCCGGGCTGGCCACCGCCGTCGTGTCGCTGGGCCAGACGCTGAACCTCGACGTCGTCGCCGAGGGCATCGAGTTCCCCGAGCAGTGGACGACGCTGCGCGACCTCGGCTGCGGGCTCGGGCAGGGCTTCTACTTCGCCCGGCCCATGGACCCCGACACGACCATCGAGTACCTGCGCGCCGAGCACCACGCGGCGACCGATGCACCTTAGCTACGAGGGCGGCGCTCACGGCGGCGGCATCAGCCGCGTGCGGCTGCTGGCGCCGCTGCGCCACCGCGACTTCCGCCTGCTGTGGAGCGGCATGTGCGTCTCCCTGCTGGGCGACGGCATCTTCCTGGTCGCCATGGCGTGGCAGGTCTACGCGCTCTCCAACGCGCCGTCCGCCCTGGCGGCGGTGGGGATCACGATGACGGTGCCCACGATCGCCTTCCTGCTGCTGGGCGGGGTCGTCAGCGACCGCTTCGACCGCCGCCGGGTGATGGTCGCCGCCGACGTCCTGCGCGGGGTGGCCGTCGGCCTCATGGCGCTGCTCTCGCTGTCGGGCGCCCTCGAGCTGTGGCACATCGCGGCGCTGGCGGCCTGCTACGGCGCGGGGACCGCCTTCTTCAGCCCGTCGTTCGACGCGCTGGTGCCAGAGGTCCTGCCGCCCGGCGAGCTCGCCCAGGCCAACGCCCTGGACCAGTTCGTGCGGCCCCTCGCGCTGCGCCTCACGGGGCCGGCCCTGGGCGGCATTCTCATCGACGCGTTCGGCGCGGGCACCGCCTTCGCACTCGACGCGGCCTCGTTCGTCGTCTCGGCGGTCGCGCTGCTCGCGATGACGCGCGGCGCCCGCGCCACGGCCGCCCACGGCACGGTGGCGGGCGACATCCGCGACGGCCTGCGCTACGTCCGCAGCCACGTGTGGCTGTGGGCGACGTTCGCGAGCGCTGCGATCGCGTACCTGCTCTTCATGGGCCCGGCCGAGGTCCTGCTGCCCTTCCTGGTCAAGAACGACCTGAACGGCTCGGCCGCCGACCTCGGCATCGTCTTCGCCGCCGGGGGGATCGGCTCCATCGGCTGCGCCGTGGTCATCGGCCAGCGCGGGCTGCCGCGGCGCGACATCACCTTCATGTACGTCACCTGGACGCTCGCGACACTGGCCGTGGCCGGCTACGGGCTGGCCACCGCGGTGTGGCAGCTCATGCTCGCCAGCCTGGCCTTCAACGCCCTGGAGACGGCGGGCACGATCGTGTGGGCCACCGTCAAGCAGCGCCACGTGCCCGCCAACCTGCTCGGCCGCGTCTCGAGCCTCGACTGGCTCATCTCGATCGGCCTGCTGCCGCTCTCCTTCGCGCTCACGGGGCCGGTCAGCGGCGCCATCGGCGCGCGGGAGACGCTCATCGCCGCCGGGGTCGTGGGCGCCGTCATCACCTTCTCGGCGCTGCTCCTGCCCGGCATGCGCGCCGTCGAGGGCTCAGAAGATCGCGCGGCCCACGAGCACGAGGACCACGATCACCACCACGACGGCAACTACGTAGATGAGCGCCCGGAAGGCCTCCTCCTCGGAGCGCAGCGGGTTCAGCACGCTCAGAGCACGTAGACGGTCGAGTACACGACCACCCACATGACGTCGACGAAGTGCCAGTAGATGCCCGGCACCTCGACGCCGCGGTGCTCCTCGGGCGAGTAGTGCCCGCGGAAGGAGCGCACCACCACCATCGCGAGCAGGGTGAGGCCGACGAAGACGTGCGCGCCGTGCAGGCCGGTCAGGCCGTAGAAGACCGAGGCCTGGGCGAAGTCGTGCGGGGCGAAGCCGATGTGCGCGTACTCGTTGATCTGCACGAAGAGGAACGTGCACCCGAGCAGGAAGGTCGAGAGGATGCCGGCCTTCAGGCCGAGGCGATTGCCGTTCTTGATCGACGTCTCCGCCCAGTGCATCGTGACCGATGACGAGAGCAGGATCGCCGTGTTCACGCCGGCGACCGCGACGGGGAGATCGTGCCCCTGGAACGGGAACCATTGGTCGCCCGCCACCACCCGGATGAAGAAGTAGGCGGTGAAGAAGGCCCCGAAGACCATGACCTCCGAGACGATGAACAGCAGCATCCCGAGCAGCTGCGTCTCGACGCGCGACGAGCGGTTCGCCGGCGGCGGCCCGTGGTGCTCGTGATGGTCGTGCTCGGCGTGGGCGATCGAGGCGGCTTCCATGACGCTCCTACGCGGCCGCCTCGGCCTCGGCCGACTCGACGTGCTCGACGGGCTTGTTGGAGGCGCGCCGCACGCGCTCGATGAGGTCGGCGCGCATCCAGCCCGAGCGCGTCGCCGGCAGGGTGGAGATGACGATGTCGTCGACGCGGAAGAACTGCAGCGCGTTCATGACCGCCGTGTAGGGGTCCGGGTCGCCGATCATGCCGGCGCAGATGAGGTCGGCGGCGCGCGCGCGGTCGATCATCTGCGTCAGGCGGGCGCGCGCCTGACGGGCGGCGACGCCGTGGCCGCCCTCCTGGGGCACGACGAAGATGAAGACGTGGCGCTCCAGCTCCTCCGTGCGGGCCTTGAGCGCCTCGAGCAGGACCGGCGAGGCGGCGGTGCGGTTGGCGACCGCCAGGGTGACGCCGAAGGGCACGCCCTCCTGGTCGAGGTCGACGATCACGTGCTCGACGGGCAGGTCGGTCGCCTCGGCGATGCGCTCGACGAGGTCGCGCCGCAGCCAGCCCGACGACGCCGCCGGGTAGGTCGAGATGACGATCTCGTCGGGGCGGTACTCGGCGATCGCGTCCATCGTGGCGGTGTAGGGGTCGGGATCGCCGACCTCGCCGATGGCGTCGATGCCCTCCTCGCGGAGGATCTTGCGCGCGAGGTCGATGCGGATCTGCGCCGCGTCGAACACCGCCTCGTCGTAGATGATGTTGCCCTGGCGCGGGTTCGTGCGTGGGACGCAGACCACGAAGCGGGTGCCGGGGTCCGCTGTCGCCTTCTCCTTGATGTGCGCCAGCAGCGGAGCCCCGCCGAGGGTCTCGTTGGCCACCACGAGGACGGTCTTCACGACGCTCGCCTCCTACTCCGCCGTGGTCGTGGCGTGGGTGCTTGCCGGAGCAGGTACCTCCGCGCCCTTGAAGACGCCGTGCACGGCCCCGGGGACGCCGTACTCGTAGGGCCCGCCGACGACGGTCGGGATGGCGTCGAAGTTGAAGATCGGCGGCGGCGACGAGACCTGCCACTCGAGCGTGAGCGCACGCCAGGGGTTGGCCACCGCGCGCGGCCCGCCGCGCCAGGAGGCGATCATGTTGTAGGCGAAGATCAGCGTGCTCAGCCCGAGGATGAACGCGCAGATCGAGATGATGAGGTTCCACGTCGCGAACTTGTCGGCGTAGTCGTAGACCCGGCGCGGCATCCCCTGCACGCCGATGATGTGCATCGGCCCGAAGGTCGCGTTGAAGAAGATGAAGGTCATCCAGAAGTGCAGGCGGCCCAGGCGCTCGTCGTACATCCGGCCCGTCATCTTCGGGAACCAGTAGTAGACGCCGGCGAAGATCGTGAACAGCGATCCGCCGAAGAGCACGTAGTGGATGTGGGCGACGATGAAGTAGGTGTCGCTGACGTGGATGGTCAGCGGGATCATCGCGAGCATCACGCCGGAGATCCCGCCGCAGGTGAACATCGTCAGGAAGCCCAGGGCGAAGAGCATCGGCGTGTCGAGGTGCAGCACGCCGCGCCACAGCGTCGCGAGCCACGAGAAGATCTTGATCCCGGTCGGGATGGCGATGATCGCCGTCGTGACCATCATCGGCACGCGGATCCACGGCTGCATGCCCGACACGAACATGTGGTGGGCCCACACCGTGAAGCCCAGCACGACGATGGCCAGCAGCGAGAAGGCCATCATGCGGTAGCCGAAGATCGGCTTGCGCGCCTTGACGGCGAGGATCTCGCTGATGATCCCGAAGCCCGGCAGCATCATGATGTAGACGGCCGGGTGCGAGTAGAACCAGAAGACGTGCTGGTACATGAGCACGTCGCCGCCCTGGGTCGGGTCGAAGAAGTTGAAGCCCAGCCCACGATCGAGCAGGACGAAGAACTGCGAGGCGGCGATGAAGGGCGTGGCGATGACGACCAGCAGCGAGGTCGAGAAGTTCGCCCACACGAGCAGCGGCATGCGGAAGAACGACATGCCCGGCGCGCGCATGGTGATGATGGTGACCAGGAAGTTCAGCGCCGTGGCGATCGACGAGGCGCCCGCGAACTGCACGGCGATGATGAAGAACTCCTGCCCGATCGGCGCCGAGGTGCTCAGCGGCGCGTAGGCCGTCCAGCCGCTGGCGAACGACCCGCCGGGAGCCAGGAAGGAGAGCAGCATCATCGTGCCGGCGACGGGCAGCAGCCAGTAGGAGAGCGCGTTCAGGCGCGGGAAGGCCATGTCCGGCGCGCCGATCATGAGCGGCAGCACGAAGTTGGCCAGCCCCGCGAAGACCGGGATGACGAAGAGGAAGATCAGCAGCGAGGCGTGCACGCTGAAGAGGCCGTTGAAGGTGTTGGCGTCGACGAACTGGCGCCCCGGCGCGGCCAGCTCGGCGCGCATGAGCATGGCCAGCAGCCCGCCCACGAAGAGGAAGAAGAACGAGGTCACGACGTACTGGATGCCGATGACCTTGTGGTCGGTGTTCGGGCGGAAGTAGTCCTTCCACGAGTAAGCGCCGTGGCCGGAGTGGTCCTCCGGGCGCGTCGGGCGCCCTGAGGCCCAGTAGAACCAGTAGTCGAAGCAGCCCAGGCCGACGAGGAAGAACATCGGCACCGTGAGCAGGCCCACGCGCAGCACGGCCTCGCCGTCGACCAGCGGGTCGTAGCCGAAGAGCGCCCGGAGCCCGATCGTGATGGCGTACGTGAAGACGACGCCCATGACCGTGAAGGCCAGGGCGCGCCACCATCCGGGTGCGCGCAGGGCGGCGAGCATCAGCGGTGAGACCTCACTTGTTCGTCACCTGGGAGAGGTACTTGACCAGGGCATCCACCTGCTCGGCCGACAGCGTATCGCCGAAGTTCGGGGGCATGACGCCGGGCTGGTAGCCCGGCGCGATCACCTTGTCGGGGTCGAGGATCGACTCCTTGATGAAGGCCGCGTCCTTGCCCTTGAGGACCTTGTCGAGGTCGGGCCCGACCTGGCCCGTGGCGCCCGCGTCGGCCAGCGTGTGGCAGGTGGCGCAGGCCGTGGCGCCGGTGTCGGCGTCGCCGTTGGTGAAGAGCTGCTTGGCGTTCACGGCCGCGCCGGCGCCGCCCGCGCCACCCGCGCCGGCGGCGGCGGGCTTGGTCGTCATCTTCTGCACCCACTTGTCGAACTCCGCGGGGGCAAGGATGTGCGCGGTCTGGCGCATGAAGGCGTGGCCCAGGCCGCAGAGCTCGGCACAGACGATCGCGTGGTCGCCGATCGCCGCGGGGTTCTTCGGCGTCACGCGGTAGTGCGTGGTGATGCCGGGCACCGCATCGATCTTCATCCTGAAGTCCGGGACCCAGAAGTCGTGGATGACGTCCTTGGACTTGACGTCGAACTTCACCGACTTGCCGGCGGGCAGGTAGAGCTGCGCCGTCGTGAACCTCTTGCCGCCCTCGTTGTAGGCGAAGCTCCAGGTGAACTGCTGTCCGGTGACGGTCACGACCCGCTCGTTGCCGGCCGCGGGCGCCTGCTCGATGTCGCGCATGACCACGTAGGCATAGGTCACGAGGCCGACGATGAGGATCGCCGGGATCGCGGTCCAGATGACCTCGAGCCTCGTGTTGCCGTGGATCGGCGGGCCGTCGAGGTTCTCCTCGCCCGGGCGCATGCGGAACTCGATCACCGAGAAGCACACGACCACCGTGACGAGCACGAAGACCGGCACCGTCGCGATGACGAGGACGTCCCAGAGGGTGTCGATCTTGTCCGCCTGCGTCGAGTCGGCAGGCGGGAACCAGTGGATGCTGAGGCCGATGGCAATGCCGATCGCGGTGGCGATGATGCCCACCACGACCATCTGCTGGACCGTGCGCTTGCGCTCGCGGCGCGGCGTGCTCTCCTCCGGCATGCCCGGCGCATCCTATGGGTCGTCCGCGACAGAGCGCAACGCGGTACTCACCGACGATGCGACGGAGCGATCGGCGGCTGCTCAGACGGGCTGGGGAGCCATGCGCGCGCCGTCGCCGAAGCCCTCGAGGGGCCGGCGCGAGCGGTAGCTCGAGGGCGAGGCGCCGTGGTGGCGGCGGAAGGCCTTGGCGAACTGGGCCGGCTGGCGATAGCCGACGCGGTGGGCCACCTCGCGTACGGTCGTGCCGCGGCTGCGGAGCATGTCGGCGGCGCGCTCCATCCGCACCGCGGTGAGATGCTCGCGGAAGGTCGTGTTGCCGATCTCGGCGTACGCGCGCTGCAGCTGGCGGCGGCTCGAAGCCACCCGCCGCGCGATGTCGTCGAGGCTGAGATCGGAGGCGAACTCGCTCTCGACGATCGAGGTGGCCTCCTCGAAGAGGCTCGTGCGGTGTCTGACGGTGGCGGCGCGTTGCATAGGTGGCAGAACCTCTAGTTACGTGCCGTACCCGCGCTGGGATGAGGTGACCCGGTTGTCGCCCCCCAATTTGGCGCGTAGGCGCTGGACACCGTGTCAGGGGCTGGTAGATTGAGCCAATCGTTGCAAGCTGAATGCCCGGAGGAGGCGGCGAACGAGCATGCATGTACGTGACGGCATGAGCAAGGTGGTCCTGACCGTGGGTCCAGGCCACACCCTGCGCGAGGCCGCGCGGCTCATGGCCGATCGCCGCGTGGGTGCCGCCGTCGTGCTCGATCCCGACAGCCCGGGGCCCGGCATCCTCACCGAGCGCGACCTCATGGACTCCGTCGGCCTCGGCCAGGATCCCGATAGCGAGCGTGTGTCCGACCACCTCACGTCCGACATCGTCTTCGCCGCCCCGGACTGGTCGCTCGAGGAGGCCGCTGTAGCCATGGTCCGCGGCGGCTTCCGCCACCTCGTGGTCACCTCCAACGGCGAGGTCGCCGGCCTGCTCTCGATGCGCGACATCGTCCGCTGTTGGACCGACGACGGCGCGATCTGCGAGGTCCCGGCCAGCGCTTCGTTCGGCGCGGCCGCGTAGCGCGGCCAGGGCACCCAGACTGAGGCGGGCGAGCGCCCGAGCGGCGGCTCACCTTCCCTCGATGATGCGGTTTTCGCCGCGAAGCCGCCGTCAAGCGCCCGCTGGCGGCCCGCTCAGTGCTCGGCGTGCTCGAGCGGGAGCTCGTCGATGTCGCGGCGCGTGTCGCGGATCCAGACGACGATCACGGCGACGGCGAGGATGGCGCCGGCGATGACGAGGAAGATGGTGGTGGTCACGCCGACGAGCGCGACGGTGATGCCGAACGTCAGCAGGACGGGCTGGATGCTGCCGCCCGGAAGGTGGATCTCCTCGCCAGAGGGCGGGACCTCGGGATCGAGCGGGCTCACCGCCGGCACCCGCTCCGGCGGTGGTCGCGAGCGCCCGTCGAGTGATGACACGCGGTCACGAGATGTAGATGGCCGCCGCCACGAAGGCCATGCCGAACATGAAGAAGCACACGGCGGTGACGATGAGGCCGGAGCGGACGTTCTTGCGGGCGAGGTTGCGGTCCATGGTGGAGGCTGGTTCGGGATCCTAGAGCTTCACGTCGGCGACCATCGCGCCGAAGAGCAGGGCCAGGTAGGCGAGCGAGAACAGGTATAGGCGCAGCGCCGAGCGCCGGTCGGCACGGCGGCTCAGCACCCACGCGGCGCCGATGAACAGCCCGCCGAGGACGAGCGAGGAGACGAGGTAGATCGTCCCAAGGCCGCCGGCGCAGAAGGGCAGCTGCGTGACCGCCCACAGCAGCACGCTGTAGAGCAGGATCTGCCGGCGCGTCTCGGCCTCGCCGCGGACCACGGGCAGCATCGGCACGCCGACGCGCTCGTACTCGCCCTTCATCAGCAGCGAGAGCGCCCAGAAGTGCGGCGGCGTCCAGAAGAAGACGATCGCGAAGAGGTAGATGGCCATGCCGTCCAGGCCGCCGGTGACCGCGGCCCAGCCGACGAGCGGCGGCACGGCGCCCGCGGCGCCGCCGATGACGATGTTCTGCGGTGTGCGGCGCTTGAGCCACACCGTGTAGACGAAGACGTAGCCGAGGAAGCCGCTGAGCGCGAGCGCGGCGGCCAGCGGGTTGACCCATACCGACAGCTCGATGACCGAGAGCCCGGCCAGCACGCAGCCGAAGATGGTCGCCGCGCGGGCCGAGACGCGGCCCGCGGGCACGGGCCGGTCCGCCGTGCGCGGCATCAGCGCGTCGATGTCGCGGTCGAAGGCGTGGTTGACCGCTCCGGCGCCGCCGGCCGACAGGTAGCCGCCCAGGCACGTGAGCAGGATCAGCTGCACCGAGGGGGAGCCGGCGACGAGCATCGTCGTCACGGTCGTGAAGAGCAGCAGCGACTGCACGCGCGGCTTGGTCAGCGTCACGTAGTCGGCCACCAGCTGGCGCGCGCCCGCCGGCGGCGAGAGCGCGACGGCGCTGGCGCGCGGCGCCGACATCAGGTGCGCACCGCGGACTCGGGCACCGGCTGCGCCATGTCGTCGGTCGCGCCCATCTGGCGCTCGACCTGGCGGCGGATGTCCTTCATCGGCTCGACGGAGCGCACGCGCGGGACGACGTCGAAGTTGTTGACCGGCGGCGGCGACGAGGTGAACCACTCCAGGGTGTTGCCCCTCCACGGGTCCGGGCCGGCGATCGGGCCGTGCTTGACGCTGCGGAGCACGTTCACGGCGGTGACCAGCACGCCGGCCGCCAGGATGAACGACCCGATCGTCGAGATCAGGTTGTAGAGCTCGAGGTGGCCGACGTCGGAGTACTCGTAGATGCGCCGCGGCATGCCGTCGAGACCCATCGAGTGCTGGATGAGGAAGGTGACCTGGAAGCCGATGAGCATCAGCCAGAAGCTGGTCTTCCCGAGGCCCTCGTTCAGCAGGCGCCCGGTGATCTTCGGGAACCAGTAGTAGATCCCGGCGAAGATGCCGAACACGGCGCCGCCCATCAGCACGTAGTGCAGGTGCGCGACGACGAAGTACGTGTCGGTGAGCTGCCAGTCGACCGGGAAGACGGCGAGGAAGACGCCGGTGATGCCGCCGATCAGGAACGTCCCGATGAAGCCCACGCAGAACAGCAGCGGCGGTCTTGAACTCGATCGTCCCGCGCCACAGGGTCGCCACCCAGTTGAAGATCTTCACGCCCGTCGGCACCGCGATGAGGAACGAGCCCAGCATGAAGAAGATCAGCACGTAGGTCGGGCTCGGCGTGGAGAACATGTGGTGCGCCCACACGAGGAAGCCGAGGAAGCCGATCAGCACCGTGGCGGCTGCGATCGCCTTGTAGCCGAAGATCGGCTTGCGGGCGAAGACGGGCAGGACCTCGGAGATGATCCCGAAGCCCGGCAGCACCATGATGTAGACCTCGGGGTGCCCGAAGAACCAGAACAGGTGCTGCCATAACAGCGGCGAGCCGCCGTTGGACGCGTCGAAGAAGTGCGTCCCGAAGTGGCGGTCGGTGAGCAGCATCGTCACCGCGGCCGCGATGACCGGCAGGGCGACGATGAGCAGGATCGCGTAGGTCAGGATCGACCACACGAAGAGCGGCAGCCGGCCCCAGCCCATGCCGGGCGCGCGCATGTTGGCGATCGTGGCGTAGAAGTTGATCGCGCCCACCAGCGAGCTCAGGCCCGTGAGGTGGATGAGGTAGATCCACGCGTCGACGCCACCGTTGGGCAGGTAGGCGGACGACGAGAGCGGCGGATAGCACGTCCAGCCGCACTCGGGCGGGTTGAAGAAGACCGAGCCGTAGAAGACCAGCCCGCCCGCGACCAGCAGCCAGAACGACAGGGCGTTGAGCTTCGGGTACGCCATGTCCCGGGCGCCGATCATGAGCGGCACGAAGTAGTTGCCGAAACCGGCCATGATCGGGACGACGAACAGGAAGATCATCGTCGTCCCGTGCATCGTGAACAGCTCGTTGTACGTCTTGGGCTCCAGCAGCGTGTTGTTCGCCTGGCTGAGCTGCAGGCGCATGAGCAGCGCCTCGGTCCCGCCCAGGATGAAGAAGACGAACGTGAGGACCAGGTACATGATCCCGATCCGCTTGTGGTCCGTCGTCGTGACCCAGGACGTCCAGCCCGTCCGCTCGCGCTCGACGCGCCGGGCGACGATCTGCGGGACGGGGGAGAGGGCTTGCTCGGTGGTGGCGGCCATGAAGGGGGCTAGGGCAGGATCTGCTTCTCGACTTGCGGGCGCTGCTTCTGCGCGGCCAGGTCGGCGGCCTTGATGTCGGCCTTGCGCTGATCGAGCCACTTCTCGTATTCGGGCGGCGTGACCGCGCGGACGGTGGCGGTCATGTTCGCGTGGTTGCGCCCGCACAGCTCGGCGCACTGCCCGGTGAAGACCGTGCCGGCGAGCTTGGCCGGGATCTTGAACCAGGTGTGGTTCGTGTAGCCCGGGATGGCGTCGAACTTCCCGCCGAGCTTCGGGATCCACCACGAGTGCGCGACGTCCTGGGAGTTGATGTCGAGCGTCACCGTCGTGTCCACCGGGACGACCATCTGCTGGTAGGAGAACGGCGAGTTCAGCGGCGCGTTGTCGCAGTCCCTGGCGTACGTGTACCGCCAGATGTACTGCTGGCCGTTGACGCAGATGTTGAGCGACCGGCCGTTGGGCGGGAACTTCTTGGTCGGCCCCGAGGCGAAGAGCGTGCCGCTGTCGGCCAGCTGCAGGCCGTTGGCACCCGAGTTCGGCGGGTTCTGGATGCTGCTGAGCTTGGCGAACGTGAAGGCGGCCAGCACCACGAGGATGAGCGCGGCGCCGACCGTCCAGCCGATCTCCAGCCGCGTGTTGCCGCGGATCTGGGCGGCGACGGCCCCTTTGCGCGCCCGGAACTTGATCAGCGAGTAGAGGAGGGCGCCCTCGACGCCGACGAAGATGACGAGCGCGACGCCGAAGACGAGCTTGTACAGCGAGTCGATCTGGTCGGCATTGGGGGAGCCGCCGCTCTCGGGCGTCAGCGCATCCGCGAAGGCCGCACCGGCGAAGGCCAGGAGCGCGAGGAGGGCGACGAGGACGGCGAAGGCGAGGCGACGCGACCGACTGTTGGCAGGGGTCCGGGCCAAGGCGCGAGGATTGTATTCACAGGTCGGCGGACGACGAACCGTAGGTGGCGCGATTACCCGCCACCGAACGTTGGCGGGCGCTTCTCGATGAAGGCCGCGACCCCCTCGGCGAAGTCCGGCGAGCCCGCCATCTCCTGCTGGATGTCCGCCTCGAGCTCGAGCTGCGCGTCCATGCGCGCGTACAGCCAGTGGTTGAGCTGGCGCTTGCTCCCCGCGTATGAGCGCGTCGGCCCGGCAGCCAGTCGATCGCGCAGTGCGGCCACCTCCCCGGCGAAGGCGTCGTCGGGCACGACGCGGTTGACCAGGCCCCAGTCGAGGGCCTGCGCGGCCGGGATCCGCTCGCCGAGCATGGCCATCTCGGCGGCGCGCGCGAACCCCACGCGCGTGGGGACGAACAGCGACGAGCCGCCGTCGGGCACAAGGCCGATGTTCACGAAGGCGAGCAGGAGATAGGCCGACTCGGCGGCGACGACGAGGTCCGAGGCGAGCGCCAGCGAGAGCCCGATGCCCACGGCCGGGCCGTTGACGGCCGCCAGCACCGGCTTGGGCATGGTGCGGATCGTGGTGATGATCGGGTGGTAGCGCTCGGTCAGGACCCGGCGCACGTCGGGATGGCCGTCGGGCGTGCGCTCCTCGCGCCCTGACAGGTCGCGCAGGTCGGCGCCTGCCGAGAACGCGCGGCCGGCGCCGGTGATGACCACGGCGCGCACCTCGTCGTCCTGCGCGGCGCGGGTGATGGCGGCCAGCAGGTCGTGCCCGAGCTGGGCGTTCCAGGCGTTCAGCGAATCGGGGCGGTTGAGCTCGATGGTCGCCGCGGCGCCGTAGCGATGGACGTTGACGGTCTCGTACTCGGACATGGCGGGCAACCTATCCGCTGTCCCAGGCGTCAACATGGGTTGACAAAGCGATCCCGTCAACGTATGTTGACGGCATGGCCGCACAGGAGACCCGCGATCTCGCCGGCGCGGTGGACAGCACCGATCCGCAGGTCGGGCTCGCCGCCGTCGCCTCGCTGCGCAACCTGGTCGAGCGCCTCGAGGAGCTGCACGTCGCCAACGCCCGCGAGCGCGGGTGGTCG
This sequence comes from uncultured Actinomycetes bacterium, assembly GCA_963807305.1. Classification (GTDB taxonomy): domain Bacteria; phylum Actinomycetota; class Thermoleophilia; order Solirubrobacterales; family Solirubrobacteraceae; genus JAOPZW01. Next base: position 619,654 of record CAWEBN010000005.1, read on the forward strand.
TGGCAGGAGATCGGTGCCGCGCTGGGGGTTTCCAAGCAGGCGGTGCATCGCAAGCACGGGCGACGCAGGAGGTTGCTGGGCTGATGTTCGAGCGCTTCGACGACGAGGCCCGCCGGGCCGTCGTGCTGGCCCAGGAGGAGGCCGTCGCCCTGCACCACGGCTGGATCGGCACCGAGCACCTCCTGCTCGGCGTGCTGCGCACCGACGGGGACGGGGCTCGGCTGCTGGCCGGCTTCGGCGTCGGCGCCGCCGGCATCCGCGACGACGTCGTGCGCATCGTGGGCCAGGGCGAGGACGACATCGACCGCGACGCGCTCGCCACCCTGGGCATCGACCTCGACGCCGTCCGCGAGCGCGTCGAGCGGGCCTTCGGGCCCGGCGCGCTCGTGCGCCGCCGGGGCTGCCGGCCCGGCGTGATGGGCGGGTCGGTCCCGTTCAGCGCCCGCGCCAAGAAGGCGCTCGAGCTCAGCCTGCGCGAGGCGATCAGCCTCGGCGACCGCGACCTGCGCGCCGAGCATCTCGTGCTCGGCCTCGTGCGCGAGGGCGATGGCGTGGCCGCGCGCGTCCTGGCGGACCGCGGCGTGACCCACGCCGCCGTGCTGGCCAAGCTGGCCGGGCGCGACGCCGCCTGAGCGCCGCCTTCGCTTCCTGCCGCTGGCGGACGTACTACCTTGAGGCGCATGGCCCGCCCCGTCATCGGGATCTGCACCGCGCTGGAGCGCGCGCGCTGGAGCGTGTGGGACCAGCAGGCCTTCCTGCTGCCGCGCTCCTATGTCGACGCCGTCCAGCGCGAGGGCGGGATCGCGCTGATGCTGCCGCCCGACGAGACCCTCCGGGAGGATCCCGACGCGATCCTCGACCTGCTCGATGGGCTCATCCTGGCCGGCGGCGCCGACATCGACCCCGGGGCCTACGGGGAACAGGCCCATGCCGAGACCCGCGGGACGGTGCCGGAGCGCGACGACTTCGAGATCGCTCTCACGCGGCGCGCCCTCGAGCGCGACGTCCCCCTGCTCGGCATCTGCCGCGGCATGCAGGTCATGAACGTCGCCGCGGGCGGCACCCTGCTCCAGCACCTGCCCGAGAGCCACGGCCACCACGAGCACCGCCGGAACCCTGGCTCCTTCGACGGCGCCGACCACGACGTGCGCCTGAGCGACGGCTCGCTGGCCGCCCGCGCCGCCGGCGAGGTCGTCCACGGCACGAAGTCCCACCATCACCAGGCCGTCGACCGCCTCGGCGAGGGCTTCGAGGTCACCGGGTGGTCGTCGCTCGACGAGCTGCCCGAGGCCTTCGAGGCCACCGACCGCCGCTTCGCGCTGGGCGTCCAGTGGCATCCCGAGGCCGACGAGCAGAGCCGCCTCATCGGCGCGCTCGTGGCCGAGGCCGCGGCCGCGCGCAACGGTCAGCGCTGATGGCCCGCGGCGGCGAGCCGCAACCGGCCACCCGGCGCACGGTGCTGGTCGCGCTGGCGGCGAACGCGTCGATCGCCGTGGCCAAGCTCTTCGCCGGCCTGGTCACGGGGTCGTCGGCCATCCTCGCCGAGTTCGCCCACTCGGTGGCCGACACGATGAACCAGGTCTTCCTGCTCTACTCGCTCGCCGTCGGCGAGCGCGAGCCCGACGCCGAGCACCCCTTCGGCTACGGCAAGGAGCGCTTCTTCTGGTCCTTCCTGGCGGCGGTCGGGATCTTCGTGGCCGGCGCCGGCTTCTCCCTCTACGAGGGGCTGAGCCGGATCTTCGGCCCCGAGACCGACAGCGGCTCCTACGGGATCGCCTACGCCGTGCTCCTGTTCGCGGGCCTGGCCGAGGGCGCCTCGCTCGCGCGCGCGTATCGCCAGACGCGCGACGAGGCCGCCGAGAGCCGCCAATCGCACGCGCGCTACGTCCGGGCCAGCCGCGACCCGACGACCAAGACCGTCCTCTTCGAGGACTCGGCGGCCGTCATCGGCGTGGTCGTGGCCTTCGCCGGCGTCGCGCTGCACGAGGCCACGGGCAATCAGGTCTTCGACGGCCTGGCGTCGGTGGTCATCGCCGTGCTGCTGACGACGGTCGCGGTGGCGCTCGGCCGCGACACGAGGGCGCTGCTCATCGGCGAGGCCGCCTCGCCCGAGGAGCGCGAGGCGATCAGGGAGATCATCGAGGCCCATCCCGCCGTCGACCGGCTGCTCGAGCTGCTGACGATGGCCTTGGCGCCCGACCGCCTGCTCGTCGCGGCGCGCATCGACCTGGCCGACGGCCTCAGCGCCGACGAGATCGAGCGCGCTTCGAGCGAGCTCGACCGCGAGCTGCACGAGCGCATTGCGACGGTGTGGCAGGTCTTCCTGGATGCGACTCCGCGCAGCGAGGTGGCACAGGCGGAGGAAGACAGGCAGCGAGCGACCGGCGCCTGAGCGGCCGCCTCATCGCTTGGCCTGCCAGAAGGCGATCTCGCCGCCCGCAGGAGTGGCGACCACGCTGCGCCAGCCCGCGGGGCCCTCGCGGGCCTCGAGCAGGACGGCGGCGCCGAGGTCGCGCGCCCGCTGGGTGGCCGCGTCGATCTGCGAGACCTCGACGTAGGGCAGCCAGAGCGAGCGCTGGGTGGCACACTCGACGATCCCGCCACCGAGGCCGCCGCCCAGCTCGAGCGTGTGGTACGAGCCATGGCGGGTGTCCACGCGGTCGGGATGCCAGTCGCACAGCTGCGCGTAGAAGGCGCGCGCGCCCTGGAGGTCGCCGGTGTGCAGCTCGAGGTGCACCACTGGTGTGGAGGGGGCGAGCATGGCGTCTGCTGCTTTGACCGCGCGAACGCCGAAAACTCATCGGTCCGATGATTTCGAGGCGCGTCGGCGGTCATACCGGTAGCGATGGCCACCTCCGCGACAACCGTCACCGTGCTCGAGCGCGACCTCCTCGATGCCGCCCGCGGCGGCGATCAGGACGCCTACCGGCGCCTCGTCGAGCCGCACCGCGGCGCGCTGCACGCCCACTGCTACCGGATGCTCGGCTCGGTTCACGATGCGGAGGACGCCCTCCAGGATGCCCTCCTGCGCGCGTGGCGCGGCCTGCCGCGCTTCGAGGGCAGAAGCTCGCTGCGCTCGTGGCTGTACCGGATCGCGACCAACACGTCGCTGAACGCCATCGAGCGCCGGCCCCGGCGGATGCTGCCGATCGACCACGGGCCGCCCGCGGATCCGCACGAGCCGCCCGGCGGCCCGCTCGTCGAGTCGACCTGGGTCGAGCCGTATCCCGATGTGCAGCTCGGGCTGGTGGACGGGCGCGCCGCGCCCGAGGCCCGCTACGAGCGCCGCGAGGGCGTCGAGCTGGCCTTCGTGGCGGCTCTCCAGCACCTGCCGCCCAACCAGCGCGCCGCGCTCATCCTGCGCGAGGTGCTCGGCTTCTCGGGCAAGGAGATCGCCGAGGCGCTCGAGACGACCGTCGCCGCGGTCAACAGCGCCCTGCAGCGGGCGCGCAAGGCGGTCGACGAGCGCCTGCCCGACCGCAGCCAGCAGGCCACGCTGCGGGCGCTGGGCGACCAGCACCTGCGCGAGATCGTCGAGCGCTACATGGACGCGATGGCCCGCGGCGACGTCGGCGCCGTGGTCAGCCTGCTGGCCGAGGACGCCGTGTGGTCGATGCCCCCGCTGGGCGCCTGGTATCGCGGCGTCGACGAGCTCGCGGTCTTCCTGGCCACCGCGCCGCTCAACGGCACCTGGCACTGGCGCCACGTGCGCTTGCAGGCCAGCGGCCAGGCCGCCGTCGGCTCCTACGTCTCCGACGCGAAGGACGGCACCTATCGTGCGTTCGCGCTCAACGTGCTGACCCTCCGCGGCGACCGGATCGCCGACATCACGTCCTTCATCAACCGCACGACGCAGCTGCGCGACGGCGACGACTTCCTGAGCTGGCCCCACTACCCGGCCGACCCGGCGCGGGCGGTCGCGTACTTCGAGGCCTTCGGCCTGCCCGACCGGCTGGACTGAGCGTCAGCTACGCGGCGGCCTTGGCGCGGGCCAGGCCGGAGCGCGCGCGGCACACGAGCGCCTTCGAGCCTCCCACCGAGACGTTGAGCTCGCGGGCGATCGTCTCGTGGGACGCGCCGCCAAGCTCGTGGGCGACGAGCGCGATCCGCTGGCGCTCGGGCAGGCGCTTGAGCTCGCCGACGAGGTCGCGCAGGTCGTCGGCGCGCATGACCTGCTCGTGCGGGTCGGCGCCGGCGTCGTGCAGCATCGGCGCGTGGACCTCGAGGTCGGTCGTCCGCACCGGGCGCCGCAGCACGTCGAGCGTGCGGTTGCGCACGATGGTGAAGAGCCATGGCTTGAGCGCCATCTCGCGGTCGTCGGCGCGCAGGGCGGCCAGCGCGCGGACGAAGGCGTCCTGGACGATCTCCTCGGCGTCGTGGTGCGCACCGCCGAGCATCTGGCGCGCGTAGCCGGTGAGCCGCTGCTCGTAGCGCGAGTGGATCGCGTCGAAGGCGCGGTCGTCGCCGGCGCGCACCAGGTCCACGAGCTGCTCGTCGGTGGCGGCCCGGTAGGCGGTCGGGTGAAGGAGGAGCGTCATGACTCCAGGTTGGGGCCACACGGACTGTCCTCCCAGCCACCCCGGGGTCACACCTGGCCCCCCGAGGTGGGGCATCCATCACCCTGGGTAGCCTTGACAGTCCACATGCCGTCCCCACTTCAGGCCCACTCCGCCACGCCCGCCGAGCTGCGCGAGCGCATCGAGGCCGAGCGCCGCGGGCGGCCCTTCCTCGTCTTCCGCGACGGCGACGGTGTGCAACGCCTGCTGGACCTCGACGACCAGGAGCGCGTGAGCATCGGTCGCGGGAGCGGGAACGAGCTCAGCCTGTCGTGGGATACGGAGGTCTCGCGCCTGCACGCCGAGCTCGAGGCCATCGCGGGCGAGTGGACGGTCAGCGACGACGGCCTCTCGCGCAACGGCACCTACGTCAACGGCGCACGCATCTCGGGTCGCACGCGGCTGCGCGACGGCGACGTCCTGCGCGTCGGCCAGACCTCGATGGCCTACCGCCGGCCCGAGTCCGAGGACTCGATGCCGACCCAGATCGCGGGCCAGCGCCTCACCCTCGGCGACCTGCCGCCGACCCAGCGCCAGGTCCTCGTCGCGCTGTCGCGGCCCTACAAGCACGACGAGTTCGCCGTGCCCGCCACCAACCAGGAGATCGCCGACGAGCTGCACCTCAGCGTCGACGCGGTCAAGTCGCACCTGCGCACGCTCTTCCAGCGCTTCGGGATCGAGCACCTGCCCCAGAACCAGAAGCGCTCCCGGCTGGTGGCCGAGGCGCTGCAGGCCGGCGTCGTCTCGACGCGCGACCTCTAGACCGTCAGCCCGAGGGCGTCAGCCGCTGGACCTTGCCGTCGCTCGGGCTCGTGATCCAGACGTCGTTGCCGTTGGTGTCGACGCCGTAGGGGTTCAGGGCGACGGAGATCGGATCGCCCGACGGGCGGTTCGACTGCGGGTCGATGCGGGTGACGGTCGAGGCGAGCGAGTTGGCGACCCACACCGCGCCGGCTCCGACCGCGACGCCCTTCGGCCCGTTTCCCGTCTCGATGATGCCCGTGTTCAGCGATCCGCTGTCGATCCGCGTGACCGTGTCGTCGCCGTAGTTGGTCACCCACACCGCGCCGCGCCCATAGGCGATCCCTGTCGGCTTCTCGCCGACGAAGATCGGGCGCTGCGTGCCGCTGGCGATGTCCAGGCGCGTGACCGTGTTGCGCCGGCGCGCGATGACCCACACGGCGCCGCCGCCCACGGCGATGTTCTGCAGGCCGTCCGGCAGCTCGATCGTCTTGGCCGGCTGCGCGCGGTTCTTGGGGTCGATGCGCAGCAGCAGGCCCGGGTTGCCGCGGACGCCGACCCACATGGCGTTGCTGCCGGCGGCGACGGCGACCGCCCTGCCCTGCGCCGGCAGCGGCACGGCCTGGCCCTCCTGGCGATGGGACTTCAGCCCGATCGGCACGAGCGACGGCGCGGCCTGGTTGATGACCCACAGCTTGTCGAAGCCGGCGGCCTCGCCGCTGGGGTCGCCGACGCGCGGACTGTAGGGCTCGCGCTTGGCGGTCTTGGCGTCGATGACCACCAGCCGCTCGTTGCCGCTGCGCACGACCCACGCCTTGCCGCTGGCCAGCACGATGTTGTTCGGGCGCCCGCCGACGTCGATGCTCTTGATCGCCGTCTTCTGCGGCGACGGGGTCGTGTCGGTGCCCGTCGAGCCGCTTGTAGTGGTCCCGGGCTTGTCGCCGCCGCCGTTGTCGCCGCCGCCGAGGGCGAGGGCCGCGATCAGCGCCAGGCCCGCGATCGGCACCACCGCGAGCGCCCAGGGCCACCACCGGCGCGCGGCGGGCGCGCTCGCGGCGAGCACCGTGGGCGCCTGGTCGGGGGAGACGACGGTCTCCTGGTGGTCGCCCGGGGCGGCCTCGCCGACGGCCACCACGCGCTCGGGCCCCGGCGCCACGGGCTCGCCCGCGGCGGCAAGCGCCGCGCGGCCGAGGTCGCCGGCCGACGGGAAGCGATCGTCGGGGTCCTTCGCCATGGCGCGCGCCAGGACGGCGTCGAAGCTGGCGGGCACGTCGGGCGCACGGTCGTGCAGCGTCGGCGGATCGTCGTTGAGGTGCGCCCACAGCGTCGCCTCGTCACTGTCGCGCTGGTAGGGGGGCACGCCGGCGAGCGAGTGGTAGAGCACGCAGCCCAGCGCGTAGACGTCGGCGCGGGCGTCGAGGCGCTCGCCGCGGATCTGCTCGGGCGCGACGTAGCCCAGCGTGCCGACCCAGCCGCCGTCGCGCGTGGAGCCCGTATGCGAGGTCACGCGCTTGGTCAGCCCGAAGTCCGTGAGGTAGGCGTGGTCGTTGGCACCGAGCAGGACGTTGGCGGGCTTGACGTCGCGGTGGACGATGCCGCGCGCGTGCGCGGCGTCGAGCGCCCGTGCCACCTGGGAGACGATGTACGCGGCGCGCGGCGGGTCCAGGCGCTGCGCGGCGCGCACCAGCGTGCGCAGATCGGAGCCCTCGACGTAGCGCATCGCGATGTACAGGGAGCCGTCGTCGCTCTCGCCCGTGTAGTAGATGGGGATGACGTTCGGGTGGTCGATCGAGGCGGCCGCGCGGGACTCGCGGACGAAGCGCTGGCGGAAGTCGGGGTCCTCGGCGAGCTGCGGGGCGATGAGCTTCAGCGCGACGGGGCGGTCGAGGTCGAGCTGCAGCGCGCGGTAGACCACGCCCATGCCGCCGCGGCCCGCTATCCCAAGAATGCGGTGGCCCGCGAACTCGTCTCCTTCGTGCAGCGAGGGCACCGGGTCTTTGTACAGCAAGGTCCCCACGCTCCGGCTCGCCCTTGGGGTCCGGCGCCGCCGATATCCTGGCGTGCGTCGATGCGCGGTCCGAGCGCCATTCGTGCGGCCGCGTGGGGGGCAGTGGTGCTCGGAACGGCCGCACCGTTCGTCCGCCGTCGCCTTCGCCTCCCGCCGCCCGTGGTCATCGCCGCCGCCGGCGCGGCGCCGCTCGCGCTGTCCGTGGCCATGAGCCGCTCGAAGGCGCGGGACGCCGCGATCGTGGCCCTCCAGATGCACGCCTACGTGGCGACCTACCAGATGCCCAACGACGATCCCGAGCGCCTGCTCGCGCGCGTGCGCGTGCGCTATCCCGTGGTCGCCGACCGTGCGATCGGCCTCGGCGAGCTGCCGGGACTGCGGATGCAGCGCGCCTTCGCGCGCCATGAGGGCCAGCCGCTGCGCGCGGCCGAGCAGGCGCTCGTGTGGTGCCACTGGCTGTGGTTCTTCGTCCCGCACGGGACGGTCGCCTACCTGCTCGCCCGCCGCGGCGACCAGCTGGCCGGCGGTGCCGCGCAGATCTACGCGGTCTTCGACCTCGGGCTCATCGGCTACTGGGCCGTCCCCACCGCGCCGCCGTGGTACGCGGCCGAGCAGGGGGTCCTCGGGCCGCGCCAGCCGAGCGTGCGCCGCCTGATGCGCGAACACGGACAGGCCGTCTGGAAGGGTGCCTGGGGCCCTCTCTACGATGTCCTGGGAGGCAACCCACTCGCCGCCATGCCCTCCCTGCACTTCGCGACATCCGTGATGGCCGCCCACGTCCTCAGCGACGCAGGGCCGGTGCAGGGTGCCCTCGGCTGGGCCTACGCCGGCACGCTCGGCTTCGCACTCGTGTACCTCGGCGAGCACTACGTCGTCGACCTCGTCGCCGGCCTGGCTCTGGCCGAGGGCGTGCGACGCCGGCGCCACCGAGCCGCGCCGGTGCTGCGCGCGGTCGGTGCCAGGCTCCAGCGGCTCGAGGCGCGGGCGCACGCATGACGTCGGCCCCGGTCGACGAGCGCGACGTCGAACAGCCGCGGGACGCCGATGACGAGGAGATGCCGCGCGTGGTCATCACGCGCGAACGGGCGCTGGGCTTCGGCGTCTTCGTGGCGGCCTCGATCGCCTTCCTCTACTTCGTGCTGCCGAAGATCTCCGGTGGGACCTCGGCCTCGATCCACACCCTCGGCGACGGGCAGCCGGGATGGCTGATCATGGCGTTGCTGTTCGAGTGCCTGTCCTTCTGCGGCTACGTGATCCTGTTCCGCACGGTCTTCGTGCGCGGGGTGACGCGGATCGGCTGGCGCGCGAGCTACGAGATCACGATGGCCGGGGTGGCCGCCACCCGCCTGTTCGCGGCCGCCGGCGCCGGCGGCATCGCGCTCACCGCCTGGGCCCTGCGGCGCTCCGGGATGGAGGCCCGCGTGGTGGCCTACCGGATGGTCGCCTTCCTCGCCCTGCTCTACGCCGTCTACATGGGCTCGATCGTCGTCTTCGGGCTCGGGCTCTACCTCGGCATCTTCAAAGGCCCGGCCCCGTTCGCCATCACCGTGGTCCCGGCGATCTTCGCCCTGCTGCTCATCGGGATCTTCCTCGCCATGTCGCTGCTGCCGGGCGATGCCGAACGGCGGATCACGGGGTGGTCCGGGGGCACGGGGCGCGGCGCGCGCATCATGGCCAAGGTCGTGACCATCCCCGCCTCGGCCGCCACCGGCGTGCGCATGGCGATCGACCTCGTGCGCAACCGCGAGTGGGGCGTCCTCGGCGCGGTCGCCTGGTGGGGCTTCGACATCGCCACGCTGTGGGCGTGCTTCCATGCCTACGGACCCGACCCGCCGCCGTTCGCGGTCATCGTGCTTGCCTACTTCGTGGGCATGCTGGGCAACGCGCTGCCGCTGCCGGGCGGCATCGGCGGAGTCGACGGCGGCATGATCGGCGCCTTCGCGGCCCTCGGCGTGTCGTCGGACTACGCGATCAGCGCCGTCCTGACCTATCGCGCGTTCGCCTTCTGGCTGCCTACCCTGCCCGGTGCGATCGCCTATTTCCAGCTGCGCCGGCGCGTCGCCGTGTGGCGCGAAGAGCATCAGGCCGCCAAGGCGGCGACGGTGGTGGCGCAGGCGTAACGGATGGCCGGCGGCGAGCTACTATACAAAGTAAAGTGAGCACCGAAAGCGAGCGTGATCCTGTGGCGGACATCGAGAACGTGATCATCGTGGGCAGCGGCCCGGCCGGGTACACGGCCGCCCTGTACACGGCGCGTGCGAACCTCCGCCCGCTGGTCATCGAGGGCTTCCTCTGGGGCGGACTGCTCCAGCAGACCACGGAGGTCGAGAACTACCCCGGCTTCCCGGCCGGCGGCATCCAGGGCCCCGAGCTCATGCAGAAGATGCGCGAGCAGGCCGAGGACTTCGGCACGCGCTTCATCACCGACGTGGCGACGAAGGTCGAGCTCTCCCGCGAGCCCGGCGGGATCCACAGGGTGTGGGTCGGCGACGACGAGTACCAGGCTCGCACGGTCGTGCTGGCCATGGGCGCCGAGCACAAGAAGCTCGGGGTCCCCGGCGAGGAGGAGCTGGGCGGCGCCGGCATCTCCTACTGCGCCACGTGCGACGCAGCCTTCTTCAAGGAGCACGACACGATCATCGTGGGCGGCGGCGACTCCGCCATGGAGGAGGCCATCTTCCTGGCCAAGTTCGCCTCGAAGGTCCACATCGTCAACCGTCGCGACGAGTTCCGGGCCTCGAAGATCATGCTCGAGCGCGCGCGTGCGATGGAGAACATCGAGTTCCTCACGCCGTACGTGGTCGAGGAGTTCCACGAGGGTGGCGGGCCCTTCGAGCGCGTCGCGCGCCTGCGCAACGTCGAGACCGGCGAGGAGCGCGAGCTGGCCTTCGGCGGCGCCTTCATCGCCATCGGCCACGAGCCGCAGTCGGACATCGTGGCGGGCCAGGTGCAGACCGACGACGAGGACTACGTCATCACCGAGGGCAAGTCCACGCGCACCGGCGTGCCCGGCGTCTTCGCGGCGGGCGACCTGGTCGACCACACCTACCGCCAGGCCGTGACGGCCGCGGGCTCCGGCTGCCAGGCGGCGCTCGACGCCGAGTGGTACCTGCGCGACACGCCGCAGGTACCGACGCCCGAGGAGCTCCCCGAGGGCGATCTGGCGGAGGCCCAGTGGGCTCCGACCAAGGGCTAGGCGGCTAGTCCGAGACGACGGTCCAGCCGGGCGAGGCGGCGCGAACGCGGCCGCGACTGCTGCCGGACCTCTTGGCGCTCGACTTCTTGGCGCGGGCTGCGTGGGCCGTGCGGCCCTTGCCGTTCGTGCCACGGGTGGACGCCGTGCGCTTGGCGACCTTGCGCTTGGCCTTCTTCTTCGAGGTGGCCTTGTTCGGGGTCGTCGCGACGACGGGCGCCTCGGCCGTCGTGACCGGGGCGGGGGCCGCCGCCGGGGCTGACGCCGCCGCGGCGCACTCGGGCGTCGGGTAGACGTAATAGGGCGACATCACGTCGTGGGGATCGTCGACGTGGTCGTGGCCGGCGAGGTGGCCGAGCTCATGCTCGATGACCGTGCAGAGCTTCGGCCAGTCCCAATCGATGTCCAGGTTGTAGGTGATGGAGCACTGGCTGTAGGTCGCCGGGTTGTGGATGTCGTAGCTCATCCACTGCGAGCGCGCGTTGATGCCCGGGCCCATGTGCGCCCAGCTCACGGTGACCTGCCCGGCGCACGGGTCGACCCCCCAGCGGGCGACGGCGAGGGCGTGCGCCGTGCTCGACAGCGCGTCGGAGGCAGGCACCGGTACCTGCGGAAGGGTGATGTCGGCCTGCGCCGCGGCCGGCAGGAGCGCGATCGCGACCAGGAAGCAGAGGAGTAGGCGGGGACCGGAGGAGGCCATTGGCGTCACTGCGGCGCCAGGTGCGCCACACCCTCGTCGTCGGCCTCCTCCGGCGGCCGGCGAACAGCCGCTGGACGTATGTATGAAGCCTTCGGCCAGGTTTCCTGATCAATGAGGCCCGAACAGCGCTCGGGCGCGCTCGGCCACGAGCGCGGGATGCTCTTCAGGGACGAAATGCCCGCAATCGGGGACGATCTCGACCGACAGGTCGTCGGCGTCGTCCTGGGCGCCTTCGAGCAGCACGGCGGGGATGGCCGGGTCGCGGTCGCCGAGCACGATGCGCGTCGGCACGCGCAGCCGTCCGCGGGGGCCGCGCGCGACCTCGCGCGCGAGGAACGTCCGGTAGAGGCGCACGCTGGCCCGCGCGCGCGCCGGCTCGGCCAGCACCGCGGTGAAGGCGCGCAGGTCGTCGGGCGTGAAGGCCTGGCGGCGGACGGTACCCGCCATGATCGTGCGTTCGATGAAGCGCGGGTCCATGACAAAGCGCCGGCCGAGCAGCGGCGCGGCGATGGCGACCTGATAGCCGAAGCGCCAGAATTCGCGCAGCTGGCGGGCGCTGGGCCGGCCGCCGGGGCGCGGGCAGCCGAGGGCCAGGAAGGCCGTGAAGCGCTCGGGCGCGGCCATGCAGGCCAGGAAGCCGCTCCAGGCGCCCCAGTCGTGGGCGACCAGGCCCACCCGATCGAGCCCGAGCGCGTCGAGCACGGCGAGCAGGTCGTCGGCCAGCGTCTGCTTGTCGTAGGGCCCGGGCGGCGCGTCGGACCAGCCGAAGCCGCGCAGGTCGATCATCACCAGATGGGCGTGCGGCGCGAGCAGGGGCACGACGTGGCGCCACATCCACCAGTGCTGTGGCCAGCCATGCACGAGCACGATCGGGTCTCCGGCTCCCGCCTCGGCGACGTGGAAGCGCAGACCGCGGGCCGGGACCGTGCGGTGCGTGACGCCGTCCAGCCGCGGCAGGTCCACCTAGGGCTCCAGGACGATCTTCAGCGCCTCGCGGCGGTCGTAGAGCTCGTAGGCCGCCGGCGCGTCGGCCAGGCGCATGTGGTGGGTGACGAGCGGCCCGGGGTCGAGCACGCCGGCGCCCATGAGCGCGAGCACGCGATCGAGGTGGCCGATGACGTTGGCCTGCCCGGTGTGCAGGGTCAGCGCCTTGATCCAGGCGAGGCCCATATGCACCTCGCAGCGCTCGGCGTAGACGCCGACCACGCTCACCGTGGCGCAGTTGGCGGCGACGCGGATGGCGAGGTCCAGCGCGCGCGGGTCGCCGACGGCGTCGATGGCCACGTCGACCCCGCGCCCCTCGGTGGCGGTCTTCACGGCGGCCCGCGGGTCCTCCTCGGTGAGGTGCACGGGCGCCGCGCCGAAGCCGCCGGCCACGTCGAGGCGTGCCTGGACGCCGTCGATCGCGATGACCTGCGCGGCGCCGGCGGCACGCGCGGCCTGGACGGCGCACAGCCCCACCGGCCCGAGGCCGAGCACCGCCACGCTGTCGCCCGGGCGTACCGGCAGGGCCGCGTGGAAGCCGGTCCCCATCACGTCGCCGGCGAAGAGCGCGACGTCGCTGGCCATCCTCTCAGGGACGCGGCGCAGGGTCAGGTTGGCGTGCGGCACGAGAGCCTGCTCGGCCTGGGTGCCCTGCAGGCCGCCGAGGGCGGCGCCGTGACCGAAGGTCCGCGAGCGCTCGCACTTGTGGTAGTTGCCGGCGCGGCACGCGCGGCAGATCGCGCAGGCCACCTGGAAGCAGCCGAGGACGCGGTCGCCGACCGCGACCGAGCTCACCGCATCGCCGGCCGCCACGACGGTGCCGACGTACTCGTGGCCGATGGTGAAGCCCGGCTCGATGGCCACGCGGCCGTGAAAGATGTGCAGGTCGCTGCCGCATACGCCGGTGGCCTCGATGCGGACGATCGCGTCGTCCGGTGCCTGCAGCTCGGGATCGGGGCGCTCGTCGACGCGCACCTCGCCCGGCGCCTGGAAGGTGACCGCGTGCATCAGGGCTGCACGCTAACCACGACCAGGCCGTCTCGCGGCGCGACCCGGTAGGCGCTGCCCAGGCCCTCGGCACGCACGGAGCCGTCGTCGACCACGAGCACGGTGCCCTCGTCGATGGCCCAGCCTTCGTCGACCAGCCCTGCGCCGACGGCGTGGACGAGCCGCGTGAGCGTGCCCCACTGCGTGGCGTGGACGTCGACGGCGAAGGGCACGAGGCCGAGCCCGTCGCGCACGGCCAGCTCGTCGAGGTCCTCGCCGGCCTCCGCGGCGCAGACCTCGCGCCCGTCGAGTCGCCAGCCGCCGACGATCGCACGCGCCGCCGCCACCGCGGCGCCGGCGGAGAAGCCGCCGAAGGGCAGCTCGGCCGGGACGCGCCAGCCGGCGAGCGCCTCCTGGTAGCCGGGCGTCGACCCACCGCCGACGAAGACGCCCGCCGCGCCGTCGAGGTCGCCGGCCGACGGCGGCTCGAGCAGGCAGCGCACATCATCGGCGCCGGCCAGGCGCAGCGCGCGCTCCCAGCGCTCGGGGTCCTCGAGCGCGAAGGCGACGATCGGACCGCCGGCGCAGGCGGCGACGAAGGGCGCATGCGAGGCGCGCACCTGGGCGTCCTCGCGCCCACCGCCGATGAGGAAGACGCCGGCCATCGGGCCATCCTAGGTGCGCGCGCTCAGACCAGGACGTAGCCTGGGCGCGTTGACCGCTCCGGTGCCGGACACACCCGAGACCGCGTCGGCGTGGCGGCGGGCTGTCGGATCGGTGGCCGTCGACCTCGGCCTGCTGCGCCGGCGGCGCGACTTCGGGCTGCTCGTCCTCGGCCAGACCGTCTCCGAGCTGGGCTCGATGGCGACCTTCGTCGCGATTCCCTTCCAGGCCTACGACCTGACCGGCTCGTCGCTGGCCGTCGGCCTGCTCGGGGTCGCGGAGTTCGCTCCGATCATCGTGCTCGCGCTGGTCGGCGGCGCCCTGGCCGACGCCTTCGATCGCCGGCGGCTCGTGCAGATCGCCGAGGTCGGCGCCGCCATCGTGGCGGGTGCCCTGCTCGTCAACGCGACGCTGCCCGATCCGCACCTGTGGGTGCTCTACGTCTGCTCGGGGCTGCTGGCCGCCTTCACCGCGGTGCGCCGCCCGCCGCTGGACGCGCTCATCCCCCGGCTCGTCGAGCGCGACGAGCTCAAGGCCGCCTCGGCCCTGCAGTTCAGCTTCCACAACATGGCGACGCTCGCGGGCCCGGCGCTCGCCGGCCTGCTCATCGCGAGCGCGGGCCTGACCTTCACCTACGGCGTCGACGTCGTGAGCTTCGCGGCCTCGCTGCTCGTCCTCAACGCGGTGCGCACGCCGCCGCCGCCACCCGACGCCGAGCCGCCGTCGTGGCGGACGATCCGCGAGGGCCTGCGCTACGCGACGTCGCGCCAGGACCTCGTGGGGACCTACCTCGTCGACATGAACGCGATGTTCTTCGGCATGCCGATGGCGCTCTTCCCGGCCATCGCGAAGGGCTACGGCGGGCCCGAGGTCCTCGGGCTGCTCTACGCGGCTCCGTCGGCGGGCTCGATCGCGGTGACGCTGACGAGCGGCTGGACGGCGCGCGTGCACCGCCACGGGCGCGCGGTCGTCTTCGGCGCCGCCCTGTGGGGTGTCGCGATCGTCGCGTTCGGCTTCGCGAACGCGCTGTGGCTGGCGGTCGCGTGCCTCGTCGTGGCCGGCGCGATGGACACGGTCAGCGGCATCTTCCGCTCGGCGATGTGGAACGAGACGATCCCCGACCACCTGCGCGGGCGCCTGGCCGGAGTGGAGATGATCTCGTGGTCGTCCGGGCCGCTGCTGGGCGATGCCGAGGCGGGCCTCGTGGCGGCGCTGGCGAGCGTGCGCGCCTCGGTCGTGACCGGCGGCATCGCGTGCGTCGCGGGGACCGTCGCCCTCGCCGTCGCGCTCCCGCGCTTCTGGGGCTATGACAGCCGCGCGCACGCGGCAGGTGACACCGCTTCTGTGGCGAACGTCACGGACGTGCCCGCGTAAGGAAAGGGCACACCCGAACGTCTTTGTATCGAAAGGGACGTTCGCGGGTCTAAAGACACGAGCACGATGCCAAGTCACCAGTTCATGTATCCGAAGGTCACGCCCGTGAAGGCCGCGCCCCCAGTGGCGCGGCCGGCCACGCCGCCGGCCTCGGGGCGCCCCGCGCAGTCGCGCTAGGCGGCGACCTCGACGCCCTTCTCCCGCAGCTCGCTGAGCGCGGCGGGAGTCTTGCCCAGGCCGTCCAGGCCCATGGCGCGCAGGACCTCGGGTGTCTTCGTGAACTGGATGTCGCCGTACTCGACGACCTGGACCAGGTTGCCCCACGGGTCGCGGAAGTCGAGGCCGCGGCTGGGCACGATGTCCGCACCGGCCGCCTCGAGCGCCGCCCGCACGGCCTGCTTGTCGTCCACCACGAGCCCGAAGTGGCGGTCGGGGTCGGGCTCCTGGCCGCGGCCCTCGGCGAGGGCGATGAACTGGTCGCCCGCGTCGATGAAGGCCATGCCGGGGATGCGGCCGCGCAGGCGCAGCTCGAAGACCTGACCGTAGAAGGCGAGCGCCTCGTCGAGGTTGCCGACCTCGAGGGCGACATGGTTGATGCCGACCAGGCGGGCGGTCATGCCCGCGCCTCGGCGCAGCCGCCGATGGGGGCCGTCGAGCGCGGCCGGCGGGGCGTCGCCCTGGGGGTGGGCACTAGCGCCTCGCTCGCGCGGCGCGCACGGGCCGCAGCGTGCTCGGCGTCGTGGTGACGCGCGAGCGCGAGGTGGTGGGTGAGTGAAGGGTGCAGTTGCATGCGATGAGCTTCCCGCGGGTTGCCCGAATGCCAGAGAGATTTAGACTGAGCTAAATGATCACCCTGCGCTTCGGCCCTGCCGCGCTGGCCCACGTGCGCTTCGCCATCTCGCCGCTGGTCGAGGTCGGGCGCAGCCGGCGACTGCTGGACGACCCCGCGGCGGGCGCGCTGCACCTGCCGTGGCTGGTCGAGGCCCTCGAGCGGACCGCCGACCTCGACCTCTCGCTCCTGCGCGCCCTGGACCCGACCGGCGTCTACACGCCCGACTTCGTCTCGCCGCCGCCCGACACCCCGCTGGCCGAGCTCGAGGACGAGCTCGCCGTGGTGGCGGCGACGCCGCCCGAGCAGGCGCGGGCCGAGGTCGAGCGCAGCTATCGCCGCAAGCCCCCGCTGCCGGCCGTCCTCGAGCCCTTCGTCGCGGACCCGGCCGCGGGCCTGGCCGAGGTCGTCGCGCTGCTGCGCGTGTACTGGGAGCGCGCGCTGGCCCCGCATTGGCCGCGCCTGCGCGCGCTGCTCGAGGGCGACGTCCTGTATCGCGCGCGCCAGATGGCCGACGGCGGCGCCGAGCGCCTGTTCGCCGACGTCGACCCGACAGTCAGCTGGGCCGATGGCGTGCTGAGCATCGACAAGGGCAGCGTGGAGCAGGACGTCGACCTCCGCGATCGCGGCCTGCTCTTCGTCCCCAGCGCCTTCGCCTGGCCCAACGTGATGCTCGTGACCGACCCGCGCTGGCAGCCCACCCTCGTCTATCCCGCTCGGGGGGTGGGGACGCTCTGGGAGACCGACCGCCCGGCGGCGCCGGAGGCGCTCGGCGCGCTGCTCGGCAAGGTGCGCGCGGCCGTGCTGATGGCCCTCGACCGTCCGCGTTCCACGACCGACCTGGCGCGCGCGCTCGGCGTCTCCGCCGGCGGCGTCTCACAGCATCTGGGCATCCTGCGCGAGGCCGGGCTCGTCCACGGCCATCGCGTCGGGCGGGTGGTGCTCTACCTGCGCTCGCCCGCCGGCGACGGGCTGGTCGGCTCGGCCTAGCCGGGCAGGACGACGCCCTCGAGCCCGAGCAGCGTGACCTTGCGGTCGAGGCCGCCGGTGTAGCCGGTGAGGCGCCCGCTCGCGCCGATGACGCGGTGGCACGGCACGACGATCGGGATCGGGTTGGCGCCCAGCGCGCGGCCGGCGGCGCGCGAGGCCTTCGGGTTGCCGGCCTGGGCCGCCATCTCGCCGTAGGTCCTCACGCGGCCGAACGGGATCGCCGCCGTCGCCTTCAGGATGCGGCGCCCGAACGGGCTCGCGAGCGCCCAGTCGATCGGCAGGTCGAAGTCGCGCCGGCGCCCCTCGAAGTACTCGTCGAGCTCGCGGCGCACGTCGTCCAGGCGCGCGGGCGCCTCGAGGATGCGCGGCGAGAGGCGGGCCGCGACCCAGTCGAGGGCGCCGTCGGGGCCGCCGAACCGGTCGGCGTAGGAGAGCGCGGCGAGGCCGCGGGCCGTGCCGGCGGCAACCAGCGTGCCGATGGGCGAGTCGACGAGCGCGTAGTGCACGTCGGCGGGGGCGGTGGCGGCGAAGCGCGCCGCCGCGTCAGCGGCGTCGGCCGGGTCGAACGTGGGCGGGGCGAGGCGGTCCTCGGTCATGTCATCTCCTGTCGCAGCTTGCGCAGCCCCTCGAAGGCGTTGCGGCGCGCGGCCTCCTCCGAGACGCCCAAGGCCGCCGCGACCTCGCGGTGGCTGAGGTCCCCGGCGAAGCGCAGCAGCACCGCGCCGCGCTGCTTGGGCGGCAGCGCGTCGACGCGTGCCCACACGCCGTCGTCGCGGGGCTCGGGGTCCGGCGGCGCCGCCACGTCGGGCAGGTCGTCGCCGACGGGCAGCGCGCGGCGCTTGCGCGCGCGGAAGTGGTCGAGCGCCTTGCGGTGCGCGATGGTCAGCACCCAGGCCCGCGGGTTGTCGGGACGCATCCTGGGATAGGCGCGCATCGCGGACAGGAACGTCTCCTGGAAGCAGTCGTCGGCCGCATCGCGGCCCACGGCGGCGACCAGGAAGCGCCAGACGTCCTCGCGATGGGCGTCGAGGAAGCGCTGGAACGGCGGTTGGGACACGGCCATTGAACGTCTCAGCCGCCGGATTCGTGAGACGGGGCGCCCGCGCTCACGTGGCCAGCCTGCGCAGCAGCGGCGCTGCGCGATAGCGCTCCTCGCCGAGCTCGATGCGCAGGGCGTCGAGCACGGCGAGGACGTGTTCGGCGCCGATCGTCTCGCACCAGGCGAAGGGCCCGCGCGGATGGTTGAGGCCGAGCACCATCCCGACGTCGACGTCCTCGCGCGAGCCGACGCCCTCGCCGACGGCGAAGCACGCCTCGTTGACGAGCTGGGCCACGATGCGCCCGAGGACGAGGCCCGGTGCGTCGGCGACCCACACGGTGCCCAGACCCAGTGCGGCGAAGAGCTCCTCGATGCGCTCCGCGGCCGGCGCAGCGGTGCCCGGCCCGCGCGTGAGCTCGACGAGCGGCGCGTCCTCGAGCGGGGGCAGCACGTGGAAGCCCACGGCCCCGCCGCCGCCGTCGAGGGCATGCAGCGAGCCGTCGGCGCACAGCAGCGCGACCGGGCCGCCCTGGAGCGGCGGCCCCTCCGGATCGGCGCCGGCGTCGATCAGCAGCCACGGGACCTCGCCCCCGGCGTCGTCCTGGCTTCGCGCGTCGAATCCGGCCCGCGCGGCCAGCGCGCGCAGCTCGTAGGCGACGGCGACCTCGCCGGCCAGCACCACGAGCCGATCCTCTCCGCCGCCGGGCGCCGGCGGGGCCGGGTCCTCGGCGCTCGGGCGCGGGTACTCGTACCAGCCGCGCCCGCTCTTGCGCCCGAGGCGACCGGCCGCCACCATCCGCGCGCTCAGCGGCGACGGGCGCCAGCGCGGCTCGCCGAAGCTGAGCTCGTGGAAGGAGAGCGAGACCTCGTAGCCGACGTCGATCCCCACGAGGTCCTGCAGCTCGAACGGGCCCATGCGAAAGCCGGCGCGCGCGCGATGGCGTCGATGGTCTCGACGCCGGCCACGCGCTCCTGCAGGAGCTTGAGCGCCTCGAGGCCGAAGGGCCGGTTGCAGCGGTTGACCAGGAACCCGGGCCCGTCGGTGGCGTCGATGACCTCCTTGCCCATCGCCCGCCCGGTCGCGCGCGCGACCTCGAGCGCCTCGGGCGAGGAGTCGATGCCGGCGATGACCTCGACGAGGCGCATGACGGGCGCGGGGTTGAAGAAGTGCATGCCGACCACGCGCCCGGGGTCGGCCGCCGCACTGGCGATCGCGGTGATGGGGATCGACGAGGTGTTGGAGGCGAGCACGGCGCTTGGGGCGATCTCGCTGAGGGCCGCGAACAGCTCGCGCTTGAGCTCCAGGCGCTCGGGCGCCGCCTCGATGACGAGCCCGGCCTGCTCCAGGCCGCCCAGCTCGGCGACGGCGGTGACCTCGCCCGGCTCGCGTTCCAGGCGGCCCTTCTCCCGCCAGCGCTCGAGGCCGCCGGCGATCTGGTCCAGGCCGCGCTCGCGCGCGTCGGCCACGGGGTCGCACAGCAGCGTGCGCGCGCCCGCCGCGGCGGCGAGCTGCGCGATCCCGGCGCCCATGGTCCCGGCGCCGACGACGCCGATGACCTCTGGCATCTCGCTCACGTGGCAGGAAGCTAACTAACCGTCGCGCTCCAGGTGCACGTCGCCGGTATCCGTGTGCGCGCGCAGCTTGCGCGGCGAGGCGTCGTCGCGGCGCACGTCGACGTTCTCGTCGCCCGTGCCCGTCTGCGCGTCGACGGCATAGGTCAGGTCGGGCACGCTGATGTGGATGTCACCGGTGTCGGCCTGGGCTTGGACCGACCCCGCCCGGCTGGTCTGCACGTTGATGTCGCCCGTGCTCGTGTGTGCGACGACGTCCGGCGACGGCCCCTCGACGTGCACGTCACCGGTCTGCGAGCTGAGCCGCAGCGGCCCGCTGACCCCGATGGCGCGCAGGTCGCCGGTACCCGCCCGCAGCTCGGCGTCGCCCTGCAGGTTCTCGGCCCGCAGATCGCCCGTACCGGTGACCACCCGCACGCTGGTCGCCCGCGGCACCTCGAGGATCGAGTCCACGCCGCAGTCGTCGTCGACGAGCCAGGAGCCGTCGCAGTGGTCCTTGAGGCGCAGGTCTGCGGCGTCGCCGCTCACCCTGACGTGGCCGCCGCCCCAGATCGAGCGCTTCTCCTTCGTGGTCAGGCGCACATCGGTGCGGTCCGCCGCGACGATCCGAACGTCCCCGGTCCCGGTATGGACCACGATCGTCGGCGCGGCGGCCAGCGTGCGCGTCTGCGTGTCAGTGCGCTCGGTGAGCAGGCCGACCGCCTTCGTGGCGCCGAAGGCGAAGAGCAGCGCCGCCGCGACGATGAGCACGACCAACACGGGGCGCGAGATCCCGGGGACGTCCATGGCCATGACGGTAGGCGCGCCCACGGCCGCGCGCCAACCCGCCACCCGGCGAGTGCCGGGTGGGGTTGTCCCCACTGTCGCCTAGGACGGGATCAGCGCGTTGATGCCGGTCGCCGCCCGGCCGATGATGAGCTTCTGGATCTGCGAGGTGCCCTCGTAGAGGGTGGTCACCCGCGCATCGCGGTAGAAGCGCTCGACCGGGTGGTCGTCGACGTAGCCGGCGCCGCCGTGGACCTGGATGGCGCGATCGGCGCACCAGCACGCGGCCTCGGTGGCGAAGTACTTCGCGATCGAGGTCTCGGTCGTAGAGGGCTTGCCCGCGTCCTTCAGCGCGCCGGCGCGGTAGACGAGCATCCGCGCCGCGTCGGTGCGGACCACCATGTCGGCGATCATCTCCTGCACGAGCTGGAAGGAGGCGATCGGGCGCTGGAAGGCGTGGCGCTCCTTGGCGTACTTGACCGACTCCTCGACCGAGGCTTGGCAGATGCCGACGCAGCCGGCGGCCACCGAGTAGCGCCCGGAGTCCAGCGCGCTCATCGCCACCTTGAAGCCGTCGCCGACCTGGCCGAGCATCGAGTCGGGGCCGGCGACGATGTCGTCCAGCCCGATCTGGGCGGTGTCCGACGCCCACAGGCCCATCTTGCCTTTGATCTCGGTGGGGTGGTAGCCGGGCTGGTCGGTCTCGACCAGGAAGCAGGCAAGGCCTTTGTGCCGGAGCTCGGGATCGGTCTGGGCGAAGACGAGCGCGAGCTTGGCGTGGTTGCCCAGCGAGATCCACATCTTCGAGCCGTTGAGCTTCCACGAACCGTCGTCCTGCTGGACGGCGCGCGTCTTCTGGTTGGCGGCGTCCGAGCCGGTGTCGGGCTCGGTCAGGCCGAAGCAGCCCAGCCATTCGCCCGTGCACAGCTGGGGCAGGTAGCGCTGCTTCTGCTCCTCGGTGCCCCACTTGAGGATCGTCGAGCACACGAGCGAGGTCTGCACCGAGATCACCGTGCGCATGGCGGAGCAGCCGCGCCCGATCTCCTCGCAGACGATCGCGTAGGTCAGGTAGTCCAGCCCGGCCCCGCCGTACTCGCGGGGCACGATCGCGCCCAGGTAGCCCTGGTCGGCGATCTTGCGCACGAGGTCGAGGTCGAAGTGGTGGTTGCGCGAGTTCTCCCCCGCCCGAGGGACGACTTCCTTGTCGGCGAACTCGCGCGCCGTCTGCTTGATGAGCGCCTGCTCGTCGGTGAGGTCGAAGTTCACCGACCGCAGGCTAGTGGCTCGAAACCGTGGACCGCTTCGCCCCGGCATGAGAGAGTCACGCCATGGCTGTCAGCATCGATGACCTCCGCGAGGTCCATCTCCTGCGCGGGCTGAAGGACTCCGACCTCACGAGCCTCGCCGCCGATCTCGCCGAGCGCCGCGTTGCGGCGGGCGACCCGATCGTCGGCGAGGGGACCGGCGGCGTCGCCTTCTTCTTCATCCTCGAGGGCGAGACGAGCGTCACCGTGGGCGGCGAGGAGGTCGCGACGCTCGGGCGCGGCGAGTACCTCGGCGAGCTGGCCCTGCTCGATCCCGAGGGACCGCGCAGCGCCACCGTCACCGCCAGGACCGACGTCGTGCTGGCGGCGATGTCGACGTGGCAGTTCCGCCCGTTCGTCCTCGCCCACCCCGAGGTGGCGTGGACGCTGCTGCAGCGCCTGGCCCGGCGCCTGCGCGATGCGCAGACCCCGCCGGTCAGCGCCTGAGGCCGCGTGGATCCCTTCGCCGCGATCATGCTGGGCGGCGTCGTGCTGCTGCTCGTGGCGCTGCTCCTGCTCGGGCGCTTCTATCCGGGCTCGGGGGCCCAGCAGCTCGATTGGCGCCCGACGCGCTCGCCCGAGATCGAGGTCCAGAACGAGATCGACGACATGGATCAGATGCGCGAGGCGGTCAACCGCCGCCGGCGCGCCCGCGGCGAGGCCGAGCTGACCGAGGAGGACCTGCACGAGCGGGTGGCGGAGGACCACGCCGAGACGCTGCGCCTGCGCCGGCGCGAGCGCCCGTCGTGAGGGCGCTCATGGTCGGCGGCGGCTGCCGCGGCCTGGCGCTGGCGCGCACCCTGGTGGCCGAGGGTCACGCGGTGCGCGCGGTGACGCGCTCGCCCAAGCGCCGCGCCGAGATCGAGGGGGCCGGCTGCGAGTGCTGGATCGGCGACCCCGACCGCATCGGCTCCCTGCGCTACGCGCTGGACAACGTGACCGTCCTGCTGTGGCTGCTCGGGACCGCGACGGGCCCGAACGTCGAGGCGCTGCACGGGCCGCGGCTGCGGATGATGCTCGACAAGACGACCGACACCACGGTGCGCGCCGTGCTCTACGAGGCCGCCGGCACCGTCGCGCCCGCGGCGCTCGAGGCGGGCGCCGCCGAGCTCGCGCTGGCCCAGACCCTCAACGAGATCCCCGGCGCGGTCCTGGAGGCCGACCCGCGCGACGTCGACGCCTGGGTGGCCGGTGCCCGCGACGCCATCGAGCACCTCCTGAGCGTCGACCGCGGGTCGGCCGGACGCGCTCGCTGACTCAGGCGAGGTCGTCCGGGAGCCGGTCGAGCAGGTCGCCGACCATCCGGGCCGTCGCGCCCCAGATGACGTCCTCGCCGACGACGTAGACGTCGGTGCGGAAGGGGACGCCGCGGCGCAGCAGGCGCCGGCGCTCGTAGCCGGCGCGCAGCGCGCGCAGCGGCACCTCCATCACCTCCGCGACCTCGTTGGCCGAGGGCCGCCACTCATGACCGGGCTCGATGAGCCCGACGAAGGGATAGACCGCATAGTTGGTGGCGATGGTCGGCGTCGGCTGCAGGGCGCCGACCAGCTCGACCGCGCGCGCGGGCAGCCCGATCTCCTCCTCGGCCTCGCGCAGGGCGGTCAGCCGCAGATCGGTCTCGTCGTCGTCCTGGCGCCCGCCGGGGAACGAGATCTCGCCGGGATGGCGGCGCAGGTCCTCGCGCCGGCGCGTGAAGACGGCGTGCAGCTCGCCCCCGGAGACGTAGAGCGGCACGAGCACGGCGGCATCGATCCGGCCGTGGACGTCGAGCGAGGCGGCCTCCCCGGCGTCGAGGAGGACCGAGCGCAGCGCCCGCGCCAGCTCAGTGCGCGAGAGAGACGCGCTCGACACGCTCGTCGAACATGACCTCGCCGTCGAGCGTGCGGTGCACGGGGCACTTGGCGGCGATGACGCGCAGGCGCTCGACCTGCTCGTCCGACAGCGAGTCCGGGAGGCGCACGACGATCCCGAACCGGGTCGGGCAGCCGCGCTCGGCGGGCGTGTAGTCGCACGCGACCTCGACGCCCCCGATGTCCCAGCCCTTGCGCGTCGCGTACATCTCCATCGTGACCGCGGTGCACGACGCGAGGCTCGCGGCCAGCAGCTCCTGTGGACTGGGGCCGGCGTCGCTGCCGCCCGTCTCCGTGGGCTCGTCGATGCTCAGGTCGTGACTGCGCACCCGCACCACGTGCCGGTATCCGCTGTCTCGAGTGGCGGTGGCTTTCATGCTGTTCACTCTCCTGCTCCTCGTTATAGCAGCGGATTGAAGAGCAGCCCCGTAGGAACCTTGGGGAAGAAATAGGTCGACTTGGGGGGCATGTTCACTCCGGCCGCCGCGATGGCGCGCACCTGCTCGATCGGCGTCGAGCGCAGGAAGAAGGCGGCGTCGTACTCGCCCGAGAGCACGAGCTCGAGCGCCTCGTCGTCGGTGCGGCTGTAGCCGAGCCCGCGGAGGTGGGCGATGTCGTCCTCACTGAGGCCGAGCGGCCCGTTGAGGACCAGCGCCTCGAGCACGGCGGTGTCGAGGTGTCGGTAGGCCTCGGGCAGGTCGCGCAGCGCCTCGTCCGCGGTCGCCTGGTCCTTCAGCGTCAGACGGAAGCCCCGCTTGAAGAAGGAGTCGATGTACCCCATGGTCAGCGGGCCCTCGCCGTCGGGCGGGCGCAGGTCGGCGTGGCCGACCTCCTCGATGTCGAAGAGCGCGCGCAGCGTGTTCGCCAGCGCCTCCTGGGTCTGGGGCGTGGTGTCGCGGATGAGGCGGTGGGTGGGGAAGACCGTGAGTCCCTCGTCCTGCAGGGCGACCAGGCACATGAGCACGTAGCGGTGCTCGCCCTCGCCGCCGATCTCCTCGGCGTAGACGCGCGCGGTCTCGTAGCGGTGGTGGCCGTCGGCGATGAGCAGCTCGGCCGGCTCCAGGGCGGCCTGGAAGGCCTCGATGGCCGCGGGGTCGCTCACGCGACCCAGCCGGTTGACGGTGCCGTCGTCGTCGGTCTGCTCGCCGAACGGCTCGGCGGCCTGCAGGACGGCGGCGGTGGCGCCGCTGGGGTCGTCGTAGAGGCTGAAGATGGGGGAGAGGTTCGCCTTCGTCGCCCGGGTGAGCCTGAGCCGGTCCTCCTTGGGCCCCGGATGCGTGCGCTCGTGCGGGCGGATGCGCCCCGGGCCGTAGTCCTCGACGCGCACGCGCGCGAAGACGCCGTGGCGGGTGAGCTCGCGGCCGTCCGGGCCCACGTAGTCCTGGGTCAGCGTCCACAGCGCAGGCTCGTCGTCGCGGACCAGGGCGCCTTCCTGCTGCCAGCCCTCGAAGATCCTCGCCGCCTCCGCGTAGATGTCCTGCCCCGGCTCGGCCTCGGGCAGGTCGACGCGCACGACGTTGTAGGGCGAGCGATCGGCCAGCCTTCGACGCTGCTCGGCGTCGATGACGTCGTAGGGCGGCGCGGCGACGTCGGCCAGCGAGCCGACCCTGGCCAGGTCGTAGTGCAGTGCGCGCAGGGGCTCGACGTCGGCCATGGGCGGCCCGCGACCCTAGCAGCGGCCCCCGGCCGTCCTGTGATCAGCTCTTGAGCCGGCGCCCGAAGTCGGTCACGTACGTGCCGCCGAGCTCGCCGGGCTCGAGCGCGACCGGTGCGCCCGGGGCCACGCCGACGCCGACGTCGGCGAAGTGGCGGTCCAGCAGGTTGGCGCGATGATCGGCCGACTGCATCCAGGCGCGGACCATCGCACGCGGCGTGGCCAGCGTCCCGCTGCCCCACGCGAGGTTCTCGGCCACCGACCACGAGGTCACGTCGCGCAGGTAGGTCGTCGCCTTGATGCGCGCGAGCATCGTCGACCCGCCCGGTGAGGTGTGGTCGAAGAACTGCCCGCGGACCATCTGGCGCGCGTAGGTCGAGGCCACGCGGCTCAGCAGCGGCTCGGCCTGCAGGCGCCCGAGCCCGCGGGCCGTGCGCTCGGCGTTCATGAGGCACAGCGTCGCCTGACGGAGGTCGTCGGCCGTCGCCTGGCCGGGCATCGCGTCGGCGGTCGCGCAGCGATCGCCGGCCGCACGCGCCCGGGCGCCCGCGCCGCTGTCGGCCAGGGCCGCGGCCGGCGCCGCGAGGGCCGCGAACGCGAGCACGGCAACGACGCTGTGGCGAGAGCGAGCGAACATGGACCCCAAGGCCCCCCTCGGTCGCAAGCCCCCTGGACTTGAGTCCCGCAGCGCCGCTCCCAACGCCTATTCGATGTCGCCGGTCCTCCGCCTCGCCATACTTCCCCTCAGTCGGGGCGTGGCGCAGCCTGGTAGCGCGTTCGGTTTGGGGCCGAAAGGTCGCCGGTTCGAATCCGGCCGCCCCGATCTGGCGGGACCCGCGCGGGTTCCGCGAGGCCCCCGTAGCTCAGCTGGATAGAGCAGCGGACTTCTAATCCGCAGGCCGCAGGTTCGAATCCTGCCGGGGGCGCCTCGAAGTCCCAGCAAGACGCGGTTGTCCGTGATACGGGGCATCGGGCGGCGAGGCGACCGTGTCCCAAATATGTCCCGACGGTCTCCGATGGGGCCGTCAACATCGACGGCCCGATGCAGCCTCGCCCGGTGTCAGGACACGTGTTTCGCGTCGAGGGACGGTGCCGGCCGGTGTGGCGCGCGAAGTACCGTCTGCCTGACGGCCGGCAGGTGCAGCGCACGATCGGGCCGGCGTGGACCGCGCGGGGCCGGCCGCCGTCGTCGCCGAGGCAGATGGCGGCGGCGATCGTGCGGACACGCCACCGGGGGCCGCTGTCGCCCTGCATGGAGGCTGTTGCACAAAGGCGTCCGAAAAGCTTTGGAACCTGAAGGGTGGGAGACGTAACGCGATTCGTCGCCCTGGCGACAGTCTCGTCCCATTTGGCTGGGTGAATCGGGGCCACTCCGAACATGGGCCGCCGCCGATATATGCGACAGCCTCAGGCGGAAGCAGCAGCGCGGCCGCGTCTACGCCGCACGCCGACGCGAGTGGCGAGACGGCCGCAAGTACCGCCACCCCGATGAGTTCGCCAGGCCGCGGGTTTGCGCGCTTGTGGCGGCAAGAGATCATCCCGTGTGGGCGATGCAGCCCGATGCTCGCCGAGGCAGGCTCCGATCAACCTAGTCACGTCTAGTGGGAGCTGCACCCTCATGGAGGCCGCCGTCCCCGATTGCGCCCTGTCTGCGACCGACCGTGACCGTCTTACGCGTCTGCTCGCCTTGGTGCCTCCCCCACGCCGGTGGGCGGTCGAGCATAGGCACTCGCCTCTGTTGTGCGCGTTGGGAATTCTGGACGCTCCGGACGTCGGCTACGCGAACGCGGCGCGCCGCCGCTTCGCCGATCCGTCGGAGACAAAGGAGCGAGCGCTCGCTCTCATCGACGAACTCGACCGTGAGGCGCGCGCGGAACGCTACAAACAGCGGCGCAGTGCCCGGCCACGGCTCTGGGCGAGCGCGCGTCGTCCCAACCCATCCGGCATCGAGACGCCCACGTCGCCGCTCCCTTGAGGCAGGAGCGGCCCTGCGCCTGGCAGGCGAGAGGAGCAGCGCGCTGGTCGGGGTGGCCTACCGACGCACAAAATGCTGAGTCGGATCCAAGGCGCCAGTGCCGGGCGCCCGAATCCACACACTGGGCGCAGCACGACGACGCTTGAGGCGTGCGCCGCCCGGGCAGGCATATCAGCATGCGAAACGGCATCGAAGAAGTCGTCGGCCGTGACGGCGCGACACGCAACGAAAACGCGCTCGAGCGTGTAGACCGCAACCTCGTTGAGCTGCTGCAGGAGGTGCGCGTCGTCCAAACCGGCGTCCAGGTCCTGTTCGCGTTCCTGTTGACGGCGCCGCTGGCTGCCCGCTTCCCCCAAGAGCTTTCCGCATTCCAGCGGCTGACGTACTTTGTGACGCTCCTCGCCGCTGGCGCGGCTGCGATTCTGCTGATCGCCCCGACCGCCTACCACAGAATCCTGTTCCGGCTCGGTGACAAGGAGCACCTTGTCGCCGTCGCGAACCGATTCACGCTGGCGGGCCTGACATGCGTCGGAGTCTCGATCACGGGCGCCCTGCTACTCGTGACCGACGTGATCTTCGCCGGCACGATCGTGGTGATCGCCACGACCGCCCTCGCCGCCGTGACCTGCGTCCTCACTTGGTGCCTCGCCCCGCTGCGGCGCCGCGCCACGCTGCGCCGCAGCAGGCGGATCGCCGCTGCGGCGTCGGGCCAACGTGCGCCGCGGCGGACGAGTCCCCGCCGCCCAAGCACTACGTAAGCTGCGCTGCTCGTTTGAGGCAATCGGAGCAGCCTGAGGCTTCCTGGGCAGGCCGCTCCTGCCAGGCGGACCCAGCAGCGGGCGGGCAACTGTCACCGGGTCACCCCGCGAGGTCGCGCTGGGGTACGGTCACCACTCGTGGCGACGCCTCGTTCCGAGCTCCTTCGTCGTGTGCTGGGTTGCCTGGGCGATCATCCGCACGACGACACCATCGACCGCGTTACCTGGCGGCTCGGTCTGGTCAGCGCCGATGCCGTGGAAGCTGCCTTGACTGCGTTAGAACAGGAGAGTCTTGTGACGCGGGCCAGTGATCACTGGCAGCTCACGCACCGCGGTTGGGCCTTATCCCGCGCGGCGGACGCGGATTCAGATAGCGGATAGCGCCAGACGGGAGTCCCGACCAGTGCTGGCTCGCTCCCGCTATCGAAGGCACGAGCAGCAGCGCCGGGAATGGTCGGCCAATCGGCGGGATCAGCGCGAGAGTCCGACGGCAAGGTTGAGCAGCCGACCCTGCATGAGTGCCGCCACGGCTGCGCGAGCCTGATGATTGCCTCGGGCGTCAACGTCAAGGCGCCGTGGACGTTCATGGACGCGCGAACATCAGGATCACGCTCGACCAGTACGGCCTCCCACTGCAGGGCGCGGAGGACGAGGCCGCCGGGCTGCTCGACGCCTTCCTCGCCGCCACCTCGGCGGACGGATTGAGCCGACTGTGCCGCACCCTGCCTAACCCGGACTAACCCCCGATGGAATCGGGATTTCGGCCTCATGTACTACATCAAGCGCTCGGCGCGGCGCCTGGAGGGTGCCGCCGGGCGCACACCCATGGCCGCCCGCCGGAACCGTGTGAACGTCTTGTGAACAGCCATTGCCGGGCCGGGAGCGCGCGATTAGCGTCGCCCCGCTGATGGACGCAGCAGATGTCATCGTCGGGCTCGTGGTCGCCGTTGCGCTGAGCTTCGACTTCACAAACGGCTTTCACGACACGGCGAACGCGATGGCGACCACGATCGCGACGGGAGCACTGAAGCCGCGCATCGCCGTCACCATCGCGGCGATCCTGAACTTCGTCGGCGCCTTCATCTCGCTCAAGGTGGCGGCCACCGTCGCCGGCGGGATCGTCGATGCGGGAGCGATCACGCCGACCGTCGTGTTCGGCGGCCTCGTGGGCGCGATCTGCTGGAACCTGGCGACCTGGTGGTACGGCCTGCCGTCGTCGTCGTCGCACGCGCTGATCGGCGGCGTCGTGGGCGCGACGATCGCGGCGGCGGGCTCCAGCGCTGTCAAGTTCGACGGGCTGATCTCCAAGGTCCTCGTCCCGGCCGTCGCGTCGCCGGTCGTCGCCGGACTGCTGGCCGCGATCGGGGTCTTCCTCGTCTACCGGATGATCCGCCGCTACTCGCCCGACCGGTCCGAGCGCGAGTTCCGCTGGGGCCAGGTCGGGTCGTCGTCGATGGTCGCGCTCGCGCACGGGACCAACGACGCACAGAAGACCATGGGCGTCATCTGCCTGGCCCTGATCGCCAACGGCTCGCTCTCCGGCGGCGACAACTTCCACGTGCCCGATTGGGTCGTCGTCAGCTGCGCGACCGCGATCGCGCTCGGGACCTACGTCGGCGGCTGGCGCATCATCAAGACGCTGGGCACCAAGGTCGTCGAGGTCCGCCCGCCGCAGGGCTTCGGCTCGGAGACCGTCGCGGCGACCGTGATCCTCGCCTCCTCGCATGTCGGCTACCCGCTCTCGACCACACAGGTGGTATCCGGCGCCGTCGCCGGCTCGGGCGTCGGGCGCCCGGGCGCGATCGTCAACTGGTTCGTCGCGCGCAACATCGTCATCGGCTGGCTCTTGACGCTGCCCGCTGCCGCCGCCATCGGAGCCGTGTCCTACGCCGTCGTCGACGTGCTCGGCGGGAGCGCGTTCGGCGTGATCGTCGTCAGCGTGGCGCTGGTGATCGGCTGCTACATGCTGTGGCGTGCCAACCGGGCCAAGCCGGTGAAGCCCGAGGAGACGGTCTCGCAGCAGCCGACCTTCGGCGCGGCGCCCGCCCCCGAGGCGATCGCGGCATGATCTTCGCCGTCGCCGTCGACTGGTCCGGCCTGCTGCAGGCCGCGTACGTCTCGGCCGCGTTCGGGATCGGCGTGATCCTCGTGGCGGGCCTGGCGGTGGTCGCCTCCCTGAAGGCACAGGACCGCCAGGCCGCCAGCCAGGGTGGCGCGCTCGCGTTCCACGTGGTCACTGGTGTGTGCGTGCTGGCGATCGCGGCCGCGGTCGTGCTCGGGATCGCGGTCATGATCAACAAATGACCGCGCACGACCAGCCGTTCGACAGCGGGCGTCCGCGCCCGATCGTGACCGCGCTGGACACGCTGCGCCGGCACATCGACCACGACGCGTTCGACGCCGCGGTGCTCTCGCTCGACGCGGTGATCGCCGACCTCGGCTATGGCGACGTGCGCGCGCTGCCGGGCTCCGTCGCCTGGATCGACCGCCTCCGCGCTGAGGGCAAGCGGATCGCCGTCGTCGCCGGCCACGAGCGCGCCTCCACCGCGCTCGATCTCGCCGGGGTCGACGATCGCATCGACGTCGTGGTCACCGGCTGGAACGCCCAGCGCCGCCTCCTGCACGCACTGGAGGAGCTCGGCGTCGAGCCCGACCGCGTGATCGTGATGGGCGTGGACCCGCAGGACATCGAAGCCGCGCGCGCCGCGGAGGTCGAGCTGGCGATCGGTGTTGCGCGCGGAGACGCGACCCCGGAGCGCCTGCGCCGCGCCGGCGCCGTTGCCGTGGTAGCGGACCCGCAGGAGCTGCTCGGGCCGACCTCGGGCTAGCCGGACGAGCGCGATTCCCCGGTCCCGTCCGGTGCGGGCCCACGCTCAGGACGCCTTGACCAGATCTGGCGGGGACGCTGATCACGGTCAGCTGCGTACGTTTTCCCGGCCGTGAGGCGACGAGTAGCGCAAGCGCAGCGCGAGACTGCTGGTCCTTGACGAAAGGAGCCGTCTCCGGCTCTTCGCTCAATTGCCTGCTCACTTGCGAGTTGGACGAGTAGCGGCAGTCTCAACCAGGGCGGCCACGTCGCTCGATCACGGGAGCGCCGCCGTGGGGTGAGTCAGCGTTTCTTGGATTCGCTCCGATCGCTCGTGACCCCTCCGTCGCGCGTCGGGCCTGTGCCCCGCCTCCGCCAAACGGTCGTGATCGTCTCGGAGATGAGGTCGTAGCGCGGGTTGGGGCGGCGTGGGAACGGAGAGAGCGGCCACTGCACCAGGCGCCAGAGTCGCTGGTGCTGGTCTCTACCCACGGGCGTGCCGCAGCGGACGACAGCGGCAGTCAGAGGGTCGCCGCGCCGGCCAGGCACGACTCGGCCGGGTCGCAGGCCGTCGCGAAGCAGGAGTGAGGCGGGAGGTGATCGCGCGCGGGCCGACGCCAGGTCCTCGTCTCTTGAAGGTGCCTTTCGGGCGTCGGCGCAGAGGACCGCATCCAAGCGTAAGCAGCAGCGCGATGCTCCGTACCGCTCGCGGAGGCAACGACGCTCAGTTACATGGGAATGTGGCAGCGCCAATTGCCGTGCGGGATGGGTGCACCAAGCCCCGCCCGCAGTCGAGCGGGCGGGGCTTTGATCGGGCGCAGCTCCGGAACTTGGAAGGCGTTAGCCCTACGCTGCTGGTGCCGGGACGGGCGCCTAGGTCGGAGCGGACGGGATGCGCCTGAGCGCGCGCGGCAGATACCAGTTGCGCTCGCCGAGCAGCTTCATGGCGGCGGGTAGCAGCATGGCTCGGACGACCGTGGCGTCGAGCAGCACGGCGACCCCCAGCGTTGAGCGTCTGCGACGACGTCACATTGATCGCCGCGAACGCATAACCGCCGGTCGCGGCGCCATCGAGCATCGCCGCGTACTGCTCGGCCGTCGCAAGCATCGTCGCGCAATCCTGACGCGAACGATCGCTACGCCACAAGTAGCGCGTCCAAGCGCGCGCGTCGAGTACCGCAGTTTCGAATCCTGCCGGGGGCGCCTCGAAGTCCGGCGCGGGTCAGCGCCGCCGTCACCCAGACCGGGTGATGGCGGCTCACCCGGCGGTCGGGTTGGATGGCGGTGGCGCCCTCGTCGGGCGTTCGAGCCGCATCCGACATGAGCACGGTGAGCCTCGTACCACTGGCGGTCAGCACGTCCCCGGTCTTCGAGGTCGACACCGGCTCGTTCCTCGCGATCGTCGCGGCCGGCGCGGTGGCGGGAACGCTGGTCGCCGTGGCCGGCGGGCGCGGCCTGTTCCTGCCGGTGGTCGTGGTCGAGTTGATCCTGGGAGTGCTGATCGGGCCGCAGCTGCTGGATCTCGCCAGGGTCAATGCGTTCACGGAATTCTTCGGCGACCTCGGCCTCGGCATGCTCTTCTTTTTCGCCGGCTATGAGATCGACCTTGCCCGCATCCGCGGCACGCCGCTGCGTCTGGGGCTCTTGGGCTGGGCGATGTCGCTGGCGATCGCCTACGCCCTGGGCGGCGTGCTCGCCCTGGCCGGCGTGGTCATCTCGCTCGTCTACGTCGGATCCGCACTCGCGACCACGGCGATCGGGACCCTGTTGCCGGTCCTCTCCGACACCGGCGAGATGCGTAGTCGCTTCGGCACCTACCTGCTCGCCGCGGGCGCCGTGGGGGAGTTCGGCCCGATCCTGCTGCTCACACTCGTCCTCTCGACGCAGAGCGAGGTGCACAACGCCCTGATCCTCGTAGCGTTCGTCCTGGTCGCCGTCGCCGTCGCCGTCGTGGCGGTCCGCTCGTCGGAGCACACGCTCCCGCTCTTCGAGCGCACGCTCGAGTCGAGCTCGCAGCTGGCGGTCCGCTGGTTCGTCGTCCTCGTCTTCGCACTGGCGCTGCTCGCGAACAAGCTCGGGCTCGACCTCCTGCTCGGCGGGTTCGCCGCCGGCCTGATCACCAGGCAGGTGCTCCAGAAGTCGGAGGTCGAGGTGTTCGACTCGAAGCTCAACGCGGTGGCGTTCGGGTTCTTTGTGCCGTTCTTCTTTGTGGTGAGCGGGTTGCGCCTCGACGTCGACGCGCTGTTCTCGAGCGTGTCCAGCGTTGCGAAGCTACTGCTCTTCTTCGTGCTGTTCCTCGTCGTCCGCGGAACGCCGGCGCTGCTGCTCTACCGCGGCGTCCTGCCGCTCCGGGAGGACCGATTCGCGCTCGCGCTCTTCAGCTCCACGCAGCTGCCCCTCGTGGTGGCGATCACGACGCTCGCCGTCCGCGAGGGGCACATGCGATCGTCCACCGCCGCCGCGCTCGTGGGCGCCGGCGCGCTGTCGACCCTGGCGGGGCCGCTGCACGGACTGCGCATGCGGCGGATCGCTGCCGAGAAGCGCGCCGCCGCCGGCGTCGTCGAGGCAGGGGCGCTTCCCGCCGAGGCGCCGGCCACGCCATGAGCGCGGGCGAGCGCCAGGCCGCGCTCGACCCCGCGGCCGGTGTTCTCGCCAGCGCGAATGCCGTCCCGCTCGACCAGCTGTCGGCGAGCGAGCGCTCGGCCAGCTGGCGCACCCGGTTCCTCCTGCGCGAGTGGGTCGCCGGCAGCCTCTTCGTCATCCCGACCCTCTATATGGCCACCGCGCTCGCCCTGGCGGAGATCCTCCCGCGCATCGAGGGCTCGCGCGACGTCCTCTCGCTGAACTTCGCGAACGACACCGCGCGCACGTTCTACTCCGCGGTGGCGGGCGGGATGATCGCGTTCACCGGGCTGGTGGTGTCGATCGCCGTCGTCGTGGTGCAGTTCGGCGCGAGCCAGTACACCCCGCGCCTCGTCTCACGCTTCCGTCGGGACCCGATCGTCAAGCACGCGCTCGGCGCCTTCATCGCGCCGGCGATGTTCTCGCTCGTCTCGCTGGGCAGCATCGGCCGCGACGGCGCGACCGTCGTCCCGAGCGTGGCCATCACCGTGGCCCTCGCCCTGCTCGTCGGAGCGGTGCTCGCCTTCTACGGGCTCGTCGGGCGCCTGCTCGACCTGCTGCGCCCGCGGCGCATCGTGGGGCAGATCGTCGATGAGGCCGCGAGGGCGATCCGCGACGCCTATCCCTTCGCGCTGCGCGACGCGCCGCCGCCGGCGGTCGCCGAATACGCCCCGGTCACGACCATGGTCTGCCACGAGGGCCGGCCCGGCGTGGTGTCGGCGCTCGATCGCGCGCGCCTCGTACGGGCGGCGACGGCGGCCGGAGCCGTGATCGAGGTCCGCTTCGGCATCGGTGGCTACGTGCCCACGGGCGCCGACCTGTTCGCCATCCGCGGGCGCGCGCAAGGCGTGGACCGTGCGGAGTTGCGCAAGGGCGTGATCCTGGCGGAAGAACGCACGTTCACGCAGGACCCGGCCTTCGCCCTGCGGGCCATCGTGGACATCGCGCTGCGCGCCCTGTCACCCGCGGTCAACGATCCGACGACGGCGGTCCAGGCGCTCGACGGCATCGACGCGCTGCTCCTGGAGTTCGCCGCGCGCGACCTCGAGCGCGGGCGCATCACCGGCGAGGACGGCGCCCTGCGGGTGGTCTATCCCAACATGGTCTGGGCGGACGTGCTCGACCTCTCGCTCACCGAGATCCGCCACTACGGCGTCGACACGCCGCAGATCGCCCGTCGTCTGCGCGCGCTGCTCCTCGGCCTGGCCGAGCAGGCTCCCCCGGCGCGGCGCGCCCCGCTCGACGACCATCTCGCGCGCCTCGACGTCGCCGTGCGCGCGGCCTATCCCGACGCGATGGAGCGCGCGTACGCCGAGACCCCGGACCACCTCGGCATCGGCAGCGGCGACCACTGAGGCCGTTGGCCGGGCGCGCGAATTCTCCTGCGCGAGAAGACACGACCGTGCGTTGCCGGGCGCCGCGATGACCACGTCGTCCGCCGCGGTCGTCTGCTTGCACGGGCTGCGGCGCACGTCGGCCGACTGGGACGCGGTCTGCCGTGGCCTGCCGGAGGGGCGGCGCCGGCCGTCCTGCCCTGCGGTCGCACTGCAACCGCTGGGCAGGACAGCTGCTCAGCGGATCACGGGCGCGCCGGCTGTGGCGCGCCGACGCTCGCCAGCAGCCCCGCGGCGGCGGTGTCGAAGCGCCCGACATCGCCGTACGGGCGCGCGACGAGCATCGCTCCCTCGAGCCCGCTGACGATGAGGCGCGCCGCGTCGGCCGCGTTGCCGGTCACGGCGATGGTGCCCGCGCGCCGGCCGTCGGAGAGGACCTTCTCGACCCACGCCTCGTTGGCGTCGATGAAGGCGATCACCGCGGCGCGCATCGGGTCGGGCAGCGTCTGGTACTCGGCGGCGAGCATGCCGCACAGGCACATACGCCGGCCGCGCATTACGTCGGCGTAGAGACCGGCGTAGGCGTCGAGCTTCGCGGGCGCGTCGGCGATGTTCACGTCGATGTCGGCCAGGGCGGCGGCGAAGCGCTCCGTGTAGCGCTCGATCAGCGCTCGTCCGAGCTCGGCCTTGCCGGGGAAGTGGTAGTGCAGGGCCGCCGTGGTCATGTCGAGCTCGGCGGCGACGTCGGCGTAGCTGAAGCCGTTGAAGCCGCGGACCTGCACGAGGCGCTCGCCGATGTCGAGGATGCGGGCGGCGGTGTCGTTCGTCTCGGTGCTGTTGCGCTTGGCCGGCATTCGCGTCGGACCATCCTCACACAGGCGGAAGTCTGGGTCACTTGTCATCCTACCTACTAGTAGGTAAGGTCGTGCCAATCCACCCGCCGAAGGAGGCGAGCCATGCAGCAGACCGAGCACAAGAGCTTCGGTGCGCCCGAGGAGACGCGCGAGTTCCCCAACGGCCACGCGGAGATCCTGCAGATCGGCGGTGGAGAGGTCGGACGGCTCGTGTTCGAGCCGGGGTGGCGCTGGTCCAACGACGTCAAGCCGCTCGCCAACACCGAGAGCTGCGAGGCGCCGCACTTCCAGTACCACGTGGCCGGGCGGCTGGCCATCCGCATGGACGACGGCACCGAGTTCGTCGCCGAGCCGGGCGACATCACCTCGCTGCCGTCCGGCCACGACGCGTGGGTGGTGGGCGACGAGCCCGCGATCGTCGTGGATTGGTTCGGCGCCAGCAACTACGCCAAGCGCGCCTGAGGGGCGGCCGCCATGGACATCGCCGCGCTGATCGACCGCTACGACGCCGCGTGGAACGGCCAGGACCTCGACGCGATCGCGTCGATGCACGCCGACGACATCGTCTTCCACAATCACACGGCAGGGGAACGGGTCGACGGCGCGGCGGCGGTCCGCGACCACGTCGGGGCGATCTTCGCGCGCTGGCCGACCCTGCGCTTCGAGCGCCGGGCGCTGCGCGTCGGCGACGACTTCGCCGTGAGCGAGTGGACGGCGCGCGCGACGCACCCCGACGACGGGCGCGAGCTCGAGTGGGACGGCGTCGACGTCTTCCCGATCGCGGCCGACGGGCGCATCGCCCGCAAGGACATCTACTCGACGTCGGGCACGCCGCGGGTGCTGAGCACGCGCCCGTCGGAGAGGATCGTCAGCGCCTCGTAGTCGCCGAGCCCGGCGGTCCACGCCGGGCCGTCGACGCCCATGGCGAAGGCAGCCGTGGCATAGGCGTCGGCGGTGCCCAGGTCGGGCCCGAGGACGGTGACCGACAACACGCCCTCGGGCGCCTCGCCGGTCCGCGGGTCGACGATGTGCGCGCCGCGCTCGTAGGCGCCCGAGGTGGCGACCGCGAGGTCGCGCGCGTGCAGGACGGCGGCGGTGCGGTCGCGCCGGTAGGGGTGCTGGATCCCGACGCGCCACGGCCGGCCCGGCGCGCGCTCGCCGCGCACGCGGACGTCGCCGCCGGCGTGGACGCACAGGTTGCGCGCGCCGTCGCCGACGAGCATCGAAGCCGCGGTCTCGACCGCCCACCCCTTCACGAAGGCCGACGGGTCGAGCGCGCCGCGGGCGCGGACGTCGAAGCAGCCGCCGGTGCGCTCGCGCAGCGCCTGGCAGCGCGCGAGCACCGCGCGGACCTCGGGCGCGGCGTCCTCGGGCGCGAGGGTGCCCGCGTCGAGCCGGCTGATCTCGCTCTCGGCGCGGTAGGTGCTGAAGGTGCCGTCCACCCAGTGCAACCAGTCGAACGCGCGGTCGAGCGCCTCCGGGTCGACGCCGTCGTCGCGGACGTCGATCCCGACGGGGATCCCCATCACCTCTCGGACGATGTGGTGCCCGTCAGCCATGCGCCCGGGCCTGGTCGATGGCCGCCTGCAGCGACTTGCGATAGCTGCGGCTCGTGTAGGTCGCCCCGCTGACGACGTCGACGTCGCCGCTGAGGCCCGCCTTCAGCGCCTCCTCGCGCAGGATCGGCTCAGCCCGGGCGTTGATCGCCTCGGTGCGCGCGTTGTCGCCGCTCAGCTCGAGGGTCTCCACGCGGGTCAGCTCGCCGCCGGTCAGCGTCACACGGAGCTGGATGATCGAGAACGGCGTGGTCGCCGTCTCGGTGGCGGTGCGCACCGGCCCCTTGCGGGTCGGCCGCCGGCTGCTCACACGCCGCACCTGCCGCTCGGCGGGCGTGGTGGTGAGCGGCGGCACCTGGCCCGTGCCGCCCGGCGCCGCGATCGACGGCGGCCGTGCGCGGACGTTGGCCAGCAGCGCGACGACTGCCGCCGTCGCCACCGCGGCGGGCACCGCGCGCCGCGCCACGAGCCGCCCGTTCACCAGCCGAACCCCTCGCTGATGATGTGCCGCGCGGAGACGCCGGCGCGGCGCAGGCTCGCGCGCGTGGCTTCGGTCATCCGCGGCGGCCCGCAGACGTAGACGTCGCGGCCGGCGATGTCGGGCACCAGCGCCTGCAGGTGCTCGGCCGACAGCAGCTCGTCGCCCCGGCGCTCGCCCAGCACGTAGTGCAGCTCGGCGCCGCGCCGCTGTGCGAGCTCGTCGAGCTCGGCGCGGAAGAGGACGTCGTCCTCGCTGGCCGCGCGGTAGATGACGGCGATGGCGCCCGGCTCACCCGGCGTGTCCTCGAGCAGCGCGCGGATCGGCGAGATGCCCACCCCGCCCGCGATCAGGGCCACCCGCGGATGGCGGCGCGCGGCGCTCGTCAGCCCGCCCGACGGCCCCTCGATGATCACGCGAGTCCCGACCGGCACCGACGCCAGCCGGCGCGTGTAGTCGCCGACGTCCTTGACGGTGATGCGCAGTCGCCGACCGTCGGGCGCGGCCGACAGCGAGAACGGGTGCGTCTCCCACCAGTGCCCGCGCGCCAGGAAGCGCCAGTGCAGCGACTGGCCCGCCCGGACCGGGAGACGCTCGAGGCCCACGCCGCCGATCTCCAGCGAGACGATCCCCGGCGCCTCGGGGATCACGCGCTCGATCCGCAGCCGGTGGCGTAGCGAGCGTGCGAACGGGAGCACCAGCCGCAGCCCGACGAGCGCTCCCAGCGCGACCGCGTAGAGCGCCCACCAGTACGCGCGCGCGACCGGCTGGCCCTGGAACTCGCGGCCGGTGGCGAGCTGATGGCTGAAGGCCAGTGCGATCGCGAGGTAGGCCGAGACGTGCAGCGCGTGCCACACGCGGTAGGAAAGCCGGCGGCGGACCGCCACCACCGAGCTGACGACGACGACCACCAGCAGCCCGAGCCCGATGGTGGCCAGCAGGACACCCGAGTAGCGCGTGAGCAGGTCGCCGGTCTCGCGCGTCAGCGAGACGCCGTCGTCCAGCGCGTAGCCGGCCGTGATGAGCACCGTGTGGGCGACGAGCAGCGCCAGGCACGCGACCCCGTTGCGCCGGTGCCACACCGCCATGCGCTCGATCCCCACTGCGTCGAGGACGGGGATGCGCGCCAGCAGCAGGAGCTCGACCAACGCCAGGTAGGCGCCGAGCAGGCCCGTGACGCGCCCGAGGCTCGTCAGCAGCGCGGCGAGGTCGTGGACCTCGCGGATACCGCCCTGGCGCCACCACAGCCCCACGACCACGACCGCGTTGGCCGCGACGAGCGTCGCCACGTCCCATCCCGTGATCCTGCGCCGGACGTTGCGTGCGGGCGTGTGGGTTGCGACGGCGATGGCGCATGAGATACCGCCTGCGGGGCGCAGACGACAACTCGGTACGCGCTGATCGCCCGCTGCGGCGGCAGGCTGCAGCCAGGCGATCTCCATCGCGGGGCGTCCCATAGGGTCGAGCGCGATGGGGAGGATTGGCGCGCTCGTCCCGGAGGTGCTGCGTACCGAGGCGCAGTTCCGGCTGCTCTTCGCGGGCCAGGTGCTCTCGCTCGTCGGCGATCGCGTCATGCTCGTGGCGCTGCCCTTCGCCGTCCTGGAGGCCGGCGGCAGCATCGAGGCGGTCGGGCTCGTGGTCACCGCGCAGCTCGTGCCCTTCCTCGTCTTCGCGCTCGCCGGCGGGGTCATCTCCGACCGTGGCGATCGCCGTCGCGTGCTCATCGCCTCCGACGTCGCGCGCCTGATCGTGCAGGGCGTCGGCGGCGTGCTGCTCGTGGCCGACGCCGCCAGCCCGCTCACGCTCGGGATCCTGGCCGCGCTCTACGGAACGGCCGACGCCTTCTTCCAGCCGGCCTTCACCGGCCTGCTGCCGCAGACGGTCTCGCACGCCGGCCAGCTGCAACCGGCCAACGCGCTGCGCGGGCTGAGCTTCTCGGTCTCGAACATCGCGGGGCCGGCGATCGCCGGCGTGCTCGTCGCCACCAGCGGCGCCGGGGCGGCGATGCTCTTCGACGCGTGCTCCTTCGCCGTCAGCGTGGCCTGCCTGCTGCGCCTGCGCCCGGCGGTGGCGGTCGAGGGGATCGAGGACGCGCCGCCGGCCTTCCTGGACGCGGTCATGGCCGGCTGGCACGAGGTCCGCTCGCGCTCGTGGGTGCTCGCCGGCCTCGGGGCGATGTGCGCGTACGCGGGGATCGTGCTGCCCGCCGTCTACGTGCTGGGCCCGGTCTCGATCGCCGAGCGCCTCGGCGGCCCGGGCGCATGGGCGGCGGTGGTCGTCGCCTTCGGGCTGGGCTGCGTCCTGGGCGACCTGTTGCTGCTGCGCATCCGCCCGCCCCACGCGCTGCTGACCGGCGGCATCGCGCTCATCCTCGCCTCGAGCCAGGCCGCGGTCTACGGCGCCGGCGCGGAGCTCGTGTTGACGTGCGCGCTGCAGTTCGTGGCCGGGATCGGCGTGACCGCCTTCTTCACGCTCTGGGAGGTGTCGCTGCAGGAGCACATCCCGGGCGAGGCGCTCTCGCGCGTGAGCTCCTTCGACTACCTGGCCAGCACGATCCTCATGCCCGTCGGCACGGCGGTCGTCGGCCCGGTCGCCGCGTCGGTGGGCACGCAGGAGACGCTGCTGGCGATGAGTGCGGTCGGCATGGCCTGCGCGCTGTGCTTCCTCGCCGTCCCGTCCGTGCGCAGCCTGCCGCGCGTCGAGGCGACGATCGCCGATCAGTAGCGTTCGCGGCCGGTGGCTGGCACGGACAACGGTGAGCGTCGGCGGCGTCCCGCGATCCTCGCGGTCGACGACGAGCCCGCCGTGCTCGCGGCCGTCGCCCGCGACCTGCGCCGGCGCTTCGGCGAGGGCTATCGGATCCTGCGCTCGGCCTCGGGGCAGGAGGGGCTCGACGTCCTGCGCGACCTCGTCGCGCGCGGCGACCAGGTCGCGCTGCTGGTGGCCGACCAGCGCATGCCCGGCATGTCGGGCACCGACTTCCTCGTGCAGGCCCGCCAGATCGTGCCCGGCGCCAAGCGGGTGCTGCTCACCGCCTACGCCGACACCGAGGCCGCGATCCAGGCCATCAACGAGGTCGCGCTCGACTACTACCTGCTCAAGCCATGGGACCCGCCCGAGGAGCAGCTCTTCCCCGTCGTCGAGGACCTGCTGACCACCTGGGACGCGGGCGCGGCGCTCGAGTCCGGCGGCGTGCGCCTCATCGGGCACCGCTTCTCGCGCGAGACCCACGAGCTGCGCGACTTCCTCGCGCGCAACCGCGTGCCGGGGCGCTGGCTGGACGTCGAGCGCGACGGCGAGAGCCGCGAGCTGCTGACCGTGGCAGGGGTGGACGAGACCGGGCTCCCGGTGGCGCTGCTCGAGGACGGCACCGTGCTCGAGCGCCCGACGATCCTCGAGCTCGCCGAGCGCCTCGGCGTCGCGGTCGCCCCGGCCGGCGACCACTACGACCTCGTCATCGTCGGCGGGGGCCCGGCGGGGCTGGCGGCCGCGGTCTACGGCGCCTCGGAAGGCCTGCGCACCGTGATGGTCGAGCGCGAGGCGCCCGGCGGGCAGGCCGGGCAGTCCAGCCGGATCGAGAACTACCTCGGCTTCCCCGCCGGCCTGAGCGGCTCCGAGCTCGCCAGCCGGGCGACCACCCAGGCGCGGCGCCTGGGGGCCGAGCTGCTCAGCGTCCAGGACGCCGTCGCGCTCGACGTCCAGGGCACCGGGCGCCAGGTGATGCTGTCGGGCGGCGGTGGCCTGAGCGCGAGCTGCGTGCTCGTGGCCTCGGGCATCTCCTACAACCAGCTCGACGCGCCCGGCTTCGAGCGCTTCACCGGGTCCGGGATCTACTACGGCGCCGCGATGACCGAGGCGCGCGCCTGCGAGGACCAGACCGTCGTCGTCATCGGCGGGGCGAACTCGGCCGGCCAGGCGGCCGTCTACTTCAGCAAGTACGCGGGCCGGGTCATCATGCTCGTGCGGGCGAACTCCCTGGCCAAGTCGATGTCGCACTACCTCGTCCAGCAGATCGCGGCCCTGCCCAACGTCGACGTTCGCACCGGCTGGCGGGCGGTCGGCGCCGAGGGCGACGACGGCCGCGTGCGGACGCTGCGGATGGCCGGGCCCGACGGCGCCGAAGCCGTCGAGGACGTCGACGCGGTCTTCGTCTTCATCGGCGCCGCGCCGCGCACCGACTGGCTCGAGGGCGTCGTGGCCCGCGACGAGCGCGGCTTCATCCTCGCCGGCGCCGACGTCAAGGCCGCCGGCTGGCCGCTGGGCCGCGACCCGTACCCGCTGGAGACCAGCGTGCCGGGCGTCTTCGTCGCCGGCGACGTGCGTGCCCGCTCCATCAAGCGCGTGGCCAGCGCGGTCGGGGAGGGGTCGATGGCGGTCTCGCTCATCCACGAGTACCTCGCCCAGGCATGAGCACGACGGCCGGGATCTCCGTCGCCGACCTGCGCCCGGTCGACCTGTTCGACGACCTCGACGACGCCCAGCTGGCCGAGTGGGCGGCGGTGGCCGAGCGCAAGCACTTCGAGCCCGGCGAGCTGCTGGCCGAGCAGGGCGTCGACGTGCTCGGCCTCTCCTGCCTGCTCGTGGGCGAGGCACAGACCGTGATCGTCAACGACGGCCGCACCGAGCCCGTCGGGCGCCAGGTCGCGCCGACGTGGGTCGGCGCCATCGCCGTCCTCACGCGCGGGCCGCTCGCCGTGCGCATGTCGGCCATCGTCCCGTGCGAGGTCGCGCTCATCCCCGCCGACGACTTCCGCCGGCTGGCGCTCGCGCATCCGGCGGTGCACGACCGCGTCATGGGGCAGATGAAGCCGGTGATGTCGCGCCTCGCCGGCGCCGAGCAGAACCGCGAGCGCCTGGAGTCGCTGGGGACCATGGCCGCGGGGCTCGCCCACGAGCTCAACAACCCGGCCGCCGCGGTCAAGCGCGCCGCGTCGGACATGGCCGACGCGCTCGACGTCATCGGCGCGACGCTCGGAGAGTTCGTGGAGGCCGGCGTCGAGCGCACCGACGCCGAGGGCCTCGTCGCCCTGCAACACGAGGCGCTCGTGCGAGCCAAGAAGCGCACGAAGCTCGAGGGGCTCGACGCGGCCGATGCGGAGGAGGCGATGCTCGAACGCCTCGAGGACCTCGGCGTTCCCGAGCCTTGGCGCCTCGCCGAGCCGCTGGCGGTCGCCGGCGTCGACGAGGCCTGGCTGGCCGAAGTGGCGGCGCTCGCCGGTCCCGCGACCGGCGCCGCGCTGCGCTGGGTGGCCGCGTCGCTGACCGCGCGCAGCCTGGCCGCCGATCTGCACGACTCGGCCTCGCGGATGGGCGACCTGGTGACCGCGATCAAGTCCTACGCCTACATGGACCGCGGGGCGTTGGTCGAGGTCGACGTCCACGAGGGCCTCGAGACGACGCTCGTCGTCCTCGGCCACAAGCTCAAGCACACCTCGATCGACGTCGTGCGCGACTACGACCGCGCGCTGCCGCACCTGACCGTGCGCGGCTCGGAGCTCAACCAGGTGTGGACCAACCTCATCGACAACGCCATCGACGCGCTGGGCGAGAACGGCACCCTGACCATCGCGACGAGGCGCGACGGCCCATGCGTGCTCGTCGACGTCGCCGACGACGGCCCCGGCATCCCGGCCGAGGCCCAGTCGCACGTGCTCGACCCCTTCTTCACCACCAAGCCGGTGGGACAGGGGACCGGTCTGGGCCTCGACACCGCGCGCCAGATCGTCGAGGAGCACCACAGCGGCACGCTCGGCTTCGACACCGGGACGGACGGCACGACCTTCCACGTGTGGCTGCCGATCGAGGGCACGGTGCGCTGACCTGCCACCATCGCCTCATGGCGACCTGTACTCACCTGGACACGATCACGGTCACCCAGCTGCCCGCCGAGGTGGCCGGCTGCGAGGACTGCCTGCGCGACGGGAGCAAATGGCTTCACCTGCGCATCTGCCTGAACTGCGGCCACGTCGGCTGCTGCGACGACTCGCCCAACCAGCATGCGTCCAAGCACGCGGCGGCGGACGACCACGCGCTCATCCGCTCGCTCGAGCCGGGCGAGGAGTGGGTGTGGTGCTTCAAGGACGAGGTGGCGATGCTCGTCGACGGGGTCAGCGGCCACACGCGGATCCCGCCCTCGCCCCTGCTGGCCGGCTGAGCAGCGCCGCCTCTAGCGCCGGCGCCGCGACGGCGCGCGCCAGAGCACCTCGGGCTCCTCGAGCGCCTGGCCCGCGCCGGCGGCCACGCACGTCAGCGGCGACTCGGCCATGTAGGCGCGGATCTCGGTCTCCGTCTCGACGCGCTCGGAGAAGCCCCGCAGCAGCGCGCCGCCGCCGGCCAGCAGGATGCCGTCGCGGGCGATGTCGCCCGCGAGCTCGGGCGGCGTCTCCTCGAGCGTGGCCTGGACGGCGGCCAGGATCTCCGAGAGCGGGCTCTCGAGGGCGCCGCGGATCTCCGCGCTGTTGAGCTCGAGCTCGCGCGGGAGGCCGGACACGAGGTCGCGGCCGCGGACCGCGGTGGTCAG
Source organism: uncultured Actinomycetes bacterium (assembly GCA_963807305.1). GTDB lineage: Bacteria > Actinomycetota > Thermoleophilia > Solirubrobacterales > Solirubrobacteraceae > JAOPZW01. The sequence continues at coordinate 663,766 of CAWEBN010000005.1, forward strand.
CTCGGACTCGAGCGGGGCCGCGGAGCCGATGGCGAGCTTGATCGCCTCGGCGCTCTGCGAGCCGATCGCCGTGACGAGCGCGCCGCGGATGTAGGCGCCGATCGCCTCGTCGAGGTCGTAGCCGCCGACGCGCACCGAGCGCGACAGGACGATGGCGCCCATGGAGATCACCGCCACCTCGCTGGTGCCGCCGCCGACGTCGATGACCATGCGGCCCGACCGGCTCGCCGATGGCCACGCCGGCGCCGATGGCGGCGGCGATCGGCTCCTCGATGAGCTGCACGCGCCGGGCGCCGGCCGAGAGGGCCGCCTCCTCGACCGCGCGCCGCTCGACCTCGGTGATGCCCGATGGGGCGCAGACGACCAGGCGCGGGTGCGCGCGCCGGTTGTCGAGGACCTTGCGCATGAAGTGGCGCAGCATCTGCTCGGTCACCTCGAAGTCGGCGATCACGCCATGGCGCAGCGGCCGGGTGGCCGAGATCTGGGCCGGCGTGCGCCCGATCATCCGCTGGGCGTCGGCCCCAACGGCGACGACCTCGCCCGTGCGCTCGTCGATGGCCACGACCGACGGCTCGGAGAGCACGATGCCGCGCCCGTGCACATGGACGACCGTGTTGGCGGTCCCCAGATCGACGGCCATGTCGCGCGCGGACCGCAGCCCCATCACGGACAAGCTTGCCAGCCGGGCCGGAGCGCTAGCGCGATGCCGGCTCCGCGCCGAGCTTGCCGCGGTAGCCCCATAGGGCCTTCTGCTCGCCCAGCGTGAGCAGGACCCAGTGCTCGGTCGCGTCGTCCCAGACGTAGATGCGCACGTCGACGACGCTGCCCAGCCCCTCGAGGACGCGGATCGCGGCGCGCGTGTCGACGTCCTGCGCCAGGACCTCGCCGGAGGCGACGTCGACGAGCTTGTAGGCGCGCGGCGGCCGCGGCGCGACGGGCTCCGGGGGACGCGGCGCGCGCTTGGGCGGTACGTAGAGCGGCTCGGCGGGGGCGTCCGCCCTGCGCAGCGTGCTGTCGAGGGGCACGACGTTCGCGCCGGTGCCCTTCGTCTCCGTGTCCAGTACCCAAACCTTCTTCGCCATGTGCCCCATCGACTGTAGCGACGCGCACGCCCGGGGCCCGGCGCACGCGCCGGGCCCCAGAGGTCCTGCAGAGGTCGCGTCGGCTACAGCGAGAGCCGCACGGCCAGGTCGTAGATGTGCTTGTTGCGGGCCCAGTCGTTCACGGTCACGTGGACGACGACGCGGCGGTGCGCCGCGGCGGCCTGGCGCAGGGCGGCGCCGAGCTTCCTGCTGTCGCCGAACTGCAGGTGGGCCGTGCCTGCGCTGTCCAGGGTCGCGAGAGCCATGCCGGCGACCTTCCCGTTCAGCCGGATGGAGGCCAGGGTCTGGCCGCCCTCGTTCGTCTTGACGTTCAGGCCGGTCCAGTACGCGTAGCCGCGCTTGCTGACCTTGCGCCGGAGGACCTTGCCGGACATGGTCGCCTTGGGCGCCGTCTTGTCGTCGGCCACGGGGCCGTCAGCGGTGAGCGCGTCCAGGCGCTCCATGAGGACGGCGCTCTCGGCGCGGACCTGGCCCGTGGCCGGGTCGAAGCGGACGAAGCGCGACTGCTGGGCGCGATCGGGCTTGGCGCTGAGGTTCGACGCGGTCCACACCGAGCCGTCGGAGGCGACTGTCGAGCGCAGGGGCTCGATCGTCGGGAAGGGCACCGGCGCGAGCGTCTGCAGCGTCGCGGCGCCCGCCGCCGTCTGCACGGCATAGACGTTCTGGCCACGGTCGATGCCGATCAGGCGGCCGTCGGCGGCGTAGTCGAACGACGGCGCCGCCTGGGCGCCGGCGCGCGGGTCGCCGGCGGCGAAGGTCAGGCCGGGGCCGTTCGTGACGGCACCCGTGGCGAGGTTGACGACGACGTCGCGCCCGGGGGTGATGATGCGCGCGCTCGCGCCGTCAGGCGCGACCGCGAAGGTCACCGGGGCATCGGCGGCGACGGCGGTCGTGACGGGGGCGGGGAACTTCGCCGTCGCCTTGCCGGTGTCGCGGTCGACGGAGACGATGTTGCCGGCCGAGGTGAGGCCGAGCAGCGCGCCCGTCGGCGCGCGGTCGAGGCCGACGACGCTCTCGCCGGCGGCGAGGCCCGTGACCTTGTGGACTCCGGTCAGCCCGGGACCGGTGTCGCTGTGCAGCTGGACGACGTCACCGCGGGAGGTGACGGCGGTGAAGCCCTCGGCGGCGTTCGCGGCGGAGGGCGCGAGGACCGCCGCGGCGAGGGCGGCGGTCGTGAGGAGGGTGCGGGAGGAGAGAGACATGTCCCCCCAACGGAGCCTGCGGCCCTCACGTCATGGTCGGATGTCCGCGCGCGGACGCACGCAGTCGCGCCCGGCGGCCTTTGCCTCGTAGAGGGCGCCGTCGGCGCGGGCGAGCAGCTGTCCGAGGTCGTCGTCCTCCCAGGTGGCCCAGCCGACGCTGACGGTCAGCATCAGCTCGCGCCCGGCGATCGTCAGCGGGCGCGCGGCGACCGCCGCACGGACGGCCTCGGCCACCGCCGCGGCGCCCTCTGGGTCGGCGTCCGGCAGCCCGATGACGAACTCCTCGCCGCCGAAACGGCCCGCCACGTCCTCCGTGCGCAGGCGCTCGCGCAGGCGGTCGGCCAGAGCGCGCAGCGTGGCGTCGCCCGCGGCGTGGCCGTAGCGGTCGTTGACCGCCTTGAAGTGATCGGCGTCGACCATCAGCAGCCCGAGGGCGTGGCCGTGGCGGCGCCCGCGGCTGATGTGCGCCTCGAGCTGGCGCAGCACCGAGCGGCGGTTGGGCAGGCCGGTGAGCTCGTCGTAGTAGGCCAGGCGCTCGAGCTCGCGCTCGCGCGTGAGCAGGAGCTCCTGCATGTCGCTGCCGCGCCGGGCGGCGCGCACGCGCGCGGCGAGCTCGAACGCGTCGGCGTCGTCGGAGAGCACGTCGTGGGCGCCGCGCTCCACGGCCGCCAGCGCGTCGCCCGCGTCGCCGTGCGCGCCCACGAGGACGACCGCGATCGCGAAGAGCTCGGGATCGGACTTGATCTCGCCCACGATCGACGAGCCCGCCTCACGCTCCATCGCGGCGTCGAGCAGCAGCACGTGCGGGCGCCGGCGGCGCGCGGCCTCGAGGACCTCGGCCGGGCGCTCCGGCCTCGATCACGACGCAGCCGAGCGGCTCGAGCACGGCACGCACCGCGCGCCGCGCCCCGTGGTACGGATTGGCCACGAGCACGCGCGCGTCGTTCAGCGCGCCGAGGCGCGTGAAGCGTCGCTCCGATGCGGATGTCCACTGAAGCATCCTTGCTTCCTCCTCCTGCCTGCGGGGGGCCATGGTTGCGTACCTACGCACCAGAACGCAAGCGCGCCAGAAAACTGGTCGCTAATGGCCACGAAAATATGCGAAAGCGTCAGCGCGGGCGCCGGTCGACGAGTCGTACCGCCTTGCCCTCGCTGCGCGGGACGCCGCCGGGCGCGAGCAGCTCGACGGCGATCCCGATCCCCGTGCGCTCGCGCAGCGCGTGGGCGATCCGGGCGCGCAGAGCCTCGCGCGTCGATGCCCGCGTCGACCGGCTCGCAGCGGACCGTCAGCTCGTCGAGGGCGTCCGGGCGCTCGAGCACGAGCTGGTAGTGCGGCGCGACGCCCTCCACGTGCAGCAGGGCGTGCTCGACCTCGGACGGGTAGAGGTTGACGCCGCGCACGATGAGCATCTCGTCGCGCCGTCCGCGCACGGCGCCCATGCGCGCCAGCGTGCGCCCGCACGCGCACGGAGCGGGGTCCAGCGAGGCGATGTCGCCCGTGCGGTAGCGCAGCAGCGGCAGCGCCTCCTTGGTCAGCGTGCTGAAGACGAGCTCGCCCTCGGCGCCCTCGGCGACCGGCTCGCCGGTCTCGGGATCGACGACCTCGGCGAGGAAGTGGTCCTCGTTGACGTGCGAGCCCTCGCGCACCTCGCGGCACTGGACCGCCACGCCGGGTCCGATGATCTCCGAGAGGCCGTACATGTTCACGGCCTCCAGGCCGAGCGCGCCCTCGATCGCCGCGCCCATGGCCGGGGTCCACGGCTCGCCTCCGAAGACGCCGACCTCGAGCGCGAGGTCATCGGGCCCGAGACCGTGATCGGCCAGCGCGTGGCCGATGTGCAGCGCGTAGGACGGGGTGGCGAAGAGGACCTGGGCGCGCAGGTCGCGCAGGAGCGTGACCTGGCGGTCGGTGAAGCCGCCCGAGACCGGCACGACCGTCGCGCCCAGCCGCTCGGCCCCTTGGTGGAAGCCGAGCCCGCCGGTGAAGAGCCCGTAGCCGTTGGCGTTGTGCACGAGCATCCCGCGGCGGACCCCGGCCGTGGCCAGGCAGCGCGCCATCACGTCGGTCCAGGTGTCGAGGTCGCCCAGGGTGTAGCCGACGACGGTGGCCTTGCCGCCCGTGCCGCTGGAGGCGTGCACGCGCACGAGCTCCTCGCGCGGCACCGCCAGCAGGCCGAAGGGGTAGTGCTCGCGCAGGTCGGACTTCATGGAGAACGGCAGCCGGCGCAGGTCGTCGAGGCTGCGGATGTCCTCGGCCGAGCGCACGCCGGCGGCGTGCAGGCGCTCGCGCGTGAGCGGGACGGCGTCGAGCAGGCGCGCGACGAGCCCGCGCAGGCGCTCGAGCTGAAGCGCGCGCAGGTGCTCGCGTGGCGCGCGCTCGAGGTCAGAGGCGGCGGTTGCGGGCATCCCAGTGGCGCTCGAGGTTGGCGACGAGGGCAGGGCTGAAGTGGCAGAAGGCCTGCTCGCGCGCGTACAGCGCCATGTAGGCCCGGAAGACGTCGAGGGGCTCGACGGCGACGCGCATCATGCGCCGGTTGGCGGCGGCGTTGACGAGGCCCGAGCTCGTGAGCAGCTCGACGCGCCGCGCCACGGCGGCGTCCATCTCGCCGGGCTCGACGACCTCGTCGCACAGCAGGTCGCCGTCGGGGGCGCCCGCCTCGAACTCGCGCCCGGAGAGGATGGCCTGGCGGGCGATGCGGTCGCCGACCGCGCGCGCCAGGCGCATGTTGGAGGCGCCGGGGATGATCCCCTCCTTGCGCGCCGGCAGGTAGAGGCGGCAGCCGCGCTCGGCGATCACGTGATCCATGACGTGCAGCAGCTGGCACGCGCCGCCGATCGCGTAGGTCTCGGCGGCGGCGATCCAGAGCTTCTCGGTGCTGTCCTGCAGCTCGCCGGGCTGCCACTCGGGCGCCGAGAGCCCGCGGTAGAGCTTGTTGACGTAGCCCATGTCGCGGACGAAGTAGAAGAGGAACGGGACCAGGCCGCGATAGAGGTGCGTGAGGTTGATCCCGGCGCCGAAGATGCGCCGCCCGGCGTAGCGCGGGTGGTCGACGACCCCGCCGCGGAAGACGCCCACCTCGATCTCGGGATCGAGAAGGACCAGGTCGACCGCGGCCTCGGTCGCGGCCAGGGTGGTGGCGTCCTCGGCGTTGAGGTGGCGCGGGTTGCGCAGCTCGAGGATCCCCGCGACGCCGTCGCGGCGCACGTGCGCGCCGCCGAGGTCGACCTCGCCACTGGTGCGCAGCTCGTCGAGGCGCTCGAGCGCCAGCGCCGTCGGGCGCAGCATCGCCCACACGAGGTGCGATCCGGCGCGCGGCGAGGCGAGCACGTGCGCGATGAGCAGCCCCTGGGCGATCTCCACGCCCTGCTTCTCGCCCTGCAGGTGAGCGGCCTCCGCCTCGACCTCGCCGCGCGTGGGAACGAGCCCCGGGAATTGCTCGGCGGCGCGGTAGACCAGCTCGTCGAGGCGCAGCGGCGTGGCGTAGTCGTCGGTCAGGGCCGCGTAGAGCTCCTCGGCGTGCTCGCGCAGGAAGCGCTCGCGAGCATCATGGTCGGCCCCCTCGAAGTTCTCTACGAGCACGCGCCGATGCTATGCGAACGTGAGAAGAGCCCCGCGCGCCAAGGCACGCGGGGCTCTCTCACACCATGAGCTGCTGCGGGTGGCTAGGCGGCGGCCGGTGCCACGTCCAGCGTGGGCTCGTGGCTGAGCTTCGGCAGCCAGTTGAGCTTGCTGGGCAGGTACCAGTTCCACTTGCCCAGGAGCTTCATCGTGGCGGGCAGCAGGACCGCCCGGACGATGGTGGCGTCGATGAGGATCGCCAGGGCCAGGCCGATGCCGAGCTCCTTGATCTCGATGCCGCTCTCGGTGGCGAACATCCCGAACACGACGACCATGACGATCGCGGCGCTCGTGACGGTGCCGGCCGTGGCCTTGATGCCGTGGGCGACCGCGTCCTCGGTCTTCATGCCGCGATCGAAGGCCTCGCGGACCCGGCTGAGGATGAACACGTGGTAGTCCATCGAGAGCCCGAAGAGGATCACGAACAGGAACATCGGCAGCCAGCCCGCGATGCCGCCGTTGGAGTGGTAGCCGAGCTGCTTCTCGAAGCGACCGTCCTGGAAGATCCAGGTCAGGATCCCGTAGGCGGCGCCGACCGACAGCAGGTTCAGCGCGATCGCCTTGATCGGGATGACGATCGAGCGGAAGGTCACCAGCAGCAGCAGGAAGGCCAGCGACAGCACGAAGGCGAACACGATCGGCGCGTTGTGCTTCATGAGGTCGTTGAAGTCCTTCGTCAGCGCGGCGGTGCCGGTCACGTAGGCGCGCTCGACGCCCGGCGCCGAGCCGACCGTGCTCTGCACGATGCCGCCGCGCAGCGCGGCCAGCGCCTGCGAGGAGGCCGTGTCGGTGCCGTTGCCCTGCATCGGGATCGAGATCGACGCGACGTGCCTGTCGTGGCTGACCTCGACGCTCAGCGGGCCGTTCATCTTGCCCGTGGCGAACGCCTTGTCGCCCAGCGCCTTGGTCGCCTTGGCGATCTGGGGCGTGGTGACGTCCTTGGCCTCGATGTTGACGACGGCCGGGATCTGGCCGCCGGGGAAGCTGGCCTGCATGCGGTCATAGACCTGCATGACGGGCATCTTGCGCGAGTAGTCGTCGGTACCGCTCAGCACCGTGTGCATGCCGAGGGCCGGCAGGGCCATCACGACGAGCAGGACGGTGGCCAGGACGGCCGAGACCGCCGGGCGCTTGAGCACCTTGCCCAGGATCCAGCCCCAGACGCGACCCTCGCCCTCGTCGCGGCGCAGGCGGTGCAGGAAGGGCACGCGGCCCTTCTCGACGCGATCGCCCAGCGACGACAGCACGGCGGGCAGCACGGTGACCGAGCCGATCATCGCGACGGCGACGACCATGATCGCGCCGATGCCCAGGGCGGTGAAGATGCTCAGGCCGGCGAAGAACATGCCGGCCATGGCCACCATGACGGTGGAGCCGGCGATGAGGACCGCACGGCCGGAGCTGGCCGCCGCGACCTCGATGGCCTCGAGCTTGCTGGCGCCCCTGGCGCGCTCCTCACGCTCACGACGCAGGTAGAAGAGCGAGTAGTCCACGCCCACGGCCAGGCCGACGAGCAGGACGACCTCGGTGACGGTCTGGTCCATCGGGATGATGTGGCTGACTCCGGCGACGAGGCCGAGCGTGCCGATCACGGCGGTGAGGCCGAGCAGCAGCGGGACGCCGGCGGCGACGAGCGCGCCGAAGGTGATCAGGAGGATGAGCAGCGTGGCCGGCAGCGACAGCGACAGGGCCTTGGACGAGTCCTTGGCGTCCTGGGTGGCGAGTGCCTTGTTCACGCTTGCCCCGCCGAACTGGCCGACGAAGACCTTGGGGTTGGCGTCCTTGACCTTGTCGACGGCGGTGATCGTCGGCTTGACGAGCTCGTCGGTCTTGGCCGTGTCGCCCTTGAGGTCGAACTTCACGAGCACGGAGCGGCCGTCCTTGGAGACCTGGCCCTCGTTGCCCTTCTGATAGGGCGACTGCACGTTCGTCACGCCGGGCTTGCCCGACACGGCGGCGATGGTTTGAGCAACGGCCGCCCGCACGGTGGCGTCGGTCGCCTTGCCGCCCTTGGGCGCCTGGACGATGACCTGCTCGCCGTCCTTCTTGGCGAAGTGGTCGGCGAACAGCTTCTCTGCCTGACCGGACTGCCCGACGTAGTCGTCGTGTGTGGGCTGCTTGGTGCCGGCGGCGTTGCCGACGACGAAGGCGATCACGACGAACGCGATCCACCCCCAGATGGCCTTCTTGCGGTGCTGGGCGCTCCAGCGGCCCATGCGACCGGCGAACGTATTGGTGTGCACTTGGGGGGCTCCTTGAGAGAGGTGAGTCGACCAGTAGGTGACGACTGCCAGTCTCTTGTCGGCGGGCAGTACCGACCATGCGGGTCCCAGGCCTCTTCACAGGGGCGGTAGCGCAGCGGCCGGGGTGCAGCTAGCCCCAGGTCCTGGTGCGGCTCACCCCCTCGGCGCTACGGTTCCGCCATCGAGATCGAGCGCAAGTTCCTCGTCGCAGAGCGGCCTTCCGACCTGGAGCGCTGGCCGTCGACCACGATCGAGCAGGGCTACCTGGCCGTCACCGGGGACGGCCCCGAGGTCCGCGTCCGGCGCCGGGACGGCCGCGCGTACCTCACGGTCAAGTCGGGAGGCGGCCGCGTGCGCGTCGAGGAGGAGATCGAGATCGAGCCCGACCGCTTCGAGCGCCTGTGGCCGCTCACCGAGGGGCTGCGGATCGAGAAGACGCGCTACGAGATCGACGGGGGCGACGGCCTCGTCATCGAGCTCGACGTCTACACGGGCGACCTCGCGGGCCTCGTCGTCGCCGAGGTGGAGTTCGCCTCCGAGGAGGCGGCCGACGGCTTCGCGCCGCCCGGCTGGCTCGGGCCCGACGTCACCGACGACGTGCGCTACAAGAACCAGCTCCTGGCACGCGACGGCGCGCCCTAGAAGTCGGTGGCGGGCCCGAGAGCGACAATGCGAGACCTTCGTACACAGGGGCCGCTGCACGTCGACGGCCAGGCGATCGTCGACGGCGAGGGCAACCGCGTGGTGCTGCGGGGCGTCGGACTCGGCGGCTGGATGAACATGGAGAACTTCATCACCGGCCATCCGGCCACGGAGGGCCAGATGCGGGCCTCGGTGACTGCGGTGCTGGGACCCGACCGGGCCGCGCGCTTCTTCGATCGCCTGCTCACGCGCTTCTTCGCGGCAGACGACGCGCGCCTGCTCGCCGACCTGGGCGTCAACTGCGTGCGGATCCCGGTCAACTACCGCCACTTCGAGCGCGACGAGCGCCCGTTCGAGCTGCGCGAGGAGGGCTTCGCGCGCCTCGACGCCGTCGTGCGCCTGTGCGCCGAGCACGGCATCTACAGCGTGATCGACCTGCACGCGGCGCCCGGCGGCCAGAACCAGCACTGGCACTCCGACAACCCGACGCACATCGCCGCCTTCTGGCAGCACCCGCACTTCCAGGACCGCGTCGTACACCTGTGGCAGGCGTTCGCGACGCGCTATCGCGAGGACCCGTGGATCGGGGGCTACAACCTGCTCAACGAGCCCGCCGACCCGAGCGGCGCCGTCGTGGGACTGTTCCACGACCGGCTGGTGGCTGCCGTCCGCGAGATCGACTCCGGCCACATCGTCTTCGTCGACGGCAACACGTACTCGACGGACTTCTCGATGTTCGCCGAGCCCTACGAGAACGCCGTCTATGCGTGTCACGACTACGCGCGGGCCGGGATGTCGTTCGGCGGGCCGTATCCGGGCGAGACCCAGGGGCAGTGGATCGACCGCGACTTCCTCGAGGAGACGTTCCTCGAGCGCTCGAGATACCAGCGCGAGAGCGGCACGCCGATCTGGGTCGGCGAGTTCGGCCCCGTCTACACCGGCGACCCCGAGCGCGACGAGCAGCGCCACCAGATCCTCGCCGACCAGCTCGAGATCTACGACCGCCATGGGGCCGGGTGGTCGATCTGGACCTACAAGGACGTCGGCCTGCAGGGACTCGTCCACGCGGCGCCCGACAGTGCGTACATGGAGCGCTTCGGCCCGCTGATCGAGAAGAAGGCGCGCCTCGGGGTCGACTCGTGGGGCTCGACCGACCAGGAGGTCCCCGAGGTGGTCGAGCCGATCCACGCGCTGATCGCGCGCGAGTTCCCCGGCTGGTCGCCCTACCCGTGGAATCCGCGCGCGACGACGGACGACCTCGTGCGCCACATCCTCTTCGCCCAGGCGATGCTCCCCGAGTACGCCGAGCGCTTCCGCGACCTCTCCGACGGCGACCTCGACGCGCTGGCGGACTCGTTCGCCCTCGCACGGTGCGTGACGCGCACGCGCCTGTGCGAGCTCCTGGCCTCGCACACCGGCACGGCGGCGGGGCAGGCCTGACCACCGCGCCAGGGCGGTATGGTCGGCCGGTGAGGCGACGCCTCGCCCAGATCGCCGTTCTCGCCGCCGTCTCGGTGGCGTTCGCGCCCGCCGCGAGCGGGCTGCCGGCGCCACCGCCGCCGCCCGGCCAGATCGTGGCGACCGGGATCCCGTATGCGTCGAACGTGACCTTCGACGCCCACGGCGGCATGTGGGTGACCTCGGGCGCGCCGTTCGCCCAGCCCGGCGACGGCGTCTGGTACGTGGCCCACTTCGGCGCGCGACCGGTGCACGTCATCCGCGGATCGCTGACCGCGCTGGGCCTCACGTGGTTCCGCGGCCGGCTCTACGTCGCCTCGACGCTCAGCAAGGCCACGGGGATCGTGGCCCGCTACTCGGGGTTCGACGGGCGTCGCTTCGCGCACCGCCGGGTCGTCATTCCCGCCATCTCGATCGGCCGCCACGCGCTCGGCACGATCGCGCCCGGGCCGAAGGGCCGGCTCTACCTGGGGCTCGGCGCCGAGCAGGACGCGCTCGCGGGCGGCCACGCCACCTCGGGCACCGTGGTCTCCTTCAAGGGCGATGGGAGCGACCTGCGCATCGAGGCCAAGGGCCTGCGCGGCCCCTTCGGGCTCGCCTTCGTCCCTGGCACCGCGTCGCTGCTGGTCACCGACAACGGGCGCGACGACCTCGGTGCGCGCCGCCCACCGGACGAGCTCAACCTCGTGCGCGACGTGACGCGCGCCGCGCCGGACTTCGGCTTCCCCGAGTGCTACGACCAGGGCGGTCCGGCGTGCTCGGGCGCGGCGGCGCCGCTCGCGCGGCTGCCCGCCCACGCGGGCGTCGGCGGCGTGGCCGTCTCGCCGGATTGGGGCGGGCACGGGCTGACGGCGTTCGTGGCCGAGAACGGCTCGATCGTGCCAGACGTCGACAGCGGGCACGAGCTGCGGCGCATCGAGCTGCGCCGGCGTCCGGGCGGCGGCTACGACGCGTCCGCCTCGGTCTTCGCCACCGGGTTCGCCGAGCAGGATCCGCTGGGTGTCGCGATCGGCCCGGGCGGGGCGCTCTACGTCACGCTGTGGGCGACGGGCGCGGTCGTCCGCTTCTTCCCGGGCTACGGGCCATCCGTGTGATTTCTGCCGAAGGGCTCAAGCCCCCCGCCGCCGGCGGCCGATACATGCTGCGTGAGTGAGCCCCGCAAGCTCAACGTCGCCTGGCCGCCCAAGGAGCGGATGCCGGCGCACATCCAGGCGGCGCTGCGCGCCGGCGAGCTGCACGACCGCGGCGAAGGGCCGCCGCTGACCGCCGAGCAGGTCGAGGCGCTCATGGATCTGACGAGCTGGGCCTTCAACGGCGTGGCACCCGATCACCCGCAGTACGAGGGCCGCCTCGCGGCCTGGTCGGCGCAGGCGCTCGAGCGCCACGGCCGCCGCGCCGCCTGAGCGCACGACGCTCGCCGCGCTCGGGCGCGGCGGCCTCTCCTCCCGCGAGGCGCAGCTGGCGATGGAACTCGCCGCCGAGTTCGGGGCGCGGATCCTCTGACCGCGCCCGCACCCTCGGCGAGCGCGCACAGGGGGTGGGCTCGGTGGGCATTGGCAAATCCCCACAAATCCAGTAGACATTCATGTACTTTGTTCCCGCCGATGACCGACACCGCGCCCGCCATCCTCGGTCGCGCCGAGCTGCGCCGGATCGTGGCCGGCCTCGCCGCCGACCCCGAAGGCTGGAAGCATCTCGTCCGCCACGACCCCGCGCAGCGCGTCTTCGAGTGCCTGCGCCTGGATGACCAGATCGAGATCTGGCTCATCTGCTGGATGCCCGGCCATGACACCGGCTTCCACGACCACGACCTCTCGTCGGGAGCGGTCGTCGTCGCGCAGGGCGCCGTCGTCGAGGAGCGCCTGCGCCTCAGTGCGCCGCCGTCGGTGCGGCGCTACGTCCCCGGCGATGTGTTCGACTTCTCACCCGTGGACATCCATCGTGTGACCCACGCGGGGACCACGCCCGCGACCACGCTCCACGCGTACTCGCCACCGCTGCGGCGGATGGGCGCCTACCTGATCCAGCCCGGCGGCACGCTCGAGCGCCACCCGCTGGCCAAGGACCAGGAGCTGCGCCCGCTGACCTCCGCCGCTTGATCCGAAGGAGAAGGACCCGTGAGCACCACCGACGAGCTGCTGCGCAACGCCGAGAGCTACGCCGAGAGCTTCGACAAGGGCGACCTGCCCATGCCGCCGGGCCGCAAGATCGCCGTGCTCGCGTGCATGGACGCGCGCCTGAACCCCTACGCCCTGCTGGGCCTGCAGGAGGGCGACGCCCACATCATCCGCAACGCCGGCGGTGTGGTCACCGACGATGAGATCCGCTCCCTCGCGATCTCCCAGCGCCTGCTCGGGACCGAGGAGATCATCCTCATCCACCACACCGACTGCGGCATGCTCACCTTCACCGATGACGAGTTCAAGCGCTCGGTCCAGGACGACGTCGGGATCAAGCCCGAGTGGGCCGCCGAGGCGTTCCCCGACCTCGACGAGGACGTCCGGCAGTCGATCGCCCGCATCCAGGCGAGCCCGTTCATCCCGCACAAGGACTCCGTGCGCGGCTTCGTCTACGAGGTCGAGAGCGGGCGCCTGCGCGAGGTGACGTGACGCGTCGGGGGGGCCGACGAGGATCGCTGGGCGGCGGTCGACCGCTCGCGCCGATCGCCTGCTCGCGCCCGCCCCGGCGCTCGACGACGCCCTCGAGGCGAGCGCCACCGGGGGGCCTGCCCGCGGCGGCGGTCTCGCCGATGCAGGGCCGGCTGCTCGAGCTCCTGGCGCGCATCCAGGGCGCCCGCACGATCCTCGAGCTCGGCACGCTCGGCGGCTACAGCACGATCTGGCTCGCCCGGGCGCTGCCGCCCGACGGTCGCCTGGTGACGCTCGAGCTCGACGCGGGCTATGCCGACGTCGCCCGTGCGAACGTCATGCGCGCGGGCCTGGCGGACGCGGTCGAGGTGCGGGTCGGCCGTGCACTGGACACGCTCGCAGCGCTGGCGGCCGACGGTGCCGGCCCGTTCGACCTCGTCTTCATCGACGCCGACAAGGCCGGCAACGCCGAGTACCTCGCAGCCGCGCTCGACCTCTCGCGTCCCGGGACGCTGTCGTGGCCGACAACGTCGTCCGCGGCGGCGCGGTGCTCGACGGCGACGACCCGAGCGCCGTCGGCATCAGGCGCTTCTTCGATGCGGTGAGCGCGGAGCCGCGCCTCAGAGCCACCGCGATCCAGACGGTCGGGGAGACGGGCTACGACGGCTTCGCACTGGCGGTGGTGCTCTAGAAGCTGTCTCAATACCTCGACTCGGAGGGCTTAGCCGGGCAGCGAACTTCTCCAGGGAGGACATAACCTGCGGTGAGGAGGTGGCGTGGCGGCGTCGATGTGGCAGGTCCGCGACGAGTTGTGGACGGTCGTGTAGCCGCTGGTCCCGGCGCACGAGCCCGATCCGCGTGGTGGGCGCCCGCGCGTGGATGACCGGGTGTGCCTTGGGGCGATCGTGTTCACGTCTGCCGGGGCCGCCTCAGCACGGCTGACCGGTCACGGCTCAAGTTCAAGCTCGTCAGCGGACTCGCGGCCATACTGGTCGGGAATCACGCCCCACCCCCAGATCGCGACCGGCTGCTTGGGCAACGGCCCAGGTCCCCACTCCTGGCGCGGGTCGGCCTTCTCGAGCAAGACGTGGCAGCGGTGCTCCCAGCGGTCGCCGAAGTCGAACGTGAAGCCGAACTCGTCTCCGGGCCCGACCGCGTCAGCGACCTTGACAGCCGCCTGATCCTCAACCACCTCGTCGTCCTCGAACGGACCAGGGTCCACGAACCCGATTCGTCGCCCACCGGCCAGCTCGAACTCGTGCAGATGCGACAGGTCCCAGCGCGCGAACCCCTGGTTGATCACGTCCGCCAGCGCGGCGAACGTGTGAGACGGACCGACAATGAAGACCCGACCAGGCGCCGGACTCAACCGCGCCCCCAGGCCCCCGAGAAGATCAACCCGAACCTGCAGCCATGTCCGCGCCACCACCGCCGGACACTACGCCACAGGTTCTGAGCCACGTTCTAAGACGACTCGGCGGCCAGCCTCGCTGCGGCCGCGCGGGCATCCGCCGGGTTCGGCGCGCGCCGCAGCAGCGCCGCCATCAAGATCGTGGCGAGGATCACGCCGACCGCGGTGGCGGCGAAGGTCACGCGCACGGAGGTCAGTGCGGTGATGGCGCCGGCGAGCAGGAACCCGACGCCATAGCCCGCGGCGGTCGTGGACTCGAGCAGCCCCATCACACGTCCCTGGTACTCGTCGGCCGTCCGCTCCTGGACGGCCTGGATGACCGAGACGAAGTAGAAGCCGTTGCCGAGGCCACCGATGAAGCAGCCCAGGACGCCGACGGGCAGCGAGGTGGCAAAGGCCATGACGACATACCCGGCGCCCATCATGCCGGCGCCCAGTGGGATCCGGGCGACGACCGGGAGGCGCTGCCACAGGGACACGAGCACCAAGCCGGTGAGCAGCGTCCCGGCGCCCCAGGCGCTCAGGACGATGCCGTACGCGCTGTTGCCGCCACCAAGGACCTCCTTGGCCCAGATGACCTCGACCGGCGAGATCATCGCGGCGCACACGAGCGCGACGGCGTGCGCGGAGAAGATGCGGCGCACCGCCGGGTTGCCGAGCGCATGGCTGACGCCGGCGCGTACGCGCGTGAGCCATCCCTCGCCCGCGTCCGCATGCGCGGGCGGAAGCGCGCGGCTCGATGCGAGCGTGACGGTCATCGCCGCGAACAGCCCCGCGCTCACCCACAGCGCCGCGCTCACGCCCCAGGCCGCGATGACCAGGCCACCGATGGCGGGGCCGATGGCGAAGCAGAGCGAGAACGAGACGTTCAAAAGCGTGTTGCCCGCGTCGAGCTGGCCGTCGGGCTTGAGGGTGGCGGCCACTGCACCGCGCGTCAGCGCGCGGCCGACGAGCGCCAGGACGCCGTCCGCCGCCGCGAGGGCGAGCACGAGCGGGAGCCACGGCGAGGACGTCATCAGCGCCAGCGTCGCGAAGATCGCGGCCTCGACCAGGTAGAGCGCGGGCAGCACGCGACGGACGCCGAGGCGGTCGAGCTGCGCGGTGGCCGCCGGTCCGGCGATGGCGGGCACCAGCAGCGTGCACAGCCACAGGGCGGTCGTGGCCAGTGCGCTGTGCGTGTGGTCGAAGACCAGCAGGCTGAGCGCGACGGTCCCGAAGCCCCACCCGAGCTCGTTGAGCGTGTAGGTGGCAGCCAGACGGCGGAAGCCGGGATGGCGCAGGGGGCGAAGCGAGACCATTCTGGGGGGCTATCGGATCGGGTGCCCGACGGCTTGATGCTACGTCGGAGACCTGACAGCGCGTCGGCGGCCCTTTAACGCGCGCACCCGGGCACTACGGCCCGGGTGGCGAAACCTTCGTGTTCGGCGCAAACGCCGTGTGCGATCAGCCGCCGCGCAGATTCATTTGCCCTGCCCCCTTCGCAATTGCCTTCCCTCTGAGCGCCCCCCCAGAGCGCTTCCTAGCGGGGCACATGCAAAACCCTAGGGGTCGCGGCGGCAATCATACATACGTCCAAACGCGCCACAATCCCTTTAGCAAGCGGAATTGCATGCCGACTTCGGCGCGCGTCGTTCAGGCCTTTAGCGCGCGGTGGACATTCGTCGGCATCAAGTTCGGTTCCCTGACGCCGATTCTGTGCGCGATGCGCGGTTCCCGCTTCGCGCCCACGTCTGCGCTCCTCGCAACCGCCGCCGCCACCGCGGTGGCAGTGCTGACGTCGCGATCCGGCGATTGGGACAAGCCGGTGGTGTTCGTGCTCGTCGGGGCAATGGCGCTCATCGCCGACCGCTACGTCATCCGCTCGCCCACCGGGACGATCGTCGTCGCGACGCATCCGGTCTTCGTGCTGGGAATGGTGACGCTCGGTCCCGTGCCGATGCTCCTGATCGGGCAGGCGGTGATCTTCGCGAATCGCCCCAAGAAGGCGCAGGTGCTCGTGGGCAACGCGGCCGTGTACGCCGTGTTCCTCGTTGCCGGGTCGCTGTTGGCCAGACTCATGCGCCACGGCTTGAACGTGCCGGAGTCCTCGGCTTGGTTCGCGGTCGCCGTGGTTGTGCTGTTCCTCGCCACCTGGCTGCTCAACGTCGTGCTGATCGCGGCCTACCTGTGGTGGCTGGAAGGGGTTCGCATCGACCGTGAGCTCACGGCGAGCACCTGGCCATTGATCTCGACCAACCTCGCCCTCGCCTGCGCGACGGCGATCCTCGTCTACCTGGTGGCGACCGTCGGCGCCGCGGTCATCGCCCTCTCGGGCGTGATCCTCATCGCCTACTCGCGCCTGCAGCGCGACCTGCTCCAGGCCGAGCGCCACGCGGAGACCGCGCGCCAGCTCGCCGCCGACGCCCAGGAACAGCGCGACGGACTCGTGCGGATCATCCTCGACTTCCTCGACGCCCGCGATCAGATGACCGCGCGCCACTCGGCGGCGGTCGCCCGCTATGCACGAAGGATCGCCGAGGCGGCCGGGTGCCCGGACGCCGAGCAGCGCCTCGTCCACACCGCAGCGCTCTACCACGACGTCGGCAAGGTCATGTTCGCCGACCGGATGTTCAAGGCCGGCAAGCTGACTGACGAGGAATGGGAGATCGTCAAGCGCCACCCAGAGCGCGGCGCCGAGCTCGTGGGGCACCTGCCCAACCACGAGGACGTGGCCGCGATCATCCTCGCCCACCACGAGCGCATCGACGGGCGCGGCTATCCGCGCGGCCTGGCCGGCGAGGACATCCCGCGCCTGTCGCGCATGATCTCGATCGCCGACACCTACGACGTCATGACCGGCCGCGACTCCTACCGCCAGCCGGTGAGCTCGGCCGAGGCGATCGAAGAGCTGCGCCGGGTCTCGGGCGCCCAGCTCGACGGCGACCTCGTCGAGATCTTCGTCGAGCAGGTGCTCGCGGTCGAGGATCTGGCCTTCCGCCACGGCGACGACGCCGACTTCGAGGCCGAGCTCGAGGTCGAGCGCGACGGCCGCGGCACCCTGCGCCCGGTCGTGCCTGCCTCGCAGCTCCCGCCCCCGGCGCTCGAAGCCGCTTAAGGACGTTGCGCATCCGGCAGACGCGACTTAGCCTGTCGCGGATGCCGAGCCAGGTCCAGCTCGTTCGTGACCTGTGGCGAGCGCACGAGACCGGGGGGCTCGACGCGTTCTGCGCCGCCGCGGGCGAGGACGTCGTGTGGCAGCCGTTCATCACCGGGGGCCGCGTCTTTCGCACGACGACCGAGCTGCGCGAGGCGGTCAGCGCCCTCGCCGAGCAGGGGATCAGCTACGAGCCCGAGCTGCACGACCTCGAGCAGCACGGCAACGTCGTCCTCGTCCACGGCCTGCTGCGCGTGTCCGACAACGGACGCATCGACGAGACGTCGCTGCACTGGGCCTACCACTTCCGCGACGGGCGCCTGCGTCGCCAGAGCGCACATGCCTCGCGCGAGGAGGCCCTCGACGCGCTCGCGGCCGTGCGCCTGCTCTCCGAGGCGACGTTCACCCTCGGCGAGGAAGCGGGCAGCGACGGCGAGCGCGTCATCCGCCTGCGCGGGGAGCTCGACATCGAGTCGGCCCCGGACCTGGAGCGCGTCCTGCTGCGCCCGCGCCCCGCCCGCCAGCGCGTGGTACTCGACCTCGCCGAGCTCAAGTTCATGGACTCGACCGGGCTGCGCGTGCTCCTGCGCGCGCGGACGGCCGCCGACGAGGGTCGCTGGGAGATCCAGCTGCGCAACGTGCCGCCGACCATCCGCCGCCTGTTCGACATGACCGGCGTGCACGCGGCGCTGCCGGCCGAGACGTCCTGACGGGGAGGGCTACACTTCGACCCCCGCGGTGGGCGTAGCTCAGCTGGTAGAGCTCCTGGTTGTGGTCCAGGTGGTCGCGGGTTCGAGTCCCGTCGCTCACCTCTCACGAAAGCCGCGACGCGCCTGCTCGGCGGCGCACGCGATGCTCCTCGGACTCCGCGCCGCTGCGCCGGCGACGGCGACCATAGGCGCCGCGATGGCGGCCGTGGCCGCGTTTGCGGCTGTGGACCGCGCGCACCCGGCCGTGGTCAGCGGCCGAGCGTCTTGTGCGAGATCCGCTCGCAGTGGCGGATCCTGTAGTGGCGCTGCGCTCTGCGGCTGATGAACAGCAGGTCCCGGCCGCCGCCGCAGTCGATGGTCCCGCGGCCGAAGTGCGCCTTGATCCAGTCGTCCCCGCCGCCCGCCGCGATCGTGTTCGTGCCGTGGCCCGCGTAGATGAAGTCCCTGCCGTTGCCGCCGAAGACCTGGTCGACCTGGGTCGTCGGCTGGCCGGAGGGCTTGTAGTCGGCCCACAGGACGTCGCCCCATGGGCCGGCGTACAGGGCGTCGTTGCCGTGGCCGCCGAGCAGCTCGTTGTGGCCTGCCTTCGAGGTGACCACGACCCCGGCGTGCGTGCGGACCATGCGCCGATGACACGACCCGCGCTTGTGGATCGCGTCGCATGAGTAGCGCGGGTCGGTTCTAGCGAAGGGATCGTGGCCGGGCCGCGCGTCGAGCGGGCGCGGGGCATCGGTCTTGTTCATCAGCAGCATGCCGTCGATCCGCGGCCAGCCGTCATGGCTGGTGTTCGCGGCCGCGGTGCCCGCGGGCAGCGCTGCGAGCGCCACCACGATCGAGATCGCCTTGCGCATGAGCGTCAGGGTAGGCGCCCTGGCATGGTGCTCGCGCCGACGTGCTTCTCGAGCCAGGCGTTGAGCGGCTCGACCGCGCGCCACGTGGCGGCGACGTTCTCCAGCGCGTCGTCGCGGCCGATGCCCGCCGCGCCCGGCAGCGAGCGGCCCGCGACCAGCGCCTTGTGGCGCAGCAGCTCGCCGCGCGGGTGCTCGCGCGGATAGCCGCGCGGCGCGGTGCGCAGGCTCTCGCCGACGACGTCGAGGCCGCCGGCCCGCGCGGCGGCGACGAGCTCGGCCAGGCGCGGGCCGCTGCGCCCGTCGACGATGGCGGTACGGAAGCGCTCGAGCTGGTCGCGCGCCAGCTGGTGATAGCCCGTCCCCGCGTACAGGCCGTGCGCGGACAGCTCGGCGTAGAGGGCGGCCGCCGGTCCCCGCACGCCGTGCAGGAGGCCGTACGTCCTCGTCTTGTAGGGCGCCGATCCGGCGGGCGCGAAGCGCAGGTTGCGCTGCTGGCGAAAGACCTTGACCTCGCCGCCGAACGTCCGGGTGAGCTCCTCGAGCATGGCCTGAAGGCCGCCGCGGACGTTGGCCTCGTAGTGCTCGCGCGTCGCGGTGAAGTACGCCTTGGAGTTGTCGCGCTCGAGCCCGTCGAACCACGTGAAGACGTCGGGCCCGAAGCCGTGGAAGGCAGCATCCATGACCCGAGGATCGCCGATCGGGGGGCGGCGCGTAGCCTGTCGCGGATGTCCGCCCTGGAGTCCCTGCGCGAGCGGCTGGCCGAGCTGGCCGACCTCTCCTCGCTCGGTCGCCTGGCCGCCTGGGACCAGCGCACGATGATGCCGCCGGCGGGCGCCGCGGCGCGGGCGCAGCAGCTCGGAGCGCTGCAGCGCCTCCTGCACGAGCGCGCGACCGGAGACGACATCGGCGCGTGGCTGGAGGAGATCGAGGGCGACGGCGATCTGGGCGCCGTGGACCGCGACGTCGTGCGCGTGGCGCGGCGCGACTGGGATCGCCGGCGCCGCGTCCCGGCCGATCTCGCCGCCGCGCGCGTGAAGGCGGCCGCCGAGGGGCAGGCGGTGTGGCAGGACGCGCGCGCCCGCTCGGACTTCGCCTTCTTGGCGCCGGCGCTCGAGCGCAACCTCGCCCTCGCGCGCGAGTACTCGGCGTGCCTCGACGACGGCGGCCATCCCTACGACGCGCTGCTGGCCGACTACGACCACGGGCTGACGACGGAGCGCGTGCAAGCGGTCTTCGACCCGCTGGCGCGGGCGCTGCCCCCGCTGGTGGCCGAGGCGGCCGCGCGGTCGGAGCCCATCGATGTCCAGGTCCCGGTGCACGCTCAGCAGGCGGCTGTCGGCGGGGTCCTGCGCCAGCTGGGTGTGCGCGAGGAGCGCTGGCGCGTCGACGTCTCGCCGCACCCGTTCAGCCTGGCCGTGAGCACCAGCGACCTGCGGGTCACGACGCGCTACACGGGCACGGGCCTCGAGTCGCTGCTGGCGGCGGTGCACGAGTACGGCCACGCGCTGTACGAGAGCCAGATCGCGCCGGAGCTGGCGCGCACGAACCTCGGCCACGGCACATCGATGTCCGTGCACGAGTCCCAGAGCAAGCTGTGGGAGAACCACGTCGCCCGCAATTCCGCGTTCGCTGCGGTGATGGCGGCCGAGCTCGCGGCGGGCGGCGTGGCGCTCGACCCGGAGGCGGTGCACCGGGTGCTCGTCCAGGTGCGCCCGTCGCTGATCCGCGTGGAGGCCGACCAGCTCACCTACCCGCTGCACATCGTGATGCGCTTCGAGCTCGAGCGCGCGCTGATCGAGGGGACGCTCGCCGTCGCCGACCTGCCGGCGGCGTGGGACGAGGGCATGCGGCGGCTGCTGGGCGTCGAGGTCCCCGACGACGCTCACGGCGTGCTGCAGGACATCCATTGGGCGGCGGGGTCCTTCGGCTATTTCCCGAGCTACGCGCTGGGCTGCCTCATCGCGGCGCAGCTGTGGGAGCGCATGGAGTCGGAGCTCGGCTCCCAGGACGACGCGCTGCGACGCGGCGACGTCGAGGCGATCCGCGTGTGGCTCGGCGACAACATCCATCGCCACGGCCGGCGGCTCGACACCGAGGACCTCGTGGAGCGCGTGACGGGCGGGCCGATCGACACCGGGCCATTCCTGCGCTACGCCAGCACCGCCTGACCCCGACCACGCATCGGAGCCAGGCCGACGGCGGTGGATCGTGGCGCGGGTCCGGTCCCGGGCGCGCCCCGCGTTCGCGCGGGTTTATCAGGTAGCCTGCGATTGGGTAGAGAAGGCGTATGTCGACCACCGAAACGCAGTCGATCCCGGTCCCCGAGCCCGGGCTCACGCAGGAGGAAGTCGTCCAGCGCGCCCGGGACCTGATCCCGGTGCTGCGCGAGCGCCAGGAGGAGTGCGAGCGCATCGGGCGGCTGCCCGACGAGACCAGCCGCGACTTCATCGAAGCCGGCTTCTACCGCATCCTGCAGCCGCGGCGCTTCGGCGGCTACGAGTTCGACCTGCCGACCTTCACGCGCGTGGCGATCGCGCTGGCGCGAGGTTGTCCGGCCAGCGGCTGGACCTACACGCTCACCGCCGGTCACGCGCACATGCTCGCCGCGCTGTGGTCCGAGGAGGGCCAGATCGACATCTACGGCGCCGGCGGCGAGGTCCGCATGCCCGGCCGCTTCCGCCCGGGCACGGCGACGGCGGCGCCCGCGGAAGGCGGCTACCGCGTCTCGGGCACGTGGGACTATGTGTCGGGCTGCGACTCGGCGACGCATCTGGCCTTCGGCTTCATGCTCGGCGATGACGCGGCGGCCGGCGAGCTGGCCACCGACTTCATCGGCGTCGTCGACTACGACGACTGCGAGATCATCGACAACTGGGACGTCCTCGGGCTGCGCGGCACGGGCTCCAAGCGTGTCGTGGTCGAGGACGTCTTCGTGCCCGAGCGCCGCACGATCGACTCGATCTTCAAGCCCGACGCGCCGCCCGCGGCGGGGCGCACCGTGCACGAGGCCCCGATCTACCGCGAGGGCGGCATCGGCGGGCTGATCTTCTCGGAGACGGCGTCGGTCGCCATCGGCACGGCGTGGGGCGTGCTCGACCTCTACGAGGAGAGCCTGCGCAAGCGCAAGACGACGGTGCTGCCGCTCATCCCCATGACCGAGCACGCCCAGTACCCGCGCTTCTTCGGCGAGGCCTTCCAGTCGATCGACGTGGCGGAGTCCGCGCTGCTGCAGAGCGACCACGACTACATGGAGTGGTCGCGGCAGGCCGCCGCGGGCGAGATCGAGTACACGCGGGACCTCGACTTCCGCCTGCAGCTGCGCAAGCAGTACTGCGCGAAGCTCGCCTACGACGCGGTGAACCTCATGATGCGCACGAACGGCTCGGCCGGGATGCGCGGCGGCGCCATGTGGCAACGCCTGCAGCGCGATCTCACGGTCCTCATGACCCACAACACGGTCCAGCCCGAGCTCGCGGCCGACAGCTTCGGGCGCCTGCACTTCGGGCTGCTGCCGCACGGGGTGGAGGAGGGCGCGGGGCCCGCGCCGCCGCCGGTGCGCTGAGGCGTTCTCGCCGCCGACAAGCCCGACACTCGTCCCAGCCCACGCGCCAGCGGCTGACCTTCCCCTTCGATGCCCTGGCTGCGCGGCGCCGCAAGCGCCCGCGGACGACGGCCCGCGGACGAGCGACCTCAACCGATGACGATCGTCTGCACCTCGGTCAGCGCATCCAGCGCGTGACGCCCGCCGATCCGCCCGATGCCGCTGTCGGTACCCGCGCGGCCGCCGAACGGGAGGTGGTTCTCCCAGTAGTTCGTGGTCTCGTTGATGTTGACGAGGCCGGTGCGGACCTCGTCCGCGAAGCGCAGGCCGTCCATCACGTCGCCGGTGAAGATCGCGGCGAGCAGGCCGTACGGCGACGCGTTGGCGAGCTCGATCGCGTGCTCGAGGCCGCGGATCGGGACGACGGGGGCGATCGGGCCGAAGGTCTCCTCGCGGGCGACCTCGGCGTCCTCGGCGACGCCGTCGAGGACGGTGGCCGTCCAGTAGAGGTCGGTGGGGAAGTCCGTCGAGCGCGCGCCGCCCGAGACCACGCGGGCGCCGCGCTCCAGCGCGTCGCCGACGTGCTCGTCCATCTTCGCGGCGACGGCCTCGTTGTTGAGCGGGCCCATCGTCGTCCCCTCGGCGAAGGGGTCGCCGAGGCGGACGCCGGCCGCCACGGCGCTGCCCAGCCGCTCGACGAACTCGTCGCGCACGCCCTCGGCCACCAGCAGCCGCTCGCCCGCCGTGCAGCTCTGCCCGGCGCAGAGGAAGCACGCGCTCACGGCGGCCTGCGCCGCGGCGTCCACGTCCGCGCCGTCGAGGACCACGAGCGGGCCGTTGCCGCCCATCTCGAGCAGCAGGCGCTTGCCCGCCGCGCGCTCGGCGATCCGCCGGCCCGTCGCCGTCGAGCCGATGAAGCCGACGGCGACGGTCCCCGGGTTGGCGACGAGCTCGTCGCCGACGACCGCGCCAGGCCCGGTGACGAAGTTGAAGACGCCCGGCGGGAGGTCGGCCTGCGCCACGCACTCGGCGAGCAGCGCCGAGCAGACGGCCGTGCTGGGCGCCGGCGTCCAGACGACCGTGTTGCCCGCCGCCAGAGCGGGGGCGACGATCTCGGCGGGCATCGTGTAGGGCCAGTTCCACGGGGTCACGACGGCCACGGGCCCCAGCGGGCGGCGCATGAGCAGCACGCGCTTGCCCGGCGACGCGCTCGGCGGGATCGAGCCCTCCATGCGCACGCCGTCCTCGGCGGCACCGCGCAGCATGGCCAGCAGCTCGTCGACCTCGTCGTAGGACTCCGCGTGCAGCGGCTTGCCCTGGTCGAGCGTGAGCGCGCGGGCCAGTTCGTCGCGGCGGCGCTCGCAGACGTCGGCGACGCGGTGCAGCGCGGCTGCGCGGGCGAACGCGGTCTGCGCGGCCCACCCGGGGAAGGCCTGGACCGCGGCGGTGACGGCGGCCTGGGCGTCGGAGCGATCGCCCTGGGGGATCGACCCGATGACCTCGCCCGTGGCCGGGCTCGTCGCCTCGAAGGTCTCGCCCGAGGCGCTCGGCCTCCACGCTCCGCCCACGAACATCTCCAGGACCGTGGCCGGCGAAGATTCGGCCGTGGACATGCGCCCTCCTCGGGTTGTCGGTGCGCCCGCAACGCGCTTCCCAGGCCAGGTTGACCTGTGCCGACGACTGATATATAAGCTCCAAATCCAGCCTACCACAGCACCTGTCGACGGTTGGATCGGCGGTGGGGACACGGCGCCTGCTCTTCGTGAAGCCCCCGTCGTACGACGGCGCGAGGAGGAGTGACATGGCGGTACAGGCCACGGACAGCAACGAGCTGGCCCAGTTCGGCTACAAGCAGGAGCTGGATCGCTCTTTGGGGAGCTTCTCGTCCTTCGCTGCAGGCTTCAGCTACATCTCGATCCTGACCGGGGTGTTCCAGCTGTTCGCCTTCGGGTTCGCCTTCGGCGGCCCGGCGGTCTGGTGGACCTGGCCCATCGTCTTCATCGGCCAGATGTCCGTGGCGCTGTGCTTCGCGGAGCTCGCGGGCCAGTATCCGCTGGCGGGCTCGGTCTACCAGTGGTCCAAGCGCATCGGCAGCGACTTCACGTCGTGGATGGCGGGCTGGATCATGGTCGTCGGCTCGATCGTGACCGTGGCGGCGGTGGCCGTCGCGTGGCAGGTGATCCTGCCGCAGGTCTCGACGTCCTTCCAGATCCTCGGCGACAAGGCCGACGCGGGGACCTACCTGACCTCGGGCGGGGCCAAGAACGCGATCCTGCTGGGCGCGATCCTCGTCGTCTTCACGACCATCGTGAACATGATCGGCGTGAAGCTGATGGCCCGGATCAACAACGTCGGGGTCATCCTCGAGCTCATCGGGGCGACGCTGCTGATCGTCCTGCTGGCCGTCCACTTCAGCCGCGGTCCCGGCGTCGTGTTCAACACCCTGGGCCTGGGCGAGGGCCACAAGTGGGGCTACTTCGGCGCCTTCATCATCGGCGGGATCATGAGCGCGTACGTCATGTACGGGTTCGACACCGCGGGCACGCTGGCCGAGGAGACCAACGACCCGCGCCGCAACGCGCCGCCGGCGATCATCAAAGCCCTCGCCACGGCGTCGGTCATCGGCGGTCTGATGATCCTGTTCGCGCTGATGGCCGTCGACGACATCCACGACAAGAACATCGGGGTGCTGGGCCTGCCCTACATCGTCAAGCAGGCGCTGGGGAGCACCGTCGGCAACATCTTCCTCATCGACTCGGCCATCGCGATCACGGTCTGCTGCCTGGCCGTGCACACCTCGTGCATCCGCATGATGTTCGCCATGGCCCGCGACGGGCGCCTGCCCTTCGGGCCGCAGGTGGCCAGGGTGTCGGGCCGCGGCAAGGTGCCGATCGTCCCGGCGCTCGTCGTCGGCATCCTCGCGATCGGGCTGCTCGCGATCAACATCGGCAACCAGAGCGCATTCCTGGCCCTGACGTCGGTGGCGATCATCATGTTCTACCTCGCCTACCTGTGCGTGACCGGCCCGCTGCTCCTGCGCCGGCTGCGCGGGAAGTGGCCCACGCCCGAGCACGGGACCTACTTCTCGCTCGGACGCTGGGGCATGCTCGTCAACCTGTTCGCCGTGGTCTACGGCGCGATCGTGGCCTTCAACATCGCCTGGCCGCGAACGGACGTCTACAACGCGATCGGTCCGCACCACTGGTACTTCCAGTGGGCCGCCTACCTGTTCATCGGCGCCGTGATGGGGATCGGAGCGATCTACTACTTCGCCGTCTACAACCGCACGCCGATCGAGGTCCTCGCCGAGCACAGCGCGATGATCGAGGATCTGCCGCACCCGGCGATCGCCGAAGTCGCGCCATGACCCCCGCTGACGAGTTCGACTACGTCATCGCCGGCGGCGGGACCGCCGGGTGCGTCGTCGCGGCGCGGCTGTCGGAGGATCCGAACGTGCGGGTCTGCCTCATCGAGGCAGGCCCGTCGGACGTCGACGACGACGCGATCCTGCGCCTCGAGGACTGGATGTACCTCCTGGACTCGGGCTACGACTGGGACTACCTCGTCGAGCCCCAGGAGAAGGGCAACTCGTTCCTGCGCCACGCCCGCGCCAAGGTGCTGGGCGGGTGCTCGTCGCACAACTCGTGCATCGCCTTCTGGACGCCGCGCGAGGATCTCGACGAGTGGGCCGCGATGGGCAACACGGGCTGGACCGCGGACGAGTGCTGGCCGCTCATCAAGCGCCTGGAGACCAACGATGCCCCCGGCGACCACCACGGCCGCAACGGGCCGGTGAACATCCGCACGGTCCCGCCCGAGGACCCCTGCGGCGTGGCCATCCTCGAGGCGGCGGCGCAGGCCGGCCTGCCGACGTCGGCCTTCAACGCGGGTCACACGGTGACCAACGGCGCGGGCTGGTTCCAGATCAACTCGGGCGCCGACAACACGCGGATGTCGTCGTCGCACGCCTATCTGCACCCGATCATCGACAGCCGGCCGAACCTCGAGATCCGCACGCACTGCTGGGCCGGCAAGGTGCTCTTCGACGAGCAGCGCCGTGCGATCGGCGTCGACTACCTGTCGCCCGACCTGCTCACGCACACCACCGTCATCGCCCGCCGCGAGGTCGTCCTCAGCGCCGGCGCGATCGACACCCCGAAGCTGCTCATGCTCTCGGGCATCGGCCCCGGCGAGCACCTGCAGGAGTTCGCGATCGACGTCCTCGTCGACGCTCCCGGCGTCGGCGCGAACCTCGACGACCATGTCGAGGGCATCGTCCAGTGGGACGCGCGCAAGCCGATGATCCGCACCTCGACCCAGTGGTGGGAGATCGGCCTGTTCTCGACCTCGCAGCCGGGTCTGGACCGGCCCGACCTGATGATGCACTACGGGTCGGTGCCCTTCGACATGAACACCGCGCGGTGGGGCTACCCGACGACCGAGAACGGCTTCTGCCTGACGCCGAACGTGTGCCGTGGGCGTTCACGCGGCACCGTGCGCCTGCGCTCGCGCGACTACCGCGACCGCGCGCGCGTCGACCCCCGCTACTTCACCGACCCCGAGGGCCACGACGAGCAGGTGATGCTCTATGGCGTGCGCCTGGCGCGCAAGATCGTCTCGCAGCCGGCGATGGCCGAGTGGGCCGCCCAAGAGCTGGCGCCGGGGCCCGACGCGCAGTCCGACGACGAGATCATCGACTACTTCCACAAGACCCACAACACCGTCTACCACCCGGCGTGCACGGCGCGGATGGGCCCCGACGGCGACCGCGACGCGGTCCTCGACCCGCGGCTGGCCGTGCGCGGCGTCCAGGGCCTGCGCGTGGCCGACGGCTCCGCGATGCCCTTCCTGCCGGCCATCAACCCCTGCATCACGACGATGATGATCGGCGAGAAGTGCGCCGAGATGATGATCCAGGACGCCCGCGCGACGACGCCGGCCACCGCGGCGTCGACGGGCAGCTGACCGCGGCGCCGGTCACCGGCGCCGCGGACTTCCTGTGCCGCTATCCGCCGTTCGACGCGCTCGGCAACGAGGACGTCGCGCGCGTCGCCGCGGCGGCCGAGCTCGAAAACCATCCCGCCGGCACCACGATCTTCTCGCAGGGGGCCGAGCCGGTCAGCCACCTGCGGGTCGTGCGCAGCGGCGCGGTCGAGCTCGTCCTCGACGGGCGGACGCTCGACCTGCTCGGCGTCGGCGAGCTCTTCGGGCAGGCCTCGATGCTGTCGGGCCTGCCCACCGGCTTCACCGCGCGCGCGCACGACGACACGACCTGTCTGCGGATCCCGGCCGACGTCGCGCGCCCGACGCTGGGACGGCCCGAGGCGCTGCGCTACCTGTCGCGCTCGCTGCTGGATCGCGGGCGCCTGGGCCAGGCCCGCGAGCAGGCGACCGACCCGGCCGACCAGCCGGTGCAGGCACTCGTGCGCCGCCCGCTCGTGGTCTGCGCGCCGGACACGACGATCCGGGCGGCGGCGCAGCGCATGACCGCGGCCGGGGCGACGTGCGTCGTCGTCGAGGGTGGCGTGGATGGGCTCGGGATCCTCACCGATCGCGACCTGCGCACGCGCGTGATCGCCGACGGCATGTCCCCCGACGATCCCGTCGCGGCCGCCATGACCGCGCCGGCCGTGACGGTGTCGGCCGATCGCACCGGTGCGCTGGCCCTGCTCGACATGCTCGACCGCGGGATCCGCCATCTGCCCGTCGTCTCGGCCACCGGGCGGGTCCTCGGCGTCGTCGAGGACGCCGACCTGGCGGCTGCCGAGGCGCGCACGCCCTTTCACCTGCGCGCGGCCATCGCGCGGGCGCTCTCGGTCGACGCCCTCGCGCAAGCGATGCGCGAGCTGCGCCCGACGATCGTGGCGCTGCACCGCGCGCGGGCCGACCCGCTGCGCATCGCCGCCGTGCACTCCGTGGTCGTCGACGCGCTCACCCGGCGGCTCATCGACCTCGCGATCGCCGAGGTCGGCCCGCTCGACGTCCCGTTCGTCTGGCTGGCGCTGGGCAGCGTGGCGCGGCGCGAGGCGACGCCCGGGTCGGACGTCGAGAGCGCGATTGCCTGGCAGGGCGACGCCGAGGGCGAGGGGCTCGTCGAGCACGCGCTGGCGATCAGCCGCCGCGTCGAGGCCGGGCTGTGCGCCTGCGGCCTGCGCCCCGACGAGCGCGGCACGACCGCGACGAACCCGCTGCTCGTGCGTTCGCTGGCCTCGTGGCAGCGCGCGGCGCGCAGCTGGCTGGAGGACCCGACCCTCGAGCAGGCGCTGATCCTCGTCTCCGTGGTGGTCGACAGTCGCACGGTGTGGGGGCTCGGAACCGGCATGTCCGTCGCCGAGGGGCTGCGGGACGCGCGCAGCCACCCGGCGCTCTTGCGCCAACTCGCGCGCTTCTCGCTCTCCTACCGCCCGCCCACGGGCTTCCTGCGCGGGCTTGTCGTCGAGCACTCCGGCGAGCACCGCGGACGGCTCGACCTCAAGCACGGCGGCCTCGTACCGGTGGTCGACCTCGCCCGCTGGGCGGGGATGGCCGCCGGGGTCACGAGTGCCTCGACGCCCGAGCGCCTGCGCGCCGCGGCGGCCGCGGGGACGCTGTCGGCGGCCGACGCCGGCACGCTGACCGATGCCTTCCAGCTCGTGATGGCGCTGCGCCTCGAGCATCAGGTGGCCCAGCTCGAGGCCGGGCGCGAGCCCGACGATCACCTCGACCCGGCAGCGCTCAGCCCGCTCACGCGCACCTACCTCAAGGAGGCCTTCCGCGCGGTGGCCTCCGTGCAGAAGCGCGTTGCCGGCGAACTGGGGGTCGGCGCGCGTTGACGACAACTGATATATCAGGAGGCGAGATGACCTCTCCGCCCGAGTCCGCCCGCGTCGTCGTGGTCGGGGCCGGCATCGCCGGCGCCGGCGTCGCACACCACCTCGCCGAGCGCGGCTGGGACGAGATCGTGGTCGTCGACCAGGGGCCGCTGTTCCAGACCGGCGGCTCGACGTCGCACGCTCCGGGGCTGGTCTTCCAGCACAACGCGTCGCGGACGATGACGCGCCTGGCACAGTGGACGGCCGAGAAGCTCACGGCGCTCGGAGCCTTCCACCCGGTCGGGAGCATCGAGGTCGCCACCACCGACGAGCGCTGGGCCGAGCTCGACCGCCGCTGGGCACGGGCGCGTGGCTACGGCCTCGAGGCGCGGCTGCTCGAGCCCCCGCAGGTCGCCGAGCTCGTTCCGCTGCTGGATCCCGGCACCATCGTCGGCGGCCTCCAGGTGGCCGACGACGGGATCGCCAAGGGCGTGCGCGCCGCGCAGGAGCTGTGCCGCCATGAGGCGATCGAGGCCTTCGGCGACTGCGAGGTCACCGGACTGCTGATCGAGGGCGGTCGCGCGGTGGGCGTGCAGACCGCGCGCGGACCGGTCCGTGCCGAGCACGTCGTCATCGCCGCCGGCATCTGGGGGCGGGAGCTGTCCACGCTCGCCGCGGGCCTCAACGTGCCGCTGGTACCGGTCGAGCACCAGCTCGCCTATACGGCGCCGCTGCCCGAGCTGGCAGGGGAGACGCGGGAGGTCGTGCACCCGATCCTGCGCCACCAGGACCACGCGATGTACTTCCGCCAGGTCGCCGACGCCTACGCGATCGGCAACTACCGCCACGAGCCGCGCCTGGCCGATCCCGCGCGCCCGGCGGAGCTGGCCTTCACGGCCGACGACTTCGCCTCGGCGCGCGCCGAGGCGGGGCGGATGCTGCCGGCGCTGCGCGACGTGGAGATCGCGCGCGCCTTCAACGGGCTCATGTCCTTCACGCCCGACGGCTTCCCGCTGCTGGGCGAGAGCGCCGTGGCGCGCGGGCTGTGGCTGGCCCAGGCGATCTGGGTCACGCACTCGGCCGGCTGCGGGCGCGCGCTGGCCGAGCTCATGACCCACGGCGACGCCCTGCTCGACCTCCACGAGTGCGACCCGCAGCGCTTCGACGCGCACGGGACGAGCACGAGCTATGTGCGCCTGCGCGGTGCGCAGGGCTATCGCGAGGTCTACGACGTCCTGCATCCGCGCCAGCAGAACGAGCAGGCCCGGGGGCTGCGCACGACGCCGTTCTACGAGCGCCAGGAGCGCCGGGGCGCGGAGTTCTTCGAGAGCGCCGGCTGGGAGCGCCCGCAGTGGTACGAGGCCAACCGCGACCTGCTGACCGGCGACGAGGTCCTGCCCCACGACGAGTGGGCGGCGCGCTTCTGGTCGCCGATCGTGCAGGCCGAGCACCGCGCCTGCCGCGAGCGGGCCGGCATCTTCGACCTCACGCCCTTCACGAAGGTCGAGGTCAGGGGATCCGGGGCGCTCCCGTTCCTGCAGCGCCTGGCGGCCAACGACGTCGACAAGCCGGCGGGCGTCATCGTCTACACGGCGATGCTCTCGCCGCGGGGCGGGATCATGTGCGACCTGACGATCACGCGCCTCGGCGAGGACCGCTTCTGGGTGGTCACCGGCGGCGCCGTCGGACGCCATGACATCGCGTGGATGCGCCGCCACCTGCCGGACGACGGCTCGGTCGTCCTCACCGACCTGACGTCGTCGCTGTGCTGCCTGGGCGTCTGGGGCCCGCTGGCACGCGACCTCGTCGGCGCGCGCAGCGACGACGACCTCTCCAACGACGCGCAGCCCTACATGCGCGCCGGGACGCTCCACATCGGCCACGTCCCATGCCGCGCGCTGCGGGTGTCCTACGTCGGCGAGCTGGGGTGGGAGATCTACGCGCCGGCGGAGTTCGGGCGCGGGCTGTGGGACACGCTGTTCGAGGCCGGCGCCCCCCTGGGCGTCGTGGCGTGCGGCGGCGCCGCCTACGACTCGCTGCGCCTGGAGAAGGGCTACCGGCTGTGGGGCCAGGACATCGACGAGGAGCACAACCCCTACGAGGCCGGCCTGGGCTGGGCCGTGCGCCTCGGCAAGGACGCGGACTTCATCGGCCGCGAGGCGGCGGCCGCGATCAAGGAGCGCGGGGTCGCCCGTCGGCTCTGCTGCCTGGTCACCGACGACCCCGCGGTCATGCTCGTCGGCAAGGAGCCGCTGCTCGACGGCGGGCGCCCGGTGGGCTACGTCACGAGCGCCGGCTTCGGCGCGACGCTGGGGGAGAGCCTCGCCTACGGCTACCTGCCGGTGGCGCTGGCCGAGCCCGGCACGGCGCTCGCGGTGCACAGCGCCGGCGCCGAGCATCGCGTGACAGTGGTCAGCGAGCCGCGCTTCGACCCGGAGATGTCGCGGCTGAAGGACGTCGCGACGGCGGCGCGCTAGCCGCCCGCCTGCTCGTCGAGCCCCCCGGCGATCGCCACGACCGCCCGCTCCTGTGCGGCATAGGCGTCGCGCAGCGCCGGAGCGCCCGCCAGCCCGTCGCCGGCCAGCGGCAGCGGGCATTCGACGAGCAGCGCGCGGACCTCGCTGCCCAGCGCCGCGCCCCCGATGACCTCGGCAAGGTTCGCAAGCGCGTCGGCCCGCACTCGCGCCCCTTCGACGAACGACCCCATGAGCGTTGCCTCGGTCAAGGGCGCGCCGCCGAAGACGCGAGCGTGCATCACCGCCGGGTTCACGGCATGCGGCCGCACCAGCGCCCGCCGCTGCTCCGATGACAGCCCCGCCGCCTCGGCCAGGAGGTCGATGGCCTCGGTGAGTCCCTGAGCGTCGACGGGCAGCGTCGCCCGCATCTCCGGCGGGAGCCGCTCGAGGAGCGCGGCATGGTTGATGGCCGCGTCTGCGAGCGTGGCCTCGACACGGGCACGATGCGTCGTGGTCATGTGCGGTCACGGTATTGCCGGCGCTGCTGATGCGGCGGCGTCCGTCGGCCCCCCGGCGGCCGGCGGGTCCTGCCGGCGGTACGCGGCTCGGCTACGGATAGAAGAC
This sequence comes from uncultured Actinomycetes bacterium, assembly GCA_963807305.1. Taxonomy (GTDB): domain Bacteria; phylum Actinomycetota; class Thermoleophilia; order Solirubrobacterales; family Solirubrobacteraceae; genus JAOPZW01. Next base: position 696,138 of record CAWEBN010000005.1, read on the forward strand.
GAATTGGTGCGCGCTGAGCGCGAAGAGCAGCGCGAGCAGGCTCCATGTCACCGGCCAGCTCACGGTACGAAGGAACGCGGTCTCCCAGCGCCCGAAGCGAAGCACGTACACGAGGATGAGCAGCAGCAGGATGCCGTAGGTGGCGATTGCCGCCCCGCTCGGGAGGGCCAGGCCGATGATGGGCGCGACGATGAAGCCGAGGAGAAGCCACGCAGTGATGGCCATCGCGTCGACCGAGAGGCTGGTGCGCTCGCGGCCGGTGATGGTGATGAAACCGGCAGCGCCGACCAGCGCGGCCGCCATGAACACTCCGAGCGGCCACCGGGAGTCGAAGCCGAAGATCCAGCTGGTCAGTCCGCCCCCGCCCCAGAGCAGCAGTGGATCGATGACGCTGACGGCCGCGAAACAGGCGAACATGTCTCCCGCGGAATCCCAGGGATTCCCGAAGACCGGTCGATGGGGTATCAGGGCCGCCCTGAGCGATGAAGGCTGGAGCGCTCCGCCGACGGAGCTCGTGTTCTCTGGTCCCATGTCCAAGTCTCCTGTCTCCAAGAACGATGCTAAGGAATCCTTCCACGGCACGGACCTGGAGCCGGCAACGGTCGCCGGCCGCTCAGGCGAACGGAGGCGAGTGTGAACCAGGCCCGATCGACTGACAGACGTCAGCTCGCGCGGTAGCGCAGGCCGTCGAGCGCGACGCTGAGGATCCGGTCGACGGTCGCCGGATCCGTGCCCTGGATCTTCGCGATGCCGCCGACCATCTTCACGACATCGTCGATCGAGACGTCGGGCCGCACGGCGCCGGCTTCCTGTGCGCGCCGCAGGAGCGGCTCACCGGCGCTGTAGAACGCCCCGCGGCAGGTCTGGAAGACCTCGGAGTCGCGGTCGGCCACGGCGAAGAGCTCCTCGGCGAGCGCGTGCTTGGTGGCGACGTAGCCGATGAAGCGGTGGAGCCAGACGACGAGCGCGTCCCACGGGGGCGCGTCGCCCAGATCGTCGGCCGAGCGGCAGAGCGCCTCGACCTCCTCGACGTAGACGGCCTCGATCAGGTCCGTCCGCGTCGGGAAGTGCCGGTACAGCGTTCCGATGCCGACGCCGGCGCGGCGGGCGATGTCCTCGAGCGAGGCCGAGCTGTCCTTCTCGGTGAAGGCGTCACGTCCCGCGGCGATCAACTTGTCGTAGTTGCGGCGCGCGTCGGCGCGCTTGGGGCGGCGGGTGAGACCCGATTGCTCGATTTGGGTGGCGGACATGGCTAGGGACAGCTTGCAAAGCGGAGGGACCCTCCGTATACTCCCATGAAACGGAGGTCGCCTCCACATCAGTTTGCGGAGACAGCCTCCACTTTACCGCCACCCCCTCGGAAAAGGAAATCGATGAGACAGGGACCACTGGCAGGGCGCTATCCGGCCGCCGCCGCGATGGTGATGTTCGCCCTGATCCCGTACCTCGCGCTCTCGGCCGCGATCGGACCCGTCACTCCGCTGATCGGCCGCGATCTGCACATCAGCCCGCAGGCGATGAGCGTGGGTTCGGGCATGGCCAACGCCGCATATGCGGCGGGGACCGTGATGGCCGTCTACTTCGCCCAGCTGCTGCGCCAGCGGCGGATGTTGCTCCTCTACGTCTCGCTGCTCGTGATCGGATCGATCCTGGCGGCCGCCGCACAGAACCCGGCGATGTTCTTCGCCGGCCATGTGCTGCAGGGCCTCTGCACGAGCCTGCTGCTGATCGCGGCGGTGCCGCCGCTGGCGCTCGGTTTCGGTGTCGAGAAGTTCCGCTCGACGGCCGTGATCATGAGCATGTGCATCTTCGGTGCGGTCACGCTCGGGCCCGCCATCGGAGGGCTCCAGGCGCAAGCCGACGCCTGGCGGCCGCTCTTCTGGGTCATCGCCGGGATCTCGGCCGCGGCGCTCGTGCTCGCGCTCCTGACCTTCGAGGACACCCCGCCTGCTGACGTCACCGCGCCCCGCAACCCGCTTCCCATCGGGCTGGCGGCCGCCGGATCGGTCGCCGCGTTCTATGGCGCCTCCCAGCTGCTCACGCACAAGTTCCTGGAGTTCCGCACCGCCGGCATGCTGATCATCGGGCTGGCGCTGATCGTCGTGCTGATCGTCAACCAGTACCGCGCGAAGCGGCCGCTCCTGACGATCCGCACCATGCTGTCGAGCACGATCCCGGTCGCGGGAATCGTACTCGCGCTGTGCGCCGCCGCCGCCTCGGTGTCCGCGACCGCGCTGACCGCGAGCCTGCTCGCGGAGCGCTATAGCCCGCTGCACGTGGGACTGCTCTACCTGCCCGAGCTGGTCGGCGCGACCCTCACCGCGGTCCTGCTCGGTGTCGTCATCAACAAGCGAGCGCTGCAGTACCTGCCGGTAGTGGGAATGGTCTTCCTCGCCGCCGGAATCGCGGTGTTCCGCATCCAGCTGCCGCCGACGCAGGCGCTCACGCTGATCGGCTCGGGCCTGACCGGGATCGGCCTCGGCGCGAGCGTCGCGCCCGCGCTGTTCACCGCCGGCTTCTCCCTGCCGGCCGCCACCCTGCAGCGCGTGTTCGCGATCGTCGAGCTGCTGCGCGCTGTGGCCGCGTTCATGATCGCGCCGGTGTTCGCCCACCTCGCCGTCACCGTCGGGGGCGATGTGAAGACCGGCACGAGCATCGCGCTGTGGATCGGCCTCGGACTCGCGATCGCCGGCGTCGTCGTGCCCGTCCTGATCTACCGCCTCGGCGGAGCACGCCCGGAGACGCCGCAGCTCGAGCGGTTCATGGGAGGCGAAGGCCCGGCGTGGTACTCGCCCCCGCTCCTGGCCGCCGTCCGTAAACGCGCGACACGCCTGCGCGTCGCCGACGCCCCGGCACGCTCATGACCCCCGCAAGCGGATCCGGTCCCGTCGTGTTCGCCTACGACGGCAGCGAGCTGGCCAAGCACGCGATCGGCGAGGCGGGCGCGCTGCTGGAGGCGGGCGGCGACGCGCTCGTCGTGACCGTGTGGCAGCCGTTCGACGTCGGCTTCCTGCCCGCCGCCGGGCTCCAGTTCGACGCGGCGCAGATCGCCGATGTCAGGACGGCCGCCGCGCAGACCGCAGCGGAGGGAGCGGCGCTTGCGCAGGCCGCTGGGTTCCGCGCGCAAAGCGCCGAGATCGAGCGGTCGCCGACATGGAAGGGGATCGCCGAGTTCGCCGATGCACGCGACGCGCGCCTGATCGTGCTCGGCTCGCACGGCCGCAGCGGCCTGGCGGGAGCCCTCGTCGGAAGCGTCGCCGCCAGCGTCGCCGCCCACTCCCGGCGCTCGGTGCTCATCGCGCACCGCGGATCATGAGCCCGCCAAGCGACACGGGCAGGATGCACCGGAGCCTCGCGGCGGTCGAGGCGCGCTACGTACGCGAACTCGGCCGTCGCACGCCCAGCAGCTCGCAGGCGGCTCGGCCGGCCGCCGGCGCCAAGCGCCGCCGCGCGGCCAAGCGGCCCGACCTCGCACACGGTCGCGTCCGCGCCGAAGTCGCCGATGGCAGGCCGCGTCGCCCGGTCCTCTGAGCGGTCGTCGCGGTCGTCGCGCCCCGTCAGATCGAGCGCGAGCACGTTTTCGTCGCGCATCACGCAGCTGGTGCTCGTACCCCAGGTAGAACCCGCGCGGCGAGCCCGGACCCGCCGGTCAGCCCGTGTACAAGGGGGGTGAAAGGCTTCGCGGTGTCCGTCGTACCGAGAAAGAGGAGAAGGCATGGCCGACACCGTCCCCACCGGCGAGGCACTCAACGATGCTGCGATAGCGCTCGCTCAGAAGGCGACGACCGCGACTTCGTCGCTGGGTGCTCTGCAGTACGCGTATGCAGCGGCAGCGCTCGCGAACGCCGCGCAGGGAGTGAGCGCAGGATCGGGCTACGCCTCGGGGTGATCCCGGGGCGCGGGCTCGGTTCGGTTCGAGCACACACGCGCGACGTGCCTTCGACTCCAGGTGAGCTCCTGCGCGTGAGGCGACGGGCGATACTGGCCCGGCGGCGGTCGTCGCCGCGCCGACCGCACTCGAGCTCGGAGGACCGCCATGACCGACTCCATGCCCTATGCACACCTCGGCGAGGCGCTGGCCACCGACTACCTGTTGGTGCGCGAGCAGTTCAGCGACGAGCAATGGGATCGCTTCATCGCCACGCGGCGGTTCGTCGACACCGAGGTCCTGCCGGCCATCAACGGCTATTGGGAACGCGCCGAACCGCCATGGCCGCTGATCACGCGACTCGCGGAGCTCGGAGTCGTCGGCGAGGACATCGAGGGCTACGGCTGCCCGGGCATGACCCCGCTGGCGGCCGGCCTGGTGAACATGGAGCTGCATCGGGGCGACGGAAGCCTCGGGACGTTCCTGGGCGTCCAGTCCGGGCTCGCGATGAAGTCGATCGCGATGCTCGGCTCTGAGGAGCAGAAGCAACGCTGGCTCCCGCGCATGGCGCGCCTGGAGCAGATCGGTGCCTTCGCGCTGACCGAACCCGACCACGGCTCGGACTCGGTCGCCCTCGACACGAGGGCGCGCCGTGACGGGGAGCACTACGTCATCGACGGTGCCAAGCGCTGGATCGGCAACGCCACGATCGCGGACGTCGTGGTCGTCTGGGCGCGCTCCGATGACGACGGACAAGTCAAGGGCTTCCTCGTCGAGACGGACACCCCGGGCTATGACGCGACCGTGATCGAAGGCAAGGGCGCCACGCGTGCGATCTGGCAGGCCGACGTGAGCTTCGACGGAGTCCGCGTCCCCGCCGAGAACCAGCTTCCGGAGGCGAACAGCTTCAAGGACGTCGGCCGGGTGCTGACGACCACCCGGAGCACCATCGCGTGGGCCGCGCTCGGACACGCCGTGGCCGCCTACGACACCGCGTTGACGTACACCAGGCAGCGGACCCAGTTCGGGCGCCCGCTGTGCAGCTTCCAGATCGTCCAGGACCGTCTGGTGAAGATGCTGGCCGAGGTGACGGCCATGCAGCTCTACTGCATGCAGCTCTCGCGGCTGGCCGAGACCGGCCGCCTGTCGGACACGATCGCCGGGCTGGCGAAGATGAACAACACCCGTAAGGCGCGCCAGGTCATCGCCGAGGCGCGCGACCTGCTGGGCGGCAACGGGATCCTGCTCGAGAACCACGTCATCCGCCACATGACGGACATCGAGGTCCTCCACACCTACGAGGGAACCGAGACGATCCAGACGCTGATCGTGGGGCGCGACATCACCGGCGTCGCGGCGTTCGCATAACGGTCCCGGGAGGCGCCCAGCGCACCGTTGGCTCGCCAAAGCGGAGCCAGACCACGGTCGCGCGATGCCTCGGCGGAGAGCAGTGCCGCACCGATTCGGCGCAGGAGCCACGGCCGCGAAGGAGTAGACGCCGGCGGATCGCGACACGGACGGTGGAGCCCGGCCGGGCAAGGACGTCGTTCGGGCGGGTGGCGCGGGACACGCCCCTCAGACGGAGCTTGCGGAGTCTGAGGCCGTGTCCGGCGACAGGACCCGCCCGCCACCGGCCCACAGCCCTAGCTGGCCGGGCCTGCGACCGCCACACTTCGCCGCGGCGCAGCCACCAGCCGCTCGAGCTCGGCCTCGAGCCCGCCGTCGCCCACCTCGCGCACCTCCAACGGCAGCCCGATGCGCTCCGCCGCGGCGCGCGCGGCGCGCTCGGCCGCCGGTGTGCGCCGCTGCGCGAGCCATACGACCCGCCGATAGAAGCCGAAGTAGACGTCGCGCAGCTCGGGATGGCGATCGAGGCCGAGCTCGCGCACGACCGTGTGCTCGAAGGTGCGCGCGAGGAAGTCGGTGAGGAAGTAGGTGCCCGGCTCGGCGGCCATCGCCTCGGCGACCTGCTCGCGCGCGAAGATGTCGTAGCAGTGCTCGCCCTGCAGGCGCTCGAGGCCGAGCTCGTCGAGGCCGCCGTAGGTCCCGCAGTCGCCATAGGCCAGCACGACGCGGTCGTAGCGCTCGGACAGGTCGTCGGCCAGCTCAGCGACGGCGGCGGGGATCTGCTCGGGGCGGTTGTGCAGCAGCGCGGGCACGGGGACGACGTCGACGTCCCAGCCGCGGCGGCGGGTGATCTGGCGCACGTGGATGGCGAGCGCGCCGCAGGCGACGACGGCCGTCCCACCAGCGCGCCGCTGCTCGCCCGGGGCAGGCCGCGTCCCAGGTGCGCTCGCGCTCGCAGTCATCCCGGCATCGCCAGCTCGTCGACGAAGAGGTCGTTGAAGTCGGCGCGCCCCGACAGCTCGACGTACTCCACCTCGCGCACGATCGAGCGCGCCTCGGCGCGCTCGCGGTGGCTGAGGGCGACGATCTTCGCCCCCTCGCCGGCCACGTTGCCGGCCGAGACGATCCGCGGCAGGGCCAGGCGCGGGACGAGCCCGATGCGCACGGCGCTGGCCGGGGACAGGTAGGCGCCGAAGCTGCCCGCCAGGAGCACCTGCTGGATGTCGCCGGGCTCGATGCCGTACTCGCGCAGGAGGATCTTCCAGCCCGTGGCGATCGAGGCTTTCGCGAACTGCAGCTCGCGCACGTCGCGCTGGGAGAGGAAGATCGACTCGGCCGCGTCATCGCCGCGCCAGTGCATGACGAAGACGCGCTCCTCGCCGATCTTCGTCAGGCGCGGCGCGAGCGCGGGCAGGCGCTCGGCGGCCTCCTCGTCGGGGATGAAGCGCCCGGAGTGGTCGAGCAGGCCGCAGCGGACGAGCTCGGACACGCAGTCCACGAGCCCAGAGCCGCACAGCCCGACGGGCTCGGCGTCGCCGATGACCTGCAGCTCCACGCCGTCGTCGGCGATGCGGATCCCCTCGATGGCGCCCTCGGCGGCGCGCATGCCGCAGCGGATCTGGGCGGCCTCGAAGGCGGGGCCGGCCGGCGCCGCGGTGGCGAGCACGCGCTCCTCGCAGCCCAGTGCGATCTCGCTGTTGGTGCCGACGTCGATGAAGAGCCGGATGCGACGGTCGCGCGTGAGGCCGGTGGCCAGCATGCCGGCCACGATGTCGCCGCCCACGTAGGCGCCCAGCGAAGGGAAGACGAAGGCGGGCGCGCGCGGGTGGACGCCGACGCCGAAGTCGGCGGCCAGCGTCTCGGGAAGCTCGTGCGTGGTGACGGTGAAGGGCGCCATCGAGAGCGGCTCGGGATCGATCCCGAGGACGAGATGCATCATCGTCGCGTTGCCGCAGACGGTGATCTCGTAGACCTGCTCGGGCGCGATGCCCGCCTCCTCGCACGTCTCGAGGGCGAGCGCCGCCATCGTCTCCTGCGCGCGCGAGCGCAGAACGCCCAGCGCGTCGGGGTCCATCATCGTCGCCGAGATGCGCGAGATGACATCGCCGCCGAAGGGCTGCTGGGCGTTGAGCAGCGACTGAACGGCGAGCGGCTGGCCGGAGTCGAGGTCGAGCAGCGTGGCCACCACCGTCGTGGTGCCGAGGTCGAAGGCGAGCGCGTGGCGGGCGCCCGTCGTGTCGCCCGGCTCGACGTCGATCATCTCCTCGTCGACGACGACCGCGGTGACCTTGAAGCCCGAGGCGCGCAGGACGCCGCCGAGCTTGCGCACGACGTCCAGTGGGATGTGGGGTTCGAGGTCGTCGATGGCATCGAGCAGGCGCTGCACGTCCGAGCGCTGGTCCTCCATCGTCGGCTCGTCGAGCTCGACGTAGCGCTTGACCACCGCGGGGCGCAGGATCACGTGGCGCCCCACGCCGACCAGCGCCGCCTTGGGCCGCGTCTGCAGCGGGGGGACGCTGACGACCATGTCCTCGCGCGCGGGCGCGCGACACGCGAGCCGCCAGCCGTCGTGGAGCTCCTGGGTGTTGAAGGCCCGCGGGTCGAGCGGGCTGATCGGCGCGTGGCCGCGCAGCACCTGGACCTTGCACTTGCGGCACGTGCCGTGGCCGCCGCACGTCGAGTCGATGGCGATGCCGTTCCAGCTCGCGGCGTCGAAGATCGGCGTGCCGCTGGGGACCCGCACCTCGGTGCCGTCGGGCAGGAAGCGCAGCAGCACGCGCTCGGCTCCGTCGACGGCGGCCTGCTCGTCCATGGGCTCCTCCTCGCGGGCGAGCTGCGGCCGCGGGCTCATGACGCGGCCGCCGCCTTCGCCGCCTCGCGCTCGCGGTGCGTCGCGATCCAGCGCGCGCCCCACTCGTCGTGGCCGAGCAGCAGGTCGGCCGCGCGCACGGAGGAGACGACCTCCTCGGCGCAGCTCATGATCGCGCTCGTCAGCCCGGCGGCCATCGCCATCGGCAGGAAGGCCGCGTTGAGCTGATGGCGGCGCGGGAGCCCGAAGGAGACGTTCGACGCGCCCAGGCACATGTTCACGCCGAGCTCGTCGCGGATGAGGCTGATCGTCTCGAGCGTGATCGTCACCGCATCGGTGGCGGCGCCGACCGTCATGGCCAGCGGGTCGATGACGACGTCCTCGGGTCCGATTCCGTGGTCGCCGGCGGCCGAGACGATCTTGCGCGCGATCTCCAGGCGCTGCTGCGGTGTCTCGGGGATACCGGTCTCGTCGTTGGCCAGGCCGATGACCGCGGCGCCGTGGCGGGCGACGAGGGGCAGGATCTCCTCGAGGCGCTCGTCCTCGCCGGTGACCGAGTTCACCAGGGCCTTGCCCTCGTAGACCGCGAGGCCGGCCTCGAGCGCCTCGATGACCGAGGAGTCGATGCAGATCGGCGCGTCGGTGGCCTGGGCCACCGTGCGCAGCATGTCCTGCAGCAGCTCGGATTCGTCGACGAGCGGGATGCCGGCGTTGACGTCGAGCATGTCGGCGCCGGCCGTGACCTGGGCGAGCGCGTCGACGGTCACCGTCGACAGGTCGCCGCCGCGCAGCTCCTCGGCGAAGGTCTTGCGCCCGGTCGGGTTGATGCGCTCGCCGATGACGCAGAACGGCTGGTCGTGGCCGATGACGACGGTGCTGTTACGCGACTGCAGAGTCGTATGCATGCGCGAGCGACTTCTCCCTTTCGATTCGCGGCTCGAGGCCGAGGCGTGTGCAGAGCTGGGCGATGCCCGCGTCCTGGCGGAACGAGATCAGGTGCAGACCGCCGACGCCGGACAGCGAAAGGGCGTGGGCGGCGAGCTCGTGGGCGAGGTCGAAGCACGCCTGCTGCTGGTCGGCGGCCGCCTCGACGCGCTCGATGACCGCTGCGGGAACCCGGACTCCGGGGACCTTCTCGTCGACGAAGCGCAGCGCGCGGGCCGAGCGCAGGATCGTGATCGACGGGATCAGCGCCGCGCGCTCGGTGAGCCCCATGTCGGCGGCCTGCGCCACGAAGCGCTCGAGCAGCTCGGGCTCGTAGCCGATCTGCAGCTGGAAGAAGCGCGCGCCGGCGCGGGCCTTCATGAGCGCGCGCTCGACGCGATACTCGATCGGCGGCGCGGCGGGGTTCTCGACCGCGCCGACGAAGAGCCGCGGCGCGGGCTCGAGCGGCCGTCCGGACAGGTAGCGGCCCTCGGCCAGCGTGCTCGCCAGCGCGATGAGCTGGGGGCTGTCGAGATCGAAGACGCGCCTGGCCTCGGGCTCGTCGCCCGCGGTCACGTCGTCACCGGTCAGGGCGACGAGGTTCTCGATGCCGTGCATCGCGGCGCCGACGATCTCGGACTGCAGGGAGAGGCGATTGCGGTCGCGGCAGACGAGCTGCATGATCGGCTCCACGCCGCACTGCTTCACGGCGATGGCCACGGCGAGCGGGGAGGCGTGGGCGTGCGCCGCGGTGTTGTCGGTGGCGTTGACCGCGTCGAGCCATTCCTGCATGGGCGCGAGCTGGCGGCGCACCTCGGCCAGGCCGCCGCCGTCGATCGCGGGCAGCTCCGCCGTGATCACCCGCCGGCCGGCGCGCAGCTTGTCCTCAAGCGTCGGCATGCCAGCCCGCCGGCGTGCGCCGGTCGCGTCCGGTGACGAGGTTCCTCCACGACGAGGTGCCCTCGAGCGAGTTGTCGACCGGTGCGCGCAGGTGCGAGAAGTCCTCGCGCCAGACCGGCACGTGACGCGAGCGCTCGTAGGCCTTGACCCACACGCAGCGCATCTCGGGGACGACCTCGCAGCTGCCGTCGGCGCGCACCCCGCCGCATGGGCCGTTGCGCAGCGTCTTGGGGCACGTCATAGGGCAGGTCAGTCCCGTCGCGTGCAGCACGCACTGCCCGCACATCTGGCAGCCGAAGACGCGGCCCTTGACCGCGTGCTCGATCTGCTCGACGGCGCCCATGGCGCTAGGCCGGAACGCCGGCGCGCTTGAGCTGGATGAGCTCCTTGGCCTTCTTGACCGCCGACGACGCATCGGCCGAGTAGCCGTCGGCGCCGACAGCGTCGGCGTACTCCTGGGTCACCGGCGCCCCGCCGACCATGACGATGACCTGGTCGCGGATCCCGGCCTTCTCCAGCGCGTTGATGTTCGCCTTGAACATCGGCATCGTCGTCGTCAGGAAGGCCGAGAAGCCGACCACGTCGGGCTCCACGCGCTGGATCTCCTCGACGAACTTCTCCGGCGGGACGTTGACCCCGAGGTCGATGACGGTGAAGCCGGCCCCCTCGAGCATGATGTTGCAGAGGTTCTTGCCGATGTCGTGGACGTCGCCCTTGACGGTGCCCATGAGGAAGGTCCCGACCCGGTTGGCGTCGGTGTCGGCCAGCAGCGGGCGCAGGATGTCCAGCGCCCCCTGCATCGCGCGCGCGGCGATGAGCATCTCGGGCACGAAGTAGTCGCCGCGCTCGAAGCGGGCGCCCACCTCCTCGAGCGACGGGATGAGCGCGTCGAACAGCATGCTCTCGGGCTCCATGCCCTGCTCGAGCCCCGCTTCGACGTTGGCGCGCACCTCGGGCGCCTTGCCGACGAGCGTGTCGTCATAGAGCTGCTGCAGGATCTCCTCGTGCGTCATGCGGCTCTCTCTCCGGGTCGGTGCTTGCCGAGGCGCTCCCCGAGGGCGGTCGCCTCCTGGACGAGGATCGGTGCCAGCTCCGCCACGCGCGGGCCGGTCAGGCGCAGCGTCGGGCCCGAGATGCCGAGCGCGGCGATGACCTCGCCGGTCGGCCCGCTGACGGGCGCGGCGAGTGCGCTCAGGCCGACCTCGAGCTCGTCGGCGGCGGTGGCGTAGCCGTCGCGGCGCACGCGCTCGAGGCCCTGCTCGAGCGCGGCGCGGCTGACGACCGTCTCCGTCGTCAGCCGCGCCAGCGGCTCGGGGGGGATCTCGGCCGCGCCGAAGGCGAGGAAGACCTTGCCGTTGGCGGTGCAGTGGTATTCGACGCGGCGCCCGACCCACTGTCCGGCGCCGAGGAAGTGGCGGCCGTCGACCTGGGCGAGGTGGTCGACGCCGTAGGGGGTGGGGACCGAGAGGTTGACCGTCTCGCCGCTGGCCTGGGCCACCGCCTCGAGCGCGGGCTCGGCCAGCTCCACGAGATGGCGCTCCAGTCCGCCGCGATGGGCGAAGCGCAGGATGGCCGGGCCGGGCTCGAGCTTGCCGCGCTCGCCGGCCTGGTGGACCAGGCCGTGGCGCTCGAGCGCCGTGATGAGCCGCGATGCGGTGCTCTTGGGCAGGTCGGCGGCCTCGGCGAGATCGCGCAGGGTCATCGGCTCGTCGCTCTCGAGCAGGCGAGCGAGCATCTCGCCGGCACGGTCGATCGACTGGGTGCCCTGACTCGGAGCGCTCACGTGGAAGTCCTGTTCCACATCTGCTGGAACTGTAGTTCCATTGCGGATAGCATGGCGCCCGCCGGTTCCCCTTGTCAAGCCACCCGTGTGAGGTGCCGCTGTGTTCGTCAACACGATGCCCCGCTACGAGATCCTCAGCGAGGACGCGATGGCGGTCCTCGATCGCGGCTGGCGGCGGATCGTCACCGAGATCGGGATCGAGTTCCTGCTCGACGAGGCGCTCGACGCCTTTCGCGCCGCCGGCCAGCAGGTCGACGGCGAGAAGGTGATCCTCGATCCCGAGTTCGTGCTCGAGCAGGTGGCCAAGGCGCCGCGCGAGTTCGACGTGCAGGCGCGCAACCCGGAGAAGAGCATCCACCTCGGCGGCCAGCACATGGCCTTCGCGTCGGTCTACGGCTGCCCGTTCGTGCGCGAGGGCGAGATGCGCCGCGAGGCGACGATGGACGACTTCGAGAACCTGGTGCGCCTGTCGCAGGCCTTCCCCGAGCTCGACTCGCCGGGCGGCACGATCTGCGAGCCCAACGACCGCCCGCTGGACTCGCGCCACCTGGACATGGTCTACGCGCTGCAGACGCTGTCGGACAAGCCCTACATGGGCTCGGTCACCTCAGGCCCGAACGCCGAGGACACGATCGCGATGGGGGAGATCCTCTTCGGCGGTCGCGGCGCGATCGAGGCGATGCCGGCCTCGATCTCGCTCATCAACGTCAACTCGCCGCTGCGCTTCGACGACCGCATGCTCAGCGCGCTGGTCGCCTACGCGAAGGCCAATCAGCCCACGATCATCACGCCGTTCCTGCTCATGGGCGCGATGTCGCCGGTCTCGATCCCGGCGACGCTGGCCCAGCAGATGGCCGAGGCCCTCGCGGGCATCGCGCTCACGCAGCTCATCCGCCCGGGCTGCCCGGTCGTCTTCGGGTCGTTCCTGTCGAACACCGACATGCAGTCCGGCTCGCCGTCGTTCGGCACGCCGGAATCGGCGATCGGGCTGTTCTGCACCGGGCAGATCGCGCGCTCCTTCGGGCTGCCGTGGCGCTCGGGCGGCGGGCTGAACTCGAGCCAGACCGTCGACGCGCAGGCCGCCTACGAGTCGCTGATGACGATGCTGCCGACCTTCCTGGCCGGCGCCAATTACGTCATGCACTCCGCCGGCTGGCTCGAGGCGGGCCTGGTCTCGTGCTACGAGAAGTTCATCGTCGACATCGAGATCCTGCGCCAGCTCAAGCACGAGTTCACACCGCTGGAGATCGACGAGGCGAGCCTTGCCTTCGGGGCCCACGAGGAGGTCGGGCCCGGCGGGCACTTCCTGGGCGCCGCGCACACCCTCGAGCGCTTCCGCGAGTGCTTCTACCGGCCGCTGCTGTCCTCGACGGAGAACTTCGAGCGCTGGCAGCGCAACGGCGGCCTGGACGCCGCCGCGCGCGCCGAGGTCGTGTGGAGGCGCACGCTCGAGGAGTACGAGCAGCCGCCGCTCGACGAGGCGATCCGCTCCGAGCTGCAGGCCTACGTCGATCGCCGGCGGACCGAACTCGGGGACTGAGGCTCCCCGACCTCGAGCCGCCGGCGCGCTCGCCGCGCTAGCCGTTGACCGAGAAGCTCGAGTTCGGGTTGACCTCGCGCCGGCGCGAGTAGAAGCCGGCGTCGAGCTCGAGGTCGGTGTTGTAGGCGCAGCGGACCTTGATCGGGTCGGCGTCGTGGTCGTGGCCGTGCTCGACGCGGTCGATCAGCTCGGCCATCAGGTGGCCGACGACGGGGGCGTTCTTGAACTGGTTGCCGCTCGTGCCGATGGCCATGTAGAAGCCGTCGAGGACCGAGCGGTCGTAGATCGGGATCCAGTCGTCGGAGACGTCGTAGAGGTCGACGATCCCCTTGCGCTCGTTGGGGATGCGCAGCGAGGGCATGCGCCGCGCGAGCCGGAAGACCTGCGCCTCCCACTGCTGCTCGGTGACGTGGCGGTCGAACTTGTCGGGCTCGTCGACCCAGACCCGCGGGTCGCAGTCGGGGTCCTCTGAGCCGATGAGGATGTTGTTGCCGCTCTCGGGGCGGAAGTAGATGCCGGTGTCGCCGTCGGACGTGTGGTAGCCGTCGTGCTCGAAGTCGAAGTCCGGCGGCGAGGGCACGTGGTGGACCTCGTGGCGCAGCGCGCGCGTCTTGACGTTCATCTCGTCCTCGACGCCGGCCATGCGGTTGATGACGAACGAGTGCGGGCCGGCGACGTTGACCACGATCGGCGCGTCGATCTCGGTGCCGTCGGTCAGGGTCACGCCGGCGACGCGGCCGTCGGCGCGGCGGATCTCGGCCACCTCGGCGCGGAAGAGGAACTCGCCGCCCTTGGCCTCGGCCGCCCGCTGGAGGTTGTGGCTGGCCAGCTGGGGATCGTTCACGTAGCCCGATCCGGGGGTGAAGATCGCGCCGTCGAGCTCGCCCTGGGGCTCGTCCCAGAAGTGCGGATCGTCGGGGCGCCGCGGCGGCCAGAAGGCGTCCGTGGAGTAGACGGGGACCTTCTCGACGAGGGTGGCGTTGTCCCACTCCTCGTACTCGACGCCGAGGTCGCGGTAGTGGCCCAGGACCTTCTCGTGGTGACCGGTGGCGCTCTTGAGCAGCACGGTGCCGCACTGCATGTAGCGCGCGGTGCCCATGTCGTCGACCGTGCCGAGGTAGCGCTCCCAGTCCTGCCAGTAGAAGAAGCCCTCGTAGGCCATCGCGACGCCGTCGCGCGAGGAGTAGTGGGCGCGCACGATCGCGCACGAGTTGCTCGTCGGCCCGTAGCCGGAGGTCGGCAGCTTGTCGATGTTCAGCGTCTTGTAGCCGCGTTTGCACAGCTCGAACGCGGTCGCCGCCCCGATGACGCCGGCGCCGATGATGATCGCGTCAGCCTGCCTGCTCATCCGGGCTAATATATCTGTCTTCAGGCCAGTGGTCGATGAACGTCCCACCACCGTTGTCCCGGTTCCCGGCGAGCTGCTGGCCGATCGCGCGTACGCCGAGCTGCGCGACCGCATCGTCACGCTGGCCATCGCGCCGGGCGCGCCGATCAACGAGGACGCGCTCGGGCGCGAGCTCGAGATGGGGCGCACCCCGGTCCGCGAGGCGATCAAGCGCCTCGCGCTCGAGCGCCTCGTCACGGTCTATCCGCGCCGCGGCACCTTCGCCTCGGAGATCAACATCACCGACCTCGCGGCCATCTCCGACGTCCGGGTGCAGCTCGAGGGCCACGCCGCGCGCCGCGCCGCCGAGCGCCTGACCCCCGACCAGCGCGACCAGCTCGACGCGCTGGTCGCCGAGATCGACGCGCGCGAGGGCAGCGGCGACGCCGACGCGCTCATGCGCCTGGACGCCGAGATCCACCGCAGCGTCTACGAGTGGTCGGGCAACGCCTACCTGCAGGAGACGCTCGAGCGCTACCTGAACCTGTCGCTGCGCATCTGGTACCTGGTGCTCGACCGCCTGCCCCACCTGTTCGACCGCGTCCACGAGCACCGCGACCTGCTGGCCGCCATCCGCGCCGGACAGCCCAAGCGCGCCCACGACATCGCCGCCGACCACGTGGCGACGTTCGAGACCGAGATCCGCGGCGTCCTCTAGGGCGCCGGCGGCGCGTCAGTCCTCGTCGGCCGACACGCGCAGGGCGCGCAGCTCGGACAGCTCGCGCTCGGTCACCGGCTCGGTGACCTCGAGCGGCTCGCGCACGCGCAGGTCCCAGCCCGTGGCCTCGCGGACGTCGTCGAGCTCGACGCCGGGGTGCAGGGCGACCAGCTCGAGCTCGCCGTCGTCGGGCGACGGGCGCAGGATGCCGAGGTCGGTGATGACGGCAGAGCCGGGCCCGCCGTTGGCTCCGTCGAGCTCGCGGCCGACCGAGGTGACGAAGTCCACCTCGTCCACGAAGGAGCGCTGCGAGTGGCGCAGCAGAACGATCACGCGGCCGGCCGAGCGCGCGATCTCCGGCGCGCCGCCGGCGCCGGGCAGGCGCACCTTGGGGGCGGCGTAGTCGCCGATCACCGTGGTGTTGATGTTGCCGAAGCGGTCGATCTGCGAGGCGCCGAGGAAGCCGACGTCGATCCGCCCGCCGCCGATCCAGTAGTTGAACATCTCCGGCACCGAGACCAGGTCCTGCGCGCCGGCGGCGAGGTCGTCGTCGCCGATCGACAGGGGCAGGCGCTGCGGGCGCGCCCCGATGGCGCCGGACTCGTAGACGAGCACGCAGCCGGGCGCGTCCAGGCGCCGGGCGAGGTTGGCGGCGGCATTGGGAGGCCCGACCCCGACCAGCACGACCTCGCCGTCGACCAGCTCGCGCGCGGCGCCGATCGTCATGACCTCCTCGGGAGTCGGGTCGGTGGCGCTCACCGCGCCACCGCCGGCGCCCCGACGGGCGCGTCCGCCGCGAGGACGTTCTCCTCCATCCATTGCGTGAAGCGGTCGCGGTCGCGCGAGATCGCTTCCCAGTCGGAGTAGAAGCCGTTGTCGCGCACGGAGAAGCCGGCGGCGTAGGACGGCCACGCGCCGCCGGGCACATGGCAGACGGCGTCGAGCACCCACGCGGGCAGCACCACCGAGCGCGGCTTGGGCGTGAGCTCCTCGACCACCTCCTCGACCGTGACGATCGAGCGCTTGGCCGCGAGGACGGCCTCCTTCTGGACCCCGGAGAGCCCCCAGAGCTGGACGTTGCCCTGCCTGTCCGCCTGCTGGGCGTGGATGATCGCGACGTCGGGGTTGATGGCACGCACGGCGGTGAGCTTCTCGCCGGTGAACGGGCAGTCGATGAAGGCGACGTCGGCGTTGTGCTCGGGCAGGTCGGTGCCGGCGTAGCCGCGCAGCGTTCCGAACGGGAGGTTCGCCGCACCGGCCACGTAGGCGTTGGCCAGGCCGGCGTGGGAGTGCTCGACGAGCTCGATCGGCCGCGGCCAGCCGTGCTCGACGGCGTCGCGCATGCGGTGCAGCGACCCGACGCCCGGGTTGCCGCCGTAGGAGAAGATCATCCGCTCGACGCGCCCGAGGCCGATCATCTGGTCGAAGAGGACGTCCGGCGTCAACCGGACCACGGTGAGATCGGTGAGGCCCTGGCGCAGCAGCTCATGGCCGGCGGCGAACGGGATGAGGTGCGTGAAGCCCTCGAGGGAGACGAAGCTTCCATCCCTCACCAGCGCCGCGACGGCTTCGGGCAGCGGCTGGAGTCTGCCGGCCTTCCTCACCCCGGAACCTCCCCATTTTCGTTCGTCATGCGCACATATGTGCGCAACAGGAACACATTACCGAAGTGCGGTGACGCGGGAAAGGGCCCGGGTAGCCGGTCAGACGCGCTCGACGGTGAGCGCCATGCCCTGGCCGACGCCGATGCACAGCGTGGCCAGACCGCGCCTGAGGTCCCCGTCCTCCAGCCGTCTCAGGAGCCCGAGTACGAGGCGCACACCGGAGGCGCCGAGCGGGTGGCCCACCGCGATCGCACCGCCGTAGGCGTTGACCGTCTCGGGGTCGAGCCCCAGGCGCCGGACGCTCGCGATGACCTGGGTCGCGAAGGCCTCGTTGATCTCGACCGCGTCGAGATCCGAGACCTCCCAGCCCGTGCGCGCGAGCACCTTCTGCGTGGACGGTACGGGGCCAAGGCCCATGATGTGCGGCGGCACACCGGCCGAGGCCGAGGCCACGATCCGCGCGCGCGGGGTGAGGCCGTGACGCTCCAGCGCCTCCGCGCTGGCGACGACGATCGCCGAGGCGCCGTCGGAGAGCGGCGATGCGCTGCCGGCGGTCACGACGCCGTCGGCCTTGAAGGCGGGCTTGAGCTTGGCCAGCGCCTCGGCGCTGGTGTCCGCCCGCGGCACCTCGTCCGTCGCCACCTCCTCGCCCTTGCCCGTCTCGACGGACACGAAGTCGAGCGCCAGCCGGTCCTGGTGCTCGGCGGTGAGCTGCTGCGAGCGCAGGCCCCAGGCGTCGGAGTCCTCGCGGCTGATGCCGTCCAGGACCGCCACCTCCTCGGCGGTCTCGCCGAGGCTGATCGTCGCCTTGCCGCCGTCGAGGTCCTTGAACCTGGGGTTGACCAGGCGCCAGCCGAGCGTGGTGTCGACCACGTCGCCGGCGGCCGCCCACGGCCGCGGGCTCTTGGGCAGGACCATCGGCGCGCGCGTCATCGACTCGACGCCGCCGGCCACGACGACGTCGGCCTCGCCGCTGCGGATCTGCTGCGCCGCGGAGGCGACGGCCTGCAGGCTGCTGGCGCACAGCCGGTTGACGGTGTAGCCGGGGACCTCGTCCGGCAGGCCGGCCAGCAGCGCCGCCATGCGCGCGACGTTGCGGTTGTCCTCGCCCGCCTGGTTGGCGGCGCCGAAGATCACCTCGTCGACCGCATCGAGCGGGACGCCGGCGCGCTCCAGGGCGGCGCCGAGGACGAGGGCGGCGAGGTCGTCGGGGCGCGAGTCGGCCAGGGCGCCGCGATAGCGCCCGAAGGGCGTGCGGACGCCGCCCACGAGAAAGGCATCGGTCATGCGGAGCGCTCCAAGAGGTCGGTGAGCAGGGAACGAACGGCGACGATCTCGTCGTCGTTGATCCCGTGCTCTTGGTCGTCGTAAACATGAAGCTCGCAGCGCGCGCCGGCGCGCTGGAAGGCCACCACCGTCGCGCGGACGGCGTCGACCGGGATCCAGTCGTCGTCCTCGGCGATCCCGAAGAACATCGGCAGCCCGTCGAGCGAGCCGGCCGGCAGGCGGTCGGCGGCCGGGGGCCCGAACAGCGCGCCGGTGAGGATGGCCGCGGCGCCGTACGGATAGGGGCGCCGGGCCAGGTGCTCGGCCACGATGCAGGCACCCTGGGAGAAGCCCACGAGGGCGATGGCGGGCAGCGAGCGCTCGCCGCCGCGGGCCGCGGTGACGGCGGCTGCGATGGCCTCGAGCGACCATCCGAGGCAGGGCTCGTTGTCCTCCATCGGGTCGTAGAAGCGGCCTGGGTACCACGAGCGCCCGGACGCGCGCGGGAGGACGTAGGCGACGTCATCGTCGAGCGCGAGGCGCCGGGCGGCGTCGAGCATGAACGCGGGGTCCTGGTCGCGGCCGTGGACGAGCACCGCGGCGACCCGGGCGTCGGGATTGCCCGCTCGCACCAGCTCGGTGCCGAGATGCGGATTGGCCGTCACGTTCGTAATGCGCACAGACGTACGCAGAGCGCACGCTAGCAGGCCGCTGCGCTCAGCTGACGGTGCGGTGGTAGGCCGGGCCCTGCTGGGTCAGCGCGTTGGAGATCGTGTTGGCCGTCTCGACCAGCGGCGGCAGGATGCGACGGCGCAGGTCGTCGAGCGAAACGCGAGACACCGCCGAGGACACGTTGAGCGCGGCGATCGTCTCCGGGCCGCGGCGGATGGGCGCCGCCACCGAGCGCAGGCCGATCTCGAGCTCCTGGTCGACGAGCGCCCAGCCGCGCTGGCGGATCTCGTCGAGGGAGGCGCGCAGCCGGTCGGGATCGGTCGTCGTGCGCTCGGTCCACGCCGCGAGCGTGCTCGTCTTCAGGTAGCGGTCGAGCTCATCCTCGGGAAGGGCGGCGAGCAGGACGCGCCCCATGGACGTGCAGTGCGCCGGCAGGCGCGTGCCGACGCTCAGCGTGATCGACATGATCCGCCGGGTGGGCACGCGTGCGACGTAGACGACGTCGGGCAGGTCGAGGGTCGCGGCCGAGCACGACTCGTGCGTCTCCTCGACCAGCGTCTCCATGAGCGGCAGCGCCAGCTCGGAGAGGTTCAGCGACGAGAGATAGGCCCAGCCGAGGGTCAGCAGGCGCGGCGTGGGCGAGAACAGGCGCCCGTCCGACCGCACGTGCCCGAGCTTCTCGAGCGTGAGCAGGATGCGGCGCGCCGTGGCGCGCGTGATGCCGGTGAGGTTGGCCACCTCGCTGAGCGTGAGCGCCGGGCGCTGGCGCGTGAAGACCTGGATCACTGCCATGCCGCGCTCGAGCGACTGCAGCGACTGCTGGCGCTCGCCGTTGGTGGCACGGTCGGTCTCCGGCGCATCGGCCATTGGCTGACTGTAACGGAGGATCCGGGGCGCACGGGGACGCTGACCCGTTCCGACCTGTAGATTCGTTGGACGCACACGCGTTCGCTCCGCGCACACTGGGGTACCGAGGCGGCGATGGTTGACAACGATGTCATGACAGCGGGTCAGCGCTCGTGGAGCTGAGGCTCGGCGCGGACTTCGCGCGCCTGGTCGACGCCGAGGACCTGACCGGCTTCGCGGTCGTGCTCGAGGGCGGTGAGGAACGGCGACTCGACGTGAGCGGCGACCAGGCGTGAGCGGCGACCTGCGCAACGCGGTCCTGCTCAGCTTCGACAACCTCGGGGAGGCGGCCGACCTCGAGCGCGGGACCGCGCGGGCGCCGGTCGGCGACGACCCGTCGGTCACCGTCGGTCTGCCACGCGCGCTGGAGGCCCTGGCGGGGCTCGATCTGCGCGCGACGTTCTTCGTCGAGGGCCTGAACGCCGAGCTCTATCCCGACGCCCTGCGCGCCATCGCCGCGGCCGGGCACGAGGTGGGGCTGCACGGCTGGCGCCACGAGGTCTGGAACGCGCTCTCGCCGGCCGAGGAGGACGAGCTCCTCGGGCGCGGCGTCGGCGCGCTCGCGGCCCTCGGCCTCGAGGTCGAGGGCTTCCGTCCGCCCGGCGGCGGACTGGGCTCGCGGACGCTCGAGGCCCTGGCCGCGCACGGTCTGCACTGGTGCTCGCCCGCGGGCGAGCGCGCGGGGCGCACCGGCGCCATCGCCTGCCTGCCCTTCCGCTGGCCGGCCGTCGACGCCTACCACCGACTCGAGTCCTTCACCGACCGGCGCACGTCACGGGGCGATCGGGCGGACGTCGCCTCGCCGCGCGAGGCCGCAGATGCGCTCATCGGCGCCCTCGACGCGCGAGGCGACGCCCCGCTCGTGCTGATCCTGCACCCCTTCCTCATGCTCTCGGAGTCGGAGGCGGGGGAGGCCCGCAGGGTGATGGAGCACCTGGCCGGGCTGGTGGCGCGGGGCGAGCGCCGGGTGGCGCCGGGCCGCGAGCTCGCGGCGCTGGTGGGCGAGGGGATCCCGCGCGGCTGACGGTCGTTCGTCGCGGCGCCGTCCTGACTTGGGGTCGTCCTGCGACCCCAGGACACGACAGCCGCACATCGGGCGTTCGTGCCCGCTTCCCTCGGTGCCCGGCCGCGGGGCGGGGGAGCGGCGCGCGGGCGAGGCCGCGCCTAGTCCTCCGGCGCCAGGATGAGGTCGAACCGCGCGCTGCGCCACGGCTCGGTCATCTCGCGGCCGTCGGGCGCGGTGCCGGCATCGTGGTGCTCGAAGGTCGCGAGCAGCGAGCTGCGCACGCCGAAGACCGCGTCGGTGTCGAGGTACTGGTCGGACTCGTCGAAGACGTGGGTGATGAGGGTCTGATAGCCGGGCGCGGTGACCTTGAAGTGGACGTGGGCGGGGCGCATCGGGCTGCGGCTGGTGGCCGCGAGCATGCTGCCGACCGGCCCGTCGGTCGGGATCGGGTAGGCCTCGGGCTGCACGGTCCAGAACCAGTAGCGGCCGTCGTCGGCCGAGTGCAGGTGCCCGCGTCCGCGGGCCTCGTCGAGGTCCTCGTACTGGACGTCGTAGAAGCCGTCCTCGTCGGCCTGCCAGATGTCGAGCAGCGCGCCGGGGATCGCCTCGCCGTCGGTCGAGCGCACCGTGCCGCTCATGAAGCACGGCGTCCCGGGCGCGCCGTTGGCGAGGTCGTCGCCGTTCTCGAAGGCGGGCGAGCCCTCGATGAAGAAGGGGCCGAAGACCGTCGACTCCGTGGCGCCGGGCGGCCGGCGGTGGTTCATGCCCACGACCAGCATCGACAGCCCGAGCGTGTCCGAGGCGAGCACGAACTCCTGGCGCTTGTCGTCGGTGATGTGGCCGGTGCGCGTGAGGAAGTCGATGGCGGCGAACCACTCCTCCTCGGTGAGCTGGACCTCGCTCGCGAAGGCGTGGAGATGGCGGACGAGCGCCTGCATGACCTCGCGCAGCCGCAGGTCGGGGGTGGCGTCGAAGCTGGCCTCGACGACCCTGGTCAGGTCGGCGTCGGCGAGGTCGCGGCGGTCTCTGGTGGCAGGTTGGTCGGTCACCCTTCGACCTTCGCGCGGGCCGCCCGACCTGTCAAGTGCCACTGCACGGTCTATGGGCCGTCTGGATCCAGCCAGCCGCCGAGCGCGGTCTCGAGCTCACGCGCCAGCGCCAGCAGCGCCCGCTCGTGGCCGCGGCGGCCGATGAGCTGCACGCCGACCGGCAGGCCCTCCGTCGTGCGCGCCACGGGGACCGCCACGGCCGGAAGGCCGAGCGCGCTGGCGTACGTGCACAGCGTGAGCTTGCCGCCAGGCCGCATGGGCTCGCCGTCCACCGGGCCGAAGCTCCCGCGCAGAGGCGGCGCGACGTCGGGCGCCACCGGGCACAGCGCGGCGCCGTGGCGCTCGAGCCACAGGTCGGCCTCGCGCTCGACGGCCAGCAGCCGCGCGAACGCCTCGAGGTAGGGCGCCAGCGCCGGCTCGAAGCCGCGCAGCGCATCGAGCATCTCGCGGGTCGGCGGCGAGAGCTCGTCCTCGCGTCCGTCCAGGTTCGCCACCATCCCGGTCGCTGCCTCGTGCACGAGCACGGTGTCGTAGGCCGCGCGGACCTCGCGCTGGCCGGGCGGCCGCGCCGCGACGACGTCGTGGCCGGCGTCGCCCAGTGCGTCGGCCGCGCGGCCGACCGCCGCGCGGCAGGCCGCGGCCACCGGCTGCAGCCCGTCGTCCTCGAAGACCGCGACGCCCGCCGGCGCCCCGACCGCCGGCTCCAGCGGCGCGAGCACCGCGAGGGCCAGCTCGAGGTCGTCGACGCAGCGCGCCAGCGGGCCCACGGTGGCCATCATCCGCGGACCGGGGCCGTTGACCATCGGGTGGTGGTCGGCCCAGGGCACAGTGTCGCGTCCGGGCCGCAGGCCGAAGAGGCCGCAGCAGTGGGCGGGGCAGCGGATCGAGCCGCCGTAGTCGGAGCCCATGCCGAGCGCCGTCATCGCGCTGGCCAGCGCCGCCGCCTCACCCCCCGACGAGCCGCCGGCCGAGCGGGTGATGTCGTGAGGGTTGCCGGTCGCACCGAACAGCTCGTTGTAGGTGTCCCAGTGCCCGCAGAACTCGGGGACGTTCGTCTTGCCCAGCAGGATCGCGCCCGCGTCGCGCAGGCGGCGCAGCGGCACCGCGTCGGCGTCGTCGACGTGGTCGGCGAACAGGCGCGAGCCGTTCGGCGAGGGCATGCCGGCCGCCGCGATCGGATCCTTGGCCGTGAAGGGCACGCCGTGCAGAGGGCCCAAGTGCTCGCCACGGGCGAGCGCCGCGTCGGCCTCGACGGCCTCGGCACGCGCCTCGTCCAGGCGCGGGAGGACGAGCGCGTTGACCTGCGGATCGCGCTCGGCGATGCGCGCCGCATGAGCGTCGAAGAGCTCGACGGCGCTCACCTCGCGCTGGTGGATCGCCTGCGCCATCCATGTCGCAGACGCCTTGACGAGCTGCTCGGACATGGTCCGGCGCTGAGCCTAGTTCATGGCGAGCGACGCGGCGGCCAGCGCATCCTGGGCGGCCCCGGCGCGATCGGCAGCGGCCCGGTAGACCGCGAAGGCGGGGCGGTCGCCGCGCTCCTGCCACGCGTCGTATGCCAGGGCCGCATCAGCCTCCGCGGCGGCCCAGGCGCAGCGCAGCGGGTCCTCGTCGAGCGTGGTGGCGAAGGCGCTCGTGAGGACGAGCTCGCCGGTCGAGCGGAGGGCCTGGAAGCAGACCTGGAGGCGCTCTGAGGACATGCCGTGTCGTCTCGTGCAGCTCGCATCCGTTACGAGCCAAGGCCGGCCTTCACCCAAGTGATGCAACGTTCGGCGACGACGAGGAGACTCCCCAGCGATGGCGCTCCTCATGCTCTTCGCGCTGGTCGCCGGAGCGGGCACGGCGCTCAGCCCCTGCGTGCTGCCCGTGCTGCCCGCCCTGCTGAGCGCCGGGGTGACCGGCGGGCGCCGCCGCCCGGTCGGGATCGCCCTCGGCCTGGCCGCCACCTTCACGGTGACGATCGTCGGCCTGGCCAGCGTCATCGACGGTGTGGGGCTCGGGCCCGGGGTGACGCGGACGTTGGCCGTCGTCGTCCTCATCGGCTTCGGCATCGTCGTCGCGGTGCCGTCGCTGGCCGCGCGCCTGGAGGCGCCGCTGGCGCGGCTCTCGCGCCTGGGCCCGCGCGGACGCGGCGACGGCTTCGCGTCGGGCCTGCTCGTCGGCGGGGCGCTGGGCTTCGTCTACGCGCCGTGCGCGGGGCCGATCCTGGCCGCCGTCATCGCCGTCGGAGCCGCGTCGTCGCGCACCGTGCCCGTCGGCCTCGCCTTCGCGCTGGGCTCTGCGCTCGTGCTGCTGGCCCTCTCGCTGGGCGGGCGCGCCCTGGCCGGGCGCGTGCGGTCCACCGGGCGCGGACCGGGCCTGCAGCGCGCGCTGGCCGCCGTGCTCATCGTCACCGGCATCGCCATGGCGACGAACCTCGACGTGCGCTTCCAGTCGGCCATCGCCAACCATCTGCCCGCGGCGCTCGTCAACCCGACGCACGGCCTCGAGACCTCGCACGCCGTGTCCAGCCGGCTGAACGACCTGCGCGGCCCGTCGCGCTTCGCGGTCGCGGCCACCGGGCGCCAGGGCGTCGAAGCGGCGCGCCTGCCGCACCTCGGCCCCGCGCCGGAGTTCACGGGCAACCAGCGCTGGTTCAACACCCCCGGCGGCAGGCCGCTGAGCCTCGCGGCGCTGCGCGGCAAGGTCGTGCTCGTCGACTTCTGGACCTATACGTGCATCAACTGCCTGCGCACGCTGCCCTACATCGAGGCGTGGGACGCGCGCTATCGCCGCGACGGCCTGGTCATCGTCGGCGTCCACTCGCCGGAGTTCCCCTTCGAGCGCGATGCCGGCAACGTGGCGGCCGCCATCCACCGCGAGGGGATCCGCTATCCGGTGGTGCAGGACAACAAGCTCGCGACCTGGGACGCCTGGGGCAACCAGTACTGGCCCGCCGACTACCTCATCGACGCGCGCGGCCAGGTCCGCGACGCGCACTTCGGCGAGGGCGACTACGACCGGACCGAGATGAACATCCGGGCGCTCCTGACCGAGGCCGGCCATCCCAACCCGGGCGCGATGGCCGACCCCAAGGGCGCGCTGCACCCGACGGCGCTGGCGACGCCCGAGACCTACCTCGGCCTCGCGCGCGCCGAGCGCTTCGACCCGCCGCCGCTGCGCGGCACACACACCTACGCGCAGCCGCCCAAGCTCGCGACGAGCCACTTCGCGCTGTCGGGCACCTGGGCCGAGGACGACGTCGCCGCGACGGCGGGCGCGGACGCCGCCATCCACGCGGCGATCGTCGGCAAGGACGCCTATCTCGTCCTGAGCCCGCCGCGAGGTGGCGCCGGCGACGTGCGCGTGGAGCTGGACGGCCGCCCGATCGCCGACGATCGCGCGGGCGCCGACGTCCACCACGGTGTGGTGCACGTCGATCGCCAGCGCCTTTACCACCTCGTCTCGGCGCCGGACAGCGAGCACCACGTGCTCACGCTGAGGGTCGGGACGGGAGTCCAGGCCTACGCCTTCACGTTCGGATAGCGTCGGCCCAGCGCGGCGCGCCTCGAAGCGGCGCAGGCGCAGGACACGGACATCCCACGAGTCGCGACGACCGCTGGCGGTCGAGCACTCGCAGCGGCGAACATGTGCCGATGGGCGACGGCGCGACGACGAGCACGGTGGAGCTGCTCGAGCGCTCCGCCCAGCTCGACGCCCTCGACGGCCACCGCGTCGCGGTCGGCGAACAGGGCCGCGGAAGGCTCGTGCTGATCGCCGGTGAGGCGGGGATCGGCAAGACGGCGCTCGTGCGGTCGTTCTGCGCTCGAGCGGGTCAGGGCCGAATCCTGTGGGGCGCGTGCGACGCGCTCTTCACCCCGCGCCCGCTCGGCCCCCTCGTGGACATCGCCGACGAGGTGGGCGGCGAGCTCGGCGCGGCGGTGGCCGAGGGGGCCGCTGCCGGCGCCCTCGTCGGGGCGCTGGCGCGATCGCTGCGCGCGCGGCCGCCGGACATCGTCGTCCTCGAGGACCTCCACTGGGCCGACGAGGCCACGCTCGACGTCCTGCGCCTGCTCGCTCGGCGCATCGAGGGGCTCCCCGCGCTGGTGCTCGTCACCTATCGCGACGACGAGCTCGATGCGCGCCACCCGCTGCGGATCGTCCTCGGCGAGCTGCCCAGCGGCTCGGCGGCGCGACTGGCCCTGCCGCCGCTCTCCGCCCAGGGGGTGGCCGAGCTGGCCGGCTCGGTCGGCGTCGACCCCGCCGAGCTGCATCGCCGGACCGCCGGCAACCCGTTCTACGTGACCGAGGTGCTCGCGGCCGCCGACGCCGAGATCCCCGAGACCGTCCGCGACGCCGTGCTCGCCCGCGCCGCGCGGCTCGACGACTCCGAGCGCGCGCTGCTGGACGCCGTGGCCATCGCACCGATGCGCGCCGAGCTGTCATTGCTCTCGGCGCTGGCCGACGGCGAGCTCGATCCCCTCGACGGGTGCCTGGCCTCGGGCGTGCTGCGGGCCGAGCGCGACGCCGTGAGCTTCCGCCACGAGATCGCGCGGGTGGCCGTGGAAGAGGCCCTGGCGCCCCACCGCCGCCTGGCACTGCACCGGCGGGCGCTCGCCGCGCTCGCCGAGGGCGCGCGCCCCGATCCCGCCCGCCTCGCCCACCACGCCGAGGCGGCCGACGACGCCGAGGCGGTGCAGCGCTACGCCCCGGCGGCCGGGGAGCGGGCGGCGATGCTCGGGTCCCATCGCGAGGCGGCCGCGCAGTTCGCCCGCGCACTGCGCCACGGTGACGGCCTGCCGTCCGCTCGGCGCGCGGAGCTGCTGGAGCGCCGCTCCTACGAGTGCTACCTGACCCACGACATCGCCGGCGCCATCGAGGCGCGCCGGAGCGCGCTCGAGGAGCACCGCGCGACGGGCGACACTCGCCGCCAGGGCGACACGCACCGCTGGCTCTCGCGCCTGGCGTGGTTCGAGGGCAGCGCAAGAGCCGAGGTGGAGGCGCGGCGGGCGGTCGAGCTGCTCGAGCTGCTCGCGCCCGGGCGCGAGCTCGCGATGGCCTACAGCAACATGGCGCAGCTGCGGATGCTGGCCAGCGACCAGCCCGGCGCGACCACCTGGGGCGAGCGGGCCATCGAGCTCGCCGAGCGCCTCGGCGAGACCGAGATCGTGGTCCACGCGCTCAACAACGTGGGCACGGCCGAGTTGGAGCAGGAGATGCCGGACGGGGTCGCCAAGCTCGAACGCAGTCTCGCGCTGGCGCTCGAGGCGGCCCTCCAGGAGCACGTGGCCCGCGCGTACACCAATCTGGGCACGTGCTCGGTGTCGATACGCGCGTACGCGATCGGGGATCGTCATCTCGAGGCCGGCATCGGCTACTGCGTTGAGCACGACCTCACCTTGTGGGTCGACTACATGGCCGGATGGCGGGCGCGCTCCGAGCTCGACCAGGGGCACTGGGATGCCGCCACGGCCACAGCCACGGGCGTGCTGGCGGCGCACGACATCCCGGCGCCGACGCGCATCACCCCGCTGACGGTGCTCGGCCGCCTGCGCGCGCGCCGGGGCGACCCCGATCCATGGGCTCCGCTCGACGAGGCGCTCGAGCTCGCGCGCGGCACGGGCGAGGTGCAGCGCCTGGCACCGGTGGCCGCCGCCCGCGCGGAGGCGCGGTGGCTCGCCGGCGAGAGCGAGGCGATCGCGGCCGAGACCGATGCCGTCCTCGCGCTCGAGCAGTTCCATCGCTGGGCCGGCGGCGAGCTCTATCTCTGGCGCGGTCGCGCGGGCATCGTCGAACCCTTCGGCGCGACCTCGTCGCCGAGCCGTTCCGCCTCGAGCTGGCCGGCGACTACGAGCGGGCGGCCGAGCGCTGGACCGCGATGGGCTGCCCGTACGAGGCGGCGCTGGCCCGGGGCCACGCCGACGACGACGCCGTACAGCGGCGAGGGCTGGCCGAGCTTCAGCGCCTCGGCGCCCACCCGGCGGCCCGCCGCGTCGCGCGCGGCCTACGCGAGCGCGGCCTGCGCGACGTCAGCCGGGGGCCGCGGGCCGCGACCCGCGAGAACCCCGCCGGGCTGACGACGCGCGAGCTCGAGGTCGTCGCGCTCGTGGCCGAGGGGCTCCGCAACGCGGAGATCGCCGGGCGGCTGTTCCTCTCCGAGAAGACGGTGGCCCACCACGTCTCGGCCATCCTGCGCAAGCTCGGGGTTGCCACGCGCAGTCAGGCCGGTGCGGAGGCCGCCCGCCTCGGGATCGTCGAAAGATAGGCAGTCCTCCCGATGTGGGTAGCGGTGCGCGGGCGTACGGTCGCCGCGTGCCCAGAACAACCACCGCAACCGAAAACCTCATGACTCCCGAAAGGGGAACCACATGGACCTGTATGTGATCCTGCGCCGCAGCGGCTGGCGCTCGCCCGAGGATCTCGGCGAGGCGGCCGGGCGCTCCAAGGAGGTCGCGGACGCCGACATGCCCGACGACATCAAGTGGATCCGCAGCTACGTCCTCGAAGAGGGCGGTGGCTCGGTCGGCACCGTCTGCATCTACCAGGCGTCGAGCCCCGAGGCGATCCGCAAGCACGCCAAGCTCGCCGACCTGCCCGTCGACGAGATCATCGCGGTCGCCGACACCGTCGTCATCCGTCCCGATCCCGCAGCCGGCCAACGCCTGACGCGACCCCTGGGGGCCCTATCCGGCGCCGGGGGCGGCGACCAACGCGGTCGTCGCCCCCGGTCCGTCGGGTCAGCCGTCGTGCCTCGCGACGCGACCGTGACCACCCCACTGCTGTTGATCAACGCGCCTGTGTACGCGGCGGTGATCGTGCGCCGGCCCACCTCCAGCGCCGTGGTGGCGACGCTCGCCGTGCCGCCGGTCAGCGCGGTCGACGGCCCGATCGTCGTGGGCCTTCGCTGAACTGCACGCTGCCCGTGGGGTCGTCATCGCCGCGGTCGTGTCGGCGACGGTGGCGGTGAGGACCACGGACTGACCCCAGACGGACGCGGTCGGCGATGCAACGAATCCCGCGCTGAGCGGTCGATAAGACATGCCCAAGCTCACCGCCGAGCAGGAGCGCCTGTGCGAGGAGTCCCGGTGGGACTTCTCGGACCTCAGCGCCCTGTACATCAACTGCACGCTCAAGCGTTCGCCCGAGGTCTCCCACACCCAGGGTCTCGCCGACCTGTCGATCGCGGTCATGGAGCGAAACGGCGTCGCCGTGGAGACGATCCGCGCCGTCGACCACGAGATCGCCACCGGCGTGTACCCGGACATGACCGAGCACGGGTGGGAACGCGACGACTGGCCGGCGCTCTCCGAGAAGGTCCTGGCCGCCGACATCCTCGTCCTCACCTCGCCGATCTGGCTGGGGGAGAAGTCGTCGGTCTGCACACGCGTCATCGAGCGCCTCTACGGCAACAGCCACATCCTCAACGAGGCGGGCCAGTACGCCTACTACGGGCGGGTCGGCGGCTGCCTGATCACCGGCAACGAGGACGGCGCCAAGCACTGCGCGATGAACATCCTCTACTCGCTGCAGCACCTGGGCTACGTCATCCCACCGCAGGCCGACTCGGCGTGGCTGGGCGAGGCGGGCCCCGGCCCGAGCTATCTGGACCCGGGGTCGGGCGGGCCGGACAACGACTTCACCAACCGCAACACGACCTTCCTGACCTGGAACCTGCTGCACATGGCGCGGATGCTCAAGGACGCCGGCGGGATCCCGGCCCATGGCAATCAGCGCTCGGCCTGGGACGCCGGCTGCCGCTTCGACTTCGCCAACCCGGACTACCGCTGATTCCGACCTCGACGGGCGAGCGCGCCCGGCAGCACTCTGCGCATCCGTAGGCTTCAGCGCGGGGTGCAGATCGAGACGCGCTACGCCCGTATCGGCGACGCCACCATCGCGTGGACGGCAGCGGGCGACGCGCCGACCGACCTGCTCTTCGTCCCCGGCTTCGTCTCGCACGTCGAGCACCTCTGGGAGCAGCCCGGGCTGGCCGGCTTCTTCGAGCGGCTGATGGGCTTCACCCGCCTGATCGTCATGGACCGCCGCGGCTGCGGCCTCTCCGACCCCCGCCCCGCGGGGCTGTCGCTCGAGGACGAGGCGCGCGACGTGCTCGCCGTCCTCGATGCCGCCGGCAGCGAGCGCGCGGTGCTCATGGGCTACACCACCGGCGGCCTGCTCACCATCGCCACGGCCGCGATGGCGCCCGAGCGCGTGCAGGCGGTCGTCCTTTACGCCTCGATGGCGCGCACGCTCGCCAACGAGGACGTCGACTGGACGTTCGACGCCGACGGGCGCCGGGCGATGTGGGCGCAGCTCGCCGAGGTCTGGGGGACGGGCGCCAACCTCGAGCAGCTCGCCCCCTCGCGCGCCGACGACGCGCGCATGAAGGCCTGGCTGGCGCGCATGGAGCGCCTGTCCTCGAGCCCCGGCGAGCTGCTGCGGCTCATGAACTCCACGGGTGACCACGACATCAGCCACCTGCTCGGCGAGCTGCGCGTCCCGGCGCTCATCCTGCACCGCACTGGCGACCGCATGATCGACGTGCGCCACTCGCGCTACCTGGCAGAGCGCATCCCCGGCGCGCGCTACGTCGAGCTCGAGGGCGTCGACAACCTGCCGGGCGCGGTCGACAGCTCGGACATGCTGGGTGAGATCGAGGAGTTCCTCACGGGCGGGCGCTCGCGCACGGTCGCGCGCGACCTCCTGACCGTCGTCTTCAGCGACATCGTCGGCTCGACCGGCCACGCGGCGCGGATGGGCGACGCGCGCTGGCGCGACCTCCTGGGCGCCCACCAGACGGCGGTACGGCGCGAGATCGACCGATTCGGCGGGCGGGAGGTCAAGACCATCGGCGACGCCTTTCTCATCGCCTTCGACGGCGCGCCGTCGCACGCCGTGCGCTGCGCGGAGGCCATCGTCGAGGCCGTCCGCTCGGTGGGGCTGGAGGTGCGCGTCGGGCTGCACACCGGCGAGTGCGAGGTCATCGGCCACGACGTCGGCGGCATGGCGGTGCACATCGCCGCCCGCGTCGCGGCGCTGGCGGCGCCCGGCGAGGTGCTCGCCTCGGGCACGACCTACGGGACGGTGGTGGGAGCCGGGCTCAGGTTCGAGGAGCGCGGCATGCAGGCGCTCAACGGCGTCCCCGGGCGCTGGCCGCTGTTCGCGCTGGCCGCCGACTGAACGGGAAACTGCAGACCGCAACCTTCGGATGCGCTGTTCTGTTGGGTGAAAAGGCAAGTTCCCCACCAGGAGGAGGCACCCCGATGCGATCCCGCATCCGCAATGCCCTGAATGTGCGCGCCAACGGCCCCTGGATCATCGCCGCGGCGCTGCTCGTGGCGCTGATGGTGGCCCCGTTCGCCGGCGCGTTCGGCGAAGGCAACAACGTCCGCGGCGGCGTGCGCAACCCGTCTTCAAACGAGAGCAAGGCGTACACGAAGGAGACGCAGATCATCGCCAACGTGAGCACGTACGGCACGCGCCAGTCGAACAAGTCCAACAACGGCGGCGGCGCCGTCTACGGCTGCCGTTCGGCCGCCGGCGGCACGCCGAAGGGCAACGAGCCCTGCGTGCGCGCGAGCAATCTGGCCAACGGCCGCGCGTTCGAGTTCAACTCCGACAGCGGCACCGAGGTCGGCGCCATCACCGGCCCGGCGACGGCGGCGCCGTTCACGACGACCGCCACCGGTGTGGCCACCGGCCTGAATGCCGACAAGGTCGACGGCAAGGACGCGACCGACCTGCAGGCCAAGTTCGCCACCGTCAGCGACGGCGGCACCCTGGCCGACCAGCGCGGCGCGACCGCGGCGGCCCGCTCGGCCGCGGGCGTCTACAGCGTCACCTTCGACTCCGACGTGAGCAAGTGCGCACGGACCGTGTCGATCAACGGCGACGCGGCGGGCATCGTCACCTCGACGTCGACCGGCGCCACCACTGTGGCGGTGCACACGTTCGACGTCCTCCCGGCCGTCACCGCGGCCGACCGCTCGTTCCACCTCGTCGTCACCTGCTAGCCGGCTGACGACGGATCGCGCCCTCGCGCGCGCGCCAACGCGTAGCGCGCGAGGAGCGCGGTCAGGTCGGCCACGCCGCCGTACAGGTGGCCGACCGGCCCGGTCACCAACCACGCGGCCAGCCGGCGGCCGGGGGCGTTCGTCGTCCGACGTCGCGCCCTAGTCCCTAGTTCAGACTCGCTCGCACGAGAAGCGCGCCGTTGCCAACGTTGCATCGGTGCAAGTGTCGTGTATCTCCGTCAGACGATGGGTCATGGCAGCGCTCGCCGCGGCGCTCGTCCTCTGCTGTGCGGGCCCGGCCTCGGCCGCCCCAGTCGCGTCGCGCTCCGCCGTCCTCGGCGCCGGCGACGTCGCCGGTCTGACCGTCGGCTCCGCGCCGGCCTCGGCCTGGCTGAACCTCGTCGGCAGCCACGCCGGCTCTGGCGGGCACGCCTCCACGACGGTGGTGAAGTCGGGCGGCAGCCCGAAGCTCCTGATCGTCAGCCACGCCCTCGTCGCCCGCGACGGCGTCCATGCGAGCGCGGCCAAGCGCGCGCTCGGCGCCGTCTCGCCAGCGCGCGCCAACGGCGTCGACGCCCGCGCCCTCGGCGTGAGCGCCGCCGCGCTGCGCAAGGCGCAGCGGATCGCCTGGCGCGACGGACCGGTCGTCGGCCAGCTGGTCGTCGTCGGTGCCGGCAAGGACGACGCGCTCGTCCGGCGCCTCCAGGACGTCGTGCGCACCCGCGTGCGCCGTACCCTCGACCAGTCGGCGTGGGACGCGCTGCTGGCCCGTGTTGCCGCCCGCGGCGGCCGCGCCGACGCGTCGACGGCCGTTCAGGCGTTCTCGCTGGCCGTCGCCCCGCTGCCCGGCGTGCGCGTGCCGAAGGGCCCGAAGGGCTCGATCCCGGAGGGCACGCTCGCCATCAGCTGGGTCCTCGCCAACTACGGCCGCCTCACGCCGGGCGTGCGCCAGGCCTTCGACAAGGCCGTGCGGCGCGCTTTCGGCCTCTCGCGCGAGGTGCCGGCCGCCGGGGGCCAGCTCAATGCCGTCAAGGACCAGGCCGTCGCCTTCGTCGGCGACCGGGCCGGGGTGCAGGTCACGATCCCGATCTCGGTCGTCCGCGGCTATCCCTCAACGGCGCGGGGCGCGGCCGCTATCGGCGTCGATGCGGGCGGGAGTTATCGCTCCGACAAGCCCGCGGCGCGCTGCATTATCAGCGTCCGTAGCGCCGGCGTCTCGAAGACCGTCATCGCCCACGAGGTCTTCCACTGCGTTGCAGATCCAGCTGACCGGTCGCGCCGACGCGCCTGCGGACTCTCGACGCCGACCGCGCGTGGCTGGGCGAGGGTAGCGCGTCCTACGCGGGCTGCCTGTTCTCGCAGGACGGCGCTGCCCCCTACCGCAAGGCCTACGCGGCCTACGTCGAGCAGCCGCTGACGCCGCTGGGCAGTCGCAGCTACGACGCCGTCGGCTACTTCGCCCACTTGGAGCGAGCGGCGCCGGCGCGCCTCGAGCGGCGTGCGGCAGGCGATCGCGTCGTCGTCGCTGGCGGCGGCAGCCTTCCCGGCGAGCGGCGAGGGCGCCGCCGGACATCCTCGACGCGTGGGCCTCGAGCCTCTACCGCAGTCCCTCGCTCGGCGCGCAATGGGACGTCAGCGGGGCGTGCGTGCCGCCGAGCGTCCGCGGCCGCCCAGGCCACGCCGATCGTCCTGACCGCCGGCGAGTCGGTCACGCTGACTGCTCCTGCCTACGCGGCCCATCCCTACACGCTGTTCGCCAGCCACTCGACTTCCGACGCGATCCGGGTGCACGTTGCGAGCGGGCGGGTGCGGATCGGCGCGGCGGGCGTCGACGCGCGGCCCACGGGTGACGCCGTCTACTGCCTGGGCAACGCCGCGTCGGGGGCCAACCCCCAGGTCGCGCTCACCGGCGGCCTGACGGGTGCCAAGGTCACGATGACCGCCGTCGACGCGTCGGTCGCGTGCGGCCCCGGCGGGAGCGCGACGTGCGCCGCCCAGCTGTGCCTGCCGTTCAGTGGCCCGTCATCGACCCCGCAGCCGCCCGGACCGCTGTCGCCCGTCCCGCAAGGGAACCCGATCCCGGCCGAGAACGCCAAGCCAGGTACGCCGATCAGCGTCTGGGACATTGCCCCGTCGTCGTTCCCTGACGGTGCCGACAACCTCCAAGGGTTCACGGACAACATCAGCTACGACGTCGGTGAAACAGCCCGGTTCAAGATAAGCTCCGACGTCGGCTATCGGATGGACATCTACCGGATGGGCTGGTATCAGGGCAACGGCGCCCGGCTCATCACCAGCATCACCGGGCTCCCGGCGGCCACCGGGCAGCCGGCGTGCGCGACCGACACCACCGGGCAGGTCCAGTGTCCGTGGAGCGTGCGCGCGACGTGGCAGATCCCCGCGGACGCAGTCTCCGGCGTCTACTTCGCCAAACTCACCGGCACCGACAACGCGCAGAGCCACGTCTTCTTCGTCGTCCGCAACGACGCCTCGCACGCGGACATCTACTACCAGACATCCGACACGACTTGGCAGGCGTACAACCAGTTCGGCGGCACAAGCCTCTACACCGGCTTCCCGGGCACGAATCCCACTCGCGCCTACAAGGTCAGCTACGACCGGCCCTTCACCACGCGGGGTGTCAGCCAGGGTCAGGACTTCGTCTTCAACGCCGAGTACCCGATGATCCGCTGGCTTGAGCGCAACGGCTACGACGTCAGCTACGAGACCGGCGTCGACACCGACCGCTACGGCTCGCTGATCAAGAACCACCGCATGTTCATGTCAACGGGTCACGACGAGTACTGGTCAGGCCAGCAGCGCGCCAACGTCGAGGCCGCTCGCGACGCGGGCATCAACCTGTCGTTCTTCAGTGGGAACGAGGTGTTCTGGAAGACGCGCTGGGAGAACGACCACCGCACGCTCGTCTGTTACAAGACGACGCACAACCCGGGGAGCCCGGGCGCCGTCGACCCGACCGGTGTGTGGACCGGGTCCTGGCGCGACCCGGCCGCGGCCGCCGTGCAGAGCGGCGTGAGGCCCGAGAACGAGCTCACCGGCCAGATCTTCACGGTCAACAGCGGCACCACGAGCATCCAGGTCCCGCCCCAATACCACAGCCTCCCGATCTGGCGCCACACGTCGGTCGCGAGCGCGAGCGGCACGGTGTCGCTGGGTACGGACACGCTGGGCTACGAGTGGGACTCCGACAAGGTGAGCGAGTTGCCCGCCGCGGCGCGCCCGCCGTCCTTCACACAGCCGGAGCGGATGACCGAGCTGTCAAGCACGACGTTCGGGGCACCGGAGGTCATCCAGGACATGGGACACACGTACCTGCCAGGCACCGTGACCCACAACATGACGCTCTACCACGCGCCCAGCGGAGCACAGGTCTTCGGGGCCGGCACGGTCCAGTGGTCGTGGGGCCTCGACCCCGAGCACGATCGCGACGCGGTCCCCGCCGATCCCGACATGCAGCAGGCGACGGTCAATCTGTTCGCTGACATGGGCGTAGCCCCCGCAACGCTCCAGCTGGCCCTGTCGCCTGGCTGAGCGCGATCGCGCCCAGCCTGGCCTTCGGTCCCCGCTATCGTCACGCTCCAATGCCCGCTGCCGTCAAGACGTCCGTCACCGAGCTGCCCGAATCGCGCGTGCGCGTGGAGGCCGAGGTACCGCCCGAGGAGGTCGAGCGGCGCATGCAGGCCACCGCGCGACAGCTCGGCCAGAACCTGCGGATGCCCGGCTTTCGCAAGGGCAAGGTGCCACCGCCGGTCGTGATCCAGCGCATCGGGCGCGAGAGCGTGCTCGACGAGACCGTGCGCGGCGCGATGGGCCGCTGGTACCTCGACGCGATCGACGCCGCCGGCATCCACCCGGTGGGCGATCCCGAGCTCGACGTCGGGGACCTCCCCGGCGAGGGCCAGCCGCTGACCTTCACCATCGAGATCGGCGTGCGCCCGGCCGCCGCGCTCGGGGAGTACAAGGGCGTCGAGGTCGGCAAGCGCGAGGCCGGCGCCGACGAGGCGGCGGTCGACGCCGAGGTCGAGGCGCTGCGCGAGCGCAGCGCGCGGCTGGAGACCGCCGAGGGCGCGGCGGCCGACAACGGCGACTTCGTGGTCATGGACTACGTCGGCTCCATCGACGGCGAGAACTTTGCCGGGGGGGAGGGGCGCGACCAGCTCGTCGAGCTCGGGTCCGGGCGCCTCGTGCCCGGCTTCGAGGAGCAGCTCGCCGGCGCCAGGGCCGGCGACGAGCGCACCGTGACCGTCAACTTCCCCGACGACTACGGCGCGGCCGAGCTGGCGGGCAAGGAGGCGCACTTCGCGGTCACGGTCAAGGAGATCAAGCGCAAGGACCTCCCGGCGCTCGACGACGACTTCGCCTCCGACGCGGCCGGCTTCGACACGCTGGCCGAGCTGCGCGAGGACATCGCCGCCAAGCTGCGCGAGGCCGACGAGTCCCGCGTGGAGGCCGAGTTCCGCGAGGCCGTGCTCGACGCCGTCGTGCGCGACTCGAAGGTCGACGTGCCGTCGACGCTGATCGATGCCCGGGCCCAGGAGCTGTGGGAGCGCATGCTGCACTCGCTCAGCCACCAGGGCATCAACAAGGACGCCTACCTGCGGATCGCGGGCCGCGACGAGTCCGACATCCTCGAGGAGGCCAAGCCCGACGCCGAGCAGGCGCTGCGCCGCGAGGCCGTCATCGCCGCCGTCATCGAGGCCGAGGGCATCGAGCCTTCGGAGGGCGACATCCTCGACGCGCTGCAGACGACCGCGACGCGCGAGGGCACGACGCCCGAGAAGCTGCGGGCGCGGCTCGAGAAGGCGGGCCGGCTCGACGACCTGCGCGAGGACCTCGCCCAGCGCGCCGCGATCGATCTGCTGGCCGAGAACGCGGCTCCGATATCCGTCGAGCAGGCCCAGGCGCGTGACAAGCTTTGGACACCGGGCCGTCAAGGCAGCGACGACGCGCCCTCACGGCTGTGGACGCCGGGCGCGCGCGATTAGCGCGCGAGGCGACCACAATCGGGCAGGAAACCGTCCGACTGCCCAGGAGGACGGCCGATAGGTGGTTGCTAGGCTGCGCCCTCAGAAGGAACCGCCCCGACGACCGAGAACGAAGCGAGGACCATGAGCCCCCTTGTCCCCATGGTGGTGGAGCAGACGTCGCGAGGCGAGCGCGCCTTCGACATCTACTCCCGCCTGCTCAACGAGCGCATCGTCTTCCTGGGGACGCCGGTCGACGACCAGATCGCGAACCTGATCGTGGCCCAGCTCCTGCACCTGGAGTCCGAGGATCCCGACAAGGACATCTCGATCTACATCAACTCGCCGGGCGGCTCGGTCTACGCCGGCCTGGCCATCTACGACACGATGCAGTTCATCAAGCCCGACGTGCAGACGATCTGCGTCGGGATCGCCATGTCGATGGGGGCGCTGCTGCTGGCCGGCGGCGCGGAGGGCAAGCGCATGGCGCTGCCCAACGCGAAGATCCTCATCCACCAGGTGAGCTCCGGCTTCCAGGGCCAGGCCACCGACATCGAGATCCACGCGCGCGAGATCATCGACATCCGCCAGCGCCTGGACCACATCATCGCCAAGCACACCGGGCAGGACTACGACAAGGTCCGGACCGACACCGAGCGCGACTACTTCATGTCATCGGAAGAGGCAGTGAAGTACGGGATCATTGACCGGGTGATCTCCGAGCATTAGCTTGGGGACCGCCTGAGGGAGAGAGGCAATGGCTCGTCCGACCGACGCGAACGAACAGCTCCTCTGCAGCTTCTGCGGGAAGTCCCAGCGGCAGGTCAAGAAGCTCATCGCGGGGCCGGGCGTCTACATCTGCGACGAGTGCATCGATCTCTGCAACGAGATCATCGACGAGGAGCTCACCGCTCCTCCCTCGTTCGACATCGAGAACCTGCCCAAGCCGCGCGAGATCTACGGCGTGCTGGACGAGTACGTCGTCGGCCAGGACGAGTCCAAGCGCACGCTCTCCGTAGCGGTCTACAACCACTACAAGCGCGTGCAGATGATGCAGGCCGACGACTCGGACATCGAGCTGCAGAAGTCCAACATCCTGCTGCTCGGGCCGACCGGCTGCGGCAAGACGCTGCTGGCCCAGACGCTGGCGCGCATCCTCAACGTCCCCTTCGCGATCGCCGACGCGACGGCGCTGACCGAGGCCGGCTACGTGGGCGAGGACGTCGAGAACATCCTCCTCAAGCTCATCCAGGCCGCCGACTACGACGTCAAGAAGGCCGAGACGGGGATCATCTACATCGACGAGGTCGACAAGATCGCGCGCAAGGCCGACAACCCGTCGATCACGCGCGACGTGTCGGGCGAGGGCGTCCAGCAGGCGCTGCTGAAGATCCTGGAGGGGACGACCGCGAGCGTGCCGCCGCAGGGCGGGCGCAAGCACCCCCACCAGGAGTTCCTCACCATCGACACGACGAACGTCCTCTTCATCTGCGGTGGGGCGTTCGCCAACCTCGACAAGGTCATCGAGCGGCGCATCGGCTCCAACGGCGTCGGCTTCGGCGCGGCGATCGAGTCGCGCGTGGAGAAGGACAAGGGCGAGGTCTTCTCCCAGTGCCTGCCAGAGGACCTGGTCAACTACGGGCTCATCCCCGAGTTCATCGGCCGCCTGCCCGTCATGAGCGCCGTCCACCAGCTCTCGCGCGACGACCTCATCACGATCCTCACCGAGCCGCGCAACGCACTCGTCAAGCAGTTCCAGCGCTTCTTCTCCTTCGACGGCATCGAGCTCGTCTTCTCCGACGACTCGCTCACCTCGATCGCCGACCGCGCCCTGGAGCGCGAGACCGGCGCCCGCGGCCTGCGCTCGATCATCGAGGAGATCCTCCTCGAGGTGCAGTTCGAGCTGCCCTCGCGGCGCGACGTCAAGAAGTGCGTCGTCACCCGCGAGACGGTCGACAAGGGCATGCCGCCCACGCTGGTGACCGAGGCCGTCTCGGACGACGGCGAGCAGCGCCAGGCCGAGTCCGCGTAGAACGCCGATGCTCCCCGGTGCCCTCCGGGTCCCGATCGTGCAGGCGCCGCTGGCCGGCGGCGCGTCGACGCCCGCGCTCACCGCGGCCGTCGTGGGGGCCGGCGGCTTCGGCTTCGTCGCCGCCGGCTACAAGACGCCCGACGCGGTGCGCGACGACATCCGCGCCACCCGCGAGCTGGCTACCGGGCCGTTCGGCGTCAACCTCTTCGTGCCGGGCCACGCGACCGAGCGGCCCCGCTACGAGCGCTACATCGAGGCGCTGCGCGACGAGGCCGGGCGTCAGGGCGTCGCGCTCGGGGAGGCGCGTTTCGAGGACGACGCGTGGGACGCGAAGGTCGGGCTGCTCGAGTCCGATCCGGTGGCCGCCGTCTCCTTCACCTTCGGCTGCCCGCCCGCGGAGGTGGTCGCGCGCCTGCAGGCCGCCGGCAGCAGCGTGTGGGTCACGGTGACCGACGTCGCCGAGGCCCAGGCCGCGGCGGAGGCCGGCGCTGACGCCCTCATCATGCAGGGCATCGAGGCCGGCGGGCACCGCGCGTCGTTCGTCGATGCCGAGGGCGCCGGCGACTACGGCCTGCTGGCGCTGCTCCAACTCGTGGGGGCGCACGTCGACCTGCCGCTCGTCGCCTCGGGCGCGATCGCCTCGGGCGGCGCGCTGGCGGCCGTCCTGTCCGCCGGTGCCCAGGCCGCGCAGATCGGCACGGCCTTCATGCGCTGCCCGGAGGCGGGGACCGCGCCCGCGCACCGGGCGGCGCTCGCCGCCGACACGCCGACGCGCCTGACGCGCGCCTTCACCGGCCGCCAGGCCCGTGGCATCGTCAACCGCTTCCTGCGCGAGCACTCGGCCGACGCCCCGCCGGCCTACCCCGAGATCCACCACGTGACCGCGCCGCTGCGCGCGGCCGGACGCGCGGCCGGCGACGCGGACATGATCAACCTGTGGGCGGGCCAGACCCATGAGCTCGCCCGCGAGGTCCCGGCCGCGGAGATCGTCGCCGCCCTGGCGGCGGAAGCGCGCGAACGCCTGGACGCCGCTCGCCGCGCGCTCGAGCGGCCCTAGCTGTCGGACCGCAGGCGCAAGATCGCTTCGAGCTCGTCGATGTCGCCGAGGTCCTTCGACCGGCCGGCCGCGGTCTTCATGGCGATGAGATCCTCGACCGAAGCGACGCGGACCTCGAATCCGCCGACGTCGTAGCGATCGGCGTGCCCCCGCAGCACGTCATAGCGTGGGGCGCCCGAGGGCGCATGCAACAAGTCCAGATCGCCGGCCGTGGTCGCCAGCGTGAGGACCTCGACGCGCTCGAGCGCCGCGGCGTCGGGCACGAACGGGACTCGTTCGGGCACCCCGCGCAGCCTTGCCTTCAGGCCGACCAGCGCTGAGCCGAGTGCCCCGAGGTTGTGGGGATCGCTCGCGAAGCAGATGTCGAGGTCGAACGTGTTGCGAGCGGATCCGTGCAGGACCGCCGCCATGCCGCCGATGGCGACGAAGTCCACCCGCCCGTCCACCAGTTCGCGGAGCAGGCGGGTGAGATCGAACTCAGCGTGGGGGGTGCTGACACGGCGCGCCCCCTGTGTCAGGCGCATCAGGTTCTGCTGTGAAGCCTGGAACGCGGCGATGCGCTCGGCCGGTGTGAGCGCGAGCCGTTCCCGCAGCTGCGTTTCGTCGACGGCGTCGAGGCGTCGCAGTTCGAGCCGGTGGCCGGTCGCTCGCAACAGGCGTTCGAGCGTCGCGGCCGTGGGGTTCGAGCCGGCGCGCTCGAGGCGCGCGACCTCCGCCTGGCTGTGGCCCGCACGCTCGCCGAGCTGCGCCTGGGTGAGATTGGCGCGCCGGCGGGCGGAGCGCAGGAGGGTGGAAGCAGCCATCTCCGCAGAAAATATCATGTACGCCATATGGCATAAATGACATGTACGTCGATCAGTAGCCGTAGCTGCTCTTCCCGCCGGCCGGCTGGGCGGCCTTCGAGCTCGAGGCGCCGGCGCCGCCGGCCTTGAGCACGAACCACTGGCCGCCCACGCCCTCGCCATTGGCGTCGGCCTTCGACGCGTCACCGGCGTAGCGATACAGCGGATGGCCGTCGTAGGTCAGCTGGAGCTTGCCGCCGTCGGGACGCTTGACCGTCGCGACGTGCTTGGGCAGGCCCGAGGCCGTGCTGGCGAGGGCGGGCGGCCAGGTCCCGACGCACGCGCCCGTGCAGACGGGAAGCCCCTGGGCCTCCGCCGTGAAGCGGTAAAGCGTGCGACCCTGTGCGTCGACGATGACGCTGCCGACCTTGGCCTTCTTCGCGCTGGCCACCACACCGGCTGGCGCGGTACCCATGCCCGCGGAGCCGCTCGCGCCCGAGCCGGCGGTATTCGAGCCGCCGCCGTACGACGAGCCCGAGCCGCACGCGGCGAGCACGGCCGAGGCGGCCAGGAGGGCAAGGAGCGCGGTGATCCTCATGCCCCTAAGGACGCCGCCACCGCCGGAAAGTTTCCTGTCGACGGGCGTGCGTGTCGGACAGCACACGCCGGGTAGAGCCTGATCATGCTGCGCCGCCTCGTCCCCTGGCTGATCCTCTTCGAGGTCCTGCGCGCGACGCGCGACCACTGGGACCGCCTGGATCCGAACGACCGCGCGCGGGTCTCCGATCTCATGCGCCGCACCCACGGCAATCCGCGCAACCTCACCGAAGCCGACCGCCGCGAGCTGCGCGACCTGAGCCGCCGGATGCGCCTCAAGCGCCTGGGCCTCTCGGTCGGCTCGGCCGCCGTCATCGGGCGCCGGCGCCACCGGCGCCGGGGGCGCTAGCCTCGTTTGCGGTGTCCCGCCTGCCCGCACGTCGCGCGATCCCATGGGCCGTCCTGCTCGAGGTCATGGTCGTCACGCGTGAGCACTGGGAGCGCCTGACCCCTGGCGAGCGCGCGCACCTGACCGCCCTGCTGCGCAAGTCGCGCGCGCGGCCGGGCAACCTGACCCCCGGCGAGCGCCGCGACGTGCGCCGGCTGGCGGCCAAGCTCGACCTGCCC
Organism: uncultured Actinomycetes bacterium; assembly: GCA_963807305.1. Lineage (GTDB taxonomy): Bacteria > Actinomycetota > Thermoleophilia > Solirubrobacterales > Solirubrobacteraceae > JAOPZW01. The sequence continues at coordinate 737,869 of CAWEBN010000005.1, forward strand.
GCGCTCGGGCGCAACCTCGCCCCGGTGGCGCAGCGTCTGCGCCTCCGTCCGCGCTGATCCGCTGCGTAGACTCTCGCGCCCGATGACCAGCCTGCAGGACCGCACCCGCTTCGAGCCCTCCGAGGTCGAGCCTCGGATCGTCGACCGCTGGCTGGCGTCGCGCCTGTACCACCCCGATCCCGAGGGGACGGCGCAGGAGAACTACTCGATCGCGATCCCGCCGCCGAACGTCACCGGCGTGCTGCACATGGGCCACGCGCTCAACGGCTCCATCCAGGACACGCTCATCCGCTACCAGCGCATGCGCGGGCGTCGCGCGAAGTGGATCCTCGGCACCGACCACGCCGGGATCGCGACCCAGAAGCAGGTCGAGCGCCTGCTCAAGGACGAGGGCACGAGCCGCGAGGAGCTCGGGCGCGGGGCGTTCGTCGAGCGCGTCTGGCAGTGGCGCGAGCAGTACGGCGGCACGATCATCGAGCAGTTCAAGCGCCTTGGGGCCACCGTGGACTACGAGGACGAGCGCTTCACACTCGACGAGCGCTACGTCAGGGCGGTCATGAAGGTCTTCGTCGACCTCTACGACAAGGGCCTGATCTACCGCGACCACTACCTCGTCAACTGGGACCCGGGGTCGCGCTCGGCCATCTCCGACCTCGAGGTCGAGGACCGCGAGGTCACCGACGAGCTCTTCCACATCGCCTACCCACTCGCCGACGGCGACGGCGAGATCGTGGTCGCCACCGTGCGCCCGGAGACGATGCTGGCCGACACGGCGGTGGCGGTCCACCCCGATGACGAGCGCTATCGCCGGCTCGTCGGCGCGACCGCGGTGCTGCCGCTCGTCGGGCGCCACCTGACGATCATCGCCGACGACTACGTCAAGACCGATTTCGGCACGGGCGCCCTGAAGATCACGCCCGGCCACGACCCCAACGACTTCGAGATCGGCCGCCGCCACGAGCTCGACGAGGTCTCGGTCATCGGCGAGGACGGGCGCATGACGGCCGAGGCGGGGCCCGACTACGCCGGCTTCACGGTGCAGCAGGCACGCGACAAGGTCGTCGCCGCGCTCGAGGCGCAGGGCCTCATCCGCCACCGCGAGCCCTACACCCACACCGTCCCGTTCAGCCACCGCTCGGGCGAGCGCATCGAGCCGCTCATCTCGCTGCAGTGGTTCATGGCGATGGACGACCTGGCCGCGCCGGCGATCGCGGCCGTCGAGGACGGTCGGATCCGGATCCGGCCCGAGTCGCAGTCGCGCCGCTACCTGGAGTGGCTGGGCAACATCCGCCCGTGGTGCGTCTCGCGCCAACTGTGGTGGGGCCACCAGATCCCGGTCTGGTACCGCGAGGACGAGGAGACCTACGTCGGCCTCGAGCCGCCGGACGGCGCCGGCTGGGAGCGCGATCCCGACGTGCTCGACACCTGGTTCTCCTCGGCGCTGTGGCCGTTCGCGACGCTCGGCTGGCCGGAGCAGACCGACGAGCTGCGCGCCTTCTACCCGACCGACGTGCTCTCGACCGCGCGCGACATCCTCTTCCTGTGGGTCGCGCGGATGGTGATGATGGGCCTCGAGTTCACCGGCGACGTGCCCTTCACCGACGTCTACGTGCACTCGGTCATCCAGGCCCCCGACGGGCGGCGGATGAGCAAGTCGCTGGGGACGGGCATCGACCCGCTCGACGAGATCGACGCGCACGGCGCCGATGCCGTCCGCTTCGGGCTGTTGGCGATGTCGAGCACCCAGGACGTGCGCTACTCCTCCGAGAAGGTGCGCCAGGGCCAGGCGCTGGCCAACAAGCTCTTCAACGCCGCGCGCTACGTGCTCGGCAACGTGGTGGCCTCGACCGAGCCCGAGGCGCGGCCGACGACGATCCAGGACCGCTGGATCCTCAGCCGCCTGCAGGAGGCCAAGGCGCAGTTCGACGCGAACCTCGCCGCCTTCGACTTCGCCAAGGCCTCGCTCGGCCTGTACGACTTCGTCTACGGCGAGCTGTGCGACTGGTACCTCGAGTTCAACAAAGGACGGGAGTACGACGACGATCTCTCGGCGACGATGCTCCACGTCCTGCGCGAGACGCTGCTGCTCGCGCACCCGGTCATCCCGTTCGTGACCGAGGAGCTGTGGTCGCACGTGCCGAGCGCCGAAGACCTGCTGGCCACACAGCGGGCCACCAGGCCCGACGCGGCGCTGCGTGACCCCGACGCCGAGGCGCGCGTGGGGGCCGTCATCGCCGCGGTCTCCGCGCTGCGCTCGTGGCGCGACGACGCGGGCGTCAAGCCAGGCCGGATGCTGCCCGCGCGCCTGGACGGGCTCGACGGCGACGCCGACCTCGTGGCGCGGATGGCGCGACTGGACCTCGCGGGCGACGGCGAGCTGACGGCGACCGTGCCCTTCGCGGGCGGCGCGGCCGAGATCCGCGCCGGGGCGCTGGTCGACCCCGCCGAGGAGGAGCGCAAGCGCGCCGCCGAGCGCGAGCGGCTGCAGGGCGAGGTCGCGCGCGCCGAGTCCAAGCTGGCCAACGAGGGCTTCGTGTCCAAGGCGCCCGAGCACCTGGTCAGCGCCGAGCGCGAGAAGCTCGATCGATTGCGACGGGAGCTCGAGCAGCTGTGACCCTCGCCGAGGCCGAGCGCTATCTGCTGAGCCTCGAGCTGTTCGGCATGCGCTTCGGCCTGGACCGGATGCGCCGGCTGATGACCGTCCTGGGCTCGCCGCAGGAGCGCTACGAGACGGTCCACGTCGTGGGCACGAACGGCAAGTCGTCGACGGCGCGCATGACGGCGGCGATCCTGCGCCGCCACGGCCTGCGCACCGGCACCTATCTGTCGCCGCACCTCGTGTCGTTCACCGAGCGCGTGCGCATCGACGACGAGGACGCCTCGCCCGATCGCTTCGCCGCGGCCGTCGAGCGCGCCCGTCACGCGGCCGAGATGGTCGACCGCACGCTGGGGCCCGACGACGGCGTCACGCAGTTCGAGGCGCTCACGGCGGCCGCCTTCGACGAGCTGGCGGGCGCCGGGGTGCAGGTCGCCGTCATCGAAGCCGGCCTCGGCGGGCGCTACGACGCGACCAACGTCATCCCCTCGCGGGTGCAGGTGCTGACGAACGTCGGCCTGGAGCACACGCGCTGGCTGGGGCCCACGGTGGCCGACATCGCGCGCGAGAAGCTCGACGTCGTGCAGGCCGGCGGCATTCTGGTGACGGGCGACGACCTGCACCCCGACGCGCTGGCGCTGGCGCAGCGCACGTGCGCGGAGCGCGGGGCGCGCCTGGTCGTGGCGGACATGAGCGCGATCCCCTCCACTCTCGAGGTGCTGGCCCGCGGCGCCTACCAGCGGCGCAACTTCGCGGTCGCGCGCGCGGCCGCCGAGGCCTACCTCGGGGCGCTGGACAAGGACGCCGTGCACGCCGCGGCGGCCTCGACGCTGGTCCCGGGCCGCTTCGAGGTCGTCGACACCCGGCCGGACACCGTCCTCGACGGCGCACACAATCCCGGCGGCATGATCGCGCTGGCCGAGGCGCTGCGCGGCTTCCTCGACGGCAGGCGCCTGGTGGCCTGCATCTCGATCCTCGACGACAAGGACGCCGCCGGCATGCTGCGCGAGCTGCTGCCGTTGTGCGACGAGGTCATCTGCACCGCGAGCGCCAACCCGCGTGCGCTGCCGCCGGGCACGCTGCAGTCGCTGTGCGGCCAGCTCGACGGCCCGCCCGCGCGCACGGTGCGCGACCCGCGCCGCGCGCTGGAGGAGGCGCGGTCCGCCGCCGGGCCCGACGGCGTCGCGCTGGCCACCGGCACCATCTACCTGATCGCCGATGTGCTGCGGCCCGAAGGAGCCGAGCGCCGGAGCACGCTGTGACGGCGCGCCGGTGCTCACCCGTCGCAAGCGGCGAGGTCCAGAGGAGCCGTCGCGATGAACGATGACGGCCCCTCCGTGCCCGCGATGATCGCCGCCGTGGCGGTCATCGTGGCGCTCGTGATCCTCGTGTTCTTCGCGCTCGGATACGGATTCGGTCGCCTGTTCCTGTGATCCGGGTACACCCCGCTGCCGGATTCCCCCGCCGGTTGGTCTAGCCTTTCCACGAGCCATGCTGCCCATCGGCCTCTTCGGCATCACCAACGATGGCCTCAACACGGCCGTCAAGCTGTTGATCCTCGTCCTCGTGGTCGTGTGGCTGGCGCTCGTCTACTACACGTACGCGGACGCGCGCCGGCGGATCGGCGATCCCATGCTGGTCGCGTGCGCGACGGCGGCCTCGCTGTTCCCGTTCGTCGGGACGGTCGTCTACATGATCGTGCGCCCGCCCGAGTACCTCGAGGACGTGCGCGAGCGCGAGCTCGAGATGCAGGCGGCCGAGGCGCGGCTGCACTCGCTCAACTTCTTCCTGTGCCCGCATTGCGACACGGAGGTCGAGCGTGACTTCCTGCGCTGCCCGAGCTGCATGCGCAAGCTCAAGGACCCGTGCGCCAACTGCGCCAAGCCGCTGGACCCGTCGTGGCGCATCTGCCCGTACTGCGAGGCCGAGATCCCGGGCGTGACGCCCGCCCCGCGCAGCCGCAGGCGCCGCCGGCGCTCGAGTGGCGCGGACGAGATCGAGCTCGAGCCCGAGGCGACGGCGTCCTTCGAGGCGCCCCCGCAATAGACCCGAAGGAGACCTCCCCAATGGACCGGACCCTCATCCTGGTCAAGCCGGACGCGTTCGCGCGCGGGCTGACCGGCGAGATCATCGCCCGCTTCGAGCGCAAGGGCCTGCGCATCGTGGCCCTGCAGCACATGGTCCTCACCGTGGACACGGCCCAGACGCACTACGGCGAGCACGAAGGCAAGCCCTTCTTCGGCGAGCTCGTCGAGTTCATCACCTCCGGGCCGCTCGTGGCGATGGTCCTCGAGGGCTACGAGGCGGTCGTGGCGGCGCGCCAGGTCATCGGCGCCACCAACCCGCTCGAGGCCGCCCCGGGCTCGATCCGTGGCGACTTCGCCCTCGAGATCGGCAAGAACATGGTCCACGGCTCGGACTCCAACGAGTCGGCCGCGCGCGAGGCGGCGCTCTTCTTCCCCGGCCTCTCCTAGCTCGGCGCCGTTGACGCTCGTCCTGGCCAGCCGCTCGCCCCAGCGGCGCGCGATCCTGCGGCAGCTCGGAGTCGAGTTCGTCGAGCGCCCGGTCGACGTCGTCGAGGAGGACGACGGCGTGCCGGAGGCCGTCGCGGGCGAGAACGCCCTGCGCAAGGCGGTCGCGGCCGGCGCGGGGGAGGGCGAGATCGTGCTCGGGGTCGACACGCTCGTCGCGACCGAGCTCGAGATCTGGGGCAAGCCGCCCAATGCCGCCGCGGCGGCCGAGACGCTGCGCCGGCTCTCCGGACGCACCCACCGCGTGGTCAGCGGGGTCGCGCTGCTGCGGGCGACGGGCGACGTCCAGGCGGCCACCACCAGCACCGAGGTCACCTTCCGCACGCTCGACGACGCGCTCCTCGAGTGGTACGTCGCGTGCGGCGAGTGGGAGGGCCGCGCCGGCGGCTACGCCATCCAGGGCCGCGGCGCCGCCCTGATCGAGCGCATCGACGGCGACTACCTCAACGTCGTCGGATTGCCCGTGGCGACGCTGATCGCGCTGTGGCCTGGCCTGCTGGACCTCTCCTCGTGACCGCCGGCCGCAAGGGCGCTTTGCAGCGCATTTTGCGGCCCGCGGGCGCGGAGTAAGCGGCGGGCTCTCCGATACACTGGCCCGAGCGCGGCCGCCGGTGCCCTCCCCCTCAGTGGGCGAGCAGCCCTGTGCGCCCGCGCCCCTCTCTCACATGGGCTTCTTCAGCTACCTCACCGGTTTCGGCGGCCGCGACATGGCGGTCGACCTCGGGACCGCCAACACGCTCGTTTACGTCCGCGGCCGCGGGATCGTGCTCTCCGAGCCGAGCGTGGTGGCGATCGACTCGCGCACCGGCGAGGTCCACGCCGTCGGCATCGAGGCCAAGCGGATGCTCGGGCGCACGCCGGGCACCATCCAGGCCATCCGGCCGCTGAAGGACGGCGTGATCGCCGACTTCGACGTCACGGAGGAGATGCTGCGCCACTTCATCCAGAAGGTCCATCAGAACCGCTGGGCGCACCCGCGCGTGGTGGTCTGTGTTCCCTCCGGTGTGACGGGCGTCGAGAAGCGTGCGGTCGAGGAGGCGTGTCTGAGCGCGGGAGCGCGGCAGGCCTATCTCATCGAGGAGCCGATGGCCGCGGCCATCGGAGCGGGGCTGCCCGTCGGCGAGCCGACCGGCAGCATGGTCGTCGACATCGGCGGCGGCACGTCCGAGGTGGCGGTCATCAGCCTCGGCGGGATCGTCGTCTCGCAGTCCATCCGCGTGGGCGGCGACGAGCTCGACGAATCGATCATCAACTACGCCAAGCGCGAGTACAAGCTGCTCATCGGCCAGCAGACGGCCGAGGAGGTCAAGCTCGAGATCGGCTCGGCGTACCCCATGGAGGAGGAGGTGCAGGCCGAGATCCGCGGACGTGACATGGTCTCCGGCCTGCCGAAGACGGTCGTGCTCACCTCGGAGGAGATCCGTCAGGCGCTCGAGGAGCCCCTGTCGCAGATCATCGATGCGGTCAAGGAGACCCTGGACCGCACCCCTCCCGAGCTCGCATCCGACATCATGGATCGCGGCATCATGCTGGCCGGCGGTGGATCGCTTCTTCAGGGCCTCGACGAGCGTCTGCGCGAGGAGACCCAGATGCCCGCGCACCTCGCGGAGTCCCCGCTGACGTGCGTGGCGGTGGGCTCCGGCCGCTCGCTCGAGGAGTTCGAGGTCATCCACCGGACGAACAAGAATTCGAGGAACCGCCGCCGTGGCGCTCGCTACTAGCGCCCCGCGGTCGCGTAACCCCATCAAGGCTTTGGAGAACCTCTCCACGTGTACGACAAGACGGTTCGCCGGCGGCGGGTAGTCCTCGGACTGCTCGTAGCCAGCTCCCTGATCCTCCTGACCGCCTACTTCGGCGAGTCCGCCGGCGGTGGCCTGCACTCCGCCCAGCGCGGCGTGCTCGACGTCGTCTCGCCGATCCAGGAGGGCGCGAGCAAGGCGCTCAAGCCCGTGCGGGACCTCTTCGGCTGGGCCGGGGACACCTTCCACGCGAAGGGCCAGCTGAAGGACATGCGCAAGGACCGCGACGCGCTGCGCGCGCAGAACATCCAGCTGCAGGCCAAGCTGCACGAGCAGGCCCAGCTCGGCGACCAGATCGCGCTCAACAACCAGCACGGGCTGGCGGACAACCGCCCGGTGTCCGCGCGCGTCATCGGGCAGGACCCCAACCTGTGGTTCACGCAGGTCACGATCGACCAGGGCACGTCCGCCGGCGTGAACGTCAACCAGGCCGTCGTCAACGGCGCCGGCCTCGTCGGCAAGGTGACCTGGGTGTCGCCGGGGACGTCGATCGTCACGCTCGTCACCGATCACACGACGCAGATCGGCGCGACGGTGGCCGAAAGCCAGGTCAAGGGGATCGTGCAGGTCGAGGCGGGGCACCCGACCGACCTCGTGCTCGGCTCGCTGTCGGGCAAGGACGTCGTCCGGCCCGGGGAGACCGTCGTCACCTCCGGCACCGTGTCGAAGGTCGACAAGTTCCCCTCCCCGTATCCCCGCGACATCCCGATCGGCCGCGTCACGCACGTCGACGAGCCGGGCAGCGACAACCAGCAGGTCCACGTCGCGCCGTTCGCCAACGGGCGGCGCCTCGACCTCGTCGAAGTGCTGACCAAGGGGGACGTCGGCCGTTGAGGATGGCCGTCCCTCAGCTAGTCCTGCGCCTGGCGCTGGTGGGCATCGTCACCGTGATCCTGCAGGTCTCGGCCGTCACCCAGCTGCAGATCTTCGGCACGAACGCCGACCTGATGCCGCTCGTCATCGCGGCGGTGGGGCTGCTGGCGGGCTCGATCGCGGGCGCCTGCTTCGGCTTCGCCGCGGGGCTGTTCCTCGATCTCGCGCTGGTGCAGACCGTCGGGCTGTCGTCGCTCGTCTACGTCGGCATCGGCTACTGGGCCGGGCGCTTCCGCGAGCTGCGCGACCCGCAGAGCGCGCTCGTGCCGCTGGCCGTGGGCGCGGCGGCCACCGCGGCCGCGATGATCGGCTACTCGCTGATGCAGTTCCTGCTCGGCGTCGAGGCGCCGGTCAGCTTCCTGCTGGCCCGCGAGATCCTCGCCACCGTGCTGCTCAACGGCGTCATCGCCACGCCGGTCTACGCCATCGTGCGCCGCGTCCTGCTGCCCGCGCTCCCCGAGGACCCGCGCCGCCGCCGGCGGCGGGCCTACACGACCGGCGGCCTGTCGCCACTCTCGCGCGCATGACAGCGCGTCATTGCTCGACCATGGCCGCTGGCCTACCCGACCGCGAGCGCTCGCGATGATCGATCCGGTCCCCATCGACGAGCGCCGGCCGCCGATCACGCCGCAGCTCGCGCTGCGCGTGGCGGTGCTGGGCGGCATCGCCTTCGTGCTCTTCGCGATCATCTTCTTCCGCCTGTGGTACCTGCAGGTGCTCTCCGGCGACCAGTACCTGCAGCAGGCGCGCGACAACCGCGTGCGCGAGCTGCGTGTGCAGGCGCCGCGCGGGGACATCGTCGATCGCAACGGCCACGTGCTGGTCGAGAACCGGGCCGCCACCGTCGTCCAGATCGATCCCGAGAGCCTGCCGCCGGCCGAGCGCAACGCGGCGGCGACGTGGGGGCAGAGGGTGACCGCGCGCAGCCGCCGGCCCAAGGGCCAGAAGGGCCCGCTGGTCCCCATCCCGCCGCCCGCCACGCCGCACCTCGAGACCCGCTTCAAGAGCCTCGCGCGGGTGCTGAACATGTCGCCGCAGACGATTCAGGAGCGCGTCGTGCAGTCCCTGGCGGCGCTGCCCTACGCCAACGTGACCGTCAAGGTCGACGTCGACGTCCCGCGCCGCAACTACCTCGTCGAGCACCCCGAGGGCTTCCCTGGCATCGACGTCGAGCGCAAGTTCCTGCGCCGCTACCCCGAGCACTCGCTGGCGGCCCAGCTCGTCGGGAGCATCGGCGAGATCGACGACCAGGAGCTCAAGCTCAAGCGTTTCAAGGGCGTCACGCAGGGCACGGTGGTCGGCCAGGGCGGCCTCGAGCGCGCCTACGACCAGTACCTGCGCGGGGTCGACGGCTCGACCAAGATCACCATCGACGCCCTCGGGCGGCCCAAGAGCTCGGCCCCGGGCCACGACCCGGTCTCGGGGCGCTCGGTGCGTACGACGCTCGACATCGGCCTGCAGCAGACCGGCGAGAAGTACCTCGACCAGACGATCAACCAGGGGCCGGGCACCGCCGGCGGCTTCGTCGCGCTCGATCCGCGCGACGGCAGCGTGCTCGCGCTCGGCTCCTACCCGACGGTCAACCCGTCGATCCTCTCCAAGCCGTTCTCGCAGGCCACGGCCGATCGCCTCTTCGGCGACAGCGGCGGCGCGCCGCTCTTCAACCGCGCGATCGCCGGCTCCTATCCGACTGGGTCGACCTTCAAGCCGATCACGGCGCTGGCCGCCATGAGCACGGGCGTCGTGCAGCCCGGCGACGTCATCGACGACAACGGCTGCATCAAGATCGGCACCGCGGGCCAGGAGGCGTGCAACGCCGGCAAGGAGGCGCTCGGCCCGGTGAACATGACGAGCGCGCTGTCGAAGTCCTCGGACGTCTACTTCTACACGATGGGCCAGCGCCTGAACGCCCTCGCCGGGCAGCCGCTGCAGAAGTGGGCCAGGCGCATGGGGCTGGGCCACCGGAGCGGCATCGACACCCCAGGCGAGTTCGGCGGCACGGTGCCCGATCGCGCCTGGCGCGATCGCCTCAACGCCGAGGAGGCGGCCTGCCGCAAGAAGAAGCACCATCCGTGCGGCATCGCCGACGGCACCAACCGCCCGTGGACCGAGGGCGACGAGGTCAACCTCGCCGTCGGACAGGGCGACCTGCAGGCCACGCCGCTGCAGATGGCCGTGGCCTACTCGGTCCTGGCCAACGGCAACCGCCGCGTGCGCCCGCACCTCGGCGCCGCGGTGGAGGACTCCGGCGGGCGCCTGCTGCAGCGCATCGAGCCCGGCGCCGCCCAGCACGTGACGATCGACCCGGCCGTGCGCCAGGTCATCCTCGACGGCCTGCACGACGGCACCATCCACGGCACGTCGGCCGACGTGTGGAAGGGGTGGGACCAGAGTCGCTACCCCGTGTTCGGCAAGACCGGTACCGCGCAGCGGCTCAACCGCCCCAACGACCAGTCGTGGTACGTGTGCTTCGTCAACGACCCCCAGCATCCGATCGTGGTCGCGGTCACCATCGAGGACGGCGGCTTCGGCGCCGACGCGGCCGCCCCGGTGGCCCGCACCATCGTTTCGAAGTGGTTCCACCAGCCGATCAAGTACATCGCGGGCAAGTCGAAGACGTTCTGATCCGATGACGCCCCCCGTCAGCACACCCATCCACGACGTCGACGACATCCCGGCCGCTTCGACGACGCGGCCGATGACGCTGGCGCTGCCCTTCGACCCGATCCTCCTGCTCGCCGTCATCGGGCTGTGCGCCGCGTCGCTGGTCACCATCAAGGGCGCGACGGCCGACGACATCGCGGGGGACCCGAACTACTACGTCAGCCGCCAGGCGGTCTACTTCGTCGTCGGCACCGTGATCGCGGTGGTGCTGGCGCGCATCGACTACTCGCGCCTGCGCGGCGCGAAGTACGTCGTCTACGGGCTGCTCATCGCCTCGATCCTCGCGGTTTCGGCCCTGGGCTCCGTGGCCCGCGGGTCGCGGCGCGCGATCGACGTCGGCTTCTTCTCCTTCCAGGCCTCCGAGCTGGGCAAGGTCCTGCTCGTGGTCGCGTTGGCGGCCTTCGTGGTCGACCGACCACGTGCGCTGCACAACCGCGACACGAGCGTCCGGGTCATGCTCCTCACGCTGATCCCGGCCGCGCTCGTCATCGTGCAGCCCGACCTCGGCTCGGGCCTCGTCTACATCGTCGTCGGCCTCGCCGTGCTCTTCGTGGCCGGCGCCAGCTGGCGCCACTTCGCGGCGCTCTTCGCGCTCTTCGCGGTGGCCATCACCTTCACCCTCGTGGTCGCGCCGAAGGCCGGCGTGACCGTCCTGCACGGCTATCAGAAGGATCGCCTCACGGCCTTCCTGCACCCAACCGACAACCCGGCCAAGCAGGGCTATCAGCAGAACCAGTCGCGCATCGCCATCGGCTCTGGGGAGAAGACCGGTAGAGGCAATCGCGCGACGCAGACGAAGTACAACTTCCTGCCCGAGCACCACACCGACTTCGTGTTCGCCGTGGTGGGCGAGCGATGGGGCTTCATCGGGGCCGCCTTCGTGCTCTCGATGTACGCCCTGCTTATATGGAGAGGATTGCGCATCCTCACGATCTCCAAGAACCTCTTCGGCGCGCTGATCGCCGGCGGAATCGTGGCTATGCTCCTCTTTCAGGTCTTTATCAACGTGGGTATGACCATCGGGATCATGCCCATCACGGGCATCCCCCTGCCGCTCCTTTCCTACGGCGGCTCGTCGGTGCTCACAACCTTCCTGGCCGTCGGCCTCTTGCAGTCGATCTACGCGCAAGGGCGCGCATCGGCCGCCACCAAGGGCCGCGTACTGGCTCTCTAGGAGAATCTCTTGAAAAAGCAAGTTCTGGTCAGCGTGGACCGCGGGGAAACTCGTGTCGCGCTGCTCGAATCCACCGGCACACCGGGCGCGGCCAAGTCCAGCGCCCGGCGCGGGAAGAACCCCGCCGCCGGATATCGCGTCGCCGAGCTCTACTTCGAGCGTCGCGGCAACCGCTCCATCGTGGGCAACATCTACAAGGGCAAGGTCGACAACGTCCTGCCCGGCCTCGAGGCCGCCTTCGTCGACATCGGCCTCGACAAGAACGGCTTCCTGCACGTCGACGAGATCGTGCTCCCCGGCGTCGAGACGCCCCGCCGCGGCCGCGGCAAGGAGGGCGGCAAGAAGATCGGCGACCTGCTCAAGCCCGGGCAGGAGATCGTCGTGCAGGTGGTCAAGGACCCCCTGAAGACCAAGGGCGCACGCCTGTCGATGGACCTCACCATCGCGGGGCGCTACATGGTCTACACGCCGACCGGCGAGGGCATCGGCGTCTCCAAGCGCCTCGACGACTCAGAGCGCGAGCGCCTGCGCAAGGAGGCCCGCGGCCTCGACCTGCGCGCGGGCGGCGCAATCGTCCGCACGGCCGCCTCGGGCGCCAAGCGCGCGGACTTCGAGCGCGAGATGCAGTACCTGTTCAAGCTCCACGAGGTCCTGCAGAAGCGCGTCGAGGAGGCGACGGCGCCGGAGCTCGTCTTCCAGGAGGCCGACCTCTCGGTCCGCGTCGTGCGCGACATCTTCTCGGCCGACTTCGAGCGCGCGCTCGTCGACGACGAGAAGCAGCACCACCGGCTGGTGTCCTTCTTCACGCGCACCGCGCCCGAGCTCGTCGACCGCGTCGAGCTCTACCAGGACTCCACGCCGCTCTTCGAGGCCTACGGCGTCGAGGACGTCATCAAGGGCCTCATCTCGCGCCGCGTCGACCTGCCCTCCGGCGGCTACCTGATGATCGACTACGCCGAGGCGCTGACCGTCATCGACGTCAACTCCGGCTCCTTCGTCGGTCGCGGCAAGCAGGCGCGCCTGGAGGACACCATCACGCGCACGAACCTCGAGGCGGCCGAGGCGGTCGTCAACGAGCTGCGCCTGCGCGACATCGGCGGGATCATCGTCATCGACTTCATCGACATGGCGCGGGCGCGCAACCGCGACACGGTGCTCAAGACGCTGCGCAAGTCGCTCGACGAGGACCGCACCAAGACCTTCACCGCCGAGATCTCGAAGCTCGGGCTGGTCGAGATGACGCGCCAGAACGTCACCGAGGGCGTGCGCGAGATCATGACCCGGCCGTGCCCGGTGTGCAGCGGCGACGGCGTCGTGCTCTCCGAGGAGACGATCGCCATCGAGTTCGAGCGCCGCCTGCGCGAGCTGGCCGCGCGCGCCCCGCGCAAGATCGAGGCCTTCCTCATCCGCATGCACCCGCACGTGAGCTCGCAGTTCACGGGCAACGGGGCACGCGTGCTGCATGCCCTCGAGGCCGAGACCGGGCGCCACTTCCACTTCACGGGCTCCGAGGGGCTGCCCCACGACCACTTCGACATCGTGCTCGAGGGCTCCGACGCCGACGTGCGCGAGCAGGCGATCCCGTTCCGCGAGGGCGACGAGGTCCTGGTCACCATCGTCGAGCCGCACATGTACGAGGTCGACGACGCCGTGGCCAAGGTCGACGGCTACATCATCTCGGTGGTCGACGGCGGCGCCCACGTGGGCGAGAAGCGCCTCGTGCGCATCGAGGAGGCCGGGCGCTCGGCGGCCACCGCGGTGCTCGTCGAGGGCCAGCCGATGTCGCCCAACGGCGGGGACGCCAAGGCGGCCTCGAAGTCCCCGGAGGAGAAGCCGGCGCCCAAGAAGCGCGTCCGCACCACCCGGCCGAAGCCGACGCCCAAGGCCGAGGCGAAGGCCGACGACGAGCCCGAGGCGGCCGACGAGCAGGGCGCCTCGGACGGCGATGACGTAGAATCGACCCCCCGGCGCCGTGGCCGCAGAGGCGGACGGCGCCGTTCCGCTGCCAAGGCGGAAACGACCTCAGACTGAGAAACGACATGTACGCGATCGTCAAGACAGGTGGCAAGCAGTACCGCGTCGAGAAGGGCCAGACCCTCCTCGTCGAGCGGCTGCCCGATGACGCCGGCGCCACGGTGTCGCTCGAGCCGATCCTCTTCCGCTCCGACGACGTCGTCTTCGACTCCGACGGCCTGGCCAAGGTCAAGGTCGACGCCAAGATCGTCGAGCACCTGCGCGGCGAGAAGCTGCGCGTGTTCAAGTTCAAGCCCAAGCGGGGCTACCGCAAGCGCAACGGCCACCGCCAGGAGCTGACGCGCATCGAGGTCACCGACATCAAGCAGCTGTCGCGCAAGCCGCCGGCCAAGAAGGCCGACGCGGCCGAGAAGGAGGACGACGAGTAATGGCACACAAGAAGGGCCTCGGCTCCTCCCGCAACGGCCGCGACTCCAACGCCAAGCGCCTGGGCGTGAAGGTCTTCGCCGGCGAGGTCGTCACCGGCGGCGAGATCATCGTGCGCCAGCGCGGCACGCGCTTCAAGCCCGGCGACGGCGTCGGCATCGGCCGCGACGACACGCTCTACGCCCGCGCCGCGGGCACCGTGCAGTTCCTCGAGGGCCGGCGCGGACGCGTCGTGTCCGTCCTGCCCGACGCCGAGTAGCCGTGGACCGCGACGTCGCCAGCGCCATCGCGGCGATCGGCGACGTCGTCAGTCCGGAGACGCTCGACGCCTCGCGGGCGATCTACGCCGACGCGCACGAGGAGCCGCCGTACAACGGGGTCGTGCTCACCCGCGACGTCGTCTACGGCCGGCACGAGCGCCATCGCCTCGACCTGTTCGCGGCTCCCGGGGCGCACGGCCTGCCGGTGATCCTCTTCGCGCACGGCGGCGGCTTCGTGCGCGGCGACAAGTCGACGCCGGGCACGCCGCACAACGAGAACGTCGGCCTGTGGGCGTGCCGGTCGGGCATGGTCGGGGTGACCATGAACTACCGCCTGGCGCCCGAGCACCGTTGGCCCGCGGGCGCCGAGGACGTCGGCACCGCGGTGGCGTGGCTGCGGGCGAACGTCGCCGAGCACGGCGGCGATCCGGAGCGCATCGTGCTCGTCGGCTCCTCGGCGGGGGCCACGCACATCGCGGGCTACGCCGCGATGGCGCAGCTGCACCCTGACGGCGACCCCGGTATCCGCGGCCTGGTCCTGCTGTCAGGCGCCTACGACCTGCCGTCCTTCGACGACGAGGCCGTGCTCGGCGCGTACTTCGGCGATCGCTCGGGCTGGGGGGCTGCGTCGCCGCTGGCGGGCCTGGTCGACTCGGACCTGCCCGTGCTCCTGGCGGTGGCCGAGCACGACCCTCCGATCTCGCACCGGCAGGCCGCGATCGCCTTCACGGCGCTCTACGAGCGCGGGGGCCGCGTGCCGCACCTCGTCTACGTCGTGGGCCACAACCACTTCACCGAGGTGTTCCACCTCAACACCGACGACCGGCTGCTCGGCGACCAGATCGCCGCGTTCGTGCAGGCCCACGCGCCATCGCACGAGCGCTCCGCGCGCGCCTAGACGATCTTCGGCGCGTCAGCCGTCGCCCTTGCGGTCGTCGTGGTCGCGCATGGCCTCCTCGACGTCCCCGAGCGCGCCCTCGCGGCGCTGGTCGTCGCCCTCGGCGGCATGCCCCTCGCCGCGCTGGGCGCGCTCGCGGGCGACGGCCTCCCGTGCACGCCGCAGCGCCTCCTGCGGGTCGGGCTGGCCGCCACCGCGCTCTGATCGCTCGAAACGTCCCATGCTTCGAGGCTACCCCGACTGGGCTGTGGGGCGTATGAGGATCTCGTTGACGTCGACGTGCGGCGGTTGCTCGATCGCGAACATGACCGCGCGGGCGATGTCGTCGGGTTGCAGGCGTCCTTCGCCGGGGTTGTCGAAGAACGGCGTGTCGACCTGGCCGGGCTCGACCACGGTGACGCGGACGCCGGTCCCGTCGACGTCCTGGCGCAGCGACTCGCCCATGCCCGAGATCGCCCACTTGGTCGAGGAATAGAGGCTGCCCGGGATCGCGCGCCGGCCGGCCACCGAGCCCGTGAGCAGGATGTGGCCAGTCGCCTCCTTGATGGCCGGGAGCGTCGCGCGGACGGTGTAGGCGGCGCCGAGGACGTTGGTGAGGACCATCTCGCGCCAATGCTCGGGGTCGTCGTTCAGGAAGCCGCGCGAAGCGCCGAAGCCGGCGTTGGCGAAGGCGACGTCGAGGCGGCCGAAGCGCTGGAGGGCTTGGGCGACCATCGCCTCCTGCTGTCCCCAGTCGGTCACGTCGCAGCTCACGGCCAGCGCGCGTTCGTCGCCGCCCAGTTCCTGCGCGAGCTCCTCGAGCCTGTCGACCGAGCGTGCGGCCAGGACGAGGCGGAACCCGGCCTGAGCGGCGCGGCGGGCGGTCGCGGCGCCGATCCCCGAGCTCGCGCCGGTGATGAGCAGGACGTTGTCGACGTCGGTCATGGGGCGTGTCCTTTCTACGATGGGACGTGCATGCTCTACGACAAGGCGCGCATCTTCGTGCAGGGCGGCGGTGGAGGGGATGGCTGTCGGTCCTTCCGCCGCGAGGCCCACGTGCCGCGCGGCGGCCCCGACGGCGGCGACGGCGGCCGCGGCGGCGACGTCGTCCTGCTGTGCGACGACTCGCTGCGCGACCTGCAGAGCTTCAAGCGCAAGGCCCACTACAAGGCGCGCCGCGGCGGCCACGGCGAGGGCGCCCTGCGCCACGGGGCCGACGGCGGCGACCTCGTCGTGCTCGTGCCGCCCGGCACGCAGGTCGTCGACTGGGAGGGCACCGAGTACGACCTCGTCGCGCCGGGCGGTCGCGTCGTGCTGGCCCGCGGCGGGTCGGGGGGGCGCGGCAACAAGCGCTTCGCCACCGCCACCCGCCAGGCACCGCGCTTCGCCGAGCGCGGCCTCGAGGGCGACGAGGGCTGGGTGGAGCTGCAGCTCAAGCTCCTGGCCGACGTCGGCCTCGTCGGGTTGCCCAACGCGGGCAAGTCCTCGCTGCTGTCGCGCCTGACGCGCGCGGCGCCCAAAGTGGCCGACTACCCGTTCACGACGCTCGAGCCGGTGCTGGGCACGCTCGACTCCGACGACCGCCAGCTCGTGCTGGCCGACATCCCCGGGCTCATCGAGGGCGCCAGCGACGGGGCGGGACTCGGCCACGACTTCCTGGCCCACGTCGAGCGCACGCGGCTGCTCGTCCATGTGCTCGACCTCGCGCCGCTGGACGGCTCGGACCCGGTGGCCAACTGGCAGACGATCGAGCACGAGCTGGCCGCGCACGACCCGCGCCTGGCCTCCCTGCCGCGGCTGCTCGCCCTGTCCAAGGCCGACCTCGTGACGCCCGAGGTGTCCGCCGCCGCGGCCGAGGCGTGGCGCGCCCGCCTGGGCGACTACGTGCCGGTGCTCGTGACCTCGAGCGCGACGGGGACCGGGCTCGAGGAGGTCGCCCACGAGCTGCTGCGGCGCGTCCCCGTCGAGGCGCCACAGCCGGCCGCCCAGCTCGCCGCCGAGGAGGAGCTCGCCGAGCACCGCGTCTTCCGTCCTGCCGCCGACCGCGGCTGGCGCGTCGAGCCCGTGGGGGAGGGCGCCTTCCGCGTCACCGGCGTTCCGGTCGAGCGCCTGATGGCTCGCTTCGACGTCGAGAACGACGACGCACTGGCCCACATCGAGCACCGGCTGCACCGCATGGGCGTCGTGCGCGCGCTCGAGGCCGCCGGCTTCGAGCCCGGCGACGACGTCGAGATCGGCGGCGTCGTGTTCGAGCTGGACCCGGGATAGCCTGCCGCCAGCCATGGCCCGCTACGTCGTCAAGCTCGGTTCGAGCATCGTCGCCGAGGACTCCGGCGCGCTGCGGCCCGACGTGCTCGCGCGGGTGTGCGACCAGGTGGCCGCGCGCCACGCGGCCGGCGACGACGTCGTCGTCGTGACCTCGGGCGCGATCGCGCGCGGGATCCAGCTCATGGGGCTCTCGCCGCGCCCGACGGCGATCGAGGACCTGCAGGCCGCCAGCGCCGTGGGCCAGGGCAAGCTCTACCGCGTCTACGACGAGCTGCTGCGCGAGCGCGGCGTGACGAGCGCCCAGGTCCTGCTGACCTTCTTCGACATGAGCGCGCGCACCCACTACCTCAACGCGCGCCAGACCCTGCGCCGGCTGCTCGACTGGAGCGTGGTGCCGGTCATCAACGAGAACGACACCACGACGACCGACGAGATCTCCTTCGGCGACAACGACTTCCTCGCCGCCCAGGTGGCGATCCTCATCGGCGCCGACCTGCTCGTCCTGCTCACCGACATCGAGGGCCTGTTCACGGCCGACCCCCGCACCGACGCGTCGGCCGCGCTGGTCGACGAGGTCGACGACTTCTCGAGCCTCGCGGCCATGGACATCGGCCACACGACGTCGCCGCTCGGCTCGGGCGGGATGCGCTCGAAGGTCGTCGCGGCCGAGATGACGACCGCGGCGGGGATCCCGGCCGTCATCTGCAGCGGTCTGTCCGACACGGCGCTGGGCGCCGTGCTCGAGGGGGGCCAAGCGGGCACGCGCTTCCCGGCCCAGCAGGCGCGCTACTCGTCGTTCAAGCTCTGGCTGCGCTACGCCAAGCCCTCGCACGGGACCGTGGTCATCGACGCCGGCGCCGCGCGCGCGCTGCGTGAGGGCGGCACGTCGCTGCTGCCCGTGGGGATCGTCGACGTCCGCGGCGGCTTCGAGGCCGGCGACGCCGTCCACGTGGCCGAGGGCGCGGCGGTCATCGGCAAGGGCATCACCAACTACTCGGCGACCGAGCTGCGCCAGGTCATGGGCATGAAGAGCGGCCAGGTGCGCGAGGTCCTGCCGCGGGCCACGGACGAGGCCGTGCACCGGGATTACTTCGTCTTGGTGTAATAGGTCGATGGCCACCACCGCCCCTCCGGTCGCCGCCACCACCACCGGCGCGCCCTCGGTCGCCGAGCTGTGCCTGGCCGCCCGCGACGCCTCACGCGCGCTCGCCGCCCTGCCGACCGGCACCAAGGACGCCGCGCTGGAGGCGATCGCCGATGCGCTCGAGGCGCGGACGGCCGAGATCCTCGCGGCCAACGCGCGCGACATGGAGGCCGGCCGCGCGAACGGGCTCGACGCCGCGCTGCTCGACCGCCTCGCGCTCGACGAGGGTCGCGTGAGGGCGATGGCCGACGGCGTACGCGCGATCGCGGCGCTGCCCGACCCGGTCGGCGAGGTCATTGACGGCCAGCGCCTGCCCAACGGCCTCGACGTGGCCAAGGTCCGCGTCCCGCTCGGCGTCGTCGCGGTCGTCTACGAGGCCCGGCCGAACGTCACCATCGACGCGGCCGCTCTGTGTCTGAAGTCCGGCAACGCGATCGTGCTGCGCGGCTCGTCGTCCGCTGCGCACTCCAACGCGGTGCTGGCCGCGGTCGCCGCTGCGGCCGCCGCCGGCGCCGGCGTGCCGGAGGGCGCGATAGTGCTCGTGGCCGGGGGAGGGCGCGAGGAGCTGGCCGAGCTGGCCACCCAGGAGGGCGTCGTCGACCTCATCGTCCCGCGCGGGGGCGAGGGGCTGAAGGCCGCGCTGAAGGGCGTCGCGACGGTGCCGGTGATCTACGCCGCGTCGGGCAACTGCCATGTGTACGTCGATGCGAGCGCCGACCTCGACGCCGCGCAGCGGATCGTCCTCAACGCCAAGACCCAGCGCCCTGGCGTGTGCAACGCGGCCGAGACGCTGCTCGTGCACGCCGAGGCCGCGCCGGCCTTCCTGCCGCGGGTGCTCGGCGCCCTGCGCGAGGCCGGGGTCGAGCTGCGCGTCGACGGACGTACCCACGCGCTGGCCGGCGAGGCGCTCGCGGGGACCCTGGCCGACGCCACCGACGAGGACTGGGACACGGAGTTCCTGGCCATGATCCTCGCGGTCGGCATCGTCGACTCCGTGGGGGAGGCGATCGCGCACGTCAACGCCCACGGCTCGGGGCACTCCGAGGCGATCGTGACGGACAGCGCGTCCGCGGCGCGCGCCTTCGAGCGCGGCGTCGACGCCGCCTGCGTCTACGTCAACGCGTCGACGCGCTTCACCGACGGGGGCCAGTTCGGCATGGGGGCCGAGATCGGCAACTCGACCCAGAAGCTGCACGCGCGCGGGCCGATCGGATTGCGCGAGCTGTGCACCTTCAAGTACGTGGTCCGCGGCGACGGGCACGTCAGGGGCTGAGGCGCCGCCGGCGCCCGCGCTTTCACGGCGCCTTCACGCATGGGTCACATCGGCATCCTCGGCGGCACGTTCAATCCGCCGCACATGGGTCACCTCGTCATGGCGCAGGAGGCGCTCGACCAGCTGGACCTCGAACGCGTCGTGTTCCTGCCGGTGGCGGTCCCGCCCCACAAGGAGGCGCGCGAGGACCCGGGGCCGGACGCGCGCGTCGCGCTCTGCCGCGTCGCGGTGGCCGGCGACGAGCGCTTCGGGGTCTCGACGCTGGAGGTCGACCGTGGAGGCGCGTCCTTCACGGTCGATACCCTGAGGGAGCTACATGAGCTGCAACCGGAGCACGATCTGACCTTCATCGTCGGAGGCGACATGGCCCAGAGCCTGCCGGCATGGCGCGAGCCCGAGGCCGTCCTGGCCCTGGCTCGGCTCGCCGTCGCCGAGCGCGAAGGGGTCCGTCGCGAGGACGTCGCCCGGCGCCTGGAGCCGCTGCACGGCGGCGATCGCGTGACGTTCTTCGACATGCCGAGGATCGACGTCTCGTCCTCGGACATCCGCCGTCGCGTCGCCGAGGGGCGGCCGATCCGGTACCTGGTGCCGGACGCGGTCGCCGAAGCGATCGCGGAGGGCAATCTGTATCGCACAGCAGCGGGGAGGCCTGCCGCATGACCATGAGCCCTGAGCGGCTCGCCACCACCCTCGCGGCCCACGCCGCGGACCGCAAGGCGATCGACATCGTCGCCCTCGATCTGCGCGCGGTGGCCGGCTACACCGACTTCTTCGTCATCGCCTCGGGCAACACCGACCGCCAGACGAAGGCGATCCACGACGCCATCCACAAGGGGCTCAAGGACGACCACGGCCTGCTGCCGCGGCGCGTGGAGGGCGTCTCGGAGGCTCGCTGGATCCTCATGGACTACCTCGACGTCGTCGTGCACGTCTTCACGCCCGAGACGCGCGACTTCTACCGCCTCGAGTCGCTGTGGGGCGACGTCCCGCGCCGCGACTTCGACAACGAGGCGCTGCTGGCCGAGCTCTCCGCGGGCTCCGCAGCGGGCTGACCTCGCGCCGCTCACCGTGGTTGAGGCGCGCCGCCCCGCTGAGCCCCGGCTCCGCCGGGCTGCCCGGCAGGCGCGATTCCGAGGGGCCCGGCTGGTCTTTTCGAGCAGCCGGGCCCTCGGCTCCGGGTGTCGGAGCGACCGCTGCGAGACCGATCCAGCGCGCGGCCGGCTTGCATCCATACCGCAGGACGTCGGGGGCCGGCCCTATCCGATCGGCCAGGTGAGGCGGACACAGAAGAGGCCGCCGGAAGGCGGCCTCGTCAGGTGGAGCCAGCCGGGTTCTGAACCGGCGACCTCCTCGACGGCAGCGGCGACTCCTGCTCACACAGGGTGGCGGTTCCTGCTCACACCGGGTGGCGGTTCGTGCTCACACCGGGTGGCGGTTCGTGCTCACACCGGGTGGCGGTCGCGGGCGCGCTCATACGAAGCGTCGTCTTGAAGGCGGTCCGCCGGCGCATACTGCGTGGCTTCGGCTGGCCGCGCGACCAAGTAGACGAGGACGCCGATTACGGGGACGAAGAACACCGCCAGCGCCCAAAGCACCTTGGAGGAGGTGCGCAGATCCTTGCGCCGCAGGATGTCGACGAACGCCAGCGCCCAGATCAGCACCCAGACGATCGCCAGTAGCGTGAGCAGCATGGGGGTTCCTCTCGTTGGGATCCCGCTCGCTTGTGCGGGAAGTGCACGGAGTATCGCCCGTACAGGCGGGCAGCGACAACGATGCATGCGTCACCAGCCATGAGCGCGCGTGGTCGGGACGCCCACTGTCTGCGAACGCCGCGTTCTGGAACACGGCTTCGGCCGGCCGCGCTCAGGTTCCGCGGCCAACTGGGGCTCGGGGCGGTCGACCCGCGAGCCGACGGATGGGAAGCAGGGGTGATCGGTTGAAGTCCGATGGTCCGGTCCACGCGGGCCCAGTACGCGGAAGCCCGCAAAGCCGCGCACGCCTGAGCCGTGCCGGTCCCCTCGTCGTTGACGCTTATACTGGCGCGGCGAACGAGAAGGCGTGCTCGCGGCCTCGGCGTTCGACCACGTCTTCAGCGCTACCCCACAAGGAGAGGTCATGGCAGTCGGCCCCGTCGACGTCTACATCATCGGCTTTCCCGGCAACAAGTTCACCGGGCGTATCGCCCCGGCGATCATTGATCTGGTGGAGAACGGCACGATCCGAGTGCTCGATCTGCTCTTCGTGACGAAGGATGCAGATGGCGTGGTGACATCACTCCAGGCTGCGGACCTCGACGAGGAGGGCGCCGGCTTCGTCGCGATCGATGTCACCCAGCCAGGTGCGTTGGGGGCCGAGGACGCCGACGAGGTCAGCGACGACCTCCCACTCAACAGCTCGGCCCTCCTGGTCGCATTCGAGAACGCCTGGGCCGGCAAGCTGGTCGACGCCCTCCAGGCCGCGGACGCTTTCGTGATCGACTCGATCCGGATCCCGGCCGACGTCGTGACAGCCGCGATGGACGCAGGCTAGACCCCCACTTCGAGATCGAGAGGAGACACCATGGGACTTCTACGTATGGCAGCCCGCACGGCCGTCGTCGCGGGAACCGCCACCGCCGTGTCCGGCCGCGTGGCACGTCGTCAGGCCGCCAGGTACGACGAGCAGGACGCGCAGCAGTACGCGCAGGAGCCGCAGTACGCGCAGGAGCCGCAGTACGCGCCGCCGGCGCCGGAGCCGGAGGACGACGGAACCGCACAGCTGCAGAAGCTGGCGGCGCTGCACACGCAGGGCGTGCTCACCGACGAGGAGTTCGCAGCAGCCAAGGCCAAGATCCTCGGAATCTGACCGGACGCCGGGGCCCGGTGACGCACGTCGAGGCGTACTCGCGGTTGGCGGGGGTCTACGACGAGATAGTCATCGACCCCTGCCACGACCGCTGGGCCTCATTCCTCCATGAGCTTTGGAGTACGGACGCGGAGGGCGTGTACTCCGTGCTCGATCTCTGCTGCGGCACCGGGCTCCTCGCGGGCGAGCTGATCGCACGCGGCTACCGCGTCGCCGGCCTCGACGCAGCAGAGGCGATGCTGGCCCAGGCGCGCGAGCGCCTTGGCCGCGAGGTGGCGTTGACCAGGGTGACGCTCCCCGACCTCGCGATCGAAGGTGTCTTCGACGCGGCGGTCTGCACGTTCGACGGCCTCAACTATCTCGCTCCGGAGGACTTGCGGCTGACGATGGCCTCGGTCGCCCGCCGGCTTCGGCCCGCCGGGTGGCTCGTCTTCGACCTCCACACCGACGCGATGATGAACTTCACCATCTCCAACCCCGACGTCGCGGGTACATCGGCCGGGAACGACTTCGTGATCAGCAGCGTCGTCGATCCCGGCACCCGCACCTGCGACACCACGATCGAGCTCACGCGGCCCCGCGACGGTGACCCGTTCAGCGAGCAGCACCGGCAGTACTTCCACACGGACGAGGATGTTCGTGCCTGCCTCCACGACGCGGGGTTCGCGGTGACCGCGGTCGGCGAGGAGTACACGCATCGGCCGGCAGACGCCTCGACACTGCGCGCGACCTGGACTGCACGGCGTCTACCGATGTGAGCTTCGGCGCCGGCAGGAGGCCGCGAGCGCTCGCGTCGCCTCTCTGCCGTCCCTGGAAGCGTGTCGACGCGTGAGCTCCACGCCCGGCTCGACGCAGGAGCCTGGACTCGGCGCGACCTCTGCTCCCGCTGCTTCCAACCCCCAGGGCCCTGGTCAGGCGAACGCTCTCCTCAAACGAAGAAACCCCCACTATTGCGGGGGTTCTTCGAGTGGAGCTAGCCGGGCTCGAACCGGCGACCTCCTGCATGCCATGCAGGCGCTCTCCCAGCTGAGCTATAGCCCCACGCCGGTAGGTCGGCCATTGTAACGCCCCTGCGGAGCGGGGGCCGCCGCGGTCTGCGCCCTATCCTTGGCGCCTCGATATGGCCGAGCCCTACCGCTATGACCCGAGTGAGATCGAGCCGCGCTGGCAGCGCGTCTGGAACGACGAGCACACGTGGGAGGTGTCCAACGAGCCCGATGGGCGCGAGGAGGCCTACGTGCTCGAGATGCTGCCCTATCCCAGCGGCGAACCCCACATCGGCCACCTGAAGAACTACTCGATCGGCGACGCGGTCGCGCACTTCCGCCGCCGCCAGGGAATGCGCGTGCTGCATCCGATGGGCTACGACGCCTTCGGCCTGCCGGCCGAGAACCACGCGATCAGCACCGGACAGCACCCGCGCGAGTCGACCAACGCCGCCATCGCCTCCTTCCAGCGGCAGTTCCGCGAGTGGGGGATCTCGATCGACTGGTCGCGCGAGTTCGGGACCCACGAGCCGCGCTACTACCGCTGGACGCAGTGGATCTTCCTCAAGCTCTTCGAGCGCGGCCTGGCCTATCGCGGCGAGGCGGCCGTCAAGTGGTGCCCCCACGACCAGACCGTCCTCGCCAACGAGCAGGTCATCGACGGGCGCTGCGAGCGTTGCGGCCACCTCGTCGAGGTGCGCCAGCTCGAGCAGTGGTTCTTCCGCATCACCGACTACGCCGACCGCCTGCTCGACGACCTCGACACGATCGAGTGGCCCACGCACGTCAAGACGATGCAGCGCAACTGGATCGGGCGCTCGGAGGGCGCGGAGGTCACCTTCCGCAACGAGGAGCTGGGGATCGACTACCCGGTCTTCACGACGCGGCCGGACACGCTCTTCGGCGCGACGTTCTTCGTCATGGCCCCCGAGCATCCCGACGTCTTCCGGCTCGTCGCGGGTACCGACCAGGAGCAGGCGGTCCACGAGTACGTCAACCACGTGCTGACCGAGGGCAACGAGGATCGCGGGGACGCCGACCGCGAGAAGACCGGCGTGTTCCTGGGCCGCCACGTCATCAACCCCGTCAACGGCGAGGCCCTGCCCATGTACGTGGCCGACTACGTGCTCATGGAGTACGGGACCGGCGCGATCATGGCCGTGCCCGCCCACGACGCGCGCGACCACGAGTTCGCGCGCAAGTTCGGCCTGCCCATCCGCGAGGTCGTCTCCGGCGGCGAGGACGTCCAGGCCGAGGCCTACACGGGCGACGGCCCGCTCGTCAACTCCAACCCCGACTTCGACGACCTGCCCAATCGCGAGGCGCTCGAGCGCATCGTGGCCTGGCTGGACCGCGAGGGCAAGGGCCACGCGTCGGTCAACTACCGCCTGCGCGACTGGCTGCTTTCGCGCCAG
Source organism: uncultured Actinomycetes bacterium (assembly GCA_963807305.1). Lineage (GTDB taxonomy): Bacteria > Actinomycetota > Thermoleophilia > Solirubrobacterales > Solirubrobacteraceae > JAOPZW01. Next base: position 762,973 of record CAWEBN010000005.1, read on the forward strand.
CGCTACTGGGGCTGCCCGATCCCGATCATCCACTGCGAGCGCTGCGGCATCGTCCCGGTGCCCGAGGACGAGCTCCCCGTCCTGCTGCCCGACGTTGCCGACTACGCGCCCAAGGGGCGCTCGCCGCTGGCCGCGGCCGAGCACTGGGTCAACGTGGCTTGCCCCTCCTGCGGCGGTCCGGCGCGGCGCGAGACCGACACCATGGACACCTTCGTCGACTCGTCCTGGTACTTCATGCGCTACACGGACGCCGACAACGACGAGGCTCCGTGGGACCCCGACGTGCTGGCGCGCTGGATGCCGGTCGACCAGTACATCGGCGGCGTCGAGCACGCGATCCTGCACCTGATGTACGCGCGCTTCTTCACGAAGGCGCTCGCCGACCTCGGCTACGTGAACTTTCAGGAGCCGTTCGCCCGGCTCTTCACCCAGGGCATGATCACGCGCGACGGCGCGAAGATGTCCAAGTCGCGCGGCAACGTCATCTCGCCGCAGACCTACATCGAGCGCTTCGGGGCCGACACCGCGCGCGCCTACATCCTCTTCATCGGGCCGCCCGACCAGGACGCCGACTGGTCCGACTCCGGCGTCGAGGGCGTGCACCGCTTCCTCGCGCGCCTGTGGCGCATGAGCGCCGAGACCGCGGACCAGACGCCCGATCACCCGATCCCCGACGAGCTCTCCGAGGCCGACGAGGAGCTCCTGCGCAAGGCGCACTGGGCCATCGAGAAGGTCACCAACGACATGGCCGGCCGCTTCGCCTTCAACACGGCCATCGCGGCCATCATGGAGCTGACCAACACGATCTCCAAGCAGCGCGAGGAGGGCGGCCCGTCGCCCGGCGCCCTGCGCTTCGCGCTGGCCACTGCCGCCTCGCTGCTGTTCCCGTTTGCGCCGCACACCGCCGCCGACGCCCATCAGCTGCTGACCGGCCGCCGCGTCTGGCAGGAGCCGTGGCCGGCCGCCGACCAGCGCTGGCTCGAGCGCGACACCTACGAGCTCGTCTGCCAGGTCAACGGCAAGGTCCGCGATCGCGTGCCGGCGCCGAGCGGCGCTCCGCGCGAGGAGCTCGAGGCGCTCTGCCTGGCGACGCCCAAGGTCCAGGCCCACATCGACGGCAAGGACGTGGTCAAGGTCGTCGTCGTCCCAGAGCGCCTGGTCAACGTCGTCGTGCGGTAGTCGTCGGCGGGCGTCCATGGCGTGGACGGAACCACGCCACGGAGGGAATCGATGCCGTTGCGCGTGATTTTGCCCTGCTCCTGCGCAGATTTGTTGCAGAGCGCGTGTCCGCTGTGACGCGGCGACGCCTAGCCTCGGCGCATGCCCGCCGTCAGCCGCCCACAGCTCGTCGCCTACGCCCTCGCGGCGCTCCTGGTGGTGGCCCTCGGTGTGCGCTACATGCAGGGTCAGGCAGGCGGCTCGGCGGCTCATGTCCCGGCGGCGGCCGCGCCGTCGTCCGGGTCAGGGACGGTACGCCTCGAACCGCCGAAGGCGACGGTCGCGCTCGTCCACGTGGCCGGGGCGGTGCGCAGCCCCGGCGTCTACCGGCTGCGCGACGGCGAGCGCGTCCAGGACGCCGTGCGGCGCGCAGGCGGCGCTCGCGCGGGCGCGGACCTCAACGCCATCAACCTCGCGGCAAAGGTGGCCGACGGCCAGCAGGTCGTCGTGCCCCGCCGCGGCGCGGCCGGTGCGGTGCCGGTCGACGCGGGAGCGGGCTCCGGCGCGGCCGGCGGCCCGCCGCAGGCGCCGGTCAGCCTCAACAGCGCGACGGCCGAGCAGCTCGACACGCTCGACGGCGTCGGCCCGGCCACCGCCAGCAAGATCCTCGAGTACCGCCGGCAGCACGGCGGCTTTCGCTCGATCGACGACCTCGGCGAGATCCCGGGCATCGGCCCGAAGCGCCTGGCCGCCCTGAGGGGCAAGGTCCAGCTGTGAGCGGCGCGGCGGCCGAGAACGACGCGGGCACCCGCGTGCGGCGCGCGCCGCTCTGGCGGGCGCGTGCCGCCGCGGCCCTTGAGGAGCTGCGCTCGCGGCCGTGGCACGTGGGGACCGCGGCGCTCGTCGCCGGCCTGCTCCTGGGACCGCGCGCGCCACTGGCCGTGCCGCTCGCCGCGCTCGCGGCGCCGGCGCTCGGCTCGCGCGCCGCAGTGCGCCTCGCGCTCACGGGCGCCGTCGTCGCCGGCGCCCTCGTCGCGCAGGCGCGCCTGGAGGCGATCGATGCGACCCGACTGGCGCCGCGCATCGGGCACGCCGTGCACGAGCGCGTCGTGCTCCTCGAGGCGCCGCGCTCGCGCTCGTTCGGCGTGCGCGTGGCCACGGTGAGGCTCGATGGGGAGCGGGTGGTGCTGCGCGCCGGGCGTGGTGTGCCCTGGCCGACGGAGCGCGTCGGCGCGATCCTCGCCGTCCGAGGCGGGCTCGAGCACTTGCCCGCTGCGGACGCCTGGCAGCGCGCACGCGGCGTGCACGCCCAGCTGCGTGCCGACGCATTGTCCGACACCGGCGCCAGGCGCGGCGGGCTCGCCGGAGTGATCGACGGTGTCCGGGCGCGGGCCCAGGCCGTCCTGCGCACTGGCGTCCCGCCGCCCGAGGGCGCCCTGCTGCGCGGAATGGCCCTCGGGGACGACGCCGCCCTACCCGACCGCACGCGCAATGAGTTCCGGGCCTCCGGGCTCTCGCACCTCGTCGCAGCGTCCGGCCAGAACGTGATGCTGCTCGCCGCCCTCGTCCTGGCGGTCGCGTCGGTGCTCGGCCTCGCGCTGCGCATGCGGCTCGGGCTCGTGCTGGCGGCCATCGCGCTGTACGTGCCGCTCGCCGGCGGCGGTCCGTCGATCCAGCGGGCAGGGGTGATGGGCGCCGCGGCGGTGGTCGCGGTCCTGGCCGGGCGCCCGGCCGCTCGCTGGCACGCGCTGCTGCTGGCGACGGCCATCACGCTGGCGCTCAATCCGCGCGCGGTGCAGGACGTCGGCTGGCAGCTCAGCTTCGCGGCAGTGGTCGCAATCCTCCTGCTGGCCGGACGCGCCCGCGACGGCCTGGTGCGGCGCGGCCTGCCGCGCGGCCTCGCCGAGGCGACGGCTCTCACTGGCGCGGCGACGCTCGGGACCGCGCCGCTCATCGCGGCGCACTTCGGCCAGGCCTCACTCGTCTCGCTGCCGGCCAACGTGCTGGCCGCGCCGGCCGTGGCGCCGGCGATGTGGCTTGCGATGCTCGCTGTGGCGCTGGGCCAGCTCGGCACGGCGCTGGCGGCGCCCTTCGTGGCTCTCGCGGCCTTCCCGGTCGCGTACGTCATGTGGGTCGCGCATGTCGCGAGCGGCCTGCCCGGCGCGCGGGCGAGCGCTCCCGCCGGGGTGGTGGGCGCCGTGTGCGGGGCGGCGGCGCTCGCGGTCATGGTTCCCCGCGCACGGCCGCCGGTCGCGGCGGCCATTCTCGTGGCGATGGCGCTCGTCGTCGTCGTGTGGCGCGCGCCCAACTCCGCGCTCGCGGCATGGCTCGCTCGCACGCCTGCCGGCGGACTCGTTGCCCTGGCCTCGCGCGCGTCGGGCGCCGGGCTCGCGGCGCCCGCCGGCCTGCGGATCACCTTCCTCGACGTCGGTCAGGGGGACGCGACGCTGATCCAGTGGCGGCGCAGCGCGATCCTCGTCGACACGGGCCCGCCCGACGGGCCCATCCTGACGCGGTTGCGCCATGCCGGCGTTCGGCGGCTCGACGTGCTGGTCGTCACCCACGCCCAGGCCGACCACGACGGCGGCGCGGGGGCGGTGCTGGGCGCGCTGCCGGTCGCCCTCGTCCTCGACGGCCGCGACGGCGTCCGCGATCCCAGCGGCGTGCGCATGGCTGCGCAGGCCGCGCGCCGCCGTGTCCGGGTGGTGGCCGCGCGCGCCGGCGAGGTGCTGCGCGTCGGCGCCATCGCGCTGCGCGTGCTGTGGCCGGCCGGCACGCGCGGCCCGGCCGACGCGGGCGAGGACCCCAACCAGCGCGCGATCGTCGCCGAGGCCGATGCCGGCGGGGTGCGCACGCTGCTGACGGCCGACGCCGAATCAGACGTCCTCGCCGGGCTCGACCTCGGGCAGGTCGACGTCCTCAAGGTCTCCCACCACGGCAGCGTCGACCCGGGGCTCCCCGCCGTGCTGGAGCGCCTGCGACCGCGGCTGGCGGCGATCGAGGTCGGGCGCCACAACGTCTATGGCCACCCCGCCGCGTCGACCGTCCGCGCGCTGCTCGCTGCGGGCGCCGCGCTCGTCCGCACCGACCGCGACGGCAGCGTGAGCGTCGAGCCGGCAGCCGGAGCGTTGCGTATCCACGCTCACGCCTAGACTCATTTCCGTGCCCGCGTTCAAGCCCGCCTACCTCGTTCACGGCGACGATCACGGCCGCATCGGCGAGCGGCGCGCCCGCCTGCGCGCGATGGCCGAGGCGGAGTCGGGCAGCGGCGGTTTCGAGGTCTTCGACGGCGACGACGCGACACCCGAGGCCATCGCCCTGGCCCTGAGCGCGATGACCTTCGCCATCGGACGGCGGTTCCTCATCGTCGACGGGGTCGAGCGCTGGAAGGACACCGAGGTGGAGGAGAAGCTCGCGCCGGCGCTCGCGTCCTTGCCGCCCGACACGACGGTCAGCTTCTTCGGGCGTGACGACGGGCGGGTCAAGACGCCGGCGAAGCTCGTCGCGGCAGTCAAGAAGGCGGGAGGCGACGTCGCCGTCGAGGCTACGCTGAAGGCCAGGGAGCTCCCGCGCTGGGCGGTCGGCGAGGCCGACAAGCTCGGCATCACCCTCGAGGGAGCGGCGGCCAAGGCGCTGATCGCCCACGCCGGCGAGCGCCAGCAACGTCTGCTGCGCGAGCTCGAGAAGCTGGCGCTGGAGCACGGCCAGGGCGCCCACATCGGCGTCGAGGAGGTCGAGGCCGTCGCCGCGCCGTCCGCCGAGCGCCAGGTGTGGGGGCTCGTCGACGCCCTCGTGGCCGGAGACGGGCCCGGTGCGACGCGCGCCTTCCTGGAGCTACGGGCCCAGGGGGAGACGCTCCCGCGGCTCGTGCCGCTCATGGCCCGCCGCGTGCGCGACGTCCTCGCCATCGCGACACGCCTGGAGGCGGGTGAGTCGCCGGCTCAGGTCAAGGACTCGCTGAAGGGGAGCCCTTGGGCGGCCGATCGCCGCATCAAGGAGGCCCGGGCGACGGACGCCGCGACGCTGCGCCGCGCGCTCGAGGCGCTCGCCGAGCTCGAAGTCGCCAGCCGCGGGCAGAGCGAGCTGGGCGACGACACCGAGGCGCTGCGCGCGATCGCGACGATCGCGGCGTAGGCGCAACGGCCGCGCTCAGCCGCCGTAGTCGACCGGCTCGTAGCCGCGCCCTGGCGCCGAGCCGACGATCAGGACCCGCAGGCCCTCAGGGCCGCTGGCGAGCGCGCGCGCCGTGCCGGGGCCGACCGCACACAGGTGCTCCGCGTCGAGGGCGAGCCGCTCGCCCGAGTCGTCGAGGACGACCCAGCCGCTGCCCGCGAGGCGGACGTAGAGCTCCTCCTGGCCGCTGCCCGACTCGTCGTGCGAGCGGGTCGAGTAGTCGGGGGGCAGGTTCATGATGTTCGCCCCGAAGGCGGTCAGGCCCAGCCCGGGGCGGACCATGCGCATGAAGCCGTCCCACATGTCCGGCAGGTCGTCGATGGCGCTGCCGCTCGCCGTGAGCTCGCTCATGCAGCGATGCTCGCCCGCCGGGCGAGTCAGGTCAAGCGCTGCGCAGGACGATCAGGTCGCGTCGTCGCCGCGCAGCAGGCGCGCGGCACGGGACTTCTTGCGGGCGCCGGTGTTGCGGTGCATGGCGCCGCGCTTGATGGCCTTGTCGATCGTGCGAACGAGCGACACGTGCTCGGTCTGCGCCGTCTCGGCGTCGCCGGCTGCGACCGCGGCCTCGAGGCGGCGGAAGAAGGTCCTGATCGTCGACGTGTAGCGGCGGTTCTCCAGGCGCTCGCGCTCGGCCCGGAGAATGCGCTTCTTCTGTGAGTGGATGTTGGCCATGAGGCGGCGACGCAGTGTAGCGGCCTCGCCCGCCCACGGGCGCCCGGGGCCGCTGAGACGAAGTCGCGGGAGCGCCGCGTAGCATCAGGCCCCACGTGTCCGTCGAACCGACCGCGAGCGCGCCCGCACGGGCCGAGGGCCTGTCATCCCCCGGGGAGTCCGCGCCTCCGGGTCGGGCCGCGGCTCGCAACACCGCGATCTTCTCGGTCCTCACCGGGCTCTCGCGGATCGCGGGCTTGGCTCGCGAGATCGTGGCGTCGAGCTACTTCGCCACGTCGGGCGCCTTCAGCGCATTCACGATCGCCTTCCAGGTGCCGAACGTCCTGCGGTCGCTCTTCGCCGACGCCGCCCTGAGCGCGGCCTTCGTCCCGGTCTTCACCGAGCTGCTCGAGCACGGGAAGCGCAAGGAGGCGTTCAAGCTCGCCTCGACGCTCTTCTTCCTGATCCTCACCGTGCTCAGCGCCATCATGGTGCTGTTCATCCTCTTCGCCGGCGTGATCATGCCGGTGTTCGTCGGGGCCGAGCTGTCGCAATACACGGACCTGACGGTGGGGCTGAGCCGCGTCCTGTTCCCGGTGGTGGTGATCCTGGGCCTGAACGGGCTCGTGGTCGGGATCCTGAACGCCTACGAGCACTTCACGATCCCGGCGCTCAGCCCGCTGGTGTGGAACGCGGTCATCCTCTTCTGCCTCGTCGGCTCGCAGCAGGTGCTCACCGGCGAGGACCAGCTCTACGGCTACGCGATCGGCATCCTGGTGGGCACGATCGTCCAGTTCGCGATGGCCCTGCCGATGCTGCGCAAGCTCGGCTTCCACTTGGAAATCTCGTTCTCGTTCGGCGATCCGCGCGTGCGCAAGGTCCTGCTGCTGATGCTGCCGGTGACGATCGGGCTCGGGCTCATCAACTTCAACGTCCTCATCAACTCGACGCTCGGCTCGCTGGTCTCCGCAGACGCGCCCCGGGCGATCGACGCGGCCTTCCGCATCTACATGCTGCCCCAGGGGATGTTCAGCGTCGCCATCGCGACGGTGCTCTTCCCGGCCCTGAGCCGCTTCGCCGCCCGCCGCGACTACGACGGCCTGCGCTCGCTGCTCGCCAACGGGATGCGCCAGGTCTTCCTGCTGCTCGTCCCAGCGGCTGCCGCGACCCTGGCGCTCTCCGAGCCGATCACGCGTCTCATCTACGAGCACGGCCGGTTCGGCCAGAGCTCGACCGACCTCGTCTCGAGCGCTCTCTTCTGGTTCGCCTTCTCGCTGCCCTTCAGCGGCGTCAACCTGCTGCTGACGCGGACCTTCTTCAGCCTTCAGAAGCCGTGGATCACGACGGGCATCGCCGGCCTGAACCTCACCGTCAACGTCGCCGTGTCGGTCGCGCTCTACAAGCCGTTCGGGATCGCCGGGATCGTCATCGGCACGGGCGTGTCGAGCGCGGTGATGACCGTCGCCCAGATGTACTTCCTGCGCCGTCAGCTGCACGGCCGCCTCGACGGGAAGCGCACGCTCGCGGTCGTCATCCAGATCACCTTCGCCGCCGCGTTGCTGGCCGGCGTCTCCTACGGCACGTGGTACGTCCTCGACCAGGCGCTCGGCGTGGACCTGATCGCGCAGATCATCACCGTCGGGTCCGCGCTCGTCGCCGGCGTCGTCGTCTATGGCGTCACCGTCCGCCTGCTGGGCATACCGGAGGCGCGCCAGATCGAAGGTTTCGTCCGGGGACGGCTTGCCCAGCGCGGTGAACGGTAGAAAACAGCCGTTGAACGGCTGATCGTTCCTCAAGTTCCCGGGCCTGTCGCCCGATACACATTCAGTGATGCGCCTCTCCTCCGCCTTGTTGGGCTTGGCGCTCGAAGCTGCCCCTGACGCCGGCGCCGCCGCGGCGACGGTCGTCGACCACGTAGCGCGCGAGCAGCGCCTGCTGCCCGCGGTCTACCTCGCCCGCGGCGGGCGCCTGCGGTGCGCCGCCCTGCGCGGCTACTGGCAGGCGCGCGACGGGCTGCCGGGACGGGCCGGGATCATGGGGCGCGCGTACCGCTCGGGGATCGAGATCGTCGTCGACGACGTCAGTGCGAGTGAGGACTACCTCGAGTCCAACCCGGGGGTCGTGGCCGAGGCATGCTTCCCGCTGCAGGCGGGGGGCCTCACCATCGGCGTCCTCAACATCGAGTCCCGCGAGGCGCTGCGCGACGGCGACCTCGAGCACCTACGCGGGTGCGCCCGCGCCCTGGGCGCGCGCATCGACGAGCTCGGCGGCCTGCCCAGCGAGTCGGGGACGCAGCGCCTGTTGCGCCACGTCGCCGAGATGGCCGCCCTGCAGGACGCGTCCGCCGTGGCCGACGCGCTGCTGAGCGCAGCACTCGACCTCGTCCCGCTGGGCTCCGCGCTGCTCGCGCGTGCGACCGGCGCCGGCCGCCTGCGGCCCTCAGCCGCGGTCGGCCCGCTCGCCGACGTACTGCGCGCCGCGCCGCTCGAGTCGAGCGCGGCATGGGTCGAGGACGGGATCTCCCTCTTCACGGTCGGCCAGCCCGACGCACCGCCCGCGGCCAATCTCGCCGACCTGCGCGCCGCGGGGGTCGAGACGCTCGTCGCCGTCGGCCTCTACGCCCACGGCGAGCTGCTCGGGGCGCTCGTGCTGGCCTCCGACGAGCCGGCCGTCATCGGCACCGACGACGTCGAGCTGCTCGAGCAGCTCGCCAACCACGGCGCCGCGTGCCTGCGCACCGCCGAGCTGATGGGCTCGCTGCGCGAGCGCGCCGAGACCGACCCGCTGACGGGCCTCGGCCACCACGCCACCTTCCACGAGGCGCTGGCCGGCTCCCACCGGCGCCCGACGACCGCCGTCGTCGTGTGCGACATCGACGGCTTCAAGCTCCTCAACGACACCTACGGCCATGGCCACGGCGACCGCGTGCTCTGCGGCCTGGCTGACGCCATGAGCGGCGCTCTCCGCCGGGGCGACCGGCTCTTCCGGGTCGGCGGCGACGAATTCGCCGCCCTGCTCGCCGTCGACTCCTCCGAGCAGGCGCTGGGCGCCGCCATGCGCCTGCGCGAGGCGGTCCTGGAGGCGCGGCTCGGGGTCACCATCTCCGTCGGAGTCGCGGTCCCGCAGGCGGGCGAGACCGACGTCGCGCTGCTGGCCCGCGCCGACCGCGCGCTCTACTCGGTCAAGGCGGGCGGCCGCGACGGCGTCGCGCTGGCCAACGACGAGCCGCTGCCCTCCACGCCCGCCCTCGGCTGAGCCGGCCCGGTCGGGCACGCCCGCGTCCGGGCGGGCGCGGCGAGAGGCCACCCGACGCCTATCCTGGGTCGCCGCACGCATGGCAGATCAGGCACACATCCGCAACTTCTCGATCATCGCCCACATCGACCATGGGAAGTCGACGCTGGCCGACCGCATCCTCGAGATCACCCACACGGTCGATCCGCGCCAGATGCGCGAGCAGGTGCTCGACTCCATGGACCTCGAGCGCGAGCGCGGCATCACGATCAAGGCCCAGGCCGTCCGCGTCTTCTACGAGGCGCGCGACGGCGAGACCTACCAGCTGCAGCTCATCGACACCCCGGGCCACGTCGACTTCACCTACGAGGTCTCGCGCAGCCTGGCGGCCTGCGAGGGCGCGCTGCTGGTCGTCGACGCGTCGCAGGGCGTCGAGGCCCAGACGCTGGCCAACACCTACCTGGCCGTCGACGCGGGGCTCGAGCTGATCCCGTGCCTGAACAAGATCGATCTCCCGGGAGCCGAGCCCGAGCGCGTGGCCGAGGAGGTCTCCGACCTGCTGGGCGAGCCGGCCGACACCATCCGGCGCATCTCGGGCAAGACGGGGGAGGGCGTCGAGGACGTGCTCGAGGAGCTCGTGCAGAAGGTGCCGCCGCCGGCCGGCGACCTCGACGCCCCGCCACGGGCGCTGATCTTCGACTCCGAGTTCGACCAGTACCGCGGTGTGGTGGCCTACATCCGTGTCGTCGACGGCGTCTTTCGCAAGGGCGAGGCGATCCGGGCGATGGCCTCGGGCACCGAGGCCGAGATCGACGACATCGGCTTCTTCACGCCGGCGATGATCGCCGCGCCCGAGCTGCGCGCGGGGGAGGTCGGCTTCCTCATCACCGGGATCAAGGACGTCACTCGCCTGCGGGTCGGCGACACGCTGACGACCAAGCACCACGGCGCCACCGAGCCGCTGCCCGGCTACCGCGAGATCAAGCCGATGGTCTTCTGCGGCCTGTTCCCCATCGAGACCGACGCCTACCCCGAGCTGCGCGACGCGCTGGAGAAGCTCACCCTCAACGACGCCGCGCTGACCTGGGAGCCGGAGACGAGCGACGCCCTCGGCTTCGGCTTTCGCTGCGGCTTCCTCGGCCTGCTGCACATGGACATCGTCCGCGAGCGCCTGCAGCGCGAGTACGACCTCGAGCTGCTGGCCACGATGCCGAGCGTCGGCTACGAGGTCACGCTCACCAACGGGGAGGAGCTCGAGGTCCATGCCCCGAGCGACATGCCCGAGCCCGTGCGCATTGAGGAGATCCGCGAGCCGTTCATCAAGGCGTCGATCGTCACGCCCAAGGAGTACATCGGCCAGGTCATGGAGCTCTGCCAGGAGCGCCGCGGCGACCACGCGGGCATGCACTTCCTGTCGGCTGAGCGCGTGCAGCTCACCTACGACCTGCCGCTGGCCGAGATCGTGCTCGACTTCTTCGACCAGCTGAAGTCGCGCACCCGCGGCTATGCCTCGCTGGACTACGACGTCATCGGGATGCGCCCGGGCGATCTGGTCAAGCTCGACGTGCTGCTCGCAGGCGACGTCGTCGACGCGCTCTCGATGCTGGTGCACCGCGACAAGGCCTACTCGCTGGGGCGCATGCTGGTGGAGAAGCTGCGCGCCAAGATCCCGCGTCAGCAGTACGACGTGCCCATCCAGGCCGCTGTGGGGGCCAACATCATCGCCCGCGAGACGGTCAAGGCCTTCCGCAAGGACGTCATCGCCAAGTGCTACGGCGGTGACATCTCGCGCAAGCGCAAGCTGCTCGAGAAGCAGAAGGAGGGCAAGCGCCGCATGAAGCAGGTCGGGCGCATCGAGGTGCCCCAGGAGGCCTTCCTGGCCGTCCTGGAGCTCGGCGACTCGTCCTAGCGCGGCCTCTGCGGGCGGCGCGTAGCGGCCAGCTGGGCGACTGGTCCTGGCGCGGCGGCGGGGTGCGGGCGCGCGCAGCCGGCGCGCCGCGCCGCCCGTGCGCTACCCGTCGGCGAGCTGCGCGTCGACCGTGATCTCGAGATTGCCCTTCAGCGCGCCCGAGATCGGGCAGTTGTCCGCGGCGCCCTGGGCGGCCTCGGCGAAGCCGTCGGCGTCGACGCCCGGGACGACGCCCCGCACCGTGAGGTGCGAGCTCTGCACCTTCGGGCCGTCGTCCATCGACAGCGTGACGGTGGCAGAGACGTCGAGGCGGTCGGGCGGGTTGCCGGCCTCGGCGAGACCGTGGGAGAGAGCCATCGAGAAGCACGACGCGTGGGCGGCGGCGATGAGCTCCTCGGGGCTGGTCTTGCCGGCCGAGCGCTCGGTGCGCGACGCCCAGGTGACGGGCAGGTCGGGGGCGGCGCCGCTCTTGAGCGACAGGACTCCGTTGCCGTGGGCGAGGTCGCCCTCCCAGACGGTGGTGGCGGTGCGTTCGACGTTGGCCATGGCTCCATCCTACGTCGGGGCCCGATCCGGCATGCTGCGGCGATGCGGATCCTGTTCGTCTGCATGGGCAACATCTGCCGCTCGCCGACCGCCGAGGGCGTCATGCGCGGGCTGCTGCACGAGGCGGGCCTCGACGACGCCGTGACCATCGACAGCGCGGGCACCGGCGGCTGGCACGCGGGCGCTCCGCCCGACGACCGCGCCGTGGCCGCCGCACGGTCGCGGGACATCGTCGTCGAGGGCGAGGCGCGCCAGGTGACCGCCGAGGACTTCGAGCGCTTCGACCTCCTGCTGGCGATGGACCGCGAGAACGAGCGCGAGCTGCTGGCGCGCGCGCCCGACGCGCAGGCGCGGGCCAAGGTGCGGCTGCTGCGCGAGTTCGATCCCGCCGCGGTCGCCGTGGGCGACCTCGACGTCCCCGATCCGTATTACGGCGGCCCGCGCGGCTTCGATCGCGTGCTCGACCTGGTCGACGCGGCGTGCCGGGGCCTGCTCGACGAGGTCCGTTCCGCGGGCGCCGCGTGACCGTCCCGCGTGCGCTGGCCGATGCGGTCGCGCGCGCCGCGGGCATCGAGGTGACCGGCGGCTCCCGCGCGTCGGGCGGCTCGATCAACGAGGCGTGGGCGCTCGAGCTGGCCGGCGGCGAGCGCGCCTTCGTCAAGACGCGCGCCGACGCCGCGCCGGGCGAGTACGCCACCGAGGCGGCCGGGCTGCGCTGGCTGGCGGACGCCGATGCGGTCGCGCTGCCCGGGGTGCTGGCGGTCGGCGACGGCGACGGGCCGCGCTTCCTGGCGCTCGAGTGGATCGACCCGGGGCGCCTCGACGCGGCCGGCGCGGAGGCACTCGGCCACGGGCTGGCCGCGCTGCACGCCGCCGGGGCGGCCGACTTCGGCGCGCCGCCGCCCGGCGCGCCGGCGCCGGCCGACGCGGTCGCGCCGCTGCGCATCGGCGAGCTCTCGCTGCCCAACGACCCCGCGCCCGACTGGCCGTCGTTCTACGCCGAGCGCCGCCTGGCGCCGCTCGTCGCGCTGTGCCTGGGGCGCGGGACGCTGAGCGCTTCCGGTGCGCGGGCCGTGGAGCGGGTGTGCGAGCGGATCGGCGGCCTCGCCGGGCCTGCCGAGCCGCCCGCGCGCCTGCACGGCGACCTGTGGGGCGGCAACGTCCTGGCCGGCGCCGACGGGCGCGCCCGGCTGATCGACCCGGCGGCCTACGGCGGCCACCGCGAGGTCGACCTGGCCATGCTGCGCCTCTTCGGGGCGCCGTCGGAACGGGTCTTCGCCGCCTACGACGAGGCCGCGCCGCCGGCCGAAGGACAGAGCGAGCGCGTGGAGCTGTGGCAGCTGTTCCCGCTGCTCGTGCACGCCGCGCTCTTCGGCGGCTCCTATGGCGCCTCCGTCGAGCGCGCGGCCGTGCGCTACGTCACGTGACGGCGACGTGATCGCCGTCACAATCGGTCCATGGATCTCGAGCTCGAAGGCAAGGTGTGCGTGGTGACCGGCGCGAGCCGCGGCATCGGCCGGGAGGTCGGGCGCAGCCTGTGCGCCGAGGGCGCGCAGGTGCTCTTCGTCGGCCGCGACGCCGACGCGCTGGTGCAGGCGGCCGACGGCTGCGGTGGCGAGTACCTGGCCGGCGACATCACCGACCCCGACGTCGCCGAGCGGATCGTCGCCACCTGCGCCGAGCAGATGGGCGGCATCGACGTCCTCGTCAACAACGCCGGCACGAGCTTCGCGCGCGGCCTCGACGAGCTCACCGACGAGGACTGGCAGGGCCAGTGGGAGCTGCACGTGATGGCGCCGATGCGGCTCATGCGGGCGGCCGCGCCGCACATGGTCCAGCGCGGCGGCGGCCGGATGGTCAACGTCTGCTCGAGCGCCGGGAAGCGCCCCTCGCTGACCAACGCCGCCTACTCGGTCACCAAGGCCGCGCAGCTCTCGCTCTCGCGGGTCTTCGCCGACTCCTACGCGTCGGAGAACGTGCTCGTCAACGCCGTCGCGCCGGGCGCCGTCGCCTCGGAGCTGTGGATGGGCGCCGACGGCCTCGCCGAACAGGTCGCGGCCGCGCGGGGCGGCACCGCGCAGGAGGCGCTCGCCGCGCAGGCGGGCAAGATCCCGCTGGGACGCCTGGCCGAGCCGCGCGAGATCGCCGACATCGTTGTCTTCCTCTGCAGCGCGCGGGCGAGCAACGTGACCGGCGCGGCATGGTCGGCCGACGGCGGCGCCGTGCCGATCATCGTCTGAGGGCCTTCGCCAGCCTCCGCACGCCCTCGTCGAGCGCGTCAGGGGGCGCGGCGGCGAAGGTCAGGCGCAGGAACGGTCCCGGCGCCTCGGCCGGGAACCACGGGCGGCCGGGGAAGACGACGACGCCGTCGGCGGCCGCGGCGCTCGCCAGCGCGACGTCGTCGGTGCCCTCGGGCAGCGCCACCCACAGGTGCAGCCCGCCGGCGGGGATCGTCGTCGGCGCGAGCTGCGGCGCGTGGCGCTCGAGGGCGGCGACGAGCGCGTCGCGGCGCGTGCGCAGCTCGGCGCGCAGGCGGCGGCGGTGCCGGCGCCAGCCCGGGGCGGAGACGACCTCCAGGGCGGCCTCCTGCAGCGGGCCCGACACGAAGAAGTCGTCGACGATGCGCGCCGCGCGCAGCCGCGCCCCGGCCGCCCCGCGGGCGCCGATGCCGGCCACGCGCAGGCCCGGCGCGGCCGACTTGGTCAGCGAGCGCACGTAGACGACGTGGCCGTCGGCATCGTCGGCGGCCAGCGGGGGCGGCGGCTCGCCTTCGGCGCTCAGGTCGCGCGCCCAGTCGTCCTCGAGCAGGAAGGCGCCGGCGTCGGCGACTGCCTCGAGCACCGCGGCGCGGCGGTCGGCGGCCAGCACGGAGCCGTGCGGGTTGGCGTAGAGCGGCTGGCAGTAGACCAGGCGCGCCCCGGTGCGCGCGAGGGCCTGGGCGAGCAGGTCGGGGCGCACGCCGCCGGCGTCGCTGGGGACCGGGACGACGCGCAGCCCGGCGGCACGCGCCGCCACGATGGCGCCCAGGTAGGTGGGCGCCTCGACCAGGACGGGGTCGCCGGCCGCCGCCAGGGCGCGGAAGGCGGTCGCGAGCGCGGGCTGGCCGCCGGAGCAGACGACGACGTCGTGGGCGCGCAGGCTCCCGCCGGCCTCGCGCGCGAACCACGCGCGCAGCTCCTCGCGCCCCTCGACGGGGCCGCGCTCCCATGCCCCGGTGCGTCGCGCGGCGCGGGCCAGCGCCGCGCCGACCAGGTGCAGCGGCTGCAGGTCGAGCGACAGGTAGCCGCTCGAGAGCGGGATGGCGCCCGGCGGCGGGACGGCCAGCAGCTCCTGCAGCGCGCCGCCCTCGGCGCCGCCGGCGCCGAGGGCCACGGCCTGCCACGAGAGGTCGGGCGGCGCCTGCGCCTGGGGACGGGGCGCCACGAAGGTGCCGCGCCCGGGCCGCGGCTCGAGCACGCCCTCCGCCGCGAGGGCGGCGATCGCGCGCTGCACGGTGACCGGCGACGCACGATGGCGGCCCATGAGGTCGCGGACCGAGGGCAGGCGCTCGCCGGGCGAGCGCGCGTCAGCTGCAGCCCGCAGGTCTTGGATGACGCGACCCTCTGCGTTATCGTTGAGCATGAGCAGTACGGATAACGCTATCGCGGCGACGCCGGTAACGGCAAGCGAGCCGCGCCGGCTGGGCGCCCTGCCCCCGGGGCTCCTGCTCGGGAGCCTCGGCATCCTCGGCTTCTCGTTCTCGCTGCCGGCCACTCGCCTCGCCGTGGCCGACTTCGACCCGTGGCTCGTGGCCTTCGGACGCGCGACGGTCGCCGCCGCGCTCGCGGCCGTCTACCTGCTCGCGACCCGCCCGCCGCGTCCGACCCGCGAGCAGGTCCGTTCGCTGGGGGTCGTGGCCGCCGGCGTGATCGTCGGCTTCCCGCTGCTGACCTCGCTCGCGCTCGAGGTCCAGACCGCCGCCCACGGCGCGGTGGTCATCGCGATCCTCCCCGCCGCGACCGCTGTCGCGGCGGTCAGGCGGGCGCACGAGCACCCGAGCCGGGCCTTCTGGCTCGCCGCGTCCGCCGGCCTCGTCGCCGTGCTCGCCTTCGTCCTCATCCAGGGGAGGTCATTCCCGCCCGCCCTCGAGGCGGGCGACGCCTTCCTGCTCGGCGCCGTCGTGCTGTGCGCGATCGGCTACGCCGAGGGCGGCGCGCTCAGCCGCACGCTGGGCGGGCCGGCGACGATCTGCTGGGCGCTCGTGCTCAGTGCGCCCCTGACCGCCTCGGTGACCGGCGTCGCGATCGCCGTCGGGGGTCTGCACGCCGGCGCCACGGCCTGGCTGGGCTTCGCCTACGTCGCCGTCGTCTCCATGTTCCTTGGCTTCTTCGCCTGGTACGCAGGGCTCGCGCGCGGAGGGGTGGCCCGGATCGGGCAGGTCCAGCTTGCCCAGCCGGTGCTCACGCTCGCCTGGTCGGCGGCCTTGCTCGGCGAGCCCGTCAGCACGGCCACCGCTACTCACGGCGTTGGCGGTGCTGGCCTGCGTGGCCGCGACGCAGCGCGCGCGATGACTAACCTCCCCGCCGCATGGCCGTCAACACCAACGCCGTCGGCAAGACCTACGCGCCCCTGACCTACGCGGTCGGGCGGGAGAAGATCCGCGAGTACGCGTTCGCGGTGGGCGAGACGAACCCGGTCCACCTCGAGGTCGAGGCAGCCCGCGCCCTCGGCTACCGCGACGTGGTCGCGCCGCCGATGTTCGCCGCCGTCTACAGCTCGCCCGCCATCGGACCGGCGCTGTTCGACCCCGAGATCGGGATCAACTTCGCACTGATGGTCCACGGCGGCCAGGAGTTCAAGTGGGGTCCGCTGGTCGTGGCCGGGGACGAGATCGACACGACCGTGACGGTCAAGGACATCTCCGAGCGCAGCGGCACCGGCTTCTACGTCTTCGAGACCGTGTCCACCAACCAGGACGGCGACACGGTGTGCGTCGGGACCTGGACCAACATCGTGCGAGGTGGGTGAGCATGCAGCCCGGCGACGAGATCCCCGAGCTCAAGGTCACGCCCGACCGTTATCTGACCGTGCGCTACGCGGGCGCTTCGGGCGACTTCAACCCGATCCACATCGACGAGGACTTCGCCAAGCAGGTCGGCCTGCCCGGGCGCATCCTGCACGGGCTCTGGACGATGGCCCAGGTCGCGCGCGCCCAGACCGACGCCGGCGGCGGCCCGCACAGCCTGCGCCGGCTCCAGGTCCAGTTCCGCGGCATGGGGCTGCCCGAGCACGAGGTCACGGTCACCGGCAAGGTGCACGAGGTGCGCGATGGCGTCGCAGTGGTGCACACGATCGCCGAGCAGGACGGCAAGGCGATCATCCGCAACGCCGAAGCCGAGATCGCGGCCGAGTAGCTCCGACCTACAATCGGTGTGGTGCTCACGCCGCGCCAAGAGCTGATCCTGCGCAAGTTGGTCGAGGCCCACACCGCGACCGGAGAGCCCGTGGGCTCGAAGACGCTGGCCGCCGACCCCGAGCTGGACTTCGGCGCGTCGACGATCCGCAACGAGCTGGCGATGCTCGAGGAGCACGGATTGCTCGCCCACCCGCACACGAGCGCCGGGCGGGTGCCGACCGACGCCGGGCACCGCTTCTACGTCGATCGCCTGCTCCACAGCCAGGACGTCATCCCGCGCGACCGCGCGCTCGACCTGCAGCTGGTACGCCGCGAGGTCGACGAGGCGATGCGCGCCACCACGGAGACGCTCTCGCAGGTCACCAACCTGCTGGCCATCGTCTCCGCGCCGCCGATCGACACGGCCACCATCCGCCACGTCGAGGTCCTGCTCCTGCAGCCGCAGGTCCTGATGGTCGTCGTCATCACCTCGACCGGTGGCGTGTCGAAGAAGGTGCTGCCGTTCGAGCGACCCGTCGACCAGGGGCTGACCGCGTGGGCCGCCGCCTACCTCAACGAGCGCCTGGAGGGCGTCAGCCTCGGCGCGCGCACGCTGCACTCCAAGCTCAACGACCCGTCGCTGGGAGCCAGCGAGCGCGGCTTCCTCGAGCGCCTGACGCCCGCCTTCACCGAGCTGGCGGACACCGCCGAGGACAGCCTCTACGTGGGCGGCGCCGCTCGCCTGCTCTCCGAGCACCGCTTCCAGGACCTGACCGAGATCAACGAGCTCATGGGCATCCTCGAGCGCCGCGTCGCGCTCCTCAACGTCCTGCGCGCGGCCCTCGGCCAGCGCGACGTGCTCGTGCGCATCGGCCACGAGAACGAGCTGCCCGCACTGCACTCGCTCGCCTTCGTGGCGTCGGGCTACGGGCTGCCGTCGCGCCACCTGGGCACCGTCTCGGTCCTTGGGCCGGTGCGCATGGACTACGCGGCCGCGATCCGCACGGTGCGAGAGGCCGCCCACCAGCTCTCGCGCTTCATCGAGGACGTCTACGAACAGTGAGCCCCCTCGCGACCTCGCACGCCGACCGGCGGACGCTCGACGCACGACGCCACGAGAGGACTCACTGAATGGCCGGCACCCGCCCCCGAGACCCCTACGAGGTCCTCGGCGTCGCCCGCGACGCCGACGAGACCCAGATCAAGAAGGCCTTCAGGCGCCTGGCCCGTGAGCTGCACCCCGACGTCAACCGCCACGACCCCGACGCCGAGGAGAAGTTCAAGGAGGCCGCCGAGGCCTACGAGATCCTCTCCGACGCGGAGCGCCGCGCCACCTTCGACCGCTACGGCCACGACGGCCTGCGCTCGGGCGGCTACGCGCCGAACTTCGAGGGCTTCGGTTCGATCTCCGACCTCTTCGACGCCTTCTTCGGCAGTGCGTTCGGTGCCGCCACGCGCGGCGGGCCGATGCAGGGCGGCGACGTCGCCGTCAGCGCCGAGGTCACGCTCGCGCAGGCCGCGACGGGCGCCGAGGTCGAGCTCAGCTTCGAGGCCATCGACACCTGCGAGCGCTGCCACGGCAACGGCGCCGAGCCCGGCACGCCGATCGTCACCTGCGATCGCTGCGCCGGCGCGGGAGTGCTGCAGGCCGTGTCGCGGTCGCCCTTCGGCCAGGTCGTGCGCCAGGTCGCCTGCGACGTGTGCGGCGGCGAGGGCCGCGTCCCCGAGCAGCCGTGCCCGCAGTGCGAGGGGCGCGGGCGCGAGGTGCGCCGGCGCATCCTGCGCGTCGACGTGCCGACCGGGATCGGCGACGGGCAGCGCATCCGTCTCGCCGGCCGCGGCCACGCCGGGGAGCGCGGCGGAGCACCCGGCGACCTCTACGTGCTCGTCCACGTGGCGCCCGACGAGCGCTTCATGCGCGACGGCGACGACCTCGTCACCGTCCTCGACGTGCCCGCCCCGGTCGCCGCGCTGGGCGCCACCCTGAGCGCTCCGTCGCTCGACGGCGACGTCGACGTCGAGGTCGGGCCCGGGACGCAGCCGGGCGCCGTCGTCACCGTCGGCGGCAAGGGCATGCCCCGCCTGCGCCGGCCCGGGCGCCACGGCGACCTGCGCGTGGTGGTCAACGTCGTCGTCCCGCGCAAGCTCAGCAAGGAGCAGCGCCGCCTGGCCCAGCAGCTGGCCGACTCGATGACGGACGAGAACCTGCGCGTCGACGAGTCGCTGCTGGGCAAGCTCAAGCGCCTGCTCGGATGATCCGCCTCGGAGTCCGGGTCAGGCGCGAGCAGGCCGAGCTCGTGCTCGCCGAGCTGCTCGAGCTCGCGCCGGGCGGGGTGGAGGAGAGCGAGGACGGCGAGCTCGTCGAGTACGCGGTCTACGGCGCGCCGGGCGAGCTGCCCGCGCTCCCCGACCTGCGGGCGGCCGCCGGCGGGGCGCTCGTCGAGGTGACCACGAGCGAGGTGCCCGACGACTGGGACGAGCGCTGGAAGGCCTTCCATCGCCCGGTGCAGGTCGGGAAGCTGATGGTGCGCCCGCCCTGGGAGCCGGCGCGCGCGGGCCTGCTCGACGTCGTCATCGACCCTGCTCAGGCCTTCGGCACGGGCGCGCACCCGACGACCCGGCTGTGCCTCGAGCTGCTGCTCGAGCTCGAGCCCGCCGGGGCGCTCGCCGACGTCGGCTGCGGCTCGGGCGTGCTCGCCATCGCCGCGGCGCGGCTGGGGTGGGCGCCGGTGACCGGCATCGACCACGAGCGCGAGTCGGTGCAGGCCACGCTCGACAACGCGGCGGCCAACGGCGTCTGCCTGGACGCACGCCGCCACGATCTACTGCGCGACGGGCCGGCTCCGGGTGCGCCGACCGTCCTGGCCAACCTGCTGCGCCCGCTGCTGCTGCGCGTCGCGCAGGATGGCTTCGCCGGCCCGCAGCCCAACGAGCTCGTGGCCAGCGGGCTGCTGGCCCACGAGGCCGACGAGGTCGCCGCCGCCTTCGCCCGGCACGGACTGCGCGAGACCGAACGCCGACACGGCGGGGAGTGGGTCGCGCTCCTGCTGCGGCGATAGGGTCGTCCGATGAGCGAACGCACGGACCTGACCTTCCCCAGCGGCGAGGACACGTGCGCCGCGTGGCTCTACCGTCCCGACGGGGCGGCCGGGCCCGTGCCGTGCGTCGTCATGGCCCACGGCTTCACGGGCACCCGCGGGGACCGGCTGCCCGCCTACGCCGAGCGCTTCGCGGCCGCCGGCCTCGCCGTGCTGCTCTTCGACTACCGCCACTTCGGCGACTCCACCGGCACGCCGCGCCAGCTGCTGGATATCGGCCGCCAGCAGGCGGACTACCGCGCCGCGGTCGCCTTCGCGCGCACGCTGGACGGGATCGACGGACAGCAGATCGCGCTCTTCGGCACGTCGTTCTCGGGCGGCCACGTCGTCGCGGTGGCGGCGCAGGACCCCTCGATCGCCGCCGTCGTCTCGCAGTGCCCGTTCGCCGACGGCCTCACCGCGCTGCGCGTCGTGCCCCCGCGCGTCGCGCTGCGCGCCACCGCGCTCGGCCTTGCCGACCAGGCCGCGGGGCTGGCCGGCCGCGCGCCGCGCACGATGCCGGCCGTCGGCGCGCCCGGGTCGTTCGCGGTCATGACCGCCCCCGACGCGCAGCCCGGCTTCGAGGCGATCGTCCCGCCGGGCTCGCCCTGGCGCAATGAGGTGGCCGCGCGCATCATGCTGCGCGTCGCGACCTACCGACCGGTGCGCTCCGCCGCCTCGGTTGCGTGCCCCCTGCTCGTCTGCGTGTGCGAGCGCGATCAGACCACGCCGCCCGCCGCCGCGATCAAGATGGGCGAGCGCGCGCCGCGCGGCGAGGTCCTGCGCTATCCGGTCGGGCACTTCGAGATCTACGTCGGCGAGCCGTTCGAGCAGGCCATCGCCGCCCAGACGGCCTTCCTGCAGCGCCACCTGGCCGCCGTGGCGCCGGCCGCAGCCGTGGCCTGAGGGTTCGACTGCTGTTCAACGGGTCGCCACGCGCCGACGGTCGTATCATCGAGACAGTGGAATTGGCCGACAGGGTCAAGACGGACCTCACAGCCGCGATGAAGGCCGGCGAGAAGAGCCGCGTATCGGCGCTGCGTCTCGTGCTTTCCGAGCTGCAGAAGGCCGCCAAGGACGGCGATGGCGACGAGGTGGCCGTCCTGCGCCGCGAGCGTAAGCGCCGCCACGAGTCGGCGACCGCCTTCCGCGACGGTGGCCGCCCCGAGCTGGCCGAGGCCGAGGAGGCCGAGGCCGTGGTCATCGAGGCCTACCTCCCGGCCGAGCTCTCCGACGACGAGCTGCGCACGATCGTCGCCGAGGCGGTGGCCGAGACCGGGGCCGGCTCGCCCAAGGACATGGGCCAGGTGATGAAGGCGTCGATGGCCCGCGTCGCCGGGCGCGCCGACGGCAAGCGCGTGTCCGCGCTGGCGCAGGAGGCGCTGCGCTGATGCGCCGCCAGCTCGAGCTCTCCAACGAGGTCGCCGCCGCGCTGAGCGGCTCCAACGACCAGATCCTGCGCGCGCTCGAGGGCCACGTCGACTGCGAGCTGTTCCTGCGCGGCAACGTCATCACTCTCGACGGCGACGCCGAGGCGGTGGCCGCCGCCGCGGTCGTGGTCCGCGAGCTGTCGGACCTCATCGAGCAGGGTCACGAGATCGCCGAGGGGACGATCGCCGCGGTGACCGACGCGCTCGACCAGCACGAATCGCCCGCCGAGGTGCTCGAGGACGTCGTCTGGCGCCATCGCTCGACGCGCGTCGCGCCCAAGACCGTCAACCAGAAGCGCTACGTCGACTCGATCCGGCGCAACACCATCACCTTCGGGATCGGGCCGGCGGGCACCGGCAAGACCTTCCTGGCCGTCGCGATGGCGGCCGCCGCGCTCAGCCGCCGCGAGGTCAACCGGATCATCCTCACCCGCCCCGCGGTCGAGGCCGGCGAGCGCCTGGGCTTCCTGCCCGGCGACCTGATGGCCAAGATCGATCCGTACCTGCGCCCGCTGTTCGACGCGCTGCACGACATGATCGATCCGGAGAAGGTGGCCACCCATCTCGAGCGCAACGTCATCGAGGTCGCGCCGCTGGCCTTCATGCGCGGGCGCACGCTCAACGACTCCTTCGTGATCCTCGACGAGGCGCAGAACACGAGCCCCGAGCAGATGAAGATGTTCCTCACGCGCCTGGGCTTCAACTCGAAGATGGTCATCACCGGCGACATCACGCAGATCGACCTCCCGCGCGACCAGCGCTCGGGGCTCGTGGTCGTCAGCGAGATCCTCGCCGCCGTCGAGGGCGTGGAGTTCGTGCGCTTCGGCGGCGCCGACGTGGTGCGCCACCGCCTCGTCCAGCGCATCGTCGAGGCCTACGACGAGCACACCGAGCGCGCCGCGCCCGAGCTGCGCCCGGCCCAGCAGCCCGACCGCCGTCGCGCGTAGCGCGATGCTCGAGGTCGAGGTCATCGGCGACGGGGGGCCGCAGGCGCCGCCGCGCGCCGAGGTCGAGCGGATCGTCGGCATCGCCTTCGCCTCCGCGGGGGTCGACGCCGGCCACGTCGCGGTCGAGTACGTCGACGCCGACCGGATCGCGTCGCTCAACCGCGAGTTCCGCGGGCGCCCGGGGCCGACCGACGTGCTCTCCTTCCCGGTCGACGGCGACGGCCCGGCGCCCGGCCCGCGCGAGCTGGGCGACATCGTCATCTGCCCGGCGTACACCGAGGACCTGCGCGAGGCCGTCCTGCACGGCGCGCTGCACCTCACCGGGATGGACCACGAGACCGACGACGGGGAGATGCTCGCGCTCCAGGCCGAGCTGCTGACGTGGTAGCCACCCCCCTCACCCGCGCGGGCTTCGTCGCGCTGGCGGGGCGCCCGAACGTCGGCAAGTCGACGCTCGTCAACGGCATGGTCGGGCGCAAGGTGGCGATCGTGTCGGACAAGCCCCAGACCACGCGGCGGGCGATCCGCGGGGTGGCCACCCTGAACGACACGCAGCTCGTGCTCGTCGACCTGCCCGGGGTCCAGCGTCCCCGCGACGCGCTGACCGAGCGCATGCAGCACCGCGTCGAGTCCGAGATGGCGGAGTCCGACGCGGCCCTGCTCGTCCTCAACGCCGAGCAGGGGGTCGGCGCCGGCGACCGCTTCATCGCCGGGGCCCTGCGCGGCGCCGGCGTGCCGGTCGTCCTCGCCGTCAACAAGATCGACCGCCTCGACCGCGCGCACACGCTCGCCGCGCTCAGCGCGGCCGCGGCGCTCGACGTCGGCGAGGAGATCTTCCCCGTCAGCGCGCGCACCGGCCGCGGGGTCGAGGCGCTGCGCGACCACCTGGCCGGGCTCATGCCCGAGAGCCCCTTCCTCTTCGCCGCCGAGGACCGCTCCGACCAGCCGCTCGAGGTGCTGCTGGCCGAGCTCGTGCGCGAGCAGGTGCTGCGCCGCACCTTCCAGGAGGTGCCGCACGCCGTCGAGGTCGTGATCGACGAGGTGCAGGCGCGCGAGGATGGCCTGACCTTCGTCCGTGCGCTCGTGTGGGTCGAGGCGGAGTCCCAGAAGGGGATCCTCATCGGGTCCGGCGGGCGGATGATCAAGGCGGTGGGGACCGCCGCCCGGCGCGAGCTCGAGCGCGAGCTGGGCACGCGGGTGCACCTCGACCTCTCGGTCCGCGTGCGCCGCGGCTGGCGGGGCGACGAGGCGCTGCTGGACCGCCTCGGCATCGAATGAGCGGCGCCTACCAAGGCTGACGCGCCAGGTCGCCGTTCGACGGCTCCTATGGGTCGTTTGACCCGCGGGGGGCGAGGGAAGGTCCGAGGCACGGGGGCCGAGGAGAGAGACCCTGTACCGAGGGAGGAATTGCCGTGTCCACGCACGCAGAGCCCGACTGGGCCGCGCTCGCGCGCAGCCCCCAATTCAGGGAGCTGATGGCCAGCCGAAGGCGCTTCCTCGTCGCCGGCACGGCCTTCTACTCGCTGTACTTCTTCGCCTATCTGTGTCTGCTCGGCTTCGCGCCGGACACGATGGGCAAGTACCTGTTCGGGAGCGTGAGCTACGCGCTCGCCGGCGGGATGAGCCTGGTGGTGCTGGCCTTCGTCATGGCCTTCCTGCACGCACGCAAGTCCGGCGAATGGGAGCGGATGGCGCACAGCGTGCTCGTCGGCGCGCGCGACGACGGCCCGCGCTTCACCAAGGTCCCTGCGCATGACGGGAGCATCCGATGACCACCATCCTCGCCGCCATCGGCGACTTCAACGGACTCGCCGTCGCGATCTTCGCGATCGTCCTTGCCACCACGCTCGTCATCACCTGGTGGGCTGCCAAGCGCAACCGCAGCGCGACCGACTTCTACACCGCCGGGCGCGGCGTGGCCGGCGCCTTCAACGGCATCGCCACCGCGGGCGACTACCTGTCGGCCTCGACCTTCCTGGGCTACGCGGGCCTCATGTACCTCTTCGGCTTCGACGGCTGGATCATCGGGCTGGGAGCGATGCTCTCGTTCCTGCCGGTCCTCTATCTGCTGGCCGACCGGATGCGCAACGCCGGCAAGTTCACCGTGGCCGACGTCCTCAGCTACCGCCTGCGCAGGCGGCCGGTGCGGATCGCCGTGGCCATCAACACGCTGCTCATCTGCGGCATCTACCTCACCGCCCAGCTCGTGGGCGCGGGCTCGCTGATCGAGGCCCTGGCCGGCATCAGCTTCACGCCGGCGGTCCTCATCTGCGGGATCTTCATGGTCGTCTACGTCGTCTTCGGCGGCATGCTCGCCACGACGTGGGTGCAGATCATCAAGGCCGGCATGCTCATGACGGCCGGCGTCGTCATCAGCGTCGCCGTGCTGGCGAAGTTCAACTTCAGCCCGTCCGAGCTGCTCAACAAGGCGGCGGCCGAGCACCCCAAGGGCAAGGCGATCCTGGGCCCCGGCACCTACCTGACCACCCCGGCGCTCGTCATCTCGACGGGGCTGACGATCTTCATCGGCACGGCCGGCCTGCCGCACATCCTCATGCGCTTCTTCACGGTGCCCGACTCCAAGGCCGCGCGCGTGTCGGTCGTGTGGACGATCAGCATCATCGCCATCTTCACCGCGCTCGTGACCGTGATGGGCTTCGGGGCCCGCGCGATCCTGGGCGGCGGCGCCGAGGAGGCCGTCGGCAAGGGCGGCAACCTGGCCGCGCCGCTGTTGGCGCAGAGCCTCGGCGGCGGGGAGGGCAGCACGGGCGGCGACATCTCCCTGGCGCTCTTCTCGGCCGCGGCGTTCGCCACCATCCTCGCGGTGGTGGCCGGCCTCGTCATCGCGGCGTCGGGCGCGGTCGCGCACGACCTGTGGGCCAACCTCAGCGGCCGGGAGGACGAGGAGTCCGAACGCAAGGTGGCGCGGATCGCCGCCGTCGGCGTGGGCATCGCGGCGATCGTCGGCACGCTGCTCGTGGGCACCGGCTTCAACGTCACGGTCCTCGTGAGCATGGCCTTCGTCTTCGCGGCGAGCGCGAACTTCCCGCCGCTCATCCTCGCGCTGACCTGGCGGCGCTTCAACACCACGGGCGCGCTCGTGGGCGTCGCCTTCGGCATCGTCGCCTCGGTGGTCATGATCGTCCTGAGCCCGCCGGTGTGGCCGGGCCCGGACTCGCAGGGCTCGCCGTCGTCGCTGACCTTCCCGGGCCTCGTGACGATCCCGATCGGCTTCCTCGGCTGCTGGCTGGGGACGATCCTCGGCAAGCGCGACAGCGAGGACGAGCACTCCTTCGACGAGCTGCTCGTGCGCTCGGAGACCGGCCTGGGCGCCGAGGGCGGCCCGACGCTCGGGCGCCGCGGCCGGGCACCCGGCGTGGCGGCGCCAGCGCGCGAGCCGGTGGCCTAGCTAACCGGGCAGCTTGGCGGCGAGCACGTCGACGCGCTCGATCACGGGCTCGTCGACGAGCTCGCCGACACTCGCCATCAGGGCCGCGGCGATCGGGCGTCTGAGCGAGGCAGGGACGCTACCGGCGCCGTGCCAGCTCGTCGGCCAGCACGCGCACCTCGTCGAGGCCCAGGTGCGGCGCGGCCACGTAGGGCAGCGTCGTCACGTGGGCCCCCGTGTGGCGGCGCAGCCGGCGCACCTGACCCTGCTGCGTGCTGGCCTGCCCGTGCTGGCGGCGCGCCGCCGCGGCCACCGGCCCCGGGACCTGGCCGTCGCGCGAGAGCAGGCGCTCGACGTCGGCCGCGCTGAAGCGCCGCGGCAGCACGCCGTTGACGATCACGGCGTCGAGCGGGCGCCCGACCGCGCCGGCCACGCGCTGCTCGAGGTCGAGCGTCTCGGAGACCGACAGCTCGGCCGGGAGCGCCACGGCGACGACCGCGCTGCGCGACGGGTCCTCCAGCAGCGCCGCCACCTTGCGCGCCTGCGTGGCGATCGGCCCGACGCGGGCGATCTCGGCGAACGTGTGCGGGGTGCGCAGCATCCCGACGCCGTGGCCGCTCGCGGGGCCGTCGAGGACGACGAGGTCGTAGCCGCCCATGCCCTTGACCCAGCGCTCGCGCCGGCCGAGCTCCCACGCCTTGGTGATGGCCACCAGCTCACGCGCGCCGGGCGCGGCGTTGACGAACGCAGCGAAGGCGTTCGAGTGGGTGAGCAGCCCTACGAGCCGGCGCGAGCCGATCTGGCGCCCCGCCCACTCCTCGAGCGCCAGCACCGGGTCGATCGTCGTGGCCCACAGCCGGTCCTCGAGCTGCACCTCGCGCCCGGGCCGGCGCCGGTCGGCGCCGTAGAGCTGGGGGGCGCGGGCCTGACCGGCCACCTCGCACAGCACGACGCGGCGGCCGTCGCGCGCGGCAGCCAGCGCCGCCGCCAGGGCGACGGTCGACTTGCCCACGCCGCCCTTGCCGGTGACGAAGGCCAGCTCAACGTCGTTGAACACGCTCATCCCTCCCCCCGGGGTACCACGTAGGCTCACTCATGGTGCACGTCGTCCCCGAACCGCGACTGGCGGAGTCCTATCGGACGTGCCGGCGCATGCAGCGCCGGCACGACCCGACGTACTACTGCGCCACCCGCTTCCTGCCGCGCGACGTGCAGCCCGCCGTCCACGCTCTCTACGGCTTCGTGCGCGGCGCGGACCAGATCGTCGACGGCCCGACGCGGCTTCCGCCCGGCGCCGCCCGCCGCGACGCGCTCGACGCGTGGCAGGCCGAGCTCGAGCGCGGGCTGGCCGCCGGGCACTCCGAGCATCCGGTCATCGCCGCGCTGGTCGACGCCGGCCCGCGCCACGGGCTGCCGCTGCACCTGCTGCCGCGCTACATGGACTCGATGCGCGTCGACTGCGACGAGCCCGTGCGGATCGTCTCGCGCGCGCAGCTCGACGAGTACATGGAGGGCAGCGCCGCCACCGTCGGGCGCGTCATCGCCCCGCTGCTGGGGGCCCCGGAGCCCGAGGCGGTGGCGCGGCTGGGCGTCGCCTT
The DNA here is from genome assembly GCA_963807305.1 of uncultured Actinomycetes bacterium. Lineage (GTDB taxonomy): Bacteria > Actinomycetota > Thermoleophilia > Solirubrobacterales > Solirubrobacteraceae > JAOPZW01. The sequence continues at coordinate 790,458 of CAWEBN010000005.1, forward strand.
CCAGCTGACGAACTTCATCCGCGACGTGCCGGTCGACTGGGACCTCGACCGCGTCTACCTGCCCGGGCTGCCCGAGGAGGACCTGCGCGCCGGCGCCTCCAGCGACTCGTTGCGCGAGCGCATCGCCCAGGAGGCGGGCCGCGCGCGCGAGCTGTTCGCCGACACCGCGGGCGTCGCGCTCGCGCCTGGGATGCGCCGCGGCGTGCGCATGGCGCGCGCCGTCTACGCGCGCGTCCTCGACCGCGTCGAGGCCAACGGCTACGACGTGCTCGGGGCGCGGGCGCGCCTGCGCCCGTGGGAGGCCGCGCGCGCGGCGCTCGGGCGATGACCGCCACCGGTAGCGCCGACGTGCTCGTCTGCGGGGCGTCGTTCGCCGGGCTCGCCGTGGCCCGCGAGCTCGCCGGCGCCGGCGCCGACGTGCTGGTGGTCGATCGCTACGAGATCGGCGCCCGCGCCACCTCGGCCTGCGCGGCGCCGACGCCGTGGCTGCACGCCATGGGCGTCGCCGGCGCCATCCGCCGCGAGCTGCCCGCGATGACCTTCACCACGCCCCACGGGACGGTCCGCTACCGGCTGCCGTGGAGCTGGTCGGCCTTCGACTACCGCGAGCTGTGCGAGCTGCTGTGGGCGCAGTGCGGCGACGCGCGCTTCGAGCGCGCCACGGTGAGCGGGCGCGAGGGCGGCGCCGTCGCGAGCGACCGCGGGCCGCTCTCGGCGCCGCTGGTGGTCGATGCGATGGGCTGGCGGCGAGTGCTGACCGAGCCTCATCACCAGCCGCCCGACGCCCCGCTGAGCCGGGGCCTCGAGGTCCACCCGCATTCCCAGGGCGACGGCGACGCACTCGACATCTGGGTCGAGCGCTCGCTCGTGCGCCGCGGCTACGGCTGGCGCGTGCCGGCCGGCGCCGAGGCGCGCATCGGCGTGGGCTCCTATGACCCCTATCAGCACGTGCGCCGGCCCACCGACGCCCTCGCCGCCCGCGTCGACGCCCCGGCCGTGCGCTACCAGGGCAACTGGTTCCCGCACCGTCTGCGCACGGCCAGCGACGGCGACGTGCTCTACGTGGGCGACAGCGCCGGGCACTGCTTCCCGCTCTCGGGCGAGGGCATCCGCACGGCGTTCTACTTCGGCATCGCCGCCGGGCGCGCGCTGCGCGCGGTGCTCGCGGGGACCAAGACGCGCGAGCGCGCCTTCGCCGACTACGCCGCCTTCCACGACGCGCACGCGCCGGCCTTCCGCCGCGCCCTGCGCCTGCAGCGCCTCGTGCCCGCGCTGCCGCCGCGGGTGCTGACCATCGTCCTGCGCGCCCTCGGCTCGCAGCGGCTGGTCGATCGCGCCTTCGGCTGGTATCTCGAGCAGGCGCACCCTCGCTGGGCGGCTGCCAGCCCCGACTAGCGACGGACGACCTTGAAGCGCACGGTTCGGGCCGCGGACCGGTTACCCGCAGCGTCCGTCGCGGTCACGCGCAAGCGGTAGGAACCCGGCTTCAAGGTCCGGCCCTTTATACGCCCGCTGAAGCGAACCGAGTTGCGCCCTACGTGCGAGCGGCGCGTCAGGCGCCCCAGGAAGTTCGTCGTCGCGCTCGGGAGCAGCTCGATCGTCACGGTGGCACGCTCGGACAGCTGGTAGCGCAGCACCGTGCCGCGGGACAGGGCCGCTGCCCGCGCGACTGTCGGCGTCGTCGCGCTGCCCAGGCGGAACGTTGTGTGCGAATAAGCGCACCTGGGTGAGCGACGGGCGCGTCCGGTCGCTCGCTCGGATTCCCGCGATCTCGCAGTCGGCGGCGATCACGTCCTCGGGGTCGGCAACGACGCTGTCGGTGCCCGGACCGCAGGCGACATGATCGGACGCCCCGTCGCGGCTGAGGATCACGTCGTCACCGGCGTCGCCTGAAAGCGTGTCCGCGCCGGGACCGCCGTCGATGACGTCGTCGCCGCCGCCGCCCGCGATCGAATCCTCGCCGGGACCCCCGCGCAGCGTGTTGGGCCCGTCGTCCCCGGTGAGGCTGTCCGCGTCCAGGCCCCCTGTTACGTTGGCCACCTGCGTGGCGCGCGCGACTCCCGTTGCGACGCGGTCGGTACCGGCTGCGGAGAACTGGCCGCGCAGCTCGCCACCGATTCCGGTGCCCTGGGTGTGAACGTCCGCATACCAGAGACCGCTCTGCAGAGCGGCAAGTTGTGCCGCGCTCGGCGTCAGGGGCCACACGATCGTGTCGAACGCCGTCACGGCGGGAGGCTGCAGGTCGAAGACCACGGGGCCTGTCGTTCCGGGCGCGGCCGGGCCCGTGGATGTGTCCGCCGTTGGCAGCGGATCCCAATCCCGGCCGCTGACAGATCGGCCATGAGCCGGCCGTCGGGCGCGACGATGGCCAGCGCTCCGCCCGTCGCGGTGGAGGCAGGGGCCGGCGGTACGGCCTGCCCTCCGCTGAGTGCCGCCGCGAAGACCGTGCTGGATCCCGGCCCGGAGGAGACGGATGTGGTCCGCGGGCCGTAGTCGAGCGTGTTGGCCCCGGAGCCGCCGTCGATCACGACCGGCGTTGCGATGCCGTCGGCCAGAGCGAAGTCGTCATTGCCATCCTGCCCGTACAACCGAACTGTCGCCTGGAGCGCCTGCACGGCGAGCGAGTCGTCGCCACCCGCGGCGAGAACGACGACCACTGATCCATCGTTGTCGGGGACCGGCTGGTCGCCAGGCAAGTTCGAATCGAAGTCGGAGTCCGAGCTGTACCGCAGGTCGCCCCTGGCACGCAGATCGTTGCGCAGCAGTCCGCCGTCGCTTGCCAGGCGGATGTGGTCGGGACCTGCGCCCCCAGCGAAGACCGCGGCCCCTCCACTGACGGTCCCCGTGAAGTCCGCGTGCGCGTTTGCAGCTCCTGAAAGCCACGCGATGGCAAGCAGCACGGTGACTGTTCCGGTCATCGCGGTGAGGCGTGCCCCGCGCCCACTCCGGCGCGCCGATCCGGCGCTTGGCACAATCACCGGGCTTTGGACATCGCCTACGACGAGCGCGGCCTCGTCCCGGTGGTCGTGCAGGACTGGCGAACCGGGGAGGTCCTGACCCTGGCCTATGCCAACGCGGAAGCGGTGGCACGCACCCGCGAGACTGGGGAACTGCATCTGTGGAGTCGTTCGCGCGCGGAGCTCTGGCACAAAGGAGCAACGTCTGGCAACACCCAACGCGTACGCGCGCTGAGAATGGATTGTGACGGCGACGCGCTCCTTGCCCTGGTCGAGCCCAACGGGCCCGCGTGCCACACCGGCGAGCGCACGTGCTTTCACAACGGCGAGCTCGAGCCGCCCGCGCCGCACGAGGCGCTGCCGGCGCTCGAGCGCACGCTCGCCACGCGCGCCGCCGAGCGCCCCGAGGGCTCCTACACCGTCGAGCTGCTCGACGACCCGCCGCGCATCGGCGCCAAGGTCCGGGAGGAGGCCGAGGAGGTCGCCCGCGCGGCCCGCGAGGAGACCGACGACCGCGTCGACGAGGAGGCCGCCGACGTCCTCTACCACCTGACGGTGCTCCTGCACGCGCGCGGCCGGGCGCTCGGCGACGCCGAGGAGGTGCTCAATGGCCGTCGCCGCTAGGGACCCGCACGGACCCACCCCGGCCGAGCTGCCCGTGGAGCCGTCGCTCGACGAGGTGCGCGGCCTGGCGCGCGAGCACAACCTCGTCGCCCTGCGCCACAGCTTCATCGACGACCTCGAAACGCCGGTCAGCGCCTTCCTCAAGCTGCGCGGGCGCGACCCGCAGTACCCCGCCTTCCTGCTCGAGTCCGCCGAGCAGGGCCAGCGGGTCGGGCGCTTCAGCTTCATCGGCGTGCGCCCGCGCAAGGTCGTGCGCTGGTCGCTGAGCGACGGCGGCGATCCCTACGCGCTGGCCGCCGCCGAGGTCGGCGCCTTCAGCCAGGCGCCCTTCCCCGAGGCGCCGCCGTTCGCGGGCGGCGCGGTCGGCTTCTTCGGCTACGACCTCGTGCGCACCGTCGAGCCGCTCGGCGACCCCAACCCCGACGCCGTCGGGCTGCCGGACATGGCGCTGATGCTCTCCGACGTGCTCGTGGTCTTCGACCACCTCAAGCACACGATCACGATCCTCGTGAACGTCTACGCCGACGACGGCGACCTCGACGCCGCCTACGCCGACGCGCTGGCGACGATCCAGAAGGCGCGCCGCCTGCTGGCCGGGCCCGTGCCCGCGGTCGAGCCGACGCCGTCGCGCGAGCGGCCGACCTTCGTGTCCAACATGCCGCGCGGGCAGTTCGAGGCGATGGTCGCGCGCATCGTGGAGTACGTGCACGCCGGCGACGCCTTCCAGGTCGTCCCCTCCCAGCGCTGGAGCGCCGAGCTCGACGCCGACCCGTTCTCGATCTACCGCGGCCTGCGGGTGGTCAACCCGAGCCCGTACATGTACTTCCTGGACTTCATGGACTTCCAGATCGCCGGCGCCTCGCCCGAGCCGCTGCTGACGGTCACCGGGCGCCACGTGTCGACGCGGCCGATCGCCGGCACGCGCCCGCGCGGGGCCGACGCGGCGCAGGATGCGCACATCGCCGACGGTCTGCTCGCCGACGAGAAGGAGCGTGCCGAGCACGTGATGCTCGTCGACCTCGGGCGCAACGACCTCGGGCGCGTGTGCGAATACGGCTCGGTCGCGGTCGACAGCTTCATGGCGGTCGAGACCTACTCGCACGTCATGCACATCGTCTCGTCGGTCTCGGGCACGCTGCGCGAGGAGGTCGGGCCGATGGACGCCCTGCGCTCCGTGCTGCCCGCCGGCACGCTGTCCGGCGCCCCCAAGGTCCGCGCCATGCAGATCATCGACGAGCTCGAGCCGATCAAGCGCGGCGGCTACGGCGGCGCGATCGGCTACCTCAGCTACACCGGCGACCTCGATACCTGCATCCACATCCGCACGGTGGTCATCAAGGACGGGGTCGCCCACGTGCAGGCCGGCGGCGGCACGGTCGCCGACGCCAAGCCCGACTACGAGTTCCTGGAGTCCGAGGCCAAGGCCAGGGGCGTCCTGCGCGCGGTGGAGATGGCGATGGAGCAGCCGGACTGGCCGTGAGCGCGCGATGAAGGTGCTCATGGTCGACAACTACGACTCGTTCACCTACAACCTGGTCCAGTACCTGGGCGAGCTGGGGTGCGACCTCGAGGTCGTGCGCAACGACCGCGCTGACGTCGACGACCTGCTCGACGGCGGCTTCGACCGCGTCGTCGTCTCGCCGGGCCCGTGCACGCCCAACGAGGCCGGCATGTCGCTCGAGGTGACCCGCCGCTTCCCCGAGGCCGGCGTGCCGACGCTCGGCGTCTGCCTCGGCCACCAGTCGATGGCGCAGGCCTTCGGCGGCAGCGTCGTGCGCCATGTGCCCGTCCACGGCAAGACGACGACGATCGAGCACGACGGGCGCACGATCTTCGCCGGCCTGCCCTCGCCGCTGACCGTGGGGCGCTATCACTCCCTGGTGGTCGACGCCGACAGCGTGCCGGACTGCTTCGAGGTGTCGGCCAGCGGGGGCGGCGTCGTGATGGCCATCCGCCACCGCGAGCTGCCCGCCGAGGGCGTGCAGTTCCACCCCGAGTCGGTGCTGACGGACGACGGCAAGCTGCTGCTGAAGAACTTCCTTGAGTAACGACGTCCTCACACGGGCCATCGACGCGCTGGCGTCGGGCCACGACCTCGCCCAGGAGGAGGCCGCGGCCGTGCTGGCCGAGATCATGGCCGGCAACGCCTCGGAGGCGCAGATCGCCGCCTTCCTCATCGCCCTGCGCACGAAGGGGGAGACGGTCGACGAGCTGGCGGGCCTGGCCGCCACGATGCGGGCCCTGGCCACGCCCGTGCCGTGCGAGCGCGGCGACCTCCTGGACACGGCGGGCACCGGCGGCGGGCGCTCGACCTTCAACGTGTCGACCACCGCCGCGCTCATCGCCGCCGGCGCCGGCTGCGCGCTGGCCAAGCACGGCAACCGCTCGGCCACGGGGCTGTCGGGGAGCGCCGACGTCCTCGAGGCGCTGGGCGCGCGCATCGACCTCGCCCCGGCTGCCGTCGCGCAATGCATCGACGAGGCCGGGTTCGGGTTCATGTTCGCCCCCGCCCACCACCAGGCGACGCGCTACGTCGTCCCCGTGCGCAAGGAGCTCGCCGTGCGCACGATCTTCAACTTCCTGGGGCCGCTGACCAATCCCGCGGGCGCGCGCCGGCAGCTCATCGGCGTCTCCGACCCTGCCTACATAGACCGGATGGCAGGGGCGCTGGCGCGCTTGGGCGTCGACCGTGCGTTGGTAGTGTCCAGCGAGGATGGACTCGACGAGATGAGCACGTCCGCGCCGACTCACGTCGTCGAGGTCAACGGCGACGCCATCGAGCGCTACGTCGTCGCGCCGCAGGACGTCGGGATCGAGCCGAGCGCCGCCGACGCCGTCGCCGGGGGCACCCCCGACGTCAACGCGGCGACCACGCGCGCGATCCTGGCCGGTGAGCCCGGCCCCAAGCGCGGCCTCGCGCTGCTCAACGCCGGCGCCGCGATCTACGCCGCCGGCCTGGCCGACAGCCTGCGCGAGGGGGTGGAGGCCGCTCGGGAGGCGGTCGACTCGGGTGCGGCCGCCCGCACCACCGAGGCCTACATCGAGCTGTCGCGGAAGCTCGCTGCCGGATGACAGCCCGTCACTGCTCGACGGTCGTCTCGGGCGCCTCCCGCAGGGAGCCCTCGCGATGAGCGTCCTCGATCGCATCGTCGACGCCACCCGCGCCGACGTGGCCCGCCGCCGCCAGGCGGTCCCGCTCTCAGAGCTCGAGCAGCGCGCCGCCGGCAGCCGCGAGGACCGCCCCTTCTCCGAGGCCCTGACGCTGCCCGGCATCTCGGTCATCGCCGAGTACAAGCGGCGCTCCCCGAGCGCCGGCGAGATCCGCCGCGACGCGTCGGTGGTCGAGATCGTGGGCGCCTACGAGCGCGGCGGCGCGGCAGCCCTCTCGATTCTCACCGAGGGGCGCCACTTCGGCGGCTCGCTGGACGACCTGCGCGAGGCGCGCGCGGCCAGCGCGCTGCCGATCCTGCGCAAGGACTTCGTGGTCGACCCCTACCAGGTCTACGAGTCGACGGTGGCGGGCGCCGACGCGATCCTGCTCATCGTCGCGGCGCTCGACGACGACGACCTGAGCCTCCTGCACCGCGAGGCGGTCGCGCTCGACCTCGACGTCCTCGTCGAGGTCCACGACGAGGACGAGCTCGAGCGGGCCCTGGACGTCGTCGACGCCGACGTCATCGGCATCAACAACCGCGACCTGGGCGACTTCACGGTCGATGTCGAGCGCACCTACGAGCTGCTCAGCGACGTCCCGGCGGGCAAGACGGTGGTCTCGGAGTCGGGCTTCCACAGCCGCGAGCAGCTCGACGACCTCGAGCGCGTGGGCGTGGACGCGGTCCTCATCGGCGAGGGGCTCATGCGCGCGTCGGATGTCGAGGACGCGTGCCGGGCGCTGACCGGCCTGGAGGGCGGCGAGTCCGAGCCGCTTTAGGAATCCTGACCTCGTGTTGATTGCGCGTTAAGCACGGGATCGGATCCTGAGTCGATGCAACGCAGCATCCTTCCGATCGCCGTCGTCTCGGCCGTCGTCGGGGCGGGGGCGGCGGTCGGAGTCGTCGAGGGCCTGGACCTGGGGCCCGCCAAGTCGACGACCACGCTCGTGCAGCAGGCCCCATTCGGGGCGACCAGCAATGCCAACGACGGCAACACCGGCCTCACGGCGGGCGACATCTACAAGCGCGACGCCCCGGGCGTCGTCTTCGTCCGCTCGCAGGTCGTCCAGCGCACGCAGTCGCCGTTCGACTTCGGCCTGCCCCAGGAGCAGCAGGGCGAGGCCACCGGCTCGGGCTTCGTCCTCGACAAGGTCGGCACCATCCTCACGAACGCCCACGTCGTCAACGGCGCGACCAAGGTCAGCGTCCAGTTCCAGAACAAGCAGAGCGTCGAGGCGAAGGTGCTGGGCAAGGACGAGTCGACCGACATCGCGCTGCTCCAGGTCGACCCGGCGGGCGCCCATCTCACGCCGCTGACCCTCGGCTCCTCCAAGGGCGTGCAAGTGGGCGATCCGGCCATCGCCATCGGCAATCCCTTCGGCCTCGAGCGCACCCTCACAACGGGCGTCATCTCCGCCGTCCAGCGCACGATCCAGGCTCCCAACAACTTCGAGATCGACGACGTGCTGCAGACCGACGCGCCGATCAACCCGGGGAACTCCGGCGGCCCGCTCATCGACGCGACCGGGAAGGTGATCGGCATCAACTCCCAGATCGCGACCGGCGGCAGCGGGAGCCAGGGCAGCGTGGGCATCGGCTTCGCCGTGCCGATCGACACCGCCAAGCAGATCATTCCCGCCCTCAAGCAGTCCGGGCGTGTCGACCGCGGCTACCTGGGGATCGGGTCGATCACCGTGGACAAGACGCTCAAGGACCTCAACCTGCCCGTCGAGCGCGGCGCGCTGGTGCAGTCGGTCACCCCGGGCGGCCCGGCCGACAAGGCGGGCATCCACGCCGGCAACCTCAGCGCGACGCTCGACAACCACCCCATCCAGCTCGGCGGCGACATCATCATCAAGGTGGCCGGCAAGGACATCCACACGAGCAACGATCTGCAGGCGGCCGTCGCGAACCGCAGGTCGGGCGACAAGGTCAAGATCACGCTGGTGCGCGCGGCCAAGGTCAAGACCGTCGAGGTCACGCTGGCCGAGCGTCCGAACACGGCGACCAACCAGCCCTAACTACGATGGGGGGCGTGTCCACGGACGCCCCTCGCATCAAGCTCTGCGGAATCACCTCCCGCGACGACGCGCTGCTCGCGGTCGAGGCGGGCGCCTGGGCGGTCGGGTGCATCCTGTGGCCCGGTTCGCCGCGGGCCTGCGATCCGGCGGAGGCCGCCGGCATCGCGGCAGCGGTGCGCCGGCGCGCACACGTCTGCGGCGTGTTCGTCAACGCGACGCTCGACGAGGTCGCCGGCCTGGTGGACGGGATCGGGCTGACGATGGTCCAGCTGCACGGCGACGAGGGTCCGGCCTTCTGCGGCGAGGTCGCCCGGCGCACGGGCGCGAAGGTCATCAAGGCCGCGCCGGTGCGCGGCCACGCCGACATCCGCGCGCTCGAGGCCTTCCACACCGACTACCACCTGCTCGACGCCCACCGCAGCGGGATGCGCGGCGGGACGGGGGAGACCTTCGACTGGGAGCTCGTGCGCACACGCCGCTCGAAGATCCCGCTCGTGCTCAGCGGCGGCCTGCGCCCCGAGAACGTCGCCGAGGCGATCGCTGCCGTGCGCCCGTTCGCCGTCGACACGGCCAGCGGCACCGAGGCCGGCCCGGGGGTCAAGGACCCCGCGAAGATGGCGGCCTTCGTGGAGGCGGTCCGCTCGACCGCGATGCATCTCGGGCGGCCGGAGGCCGGCCAACCGCTTCAGGATCCGGTCCCGCCCACCCTGGATGCCCCGCGGAGGTGACCTTCGCCGTGAGCACCGTCGAACATCGCTTCGGCCCCTACGGCGGCCAGTACGTGCCCGAGACGCTCATGCCGGCGCTGGCCGAGCTCGAGGAGGCGTGGGTCACGGCCTGGGGCGACGCCGGCTTCCGCGCCGAGCTCGACGGCCTGCTGCGCGACTTCGTCGGGCGCCCGTCGCCCCTGTACCTGGCCCACCGCCTCAGTGAGGTTGCCGGCCGGCGCCTGTACCTCAAGCGCGAGGACCTCAACCACACCGGCGCGCACAAGATCAACAACGCCATCGGCCAGGCGCTGCTGGCCCGGCGCATGGGCAAGCGGCGCATCATCGCCGAGACCGGCGCGGGCCAGCACGGCGTCGCCACGGCGACGGCGTGCGCGTTGATGGACCTCGAGTGCGTGGTCTACATGGGCGTGGAGGACATCCGCCGCCAGGCGCCCAACGTCCAGCGCATGGAGCTGCTGGGCGCGAGCGTGTCGCCGGTCGAGGCCGGCGCGCGCACCCTCAAGGAGGCGGCCTCGGAGGCGATCCGCGACTGGGTCACCAACGTCGACACCACGCACTACATCATCGGCTCGGCGGTGGGCCCGGCGCCCTACCCGGCGCTCGTGCGCGACCTGCAGCGGGTGATCGGCGACGAGGCGCGCACGCAGATCCTCGAGCGCGAGGGTCGCCTGCCCGACCGCGTCATCGCCTGCGTCGGCGGCGGCTCCAACGCGATCGGCATCTTCGCGCCCTTCGTGGGCGACGAGGGCGTCGCGCTCGTGGGCGTCGAGGCCGGCGGCGAGGCGCTCGAGCCCGGCCGCCACGGCGCGCCGCTCACCGTCGCCGGGCGTCCCGGCGTGCTGCACGGGTCGCTGTCGGCCGTGCTCCAGGACGAGATGGGCCAGATCCTGGAGGCCCACTCGATCTCGGCCGGCCTGGACTACCCCGGCAGCGGCCCCGAGCACGCGCATCTGCGCGACATCGGCCGGGCGACCTACCTGACGGTCTCCGACGCCGAGGCGCTGGCGACGTTCCGGCGCGTCACGCGCCTCGAGGGGATCATCCCGGCGCTCGAGACGGCCCACGCCCTGCACCACGCGCTCCAGCCGGCCGACTCGGAGGTCGACATCGTGTGCTGCTCGGGCCGCGGCGACAAGGACCTGGCCGAGGTCCTCGGGCAGGCATCCCCGCCGGCACGCACGAAGGACGCGGAGCGTCGGTGAGGGGGGACCCCGTGGGCCCCAGCGCGGGCCTGATCGCCGGCGCCCAGGCGATCGCGGCGGCCTTCGCCGGCGAGGGGCGCCGCGCGGCGCTGATGCCCTACATGATGGGCGGCTTCCCAGACATGGAGACCTCACGGCGAGTGGCGGAGGCCTACGCCGACGCCGGCGCCGACCTCGTCGAGCTCGGCTTCCCGTTCAGCGACCCGCTGGCGGACGGCCCGGTCGTCCACGCCGCGGGGACGGCCGCGCTGCGCGCCGGGGCGACGACGCACGAGGTCCTCGCCGTCGGCCGGACGCTCGCCGAGCGCGTCCCGGTGGTGGCCATGGTCTACGCGAACCTCGTCATCGCCCGCGGCCTGGAGCGCTTCGCGGACGACCTCGCTGCGCACGGGATCTCCGGCCTGATCGTCCCCGACCTCCCGCTGGAGGAGTCCGACGGGGTGCGCGCGGCGTGCGACGCGGCCGGGATCGCCCTGGTGCCGCTCGTGGCCCCCACGACGCCCGACGAGCGCATGGCCCGCATCGGCGCGAGCGCCCGCGGCTTCGTCTACGCGGTGTCGGTCGCGGGCACGACCGGCGAGCGGGCCGCGCTGTCCGAGGTCTTCGCCGGGATCGTGGCGCGCGCCAAGGCCTCGACCGCGGTGCCGGTCGCCGTGGGGTTCGGCATCGGGACGCCGGAGCTGGCGCGCGAGGCGGCCGACGCCGGGGCCGACGGGATCATCGTCGGCAGCCGGCTCGTGCGCGCGGTGGCGGAGGCCGAGGATCCGGCGGCCGCGGTCCACGAGCTGGTGGCGCGCTTCGCGCAGGCCCTGAGGTAGAGTCCTCCCGGCATGGGACTCGTCGTCGTCACGACCGTCGGCCTCGTCGTTTGGCTGGTCATGTGGGCGCTGGGCGTGAAGGCGCTGGACTCGTTCATGATCACCGTGTTGCTGGTGCTCCTGGGCGCGACCGCACGCATCATCGCCCCGTACCTGCCTGGCAACCGCGACAGCTGACGGACGCTTCGACACCGGGTCCGTTGCGCGACGTCTCCGCGCTTCGATAGATTCGCGGACCCAATCGGTATCGCTTTCCTTGAGGAGGGAAACTTGCGAGCACGTTCCCTGGCAGCTTCGGGCTGCCTCGTGACCGCTCTTGCGCTGGGCGTAGCCGCCTGCGGTGGCGGCAACGACAACAGCAGCACGAGCAGTGGCGGCGGCAGCGGAGGCCGCACGTCGCTGACCATCTATTCAAGCCTGCCCCTGCAGGGTGACTCGCGGCCGCAGTCGACAGACGTGGTCAACGGCGAGAAGCTCGCGCTCGAGGAGGCCGGCGGCAAGGTCGGCAAGTTCACGATCAAGTACGTCCAGCCTCGACGACTCGGTGGCAGCGACGGGCAAATGGGATCCGGGCCAGACCTCGTCCGATGCACGCAAGGCCGCCCAGGATCCGTCCACCATCGTCTACCTCGGCGAGTTCAACTCCGGGGCGTCGGCGATCTCGATCCCGATCCTCAACGAGGCGAACGTCCTGCAGATCTCGCCGTCGAACACCTACGTCGGCCTGACCCGCTCCGAGGGCGCCGACAAGGGCGAGCCGGACAAGTACTACCCGTCCGGCAAGCGCACCTTCGGGCGCGTCGTCCCCGCGGACCACATTCAGGCCGCAGCCCAGGTGACCTACCAGAAGGACTCGGGCTGCAAGAAGACCTACATCCTGAATGACAAGGAGGTCTACGGGAAGGGCATCGCCGGCCGGTCCAGAACATCGCGAAGGCCCAGGGCCTGGCGATCGCCGGCAACGACGGCATCGACACGAAGGCCGCGAACTTCCGCTCGCTGGCGACGAAGATCAAGTCGTCCGGAGCGGACTGCATGTTCTTCGGCGGCATCGTCCAGAACAAGGGCGTCCAGCTCTTCTCCGACGTCAACGCCGCCAACCCGACCATGAAGCTCTTCGGCCCCGACGGCATGGCCGACCCGGCGTTCTATACGAAGGCCAGCGCGGCCGTTGCGAAGATGAGCTATATCACGAATCCGACGCTGGATCCGAAGCTCTATCCGCCCGCTGCCCAGGACTTCTTCGCGAAGTTCAAGCAGAAGTACGGCAACGACCCGGCGCCGTACGCGATCTACGGCTACGAGGCGATGAAGGTGGCCCTGCTGGCCATCCAGAACGCCGGTGACAAGGGCAACGACAAGCAGGCGGTGATCGACGCCTTCTTCAAGATCAAGGACCGCGACTCGGTCCTCGGCAAGTACTCGATCGACGAGAACGGCGACACGACGCTCTCGGACTACGGCGCGGACCGCGTACAGAACAAGAAGCTCGTATTCGACAAGGTGATCAAGGCCCAGACGCAGGGCTAGCACCGTGATCTGATGCAGGAACCGGCCGGGATCGTTCGAAATAATCGAGCGAGCCCGGCCGGTCCGCGTTAGGGTCGCGCTTGCCCGGAGGCGAACGTCATGGAAGCCGCATCGATCCCTGAGTCACCCACCGCGCGGCCGCCCCGGCCCGTCGCGAAGGCCATCGCGGACAACATCCTGTGGCTGCTGCTCGGGCTGGCGCTCGTGGTCTACTTCATCCAGGACCCCAAGCAGACGCTCGACGACGTCAAGACGGGCCTCTCCAACGGCACGATCTGGGCGCTCATCGCGCTGGGCTACACGCTCGTCTACGGCATCATCGAGCTGATCAACTTCGCCCACGGCGAGGTCTTCATGATCGGCTCGTTCGTCGCGGTGTCGATCTGGCAGACGCTCGGCGTCACGCCCGGCAACAGCCTTATCGCCATCCTCGGATCGATGCTCATCGGGATCGTCCTCGCCATGCTGTGCTCCGGGACGCTCAACGTGATGATCGAGCGCGTGGCCTACAAGCCGCTGCGCAACGCGCCCAAGCTGGCGCCGCTCATCACCGCGATCGGGATGAGCTTCATCCTGCAGAACGTCGGCCTGTTGTGGCGCGGCCAGCCCGACAGCTCGCCCGACCTCATCGGCTCCCAGAAGGAGCTACTTCTCGGTCTTCGGCGTGGCCATCGAGCACTCCGACGTGTTCGCCGCCGTCGTCACCGTCCCGCTGTTCGTCGCGCTCCTCTGGTTCGTGGGCTCCACCCGCTACGGCAAGGCGATGCGCGCCACCGCCCAGGATCCCGACGCCGCGCGGCTGATGGGCATCAACGTGGACCGCACGATCTCGCTGACCTTCCTGCTCGGCGGCCTGCTGGCCGGCGCGGCCGGGATGATCTACGCGCTCTACAACGGCACGATCCAGTTCAACCAGGGTTTCACCGCGGGCCTCATCGCCTTCACGGCCGCGGTCATGGGGGGCATCGGCAACCTCAAGGGCGCCGTCGTGGGCGGCCTCATCATCGGCGTGATCCAGTCGATCTCGGACACCCACTTCGGGCAGGTGTGGACTCCCGCGGTGGTCTTCGCGATCCTGATCCTGATCATGGTCTTCAAGCCGCAGGGCCTGTTCGGCGAGGAGACGCGCGAGGGATGACAGCGCGCCGTTGCTCGCCGGGCGTCAGCGCCCACTTCAGGAGCGGATGCTCGCGATGAGCACCGCGACCGCCTCGCTGCGCACGAACGTGACGGGCCTGCAGCGGCTGCTGCCCAACTGGGCCTGGATGCTGGTCGCCCTGGCCGTCGCGATCCTCTACCCCTACATCCTCGACCAGCTGCTGGCCCAGCCCGACGACCTGCTCGACGCCTCGATCCAGACCCTGGCCTACATCATCATGGCCCTGGGGTTGAACATCGTGGTCGGCTTCGCGGGGCTGCTCGACCTCGGCTACGTGGCCTTCTTCGCCATCGGCGCGTTCGTCATGGGCTGGCTGGGGTCGCAGCAGTTCCCCGACGTCGCCGGCGGCAAGGGCATCCACATCCTCACGCCGGCGAAGTCGGCCTTCGGCTCGGCCGTCCCGGGCATCCACATCAACTTCTTCTTCGTCATCTTCATCGCGGCGATCTTCACCGCGATATGGGGCGTCATCCTCGGCGCCCCGACGCTGCGCCTGCGCGGCGACTACCTGGCCATCGTGACGCTGGCCTTCGGCGAGATCGTGCCGCGCATCTTCGAGAACTCGACGAGCGGCATCTTCGGCATCGGCAACATCGACTTCTCCAACGGGCGCCAGGGGATCACGCCGATCGACAAGGTCAACCTCCCCTGGACCGACGAGAAGTTCAAATATCCGCTCGAGCTCAAACCGATCTACTTCGTCGGCTTGGCGATGGTTGTACTGGTCATCTTCTTCAACCGCCGCCTGCGCGACTCGCGCATGGGGCGTGCGTGGATCGCCGTGCGCGAGGACGAGGTGGCCGCCGCGGCCATGGGCGTCAACCTCGTGCGCACCAAGCTGTGGGCCTACGCGCTGGGCGCCGCGCTGGGCGGGTTCGCGGGCGTCTTCCTGGCCACCTACAACAACACGGTCAACGTCGACCAGTTCGAGTTCGGCTTCTCGGTGCTGATCCTGTCCATGGTCATCATCGGCGGCATGGGCAACATCTGGGGCGTCATCCTTGGCGCGATCGCCCTGTCGATGTTCAATCGCTACGGTCTCAAACAGCTCAACGGCGTCCCCGACAAGTTCGGCCTGAGCTTCGACGTCACGGCGATCAACTACGGCATCTTCGGCTTCTTCCTGCTGGTCATGATGGTCCTGCGGCCCGAGGGCTTCCTGCCATCGAGCAGACGCAAGCTCGAGCTGCACGGCGAGGTCGACGAGAGCGATCACCTCGGCGCCGAGTCCGACCACACGCTCTACGACGTCCGCGAGGACCGATGACCGAGCAGGCCGGCCAGGCGCCCGCGCCGGCCCCCGCCAACGGCGGCGGGCCGATTCTCGACGCGTCCAACATCTCGAAGGTCTTCGGCGGCCTGGTCGCGGTCAACGACATCTCGTTCACCGTGCCCCAGCGCGCCATCGTCTCGCTTATCGGCCCCAACGGGGCGGGCAAGACGACGTTCTTCAACTGCATGACCGGGCTCTACAAGCCCACCACCGGGCGCGTCCACTTCAACGGGCGCGACATCACGGCCAAGCGCCCGGACATCGTCACCCAGGCCGGCGTCGCGCGGACCTTCCAGAACATCAAGCTGTTCCGGACGATGACGTCGATCGAGAACGTGCAGGTGGGGATGCACGCCCGGATGCGCTCGCGCGTCACCGGGATGGTGCTCCACACGCCCTTCAACCGGCGCGAGGAGAAGGAGTCCTACGCGAAGGCGCGCGAGCTGCTGAACTTCGTGGGCCTCAAGCGCCACAACGAGCTGGCCATGAACCTGCCCTACGGCGATCAGCGCCGGCTGGAGATCGCCCGCGCGCTGGGCTCCGATCCGCAGCTGCTGCTCCTCGACGAGCCGACGGCGGGCATGAACCCGCGGGAGTCGGAGCAGCTGCGCCAGCTCATGGAGACGCTGCGCTCGGAGCGCGGCATCTCGGTCCTGCTCATCGAGCACGACATGAAGGTCGTCATGAACGTCTCGGACCGCATCACGGTGCTCGATCACGGCGAGAAGATCGCCGAGGGCGGCCCGCAGGAGGTCCGCGCGAACCCGAAGGTGATCGAGGCCTACCTCGGGAGCCAGGCATGACCGCGCAGGAGTCGGCGCCCACCAACGGCGGCGCCCCGCTGCTCGAGGTCGACGACATCCACACTTACTACGGCTCGATCGAGGCGCTGAAGGGCATCTCCATCAGCGTCCGCGAGGGCGAGATCGTCACTCTCATCGGCGCCAACGGCGCGGGCAAGTCGACGACGCTGCGCTCGATCTCGGGCATCGTCCCGCCGCGCACGGGCCGCATCGTCTTCCAGGGCGCCGAGATCCAGGGGCTCGCCGGCCACGAGGTGGCGGAGATCGGCATCGCCCAGTCGCCGGAGGGGCGGCGCATCTTCCCGCGCATGACCGTGCTCGAGAACCTCGAGATGGGCGCCTTCACGCGACGCGACCAGAAGGCCATCCGCGCGGACATCGACCGCGTCTATGACCTCTTCCCCCGCCTGAAGGAGCGCGCGCGCCAGAAAGGCGGCACGATGTCCGGCGGCGAGCAGCAGATGCTGGCCATCGGGCGCGCGCTCATGGCCCAGCCCAAGCTGCTGCTGCTCGACGAGCCGTCGCTGGGCCTCGCGCCGGTGATCGTTGACCGCATCTACGACGTGGTGCGCGAGCTCAACGCCCAGGGCGTCACCATCCTGCTCGTCGAGCAGAACGCCAACTACGCGCTCGACGTCTCGGGGCGCGGCTACGTGCTCGAGACCGGTCATATCGCCCTGACGGACACCTCCGACAACCTGCGCAGCGACGAGCGCGTGCAGGCCGCCTACCTGGGAGGGTGATGGCCGTGCTCATCATCGCCGCCGACATCGGGGCCAAGGCCTTCTACCTGCTCATGATCTGGCTGGCCTCGGCCATCGGTGCCAGCGAGCTCTCCAAGCGCAAGGGCTACGGCGAGAAGTGGGGCCTGGGCACCGGACTGCTGCTCAGCTTGGTCGGGCTGATCATCTGGATCTTCGTGCCCGCCCGCGCCGAGTCGCCCTGGCGCCAGCGGGAGGCCCGCAAGGCGGCGGCCGTCGAAGCGGCCGACATCGCCGAAGAGCGCAAGGGCTAGCGACGCGAGGGTCAAGCGGACCCCGAGCCCGTGGGGGGGACGAGCTCAGGGTCCGTTCCGGTTGATCAATGAGGGCGCGAGACGCTTGGTCAGTCTCGGAGGCGCGGCTTCTTACCGACTTCCCTCTTGGTGAGTCGCTCTGTTGTGCGGCACTCAGTGTCGGAGAGGGCGGCTTTTGTTTCGCGGTGGGTGGCAGGCGTCCGGGCGGCGGGTAGGCCGACCCGCGCCCACTACGGCCACCCGCACGTCCGCCGGTCAGGCGAGCGCTGCGACGGCCTCGGCGAAGACCTCGGTGTGGCGATCGACATCGGCCTCGGTCGTGGCCGGCGACATCAGCGCCATGTTGTGGAACGGCGTGATCATGACGCCGCGATTGAGCAGGAAGAGGTGCAGGGCGTCCTCGAGCGCGGAGTCGTGCAGCGCCGCGCTCGCGCCGCCGCTGCGCGGCAGGTCGGGCGTGAAGGCGAGCTCGGCGCGCGCCCCGAGCTGCGCGATCGACCACGGCACCCCGCGCTCGTCGAGGACGGTGTGCACGCCGGCCACGAAGCGGTCGCACAGCGCCATCATTGCCGCGAACGCCGGCGCGGTGAGGACCTCGCCGAGGGTGGCGCGCGCGGCCGCCAGCGACAGCGCGTTGCCTGCCAGGGTGCCGCCCACGCCGCCGACGTCGACGAGGTCGGCGGCGTCGAGGGCCTCGACCCGTCCGGCCAGCTCGGCGCTGAGGCCGTAGGCGCCGATCGGGATCCCACCGGCGATCGCCTTGCCGATCGTCACCACGTCGGGCGACAGTCCCCAGGCCGCCGTGCAGCCGCCCGGCCCGGCGCTGAAGGTGTGCGTCTCGTCGATGATGAGCAGCGTCCCCGTACGCTCGCAGGCCGCGCGCAGGCCGTCGTGGAAGCCGGGCTCGGGCAGGACGATGCCGATGTTGGTCAGGGCGGGCTCGGCCAGCACGCAGGCGACCTGGCCGTCCTCGAGCAGGCGCTCGACGGCGCCGAGGTCGTTGAACTCGCAGACCCGCGTGGTCTGGGTCGGGTCCACGGCCGGGCCGACGTTGCCCTCCCGCGACCGCGGCCGCGCGCCGTCGAGCGTGACGAAGCTCTCGTCGACGGACCCGTGGTAGCAGTAGTTGAAGACGAGCACGTAGGGGCGCTGCGTCACCTCGCGGCACAGCCGCAGCGCCCAGCGGTTGGCGTCGGTCGCGGTCAGCGCAAAGCTCCACCGCGCCGCGCCGAAGCGGCGCGTGAGCTCCTCGCCGACCCACGCCGCGTCCTCGGTGGGGAGCATCAGGGTCGCGCCGCCCGCTTCGCCCAGGCGCCGCTGCACCGCCGCGACGGTCGCCGGCGGCGAGTGCCCGGCCATGGCCGCGGTGTCGCCCAGCGAGAAGTCGACGTAGACGTTGCCGTCGACGTCCTCGATCCTCGCGCCGTGGGCGGAGGCGGCGTAGACGGGGTGGCCGCCGACCCACTTGGCCATCCACGTCATCGGCACGCCGCCGACGAGCGAGGCCCGGGCGCGCTCGAAGAGCTCGCGTGAACCCGGGTGCTCGCGGGCGAAGCGGTCGAGCTCGGCCTCGTGGAGCGCGGCGACGCGGTCGGCTTCGATCTGGGTCACGGGCCGAGCCTAGTGTCAGGCGAGCGCGTCGCGCAGGGCCTGCTCGAGATCGGTGTGGCGGAAGGCGAAGCCGCGCTCGAGAGCGCGCGCCGGGACGGCGCGCTGGCCGGTGGTGACGATCTCGGCCATGTCGCCGTAGAGCAGGCGCACGGCGAGGCCGGGGACGGGCGCGAAGGCGGGACGGTGCAGGGCGCGGCCGAGGGCGCGCGAGAAGTCGCGATTGGTCGCCGGCTCGGGTGCTGCGGCGTTGATCGGCCCCTCCCATGACGCGTCGTCGGCGGCGGCCAGGTAGAGGCCCACGATGTCGTCGGCGTGGATCCACGGCATGTACTGGCGGCCGCCGGCGACGGGGCCGCCGATGCCGAGGCGGAAGAAGGGCAGCATCTTGGCCAGCGCGCCGCCCTCGTGATCGAGCGTCACGCCGGTTCGCATGTTGGCCACGCGGAGCCCGTGCTCGGCAGCCCGCGCCGCCTCGCGCTCCCACGCCATGCACACCTGGGCCAGGAAGTCGTGGCCGGGGGCGGTGTCCTCGGCGATCAGCTCGTCGCCGCGGGGCCCGTAGTAGCCCACGGCCGAGGCGCTGACCAGAGCGCGCGGGCGGGGATCGGCGGCGCCGATCCCGGCCACGAGGTTGCGCGTCCCGATCTCGCGCGACTCGCGGATGGCGCGCCGCGAGGCGTCGGTCCAGCGCTGGGCCACGCTCTCGCCGGCCAGGTGCACGACCGCGTCGCGCCCGGTCAGGGCCGCGCTCGGGGCAGGCTCATGCAGCGGCCGCCACGCGTGGGCCTCGACGTCGCCGAGGGCGGCCCGCGCGCGCTCGGGATCGCGGGAGAGCACGGTCACGGCGTCGCCGCGGGCCTGCAGCGCGCGCACGATCCGGGCTCCGATGAGTCCCGTGGCGCCGGTGAGGGTGACGTTCATGGGTGGGGTACGCCGTCGCCGAGCCGAGGGACCAACGGCTAGCTCGACCGCATGCGCTCGGCGTCGATGGCGGCAAAGCCGATCGTGTCGCCCGCGACCATCGCGGCGCCCTGCTCCTTGGCCTGCTCGGCCACGGCGGAGGCCACCGCGGGCGAGACGTCGCGGTTGAAGACCGAGGGCACGACGTAGTCTTCGCGCAACTCGGACTCGGGGATGATCCGGGCGATGGCCCGGGCGGCGGCCATCTTCATCTCCTCGGTGATGGCCTGCGCGCGGACGTCGAGCGCGCCCCGGAAGATGCCCGGGAAGCAGAGGACGTTGTTGATCTGGTTGGGGTAGTCCGAGCGCCCCGTGGCCACGATGCGCGCGTACGGCGCGGCCTCCTCGGGCGACACCTCGGGCGTCGGATTGGCCATGGCGAAGACCATCGCGTCGTTGTTCATCTTGCGCAGCTCCTCGGCAGGGAAGATGCGCGCGCCCGAGAGGCCGATGAAGAGGTCGGCACCCTCCAGGGCGTCGGCCGGGGCGCCGGTCAGCGCAGCGGGGTTCGTGGCCTCCGCGTACCAGCGCTTGATCGCGTTCATGCTGCCGTCGAGGTAGTCGGGGCGCTCGGTCGACACGAGGCCCTTGGAGTCCGCGCCCACGATGTCGCGCACGCCGGCCTCCATGAGGATCTTGGTCACGGCGACCCCGGCGGCGCCCAGGCCGGTCACCAGCACGCGCAGGCCGTCCAGCTCGCGGCCGGTGAGCGTGCACGCGTTGAGCAGCGCCGCGAGGACGACCACCGCCGTGCCGTGCTGGTCGTCGTGGAAGACCGGGATGTCGAGCTGCTCCTTGAGGCGGTCCTCGATCTCGAAGCAGCGCGGGGCGGAGATGTCCTCGAGGTTGATGCCACCGAAGCCCGGCGCGATGCGCAGCACGGTCTCGACGATCTCGTCGGGGTCCTTGGTGTCCAGGCAGATCGGGAAGGCGTCGACGCCCGCGAACTCCTTGAAGAGCATCGCCTTGCCCTCCATGACGGGCATCGCCGCCTCCGGGCCGATGTCGCCCAGTCCGAGCACGGCGGTGCCGTCGGACACTACGGCGACCGTGTTGCGCTTGATCGTGTACTGGAAGGCCTTGTCGCGGTCCTCGGCGATGGCCATGCACACGCGCGCGACACCGGGCGTGTAGGCCATCGAGAGGTCGTCGCGCGTCTTGAGCGGCTGCTTGTTGTGCTGCTCGATCTTGCCCCCGATGTGCAGCAGGAAGGTGCGGTCGGTCGTATCGACGACGCGCACGCCCTCGACGGCGTCGATCGCGGCCGTGATCGCCTCCCACTGCTCGGAGTCGGCGGCGTCGACGGTGATGTCGCGCAGCAGCTTGTCCTCGGAGACCTCGATGAGGTCGACCGCGCCGATGATGCCCCCGGCCTTGCCGATCGCGCTCGCGACCTGGCCGAGCATGCCGGGGCGGTGGGCGATCTCGATGCGGATGGTCAGCGAGTACTGGGCCGATGGCGTGATGCTCATGGACCGGAGCATATGTGCGGCCGCGCGCACCGCCCTGCCGTCCCTAGGTCGGCGTCTGCTGGTGGAAGGCGAGTCTCCAGCCGCCGTCGCGGCGGACGTAGGTGCTGGAGATCACGGCGGCGTACGGAGGCTCGCCGGATCGGTGCGCGACCACCGAGTAGACGATCACGCCGCTGTCCTCGGTCAGCGCGACCACGCGCGGGTCGCGCATCTCGAACTCGGCCCATGGGGGAGCCGACTCCATCGCCTCGATCGCCTGGTCGCGGTCGAGGACGCCGAAGGCGAAGGCCATCAACGCGCCGCCGGCGAGGTGCTCGCGGTAGTACGCGCCGGCCTCAGGGGTGGTCAGCGCGCTCCAGCCGTCGCGCTCGGCTTCGATCAGCGTCTCCTCGAGGTTCATGCCCGGATTTTGCGGCCACGGCCGGGTGGCGCGCGGCGCGGTCCTTGTAGCGTGAGGGTCGTGGCGGCCAACGGGCACGACGAGCTCTTCCTGATCGACGGCAACTCGCTCGCCTATCGAGCGTTCTTCGCTCTTCCCGAGTCGATCGCCACCTCCACGGGCTTCCCCACCAACACGATCTTCGGCTTCGCCTCGATGCTCGTGAAGCTGCTGACCGAGTACGGGCCCAAGCCGACGATCGTCGTCTGGGACGCGGGCTCCTCCGGGCGCAAGGAGGTCTCGGCGGACTACAAGGCCACGCGCCGGTCGCGGCCCGACCTGCTCAAGGAGCAGTGGCCGCACCTCGAGCCGCTCGTGGACGCCTTCGGCTACCGCAACATCGCCGTCGAGGGCTTCGAGGCCGACGACGTCATCGCCACCATCGCCGATCGCGCGCGCGACGCCGGGGTGCCGGTGATGGTCGTCACCGGCGATCGCGACGCCTTCCAGATCATCGATCCCGAGTCGCGCGTGAAGGTGATGGCCACCGGGCGCGGGATCACCGACACCAAGATCTACGACCACCAGGCGGTCATCGACCGCTACGGCATCGCCCCGGAGCTGGTCCCCGACTTCTACGGCCTCAAGGGCGACACCTCGGACAACATCCCCGGCGTTCCGGGGATCGGCGACAAGACGGCCTCCGAGCTGCTGCAGCGCTTCGGCTCGCTCGAGGAGGTGCTCGCCCACATCGACGACATCTCCGGCGCCAAGCGCAAGGAGAACCTGACCGCGCACGCCGACAACGCCCGCCTGTCCAAGCAGCTCGCGACGATCAAGCTCGACGTGCCGGTCGAGGTCGACCCGGTGGCCGAGGCCGCGCGCGAGCCCGACCGCTCGCGCCTGCGCGAGGTCTTCCGCGAGTTCGAGCTGCGCGCGCCGCTCGCGCGCCTGGAGGAGGCCTTCGGCGAGGGCGACGACGGCGCGGCGCCCGCCCCGGTGGCGGAGGTCACGGTCAAGGCGCGGGTGCGCGCGGGCTCGCTGGCCGACGTGGCCGGCTTCGAGCGCGGCAAGGAGGTCACCGTCGCGGTCGTCGCGCCGGAGACCCCGGAGGGCCAGCTCGTCCCGACCGACACCCACTGGCGCTTCGGCGTGGCCGCCGGCGAGAACGTGCTCGTCGGCGCGTGCGAGAGCCCCGAGGAGCTCGTCGCGGCGCTCGGCGATCGCCCGGTCGTCGCGCACGACGCCAAGGAGCTCGGCGTCGTCCCGCCCGGCCTGGTCCACGACACCGTGCTGGCCGCCTACCTGCTCGAGCCCGCGCGCCGGGGCTTCCCCTTCCGCGAGATCTGCGAGGAGCGCGGCCTGGCCTCCGACGTCGACGACCAGGCCGGGGCCGACGCCGTCGTCCTGCAGGCACTCGCCGCGTGGCAGCGCGAGCAGCTGCACGATCGCGGCCTCGAGTGGCTGATGGCCGAGGTCGAGCTGCCGCTCGTGCGGGTGCTGCGCGACATGGAGGTCGCCGGCGTGCGTCTCAACCGCGAGCGGCTGGCCGAGGTCGACAAGCGCGTGCGCGACGAGATACACGGCCTCGAGCGCGAGATCTGGACGCTGGCCGACGAGGAGTTCGTCATCGGCTCGCCCCAGCAGCTGGGCGCGGTGCTGTTCGAGAAGCTCGGCCTGTCGCGCAAGCGCCGCGGCAAGACCGGCTTCTCGACCGACGCCCGCGTGCTGCAGGCCATCCGCCACGAGCACGAGATCATTCCCAAGATCGAGCGCTGGCGCGAGCTCAACCAGATCCTCAAGACCTACCTCGATGTCCTGCCGCAGCTGACCGACACCGAGTCGCGCGTGCACACCACCTTCGTGCAGGCGGCCGCCACCACCGGCCGCCTGGCCTCGACGAACCCCAACATGCAGAACGTCCCGGTGCGCACCGAGCTCGGACGCGAGATCCGTGGCTGCTTCGAGGCGGCGCCCGGCAACGTGCTCATCTCCGCCGACTACTCGCAGGTGGAGCTGCGCATCCTGGCCAACATCGCCGGCGAGGATGTCCTCAAGGAGATCTTCATCCGCGGCGAGGACGTCCACACGGCGACCGGGTCGGTGGTCTTCGGCAAGGACCCGAGCGAGCTCACGCCGATGGACCGCTCGAAGTCGAAGATGATCAACTACGGGATCGTCTACGGCCTCAGCGACTACGGCCTGGCCGACCGCCTGAACATCCCGCGCGAGGAGGCCAAGGCCTTCATCGACGCGTACCTCGAGCGCTTCTCCAAGGTGGCCGAGTTCATCCGCACGACGATCGAGTCCGCGCGCGAGCAGGGCCACGTGACGACGCTGTTCGGCCGGCGCCGGCAGATCCCCGAGCTGCGCGCACGCAACTGGCAGGTCCGTTCGCTGGGCGAGCGCCTGGCGGTCAACACGGTCATCCAGGGCACCGCCGCGGACATCATGAAGCTGGCCATGATCCGCGTCTACCGCGCGCTGGCCGAGAGCGCCATGACGACGCGCATGATCCTCACCATCCACGACGAGCTGCTGTTCGAGGGTCCGCCCGAGGAGGCCGACGCCGTCAAGGAGCTCGTCGAGCGCGAGATGATCGCGCCGTGGGACGACCGCACGCCGCCGCTCGCGGTCGACGCCGGCGTGGGCCAGACCTGGCTCGAGGCGAAGTAGCTTCCGGGCGGGCGCTCAGGACAGGCGGAAGGTGCCGACGAGCGCCTCGAGCTCGTCGGCGGTGTGCGCCAGCTCGGTCGCCGACGCGTTGATCTCCTGCGTCGCGGCGGTCGTCTGCTGGGTGGAGGCGGAGACCTGGTCGGTCGAGGCCGAGGAGCGCTCGGCCACCTCGGCGACGGTCGCGATGTCGCTGCGGACGCGGTCGCTGCCGTCGGCCACCTCGTCGATGGCGGCGGCGATCTGGGCCACCCGCTCGGCCATCTCGTCGACCGCGGCGTCGATGCGCTCGAAGGACGCGCGGGCGGCCTCGACGGCCGAGACGCCCTGCTCGCCGACCTCGCTGCCGGCGTCGACGGCCTCGATCGCCCGCCGCGTCTGCGCCTGGACCTGCTCGACGAGCGCGCCGACGGCGGCGGTGGCGCGGCCGGACTCCTCGGCGAGCTTGCGCACCTCGTCGGCCACGACCGCGAAGCCGCGCCCGTGCTCGCCGGCGCGGGCCGCCTCGATGGCGGCGTTCAGGGCCAGGAGGTTGGTCTGCTTGGCGATCCCGGCGATCGTGTCGACGATCGTGCCGATCTCCTCGGACTTCGCGCCGAGCTCGCGGATCGTCTCGCTGGCGTGGCCCGAGGTCGCGCGCAGGCCGCGCATCGCCTGAGACGCCGCGGACACCGTCGCCGCGCCCTCGCGGGCGAGCGCGCGGGCCTCCTCGGCGGTGCGCTGCGTGGCGGTGACCTGGTCGGCCGAGGCGCGCGAGGCGCCGGCCATCTCCTCGGCCAGCGCACGTGTGCGCTCGACGGTGTCGACCTGCTCGCGCGCCCCGCTCGACATGCCCTGCATCGCGGTGGCGATCTCCTCGACGGCGCGGCCGGCCTCTCCGGAGGTGTCGGCCATCTGCTGGGACGCGACGCCGAGGCGCGCGGCCGAGCCCGACAGCCGGGCGACGAGCGAGCGCAGCTGGGCCGCCATGGAGGTGAAGGCACTGCCGAAGACGTCGCGCTCGGAGCGCGGGGTGGGCTGCACCGTGAGGTCGCCGCCGGCGATGCGCCCGGCGGCGTCGGCGGCCTCGCGCAGGTAGGCGACCATCCGCCCGAACGCCTGGGCCAGGGCGCCGATCTCGTCGCGGCTGCGCACGTCGAGGTCCTGCTCGAGGTCGCCCTCGGCGATCGCGTCCGCGGTCGCGACCATCCGGCCGACCGAGCGCGTCATGGCGATGAAGAAGGCCAGGAAGAGGTAGGCGGCGAGCGCGACGCCGATGCCCACCACGACGTAGGTGCGCTGCGCGGTGGCACGCAGGCGCTCGACGCGGGCGCTCAGCAGGCGGTCGAGCGTGGGGGCCAGCTGCATCTGCAGGGTGGAGGCGCTCGAGATGGCGTCCTTGCCGAAGAGTGTCGCGGCGGTGCCGTCGGGCCCGCGGTGCACGGCGCGGGTGAGCTCGAGGCTCAGGGCGGCGCTGGACCCGGAGATGAGGGCCAGCGGCCCGCTGAGGTCCTGGCGCAGGTCGCGGTCGTGGGTGTTGGCGTAGGCGGTCTTCAGCCCTGAGCGCGTGGCTTCGACCGCGCTCTCCATGACGCCCTGCTGCACCGCGAGGTCGATGCGCTCGGCCTCGGTGCTGTGGCCGGACGCGACCATCGCGGTCTCCTGGCTGGTCGCCCTGCCGGCCGTGTCGAGGGCGAGGGGCACCTTGTTCACCAAGGCGTCCATGGCGTAGTAGGAGTCGAGGTCGGGGTCGAGGATGAGGTTCGAGGCGTTGCCGGCCTGGACGATGAGGTCCAGGGTGGCGGCGGTCAGGCGGTCGTAGGCGGCGCGCGCGGCGCGTGCGTCGTTCGGCCGCGCGGGCACGGTCGCCTGGATCGACGTCCGCAGCCGCTTCCACCTCTTCGCCGTGCCCAGCTGCCCGCCCAGGCGGCGGTCGGCGGCGTCGAGCGCGGCGGCCGCGACGGCGACGCGCCTGCGCGCGGCCGGAAGGGCGGCGGCGGCGTCCGCGTCGCCCCCGGTCGAGCTCACGGCCAGCGCGCGGGCGTTGGCCAGCTCGGTCAGGAGTCTGCCGGCGGGCACGATCTCCCGGACCCCGACGCGCTCCTTGCTGCTGAACGCGATCTGGGCGTTCTGCTGGGAGCGGAACTCCCACGTCGCGTAGAGCGCCGGCGCGATGAGGACGAGCGCGATGACGACGAGCTTGCGCGCCAGGCGCAGGCGGTCGAGCACGGCGATCGCCGGGCGCAGGAGCAGGGACGGCAGGGAACGGAGGACCACGCCAAGGTGTTCGGCCGGCGCGCCGGTGTTCTTGAGGGCTCAGGTGGCCTGCGTCACGAACGCCGGCGGGGCGATCTCGAGGTAGTGCCCGAAGGACCAGTCGATGAAGGACTGGCGGTCCATCAGCTCCAACGCGCTGGTCATGGCCGGGTACGGGTTCAGCCGCCCCACCCAGCGCTGTACGCGCAGCAGCCACGTGAAGGCCCAGCGATGCTCCTCGCAGAAGCCCGCATAGCGCGTGAGCGCCTGCTCGCGGGCCTGCCGGCCCTCGAGGACGAGGCGCAGCTCGCGCCCGCAGGCGAGCCCGAAGTAGAGCGCCGTGCGGATGCCCTCGGCCGTGGTCGGCAGGCAGTGCCCGGCGCTGTCGCCGACGAAGAAGATGCCGTCCTCGACCGGTGCGCGCATCTGGTGGGGGATCCAGTTGCCCTGGTAGCGCACGGCCGGGACGTCGATGTCGGCCGCCAGACGGACGGTCGGCTCCTTGACGTGGTCGCGCGGCTCGAACGAGCCGACGCCGACGCGCAGCTCGTCGCGGGCGGGAAAGCTCCACGAGTAGCCGGCGCGTACGTAGGCGGGATCGAGCCACAGCTCGAGGTCGTCGCCGGAGGCGTGCGGGTGGACCTCCAGGCCGCGCGACAGGCGCGCATCCGGGGGCTGGATGGCCTGCGCGTTGGAGAGCACCCGCCGCCAGCCGAGGGCGTCGACGATCAGGGGCGCCGTGAGGTCGCCGCGGTCGGTGTGCAGGGTGAATCCCGAGCGCCCGTCGACCTTGGCCGTCTCGAAGTGGACGTCGGGCGCCTGTGCGCGCAGCAGGGCGCACAGCTCCGGGTAGTCGAAGGTCGAGAAGGTCCAGGGGAGGGTCCAGCGGAAGCTCTTCGTCGGGGTGTGGATGACGAGGTCCTGGAAGGTCTGGCGCATCGACGCCTCGAGGCCGAGGGCGTGCAGCCACCCGGTGGGCGCGGCGCAGGCGCTCGTCTGGCGCTCGCCGACCTCGTAGCGGTCGATCATGAGCACGCGCGCGGGCGGGCTGCTGGATGATTTCGCGAGCTCGCGGCAGACGGCCAGGCCGGCGAAGCTCGCGCCGCACACGATCACGTCCCAATCGGCGTGCAGAGGGGTGCGCTCGGCACCCCGTTTGGTGGCTCGAACCGGCATGGGCGCTGGGGATTCTAGGAACTCGCCCCATGTCGGCCTGCGCTACCCTACGCCGTCACATGACCCAGACCCTCAACCCCCCGACCACGGACGCGAAGGTCGTCGAAGGTAGCGACGGCCTGCTGCTTGAAATCGACGGTCAGATCGTCCCGAACTACGACGCCACCTTCGCCCCCTTCGAGGAGGGCGAGGTCGTCTCCGGCCGTGTCGTGCGCATCGACAACGACGAGGTCCTCGTCGACATCGGCTACAAGAGCGAGGGGGTCATCCCCTCCAACGAGCTTTCCATCCGCAAGAACGTCGACCCGCACGACGAGGTCGAGCTCGGCGAGGAGGTCGACGCGCTGGTCCTCACCAAGGAGGACCAGGACGGCCGCCTCATCATGTCCAAGAAGCGCGCCCGCTTCGAGAAGGCGTGGCGGCGCATCGAGGCAGCGGCCGAGTCCGGCGATCCGGTCGAGGGCACCGTCATCGAGGTCGTCAAGGGCGGCCTCATCATCGACCTCGGGGTGCGTGGCTTCCTGCCCGCCTCGCTGGTCGACATCCGCCGCGTGCCCAATCTCGACGAGTACATGGGCACGAAGATCGAGACGAAGGTCATCGAGCTCAACCGCTCGCGCAACAACGTCGTCCTCAGCCGCCGCGCCGTGCTCGAGGAGGAGCGCAAGGAGCAGCGTCAGGAGATCCTCGACCAGCTCCAGCCGGGCATGATCGTCGAGGGCCAGATCTCCAACATCGTGGACTTCGGCGCCTTCGTCGACCTCAACGGCATCGACGGCCTCATCCACATCTCCGAGCTCTCGTGGTCGCACGTCAACCACCCGAGCGAGGTCATCAACATCGGCGACACGGTGCAGGTCAAGGTCCTCGACATCGACCGGGACCGCCAGCGCATCTCCCTGGGCCTCAAGCAGACCCAGGAGGACCCGTGGCAGCGCGTCGTCGACACCTACAACGTGGGCGACGAGCTCGAGGGCACCGTGACCAAGGTCGTCACCTTCGGCGCCTTCGTCGAGATCCTCGACGGCGTCGAGGGCCTCGTGCACATCTCCGAGCTGGCCAACCACCACGTCGAGAACCCGCGCGAGGTCGTCCAGCCGGGCGACGACGTCAAGGTGCGCATCCTCGAGATCGACACCGAGCGCCGGCGGCTGTCGCTGTCGGTCAAGCGCGTCGAGGGCCAGATCCTGCCCAGCCGCGTCCCCGAGGGCCCGCAGGCGGTCTCCGAGGGCGCCGGTGACCTCGACGACCTGCCGGACCTGGCCCTGAGCGAGGACGTCTTCTCGGGCGCGGCGCCGGGGGCGAGCGAGGAGCCCGAGGCGGCGGCGGTGGCCGAGCCCGAGGCGGCGGGAGCCGCTGAGCCCGCGGCGGCAGGAGCCGCCGAGCCCGAGGCGGCGGCGGTGGCCGAGCCCGAGGCGGCGGGAGCCGCTGAGCCCGCGGCGGCAGGAGCCGCCGAGCCCGAGGCGGCGGCGGTGGCCGAGCCCGAGGCGGCGGGAGCCGCTGAGCCCGACGGCGGCGGGAGCCGCTGAGCCCGCGGCGCCTGCCGCTGAGCCCGAGGCGGCCGCAGTCGCTGAGCCCACGGCCCCGGCCGCTGCGCCCGAGGCCCCGGCCGAGCCCGAGGCAGCAGCCCCGGCTGAGCCCGAAGCGGCCACGGCCGAGCCTGTGGCGGCGGCCGACCCTGCGGCGGCGGCCGAGCCCGCGGAGCGGGCCGAGCCCGAGACGCCCGCAGTCGACGAGGAGGCCTGAGCCCGCGGGCCTCAGCCCGCGTCCCCTTCGTCGGGCTGACCGGCGGGCTGGGCGCGGGCAAGTCCACGGCGCTCGGCGCGCTCGCGCGGCTGGGCGCGGCCACGATCTCCTCCGACGCCGTGGTCCACGAGCTCTATGGCTCCGACGAGGTGCGCGACGCGGTCACCGCGCGCTGGGGCCCCGAGGTGGCGCCGGGCGGCGTCGTCGACCGCGCCGCCGTCGCGCGCCAGGCCTTCGCGGCCCCCGACGAGCGCGCGTGGCTCGAGGGCCTGCTCTGGCCGCTGGTGGGAGCACGGGTCGCGGGGTGGCGCGCCGCGCTCGACGACGAGGACCCGCCGCCGCGCGCCGCCGTCGTGGAGACCCCGCTGCTCTTCGAGGCCGGCCTGGAAGGCGCCTACGACGCCACCATCGCGGTCGTCGCCGACGAGAACGTGCGCGCCGAGCGCGCCGCCGCGCGTGGCCACCACGCGATCGACGAGCGGTCCGCGCGCCAACTTTCGCAGGAGGAGAAAGCGGCCAGGGCGACGTACGTGGTCGCAAACAGCGGAACTGTCGAGCAGCTGGAGCTTGCGCTGGCCGCGGTCCTTGAGAAGCTGGACGCCCCCTCGCGATGAGCACCCATCCCCATACCGCCACCCGCCGCCGCCCGAGCGCGCCCGCACGCCGGGCGGCCGCCCGCCGGCGCGCCGTGCTGCGCCGCCGGATCGCCCTGGCGGTCGGGGCCGCGCTGCTGGTGGCGATGGCGATCGTCCTCGTGTGGCCGCAGTTCCACCATGCCGTGCGCGAGATCACCCTCCCGCTGCGCCACGAGGACATCATCCGCCAGCAGGCGAGGGACAAGGGCCTCGACCCGGCCCTCATCGCCGGCGTGATCTACGCCGAGTCGCACTTCCGCGACGGCCAGGTGTCGGCCGCGGGCGCACAGGGCCTCATGCAGCTCACGCCGGCCACGGCGCGGTACATAGCGCACAAATCGGGTGGCACGCAGTTCGTCGTCGACGATCTCGGAACGCCCCAGGTCAACATCGCCTACGGCGCCTATTACCTGCGCTATCTGTTGCGCCGCTACGACGGGAACGTCGACTTCGCACTCGCGGCCTACAACGCCGGCGAGGGCAACGTGGACCGCTGGATCGCGGAGGCCAAGGCGCACGAGCGCGCCCTGACCATCACCGCGATCCCGTACTCCGAGACGCGCGCCTACGTGCGGCGCGTGCTCACGGTCCGCGGGCAGTACCGCAGGTCCTACGCCGCGCAGCTCGGCATCTAGCCCGCGCGGCGCCCTTGGCTAGAGTCGAGGCATGACCACCGATCAGGCCGCCAGAGTCGTCACCGGAGTCGACTTCGTCTCCGTGCCCACCCGCGATCTCGAGCGCTCCGTCGCCTTCTACGAGCAGACGCTCGGCCTCGAGCGCTCGGCCTACCGCCCGGAGCGCAACCACGCCGAGTTCGAGACCGGCACCGTCACGCTGAACGTCCTCGACCCCGAGCGCATGGGCATCGGGTCCTTCACGCCCAACGCCAACGTCATCGCCCTCCACGTCGACGACGTCGAGCAGGCGCGCGCGACGCTGACCGCTCGCGGCGTGACCTTCGCCGGCGACACGTTCGACACCGGCGTCTGCCACATGGCCTTCTTCGCCGATCCCGACGGCAACGCGCTGATGCTCCACCACCGATACGCGCCGCGGGAGAGCGGTCAGTAGCTGAAGACCTGGCCGCCCTCGTCGCCCAGCCAGTCGAACATCGGCGTGGCGCCGGCCACGCGGGCGTTGGGCACGAAGCCATCGGGGTCGAGCCGGCGCGCGCTGACGCAGAACGGGCACGCCAGCAGCTCTCCGCCGCCCTCCCCGAACTGCGCGAAGACCCGTTCCAGCGGCGGGCAGCCCTCGCACGCGATGCCCACCGCGTGACCCGGCTCGGCCAGGCGGACGGCCTCCTTGGTCAGGAAGACCGCCACCTCGCGCCCGCGCTCGAGCGCGGCATCGGCGACCAGGAAGGCGACGGTCACGCGCTCTGCGTCCTCGAGCCCCGTCGCCAGGTTGATCAGCACCCTGTCGGCCATCTCGATCCTGCCCCTTTCGTGGCATTGGACGGAAGGCGCAAGCATCGCGCGCGCCTCGTGATCGCGTCAACCGCAGAGTGATGCTTTTCGCTCTAGGCGAGCGCGCCGGCCGGCTCGGCCGCCAGGACGGCGTCGAGCAGGCCGGGGAAGCGCGCGTCGAGATCGTCGCGGCGCAGTGTGAGGAAGCGGTGGGCGCCGTCGATGCGGGTCAGGGTGATGCCCGCCTCGCGCAGGACCTTGAAGTGATGCGACGCGGTGGCCTTGGTGACCCCCAGCTCGAAGGTCCCGCAGGCGCGCTCGCCCTCCACGGCCAGCGCGGCCACGACCTTGCGCCGGGCCGGATCGCTCAGGGCGTGCATGACCGCGGTGAGGTCGAGCTCGCCGCGCCTCGGCTGGAACAGGTCTCCCATCGCTCCTCAGTGTACACGGTGTTCGACGGACTTCGAACTCCATGCCTACGCTCGGTTCTGGCCGCGGCTACACCGCCGCGGGATCGGCCTCGTGCGCCGGGGGCGGCTCCTCGCCGCGCTGCAGTCGCGAGTGCGTACGGCCATACGCGAAGTAGATGACGAGGCCGATGAGGAGCCAGGCGAAGAACCGCAGCCAGGTCACGCCCTCGAGCTTCGTCATCAGGTAGATGCACAGCGCGCTGCCGATGAGCGGGAACCACGGCACGAGCGGCACGCGGAAGGAGCGCTCCATGTCGGGCGCGGTGCGGCGCAGGACGATGACGCCGATGTTGACGATCAGGAAGGCGAACAGCGTGCCGATGTTGACCAGCTTGGCGATCTCGGTCAGCGGCACGAAGGCGGCGATGACGGCCACCAGCAGGCCGAACGTCGCCGTGATGAGCGCGGGCGTCTGGCGCGGGCTGAGCTTGCCCACCCAGCGGGGCACGAGGCCGTCGCGGCTCATGGCGAACATGATCCGCGTCTGGCCGTAGAGGACGGTGAGGGTCACGCTCGTGATGGCGATCAGCGCTCCCACCGAGAGGATGTCGGCCGCCCAGCTGCCGATCCCGGCGCCCGTCTGCAACGCGGTGGCCAGGGGGGCGTCCGAGTTGGCCAGCTTGCTCGCCGGAGCCAGCCCGACCGTAACGACGGCGACGAGGATGTAGAGCAGCGTGCAGATCAGCAGCGCCCCGATGATCGCGAAGGGCAGGTCGCGGCTGGGGTTCTCGGCCTCCTCGCCGGAGGTCGAGATGGCGTCGAAGCCGATGTAGGCGAAGAAGATCAGTGCGGCCGCGTCGACCGTCCCGCTGAACCCGTGCGGAGCCCAGGGCGAGAAGTTGTCGCCGTTGATCGAGCCCACGCCGACGACGACGAAGAAGATGAGGATGGCGACCTTCGTGATGACCATGAAGGTGTTCGTCCGCGCGCTCTCGCGGACGCCGTAGATGAGCAGCGCCGACACGGCGAGCACGAGGAAGACGGCGGGCAGGTTCGCGGTGCCGCCCTCGCCGGGCGGCCCGGCGATCGACTCCGGGATCGTGATGCCGAACAGCGAGTCCAGCAGCGACTTCAGGTAGCCGCCCCAGCCCACGGCGACCGCCGCCACCGCCACGCCGTACTCGAGGATCAGGTCCCAGCCGATGATCCACGCGACCAGCTCGCCCAGGGTCGCGTAGCCGTAGGTGTACGCACTGCCCGAGACCGGGATCGACGAGGCCAGTTCGGCGTAGGAGAAGGCCGAGAACAGGCACGTCACGCCCGCGAGGGCGAAGGAGAAGATGATCGACGGGCCTGCGGTGCCGATCGCCTCGCCGATGATGACGAAGATCCCGGTGCCGATGACCGCGCCGATCCCCAGCGCCGTGAGGTCGAGGACCCCCACCGACCGCTTGAGCCCGTGCTCCGGGTCGGCCGTGGCGTCGCGGACGAGGACGTCGTGGGATTTGCGGGCGAAGGGCCCGGGGCGGGTGGCGGTGGCCATAGGTGCCCGCATGCCCGGCCTGCGAATCGGGCAAACCGCGCTTCGACGCAGCGTCGGACGGTCCGTCCGATCGGGTCGCTAACGTCTTGGGGTTCGTGCCCGAGTTTCGGCTGGATCCCATCTTCACTCCCGCCGCCGATCAGCCCAAGGCGATCGACGGCATCGCCGAGGGCGTCGACGCCGGCGAGCGCTATGTGACGCTCCTGGGCGCCACCGGCACGGGCAAGACGATGACCATGGCCGGCGTCATCGAGCGGGTGCAGAAGCCCTCGCTCGTCCTCGCCCACAACAAGACGCTGGCGGCCCAGCTGTGCAACGAGTTCCGGACCTTCTTCCCGGACAACGCGGTCGAGTACTTCGTCTCGTACTACGACTACTACCAGCCCGAGGCCTACGTACCCTCCAAGGACCTCTACATCGAGAAGGACTCGGCCATCAACCAGGAGGTCGACCGGCTGCGCCACGCCGCCACGGCCGCGCTCTTCGCGCGCCGCGACGTGATCATCGTGGCCAGCGTCTCGGCCATCTTCGGCCTCGGCTCGCCCCAGACCTACGACGACAACCTGCAGGTCCTGCGCAAGGGCGACATGATCGATCGCGACAAGCTGCTGCGCAAGCTCGTCTCGATCCAGTACTCGCGCAACGACCAGGCCCTGGGCCGCGGCAGCTTCCGCGTGCGCGGCGAGGCGCTGGAGATCTTCCCGGCCTACGCGGAGTCCGCCTATCGGGCCACGCTGTTCGGCGACGAGATCGAGCGCCTGCAGCATTTCGATCCGCTCACGGGCGAGCTCATCGAGGACGACCTCGAGCACGTCGCGATCTGGCCGGCGACGCACTACAACGTCCGCGAGGGCACGGTCGAGGCGGCCGTCGAGGAGATCGGGCGCGAGCTCAACGCGCGCTGCACCGAGCTCGAGGCCGAGGGCAAGCTGCTCGAGAGCCACCGCCTGCGCCAGCGCACGCAGTACGACATGGAGATGCTGCGCGAGATGGGCTTCTGCAACGGCATCGAGAACTACTCGCGCATCCTCGACGGGCGCAGCCCGGGCGATCGGCCCTACTGCCTGCTCGACTACTACCCCGACGACTTCCTCTGCTTCATCGACGAGTCCCATCAGACCGTGCCGCAGATCGGCGGCATGCACGAGGGCGACCGCTCGCGCAAGCAGACGCTCGTCGACTACGGCTTCCGGCTGCCGAGCGCGCTCGACAACCGCCCGCAGACCTTCGACGAGTTCCTGACCATCACGCCGCAGATGGTCTTCGTGTCGGCCACGCCGGGCGACTACGAGCGCTCGCACTCGGCCCGCGTGGTCGAGCAGATCGTCCGCCCGACCGGCGTCGTCGATCCACACGTCGAGGTGCGCGAGACGCGCAACCAGATCGACGACCTCATGAACGAGTGCCGTCTGCGCGTCGAGCGCAACGAGCGCGTCCTCGTGACCACGCTGACCAAGAAGATGAGCGAGGACCTCACCGACTACCTGCTGGAGATGGGCTTCAAGGTCCGCTACCTGCACTCGGAGGTCGACACGCTCGAGCGCATCCAGATCATCCGCGACCTGCGCCTGGGCGAGTACGACGTCCTCGTCGGGGTCAACCTCCTGCGCGAGGGGCTCGACCTGCCCGAGGTCTCGCTCGTGGCGATCCTCGACGCCGACAAGGAGGGCTTCCTGCGCGGCGAGACGTCGCTCATCCAGACCATCGGCCGCGCGGCGCGCAACATCGAGGGCACCGTGCTCATGTACGCCGACAAGGAGACCGCGGCCATGCGCGCGGCGATCGGCGAGACCGAGCGCCGGCGCGCGATCCAGCTCGCCTACAACGAGGAGCACGGGATCACGGCCGCGACGATCGTCAAGGGCATCAGCGACATCGCCGAGTTCCTGCAGGCCGAGGGCAAGACGCCCAAGGGCCGCCGGCGCTCGGAGCGCGGCCGGGCCAAGGCGAAGGACATGTCCCTCAGCGAGATCGAGAAGACGATCATCGAGCTCGAGGAGGAGATGCTCGCGGCGGCCGACGACCTGCGCTTCGAGTACGCCGCCCGCCTGCGCGACGAGATCCGCGAGCTGCGCCGCGAGCTCGTGGCGATGCGGGAGTACGAGGCGCCGGCTTCCTAGGGCCGGTCGCCGGCGCCGGGCGCTGTCCGGGGTCAGCTCACCCGCGTTCCCTCGGTGCCCTGGCCGCGAGCGGCGGCCAGGGCACCGCGGACCCCCCCTCAGGCCGCGAGCAGGTACGGCTGGCCGGGCTGCCAGCTCGCCGGGCACAGCTCGCCGGTGCGCAGCGCGCGGGTGACGCGCAGCGTCTCGGCGGCCGAGCGGCCGACCGACCCGTCGCTGATCGTCGCGTGGCGGACGATGCCCTCGGGGTCGATGACGAAGGTCCCGCGCCGGCAGGTGCCGTCGGGCTCGAGGACGCCGAAGGCCCGGGCGAGCTCGTGCGCGGTGTCGGCGAGGACGGGGTAGAGGACGCCGGCCAGCATCGGGTCGTCCTCGAACCAGCGCCGGTGCGAGAACCAGCTGTCCGTCGAGACGGCCATGACGGCGGCGTCCTCGTCCATGAAGGCGGGGGTGAGGTCGGCCAGCTCGGCGAGCTCGGTCGGGCAGACGAAGGTGAAGTCGCGGGGATAGAAGACCAGGACGACCCAGCGCCCGCGATGGTCCACCGGACCCATGAGCGGGGCGTTGCGCCGCCCGCGGAGGTAGGTCGGGGCCTGGATGGGTGGGACGGTGTCGCCGACGGTGATGGGCATCGGGGTGTGGAGCTCCTTGGCGTGGTTGGCTGCTGCGAACCGGACGTGCAAGGTAGGCGGGCTCCGGGCGTTTGTCGTCGGCCGTCAGGCGGATCCGCCGTCCTCCTCGCGGCCGATGCCGACCGGTCGCCGGCCGCCCGCCGTCAGGTCGCGGGCGGCGCCACGGGCGCGACGTCCCCGGGGGCCTGATAGCTGACCGCGAAGCCGTCGCCGGCCGGCGTCAGGCCCGCCGGCGTGGCGGTGCCCGACCCTTCGTCGGTCGAGAAGCGCAGGCCCCGCGGGCGGGGGGACAGCGCTGATGGCGACCGCCGACCATGCGGGGTCGGTGATCGTGCCGGTGTGCCCGGTCGCGCTCGTCGTCCCGGCGTTTGCGAAGCTCGTGGTCCCGAAGTCGGCCAGCGGCAGCGCCCGGCAGCCCCCGTTGTCGACGCACGCCGACGGGGCCTCGACGATCCACTCGGCCGAGCTGACGTCGACCTGGTCGACGCGCAGCTGCTTGGAGAACGAGGTCCCCTGCGTGCGGTCGGCGATGAAGAGCTTCACCAGGTGCCCGGAGACGGTGACGGCGGCCGACATCGTGTCGCCGGGGCGCACGGTGAGGGCGAGCCTGACGGGCGCGGCCGGGACGAGCTCGTACCAGGCCGAGTAGTAGCCCTTGCCGCCGGCGCAGTCGGCCTCGGTGCCGACCTGCTCGAGTGCCCTGGACGTGGTGTGCAGGCCGCCGAGGCCGAGCCAGGCCGCCGAGTAGCGGCGGGTGCCCGAGCCGCAGTGCGCGGCGGGCGCGACCCAGGTGCCGCTCACGTGCCGGAAGCCGACCCCGGGCCTGCTGGCGGCGTAGCCGGCCCAGTTGGTGCTGGTCGTGGCCCAGGAGGAGGCGCCGGCCCCGGCTGGGGCGGTGAGGGCGAGCAGTGCCGCGAGGGCGGCGACGAGGGCGGGGCGGCGAGACGGCGGCACCCACGCAGGATCCGCCACGTTCCCAAGAGCGACCTAAGAGATACCTGAAAGCTTTGTGCGGGCGGGGATGCGCTGTACTTCGCCGCGATGGCCGCCGACCCGACCGCGATGCTGCTGCGCTGGTACGCGCGCGAGCGCCGCGACCTGCCGTGGCGGTACACCCGCGACCCCTACGCGATCCTCGTCTCGGAGGTCATGCTCCAGCAGACGCAGGTCGCGCGGGTGGTCCCGCGCTACGAGGCGTGGTTGGCGCGGTGGCCGACCGCCGGCGCGCTGGCGGCCGCGACGCTCGAGGACGTGCTGCGCGAGTGGGTCGGCCTCGGCTACAACCGCCGCGCGGTGCGGCTGTGGGAGGCGGCGCGGGCGGTGGCCCGCGACGGGTGGCCCGAGCGCCTTGAGGAGCTGCCCGGCGTCGGGCCCTACACGGCGGCGGCGGTCGGCTCGTTCGCCTTCGGCCGCCAGGAGGTCGCGCTCGACACCAACGCGCGGCGGCTGTTCGCGCGGCTGGGGGCGGCGCTGGAGCCCCCGCCGGGGCGGGCGGCCGAGTTCAACCAGGCGACCATGGAGCTGGGGGCGACGGTGTGCACCGCGCGGGCGCCGCGCTGCGGCGCGTGCCCGCTGCGCGCCGGCTGCGAGGGCCCGGAGGCACCGCCTCCGCGCACGCGGGCGCGCGAGCGCTTCGAGGACTCCAATCGCTGGGTCCGCGGCCGCGTTGTGGCCGCGCTGGCGGCCGGCGAGGGCGTGCCGCGCGACGTCGCGGCCGACCGCCTGCAGCCCGCCTTGCAGGGCCTCTTGCGCGACGGCCTGATCAGGCAGGTCGCGGGCGGCTACGCGCTAGGCTGAGCCGACCGTGGCCCTGGATCGGCGGACGATCATGCGGGACGACTTCCCCAGCAATCGCCGGGGTTACGACCCCGCCGCGGTCGACGCCCATCTCGACCGGATCGCCGACGAGGTCGACGAGATGCGCCGCCAGGCGGCCGCCCCGGCGCCGCTGTCCGCGCAGGCCGGCGAGCAGGTCAAGGCGATCGTCGAGGCCGCCGAGCGGGGCGCCCAGGAGATCCGCGACGCCGCGCAGGCCGAGGCTCACCAGCACGTCGCGAACGTGACCGCGGCGGCCGACCGCCTGCGCGAGCGCATCGAGCAGATGGAGCGCGACATGACGCAGCTCGTCATCGATCTGCGCGAGGGCGCCGACCGCCTGCGCGGCGACCTCGGCGATCTGCAGTCCGGCACCGATGCGCTGTCCGCCGCGAGCGCGGCGACGGCGCCCGCGCAGGTGCTGCCCGAGCCGCGCGCCGTCGCACCGCCGCCTGAGCCGCCCCCCGCGCCGGCGCCGCCCGCCGCTGCCGGCCGAGCCCGAGCCGCCGGCCGCGGTCGCCGCGCCCGACCCCGTCGCTTCCCCCGCGCCCAAGAACGGCGACAGCGCCGCCGCTCGCATCGTCGCGCTCGACATGGCCCTTTCGGGCACCGCGCGCGACGAGACCGACCGCTACCTGGCCGAGAACTACGACCTGCCCGACCGCGCGGCGCTGCTCGACGAGGTCTACGCCGCTGCGGGCGGCTAGCGCGTCCGCGCGTGTCTCGCGGACGAGACTGTGAGCCGCTCCGCGCGCGACGCCGGCCGCTACCCCGGTAGTCCGAGCAGGCGCTCCGCGTTGCCGTGCGCGATCCGCTCGAGGTCGTCGGGGCTCAGCGGCGCGGTCTCGAGCAGGCGCCGGCCGTCCTCGTTGGGGGCATAGGGCCAGTCGACCGAGAAGAGGACGCGCTCGGCGCCGAAGACCATCAGCGCGCACAGCAGCGGCGGCAGGGTGAAGAGGCCGCTCGTGGTGATGTGGACGTTGTCGAGGATGTACTCGGACGGCAAGCGGTCGAGGCCGGTCACCTTGGGCGGCAGGTTGTCGTCGATGCGCGCCAGCATGAAGGGGAGCATCTCGCCCATGTGGCCGACCACCAGCCGCAGCCGGGGATGGCGATCGAACACGCCGCCGAGGACCATGCGCAGGACGTGCAGGCCGGTCTCCGCGTGCCAGCCCCAGGCGGCCGCGCCCAGGAACCACGAGACCGCCGGGTTGAAGCCCGCGTAGTAGGCGTCGCGGACCGCCGGCACGGGCTCGGCGGGGTGCAGGTACAGCGGCACGCCGAGGCGCTCGAAGCGCGCGAGCAGAACGTCGAAGGTCGGGTCGTCGAGGAAGCGCCCCCCGGTGTGGCCGTTGACCATCGCGCCCTTCATGCCGAGCTCGCCCACGGCGCGCTCGAGCTCGTCCGCCGCCGCGCCCGGGTCGGGCGTCGGCAGCGTGGCGAAGGCCGCGAAGCGTTCGGGGTGCTCGTCCACGGCGCGGGCGAGCTCGTCGTTGGCCTCGCGCGCGAGGGTCACGGCGGTCTCGGAGTCGTCGAGGTGCTGGACGCCCGGCGTCGTGTGGCTGATGACCTGCAGGTCGATGCCGGCGGCGTCCATGGCCGCCAGCCGCTGCTCGCCGAGATCGAGCAGGTTGGCCGCCAGCGGCGACGCCGCTGCGGCGGTGTCGGGATTGCGCAGGGCCCCGATGGCCTCGGCGATGGCGGGGGTCCAGAAGTGCTCTTCCAGGGCGATGACGCGCATGCCGCGCATCTTCGCGGTCCGCTCGATTCGGCGGCGTCCCGGTCGCGGGGCCCGCAACCCCGCAGCGCCACGGCCAAGATCCACCTCAACCTGCGTGGCTCGATCTCCACCGCCCGCCGCAGCGCCGGCGGCGCGTTCTCGACCCCGGTGACCGTCGACGATGCGGCCTCGAGCGGGCCGGCGGTCGCCATGGGCTCGGACGGGAGCGACGGGACCATCGGCAGGGCCAGGCGACGGTGGCGGCCCCGTCGCGGGCCGCCGCGGCGCTCGATCCCGGCGGCACGGCCACCGTGCTCTACGAGGAGCCGGTCGAGGGCGCCAACGGGCCCGTCATGACGCGGCTGATGGCCAGCGAGAGCGCCTAGCGCTGCTCGCGGAAGAGCCGGCAGGCGAAGGCGCCGGCCGGATGGGCGCGGAAGGTGCGCACGCCGGCGGCCATGTCGGGCGGCAGCTCGTCGGGCTGGGGGAGTGCGACGCCGTACTCGGGCGGCACGATGGCGGGGGCGGCCAGGGCGGCGAAGGCGAGGTCGGCCGCCGTGAAGTCCTGGCCGCACAGGTAGCGGCGCCCGTCGTCCAGCCGCGCGGCGACCGCGTCGAACGTGCGCTGGACCGCCGCGCCGGCCTGCGTCCCGGTCTCCGGCCCGATCGCGAACAGCCGGCGGATGTAGCCCGACATCGCGCCGAGCATCACCGGGAACGCGCGCCGCTCCCAGGCCGGCACGCCCGCGCAGTTGTACGCGACCCCGAGGTCCTTGCGGGGCAGCAGATGGAAGTACATCCAGCGTCGGCCCTCGGGGCCGAGGTCGGCGTCGAAGTCCCGCTCGAGCGCCATCACCTCGTCGCGCAGCGCCTCCGGGTACAGCCGGGCGCCGTGGCGGTCGGCGTAGGCGAGGATGTCCGCCGACTCCGCGAACACGCCCTCGGGCGTCACCAGCACGGGAACGGTGCCGCCGCCGCCCGCCCGGCGCGAGGCGACCCGGTGGATGACCTGGACGTGACGCTCCTCGCGGTACGGGATCCCCGCGCGGTCCAGGGCCCAGCGGGCCTTCTCGCAGTAGTGGCTGATCGGGATCGTGACCAGCCGTGCGGGCGTTGACGCGCTCATCGCTCGCAGTCCACCAGCCGCACCATGAGCTCGGCGGCCTGGGCGTCGTCGAGGCCCTCGTCCAGCGCGAGCGAGCGCCACGTCCCGAACGCGAGCGCGTGGCCGATCGCGGCGCGCTCGCGCGAGCGCGCGCGACCGCGCGACCGCCGGCCGCGCACGAGCTCCTCGCGGGCGGCGGCGAGATACCCGCGATAGCCGGCGAAGTTCTCGCGCACGACCTCCGACACGGGCTCGTCGCGGATGAGGTTCTCCATCATGCGCGCCGTGCTGCGGTAGTAGGGGTAGAGCGCGTCGAGCGCCGC
This sequence comes from uncultured Actinomycetes bacterium, assembly GCA_963807305.1. Lineage (GTDB taxonomy): Bacteria > Actinomycetota > Thermoleophilia > Solirubrobacterales > Solirubrobacteraceae > JAOPZW01. The sequence continues at coordinate 831,707 of CAWEBN010000005.1, forward strand.
GCGCAGGCGCGCGCTGGGATCCTCGATCGCCGCCCAGGCCCCGATGTCGGGCACCGGGTTCTCCGCCATCCAATGCGCGTTGCACGCCGCGAACAGCGACGCCTCGTCGGGGAAGTGGCGGTAGACCGTCGAGCGCCGCACGCCGGCGTGCTCGGCCAGGGCGCTGATCGAGGTCCGCGCCGGCCCGAGCGTTCCGTGCAGGGCGACCGCGCTCTCGGTGATGCGCCGGCGCGTGAGCTCCTCGAGCTCGGCTCGGCGCTTCATCCGGTATGGGCGCTTTTCGTCAGCCATAGATGTCCAATGAATATTGACACACGGAGCGGACACGGCTACATTGCCGCGACACTACTGTTCGATGAAAGGACATGATGATGCTGCAGACGACGGGAGCCAAGGTGGTCGGGCCGGCCGACGGCAAGGCCGGGAGCCTCGGCATGATCGGGGTGCGCTTCATGATCGACGGCGACGAGACCGAGGGCCGCTTCTCGCTCGTCGAGCACCCGATGCCGCCGCGCGCGCTGGCCGCGCCGCTGCACCGCCACCTGCGCGAGGACGAGTACAGCTACGTGCTCGAGGGCAAGGTCGGCGCCCTGCTCGGTGACGAGGTGCTCATCGCGGGGCCAGGCGACCTGATCTTCAAGCCGCGCAACCAGTGGCACACCTTCTGGAACGCCGGCGACGAGCCCGCGCGGATCCTCGAGATCATCGCCCCGTCGGGGTTCGAGCGCTTCTTCGACGAGCTCGTCGACCTCGGCGGTGCGGTGAACGCCGATCCGCACGCGCTCGCCGAGCTCTGCGAGCGCTACGGCCTGGAGATGCAGCCCGACACCATCCCCGGCCTCATCGAGCGCTTTGGCCTGCGCGCCCCGGGTGACACGGCATAGGGAGGCCCTCGCCTAGGCTTCCCCGATGCGCCGAGCGCTCCTGGCCGCCGTCCTCGCCGCCCTGTGCCTTCCGGCCGGGGCGGCGGCGCGCGTCCCGCGCGACTTCTTCGGCGTCATGGCCAACGGGCCGCTCGACGCGCCCGCCTTCGCGCTCGACGCCGAGTCGGCGGCCATGCACAGCGCCGGCGTGGAGTCCGAGCGCATGGAGTTCGCGTGGGACCTCATCGAGCCTCAGAGGGGCCAGTACGACTTCGCGCTCACCGACCGCAAGGTGCTCGCGGCGGCCCGCGCGAAGATCGACGTGCTGGCCCTGATCGTGCGCTCGCCGGCGTGGGCCGCCCGCCACCCGGGCCAGCCGTTCTCCTCGCCGCGCGACCCCGCCGACTACGCGGCCTTCGCCAAGGTCCTCGTCGCCCGCTACGGCCCAGGCGGGTCGCTGTGGGCCGAGCACCCCGAGGTCGCCGCGCGGCCCGTACGTGCCTGGCAGGTGTGGAACGAGCCCAACCTCGCCGTCTACTGGACCGAGCAGCCGTTCATGCGCGGCTACGCGCGCCTGCTCAACGCCGCCGACGCGGCGCTCAAGCAGGCCGACCCGAAGGCGACGGTGGTCATGGCCGGCCTCGCCAACTTCTCGTGGCGCGATCTCGAGCGGCTGTTCGCCAAGGGGGGCGCGAAGCTGCGCTTCGACGTCGCGGCGGTGCACCCGTTCAGCGGCCGGCCATCGAACAGCGTGAAGATCGTCCGCCTCAACCGCGACGTCCTCGACCGCCATGGTGCTTCGCGCACGCCGATCTGGCTCACCGAGCTCACGTGGTCCTCGGCCAAGGGCCACAAGCAGAACCTGACCCAGAACTGGGAGACGACCGAGTCCGGGCAGGCCCTGCGCCTGCGCGAGGCCTACGCGCTCTTCGTCCGCGCCCGCCGGGCCCTGCGCCTGGAGCGCATCTACTGGTACACGTGGGTCACGATCGACCGCGACTCGCCGAACTCGTTCGACTACTCGGGCCTGCGCACCCAGCGGCCCGACGGCAGCGTGGTCGACAAGCCCGCCGCGCGGGCGTTCCGCGCAGTGGTCAGGCGCTACCGCTGAGGCGGGCGCCAGGGCCTGCCCGGCTCCCGCGCCGGCGGCGTCCAGCCATTGGACTCGGCCGTCATGCGCAGCGCGCGCATCGCCTTCTGCTTGGCCTCCCACGGCACCCGCCGGTAGAGGGGCACGAAGACGAGGCGCCAGAAGTACCCGCCGCGTGGCTTGTGAGGCGCCGTGGTGGCCTGCGGGTGGCGTCGGCGCAGGTCCTCCATGGCGGCGATCCGCAGGTGGTGCTCGGCCTGCTCGCGCAGGCGCGCGCGCTCGGTCGCGAGCCTGGTCATGCCGGCACGGCCGAGGGCGGGCTCGCCGCCGCCTGCGCGGACGCCTGCTTGCGCAGCTCGGCCAGCCCGTTCTGCGCGGCGATCGCGATCGGCTCGAACAGCGCCCCGATCGGGGGCGAGTAGATGTTCTCCATCCACGCGAAGTCCTCGAGCGTCGCTCCGCGCTTGGCCGCGAAGGCCAGGAAGTCGCAGCGCTCCTTGACGCCCTCGCCACCGTGGACCTGGCCGCCGATGAGCTTCAGCGTCCCGGGCTCGGCCAAGAGCTTGACGTGCGTGCGCGTCGCCCCGGGGAAGTAACGGGCACGCGAGACGCCGACGCCCTTGGCCAGCACGTAGGGCATGCCCATGGCGCCGGCCAAGGTCTCGCCCAGCGAGAAGCCGCCGATGGTGTACTCGCCGGCGACCAGCCCCCACGGCACCCAGACGGGGTCGTAGGTGCGGTCGTCGCCTGCGGCGTTGGCACCGGCCGTGCGGCCCTGGGCGTAGGCGTGCGAGCCGGTCAGCCCCCGGATGGGGATCATCGTCAGCCCGTGGGGGACCTCGATGACGTCGCCCGCGGCCCACACGCCGTCCCTGCCCGTACGCATGTGGTCGTCGACGACGAGGCCGCCCGTCGTGCCGACCGTCAGCCCGGCCGCGGCGGCCAGCGCCGTGTTGGGCACCTTGTGCAGGCAGACGATGACCACGTCGCAGGCGATCTCGCCCTGTGAGGTCGCCACCGCGCGCACGCGGTCCTCGCCGACGAAGCCCTCGACGGCGGTCCCGAGGTGCAGGGTGACGCCGCGCTTGGTCAGCGACTCGTGGACGGGCTCGGCCACGTCGGGGTCGAGCACCTCGTGCAGCACCCATGGGCCCTCGTCGATGAAGTGGACCTCGAGGCCGCGCTGGCCGAGGTTGCCCGCCATCTCGACGCCGAGCGGCGTGGCGCCGACCACGGCGACCGTCTTGACCGTCTCGAGGACCTTGTCGAACTCCATCGCCTTGCGGATGTTCTTGATGTAGTGCAGGCCCTCGAGGTTCGCGCCCGGCACGTCCGGCTTCTCCCACACGAAGCCGGTGGCGAGGATCAGCTTGTCGAACCCCTCGTGCTGGTTGCGCGCGGTGATGGTGCCGCGGTCGAGGTCGATGTCGGTGACGACCGTCTCCATCCGCATGTCCAGGCCGTCGGAGACGTAGCGGTCGACAGTCGAGAGGAAGAGGTCCTCGAAACGCGGGATCTCGCCGCCGTAGACGAACGGGATGCCGCACGGGGAGTAGGCGATGTCCTCGAACTCGGTGTAGAGCGAGACCTTCAGGTCGGGGTCGACGCGCTTGGCGGTGGTCGCGGCGGAGATGCCCGCGCCCCCGCCGCCGATGACGATGAGCCGTTCAGTCATGGCCGTTCCTCCTCAGAGCCGGCCGGGGCAAGGACCACGTCGTGGTCGCCGGCCAGCAGATCGTCGAGTGTCTCACGCCGCTGGCAGAGCCGCCAGCGGCCGTCGTCGTGCGCGACCACGGCGGGGCGCAGGTCGCCGAAGCGCGTCGATTGCGCCTGCTGATAGGCGCCGGCGTCGCGCACGAGCAGCGCGTCGCCCGGCGCCACCTCGGGCAGCTGTGCCGCCGGGTGCAGGACGTCGACGTTCAGGCACAGCGGACCGCTGACGAGCGCGGACGCCGTCGGCCGCTCGCCGGCGTCGACGGCCTCGATCCGCGGCCAGGACCACAGCGCGCCGGGCAGCAGGTTCGTACCCGCGTCGCCGACGACGCAGCGCGTGCCCTCGTCCAGTTGCTTGACCGCGACCACGGTCAACGCGAGCGCCACCGCGTCGGTGACCAGGGCGCGGCCCGGCTCGAGGATCAGGCGCCCGGCAAAGCCGTGGGAGCGCAGGGCTCCCGCGACGGCGGCCGCGTGCGCGGCGACGGCCGGCGCTGCCGGGAAGCCGCCGCCGAGGTCGATCGCGCCCACGCCGAGGCCGACGGCCAGGCGCGCCAGGTGCTCGGCCGCCGCTGCGTGCCCGCCGGGCGCGGGCGGCCACTGCACGGTGATCGCCGCGCCGAGGCGCGGGGCTGCCGAGAGCGGCTGGTCGAAGCCGGTGGAGACGAGGTGCGCGCTCAGCGCCTCGACCTCCAGGCCCAGCTCACGAGCGCGGGCGGCGGCGTCGGGCACCAGCCCGGGCGCGATGCCGAAGCGCGTCGGCTCGACGCCGATCCCGGGCAGCGCGACGCGCAGGCCGACCCGTTCGACGCCGGCGCGCGCGGCCCGCGCCAGCTCGGGCTCGGAGTCGACGACGACCAGCGCGCCGTCGGCCGCGGCGCGCTCGAGCAGCGCATCGGGCTTGACGGGGCCGTTGACGATCAGGTCGGGCCCCCGCGCGCCGATCGCGTCGCGCGCCAGCGCGTACTCGGCCTCGCACACCACCTCGTGGCCGGCGCCCTCGGCGGCCAGCGTGAGCAGGATGGCCGGCAGCCGGTTGGTCTTGTAGGAGTAGGCGACCTCGACATCCGGCCAAGCCCGCATCCACGCGCCGCGGAACTCGCGCAGGCGGGTGCGGACGCGATCGAGGTCGACGAGCCAGAGCGGGGATCCGTGCGCGGCCATGAGCTCGGCCGTCGTCATCGGCCTCGCCGCACCCTTTCGGCCAGCACGGTCGCGCGGGCGGTGCCCTTGCCCTCGAGCAGCGTGGCGACCGGCTCGCGCCAGCGCCCTGACGCCGCCTCGTCGAGCGCCTCGCCGAGCACGCCGCGCAGGTGCTCCATCGCCCAGCGCGGGCCCGAGAGGTTCAGGCGCATCGTCGTGGCGGCGCGCTGCTCGCCCAGCCCATCGCCGGGATAGACGGCGACCTGGCGCGCGAACAGCGCGACCATCAGCTCCTGAGCCGTCGGCCCCTCGTCGTCGAGCTCGAGCGCGCACGCCAGGCCGCGACGAGGCGCCACGGCGAGCGCCAGGCCGTCGATCCCGGCCAGCGTCTGCTCGAGGTGGGCGAGATTGGCGCGGATCGCCGTCTCGGCGCTGTTGCGGTAGGCGCGGTCGCGCAGGGCCGCCAGCGCGCCGCGCTGCGACACGAGGTTCGTGTTCAGCCGGGTGAGCGCGGCCTTGAGCTGCAGGCAGCCGCGCATGAGGGCCGGTGGCCCGCCCAGGAAGCCCATGCGCGCCCCGGCCATGCCGAAGCAGTGCGAGACCGAGAACGTCGCCACCGCGTGCTCGCCGGCGGGCGCGGCGACCGCCGGCGCACCGGGCTCGATGGCCAGGAGCCCGTGGGTGACGTCGTGGATGAGCAGCAGCCCGTGGCGCTCGGCCAGCGCGGTGAGCGCGGCGACCTCGTCGTCGGTGGCCAGCGTGCCGTAGGGGTTGCTCGGGTCGACGAGGCAGATCGCCCGCGTGCGCGGCGTGATCGCCGCCGCCACCACGTCGGGGTCGAGGCGATAGCCGCTCCCGGGGCCGATGGCCACGGTCACCGGGACGCCGCCGGCCCCGAGCACGGCGGCGGGCAGGTGGAAGTAGCCGGGGTCGCCGAGGACGACCTCGTCGCCGGGGTCGATCGCGGCCAGCAGCGCCAGCGTCAGCCCGGCCTGGGCACCCTCGGTGCCCACGACCTCGAAGCTGGCGTCGCGCTCGCGGCCGAGCGCGCGCGCCGCCTCCTCGCGCAGCGGCTCGATCAAATCGGGCGGGTAGACGTCGAGCGCGTCGGGCACGAGCGCGGCGCGCATCGCCTCCAGGGCCGAGGCGGGCGGGCCGTGGAAGCACGTCAGCCACCCGAGGTCGGCCCAGTCGTCGGGCAGGCGCGTGGTTCCCTCGGGATAGAGGTCGTCCGCGTTGCCGCCCACCAGCGCGATGGCGTCGCGGTAGGTGACGTAGTTCCACATCGCGTGGTGGCTGGCCTGCAGCGCGGCCAGGCGCCGCGAGCCGATCGCCACGGCGCCTGAGGGCGCGGTCCACGTCAGCACGTTGGTCATCGCGAGAGCGCTCTCCCGAAGACGACGAGCGCCACCGTCGAGCAATGGCGCGCCGTCATGCCGCCTCGTCCTCGCGCACGAGCCGCACGACGCGGTAGATGTCGAAGCGGTCGGCCTCGACCGTCGCCGGCTCGTAGCCCGCGTCGCGCGCCCACTCCAGCACCTGCTCGACCGGGCGCAGGCGCCACACGCAGCGCCCGCCCTCCTGGTTGACCCAGACGCGGGCGATGTGCTCGATCTCGGGGTTGCGCGTCTGCACGTTGAAGATGATCTGGCTGGGGGAGACGAGCGCGGCGAGGTCGTGGAGGTGGTGCTCGATCATCGCGTCGTCGTGGTAGATGCCGTAGAGGCCGAGCTCGACGACGACGTCCGGGGACGGCCGCAGGCGCTGCAGCGCCTCGCGATCGAAGGCGTCGGCCTGCACGAACTCCACGCGGTCGGCGACCCCGAGCGCCTCGGCGTCGCGGCGGGCGGCCGCGAGCGCCTCGGGATCGGTGTCGGCCACGATGGCGCGGGCGCGCGTGTGGCGCGTCAGGGCCGCGAGCAGGTAGGGCGCCGGCCCGGCTGCGAGGTCGGCGACGACCGGCGCCGGGCGGTGCTCGGCGCCCTCGGCGCGCAGCGCCTCGAACACGGCGCGCTCGGCCAGCGCGCGGATGTCGCGGAAGGCCACGCACGTGCGCCGGTCCAGCAGCCGGCGGTCGATCGCGCGCCCGACGATCGTGCGCCCCGAGGGCCGGTTGGCGTAGACGTGGGCCATGAAGGGCCCCGAGTCGAAGCCGTGGCGATAGCCGATCCGCAGGCCGTCGCTGAGCATCGCCCCGGCGCGCGAGCCCGCGCGCAGCAGCGCGAAGCGCCAGGCGCGCGGCGAGATCGGCGACAGCTCGCGCTGCAGGTCGGTGAAGCTCGGCAGCGCGGCCTCAGCCGGCATGCGCGTAGCGCGGCGTCTCGACCAGCTCGCGGACGCGGTAGAGCTCGTGCGCCTCGGCGGCCCGGCGCGCGCCGTCGGCGCCGGCAAGTGGCCGCAGGGCGACCAGCATGCCCTGCACGTCGGCCGTGACGTCGTCGATCGCCGCGCGGTCCTCGCCCTCGGCGGCGTCCCGGTACACGGCCAGGAGCTGGCTGAAGTGGTCCAGCGACCCGAGCGCGTAGCCGGCCAGCTCGCCGAGCCCGGCGAGGTCGTCGATCCGCTCGTAGATGACCTCGCCCTCGCGCGGGGGGTCGTAGGCGTCGGGGTCGACGCCGTGGGCGATCGCCCGCTCGCGGAAGAGCATCATGTGCCGAGCGTTGTCGGCCACCAGCTGGGCGAGCAGCGCCTTGGCCTCGGGGTCGGCGACCGCGGGCACGCGGGCGGAGAAGAGGTCCACCCACGCGCGCATCCCGTAGGCGTGGCGGGCGAACACGAGTCCCAGGCGCTGGCGCTGGCCGAGGACCCGGCTGAGCTCGGAGACGTTCTCGAGGGCCATTTACTTTCGGAAATGCTCGTTGACGGTAGTGGTGTGAAGATACTCCACGCTCACGCCGCTCGCCAGCGTGTTGGAGACCCAGCACAGCGGTCGCGCCCGGCGCACGAGCCGCGCGAGCTCCTCCGGTTCGAGCTCGGCTGCGGTCGTGACGACGAAGTGCTCGTAGCGCAGCTCGCCCTCGACGCGCTCGGCCGTGACGGTCACCTTGAGGCCTGGCACCTCCTGGTCGCGCTTGCCGGCGGCGAACCCGACGGCGAGGCAGAAGCAGCTGGCCAGCGCCGCGCAGAACAGCTCGGTCGGCATCATGCCGCTGTCGCCGCCGCCGGACGTCAGGGGCTCGTCGACGCGGATCGTGTGCTGGCGCGCCCGGACGTCGGTGGCGAGGCCTCCCCGCCACGTGGCCACGACCTCGAGCGACATCAACGCCCCGCCATCGCCATGAAGCGCGCGTAGGCCGTCTCGTGGGCGCCCGCGGCCGCGTCCCAGCCGTGGCGCGCCGCCACGGCCCGCCCGCCGTCGCGCAACCGCGCCGCGAGCTCGGGCGTGACGGCCGCGCGCACGAGCGCGTCGGCCAGCGCGGCGTGGTCGCCGACCGGCGCCATGAGCGCGCTGTCGCCGTCGGTGAGATAGGTCCGGAAGACGTCGAGGTCGGAGACGACGGCGGGCACGCCGGCGCCCAGCGCCTCGAGCACCGCCAGCCCGAAGCCCTCCTTGGTCGACGGCAGCGCGAAGAGGTCGGCGGCGCGATAGAGGCTGTCGAGCTCGGGGTCGGTCACGGGGCCGAGCACGCGCACGGAGTCGCCGAGGTCGAGGTCGTCGCCGAGCGCGTGGAAGCGGTCGATCTCGTCGCGGTGGTCGAAGAGCGTCGCGCCGCCGGCCACGAGCAGGACGGGGCGGCGGTCGGGCAGGGCCTGGCGGACGGCGGCGAAGGCGCGCAGCAGGGTCAGCGAGCCCTTGCGCGGCTCGATGCCGCCCACGGTGAGGATGGCCAGCTCGCCGTCGAGGCCGGCCGCCTCGCGCGCGGCGGCGCGCTCGGCGGCGTCGCGCGGCGGGCGGAAGCGCTCGCTGTCGACGCCGTTGGGCACGAGCTCGGCCTCGATGCCGAACTCGTCGCGCAGCCGCGCGATCCACGGCGTCGACACGACGAGGACGCGATCGGGGGCGACGATCGAGCGCTCCTGGCAGGCGATGAGCGAGGGCGAGCGGAAGTCGTCGACGTGGTGGACGGTGCGGACGACCGCGTCGATGACGCCGTCCTCGCGCAGCGTCAGCGCCGCGTTGGCCGAGATGCAGTCCTGGGCGTGCACGACGTCGTAGCCCCCGGCGCGCAGCGGCTCGCGCAGGCCCTCGGTATAGGCGTCGATCAGCGCGCAGATGCGCTCGTCGAACGGTGCGTCGGGCGCGACGTGGGCCACGACGTGCGCCGGGACGGGGGGCGTGCGGAAGAAGCCGGTGCCCGGCGGGCCGATCGCGAACAGCTCGACTTCGTGCCCGCGGCCGGCCAGCGCGCCCGCCACCGAGAGCGCGTGCACGACGCCCCCGCGCGGCCGCACGGAGTAGGTGAGCATCGCGATCCTCACGCGATCGCCCTGGCGGCGAGCCGAGCGGCTGCGGCGTTGGACGGCGCGACGACCGCGCCGGCATCGCGCAGCGCCGCGGCCTGGCGCGAGGCGTCCTGCGGGTCGGCGTCGGTCCCGCAGACGCGCACGACGACCGCGGCGTGGCGTGCGGCCCGCGCCACCGCGCCCGCCAGCTCGGAGGCGGGATCGGCGTGCGCGCCGTGGCCGCAGACGAGGTCGAGCAGGACGCATGCGGTACGCCCGTCGCCGGCCGCCGCCTCGAGCAGCTGCAGCCGGATGCCCAGGTCGACCATCGGGTGCGGGCGCCCCTGCGTGTAGCGCTCGGTCCCGAGGTCGACGACGACATGGCCGTCCCCCTCGATGGCCTCGGGCTCGGTCGCGACGGCACCGAGCAGCGGGTCGAGCACGACGCAGGCCTCGTGGGCCAGCGAGCCGCCCGAGAAGAGGCCGAGGACCCGGCCCGGGCGCGCCTGCACCGCGCCGCCGTCGTCGTCGGGTGCACCCGCGGCGCCGGCGGCGGCGAGCGCGGCGGCTTCGAGCGTCGGATGCACCTCCCAGCCGTCGAGGTCGCCCTCCCAGCCCACGAGCGCCGCGACGGCTCGCATGCCGTCGGGGACGGCGCCGGCCAGCGCATCGAGCGCCTCGGGCTCCTTGGCCACGAGCAGCAGCGTCTCGGTCTGCTCGTCGCCCGCCAGCATCGCGAGGCCCTGGCGCACCATCGTGCCGCCCACCGCGGTCGACAGGTCGCGACCGCCGACGCCGATGATGTGCGACACGCCGCTGCCGGCGGCGTCGATCAGGCAGGCGACCTCCTGCGCGCCCGTGCCCGCGGCAGCGACCACCCCCACCGGGCCCGGGCGCACGACGTTCGCGAATCCGAGACCGATGCCGGCCAGCATCGCGGTGCCGCACTCGGGCCCCATGACCAGGAGCCCGCGCTCGGCGCCGCGGCGCTTGAGCGCGATCTCGTCCTCGAGCGAGACGTGGTCGGAGAAGAGGAAGACGTGCAGGCCCCGCGTCAGCGCGCGGTGAGCCTCGAGCGTCGCGTACTCGCCCGGCACCGAGATGAGCGCGACGTTGGCCGCGTCGACCGCGGCGAGGGTGCGCGCCGGCGCCGGTCCCTCGTCGCTCTGCGCAGCGCCGCCGACCAGCAGCCGCTGCACCTCGGCCAGGACCGTGTCGCCCAGGCCGTCCTCGCCGTCGACGGCGACGACCACGTCGCCGGGCCCCGCCTCGGCGCTGGCTCCCAGTGCCGCGAGCGCGCTGAGATTGGCGGGAGTGCCCATGACGACCTCGCACGCCGACACGCCGGCGTGATCGCGCAGCGCGCGTGCGATGCCCATGAGGCGCACGCTGTCGGCGTAGCGATCGGGCAGCGTGTGGACCTGCCACGTCATGCCGCCACCGGCGCGGGCGCGAAGAGCGAGGGCCCGTCGCTGTCCGGCACGATCCAGGTGCCGTGGTGGCCGCGCACGGCGGTGGCCAGATGCGCGGAATCGGTGATCACGGCGCTGCCGCCCCCGCCCACGAAGCGCGCCGCCCCTTCGATCTTGGGGCCCATGCTGCCGGGCGGGAACTCGCCTTCGCCGAGGTGATGCAGCGCATCGGAGACGGTGAGGCGCAGCGCCACGCGCGACGCCGGCGTCCCGAAGCCGATCTCCACGCGCGGCACGCTCGTGACGAGCACGAGCATGTCGGCCTGCAGCGAGACCGCCAGCTCGGCCGCGCAGCGATCCTTGTCGACGACCGCGTCGAGCCCGACGAGGTGCCCGTCGCGCCAGGACACCGGGATGCCGCCGCCGCCGGCGGCGATGACGAGCACCCCGCCCTCGGCCAGGCGGCGGACATGGTCGACCTCGAGGATCCGCAGCGGCTGTGGGCTGGGGACCATCCGCCGCCATCCGCGCCCGGAGTCGGGTGCCACGTGCCAACCGCGCTCGCGGGCCACGCGGCGCGCGTCGTCCTCTTCCAGGAAGGCCCCGATCGGCTTGGTGGGCTCCGCCTCGAAGGCTGGGTCGTCGTCGGCGACGAGCACGCGCGTGAGCACGGTCGCCGTCGGCAGCGAGGGGTCCACGGCGGTGAGCGCCTGCTGGAGCAGGTAGCCGATCTCGCCCTGGGTCATCGCGTCGAGGACGTCGAGCGGCAGCGCCGGCGCGTGCGGCTCGCCGATCGCCTGCTGCAGCGCCAGCGCGCCGACCTGCGGCCCGTTGCCGTGGGTCAGCACGACCTCGTCGGCGCGCCCCATGCGAGCGATCGCGCGCGCCGCCTCGAGCGCGTGCACCGTCTGCTCGGGCCACGTCCCGCGCTCGTCCTCGCGGATCAGGGCATTGCCCCCGAACGCGATGACGAGACGCGCCATCCGCCTGCTCCTACGCGCTGCGGATCGCCAGCCAGATCGCCCGCGCCGGGCGGTCGGACGGGTTGCGCCAGGAGTGCGGGTGCGCCGTGCGGAAGTGGATCGAGTCGCCCTCCTGGAGTCGGTAGTGCTCGCCGTCGATGTCGAAGCTCATCTCGCCCTCGAGCAGCACGACGAGCTCCTCGCCGGGGTGGACCATCGGCTCGGGCCCGCTGTCGGCCCACGGCTCGACGAAGGCCTCCGCACCGGCGGCGAAGAACGGGCCGTAGCGCCCGGACACGTTCTGCAGCTCGAGGCCGCGCTTGGACGTGTACAGCTGCGCGCGCTCGTCGCGGCGCACGACCGTCACCGGCCGCAGCGGGTCGGCCTCCTCGATGAAGTAGCCGACGCTGCGCCCGAGCGCCGTGGCCACCTTCATGAGGCTCGTGATCGTCGGCGTCATGCCGCTCTTCTCGATCTTGTGGATCGCGGCGGGCGAGAGGCCGGCGCGGGTGGCGAGCTGCTGCAGCGACCAGCCGCGCTCGGCGCGCGCCTTGGCGACCTTGGCGCCGAGGGCCGAGACGGTCTGCTCGATCTCGGCGGTGAAATGAGGTTGGGTGCTCATCAACTTTCCAAGACGAAATCTGCACTATCGGAAAGATCAGCGCAATGGCCGATCGTTTCCTATCGTAGATGGACCACCAGTCGCAAGACCATCGACAACGGGTCGCAGTGGACACATCTCCCGGCCGAATCGCTTGACTCAGGCCTCGCAACCTCGATAGAACAGCGTTCGCGATCCGACACGATCGGCCGGCGCGAACAGCCGCCGGCACTGCGTTCCCTATAGGGGGTGCGACTGTGGCCAAGACCGACCTCGCCGACGCACCGGCGGGTACCGAGCTCTTCGACGTCCAGGAGAAGGTCTTCCCCGACGTCCAGGCGCAAGACGGCGAGTCCGCTTACACGTTCATGCACACCGTGCCGTACGAGGGCTCGGTGGGGCTCGTCAACCTGCTGACGACGACGCGCGTCCAGCGCAAGGGCTTCGACACGAAGCTGGTCCTGTACGGGCCGGGGGTGCTGATGGCCTCCGGGACGCGCGGGTTCCCGAAGGTGGGCGACGAGGCCTTCCCGGGCCACATGGCCATCAACAACCAGATCCGCACCTTCCTGGACGAGGGCGGGACCGTCTACGCCTGTCGCTTCGCCTGCGGCGCGCTCTACGGCTTCCCGGAGGACTTCCTCATGGACGGCGTGACGCCCTTCCACCCCCTCGACGTGCTCGACGCCGCGCTGACCGCGTGGCGCGACCGCGCCTTCCAGCTCAACACCTGGACGGTGTAGCGACCCGATGACGGCGGTCCGCGAGGACGCCGTGGCGGCGTGGCGGCGCGCCGAGGCGCGCGTCTACCCGACCGTGATGGTCGACGCGACCATGTACGAGCAGTACCTGACCATGGTGCGGGCGGTGGCCGACGAGCTGGCCGACGTCCGCACCGAGGACGACCTCCTGACCGCCTGGGAGGAGCGCCGCGAGCTGGCGAGCGCGATCGTCGCCCGCCACGCGCCCTCGATGCGCGCGTTCATGGACCTCGAGGCGGTGCGCGACGCGGCCTTCTGCCATCGCCACCGCGACATCACGCGCGCTCGCGGCAAGGAGATCGCCCGCGAGCGCCTCGAGCAGGCACGGCGCGACGGGTCCGAGTGGGTCGTGCTCTTCGACGACGTGACGCCCCTGGGCTCGCACCGCCTGGAGATGCACGTCCGCACGGGCCGCGGCCTGCACGCGTCGTGCAAGCGCGATCTCGACCGGGCGGCCACCTACTCGCTGGAGGTCGTCCAGCTCGATCCGGGCACCGGGACCTGGCTGCTGGACAAGCCCCCGCTCATGCCCGCCCAGAACTACCGCACGCCCGACGAGTGGGAGGCGCGCATCGCCCAGGCGCGGGCGACGTTCGGAGAGGACCGACCATGAACGTGACCCATCCGCAGCGGATCATCGACGCGCATTGCCACATCGGCGAGATCCCGCCGTGGAAGTTCTACGACCTCGAGCACCCCGTGAAGCCGACGGTCTACGACTACCGCTCCCCGGCGGAGTTCGTGAAGAACCACATGGACGACTTCAAGATCGAGCGGGCGCTCGCGATGTCCAACTACGGCGTCCCGGTCCATGAGATCTCCTTCGACCTCAACGACGTGGTCATGGAGGCGGCGACGACGAACGACCGCATCCTGGCCGGCATCTGGGTCTCGTTCCTGCCGCGCAACGCCGAGATGACGCGCAAGGCGCTCAAGCTCGCCGGCGAGTCGCGCGTCGTGGCGCTGAAGACGACCTTCCTGCTCGGCGGCAACCCCGATCCCGGGTCCTGGGACGAGGAGACCAGGGCGCTGGCCGACGAGTGCTTCGACGCCTGCGAGAAGCACGACCTGGTCTTCCACTTCCACACGAGCCCGGGCGGCAACTCGGACATCTCCAACTTCATCCCGCTCGTCGAGGCCTACGGCAAGCGCTGCAAGATCTACCTCGTGCACTTCGGCGGCGGGGTGTCCGGCCACATCCGCCTCGTGCCCAGGTTCCTGCAGTGGGTGCAGGAGGGCTACAAGGTCTACACGGACACCTCCTGGGCCATCGGCTTCGGCGCGCGCTGGCTGCTGACCGAGATCGAGCGCACCGGCGTGGGCGGCGACCGCGTCTTCTTCGGCTCCGACGAGCCGTGGTCGGACTTCATGAGCGAGTACTGGAAGATCAACGGCATCCGCGGCATCTCCCAGGAGCTCAAGGACCGGGTCTTCTGGGGCAACTACGAGGAGCTGTTCGCGGGTCGTGGCTGAGCACGCGACCGTCGCGCTCGACGACCGCAGGCTCGTGGTCGAGCTGCAGTCGCTCGGCGTCCGCGTCGAGGACGAGACCGGCGCCGGCGTGCAGGGGCGCCGGGGCGGCGCGGGGCCCTCGGACGCCGGCTTCCTGTGGGTGCGCGGGCTGCCGCTCACCGTGCCGATGCACGCCGAGTACGCGCAGCGATCGCCCTACACGCTGCGCATCGGCGAGCGCGGGGCGCGCCTGGAGCTGGCCGGCGAGTACGTCGCGCCCGTGGTCGTGCCGCCGCGCCCGAGGATCTACGACATGCAGACGGCCGACGGCGTGCCGTACTGGAAGATCGCGCTGCTGCACCTCGACTCGATCGCGTCGACCGTCGTGCAGAAGTGCATCTACTGGGGCACGCACGAGCAGTGCGCCTTCTGCGGCATCGAGCTGACGCGCGACGGCCAGACGGTGCCCGTCAAGACGCCCGCGATGCTGGCCGAGGTCTGCACCGCCGCGCGCGACCACGACGGCGCCGTCGACGTGACGCTCACGACCGGCTCGCTGAACCGCCGCGACCGCGGCGCGCTCTACATCGCGAAGTGCGCGACGGCGATCAAGGAGGCCTGCGGCCTGCCCGTGCAGGTCCAGTTCGAGCCGCCAGACGACCTGACCGTCCTCGACGAGGTCCACGCGGCCGGGGTCGACGCGGTCGGGATGCATCTCGAGACCTTCGACCCCCAGGTCCTGGAGCGCGTGGCGCCCGGCAAGGCGGCGACCGGGATCGACGGCTACTTCCGCGCCTGGGAGCGCGCCGTCGAGGTCTTCGGCCGCGGGCGCGTGAGCACCTACGTGATCCTCGGCATGGGCGAGGACCGCGCCCTGACCGAGGAGGGCTGCCGGCGGGCGATCGAGATGGGCGTGTACCCGTTCGTCGTCCCGCTGCGCCCGGTGCCGGGCACGCTGATGGCCGCCGCGCAGCCGCCGGCGCCCGACTACGTGGCCTCGGTCTACCGCACGGTGTCGGCGATGCTGGCCGAGGCCGGCTTCGACCACGCCGACGCCGGCGCCGGCTGCGCGCGCTGCCAGGCGTGCTCGGGGCTGTCGGCCTGGGAACGCGTCTTCGAGAAGGAGCGCTGGCGTGAGCTCGCCGACCGTCGCGCCTCCTAAGCCGGACGTCCGCGTGCGGCTGTGCCGCGGCGAGCGCGAGCGCGCCGCCCACTTCGCCGTGCGCCGCTCCGTGTTCGTCGACGAGCTGGAGATGTTCGCCGGCGACGATCGCGACGAGCGCGACGTAAGGATCACGACCCTGCACGCGATCGGGATCGCGGGCGGGCGCGTGGCGGGTGCCGTGCGGCTGCACCCGCTGGGCGGCGGCGACTGGAAGGGCGACCGCCTGGCCGTCCTGCCCGAGGCGCGCCACGGCGCGCTGGGCGCCCGGCTCGTGCGCTTCGCCGTCGCGACGGCCGCAGAGCGCGGGGGAACGCGGATGGTGGCCATGATCCAGCTGCCCAACGTGGCCTTCTTCGAGGGGCTCGGCTGGCAGCGCGACGGGCGCACCGTCGGCTTCCACGGGCGCCCGCACCAGCCGATGGCCATCGCGCTCAGCGCAGACGAGTGAGCGGCTCGGCGGCCAGGTCCCACACCTCCGCCGACTCCCCGCCGCCGGCCAGCCGCAGCACGCGCGTGTCGTCGAAGGCGCCGCAGGGGGCGCAGGCCAGGCCGCGCCGCGTGAACGCCTCGCACGCCTCCTCGACGTGGTCGGGGGCGGCGGCGAGGACGAAGCCGAAGCTCGGGAAGGCCAGCAGCCAGCGCTCGAGCGCGACGCTCTCCGGCCGCGGCAGGCGCTCGACGTCGAGGGTGGCGCCGCAGCCGGCCAGCTCGAGCAGTTGCAGCAGCGACCCGGCGACGCCGGGCATCGACACGTCGCGGGCCGCGTGGCAGAGCCCGCGCTCGGCGACCTCGACGAGCGCCTCGCCGTCCTCGCGCAGCGCCGGCGGCTCGCGCTCGCGCAGCGAGCTCCAGATCGGCGGGTCGTGGCCGCGATCGCTGCCCTGCAGGCAGAAGGCGGCGAGGAGCACGTCACCGGACCGCGCGGCGGCTGCGCGCAGCGGCGCGGTCACGCTGCCGGTGCAGAAGGCCGACAGCGCCGGCGCGGCGCCGAGCGTCAGGTGGCCGCCGACGACCGGCACACCGAGCCGCTGGGCCGCCCATGCCAGCCCGTCGAGCACCTTTCGTGCGTGGTCGCGGTCCGGGCTGACGAGCGTGTCGACGAGCGCGAGCGGCCGCCCGCCCATGGCCCGCACGTCGGCCACGTTGGTGGCAACCGCCGCGGCGCCGGCCGCGAACGGGTCGGCGGCGAGCAGCGCGGGCGCGATGGCCTCGCCGCAGACGACGAGCCGGCCGTCGCCGTGGGCGACGAGCGCGGCGTCGTCGCCGTCGCTCGCGAAGCCGTGGCCCTCGAGCAGCGCCAGGTCGCGCTTGGCCCTGAGGCCGGGGGCGGCGCGGACGGTGGCGGCGAGATGAGCGAGGTCGGGCATGACGCGAGCGCCAGCGTGCTGCAGCGCGTGCGCGCCGTCAACGTCGGCCTTGGATCCTTCGCCGACGCGGTGCGCGTCCAGGGGGCCGAGGTGGTCGACGTCGACTGGCGCCCGCCGGGGGGTGGCGACGCCGATGTCGTGGCGCTGCTGGAGCGCGCGTGGGGCGCGTGCGGCGAGCGGATCGAGCAGGGCAACGCGGCCGCGCTGCGTGCGATCGAGGGCGCCCGCCCGCACGTGGTGACCGTCGCCCCGGCCGGCGAGGCGATCGACGGGCTCGAGGACGGGATGCTGCTGCACGCCGGGCCGCCGATCGAGTGGGAGCGCGTCTGCGATCCGCAGCGCCGCGCGCTGGTGGCGGCCTGCCTGCTCGAGGGCTGGGCCGCGGATCGCGACGACGCGACGGCGCGGCTGGCCGCCGGGGAGATCCGACTGCGCTGCGGCAACGAGGTCGGCCACGTCGGGCCGATGACCGGCGTCTGCTCGCCGTCGATGGCCGTGTGGGTCGTGCGCGACGAGGGCTCGGGGGTGCGCGCGTTCTCGACGCTCAACGAGGGTCCGGGGCGCACGCTGTGGTTCGGCGTGGGCGACGACGAGGCCGTGGAGAGGGCGCGCTTCCTGCGCGACCGCGCCGGCCCGCTGCTCGCGCGCCTGCTCGAGCGCACCGGGCCGATCGACGTCCTCGACCTCGCCGCGCAAGGGCTGCAGATGGGCGACGAGCTCCACATGCGCAGCCAGGCGACGACCAACCTGCTCTGGCGTCGGCTGCTGCCGGCCTTCGCCGCCGAGGGCGGGGAGGACGTGGCGGTCGCGCTGACCGCCAACCACCTCTTCTTCCTCAACCTCGTCATGGCCGCCGCGAAGTGCGCGTCGCTCGCCGCCGCGGGCTCCAGCGGCTCGACGCTCGTCACGCTCATGGCGCGCAACGGGACCGACATGGCCCTGCAGCTCGCCGGCCTGCCGGGACAGTGGTTCACCGCGCCCGCCGCGCCCGTCCAGGACGCGCTCCTGCGCGAGGGCTTCGCGGCCGAGGACGCCGCGCTGGACATCGGCGACTCGGCCGTGCTCGAGTGCATCGGCCTGGGCGGGATGGCGGTGGCGGCGGCGCCCGCCGTGGCGGCCTTCTTCGGCGGTGGCGCGGCCGACGCGGCGGCACGGTCGCGGCTCATGGGCGAGATCTGCGCCGGGCGCTCGGCGCGCTTCACGCTGCCCGCCCTCGATCACGCCGGCAGCCCGGTGGGGATCGACGCCCGGCTCGTCGTCGAGCTGGGCGTGGCACCGCAGATCACCACCGGCGTCCTGCACGCGACGCAGGGCGCGGGCCAGATCGGCGCCGGCATCGCCCATCAGCCGCTCGAGCCGTTCCGTGATGCGCTGGCGGCGCTGATCGCGGGGCTCGCATGACGTTCGCGGCGATCGCCGCGCCGGTCCACGCCCGGCTCCCGCGCGCCACGCCGCCGCTCGCCGTCGGCCCGCTCGCGCTCGGGGACGGCTTCGTCGCGCTGGTCACGCCGCCCGGCACGCCGTGGCTGCCCAACGCAATCGTGCTCGGCCCGGGGCCGCCGGTCGTCTGGGACCCCATGGTGGGGCCGATCGAACCTGGTCCCGCGCTCGCCGAGCGCGGCGCGGCGATCCTGAGCGCGTTCGGCGTCGCGTCGCCGGCGGGCGTCGCAGGCGCCCTCTCGGGCGCCGCCACGCGACCGTCGCCGGAGGCGGTCGCCGCTCTCGTGGCGGCGTTGGGCAGCGACGACGCAGCGGCGCGCTGCCGGGCGGCGCTCGGGCTGCTGGGTCGCGGCCCAGGCCTGACGCCCGAGGGCGACGACCTGCTCGCCGGCGCGGCGGTCGTCGCCGCTGCCGCCGGCGACGCGCTCGTCCTGCCGCCCGGGCTGCGGATGCTGACCACGCCGCTCTCGGCGACGCTCCTCGAACTCGCGGCGGCCGGCGCCGGGCCGCTGCCGATGCACGCCCTGGTCGACCTCGATCGCACCGACTGGCGCAGCGCCCTGCGCGACCTCGAGGGGCTCGGGGCGTCGAGCGGGCGCGCCATCGCGCTCGGGGTCGGCGCGGCCGCCGCGGTGCTCGGGGCGCGTCATGCCGCCGCCTGCGCGACACTTCAGGCATGACAGCGCGTCATTGCTCGACCACCCCCAACGGCGACCTCCAAAGGAGCCCCTCGCGATGAGCCACCCAGAACGGCGACCCGGCGGCGGCATGTCGCGCCGCAGCCGCGAGCAGCGCGCCTACTACCTCACCTTGGCCACGGGCGGCCTCGCGGTCGCCGCGGTCGTCGTCCTCGTGCTGACCATCGTCGGCATCACGAACTTCGGCCTCTTCCTGCTCCTGGCGGTCCTGGCCGCCATCGCGGGCTTCCTCCTCCGCCGCACGCTGAACCCGTAGCCCGGCCGCGGCCTGGCGGCATTCCGATGACCGCACCCGCGATGCTCATCGACGCGCTGCTCCCCGGCTATGACGCGGTGCGCGCCGAGCACCGGATCGTGGCCGGCGAGGTCGACGCGGCCTATGCGGCAGTCATGCGGGCGGACTTCATGCGCGCGTGGCGCGAGTCGCCGGTCGTCCGCTTCCTCTTCGCCGCGCGTGGGCTCGGCGAGCGCGCCGTCTCGGCGGCGGCTCGGCGGCCCCATCGCGAGCCGCCGGCGCCCGAGACCATGCGCCTGTGCGACCTCGCGGCGCACGGCGATTGGGTCCTGCTCGGCGAGGATCGGCCGCGCGAGGTCGCGTTCGGCGCGATCGGCCGCTTCTGGGGCGGCGAGACGGTCTGGGAGCAGATCGACGCGGGCGGGTTTGCCGCATTCGCCGCCCCCGGCTACGCCAAGCTCGCCTGCAACTTCTCGCTGCGGCCCTACGGCGCCGGGCGCACCCTCGTCAGCTACGAGTGCCGGACGCAGGCGACAGACGCCGCGGCCCGCGCCGGTTTCCTGCGCTACTGGCGTCCGCTGTCGCCCTTCATCGGGGTGGTCCTGCGCGCCCAGCTCGGCGTCGTCGCCGACGAGGTGCGGCGCTAGAGCTCGCCGTCGGGCACGACGCCGGCGCGTATGCGCTCGAGCTGCGCCGCGGTGAACGGCGCCGATCCGAGCGCCGGGATCGCGTGGTAGGCGCGGAAGAGGTGGGCGATGTAGTGCATCCGCTGCGTGAGCTGCGCCCAGTCCTCGGCGCCGCAGTCGTCAAGGGCGCCGGCGGCCGGCTCGAAGCGGGCGAGCACCTCCTCGAGCTCGGCGTTGGTCGGCGTGCGCAGAGCCTCGGGAAACGGCGCGTCGAGATTGCGCCCGAGCGCCAGGACGGCGCCCGGCAGTGTCAGCACCATGAACGAGCGCGTGATGACCACGCGGCTGACGCGCGTGAGCCCGCGCTGGACGACGGCGCCCAGGAGCCGGCGCAGGATCCCGCCGCTGAGGGTCTCCTCGGTGGTTGCGGCGGCGTCCAGGGCGGCGCCGATCTCGGGCTGGAGGCGCGTCTGCTCGTGGAACCCGATCTCGAGGTTGGCGAGGACGACGAGCTGGGCGCGCACGCCGGCATCGGGCTCGAAGCGCTGCTGCTGATAGCGCGTGAAGGCCTGGCGCAGGTAGCGCTGGCCGTCGGGCGGGTCGCCCGGCCGCAGGCCGTCGATGAAGGCGGCGACGTCGGCGGAGTCGGGCGCCGCGTCCGCGTCGCACTCGTTCAGGAAGCGGGCGAACTCGAGGCCGATCTCGGCGAACACCTTGCGGTTGCCGCGCGCCACAGCGTCGCTCGCCAGCTCGAAGGCATCGAACGGTGTGTGCAGCTCCGCCACGAGGCGCCCGAGGCGGCTCTCGCGGTTGAAGAGGCCGCGCCGGACGAGCGTGCGCCACAGCGCGTCCACCGGATGCAGCACCTCGGCGTCGCGGCCGAGCTCGCGCTGCAGCTCGGCGAGCAGGTCCTCGCCGCGGATCGTGCGCCCGGCCTGGCGCGAGGCCCACGTGGCGAAGGTGCACCAGTTCGAGCACGGGTCTCCGCGCTCGCGCATGACCGCGGCCAGGCGCGAGTAGCACTCGGTGATCTGCAGGTTGCGCATGACGGGATCGCCGACCGCCGCGATCCGCTCCACCTCGTCGGGGGTGGGGAGGTCAGGCGTCGTCGGCGATGCCGAGGGCACGCTCGATCTCCTCGTAGGAGAGCGGCGGGACCGGGAGCGGGGTGGCCGCGGCGGGCCGAAGCGCGTCGAGGACCAGGGCCAACGGGCGTCGCCAGCCGTCGGCGCGCAGGCCCGGCGGCACGCAGGCGACCGCGCCCTTGACCAGCCCGAGGACGTCGAGCGTGGTCACGTCGTCGCGCACCGCGCCGGCCTCCTGGGCGCGCACGACGAGCGGATCGACCACGTCGAGGACGATCCGGTGGCGGCGCATGAGCTCGGGGCGCTCGAGCAGGTACTGCTCGGTGGCCTGGAAGAAGCCGCGGTCGCGCGCCTGCAGCTCGGCGCTCGTCTCGACGTAGCGGACGAGCGCGTCCCACGGATCGGGCACCGCCGCCGCGGCGGTCGCGACGGCGCAGAGCTCGGCGATCTTCTCGTCGACGATCGCCTCGTAGAGCGCGTCCTTGGTCGGGAAGCGGCGGAAGACCGTCGCGTTGCCCACGCCGGCACGGCGCGCGATCTCCGCCATGCCGACGTCGAAGCCCTCCTCGGCGAACGCCGCGGCCGCCGCCTCGAGGATGAGGCGGCGGTTGCGCTCGGCGTCCGAGCGCAGCGGGCGCTGCCAGACCTCGGTCACGCGGCTCAGCCTACGCCCCCACCATGACGGGCTGCGTCGCATCGATGCGAGCGAGGTCGCGAGTGCGCAGGAGGACGGCGGCCATGACGACGCCGACGATCATGAGCCCCGCGCTCACCGTGAACGCGAGCTGGAAGCCCTCGACGAGCGCGACCTGCTGCTCGTGGGGGGAGGGCGCGCCGCCCAGGCCGCTGAGGTACGAGGACGTACGGGAAGCGGCCAGCGACGAGAGGACCGCGAGCCCCAGCGCGCCGCCCACCTGCTGGAAGGTGTTGAACAGGCCTGAGGCGAGGCCGGCGTCCTCGGCCTCGATGCCCGTGGTGGCCACCAGGGTCAGCGGCACGAACGTGCTGCCCATCCCGATGGACATCGGCACGAGGCCGAAGAGGATGCCCAGGTAGGAGCCGTCGACCTTGGTCGTCGCCGCGAGCACGACGAGACCCACCGCGGCGAGCGTCAGCCCGATCAGGACGGTCGGCTTGACGCCGAGGCGCTGGATCAGCTGCTGCGAGAGCCCGGCGCCGGCGATGATCCCGAGGGTCACGGGCAGGAACGCGAAGCCGGCCTCCAGCGGCGAGTAGCCGAGGATCTGCTGCACGTAGAGCGTGGCGAAGAAGAACATCCCGAAGAGGCCGCCGACGACGATGAAGAGGATGACGTTGGCGGTGGCCAGCGTGCGCACGCGGAAGATCCCGAGGCGCACGAGCGGCGCGACCGAGCGGTGCTCGATGGCCACGAAGGCGGCCAGGAGCGCGACGGCGACGGCGCTGAGGCCGAGCGTGTGCAGCGACCCCCAGCCCTTCTCCTGCGTCGTGACGATGGCGTAGACGAGCACGATCAGGCCCGCGGTGACGGTCACCGCGCCCGCGAGGTCGAAGCGCCGGTGGGTCATGACGCCGCGCGACTCGGGGACGTAGCGCAGCGCGGCGATCGCGGTGCCGATCCCGATGGGGACGTTGATGACGAAGATCCACGGCCAGCTGAGGACGTCGGTCAGGATGCCGCCGAGGAGCAGGCCGAAGGCGCCGCCGGCGCCGGCGATCGCGCCCCAGACGCCCATCGCGCGGGTGCGATCCTTGCCCTCGGCGAAGGTGGTGGTGATGATCGACAGCGCCGCGGGGGAGACCAGGGCGGCGCCGAGGCCCTGCACGCCACGCGCGATGATCAGCACCTCGCCCGTGTTGGCCAGGGCGTTGGCGGCCGACGCCGCGCTGAAGAGCGCGATGCCGATCAGGAACAGCCTGCGGCGGCCGATGAGGTCGGCCGCGCGGCCGCCGAGGAGCAGGAAGCCGCCGAACATCAGCGTGTAGGCGTTGACGATCCACTGCAGCTGCTCGGTCGAGAGGTGCAGGTCGGTCTGGATCGAGGGCAGCGCGACGTTGACGATCGTGGCGTCGAGCACGACCATGAACTGCGCGAAGCAGACGACGACGAGGGCGGCCCAGCGGGCGCGGGCGGTGAGGGCGTCGGGCATGAGGGAGGAGGGGCTCCTTGAGAACCGGATCGGGGAGTCCGTTTCACCGTATCAAAACGGACTGGCGGATCCGGTTCGTGTGACCGGGATCACAGATCGGGAGAACGCCCGCAACGTGCGGCAAGCCGGCCGGTCGAACGTCTGTTCGGCTGGCTACACTCCATTTCAATGCCGCCAAGCAACGCGATCGTCGTCTCCGGCGCGCGCGAGCACAACCTCAAGGACATCTCTCTCACCCTCCCGCGCGACGCGCTCGTGGTCATCACGGGGCTGTCGGGGTCGGGCAAGTCCTCGCTCGCGTTCGACACGATCTACGCCGAGGGCCAGCGGCGCTACGTCGAGTCGCTGAGCGCCTACGCACGGCAGTTCCTGGGCCAGATGGACAAGCCCGACGTCGACTCGATCGAGGGCCTGTCGCCGGCGATCTCCATCGATCAGAAGACGACGTCGCGCAACCCGCGGTCGACGGTCGGCACGGTCACCGAGATCTACGACTACCTGCGCCTGCTGTGGGCGCGGATCGGCCACCCGCACTGTCACATCTGCGGCAAGCCGATCGCCGGGCAGTCGGCCGAGCAGATCATCGACCAGGTCATGGAGCTCGAGGAGGGCACGCGCTTCATGGTCCTGGCGCCGCTCGTGCGCGGGCGCAAGGGCGAGTACGGCAAGGTCCTCGAGGAGCTCCGTTCCGAGGGCTTCTCGCGCGCGAAGATCGACGGCGAGCTGCGGATGCTCGAGGACGAGATCGCGCTCGACAAGAAGTACAAGCACGACATCTCGATCGTCGTCGACCGCCTGGTCATGCGCGGCGACCTGCGCAAGCGCCTGGCCGACTCGATCGAGACGGCGGTGGCGCTGGCCGACGGGATGATCGAGATCGAGACCCTCGAATCCCACCCACCCGCCCCCAATCCGCCCGGCACCGGCACGGTCACGCTCTACTCCGAGAAGTTCGCCTGCCCCGACCACGGGCCGGTCATCCCGGAGCTCGAGCCGCGGATCTTCTCGTTCAACTCGCCGCACGGGGCGTGCCCGCGCTGCACGGGCCTCGGCTCGCAGATGGAGATCGACCCAGAGCTCGTCGTGCCCGACCCGTCGCTGTCGATCGGCGAGGGCGCGCTGGCGCCGTGGGCGGGCTCGACGTCGCAGTACTACGAGCAGATCACGCAGGCGATCGCCGAGAAGTACGACATCGACCTCGAGGCGCCGTGGGAGTCGCTCGACGATGACGTGCGCGACCTCTTCCTGAGCGGTACCAACGGCGACCGGATCGAGGTCTCCTACCGCAACCGCTACGGGCGCAAGCGCTCGTACGCCACGCGCTTCGAGGGCATCGTGCCCAACCTCGAGCGCCGCTACCGCGAGACCGACTCCGATCTCGCGCGCGAGAAGATCGAGGAGTTCATGTCGCTGCGGCCGTGCCCGGCGTGCAAGGGCGCGCGGCTGAAGCCCGAGTCGCGGGCCGTCCTCGTCGGCGGCGTGGCCA
Source organism: uncultured Actinomycetes bacterium (assembly GCA_963807305.1). GTDB lineage: Bacteria > Actinomycetota > Thermoleophilia > Solirubrobacterales > Solirubrobacteraceae > JAOPZW01. Next base: position 856,318 of record CAWEBN010000005.1, read on the forward strand.
TCCACGAGCTCACCTCGCTGAGCGTCAAGCGCGCCCTGCAGTGGCTGGCCGACGTGCAGTTGTCGGAGACCGAGCGCCACATCGCGCGGCTGATCATGCGCGAGATCGACGAGCGCCTGCGCTTCCTGGACAACGTCGGCATCGGCTACCTGTCGATGGACCGAGCGGCGGCGACGCTGTCCGGCGGCGAGGCACAGCGCATCCGGCTGGCCACGCAGATCGGCTCGGCGCTGGTCGGCGTGCTCTACGTGCTCGACGAGCCGTCGATCGGCCTGCACCAGCGGGACAACTCGAAGCTCATCGCGACGCTCGAGCGCCTGCGCGCGCTCGGCAATACGGTGCTCGTCGTCGAGCACGACGAGCAGACGATGCGTGCGGCCGACCACCTGGTCGATCTCGGCCTCGGGGCCGGCGAGCACGGCGGGCGGATCATCGCCGAGGGCACCGCAGCACAGGTCGAGAAGGTTCCGGAGTCGCTCACGGGCCAGTTCCTGGCCGGCACGCGGACCATCCCGGTCCCGGAGAAGCGGCGCACGCCGACGGGCCACATCGAGATCCGCGGCGCGAAGCAGCACAACCTCAAGTCGCTCGACGTCAACGTCCCGCTGGGCGTGCTGACGTGCGTCACCGGGGTGTCGGGCTCGGGCAAGTCGACGCTGGTCAACGAGGTCTTGTTCAAGGCGGTGGCCAACCGCCTGCACCGCGCGCGCCAGCGGCCCGGCGCCCACACGGCCGTGCTGGGGCTCGATGCGCTGGACAAGATCATCCAGGTCGACCAGTCGCCGATCGGGCGCACGCCGCGCTCGAACCCGGCGACCTACACCGGTCTCTTCGACGTCATCCGCGACCTCTTCTCCAAGACCCAGGAGGCGCGGGCGCGCGGCTACAAGCCGGGGCGCTTCTCGTTCAACGTCAAGGGCGGCCGCTGCGAGGTGTGCCGCGGCGACGGGCAGATCAAGATCGAGATGCACTTCCTGCCCGACGTCTACGTGCCGTGCGAGCAGTGCCACGGCAAGCGGTACAACAAGGAGACCCTCGACATCCGCTTCAAGGGCAAGACGATCGCCGACGTGCTCGACATGCCGGTCGAGGAGGCCGTCGTCTTCTTCGAGCACATCCCGAAGATCCGCCGGCGTCTGGAGACGCTCAACGCGGTCGGGCTCGGCTACATCCGCCTGGGCCAGCCGGCGACCACGCTGTCGGGCGGCGAGGCGCAGCGCGTCAAGCTCGCGACCGAGCTCTCCAAGGTCGCCACCGGCAGCACGCTCTACATCCTCGACGAGCCGACCACCGGCCTGCACTTCGCCGACGTCGAGCGCCTGCTCGACGTCCTGCACCGCCTCGTCGACCAGGGCAACTCCGTCGTCGTCATCGAGCACAACCTCGACGTCATCAAGACGGCCGACCGGATCATCGACATGGGGCCCGAGGGCGGGGAGGACGGCGGCGAGGTCATCGCCTCCGGCACGCCCGAGGAGGTGGCCGGCACGCCGGGCTCCTACACCGGCGAGTTCCTGCAGACGCTGGTCGAGCCCGCGGCGCCCAAGGCGCGGCGCGGCACGGGCAAGCGCAAGCGCCGGGTCGCGGCGACGGCCTGAGCGCCGACCCGGCGCGCCGCTGCGCCATGATGTGGCCATGAGCGCCACGTACCGCGAGTCGCCGGCCCCGGGGCCGCTCGGTTCGCACGCGTGCTGCGTGTGGTCCCATGTCGCCGGCCCGGGCGGCCATGTCGAGCGCGTGCTCCCCGACGGGTGCGCCGACGTCGTGTGGATCGACGGCGAGGGGATCGTCGTCGCCGGCCCGGCCACGCGTGAGGTCCTCGTCGCCATTCCCGCCGGCGGCGCCGCGCTGGGCGTGCGCTTCGGCCCGGGCGCCGCGGGCGCCGCCCTCGGCGTCGCGGCCCGCGAGCTGCGCGATCGCACGGTGGCGCTGGAGGACGTCTGGGGCGCGCCGGCGACCGAGCTGGCCGAGCGGCTCTCCACCGCGCCGCGCGCGAGCCGCCTGAGCGTGCTCGCCGCCGCGGTCGCCCAGCGCCTGGACGGCGCCCGCGCCCCCGACGCCCTCGTCGCCCGCGCGAGCGGCGCGCTGGCCGCCGGGCTGCCGGTCGCGGCGGCGAGCCGCGAGGTCGCCCTCACCGACCGCCACCTGCGCCGCCGCTTCCACGACGCCGTCGGCTACGGCCCCAAGACGCTGCAGCGCGTGCTGCGCCTGCGCCGCTTCCTGGCCCTCGCCGAGGCCGAGCCGGACACTGACCTCGCCCGCGCCGCCGCAGAGGCGGGCTACTCCGACCAGCCGCACCTCACGCGCGAGTGCGCCGACCTGGCGGGCCTGCCTCCGGCGGCGCTGCTGGCCGCGCGCGCTGCTGCCTGACGGGCGCTCCTGAACCCGGCCGGCGTTCGAGGAACGGCTCGGCCAGCCCCGGCAGCAGCTCCTCGGCCACGCGCAGCGCCTCACCGATCTCGACGTCGTGCACGTCGTAGTGCTGGTGGCCGGCGGCCGTCGTCGCCGTCAGGGTGGCGAGGCCCGCGCGGCGCTGGAAGAACGAGCGCTCGACGTTCCAGCCGATGATGCCCTCGGCGGCCAGCACGCAGCGCCGGCGCACGAGCGAGCCGCTGCTGGCGACCAGGCGACCGTGAGCGATGGCGTGACCGAGGTTGCGATAGCGGTCGGCGGCCAGCGCAGCCGCGGCGGGGAGCAGCGCGAGCGCGGCGACGGGCAGCCAGGACGGGCCGCCGATCGCCCAGTGGACGACCGCCAGCGCGGCGACGAGGAGCGCCCAGCCCGAGAGCGCTCGGGTGTAGCGCCGCGCACGGGCGCGCGGCCCGTGCGCGGCGAGCGGGCGCGCCACCGGCTCGGCGTCCCCGATGACCTCGGCGGCCACGCGCTGCACCTCGGTGCGCGGCGCGGGGGGCACGAGCAGCGACCCGCCGCGCTCGGCGCCGCGGCCGACGCGCAGGCCGGTGGCGATGGCGATGAGGCGCGCGCCCGCGACCATCCGCAGGAGCAGCGGCTCGCTGACCTCGGCGCCGTGGAGCCGGCGTTCCTCGATCGTCGTCGCACGGGTGGTGATGAGCCCGCGGCTGACGTGCAGCGTCCCGCCGGGATGGCGGGTGAGGCGGAAGTCCCAGAAGGCAAGCGCGTAGCCGACGGTCGAGGCCACCACGATCGCCACCAGCGCGAGCACCGCGACCACCACCGCGGTGAGCACGACGGGCGCGTGGCCGAGCCGATCCGCGAGATGGCGCGTCGGACCCCAGTTCTCGGGGTCGAAGTGCGCCTCGTTGGCGACGTTGAGCAGGAAGCCGAGCACGACACCGATGGAGACGAGGCCCGAGAGCGTGAAGGGGGCGTACCGGACCCAGCTCGGGTCCAGGCGCGCGAGCTCGATCTCGGGCTCCTCCGCGGCCGCCGGGGTGGGCACGCCACCGGCCGCGGGTGCTGCCGGGGCGGCGGGCGGCGCCTGGCGGGGGCGGTGCAGCAGCTCGCCGCGCAGCGCGGCGGCGTCGACCGCGGTGAGGCCGTCGAGCCGCACGCCGCCGCCCTCGTTGAGATCCGAGCGCCCGGTGCCGACCTCGACGCGGGCGAGCCCGAGGACTCGGTGCATCGCGCGCGCGGTGACGTCGACCGTGCGGATGCGGTCGCGCGAGACGGCGCGCACGCGGCGCCGGAACAGGCCCGACGTGACCTCGACGCGGTCCTCGGTCACGCGGTAGCGCGTCGTGAACCAGCGCGAGAAGGCCAGTCCGAGCGTGATGACGAGCCCGACGGCGATCCAGAGGAGGCCCCGGCCGCTGCCGTTGCCCGCCACGAAGACCGCGAGCAGCGCCGGGAGTGCGCGCGGGATCTCCTGGATCGGGTGGATGAGCAGCATGCGGCGATCGAGCCGCCGCCAGGCACCGCGATCGGCCGCCGTCACGTGGCGTCGCCCCGCGTGGCCTGGGCGGCGGTCGTCAGCTCGTCGACCAGCCGCTCGGCCGTCGCGCGATCGAGCCCTTCGATCGACAGCGGGCCGGCGGCCGACGCGGTCGTCACCGTCACGTCGGCCAGCCCGAAGAGCTGCTCGAGCGGGCCGCGCTCGCTGTCGACGGTCTGGATGCGGGAGATCGGCGCGATGCGCGACTCCTGGTACAGCCAGCCGGCGCGCGTGTAGACCGCCTGCGGCGCGACCTCCCAGCGGTGCACCCTGTAGCGCCACTGCGGCATGACGACCGCGTGGGCGGCCGCGACGAGCACGGTGGCGCCCAGGACGAGCGCGTGCAGTCCGCGGTGGCCGTCGGTGAGCACGAGCCAGGCGATCTGCGCGGCGGTGATCACGAGCCAGCCGCTGAGCGCCCGCACCCGCCAGTAGCGAATGGCGGTGCGGCTGACGCGGTGGCGTGGCGGGCGCAGCGAGACGGTGGCGGGAGCGGGGGCGTCGGGTGCTTCGGACACGCCGTGGAGGATGCCAGCCGGTCGGCCGGGCCACGCTGCGCAGTCCGCCGGCGGACGCGCGCGGGAGCGTCGTCCGGCCCGGCGCGCCTAGGAGAGGTCGGCGGTCGCGGCGCCGCGCGCGCGACGGCGGTGGCGTACGTCGCCGCCGTCGATCGCCTCGCCGAGCGCGATCGCCTCGAACATCATCATCACGAGGCCGACGTCGATCTCCGGCCCCTCGTGCGGCGCCCCGCGGTCGAGGCGCTCGCGCGACTCGGCCTCGATGCGCTGGGCCTCCTCGTGGAGGCGCCTGCAGGCCTCGGCCAGCTGCTGCCAGCCCTTCGGGTCGAGCTTCATCGACATGCGGATGAGCGCCGCGTCGCTGGGATCGAAGCCGCCGGCGGCCGCCGACGCCCGCGCGTAGTCGTCGATCATCTGCAGCGAGGAGCCGACGGCCGCCTGTTTGGCGATCGGTGGCGCCTGCTCCCACGCCTCGTCGCTGACGACGGGCCGCGCCTTGGCCTTGTAGTGGTGCTCGACCGCGCCGCGGACGCGGGTCTCGTCGACCAGCTCGATGAGCCCGAGCTGGTGCAGCGTGCGCACGTGGTAGGACACGGTGCCGAGCGTGCCCTCCAGCACCTGGGCGAGCTCGACGGGGCTCGCCTTGCGCTCCATCAGGATGGCCAGGATGCGCACGCGCAGCGGGTGGCTCATGGCCTTGACGTAGCGCGGGTCGTCGATGCGGGTGACGGGCTTCATTGCTCGCGGAGTGTCGGGCGCAGGCGGTGAAGGCGAACCTTAGCCGTGCCGTCGGGCATTCCGAGGAGATCCGCCACCTCGCGCCGCGTCATGTCTGCCCAATATCGGGCGAGAAGCAACCGCCGGTCGACGGGCGTACATCACTGCGGCGACTCCCGCGGGGTCCAGATCGCGTCGAACGTCGCCTGGTCCATCGCCAGCAGCCGGCACGCCGCGACGCGGTCGTCGCGCAGCCGGTAGAGCCCGACGGTCGACCAGCGGTGCTCGACGCCGTCGATCGTCGCGGTGCCGTCGGTGAGGACGGCGGCGTGGTCGCCGTCGCCGACGAGCACCTCGCCGGGATGCATGCGCAGGCTGCGATCGGCGATCGCGCGCCGGCGGGCGAAGTAGTCGATCACCGCATCGAGGCCGCGGTACTCCCCGGCGATGGCGTTGCGCCCCGGGACGAGCCACACGATGTCGTCGGTGAGCACCTCGTGCAGGGGCTCGCGCGGGCCACCGGCATAGAACGAGGCCTGCGCCTCGTGCAGGCGCGCGAGGGTCCGCTCGGCCGCGTCGCGGGTCACGACGCCTGCAGGTGCGTGAGCTTGTCGGGGTTGACGACGATGCGCACGGCGGTGACGAGCCCGTCGGCCACGTCGAGCGTGAGGACGGCGACGGCGTTGCCGTCGGCGTCGCGCGCCAGGCGGCCGGGAACCCCGTTGACGAGCACCGAGTGCAGCGTGACCGAGTCGGCGCCGCGGCCGGGGCGGCTGATGCCGACCATGAAGCGCGCGACGTGCTCCCGGCCGTGGACCGTGCGCCGCGGCGCCTGCGCCTTGCCGCCGCCGTCGGTGTAGGTGTAGACGTCCTCGGCCAGCAGCTCGATGAGCCCGTCGGTGTCGCCGTTCTGGGTGGCCTCGATGAAGCGGTCGGTCAGCTCCTCGTGGGCCTGGCGATCGACGTCGAAGCGAGGGCGCTCGGCGTCGACGTGGCGCCGAGCACGGCTCACCAGCTGGCGCGCGTTGGCCTCGCTCTTGCCGATGACCTCGGCGATCTCGTCGTAGGGGTAGGAGAAGACCTCGCGCAGCAGGAAGGCGGCGCGCTCGACGGGCGACAGCCGTTCGAGCAACACGAGGAAGGCCAGCGAGAGGGAGTCCGCGAGCTCGGCGTGGACGCTCGGGTCGCCGGCGCCCTCGTCGCTGAGCAGCGGCTCGGGCAGCCACGGGCCGACGTACTGCTCGCGGCGGGCGCGCGCGGAGCGCAGGTGGTCGATGGCCAGGCGCGTGGTCACCGCCGACAGGTAGGCCTTGGGGTTCTCGACCTCCGTCGGCTGCGCCCGGTGGTAGCGCAGGAAGGCCTCCTGGACGACGTCCTCGGCCTCGCTGACGCTGCCGATCATCCGGTAGGCGATCGAGAAGAGCAGCGGGCGCAGCTCGGGGTGCAGGTCGGTCTCGGTCATTGCTCCCTGAGACGAGGCAGGCCCGTTCACTGTGACACGAGGGTTGTCACAGCGCGGCGCGCCGTCTCGTCTCGAGGGCATGAACACGATGAGAGTCTTCTTCGCCGGAGCGAGTGGGGCCATCGGGCCGCCCGCGGTCCGGGAGCTGCTGGAGCGCGGCCACGAGGTGGTCGCCATGACCTCGAGCACGGCCAAGGCGCCGCTGCTCGCCGACCTCGGCGCCGAGCCCGTCGTCGCCGACGCCCTGGACGCGGGCGCCCTCACCCGCGCCGTCCGCGCCGCCCAACCCGACGCCGTGGTCAACATGATGACCCGGATCCCGGCCAAGCCCGCACGGCCGTCGCACATGCGCGCCACCAACGAGCTGCGCGAACGCGGCGTGCGCAACCTCCTCGACGCCGCCGTCGCCGCCGGAGCGCGGCGCTTCGTGAGCGAGTCGTTCTTCGGCGTCTACGGCTTCGGCCCCCACGAGCGCCCCCGCACCGAGGACGACCCCATCGGTCGCGAGCGCAACCCGGGCGTCCAGGCCGTCGTCGACGCGATCGCGTCATCCGAGAGCCAGGTCCGCGCCGCCAGCGACGAGCGGCGGATCGAAGGGGTGTCGCTGCGCTTCGCCGCCTTCCAGGGCCCCCTCGCGCCCAACACGGCCACGATGGTCGAGCTCGTGCGCAAGCGCCGGCTCCCGGTCGTCGGCGCCCAGGGCGCGACCATGCCGGTGGTCGAGCTCGGCGACGCCGCCCGCGCCGTGGCCGATGCGCTCGAGCGCGCTCCCGCCGGGCGGATCTACAACGTCGCCGACGACGAGGCCGTGGCGATGGTCGACTACCTGACCGAGCTCGCGCGCGTCGTCGGCGCGCCGCCGCCGCGCCATGTCCCGTACTGGCTCGTGCGCGTCGCCGCGCCCTACATGGCGACCTTCATGGGCCGCGCGCGCGTGCCGATGTCCAACGCACGGATCACCGAGGAGCTCGGCTGGCGCCCGCGCTACCCGACCTACCGCGAGGCCCTGGCGCTGCTGGACGGCCACGAGCGCGACGTCGCCGGCGTCGGCCGCAGGACGATGCAGCGCGCGTAGCAGCGCCGCCACCACGTCGGGGTCGAACTGCGTGCGCGAGCCCTCGCGCAGCTCGGCCTCGGCGGCGGCGGGCGCGAGGACTTCAGCTGCGCGCCCGCCGTTCCGGACGCTCTGTCAGCCGCCGAACCGCCCGCGCAGCGCCAGGACGTTGGCCACGTAGCGCTGCGTCTCGGGCAGCATGCCGATGCGCCTCACCGAGGACAGCCCCTGGTAGTAGCCGGCGGCCGCGAGGGCGGGGTCGCCATTGGTCTCGCGCAGCAGGTGCGCGAGGTAGAGCGACCCGGCCTTTACGTTGTCGGTGGGCGAGGACGGATCCAGACGCGTCTGGCTGAGGTTGGCCTGGACCCAGGTCCAGGTGCCGGGCATGACCTGCATGACGCCGCGCGCGTTGGCCGGCGAGATCATCGCGTTGTTGAAGCCGCTCTCCTGCCACGCGATGGCGGCGGCCAGCGAGGACGGCGCGCCCGACTGGGCAGCGAGGGTCCCGACCTGCCCGGCGCTCAGGCGGCCCGGGGAGGCCATCGGCGCCGCCTGCGGGACGATCGTCCGCGCCGGGGCGGGGGTCGTGGCGTTGATCGCCGCGCCCGTGGGGAGCTTGATGATCGTGCCGGCGACGAGCTGGGAGGTCGGGTTGAGGCCGTTCATGTAGGCCATCTGGGCCGCGGGTACGCGCGCCGCGGCCGCCAGGCCGCTCAGCGTGTCGCCTGGGCGCACCGTGTAGGCGCCCATCGCCTCCGGGGCGCCCTGCGGAGCCGCGGGGGCGACCTGGGCCACGGGCGCGCTGCCGGGAGCCGGGAGCCTGAGCGTCGTCCCCTGGATCGCCCAGGAGTCGGGCTGCAGCCCGTTGGCGGCCGCGAGTGAGCTCAGCGACACGCCCTGGCGGACGGCGATCTCGCTCAGGGTGTCGCCGGGCGCGACGCGATAGCCACCGCCGCCCGAGGCCGCCGGCGCAGTGGTCGTGCCGGGGGAGGAGGGCGCCGGGTTGACCGGCGGTGTCGGCGCCTGCCCGGGCACGGGGATGGTGAGGTTCGTGCCGGCGACCACGCGCGCCTCGGAGGAGAGGCCGTTGGCCGCGGCCACTGCGCTCGTCGGGAGGTTGTTGGCGTAGGCGATGCCCCAGAGCGTCTCGCCGGGAGCAACGGTGTGAGTGGCCGCCATCGACGTCGCGGGCACCAGGGCGAACGCGGCCATTGCGGCCAGCAGGGAACGAAGCATGGGGCACTGCCTACCACCGGCCACCCCATCCCGACCCGCGCCGCGCGGTGTTCCGTGAACCTGCAACCCGCGGTGCACCTGCGATTCTCTGCCCGGATGACCGCCGCCCAGGTCAAGCTCTGGCTGCAGAAGTGGCGCTGGTACGAGCGCAACACGCTGCCCTGGAACCGCGCGCGGATCCATTGGGAGATGGCCAAGCGCGAGGCGTTCGTGCGCTGGCCGGTGCACGGCAACGTGCTCGAGGCGCTGCGGGAGCGGCGCCTGGAGGTGGGCGCCGGGACGCTGTTCGAGCCGGGGGTGTGGATCACCGCGCCGGGCGAAGCCCGCGTGCGCATCGGCGAGGGGAGCTTCCTGAACCTCAACGTCATGGTGGCCAGCGTCGAGCTGGTCGAGATCGGCTCTCACTGCATGTTCGCCAACGGCTGCTTCGTCACCGACGGCAATCACCGCTTCGACGACCGCAGCCGGCCCGTCACGTGGCAGGGCTTCACGAGCAAGGGGCCCACCCGCGTCGGCGACAACGTGTGGTGCGGGGCGAACGTGGTCATCACGAGCGGCGTGACGATCGGCGAGCGCTGTGTCATCGGGGCCAACTCGGTCGTGACCGCCGACATCCCGGCCGGCTCGATCGCCGCCGGCTCGCCCGCGCGCGTGCTGAAGACGATCGCGTGGGCCGAGGCGGCGAGCTGAGGCGGGCCTGGCTCAGAGCCCGCGCCGCCGGTTGGCGACGTGGGGGTAGTCGAGCTTCACCACCTCCTGCACCGCGGCGGCTACTTGGAGACGATGACGTAGACGCCGAAGACGACGCTGCCCGCGAAGACGAAGGCAGCCATGGCGCCCAGGACGATGTAGGCCCCCGCCACGCGGCCGCGGTCGGCCCGGCGGTGGTCCGCCGCGCGGGTGGCGCCGAGGATGAGCGTTGCGAAGGCGACCGACACGCCGATGCCGGCCAGCGCGCCGGCCCACACGAGCTCGAACAGCTGGCCCCAGTCGATCGCGGCGGTCGTCATGCGTCGGCCGTCAGGACCTGGCCGCGCGAGACGCGCCGGCCGAGGAAGCCGAGCACCACGCCGAGGATCGAGAGCGAGACGACCACGGGGCCGAGGGCCCCGGCGCCGAAGATCGAGCTCAGGCCGTAGGCGAAGGCGCCGATGAGCGCGGCCGCGGGAAGCGTGAGCATCCAGGCTACGGCGATGTTGCCGGCCACGCCCCAGCGCACGGCGGACAGCCGAGTGGCCGCCCCGGCGCCCATCACGCCGCCCGACATGACGTGGGTGGTCGAGAGCGGATAGCCGAGGTGCGAGGCCGCCAGCACCACCGCGGCGCCGGACCCCTGCGCCGAGAAGCCCTGCGCCGGGTCCATCTTGATGATCCGGCTGCCGACGGTGCGGATGATCCGCCAGCCGCCGGTGTAGGTACCCAGCGCGATCGCGGTCGCCGACGAGACGATGACCCAGGTGGGGACGTCGAAGCCGGTCGCCGGGAGGTTGCCGTGCGCCACCAGCGCCAGCGAGATGATCCCCATCGTCTTTTGCGCGTCGTTGGTCCCGTGGGCCAGCGAGAACATCGAGCCCGAGACGAGCTGCCCGAGCCGGTAGGCGCGGTTGACGGGCCCGGGACGCAGCCGGCCGACGATCCGGTAGGCGATGAGGATCGCGATCCCGGCCACCGTGAAGGCGAGGATCGGGGCGACGACACCGGGGACGATGACCTTCTCGACCAGCCCGTCGACCTGGATCGCGCTCGCGCCGCCGGCCGCGAAGGCAGCGCCCACGAGGCCGCCGATGAGCGCGTGCGACGAGCTCGACGGCAGCCCGAAGTACCAGGTGGCGAGGTTCCACGCGATCGCGCCGATCAGGCCGGCGAAGACCACGGTGGTGGTCACGGCGTCGGACTCGACGATGCCCTGGGCCACCGTCGCGGCGACCTTCAGCGAGATGAAGGCGCCGGCGAAGTTCAGGACGGCGGACAGCAGGACCGCCGAGCGCGGCGACATCGCGCGCGTCGAGACCGAGGTCGCGATCGCGTTGGCGGTGTCGTGGAAGCCGTTGGTGAAGTCGAACACGAGGGCGGTGGCGACGACGATGACCAGGACGACGTCGGAGCTCACGAGTTCTTGATGACGATGCCGTCGAGCGTGTTGGCCACGTGCTCGCAGGCGTCGATCGCCTCCTCGAGGCGCTCGAAGATGTCCTTCCAGCGGATGACGACCAGCGGATCGATGCCGCTCTCGAACAGCGAGGCGATCGCGTCGCGGCTGATCCGGTCGCCGTCGTTCTCCAGGCGGTTGATCTCGACCGTGTACTGCGAGATGGCGTCGAAGGAGCGCAGCCTCGGCATCGCCTCGGCGATCTGGCGCGTGGCCTGCAGCAGCACGTGGGCCAGCCGCTGGGACTGCTCCATCGGTGCCTCGATCTTGTAGAGCCCGAGGTAGTCGGACACCTCGTCGATGAGGTCGATGATGTCGTCGAGGTCGCTGATGAGCCTCAGGACGTCCTCGCGGTCGATCGGCGTGACGAACGTCGAGTTCAGCCGCTGGTGGACGTCGTGCGTGATCCGGTCGCCTTCCTGCTCGCAGATGACGATGTCGCGCGCGAGGTCCGCCCGGTCGGGATAGTGGGCGAGCATCTGATCGAGGAGGTCGGCGCCGCGCACGACGTTCGCCGCGGCCTCCTCGAAGAGGTCGAAGAAGACGCGGTCCTTGCCGGTGAAGACCTGGGACAGGCGGGCCATGTGGGGGGCCAGGGTAGCTGTGAAAGCGGTGTTAACGCGTGGAGGTCGCCGCGGCGCGAACGCTCTCCAGCCGCTCGGCATGCGAGTTGGAGCCGCGGCGCCGAGGATGGAGGGCTGTTGGGTTACGCGGCCGCGCTGCGCAGCGTGCGCCGGCCGAGCCGCGCCGTCTCCCGCAGGGCGCGGAAGTCCACGATGCTGAGCGTCAGGCCGAACACGGCGACGGAGAGCACGATCGCGACGCAGGCGCCAAGAGCGTGGCTCGAGATCGAGTCGCAGGCGAGCCAGCCGGCGCCCGCCGCGATCGCGCCGCAGGCCGTCGTGACGACCGCTCGCGTGGCGATCCCGTCGAGTCCGTGGCGCTTCGTGGCGCGCAGGAAGATCACCGCCTCAACGACGGCCCCGAGCAACTGGCCGACGCCGACCCCCCACACCTCGCCGGTCGCGGCGACCAGCGAGATCGAGCACGCCACGATGACGATCGAGCTGAACCCGGTCGCCCGTAGGGCGGCTCCGGCGTCGCCGCGCCCATAGAGGAAGCCGGATGAGACGACCGAGACGGGCCCGCTCAGCAGGAGGCCGACGCAGGACAGCGCCACGGCGGGGGCCACCGGCGCCCAGCGTTGGCCGAAGGCGAAGGGCACGAGGTCCCATGAACTTCCGGCCAACGCGACGAGCACGATGCCCACCCCGACGCTGAGCGTCGCCGCCGTGCGCCTCAGTGGCTCCGAGACGTCGTCGCCCGCGTCGAGCATCCGCGCGACGGCCGGGAACGAGACCCGCCAGAGAGCCTCGAACATCAGGAACGGCGCCTGCAGGAGGCGCAGCGCGAGCCCCCACAGACCCAGCACCGAAAGGCTTCCGGCGACAGCGATGCCGATGTTGAGCGCCTGGTCGCGGCCGACGCCGATGAGCGAGGCGGCCTGGAACTTCGCCCCGAATCCCAGGATCGGCCGCACCTCGGCCCAGTGCAGCCGGGGCCAGAGCCGGCCCTCGGGGACGGCGATGAGCATCGCGATCGAGCCGGTGAAGGCACGCACGAGGCCGGCGGCGGCGACGCCGTAGACGCCGAAGCCCGCCAGCGCGGCGCCGATGGCGCAGGCCGCATAGACGGCTGTTTCGATCACCTCGGAGAGGACGATCGGGCCGTACTGCAAGCGCCGTTCGGTGAGGACGACCCCTGGCGTCCTGATCGACGTCACGGGCAGCGCGAGCGTCATGATCGTCGTCACCACGCCGGTACGCCCGAAGGGGAGCGCCACCGCAGCGGTCACGAGCGCGATGAGCCCCCCGAGCATGAGCTGCATGGCCAGGACGCCCTGGAGCTCCGAGCGCCGCGGCGGGGTGCTGCGGCGCACGAGGGCCGACCCGAGGCCGCCCGTCACGAACAGGCTGGCCAGCGCGACGACGGTGAGCCCGATGGCGAGCTCGCCGAACTCCTGCGGGACGAGGATCCGCGCGAGAACGAGGTTCGTCAGCAGCCCGAGGGCGCGGAGCGCAGTCCCGCGGCCGATGAGCGCGATCCCGCCGCGGACGGCACGATGGCGCACCTCCGACGAGGCGAGGGTGTCGTCGTCCGGCTCGGTCATTGAGCCGTACCGACTGCGCCGGCCATGAGGTCGGGGAGGTGGTTGTGGGTGGCTCTCACGGCTGCCGACCACGGTAACGGCGTGTGGTGTCAGGCCCTAGTTCAAGTCACGCTCCGCGGGGCGCGCTCGAAGCGCCCGCGGCGATGGTGGGCTGGCGGGGGCGCTCGTCGCTGACGGGGCCGAGCGGTTACAGCTCCGCCAGCGCCTCGCGGAACGTCTCGAGCTCCGCGTCGTCGATCGAGTAGCCGTGCTCGGGACCGGGGAAGCGCCCGGAGCGCACGTCGTCGGCGTAGGCCGCGACGCCCGCGACCATCTCGTCCTGCAGCGAGGCATAGCGCTTGACGAAGCGCGCGCCGAGGCCCTCGCGGATGCCCAGGAGGTCGTGGAAGACGAGCACCTGGCCGTCGGTGGCCGGGCCCGCGCCGATGCCGATGACGGGGATCTCGATGCGGGGCATGAGCTCGGCCGCGACCGCCGCCGGGATCGCCTCGAACACGAGGCTGAAGCAGCCGGCCTCCTGCAGCGCCAGCGCCTCGTCGGCGATCCGCGATGCCGCGGCCGCCGTGCGCCCCTGCGCGCGGTAGCCGCCCAGGGCGGTCGAGGTCTGCGGGGTCAGGCCGACGTGGCCCATGACCGGGATGCCCACCTGGACGATCGCGCGGGCCCGCGCGACGCTCACCGGGCCCCCGCCCTCGAGCTTGACCGCGTCGCAGCCGGCCTCCTTGACGAAGCGGAAGGCGGTCTGCACGGCCTGCTCGTCGGAGACCTCGTAGGAGCCGAAGGGCAGGTCGCCGACCAGGAACGGCGTACGCAGCCCGCGGCGCGTGGCGCGCGCGAGCACCAGCAGCTCATCGAGCTCGACCGCGACGGTGCTCGGATAGCCCAGCACGGTCATGGCGCCCGAGTCGCCGACGAGCACGAGGTCGACGCCGGCCTCCTCGGCCGCCCGCGCGCTGGGGAAGTCGTAGGCGGTGACCATGACGATCGGCTCCCCGAGGCGCTTCTTCTCGAACAGCCGCGGCAGGGTCATCGGCAGGCGCGACGCGTCGGCCGGGGTCTGGATGTTCGGATGTGCGCTCATGGCGACTCAGCCTCCCGGCTGTCCGTTGGCGTTGAGGATGGTGTTGTCGATGAGACGGGTGCTGCCCACGCTGGCGGCGACCGCGACGAGCACCTCGCCGTCGACGCGGGCCACGGGGGAGAGGTCGTCCGGGCGGACGAGCTCGAGGTAGTCGGGCTCGACGCCGCGCCCGCGCATGGCGGCCAGCGCGGCCGCCCGCAGGACCACGGCGTCGCGCTCGCCGGCGCCCAGCGACGCCTCGGCGGCGGCCAGCGCGTCACGCAGCGCGAGCGCCCGCTCGCGGTCGGCGCCCTGCAGGTGGACGTTGCGGCTGGAGAGGGCCAGGCCGTCCGCCTCGCGCACGGTTGGGCGCACCTCGATGCGTACCGGCAGGTCGAGGTCGCGGACCAGGGCGCGCACGACGAGCGCCTGCTGGGCGTCCTTCTGTCCGAAGAAGGCCACGTCGGGCCCGACCATGTTCAGCAGCTTGGTCACGACGGTCGTGACGCCGTCGAAGTGGCTCACGCCGCGGTGCTCGCCCTCCAGGGTCTCGGTCAGGCCGCTCACGTGGACCGTGGTGGCGAAGCCCGGCGGGTAGACCTCCTCGAGCGGGGGGGCGAAGAGCACATCGGCGCCGATCTCGGCCATGAGCGCCGCGTCGCGCTCCTCGTCGCGCGGGTACGCGGCGAGGTCGCCGGCCGCGTTGAACTGCGCGGGGTTGACGAAGAGCGAGACGACGACCACGTCGCAGGTCGCGCGCGCGTGGCGGATGAGGCTCAGATGGCCCTCGTGCAGCGCGCCCATCGTCGGCACGAGGCCAATGACGCGCTCGGCGCGCCGCGCCGGGCGCAGCTCGGCGCGGAGGTCGGCGACGGTCCGGACCGTCCTCATGCCGCGGCCACCGTTCGCGTCGCGTCGGCCAGCGCGTCGTAGAGCCCGAGCAGCTCGGGCGCCCGCTCGCCGATCGCCTCGCGGTGGCGCGCCACCGTCGCCTCGTCGCCGCGGACGATCGGGCCGGTCAGCGAGGCGTCGCCCTCGACGGCCCACGCCTCGACCGCCGCGCGCACGAGCGGCACGAGCACGGCGCGCTCGACGCCGGCCGTGGCCGCGACGCGCGCGGCCGCCGACTCGAGCGTCACGAGGAAGTTCGAGGCCATCGACGCGGCGGCGTGGTAGGCCACCCGGTCCTCGTCGTCGATCTCGAAGGGGTGCATGCCGAGCGCGAGGCCCAGGCGCCGGGCGACGTCGAGCGCCCTCGGCGTCGTGCCGGCGATCGCGCAGCCGGCGCCCGCGAAGGCGCCGCCGGCGCGGGTCACGGTCATGAGCGGGTGCAGGCCGAAGCCCTCGTGCGGCGCGAGCACGTCGAGGCCCGTGGCGCCCGAGCAGTGACCGACCAGGGGGCCGGGCTCGACGGCGGCCGCGGCGGCCGCGATCTGCACGTCGGGGACGCAGAGCAGCACGACCTCGGCGCCCGCGCCGGCGTAGCCGCGGCCGTGCGGAGCCGGGGCCCGCAGTGCGGAGGCGAGGGCGCGGCCAAGGCGGCCGTCCCCCACGATGGCGATCTTCTGTTGCATCTGATGTCGGATCCAGCCCCCGGAGCGGGGTGCCGGTCACGTGTGATGTGCACAAAGCGTACCCCGTCGGTCCAACGGACTTGCGCAGGTTGCGGCTTCCTGGCCCGAGCCCGGCCGCAGCTGTGTCTACGCTTGGATCGTGCCGCCTTCGAAGCAGGAGCGCCGGGAGGCGCTCAAGGCCGTCTACCAGCAGGCGCGGGACTGCGCCCGCTGCCCTCAGCTCGCCGCGACGCGCACCACCGTCGTCTTCGGCTCGGGCAACGCCGACGCCGACCTGATGTTCGTGGGAGAGGCGCCGGGCCGCAACGAGGACGAGCAGGGGCTCCCCTTCGTCGGGCAGGCCGGCAAGCTGCTGGACAAGCTGCTCGACGAGATCGGCCTGCAGCGCAGCGACGTGTTCATCTGCAACACGCTGAAGTGCCGCCCACCTGGCAATCGCGATCCCCATCCCGAGGAGATCGAGAACTGCCACGAGTACCTGCTGCGCCAGGTGGAGCTGATCGAGCCGCGCGTGATCTGCACGCTGGGGAACTTCGCGACCAAGCTCCTGCGCGCGGACCCCACCGGGATCACGCGCCTGCACGGGCGCGATGAGGTGCGCGTCATCGGGACGCGCGCGGTCCGGCTCTATCCCATCTTCCATCCCGCCGCCGCGCTCTACACGCCGGCCAACGTCGAGGTGCTGCGGGCCGACTTCGCCCGCCTGCCCGAGCTGCTGGCGATGGCGCCGCCGCCGCAGCCCGGCCAGGAGGAGGAGCGCCCCGCCCTGCCCGAGCCCCGCCCGCTGCCCGACGTGCCCGAGCTCGAGCCCGTTGCCGTGGCGGTCGACGACCGCCAGATGGGGCTGTTCTGATGGTCCACCCGTCGGCGGCGACCGGCTTCGCGCGCTCGGTCGAGGCCTATGAGCGTGCGCGGCCCGAGTACCCGCCGGAGGCGATCGCGTGGCTGGCCGAGGCGCTCCGCCTGCGCCCGGGGCGGACCGTGGTCGACCTCGCGGCCGGCAGCGGCAAGCTCACCCGGCCGCTCGCCGCGCTGGGCTGCGAGGTGATCGCCATCGAGCCGGTGGCGGAGATGCGCGCCGCGATCGGGCCGACGGTGCGCGCCCTCGACGGCACCGCCGAGGCCATGCCGCTCCCCGACGACAGCGCCGACGCCGTCACCGTCGGCCAGGCCTTCCACTGGTTCGACGGGCCGAAGGCGCTGGCGGAGATCGAGCGCGTCCTGCGCCCCGGCGGCGCCCTCGCGCTCGTGTGGAACCGGCGCCCGAGCGAGTCCTCGGCCCTGCACGCCGCGATCAGCGAGACGATCGCCCCGTATCGCGGCGACGCGCCCGCCCACGCCAGCGGCGCCTGGCGCGAGGCCTTCGCCGGACGCGAGCTGACCGAGCGCCACTTCGCGTTCACCCAGCGCCTCGACGCCGATCTCCTCGCGGACCGCGTCGGCTCGACGAGCTTCGTCGCCGCCCTCGACGATGCGCAGCGCGAGCCGCTGCTCGCGCGCGTGCGCGCGCTCGCTCCGGACGGGGAGGTCGACGTCCCGTACGAGTGCGAGATCCACCTCTGGCGGCCTTGACGTGATCGACCGCGGAGCGGAGCATCGCGCAGGTGATGCGCGCCTCCGACCGCGATCGCGAGCGGGCCGTCGCCCTCCTGCGGGCGCGCTGCGTGGAGGGCTACCTGAGCGTCGACACCTTCGAGTACCGGCTGGGGCGCGTGCTGGCGGCGCGGTCGCTCGCCGAGCTGCGCGTGCTGGTGGCCGACGTGGCGCGCCGGCGGTGGACGTGGCCGCGCCGGCGCGCGGTCCGTAGCGCACGGTGCGCACCGGTGGCGCTGCCCGCCCGCGGGACGATCGTCGTCGGGCGCAGCCGCGGCTGCGACGTCGTCATGCCCCAGGCGACGGTCTCGCGCCGGCACCTCGAGCTGCGCGCGCTCGACGGCGCGTGGCTGGCGGTCGACCTCGGGTCGAGCAACGGCACGTGGCTCATGGGGCGGCGCGTCGGCCGCGCACGGGTGTCTCCCGGCGACGAGCTCGTGCTCGGCGACTGCACGGTCGTGCTCGAGCCCGCCGGGCGCTGAGGGGCCTCAGGTGCGGCGCAGGAGCGCGTCGCCGCTGGGCGTGCGCGAGTAGAGGACGCGCCGCCCGTCGCGCGCCGCGCGTACCAGCCCGGCCCGTCGCAGGACGCCGAGGTGCTCGTTGACGCCGGCCGCCGAGGCGCCGAGGCGCCGCGCCAGGTCGCTCGTGGCCGTCGGGGTGCCGAGCGCTGCGAGGATGGCGGCGCGGCGGCGACCGAGCAGGGCCGCGAGCGCCTCGCCGTCACCGCCGCCGCCCGCCGGGGCCCACAGCGACCCCAGCCCCCGCGGCGTGTAGATGAGCGCCGGCTGCCACGGCTCATCGAACATCGCGAAGACCCGCGGCCAGGCGAAGGCGGCGGGTACGAGCAGCAGGCCGCGGCCGCCCAGCTCCACCTGCTGCTCGTAGGGGCGATCGATCTCGAGCACGCCGTCGCGCCAGCGGACCTGGTGATGGAGATCCTCGAAGACCTCGATCGCGCCGCCCGCGGTCAGGCGCCGCGCGCGGTGCAGGATGTCGTCTTCGAGCGCGGCCCGGATCTCCGCCCACCACGGCGCGATCGCGCGCTCGAAGTAACCGGCCATCATGGTCGTGAGCTCGGCGAGGCCGCGCTCGGGATCGTCGAGCAACGGCCGCGCCACGTCCGGGACCGCCGTGCCGTCGAAGCGCCAGCCGACCTCGCGCGCGACGCGCCCGTGCGGCGTGGCCCGCACGCGGGCCAGCTCGTCATCGAGCTCGGCCAGCGGTGTCGTGGGGGGCGGCACGACGAAGTCCGGCGCGTAGCCGTGCGGCGATGCGATGGCGAGCAGGTCCAGCAATTCGAAGTCGAAGCCCTCCAGGCGCCGGCGCGCGGCACGCGCCCATGGCAGGTGCAGCGAGTGCCCGGCCGGGTCGCGCAGGACGTCCGTGCTCCACGTCAGGTCGAAGAGGGGCGAGATCGCGAAGCGGGTGCGAACCAGGTCCTCGTGGCCGAAGTGGAAGCGGATCACCGTCCCGATTCTGCCGCAGCCTTCGGCTGAGAGCGAATCGTCCTGGGTGCGGTGCGGCTACGCAGCGAGCTCGAGCAGCGCCCGCGCCGGGCGGTGCTCGGGGTGCCTGGCCACGGTCTCCAAGAGCGCGACGACCACGTCCGGGTCGAACTGGTCGCCCGAGCAGCGCTCGAGCTCGGCGACCGCCTCGCCGACTCCGAGCGCCGCCCGGTAGGCGCGGTTCGTGGTCATGGCGCTGTAGGCGTCGCAGGCGCAGATGATGCGTGCGGCGAGCGGGATCGCCTCGCCCGCGATGCGGTCGGGGTAGCCGCGGCCGTCCCAGCGCTCGTGGTGGTGGCGGACGATGATGCCCACCTCCGAGAGCACGCCGCCGACGCGCTCGAGCATCTCCTGGCCGTCGACCGGATGGCGCTTGACGAGCTCGAACTCCTCGTCGGTGAGCTTGCCCGGCTTGTTGATGATCGCGTCGGGCACGCGGATCTTGCCGATGTCGTGCAGCAGCCCGGCGAACTCCAGGTTGCGCCGGTCGCGCGCCCCGAGGCCGAGGGTGTCGCCGACCGCGAGGGCGAGGGCCACGACGCCGTGGCTGTGCTCGCCGCCGGTGTAGGCATCGTCGGCCTCGAGCAGGTCGCTCATCAACAGCGCGGTGCCGCGGTAGGCGTGCGAGAGCGCCAGCGCGTTCTCGATCCGCGTGCGGCGCTCGCGGGCGAAGAGGGCGAGCAGGCCCATGAGCGGCAGGACGAAGGCGACGGCGAACGGCTGGCGCTCGCCGGCGACGCCGGCCAGGACGCCCACGGGCGTGAGCGCGGCGTCGACGGCGAAGACCCACACGAACAGGCGCAGCGTCACGTTCGGCGGGACACCGTGGGAGAGCTTGTCGCGCAGGACCGTCACGCCGGAGTCGCAGAACGCCTGGGCGGCGAGGGCCAGGGCGAGCACGGGCCAGTCGTCGAGGCCGATGCGATCCGGGGCGAGCAGCGCCACCACGACCGCGGGCCCGACGGCGTAGACGGCGTCGGCGAGGACGAAGACCAGGCGCGTCGGGTGGACGGCGCCGCGCAGGTAGCTCGGAAGGCGGCCGACGAGGAAGCTCGCCGCGACGAGCAGCGGGACGAGCGCGGGCGGCGCGAGCAGCAGCATCGGCATGAACACGAGCTGGCTGGGGACCGTGTAGCCGGCGCCGACGTCGAACTGGACGCGCTGGGTCAGCGCGTAGGCGGCGATGAGCGCGATCGCGCCGAGCGGCGAGAGCGCGCGCGCCGAGGGAGCCAGGACCACGAGCGCGACGACCGCGACGAGCAGCAGTGCGCCCAGACCGGCGTCCGTGCGCAGCTCGCGCCGCGACAGCGGGGCCGTCTTGCGGGCCGACGCATCCTCGATGAGCTGCTCGACGTACGGGTCGTCCTCTGCAAGGGCCATGGCGCACTCCCTTCATCGGCGCGCGCGAGGGAGCAAAGCACCTCTCTTTGGACATATGTATGGCGCCGTTCAGCGCAGGCTCATGGCCGTTGGGCGCAACGTCGATGCCGCCGGTGGCCGCTCTTCATAGGCCGGTTGACAACTTGAAGGGGGAAACGCATATGGCAGGGATGCGATTGCTGCGCCGGGGGCTTCCGGGCCTGCTCGCTGTACTGGCGTTCGCCGCGATGCCCGCGGCGGCTTCGGCCGACGGCCTCACCATCGGGCTCGACAGCTGCCCCGCCCGGCCCACCGAGCACACGTTTGCGCGCTGGCTGGACATCGGGAACTACACGCCCGTGCCGGGCGGCACCTTCGAGGGGTCGCTCAGCGGCTGGAAGCTGACCGGCGGGGCCAAGGTCGTCTCCGGCAACGAGTCCTTCAACGTGCACGGAGCGGGCGAGAAGCTCGCGCTGTCGCTGCCCGGCGGCAGCTCGGCCACGACGCCGACCATGTGCATGGGCGTCCTGGATCCGACGCTGCGCTACTTCGCGGCCAACGACGGCGGGCTGCTCTCGCTGCTGACCGTCCAGATCCTCTACTACCCGCCGGGCGGCGGCGTGATCACGCTCCCGCTGGGCGTCAACGTCGGCGGGAAGTCGTGGGCGCCTTCGCTGCCGACGGTGGTCGCCGCGAACCTGCTCGGGCTGCTCAACGGTGGCGACGCGCAGGTGGCGTTCCGCTTCACGCCGACCGGACTCGGCGCGAAGTGGCGGATCGACGACGTCTACGTCGATCCCCGCGCCAGCCACTAGGTGGCTGATCTCGTCCGGCTGCGCTAACTCCGTGCGGCGGTGGCCATCCGCCGCGCGGCGCGCAGAGCGCGCAGAGCCGCCACGTTGCGGCCCCGCTCGCGTCCCACGGCGGCGCGCAGGCCGAAGGTCAAGGCCTGCGCGCCGTCGTCGTATCTCAGCGCCCGCCGGCCGAGGCGCGCACCCACGACCTCGCGACGGCGGCGCGCCTGCAGGTCGAAGGCCTCGCCGCCGAACTCGCGCGCGGTGCTGCGCCCGCCGAGATGGCGCACCACGACCTCGGGGTGCAGGACCGTCGGCACGCCGGCTGCGTGGGCGCGCAGGCACAGGTCCATGTCCTCGTAGAAGAGGAAGGCGCCGGGGTCGAAGGGGCCCAGACGACGCAGCACGGCGGTCGGCGCCGCCAGGCACGCGGCGATGGCCCAGCCCACCCGCCGCGGCCGGCGAGCGCGGTGGGGCTGGGGCAGCGCGCGCGTGGGCAGCACCGCCCGCACGAGCGCCATCGGCCCGCCAGGCAGGGGATGCGCGCTGCGCTGCAGGGCTCCGCCGGCCTCGACCAGCCGCGGGACGAGCAGGGCCTCGCCGCCCGCCGCGCGGGCGGCCAGATCGGTCAGCCCGGCGTCGAGGAGCTCGCAGTCGGGGTTGAGCAGGACGGTGACGGCGTGGCGCGCCGCGGCCACCCCCGCGTTGCTCGCCGTCCCGAAGCCCGGGTTGCCGTCGAGCACGACGACCTCGGCGCCGGCGGTCTCGGCGAGCGCCGGCCCGTCGTCGCGCGAGCCGGAGTCGACGACCACGAGCTGCACGCCGGGCGGCGCGTGCTCGCGCAGCGAGGGCAGCAGCCGTTGCAGCTCGGGGGCCGAGTCGTGCAGCACGGTGACGATCGTGAAGCTCACGCCGTGGCCTGCGCGAGGAGAGGGTGCAGCGCGGCGGCCGCCCGCTCCCAGGTGTAGAGGGCGGCGCGCTCGCGCGCGGCCGCGCCCAGGCGGGCGCGCAGGTCGTCGTCGGCGCCGATCCGCAACAGCGCGTCCGCGAGCGCGTCGACGTCGCCCACCGCCACGCGCAGCGCGGCGTCGCCCAGCGTCTCGGCGAAGCACTCGAGGTCCGAGACCACCGCCGGCGTGCCGTGGGCGGCGGCTTCGAGCGCCACCAGGCCGAAGCCCTCGAGGTACGACGGCGCCACGACGGCCAGCGCGCCGGCGTAGAGCGCGGCCAGCTCGGCGTCGTCGACGCGGCGCAGGCCGTCGCCGACGACGACCAGGTCGGCGTCGAGGCCGCGTGCGCGGGCGCGGGCGTGAGCGGCTCGGGCCACGTCGAGCGCCTTGCGCGGGTCGCGCGCCCCGACGAAGAGCAGGTAGCGGCCGGAGCGCGGCGAAACGCCGGGCGGCGCGTCGTCGACCCCGGGCGACACCACCGTCGCGTGCACGCCCCACGCCGTGCGCAGCTCGGCCGCGACGGCGTGCGAGTCGGTCGTGACGGCCGCAGCGCCCCGCGCGAGCGCCCGCGGCTGCGCCAGGCGATGCCAGGCGCGCTCGTAGCGGCTGAAGTCCTGCGGGCGGCGCTCCCAGGAGCGGTCGTGGACCGTGAGCACGTAGGAGGCGCCCGCCACCACCGGCGCCGGGGCCGGCAGCCACGCGACGTCGACGCCGCCGAGGAGGCCGGCCAGCGTGGGGCGCCGGGCGATCGCCGCGGCGCCGAACAGGGCCCGGCCGCCGAGGCGGTGGCGAACGAGCGTCACGCGCGGATGCACCGCCGCGACCGGGGCACGCCCGGGCACGAAGGCCAGCCACTCGTCGTCGGCGTGGCCGTCGGCCAGCGCGGCCAGCAGCCCGCGCGTGAAGCGCGCCACGCCGCGCCCGGCGAGCAGGGCGCGCGCGTCGACACCCACCTTCATCGTGTCGGGACGGTATAGGCTCGCGCGCCTATGCAGGACGGATCACGGGTCGCCCTGGTGCACGACTTCCTCGTGGACGTGCGCGGGGCCGAGCGCGTCTTCCTCGCCCTGTGCGACCTCTTCCCGCAGGCCGACCTGTTCACGGCGGTCTACGACGAGGAGGGGACCGAGGGCCGCTTCGCCCACCGCACGCTGCACACCTCCTATCTGCAGCGCCTGCGCCCGAGCGCGCGCACCTTCCGCACCCTGCTGCCGCTCTACCCGGGCGCGATGGAGTCGCTCGACCTGCGCGGCTATGACCTCGTGATCTCGAGCTCGAGCGCGTGGGCGCATGGCGTCATCCCCGACGAGGAGGCCGTGCACGTCTGCTACTGCCACAACCCGTTCCGCTACGCGTGGAACGCCCGCCAGGAGACGCTCGCGGCGCGCGGGCCGCTGGGGCGCGCGGCGCTCGGGGCGGTCTTCCAGCGCTGGCGCCAGTGGGACTGGATCGCGGCGCAGCGTGTCGACGCCTACGTCGCCAACTCCCAGACCACCAAGCGCCGCGTGGCCCGCTACTTCGGCCGTGACGCGACCGTCCTGCACCCGCCCGTCGACGTCGAGCGCTTCACGCCGGCCACGCCGGGCGACGCCTACGTGGTGCTCTCCGAGCTCATGCCCCACAAGCGCATCGAGGTCGCGGTGCGGGCGTTCAACGAGCTGCGCCTGCCGCTGCTGGTGGTCGGCAACGGCCCCGACGCCCGCCGCCTGCACCGGATGGCCGGGCCGACGGTGAGCTTCACCGGCCGCGTCAGTGATGCCGAAGCGGCGCGCATCCTGGCGCGCGCGCACGCGCTGGTCGTCACCGCCACCGAGGAGTTCGGGATCGCCGCCGTCGAGGCCCAGGCCGCCGGCCGGCCCGTCATCGCCCTGCACGAGGGCGGCCTGCGCGAGACGGTGATCGACGGCGAGACGGGCACCTACTTCGACGCGCCCGAGCCCAGGGCACTGGCCGAGGCCGTCCTGGCCTTCGATGCGCTGGGCGTCGACCCCGCGGCCTGCGTGGCGAGCGCGCGGCGCTTCGACACCGCCCAGTTCCGCCGCGGGCTGCGCGCCGTCGTCGACGTCGCGCTCGACGGGCTGGGCTCGCGCCGGGCGGCCCGGCGCCGGCCGCCACGCCGCTCCCGCGGCCTGGCGCGCCCGGTGTGAGCCGCCGCGAGGTCGCCGCCGGCGCGCCCGGTGTGAGCCGCCGCGAGGTCGCCGCCGGCGCGCCCGGTGTGAGCCGCCGCGAGGTCGCGGCCGGCGCGCTGCTGGCCCTCGCCGCCGCGGCCCTGTCGGCCTTCACGATCCTCCGCGGCTATGGGCCGCACGACGAGGGGCTGATGCTGGCCTGGGCGCGCCGGATCGCCGACGGCCAGTGGCCCTACCGCGACTTCTGGTCGAACTACGCCCCCGGCCAGCCGCTGCTGCTCGCGGCGCTGGTCAAGCTCTTCGGCCCGTCGCTGCTGTGGTGGCGCATCGTGCGCGTCGCGATCGACGCGACGGTCTCGGTGCTCGCCTTCGCCTACGTCCGCCGCCACGCGGGCACGGGCTGGGCCCTCGGCGCGTGGGTGGCGGTGGCGGGGGCGATGGCGTGGCCCAGCGGCCCCGGGCCCAACCCGCCGGCGCTGGCGCTCGCCCTCGGCGCCCTGCTGCTCGCGCGCCGGGCGCCGGTGGGCGCCGGCGCGCTCGCCGGCCTGGCCGTCTTCGTGCGGCCGGAGATCGGGGTGGCGGCCGTGCTGGGGGCGATGCTGGAGGCGCGGGGCTCCGCGGGCGGCGAGCCGCGTCGCCGCGGGGCGGGGCGCATCGCCGTCACCGCTCTCGTCGTCGCCGTGCTGGCGTTCGCGCCCTTCGCGATCGTCGCCGGTGGCGACATGGCCGACCAGGTACTGGGCTTCGCCTCGAAGCAGGACCTCCAGCGCCTGCCCTTCCCGTGGGACTACGACGGCGGCTTCGACCCGAACAAGCTGCTCGAGTTCTACCTGCCCGCGATCCTCGTGGCCGGCAGCGCGCTGTGGGCGGGCTGGGCGCTCGTGCGCCGCGACGGCTTCGCCCTGGCGCCCCTGGTCGCGGTCGGGCTGCTCTACCTGCTCGCGCGCACCGACGAGTTCCACCTGGTGGCGCTGTCGGTCGCCCTGGCCATCGCGCTGGCGTGCGCGGCCGGCCGCGAGGCGCTCGCGCCGGCACGCGCGGTGCTCGCGGTGGCGCTCGCGCTCGTCGCTCTGCACGGCCTGGAGCGGCGGGCCGGGCAGGCGCTGCACCCGCCGGCGCTGGCGGCGATCCCGGCGCAGGCGGCCGACGGCGTGCGCACGACTCCGGCCGACGCCGCCGCGTTGCGCGGCCTGATCCCGTACGTCCGCGCCCGCGCGCCCGGCCACGCGCCCGTGCTCGTCGCCCCGCCGCGCTATGACCGCGTCCGCGTCGGCAACCCGATGCTCAACGTGCTGCTCGACCGGCCCAATCCGACGCGCTACGACGTCGTCCAGCCCGGCGTGGTGACGACGGCGAAGGTCCAGCACGAGATGGCGCGCGATCTGCGCAGGGCGCCGGTGGTCGTGCGCTGGATGTCGGCGCTGGCGCGCGCGCGCGAGCCCAACGGCTCGGCGCGCTCGAGCGGCGTGTTCGTGCTCGACCGCGCCATCGCCCGCGACTACCGGCCGGCCGCGCGGTTCGGTGACTATGTTGTTCTCGTTCGCCGATAGGAGTGGACGGCGGGCCGAGCGGTGTGCGACCCTCGACGAGCAGCATGGCCGCCGAACCGATCGTCATCCGGGGCGCTTGTCCGCACGACTGCCCGGACACCTGCGCGTGGGAGGTCACGGTCCGCGACGGCGTGGCCGAGAAGCTCGTCGGCGTCAAGGATCATCCCTTCACCCGCGGCGGGCTGTGCGCGAAGGTCAGCCACTTCCTCGAGCGCACGTACAGCGCCGATCGGCTGCGCGAGCCGCTGATGCGCACGGGCCCCAAGGGCTCGGGCGCCTTCGAGCCGGTCTCGTGGGACGTCGCGCTCGTGCACATCGCCGAGCGCCTGGGCGCGATCGTCGCCGAGCACGGCGGGGAGGCGGTGCTCCCCTACAGCTTCTCCGGCACCCAGGGGCTCGTGCAGGGCGCCTCGATGGACCGGCGCTTCTTCGCGCAGCTCGGCGCCAGCCGCCTGGAGCGGACGATCTGCGGGCAGGCGGCGGCGGCCGGGCACCTCGAGGCCGCGGGCACGCTCGTCGGCCTGCGCCCCTTCGACCTCCTCCACAGCCGCTTCATCGTGCTGTGGGGGACGAACACGATCGTCACCAACCTGCACCAGTGGCCGATCGTCCAGCAGGCGCGCAAGGCGGGAGCGCGGGTGGTGGTCATCGACCCGCTCCTGACGCGCACGGCCGCGGCGGCCGACTGGCACGTGCGCCCGCTTCCGGGCACCGACGCGGCGCTGGCCCTGGGGCTCATGCACGTGATCGTGGCCGAGGACCTGCATGACGCCGAGTACGTCGCGGCGCACACCGAGGGCTTCGAGCGCCTGGCGGCCGAGCTCGCTGCGTGGTCGCCCGGGCGGACGGAGGAGGTCACGGGCGTCGCGGCCGACGAGGTGGTCGCGCTCGCGCGCGCGTACGCCACCACGCGCCCGTCCGCGATCCGCCGGCTCATCGGCATCGAGCACCATCGTGAGGGCGCGCGGATGGTGCGCACGATCTCCTGCCTGCCGGCGCTCGTCGGGGCGTGGCGCGACCGCGGCGGCGGGATCCTCGGCCCGACCGCATGGGCGGCTTACAGCCCGCTCGCCCAGGACGCGCTGGCCGGGCCGCAGCCCGACACGCGCGCCGTCAACATGGTGCGCCTCGGGCATGCGCTCACCGAGCTCGACCCGCCCGTCCACGCGCTCGTGGTCTACAACTCGAACCCGGCCACGACGGCGCCCGACAGCACGCGCGTCATGCGGGGGCTCGCGCGCGACGACCTCTTCACCGTGGTCCTCGAGCACTTCCTCACGGACACGGCCCGCTATGCCGACGTCGTGCTGCCCGCCACGACGCAGGTCGAGCACGTCGACCTCGTCCCTTCGTGGGGGCACACGTACGTCACCTACAACGACCCGGCCATCGCGCCCGTCGGCGAGGCGCTGCCCAACACGGAGATCTTCCGCCGCCTGGCGCGCGCGATGGGCTTCGACGCCCAGCCGTTCGAGGCCACCGACGAGGAGCTCGCGCGGGCGGCGCTCGCGGGTGCCCGGGCGCCGCTGGACACCATCGACTTCGAGCGCCTGCGCGAGGTGGGGTGGGCCGAGGCCGATCTGCCCGAGGACTTCAGGCCGTTCGCCCACGGCGGCTTCGGGACGCCGTCCGGGCGCCTTCGCCTGTGGTCCGACGGCCTTCCGCCCGGCTACGACCCGCCGCCGGGCGACGCGGAGCCGCTGGCGCTCATGACCGTCAAGAGCGCCCACCACTTCCTCAACTCGACCTACGCCAACCTGCCGCGCCACCTCGCCGGCGAGGGTGAGCCGCTGCTCGAGATGCACCCCGACGACGCCGCGCCGCGCGGGATCGCCGACGGCGACGTCGTCCGTCTCAGCAACGCGCGCGGCGAGGTCGTCGCGCGGGCGCGGCTCGGGGACGTCGTCCGGCCCGGCGTGGTCGCGCTGCCCTCGGGCTGGTGGGCCTCGCGCAGCCCGGGCGGCACGATGGCCAACGCGCTGACGACGCCCGAGCTCACGGACCGCGGCGGCGGCGGCGCCTTTCACTCCGCCCGCGTCGAGGTCGAGCCGGCGCGCGAACCGGTCGCCGCGGGCATCAACACGGCAAGTCATCCAGCGGAGGTCCCATGAGCAGGAGCCGACTCTTCAAGCTCGCGCTGCCGGCGGCCGTCGTGCTCGGGGCGGGCACGGCCGTGGCGATCGCGGCCATCCCCTCGGCGAGCGGCGTCATCACCGCCTGTCGAGTGACGACCGGGACGACCCCGGGGCAGCTGCGGGTCATCGACACGGAGGCGACCCCGCCTCAGGCCTGCAGCACCGGCGAGACGACGATCACCTGGAACGAGCAGGGCCCGCCCGGCCCGCAGGGCGACCCCGGGCCGCCCGGCGACTCCGGGTCCGGCACGGACACCTCGGGCGGCGGCAGCGGCAGCGGCGCGCCGTTCGACACGAGCCAGACCGGCGGCCCGTCGGCCGACATCTTCCTCGCCATCGACGGGATCCCGGGCGACAGCACCGACGCCCAGCACCAGAACCAGATCTCGATCGAGTCGTTCGCCTTCCTGGCCAAGCGGCCGTCCACGCGCACCGTCGGCGCCGTCCGCTTCTCCGGCCTGCGGCTGGACAAGGTCTACGACGTCTCGTCGCCCAGGATCCTGTCGGCGGCGACGAGCGGGCGCCACCTCAAGAGCGCGACCGTGACCTTCAGCACGGGCAGCGACCAGGGCGGCACCAACGTCCTGACCTACAAGCTCAGCGACGTCGCGGTGTCCAGCTACGAGCAGGGCGGGGCGAACCCGGACACCAAGGCGCTCGGGTCGCTCGAGGAGGAGATCGGGCTCAGCCCGGCCCGGGTCCAGGTGACCGAGAAGACGTTCGGCGCCAACGGCGGCGCCGGCCCGCCGGTGACCAGCAGCTGGGTGGTGCCCAAGAGCAAGCGCTAGCGCCCCGCGGACGACAAACTAGAGGTCGCGGCGGCCGAAGAAGAACGCGCCCACGACGGCCACGAGGCCGAGGTAGACCGCGATCCACGGCAGCAGGAGCGCGCCGGCGTCGTGCGAGCCGCCCAGCGGTCCGAGCTGGACGATCGCTCCCGTGACGCCGGGGATGTCCTGCACCAGCTGGCGCAGGGCGTCGCGGTAGAGCGCCTCGAAGGGCAGCGCCCACGAGCCCACATTGGCGATCGTCTGCAGGGTGTGGGAGTTCAGCGCGTCGCCGATGGAGCCCAGCAGGCCGGCGAGCAGTCCGGCGCCGAAGATCATGAGCACGCCGATCCCGTTCGCGGTGGCGGTGAGGAAGATCGAGCCCAGCAGCGACAGCGCCGCCACCACCACGACCGCGAGCGCCAGGCGCAGGCCGGCGCCGACGGGCGACTGCGGCCACCAGTCGCCGGCGATGCCGGTGACCAGCACGGCGCCCGTGTAGACGACGCCGACGTAGGTGAAGGCCACCGCCGCGGCGGCCAGGAAGCGCCCGGCCAGGTACTGGCGGCGGCCGAGGGGGCGCACGATGAGCGGCTGCAGCAGCCCGGTCTCGGCGTCGCCGCGGACGGCCGAGAGCGTGAGGAAGACGGCCAGCACGGCACCGAGGAAGAGCGTGCCGAACATGGCCAGGCCGAGCAGGGTGGCGCCCGCGAGCGTGCGCGCGTCGAGGCCGAACTGGTTGTCGCCGAAGCCGGTGACGTCCTTGAAGAGCTCGGTGGCGCCCCACGCGTAGAGGCCGCCGAAGGCGAGCGTGAGGACCACGACGACCGCGAACACGCGCCGGCGCAGCGACTCGCGCAGGGCGTACCCGGCCACGACGAGGACGCCGGCGCCGGCGCGCCGGCGCTCGGCCGCGGCGGGCGGCCCTCCGCGCTCGTCCGCGCCCGCGCTCACGACCGGTCGGGCTCCACGACGGCCAGATAGGCGTCCTCGAGCGTCGAGCGCACGAGACGGACCTCGTAGACGCGCTCGCCGGCGGCGACCAGGCGCTCGACGATGGCCGGCACCTCGTCGCGGGTCGCGCCCTCGAAGCGCTGAGTGCCGGCCTGCGTCTCGACCTCGACGCCGTGCGGGCGCGACAGCTCGTCCGGCCGGCCCTCGGCCAGCAGCTCGCCGTGGTCGATGATCGCCACGCGGTCGCAGACCCGCTCGACCTCGCTGAGCAGATGGGTGTTCAGCAGCACGGCGACGCCGCGCCGGCGCAGCTCGCCGAGCAGGTCGCGCACGATCCGCCGCCCGACCGGGTCGAGCGCGCTCGTGGGTTCGTCGAGCAGCAGCAGCCGCGGGCCGCCGACGAGCGCCTGCGCGAGCCCGAGGCGCTGCTGCATGCCCTTCGACATCTGCTCGACCCGGCGCCCGCCCTCGTCGCCGAGCCCGACCAGCGCCAGCAGCTCGGCGCGCTCGGCGGCGCCGCCGGTCGAGCCCGACAGGCGCTGGTGCAGGTGCAGCAGCTCGTCGGCGCTGGCCCAGCCGGGAAAGCGGAAGAGCTCGGCCAGATAGCCGAGCGCGCGCCGGGCGGGCGCAGTCCCCGCCGCGGCGCCGCACACCTTCACGGTCCCCGACGACGGGCGGACGAGCCCCGCGGCGCTCTTGACGAGGGTCGACTTTCCCGCGCCATTGGGGCCGAGCAGGCCGACGAGCTCGGCCTCGCCGACGGTCAGGTCGACCCCGCGCAGCGCTGCGGTGGCGCCGTAGCGCTTGGCCAAGCCGCGGACCTCGAGCGCGGGCGTCACGAGCGGCGCCGGACGATAGCGTGCCCCCGCGTGCCGGCTGGGCAGGCGCCGCCGCTCGTCGCCTCGAGGGAGCGCCAGGGCGTCCAGCGCTCGGGGACGTTCGCCGTGGGCCGTGGGGCGGCCAGGTCTTCGCGTTGCGACTGTGACCTACGATCCGTCCGTGGTCGTGCGGATCGCCATCGTCGCCGTCGCCGTCGCCGCGATCGTGCTGCTGGCCTCGCGCCTGCGCGACCACGACCGCTGCGACTCCGCGATCGCGGCCGTCGCGACGCACGTCGGCGCGCTGACCTCGAGCTGCCGCGACCCCGACCTCATCGCCGGCGCCTCGGCGCAGCTGATCACGGCCGGCCGGCGCGATACGGGGCTGCGGCTCGCGCGCGAGAGCGTGCGTCGCGAGCCCGAGAGCTTCATCGGCTGGGTCGCCCTCGGGCTGGCGCTGCGCGAGAGCGACCCCGCCGGGTCGCGACGTGCGCTGGCGCGGGCGAAGGCGCTCAACCCGCGCTGGCAGGGACTGCAGTAGACGGCTTGCTCTCGGTCGCCGGAGCGGGCGGCGGCCGGCGGCGGTCCTTGAAGCGCAGGATCGGGCGCTCGACGAGGTAGTAGCTGGCCGCCGCGATGGCCATCGACACCGCGCCGAGCGAGAGGAGCAGGCTGATGAAGGGCGACCCGGGGATGATGTCGTCGACCGCCGGCGTTGATGACCTTCGGCATCAGCGGCTGATGCCAGAGGAAGACCCCGTAGGAGACGAGGCCGAACCACGCCAGCAACGGGTTGCCGAGGATCCGGCGCGGCAGTCCGCGGCGCGGGTCGCCGAAGACCGCGGGCAGCGCGAGCAGGAACCCGATGAGCGGGAACATGAGGTGCTCGGCCAGCCAGCTGGGCGCCGTTGTAGGCCGGCGGCAGGGTGCGGCTCATGCCGAGCTGGGTCGCGTCCAGCCACCACAGGAAGGCCGCGAGCGCCCACGGCAGCCACGCGTGGTCGGAGATGACCCGCACGACGCGCGACTCGCGCTCGCGACCGGCCAGGACGACCGTGGCCAGCGCGAGGCCCATCCCGTAGGCGAACCAGTCGGCGTTGCCGAGCAGCAGGATGTCGACGCGGCTCTGGGTCCCGTGTACGGCGAAGACGATCGTGCGCCATCCGATCGAGAAGAGCGAGATCGCCAGCAGCGCCGCGACCTCGATGCGCATCATCGTGCGGGCCGGGCGCCCGCGCTGAAGGCGGGTCATGAGCAGCGCCCACAGCGGCAGCGCGACGTAGAAGGACGCCTCGATGGCCAGCGACCACGCGGCGCCGATGCCGCACAGCGTGGTCGACAGCCTCGTGTTCTGCAGGAATCCGTAGTAGACCCACCAGTCGCCGGTGAAGACGCCGCACAGCCCGACCGTCGCGGCGAGCACGGTGAGCGCGAGCCAGTACGCCGGCACGATGCGCAGCACGCGCCGGCGGGCGTAGTCGCGGATGCGCGGTGGCGGGCGCCGCCGGCGAAGCGCGCGGCCAGGAACGGCCGGTAGAGCAGGAAGCCCGAGATCACGAAGAAGAAGGCCACGCCCATGTTCAGCCGCGCCGTGTAGGCCCCGAGCGGGTTGAGCAGGTTGAAGCTCGTGATCGCCGCTACATGGGTGACGAGGATCGAGCCGGCCGCGATCGCGCGCATGCCGTCGAACAGCGGGAAGCGCGGGTTGCCGGGAGGCGGCGCGACGGCGTCGGGAGCGGCGTGGCTGCTCACGGTTGGGGCAGCTTACGCTGGACGCCGACGTAGGCTTGCGCGCGTGGCGTTCGCAGGCGGCTTCCGCGGACGGCTCGCGATCGTGGCGCTCGCCGCGCTGGCGATCCGCACCGCGGCGACGATCTATCACCGCGACTACCCGGTCATCGGCGACGCGCTGACCTTCCACCTCGAGGGCGGCCACCTCGCCCACGGCGAGGGCTTCCGGCGCGTCTTCGAGGACGTCCCGACGGCCGAGCACCCGCCCCTCTTCATCGGCCTGATCGCGCTCTTCACGCTCCTCGGCGCCGACGGCTTCCTGGCCCAGAAGCTCCTGCTCGGCCTCGTGGGCACGGTCACGGTCGTGCTGGTGGGGCTGCTCGCGCGGCGCGTCGCCGGGGAGCGGGCCGGGCTCGTCGCCGCGGTGATCGCCGCCGTTTACCCGCTGCTGTGGCTCGCCGACGGATCGCTCATGAGCGAGTCGCTCTACGGCGCGCTCATCGTCGCCGTGCTGCTGGCGGCCTACGCCTACCTCGACGCGCGGACCGTGCGGCGGGTGGCGGTGCTCGGCGCGCTCATCGCCCTCGCCGCGCTCACCCGCGGCGAGGCGCTGCTCCTCGTCCCGCTGCTCGGCCTCGCGCTCGTGGCCCGCGGCAGCCTGCCGGCGCGCGAGCGACTCGTGCACCTCGCCGTGCTCGTGGCGGCCTTCGCGCTCGTGATCGCGCCGTGGTCGATCCGCAACGCGGCGACGTTCGACTCGCCGGTGCTCATCTCCACCAACGGGGAGGGCGTTTGGGTCGGCGCCAACTGCCATCAGACCTACTACGGGCCGATCATCGGCCTGTGGGATTTCCCCTGCTACGGCAGGACGCCGCCGGGCGACGAGGCGCAGCAGTCGCGCGAGTACCGCCGCCGCGGGATGCAGTACATGCGCGACCACGCCGGCCGCGTCCCGCTCGTGCTGGCCGCGCGCGTCGGGCGCCTGTACGACGTCTTCCGGCCGGCGCAGATGCGCGTGTACGAGGCCAGCGAGGGCCGGCCGGCGCGCTCGGAGCGCCTCGGGGTGTGGATGTTCTGGCTTCTGGCCCCGCTCGCCGTCGCGGGAGTCTGGCTACTGGCCCGCCGCCGCCAGCCCCTCGCCATCCTGCTCGTGCCGGTGGCCATGGTCACGCTCACCGCGCTGCTGACCTACGGGTCGACGCGGTTTCGCTTCGCGGCCGAGCCGTCGATCGTCGTGCTCGCGGCCGTGGCCGTCGACGCGCTCGTGGGCCGGGGCCGCAGCGCGGCGTGAGGCAGCGGCCCGGCCGCCCGCGCGGCCGTCCCCGCCGCCTCCGCGCCGGCCCGGCAGAGCAGCAGCCCGGCGAGGGCGACCGCGACGAGGGTGACGGCGGGCATCTCCCAGTCCCAGTCCAGGCCGGCGTGCAGGGCCCAGGTGAGCGCGGCGGCGGCGGGGCCGGCGGCCAGGGCGCGGTCGGCGCGTAGGGCCCGGCGGGTCGCCAATACGGTCGCGACCAGCACGGCGGCGAGCAGCGCGAGGCCGACGAGCCCGAGGTCGGCGAGCGTCTGGAGCTCGAGTGAGTGGGCGTTGCGCACGCGCTCGTCGATCGTGCGCCGGCGCAGCCACTCCACGGCGAACGCCCCCGGCCCGGCGCCGGCGATGGGATGGTCGGCGGCGACGTCCACGGCCACGCGCCAGTAGCTCAGGCGATGGGTGCCGACGTCCGACAGGCGCGCGTTGGTGGCGCCGAAGGCGGCGTCGCGCGAGGGTCCGCCGCCCTCCGCGAGGACCACGGCCGCGTACGGGAGCAGGGCGAGCGCGACGACGACCGCGACGACCGGCGCCGCGCTCAGGCGCGACGGGGTGGCGTGCTCGTCGCCGCCGCGGGCCTGCACCAGCGCCGCGCCGGCGGCGATGACCGCGAGCAGCGCGAGGACCGTCAGTCCCTGCGTCGTGGCGTGGCCGGGGTGCAGGGCCCGCACGGCGCCGAAGGGCCCGGCTGCGGCGCCCGCCAGCGCGCCGGCGCCCAGCGCGACGGCCGCCGCCCGCAGCTGGGCGCGGCTGCGGTCGAAGGCGACGAGCGCGGCGAGGCCGGCGAGCAGGCAGGCGATGGCGCCGCGGGAGAAGCTCAGATAGGCGCCCATGCCCAGCGGTGCGGCGGCGGCCGCCGCGGCGATCCGCAGCGCGCGCGGGCGGGTGACGTCGCCGGCGAGGCGAGCGCAGAGGACGAGCCCGATCGCCGCCAGGGCGCCGGTCGCGTTCCAGTAGGTCATCGGCTGCTCGAGGCGCCCGCCGGCGCGCGCCGTGGCGTGCAGGTGCACCACGCTCGGCAGCAGCCGCCCGCTCAGCCCGTAGCCGATGACGACGAGGGCGCCGGCCGCCAGCGCCGGCTCGACCAGGCGCGCGGCGCGCCGGTCGCTCCAGGCGATGGCGCCGGCGGCGAGCGCGGGCAGATAGAGCAGCGCGAGCTCGAGCTCCTGATCGGCCCCCGCCGGGCTCGAGGACCAGCTCGTCGCGATCCACGTCCACGCCGCCAGCCCGGCGAGCGCGACCAGGGCGGCGCGCGCGGCCCGCGCCCCGGGCAGCGGGAGCCCCGGGACGGCGAGCGCGGCCAGGGCGAGCAGCGCCCAGGCGCAGATCGCGGCGATGAGGCGCGCACCCTCGAAGAAGGCGCCGCTGAAGAACGCGAGGACGACCGGGAGCAGCAGGAGGCCGGCCTGGACGGCCGTGAGCGCTGCGCGGCGCATGGAGCGGCAGCGTACCCGCGCTAGCCGGTGCTCCCGGTACTGCTCGGCGTGGTCATGCCGGCAGGCTAGCCTCCCGGCCCCGTGAGGTGGCCCCGGCGCGACACCCTCATCCCGCTCGCGCTGGGCGCGCTGGCCTTCGTCGTCGCCTTC
Source organism: uncultured Actinomycetes bacterium (assembly GCA_963807305.1). Lineage (GTDB taxonomy): Bacteria > Actinomycetota > Thermoleophilia > Solirubrobacterales > Solirubrobacteraceae > JAOPZW01. The sequence continues at coordinate 891,351 of CAWEBN010000005.1, forward strand.
GCGCAGCGCCCCGGCCTCGAGGTCGCCGAGACGAAGGTCGACCTGCACGTGGCGCCGGGCTCGTTCCTGCGCGACGTCCTCAGCGCGTGGACGCCGAGCGGCTCGCTCGGCCACGTCTTCGCCGGCCAGTACGGCGGCTACCTGTGGCCGATGGGGCCGTTCTTCGCCCTCGGCCACCTCCTCGGCCTGCCCGACTGGGTCGTCGGGCGGCTGTGGATCGGGACGGCGCTCGCGCTCAGCGCATGGGGGATGGTGCGCCTGCTCGACGCGCTCGCCGGCCGCCCGCGCGGCGCCGGCCACCTGGCCGGCGCCCTGCTCTACATGCTCAATCCGTACGTCGTCACCTACGTGGGGCGCACGTCGATCACGCTGCTGGCCACGGCGGCGCTGCCGTGGCTGCTGCTCTGCGTGCACCGCGGACTGCGCGATCCGCGCGGGTGGTGGTGGCCGGCGGCCTTCGCGCTCGTGCTGACCTCGACCGGGGGCGGCGTCAACGTCGCCGTCACCGCGTGGCTGCTGCTCGCGCCCGCGCTGCTCGTCGTCTACGAGCTGGGCTGGGGCGCGGCGGCACCGGGCGCGGCGCGCGCCTTCGCGGTGCGGCTCCTGCCGGTCGCGGCGGTCGCCTCGCTGTGGTGGGTCGCGGCCGTGCTCGTCCACGCGCGCTACGGCCTGGACTTCCTGCCCTACACCGAGCAGCCCGGGACGATCTGGAGCACGACCTCGCTGCCCGAGTCGCTGCGGCTGCTCGGCTTCTGGACGAGCTATATCGGCGTCGGCTACACCGGCACGCTGCGCGCCTTCCAGGCCGACGCCGGCGTCTACCTCGGGCTCGCGCCGGTCGTCGTGGCGACGCTCGTGATTCCCGCGCTGTGCCTGGGGTCGTTCGCGTGGACGCGGCGCGCGCGCTACGCGCCCTTCTTCCTCGCGCTCGTGCTCCTCGGCCTGCTGGTGATGTTCGTCGGCTTCCCCGAAGGGGCGCCGCTGCGCCGCGCGGCGACCTTCACCTACAACCACGTGCAGGCCGTGCGCTTCCTGCGCACGAGCTACAAGGCCGGGCCGCTGGTGTCGCTCGGGCTCGCCGGCCTCGGCGCGCTGGCCGTCTGCGCCCTGCGCCCACGGCTGCGCGCCGTGGCGCTCGTCGGCGCGGTGGTGCTGGTGGCTCTCGCGTGCTGGCCGCTGGCGCGCGGCGTCGGCCTGGACCGCCAGCTCGGGCTCCCGCACGGCGTGCCCGCGGCATGGCGCGACGCCGCCCACGACCTCGACCGCACCCTGCCGCGCGGCCGGCGCGCCATGGTCCTGCCCGGCCAGCTCTTCGCCTTCTACGACTGGGGCGGGACCTACGACCCGATCCTGCCGGCCCTCACCGACCGGCCGGTGGCGACGCGCTTCATCGTCCCGTTCGCCGACCTGCGCGCGGTCGACCTGCAGTGGACGACCGACTCGCTCGTCAGCCAGCAGCGCGCGCTGCCCGGGCAGCTGCGGCCGCTGCTCGACCTCATGGGCGTCGGCGCCGTCGTACAGGGCGCCGACGACGACCGCTCGCGCAGCGGCGCGGTCCCGGCCTCCTCGGCGGCCGGGGTCCTCGACGCGCTCGGCCCGCCGGCGCGCGCGTACGGGCCGCGGCGCACGGTGCCCGGCGCGGCCGGGACGCTCGAGCCCGCCGCGCGGCTGGCGCAGGTACGCCGCTGGAACGTGCCGACCGGCGGCCTGGTGCGCGTGGTGCCCCGCGACGGGGCGACGGTGGTCGACGGCTCGGCGGCCGCCATCGCCGACCTCGCCGCCTTCGGCGCGCTGCGGACCGACCGGGCGCTGCACTACGCGGCCGACCTGACCGAGCCGGCGCTGCGCGCCCAGGCCGCGCGGGGGGCGTCGTTCGTCATCAGCGACTCGAATCGCCGGCGCGTCTTCGTCGCCGCGCGCCTGCGCGGCAACACGGGCTGGACCGTGCCCGCCGACGAGAAGCTCTCCGAGGACTCGGCGCAGCTGGACCCGTTCCCGCGCCGCGGCACCGACGCGCAGACCGTCGCGCTCGTGGGCGGCGGGGTGGCTTCGGTCCGAGCCGACTTCTCGCCCGGCTTCGCCCAGTTCCCCGAGCGCCGCCCGTTCGCCGCGATCGACGGCGACCCGTCGACCGCGTGGCTGGCCGACCGCGCACTGGCCACCGATCGCCATCACCTGGACATCGCCTTCACGGCGCCGCGCGACGTCGACCATGTCGACCTCATGCCCTACAGCGACGGCCAGGGTCGCGTCGATCGCGTGGCCGTGAACGGCCGGGAGTTCGCCGTGCGCGACGGATGGAACCGCCTGAACGTCGGTCTGCGCGCGACGCGCTCGCTGAGCGTGCGGATCGCGCACGTGACCCAGCCGCCGACCGGCGAGGGCGGCGCCGGCGGCATCCGCGAGTTGCGCATCCCGGGCGTGCGGCCGACCGAGGCGCTGCGGCCGCCCGTGCTCGTCGAGCACGCGCTGCACGGCGCCGACACGCGGCTCTCGGGGCTCACCTACCTGTTCGACCGCACCACCGGCGACGATCCCGCGCACCCGCGCGTCGTCACCGGCGCGCGCTCCCGCGGCCTGGTGCGCGACCAGCAGGACGGCGAGCGCGGATGGGCGCGCGCGATCGCTCCGCCTGCGGCGCGGGCGTGGCGGGCCGACGCCTGGGTCAGCGTGGCGCCCGAGACGCCCGACCACGTGCTCGACGCCTGGACCGGGAGCGGCGGGACCACGACCTTCGACGGCTCCTCGCGCTTCGAGGGGCTCGGGCGCAACCGCGCGTCGTCGGCCTTCGACGGCGATCCGGCGCGCGCGTGGATCGCGGGATGGATCCGTTCGCGGGGCGCGTGGCTTCAGTGGCGCACGCGGGCGCCGCGCACGATCCGCACGCTGCGCCTCGAGCGCGCGCCGGCGCGCGTGCGCTTCCCGACCCGCGTGCGGATGATCGCCGACGGCCGCCCGTCGGCGCCGGTGGCCGTGGCCGGCGATGGCACGATCGCCCTGCCGGCCCCGCTGCGCGCCCGTACGGTGCGGATCGAGGTCCTCGACGCCGCCTTCCCGAGCGGCACGCCCGGCATGGAGAAGGAGCGCCGAGCCGTCGGCATCGGAGCGGTGACCGGCGCCGGCGTCCCGCACGCCGCCGCCGGGGGCGGTGGCGCGCTGCGCCTTCCGTGCGCCGCCGGCCCGGCGCTGCACCTCGGCGCGCGCGAGGTGCGCCTGCGCGTGGCGGCGACCGCGGAGTCGATCGACGCCGGCCGCCCGCTGCGGGCCGCCGCCTGCGGCGCACCGGTCGCGCTGCCCGCGGTCCCGGTGACCGTCCGGGCCGACGCCGCACCCTGGCGCCTGGACCACGTGCGGCTCGCGTCGCCCGCGCCGGCCACCGCACCGGTGACCGGCGGAGGGCGCGTGGTCGATCCCGGACGCGATGGCCGCGGCGCGCGCGACGGCGTGCGCGTGGCGGTGCGAGGCCCCAGTTGGCTCGTCCTCGGCGAGTCCTACGACGCCGGCTGGCGCGCGCGCTGCGACGGGCGCTCGCTCGGGCGCCCCGTCCCGCTCCAGGGCTACGCCAACGGGTGGCCGGTGGACCGCGGCTGTCGCGCCGTGTCCTTCACCTTCGCTCCCAACCGCGCGCTCCTCGCGGGCGACGTCATCTCGCTGATCGCGTGCCTGGCCCTGCTGGCGCTGCTCGTCCTGCGGCGCCCGCGAGGCCTCGCCGCCTCCCTGGCGCCGCTGCCCGACGCGCCCGCTCGTGCCTGGCCGCTGCGCCGCGCGCTCGCGGCGGGCGTGGCCGCCGGGCTCGTGCTCGGCTTCGTCTTCGCCCTGCGCGCGGGCGCGATCCTGGGCCCGCTGACCTTCCTCGTGCTCTGGCGCGGCGTCTCGGCGCGCACGCTGGCGCTGCTGGCGGGCGCCGTCCTGCTGATCGTCGTGCCGGTCGTGCACGTGGCCGTCGGGCTGCCCGGCCAGGGCTACGACACCAACTACGCGGTCCAGCGCATCGCGGCGCACTGGCTCGCCGGCGGCGCCCTGTGCGCGCTCGGCGGCGCGCTGTGGCTGACGCTCAGCCCGGCGCTCGCGCGACGACGAGGTCCTGATAGCTGAGGCCGGCGCCGCCGCGCCAGTTCCCGTCGTGGACGGCGGCCGCCTCGAGGCCGCGCTGCGCCAGCGCCTCCAGCACCGAGGCGCGATCGTACGCCACGGCGGCCATCGTCACCTCCGGGTCGGCGATCGCCTGATCGCCCGTCGACTCGGCGAACGGCTGGCGCGCGCGCCCGCCCGCGAGCGCGGCGCGCGAGGCGTCGTCGAGCAGGAAGAAGGTCAGCAGGGCGACGGCGCCCGGTCCCATCGCGCGGCGGGTCTCGGCCAGGTAGCGGTCCACTTCGGGGCGGTCGAGGTGGGTGAAGACCGACGTCGCCATGACGAGCGTCGCCCAGCCGTCGTCCACCGGGAAGCGGTAGTCGGTCGCGGCGACGGCGCCGACGGGGTTGTAGAGGTCGTTGCGCAGGTCGGCGTGGACGAAGCGGAAGTGCGCCGGGTAGCGCGCGGCGCACCAGGCGACGGCGGGCGCGACCGGATCGAAGCCGACGTAGGCGCCGCCGGCGGCGGGGTCGAGGACCTCGGTGAGCGTCCGCGCCAGGCGCCCGATGCCGCAGCCGACGTCGAGCACGCGGCTGTCCGTGCGCAGCCCGCCGTGGGCGCGGGCGAGAGACAGAAGCTCGTCACCGGTGGCCACGAAGTCGCTGTCGCCGGCGAAGCCGCGCAGGCGCCGCGGCGGGACGAGCGGGTCGCCGCGCCCGCGGGCGCGATCGCCGAGGTCGAGCGCCCGCAGGCGCAGGGAGGTCAGCGCCCGGGCGAGCACGGCCGGCAGCATCGCACGCTCAATACGGCCAGGGCCCGCGGCGCACGCGCGCCAGGATGAGCGCCTTGACCACCACGTTGCGGGCGAACCACGGCAGCTCGCGCAGCTGGCGCAGCGCGTTGCCCGGGACGTCCGCGTCCGCGCGCACGAACTCCGCCAGCGATCCGTCGCGACCCACGTAGCGCCAGCGGCGACCGAAGACGGTCGTCGTCAGCAACGCGAGGGTGACGCCGACCGACGACCACGCGTCGTGGACGAGCATCCGTCCGCCGGGGACGACGCGGTCGCCCCAGCGCACGAGGTCGGCGCGGGCCGGGCCGAAGCGGTGCGCGCCGTCGACGAAGAGCACGTCGACGGCGCCGGGAACCTGGTCGAGCGCCGCGCCGGAGAAGGCGCGCACGTGACGGACGCGGTCGGTGGCGCCGGCGCGCGCGAGGTTCGCGTGGAACGCCTCGTGGTCGGCGTCGCCGCGGCCGGCGTCCGCGGCGATCTCCTGGGGCCCGCGGTCCGAGCCGGCGTGCGGATCGATGCACACCACCTCGGCGCCCGCGCCGGCCAGCACGATCGCCGAGCGCCCGCGGAATGAGCCGATCTCGACCACCAGCCCGTCCGGCCCGACCCGCCCCGCGGCGGCGAACAGGCGCCGGGCCTGCGCCTCGGTCAGCCAGCCCTCGACGTCGCGGGCCTGCGCCCACGCGTCGTCGAACGCACCGGTGCGCGGCTGCTCGCCCATCGCGGCGCGATCTCCCTCGGCGTCGGCGTTCGCAGTCACGACGCCGCGGCCGCGCGGCGGCGCCGGCGGCGGGCCGTGAGCCCGAGCGCCAGGACCGACGAGGCGGCCACGCACTGCACGCCGAACACGATCGTCGCGAAGTCGACGATCCCGGCGTGACCCGCGGTGAGCAGGAACGGCTCGGCGATGGCCACGACGCCGAGGACCCACAGGAAGCGCGTCTCGCCCAGCGCGACCATGTACTGCACGGTGAGGTAGGCCACGGCCAGCAGCGTCATCGCGGCGCCGAGGAGCAGGAGCGCGTCGGCTGCGTCGGTGAAGCCCGGCCCGAAGGCCAGGCGCAGCAGCAGCTTGGGCGCCACCGCGAAGATGAACAGGGCCGGCGCTGCGACGACCGCGAGGATCCCGAGCGCGCGCAGGAGCACCGGCCGCGGATCGAGGCCGGCCGCCGAGCGCCGGGTCGCCTCGGGCAGCAGGTGCAGGCCGATGCCGATCGCCACCCACACCACCGCCTTGGCTGCGACCGCCGCTGCCGCGTAGGAGCCCGCGGCGTCACCACCGAGCTGGTGCTTGGCCAGGATCACGTCGACGTTCTGCAGCGAGGCGAGCAGGAACAGGCCGATGATCGGCACCCACCCGTCGCCCACGAGCGAGCGCAGCGTGCGCAGCGGCTCGGAGACGCGCCGCACGGGCCCGACGACCCTGACCAGCTCGCGCTCGAGCCACAGGGCGACGAGGATGAACGCGAGCGGCGTGCCCAGCAGCGCGCCGGTCACGCCCAGGCCGACGGCCACGAGGATGAGGCCGCACACGAGCCGCCCCGCCGCCTCGGCCACGATCGAGACCCCGACCGGGCGGTAGGCGCGCAGCCCCTGCAGCGCGCCGCGCTGCAGGGAGAGCACCATCCAGAGCACGCCGGTGGGGGGGATGGCCGCGGCCGCCCACGGCACGTCGCGCACCCCGATCAGCGCGGCCAGCGGCTCGCGCAGGAGCACGGAGGCCGCCGTGACGGCCACCAGCGCCACCAGCAGCTTCCGCGTCCACGCGCGCAGCGTCGCGCGCAGGACCTCGGGGTGGCCGAGGCGGTCGAGCGCCGCCTCGCGCGCGGCCGCCAGCTGCACGGACTGGCCGGCCACGAGCAGGATCAGGAAGGCGGAGATGAGCGCGGCCAGCGTGCCGTAGTCGGTCTGGCCGAGCAGGCGCGTGAAGATGACGGTGAAGACGAGCTGGATCGCGTTGTTGCCCAGCGTGGCGGCGGCGAGCCCCGCTGCCTTGCCCGAGTCCGAGCGCACGAGGGCCGCGCGGAGTCCCGAGCGACCGGACACCATGGCCTCGTCCATCACGGTCAGCGTGCCCTGCGCCGTGGCGTCCCACGTGTAGCCGCGGGCACGTGCGAGGGCCGCCTGGCCGAGCGCCGCGCGCAGCGCGGGCCGGGCGACGAGCTCGCGCACGCCGGCCACGAGCTCGGCGGGCTCGTCGGCGAGAACGCCGGTCTGCCCGTCGACGATCGCCTCGCCGAGGCCGCCGACGCGCATCGCGGCCGTCGGCGTGCCGCAGGCGGCCGCCTCGAACACGGTCAGGCACCAGCCCTCGGCCGACGAGGCGGTCAGCGCCACCCACGCGCGCGCCAGCAGCCGCCCCTTCTCCTCCTCGTCGACGTGGCCGTGGAAGGTCACCCGCTCGGCGAGCGCGCGGCGCTCCACCTCGGCCTCGAGCGCGGCCCGGTGGTCGCCGTCCCCGGCGAGGTCGAGGTGCGCCTCGGGTATCGCCTCGAGCACGTCGAACAGCAGCTCGATGCGCTTGTACTGCTTCAGGCGTCCCAGGTAGATGAGCGTCGGCTCGGGGGCCTCGGGCCCGGGCGCGAGCAGGCCGGAGTCCAGGCCGCAGTAGACGACGTGGATGCGCTCGCGCTCGACCCCCAGGGCGACGAGGTCCTCGCGCGAGGACTGCGAGATCGTGATCACCGGGACGCCGGGATAGAAGATCTGCAGCGGCACCTGCTCGAGCGCGAAGGCGGCCACGCGCCCCCGGAGTCCGAGCTCGGTGACGTAGTGCTCCTGATGGACGTGGAAGACGAGCAGGACGCGCGGCTTGCGCATCCAGCGCCACAGCGAGGTGAAGAAGGCGATCCCGTTGCAGACCTCGAGGACGACGTCGGCGTCGCGCCCCAGGCCGCGGAAAGTGGCCCACGCCGCGCGGGGGAAGACCGTGAGCCGCGTGCCCATCCGGTGCACGGTGAGGCGCTCGTCGAGGTGCGAGACCGGCTCGGCCCCGGGGTAGTCGCCGGCGATCACGGTGACCCGGTGCCCCCACGCCACCCAGCGGCTGACCTGGCCGTAGAGCACCGTGCCGGTGCCGCCGGCCTCTGGATGGGTCCAGTCGCGATCGGTGAGGACGAGGATGTGGCGTGGGACGCTCACGCGCGGGGCGACGCTACCATCGCGCGGCGTGCCTGCCCCGCGTCGCATCGCCGCTGTCGCCGTGAGCCTCGCCGTCGCCCTCGCGCCCGCCGCGGCTCGCGCGCAGGACGGCGCGGGCGACCAGCAGTACACCGACCCGTTCGCGGGCCAGTCGCAGCCCAAGCCCAAGCCGAAGCCCACGGCGCCCGCGCAGCAGGCGCAGCCCTCCCAGCAGCAGGCCGCGCCGCAGACGACGACGCCCGCGCCCGCGCCGGCCCCCGCCGCGGCGGCGCAGCAGCCGGCCGCCGCGTCGCGCGAGCTCCCGCGCACCGGCTTCGACGTCGTCCCCGTGGCCCTGGTCGGCGTGGCGCTCGTGCTCGCCGGGCTGGCGCTGCGGCGCCGCGGCGCCGCCCATGGCCGCGACTGAGACCGCGTCGGCGGCCGAGACCGAGGCCCTCGCCGCGCGGCTCGCCGCGAGCCTGCGCCCCGGGGACGTCGTGCTCGTGTCCGGCGAGCTGGGGGCGGGCAAGACGACCTTCGTGCGCGGCGCGGCGCGGGCGCTCGGCGTGCGCGTGCCGGTGACGAGCCCGACCTTCACCATCGCGCGGCGCTACGAGGACGGGCGCGCGCCGGTCAGCCATCTCGACCTCTATCGCCTTGCCGGCCTCGACGGCGAGGAGCCCGAGCTGCTCGCCGACGAGCTGGCCGGCGACCGGATCGCCTTCGTCGAATGGCCCGAGCAGGCCGGTCGCGACTTGGGCGACGTGCGCGTCGCCGCCCACGTGCGCCTCGAGCACCTCGGCGCGGACCGCCGGCGCGTCATCATCGAGACGTGATCCTCGGGCTCGACACCGCGACGCCGGCGACGGTCGTGGCCGTGCTGCCCGACGATGGCGAGCCGGTGGAGCTGCGCCACGAGCCGCCGGCGGGCGAGCGGCCGGGGCACGCGACCCAGCTGCTGGCGCTGGCGCGCCGCGCGCTCGAGGCCGTCGGGGCGGACTTCGCCGACGTGCGCCGGATCGGCGTCGGGGTCGGGCCCGGCACCTTCACGGGGCTGCGGATCGGCGTGGCGACCGCGCGCGCCCTGGCCCAGGCGACGGGCGCCGAGGTCGTCGCCGTCTCCACGCTCGAGGCGCTGGCCACGGCGGCGCGAGAGCGACCGCGCCGTGCTGGCGGTGCTCGACGCACGCCGCGGCGAGGCGTATGCGGCGGCCTTCCTCGACGGCGAGCGGCTCCTGGCCCCGCTGGCCATCGCCCCTGAGGGCCTCGCCGGGCTGGCCGATCCGCGCCACGCGCCGTGGCTGGCGGTGGGGGACGGGGCGGTACGCTTTCGCGACCGGCTGGAGCCGGCGGTCGAGGTCCCGGCGGACGCCTCTCCGCTGCACGGTGCCAGCGCCCTCGCCGTGTGTCGGCTGGCGCAGGAGGCCGACCCCGTGGATCGCGACGCCCTCCTCCCGGAGTACGTGCGCCTGCCCGACGCCGTGCCCCGCCGATGACCGTCGCGCTCGACATCCGCCGCCTCACCTACGCCGACCTCCCGCAGGTCATCGCCATCGAGCGCCGCGCCTTCCCGACCCCATGGTCGCTGGCGATGTTCGTGCTCGAGCTGTCCAAGCCCGGCGGGGTGTGCCTGGCCGCGCGCCGCGACGGCCTGCTGGTCGGCTACCTGATCTGCTCGCGCTACGACACGGTGTGGCACGTGATGAACGTCGCCGTCGATCCCGACGTGCGCCGTGCGGGCGTGGCGACGACGCTGCTGCTCGAGCTGCTGGAACGCGTGAGCGACGAGGGCGCCCGCTTCACGCTCGAGGTGAGGACGTCGAACGTCGCCGCCATCGCCCTCTACGAGCGCTTCGGCTTCCGCGCCGCGGGCACCCGCCGGCGCTATTACCAGGACAACGGCGAGGACGCGCTCATCATGTGGCGGACGCGCGCGACCCTCCACGGCTCGCTCGAGGACATCCCGAACGCCGGGCCCGTCAGGTAGCGCCGCGCAGCCGTGATCCTGGCCATCGAGACGAGCTGCGACGACACCTGCGCCGCCGTGGTCACCGCGGCGGGGGAGATGCGGTCGAACGTCATCTCCTCACAGGGCGTCCACGACCGCTACGGGGGCGTGGTGCCCGAGGTCGCCGCCCGCCACCACCTGGCGCTCATCAACGACGTCGTGGACGACGCGCTGCGCACGGCCGACGTCACGCTCGACGACATCGACCTCGTCGCGGTCACCCAGGGGCCCGGGCTCGTGGGGGCGTTGCTCGTGGGCGTGGCCACGGCTAAGGGCCTGGCCGCCGGGCGCGGCCTGCCGCTGGCCCCGGTGGACCACCTGCAGGGGCATGTGGCGGCGAACTTCCTCGGCGGCAACGGCTTCGAGCCGCCGTTCCTGTGCCTGATCGCGTCGGGCGGCCACACCTTCCTGGCGCGCGTCGAGGGGCACGCCGGCTACACGGTCCTCGGGCGGACACTGGACGACGCAGCCGGCGAGGCCTTCGACAAGGGCGCGCGCATGCTCGGCCTGCCCTATCCCGGCGGGCCCGCGCTCGAGCGCCTGGCCGCCGAGGGCGATCCCGGCGCCTACGACTTCCCGATCGCCGCGGGGGTCCCGGGCCTGGACTTCTCCTTCGCCGGACTCAAGACGGCCCTGCTGTACAAGGTGCGCGACCTGGGGGACGAGGCGCAGGCCCGGCGGGCGGACCTCGCTGCCGCCTATCAGCACGCCATCGTCGAGGCGCTGGCCGTGCGCGTCGAGCGGGGGCTGCGACAGACCGGCCTGGAGCGCCTGGCCATCGGGGGCGGCGTGGCGGCCAACGGGCCCCTGCGCGAGCGGATGGCACACCTCGGGGTCGAGCTGCACGTCCCGGAGCGGGCGCTGTGCACCGACAACGCGGCCATGATCGGCTCCGCGGCGCGCTGGGTGACGCCGCTGCGCGAGTTCGCCGACCTCGACGCCTATGCGAGCGGGGAGCGCGGGCTACCGTGAGCACTCGCGCCCGTGATGACCGCCCGCTACCGTGAGCACTCGCGCCCGTGATGACCGGCCGCCGATGACGAACGGCGACGCGCTGTCATGAGCCTCGTCCTCTACGGTCGCCCGGGCTGTCATCTGTGCGACGAGGCCCGGACCGTGCTCGAACGCATCGGCCACCCGTTCGAGGAGGTCGACATCGAGGCCGACGACGCGCTGCTCGCCCGCTATCTGGAACGCATCCCCGTCATCGCGCTCGACGGAGCCGAGCTCTATGACTTCTTCGTGGACGAGGTCGAGCTTCGGGCCCGGCTCGACGCTAGAGTGCGACGGGCATGAGCGTCGGCGACGCCATCCACCACGCGGCCGACCCAGGGGACGGAACTCCGATGCCGGAGCGCCTCTCGCTGGGCGTCGCTGCGCGCCTGTCGCGCTACCTGCAGGTCCTCACCCAGGCCAAGAAGATGGGCAAGGAGACCATCTCCTCCCAGGAGCTCAGCGACTACACCCACGTCAACTCGACGCAGATCCGCCGCGATCTTTCGGGCTTCGGCAAGTTCGGCAAGCGCGGCGTGGGCTACAACGTCGACTCGCTCGTCTCGCAGATCCGCAAGATCCTGCGCACCGCGGGCCAGCACAACATCGCCCTCTTCGGCGCCGGCCACCTGGGGCGCGCGATCGCGAGCTCGGACATCTTCGCCGACCACGGCTTCCGGGTCGTCGCCATCTTCGACGCCGATCCGCGCAAGGTCGGGCACACGGTCGGCAACCAGGCCGTCCGCCATGTGCGCGACCTCAAGCAGGTCGTCGAGGACGAGGACATCGTCGTCGGCGTTCTCGCGGTCCCGAACGCCGCGGCGCAACCGCTCGCCGACGACCTCGTCGATGCCGGCGTGAAGATCATCTTCAACTACTCAGAGGCGCTGGTGCAGGTCCCGCCCGAGGTCACCGTCCACACGTCCAGCCCCGCCGTGGACCTCCTCTACGCGCTCTACTTCTATCTGACCTGAGGCCATGAGCATCGACCTGGCCGCAGCGGAGGAGCTCTTCGCCGTCTCCACCGACGCCACCGTCGGCCTCGAGGAGGAGTTCGGCATCCTCGACGCCGCCTCGCTGGACCTCGTCCCGCGCTTCGAGGAGCTGCGCGACCTCGCCGCCGCCGACGACCCGGTGCTCTCCGAGGCCATCGCCGGGGAGCTCATCTCGAGCGAGATCGAGATCCGCTCCGGCCGCGGCGAGGACGTCCACGACGCGCTGCGCCGCCAGCGCGATGCCCGCAGCCGCCTCTTCGCCCTGGCCGAGTCGCGCGGGATCGCGCTCGGGGCGACGGGCACCCATCCGTGGGCCGACTACCGCGAGCAGCGCAACATCGACACCGAGCACTACCGTCGCGTCGTCGACGGCCTGCGGTACGTCGCGCGGCGCAACAACACGTTCTCGCTCCACGTCCACGTCGGCGCGCGCGACGTCGATCGCGCGGTGGGCGCCTGCGACCGGCTGCGCCCGGTGCTCCCCCTGCTGCTCAGCATCAGCGCCAACTCGCCCTACCTCGACGCCCGCGACAGCGGGCTGCACTCGGCGCGCTCGCAGGCCTTCACGAAGAGCTTCCCGCGCTGCGGGATCCCCGACGCCTTCGGCTCGTGGCAGGCCTACCGCGACTACATCGACTTCCTGATCCGCACCGAGTCGATCATGGAGTACACGCAGGTGTGGTGGTCGATCCGCCCGCACCTGTCGTTCGGGACGGTCGAGGTGCGCATCTGCGACGCACAGAGCAGCGCGGCCGAGTCCGAAGCGCTGAGCAGCCTGATCGTCGCCTCGGTGGCGCAGGCGCTGCGCGACATCGACGAGGACGTGCCCTTCACCGATCCGCCACGCCGGCTGATCGAGGAGAACTTCTGGCGCGCCATCCGCTTCGGGCAGGACGGGACGCTGCTCGACCTCGATCGCGGAGAGGCCTTCCCGGCGGCCGCGGCGATCGAGCGGTTGCTGCAGTGGACCGCACCGGTGCGCGCCGAGATGGGTGTCGAGCCCGCCTTCCCGTCCCTCAACGGCGCGCAGCGCCAGCGCCGCGCGATCGACGCTGGTGTCAGCATGCAGGAGGTCTTCGCCGGCGCCGTGCGCGAGACCAGCCAGACCTACGTCCAGGAGACCGAGACCGCATGACCGACGAACCGCAGGACCCCAGGCAGCCCACCGAGGAGGAGATGCGCGCCGCCTACGAGCAGCAGCTCAAGGAGATTCGCGTCGAGGACGTGCTCGTCCAGACGGTCCTCTCGCTCATCAACCTCGGCAGCCTGCGCGCCGGCCTCGTGCCGGGCAACGAGGACGAGGCCGATCCCGACCAGCTGCGCGCGGCGATCGACGCCGTGCGCGCGCTGCTGCCGCAGGTCGAGCCCGTGCTCGGCCCCGATGCACGCCAGATCCGCGACGCCGTGTCGCGCCTGCAGATGGAGTACGCCCGCCTGACGAGCGCCGCCGCGGGGTCCGAGGGCCGGCCCGCGCCCCAGGGCGCCGCCCCGGAGGGCGACGCGCCCGCGGAGGCCGCCCAGAAGGAGGGCGCGGGGCCGGCGCAGAGCAGCGGCAGGCTCTGGGTTCCGGGGCGTTGACGCCGGGCGGGCGGCGCGTCCGCCGCCGTCCCCGCTAGGATGCGCCGCCGAGCAGGTATGGCGCCCTCGCGGGCGCCTTTTGCCGTTCCGCTCACGCGTCCGCGTGCCGGAGGAGGCCGTGACGCGGATCCGATCACATTGCCGAAGGACTTCTGAACCTTGAGTAACTTCCTGACCGACCACGGGGTCGTCATCGCGCTCATCTGCGCGGGCTCCGCCGTGGCCTATGGCCTGCTGACCACACGAGCACTGCTCGCGCTCTCGCCGGGCAACGCCGAGATGCAGCGCATCTCCGGCGCCGTCCAAGAGGGCGCCCGGGCCTACCTGAACCGCCAGTACACCGTCATCGCCGGGGTGGGCGTCGTCCTGGCCATCGCCCTGATCTTCATCCAGGACGGCTACGTCGCCGTCGGCTTCGTGATCGGCGGCGTGCTCTCGGGGGCCACCGGCTACATCGGCATGAACGTGTCGGTGCGGGCCAACGCCCGCGTGGCCGAGGCCGCTCGCGGCGGCGTGGGCCCCGCGCTCGACGTGGCCTTCCGCGGCGGCGCCATCACCGGCCTGCTCGTGGTGGGCCTGGCCCTGCTCGGCGTGGCCGGCTACTACGGCCTGCTGACGACCGTCTTCGATCGCAGCCAGAAGGAGGCCGTCGACGCGCTCATCGGCCTCGGCTTCGGAGGTTCGCTGATCTCCGTCTTCGCCCGGCTGGGCGGCGGCATCTTCACCAAGGCGGCCGACGTGGGCGCCGACTTGGTCGGCAAGGTCGAGGCCGGGATCCCCGAGGACGACCCTCGCAACCCGGCCGTCATCGCCGACAACGTGGGCGACAACGTCGGCGACTGCGCCGGCATGGCGGCCGACCTGTTCGAGACCTACGCGGTGACCGCGGTCGCCGTGATGCTGCTGGGCGTCCTGACCTTCCAGCAGGACACGGCGGCGGCGCTGTACCCGCTCGTGCTGGGCGGCGTGGCGATCATCGCCTCGATCCTCGGGACGTTCGCCGTCAAGTCGGCGGCCGGCAACGTCGAGCGGGCGCTGTACCAGGGCCTGGTCCTGTCGGGCCTGATCGCGGCCATCGCCTTCTACCCGGTCACCAAATGGCTCATGGACGGCATCTCCGGCGGCGACAACCCGAGCGTGGGCGATCTCTACCTGTGCTCGATCGTCGGCATCGTCGTGACCGCGTGCCTGTTCCTGCTGACCGACTACTACACCTCGACGCGCTTCAGCCCGGTCAAGAAGACGTCGGCGGCCTCGCAGACCGGCCACGCGACGAACATCATCCAGGGCTTCTCCAGCGGCCTGCAGGCCACGGCGCTGCCCGCGCTCGTGCTCGTGTTCGGCATCTTCTTCGCCTGGAAGCTTGCCGGTATCTACGGGATCGGCGTGGCGGTCATGGGCCAGCTCTCGCTGACCGGCCTCATCGTCGCGCTCGATGCGTTCGGCCCGATCACCGACAACGCGGGCGGCATCGCCGAGATGGCCGACCTGCCCGAGGATGTCCGCAACGTGACCGACCCGCTCGACGCGGTCGGCAACACCACCAAGGCCGTGACCAAGGGCTACGCGATCGGCTCCGCCGTGCTCGCGGCCATCGTGCTCTTCGCGGGCTTCAAGTCCGAGCTCGCGGCCGCGGGCCAGAACCTCGTGTTCGCGATCGACGACCCGCCGGTCCTAATGGGCCTGCTGATCGGCGGCATGATGGTCACGCTGTTCGCCTCGCTCTCGATCGAGGCCGTCGGCCGCGCCGCGGGCGGCGTCGTCGAGGAGGTGCGCCGCCAGTTCCGCGAGAAGCCGGGGATCATGGAGGGCACCGAGACGCCCGACTACGCCATCGCCGTCGACATCGTGACCAAGGCCGCGCAGCGCGAGATGATCCTGCCCGCGATGATCCCGATCCTGATCCCGTTGATCGTCGGGATCATCAGCGTCAAGGTGCTCGGCGGCCTGCTCATCGGCGTCATCATCGTGGGCTTCTTCTTCGCCGTGCTCATGACCGCCGGCGGCGGCGCGTGGGACAACGCGAAGAAGCTCATCGAGGACGGCGCCTACGGCGGCAAGGGCTCCGAGGCCCACGCGGCCTCGGTCACCGGCGACACCGTCGGCGACCCGTTCAAGGACACCGCAGGCCCCGCCATCAACCCCATGATCAAGGTGGCCAACATCGTGGCCATCCTCATCATCCCGATCATCACGTAGGCGCCGGCCTCCGGCATCTTGCTGTGCGAGCGGGCGGCGCTTCGGGGCCGCCCGTTTGCTGTCCGGCCGCCGCTCGCGGCGCCGCGCGCCGCTTATCTTTGGGCCCGCCCGTCTGCTGTCCGGCCGCCGCTCGCGGCGCCGCGCGGCGCTTACTGCATCACCGAGGGGAAGCAGCCCGCCGGTGGGCGGGCGCGGCGGCGCCCTCGCGGGTGGGCGCCGGACGCTTGTCGGGTTTCGTGCCGATACGGCACCCAAGGCGACAACCGTCCCGGGCCAGCGACGAAAGGTGAGTTTGTCGGCTTATGGCCGACAAAGTCGCCACTCGTCCCGGCGCGTCCCCAGAAGGCGCCACTCGTCCCGGCGCGTCCCGGAAGTCGCCACTTGTCCCGGCGCGTCCCCGGAAGGCGCCACTCGTCCCGGCGCGTCCCGGAAGGCGCCACTCGTCCCGGCGCGTCCCGGGAAGGCGCCACTCGTCCCGGCGCGTCCCGGGAAGGCGCCACTCGTCTCGGCGCGACCCCGGAAGGCGGCGGTCCCGCTCGCTCGCCAGAGGGCTCCTTCCCCTCGGTGATGCCTTGAGGCGCGGCGCCGCGCCGCCCGCCGCACGAGGTTGACCGTCACACCGCCCCGAGCGAGGATCGCGGGCGTGACCCTCAGCGAGACCGCCCCGGCGCCACCGGCCGCGCTGGCGGCCGCGACGATGTGCGAGGCGCTGATGACGACCGCGGCCGAGCGGCCCGATCAGGTCGCCCTGCGCAGCCCCGACGATGCGTTCTCGCTGACCTTCGCGCAGCTGCTGCGCCGGCTCGCCGCGACGGCGGGCATCCTCCACGACCTTGGCCTGCGCAAGGGCGACGCGCTCGGGGTCATGCTCCTCAACCGGCCCGAGTTCCACGTCGTCGACGCGGCGGCGATGCTGCTCGGGGCGACGCCGTTCAGCCTCTACAACACCTCGCCGGCCGAGCAGATCGCCTTCGTCATGGGCGACGCCGGGAACAGGCTCGTGGTGGCCGAGCCGCGCTTTCTCGACGTCGTGGGCGAGGCCGCCGGCGACGGGGTGCGGGTCGTCGAGCTCACCGAGCTCGACGGCGGCGACGAGGACTTCGACCTCGAGCCGCACTGGCGCGCGGTGGTGCCCGAGGACCTGCTGACGCTGATCTACACCTCCGGCACGACGGGGCCGCCCAAGGGCGTCGAGCTGACCCACGCCAACATGCTGGCCGAGCTGCGCGGCGTCCACGCCGCGGTGCCGCTGGAGGGCGGCGGGCGCTGGGTCTCGTTCCTGCCCTCGGCCCACGTCGCCGACCGCTGGGGCTCGCACTACTCGGCCCTCATGACCTACGGCCACACGGTGACGCCTGTGGCCGACCCGACGCAGGTCTTCGCGGTCGTGGCCCAGGTGAGGCCGACGAGCTTCGGCGGCGTCCCGCGCGTGTGGGAGAAGCTCAAGGCGGCGCTCGAGGCCTCGGGTGCCGCGGCGCCGGCGCCCGGGCAGCTCAAGGAGCGCCTCGGGCTCGACGAGGCGCGCTGGCTGGCCGTCGGTGCCGCGCCCACGCCGGTCGAGGTGCTCGAGTTCTTCGCGGCGCGCGGCATGCCGATCTGCGAGGTGTGGGGCATGAGCGAGACCTCGTGCATCGTCACCACCAACCGCCCTGGGGCGACGAGGCCCGGCTCCGTCGGTCAGCCGATCGAGGGCATGGAGCTGTGGATCGCCGACGACGGCGAGCTGCTCGTCCGCGGGCCGCTGGTGATGGCCGGCTACCGCGGCCGCCCCGACCTCACGGCGCAGGCGATCGACGCCGACGGCTGGCTGCACACCGGCGACGTCGGGCGCATCGACGACGACGGCTACCTGTGGATCGTCGACCGCAAGAAGGAGCTGATCATCAACGCGGCCGGCAAGAACGTCTCGCCGGCCAACGTCGAGGCGCTCCTGAAGAGCTCGGGCCCGCTCATCGGCCAGGCCTGCGTCGTGGGCGACCGCCGTCCCTACCTCGTGGCGCTGCTGGTCCTCGACCCCGACACCGCCGCCGGCCTCGACCCCGCCGACGCGGACGTCGTGGCCCGGGTGCAGAAGGAGGTCGACGCGGCCAACGCGCATCTGTCGCGGGTGGAGCAGATCAAGCGCTTCCGCGTCCTCTCCGAGGAGTGGCTGCCGGGCGGCGACGAGCTCACGCCGACGATGAAGCTCAAGCGCCGTCCCATCGCCGGGAAGTACGCGGGCGAGATCGACGGCCTCTACGCCTAGACTCCCGCTACGGCATGGCCGAACGCCGCTTGCACGGCCTCCAGCGGGTGTTGGGGGTCAACGCCCTGTTTGCGACGGCCTACGGGAACGTGGGCTCGTCGATCTACTACGCGCTCGGCCTCGTCGCGTCGTTCGCGCTCGGCCTGACGCCGGTCGTCTTCATCATCACCGGCTTCATCTTCTATCTGACGGCGGCCACCTACGCCGAGGCCACCGCGATGTACCCCGAGGCGGGCGGCTCGTCGTCGTTCGCCCGCCGCGCCTTCAACGAGTTCGCGTCCTTCTTCGCCGCCTGGGCGCAGATGCTCAACTACACGATCACGATCGCCATCTCGGCGTTCTTCGTGCCGCACTACTTCGGCAGCGTCATCGGTGTCGACGCGCTGCGCCACAGCCCGGCCGACGTCTTCTTCGGCATCGCCGTCGTCGTCGTCCTCAGCCTGGTCAACGTGGTGGGCGTCAAGGAGTCGGCCGGCGTCAACATCCTGCTCGCCGTGGTCGACTTCCTGACCCAGCTGCTGCTGGTGGTCGTCGGCCTCTTTCTCGTCTTCTCGCCCAGCACGCTGATCGACAACATCCACCTCGGGGTGGCGCCGACGTGGAAGGACTTCTTCCTGGCCATCCCGGTCGGGATGATCGCCTACACCGGGATCGAGACGATCTCGAACATGGCCGAGGAGGCCAAGGACGAGACCACGACGATCCCGGCCGCGATCAACCGCGTCGTCATCGCCGTCTTCGCCATCTACGCGCTGCTGCCGATGGTGGCGCTCTCGGCGCTGCCGGTCACCCAGCAGCCGGACGGCTCCTACTCGACGCTGCTCGGCGTCCCCGAGGACCAGGGCGGCTTCGCCGGCGACCCGGTGCTCGGCGTCGTCAAGCACATGAACCTGGGCTTCCTGCAGCAGCCCGCAGAGATCTACGTCGGCCTGCTGGCGGCGACCATCCTCGTCATCGCCACCAACGCGGGGATCATCGGCGTCTCGCGCCTGGTCTACTCGATGGGGCTGCATCGCCAGTTGCCCGACCGCCTGCGCCAGCTGCACCCGCACTACGGCACGCCGTGGATCGGGATCCTGCTCTTCGGAGGCATCGCGTGCCTGGCCATGATCCCCGGCCAAGCCGTGTTCCTGGGCAACATGTACGCGTTCGGGGCGATGCTGTCGTTCACGATCGCGCACATCTCGGTCATCCGCCTGCGCAAGAAATACCCGGATTTCAAGCGCCCGTGGACGGGGCCCGGCAACATCCCGTTCCGCGGCTACTCGCTGCCGCTCTTCGCCGTCTTCGGCGGCATCGGCACGGGGCTGGCCTTCGTCGTCGTCACGGCGCTGCACGTCGACGTGGCGCTCGCGGGCATCGGCTGGCTGGCGCTCGGCTGCGTCATCTACCCGATCTACCGCCACCGCCAGGGGCTTGATCTGACCTCCACGGTCAAGGTGGCGATCCCGGCCCCGGTCGTCGACCACGAGGCCGAGTACGAGTCGATCCTCGTCGCCATGGACGGCAAGACGTACCCCGAGGGGGCGATGGCGACGGCGATCAAGGTCGCGGCCCGCCGCCGGCGCGGCATCCACGTGCTCGTGACCATCCCCGTGCCGGCCTCCGCGCCGATCGACGCCGAGCTGCCCGAGCTCGAGCTCGGCGCCCAGACCGTGATCGAGCAGGCCAAGCTGCAAGGCGGCCGGCGCGTGACCGGCCATTGGGAGAAGGTCCGCGCGGGCGGTGCCGGCCGGCTGATCGTCGAGGAGGCGCGGGCGATGGGGGCCAAGGCGATCGTCATGCCGCTCCCGGCGCGCGCCGGCTCGACGGTGTTCAGCAAGACGGTCGAGACCGTGCTGGCCGAGCGGCCGTGCCGGGTCATCATCCAGGCAGACCCCGCGAGGGACCGGAGCCCGACCACCGTACCCACCCGCTTCGCGGCGTAGCATCAGGACGTGCCCAACCCACGCGACGTCCATCGTGGCGCCACACGGGTGATGTCCGCCGTGATGGTGCTCATCGGGCTCGCGCTGCTGGTCTCGACGATCGCGCGCGGCGGTGGGCCGCTGGCCATCGGCGTGCTGCTGGGCCTGCTCTTCGTCGCGGCGGGCGCCGGGCGCCTGTACCTCGCCAGGGGAAGCCGCTAGATGTTCCGGCGCGGCCTCGGGCAGCCGGCGCTCTTCGCGGTCATCTACACGTCGGTCGCCAGCTCGATCTACTTCTCACTCGGCGTCGTCGCCACGCGCGCCCTCGGCCTCACGCCGGTCGTGTACCTGCTGGCCGGCATCTTCTTCGCGCTGGCCTGCACGACCTACGTCGAGGGCGCCTCGCTGCACCAGGATCGCGGCGGCGCGACGGTCTTCGCGCGCTACGCCTTCAACGAGCTCGTGAGCTTCGTGGCCGGGTGGATGATCCTGCTGGACTACATCATCCTCATCGCGGTCACGTCGTTCTCGGCGACGAACTACCTGGCCGCGTTCTGGTCGCCGCTGGGGAGCGGGACCGACGAGCTGCTGCTGTGCTTCGCGATCATCGCCTACGTCGCGATCCGCAACATCCGCGGCTTCTCCAAGACCCGCGTGAACCGGATCGCCGCCCTGGTCGTGGCCGACCTCGCGATCCAGGGGCTCGTCATCGTCCTCGGGCTCGTCGCCTTCTTCCACCTCGACACGATCACCGACACCATCCACCTCGGCGACACGCCGACGTGGGGGGACACCGTGTTCGCGCTGGGAGTGGCGACGGTGAGCTTCACGGGGCTCGAGTCAGCCTCGGGGCTGTCGGGCGAGGTCGCCGTGGGCCGGCGCGGGCTCAAGCGCCTCGTGGGCGCCGCGGCGCTCATCGTCATGGTCGTCTACACGGGTATAGGGATCGTGGCGGTCACGGCGCTGCCCGTCGTCGGCAACGCCACCTCGCTCGGGCGCAACTACCTCGACGCGCCGATGATCGGGATCGCCGAGGCCTTCCACACCGACTGGCTCTCCAACACGCTGAAGTACACGATCGCGGCGGCCGCGGCCGCGACCCTCATCGCCGCCGCCAACTCGGCGATGATGGGCCTCTCGCGGCTCGCCTACTCGCTGTCGACGAACCGCCAGATCCCCACCGCGGTGGGCCGGCTGCACTCGACCCGTTCGACGCCTTTCGTGGTCATCACCATCGCGGCGCTGCTCGCCGCGGGGTTGACGATCCCCCAGGACCTCGAGCTGATGGTCGGGATCTTCGCCTACGGCGCGCTCGTCGGGCTGACCATCGCGCACCTGTCGATCGTCGTGCTGCGCTACAAGGAGCCCAACCGCCCGCGCCCGTACCGGGTCCCGCTCAGCATCCGCGTGGGCGGCGGCGAGCTGCCGCTGCTGGCGGTCGTCGGTGCGGTCCTCAGCGCCGGCGCCTGGGTCGGGCTCGTGATCACCCACAGCGGCGCGCGCTGGCTGGGGACCGCGTGGCTCGCCGGCGGCCTGGCGCTCTACATCATCTACCGCACCACCCAGGGCAAGTCCGTCCTGCGCCGGGTGCTCGTTCCCGAGGCGGCGCTGCGCGGCGAGCGCCACGAGGCGGAGTACGGGTCGATCCTGGTCCCGCTGACCGGCTCGCCGCTCGACGACGACATCATCCAGACCGCGGGACGCCTGGCCGCCGAGGAGGACGTCGACGCCTTCGAGGCGGACAAGGGGGCGACCATCGAGGCGCTGTGGATCTTCGAGGTGCCGATGTCGCTGCCGATCGACGCGGCGCTGCCCGAGGCCCAGCTCAAGCAGGCGCGCGCGGCGCTGGCGCGCGCCAAGGCGGTGGGGGAGGAGTACGAGGGCGTCGAGGTCGCCACCGCGACGGTCCGCGCGCGCCGCGCCGGCCAGGCGATCGTCGACGAGGCCAAGCGCCGCGGTGTGCAGGCGGTCGTGCTCGCCGCCGAGGAGCCGTCGAAGATCCGCGGGGGGGCGCTGCTGGGCGGTCGCGGCGGCCCGCTGGACGACTTCGTGGGGGAGGCCACCAAGTACGTCATCTCCAAGGCGCCGTGCCAGATCATCCTCACCGCGCCGCCCGCGTCGGACAGTCCCCCGGTCGACGCCGCGCTGCGCGCGGACCGCGCTGCCGCGCGCGACGGCGCGGCCGCAGCGGCGCGCGACGGCGCCACGCCGAGCGACGCGGCGGCGGCGCGCGACGTCGCCACGCCGAGCGACGCCGCGGCGGCGAGCGACGACGGCGCTGCTCGCTAGAGTCCGCGCCAATGCCCCTCATACTGATCGTCGGCGCCGGCCGCGTCGGGTCCTCGGTGGCGCGCTCGATGCTGGCCGCGGGCAACGAGGTCTCGATCCTGGACGAGGACCCGCTCTCCCACGAGCGGCTCGACTCCGGCATGGACACCACCTGGGAGGACTCGGGTGGGCGCTTCACCGTCGGTCACGGCCTCGAGATCGACGCGTTGCGCGAGGCCGGCATCGAGGAGGCCGACGTCTTCATCGCCTCGACCGACGGCGACAACACGAACCTCACCATCGCCCAGATCGCCGCCAAGCAGTTCGGCGTGCCCAAGGTCATCGTGCGCGTGATGGATCCGCGCCGGGCCGAGTGGTACGAGGAGCAGGGCCTGCACACGATCTGTCCCACGCGCTACGCGATCGAGATGTTCGAGCGCGCGCTGGGGGTGTAGCTCGTGTACGTCGTCATCGCCGGGGCCGGCAAGGTCGGCTGGAACCTCGCCCGCGAGCTCATCACCAAGGGCCACGAGGTGACGGTCATCGAGAGCGAGCGCTCGCGCTACCTGACCGTCGAGCAGGAGCTCGAGCACGCGATCCAATACGGGGACGCCACCGAGCTGTGGGTCCTCGAGCGCGCCGGGATCAACCGCGCCGACTTGACCATCGCCGTCACGGGCGACGACGAGGACAACCTCCTCATCTGCCAGATCGCCAAGGAGAAGTACCTCTGCTCGCGGATCATCGCCCGCGTCAACAACCCCCGCAACCGCCCGTACTTCGAGCTGCTCGGCATCCAGCCGGTGGTCAGCGCCACCGACCTCATCCTGCGCCTCATCGAGCACGAGGTCCCCTCCTACGGCCTCGTGCACCTGCTCGACCTGCGCGACGAGCAGCTCGAGATCATCGAGGTCGAGGTCGGTCAGGGCGCTCCGGCCGCCGGGCGCAAGGTGGCGGAAGTGGAGCTGCCCGACGGCTCGCTCATCATCTCGGTCCTGCGCAACGGCAGGGGCTTCGTCCCCAAGGCCGACACCGTCATCGACGCCGGGGACGAGGTCCTGCTCGTGCTCGATCCGGGCCTCGAGGAGCGCATCACCGCGCAGTTCTCGGGCGCCGGCTGAGCCTCAGCCGACCCTGATGGGCCGGCTGAGGTCGCCCACGACGAGCTTGTAGGAGCCCGCCGGGGCGCTGAACGTCAGGCGCGCCGTCGTGCGCCGGTGCTCGCCCGCGACGACGCGGTCGAAGGCCACCAGGCGCCGGCTGCCGTCGCCGGAGACCAGGAAGGCCAGGACCGTGTTCCCGCCGGCGCGGTCCCCGACGTTGGCGACGTCCACGCTGGCGCTGATGCGCTCACCCGGGCTCGCGTGCCACGGCGCGCACAGGTCGTCGAGCTTGAAGCGCGTGTAGCTCAGGCCGTAGCCGAACGCGAAGCGCGGGTCATGCGGCTTGCCGGCCTCGTTGTAGGCGAGTGGGAACGAGCTCGAGTCCTTGGGCCAGGAGACGGACAGCCGGCCGCTCGGGTTGACCTTGCCGAACAGCGTGTCGGCGATCGCGCCGCCGCCCTCGGTTCCCGGCAGCCGACCTGCTGCTCGATCCGCTGCGCGAGGCCGTGAGCCGCTCGGTCATCGCCGCCACCCGCGAGGTCCCGATCCGCGCCGGCGTCCTCGGTGAGCGCGCCGAGGTCCTGGGCGCCGTGGCCCTCGTCCTGCGCGAATCCCAGCGCTTCGTGGCCCAGCCGCAGCGCGTCGTCTAGCCGGGGACGCGCCGGTCCGCTGACGTGCGAACGGCGGCCCTACCGGGGCCGCCGTCCTCACTGCGGTCCGTTGACGTTCCCTACGCGTACACCGCGTCCAGCCAGGCCTTGAGCGCCGCCTCGCTCGCCGCGGCGTCGACGCCGGCGGCGAACAGGTGCGCGCTCATCCCGACGACGCCGCCGTAGTGGTTGCGCCCGAAGAAGCGGTACAGGCCCTCGGCCGTGCGCACGCCGAGGAACTCCTTCGTCGAGTAGTCGACGACGCCGTCGAGCGTGCCGGCGTCGCCGAGCGACGCGTGGACCGCCTCGCCCACGCCCGCGTCGGGCGACAGGCCCAGGGCGGCGCGCAGCGCATCCATCGCGTCGGGCTTCCCGGCGCTCTGCGGCCCGTTGATGCCGTCCGACGGCTGGCCGACGTAGGTGACCTGGCGGCCGTTGAAGTGCTCGAGGTACTGCGCGAGGGTGTGCAGGTAGAAGTCCGTGTGGCCGCCGATGGCGTCGTACTGGTCCTCCCACTCGTCGGCGAGGATCCCGCTGTGGACGTAGCGCAGGTGCGCCGTGCCGCCGTCGCGGGCCTCGATCGCGTAGTCGAGCGCGTTGAAGGTGCCGTCCGGCGACTCCATGCGGACCACCAGGCGGTGCGGCGGGTCCCACGTCGTGATGGGCGCGCCCTCTGGCGGCGCGGCGCCGGCGGGGATCTCCATGCCCGTCGGGAACATCCAGGCCGCGGGCTCGGCGGTGATCGCCGTCCACACGTCGTCCGGCGCGGCGGGCAGGTCGATCTCGCGGGCGACTTCGAACTCACGGCTCATGGCTGGGACTCCTTGCTCTTCGTGATGGTGGGGTGCAGTGCGACGACGAACCGGTGCGGGCGACCGCCGGGGGCGGCCTCGTCGTGGTACTTGGCGACGAGGCCGTTGACGGCGTCCGCCAGCTCGACGGCGAAGGCCGCCCGGTCCTTGGCGGACGCGAAGCGCACCTCGCTGTCGATCCCGAGGGTGGCGAGCGGCTTGCCGGCCACGCGCGCCCCGGTGATGAGCTCACCGACCTCGCGGACCATGCGCCCCGCAACCGCCAGCAGCCAGCGCGCCGAGCGCTGGTCCGGCTCGCGCGACGGATCCGGAGCGACGGCCGACAGGGCCGTCGGCGAGATCACATAGGACGCGGCCGTCGCCTGGAGCACGCGCTCGGTGCAGTTGCCCTTGCGGCGCTCCTCGACGAGATCCACGAGGCCGTGGCGCTCGAGCGCCCGCAGGTGGTAGTTCGCCTTCTGGCGGGTGAGCCCGACGCGCGCCGCGAGCGTGCTGGCGGACCCGGGCTCGGCCAGCTCGGCGAGCAGGCGTGCGCGGATCGGATCCAGCGACGCCTCGGCAGCGGCGGGGTCGTCGATGACCGTGACGTCGTGCATGGTGGCACCTTCGCACCGACAACTATTTTTGTCAAGACGATTATTGTCGTCGGTGCGTGTCTAGCCCACGTCGCGCCTCCGTACGTTGCGCCCCGCGAAGTTCTCCGTCTGGCTGTGGCAGTTGGGGCACAGCAGCACGAGGTTCTCGAGGCGGTTGTCGTCGCTGACGCCGTTGAGGTGGTGCAGACAGAGCGAGAGCGGGGCGCCTCGCCAGTTGGCGATGCCGCATTCCCGGCATCGCTCTTCGAGGAGCCCCAGGCGAGTGCCGGCCGATCGCGCCCCCAGTCCTGCCGGCCTGGGGCTGAGGCGGGAACCCGAGCCTGCGCATGTGATACGAGACGGTCGGCGGCGTGACGCCGAGTCTGACGGCGATCGCCCGCTGGGTCAGCCCCTCGGCGTAGAGGCGGAGGATGAGGTCTCTGCGCGACACGAACACATGTTCGTCAAGACCTCGGACGTCTCGAACCCAGCACGCCGGACCAGGACAGCTGCGGGACTAGGATTCGAACCTAGACTAACGATTCCAGAGACCGTTGTGCTGCCATTACACCATCCCGCAGAGTATTGAGAGCCTCGGCGCTCCCATGGGACTCTGATCGGCAGACCGGCCGCGGATTATAGGCCAGAGCCCGGGACTGCGCGGGCGCACGTCACCCCTCCGCGACGACCTCCACATCCTCGCTGCCCGGCACGAAGATCGCCGGGATCGTTGCGGTGAAGGTCGTCCCGCGGCCCGGCTGGCTGATCACGCCGACCTCTCCGCCGAGCAGCGTCGCCAGGCGCTTGCAGATCGACAGCCCGAGGCCCGAGCCGCGCAGCTCACCCGTCTCGCGGGGGTGCCCGAGCTGGACGAACTCCTCGAACACGCGCGCCTGGTCGGCCATGTCCAGGCCCGGGCCCGTGTCCGCGACGGCGAAGCGGACCTGCTGGCCGGCATCGACGGCCGCCGCCGAGATGCGGACCTCGCCGCGCTCGGTGAACTTCAGGCCGTTGACGACGTAGTTGCGCAGGATCTGCGAGAGCTTGAAGGCGTCGGTGCGCAGGGTGGGGACGCCGTTGAGCTCCTCGAAGACGACCGTCACCGCGGGCGAGCGGGGGAGGTGGATGACGATCCCGCGCAGCGCGCTGAACAGCTCGTCGACGTGGACCTCGGTGACGCGCACGACGTCGCGCCCGGCGGCCAGGCGCGCCAGGTCGAGGTGGTCGTTGACGAGGTCGAGCGCCTCCTCCATCGCGCCGTCGATGAGCCGGATGTCCTCGCGCAGGCGCGGGTGCAGGCCGTCGCCGCCCTCGCGCAGGATCGCCTCGGTCATGCCACGCACCGCATACAGCGGCGTTCGCAGCTCGTGGGTCAGCGTCCCGAGGAAGCTCGCGTGGCCCGTCGCGCGCTCGCGCAGCTCCTTCGCCTGCTGTCCGAGCTCGGCCAGCAGGGCGGTGACGGCGCGGTTGGTGTCGACGAGCTCGCGGTTGAGCCCGACGAGCTCGCGCTCGCGCTGGCTCAGCGTCGCGAGCGCGCTCACGAGCTCGGCGTTCTGCATGCGCAGCTCGTTGAGCGCGGCCTCGGCCTCGCCCGACTCGTGGCGCTGGAGCGAGCCCATGACGTGCGAGAGCTCTTCGAGGCCCGGAAGCCAGGCGTCCTGCTCGAGCGCGCTGGTCAGCCGCACGAGCACGGCCCCGGCGGCGTCGCGCGCCTCGACGCGATCGACGAGCTGGCGCAGCTTCGCGAGGTCGAGGCGGTCGAGCGCCTCGCCCGGGGTCTCTCCCGTCAGCACGCCCTCGGCGATGCCGCGGATGGTGACCACGGCGGCCGGCGGATCGTCCCGGACGGCGAACTCGACCTCGCCCTTCGAGCCGTGGCGCAACGCCAGGCGGGCGACCTCCCACACCGCCGTCGCCAGGCGGCTCTGCGCCTCGGCGCCGAGCTGCAGGAAGCCGGCCAGGTCTCGTGCGCGGCGCCTCGTGAGGAGTACGTCCTCCTGCGAGCGAAGCGCAAGCGTGATGACAGGCCCCCCCATCCGAACCGAATGTAGTCGATCGCAGGGGCGCCG
Organism: uncultured Actinomycetes bacterium; assembly: GCA_963807305.1. Classification (GTDB taxonomy): domain Bacteria; phylum Actinomycetota; class Thermoleophilia; order Solirubrobacterales; family Solirubrobacteraceae; genus JAOPZW01. The sequence goes on from CAWEBN010000005.1 coordinate 918,737, forward strand.
TGGGATCGCTGTTCATCCGATCGGATGAGTGCCGCTCATCCGCTGTTGCATCCGCTCCGCCGTTGTCTGGGCCCTTTCGGGGCACGATCCTCCCCAGCGAGCCGGCGGAGTCTTTAGAGGGGGGCGCCGCCGGCCCGGACTTGAGGGGCGCAACATGATGGCGACGACTCCGAGGTCCCACGTGGACCGCCCCGCACCGGGGGGCGAGGAGAGGGTGCGGCGGAGCGTCGTCATCGCGGGGGAAGGCGAGGACGGAGGACTGGGACGCGATGCCCGATCACGGGACGACGGAGTCAGCTGCGGAAAAGACTGGCCGCACCGGCTCCGTCGGCGTCCTCGTCGTCGACGACAGCCCGGTGTTCAGACGCGGCATGGCCCGCGCGGTCCGGCTCCACGGCGGCCTCGAGCTGGTCGGCGAAGCCGACGGGGGCGAGGCGGCGCTCGACGCGATCGAACGGCTGCGGCCCGACGTGGTGCTGCTCGACCTGCGGATGCCCGACATCGACGGCCTCGAGGTGCTCGAGCGCCTGCGCGACCTCGATCCGCCGCGGCGGTGCAAGGTGCTGATCGTCAGCGCCTCGCTCGACGAGAACGTCGAGCGCGCCGCCCGCGCCGCCGGCGCCGCCGGCTGTGTCAGCAAGGACCTGGCGCGCGCCGACATCTGCGCCACGGCCCTGCGCGTCGCCCGCCAGTAGGGTTGCGCCGCGGAAGTTCGTGGCCAAGAGCAGCCCCCAGCGCACCACGGTCCTCGTGGCCGACGACCATCCCCTCTATCGTGAGGCGGTGGTCCGCGCGGTCCGCGCCCGTCCCGAGTTCGAGCTGGTGGGGGAGGCCTGTGACGGGCGCGAGGCGCTCGAAGCGATACGCGCCGACCATCCCGACGTCGCCGTTCTCGACGTCGAGATGCCCTCGCTGCGCGGCGTCGACGTCGTCGAGGCGCTGCGCCGCGACGGCCTCAGCACGCGCGTCGTCCTGCTCAGCGCGCACCTCGACAGCGACACCGTCTACGAGGCGGTCGCCGGGGGCGTCAGCGCCTATCTCTCCAAGGCAGCGCCCGGGGAACGCATCTGCGACGCGATCGCCGCCGTCGCCCGCGGCGAGGTCATCCTCCCCGCCGAGGTCCAGGCCGGCCTGGCCGCCGAGATCCGCCTGCGCTCGGCCCCCGGGCGCCCGGCGCTGAGCCCGCGCGAGCAGGAGGTCCTGCGCCTCATCGCCGAGGGCCTCAGCGCGCCCGCCGTCGGCCGCGAGCTCCATCTCGCCACGGCCACGGTGAAGTCCCACCTCAAGACGCTCTACGAGAAGCTCGGCGTCAGTGATCGCGCCGCCGCGGTGGCCGAGGCGATGCGCCGCGGACTGCTCGAGTGAGAAGCGATCAGAGCGCGCGCCGGTACTCGGCGATCTCGAGGCCGATGCGCTCGTCGAACGCGGGCGGGCGGGCCAGCGACCAGCCCTCGCGCTCGTAGAAGCGCCGCGCTCGCACCTGCCCGCCGGGCGTGAACAGCCGCATGGCGGTGAAGCCGCGGGCCCGTGCCTCGTCGACCGCCGCGGCATGCAGCCGCGTCGCCAGGCCCGTGCCCCAGTGCGCGGGCGTGACGAAGAGCTGGCGGAAGTGCACCAGCCCCGGATCGTCGACCCGCGCGAACGAGAGCCGATCGGCGGGCAGGAAGCCGACGTGGCCGACGAGCTCGCCGTCGTGCTCGGCGACCAGGTACCAGACGTGATCGTCCCCGAGCAACCCCACCAGGCGCTCGGCCTCCGCCGAGGCCGACGGCGGCGTCCAGCCCGTGGGGGCGAACGCCCGGTAGCCCTCGAAGCCCTCGACGGTGACCTCCACGATGCGCTCGGCGTCATCCGCCGTGGCGGCTCGGAAGGCGTACGGCGTCACGCCGCCGCCTGCGCGGCCCAGTCGGCGTAGAGCGCCGCGTATGCGCCGTCGGCCGCGATGAGCTCGTCATGCGTGCCCTGCTCGACGACCCGGCCCTGGTCGAGCACGACGATCCGCCCGGCCTGGCGGATGGTCGACAGGCGGTGGGCGATGACGATGGCCGTACGCCCCGCCAGCAGCCGCCGCAGCCCGGCCTCGATCCGCCCCTCGGTGCGCAGGTCGACGTTCGACGTGGCCTCGTCGAGCACGAGGATCCGCGGGTCGGCGATGAGCGCGCGGGCGAAGGCTACGAGCTGGCGCTGGCCGGCCGAGAGCTGGACGCCGCGCTCGCCGACCTCGGTGTCGAGGCCCTGCGGCAGGGCCGCGATGAAGTCCAACGCGCCCACCGCCCGCGCGGCCGCCTCGATGTCGCTCACCTCGGCGCCGGGTCGCCCGAAGCCGATGTTGTCGCCGATCGTCCCGCTGAACAGGAACGCCTCCTGCGGCACGATGCCCATCTGCGAGCGCAGCGAGCGGGCCGCGACGTCGCGCAGGTCGTGGCCGTCGACGAGCACGCGTCCGTCGGTCGGGTCGTAGAAGCGCGCGACGAGCTTTGCGAAGGTCGATTTGCCCGCGCCGGTGGCGCCGACGAGCGCCACCGTCTGGCCGGGCGGCACGACCAGCGAGACGTCGTCGAGGGCGAGCTTCAGGCCTTCCTCGGTGCGGTAGCGGAAGGAGACGTCCTCGAAGCGGATCTCGCCGCGGATGCGCTCGAGGACCAGCGCGTCGGGCTTGTCGGTGAGCTCGGGCGTGACGTCGAGCAGCTCGAAGATCTTGTCGAGCGCCGCCATGCCCGACTGGTAGGTCGTGTAGACCTGGGAGAGCTGGCCGATCGGGTCGAAGAAGCCGTTGAGCGCCGCGAGGAAGCCGACGAGCACGCCGATCTCGATGTCGCCGTCGATGGCCTGGCCCCCGCCGACGATGAGGATGCCGACGGTCGCGATGGCCGCGACGAACTCGACGGCGGGGAAGTAGGCCGCGTTGAGGTTGACCGTGACGAGGTTGGCATCGCGGTTGACGTCGTTGAGGTGGGCGAAGTGGTCTCGGTGGCGCGGCTCCTGGGCGAAGGCGCGCACGACCCGGATGCCCGACAACGTCTCCTGCAGGTAGATGGTGATGGCGCTGATGGTCTCTCGGGTGCGCCGGTAGGCGTCGGCGCTGGCGATGCGGAAGGCCAGCGACCCGATCACCATGACCGGGAAGATGAGGAAGGTCAGCAGCGCGAGCTTGGAGTCGAGGTAGATGAGGATCGCCACGGAGCCGACGAGCGTCAGCGTCGCCTGGAAGAGCGTGACGACGGTGTCGGTGACCAGCGAGTCGAGCGCCTCGACGTCGTTGGTCATCCGCGAGATGAGCATGCCGGCCGGGCGGCGCTCGTAGAAGCCGACGGGCATCTCCTGGAGGTGGCGGAAGATCTGCAGGCGCAGGTCCGCCAGCGCGCGCTGGCCCACCCAGCCCACGAGGTAGGTCTGGGCGTAGGTGGCGCCCCACACGACGAGCGCGCTGGCCACGAAGGCGACGACGACCACGTCGAGCGTCTGGCGGTCGCCCTTGAGGATGCCCGAGTCGATGGCCGTCTTGGCCAATGGCGCCGGCGCCAGCGCCGCCGCCGTGCCGGCCACCAGGGCCACGAACATGAGCACGACGCGCGCGCGATAGGGGCCGAGCAGGACGATGAGGCCGCGCAGCTTGCGCGCGCGCCCGCTCGTGCCGCGCAGGCGCCGGCGCAGGTCGTCGCGGCGCGTGGCGGCGCGGGCCGCCTCGTTTCCGCTCGTCATAGCCCGGCCACCTCGCGGTCGGGCTCGTTGCGGTTGAGGAAGACCTGGTCGGGCAGGCCCTTCTCGACGATCTCGCGGTACAGCTCGGACTGCTCGAGCAGCGCGTCGTGGTCGCCGGCGGCCGCCACCTCGCCGTCCTCGAGCACGACGATCGCGTCGGCCAGCGAGATCGTCGAAAGGCGGTGGGCGATGACGAAGGTCGTGCGCCCGCCCATCACCTCGCGCAGCGCCGCCTTGATCTCCTGCTCGGTCGATGCGTCGACCGACGAGGTCGCGTCGTCGAGGATGAGGATCCGCGGATCGGCCAGCAGCGCCCGCGCGATGGCGACGCGCTGGCGCTGGCCGCCGCTGAGCGTCAGCCCGCGCTCACCCACCCGCGTCTCGTAGCCGTCCGGCAGGCGCTCGATGAACTCGTGGGCCTGCGCGCGCCGCGCGGCGAGCTCGATCTCCTCCTGCGTCGCGTCGGCGCGCGCGTAGGCGATGTTCTCGGCCACCGTCGCGCTGAAGAGGAACGGGTCGTCGTTGACCACGGCGATCGCGGAGCGCAGCGAGGAGACGTCGACCTCGCGCACGTCGGCGCCGTCGACGAGCACGGCACCGGCGGTGACGTCGTAGAGCCGCGGGATGAGCTGGACCAGCGTCGTCTTGCCCGAGCCCGTGGCGCCGACCACCGCGACCGTCGTCCCCGCCGGCACGTCGAGGTCGACGTCGCGCAGCGCCGGGCGCGACGCGCTCTCGTATTGCAGCGTGACCCCGCGCAGCTCGACGTGGCCCGAGCCGGGCGGCAGCGCCGGCGCTCCGGGCGCCGAGACGATGCGCGGCTCGCGGTCGAGGATCTGGTAGACGCGGGCGCCGGCCGCCGTCGCCCGCTGGGCGAGCCCCAGCGAGATCCCGAGCGTGCGCATCGGCGACAGCAGCATGAGCAGGTACGCGTAGAACGCGCTGAACTCGCCGATGGTCAGGCGCCCGTCGATGACCTGGCGCCCGCCGAAGAAGAGGATCGCCGCCAGCCCGAGCTGGGGCAGGAACCCGATGAACGGGTTGTAGAAGGCCTGCAGGCGCGTGGTGACCATCGCCTGGTCCCAGATGCGCCCGACGCCGCCGCGGAAGCGCTCGAGCTGGCGATCCTCGCGCGCGAAGGACTTCACGACGCGCACGCCGCCGATGTTCTCCTCGACGTCGGCGGTCAGCTCGGCGATCCGCTGCTGGAGCTCCTGCAGCGCGGGGCGCGAGCGGCGCCCGTAGCGCGCGGCGATGCCGACCACGATCGGGACGGGGATGAGCGAGACGGCCGCCAGGCCCGGCTGCACGGCGATCATCGCCCCCGCGGCGAGGACGATCGTCAGCGCCGACTGGAGCATGAAGACCAGGCCGTAGCCGAGGAAGAAGCGCACGGACTGCAGGTCGACGGTGGCGCGCGACATGAGCTGGCCGGTCTGCTGGCGGTCGAAGAAGCCGAGCTCGAGCTTCTGCAGGTGCTGGTACATGCCGTTGCGCAGGTCGAGCTCGACGCCGAGCGAGACACGTCCCGCCACCAATCGCCGCGCCACGGTCAGCGCCAGGCGCAGCACGCCCGTGGCGAGGATGACGAGCGCGAGCGTCACGAGCCCCGGCTTGTCGCCGTCGCGGATCTGGTCGATAGCGCGGCCCGTGAGCCACGGGATGGCGACCGTCATGACCATCGCGACGGCCGCGAGCAGCCCCGACAAGATGACGCCCCTTCGATAGGGGCGCAACCAGCCGAGGAGTCTCACGAACGTGGCCATCGCCGATCCATGCTAGTTGACGACCTCAACGATCTCCCTCGGACATTGGACCTACGACCGCGGCTCGTAGCCGCTGCATTCGGCCACCGGCACGCGGGGGTACTTCGGGAACTCGGGATCGATCCGCGAGCGCTCGCAGAGGGTGAAGACCGAGCCGCGGCCCGTCCGCACGATGCGCTGGAAACGGCAGGAGTCGCACAGGCCGAAGCGCTCCTCGCGGCGGGTGAGCTCGGCCGCGCGGCGGGCCTGCACCTCGTTGGGGTTGTCGTGATAGCCGCGGTACAGGTACGACAGCGGCATGGCCAGCGGGTGGTGCTGCATCTGCCAGACGTGGCAGAGCTCGTGCGTCACGAGGTCCTCGCTCGCGTCGGCGACGGGCGCCCGCACGAGGATGAGGTCCCACATCGTGTAGCCGTCGAAGCGCCGGAACCACGGCAGGCGGAACAGCCACGGAGCGCTGAACAGGCGCACCCGGCGCATGCGCACCGGACGCGGATACAGGTCGAGGGTGTCGAGCCGCGCCTTGGCGCGCGCGAGCTTGTCGCGCGCGGCGGAGCTCAACCGCCCGAGGTCTGAGGCGTCGAGCCCGCGGCGGCCTGCGCCGCGGCGGTCGCGGCCTGCTTCTGCTCCCCCTTCAGGCGCTTCTGGAGCGCGCGATCGGCGGCCGCGCTGTACGGGTCGAGCACGAGGTAGCCGCGGTCGTTGAAGCTCGAGCCCATGAGCGAGAAGAGGTACGGGTTGGTCGTCTGGTCGACCAGTCGCGCGTCGGGCGAGAGGGTGACCGTCTTGGTCGTCGGCGCCGTCGGCAGCAGCGACGACGTCAGCGGCCGCGTGAGCTCGGGACGCAGCTCGTCGCGGCTGAAGTACAGGGCCTTGGTCTGCTCCTTGCCCGGGCTCGCCGGGATGAGCACCACGACCTGCTTGACGTCGCTGAGATAGCGGAAGCTGTAGAGGGCGAGCTCGAGCCCTTCGCGGCGCAGCAGGAAGTCGCGCTTCGGCGAGGACTTGCCGCCGTCGATCTGGCAGTTCACCCCCAGGCCGCACATCTGGTACAGGACGCCCTTCTCGTCATGGACCTGGATCGCCCCGCCCTGGTCCGCGGACTTGCGCAGCGCGACGAGCAGCGGGATGCCGTGGTATGAGATGTCGTTCGCGTCGACCTTGACCAGCTGCTTGCCCTGGTCGCGGTAGGCGCCGGCGATGTGGCCGGCGATCTCCGTGGCGCCCTGCAGGCCGCCGGTGGTCGGCTTCCACGACGACCAGGCGGGCCCCTCGCTCTTGGGCGCGTATCCCGACGATGGCGATCGCGATGCCGATGAGGGCGGCGATGCCGACGGCGACCAGCGCGCCCGTCATGAACTGGAAGCGCGGCGCGTAGGCCGAGGGGCCGGCGGCCACGGCGGGAGCGCCGGCACCCTGGTGGCGCTCGGGGAGCAGGTCGCGGTCGTCGTCCTCGTCGATCGCATCGGACTCGACGACCTCGGCGTCGGGCGGCAGCAGCGGCTCGCTGGACTCGGGCAGCAGCGAGGCCGGATCGTGCTTGGGCTGCGTGCCCGCCGGATCCCAGGGGCGCTTGCTCAGCTCGTTCTTCTCGTCCGGCTCGCTCATCGCGAGGACCTCCTTCGGAGGTCGCCGGTCGCCACGGTCGAGTGATGACGCGCTGTCATACCTTGGGCCAGATGCTCTCGTCGAGGACGTCGATGACCGGCGCGCGCGGGGCGGCCGCCTCCAGCAGCTCGACCACCTCGTCGCCGTAGAGCTCCTTGTGCTGGACGAGCGCGTCCGCGATGGCCGCGACGGCCTCGCGGTTGGCGCGGACGCAGCACACGGCGGTCAGGTAGGCCTGGCCGAGGATCTGCGCGGCGGCCTTGCGCTTGGCGGGGTCGCCGAGCACCGAGCCGATCGGGTCGGAGTCCATGGCGCTGCCCATCCGCGCGCGGTTCATGACGCGCAGGCCGATGCGCTCGAAGCGCTCCATGAGGTCCTTCTCGACCTCGGGCAGGCGCTCCTTGGCGACGCGCCCGCGCAGGTCGAGTGGCTCCGGGCCCATGCCGCTCATGCCGACCATGCGCGAGGCGATCCAGGTGGCGCTCTGGATGTCGCCGCCCACGCCGTTGGAGTTCTCGCCGTAGAAGACGTGCTCGGCGGCCATGGCGCCGAGCGTCCACACGAGGTTGCCGACCTCCTGGTGGCGCCAGCTCGAGAAGCGCTCCTCCTTCTGGATCGCCTGGTGGTGCCCCAGGGAGCCGCCGCGCATGCGGATGGACAGCCGCGTGGAGAGCACGTCGTTCATGTAGACGTGGCTGGCCACGGCGTGGCCGGCCTCGTGGATGGCGACCGCGCGGCTCTCCTCGTCGATGTAGTTGACGCCCACGGCGGTGCCCGACTCGATCGTGGTCATCGCCTCGACGATGTCCTTGCGGTCGAACTCCTCGCGAGCCTCGGAGTGCGCGTAGGTCAGGGCCATCGAGCACACCTGCTCGATCATGGCCGGCGAGTACCCGTTCGTCATGCGCGCCAGCTCGTCACGGCGCTCGTCGGTGTCGAGGTCCGCGTCGTGGGTGACGCGGTCGAGGTAGAGGTCGAAGATGTCCTTGCGGTCGTCCTTGGTCGGCGTGCGGAACCAGATGTGGCGTCCCATGCGCCCAGGGCGGATGAGCGCCGGGTCGAGCGCATCGAGGGGGACGTTGGTGGCGCCGATGAAGTAGACCTGCTCGGGGCGCGGCTTGGGCGGCTTGATGCGCAGGCGCAGCTTGCGGACCCTGCGCGGGATGATGTAGGTCGCGTCCAGGAACGTGTTGATGCGGTTCGTGAAGAACTTGCGCATCATCGGCGGCTCGTCGACGCCGTCCATCTGCACCAGCAGCTGGTTGAGCGCGAGGCCGCCGCCCATGCCGCCCATGCCCGGGAACATCACGCCCTGGATGCGATCGCGCAGGGCGCCCATGGGCCCCGGGGCGACCGACGGCGGCTCTGCGCGCGACATGAACATCCGCTCGCGCCACTGGCGGTTCTCGAGGATGAGGTCTCCGCTGGGGGTCAGCGAACCCCACGGCCCGTACATGGGCGGCTCCTCGAAGCCGGTCGTCATGGGACGGAAGCTGGAGCCCCCCTGCAGCGCCTGGCGGCGCATCCCGACGGCGTCGATCTCGTCGATGAAGATCATGCACGTGTTGCCCCACTTGCGGGCGAGCTTGCGCGCCTTGCGGATCAGGGCCATCACGATGACGACGTCCATGCCGATGAACGTCTGCGCGAAGCCCGAGCCCGGCATGGTCACGATCGGCGAGTTGAACGACGTCGCGATGCCCTTGGAGAGCATCGTCTTGCCGGTGCCCGGCGCGCCGATGAAGAGCAGGCCGCGCTCTGGCTTGCCGCCCGCCTTGCGGAACTCGTCGCCCGCCGACCACAGCTCGATGACCTTCGTCACCTCGGCCTTCGGCTCGGCCTGCCCGCGGACGTCCGCGAGCTTGACGCCCCAGTCGGCGTCGCCCGGCTCGTAGCCCTTCATCTGCCGCAGGCCGAAGAAGAGCATCGGCCCGAACAGGATGATGATGTTCATGAAGAAGAACAGCGGCAGCTGCAGGCCGAAGCTGAGGAAGTAGATCGCCATCTGCGGGATGGCGTCGAGGACGTCGCTGGGCGTCCCGCCGAGGCCGTAGAGGAGGGCGAGGGAGCCGCCCACCACGAGCACGAGCCAGAACAGCAGGCGGAACTTGCGGCGCCAGTACCAGACGCGCCGCTGGGCGACGATGTCGTCCTCCATCAGCTCGTGGCCGGCGCCGTACAGGCTCGCGCGCGGGATGAGCTTGTGCGCGAGGACGTCGACGAAGCCGCGGAAGGCGATGACTGACACGAAGGTGCCCAGGAGCGCCCACAGCAGCGGCCAGTCGTGGGTCCCGTACAGCCACGCGAAGGTCGCTGGGCTCGTGAGAACGGCGACGAACGTCGCGGCTCGGCCGAGCCGGCGCCACTCGCGGGCCAGGGCGGATTGCTCCGCCACCCGACGCCGGCCGAAAGTCGTCCTCTCCCCGTTGGCCATGAGTCCTCGCAGAGTATTGCGAAACAGGCTTATTTCCAGATCAAGACGTCGGTAGCGGCTTCGACCTTCCGTCGATACCTGTACCGTGGCCGGTCCTTGCGTCCCGCTCCGCTCGCCGCCCTTCTCGTCGCCGCGCTCGCGGCCCTCGCACCGGCCACGGCCGGGGCGGCTCCGGCCCTGACGGCGTGCCCCGGCCAGGCCGAGTTCGGCTGCGCCACGCTCGACGTGCCGCTCGATCGCACGGGCACCACTCCGGGAACCGTCCCGCTGCACTACGCGATCCAGCGCCGGGGCCCGAAGAAGGTGCTCATCGCCCTGTCCGGCGGGCCGGGCCAGTCGGCCGTCTCGTCGGCGTCGTCATTCGCGATCTCGCTCGACCCGGCGCTGCGGCGCTACCGCCTGGCGGTGCTCGACCAGCGCGGGACGGGCAAGTCCGGCGTTCTGAGCTGCCCGAATCTGCAGCGCCTGCGCTCGCTGGACGCCTACACGCCGCAGGCGGTGGCCAACTGCGCCAACCGCATCGGGCCGCGGCGCGCCTTCTACACGACGGCCGACACCGTCCTCGACATCGACGCGCTGCGCCAGGCGCTGGGGGCCGACAAGATCGCGCTCATGGGGATCTCCTACGGGACGAACGTCGCCCTGCAGTACGCGCGCGCCTTCCCCGAGCACGTCGACCGGCTGATCCTCGACTCGATCGTCGGCCCCGACGGCCCCGATGCGTTCCTGCTCGACACCTACCGCAACATGCCGCGCGTGCTCGACGAGCAGTGCGCCAACGGCGCGTGCCGCAACGCGACCAGGGATCCGGTGGCCGATGTGGGCGCGCTCGTCGCGCGCATCAACGCGAGCGGGCCGCTGCGCGGCAGCTTCTACGACGCGGACGGCCGCAAGCGCGCCACGCAGTACTCCACGCCCGACGAGCTCTCCTTCCTGCTCACCGCCGGCGACCTGAACCCCTTCCTGCAGGCGGCGCTGCCGGCGGCCATGAGCGCGGCGCGCCGCGGCGACACCGCGCCGCTCATGCGCCTGCGGCGCATCGGCCAGGGCGGCCCGACGCGCGAGGAGGACCTGTCGGTCGGCCTCAATCAGGCCACCGGCTGCACCGACGTGACGCTGCCCTTCCCGCGCGCCGCATCGGTGCCCGACCGCGCGGCGATCGCCCAACAGGCCCTGGCGGCGATCCCGCCGACCGACTACGACCCGTTCGATGCCCAGACCGTGCTGCGCACGAGCTACGTCGACGACTGCCTGGCCTGGCCCGGCGACGCGATCCGCGCGCCGTTCACCGGCCCGCTGCCCGACGTGCCGGCGCTGCTGCTCGGGGGTCGCCTGGACACGCGCACGCCGCTCGAGAACGCGCGCGCGACCGCCCAGGAGCTTCCGCACTCGACGATCGTGGCCCTCAAGGGCTCCGGCCACGATGCACTGGACAGCGACATCACCGGCTGCACGGCGCAGGCGCTGACGCGCTTCATCGAGGACGTCTCGGTCGGCCACCCGTGCCTGGGCCGCAACAACGGCGTCGCCCCGACGCCGCTGCCGCCGCACTCCCTGAGCGACTTCCGCTCCGCGCCCGGCGTCGGCGGCAGCCGCGGGCGCGCGCTGTTCGCCGTGCTCGACACGGTCACCGACGCGCGCCTGGCCGCGCTCCAGACGCTCTTCGCCGGCCTGCAGGTGCGCGGCGGCGGGCTGCGTGGCGGGAGCTTCTCGGCCCAGGCGAGCTTCGAGGGCCGTCTGCGTCTGCGCCGCTACTCCTTCGTGCCCGGCCTGCGTGTCAGCGGCTCGCTGGAGTCCAGCAGCGGCTCGATCTCGGGCACCGTGCACGTCAGCGGGACCGCGAACGGCACCCTGAAGATCAGCCGCGGTGGCACGGTGACCGGAACGCTCGGCGGCCGTCACGTGCACTACCGCCCGACGCGACAGGCGGCGTCGGCCACGCTGCGCGACGGCGGCTCGCTGTGGCCGCGGACGTTCGCGCCGCGGCGCCTGCCCATCGCGCCGTAGCCTGGCGGGGCTTGGCCTCGACCGCCGCCCCCGCGATCCCTGCCGTCGTCACCGCCCTCGTCGCGCGCCCGCGGGCGATGGCCGTCGCCGGCGCGCTGACGATCGCCTTCTCGGCCATTCTCGTCAAGCAGGCCGGCGTCTCGCCTTCGACGGCGGCGATCTTCCGCTGCGCCTATGCCGTGCCCGTCCTGGGCGTGCTGGCCTGGTGGGAGGAGCGGCGGCTGGGCCGGCGCAGCCGGCGCGACCGGGCGCTCGCCGCGCTGGCCGGCGTCTTCTTCTCGGTCGACCTCATCTGCTGGCACCACGCGATCGAGGACGTCGGCGCCGGCCTCGCCACCGTGCTCGGCAACCTGCAGGTCGCCTTCGTCCCGCTGGTCGCGTGGCTCGCACTCGGCGAGCGCCCGGCCGCCCGGATCCTCGCCACGCTGCCGCTGGTGTTCAGCGGCGTCGTCCTCGTCTCGGGCGTGCTCGAGGACGGGGCGTACGGCGCCAACCCGCAGCAGGGCGTCATCTACGGGCTGGCGACGGGCCTGGCCTACACCGGCTTCATCCTCGTCCTGCGTGCGGGCAGCGGCGAGCGCCAGCGCGTGGCCGGGCCGCTCTTCGACGCGACCTTCGTCGCCGCGGTCGTGTCGATCGCGGCGGGGGCGCTCATCGGCGACGCCGACCTCGTCCCGTCATGGCCGGACCATGCGTGGCTCGTGATCCTCGCGCTCAGCTCGCAGGTCCTCGGCTGGCTGCTGATCTCGGCTTCCCTGCCGCGGCTGCCGGCGGCCCTGACCTCGCTGCTGCTGACGATCCAGCCGGTGGGCTCGATCGCCCTCGGCGTGCTGCTCTTCGCCGAGGCGCCGTCGGCGCTGCAGCTCATCGGCGTCGCGACGATCCTGGTCGGGCTCGTCATGGTCGCCAGCGTGCGGCCGCCGCCGACCGAGGGGATCTAGCTGTCGTTCCTGAGCGCTCAGCGCGCCGGCGCCTGGACGCGCGCCGGCGTGCCCTCGGCCCGGGCCCCCGGCGGGACGTCATGGGTCACGACGGCGCGCACGCCCACGCGCGCGCGGTCGCCCACGGTGACCCCGCGCAGCACGCCCGCGGCGGCGCCGACGACGGCGTGCGGGCCGATGACCACCGGCGCGGTGACCAGCGCCTGCTCGCGCACGGGCCGCTCGACGTCGCTGACATCGTGGTCGAAGTCGATGAGGACGACCTCGTTCTCGAGGCGGGCTCCGTCCCCGATCTCGATGCGCTCGTGGGAGGCGATGACGCAGCGCTCGCCCACGTGCGCGCCCGCGCCGATCGTGACGGCGGCGCCGGCGCCGAGATGAAAGCGGCAGCGATCGCCGACGCTGGAGCCGGCGCCCAGCGACAAGAGCGCGCCGGGCTCGAGGTCGAAGCGCACGCCGCGTCCCAGCCGTGCGCGGCCGCTCACGGTGAGACGGCCGCGGGCGCGCAGGCGGGCCAGGGCGAGGCGGAGCATCGCCGCGCAGCGTAGTGCGGGTCGTGCGTATCCTCGCTGCCGCCATGGGAGGGCTGAGCCGCAGGGAGCTGCAGGTCATCGCCGGGATCTTCGCGGCGACCGTGCTGGCCGGGGTGGCGCACTACGCGGATTGGGCCGCGCTGCTCGCCTTCGCGATCGCCACCGTGGCGCTGGCCGGGCTCGCCCACCTGGTCTCGCTGGCCACCGAGCAGGTGGGCGAGCGCTTCGGGCCGGCCGCCACCGGCGTGCTGCAGTCGACGCTCGGCAACCTGCCCGAGCTCTTCGTCGTCATCTTCGCCCTGCGCGCCGGCGAGGTGGTCGTCGCCCAGACCTCGATCATCGGCTCGCTGTTCGCCAACGCGCTGCTCGTGCTGGGGCTCGTGATCGTGTTCGGCTCCCGCCAGGCGAGCGATGGCGTGATGCGCTTCGGGCCGCGGCTCCCCAACGACACCGCGACGCTGCTGCTGGTCGCGAGCTTCATCATCGTCATCGTCGGGGTGGCGCACGTGACGCACGAGCCCGCCGCCCGGCACGAGCGCGAGATCTCCACCGTCGCGGCCATCGCGCTGCTGGGGGTCTACCTGGCATGGGTGGTGCCCTACGTGCGCGGTGAGTCCGCGTCCGCGCCGAAGCACGAGTCGGCCCCGCGCGTGGCGTTCGCGGTCTCGGTCGGGCTGCTGGCCGCCGGCGGCCTGGGCGCGGCCTTCGTGTCGGACTGGTTCGTCGCCGCCCTGCGCCCGACGATCGACCAGCTCGGCGTGTCCGAGGCCTTCGCCGGGCTCGTGGTCGTCGCCATCGCGGGCAACGCCGTCGAGAACGTGGCGGGGCTCGTGCTCGCGCGCAAGGGTCAGGCCGACCTGGCGATCTCGGTGGTCAAGAACTCGGTCGCGCAGGTGGCCGCCTTCCTGTACCCGGCGCTCGTGCTCATCTCGCTGCTCTTCGCCCACCAGCTGACCTTCGCCCTCGCGCCGGTGCTGATCGCGGCGCTGCTGCTCACGGCGCTCGCGATGTGGCAGATCACGGGCGACGGCGAGGCCGCCGAGTTCGAGGGCTGGGCCCTGGTCGCCATCTACGTGATCCTGGCCGTCTTCACCCTCTACGAGTGATGAGCCGGCGGGCGCGGATCGTCGTGCTGGCGGTGGCGGGCGTCGTGGTCGCCGTCGTCGTCGGTGGCTACGCGGTGCTGGCGCTGACCGGCGACGACGCGCCGCCGCCCCCGCGCCTGGAGGGCGCGCCCGCTCGGGACGGCGCCGCAGCGGAGGGGGCGGGCGCCTGGCACCCGGTGGCGCCCGCGGGCAGCTTCGTCGGCTACCGGGTCGACGAGCGCTATCTCGGGGTCGGGGTGCGCACGGCGGTCGGGCGCACGAGCGCGGTCACGGGGACGGTGACGGTCGACGGGGATCGGATCCGCGCGGCCGACCTGCGCGCCGACATGACGACCGTGCACTCCGACCAGGCGCGCCGGGACGACACCCTGCGCTTCCGCGCCATCGAGACCGACCGCTACCCGACGGCGCGCTTCACCCTGACCGGGCCGGTGGCGATCAGCGCCCGATCGCGCCGGGGCGCCGGCACGCTGACGCTCCACGGCCGGCGCGCGCCGATCGCTGTCACGGTCCGCGGGCAGCGACTTGTCGGGCCGGCGCCTGGAGCTCGTCGGCAGCGCCCCGATCCGCTTCGCGGACTTCGCCATCGAGCCGCCGAGCGTCGCCGGGCTCGTGACCGTGAGCGACCACGGCACGCTCGAGTTCCGCCTCGTCCTGGCGCGCGGCTAGGGCCGGACGACGCGCTCCACCGCGCGCCGGCGCAGGTCGCCGGCCAGCATCACGCCCCAGCGGGTGGCGAAGCGGGCGCGGGCGCGGCGCGACTCGTGGACCTCGATCAGCGAGGAGGGGAGCGTCGCGGCGCCCAGCGCGCGGGCCGCGCGGTCGGCGATCTCGAGCTGCCCGCGGGCGGTGGGGTGGACCGCGTCGGGCATCAGCCATGGAGGGCCGGCGAGGTCGTCGAGGTCGGCCAGCGCGGCGTCGTGGTCGCCGGCCACGGCGCGGACGATGGCGCTCGCGGCGCGCGGCTTGGGCGCGGCCCTGGGGCGGCCGAGGTCGGCGGGCAGGGTGCACAGCAACAGCCGATCGCTGCACGCCGCCAGCGCCGAGGCGGTCGCGCGCACGGCCTCGCCGTAGGCGCCGGCTTCCCAGTCGGCCGAGCGGGCGTCGTTGACGCCCGCGTACAGGCAGCCGATGTCGTAGGGGCCTTCCAGGCGCGGGACCTGCTCGGCCAGCACGTCCGCCGCGCGGGCCCCGTCGCGCGCGAGCTTGGTGAACGGCAGGCCGAGCGCCTCGGCCAGCCACTGCGCCCACGACTGCATCGTGACGCCGAGCGCCGGCTCGCCGTGGCCGTTGGTGATCGAGTCGCCGAGGGCGACGAGCCCGCGCCTCGTCATGCCGGCGCGGCGCGCGCCAGGCCCTCGACGCGCTCGTGCAGCCACCCGACCGCGTCCTCGTGCTCGGGCTTCATGAGCACGCTGCGCAGCACGCGCGCGCCGTCGGCGTCGGGCGCGAGCTCGGGGTGGCGCGCGATGAGCGCGTCGCGCCCGAGGTAGAGCGTGCTGAGGAAGACCGGGTCCTCGGGATCCTCCATGCCGGCGTTGAGCACGGCGCCGCTGGCGGCGTCGAGCGCCGACAGCGAGGTCGTCCGCGGGAGGTAGGTGACGATGTCGAGCTCGGGCTCGACGTGCAGCGCGAGGACCTCCGAGTCGCGCAGCCGCCGCGCCCAGTCGAGCGCGGCGCGCCGGCCGGCCGCGAGGACCGCGCCGAGGCCCTCGTCGCGCTCGAGCGGCAGGGCCTGGAGCGTCAGCCACAGGCCGGCGGCCGCCGCGCCGGCGCGCGAGCACTCGAGGCTGATCTCGCCGAGGTGCAGCTCGGCCTCGGTGAAGTAGGTGAAGGGCGAGTCGTGGCGGTAGATGCGCTGGACCGACGGGTCGGCGAAGAGGATCGCGCCGCAGCCGTAGGGCTGCAGGCCGTGCTTGTGGGGATCGACGACGACCGAGTCGCACTGCGCGATCGCCTGGTAGGGCGCGGGGGCGACGAGCGGGTCCTCGCCGCGGGCCAGCAGCGTGAAGAAGCCGCCGTAGGCGCCGTCGACGTGCAGGCGCACGCCGTGGCGCTCGCGCAGGGCGAGCGCGTCGTCGACGCGATCGATGGCGCCCAGGCCGGTCGACCCGGTCGTGAGCACGACGGTCCCGACGTCGCCCTTCGCGCACTCGGCCTCCACGGCGTCGAGGTCGAGCCGGCCGTAGGCGTCGGGCGCGACCGCGGTGCCCGTGATGCCGAGCAGCTCGCACATGCGTGCGTGCGTGTAATGGGCGGCGGAGCTGTGGACGATTCGCTTGCCGGGATGGACCTCGCGCGCGACCCACAGCGCCTCGAGGTTGGCGATCGTCCCGCTCGAGGTCAGGTGGCCGAGGCCGGGGGAGGGCAGGCCGAACATGACGCGCAGCTGGTCGACGACCTCCACCTCGAGCCCGCTCGCCCCCGGCCCGCCGTCGAGCGCGTGGTTGTTGGGGTTGACGAGCATCGCCGCGAGGTAGCCCGCCACGGCCACCGGGTGCGGCGGCTTGAGCATCTGCCCGGCGTAGCGCGGGTGGAAGAAGGGGTAGTGGTCGGCCATCCGCTCGCCGAAGGCGTCCCACGCGGCCGCCAGCCGCTGCGCGTCGGGCTCGCTCGCGGTGTGCGCGTCGTAGGCGCCGAACTTCGCCTCCCACGCCTCGATGAGGGAGGTGGCCTTCGGGATGAGACCGGCGAGCTGGTCGGAGCGAGACGGAGGCGGCACGATCGCGGATGCTCGCACGTCGGGCTCTGCCGCCTGCGCTGGCGGCGCTACGCGGCCAAGGCACCGAGGGAAAGGAGGTGCCGCCCGCGCCGCCGCCTCGGTCCTTCCGCCGCGCACCAGTCCGGCGAACGACGATTTCTGCACGTATGGCGTGCACTTCTCGTCGCTCGCCCGCCTCGGCGCGCGGGCGGAGGACGGCGAGCGGTCGCGCGGGCGGAGGGCTCGGTGCCCTCGGTGAGCAGTTCGCCGCGAAGTGCCGCAAACGCCTACGGCAGACGGCCGGCGTCTGCGGTCAGCCGCCGCAGGCGCCGCGCCAGAGCCGGCGTCAGCTGACCGGGCCGCAGGCGCCAACTCCACTGCCCACCCGCCACTCCGGGCATGTTCATCCGCGCCTCCGACCCGAGCCCGAGCACGTCCTGGGCCTGGAGCATGCACAGCCGTGGCTTCGACGAGAGGGCGAGCTCCATGAGCCCCCACCACGGCTCGCGCCCGGGCACGCCCTGCGCGCGCACCAGCTCGACCGACTCCGGCGGCAGCGACTCGTACCAGCCGCGCAGCGTGTCGTTGTCGTGCGTGCCCGTGTAGAGGACCTGGCCGGCGCGGTAGCGGCTGGGGACGTGGACGCTGTCGCGCTCATCGGCGTTGAAGCCCCACTGCAGCACGACCATGCCGGGCAGGTCCAGGGACTCGCGCAGCCGCGTGACCGCCGGCGTGATGACGCCGAGGTCCTCGGCGATGACGGGCAGGCGCCCCAGCTCGGCGTGCGCCGCGTCGAAGACGGCGCGCCCCGGGCCGCGCGCCCAGCGGCCGCCCGAGGCGTCGCGCGCCCCGGCGGGTACCGCCCAGTAGGCGCAGAAGGCGCGGAAGTGGTCGATGCGCGCGAGGTCGAAGTGCTGGAAGGTGCGGCGCAGGCGCTCGACCCACCAGCGGTAGCGCCGGTTGCGCAGCGCGCCCCAGTCGTAGATCGGGTTGCCCCACAGCTGGCCCTTGGAGGTGAAGGCGTCGGGCGGGACGCCGGCCACGACGTCGTCGCGGAAGAGCTCCGGGTGGCGGACGTGGTCGGCGCTGCCGGGCGCGACGTAGATCGGCACGTCGCCGATCAGGCGCACGCCGCGCTCGTGCGCGTAAACGCGCAGTGCAGACCACTCGCGGTCGAAGCGGACCTGGTCGTTGACCGCCCGCGTGCCGCCGGCGAAGGCCGCCCAGTCTTCGATCCAGAATCCGTGGCGCTCGCGGAAGGCGTCGCGCTCGGCCGCCGAGACCGGCGCGTCCGGATCGGCCAGGAACCCACGCCATGCAGCGAAAGCCGACGACGCCTTGTAGGGGGAACCCTGGCGATTGGGCGGCCCGAGCGGAAGCACCTGCCACCACGACTGACCCGCCGCCGCGAGCCAGTCGACGAACTGAAGCGCCGATGCGCCAAGCTTCCCGTCCGGCAGCGCCGTGAGGTGCAGTTGGATACCGCTGGTTCGTGGAAGTCGCATGTGGGAAAGAGGGGTGGACGTGCCCGCCCGCGCCAAGGCCAAACCGCCTAGCCGCATCCGGATCGCGTACCCGTCGCCGACCGTCGACTGCGGTCGCTGGCCAGTCAAGCGCACCGTCGCCGACACGGTGCACGTGTCGGCGGACATCTTCCGTGATGGGCACGAGGTCCTGCGTGCCGTCGTGCGCTGGCGCGACGCCGGGGACAAGCGCTGGCGCGAGGCGCCGCTGACCCCGGTCGACGCCCACCACAACGGCGTGCGCTGGGAGGGGGCCTTCACCGTCGAGAAGCCCGGGCGCACGCAGTGGAACATCCAGGCGTGGGTCGACCTCTTCGCCGGCTGGCGCGACGAGCTGGCGCGCAAGGTCGAGTTCGGCCAGCCCGACCTCAGCGGCGAGCTCAGCGAGGGCGCCGTCATCCTGCGCGCCGCGACGGACCGCGCCAAGGGCGAGGACAGGCGCCGCCTGGAGGCGGCCACCGAGGCCATCGCCACCGATCCCCACGCCGCGCTGGATCCTGAGCTGCTCGCGCTCGTCGAGTCCGTGCAGGAGCGCACCGAGGCCACCGAGCTGCCCCAGCACCTCGAGGTCGACGTCGACCGCACGCTCGCGCGCTTCGGGTCGTGGTACGAGCTCTTCCCGCGCTCGTGGGGCGGCTTCAAGGGCGTCGAGGAGCAGGTCCCGAGGATCGCCGAGCTGGGCTTCGACGTCCTCTACATGCCGCCGATCCACCCGATCGGCCACACGAGCCGCAAGGGCCGCAACAACACGCTCGCCGCCGAGCCCG
This sequence comes from uncultured Actinomycetes bacterium, assembly GCA_963807305.1. Lineage (GTDB taxonomy): Bacteria > Actinomycetota > Thermoleophilia > Solirubrobacterales > Solirubrobacteraceae > JAOPZW01. The sequence goes on from CAWEBN010000005.1 coordinate 937,825, forward strand.
GCGATCCGGGGAGCCCGTACGCCATCGGCGACGAGACCGGGGGCCACGACGCGATCCACCGCGAGCTCGGCACCGACGAGGACTTCCGCGCGCTCGTCGCGACGGCGGCCGAGCACGGCCTCGACGTCGCCCTGGACCTCGCGATCAACTGCTCGCCCGACCACCCGTGGCTCAAGGAGCACCCGGAGTGGTTCTTCCGGCGACCCGACGGCACGCTCAAGTACGCCGAGAACCCGCCCAAGAAGTACCAGGACATCTACAACGTCAACTTCGGCTCCGACGACTGGCGCAACCTGTGGGACGCCCTCCTGGACGTCATGCGCCACTGGGTCGATCGCGGCGTGAAGGTCTTCCGCGTCGACAACCCGCACACGAAGCCCTTCGCCTTCTGGGAGTGGCTCATCAGGGAGCTCCGGGCGACCGACCCCGACGTGATCTTCCTGGCCGAGGCCTTCACGCGGCGCTCGGTCATGCGCGAGCTGGCCAAGATCGGCTTCACGCAGAGCTACACGTACTTCACCTGGAAGAACTACCGCTGGGAGATCGCCGAGTACGTCAACGAGCTCGCCCACGGCCCCGAGCGCGAGTACTTCCGCCCCAACTTCTTCCTCACCACGCCGGACATCCTCACCGACTACCTGGCCGAGGGCGGGCCGCCCGCCTTCCCGATCCGCCTCATCCTGGGCGCCACCTTGAGCCCGAGCTACGGCGTCTACTCGGGCTACGAGCACTACGAGCACGTCCAGCGCCCGGGCAGCGAGGAGTTCCTCGACAACGAGAAGTACGAGCTCAAGGCGCGCGCTCTCGATGGCCCGCTGCTGCCGATGATCCAGCGCCTGAACCACGTGCGCCGCGAGAACCCCGCCCTCCAGCGCCTGGACAACGTCGGCTTCCTCGACACCGCCAACGACGCGATCATCGCCTACGCCAAGCGCGAGGGGCTCAACGCGATCATCTGCGTGGTCAACCTCGATCCGCACAACGCCCAGGAGGGCCTCGTCCAGATCCCGTACGAGCTCGGCGTGCCGCCCGCCTTCGCCGCCGAGGACCTGCTGGACGGCGAGACCTATCACTGGCGCGTGGGGGGCAACTACGTCCGCCTGGACCCGGGCGAGCGCGCCGGCCACGTGCTGCGGGTGAACACGACATGACGCCGCCACCGCCCCCCACGTCCTCGGGCCATTGGTTCGAGGCGGATCCCGTGTGGTTCAAGAAGGCCGTCTTCTACGAGATCCACCTGCGCGGGTTCTTCGATGGCAACTCCGACGGCTCCGGCGACTTCCGCGGGCTGACGGAGAAGCTCGACTACCTGCAATGGCTCGGCATCGACGTCGTGTGGCTGCTGCCGATGTACGCCAGCCCGCTGCGCGACGGCGGCTACGACATCGCGGACTACTACGAGGTCCACCCCGACTACGGGACGATCGACGACGTCAAGGCGTTCATGGAGGCCGCCCACGAGCGCGGCCTGCGCGTCATCGCCGACCTCGTCATGAACCACACGTCCTCGGACCACGCATGGTTCCAGCGCGCCCGCGAGGCGCCGGCCGGCTCGCCCGAGCGCGACTGGTACGTGTGGTCGGACACGCCGCACAGGTACGAGGACGCCCGGATCATCTTCACCGACACCGAGACGTCGAACTGGACGTGGGACGACGCCGCGGGCGCCTACTACTGGCACCGCTTCTTCGCCCACCAGCCGGACCTCAACTTCGACAACGCCGAGGTCCGCGAGGCGATGCTCGACGTCCTGCGCTTCTGGCTCGACCTCGGGCTGGACGGCTTCCGCCTCGACGCCGTGCCCTACCTCTTCGAGCGCGAGGGCACCAACGGCGAGAACCTGCCCGAGACCCATGCCTTCCTCAAGCAGGTGCGCGCGACCATCGACGAGGAGTACCCCGACCGCGTCCTATTGGCCGAGGCCAACCAGTGGCCCGAGGACGTCGTCGAGTACTTCGGCGAGGGCGACGAGTGCCACATGGCCTTCCACTTCCCCGTGATGCCGCGCATGTTCATGGCGGCCCGCAGGGAAGAGGCCACTCCGATGTACGAGATCCTCGAGCGTACGCCCGCCATCCCCGAGAACTGCCAGTGGGGCCTGTTCCTGCGCAACCACGACGAGCTGACCCTCGAGATGGTCACCGACGAGGAGCGCGACTACATGTACGCGGAGTACGCCAAGGACCCGCGCATGAAGATCAACGTGGGCATCCGCCGGCGGCTGGCGCCGCTGCTCGACAACGGGCGCGACGAGATGGAGCTCATGCACGCGATCCTCTTCTCGCTGCCCGGCTCGCCGGTGCTCTATTACGGCGACGAGATCGCGATGGGCGACAACGTCTACCTGGGCGATCGCGACGGCGTGCGCACGCCGATGCAGTGGACCGGGGACCGCAACGCGGGGTTCTCGCGTGCCGACTTCGCCCAGCTCTACGCCCCGCCGCTCATGGATCCGGTCTACGGCTACCAGGCGGTCAACGTCGAGGCCCAGCTGCGCACGCCGACGTCGCTGCTGCGCTGGCTCAAGCGCTTCATCGCGCTGCGCAAGGAGCATCCCGTCTTCGGCCTGGGCGAGTACATCCCGCTGGAGCCGTCCAACCCGAAGATCTTCGCCCACGTCCGCGCCTACGAGGACGACGTCGTGCTCTGCGTGCACAACGTGGCCCGGTCGGCGCAGGCCGTGGAGCTCGATCTGTCAGCCTACGAACGGCGCTGGCCCGAGGAGATGCTCGGTCGCACGCGCTTCCCGCGCATCGGCGAGCTGCCGTATCTGCTGACGCTCGCCCCGCGGGGCTGGTTCTGGTTCCTGCTCAAGGAGGACCCCGACGCCGATATGGAGCTGACCGATGGCAAGCGTTGACCTGGCCACGCTCGACGAGGAGAAGCTCGCCGAATGGCTGCTCGACCGCCGCTGGTTCGGTTCCAAGGCGCGCGACGTGGCCTCGATCCACGTCCTCGACGTGGTTCCGTTGATCCCATCCCCACCCACCCCGCCGGCGCTGTCCTCGGCGCTGGTCGAGGCGCGCTACCCGGGCGGCACGCACGACGTCTACCAGCTGCTGCTGGGTGTCGGGGCGAACGGCTTCGACGACGCGGTCATCGACGACGTTCGGGGCGTCACGGTCTACGACGCGTTCGCCGACCCGCGCGCGTGCGAGCTGCTCGGCGGCCTGCTGCGCGACGGCGCCGAGATGCACGGCGAGCACGCGCGCGTCGAGTTCCACTGGCTCGAGGGCGTCGAGCCGCCGCGGGCCGGCGCCGACGTGCGCCCGATCGGCGCCGAGCAGTCCAACACCTCGATCGTCTTCGACGACAAGCTCGTGCTGAAGGCGTTCCGCCGTGTCGAGGCGGGCGACAACCCCGAGCTCGAGATGCTGCGCTTCCTCTCCGAGCGTGGCTTCCCCCACATCGCCGAGCTCGGCGGGTGGTACCAGTACGAGGGCGAGCTCATGGACGCCACCTTCGGCGTGGTGCAGCGCTTCGTGCCCAACGCCCGCGACGGCTGGGAGCTTGCGCTGGACGAGCTGGCCGACGACCCCGAGCGCTTCGTCGCGCGTCTGCGCGACCTCGGCGCGGTCATCGGGCGCATGCACACCGCTCTGGCCTCCGATCCCACCGATCCCGCCTTCGCGCCCGAGGAGCCCTCGGACGAGTCGCTGGCGCTGCTCACCGCGACGATCGACGAGGAGATCGAGCGCCTCTTCCTCGAGCTGCCCGAGACCGAGGCGGTGGCGCCGATCGCCGGCCACGCCGCCGAGGTCCGCGACCGCCTGCAGCTGCTCTCGCACGTCGGCGCCCGCGGCAAGCTCATCCGCACCCACGGGGACCTGCACCTCGGCCAGACGATGCTGGGAGAGGACGGCTGGGTCGTCCTCGACTTCGAGGGCGAGCCGGCACGGCCGCTGCTCGAGCGCCGCCGCAAGCGCTCGCCGCTGCGCGACGTCGCGGGCATGCTGCGCTCGTTCGCCTACGCCGCCTCGGCCAGCGAGCTGCAGCGCCGGCACCCCGCGCCCGAGGGCTGGGAGGACCGCGCACGCGAGTCGTTCATGGCCGGCTACCTGGAGGCCGTCGACTCCGTCCTCATGCCCCCCGGCGAGCCGCCCACGCGTACCATGCTGTCGATCTTCGAGCTCGAGAAGGCGGTCTACGAGCTGCGCTACGAGCTCAACAACCGGCCGGACTGGGTGAGCATCCCGGTGGCCGGCATCGCCCGCCTGCTCGAGGAGCCCCTGTGACCGTCGAGACCGACATCGAGGCCATCGTCCAACGCGACCTGGCCGATCCGCACCGGTTGCTCGGGGCGCATCCCCAGAACGGCGGCGTGGTCGTGCGCGCGTTCCGCCCGGCGGCGGCCAAGGTGCTCGCCCGCCCCGAGGGCGGCGAGCCGGTCGAGCTGACCCAGCGCCACCCGGCCGGCCTCTTCGAGGGCGAGGTCGCGGGCGCGACGCTGCCGCTGCGCTACGAGCTCGAGGTCGAGTACGCGCCCGGGGAGAGCTACACGATGCGCGACCCGTACGCCTTCGCGCCCACGCTGGGCGAGATCGACCTCTACCTGGCCGGCGAGGGGCGCCATGAGGAGCTCTACGAGAAGCTCGGCACGCACATCACGGAGATCGACGGCGCCACGGGGGTGGCCTTCGCCGTGTGGGCGCCGTCGGCGCGCTCGGTCTCGGTCGTCGGCGACTTCAACTCATGGGACGGGCGCCTGCACCCGATGCGCTCGCTCGGCGCCTCGGGCATCTGGGAGCTGTTCATCCCCGGCGTGGCCGAGGGCTCGCGCTACAAGTTCGAGCTGCGCGCACAGGACGGCGACATCCTCCTGCGCGCCGACCCGTTCGCCTTCGAGGCCGAGCTGCCGCCCAAGACGGCGTCGGTCGTCAACCGCACGCGCTACGAGTGGACCGACGACGGCTGGATGGAGCTGCGCGAGCGGGGCGACCGGCTGCGCGAGCCGATGTCGATCTACGAGGTCCACCTCGGCTCGTGGCGGCTGAATCCGTTGGAGGACAACCGCTCGCTGACCTACCTCGAGCTGGCCGACGAGCTGGCGGCCTACGTGACGGACATGGGCTTCACCCACGTCGAGCTCATGCCGGTCATGGCCCACCCGTTCAGCGGCTCGTGGGGCTATCAGGTGACCTCGTACTTCGCGCCCACGCCGCGCTTCGGCACGCCCGACCAGTTCCGGGCCTTCGTCGACCGGCTGCACGAGCACGGCGTCGGGGTGATCCTCGACTGGGTCCCCGCGCACTTCCCGCGCGACGAATGGGCGCTCGCGCGCTTCGACGGCAGCGCGCTGTTCGAGCACGCCGACCCGCGCCGCGGCTCGCACCCCGACTGGGGCACGCTGATCTTCAACTTCGGCCGCCTCGAGGTGCGCAACTTCCTGCTCGCCAGCGCCCTGTACTGGCTGCGCGAGTACCACACGGACGGCATCCGGGTCGACGCAGTGGCCTCGATGCTCTACCTCGACTACTCGCGCAAGGAGGGCCAGTGGGTCCCGAACGAGTTCGGCGGGCGCGAGGACCTCGAGGCGGTCTCGTTCCTCAAGGAGCTCAACACAGTGGCCTACGGCCGCGAGCCGGGGATCGTCTCGGCCGCGGAGGAGTCCACAGCGTGGCCGGGCGTCTCGCGGCCCACGTACGTCGGCGGCCTGGGCTTCGGCTTCAAGTGGAACATGGGCTGGATGCACGACACGCTGGGCTACTTCCAGCAGGACCCGATCCACCGCCGCTACCACCACCACGAGCTGACCTTCTCGCTCGTCTACGCCTTCAGCGAGAACTTCATCCTCCCGCTGAGCCACGACGAGGTCGTCCACGGCAAGGGCTCGCTGATCACCAAGATGCCGGGCGATCGCTGGCAGAAGCTCGCCAACCTGCGCGCCCTGTACGCCTACATGTGGGCGCACCCCGGCAAGAAGCTCCTGTTCATGGGCTGCGAGCTGGCCCAGGAGAGCGAGTGGAGCCACGAGCGCTCGCTCGACTGGCACCTGCTCGAGAACCCCGAGAACGCGGGCATCCAATCGCTGGTGCGCGACCTCAACCGCGTCTACCGCGAGCGCCCGGCGATGTGGGAGGTGGACGACTCCGATCGCGGCTTCTACTGGCTGGAGCCCAATGACGCCGCCAACAACGTCGTCGCCTTCTGCCGCACGGGGAAGGACCCGGTGCGCGAGGTCGTCGCGGTCGTGTGCAACTTCTCGCCGGTGCCGCGCGAGGGCTACCGGCTCGGCCTCCCGCAGGCCGGCCGCTGGGTCGAGCTCGTCAACACCGACGCCGCGGTCTACGGCGGCAGCAACATCGGCAACCTCGGCGGCGTCGACACCCAGGACACCGGCTGGAGCGGGCAGCCGTTCTCGGCCGAGCTGACGCTGCCGCCGCTCAGCGTGATGTGGCTGGTGCCTGAGCGCTAGGCCTCGGGCGCAGCGAGCCCTCGCCGGCCAGGGCAGCGGCCAGGATCACGACGAGCACGGCGAGCTGGGCGACCGCCGCGATCTCCGTGCCGACCGGGACCGAGGCCAGGGCCAGCAGCGCGGCGATCGAGCGGTGCGTCGAGCGCCCGAGGCTCAGGGTGCGCCGGAAGCCGACGTCGGCGGCGAGGAAGAGCGCGACGCCGCCGCCGAGGACGAACGCCTCGGCGGTCGCCAGCGGGTCGTAGGCGTGCCCGATGGCCGTCTTGATCCCCGCGGCCGCGAGGACGATGCCCAGGAGCAGGAAGTAGTGCGCCACTCCGAAGCCCTCCAGCGCGATCCACGGCTGGCGCGGGGCGGGCGCCTCCGCGAGGGCGCGCTCGGCCTGCTCGTCGTCGTCGGCGCCGAAGTACGCCCACCACAGGCCCGCGCTGAGCAGGAGGGCGAGCACGACGGCGAGGATCAGCTCGGCGTCCACCGCCAGACCCGCCGCGCCGATGCCGCCGGCCACGACCGACTCCCCGATGGCGACGATGACGACCAGCCCGTGGCGCTCGACGAAGTGCGCGGGGGCGATCACGAAGTTGCTCTGGCTCTCGCGGTTGGCCACCCACGGCGTCGCCCATTCGAGGATGGCGGCGGCCGTCCACAGCACGCCCTGCGCGGTGCCGCCCAGCGCGCCGCCGATGATCACGAGCATCGCGTTGAAGAGGTTGTACGGCGCGATGCCGAGGAAGGCGCGCGAGGACTGGGCGGAGGCCATCCATATGAAGAGCGACGCGTGGACGGCGACGACGACGAGGTAGCCGACTGCGAAGGCCAGGCCGCTGCCGTGGAAGGCGTCCGGGACCGCGAGGGCCAGGACGAGGTACCCCGCCATGCCCCCGAGCAGGATGGCGCGCTGGCGCAGTCCGCGGGTGGAGATCGAGTTGGTCAGCCACGCGTAGCCGCCGTACATCCACCAGATGAGCGCGAGCATGACCATGACCTGTCCGAGCGACGCCCACGAGAGGTCGTGGGTCAGGACCGCGGTGAGCTGGGTCACCGTGAAGACGAAGACCAGGTCGAAGAACAGCTCCAGCGTGGAGACGCGCTGCACCGGGATCTGCGCTGTGACGTCGACCGTGGCGGTCACGGCAGGCGAGCCTAGCGAGGCGGCTTCGCCGGCTTTGACGCGGCTACTCTGCGGGGCGTGCCGCGGCGCGAGATCCACTCCTGGCTCATGGACATGGACGGCGTGCTCGTGCACGAGGAGCACGCGATCCCGGGCGCCGACCGGTTCCTCGCGCGCCTGACGGAGCGCGGGCTGCCGTTCCTCGTCCTCACCAACAACTCGATCTACACCCGGCGCGACCTGGCGGCGCGGCTGCGGGCGAGCGGCCTGGTCGTGCCCGAGGAGTCGATCTTCACCTCGGCGCTGGCCACGGCGGCGTTCCTGCAGGACCAGCGGCCCGGCGGCTCGGCCTTCGTGATCGGCGAGGCTGGGCTGACCACCGCGATGCACGAGGCCGGCTACACGCTGACCGAGCGAGACCCCGACTACGTCGTGCTCGGCGAGACGCGGATCTACAGCTTCGGGCGCATCACGCAGGCCATCCGCCTGATCGTCAACGGGGCGCGCTTCATCGCCACCAATCCCGATCCGACGGGCCCGTCGGCGGACGGCCCGCTGCCCGCCACCGGCTCGGTGGCAGCGCTGATCAGCCGTGCCACCGGCGTGGACCCCTACTTCGTGGGCAAGCCCAACCCGTTCATGATGCGTTCCGCCCTCAACGTGCTCGACGCGCACTCGGAGACCACCGCGATGATCGGCGACCGCATGGACACCGACGTGGTCTCCGGGCTCGAGGCCGGGCTGCAGACGATCCTCGTGCTCACCGGCGTGACCACGCCCGAGGAGGCCGATCGCTTCCCCTTCCGCCCGTCGCGCGTGGTCGCGTCGATCGCCGACCTCGTGGACGAGCTCGGCTGAGCGCTCGGACGGGGACGTCGGTGGACGACGCTCGCTGACCGGGCGATAGCCGGCCGCGCCCGACGGGTACGGTGGCGCGAGTGGCCGAGGAGTACCCCTGGGAGCGCCCGCTGGGCGCGCGCATGGTCGACGACGCCCTGGTCGAGTTCAGGACGTGGGCGCCCGCGGCGCAGCGCGCGGCCGTGTGCGTGCGCGGCGCCGAGCACGACCTGTCCGACGAGGGCTACGGCGTGCGCAGCGCCCGGCTGCCCGCGCAGGCCGGTGACGACTACTGGCTCGTGCTCGACGGCAAGCGCCTCCCCGACCCGGCATCGCGCTCGCAGCCCGAAGGGCTGCGCGGGCCGTCGCGCGTGGTCGACGCGACCAGCTTCGCGTGGAGCGACCGCCGCTTTCGCCCCGCGCCGCTGCGCGAGGCCGTGCTCTACGAGCTGCACGTCGGCGCCTTCACGCCCGAGGGCAGCTTCGAGGCGGCCGCCTCCAGGCTGCCCGCGCTGGCCGCGCTCGGCATCACCCACGTCGAGCTCATGCCGATCGCCGAGTTCCCCGGCCACCACGGCTGGGGCTATGACGGCGTCTACCTCTCCGCCGCCCACTCGGCCTATGGCGGCCCGCACGGCCTGGCGCGCTTCGTCGACGCCGCCCACGCCGCGGGCCTCGGCGTGATCGTCGACGTCGTCTACAACCACGTCGGCGCCAGCGGCGTCAAGGCGCTCGAGGCCTTCGGACCGTTCTTCACCGAGCGCCACGAGACGCCGTGGGGCAAGGCGGTCAACTTCGACGGCGAGGATTCCGACGGCGTCCGCGAGTGGGTGCTGCAGAGCGCGACCGGCTGGGTGCGCGACTTCCACGTCGACGGCCTGCGCCTCGACGCGATCCACGCCATCCACGACGACGGGGCCCGTCACGTGCTGCGCGAGCTGGCCGAACGCGTCCGCGCGGAGAACCGCCGCGCGCTGGTGATCGCCGAGAGCGGCCTCAACGACCCCAAGGTCATCCGCCCGCCGCGCCAGGGCGGCTACGGCCACGACGCCGTGTGGGCCGATGACTTCCACCACGCACTGCACGCGTTGCTCACCGGCGAGCGCTCGGGGTGGTACGAGGAATTCGGCCAGGTGGCGCAGCTGGCCAAGGCCTTCCATCGCCCGCACGTGCACGACGGCGGCTACTCGACCTTCCGCCGCCGGCGCTTCGGCGCGCGCGCCGACGATCGCGCGCCCGATCAGTTCGTCGTCTTCAGCCAGAACCACGACCAGGTCGGCAACCGCGCCTTCGGCGACCGGATGCCCGCGAAGGCGAGGCCGCTGGCCGCGTTCTGCACGCTGCTGGCACCCTTCACCCCCATGCTGTTCATGGGCGAGGAGCACGGCGAGCGTGCTCCGTTCCAGTTCTTCTCCGATCACATCGACAAGCGGATGGCCGACGCGACGCGCGAGGGTCGCCGCCAGGAGTTCGCTGCCTTCGCCGAGTTCGCCGGCGAGGAGGTGCCCGATCCGCAGGATCCGGCCACCTTCGAGCGCTCCAAGCTCACCCGTCGCGGGAGCACGAAGCTGCGGGAGCTGTACGCCGCGCTGCTGCGCGCGCGCCGCGCCCTGCCGCCCGTCGTGGACAGCATCGAGTCCTCCGAGGACGACGGCTGGCTGCGCGTGCGCCGGGGCCCCTTCGAGCTGGCGTGCAACTTCGCAGCAGGCCCGCGGACGGTCCCGGTGGAGGGGCGCACGGTGGCGCTCGCCACGCACGGCGCGACCCTCGGCCACGGCGGCGTGCGCCTGCCCGCGCGCGCGGGAGCACTGATCGAGCGATGAGCGATCACGGGTCCAGCCGCGAGACCTGGCCGGGAGCGCCGTTCCCGCTGGGCGCCACGTGGGACGGCGAGGGCACGAACTTCTCGCTCTTCTCCGAGCACGCCAACCAGGTCGAGCTGTGCCTGTTCGATGAGGGCGGCACCGAGGAGCGCATCGACGTCCCCGAGCGCACGGCTCACAACTGGCACTGCTACCTGCCGGGCGTCGGTCCAGGCCAGCGCTACGGCTACCGCGTCTACGGGCGCTACGCCCCCGAGGAGGGCCACCGCTTCAACCCGGTCAAGCTGCTCATCGATCCGTACGCCAAGGCGATCGAGGGGCGCGTCGACTGGGACGCCGCCAACGTCCTGCCCTACACGCCCGACGACACACCCGACGCCGACCTCGAGCCCGACGACGAGGACTCCGCGCCGGCGATCCCCAAGTCGGTCGTCGTCGACCGCTCGTTCGACTGGGAGGGCGACGTCCCGCCGCGGCGCCCGTGGAACGAGACGATCATCTACGAGACCCACGTCAAGGGCTACACCAAGCGCCATCCCGCGGTGCGCGAGGACCTGCGCGGCACCTACGCCGGCCTGGCCTCCGAGGAGGCCCTGGCCTACATCCAGCACCTGGGCGTCACCGCGGTCGAGCTGCTCCCGATCCACCACATCGCCGACGAGTCCTTCCTGCACGACCGCGGGCTGAGCAACTACTGGGGCTACAGCTCGATCGGCTACCTGGCGCCCCATTCCGAGTACGCCGCCACCGGCCGCCTCGGCGACCAGGTGCGCGAGTTCAAGGGCATGGTCAAGGCGCTGCATCGCGCCGGCGTCGAGGTGATCCTCGACGTGGTCTACAACCACACCGCCGAGGGCAACCACCTCGGGCCGATGCTGTCCTTCAAGGGCGTCGACAACTCGAGCTACTACCGCCTCGTGCCCGACGACGACCGCCACTACATGGACTACACGGGCACGGGCAACACGCTCGACGCGCGCCATCCCAGCGTGCTGCGCCTGATCATGGACTCGCTGCGCTACTGGGTCAGCGAGTGCCACGTCGACGGCTTCCGCTTCGATCTCGCCAGCGCGCTGGCGCGCGAGCTCTACGACGTCGATCGCCTGAGCGCGTTCTTCGACACGATCCACCAGGACCCGATCCTGTCGCAGGTCAAGCTCATCGCCGAGCCGTGGGACGTCGGTCCCGGCGGCTACCAGGTCGGCAACTTCCCCGTCCTGTGGAGCGAGTGGAACGGCATCTACCGCGACGTCGTGCGCGACTTCTGGCGCGGGCAGTCGAGCATCGCCGAGTTCGCGTCGCGCTTCACGGGCTCCAGCGACCTCTACGAGTCCGACGGGCGCCAGCCGTTCGCCTCGATCAACTTCGTCACCGCCCACGACGGCTTCACGCTGCGCGACCTCACGACCTACAGCGAGAAGCACAACGAGGCCAACGGCGAGGACAACCGCGACGGCACCAACGACAACCGCTCGTGGAACTGCGGCGTCGAGGGCGAGACCGACGACCCCCTCATCATCGAGTTGCGCTGGCGCCAGCAGCGCAACTTCCTCGCCACGCTGTTCTTCTCGCAGGGCGTGCCGATGCTGCTCGGCGGGGACGAGCTGGGACGCACGCAGAACGGCAACAACAACGCCTGGTGCCAGGACAACGAGCTGTCCTGGTACGAGTGGGGGCTGCGCGAGGGGCAGGGCGCGCACCTCGAGTTCACCAAGCGCCTGATCGAGCTGCGCAAGGCCCACCCGGTCTTCCGCCGGGGCAAGTTCCTGGCCGGGCGCGAGAGCGAGGGCTCGGGCCTGCCCGACGTCTGGTGGTTCCGGCCCGACGGCCGGCGCATGACCCAGCGCGACTGGCAGCAGCCCTCCGCCCACGTCCTCGGCGTCTTCCTCAACGGCCAGGAGATCGCCGATCGCACGCCGCGCGGCGAGTCGATCGAGGACGGCTCCTTCCTGCTGCTCTTCAACGCCCACCACGAGGACATGGCCTTCACGCTGCCGGCCCGGCGCTTCGGGGCCGAGTGGGTGCACGAGCTCGACACCTTCGACCCGGCGCTCGAGCCCGCCGCGCAGCGTTGGCCCTCGCGCGGCGAGGTGCCCGTGCCCGCGCGGTCGATGAGGCTGCTGCGGCGCGCCTGATGGCGCGGATCGCCTTCATCGGCGCCGGCTCGACGGTCTTCACGCGCAACCTCGTGGGCGACGTCCTGCGCCGCCCCGAGCTGGCCGACACGACGACCTTCGCGCTGATGGACATCGACGCCGAGCGCCTGGAGACCTCCGAGGCCGCCGTGCGCGCGATGGCGCGCGCCGCCGGGTCGCGCGCCGACGTCGAGGCCACGCTCGACCGCCGCACGGCGCTCGACGGCGCCGACTACGTCGTCACGTCGTTCCAGGTCGGCGGCTACCGGCCCGCCACGGTGGTCGACTTCGAGGTCCCCAAGCGCTTCGGCCTGCGCCAGACGATCGGCGACACCGTCGGCGTCGGCGGCATCATGCGCGGGCTGCGGACGATCCCGGTGCTGCTCGGCGTCTGCCGCGACATGGAGGAGTGCTGCCCCGACGCGCTCCTGCTGCAGTACGTCAACCCGATGGCGATGCTGTGCTGGGCGGTGGCGCGCGCCAGCAGCGTCCGCGCCGTGGGCCTGTGCCACTCCGTCCAGCACACCGCCGGCGAGCTCGCCGCCGACCTCGGGCTCGCGCCCGGCGACCTCGACCACCACGTCGCCGGGATCAACCACCTCGCCTTCTTCCTGCGCCTCGAGCGCGACGGCGAGGATCTCTATCCGGCCCTGCGGGAGGTCACCCCGCCTGCCGTCAACCGCGTGCGCTACGAGGTGCTGCGCCACCTCGGGTACTTCGTCACCGAGTCCTCCGAGCACTTCGCCGAGTACGTGCCGTGGTTCATCAAGGCTGCGCGGCCCGACCTCGTCGAGCGCTTCAACATCCCGCTGGACGAGTACCCGCGCCGCTGCGAGGCGCAGATCGCCGAGTGGAACGCATTGCGCTCGCGGCTGCGCGAGGGCGACCGCGCGGCGGTGCAGACGGCGCCCAGCGTCGAGTACGGCGCGGACATCATCCGCGCGTGCGAGACGGGCGAGCCGTTCGCCTTCAACGGCAACGTCCCCAACGCGCTCGACGGGGGCCGCCTCATCGACGCGCTGCCCGGGGACTGCTGCGTCGAGGTGCCGTGCGTGGCCTCCGAGCGAGGGATCGAGCCCCAGCGCGTGGGGGCGCTGCCCCGCCAGCTTGCGGCGCTGATGCAGACCAACGTCAACGTCCAGGGGCTCACCGTCGACGCGGCGCTCACCGGCGACCGCGACGCCGCCCGCCACGCGGCGATGCTCGACCCGCACACGGGCGGCGAGCTCCCGCTCGACGAGATCGCCGAGCTCGTCGACGCGATGATCGACGCCCACGGCGATCTGATCCCGGCGCTGCGGTGATCGCCACCTACCGCCTGCAGCTCTCGCCCGAGCAGGATTTCGCCGCCGTGCGCGGGCTGGTGCCCTACCTGCGCGAGCTGGGGATCTCGCACCTGTACCTGTCGCCCTCCCTGCAGGCGCGGACCGGCTCGACCCATGGTTACGACGTGGTGGATCCCACGCGGGTCTCGGACGCGCTGGGCGGGGAGGCGGGGCTGCGCGCGCTGGCCGCCGAGGGTCTCGCGATCGTGCTGGACATCGTGCCCAACCACATGGGCGTCTCCGAGGAGAACCGCTGGTGGTCCGACGAGCGCGAGCGTGCGCGGGTCTTCGACTACGACCCCGAGGACGGCTGGTACCGGCGCTTCTTCGACATCGACGACCTGGCGGGCGTGCGCGTCGAGGACCCGGAGGTGTTCGACCTCGTCCACGGCAAGGTCCTCGAGCTCGTGCGCGACGGCGTGATCGACGGCCTGCGGGTCGACCACCCCGACGGGCTCGCCGACCCGGCGGGCTACCTGGCGCGCCTGCGCGCCGCCGGCGCTCGGCACGTGTGGGTGGAGAAGATCCTGCACACCAACGAGCCGCTGCGCGACTGGCCCGTCGAGGGCACCGTCGGCTACGAGTTCCTCAACGACGCGGCGGCGCTGTTCGTCGACCCGGCGGGCGAGGCGGCGCTCGCGCGGCTGCCGAACGCCGGCGAGCCGTTCGCGGACGTCGCGGCGCGCGCCCAGCTCGAGCAGGCGGCGACGACCTTCGCCCGCGAGGTCGAGCGCCTGCGCGAGCTCCTCGACATCGACGGCATCCCGGAGGCGCTGGCGGCGCTGCCGATCTACCGCACGTACGTGGAGCCGTGGTCGGGGCGCGTCGAGGACGCCGACGTGCACGCCATCGACGCCGCGGCCGGCGGCCGGCTCGCCGACGTGCTGGCCCTGCGCGAGCGCGGCCACGACGAGCTCGTCACGCGCTTTCAGCAGACCTCGCCCGCCGATCACGGCCAAGGGAATCGAGGACACCGCCTTCTACCGCCACCTGCGGCTGCTGGCGCTCAACGAGGTGGGCGGTGACCCGGCGCGCTTCGGCCTGTCGGTGGACGCCTTCCATGCCACCAACGCGGCGCGGGCCGGGCGCTTCCCGCGCGGGCTGCTCGTCACCCAGACGCACGACACCAAGCGCTCGGGCGACGTGCGCGCGCGCCTCGGCGCGCTGAGCACGATGGCCGAGGAGTGGGCGTCGCTGGCCGAGGGCTGGGTCCGCGAGGCCGACGCCCCCGACGAGCACAGCGCGTACCTGGTCCTGCAGACGCTCGTCGGCGTCTGGCCGATCGAGCCCGGGCGGCTCGAGACCTACGTCGAGAAGGCGCTGCGCGAGGCCAAGCTGCGGACCACCTGGGCGGCGCCCGACGAGGGCTACGAGGCGGCAGCGCGCCGCTATGCGCGGGCGCTGGCCGAGCGTCCGCCCGAGGGCTTCACGGCCTTCGCCGAGCGCCTCGCCGTCGAGGGCCGGCGCGCGGCGCTGGGCCAGTTGCTGCTCAAGCTCACCGCGCCCGGCGTGCCCGACATCTACCAGGGCGACGAGCTCGAGGCGCTCAGCCTCGTCGATCCCGACAACCGCAGGCCGGTCGACTGGGCCGCGCGCCGCGAGGCGCTGGCGCGGCTGCGCGCGGGGGAGGCGCCGCGCGACTTCGGCGAGCGCAAGCTCGACCTCATCCGCCGCGCGCTGGCCCTGCGGGCGCGGCGGCCCGCGGCGTTCGCGGGCACCTACGAGCCGGTCGACGCCGGCCCGGGGGTGGCCGCCTACCTGCGCGGCGGCGAGGCGCTGGCCGTCGTGCCGGTGCGCGACTGGCAGGGCGCGCGGCTGACCGTGCCCGGCCGCTGGCGTTCGGTGCTCGACGACGGCGAGCCGCTCGACCTCACCGGCGGCATGGATGTCGGCGAGCTCACCGGTGGATGGCCGGTGGCGCTGCTCGAGCGCGCGTGAGCAGCTCGGCCGCGGGTGCGGTCGAGTCGCGCGGGATCCGCAGGCCGACGAAGCCCGCGGTCGCCACGATGATCGCGATGCACAGGCCCGCGAGCAGCCGGTGGCCCGAGTCCGTGGTCAGCGAGTCGTGCAGGAGCCCGACGACGCCGCCGGCCAGGAGCCCGCCGGCCAGGCCGGCACACGAGGCCTCCAGGCGCGAGCCCGCGCGCTCGGCGCCGAAGGCCCAGCCCAGGAACGCCCCGGCGGCGATCATCCCGACGGCGGTGCCGGCCGTGTCGGTGCCTTCGGCCGAGGACAGGGTGAGGCCCGCGTAGGCGCCGGCGTAGACCGCGCCGGCCACGATCCCTGCACCCAGCCCCAGCAGGAAGGAGACGATCGGCTCGCGCGAGCGACGCGAGAGGAAGCCCACGGCGAGGGCCGCGAGCGCTCCGGCGATGCCGAAGAAGATCGCCTTCTCGAGGACGAAGTCGCGGACCGTGACCAGGCTGTCGCGGTCCAGCGGCGCGCGGTTGACCACGTTGCGGGCGAGCAGGTCGGCGGGGAAGGCGGTGAGGAGCGCCACGGCGGCCGCCGCGAAGACGGCGAAGGTGGTGTGGTCGGGCGGCTCGGCCGCGGATGCGGTCACGGGCGCGGTGATCGGGGCGACGGTCGGCGTCGTCGTCGTCGTCGGCAGCCCGGCGGGCTTGACGTGCAGCGCACTGGTGCCGCGCAGCAGCGTGTCGAGGTGCTGGCCGAGCTGGCCGACGTCGTAGTCCCAGCGCCGATCGGAGAGCTCGAAGGCGTTGCGCCGGCGCAGCGCCAACAGCGACTCCGGCAGCTCCTCGCGCGGCGGGAGCCGGGCGCCGTCGACGAGCACGGGGATGACCTCGACGCCGTCGCGCGCCAGCGCCCGCTCGATCTCCAGGCGCACCCAGTCGTCGGGCTTGTCGATCCGCCGCTCGCCCTCGCGGTCGCGGGCGTCGAGCCACCCGGGGCCGATGATGGCGAGCACGACGTTGCATCTGTCGACGAGGCCGGTGATGTACTCGCCGAAGTCCGCGCCGGGAGGGATCTCGACGTCGCGGAAGACGTGCTCGTCGCTGTAGCGGCGCGAGAGGTCGCCCTGGAGGCGCCCCGCGTAGCCGCGCGAGTCGTCGCGCCGGTAGCTGATGAAGATGCGCTGGGCCATGGCTATTTCTGCTGGTGGCCCTGGCTCTGCTCCGACGCCCACGCGGAGTGCTCCTGCGAGACGCGGCTCTCGATGCGCTCGGCGAGCAGGGCGTCGGGCTTCGTGGCGGTCGCGTAGGAGCCCGCCTGCGCGAGGTAGAGGAACTTCTCGTGCTTGAGCGACTCGGCCGTCGAGCGATAGTGGGTCCAGTTGGAGTGGAACTGGAAGAGCTGCTGGACGCTCTCGAGGACGACGATGAGCGCGCCGAGGGCGCCGGAGACCCAGGTCGGCAGGCTGGTCGCGGCGATGACCGGGATGCTGGCCGCCGAGACGATCTGCACGACCTTGATGCGCAGGTAGTGGCGCTTGTTGCGCCGCGCGCCGCGCGAGTACCACGCGATCTGCTCCTCGAGACGCTGCCAGGAGGGCGGCGCCGCGGGCGCTTCGGCCGGCACGCTGCCGGCGCTCCTCGAAGAGGTCAGCGGCTGGGCGATGGGCGTTGTCGTCGCGCTCATCGCAGGACCCCCCTCGTCATGTCCTCGTCCTTTTCCACGTCGCCCCCAGGCGGATCGATGTCCGAAAGTACGTCTGAGGAGGGACTTTGTGTCAGCAGGCACGATCTTGTCCCGTTTCGGGGCCTCAAAGCGGGACAGAACCTTCAATTGGCCTGCAACCGCGCCGGCGCCGCGTCGGTAGGGTCACCGGCCCGTGCCCCGGCGCATCCTGATCCTCTCCTGGGAGTACCCGCCGATCGTCGAGGGCGGGCTCGCGCGCCACGTGCGCAAGCTCTCCGAGGGGCTGGTGGAGCGCGACGTGGCGGTGCACGTCCTCACGCGTGGACGCGAGGGCGACCTGCCCGAGGAGGTTCGCGCGGGCGTGCGCGTGCACCGCATGCCCGAGCCCGCGATGCCCCGCGACCTCGACGAGTTCGTGGCGTGGGTCGAGGGCATGAACGAGCACATGCTGGCGGCGGGCCGCGCGCTGACCGACCGCTACGACTTCCACGTCATCCACGGCCACGACTGGCTGGTGGCCCGCGCCGCCGCTGCGCTGGCGCGCGCCGCCCGACGGCCGTACCTGACGACCGTCCACGCCACCGAGTACGGCCGTCATCAGGGCTGGGTCGACAAGCACCCGCAGAGCTACATCCACGGCGTCGAGCGCTGGATGGTGCGCCGCGCCGAGGGCGTCGTCGTCTGCAGCCACTACATGCAGGGCCACGTCGCCGACGTGTTCGGCATCGACGAGGCCAAGGTCCAGGTCATCCCCAACGGCATCGATCCGCTCGACCTCGCGCCGGTCGACGACCTCGCGGCGCTGCGGGCGCGCTTCGCCGACCCGACCGAGAAGCTCGTGCTGCTCATCGGGCGCCTGGTCTACGAGAAGGGCTTCCAGATCGCCCTCGACGCTCTCCCGCGGGTCATCGCGCGCCTGGACGGCGTGCGCTTCCTGGTCGCCGGGTCGGGCACCCACGAGGCCGAGCTCAAGGCGCAGGCGCGGCGCCTGGGCCTCGAGCGCCACGGCACCTTCCTGGGCTGGATCGGCGACGACGTGCTGCGTTCGCTGTACCGGATCGCCGACCTGTGCGTGGTCCCCTCGATCTACGAGCCGTTCGGGTTGGTGGCGCTCGAGGCGATGGCCAGCGGCTGCCCCTGCATCGTGGCCGACACCGGGGGCCTGCGCGAGGTCGTCCCCAACGAGGACGTCGGCCTGCGCTTCCGCTCGCGCGACCCGCGCTCCTTGGCGCAGATGATGGAGTGGGTCCTGGCCAACCCGGCGCTGCGCTTCCGCCTCGTGACCGAGGCCTCCGCCCACGTTGCGCGCTTCGACTGGGCCGATGTCGCACGCCGTACCGACGAGGTCTACGGCGCGCTGAGCGCCCGCGGCGCCAAGCGCCGCCCGGCGACGCTGGAGCGCACGCGGTAGGCGGTCGCCGTCGGGCGCCGGCGGCGCGAACAGCATCATCGAGGGAAGGGAGTGAGCGGTGCCCGCTGCGCGCGCGGTGGCCGTGGCGCGCCGGCGCTCCCGCCGGCGTTGGCTGCTCTGCGCGGCGCAAAACTGCATCATCGAGGGGAAGAAAGTGAGTGGTGGCCGGGGCGAGGGCGGCGCCCCTGGCGCGTCGGCGCTCCCCCGGGGAACGAGCGGGGAGTTTGTCGGCCTATGCCCGACAAAGTCCCCGTCGTCCCGACGTGCGGGGACAGTTGTCGGGTTTGATGCCCATACGGCACGAAACCCGACACTCGTTCCCTCGACGAGTGGCAACGCGCCACGGCGGCCGCCCGCGCACCGGGCACCGCTCACGCTCTTCCCCTCGGTGATGCAGTCAGCGCCGCGCAGCGCCGGTTGCGCCCGCGGAGAACCTGAGCTACGCCATGGCGAGCAGCTCTTCGGGGTCGCTCACGACCTCGAAGTGCTCGTTCATCGCGGTCACGGCGAACAGCCGCTGGACCGCCTGCGAACCGCGCACCAGCACGAGGCGGCGGCCGGTGCGCCGGCAGCGGCGGCGCAGGGCGACCAGGCGCGAGAGGCCGGTCGTGTCGAGGAACTCGAGGCCGCGCAGGTCGACGAGCACCCGGCCCGGCGCATCACGCTCGATGCGGCGAATGGCCTCGTCGAACTCATAGGCGCGAATGAGGTCGAGCGAGCCCTGCAGGGTCACGTGGACAGTGTCGAAATCGGGGTGCTGGACCGTGAGCTGGATGGGTGCCACGGGGACCTCCGGGTCGGTCGACTCCCACCCGGTACCCGTTCATCGCGCTAATAACCCCGATCAGCGCACCTTTAGCGGATGAGGCACGCGTCATGGGCGGCGCGGGCGACCTGCACCTCGTGCCGGACGCGTCCCGCGCGGTCGAGGATCGTGAGCGTCCCGCGGGCCAGGGAGGGGGTCACGACGACGCCGACGCCCGCCTGGACGTTGTACGAGCCGTACGGCACGCGCGCGGTCCGGCGCACCCGTCCGTGCACCAGATCGTGTATCCGCACGGTGGCGCCGTCGCCGCTGGCCACGTAGGCGACGCCCCGGCCGAAGCTCACGTGCTGGGGCGCCGCGTCGGCGCCCAGCAGCACGGGGCGCCCGCCGGCGGCCGGCAGCACCGCCAGGCGGCGCTCGCGCCCGGCGGTGATCCACACGCGCCGGCCGCTGGGGGAGAAGGCGATGTCGTGGGCCAGGAACGGCGGGCGCACGCGACGGCGCAGCCGCGGGCGCTGCGGATCGCCGACGTCGACCACCGCGAGGGCCCCGGCGCTCGACCCCAGCGCGATCCACAGGGTGCGCCCTGTGGGATCGAGGGAGAGGTGGCGCGCGCCGGCGCCGACCTCGAGGCCCCCGACGATCCGCCCGCGGACGAGGTCCACGACCACCAGCTCGCCGCGGGCGCCGTCGCTGACGAACGCGTGGCCGCCATCGGGCGCGATCGCCGTGTAGCGCGGGGCGCCGAGCCCGCGCAGGACGCGCCGCACCCGCGCGGGGCGCATCGTCAGCAGGGACACGCAGCCGGACGCGGGGTGGGCCACCACGACGTGTCCGCCCGGCCCGCTCTCGATGCTGCGCGGATCCTCGACCGTCGCCAGCCGCCGCCGCACCTGCCCGCGATCGAGGCCGACGACGACGACATGCGCCTCGGTGTCCGCCGTGGCCAGCGCCAGCGGCTCGCGGCCGGCGGGCCCCCGCCACCCGGCGAGCGCCGGCAGACCGGCCAGGCCGAGGCCGACGAACGCCCGGCGGTCCAGCTCCATGCCTTCCACTACGGCGCCCGGCGCGCGGCAGGTCCCTGCGGCTCAGGCGGGAGCGAGCACGACCACGCTGGCGTCGTCGCGCAGCGGGCCGTCGTAGGTCGCGGCGACGGCCTGGAGCACGGCCGCCGCGGCCGCGGTGGCCGAGGCGTCGTCCAGCGCCTCCAGGGCGCGGCGCAGCCCGCCCTCGCCGAACGCCTCGCCGCCCGGCGCGGTGCGCTCGAGGACGCCGTCGGAGACCAGGACGACGAGCTCGTCGGGCGCGATCGCCGCGGACGCGGTCTCGGCCGGCGGGTCGAGCCGGTCGAGCCCGAGGACCGGGCCGTCGCCGCCTTCTAGCTCGCGCAGCCCACGCTGGGCGTGCCAGACGAAGGGGGGCGGGTGCCCGCAGCGCAGCCACACGAGTGAGGAGGACCGGCCGTTCCACGTGGCCAGGATCGCGCTCATGAAGATGTCGGGCACATCCAGCCCGCAGAGCGCGTCGTGGATGGCGGACGCCGCCTCGGCCAGGTCGCCGCCGCCGCGGCGCGTCGCCCGGTAGGCGCCCAGGGCGATCGCGCCGATGGCCGAGGCCTGCGGACCCTTGCCGACGGCGTCGGCCACGCCCAGCCAGCCCCCGTCGGGCGTTGCGCAGTGATCGATCCAGTCGCCGCCGACGTCGTAGGCCGGCAGGATCGAGCCCGCCACCTCGGCACCCACGAGGCGCGTGATCCGCGGCGGCATGAGGTCCTGCTGGAGCTCGGCGGCGGCGCTGCACGCGCGGTGGCGCCGCGCCCTGGCCAGCACGTCCGTGTAGCGCTCGGCCAGCTCGAGGGCCGCCGCCCCGCGCCTCGCCAGCGCCTCGACGTCGCCGGACGGCGCCGCCGAGAAGACGAGCACGCTCAGCGCACGGCCGCGCAGCGTCAGCGGCACCACCGCGGCTCCGTCCGGCAGCCCACGCACCATCGCGGCGGCCTGCGTCGCCGGGATCTCGGGCCCGACCAGCTGCGCCGTCTCCAGCACGTCCGGCAGTCCGCCGTCGCCGGTCACCCGGCGCAGCGAGCGCCCGTCGAGGTCGGCGACGTAGAGCGCGGCGGGCACGCCGGCCGCCGCGCGAGCCTCGGCCACGAGCCGCTCGGCCACTCCCGCGAGCTGCCGCTCTTCCAGCAGGTCGAGCGGATCCGCCGCCACGGCGCGCCTAACCGCCCGCCGGCGAGGCCGTGCGCTCGCTCTCGCGGCGGAAGCGCGCCTCGCGCGAGACCTCGACGCCCTGCGCCTCGAGGTCCTTGGGCGGATCGCGATGCTCGAGCTGGAGGTCGCGCTCGGCCGGCAGGCCGGCCGTCAGCTCGCGCCCGCGCTCGATCTCGGCGTTGAGCTCCTGGCCGAAGAGCACCGCGAGGTTCGAGATCCACAGCCACACGAGCAGGGAGATCGCGCCGCCGAGCGTGCCGTAGGTCTTGTTGTAGGAGCCGAAGTTGGCCACGTAGAAGCCGAAGGCCGCCGAGGCGACGATCCAGATGAGGAGCGCGACGACGGCGCCGGGGCTCAGCCACTGGATGCGCGGCAGCCGGGCGTTCGGCGCCAGGTAGTAGAGGACCGCGAGCATGGCCAGCACGACCGCGGCCATGATCGGCCACTTGGCGATCTGGTAGGCGGTCACGCCCGCCGAGCCGAGCCCGAGCTTCGAGCCCAGCGCGTCGGCCAGCGGGCCGCTGACCACGAGCGCGATGAGCACCAGCGCGACCAGCAGGACCATGACGAGCGTGACCGCGACCTGGAGCGGGCGCAGCTTCCAGAACGGCCGGCCCTCCTGGACCTCGTAGATCGCATTCGACGCGCGCATGAAGGCGCCGATGTAGCCCGAGGCCGACCACACCGCGCCCGCGAGACCCAGGCCGAGCAGCGCGCCGGCTCCGCCCTTGTTCTGGACGATGCCGTCGATGGTGCTCTGCAGTCCGGTGAGGGCGCTGTTGCCGCCCGAGACCTGGCGGGCGACGTCGATGAGCGCGTTGGTGGTCTGCGGGTACTGGCCGAAGATGCCGACGAGCGCCACGAGCGCGAGGAGCGCCGGGAAGAGGGCCAGGACCGCGTAGTAGGTCAGCGAGGCGGCCCAGTCGGTGAGGTTGTCGTCCTTGAACTCGACGTAGGTCCGCTTGAGGATCGCCCAGCGCCCGGTGCCGGGGATGTCGCCGGGATCGGTCTGGTCGTCGGTGCGCATCGTCCTCTGAACCTTCCCGGCCGACGAGCGGGCAAACGCCGGGGGCATGCGGCATGGCGCCTAGGCACGCGCCGTCGGGCCTAAACGTCCGTCGCCCGCGCGCGAACGTGGGCTTTTGGCGGCGCGCCGCGTCGGGTACCAGCGGAGCCCTCCTCCGATGCCGGCTCTCTTCCATGGATACGCAGCAGTCGACATCTCGTCGTGTACCGCGCTCGCGGTGGCCCAGGGGCTCACCGTGGTCCTGCCGCGGCGCCCGCGGCGAGTGGCGCTGCGCATCCCGCACACGTGGGCGGCGATCCTGCCGCCCGCGGCGTTCCTGGCCACCGTGGCCGGGCTCGCCATGCACCCGTCGCTCGCGCTCGCGGTCGTCGCCGTGGCCTGCGTGGGCGTGCCGGCGCTCGGCGCGCTCGCCATCGCGGCCTTCGCTCGCGGCGGGCGGCCGGTGCGCGCGCTGCTCGTGGTCCCGCTGCTGGTCCTCGCCGCGCTGCATGTCGGGATCGCCGGCGAGCTCGCGGTGCTCACGCTCGTGATGCTCAGCTGCGTGGCGCTCGGGTCCCTGCTCGCGGCCACGGCGGGTGTGCGCGAGCTCGTGATCGCGGCCGTGCTGGTGGCCGCGCTGGACCTCGTGCTCCTGCACGCCGGTGGCATCCGCGTCGCCACCGCGGCGCTGCTCGACGCGCGCCTGGGGCACATGCCCGACTTCGCCCAACCGGTCCTGGGACGTATGACGATCGGCTACGGCGACTTCTTCGTGGCCGCGCTCGCCGGCGCCATCGCGGCGCGCAGGCCCTCCTACCAGACCCTCGTCGCCCTGGCCACGACCGCCTTCGCTCTGGCGCAGTACGCGCTGTCGAGCGACGGCGACCTGCTGCCGGCGACGGTGCCCGTCGCTGTGGCCATGATCGCCGCGGCACTGGCCGGGCGCCTGCGCCGCCGGGCGGCCGTGGCCGCCGATTCCGCCACATAGTTCGCTATGCTAATTAGCAATGCGAACCACTTCCCAGGCCGATCTCGCTGTCCGGCTGCGCCTCGTCATCGCGCGCACCGCACGGCGCCTGCGCCAGGAGGCCGGGGAGGAGCTCAGCCCATCGCAGGCCGCGGCGCTGGCGACGATCGATCGCCACGGGCCGCTGACCCCGAGTGAGCTCGCCGGGCGCGAGCGCGTCCAGCGCCCGACGGCCACGCGCGTCATCGCGCGCCTGGAGGAGAGGGGGCTCGTCGACCGCACGCAGGACCCGGCCGACCGGCGCTCGTTCGTCGTCGCCCTCACGCCTGCCGGACGCGAGCTGCTGGCCCGCGTGCGCACCCGCAAGGACGCCTATCTCTCGCGCCGCCTGCGCGACCTCGACGCCGACGAGCGCGCGACGCTCGACCGCGCGGCCGCCATCCTCGAGCGCGTGCTCGAGGAGGCCGGCGCTTGACGGGGAGGGCACGCGCCGGGAAGCGCGCCACGACGATGGACCAGCGGCGGCGCGCTGGTGGGGCGGCCCTGCGTCGCGCCGGCACCTCGCTGGCGGTCCCCAACTACCGCCGCTACTTCGCGGGCCAGATCGTCTCCGTCTCGGGCAACTGGATGCAGACGGTGGCCGAGATGTGGCTCATCGTGCAGCTCACCGGCAGCGGGGCCGCGGTCGGCCTCACGGCCGGGCTGCAGTTCGTGCCCATCCTGCTCTTCGGGGCCTGGGGCGGTCTGCTCGCCGATCGCCTGCCGAAGCGGCGCGTGCTCATGGTCACCCAGGCGCTCATGGCCCTGCCGGCGCTCGCGCTCTTCGCGCTCACGGTCGGCGGGTCGGTCACGCCGCTCGTGGTCTGGGCGCTCGTCTTCGTCCGCGGCACCGTCAACGCGGTCGACAACCCGACGCGCCAGAGCTTCGTCATCGAGCTGGTGGGGGCCGAGCGCGTGGTCAACGCCGTCTCGCTGAACTCGGTCATCGTCCAGAGCGCGCGGATCGTCGGGCCCGCCAGCGCCGGCGCGGTCATCGCCTTCGCCGGCGTCAGCACCTGCTTCGCCCTCAACGCGCTCTCCTTCGTGGCCATGCTCGTCGCTCTTGCCGGTATGAACCCGGCCGCGCTGCGCACCGCCGCGCCGGTGCAGCGCGCCCGCGGCGAGCTGCGGGCCGCGCTGCGCCACGTGCACGGCAACCCCGGGCTGTGGATCCCGCTGGCCATGATGGCGCTGGTCGGGACGCTGTCGTTCAACTTCCAGGTCCTCATGCCCCTGCTCGCAAGCGAGACCTGGCACGGCACGGCGGCGACCTACGCGCTGCTCACGGCGGCCATGGCGGTCGGCTCGGTGGCCGGTGCGCTGGCCGCCGGTGCACGCGGGCGCGTCTCGCCGCGGATCCTCGTCGGCGCCGCCGCGGGGTTCGGCACCCTCGAGCTGGTGGCCGCGGCCGCGCCGTCGCTCCCGCTCCAGGCGCTCGCGCTCATCCCCCTGGGCGCGATGACCGTGACCTTCTCGGCCGGGATCAACTCGACGATCCAGCTCGCCGTCGCGCCGGCCATGCGCGGACGTGTGATGGCGCTGTACTCGGTCGTCTTCCTGGGGTCGACGCCGATCGGCGCCCCGCTGGTCGGATGGCTGGCCGGCGTCGCCGGACCGCGCGTCGGGATGGCGCTCGGCGCCACCGCCGCGCTGGCCGCCGCGGCGCTGGCCAGCGCCGCCTACGCCCGCACCCGCGGGCGTCAGGTCGCCCCGGCGGCTCTCGCGGCGTAGAGTCGCGACCGCGTGCTCGTCGACCTCCACGCCCACTATCCGATGCACCTCATCCCGCCCGAGCAGGCGGACACGAAGTCGGCGATCCTGGCCCAGCGCCCCGACGCGCGCTGGAAGGCGATCCTCGTCGACCTGCTCTCGCGGCGGCTGAACTACCAGGGGCCGAAGGGCGCGCCGAGCGTCACAGTCGAGCTCATGCGCGCCGGCGGCGTCGGCGCCGTGCTGTCCGTCCTCTACTCGCCCCTGGACGAGATGGATCTCGACCTGCCCTACGGCTCGCCTCCGAAGCCCGGGTACGTCAAGTCGCTCCTGGACCAGATCGCGCTCGTCGAGGACCACGTCAGGGCCGAGCCGCTGGGCGCGACCGTGGCCCACGACGTCGCCGCGCTCGACGCCGCCATCGCCGCGGGCCGCACCGCGATCGTCCACGCCGTCGAGGGCGGCTTCGCGCTCGGCGCCACGCCCGCCGAGGTCGAGGCCAACGTCGCCGACCTGGCGCAGCGCGGCGTCGCCTATGTGACGCTCGCCCATCTCTTCTGGCGCGGGGTGGCCACCAACGCGCCGGCGCTCCCGTTCCTGCCCGACTGGCTCTACCGACTGGTCTTCCCGTCGCCCAAGATCGGGCTGACCGAGCTCGGCACGGCGGCCGCGCGCGCGATGGCGCGCGAGCGCGTGCTCGTCGACATCACGCACATGAGCGAGCAGGCGATCGCCGACACCTTCGCCGCGCTCGGGCCGGAGCCGCCGGTCATCGCCTCCCACATGGCGTGCCGCTTCGGCAAGCTCTCCTACAGCCTCACCGACGACGTCATCCGCGAGGTCGGGCGCCGCGGCGGCGTGATGGGCGTCATCGCGTGCACGCACTACATGCACGACGGCCTGCGTCCCACCCGCAAGGTCAAGACCTTCGAAGACAGCATGGCGCTCGTCTACGCGCACATCGACCGCATCGCGCAGGTCACGGGTACGCACGACCACGCCGCGATCGGCACCGACCTCGACGGCTGGATCAAGCCGGCGCTGCCCGGCCTCGAGCATCTCGGCCGCATGCGCTACGTGCAGGACGCGCTGGTGTCGAAGTACGGCGCCCAGGTGGCCGAGAAGATCTCCAGCGGGAACGTGCTCGCGCTCCTGCGGCGCGCCTGGCGGTAGCGATGGGGCGCATGCTGCTCATCAGCTGGGCCTCGAACGTCGCCGCGCTGTTCGTGGTCTCCTGGGCGCTGAGCGGCGTGACCTACGGCGACGAGTGGTGGACGCTGCTGATCGCCGCCGCCGTGTTCACGGTCATCAACGCGACGGTCAAGCCGATCGTGGCCGTCCTGTCGATCCCGTTCATCGTCGTCACGCTCGGGCTCTTCTACTTCCTCATCAACGTCCTGATGCTCTACGTGACCGACTGGGTCGTCCCCGCCTTCGAGATCCGCACCTTCTGGTGGGGGGCGCTGGCGGCCATCATCGTCAGCATCGTCAACGGACTGCTGCACCCGCTGCTGCCAGATCCGCGCGACCGCCGGCGCGAGCTGAGGTGACGGCCCTCGCCGTCGACACGCCGCACGGCCCGGCGCGCGTGCACCTGGACACCGGCGACGAGCCGGCCGGCGCGCTCGTGCTCGGCCACGGCGCCGGGGGCGGGGTCACGGCTCGCGACCTCGTCGCGGCGGCGGAGGCGGCCATGTCGCTCGGGATCGGTGTCGCGCTGGTCGAGCAGCCCTATCGCGTGGCGGGCCGTCGCTCGCCCGCGCCGGCGGCCCAGCTCGACGCGGCCTGGATCGCGGTCGTCGAGCACCTGCGTGGCGGGCCGCTGGCCGACCTGCCGCTCGTGGCCGGCGGGCGCTCGTCGGGCGCGCGCGTGGCCTGCCGCACCGCGGCGCAGACCGGCGCCGCCGGCGTGCTGTGCCTCGCCTTCCCGGTCCATCCTCCGGGCCGCCCGGAGAAGACGCGACTGCCCGAGCTCGACGCGGTCGCCGTCCCGGCGCTCGTGATCCAGGGGGCGAGCGATCCGTTCGGGATGCCGCCCGCCGGCCCGACGCGCGAGGTCGTCACCGTGCCCGGCAACCACAGCCTCAGCGGCGACCTCGAGACGCTGCGCGCGGCCGTGGGTCGCTTCCTGGGCGACGTCCTGCGCCTGCCAGACTGACCCGATGGCCATCAGCATGCGCGACGCGATGTTCCAGCGGCTCGACGAGCTGCGCTACGAGCCCGTCGAGAGGCGCGTCCGCGCGCTCATCGGCGACGACACGGTGGTCGACAGCAGCCGCCCGCTCTTCGTCTGGGAGCCGCGGCGCGTCGTGCCCTCCTTCGCCGTGCCGATCGAGGACGTGCGCGGCGAGCTCGTGCCGGCGCCTGCCGCGGACGAGCCTGGGGCCGGGCCGCCGGTCCTGCACCCGGGGATCCCGTTCGCCGTGCACTCGGCCGCGGGCGAGAGCCTCTCGCTGCGCGCCGGCGGCGCCACGCGCGAGAGCGTGGCCTTCGCGCCGGCCGACCCCGAGCTGGCCGGCCACGTGGTCCTCGACTTCAAGGGCTTCGACCGCTGGCTGGAGGAGGACGAGCCGCTGGTCGGCCATGCGCGCGACCCCTACCACCGCATCGACATGCGCCTGACCTCGCGCCCCGTCCGCATCGAGCGCGACGGCGTGCTGCTGGCCCAGAGCACGCGCGCCGTCCTGCTGTGGGAGACGAGCCTTCCCACGCGCTTCTACGTCCCGCGGGAGGACCTCGTCGCCGAGGCGCGGCTCGGCGACAAGCGCACCACTTGCGCCTACAAGGGCCACGCCTCCTACCTGTCCTTCGACGTCGGCGAGAACCTCGCCTGGACCTATGAGGACCCGCTGCCCGAGGCGGCGCCGGTGACCGGGCTCGTGGCCTTCTTCGACGAGCTCGTCGACGTGACCTTCGACGGCGAGCGCCGCGAGCGCCCGCGCACGCCGTTCGCGAACGCGCTGGCAGACGAGTTCGGGCTCGTGCGATGAGAGCGGGCTCGTCACACCGGGCGGGCTAGGATCCGCCCGGTGGCGCCGGGCGACGTGCAATCGGCCTTCGCGGCGGCGGCGGCGCAGGACGGGATCGCGCTGCAGAGCGCCTCGTTCGACTGGCTCTGCGAGCAGGGCCACGTCGGCCTCGAGCGTGTGGCCAAGGCCCGGCGCGACCCGGCCATCGTCGCGCCCGTCATCGCGGCGCTCGAGCAGCTCGCGGCGATCTACGCGCGGCTGCAGGGCGACGTCTCGGTCCTGCATGCGGCGCGCGAGAACCTCCTGCTGCCCGTGGAGCTCGCGCACGATGCGACCGGGACCGTGATCGAGGTCGATGAGGCGGCGCACTTCACCAGCTTCCGGCTCACGGCGCTCGACCTGTACCGGCCCGATGTCGCCGTCGGGTTCGACCTGGCCGAGCACCGCGCGCTGTGCCGCGAGTGGAGCACGCGGACCGACCGCCTGGACCGCGGGCTGGCCGCCAAGGGCTTCGGGTTCGGCGGGCGCCAGCGCGAGCGCGCCTACCACGACGCGCTGCGCGACCTCGCCGTGCCGGCCATGGGTCATCCGCCGGTCATCCGCATCGCGGCCGTGGACGGCGACGGGGCGGCGGCGTACGCGCGCCACCGCGACGCGCTGCTGGCCCTCAGTGGCGCCTGAGGCTGGGGTCGTGCTCGTCGGTGGCCGAGACGTTGATGGTCGAGCAGCGCCCGCACTTGACGCGGACCTTGTACGTCATCTGCATCTCGTGCATGGACTCGGCCAGGACGTTGCCGCACTCCACGCAGACGTAGTCGTCGGGCCCGTTGCCGCGGAAGGCGGGACGGTCGACGTCCTCCTGAACGGCGGTCCCGCCGTCGTAGGGGACCTCGCCCTCGCGGACCCTGCGCATCATGACCCGCGCCATGGCGTCAGATGTCGCCCAGCCGGGTCGTGAAGTCCGTGATCAGCGCGTCGAGCACGCCCGCCACGACGCCCTCGCCCATCGAGGCGGCCTTGCCGGTGATCTGGGCGTGGGTGTGGATGGTCCCACCGCCGTCGTTCAGCGCGAAGGTGGCGGTCGCGTTGGCGTGGCCCTGTCCGCCGGCCTCGCGCGCCTTGACCGTGAGCACCGCGCGGTGGTCGGCCTCGTCCTTCTCGGTGACCTCGACCGTGCCCGCGAAGGTCATCGACATCGCACCCATCTTGACCAGGATCTGGGCCTTCACGGAGTCCGGACTCGTCGTCTCGACCACGCTGCCTCCCTGGACGGCCGGCACGACGCGCTCCAGGTCGGTGATGGCGGCGAAGCTCTCGTCGAGCGGCTTCGCCGTGGTGAACGAGTGATCGAGCTCTACGGCCATGGGCGGTCTCCTGTACGGCGTTGCGGGTGGTCCGCGAGTCTAAGGATCCCGTAGGGTCGGCGGGTGAGCTCGAAACCGGGGACGTACACGCTCGGCCCGGACGACGGGACGCTCTCGGTCAGGACCGGGCGCACCGGCGCCGCGGCCAAGGCCGGCCACGACCTGGTCATCCACGTGACGACCTGGGAGGCCACGTTGCGCCTCGGCGACACGCCGCAGGACACGGGCCTCGAGCTCGAGGTCGACGCCACGTCGCTGCACGTGCGCGAGGGAACCGGGGGCATGCAGTCGCTGGGCGACGACGACAAGGCCGACATCCGCACGACGATCCACGACGACGTCCTCAAGGGCCGGGCGATCGCGTTCCGCTCGACCGAGGTGACCGGCGCCGACGGCCGCCTCAGCGTGCAGGGCGAGCTGACGCTGGCCGACACCACGCGCCCGCTCGCCTTCGACCTCGCCCTCGGCGACGACGGGCGCGTCACCGGCACGGCCGTCGTCAAGCAGTCCGACTGGGGCATAAAGCCCTACTCGGCGCTCTTCGGTGCGCTGAAGGTGGCCGACGAGGTCCGCGTCGAGATCGACGCGGCGCTGCCTCAGTCGCGGTAGACGGTCTGCGCGTCGAGGCCGCCCTCGACCCCGGGCGGCAGCTCGCCGGTGCCGTGCGCGTAGAGCGCAAGGTCCTCGATCGTCTTGACCTGGGTCGGGTCGCTGCCGCCGGCCGCGACCCAGGCGCCGTTGAACCACTGCAGCGTGTCCGGCTCGGCGCCGAGCGCCATCCCGGCCAGCAGCTGGGCCTTGTCGCGGATCTTCGCGGTGGCGCTGGAGATGGCGGCGGGCGTCCCGTCGGACGGGCTCGTGTTGAAGCCGTGGCCGGTCCCGAAGCGGTCGGTGTCGGCGGGCACGACCTTGACGTCGAGGGCGGGGACGCCGAGCTCGTCGGCGACGAGCTGCGCGTACTGCGGCTCGCGGCCGTCGGCTTCGGTGGTGAGGCTCAGCACCATCTTGCCGGTCGGGTGGATGCGCAGGAAGACTGCTCTGTAGGCCTCGCTGGCCATCACCGGCTCTCCTTGTCGTCGTGGGTCGCCGCCGTCGCGGCAATGCGCCGGCGCTCCTGATGGGCCGTCAGCGCGTTGTGCTCCTCGAGGTCGCAGAAGGCGGGCTGCGGCCCGCCCAGCGGGTGCGGCGGCACCGCCGGGCGCTCGCAGCCGGGGTAGATGCAGGTCTTATCCGTCGTCATCGGTCACCCATCCCGGGGTCGTGTTGCCCTTGCTGGGGCCGTGGCCGCTCGGCATGGCCACCGAGCTGCCGGCCACCGGAATGGCGCTGGCCCACGGCTCGGGCTCTTCCTCGACGGCCGGGGGCGGCCCCACGACCCGCGGCGGCTCGCCTGTCGCCGCCCCGATCGCCGCGGCGACCTCGCCGAGCGCCTCGAAGCTGTGGCCGCTGACCAGCGCATCGCAGTACGGCAGCGCCGCCACCATGCCTCCGGCCTGCACCGAGAACGCGCTCGCGCTCACGCGCGGGTTGACCCACACGATCCGATGCGCAAGCCGGGCCAGGCGCGCCATCTCGCGGCCGACGAGGGTCGGGTCGCCGCGCTCCCAGCCGTCGGAGAGGATCACGACGACCGCGCCCCGGGCCATGCCGCGCCGGCCGTGGCGGTCGTTGAACGTCTTGAGCGCGTCGCCGATCCGGGTCCCGCTCGACCAGTCCGGCGCGGCGGCCGCGGCGCGCTGGATGGCGCGCTCGGGGTGGCGCGAGGCCAGCGCGCGGGTCAGGCGGGTCAGCCGCGTGGCGAAGACGAACGCCTCGGCGTTCGGCCCGCTGCCGGCTGCGCAGGTCAGGAACTGCAGGTAGGCGCGCGCGTAGGGCTCCATCGAGCCCGAGATGTCGCACAGCATCACCAGCCGGCGGCGGGCGACGCGCCGCCTGCGGCGCGCGAGGCGGATCGGGTCGCCGCCGGTGCGCAGGCTGGCGCGCAGCGTACGGCGCAGGTCGATCGTGCTGGCCGTGGCGCCCCTTCTCGCGGCGGCGCGTGCGCCTCCGGGGCGTCTCGAGCTCCAGGCGCGTCATCAGGCGGTAGAGCTGGGCGAGCTCGAAGGGCTCGAGCGCGTCGAAGCTCTTGCGGGCCAGGCGCTCCTCTTCGCTGGCCATCGCCACCGGTACCTCGACCTCGGGGCCGTGGTCGGCGCCCTCGCCCGTCCAGGGAGCGGGCGCCGGGGTCGCGCCTGCCTCGCCGCTCACGGTCCGATGCTGGGCCCGCGGCTGGTCGTCGGGCGGCGCGGCGACGGCGACGGTGGGGACCTCGTCGAGGTCGAAGCTCTCATCGGACGGGCGATCGCCGAAGACGGCGCGGAAGACGCGGTCGAAGGCGGCGACATGCGTGGGATCGCTGACGAGCACGGCGCGTGCCGTCCAATACAGCCGCCGGCGGCTGATCGGGCGCACGAGCGCCAGCGCGCGCGCGAGGTCGGTCACCCGGCCGGGCGTCATCGGCACGCCGGCGGCGTGCAGGCGCCGGCCGAACGCGCCGGCGAAGGCGGGCAGGTCCAGCTCGATCGTCTCCAACCCGAAGGCGGGCGCGTCAGCCAGGCCCACGGGGTCGCCCCTCCTGGCGGCTGAGCGCCCGGGCCGAGTGCGGTCAGGCACGGCTGCGCACGAGCTCGTCGAGGCCGGCCGCGCGGATCACCTCCTGGTCCTCCCCGTACTTGAGCACCGAGCCGAGCGTCCGGTCGATCGCGCCGGCATCCAGGCGCTCGATGCCGAGCAGGCTCAGCGCCGCGAGCCAGTCGATGGCCTCGGCGATGCCCGGCGGCTTCTGCACGTCGGAGTCGCGCATCCGCGAGACGGCGTCGGCCACCTGCACGGCGAGCGTCTGCGACGCGCCCTTGACCCGCCGGCGCACGATCTCGACCTCGCGCTGGGGCGTCGGGTAGGCGATCCAGTGGTACAGGCAGCGGCGCTTGACCGCGTCGTGCAGGTCGCGCGTGCGGTTGGAGGTGAGCACGATGACCGGCGGGTGCGTGGCGCGGACGGTGCCGAGCTCGGGGATCGTCACGCTGGCCTCGGCCAGCAGCTCGAGCAGGAAGGCCTCGAAGTCGTCGTCGGCGCGGTCGATCTCGTCGATGAGCAGCACGGCCGGCCGCGGGCCGGGGTGCTCGAGCGCGCGCAGCAGGGGCCGGCGGATGAGGTAGTCCGGCCCGAAGAGGTCCTCCTCGCGCAGCTTCTCGCCGCTCGTGTCGGCGAGCCGGATGCTCAGCAGCTGACGGGGGTAGTTCCACTCGTACAGCGCCTCGGCCGCGTCGATCCCGTCGTAGCACTGCAGGCGGATGAGCGGGGTGTCGAGCACCGCGGCGAGCGCCTTGGCCGCCTCGGTCTTGCCGACGCCGGCCTCGCCCTCGAGCAGCAGTGGCTGGGGCAGGCGGGCGCCGAGGAACATCGAGGTGGCAAGGCCCTCGTCGACGAGGTAGTCGACGCCCGCGAGCCGCTGTGCCAGCGTCTCGATGTCGGGCATGAGGTGTGCGAGCTCGCCCTCCGCCTGGCCGGTCACCGCCACGTAGTCCTCCTCTGTGTCCACGTCGCGCGGGATCGCGCCCGCGATGGGCACCTCGGCCACCTCGCCGGCGCGTTGGTCGAGCAGCCGCCAGACGCCCTTGTCGCCGTGCAGCTCGGCCAGCGCGCCGAAGGTGCTGTTGGCGAAGGCGACCGGGTGCCCGCGGCCGTCCTCGTAGCGGCACACGGCGAGCGGCGCGTCGCCGCGGCCGGCGAGCAGCGCCCGCACGGTCTCCTCCCTGACGCCCGGCTGGTCGCCGAGCATCAGCACCAGCACGTCGCAGCGCAGGTCGACGGCGCCGAGCGCCGCGGCGATCGACGAGGAGCAGCCGTCGCCGTAGTCGTCGTTGACGACCACGTCGACGCCCTCGAGGTCGACGGCCTCGCGCACGGCGTCGGCCGCGCCGCCCAGCGCGACGACGACCTGGTCGAAGGAGCACGCCCGCGCTACGTCGACGACGTGGCCCAGCAGCGTCCCGTCGCCATAGGGCAGCAGCTGTTTGGGACGCCCCAGGCGCTTGGAGCCGCCCGCGCCGAGCACGAGCCCGGTCACGAAGGCGTCCGTCATTGCGGCGGCTCGGCCCGCCCCTGCATCGCCCTCCACACGCGCGCGGGCGTGCACGGCATGTCGATGTGATCGACGCCGTGCGTCTCGTACAGCGCGTCGATGACCGCGTTGACGATGGCCGGCGGGGAGCCGACGTTGGGCGACTCGCCGACGCCCTTGGCCCCCAGCGGGTGGTGCGGGCAGGGAGTGACGGTGTCGCCCAGCTCGAAGTCGGGGCATTCGAGCGCGGTGGGGATCAGGTAGTCCATGAACGACGAGTTCAGGCAGTTGCCCTCCTCGTCGAAGCTGATGAGCTCCATGAGCGCGATCCCGACGCCCTCGGCCAGGCCGCCGTGGATCTGGCCCTCGACGACCATCGGGTTGATGCGCACGCCGCAGTCGTCGACGGCGATGAAGCGCCGCACGGTGACCTGGGCGGTGTCGGGGTCGATGTCGACGACCGCGATGTAGGCGCCGTAGGGGTAGGTGAGGTTCGGCGGGTCGTAGATGACCTGCGCGTCGAGGCCGCCCTCCATCCCCTCGGGCATCGCCTCGCCGCTGTAGGCGCGCGCCGCGATCTCCTCGATCATCGCCCCCTTCTCGGGGTCGCCCTTGACGAACCAGCGGCCCTTCTCCCACGCGAGGTCCTCGGGCCGCGTCTCGAGCATCGTGGCGGCGATGAGGCGCGCCTTGTCGCGCACCTTGCGCGAGACGACGGCCACGGCGCCGCCGGAGACCGGCGTCGAGCGGCTGCCGTAGGTGCCCAGGCCGTAGGGGGACTTGTCGGTGTCGCCGTGGCGGACCTCGACGTCTTCCGGCGGAATGCCGAGCTCCTCGGCCACGATCTGCGCGAAGGTCGTCTCGTGGCCCTGGCCCTGGGTCTGCGCGCTGATCGAGACGACCGCCTTGCCCGAGGGGTGCACGCGCAGGTCGGCGCCGTCGTTCATGGCCAGGCCCAGGATGTCCATGTGCTTGCGCGGCCCGGCGCCGACGCCCTCGGTGAAGAACGACACGCCGATGCCCATCAGCTCTCCGCGGGCGCGCTTATCGGCCTGCTCGCGACGCAGGTCCTCGTAGCCGGCGATCTCCATCGCCACGCGCATCGTCTCGGCGTAGTTGCCCGAGTCGTAGGTCCAGCCCGTGGTGGTCTCGTAAGGGAACTGCTCGGGCTTGATGAAGCTGCGCATGCGCAGGTCGATCGGGTCGGCCTTCATCTCCAGCGCGAGGGCGTCGACCATCCGCTCGACGAGGTAGACGGCCTCGGTGATGCGGAACGAGCAGCGGTAGGCGACGCCGCCGGGCGCCTTGTTGGTGTAGACGGCCTTGACCTTGACGTGCGAGGCCGCGAGGTCATAGGAGCCGCAGACGATGTGGAAGAAGCCGGCGGGGAACTTCGTCGGCTGCGCGGTCGAGTCGAAGGCGCCGTGGTCGGCGATGACGTCGACGCGCAGGCCGGTGATGCGCCCGTCCTTGGAGCACATGTCGGCGTGCATGACGTAGTCGCGCGCGAAGCCCGTGGACACGAGGTTGCCCGTGCGGTCCTCGACCCACTTGACCGGCACGCCGGCCACGATCGAGCCTGCGATGGCGCACACGTAGCCGGGGTAGACGGGGACCTTGTTGCCGAAGCCGCCGCCGATGTCGTTGCACCTGATGCGGATCATGTGCTCGGCCAGCCCGGCCACGTGCGCGTAGACCGTGCGGTGGGCGTGCGGCGCCTGGTTGCCGTTGTAGATGTCGAGCTGGCCGGTCTCGGGGTTGAAGTCGGCGATGATCCCGCACGTCTCCAACGGCGCCGGGTGGCAGCGCGGATAGATGATGTCGCGGCTGACCACCGTGTCGGCCTCCGCGAACGCCTTGTCCGTGGAGTCGGCGTCGCCGGCCTCCCACGTCGGGCTGGCCAGGTTGTCGCGCTGGCCGGCCTTGTCGTCGCGGATCAGCGGCGCGTCCTCGTCGAGTGCCTTGCGCGCGTTGACCACCGCCGGCAGCGGGTCGTACTCGACGTCGATGAGCGACAGCGCGTCGTTGGCCGAGTACTCGTCGGTGGCGATGACGAAGGCGACCTCCTGGCCCTGGAAGCGGACCTTGTCGCCCGCGAGCACCGCCTGGGTGTCGTAGGAGATGGTCGGCATCCACGCCAGCCCGAGCGTCTCGAGGTCCTTGGCCGTGACCACCGCGGCGACGTTGGGGTGCGCCAGCGCCCTGGCGGTGTCGATCGAGACGATCTTCGCGTGGGCGTACGGGCTGCGCAGCAGCGCGCCGTAGACCATGCCCGGCAGCTTGATGTCGTCGAGGTAGTTGCCCTGCCCGCGGATGAAGCGCGGGTCCTCCTTGCGCTTGAGGCGGCCGAAGCCGATGGGGCGCTCGGTGGTCGGGCTCGGGAGGTTCTCGACGGTGGTGGCCATGCTCAGCTCTCCTGTCGTACCGCAGCTTCGTGGTCGGCGGCCCAGCGGACCGCGGCGACGATGTTCTTGTAGCCCGTGCAGCGGCAGATCGCTCCGGAGATCGCCGTGCGGATCTCGTGGTCGGTCGGGTCGGGGTTCTCGTCGAGCAGCGCGCGCGTGGTCATCAGCATCCCCGGCGTGCAGAAGCCGCACTGCAGGGCGTGCAGCTCGTGGAAGCCCTGCTGGATCGGGTCGAGCACCCCGTCGACCTCGAGCGCCTCGACGGTCCGCACCTCGTGGCCGTCGCACATGACCGCGAGCATGGTGCACGACTTGACCGGTTGGCCGTCGACCTGGACGACGCACGCGCCGCAGTTGGACGTGTCGCAGCCCCAGTGGGTGCCGGTCAGGTCGAGCGTCTCGCGCAGGAAGTGCACGAGCAGCAGGCGCGGCTCGACCTCGCGCGTCATCTGCTCGCCGTTGACGGTGATCGTGACTTCCATGCTCAGACCCCTTGCTCCTGCGCGCGGGCCGCGGCGCGGCGCAGTGCGCGGTGGGTGAGGACGCCGGCGAGGTGGCGCTTGTAGTCGACCGGTCCGCGGCCGTCGGGCATCGGAGAGCAGTCCTCCGAGGCGATCCCGCCCGCCTGTGCGAAGAGCTCCTCCGACGGCGCCTGGCCGCGCAGCAGCTCCTCGGCGCGCGCGAGGTGGATCGTCGTCAGGCCGACCGCGCTGAGCGCGATGCCGACGTCCGCGATCGTGGAGCCGTCCATCCACACGGCGGCCGACGCGGCGGCGATGGCCCAGTCGCCGGCGCGGCGCTCGACCTTCTCGTGCGCGCTGCCGGCGCCCGGACGCACCCGCAGGCGCACCTCGGTGAGGATCTCGCCGTCGCCCACGGCCGTCATGTACGGCCCGACGTGGAAGCCCTCCATGTCGACCACCCGCTCGCCGCCGGCGCCGCGGATGACGACCTGCGCCTTGGCCGCCGAGCAGGCCGCCGAGAGGTCCTCGGCGGCGTCGGCCTGACACAGCGAGCCGCCGATCGTCCCGCGGTTGCGCACGACGGGGTCGGCGATGACCTCCTCGGCGTCGCGGAAGAGCGGGTAGCGCCGCACCAGCAGCTCGGACTTGAGCAAGTCGACGTGCCGCGTCAGCGCCCCGATGCGGATCTCGCCGGCGTCCTCGCGGATGTAGGCCAGCTCGGCCAGCTCGTTGATGTCGACCAGGTACTCGGGGTTGGCCAGGCGCAGCTTCATCATCGGCAGCAGGCTGTGGCCGCCGGCGATGATGCGCGCCTCGGAGCCGTGCTCCTGAAGCGCCTGCAGCGCGCCCTCCAAGGTGGTCGCGCGCTCGTATCCGAATGGCGCGGGGGTCTGCAACACGTGCTCCTTTCGCGTCAGCGGGCCGGCAGACGCTTACGCGGCTGCCCGACGTCCTCGCGCTGCTCGTACTGGGTGGGGGCGTCGGTGCCGATCACCGGCGAGCGCGGCAGGTTCTCCGGCCGCTCCTGGCGGCCGTCGGGATAGAGCAGCCGCGCCGCGAGGCTGCCGCCCTCGACGTTGCGCAGCACGGGGCCGGCCGGATTGGCCATGGCGATCGGGGCCTCGCGGCCGAGCCGCGCGAGGGTGAGCGTGCCCTTGGTGTAGACCTCGCCGATGCGCGGGGGCGTGATCGAGGCGCTGTCGGGGAACTGGCGGAACCCGGCCGCCGCCGCTCCCGGGTAGAGGCCGTCGACCAGGCCGAGGGCGTCGTCCATGCCCGCCTTCTTGACCAGCAGGCCCTCGAGGAGGTCCACGCCCGCGTCCAGGTTGGCGTTGATGTCGTTGACGACCTCGTTGACGGGCGCGCTCTTCTCGAGGATCTCGCCGACGCCGGCGATGACGTCGTCGAGGCCGGCCGTGATGGCCCGCAGCTGGAGGATGGTCGAGACGAGGAAGAAGACGAGGGCCAGGACGATGAGGACCACCGTCACCAGCAGCACGGCGCCTGCGGCGGGCATCGCTATGCCTCCTCGGCGTCGTCGATGATCACGTCGAGCGAGCCGCCGTAGCTGGCCACCACCGCGACCGTCTGGCGCACCTGGTCCTGGGTCGTCAGCAGCAGCGCGGTGGCGTCGAGGTCCTTGGACCCCGCGGCCGCGACGTCGGCGATCTGGCGCACGCTGGGGACGATGCTCCTGGCCGCGCTGAGCACGCCGTTGAGCAGGTACACGACGATCGGCACGATCACCACGAGCAGGACGATGTCCCCGATCCACCAGAGGGTCATCGCGGCCTCCTCTCGGCCACGATCGCGGCCTTGCGCGCGATCCCCGGCATCGCCGAGAGGATGATGTCGAACTGCGCGTTGATCGCCTTGACCGCGCCCTCGAGCGGGCGCAGGTGCTCGGCCTCGACGCCTTCCAGCGCGCCGCCGAGCGCCGCGAGGCCCTCGGAGATGCGCGTCAGGCCGCGGCGGACCTCGATCAGGGCGAGGGCGAGCACCGCGACGACGATGACGGCGAGCACGACGCTGAGCAGGACGAGGACGTCGTTGCTGCTCATGCTCCACCGAACCCGTCGGTCAGCGCGTTCATGTAGCCGTCCTGCACCACGGCCTCCTCCACGATCAGCGCCAGGACGGGCGCCGTCGCCTCGAGTTGCGGGATGTTGGCGGTGTTGGCCGCGACCTTGGGGGCGACCTCCAGCAGGCCGTCCACCGACTTCTCGATGCTGCGCACCGACTGCACGAGCGCGACCAGGAGGGCGGCGACGATCAGCGCCGCCACGAGGCCGATGACGAGCGCGATCGTCCAGTACGTGTGATCGGATACCGCGAGCGGGAGCGTCATTTGCCCACCGCCACCTTCCGCAGCGCCCGCGCGGAGTGCAGGATCCGCACCCCGGAGTCGTTGATCTGCGCGATGCCGCCGAGCTCGTCCGTCTGCCGGCGCACGACCTCGACCGCCTCCTCAGCCGTCTTGGCCTGCTTGGCGATCCGCATGGCCAGCGCGACGATGGTGATCACGATCGCCGCCGCCACGAGGATCACGACGATCCCCAGCGCCAGCCCGATCGGCCATCCCGCGGAAGCGGTGGTCCCCAATGTGCACCTCCTCCTCGACCTAGTTGCGACTGCAACCGACCCTACTGGTGGACATGTGAGCGTGTCCAGGAGGTGCGGCAGCCGTCGCAGCAGAAGTAGACGCGCCGGCCCTCGTGGTCGACGTGCGGCGTCTGCTCGACGGCGCCGACCACCATCCCGCAGACGGGGTCGATCGCGGTCGCAGTCTCGGGCGGGGCGGCGGCGGTGGGCGCGGGCGAGACAACGCGCACCGACAGCGTGTGCTCGCCACGGCGCACGGTGACGATGCGGGCGAGGATCGACAGCGCGATCTCCTCGGGCGTGCGGGCGCCGATGTCCAGGCCGGCGGGCGTCTCGAGCGCCGCCAGGCGCTCCTCGGTCAGGCCCTCGGCGTGGAGCTCGGCGACGACCGCCGAGCCGCGCACGCGGCTGGCCACGAGGCCGACATAGGGCAGGCCGGCCTCGAGCCCGCGCCGCAGCGCGCTCAGCTCGTCGCGCCCGTGGGCGGCGACGACCAGCCCGAGGTCGTCGGGCGCCGGCTCGACGTCGGCGCCGGCCACGACGACCATGTCGAGGTCGAGCTCGCCGCCCATCCGCGCCATCGCCCTGGCGATGGGCGTTTCGCCGACGACGAGCACGCGCGGTGAGGCGAGCATCGGCTCGAGGAAGATCTCGAGCGAGCCGCCCGAGAGGCACGGGTTCTGCACCGTCACGGCGCCCTCGGCCGCCGGGGCGTCGTCGTCACCCGGGAGAATGCGCAGCAGCAGCGCCTCGCCGGTCTCGAGCGCCCGCAGAGCGTGCAGCCGCACGCTCTGCTCGGCGCATGCCCCGCCGACGAAGCCCTGGATCGTGCCGTCGCCGAGCACGAGCGCCGCGTCGCCCGTTCGCACGCTGGTCGGACGCTGCGCGCGCACCACCGTCGCGACGACGAACGGCGTCCGCGCGGCCCGCAGCTCGTCGGCGCGACGGCTGAGGCTCGGGGCGATCATGAACAAAGGCTACCGATCGCGTACCGCGGGGCGTGCAGTTCTTTTGGCGCGCCGGCGCTCGTCACGGTCGCCGCGCGGCGGCGACGAAGCGCAGCAGCTCACGCGTTGCGCTGAGCCCGGACGGGTTCCGGTCCGGGAGCGGCGGTCCGGCGCCCGGCCAGCCGTGGTCGGTCCCCGACAGGCGCAGGCGCTCCACGCGCAGCCCGGCGTCGCAGCCGCCGTAGCGCACGCGGGTGACGAGCCGGCGCGGGCTGCTCTGCGTCGTGCTCGCGGCGCAGCCGTCGCGGCGCGCCCAGCGCGCGGTGTAGCGCGGGACCGAGCCGGCGCGGTCCGGGCGCTTGCCGTCGTAGGGGGTGACGGTGTCGGCGCTGCCGTGGATGTCCAGGAACGAGGCGCGCGCGCTGCCCGGGCAGGGCTCGAGCGCACGGTAGCCGGCGGAGACCGGGACCACCGCCGCGAAGCGGTCGGGGAGCGCGCAGGCCAGGCGGGCGGCGAACCCGGCGCCGTTGGAGACGCCGGTGATCGAGATCCGCTTCGCGTCGAAGCAGCCCCCCGCCAGCGCGCGGTCGAGCAGGTCGGTCACCGCGTCGACGTCGGCCGTCCCCTGCGCGCGGTTGAGCGACCAGAACGCGTCGTCCGAGGTCGGGTAGAGGACACCGAAGCCCTGCCGCGTCGCTGCCGCGACCACGCCCAGGCGGTCGGTGGGGTCGCCGTGGCCGCCCGGTACGACGACCACGATCAGCGGCGTCGCCCCGGGCCGCGCGCGGGCCGGAACGTGCAGGTCCCCGCCGCGCACGTCGCTGCCTGCGGCCCGCGGGCAGGAGGGTGCCGGCGGCGGGTCGGCCGCGACGTGCCGCTTGGCGCCCGCGCCGCAGCCGGCCACCGCGATGAGGGCCGCCGCCAGGATCAGGCGCCGGCGAAGCACATGCGCAGGCGCGTCCCACCGCCCTGGTCGGGGCGCTCGATGTTGAGCTCCGTGGCCAGCCGCCCGATGACGGCCAGCCCGAGCCCGAGCCCGGGGCTGTCGGGATTCGGGCTCATGCCGCAGCCGTAGTCGCGCACCACGACGACGAGGCGGTCGGGCTCGGCGCAGGCGACGACGCGCATCGGGCCGGCCTGCTCCTCGCGGTAGGCGTGCAGCACGGCGTTGGTGACCGCCTCGCTGACGGCCAGCGCCACGTCGGGCCCGACCCCGACGCCGTGCAGCTCGGCGAAGTCGACCACGGCCCGGCGGATGCCCGGGACCGCTGCCGGGGTGGCCTGGGTGCGCAGCTCCAGTCGCTCGATATCCACGGCGGACGCGTCCATCGCTCAGGTCACGGTCACCTTAGGCTGATCCCGCGTGGAACGGTGGTCGGGCCCCTGGCCGACGCCGACCAGCCGCAGGGCGAGCATCGCGCGGTCGTCGACCACGTCACCGACCTGGAACTCGCGTAGTGCCCTCTGCACGTCCGCGATCATCTCGTGCGGCTCGGCCGGAGCCCCGGGCAGGGCGCCGAGCAGGCGCTCCTCGCCGAAGCGCTCGCGCCCGGCCGGCGTGTCGGTCACGCCGTCGGTGTAGAAGAGCAGCGTGTCGCCCGGGCGCAGATCGATCTCGCTCTGCTCCCAGCGCGCCGCGCCGGTCATGCCCAGCAGGAGCCCGGGCGGCCCGATCGTCGTCGGGGCCTGCCCGGGCCGCGACAGGACCGGAAGCGGATGGCCCGCACTGGTCAGGCGCAGGCGCGCGCCCGCGTCCGTCGGCACCACGTGCGCGCAGGCGACGGTCAGCAGCGAGATCTCGGGCCGGTGGACGAGGACGTCGTTCAGCAGGCCGACGACGGCCGCCGGGCTGGGATCGAAGCGCGCCGCCGTCGCAAGCGTGTGGCGCGCCAGCGCGGTCAGGGCGGCCGCCTGCACGCCCTTGCCGGTGACGTCGCCGACGACGGCGAGGAAGCCCTCGTCGAGCTCGACGACGTCGAAGAAGTCGCCGCCGACGTCGACCGTCGTGTCGCCGGCCGCGTACGACGAGGCCAGCGCCCAGCCCGGCATGGTCGGCAGCTGCGCGGGGAGCAGGCTCTCCTGCAGCGTTTCCGCGGCCGTCGCGCGCTCGGTGTACAGGCGCGCGTTCTCGACCGCGGTCGCGGCCCGGCGTGCCAGGTCGCCCGCGAAGACCAGGTCGTCCTCCTCGAAGGTGCGCCGGCTCTCGGCCGACACCATCGTCAGCACGCCGATCGTGCGCCCGGCGACGTCCATCGGGATGAGCATGACCGAGCGCATGCCCAGCGCGCGGATCGTCTCGAGCTGCTCCGGGTCCTCGATGCTCTGCGCGAGCAGCTCGTCGGGCAGCTCGGGGTAGAGCTCGGGACGCCCGGAGCGCAGCACGCCGTAGGTCCCCGAGTCCTCGTTGGGATCGGGCGGGTAGCGATTGCGCAGCTCGCGCGCGAAGGCGACCTTGCTGGGGTTGACGTGTGCCACGGCGACGAGCTTGAGGCGCTGGTTGGCGTCGAGGACGTCGACCGCGCACCAGTCGGCCAGGCCGGGCACCAAGAGCTGGGCGACGCGCTGCAGGGTCTCCTCGTAGT
Organism: uncultured Actinomycetes bacterium; assembly: GCA_963807305.1. Classification (GTDB taxonomy): domain Bacteria; phylum Actinomycetota; class Thermoleophilia; order Solirubrobacterales; family Solirubrobacteraceae; genus JAOPZW01. Next base: position 980,617 of record CAWEBN010000005.1, read on the forward strand.
CCAGCGAGGAGCTGAGCGTCGCCCCCGCCTGGGCCAGGAAGCGCTGGCGCAGCTCGGCCTCCTTGGCCTCGGTGACGTCCTCGATCACGCTGACGGCCATCGTCTCGCCGGCGGTGCCGCGCAGCGGCGCGGCCTTGACCAGCCGCCAGCGCTGCTCGCCGGTCTCACGGTTGACGATCCGCGTCAGCAGCGGCTCGGCGGGCTGCCCGTTGACGATCTTGTAGCTGGGGACGTCCTCGGCGACCATAGGGCGCCCGTCCTCGTGCGTGGACTCCCACTGGGCGAAGATCGCGCCCAGCGGCTGGGCCAGGAGCTCCTCGGGTGAGGCGCATCCCAGCAGGCTCGCGGCGGCCTGGTTGGCATAGCGCATGCGCCGCTGCGCATCGGTGACCGTGACGGCCTCGCTGAGCGAGCCGAGCATGTCCTGCAGCTGCTCGCGCGTCGGGGTCGTCTCGCTCGCGGGCCCGAGCGCCTCGGTGCGCCGGCGGCGGCGCGCCCCGCGCGAGGCCACGCCCGCGGCGGTCACCGCGGCCGCGCCGGCCGCCAACGCGGCGAACGCGGTTGCGCGACCCTGGCCTCGGCCTCCCCGAATGCCCCCGGACACGTGCCTATCTTTGCGGGTCGCGCGGTCCAACGTGAAATCCCGTCGTCACGCGGCCCCGGGCGGCGGACGGTCAGACGGCGGTCAGCGGGCGGTCAGCGGGCGGTCAGACGGCGGTCAGCGCCGTCCGGGCGGCGGCGAGGCGATGGCTCTCCACCTCGGTCTGCTGGCGCTCGGCGCGCGCGCTCAGCGCCTCGAAGCGCGCCCGCTCCAGGCCCACCTGCTCGGCGACATCGGCCAGCGCCTGCCACATGGCCAGCTTGCCCTGGATCCCGATGAGCAGCCCCTCGAGCTCGACCAGCGGGCTCAGCGGCGAGTAGCCGAGCAGCTGGCCGTTGGGCTTCAGGCGCCCGAGCTTCTCGGCCGTCCAGCCGGCCGCCACCTTGAGCTGGTCGGGCTTGACCCCCAGCTCGCCGATGACGGCCAGGAGCGTGTCACGGTCCTCCTCGATTTCCCCGACGAGGCCGTCCAGGAACGCGCCGAGCTCCGATCCCTTGTTCTCGCCGGCGGCGCGGCGAACGAGTTCCAGCCCGAGCGTCGAGCCGAGCAGGTGGTCGTTGAGGTAGGTCGCGAGGTACTTCGAAGCAGAAGGCATGAGCAGGGGCTACCACGAAGGAAGCATCCATGCGCTCCCGAAACGACTGCCGGTGACGCCATGGTCATCGTCACCGTGGCGCTGCTGACCGTCTCCACCGCGTGGCTGAGCTTCCGCTTCCGGCGGGTGCGCCCGCTGCTCGAGGGCGATCCCGTGATCCTCGTCGCCGACGGGCGCGTGGTCGAGCGCAACCTGCGCCGCCGGCGGATGACCGTCGAGGAGCTGGGTGCCGAGGCGCGGCTGGCGCAGATCGGCTCGCTGGAGGACGTGCGCTACGCCGTGCTCGAGACGAGCGGACGGATCAGCTTCGTCACCGCGTCTTCGTAGGTCTTCCGCTCACAAGGGGCGCTCGCGCACGACGTCGCGCGCGGGCTTGTCGTCGCGCAGGCCCAGGTAGCGCGGGTGGCGCAGGCGCCCGTCGCGCGTCCACTCGGTGAAGGCGACCTGGGCGACGATCTCGGGCGTGACCCACGTCGTGTCGCGGCCGGGCGGGTCGCCCGCCCCGAAGGGCGAGTCGGGCTGCTCGAGCCTGGCCATGCGCTCGCCGAGCGTGCGCAGCTCGCGGGCGTCGAAGCCGGTGCCGACCTTGCCGGCGTAGCGCAGCACGTCGCCGTCGTAGAAGCCGACGAGCAGTGCGCCGAAGTCCTCGCGCGAGCCGCGCGGCGCGGTGTAGCCGCCGATCACGAGCTCCTGCTCGGCCGAGCACTTCCACTTCAGCCAGTCACGCGTGCGCTTGCCCGCATACGGGCTGTCGGCGCGCTTGGCGATGAGCCCCTCCCAGCCGTTGCCGCACGCCTCGCGCAGCAGCCGCTCGCCCTCGTGGGCGCGGCGGTAGGGCGTCCAGCGCACGACGCCGTCGCCGAAGCGCAGCGCCTCGCGCAGCGCCGCCTTGCGCTCGCGCAGCGGGTGCTCGCGCAGGTCCTCGCCGTCGAGCCACAGGACGTCGAAGACGTAGAAGGCGATCTTGACCCCGCGGTCGTGCCCGCGCCGCTGCAGCGCCTCGAAGCTCGACCGCCCGCCGGACAGCCCGACGACCTCGCCGTCGACGACGAAGCGCCTGGACGGCGCCTCCTCGAGCGCGGCGGCCACCTCCGGGTAGCGCTGGTTGAGCGACAGCCGGTTGCGCGACTCGAGTGCTACGGCCCCACCGTCGCGGAAGGCCAGGCAGCGATAGCCGTCGAGCTTGCGCTCGACGATCCAGTTGGGTGCGTCGAAGACGTCAGCGCTGAGCGTGGCCTTCGTCGCCTCGGCGCGGCGGGGGATCGGGTCGGCCATGGAGCATTCGTACCCGAAGCGGACGCGGGACGCCGCGCAGCTAGCCTGGCGCCGTGGCCGACCTTCCACTGCCGGGCACGGGACGGGCGTGGGTGGCGGTGCCGGCGCCGGGCCGCGGACCGGGGTGCTGGGCCGGGGCGCCCAGCGCGGCGCTCGACCGCGACGGCGCCATCGTCCTGGCGTATCGCGTCCGCGACCCCGAGCGCCGCGGCGGCGCGGTCGTGATCGCCCGCGCGGTCGATCACGAGCGGTTCGCCACCGAGCTCGTGTTGGACAAGGACCGCTTCGGCGCCGAGTCGCTGGAGCGTCCGGCGCTCGTACGGACCGCCGATGGCGGCTGGCGCCTCTACGTGTGCTGCGCCACGCCGCACAGCGCGCACTGGCGTATCGACGCGCTCGACGCTCGCGTGCTGCCCGCGCTCGCCGAGGCGCGGCCGACGACGGTGTTCGCCGGCGACGAGCGCACGGGTGTGAAGGACCCGGTCATCCGCCGCCGCGCCGGACGCTGGGAGGCGTGGATCTGCTGTCACCCGCTCGACGAGCCCGGCCACGAGGACCGCATGACGACGGCCTACGTGACGAGCGCCGACGGCCTGACCTGGGGGCGCCTCCGGACGGTCCTCGCGCCGCGCCCGAGCGGCTGGGACGCTCGCGGCACCCGCGTGACCGCGGTACTGGCGGACGGGCGCGCGCTCTACGACGGCCGCGCGACCAGGGAGGAGAACTTCTCCGAGCGCACGGGCGTGGCGGTGCCGGTCGCGGGCGGCGGCCTACGGGCGGCCGGCGACAGACCGGTGGCGGTCGTCCGCTACGTGGACGCGGTCGCGGTACCCGGCGGCCACCGCCTGTACTACGAGGCGCCGCTGCCGGACGGCAGCCACGAGCTGCGTACGGAGCTGATCAGCCGAAGCGGCTGAGCCCCCACCACGAGATCGGTGTAGCGACGGCTCCGACGAGCAGGGCGAAGATGGTGGCATCGAACATGGCCGGTGGTTTCAACGGGACCGCGCCGCCGTCCTGCGCCCGCCGGACGCGACTGGACACATAATCGATGCGCCACCATGTGGCGCGATGCTGATCCGCGATGCGACTGCCGAGGACTGGCCCGCGATCTGGCGCTTCATGCGCGGCATCGCGGCGGCGGGAGAGACGTTCTCGTGGGACCGCGACATCGCCGAGGAGGAGGCGCGCGGCTACTGGCTGCGCGGCGAGCCGGCGCGTGCCTTCGTCGCCGTCGACGACCACGGGACGGTCGTCGGAACGGCCGAGATGGGGCGCCGCCTGGGCGGCCCGGCGGCGCACACCGCGAGCGCGGGCTTCATGGTCGACCCGGCGCACTTCGGTCGCGGGGCCGGGCGGGCGCTGGGCGAGCACGTCATCGCCCGGGCCCGCGAGGACGGCTATCGCGCGATCGTCTTCAACGCGGTGGTCGAGTCCAACGCGCGCGCCGTCGGCCTGTGGCGCTCACTGGGCTTCGAGGTGGTGGGCACCGTGCCCGACGGCTTCCACCACCCCGTGCACGGATACGTCGGCCTGCACGTCATGCACCTGCGGCTGTGACGGCGATCAGGCGGGCGCCGCCTCCCGCGCCTCGGCCGAGCGCCGGCGCAGCGCCGGCATGACCTGGGTGGCGAAGAGCTCCATGCTCTTGACCGTGCGGTAGTGGGGCATGTCCCCGACGCCCATGAGCGAGATGATCTGGCCGAAGCCGAGCTCGTCGATCAGCGACTCGAAGCGCTCCCCGACGGTGTCCGGGCTCCCGACCACAGCCATGCCGTTGTCGATGATCTCCTCGTAGGTGAGCTCGTTGAACGGCTTGGCCCCCCGCGCGGACAGCATCCCGCGCAGCGAGTTCAGCGACGTGTAGCCGGGCGGCATCACGCGCTCGAGGCCCTGCTTGAGGCCCTTGTGGAAGAGCCACTCGATGTGCTGGCGGCCCTCGGCGTGGGCCTGCTCGTCGGTCTCGGCCACGTACACCGGGATCGAGAGCCCGAGCTTCTCGGGATCGGGCTCGTAGCCCAGGTCGTTGGCGGCGCTGCGGTAGCCGTCGAACCAGCGCTTGACGACGGGCGTCGGCGCGTAGACCGACATGTACGTGTAGCGCTTCTCGGCGCAGAACTTCATCGTCTCGGTGCTGCCCGCGCCCGGGATGTAGATCGGCGGGTGGGGGTCCTGCAGCGGGCGCGGCCAGACGTTGACGTAGCGGAACTCGTAGTTGGGGCTGACCCACTCGAAGACCTCGTCGCTGGTCCACGCCTTGACGATCAGATCGTGGGCCTCGTTGAAGCGCTCGCGCGAGCGCGTCGGGCTGATCGAGTGCGCGTAGTACTCCCAGCCGATGCCGCGCACGAAGCCCGAGACCAGGCGCCCGTCGGTGAGGTGGTCGAGCATCGCGATCTCCTCGGCCACCCGCAGCGGATGGTCGCGGATGCCGATGGCGTTGCCGAGGACCATCACCTTGGCGGTGCTCGTGCGCCGCGCCAGCGCCGCGGCCATGATGTTGGGCGAGGGCATCAGTCCGTAGGCCGTCTGGTGGTGCTCGTTGACCGCGATGCCATCGAAGCCGAGCCGCTCCGCGTACTCGAGCTCGTCGAGGTAGCGGTGGTAGAGCTTGTTGCCGACCTTGGGGTCGAAGTGCTTGTTGGGGAAGTCCAGCGACGGCGAGGCGTAGCGCTCGTCGAAGTCGTCGGGCAGGTACGGGTACGGCATGAGGTGGAAGAAGACGAACTTCATGTCGCGCTCTCCGATCCGCTGAGGAGGAACTCGGTGACGGCGTCGGCGAACGCCTCGGTCTGCTCGAAGTACATGGCGTGGCCGCAGTCCTCGACGATCTGCAGGGTCGCGTCAGGGATGCGCTCGGCGTAGAGGCGGCCGTGCTCGATGGGGACGACGCGATCGTCGTCGGCCCACAGGACGAGCGTCGGGACCGCGATCCGGTGCAGGCGGCGCTCGAGCTTTGGGTTGTTGAGGTACGGCGCCCAGCCGTAGCGCGCGAGGCCGGCCAGGTCGCGATAGGTCGCGAGGATGAAGTCCACGTCGGGCTCTTCCGGGAACATGCCGGCGCCGGCCGCCGGGTCGTGGAAGAGCGTCGTCACCACCTGGTCGGGCGTCATCAGGAAGATGTCCGTGGCCATGTTGCCCGGCACCCGCAGCCCGGCCGCGCCGAGCAGCGCCAGCCGCTCCACCCGCTCGGGCGAGTGGACCGCGAGCTCCGCCGCCAGCCAGCCTCCCAGCGAGCCGCCGACGACGTGCACGCGATCAAGCCCCAGCCGGTCCAGGACGTCGAGGTAGTGGTAGACGAGGTCGTCCATGGCCTCGACCTCGGGCAGGTCGTCGGAGCCCCCGAAGCCCGGATGATCGGGCGCCACCACCGCGAAGCGGCGGGCGAGGAGCCCGAGGAAGGGATGCCACGCGCCGGCGCCGCCGGCCGCGTGGAGGAAGAGCAGCGGCGGACCCTCGCCGCCGCGCTGGACGTGGATCGAGCCGCTGCCGAGCTCGAGCCGTTCGCTCGCGCCCTCGGGCAGCGCGCTGGCCGTGTCGGTCACGCCGAGGAGCGTATCGCCGTCTGCATCAGGCTTCCGAACGTGCGGGTCAGGTTCCTTGACGTGGCCGTCGGGGTCCCGGTACGTTGCGCGAGCAGACCATTTGCGCACGTCCGTGCGCTATGCGAACGCTTGCCGCTCATGAGGTGGCGTGATCGTCGGCCTCGCCCGGACCCGGCTGGAACGCCAGGTTCGGGCGGGTCGGCCGTCGCGTCGGCCCCGTCGGTCCAGCCGCGATGATGCTCGCGTGACCGTGCTTCCCACCAGCCTCGTCGGCTCCTATCCCCAGCCCGCCTGGCTCATCGACCGCGAGGCGCTGGGCTCGCACGTTCCCGCGCGCGTGCGCGCGCGCGAGCTGTGGCGCGTCGACGAGCGCCGGCTGCGCGAGGCGCAGGACGACGCCACGCTGCTCGCGATCCGCGACCAGGAGCGCGCGGGCCTCGACATCGTCACCGACGGCGAGGCCCGGCGCGAGAGCTACTCCAACCGCTTCGCGACCGCGCTGCGCGGCATCGACCTCGAGCGCCCGGGCACGACGCTCAACCGCAGCGGCAACCCGATCCCGGTGCCACGGGTCACGGGGCCCCTGCGTCGCGACGAGCCGCTGACGGTCGACGACCTGCGCTTCCTGCGGGCCAATACGGATCGCCTCGTCAAGGTCACGCTGCCCGGGCCGTTCACGATGACCCAGCAGGCCCAGAACGACTTCTACGAGCACGAGGAGGAACTGGCCCTCGCCTACGCCGACGTCGTGCGCGAGGAGATCGCCGACCTCTTCGCGGCCGGCGCCGACATCGTGCAGCTCGACGAGCCGTGGATGGAGTCGCGCGCCGAGCAGGCCCGCCGCTACGCGCTGCCGACGCTCGAGCGCGCCCTCGACGGCGTGACCGGCACGACGGCGCTGCACATCTGCTTCGGCTACCCGGCCTTCGTCCCCGACCACCCGCCGGCCTACTCGTTCCTCGCCGAGCTGGCCGCGAGCCCGGTCGCGCAGATCTCGATCGAGACGGCGCAGTCGAACCTCGATCTCGGCGTGCTCGACGCGCTGGACGGCAAGACCGTCATCCTCGGTGTCATCGCGCTCGACACGGCCGAGGTCGAGACGCCCGAGACGGTGGCACAGCGCATCCGCCGGGCGCTGCCCCACAAGGGCGCCGACGAGCTGATCGCCGCGCCGGACTGCGGGATGAAGTACCTGCCGCGCGAGGCGGCCTTCGCCAAGCTCGAGGCGCTGGTGGCCGGCGCGGAGCTGGTGCGTTCCGGCCTGTCCGGCTGACGTCTACGCGGGGCCGAAGGGCGGGATGTTGCGGAAGAGGGCGGGCCGCGGATCCGCCGGCTCCTCGGGCTTCGGACGCGACTCGGTGTGGGTGCCCGTCGGGCGCTTGGCGCCGAGGCCCGGCCCCGTGAGCCTGGCGACCTCCCACTCGCCCGAGGGCGCCGCTCTGATGAGCCAGTGCTCGTCGGCGGACGCCGCCGCGTTGAGCGCCGCGGCGCGGGCGGTGGCTTCGTCGCGCGTCATGAGCACAGGGTACGGGTCGCGCCCTGGCGCGCCGCGCCGTGTTGGCATGATCGCGGGGTGCTGAGCTACGCCATAGGGCTTCCCAACGCGCGCGAGTACGCCGATCCGGGGCTGCTCGTGGAGTTCGCCGTCGATGCGGAGGCCGCGGGGTGGGACGGCGTGTTCGTGTGGGACCACATCGCCCGCGAGGAGGATCCCTCGGTGCCGGCCACCGATCCGTGGATCGCGGTGGCGGGGATGGCGGTGCGCACGCAGCGGGTGCGGCTGGGGATCATGGTCACGCCGCTCGCCAGGCGGCGGCCCTGGAAGGTCGCGCGCGAGGCCGTCGCCGTCGACGCGCTGTCCGGCGGGCGCTTCACCCTCGGGGTCGGCCTGGGCGGGGGCCCGAAGGCCGAGTTCGCGGCCTTCGGCGAGGACCCCGATCCGCGGGTGCGGGCCGACCGGCTCGACGAGGGTCTCGCGATCCTCGACGGGCTGTGGTCCGGGGAGCCGTTCACCTTCGAGGGCGCCCACCACCGCGTCGATGGCGCGCGCTTCCTGCCGCGGCCGGTTCAGCAGCCGCGCATCCCGGTCTGGGTCGCGGGGCGCTGGCCCAACCGCCGCCCCTTCCGCCGCGCGGCGCGCTGGGACGGCGTCTTCCCGGTCTTCGAGGGCGTGGGGTGGGGAGAGATGCCGACGCCGGAGACGCTGGCCGCGGCGGTCGACTACACGCGCGAGCAGCGCCCCGAGGGCGCCGGCCCGTTCGACGTGGCGCTCGAGAGCTCCAGCCCGGGCGAGGACCGCTCGGCCGACGCTGCCTTGGCGGCGGACTACGAGCGGGCGGGGCTCACGTGGTGGATCGAGGCGCTCGGGTGGTTCCGCGGCCCGCTCGAGACGATGCGCGAGCGCGTGCGCCGCGGCCCGCCGTAGCCCGTCTCGCCGCGCGACGGGGCGGATGCCCAAGCATGCGGCGCCGCTGCCCAAGCGTGGCCGTCCCCGGGCACGCGAGGCGACACCCGCCGCCCAGACGACCGACTGATCGCGCCCGCGCGACGACCGGCCGGCAGCAGGTCAGCCGGCGTCGGGCGCGCCCGCGGCGGGCGCGTCTCCGGCAGGCGCGCGTCGCGGACGGCCAGCACGCCGCCGCCGGCGCCCAGCAGAGCGCCGAAGAGCAGGAAGAGCCCGAAGACCGACCGCCGTCGGCGTCGCCATGGAACAGCCCGCCCGCGAGGCTGATGAGGATCGACATGGCGATCGCCCACGCCGGCCCGGTCACCGCTCCCCGCGCGGCGCCCAGCGGAGCCGTCTCGGCACCCACTGCGCGGGCGGCGGCGAAGCCCGCGTAGCATCGTCGCCATGGCGCGCCGGCCGATCTTCGTGGTCCAGAAGCACGCGGCGCGCACGCTGCACTACGACCTGCGCCTCGAGGTCGACGGGGTGCTCAAGTCGTGGGCCGTCCCGAAGGGCCCGTCGACCGACCCGCGCGAGAAGCGCCTGGCGGTCGCCGTCGAGGACCACGCGTTGGACCACGCCGACTTCGAGGGCAGGATCGGGGAGAGCAGCTACGGCGCGGGCGCGGTCATCGTGTGGGACACCGGTCCGTACCGCAACCGCACCGAGCGCGACGGCGAGGAGATAACGATCACGCGGGCGCTCGCCGACGGGCACGCCGTCGTCGAGCTCGAGGGCCGCAAGCTGCGTGGGCGCTATGCGCTGACGCGCACGGGGGAGCAGCGTGGTCGCGAGCAGTGGCTGCTCGTCAAGGTCCGTGACGAGGCCGCCGACGCGCGGCGCAACCCCGTCTCGACGCAGCCCGAGTCCGTGCTCAGCGGCCGCACCATCGAGGACGTCGCCGCCGGCCGGGAGTGAGAGGGCTCCACGAGCGGCCGGCGCTTGTGTCGAGGGAACGCGCGCCGGCCGCTCACGGAAGGGGAGGAGGTGCAGAAGCGAGGGAGGAGGGTCCCTCGGGTCACGCCGTTCCCGAAGCGGGCGACGCCGAATCCGCGAAGTCAGGGCGCTGACTCGCCGAGCGCGGGTGCACTCAGCCCGAGAGGGCGGGCTCGGCGCCCTGCTCGCGCACCCACTGGCCGATCAGGCCGCGGAAGTGCGCGACGAAGCGCTCGTGCTCGTGACTGGGGTACAGCGAGCGGACGGTGTCGACGAGCAGCTTGTCGAGCTCCGCCGAGGCGACCCAGTCGAGCACCAGCTCGTCGACGTGGGCGAGGCTCGTGGCGCAGAACTCCTGGTAGCGCTCGGCCTCGAAGTAGTCGTCGGCCAGCCTGCGATAGGCGGCGAGCTTCTCGTGGTAGGTGAGATCGTCGCGGTCGCCGACCTCGAAGTAGTGGCGCGTGTCGAGGTCGAGCTGAGGGCGCCGGCCGACGACGACGCAGAACGTGCACCACTTCACGAGCGTCTTGATCGCCCACGGGAAGTAGTAGTGCAGGCTCGTGAGGCCGACGTCGGGGCAGGCGTTGGCGTAGTCGATGGGATAGACCTCGTCGCCGCGCACGAGGCACTCGCAGGAGTTGAACTCCCAGCGGAAGAAGGCGTTGACCAGGCGGCTGATGGCGACGACCTCCGAGCCGACCTCCGGCGTGAGGAAGTCGTGGGTGATCGCGTAGCGATCGTGCAGCGGCTCCTCGGGGCGAAAGCGCATGACCATCGTCTCGGGGCCGATCGACAGCGAGCGGGCGAAGACGTCGTAGCCGTCGATCGCGGCCTGCAGGTGCATGAGCCGCTCGCCCGAGGCGTCGTAGGCGCGGTGCAGCTCGGCCTCGTCGCGGATGCGGGTGACGCCGATCCACTGGCCGCCGTCGTAGGGCTTCATGAAGAGCGGGTAGCCGACGCGCTCGGCGATCTCCCCGAGGTCGAACGGCCGGTTGTAGCGGGCCGCCGTGTAGGCCCAGCGCGCGTTGTCGGGCGGGCGCTTGAACGGCACGAGCACCGTGCGCGGCACCTTCAGCCCGCAGCGGATCATCGCGCAGTAGGCCGCGTGCTTCTCCATCGACTGGAAGGTGAACGGGCTGTTGAGCAGGTAGACGTCATCCATCATCGCCACCTTCTTCAGCCACTCGCGCGGGTGGTAGTACCAGTAGGCGAGGCGATCGACGACCAGCTCGTGGCGCGGCTTGTCGCGCAGGTCGAAGGGCTCGATGGTCAGCCGCTCGACGTCGATCCGGTGGCTCGAGCCGTTCTCGCCCTTGATCGAGCCAAGGCGCGAGACGATGGTCTCGAAGGCGGTGGGCCAGTCGTCCTCGGTGCCGAGGAGCAGGCCGATGTGATGGGTGGTCTCGGGCATCAGCAGAAGCGGGGCAGGTGGTGGGCGAGCTGTGCGCGCCACGACGGCCAGTCGTGAGGCACGTCGTACCCCCAGAGGTCTAGCTCATGACGGATCCCTTTGCGTTCGAGCAGCGCCGCCAGCGCGCGCGTGCCGTCCAGGGCGCCCGTCGTGTCCTCCCACTGCCCCTGGCCGCAGACGAGCAGGAGGCTGACCCGGGAGCGCAGCCAGTCGAGGTGCTCGCCGCCGAGGTGCTCGACGTAGTCCATGGGGTTGTGGAAGTAGGCGGCGTCGCCACGCTCGCCCCAGCCGTGCCAGTGCGAAGGGTCGTAGGTGCCCGACAGGCACAGCGCCAGGGGGAAGAGGTCGGCGCGGCGCAGCGCGAAGTTCGCCGCGTGATAGGCGCCCATGCTGCACCCGGCGAGGAGGATCTCCTGCTGGCTGGCGAGGTCGGCGTGGATGGCCGGCACCACGCGCTCGACGATCCACGCCTCGTAGGCGTCGTGCGCGCGGGCGCGCTCCTCGAGCGGGATCGAGCGGTTCGCCCAGGAGGCCCCGTCGTAGGAGTCGACGGTGTAGAGCTTCGCGCGCCCCGCCTCGATCAGGTCGGCGACCGCGTCGATCATCCCGGTGCCCTCGAGGTCCCAGGCGCGCCCCTGCTCGGCGGGGAAGAGCAGCACCGGGCGCCCGTAATGGCCGTAGCCGATCACGGTGCCCGCGCCGCCGATGGACGGCGCCTCGATCTCGACCTGCTCGCGCCTCATCGCCATGCCTCCTTCAAGAGGCGCGTCAGGTGCGGGTCCCACCCGTCGCGCCACGCCGTGTAGTTGTGCAGGTCGCGGGCCTCGTGCAGGCTGACCGGGTAGCCCTGCGCGGCGAGCGCCCGGGCCATGACGCGATTGTCGGCGGCGTTCTCCTCCAGCGCGCCGCATGTCATGCCCACCGGCACCGTCCGGCGCGACTGCTCGCGCAGGGTCGAGCGGACGAAGCGCACGATCCGCCGGTAGCGCACGAAGCCCGACTCCTGCGCGTCGAAGCGCGGCATGAAGAAGCTGCCCGACTGCAGGAAGAGTCCGGCGAAGGCGTCGGGGAAGCGACGCTGGGCGTGCAACATGGCGAGCGCTCCGAGGCTGACCCCCGCGCCCACCGCGCTGCGCACCGCGACCGCATCGGCGATCGCGGGCAGCACGCGGGTGGCCAGCGCGCGGGCGTACAGGGCGCTCGCCGAGTACCACTGGTCGCGATCGCCGGGGCCGACGAGCGCTACGCGGTGGCGTGGCAGCGCGCCCGAGGCGATGTGAGCGGCGCAATAGCCGGTCAACCGTGCGAGCTGGTCGAGCTCGGGGCCGTCGTGCGCGACGAGCAGGTCCAGGCGCTCGTCGTCCCGCGCGTCCTCGGGTCGCCAGATCGCGACGTGCAGCTCGGCGCCGAGCGCGCTCGACGCGACCGTGAGGCTGTCGGCGCGGCCCGCCACCCGCTCGGCGCCCAGCCAGGCCGGCGCCGCGTAGCCCGGCAGCTCGACGACCGACTTCTCGCCGAACGCGCCCGGCGCGCGCAGCGGGTTGGCCGGATCGGTCCACCGCTCGTGCGCGCCGTCGGCCCGCTGCACGGCGAGCGCGTACTCGAAGCGGTCGAGCGGCGGCGCCGGGATCCGCAGCGTCCAGCCGTCGCCCTGGCGCGCGAAGGGCCCGGCGGCGATGGGGAAGCCGCGATCGGTCGCCAGCTCCACGCCCGCGAGCTCCCCACCGGGGTCGGCGAGGCGCAGGACGATCGAGCCCTGCTCCACCAGCGGCCCCGCGGAGGCGATCGGCGACGACACCGCCGGCAAGCTAGCGGGCCGCGGGCGCCCAGCGAGGCCCGGACGCCAGAATGTCGCGATGCCCTCCACGCTCACCCTGAGGCTCGTCGGCGGCCCCACCGCCGTGCTCGACTACGCCGGCCTGCGCCTGCTCACCGACCCGACCTTCGATCCGCCCGGCGAGCAGGCGGGCGGCCTGACCAAGCTGACGGGGCCCGCGGTGGCCGCCGACGACGTCGGCGCCATCGACGCGGTCCTGCTCTCGCACGACCACCACTCCGACAACCTCGACCCGAGCGGTCGCGCCTTCCTGCCCCGCGCCGCGCGCACGCTGACCACGACGGCGGGTGCCGAGCGCCTGGGCGGCAACGCGCTCGGCCTCGAGCCATGGGCGACCGTCGAGCTCGAGCGCCCGGACGGCGGCGCGGTCACGGTCACGGCGGTGCCCGCGCTCCACGGTCCGGAGGGCAGCGAGCCCGTCACCGGGCCGGTGATCGGCTTCGTGCTCGCCTCCGACGACGTCCCGGCCGTGTACGTCAGCGGCGACAACGCCTCGGTCGACGTCGTGCGGACGATCGCCGAGCGCTCGGGCCCGATCGAGCTCGCGGTCCTCTTCTGCGGCGGCGTCAGCCTGCCGAGCCGCTTCGACGGCGCCTACCTCACGCTCTCGGCCGACAACGCCGCGCAGGCGGCCGCGGTCCTCGGCGTCCGCGCCGTCGTACCGGTGCACTTCGAGGGCTGGGCGCATTTCACGCAGGGGGCCGAAGAGCTGCGCGCGGCGTTCGCGGCGGCGGGACTCGCCGATCGCCTGATGGTGCCGGAGCCGGGGGAGAGCGTCAGCGTCTGAACACCGTATGGAGGGTTTGTGGAGCTTTGCCCCTATGGATCGCTGAAGAGCCTCCACCGGACTCAAGGCGGCGGAGTCGGACGCCGAGGCGTGCGCCATGGAGGGTTGGGGTGGACCCATCGCCCGGTGGCGCCTCGCGGCGACGCCGGACGAGACGCATCGTGACGGCGCGGTCTCGCTCACAGGCGCCCGCGTCCTGACCATCACCGATCGCTGCTGGTGCTGTCGCTCGAAGGTCCGCGGCGTCGTCGGGGTCCTCGTCGAGATGTCCGCCGGCCGCCGCTTCGTCGCCTTCACCGACATCGCGGAGACCCTCGCGAGCTCGGCCGAGCCGCGGATGCTGGCGGCGCGCGGCATCGGCCCGCTGCGCCACCGCGACAGCCCCGGCATCCCCGGCGGCTACATCTCCAACGGCTGCTGGGAGTGCGACGCGCTCATCGGCCGCCTCGCACTCGACGACATGCTCGAGGAGCACCTGCGCAACGGCGGGGCCTACGCGCAGCTCGACTGCGGCCTGACCCTCGAGCTCGAGGTCCCGGCCGCCGCCACCTGGCTGCAAAGGGCCGCTTAGCCCTCCACCGCCCGTGGCGGCGGGCTCATCCGATGGGATGAGCCCGCCCGCCGACCTCATCCGCACGGCTGCGCGCGGCTGCGCCCAGAGCCCGATGTGCGCCGGAGGGCGCATGCATAACGTGGCGGCATGACCTCTCCCGCCTCCGATCGCCGCGGTGCCCTGGCGATCCACACCACCGATCTGGGCAAGCGCTTCGGCGATCGCACGGCGCTCGCCGGAGTCGACCTCGAAGTCCCGCGGGGCACCGCCTTCGGCTTCCTCGGAGCCAACGGCGCCGGCAAGACGACCCTGATCCGCCTGCTCCTCGGGCTCGCCCAGCCGACCTCCGGCCACATGCGCGTCCTCGGTCACGACCTCCCCGGCGAGCGCGCCGCGGCGCTCGCGCGCGTCGGCGCGATCATCGAGGAGCCGCGCTTCCATCCCCACCTCTCCGGCCGCGAGAACCTCCACATCCACGCGGCCGCCCGCGACCGCGCGGCCCACGGCCGCATCGACGGCGCGCTGGAGCGCGTCGGGCTGGGCGCGCGTGGCGACGACCGCGTCAAGGGCTACTCGCTGGGCATGCGCCAGCGCCTCGGCGTGGCGCGCTGCCTGCTGACCGATCCCGAGCTCTTGATCCTCGATGAGCCGCTCAACGGGCTCGATCCCGCCGGCATCCTCGAGTTCCGCGGCCTCATCCGCGAGCTCGTCGCCGAGGGCCGCACCGTGCTGCTCTCCTCGCACCTGCTCGACGAGGTCGAGAAGACCTGCGACGTGGCGGCGATCGTCGACGACGGCCGCGTCGTCGCACAGGGCACCATCCACGAGCTCGTCCGCGGCGGCCCGCGCGCCATCGACATCGTCTGCGCCAACCCCGTCGAGGCCGTTCAGCTGCTGGCCGCGGTGCCCGGCGTCAGCCGCACCGCCGATCACGACGGCGGCCTGCGCGTGACCCTCGGCCCGGAGGCGCCGGTCGATCGCGAGATCGTCACCGCGCTGCTGCGGCGCCTGCTCGACCACGGCGTCGCCGTCGAGCGCGTCGCGCCCGTCTCCTCATCGCTCGAGGAGCGCTTCCTCACCATGACCACCCGCCTGGAGGACCGTTCCTGATGTTCGACCTACGACTGATCCGCGCCGAGGTGCTCAAGCTGCGCCGCCGGCGGGGCATGCTCGCCATCGCGGCCGCCATCACCCTCGGCGTCATCGCGCTCGCCTTCGGCGTCAGCGCCATCCAGCACGCCGGCAATCCCGGCAAGTACGGTCCGGCCGGCGGCGCCGCGAGCTTCAAGGACGCCATGAACGTCGTGATGCTGCTGACCATCGTCGCGGGCGCCATCGTCGGCTCGACGGCCGGGGCCCAGGACATCGAATCGGGCGTCTTCCGCGACCTGGCCGCGACCGGGCGCTCGCGCATCGCGCTGTTCGGGGCCCGCGTCACCGGGGCGTGGGCCGTGGTCCTGCCGCTCGCCGCCCTCTCGGCGGCCGCCATGGCCGGCGCCTCAGTGGGCCTGGCGGGCCCGCTGGCCGCCCCGACCGCCGCCACGATCCTGGCCGGCACGGCCGGCCTCCTGGCCACCGCGGCGCTGAGCAGCGCCGTCGCGGTCGGGCTGTCCGCGCTCATCGGATCGCGCGGCCCCGTGATCGCGATCGTGCTCGCGTTCAACCTGGCCATCGCGCAGATGCTGGTCGGGATCTCGTTCCTGGGCGACGTGCGCCAGGCGATCCCGACGGTCGCGCTGGCGCGCATCGGCCACGCGAACGCCGATGTGCACACCACGCTCGGCGTCGCCGTCGCGGTCGCCGCCGCGTGGGTCGTCGCCGCCTTCGCCGCCGGCGCATGGCGCACCAGCACCCGCGAGATCTGACCCACGCGCCACGGGGCCGGGGATACGCTCAGCGCGTGTTCCCGGCCCTGCCCGAATGGGTGCGACGCCCGTCGGAGCGCACGAAGGACATCGCGCTCGCCGCCGTCCTTGCCGTGCCGATGATCGGCACCGCCGTAGCCGAGGCGGTCCACGACGACCGGCCCTGGCAGGTGGCGATCGCCGTCGTCGCGGTCCTGACCGTCCTGTTTCGCCGCCGCTGGCCGTTCGCCGCGCTGGCCGTCGCCGCCGTGGGAGCGATCGTCGCGAAGCCCGATGGGGCCGCTGCGCTGGCCGTCCTGGTCGTCCTCTACACGATCGCCTCGACGCGGCCGTGGCGCACGACGGCCGTCGCGACCGCCGTGCTCGTCGCCGGCAACGCCCTGGACGCCGTCGCCGACGGGCATCCGGTCTATTTCGGCGACATGGTGGCCTTCGCCGTGCAGTGCGCGGCGGCGGTCGCCCTCGGCCTCTACTTCGCCGCCCGGCGCGCCACGCTCGACGCGCTGCACGAGCGGGCCGAGAGGATGGACCGCGAGCGCGAGCTGCTGGCCGACCGCGCGGTGGCCGAGGAGCGCGTGCGCATCGCGCAGGAGCTGCACGACGTCGTCGCGCACAACGTCAGCCTCATCGTCGTCAAGGCCCAGGCGCTCGGCGCGACGGTCCCCGACGAGCGCGTTGCCGAGGCGACCGACGGGATCGCCGACCTCGGCCGGCAGACGATGGCCGAGATGCACCGCACGCTGGCGCTCCTGCGCACCACCGGCGACGACGCCGCCGAGCGCGCGCCGCAGCCGGGTCTGGCCAACCTCGACCGGCTCCTCGAGCAGTCGCGCGCCGCGGGCCTCGACGTCCGCCTCGCGGTCGAGGGCGAGCCGCGCGAGCTCTCCCAGAGCCTCGACCTGTCGGCCTTCCGCATCGTCCAGGAGGCGCTCACCAACGTGCGCAAGCACGCCGGGCCCGCGCAGGCCAGTGTCACGGTCGGCTACCGCCCGCGGGCCCTGGAGCTCAGCGTGGTCGACAGCGGCGACCGCGGCTCGGCCCCGGCCGGCGCCACCGCCGCCCCCGCCGCTGCCGGCGGGCACGGGCTGGTGGGCATGCGCGAGCGCGCGGCCATGTTCGGCGGCACCCTGGTCGCCCGCCCGCGCGACGGCCGCGGCTTCGAGGTCAACGCCGTGCTGCCCTACGGCGAGGGGCGCGCGTGAGCCCGCTGCGCGTGGTCATCGCCGACGACCAGCCGATGATGCGGGCCGGCTTCAAGGCCGTCCTCGAGGCGACGGGCGACATCGTCGTGGTGGCCGAGGCCGGCAACGGCGAGGAGGCCGTGCAGGCGGCCGGCGAGCACGCGCCCGACGTCGTGCTCATGGACATCCGCATGCCCGGGATCGATGGCATCGAGGCGACGCGGCGCCTGCCGCGCCAGCGCGTCCTCATCCTCACCACGTTCGGGCTCGACGAGTACATCATCGACGCGCTGCGCGCCGGCGCCAGCGGCTTCCTGCTCAAGGACGCGCCCACGCAGGAGGTCGTCGCCGCCGTGCGCTCGGTGGCCGCGGGCGACGCCGTGCTCTCGCCGGCGGTCACCCGCCAGCTGCTCGACCAGGTGGGGCGCCGGCTGCCCGCCGCCGTCTCGCGCGAGCCGGCGACGCTCGCCGCGCTCACCGATCGCGAGCAGCAGGTCCTGCGCATGCTCGCGGCCGGCCTGAGCAACGCCGAGATCTCCGAGGCGCTCGTCCTCTCGGAGGCGACGGTCAAGACGCACGTCTCGAACCTGCTGGGCAAGCTCGGCCTGCGCGACCGCGTGCAGGCCGTCATCTACGCCTACGAGACCGGACTCATCGCCCCGGCGGAGTGACTATTGGTGGGGGGGTGGCGGCCCGCAGCCGCTGCCGTGGCTGGTAGCTTCACTGCGCCTTGGCCGCCGGTGCTCCCGAGCTCTCGCGCTTTGCCATCGGCTTCGATCGTCGCGATCGAGAGCGTCTGCATGCGCTCTGGGACGAGGTGATCGACTCCGAGCAATGGTCCGAGGGCGCGATGACGCGGCGCTTCGAGGACGCCTGGGCCGCCTGGAATGGCGCGGGCGCCGTCGCGACCGGCTCGTGGGCGGGAGGCGCGCTCGCGGCGCTCGAGTTCGCCGGGGTCCGCGGGGAGGCCGTGCTGTGCCCGTCGAACACCTTCATGGCCACGCCGCTGGCCATCCTGGGGGCGGGCGGCCGGCCGATCTTCGTCGACTGCAACCGCGACGACCTGTGCGCGTCGCTGCACGACTTCGAGGCCAAGCTGCGCCGACACCGGCCGAAGGCCGCGCTGCTCGTGCACATCGGCGGCCACCTCGCCTTCGAGATCCGGGAGATCGCGGCGCTGTGCGCCGCCGAGGGCGTCTTCCTCGTCGAGGACTGCGCCCACGCGCACGGCGCCCAGTGGCACGGCCGGCGCCCGGGGACGTGGGGCGACGCCGGCGTGTACTCGTTCTACGCCACCAAGACCGTGTCGACGGGCGAGGGCGGCGTGCTCGTCTCGGGTCGCGACGACGTCCTCGACTTCGCTCGCGCCTACCGCAACTACGGCAAGCCCGACCACGCGGTCGCGGGCCTGAACTTCCGTATGAGCGAGTTCACCGCGGCGCTGGCGCTGGTCCAGACCGAGCGCATGGAGGAGATCGTGGCGACCAAGAACGCGATCGCCCGCGAGCACCTCGATCCGGTCCACCCGGGTCGCCTCGAACTGCCCGACGGGATGGTCTCGGGCCTCTACAAGTACATCGTCTTCGACGCGATCGAGCGCTCGACGGGCAAGGTCTACGCGGAGCCCTGCCACCGCATCATGGGCACCGGCGACGACCTGCCCAACAGCGACTGGGTCGGCGAGCACCACTGGTGCGCGCCGCTGTACTACCGTCAGCCCACGAACGGAGCGCACGCATGAGGGTCCTCGTCACCGGTGGAGCCGGGTTCATAGGCTCGCACGTCGTCGACAGGCTGCTCGCGGCCGGGATCGAGCCGCGCATCTTCGACGTGCGCCCGTCCTCGCACCACGAGCCCGGCGACGTCGACTCCGTGCTCGGCGACCTGCTCGATCGCGAGGCCCTGCGCAAGGCGATGCGCGGCTGCGATGCGGTCGTACACCTGGCCGCCGCGGCCGACGTCGACGACGTCGCGCTGCGTCCGGCCGAGGCCGAGTCGGTCAACGCGCGCGGCACACTCAACGTGCTGGAGGCCGCGCGCGGCGCGGGCGTCTCGCGGGTCGTCTACGCGAGCACGATCTGGGTCTACGGCGACGCCACGGGCACGGTCGACGAGGACCACACCATCGAGCTGCCCGACCACCTCTACACGGCGACCAAGCTCGCCGGGGAGATGTACTGCCGCTCGTACACGACGCTGTACGGGCTGGACTGCACCGTCCTGCGCTTCGGCATCCCCTACGGGCCGCGCGCACGGCCGGCGGGCGTGATCCCGATCTTCGTGCGGCGAGCGCTGGCCGGCGAGCCGCTGACGATCGCGGGCGAGGGCCTGCAGTCGCGGCGCTTCGTCTACGTCGAGGACCTGGCCGACGGCGTCGTCCGCGGCCTCGAGCCGCAGGCCAGCGGCCGCGTCTACAACCTCGTGGGGGAGGAGAGCGTCACCATCCGCGGGATCGCCGACGCGGTGGGAGACGTCCTCGGCGCCGTCGACATAGTCCACACCAGCGCCCGCGCGGCGGACTTCGCCGGGGCGGAGATCTCGGGCGCCCGCGCCGCCGCCGAGCTCGGCTGGCGACCCGCCACCTCGTTCTCGGAGGGGCTGCGCCGCTACGTGGACTGGCACTGTCGCGCCGCGGCCGAGCCCGACGCGCCGGCGCCCGCGAAGCAGGCGCGGCGCTTCCGGCGCCGCCCGCGGCTCGCGCCGCGGCTGGCATCCCTCGTCCTGTCGTGGCTGACGGTCTTCGCCGTGGCCGGCGGGCTCGCGGCCTATCTGGCCGCGGTGAGCGCGGTCGGCCTGACGGCCGCGTCGGATCGCACCATCGCGGTGCTGAGCGTCAGCACGCTGGCCGGCTACCTGGCGATGGCGCTCGACGGCCCCCGAAAAGCGCTCTGGACCTTCGCGGGATGGGCGCTCGCCGCCGTCGGCCTCGTCCTCGTCTACATGTCGGAGTTCCGCGAGGTCCTGAACCTCGCGGGCCCCGATGAGTCCAGGGTCCTGCTCGGACTCGCCGGCGGCGCGCTGGCCATCGCGATCGCCGACGCCGGGCTGCGCCTGCGGCGCACGGGCGAGGAGCGCCTGGCCGCCGACCGGGCGTAGGGCGCGGTCTTCAGAGCGCGACGGTCTGCAGGCCCGCCCGCTCGACGGCCTCCAGCACTGCCGGCAGTGCCTGCGCCGTCCGACGCCACGACCCCGCGGCGCTGTAGGTGTCGGCGTCGTGGAGCAGGATGACGTCGCCCGCGCTCAGGTCGCGCGTCGCGCGCCGGGCGATGGCCGCGCTGGTCGTGCGCGCCCTCCAGTCGCAGCCCCAGCGCGACCACAGCAGGTCGCGCCAGCCGCGGCGGCGTACGAGCGCCAGGCCGGCGGCGCTGAAGACCCCGTAGGGCGGGCGATAGAGCGTCGGCGCCACATCGGTGGCCTCGGCCACCGTCGCCGCCACGCGCGCGAGATCGTCATCGAGCATGGCGGGGGTCAGGCGCAGCTGGCAGCGGTGGCGGTCGCCGTGGAGGGCCACCGCGTGCCCCGCCGCCACGATCTCGCGCGCGAGCGACGGGTCGCGGCGCACCTGTTCGCCGACGAGGAAGAAGGTCGCGCGCGCGCCGCCCCGCTCCAGCGCGCCGAGCACCGCCGGCGTGCCGGACGGATGGGGCCCGTCGTCGAAGGTCAGGGCCACCCCTCGAGCGCCCTCGACGCGCCTGGCGATGCGCAGAGCGGCGGCCAGCGCCGGAGCGTGTGGGGCCGCCGCCGGGGCCGACCAGGTTGCGGCGACCGCGCCGAGCGCGAAGATGGCGGGACGCATGGAAGGATCGTCGCAGCGATGAGCGCATCGACGGCCGCCGGTCTCGCGGTGGCCGCCCTGGCCGCCGCCTGTTACGAGACCGGCTACGCCTTCCAGGCGCTGCAGGCGCGTGGTGTGGGCGCGCGCCACGCTCTGCGCGTCTCGCTGATCGGCCAGCTCGTCAGGAACGTCCGCTGGCTCGGCGCCACCGTGCTGTCGCTGCTGGGCTGGCCGCTGCAGGTGCTCGCCCTCTCGCTCGCGCCCGTGGCGCTCGTCCAGCCGACCCTGGCCCTCGGCCTGCTGCTGCTGCTCTTCCTCGGCGTCCGTGTCCTCGGCGAGCCCGTCGGGCGCCGCGAGCTGGTCGCAGTCGCGCTCGTGGTCGCCGGGATCGCGTGCCTGGCGGTCGCCGCGCCCGACCGCAGCACGGTCGCCGGTGGTACCGGGATGATCATCGCCGTGGTCGCCCTTGCCGCTGTGGCGCTGGCGCCCTACGCGATGCGCCGGCGCGGGGCCGGCCTGCTGGCCGTCGTGTCCACGGGCGCCGCCGACAGCGTGGCCGCGCTCGCCGCGAAGCTCATGGCCGGCGAGCTGGCCGACGAGCGCTGGGCCGTCGCCATCGGCGTCGCGGCGCTGGCCGCGGCGGCCGGGGGGTTGGCCACCCTGAGCGAGATGTCGGCCCTGCAGCGCCTGCCGGCGACGCGCGTCGCACCGATCGTCCTGGCCTTCCAGATCGTCGTGCCCGTCGTCGTGGTGGCGGTCGTCGGCGGCGAGGACTGGGGCGCCACGCCGCTGGGAGGCGCGGTCCTCGTCGTCGGCCTGTTCGCGGTCGTCGCCGGGGCGGTCCTGCTGGCCGCCTCGCAGCCGGTGTCGAAGTTCATCGTCCCGCCGTCGCCAGGATCTCCGCTGCCGCACTCGGAATCCGCGTGAGCGAGAGGTCCGGCTCGGGCCGATGGGCGAGCGCTCGCCGCAGGGCGGCGTCGAGCTCGGCGCGGGTGGTGGCGACCTCGGCCAGGCCGAAGCGCCGGTAGGCATGGTTGTTGGCGCGGATGTGCCCGCGCCCCCAGCCGTAGGAGATGACCGGGCAACCGCGGATGATCGCCTCGAGCACCGTCAGCCCTACGGTCGAGTGGATGAGCGCGTCGGCCGCTGCCAACCAGTCGCCCATCGCGTCGGTGAAGCCGATCGCGCGCAGACGGCCCTCGCCCGCGAAGCGCGCGGCCAGGCTCGCGCGCACCTCCTCGATGCGCCCGCACAGGCACACCACCGTCGCCCTGTCGACGCGCAGCGCCGCCTCGGCCGCGCCTTCGAGGTCGCCCATCGCCCAGCCGCCGCCGGAGACCACGATCACGGGTCCGTCCGCCGGCAGGTCGAGGGCGCGGCGCGCGTCGGCGCGATCGCGCGGCTGCAGGAAGGCGGGCGACCACATGCCATTGGCCCACACGATCCGGCTCGCCGGCGCGATGGCCCGCGCCTCTTCGATCGACTCGCGGTGGATCACGAGGTGCAGGTCGATGCCCGGGTGGGCCCAGTAGTGCAGGCCGGCGAGGTCCGTGATGGCCGACGCCACCGGCACGTCCAGACGTCCATGCCGGCGCAGGCGCCCCAGCGCCTCGCTCACCCCCGGGTAGGTGGCGACGACGATGTCGGGCCGCTCGGCGGCGATGAGCGCGAGCAGCCGCGGGCCGCCCAGCGTCTCGAGCAGCCAGCCGCCCAGGCGCCGCGTGGGCGCCACCTGCGCGTAGAGCCAGTACAGGGCGTCGAAGAGGAACTCGCCGGCCCGTGACTCCATCCGCGCCCCGCCCAGCACGGCGCGATCGATCGGCCAGCCCATGGCCAGCAGCCCGTCCTCGATGCGCACGTGGATGCCCGGGCGCTCCTGGCGCAGGCCGTCGGCGATGACGCGGGCCGGGAGGTCGTGGCCCTCGCCGATCGAGGCCGAGAGGATGAGCACGCGGGGCGCGTCCATCACAGCTCGACGTGCGCGCTCAGCACCACCGTCTGGCTGTCGGGGAGGCCGAACAGCGCGACCGGGTTGGCCGCGTTGCGCGCGATGACGATGAAGAGCCGCTTGCGCCAGCGCGCCATCCCCGGGGCGTCGGTCATGACGAGCGAGATGCGCGAGAGGAAGTAGGAGGCATTCTCGAGGTCGAGCTTGCCCTCCACGTGCTCGGCCGCCATGCGTACCGTGGCCGGCACGTCGATCTTGTCCATGAACCCGACGCGTGCGGTCATGTGCGTGATCCCATCGTCGCGGTAGCCGAGGTCGTCGACGGTCACGCGCTCGTCCGGCGGAACGTGGGGCACGCGCAGCGTCTCGATCGACATGATGACGACGCAGGCGTGGACGGTGTGGTTGTGCTCGAGGTTGGCCCGCAGGGCCAGCGGGGTGGTCTCGATGTTGGCGTTGAGGAAGACGCCCGTGCTCGGGGCCCGGTAGACGGGCGGATCGAGGTCCCGGACCTCCTCGACGAAGTCGCGCAGCGGCCCCTCCTCCTCGGTGCGGTTGCGCGTCACGATCTCGCGGCCGCGTTGCCACGTGGTGAGCACGACGAAGATGAGCAGGGCGATCGTGAGGGGGAACCATCCGCCGTGCAGGACCTTGGTCAGGTTGGCCGAGAAGAAGGTCAGGTCCACGGTGAGGAAGAGCGTGCACCCCGCCACGGCCATCCACAGCGGCTTGTGCCACACGTGGCGCACGACGACGAAGAACAGCAACGTGTCGATGGCCAGGGTGCCGGTCACGGCGATGCCGTAGGCCGACGCCAGCGCCGCCGACGAGCCGAAGCCGACGACGAGGGCCACGACGGCTGCGAAGATGCCCCAGTTGACGGCGGGCACATAGACCTGGCCGACCTCCTCATGGGAGGTGTGACGGATGGTCAGCCGCGGCAGGAAGCCGAGCTGCACGGCCTGGCGGGTGACCGAGAAGGCGCCGGAGATGACCGCCTGCGAGGCGATGACCGTCGCCGCGGTCGCGGCGAGGACCATCGGGATCCGCGCCCAGTGCGGGAAGAGCAGGAAGAACGGGTTGTCGATGGCGCGCGGCGAGTCGAGGATGAGCGCCCCCTGGCCCATGTAGTTCAGGATCAGGGCCGGGAAGACCACGGCGAACCACGCGCGCCTGATCGGGCTGCGGCCGAAGTGGCCCATGTCCGCGTACAGGGCCTCCGCCCCGGTGATGGTGAGCACGACCGAGCCCAGCGCGATGAACGCGGTGTGGCCATGCTCGACGAGGAAGCTGATCCCGTAGGACGGCGAGATCGCGCGCAGGATCCCGGGGTGTGCGACGACCTTGCCCAGCCCGGACACGGCCAGGAGCGCGAACCACGTCCCCATGACCGGCCCGAAGGCCCGCCCGACCGCGCCGGTCCCGTAGCGCTGGACCGCGAAGAGGACCGTGAGGATCACGAGCGTGATCGGGACGACGAGGCTCTCCATCGAGGGCGCCGCCACCTCGAGGCCCTCGACCGCCGAGAGGACCGAGATCGCCGGCGTGATCATCCCGTCGCCGTAGAACAGCGACGCGCCGAAGATCCCGAGGGCGACGAGCGTGCGCTTCGCCCAGCGGTGCTCGAGCCTGACCCCCCGCTGCACGAGGGCGATGAGGGCCATGATCCCGCCCTCGCCCTCGTTGTCGGCGCGCATGATGAAGGTCACGTACTTGATCGAGACGATGATCGTGATCGTCCAGAAGACCAGCGAGATCACGCCGTAGACCCCGGACTCGGTCGGGCGGACGGCGTGGTGGTCGGCGGAGAAGACCGTCTGCAGCGCGTAGAGCGGGCTCGTCCCGATGTCGCCGAAGACGACGCCGAGCGCGCCGGCGGTCAACGCGGCCATGCCGGCCTTCGCGCCGGGGCGCCGCGGGCCGTGGGGCGGGTCGGGCGCGTTCCTCGGCGGCTCCCCCGATTCGCCGGGAGTCAGCGACGCGGGGTCGACGTCGGTCATCCGTCGGTGAAGCTACCCGCATCACGTAGGCTCGGCCATCCGGCCCGCAGGCGAGCGAGGGAGGAGACGACGGATGGCGACGACGACGGCACTGGCGACCGAGGTCGCACCGGACGAGGTCGGGCTGGATCCCGGTCGCCTCGCGCGGCTCGACGCCTACCTCGACGGCTTCGTGGCCGCCGGGCGCCACACCGGCTCGCTGCTGGTCATCACCCGCGGCGGGCGGATCGCCCACGTGTCGCATCGCGGACAGCGCGACGCGCAGGCCGGCCTGCCGGTCGAGCCCGACACGATCTGGCGTATCTACTCGATGACCAAGCCGATCACCGCGGTCGCGGCGATGATGCTCTACGAGGAGGGCGCGCTCTCGCTCTTCGACCCGGTGGCGAAGTTCATCCCGTCGTTCGGCGACCTGCGCGTGTACCGCCACGGGATGGCGGCCGCGCCCGTCACGGCCCGGGCGGCGGAGACGATGCGCGTGTGGCACCTGCTCACGCACACGTCCGGGCTCACCTACGGCTTCCAGCAGGCCAACGCGGTCGACGAGGCGTATCGCGCGGCGGGCTTCTTCCTCGACCCGCCGCCCGACCACGACCTCGCCTCCGCCTGCGACGTGTGGGCCGGGCTGCCGCTGCTCTTCGAGCCGGGCGCCGAGTGGAACTACTCGGTCTCCAGCGACGTGCTGGGAAGGGTCATCGAGGTCGTGTCTGGCCGTTCCCTGGACCAGTTCTTCGCGGAACGCATCTTCGAGCCGCTGGGCATGCCCGACACCGGCTTCGCGGTCTCCGACGCCGACCGCCCGCGGATGACCGCGCTCTACGCCCACGACCCGGCGACCGCCACCGCCGTTCCCTATCCCGGGGTCGACGTGATCTCGGCCGAGCCGCCGAAGCTCCTCGCCGGCGGGCACGGGCTCGCCTCGACCGCCGCCGACTACCACCGCTTCACGCAGATGCTGCTGCGCCGTGGCGAGCTCGACGGCGTGCGCCTGCTGGCGCCGCGCACCGTCGACCTGATGACGACCAACCACCTGCCGGGCAACGCCACGCTGACCGAGTTCGGGCGCCCGCTGCTCGACCTCGTCATCAACGAGGGCTACGGCTTCGGGCTCGGCCTGTCCCCGCTCGTCGACCCGATCGCGGCCAAGACGCTGTCCGTGGCCGGTGAGTACCGCTGGGAGGGCGCGGCCGGGACCGCGTTCTGGGTCGATCCCGCCGCGGAGATGACCGTGCTCTTCTTCACGCAGGTCCTCTTCGGCTCCGACGACGCCTGGGTCGGGATGCGCCCGCTCGTCTATCAGGCGCTCGTGGGCACCTAGCGCCGCAGTGCGGGTGACCAGGGCGATCAGGAATCGAGAAGCGGGGTTGCCGAGCCGCACCTAGCATGACCGTCATGGACATCACGACCGCGCAGTGGGACTGGACATGACCGGCTCTTCCATGGCCACGAGGACGGACACGCGGTCGCCCGCGCGCCACGATGCCGACAGCCACGACCTGATCCGCGTGCATGGCGCGCGCGTGAACAACCTCAAGGACGTCAGCGTCGAGATCCCGAAGCGCCGTCTGACGGTGTTCACCGGGGTCTCCGGCTCGGGCAAGAGCTCGCTGGTGTTCGGCACGATCGCAGCGGAGTCGCATCGGCTGATCAACGAGACCTACAGCGCCTTCGTGCAGGGCTTCATGCCGACGCTGGCGCGGCCCGAGGTCGACGTCCTCGAGGGGCTGACGACCGCGATCAGCGTCGACCAGGAGCGGATGGGGTCCAACCCCCGCTCGACGGTGGGCACCGCGACCGACGCCGACGCGATGCTGCGCATCCTCTTCAGCCGGCTCGCGAAGCCGCACATCGGCTCGCCCGGCGCGTATTCGTTCAACGTCGCCTCCGCCCATGGGAGCGGCGGGATCACGGTCGAGCGCGGCAACAAGACCATCACCAAGAGCGCCAGCTTCAGCCGCACCGGCGGCATGTGCCCGCGCTGCGAAGGCCGTGGCTCGGTCAGCGACTTCGACCTGTCCGCGCTCTACGACGACAGCAAGTCGCTCAACGAGGGCGCGCTCACGATCCCCGGCTACAGCATGGACGGGTGGTACGGCCGGATCTTCCGCGGCTGCGGCTACTTCGATCCGGACAAGCCGATCAAGAAGTTCAACAAGCGCGAGCTCCACGACCTGCTCTACAAGGAACCGACCAAGATCAAGGTCGAGGGGATCAACCTGACCTACGCGGGCCTGATCCCGTCGATCCAGAGGTCGATGCTGTCCAAGGACGTCGACGCCATGCAGCCGCACATCCGCGCCTTCGTGGAGAAGGCGGTCGTGTTCACCAGCTGCCCCGACTGCGACGGCACGCGGCTCAGCGAGGCGGCGCGATCGTCGAAGATCGACGGCGTCAGCATCGCCGACGTCTCCGCGATGCAGATCTCCGACCTCGCCGGGTGGGTGCGTGGCCTCGACGAGCCGTCGGTGGCGCCGTTGCTCGAGGCGCTGCAGGAGACCCTCGACTCGTTCGTCGAGATCGGGCTCGGCTACCTCGCGCTCAACCGGCCGTCGGGCACGCTGTCGGGCGGCGAGGCCCAGCGCACGAAGATGATCCGCCACCTCGGCTCGTCGCTCACCGACGTGACCTACGTCTTCGACGAGCCGACGGTCGGCCTGCACCCGCACGACATCCAGCGGATGAACGACCTGCTGCTGGCGCTGCGCGACAAGGGCAACACGGTGCTCGTCGTGGAGCACGATCCCGAGACGATCGCGATCGGCGACCACGTCGTCGATCTCGGCCCCGGCGCCGGCTCGGTGGGTGGCGAGGTGGTCTTCGAGGGCACCGTCGACGAGCTGCGGGCCGGCGACACGATCACCGGCCGCCATCTGGACGACCGTGCGGCCTTGAAGGAGTCGGTGCGCGAGTCGTCCGGCGCGCTCGAGGTGCGCGGCGCCGGCACCAACAACCTGCAGGACGTCGACGTCGACATCCCCCTCGGCGTGCTGGTCGTGCTCACCGGCGTCGCCGGATCGGGCAAGAGCTCGCTGATCGCGGGCTCGGTGGCCGGCCGCGACGGCGTGGTGTTGGTCGATCAGGGGGCGATCCGCGGCTCGCGACGCAGCAACCCGGCGACGTACACCGGACTGCTCGATCCGATCCGCAAGGCCTTCGCGAAGGCCAACGGCGTCAAGCCGGCCCTCTTCAGCTCCAACTCGGAGGGTGCCTGCCCCCACTGCAACGGCGCCGGCGTCATCTACACCGAGCTGGCGATCATGCAGAGCGTCGCCACCACCTGCGAGGAGTGCGAGGGCAAGCGCTTCGATGCGTCCGTTCTCGAGTACACCTTCGGCGGCAGGGACATCAGCGAGGTGCTCGCGATGTCGGTGTCCGAGGCCGCGGAGTTCTTCGGCGACGCTACCAACGAGGCGAAGCTGCCGGCCGCGCACAAGATCCTCGAGCGGCTCGCTGCCGTCGGCCTGCGCTACCTCACCATCGGCCAGCCGCTCACCACGCTGTCCGGCGGCGAGCGCCAGCGGCTCAAGCTCGCCACCCACCTGGGCCGAGAGCGGGGGCGTGTATGTCCTCGACGAGCCGACCACCGGTCTGCACCTCGCCGACGTCGAGCAGCTGCTCGGCCTCCTCGACGGGCTCGTCGACTCCGGCAAGTCGGTCGTCGTCATCGAGCACAACCAGGCGGTCATGGCGCACGCCGACTGGATCATCGACCTCGGCCCCGGTGCCGGTCAGGACGGCGGCCGGATCGTCTTCGAGGGCACTCCCGCCGCTCTCGCCGCCGACCGCTCCACCCTCACCGGCGAGCACCTCGCGGCCTACGTCGGCAGCTGATCGAGGCGGTCGCATGTGCCACGATTTCCCACGTGACCAGCACACCCGCCGCGGCACAGCATCTGCGCGACCTCGCGCTGCTGCGCCGCGTCCGCGACCGGATCGACCGCGAGTACGCGCAGCCGCTTGACGTCGAGGCGCTCGCGCGCGGCGCGCACATGTCGGCCGGCCACCTCAGCCGCCAGTTCCGGCTCGCCTACGGCGAATCGCCCTACAGCTACCTCATGACGCGGCGCATCGAGCGCGCGATGGCGCTGCTGCGCGGTGGCGATCTCAGCGTCACCGAGGTCTGCTTCGAGGTCGGCTGCTCGTCGCTGGGCACCTTCAGCACTCGCTTCACCGAACTGGTCGGCGTGCCGCCGAGCGCCTACCGCCACCATGCGGCACAGGCGACAGCCGGGATGCCGCCATGCGTCGCCAAACAGGTGACCAGACCGATCAGGAATCGAGAAGCGCGGTCACCGAGCCGCACCTAGCATGGCCGCCATGGACATCACCATTCACGCGACCTTCCTCCCGCACGACGACCCGGACGCGACCCTCGCCTTCTACCGCGACACCCTCGGCTTCGACGTCCGCAACGACGTCGGATACAACGGGATGCACTGGATCACCGTGGGGCCCGCCGATCAGCCCGGCACGTCCATCGTCCTGTATCCGCCCGCGGCCACCCCGGGCATCACCGACGACGAGCGCCGCACCATCGCCGAGATGATGGCCAAGGGCACCTACGCCAGCATCAACCTCGCCACCGCGGACCTCGACGGCACCTTCGCGCGGCTGCAGGCCAGCGACGCCGAGGTCGTCCAGGAGCCGACCGAGCAGCCGTACGGTGTGCGCGACTGTGCCTTCCGCGATCCCGCGGGCAACCTGCTGCGCATCCAGGAGCTCACGCCGAACTAACCGCCGGCGGACAGCCACTCGCCGAGCTGAGGCGGTGCGGCGAGGGCCGAGAAGTCGCCGTGGTCGCGGATCCGCTCGGCCGCGGCGACCAGCCCTCCGACGGCCGCCCAGGTCAGGGCGCCGCCGACGCTGATGCGCTGCCCTCCCGCCGCGACGATCTCGCTCAGCGTCAGGCCGCGGTGCGCGAGCACGTTGACCGGCCTGGACACCGCGTCGCACACCGCCCGGATCTCCTGCGCGTTGCGCAGGCCCGGGGCGTAGAGGACGTCCGCCCCGGCCTGCTCATAGGCCTGCAGGCGGGCGATGGTGTCCTCGAGGTCGGGGTTGCCGCGGATGTGGTTCTCGGCGCGCGCGGTGAGGGTGAACGGGACGTCGAGGCCGCGCGCGGCGTCGGCGGCCGCCGCGACCCGCTGCGCGGCGTCCTCCAGCGGGTAGATCCCCTCGCCGGCGTCGTAGTCCTCGATCGAGGCGCCGACGGCGCCGGCTCCGGCGACGCGCGCCACCGCCCGCGCGACGTCCTGCGCGGCGCGCCCGTAGCCGTTCTCGAGATCGACGGAGATCGGCAGGCTCGTCGCCCGGTCGAGGGCGCCGGCGTGCTCGACGACCTCGTCGAGCGTGGCGGCGCCGTCGGGACGGCCCATGGTGAAGGCGAACCCGGAGCTCGTGCTCGCGAGCGCCTTGAAGCCCAGGCCTGCCAGGACCTTGGCCGAGCCGGCGTCCCATGGGTTGGGGATGACGAACGGGTCACCTTCGTGCAGGCCCCGGAAGTCGGCGCCCTTGTCGTGCTGTGTCGGTGGCATGCCTCACATGTGCCGCGACGCGCGGGCCCGCCGGCGCTTCGCGGCCTCGTCCGCGGATGCTTGCTGCACTGCGCGGCGCCTTGACAGCATCACCGAGGGGAAGCGAGGTGGGGGCGGCTCGGAGCGCGCGCCGTCTTCCTCAGTCGCGCGCGTCTTCGGGGCGCAGCCGCGAGCGGCTCGCAACAGTCTTTGGAGACGCCCGAGGGGGTGGTCGAGATTGACCTAAATAATCTCTGTCAAACGCGCACTTCCCTCCGGCCGCCCCGGCGAGATGCCGCGAAACCGGCGCGATTCGCGCAGAGACTGCGCGGGCCGAGCCGCTGGGATGGCGCCCCGCGCCCCGGCGCTGCCGCCGCGCGCTCACGCACTGCCGCCGCGCCGCCGTGCCCTGCGAGGAGCCGCGGAGGTCCGACCGCCGCTGCTCCCCTTCCCTCGATGCAGCAGTAAGCGCTGCGCGGCGCCGCTCGCGCGGGCGGAAAGGTCGCGCCGGGCGCCGCCTTGGGCGGCCACGGCACGCCGCGACGCCGCGACCGCAGTCGCAACGCCCAGCGGCGACCGGCCGGCGGCCCCGGCGCGAGGCCGGGGCCGCGACGGCATGGATGGATCAGTGGTGCCGGTTCCCGCCTCCCGCGGAGAACGCGTACACCGTCGTCGTGTCGTAGGTCTGCCCCGGGTCGAGCCGCGTCGAAGGGAAGTTCGCGTGGTTCGGCGAGTCGGGGAAGTGCTGGGTTTCGAGGGCCAGCCCGTCGCCCTGGCGGTACTGGCGGTCGCTCGCACCGTAGAGCGTGCCGTCGAGGAAGTTCCCGGAGTAGAACTGGATCCCGGGCTCCTTGGTCAGGATGGTCAGTCGCCGGCCGCTCGACGGGTCGATGAGGACGGCCGCCAGATTGAGCTGGCTGGCGTGCTTGGGCGCATTGAGGACCCAGTTGTGGTCGTAGCCGCGCCCGATCTTCAGCTGCGGGTCGCCGAGGCGGATGCGCTCGCCGATCGCGTGGAAGCGGGTGAAATCGAACGGCGTTCCCGCCACCGGGGTGATGTCGCCCGTCGGGATCAGTATCGAGTCGACCGGCGTGTAGTGGTCGGCGTTGAGGAACAGCTGGTGGTCGTAGATCGTGCCCGAGCCCTCACCGGCCAGGTTCCAATAGGCGTGGTTGGTGAGGTTGATCACCGTCGGCGCGGTCGTGGTCGCCGTGTAGTGCATCTTCAGCGCGTTGTTGTTGTCGAGCGTGTAGTCGACCTCGACGTCCAGGTCGCCGGGGTAGCCGGTGCACGGAGTCGCGTTCTGGCTCGGCGTGCACCCCGCGCCCGCCGGGCTGTGAAGGGTCAGCTTGACCCCGACCGTGTTGCCGGTGTCGATCGGCGCGGCGGTCCACACCTTGCGGTTGAACCCCTCGAAGCCGCCGTGGAGGCTGGCCCCGTTGTTGTTGTTGTCCAGCGTGTAGGTGTTGGCGCCGAGGACGAATCCGGGCGGCTGACCGGCGACGCGATTGACGGGACCGATCCGGTTGCCGTAGCGGCCGATGAGCGCGCCGAAGTACGGGTTGCTCTTCAGGTACGCGTCGCTCGTGTACCCCGCCAGGTCCTTGAAGCCGAGCGTGATGTTGGCCTCCTGCCCGTGGCGATCGGGCACGTCGACCTCTTGGATGATCCCGCCGTAGGTGAGGATCCTGACGGTCATGCCGCGCGCGTTGGTCAGCGTGTAGCGGTCAACGGACTTCCCGCTGTCGATCGTCGGCGGCAAGGTGCCGAACGCCGTCTCCTTGGTGACGCTCAGGCCCTGGTTGTTGTGGCCGTGGAACGACCCGTGGCGGTGCTGCTTGGGCCGCTTCGCCACGCCGACCGGCGCCAGCAGCAGCGCGGCGACGAGGATGACGAGCATCGCGAAGAACGCGATGCGCAGATGCCTCGAGGTGAGGCGGTTCTTCATGACTCCTCCTGGGGTGGATGGATGAGAGAGATGGGTGCCATTGCCATCTAGAGGCCGGCCGCGATCAGGCCGCAGCGGCCGGTGAAGGAGGCGCCGGGCTCGAGCACGACGAGCCCGTCGCCGGTGTTGAAGGCGTCGGGGGCGCACGTCATCGGCTCGACGGCGATGGCGGCGTCGGCGGTGAAGACCTGGACGAAGCGGAAGCGCTCGTCCATCCAGACGGTGAGCTGGCCCGGGCCGGAGTTGGTCCCCAGCCGCACGCGGGCGACGCCGGCCGGGCTGCGGCCGAGCTCGCCGAAGCACGTGTCCACACGCAGCGGGCCCAGGCGCCGCGGTCGGCGGAAGTCGAGGTCGGTCCCGTCGACCGGCTCGGCCGGGCCGGAGGGCAGCAGCCGGTCGTCGACCGGCACGTGCGAGCGCGCGGGGATCTCGAGGACCATGTCGTCGACGTCGGTCGCGCCCGGCGTCAGGTAGGGGTGCAGGCCGGCGCCGAACGGCGCGCGCTCGGCGCCGACGTTGGTGGCGTGCAGCGTCATCACGATGCCGCCCGAGGCGAGCTCGTAGGACACCGCGAGCGCCAGCTCGAACGGATAGCCCGGCCGCGGCGCCAGCGCGTAGGAGAGCGACACCCGCCGCGGCGAGGTGCGCACGCCCCGCCAGCGGCTCTGGAGCACGAGGCCGTGCAGGGCGTTGCCGCGCTCGGGCTCGGAGATCTCCAGGCGGTGCTCGACGCCGTCAATGGCGTAGCGTCCGTCGCGCACCCGGTTGGGCCATGGGACGAGCACGCGCCCGGCGAAGGCGGCGTCGTACGCGCC
Organism: uncultured Actinomycetes bacterium; assembly: GCA_963807305.1. Classification (GTDB taxonomy): domain Bacteria; phylum Actinomycetota; class Thermoleophilia; order Solirubrobacterales; family Solirubrobacteraceae; genus JAOPZW01. The sequence continues at coordinate 1,013,648 of CAWEBN010000005.1, forward strand.
CGCACTGAAGCTCGCAAGCAGCTCGTGGCCACCGATCGTCCACGAGCGCACCCCGGCGCCGATCTCCGTCACCACCAGCCGCTGGCGCCCACGGCGCAGCTCGAACTGCGCGCCGGTGGGGGGCTCTGTGATCGCAGCCATGGTTCACGCCACGGCGAACTCCAGGCCCGCCAGCTCGCTGAAGGTCCGCCACGCCGCCGCCTGGCGCCCCGGGTTGAGGACCTGGTGGTGTGGGCCGCCGAGGTGCAGCCAAGCGTTCATGCACTCGCGCACGCCGGAGTCGGGACGGAAGAACCCATAGGGCATCTCGAGCGCAGGCAGCTCGTCGGTGTCGAGGATCTCGCCCTCCGAGACCAGCAGCCGGAAGCGCTCGCCGCCGAGCGACACGAGCGTGGCCAGGGTCACCGGGCCCGTCGCGTACTGAAAGAGGAAGGTCGGCGGGTCGCCGAGGCCGCCGATGCCGAGCGGGCGCTTGATGAGCCGGACGGGGCGATCGTCGCGCGCCAGCGCCCAGTTGCCCTCGCCCATGTGGCTCATCAGGATCGAGTCGCTCGGGAAGTCCATCGCGTACATCTCGGTGAACTGCGTATCGCCCAGCAGCTCGCGTCCGGCGGTCATCAGCGCCGCGGTCAGCGCGTCGCCCTCGGCGCCGTAGCCGTAGCCCTTGGCCATGAGGCTCGAGGCCGCCGCGAGGGGCAGGCGCGCGAAGCGGCCGTCGTCGGCGACGGCGTCGAAGTGCGTCGAGTAGGCGCCGTAGCCGCCCTCGCGCAGCAGGGTCTCGAGGCCGAGCTGCATCCGCGCGTGGTCCTCGCGCTCGTCGTCCTGCAGGCGCGGGTCGACCTCGAAGCGCGCGTCCTCGTCGGCCATCAGCGCACGCACGTCGTCGTCACTCACGGCCTGGGCCGCGCGGTGCAGGGCTCCGGGCGCGAGCGAGTCGACCTGGGGGCCGAGCGTGCGCAGCAGTGCGTGGACGTCGACGCGGATGTCGCCCATGCCGTTCATCGCGTAGCCGAAGACGGCGACCTTCAGCGCGCGCCAGCGCGAGACGGCGGCGGCGGCTCGCGCCCAGTCGCCGACCGCCTCGGCGAACGAGTCGGCGTGCCAGTCGTCGGTGATGACCTGGAACGGGCGCCCGGCGCGAACCATGGCGTTGGCCGTGTCCTGCGCGCCGTGGATGCCCTGGTTGTAGGTCAGGTCCGCCATGTCCCACTCGGCGGTGACCCCCGGGACGGGCTGGACGTTGGCCAGGCAGATCGGCAGCTCGGTGTGCGACAGCGCACGCGCCACGCGCATGGCCGGGCCGTAGGTGAGCATGACCACGAGCAGCCCGTCCAGCCCCTGGCCCTCGAAGTCCGCGACGATGCGGTCGATGTCGTCGCGGTCGCGGGCCGGAGGCCCGACCTCGACGTCGGCGACGCCGGCGAGGGCCTGGCCGAGCTCGCGCGCGTACGCGGCCTGGCGTTCGGTGATGCCGGGCAGCATGTCGTCGTAGAGGGCCTGCATGATGCCCAGCAGCCCGATGCGCGGACGGGGCGGGGCGGGCGGCATGCCCTCAGCGCTGTCCGTAGACGTTCTGGTAGCGGTCGTAGAGCGCATCGATGTCCTCTCGGGCGAGCGGGATGGGATCGCCGAGCACCCGCGCGAGATGCACCGTGCGGGCGGCGTCCTCGCACATCACCGCCGCCTTGATCGCGTCGCGGGGGCCGGGGCCGAGGGTGACCACGCCGTGGCTGCGCAGGAGCACGGCCGGCGAGCGGTGGCCGGTGAGCGTCTCGACGACGATGCGGCCGATGTCCTCGCCGCCGATCAGGGCGAACGGGCCGATGGGGATCTCGCCGCCGAACTCGTCGGCCATCGCGGTGAGCACGCACGGGATCGACTCGCCGCGCGCGGCCCACGCGGTGGCATAGGCGCTGTGGGTGTGGGCGACGCCGCCGACGTGGTCGAGGTGGCGGTAGATGTAGCCGTGGGTGGCGGCATCGGAGGAGGGCGCCAGGTCGCCCTCGACGAGGCCGCCGTCCAGGTCGCAGACGACGATCGCCTCGGGCGTGAGCTCGGCGTAGGGCACTCCGCTGGCCTTGATGACCATGAGCTCCTCGCCGGGGACGCGCGCGGAGAGGTTGCCGCTCGTCCACGTCACCAGTCCGTGGCGCGGAAGCTCCGAGTGCAGCGCGCAGACCTCGCGACGCAGCTCGGCGAGCTCGTCAGCCACGGGCCACCTCGCGCGGGCGGATGTGGCGCAACGCGTGCATGACGTCGTCGCCGCCGCGCCCGAAGTGGTCGTGCAGGGTCGAGTAGTGCTCGTAGAGCGCGTCGTAGGCGGCCGCGCGCGACTCGTCGGGCGCGTAGACGTCGCGGCGCAGCCTGCCCATCGTGCCGGCGGCGGCGTAGATGTCCGGGTAGGCCCCGGCGGCGACCGCCGCATGCATCGCCGACCCCAGGGCGGGCCCCTGCTCGGAGCCGATGAGGTGCAGCGGGCGCCGCGTCACGTCGGCGTAGATCTGCATGATCACCGGGTTCTTGAGCAGGCCGCCGGCGACGATCAGCTCGCGCACGGGCAGCCCGGATGCCTCGAAGGTCTCGATGATCTTGCGCGTGCCGAAGGCCGTCGCCTCGATGAGCGCGCGGTAGACGTCCTCGGCGCGCGTGCCGAGCGTCAGCCCGACGATCAGGCCGCTGAGCTCGTGGTCGACGAGGACCGAGCGGTTGCCGTTGTTCCAGTCCAGCGCGACGAGCCCGTGCTGGCCCACCTCCTGCTCGCCGGCCAGCTGGGAGAGGTGGTCGTGGAGGTCGATGCCCTTGGCGCGGGCCTCCTCGTGGTAGCGCGGCGGGACGGCGTGGTCGGCGAACCAGGCGAAGATGTCGCCGACCCCGCTCTGTCCGGCCTCGTAGCCCCAGAGGCCCGGCGTGACCCCGCCCTGGACGACGCCGCACATGCCGGGGACCTCTGCGAGCGCGTCACCGTTCATGATGTGGCAAGTCGAAGTTCCCATGACGGCGAGCATCTGACCTGCTTCGATCGCCCGCGCGGCGGGCGCGGTGACATGCGCGTCCACATTGCCGACCGCGACGGCGATTCCCTCCGGCAGACCGGTCCATTGCGCGGCCTGCGCCGTCAGGCCGCCGGCCCGTGAGCCGAGCGCGTCGAGCGGGCCGCCGATCTTCTCCGAGACGAAGTTCGCGAAGCGCTCGTCAAGCGCGCGCAGGTAGTCCTCGGACGGGTAGCCGCCGTCCTGGAAGATGCCCTTGTAGCCCGCCGTGCACGTGTTGCGCGTCTCGCGCCCGCACAGCTGCCAGACGATCCAGTCGGCCGCCTCGACGAAGCGGTCCATCCGCTCGTAGACCTCGGGATCCTCCTCGAGGATCTGCAGGCCCTTGGCGAACTCCCACTCCGACGAGATCAGCCCGCCGTAGCGCGGGAGCCAGGGCTCGCCGCGCTCGTGCGCCACGGCGTTGATCCGCTCGGCCTGCCCGCCCGCCGCGTGGTGCTTCCAGAGCTTGGGGTAGGCGTGCGGGCGCTCGCGCAGGTCGTCCAACCGGCACAGCGGGGTCCCGTCGGCGAGGACGGGCAGGGGCGTCGAGGCCGTGAAGTCCGTCGCGATCCCGATGACCTGGTCGGGCTCGATGCCGGCCGCGGCGACGGCCGCGGGCACCGCCTCGCGCAGGACGTCGATGTAGTCCTCGGGGTCCTGCAGCGCCCATTGGGGCGGCAGGCGCTCCCCTGACGCCGGCAGTTCGCGCTCGATGACGGCGTGTGCGTAATCGTGGACCGCCGATCCCACCTCCGCGCCGTCCTCGACCGAGACGACCACGGCGCGCCCCGAGAGCGTCCCGAAGTCGACGCCGATCACGCACTCGGGACCAGCCATGGCTCAACCCCCGGCGGCTCGGGCCGCTCGGCGCGCGCGCCGGTACTCGTCCACGACGATCTCGGTCAGCTCCTCCACCGAGGTCTCCGACGTCGGCTTGTCAAGCGAGATCACACCATCCTGGATCAGGCAGACGCGATCGCACGCGGTCAGCACGTGGACGTAGTTGTGGAGCACCATGATCATCGAGAACCGGCCCTCCTCCTTGAGGCGGGCGATCAGGTCGAGGATGAGCGCCCCCTCCTTGGCGCCCATGGCGGCGAGCGGCTCGTCGAGCAGCAGGATGTCGGCCTCGGAGTGCACGGTCCGAGCGACCGCGATCGCCTGACGCTGACCCCCGGACAGGCGCGCGACCGGGACGTTGAGCCGCGGGATGTTCACGCCGATGTCGTCGAGGGCCTCCCGCGTCTCCTTGCGCATGATGCGGTTGGCCAGGAACGGCACCGGGCTGTGGACCTTCTCGCGCCGCAGGAACATGTTGTGGAAGACCGACAGCTCGTCGACGAGCGCGAGGTCCTGGTAGACCGTGTCGATCCCGAGCGCGCGGCTCTGGTCGACGCTGCGCGGCTCGTAGGGCTCGCCACGCAGGAACATCCGCCCGCCGTCGGGCTTTTGGAAGCCGCAGATGATCTTCACCAAGGTCGACTTGCCGGCGCCATTGTCGCCGAGCAGGCCGAGCACCTCGCCCTTGCGCAGGTGCATGTTGATGTCGCGCAAGGCCGTGACGGGGCCGAAGCGCTTGGAGAGGTGCTCGACGCGCAGGACGTCGTCGGCCGCCGCGGTCGGCGCGACGATGTGCTCGCCGGTGATGCCCGTGTCAGCCAACGCCAGACCCCTTTCGCACCCGTCCGACGTACGTGTTGGCGGTCATCGCGATGATGATCGCCAGGCCCAGGTAGAAGCTCAGGTAGTCGGCGCTGACGCCCTTGATGATCAGGCCGTCGCGCAGGACGCCGAGGAACATGGCGCCGATCAGCGCGCCGACGACCGTGCCCGAGCCGCCTGCCAGCAGCGTGCCGCCGATGACCGCGGCCGAGATCGCGTCGAAGAGGACCGAGTTGGCGCCGGCGGGATCGGGCTGGACCGAGCTGGTGCGCACCGCCTCGAGCACGCCGACGAGCGCGGCGCACGTGCTGCAGAGGATGAAGTTGCGGATGATGACCAGCCGGACCTTCACGCCGGCCTCGGCGGCACCGAGCCGGTTGCCGCCGACGGCGACCGTGTACACGCCCCAGCGGGTCAGCGTGAGCAGGATCTGCAGCACGATGATGATCGCGAGTGCCCAGATCAGCTCCGAATAGGTGCCGGCGCCGAAGATCCTGGCGAAGGTGGTCACGTGCGCGACGTCCGTGCCGGGCGTGTCGACCGGCTGGGCGTGCGAGATGATCAACGTGAAGCCCGAGACGGTGAACAGCATGCCGAGCGTCGTGATGAACGAGTTGATGCCGACCACGGCCGTGAAGAGCCCGTTGATGAGCCCGATGACCATGCACGCGAGGATGGCCAGGATGAGCGAGGCGATCAGCGGGATGCCGCCGTTGTTGAACTCGTAGAAGATGAATGGCGAGAAGAGGTAGACGGCTCCGATCGACAGGTCGATCTCGCCGTTGATCATCAGGAAGACCTCGCCGGCGGCGAGGATGGCCACGGGGGCGAAGTACGGCAGCAGCGTCTTGAAGTTGCCGCTCGTGGCGAACTGCTCGAGAGTGACCGAGAAGTACAGGATCGTGAGGACCGTGATCACGATCACGCTTCCCTCGCGCAGCGTCAGGAAGCGCTTGAGGAGCGTCCAGGCGCCGGAGGCGAGGGCCCGGCTGGTCGCCGGGCCCTTTTCGGTGCTCTCGGTGGGCGGAGGTTGGCTGCCGGTCTCGACGGCCACTGGTCAGCTCTTGGTTACACCAGCCGACGATGACGTGCCCTCGAACCGCGACTTCGTGCTGTTGTAGGGGACGACCGTGTCCTTGTCGAGGAACTTCAGGCCCGTGTTGACGTCGGCCATGCCGGTCAGCGTCCCGGACGCCTGGTACAGGTAGAGCTGCAGGATCGGCAGGAAGCCCTGCAGGTACGGCTGCTGATCGATGGTGAAGTCGATCTGGCCTGCGGCCAGCAACTTCTGCGTGTTCGGCGTGAGGTCGTAGCCGCCTCCCTTGACGCCCTTGTCGCGCAGCTTGTACTTGTTGATCACCTTGGCCAGGTTCTCGGTGCTGCCGGCGTCGACGGCGAACATGCCCTTCGTGTTCTGGTGGCCCTGCCAGTAGGCGTCGATCGTCGAGAGCTCCTTCGGGAGGTCGGCGCCGGTGGCGATCACATGCGGCGTGATCCCCTTGCCCTTCTTCTTGATGGTGTCCTGCGCGCCGTCGATGCGCGGCTGGATGTTCAGCGAGCCCGGCGTGGCGATGAAGAGCGCCACGTCGCCGGACGGGACGAGTTCCACGATGTGATCGCCCATCCGCTGGCCCGAGACGAAGAGGTCCTGGCCGATGTAGGCCAGCCGGTTGTTGCCGGCGGCGTCGGCGTTGTAGCCGACCACCGGGATCTTCGCCGCCAGCGCCTTGTCGGTTGGGCCGTTGAACGCCTTGAGGTCGACGAGGCACACCCCGATGCCCTTCGCCTGGGCCGTGATCGCGCTGTTGAACGCGTTGACCATCTCGTTGACGTTGCTGCTCTGCGAGCCCGTCCACTGGTAGCTGCAGCCCAGCAACTTGCACGCGTCCTCGGCGCCGTACTTCGTCGGCACGAAGAACGGGTTCGTCGTGACGTGGTTGACCAGGACGAACTTCAGCTTCGGCTGCGAGCCGAAGATGCCGGCGGCGGGCGTGCCCGCGGCCGCGGCCGCCGTGGTGCCCGTCGAGGACGTCTTCTTGCCGCCGCCGCAGGCGTTGAGGATGAAGGCGGCCACGCCCGCTGCTCCACCGGTCAGCGCGGTGCGCCGGGACATGTCCCTCCACCGCTTGTGCGGTGTGTCCTCCTGCTTGCCATCGGCCCACTCGAGGCGTTCGATCACCTCATGGGCCGCATCAAGGTCCGGCCGCTGAACTGGCTCGTCAGGCACCTCTAACTCCCTTCTGGCACGCGTCGCCCTCGCGGGGTGGGGACACCGGGCCAGAGGCGCGACAGACGCTCGCAAGGCAGGCGCCGGACGACCCTCCTTCGGGACGACACCATCGCCGCCCCCCTCCACAGCGCACCCACGGACGGGACACGTCCGTTTGTGCTGTCTCCCGTGCGATTGTTATCGGTCACATTTGGCCGTGTCAAGCCGCGCGTCACCATCGAGCCGGTCGGCCGCAGGAGGAGGAGTCCCGGCCGACCGGCTCTAGCATGCGGAAACGGACGCATCGAAACGTGGCCCGAGAAGGGAGTCCTCACGACCCGCGCGACGGCACATGTTCCAGGCCGAATCCGCTCAATTGTGAACGCTAACAGACAATTTGCGGTCCGCGGGACATCCTTTGGCTGCATACTCCCGCTCGACATCCGGCGCTCCGACATGACCCCACCACGCGACATCAGCGCAACTCGGGATGGCCGTCGTCGGACGGCGGTGATGGCCGACGTGGCCAAGCTCGCCGGCGTGTCGCATCAGACGGTCTCGCGCGTGATCAACGACAGCACGCACGTGCGGCCCGAGACCAAGCAGCGCGTCCTCGCCGCCATGCGCCAGCTGGACTACCGTCCCAACCCGGCGGCGCGCGCGCTGGTGACCGGGCGCTCGGGGACGCTCGGGGTCGTGAGCTTCGACACCACCCTGTACGGGCCCGGCTCGACGCTGTTCGCGATCGAACAGGCCGCGCACGCGGCGGGCTACTTCATCACCATCGTCAGCCTGCTCGCCCTCGACCGGAACTCCGTGCTGGGCGCCGTCGAGCGCCTGCGCGTCCAGGGCGTCGACGGCATCCTCGTCATCACGCCGCAGGAGGGCGCGGCCGACGCGCTCGTCAACCTGCCCGCGGGGATCCCGCTGGTCGCGGTCGAGGCCGGCCGCCCCAACTCGGTCCCGCTGGTCGCCGTCGACCAGTTCGCAGGGGCGGTGAACGCGACGCAGCTGCTGCTCGACCTCGGCCACGAGACCGTCTGGCACGTCTCGGGGCCGCGCGAGTTCCTCGAGGCCCAGCAGCGCGTCGACGGCTGGCGCGCCACCCTGGAGGCCGCCGGCGCGCATGTTCCGCCCGTGCTGGTGGGCGACTGGAGCCCGGCGTCGGGCTACCGGGTCGGCCTGCAGCTGGCCGGCGATCTCGAGGTGACGGCGATCTTCGTGGCCAACGACCAGATGGCGCTCGGCGTCCTGCGCGCGCTGCACGAGCGCGGCCGCGAGATCCCGCGTGAGGTGAGCATCGTCGGCTTCGATGACATCCCCGAGGCGCAGTACTTCACCCCGCCGCTGACCACGGTGCGCCAGGACTTCGGCGAGATGGGGCGCAGCAGCCTGCGCCTGCTGCTCGAGCTCATCCAGGACACGGGCCAGCAGCCGCAGCGGGTGACCATCGCGCCGGAGCTCGTCGTGCGCCGCAGCACGGCGCCGGCGCTCAGGCGGTAGGTCGCGAGCGACGCGGTACCGTGGGGGGACGCGATCGCTGCAGATCGCCTTTGAGAGAGGTGGCGCGCCAACATGACTGCGTTCTTCGTCCCCGGAGCGCCGCAGGGCGAGCAGGCGGATCAGGCGTACGAGGACCTGCGCGACCGCGCCGAGCTCGACGTCGGCCGCCCGCCCAGATCGCTGCGGATCTACAAGCTCAGCTGCCGGCGCGGCGGGGCGGATTGCGAGACGTGCGTCGGCGAGGACGACCTCGGCGGCGAGACGGTCCACGCCATCTTCGACTTCGGCGACCGCTACGCGATCTGCGTGCCCGACGGCCACGAGATGGTCACCAAGCGCCAGACGTACGCAGTCTTCGCCTTCGACGCCTGAGGTTCGCTCGCGACCCGCACGGGCAGCTCCGCGGTGATCACGGTCCCGGCGCCCACCGGACTCGACACGCGCAGGCGGCCTTCGAGCGCCGCGACGCGATGGGCCAGGCGATGACCCCGCAGGCGACGAACGATCCGCCGGCCGAGCGGTGCCCTGCCTCACGTGGGCACTCCACGCCTGGCCGGCAACCCGTCCGGCGCGGAGGCCCGCGCCAAAGGGAGTAACGTGGCCGTCAGGCGATCGGCCCGTCCACACGGGCACGGAGGACTGAGCAGTGGCTGCCCAAGACGGTTGGGAGCATCGGACGGAGGCGCTCGAGGCACGCGTCACGCACCTCGAGGCGGCGCTCGAAGGTCTGCAGGACGCCGTCTACCGCCAGGCGCAGCTGGCCGAGGAGAAGCACGAGGAGCTGCGCGCGCGCATGGAGCCCGAGCAGATGGCGATCGACCTCGCCCAGGATGCGCGCAGACGGGGGCTGTGATGTCCGGCTCGCCGTCGACCGAGGAGCTCCTGGCGGAGGCCCGCTACCACCGCCACCGCTACGACCTCTACAAGGCGAAGATGTACGGCTCGCGGCCGACGCGGCTCGCCCGGCTGCGTGAGCTCGAGCGAACCGTGCAGGGCGCCGAGGCGCGGCTGCGCCGCGCCCAGCAGGCGGGCGGGTTGCGCGATCGCGACTGACGCGCCCCGCCTCCACCGCGCCGGCCGGACGCGCTGAGATGCCCTTCACCGCCAATCACCTGGGCGAGGTGCCCGCTGCGGAGGATCGCTCGCCGGTCCGCGTGTACGACGTCGAGCTGCCCTATCGGCGGCTCGGGCGCTGCCGGGTCTCCGACGCGGTCGCGCTCACCCTCGGTACGCGCCTCGACCAGGTCGCCGCCGCGCTGACGACCTACGAGGAGCGCCATGGGCGGGCGGCGACCGCGTCGCAGCTGCTCGGCGCCGGCGTCGACCTCGAGGCCAAGGACGGTCCGGCCACCGCGGTCGCTCGCTAGGACGTGGACTGGACCAGGCGCATCGAGTTGCCCGACGGGTCGCGGAAGCCCGCGTCGATCCCGTACGGGCGCTGCGAGGGCTCTTCGCTGAACTCGACGCCGCGGCTCTTGAGCTCCTCGTAGCTGGCCTGGCAGTCGTCGGTCGAGAAGAAGAGGCCGCCGGCCGCGCCCTTGGCCATCAGCTCGGTCAGCTTGGCGTTCGTGTCCTCGTCGAACACGGGCGGCCCGGGAGGGGCCATGAGGGTCAGTGCGATGTCGGGCTGGCCGACGGGGCCGACCGTGAGCCAGCGAAAGCCGCCGAGCTCCGCGAGCGTCACGTCGTCGCGAAGCTCCATGCCGAGCTTCTCGGTGTAGAAGGCCAGGGCCTCGTCCTGGTCGTGGACCCAGACGTTGACGTGGGTCAGCTGCTTGATGGTCATGCGTGCCTCCGGTGATGGGACGTTGGGCGGGCCAAGGTAGACCCGGGGCGCGCCCGTGTCTTCTCCAAAGCTGCTGTCTTGTCCGGCTCATCGCGCGTGCGGCGTGGAGAGGACCAGCGGGGCGAGCAGCAGGCGCTGCAGGCCGACGGTCAGCAGCGGGGCGTGCGCCTCGCGGTCGTAGGTGCGCGCGAGCACGGCGAGGTCGCGCAGGCTGCGGGGCAGGCCGCGGCGCGTCATGCGCCCGGCCCGGGCCATCGCGACGACGTCGGCCAGCATCGCCTCCATGGCCAGGGCGGGGCGGATCTCCACGCGCACGCGCGCGTCCTCGTCGCCCGCGTTGGTGAAGCCGTGGACCACCCCGGGCGCGACCTCGACGACATCGCCCGGGCCGGCGAGGCGCCGGCGCAGGCCGAGGCGGAAGCGCATGAGGCCGGCGACGACCTCGAAGCGCTCGGTCTGGATCGGGTGGACGTGGGGGATGGGGACCGCGCCGCCGGGGCGCAGCGCGAGCTCGAACGCCAGCAGCTCGCCGCCGGTGCTGCCCGCGGTGTCGGTGAAGGTGAAGCGCTCGCCGGTGACCGGGTTCTCGAGCGTCTGGCCTGGAGTGATCATGCCGCCAGTCAATACCGACTGCCTGAGACTGTCCATGGCCGGATCACGCGACTTCATGCGCGAGCGTCTAGGATCTGCGCATGGACGCCGTCGCCGGACTTCTCGACGGGCCCCGCGCGCGCGGGGCGTTCCTGCTGCGCTCGACGATGGACCCGCCGTGGTCGCTGCGGATCGAGGACGAGGCGCCGCTGACGCTCGTCGCGGTCGTCCGCGGCGAGGCCTGGATCGTGCCCGACGACCGCGCCCCGGTCCGGCTGGGAGACGGCGACGTCGCGATCATGCGCGGCCCGGACCCCTACACGGTGGCCGACGACCCGGCCACCGCGCCGCAGGCCGTGATCCTCCCCGGCCAGCGCTGCACGACGCCCGACGGCCAAGAGGTCGCGCAGATGATGGACCTGGGCGTGCGCACGTGGGGCAACGCCGCCGACGGCGCGACGGTGATGCTCACCGGCACCTACCAGCTCGACGGCGAGGTCAGCCGGCGCCTGCTGCGGGCGCTGCCGACGCTGCTCGTCCTGCCCGACGACGCCTGGGAGACCCCGCTCGTCGGCCTGATGGCCGACGAGATCGTCAAGGACGACCCGGGGCAGGAAGCAGTCCTCGACCGCCTGCTCGACCTCCTGCTCATCGCGGTGCTGCGGGCGTGGTTCGCGCGCCCCGAGGCCGACGCCCCCGCGTGGTACCGCGCCTACGGCGACCCCGTCGTCGGCCGCGCGCTGCGCATGCTGCACCACAACCCGTCGCACCCGTGGACCGTGGCGGCGCTGGCCGACGCGGCCGGCGTCTCGCGCGCCGCGCTGGCGCGGCGCTTCAACGACCTCGTCGGCGAGCCGCCGATGACCTTCCTCACCGGATGGCGCATCGCGCTGGCCGCCGACCTGCTGCGGGAGCCCGGCGCCACCATCGGCTCGGTGGCCGACCAGGTCGGCTACGGCAGCCCGTTCGCGCTGAGCACGGCGTTCAAGCGCGTGCGCGGCGTGAGCCCGCGCGAGTACCGCGCGGGCTCCCTCGCCGCCTGACCGCGCGAATGCTCGATCATGGCGCGTCTCATGCACGCCGACGCCGCCATCGCGCCGGACCTGTCGCACCCGGTCGTCGACGTCCTGCGCCGGCGCGCGGCGGCCGGATCGGCCCCGGGAGCGCGCCGCGATCCCCACCGCGTCGCGCTCGTGCTCGAGGGCGGCGGCATGCGCGGGGTCGTCTCGGCGGGCATGGCCGCGGCGCTCGAGCGCCTCGGCCTGACCTCGAGCTTCGACCTGGTCGTCGGCTCGTCGGCGGGCGCCATCAACGGCGGCGCGCTGGTGGCCGGCGTGGCCCGCGGCTGTGCCGCCGCCTACCACGGACCCTTCGCGTCGCGGTCGTTCGTCAACCCGGCGCGCGTCCTCTGGGGACGGCCGGTCATGAGCGTCGACTACGTCCTCGGCTACGACGCGCCCGACCTCGACGCCGGGCGCCACCAGCGCGGGGTGGACAGCCCGATCGAGTTGCACTGCGTGGCCGTCGACGTGGCGTCGGCCGCGGCAGCCGACCTGTCGGGCCTGCGCACCGAGCAGGAGCTGTGCGACGCGATCCTGGCCTCCAGCCGGATGCCGTGGGCGGGCGGGCCTCCGGTCACCTTCCAGGGCCGGCGCTTCGTCGACGGCGGCCTGGCCTCGCCGATCCCGGTCGCCGAGGCGCTCGCCGCCGGGGCCACGCACGTCCTCGCCCTGCAGACGCGCCCGTACGACGTGCTGCGCAAGAGCCACTCGAGGCTGGCCGATCGCTTCATCGAGCGCCACCTGCGTCAGCTCAACCCGGCACTCGTCACGCTCTACCGCGCCAGGCTCGGCGACTACGAGACGACGGTCGCCGACATCGCGCGGCGCTCGGGCGACGCCGGCGCCGGGCCGCCCCACGTGCTGGGTCTGCGTCCGCCGGCCGGGACGCCGCCCGTCAGCCAGCTCGAGCGCCGGGGACCGATCCTGGAGAAGGCCGCCACCGACGCCGAGCGGCTGGTCGAGCAGGTGCTCGGCTGAGCCGGCGGTCGTGGCGCGGGAAGCCGCGCCGCCGCCGGGTGGGTGGATAGCCTAGAAGGCGTGGTTCGTTGCGGGCACGAGGGCGCGGTATGAGCAATCCGTCGCGCGCGGTGCTCATCACCGGCTGCTCCTCGGGCATCGGCGCCGCGACTGCGTCGCGCCTGGCCAGGGCGGGCTGGACCGTCTACGCGACCGCGCGCCGGCCCGAGACGCTCGCCGCGCTCGAGGCCGACGGCTGCCGCACGCTGGCCCTCGACGTGGTCGACGAGGCGTCGCGCCAGGCCGCCGTCGACGCCGTCGTCGACGCCGAGGGCGCCGTCGGCGTGCTCATCAACAACGCCGGCTACAGCCAGTCCGGCGCCGTCGAGTCGATCCCCGACGATCGCGTCCGCGCCCAGTTCGAGACCAATGTCTTCGGCCCGCTCGCCCTGTGCCGGCTGGTGCTGCCCGGGATGCGCGATCAGGGGTGGGGCAAGATCGTGCAGCTCTCATCGATGGGCGGGAAGCTCACGTTCCCGGGCGGCGGCCTGTACCACGCGACCAAGCACGCGGTCGAGGCGATCTCCGATGCGCTGCGTTTCGAGGTCAAGAGCTTCGGCGTCGACGTGATCGTCATCGAGCCGGGCCTCATCACCTCCGGTTTCGGCGACGCGGCCGTGCGCGGACTCGGCGCCGCCTCGGCGCCCGACGGACCGTACGAGGAGTTCAACCGCGCGGTCGGCGAGGCCTCGCGCGACGTCTACGAGAAGGGCCTGCTCTCCAAGCTCGGCGGTCCGCCGGAGGCGGTCGCCGAGCGCATCGAGGATGCGCTGAACGCCAAGCGCCCTCGCGCCCGTTACACGGTCACGCCGTCGGCGCGGGCGCTGCTTGCCCTCCACGCGGTCCTGCCAGACCGCGGCTGGGACTCCGTGGTCGGCGCGTCGTTGCCGCGACCGGGACGGAAGTGAGATCACCGCGCAAGCAGGGCGACTCCCTCAGCGTTGGCTTCCCAGGGTCATGCGTCCGGCCTACGCCATCGCCGCCGTTCTCGCCGCCGTCCTCACGGTCGGGGCGCAGGCGGCGACCGCCGACGGCTTCCAGCGCGGCGACGTGCTCGCGAGTGTCGGCGCGCCGAGCGTCATCGCGCGCTTCGCCCCCGATGGGACAGCGAAGGGCACGCTCCCCGACAGCGCCGGCGCCGAGCCGTCTCTGCTTCGATCCGTTGGGCGAGCACCTCGTCGCGCCGGGCACCGGGCTCTACGACAGCACCGGCACCCGGCTCGCTTCGGCATGGGCGTCGGTGACCCCGGTCGGCGACTGCACCGTCGACAGGGCCGGGAACGTCTACCTCGCAGGGGCCCCGTCCACCGGCGACAACATCACGGGCCGTGGGACGATTCGCAAGTTCGACCTGACCGGCCATCCGCTGGGCAGCTACGACGTCGCCGCCACGGGCTACACGTACGGCCGCGCCGTCTACAGCCTGGACCTCGCGGCCGACCAGTGCACGATCTACTACGGCCTCGACGGCGGCGAGGAGATCCAGCGTTACGACGTGTGCACCAACACGCAGCTGCCGCTGTTCGGCGGCGCGGGCATCTGCGATCAGCTGCGCGTTCGGCCCAACGGCCAGGTGGCCGTCACGTGCGACACCTACGGAGAGCTCCTCGACGCGTCGGGGACCCGGGCCATGAACTTCGCCAACCCGAGCGATCCGCCCAGCACCAGCGGGCGCTTCGCCGCCCTCGACGCCGACGGCACGTCCTTCTGGATGGGCACCCTGGCGGGCCTGCTCGCGCGCTACGACATCGCGAGCGGCCAGCGGCTCGATCGCTGGACCGCCGGGCTGGGCCTCGGCGGCATCGCCGTCTACAACCCGTCCGCGCCGCCGGCGCAGGGCCCCGGGAGCGGGGGCGGCTCCAACACAACGCAGAGCACGTCGGGCTCATCCACGTTCGACGCCACGCACGGCGCGCAGCCCTTCGCGATCGTCTCGTCGGCTCCGTCGCTCGACATGCCCGCCCTCGAGGTCGCCCACGGCCGGCTGCTCACGTCCGGCGGCTCGCTGCGCCTCGACACCGGCCTGCAGGTGAGCTGCCCCGCCGCGGGCCCGAAGTGCACCGCGAACGTCACCCTGACCGTGGCCGGCGCCGGTGCGCGCGCGGTCGCGGCGTCGGTCACGCGCGTCGGGACGCTGAGCACCAAGATCGCGCCCGGCGCGAAGGCCAAGCTCGTCGTCCGGCTGAACAAGAAGGGCGCTGCCCTCATCCGCGAGCGCCGTGCCGTCACGATCGCAGCCCGCGTGAGCATCCGCGCGGGCAGTCGACCGGCGGTCGTCAGGAAGACCAGCGTGCGCGTCCTGATGCGCCACTCGCGTTGACCTGACACCGACCGTTTGGACGAGGTCGCGCGGGAAGGCCGCGTCCATGGGACCACGAGCGGGATAGCCTGCGTCGATGATCGACGCGAGCGTGCTCGTCGTCGGCGCAGGCGCGATCGGCGGGATCACGGCGGCCAAGCTCGCGGGCACGGTCGAGCGGGTCGTCGTGCTCGACGCCGACGAGCGCCATGTCGCGCTGCTGCGCGACCCCGGCCTGACCTACGAGGAGGCCGGCGCGCAGCACACCGTGGCGCTCGACGCGGTGGGCTCGCCCGATCAGCTCGACGGCGACTTCGACTTCGCGCTGATCGGCGTCAAGTCGCCCTTCCACCGGGCGGCGCTCGAGCCGCTCGCGGGGCGACCGGGCATCGACGCCTTCGTGTCGCTCGGCAACGGGCTGATCCAGGACCGGATGGCCGAGCTGGTGGGAGGCGACCGCCTGCTGTCGTGCATCGTCGAGTGGGGCGGCACGAACCTCGGGCCCGGACGCGTCGTGCGCGACACGATCGCCCCGATGGTGGTCGGCGAGCTCGACGGCTCCGAGCGCCCGCGCACCCAGCTCCTCGTGCGCTGCCTGCAGGCGGTGGGCGACGTGCGCCTCACGCGCAACGTGCGCGGGCAGATCTGGTCCAAGCTGCTGGTCAACTCGGCCTTCACCGGCCTCTCGGCCATCTCGGGCCTGCGCTACGGCGAGGTCGCGCAGCACCCCGACGGGCGCGCGGCCGTCTACGCGATCTGGGCCGAGGGCTACACCGTCGCCTGGGCCGAGGAGGTCACGCTCGACCGCGTCCTCGACGTCGAGCCGCGCGAGCTCATCGACCGCGACGACGCGGCGCTCGCGCGCATGATGGCCATCGCCGGCAACACGAAGCCCTCGATGCTGCAGGACCTCGAGCAGGGGCGTGCCACGGAGGTCGACGTGGTCAATGGCGGCGTCGCGCAGCGCGCCCGTGCGCATCGCGTCGCGACGCCGTTCAACGATCGCGTGGTCGAGCTCGTCCACGCCATGGAGCGCGGCGAGCGCGACCCGGCGCCGCGGGAGCTGACCGAGCTCGTCGCGGTCGCCGGCGCCGTCAGGTGAGCGCCGCCGCCAGGCGGTGGTGGCGCAGCTGCTCGGGCGGCGAGCCGTGCAGCACCCAGTCGCCGTTCTCGCGGCGGCTGATGGCGCCGCTCCGCGTGAGGTCGCCGATCGCGCTCGTAACCGTCGGGCGGTGAGCGCCGACGAGGTCGGCCAGGCGCTGATGGCCGAGCGGCAGCGGCAGGACGATGCCGTCGGCGCTCACGCGGCCCCAGCGCTCGGCCAGGTGCCACAGCGTGAGCAGCAGCCGGTCGTCGACGCGCTGGTGGTGGGCGATGGCCAGGGCGACGGCGAGATGGTGCGCGCGCCGCGTTCCGCGGTTGAAGAGCTCGAGCCCCAGCTGCGGCCACGGCACGATGCGCACCACCAGGCCGTGGTCGAGCACGGCCAGGCGCGTCGGCTCGAGCACCATCCAGCCGACCTCGGCCCGGACGTGCGAGCCCTCCTCGTCCCAGCTCCACGGGCGCATGACGTCGCCGGGGCCGATGAGCTCGACGCACCGGCGCCCGAGGACGTCGACGTCGCGGCTGAGCAGGCCGTCGACGATGAGGAAGCCGCGGTGGTGGGCGTCGGCCTCACGCGCGACGTGGACGTCCCATTCGCCCGCTGAGAGCTGCTGCACGCGTGCGAGAGCGTCGCGGCGCGCGCGCTCGAGCTCGTCGGCGTCGAGCAGCTCCGCGAGGTCGGGATCGGCGTCGACGAGGCTGATCACGTTGCTCCCCATGCGCAGAGTCATACCCATCCTGGCCATGTCAGATCGCTGACGTCGGCGCCGGAACCTCGCGCGGGGCCGTCGCGGACCCCGGGCCCTACCTTCGCCACCCATCGACCGAAGGAGACCTCCATGTTGTGGCTGATCCTGGGAATCATCCTGCTCATCATCGCCATTGCCGGCGGCGTGATCATCCATCCGATCCTCTTCGCCCTGGCGATCGTGGCCCTGGTGGTCTTCTTCACCGGCTCGCGCGGGCGCGCGGTGTGAGCGCGGCCCCGCGCTCCGAGCCGGGGCTCGCGGTGCTCGAGCTCGACCTGGACCAGGCGGCGGGGGTCGCCGTCCGGGGCGAGCTCGAGCTCGCGACCGCGGCCGACCTGTCCGCCGCCCTCGACGACGCCATCCGCCGGACCGGCGGCCCGTTCGTCATCGACCTCTCGAACGTCAGCTTCCTCGACTCGAGCGGCATCGCCTGCCTCATCCGCGCCCGTGCGCTCTTGGGACGCGAGGAGCGCACGCTGGGGCTGATCTGCCCGCCCGGGAGCACCCGCCGCGCGCTCGAGATCACCGGGGTCGACGAGCTCGTCGCGCTCTACGGCTCGCGCGACGAGCTCGACGCCTAGCGGCTACGGCTTCAGCCGGACGACCTGCGGGTCGTGGTCGGAGGCCTGGTTGGCGTACTCGGCGTTCACGTGGACCACCTGGTACTGCACGCCCCCCAGGCCCGGTGTCACGAGGATGTGGTCGAGCACCTGCGACACCCCGTTGAACACGTAGGTGTACTGCTGGTCCTTGGGGAGGGTGGCGATCAGGTCGGTCAGGATCGAGGGCCCCGAGCCATCCGCCGTGCCGGTCCGCAGTGCCGCCACCGACGGGCTGAACTGGAAGTCGTTGAGGTCGCCGAGCACCACGACGCCGGCCTTGCGGTCGACGTCGAGGAGCTGCCCGGCGAAGTCGTGGACGACCTGGGCCTGGCCGGCGCGCTGCACCGTCGAGGACTGCGCCGGGAACTGGAAGCGCCCGTCCGCGTTCTGGTCGCCGCCCTTGGAGTTGAAGTGGTTGGCGATGACGAAGACCTTCCGGCCGCGGAACTCGAGCTCACCCGCCAGCGGCTTGCGGCTCGTGGTCCATACCGGGTTGGACGGGTCGATCCGCCCCGGCGAGAGGGTCAGCGCCGGGTCGCCGTGGCTCTTGACCACCGCCGTGCCCGTCGTCGAGCGGTTGACCGACGACGAGCCGCGATCGACGAACGACACCCGCGACGGGTTGAACAGGAAGACCACGCGGATGTTGCCGCCCGGCTGGCCGCCGTCCTTGTCGTCGACCGGGTCGATCTCGCGCCACTGGTAGCGCGGGCCGCCGGCGGCCACGATCGCGTCGGTCAGCTTGGTCAGGGTCTGGTCGGCCGCGACGGTGCCGTCGTCGGTCGCGCCGGTGTTGTCCTGCACCTCCTCGAGGGCCACGACGTCGGGCGTGGAGAGGTTGGTGACCACGCCCTCACCGAGCCGCTGGTACTTCGAGGCGGGGTCGCCGGGCGCCAGGTTCTCGACGTTGTAGGTCGCCACCGCCAGTTGCCTGGCGCTCTGCGCGGCGGCGGTGACCGGAGCCAGGTGGTTGTGCGTGACCGTGCCCAGCGTCGTGGCGGCGATCACGTAGCCGCCGAACTGCGAGTAGTCGACCGGGCCCACGGTGGCGCCGCCGAAGACGTCGCCCACGTCGACGCCGGGGTTGGAGCCGTTCGCCGGCACCACCTCGACGCGGCCCGAGGGGATGGCGTTCTCGGCCAGGATCTCGGTGCCGCCGCGGTAGGTGGCCGCCTGCGCCGGCTTGGTGGTGACGAACTGCTCGCCGAAGCTGTTGGACGGGCCGACCACGCGGGCGTCGTCGACCTCCACCCGCATGCCCTCGCGCGACTCCCAGAAGTCGAGCGCCGAGCGGCTCGGCGTGATCGGCGTCGACTCGATGTTCGCGCCGTCGAGGTCCGGGGTGTAGCCGTCGGGCAGCGTGCCGGGGCCGATGACCTCGG
Source organism: uncultured Actinomycetes bacterium (assembly GCA_963807305.1). Taxonomy (GTDB): domain Bacteria; phylum Actinomycetota; class Thermoleophilia; order Solirubrobacterales; family Solirubrobacteraceae; genus JAOPZW01. The sequence continues at coordinate 1,032,645 of CAWEBN010000005.1, forward strand.
GCGCCGGCAGCGCGTTGGCGTGCGAGCGCACGATGACCGTCGGCGTTCCGATCTCGGTCACCGAGAGGTTCGAGGTCGTCGCCACGGAGTCGCCGCTCGAGAGCGGGTAGAAGTCGCGGACGGTGCCCGACACGAGCACCGAGTCGCCGACCGCCACCCCGGGCGACGAGGCGAAGACGAAGATGCCCTCGCTCGTGGCCGGGCTCGAGTCGGGATCGGGGTCCTGGATCCAGTAGCCGCGGCTGCTGCCGGTCGGGCGGACGCCGGTGACGATGCCCGGCACGTTGGTGACCTGCTCGCCGTTGTGGGCGGCGAGCCAGCTGGAGTCCTGGATGTCGTGGATGCGCAGCGGGCCGGGCTCGCCGTCGCCGGTGCCGCCGCCGTCGCCGCCCACGTTGGTGGCGCCGGGTGTCGGAGCACCGGAGGCGAAGTCGCCGGCGTTGTCGTCGCTGTCCGCCGCGTCCTTGCGCTGCACCGAGTCGGTGTTGGACGCGCCGGTCGCCGGGGCGGCCTCGTTGATGACCGCCGCGCCGTAGCCGACGAGGTCGACGGAGGCGGCCTGGCAGGCGGCGGAGTCAGCGCAGGTCAGTGGTGCGGTGGCGTTGACGACGGCCACCGTGCCCGACATGCCCGACATCGCGATGGTCCCCGTGGCCTGCGCAGTGGGCAGCGACTGCGTCCCGCCGGAGCCCTGAGCCTCGGCGACCAGGTAGATCGCGCCCGGCGCCATCGAGCCGCTGGCAGGATCGACCCACGGCTCGGGCGGCGCCGCGTGGGCGCCGCCGAGCTCGTGGGACCCCCCTTCGACGGGGCGCCGAGCGCCCCGAGGCGTGTCCTCCGGCGCCGCCCGGGCGGCGCCGATCTGCTCGGGCCCGACCCCGCAGCGCCTCGACCGTCGCGTACAGCGCTCAGCCGCCGGCGCCTCGCGCAGCACGTCGCAGGCGCTGGGCGCGAGCACGGGGCTCGATCGACAGGCCGGCGGCGCTCAGGAGCATGGCGGCGATGACAGCAGCGCGCCCACGGGCTCACAATCGGGCGCGGACCCTGAACTTGGTCGCCTGCATCCCTCATGAGCTCCAGGTTCGGCGGGGCTTTGCACGACGTCGGGAAGGTTTCGGGTTCTGGTGCGTCGCACCGAACATGGTCCGTGCCCCTGGTCGCAGCGCGGTGTCCCGTCTCCACGTCGTCGCGACGCAGCCCGCGACGACTCCCGGCGACGCGCCGCTCATCGAGCGCGCGGTCGAGATCGAGGTGCTCAACGGAGCGGTCCGCTGCCTGGCCGCGGGCGACGGCGGGGTCGTCGTGGTCGACGCGCCCGCGGGGCTGGGCAAGACGGCCCTGCTCGAGCACACCGCGGTGACCGCGGCCGACGCCGGATGCCTCGTGCGCCGCGCGGCGCCGGGCCCGCTGGAGCGCCACTTCCCCTTCGGCGTCGTGCGCGCGCTGCTGGAGGCTCCGCTGCGCGAGGCCTCCGACGGCGAGCGCGCGCAGCTGCTCGACGGCGCCGCGGCGCCGGCCGGCTCGCTGCTGCTCGACGGGACCGTGCCCAGTGGGGACTCGACGATGCTCGTCGCCCACGGCGTGCTGTGGCTATGCGCCGCGCTGGCCGAGCAGCGCCCGCTCGCCCTGGTGATCGACGACGCCCAGTGGGCCGACCGCTCCTCGCTCGAGGTGCTCGCCTACCTGGCGCGGCGTATCGACGACCTGCCGCTGCTCATCGCCGTCGGCGGCCGCGTCGACGACCCGCGCGCGCCGTCGGACCTGCTGAGCCTGCTCGGCGGCGCGCGGTCGGCCATCGTGCTGCACCCGCAGCGGCTGACACCCCGCGGCGCGGCGCAGCTCATCCGCCGCGTGGCGCCCGAGACCTCGACGGCCGTGTGCCGCGACTGCCATCGAGCGGTCGGCGGCAATCCGTGGCTGCTGGGCGAGCTGGGGCGGCAGATCGCGACCCACGGCCCCGAGGTGATCGATCGCGCGGGCGTCGACGCGCCGCCCGTCTCGGCCATCGCCCGCAACGTCATCCGCTGGCGCCTGGCCACGCTGGCGCCCCGCGAGCGGGCGGTGGCGGCCGCGCTGGCGGTCCTCGGCGACGGCGCGCTCCCGCACGTCGTGGCGGCCGTCGCCGGCGTCGCCGTCCGCGAGCTGGCCCCGGCCCGCGACGCGCTGCTGGCCGCCGGCCTGCTCGGGCCCGACGGCGAGGGCCTGGCCCACGGCCTGGTCGCCGCCGCGGTCGAGGAGGACCTCACCGGAACCGCGTGCGAGCGCATGCACCGCGACGCCGCGCGCGCGTTGATGGCCGGTCGCGCCGACGCCGACGTCGTGGCCAGCCACCTGCTCCAGTGCCGCCCGCAGGCCGACCCGGAGGTGAGCGGGCTGCTGGTCCACGCCGCGGCCACCGCGGCGCGCCGCGGGGCGCCGCACACCGCGGCGGCGTACCTCGAGCGCGCGCTGCAGGAGCACGCGCCCGGCGACGACCGCGGGCGGATGCTCGCGCAGCTCGCCACCGTCGCCTTCGACGCGGGCCTGCCCGACTCGCAGCGCCGGCTGCTCGACGCGCTGCCCGAGGTGCGCGATCGCGAGAGCCGTATCGACCTGCTCACGCGCCTGGCGGCGTTCAACGCGCTCGGCAGCGGCGACGCCGATCACGCCGAGCTCTTCGAGCGCGAGCTGGCCTGCGAGCGCGACCCCGGCGCACGGCTGGCGGTCGAGGCGGCGTCGCTCGACGCCCTGATGATGATTCCCGGGCGCAACGTCGAGCGCGCGCGGCGCACCGCCGCGATCGAACTGACCGCGACGACGGACCCGCTGCTCGCGCGCGTCTTCCTCGCCCATCGCGCCTGGATCGGGGTCGAGCTCGGCGCGCCCGACGCGGCCACGTGCGCCGGGCTGGCGCGCCAGGCGCTCGAGGGCGATCTGCTGCTGCGCGAGGCCGGCCGGCGCGCGGCCTACCACCTGTGCGTGCGGACGCTGGTCATGACCGATCGCCCCGAAGAGGCGCGGCAGGCGATCGCCGCGATGCGCGACGAGGCCACAGCCCGCGGATCGCTGCGGCTGCGCGCCGGTGCCTCCTGGTACGCGTCCAACCTCGCGCTGCGCAGCGGGCAGGTCGCCGAGGCCGAGAACCACGCCCGCCTGGCGCTCGAGCTCGTCGACGACGGCGTCAACACCTTCACCGGCGGCGCGCTCATGTTGCTGCTCTACGCGCTCATCGAGCGCGAGGAGTTCCGAGAGGCACGGGAGCTGATCGCCGAGCACGGGCTCGACGGCGAGCTGCGCTCCACGCGATGGGAGATCGGCCTGCTCCATGCGCGGGCGCGCCTGCGCCTGGCCGAGGGCGACTTCGAGCGCGCGCACGCCGAGGCGTGCGCAGCCGGGGCCCTGCGCGAGCAGCAGGGCCGGCGCAACCCGAGCTGGACGCCGTGGCGCTCGACTGCCGCGCGGGCGCTCGCCCACCTCGGCCGGCGCGAGGAGGCCGCCGTCCTCGCCGATGCCGAGGTGGCTCTGGCCGAGCGCTTCGGCGCGCCGGTCCCGATCGCCCACGCCCTCCACGCGCGTGCCGTGGCCGAGGCCGACGACGCCGCGCGCGTGGCCCTGTGCGAGCGCGGGCTGACCGTGGTCGCAGGCGTCCCGGCCGCGCTGCAGCGCGTGCGGCTGCGCCTCGAGCTCGGGAGCGCCCTGGCCCACATGGGACGGCGTCTCGAGGCCCGCGCGGCGCTGCGCCCGGCGCTCGCCGACGCCGACGCGGTCGGGGCCGTGCTGCTCGCCCGGCGCGCACGGCGCGAGCTCGCGGCGACCGGCCTGCGCCCCCGCCAGGCGGCGCTCGAGGGCGTCGCGGCGCTGACGCCGCGCCAGCGCCAGGTGTGCGAGCTCGCCGCGGCCGGCAAGGGCAACCGTGCCATCGCCCAGGAGCTCTTCCTGAGCGTCAAGACGGTCGAGACGCATCTCGCGGCGGGCTACCGCAAGCTCGGCGTCAACGCCCGCGCCGACCTGGCCGCCCAGCTCGCGAGCTAGGGGCGCCGCGCGGGCCAAAGATCAGGGTCATCGACCGATTGTCAGGGTGGGCCGGCGCCCCGATAGTCGTTGGGGATGTCATTGCGTCCGACCCCTTCGATCGATGCTCTACCCGCAGGTCGTTGAGGTCGCCCGCAGCGGCGCGGCACGCCGCGTCCGGCGCCGCAGCGATGAGCGCCGCGTCGCCCTTGTGACGGGCGGCTCGCGCCCGCTCGCCCGGGCCGTTGCGCGGCGGCTCGCCCGCGACGGCCTGGCCGTCGCGATCAACGACGTCGGCGACAGCGCCGCGGAGGTCGTGGGCGCCATCCGCGACGACGGGGGCCGCGCTGACGCGTTCAGCGCGGACGTCACCGACGAAGAGCAGGTCGCCGCGCTCGCCGCCGCGGTCGCCGGGCGCCTCGGACCGGTCGAGGTGCTCGTCCTGGGCGCCCCGGACCCGCAGCCCGAGACGCCGCTCGCCGCGGTCGCGTGGGAGGACCACGTCGCCCAGCTCGAGCTGTTCGTCAAGCGCCCGGTGCTGCTCGGGCGCGCCCTGCTCCCCGGCATGACGGCACGGCGCTCGGGCCGGATCGTCCAGGTCGACGCCGAGGTGCTCGACCGCTGTGCGCCCGGCCGGACCGCCTACGCGACGGCGAAGAGCGCCCAGCTGGGGCTGATCCACAGCTGGGCGCGGGCGCTCGCGCCCCTCGGGATCACGGTCAACACGGTCGCTCCGGCGCTCGTCCCGGGCGACGAGCGGGCCGAGGTCCCGGCCCCGACCCGGCGCGCCGTCGCGCAGGCGGTGAGCTTCGTCGCCTCGGACGCCGCGGCCTCCGTCACCGGGCAGCGCATCGTCGTCGACGGCGGACGGACGCTGGTGGGCTGATGGCCCTCGGCGCCCTCATGCTCGCGTCGGCCGTCCTGGGCCTGCCCGGCGGGACGACCTGCTCGTACGACGCCGCGACGGCCACAGTGCAGGCGCAGATGCACTCGACGCGGGCCGTGATCGGCAACGCCGGCGACGGACGGATCCTCGTCGACGGGCACGTGTGCGGCACGCTGGCGCAGACGCAGCAGATCGTCGTCGCGAGCGCCTTCCCGCCGGCCACCGACACGGTCGTCGTCGACGAGCGCCGCGGGCGCCTCGCGGATCCGGCCACCGGGCGGCGCCCGAAGCTCTTCGCCCTCACCGGCGCCGGCGGCGACACGATGGAGGTGATCGGCACTCCCGGGCGCGACCGCTACATCGCCGACGACGACCTCGGTGCGAGCATCGACCTCGATGCCGACGGCGACCCCGATTTCGTCAGCACCGACGTGGGACGCGTCGTCCTGCGCGGGATGGCGGGCGACGACGTCCTGTCGGACAGGCGCTCGGGCCACGACCGCCTGGCCTGCGGGCCCGGCTTCGACACCGTCCGCGCCGGATCCGGCGCCACCGTCAGCGGATGCGAGCGCTCCTCGCCGAGGAGGCGACCATGACCTATCTCGTCGTCGGGGTCGATCAGAGCACCTTCGCCCCGTGGCATCAGAACGTCGGCGCCGCCGACGTCGCGACGGCGAAGCAGGTCGCCTTCGCCCGCGCACAGGCGCGGGGCATCCAGCTCGTGATCGCCGCTGTGGTCGGGCCGAACTGCACCGTGATGGCAGAGCCGCTCGCGCCGCCCGTGGTCCTGCCGCACGCCGCCTGACCCCTGACAGCGGGCTGACAGCGCGTGCTGGGACGGTCGTGGCATGACCACGATGCGCGCCCCCGCGGCCTGGCGCCGCCGCCTTGCTCCCTCGTGCGGGCCGCAGCCGGCCGCCAGGTCCGACGGCCTGATCGACCGGATCCGCGCCTCGGTCATCGGCGACGACGCCGTCCTCGAGGGCCCGTTCGGCCCGCGCCGGATGGTCTACGCGGACGCCACGGCGTCCGGGCGCTCACTGGGCTTCATCGAGGACTTCATCCGCGAGCAGGTCCTCCCGATGTACGCCAACACGCACACGGAGGCGTCGGCCACCGGCCGGCGCACGACCGAGCTGCGCGAGCAGGCCCGCGCCGTCATCCACACGGCGGTCAACGGCGGCCCCGACGACATCGTCGTGTTCTGCGGCTCCGGGGCGACGGGGGCCATCGACAAGCTCATCCGCATGCTGAGGCTCGACACCCGTCAGCGACCGGTGGTCTTCATCGGGCCCTACGAGCACCACTCCAACGAGCTGCCCTGGCGCGAGTCGGTCGCCGAGGTCGTCACCATCCGCGAGGACGCCGAGGGCCGCGTCGACATCGAGCACCTCGAGCACGAGCTGCGCCGCCACGCCGACCGGCGGGTGAAGATCGGCAGCTTCTCCGCGGCGTCGAACGTCACCGGGATCGTGACCGACGTCGACCAGGTCGCGATCACGCTGCACCGCTACGGCGCTCAGTCGTGCTGGGACTACGCCGCCGCCGGCCCGTACCTGCCGATCGACATGAACGCCGTGCCGGAGATCCCGAACGGTCCGCTCGCCTACAAGGATGCGGTCTTCGTCTCGCCCCACAAGTTCGTGGGCGGTCCCGGCACGCCCGGCGTGCTCGTGACCAAGCGCTGGCTCATGCGCAACCGCGTGCCCTCCGTGCCCGGCGGCGGGACGATCCTCTTCGTCAGCCCCACGGGGCACTCCTACCACCCCGACCCGGCGATCCGCGAGGAGGGCGGAACGCCCGCCATCGTGGAGTCCGTCCGCGCGGGGCTCGCCTTCGCGCTCAAGGACGCTGTCGGCACCGACGAGATCCGTCGTCGCGAGCACGACCTCGCGCGGCGCGCGCTGCACTCGTGGGCGGCCAACCCGCGGATCGAGATCCTCGGCAGCCCCGATCTCGAGCGCCTGGCGATCGTCTCGCTCGGGCTGCGCCACTCGAGTGGGCATCTGCACGCGAACTTCGTCGTCGCGGTCCTCAGCGACCTGTTCGGCATCCAGGCCCGCAGCGGCTGCTTCTGCGCGGGCCCCTACATCCACCGCATGTACCCGATCGACGACGAGTGGTCGCGGCGCATGGACGCCGAGGCGGCCAAGGGGCACCTGGGGGCCAACCTCGCCTTCACGCGGCTGACCTTCAACTACTTCATCACCGAGACCGTCTTCCGCTACATCGTCGACGCCGTCCACCTGATCGCCGACGAGGGCTGGAAGCTGCTGGCGCTGTACCGCTTCGATCCCGACTCGGGCCTGTGGCATCACCGGGGCGCCGCGCCCGATCCGCCGCCGAGCCTGCGCGACTACGCCGCGGCGATCGATGGCACGCCGGCGCGCCTGGCCACCGCGCCCGAGAGCGTGCTCGCGGGGCAGTTGGAGGCCGCGCGGGAGATCATCGCGGCGGCGCAGGCGCGCCCGCCGGCGGGCCCGCTGCACGACGTGGTGCCCAGCGCGGAGTTCGAGCGCATCCGCTGGTTCCCGCTTCCGGGGGAGGGGCTCGAGCAGCTGCTGACCTCCGCGAGATAGACCTTTTGCACGGGGTCTGGCCTTTCGCCGCGCCGCCATTGCCGCCACAATCGCAGTGCGGGGTGGTGCCGGGTCGGGAGGAACGTGCAGTTCCGCATCCTTGGGCCCGTCGAAGCGACCGATCCGGACGGCCGGGTCGTGGCGGTGCGCGGCCAGCCGCTGCGCCTTCTCGGCCTGCTGCTCGTGCGCCGCGGCGAGCCGGTGGCCGCCGATTGCGCGATCGACTCGCTCTGGGGCGAGGAGCTCCCGGCGAACCCCGCCAACGCGCTGCAGGTGGTCGTCTCCCGGCTGCGCGCGGCCGTGGGCACCGAGGCGATCGCCTGGCACGGCGGCGGCTACGCCCTCGCGCTCGACCAGCCGGAGGCCGTCGATGCCGATCGCTTCGCCCGCCTGGCCGGGGAGGGGGCCGCCGCCCTCGATCGCGGCGAGCCCGCCGCGGCGGCCGAGGCGCTCCATGCGGCGATGGCGCTGTGGCGGGGGCCGGCCCTGCACGACGTGCGCTACGAGTCCTTCGCCGTCGGGGAGGTCGCCCGCCTGGAGGAGATGCGCTTGACGTGCCTCGGCGCCCGCATCGAGGCCGACCTCGTCCTGGGGCGCCACGAGCAGGTGCTCGGACAGCTCACGGCGCTCGTGGCCGAGCATCCGCTGCGCGAGTCGCTGCGGCTGCAGCTCGTGCGTGCGCTGGAGAGCAGCGGGCGCCGGGCCGAGGCCCTCGAAGCCGCCCGCGCGGCGCGGCGAGCGCTGGCCGACGAGCTCGGCCTCGAACCGACGCCGGGGCTCGCCGGGCTCCTCGACGGCGTCGAGGGCGAGCACGCGCTCCCGGCGCGCCGCCAGGTCGTCTGCGTCGCGGCCGACGTGCGCTGCGCCGAGGAGGTCGGGCCGGTCGATCCGGAGGTGCTCGAGGAGGTGATGCGCTGCTGCACCGACGAGGCGGCGACCGTGCTGCGCCGTCACGGCGACCCGGTGGTCGAGCGCCTGCCCGACGGGCTCGTGGCCGTCTTCGGCATCCGCGCGAGCCACGAGGACGACGGGCTGCGCGCCGTCCGGGCCGCCACCGCGCTCCAGCGGCGGCTGGTCGAGCTCGAGCGCGAGCGCGTGGCGCTCGACGTGCGCCTCGGCGTGACCGCCGGCACAGCGCTCGTCACGAGCCACGACACGCTGCCGTCGGGCGACGTCGTCGGAGCGGCTTCGCGGCTGGCGCGCGCAGCCGACGTCGGAGAGCTGCGACTCGGCGAGCCGGTGCAGGCCCTGCTCGACGCCGTCCGTTCCCGGCGCGCCGACGTCACTCCGCTGGCCGGCCGCGAGGGCGAGCTCGCCGCGCTCGATGCCGCCGTGGCGCGCGTGCGCCGGACCGGCCGGGTCGAGCTCGTGACCCTCGCCGGCGAGCCCGGGATCGGCAAGTCGCGGCTCGTCCGTGAGCTCGCGCGCCACGCGGCGCCCGACGCGCAGGTGCTGATCGGCTACTGCCCCGCGTACGGCGACGGCGTCACCTACTGGCCGCTGCGCGAGATGGTGCTCCAGGCGCTGCGTGGGCGGACGCTGACCTCGGTCATGGCGCCGACGCACGACGGGCGTGCGGCGGCGGCGACGATCGCGGCCACCCTCGGCCTCGGGGCGGAGGCCTCGGCCGACGCCGCGCCGTGGGCGTTCCGGATGCTGCTCACGGCGCTCGCCGCGCGCACGGCGCTGGTGCTGGCCTTCGAGGACGCCCACTGGGCCGAGCCGGCGCTGCTCGACCTCATCGACCAGCTCGCGGACGGCCCGCTGGCGGCGCCGGTCCTGCTGCTGTGCGTCGGGCGCCCCGAGCTGCTCGCCGCGCGGCCGGCGTGGGGGCGGGGGACGGTCCTGCGCCCGGCTCCGCTGGACGACGCGGCGAGCCGCCGCCTGCTGAGCGCCCGGTTGCCGCTGCCCGAGCCGGCGCTGGGCGAGGTGGTGGCGCGGGCGGGCGGCAATCCGCTCTTCCTCGAGCAGCTCGCGGCCCACGTGCGCGAGCGCACCGAGGACCGGTCGCTCCCGCCGGCTCTGCACGCGCTGCTGGCGGCCCGCCTGGACACGCTCGGCACGACCGAGCGCCGGGTCATCGAGGCGGGCGCGATCGAAGGGGAGACCTTTCACGTCGGCGCCCTCGAGGCCCTGGTTCCCGGTGTCGGACCCGCCGGGGTGCAGGACGCGGTCGAGGCGCTCGCGCGGCGCGAGCTCGTGCTGCCCGCCTTCCCGTTCGTCGTCGGCCAGCGCGCGTTCCGCTTCGGGCACGCGCTGGTCCGCGACGCCGCGTATGCGGCGATGCCGCTGGCGGCGCGCGCCGATGCGCACGAGCGGCTGGCCCGATGGCTGGCGGACCTGGAGGCCGCGGTCCCGGAGGCCAGCGCCCGGATCGGGACGCAGCTCGAGCGCGCCCATCGCGCCGCGAGCGAGCTGCACCTGCCCGCCGCGCGGCTCGAAGCCCTCGCGCACGCCGCGGCGGCGCGTCTCGCCGACGCGGCCGCGAACGTTCACCGTCGCGGCGACCTGCCGTCGGAGATCGCCTTCCTCGAGCGCGCCCTGGCCCTGCTCGCGCCGGGCGACGGCGCCCGGGCCGAGTTGCTGCCGGCCATGGGCGTCGCGCTGTTCGAGGCCAGCAGCCTCGAGCGAGCGGAGCTGGTGGCTGACGAGGCCGTGGCCGCCGGCCCGGATCGCGTGCGCCTGCGCGGCGAGGTCGAGCGCGAGCGCATGCGCGCCTATCGGCACCCCGACTCGGTGGACCCCGCCGCCTCGCTCGTCGTGGCCGAGGACGCCGCGGTGGCGCTCGAGGCACTCGGCGACGACGTCGGCGTCGCGCGTGCGCGCTACCTGATGTGCGAGCTCGCCTGGCTTCAGGGCTCGTCGGAGCGGGGCCTGCGCGAGGCGCGCGAGGCGCTGCGCTTCGCCCGCCGCGGCGGAGGCACCGTGGAGCTCGACGCCGGCGTGAGCGTGATCGCCTGGGCACTCGTGGTCAACCGCGTGCCGGTACCCGCCGCGCGGGCCGAGTGCGATGAGCTGCTGCGCAGCGTGTCCGGGCGCCGCTTCGCCGAGCTCGGCGTGCGCGGCTTCGTCGCGGTCCTGGACGCGATGGCGGGGGACTTCGGACGGGCGCGCGAGCAGCTCGCCCGGTCGCGCGACGGGCTCAACGACCTCGGGCTGCACCAGGCCTCGATCTGGATGGCGGTGTTCGACGCCCAGGCCCAGCTGCTGGCCGGCGATCCGGCGCGCGCTGAGGCCGCGCTGGCCGATGCCGAGCGCATCGCCCGCGAGATCGGCGATCGGTGGTTCCTCTCGACCATCCTGGTCGACCGCGCCCACGTCCTGCTGGCCCAGGACCGCCTGGCGCAGGCGGCGGACGCCGTCGCCGGCATCGAGGAGGTCCCGGCCCCCAGCGACCTCGAGTGGCGCATCAAGCGGCTCGCGGCCCGCGGCAAGCTCGCGGCCCGCGAGGGCCACGCCGAGCAGGCGCTCGAGGAGGCGCGGGCGGCCGTCGCGCTCGCGGACCCGACCGAGCTGTTCCTCTTCCGCGCCGATGCGTGGCGCGACCTGGCCGAGGTGGCGCACCGGGTGGGCGAGGCCGAAGAGGCCGCGTCCGCGCGCGCGACGGCGCTCGACCTCTATCGCGCCAAGGGCAACGTCGCGGCCGTGCGCCAGCTCGCGCGCTTCCGCCGCCGCCCGCGCCTCGCCGAGCCGGTGGACAGCCGGCGCGCGGCGGGCGCCTAGCGTGCGGCGGGGGTCTCGAGCCCGGCCGCCCGGACCACCGCCGGCACCGCGACGCCCTCCCAGCCGGGCGCCATGAGGTGCACGCCGCTGACGCCCGGTACCCGCCGCACGCGCTGGACCAGCTCGGCGGCGATCTCGATGCCGGTCGCGGTGGCGTCGTCGCCGGTGCGGCCGTCCATCCGGGCGAAGGTGGCGTCGTCGACCTCGACGCCCGGGATGTGCTCGTGCATGTAGGTCAGCATGCGGCTGCTCCGCGGCGGCGCGATGCCGACGAGCAGCGGGGCGCGCTCGGTGATGCCGGCCTCGACGAAGGGCGCCAGCCATGCGGCGAAGCGCTCGACGTCGTAGACGATGTTGCTCTGCAGCACGCCGACGCCCGCCTCGAGCTTGCCCTCGAGCCGCTCCACCGAGTCCACCAGCGGGTTGGCCGCTCCGGCGATGAGGAACGAGGTCGGCTGCTCGAGCGGCTCGCCGGCCGCCAGCCGGCCCTCGTTCATGGTCGCGATGAGCCTCGTGAGACCGAGCGAGTCGAGATCGCCGACGCGGCTCGCGATGCCCTCGTAGGGCCCGACCTTGAGCGGATCGCCGGTCAGCGTGAGGACCGTCCGGACGCCGAGGGCCCATGCACCGAGGAGCTCGGACTGCAGGGCCATGACGTTGCGATCACGGCCGGTGATCTGGAGGATCGGGTCCACGCCCTCGTCGACGAGCAGCGCCGAGCAGGCGACGGGGGAGAGCTTGACCGTCGCGGCCTGGTTGTCGGTGACGTTGACCGCATCGACGGAGCCGGCGAGCGCGCGCGCGCCCGCCCGGACGAGCTCCGGGTCCGGGTCGCGCGGAGGCCCGAGCTCCGCGGTGACGACGAAGCTACGCGACGACAGCGCCGAAGCCAGCATCGCGCGCCTCGGTGGCGAGTTCGTGGTCGTCGTGGTGGCTGCTTGGCCGTCGGTAGGCATCGCGGTGGCGGGCGCTCAGGACCGAGATGTTCGAGCCTTCGCGGTAGGCGAAGGGCTCGACGGTCACCTCGAAGCCGCTGCGCTCGCCGATCAGTTGGAAGATGGGGGCGTTGATCCAGTTGACGATCGAGCCCTCGAGCTTGCCAGGTCCACGATACGAGGCGTAGTGGCTGACATCGGCGGCGAACAGGTCCTGGGCCACGAGGATGCCCTCGTAGTGCAGGAGCTGGAGGGTCTGGGCGAAGCTCTCCGCGGCCACCGTGGACATGTGCACGCGCGTCCACTCCGGCAGCTCGTCGACCAGCTCGTCAAGGTGGACGTCGGCGCTGGGCGCCACCCGCAGCGACGCCGGGGCCGCGACCTCGACGTAGATCTCCTCGAGGTGGACGGCCTCCCACACGTCGGCCCAGAACTGCACGCCGGCGGCCAGGTCGCCCAGGCACTCGGGTCCCTCGCGCAGGACGCGCTGGACCGCGGCGACGATCTCGTCCTGCGCGATGCCATGGCGGGCCGATAGGTCGGCCATCTCGGTGGGGGTGATGCTGGCGCGGACGAGCGGCTCGTAGGCGTGGTCGCCCACGCGCATGACCTCGTCGGTGGGGAGGTTGTCGTAGACGTTGCAGGTGTGGGCGAAGAGCAGCTTGCCGCGCAGCTCGGAGAGCGCTGACATCGGGTTGCGGAAGTCGAGCTCCAGGCACCGCACGAGGTGGGCGTACTCGCTGACGCGCTCCTGCGCGCGGGCCAGCACGTGGGTCGAGTAGTCGGCCATCAGGTAGCGCACGCGGCGCACGTAGTCGCGCCCCTGCTCCTCGCACGCGGCCGCGAAGGAGTCCAGCCACACCTTCGCGCCCTGCCCGTCGCCCACGCCGAGCTCGAGCACGTGGATCTCCTCGGGCAGCTCGGACCACTCCTCGAGGCGGTTCAGCGTGGCCATGAAGGCGTCGATCCGGTCGGCCCAGAACTCGCGGTTGGTGCCGTCGGAGACCCCGCCGGGCAGGGCCGAGGCGTAGTCCTTCTCGAAGGTCGCGTCCCAGGCGCCCAGATGGCGCCAGTAGCTGCGGTTGAACGACCACGTCACGCTCTTGCTCGGCCGCACCCAGTCCTCGAGGTGGGTGCACTCGTGGACGTCGGGCATGAGCCCGAGCGCCTTGCAGAGCCGGTCGACGATCTCGGTGCGCAGCGTCGCGCGGTCGGTGGCCCCGGCCCGTCGCACGTCGATGGCGATCTCGGCCAGGGGCTCGCGCCCATCGCGCGCGCTGCCCACGAAGGGGCGCACCATCACGGGCGCGCGGAAGTTCTTGCGGTACTGCACCCAGTCGAGCACGACGGCCAGCCGTGAGTGATCGAGGTCGACTGCGGCAGCCGCCTCGCTCAGCGTCGGCAGGATGGCCGCGAGGTCGTCGGGCTCTGCCCGTCCGATGGACCTGAGCTGGATGATCACCGTCTCGTCTCCCCTTTGTATCGACCGCAGGCCGAACGAGCCCATGGTCGAGCGTTGCGGGAGATCACGCGATGCCCGAAGTGCAGGTCTTCCCCTCCCACCTGGGCAGGTTCGGGGTCCGAATACGGCTGGATCGGGCAGGTCTGCGCCCGCGCGCTACCCGGCGGCGTTGGCCGCCACGTCGCACGAGGCCCAGACCGGCCCGGTCTGCCAGGTGCCCGGCAGCGTGGTCAGCGTCGTCGAGCGGCTGACCTCGCTGTGGCAGCTGAAGCCGACGCCGTCGCGGAAGCGCAGGTCCCCGTCGCCGAGGCCGAGCAGGGCGATCCAGTAGCGCTCGCCGCTCTGCAGGGGGGTGCGCGGAACCGTGACGTCGTTCCACCCGAGTGCGGTCAGGCCGGTGCGCGTGCCCTTGGCCAGCAGCGTTCCCGGATGGCCATTGTCGTCGCTGTAGATCCCGACGACCATGCTCGGGGCCGTATTGCCGACGTCGACGTAGACAGAGACCTGGCTCACGTTGCCCGATGCGCTTGCGGTCGCCGCGAAAGCCTCGGCGCTGCCCGCCGAGACCGAATCGGCGACGGGCTGGACCGTCGAGGTCCCGAGCAGCATCGAGAGGGCCGGCGGCGGGCCGGCCACCGTGAAGGATCGCGTGGCCGGCGACGGGTCGGTGTTCCCCGCGACGTCCGTCGAGCGGACGGACACCACGTGGTCGCCGCCGCTGAGCGCGGCTGGGGTCCACGGGCTCGTGCAGTCGATCCACGGCCCGGTGTCCACCTGGCACTCGAAGGCCGGGTTGCCCTCCGAGGAGGTGAAGGCGAACGTCGGCGTCGCGTCGGTCGTCGTGCCGCTGGGCCCGGAGACGATCGTCGTGTCGGGCGCGGTGTTGTCGCCGGGCGGGTTGGTCGGCGGCGGGTTCGTGGGCGGCGGGTTGGTCGGCGGCGGGTTGGTCGGCGGCGGCGTGGTCGACGCCGTCGTCACGGTGATCGCGTGGAGCGTCGTGTCGGTGTCGCCGTCGGCGTCCGCGACGGTCAGGCGGACGTTCTTGACGCTGGCTCCGCGGAAGGTGAACGACAGCGTGCGCCCGTTGCCCAGCGGCCACTGCGCGCCGCCGGGGCCGTCGAAGCCGTCGTCGACCCACGTGTAGGTGCACGGCGCGTCCGCGCACGTCGAGTCGGCCGCGTCGAAGGTCACCGCCTGTCCGGTGACCGGGCTGGCCGGCGAGGACGTGAAGCGGGCCGTCGGCGTGCTGTTCGCGGGCGGCGGCGGGTTGGTGGGCGGTGGATTGGTAGGCGGCGGGTTGGTGGGCGGTGGGTTGGTGGGCGGTGGGTTGGTGGGCGGCGGGTTGGTGGGCGGCGGGTTCGTCGGCGGCGGGGGCGCGGGCGGTCCGGCGAGGCAGTCGTTGAGGCCGATGGGGGTGCCGTCGCTGCCGGTCCCCGGCGAGACGATGGCGTAGGCGCAGCGGCCGACGCCGCCCACGAAGCTGACCGCGCCTGGGCTGACGTTGTGGTCGACCGTGCATCCGCTGCAGGCCGAGTTGTCGATGCCGGCCACGTTGTTCTGCGCCGTGATGTTCTGGCTCGCGACGCCCTGGTTGCCCTCGTAGAGGCGGATCGGTCCCTTCAGGCAGACGTTGTGGGTGATCGTCGAGTCGCGGTTGTCCCCGATGTGCATGCAGGGGTAGGCCGTGCTCGTGTGGATGACGTTGTTCTCGATCCGATAGCCGGTCGAGAGCCCGTCCGGCGACATGATGCCCTGCTCGCCGTCGTGGATGTAGTTGTCGTGGATCCACACGTAGTTCGAGGCGTAGACCTGGATCGAGTCGACGTGCGCGGTGCTGGCCGAGCACGACTGCGTGATGTTCTTGAACTCGTTGCCAGGGCCGATCTCGGTCCCCTTCGACAAGTCCTGGATGCCGTCGCTGCAGCCGCCGGGGCCGAACGTCGAGTTCTTGATCTGGACGCCGTTGCTGCCGATGGCGTTGCTGCCGCCGCCGGCGATCGACAGGCGCCCCTCGTGCGCGCCCTGGCCGACGTTGCCCCAGGTGTCGCCGTCGAAGATCAGGTTCAGCGGGGTCGAGCCGGGCTCGACCTCGACAGGGCCGGTGTAGGTGATGCCCTGGACGGTGATGTTGCGCACCGAGCTGCCGAACGTGCCGCCCGAGAAGGTCGGGGCGGCGCCGGTCTCGGGGGCGATGGTGACTCCCGGGGCGGGCTTGGCGCCGCCGCCCCAGTTGCCGTAGTTGCCGGAGGCCAGCAGGACGCGGTCGCCTCCCTGGGCGCCGGCGAACACGCTGGAGAAGGTCGCGGGGGTGGCGTGCAGGTCCGCCGCGGAGGCGGTGGCCGGCAGGATGAACAGGACGGCCAGCGCGATGAGCGCAAGGAGCCAGGATCGGTGCGGAGCGTGCATGGTCCTCATCTCGAAGTTGAGTGCGAGTGCGAGTGCGAGAGCACGGTGGTGCGACCGGACGAGGATTGGCGGCGGTCTCGACCGGTCGGCCTCATGCCCTGAGGCCCATTACCAGCGCTTCATGCGCGGAGAGAGCAGCGACAGGCATGCGCTGCTCGTCTGCGAAAGCCTATACCCGAGCGCCCGCCCCTTATGTCAATTTCGGTGCCGCTTGGCGCCAGTGAGTTGCCGCACGGGCGTTATCCCACCCCTGAGAACGGGGCCTGAGCAGACGGGTGCCACCCGTTCGGGTAGGGCTTCCCGGGTCGAGGTACCTCTACCTCGAAGACTCGTGCCTGCCCGCGGCCGGCGACCGGGAGTCCCCATCGGCAAGGGCGCTCGCCCGCGGGAAGCTGTCGGGATCGCCGCTTCAGCCCCCACCGCGCCCTCCGTGTTCCGCGCCCAGCCCGGGGGCCGGCGGGTGCCCGCGTTCGTGTGGGAGATCGCCATCGCGATCGCGGCCTACCTCGTCTATGAGGCGGCGCGCTTCGTGGCGGTCGGCTCCTACCCGACCGCGCTCGGGCACGCCCACCAGGTGGTCTCGCTCGAGCGCGATCTGAACCTCGACGTCGAGGGCGGCGTCCAGCGGGCGTTCCTGCACTCGCCGGTGCTGCCGGTGCTCAACTACGTCTACCTGGCTGCGCAGAACCTGGTCCTGCCCGCGTCGCTCGTGCTGCTCTATCGCCTGAACCGCGCGACCTACAGGACGCTGCGCAACACGCTGCTCGCGACGTGGCTGCTCTCCCTGCCGGTCTACGCCCTCTACCCGGCCGCCCCTCCGCGCCTGGCCGGACTCGGGATCGTCGACACCGTCTCGACCGGCAGCCCGCTGAAGCTCGAGGGCGGCACCACGACCTCGCTCTTCAACCAGTTCGCGGCCGTCCCCAGCCTGCACGTCGGCTTCGCGTTCGCGATCGGCATCGCCCTCGCGGCGGCGCTGCGCAACCCGATCCTGCGTGTCGCGGCCCTGATGTGGGGCCCGGTCATGCTGCTGACCGTCGTCGCGACGGGCAACCACTTCGTCTTCGACGCGATCACCGGCGTGGCGATCACCGGCGCCGGCTACGGCATCCACCGGCTCATCGCAGCCGGCTGGCCGGCGCGCCGCCGCGTCGAGACGTACGCGCTCTCCCCGTGCCGGCCGGTCGACTCCGCGGCCGCGCTCGCGTAGCGCCCGCACGTCGGCGGCTACGATCGAGGGTGTGAGCGCCACGCCGGACGGAGCGCCGGTCCTCGTCGCCGTCAACGTCGGCACCCCCCGGGAGGTGAGGGTCGGCGACCGGATCGTCAGCACGGCGATCTGGAAGGAGCCGGTGAGCGGGCGCGTCGCGGTGCGCGGGGTCAACCTGGCGGGCGACGACCAGGCCGACCGGAGCGTGCACGGAGGACCCGACAAGGCGATCTACGCCTACGCCGCGGAGGACGCGGCGTGGTGGGCGCGGCGCCTGGGGCGCGACCTCGGGCCGGCGCCCTTCGGCGAGAACCTGACCACGCGCGGCGTCGACGTCAGCGCGGCGCGGATCGGCGAGCGCTGGGCCATCGGCAGCACGCTGCTGGAGGTCCGCCAGTCGCGGATGCCGTGCTACAAGCTCGGCCTGCGGATGGACGATCCGCGCTTCCTGCGCGCCTTCGCGCAGGCCGACCGTCCCGGCGCGTACCTCGCCATCGTGCGCGAGGGCGACGTCGGCGCCGGCGACGCGGTGGAGATCGCCCACCGTCCCGATCACGACGTCACCGTGGCGCTCATGCACCGCGCGCTGCTGCAGGACCACCGCCTCCTGCCCGAGCTGCTGGCTGCGCCCGAGCTCATGCCGCGGTGGCGGGCATTCGTGCTCGAGCGGACCGGCGCGCTCGACCAGGCGCGCTGACCGGGGCGAGGGGCTCAGACCTCGAGCCGCGACTCCTCGAGGTCGAGCTCGTGCTCGACGCGGCGCATGACGTCGCTCGAGATCTGGCTGCCGTTGCGCAGCTCGACCAGCGCGCGGCGCTGGGCCGCGTAGATCTCGTGCATCATCCGCTGGTAGGCGAGCGAGCCCTCCTCGAGCCCGTCCTCGTCCTCGATCTTCCCCGCCCGGATCTTGAAGCGCCGCCGGCGGAACTCGTAGAGCCGGCGAACGCGCTCGACGGAGGCGTCGCGGGTCCAGTCCTCTTCCTCCAGCTGGTCCACCCGGTCGAGCGCGGCGCGGGCGATCACCAGACGCGCGCGGACCTCCTCGAGCTCCTCCTCGGTGCCGTCCTCGATGACGCCCAGGCGGCGGATCAGCCAGGGCAGGGTGAGGCCCTGTCCCACCACGGTGACGAGGATGAGCGCGAAGGTGATGAACTGGATCAGCTCGCGGCCGGGCAGCGGCGCGCCGGCATCGGTATTCAGCGGCAGCGCCAGCGCCGCCGCCAGCGAGACCGCGCCGCGCATCCCGGCCCAGCTGCCGACGACCCGGTTGCGCCAGTCGACGCGGCGCGCGACCTGCGAGGGCCGGCGGTCGATCGCCCTGATGAGGAAGGTGACGAGGAAGTTCCACAGGAAGCGGACCACGATCACCGCCGCGCAGACCGCAGCCGCGTACCCGATGACCTCGTCCGCCGGGCGCCCCTCGAGCCCGTCGACGATCGCCGGGAGCTGAAGCCCGATGAGGATGAAGAGGGCCGCGTTGAGCAGGAAGGCGAGCGTCGACCACAGCCCGTCGGCCAGCATCCGGCTCTCGGGGGAGGAGATCTCCGGGGCGCGGAAGCCGAGGTAGACGCCGCACGCGACCACGGCGAGCACACCCGAGACGCCGAGCTGATCGGCGGGGACGAAGGCGCCGTAGGCGCTGAAGAGCGAGATCGTCAGCTCGGTGTTGACGTCGGTCACGCGCCTGCGCACCTCCGCGATCGCCCAGCCCACCGCCAGGCCGATCGCGATGCCCCCGCCGGCGTCGATCAGGAACTCGAGGACGGTGTGCCCGGCCGAGATGCTCTCGCCGATGGCCGCCGCCACGGCGACCTTGTAGGCGACCAGGGCGGTCGCGTCGTTGAACAGGCTCTCGCCTTCGAGGACGTTGACCAGCCGTCGCGGCGCGCCGACGCGTCGCATGATCGCCGTCGCCGCCGCCGGGTCCGTGGGCGACACGATGGCGCCGAGCGCGAAGGACATCGCCCATGGCAGCCCGATCAGCTGGTGGCCGATGACGGCCACCGCCGCGGTGGTCGCCAGCACGAGTCCGATGGCCGACAGCGAGATGACCCGCGCGTCGGAGCGCAGGGCGCGCAGATCGGCGAAGAAGGCCGACGCGTAGAGCAACGGCGGCAGGAAGACGAGCAGCACGAGGTCGGGGTCGAGCTGGATGTCCGGGATGCCCGGCACCAGCCCGAGGACGAGGCCCCCGATCACCAGCGGTATCGGATAGGGGACCTTCAGCCAGTTCGCGAGCGCGTTCAGTCCCGCGGCCGAGACGAAGAGCGCGGCGATGACGATCTGCAGATCCCCCACGAGGTGCAATTCTTGCTGCTCACCCGGCTTGGGTGATGCGACCTCACCCGCCCGGGGTCGATGGTGGACGCGGCTCGTTGAGGTTGCACACCGACATCCCGACCCGATCCGAGATCGAGCGCCTCCTACTCGCGCGCGATCCGTGCTGCGTCTCGGCGTACCTGCCGACGAGCTCCATCACGCAGGACGCCCAGGCCGATCGGATCGAGCTCAAGAACCTCGTGTCCGACGCGGCCGGTCAGATGGATGCGGCGGGCGCCGACCGAGCCGCCGTCTTCGAGGTGCGCGAGGCGCTGGACGCCCTCGTCGACGACGACGATTTCTGGGCGCAGCAGGCCCGCAGCCTCGCCGTGTTCGCGTCGCCGGCGGGCCTACGCACCTTCCGGCTCCCGAATCGACTCACCTCGGTGGTGGAGGTGGCGGACCGCTTCTACGTCAAGCCGCTGCTGCGGGCGGTCACCTTCCCGCAGGCGGCGTTCGTGCTCGCGCTGGCTGCCGGCTCGGTGCGGCTCGTCGAGATCGGCCGCGAAGGGCCGTCGTTCACTGTCGCCGTCGCGGGCCTGCCCGCCGATGCGGCCAGCGCCGCGGGCAAGGCCTCGATCGCCGACCGCTCCCCGAGCGCGCGGCTGCAGGGCTCCGAAGGCCAGAAGGTCAGGTTGCGCCAGTTCGCGCGGAAGGTCGACCAGGCGCTCCGGGGGGAGCTCACCGGGCTCGAGCTGCCCCTCATCCTCGCTGCCGCCGAGCCGCTGGCGTCCATCTATCGCGGACTGAACAGCTATCCGCATCTCGTCGAGCCGGGCATCCCCGGCAATCCGGAGGCGGCGAGCGACGACGACCTGGCCGCAGCGGCGCGCACGGTGCTCGACGAGGTGTACGCGGCCGAGCTGGCGGGGGTGCGCGACCTCTACGAGCTGCGCTTCTCGCACGGCCGTGCCTCGGCCGACGTGGTCACCGTGGCGCGCGCGGCGACCCACGGGGCGGTCGACACGCTGCTGGCCGACGTCGACGAGAAGCTGCCCGGCCACGTCGACGAGGACAGCGGAGCGGTCACGCTCGCCGAGGACGACGCCGTGAGCTACGGCGTCGTCGACGAGATCGCGCGACGCGTGCTGCTCACGGGCGGCCGCGTCCTCGCCGTGCGCGCGCCCGAGGTCCCCGGCGGCGGACCGCTCGCGGCGATCCTGCGCTACGCCGCATGACGCGGGCGGCGCGTCGCGGCGCCGTCACGGCGCTCGCGGTCGCGGTGCTCGCGGCGGCGGGGTGCGGGTCCTCCGGAGGCTCGACGTCCGCCACCTCCTCGACGGCGACGGGATCCACCAGCACGGCCGCCACCACCGCCACGACGACCGCCAAGGCGGCCCAGTCGGCCGCGAGCATCGAGGGCGAGGCAGTCGGGCAACTGCCGAAGGTGCCCGCGGCGACCGCGCCCGGCCAGCTCGCCGGACCGGCGGACGCGGCGGCGGAGAGGGCCTTCCTGTCCATGGTCTTCCATGACGCCGAGGCGATGTGGGCGCGCGAGTTCGCGGCGGCCGGCCTGCACTACACACCGGCGCAGTTCACGATCTTCCACAACCAGGTCCACACGGCCTGCGGCACGCAGAGCGCCGCGGTCGGCCCGTTCTACTGCCCAGCCGATCACGGCATCTACCTCGACACCCGGTTCTTCGACGCGCTGGGCCGCTCGGTCGGCGTGAGGCTCGGCGCCTTCGCGCGCGCCTACGTCGTCGCGCACGAGGTCGCCCATCACGTCCAGGTGCTGCTCGGCATCACCGGCCGCGTCCGGGCCGCCGACCAGCAGGACCCGGCGGGTACGAACGCCCGCTCGGTGCGCCTCGAGCTGCAGGCCGACTGCTTCGCCGGCATCTGGAAGCACGCCACCTACCAGCGTGACCAGCTCGACGCGGCGGACTTCGCGGACGCCCTGCGCGCCGCCGCGGTGGTGGGCGACGACTTCCAGCAGCGCCGTGCCACCGGCACCATCACGCCCGAGGACTGGACCCACGGGTCCTCGGAGCAGCGCCAGCATTGGCTGACGACCGGCTTCGAGCAGGGCACGCCCGACGCCTGCGACACCTTCGGCTCGTGAGACCCGGCCGTCCTTCGAACCGAGCGCGCGCCGGACCTCGTCGGCCTCGCGCGCGAGTGCCTCTGGGACGGCACGGAGGCCCTGACCCTAGCGGTGATCCTGCCCGCCGGTGACTAGAGGTACGTCACGGCATCGGTGACGACCGGGGAGCGACCGCGCAGGAAGTCGAGGTCGCAGCCTTCGTTGGCCTGCAGGACGTGGTCCTCGTACAGGCGCCGGTAGCCGCGCTCGTCCTTGCGCGGCGGCGGAGTCCACGCGGCGCGCCGCCGCGCGAGCTCGGCGTCGTCGAGGAGCATGGCGAGCGAGCGGGCCTCGACGTCGAGACGCACGCGATCTCCCGTTCGGATGAGCGCGAGCGGGCCGCCGATCGCCGACTCGGGCGCGACGTGCAGGACGACGGCGCCGTACGAGGTGCCGCTCATCCGCGCGTCGGAGATGCGCAGGAGGTCGGAGACGCCCTGCCTGAGCAGCTTCGCCGGGATCGGCATGTGGCCCCACTCCGGCATCCCCGGCGCGCCGACCGGCCCCGCGTTGCGCAGCACCATCACCGAGTCGGCATCGACGTCGAGATCGGGGTCGTCGACGCGCGCGGCCAGGTCGTGGATGTCCTCGAAGACGATCGCGGGACCCTCGTGCGCGAGCAGGCGCGGGTCGGCCGCCGAGATCTTCATCACCGCGCCGTCGGGGCAGAGGTTGCCGCGCAGCACGACGAGCGAGCCGCCCGGGTCGAGCGGATCGGAACGGGGCCGGATCACGGACGCGTCGATGATCTCGGTCGGCGTCGCGTCGAGGTTCTCGCCGACCGTCCGGCCGGTGACGGTGACGGCGTCGACGTGGAGCAGGTCGCGGATCTGCTCGAGCACCGCCGGCAGCCCGCCGGCGTAGTAGAAGTCCTCCATCAGGTGGGCGCCGGCCGGCTTGAGGTCCACGAGCCACGGTGTGCTCGCGCACAGGTCGTCGAAGAGCGAGAGCGGCAGCTCGACGCCGAGCCGCCCCGCGTAGGCGATCAGGTGGATGATCGCGTTCGTCGAGCCGGAGATCGCGTGCAGCGCGCGGATGGCATTCTCGAGCGCCTCGCGCGTGAGGATGTCCGCGGGGCGCAGGTCGCGCTCGACGAGCTCCACGATCTGGCGCCCCGCCGCCTCGGCGAGGTGCGCGCGGCGGGAGTCCACCGCCGGGATGGCCGCGCCGCCGGGCAGCGTCAGCCCGAGCGCCTCGGTGACGCACGCCATCGTCGACGCGGTCCCCATCGTCATGCAGTGGCCGTTCGAGCGCGACATCGAGCCCTCGATCTCGGTGAAGTCCTGCTCGCTGATCCGGCCCGCCCGCAGCTCCTCGTGGTAGTGCCAGCAGTCCGAGCAGGAGCCGAGCTCCTTGCCTCGCCAGCGGCCGTTGAGCATGGGGCCGCCGGTGACGACGATCGTCGGGATGTTCGCCGAGCACGCGCCGAGGATCGACGCGGGGTTCGTCTTGTCGCAGCCGGTCAGGAGCACGACGCCGTCGAGGGGATAGGAGCGGATCGACTCCTCGACGTCCATGGCCATGAGGTTGCGGTAGAGCATCGTCGTCGGCTTCATGAGCGACTCGCCGAGCGACATGACGGGGAACTCGCGCGGGAAGCCGCCGGCTTGCAGGACGCCGCGCTTGACCGCCTCGGCCAGGCCGCGCAGATGCACGTTGCAGTTGACGAGCTCCGACCAGGAGTTGCAGATGCCGATCACCGGCCGTCCGCGATACGTGTCGTCGCCGACGCCGCTGGACTTCAGCCACGAGCGGTGCAGGAACCCGTCGAGGTCGGACCGATCGAACCATTCCGAGCTGCGGCGTCTGTCCATGTCTAGTGCTCCAGGACGATCTTGGCGACGATCCCGCGCCGGTCGTCCATGAGGCGCACCGCCTCCTGGAAGTCGCCGATGGGGAAGCGGTGCGTCACGATCGGGTCGAGGTCGACGACGCCATCGGCGACGAGCCCGACGACGCGCGACCAGGTCGATGTCGGGTAGGCGATGCTGCCGATCAGGGTCATGTCCTGGGCGACGAAGAGGTCGGAGGGGAGGGTCAGCGTGCGTCCCTCGCCGGCGATCCCGAGCAGGACGGCCCGCCCGCCCGGCCGGCAGAGCCGCGTGGCGAGCTCCACCGCGGAGGGCACTCCCGCGGTCTCGACGACCAGGTCGAGCTCGGGTTGCGCCGTCGCGCCGTCGCCCGCGAGGACGACCTCGGTGGCGCCGAGCGTCCGCGCGAGCTCGAGCTCCTCCTCGCGCACGCCGTAGGCGACGATCCGCGATGGCGAGTGCAGCGCCAACAGCGCGATCGCCAGCGAGCCGAGCGTGCCGACGCCGATGACGCCGACCGCCTCGCCGGTCTCCGGGCGAGCCTTCTCGAGGCCGCGCAGGACGACGGAGGCGGGCTCGACCAGCACGCCCGCGTCAAAGGAGACGTGCTCGGGCAGGCGGTGCACGACCTGCTCGGGCACGGCGACGAGCTCCGCGTAGCCACCAGGCCGCGTGAAGCCGAGCGCCTCGATGCGCTCGCACCAGTGCGTCTCGCCCCGGCGGCAGGGCCCGCAGCGATGGCACGCGATCATTCCCTCGCAGACGACGCGGTCGCCCGCCGCCACGGATTCGACGTTCGCCCCGACCTCGACGACGGTGCCCGCCCACTCGTGGCCCGGGATGACCGGGAACCGCACCCACCGCGGGTCGGTGAAGACGCCGGTCATCATCTCGATGTCGGTCCGGCACAGGCCCGCCTCGCGGCTCTCGACGAGGACGTCGTCGGGCCCCACGGCCGGCGCCTGCACCTCTCGGTAGGAGACCGCGTTGGGTCCCTCGACGACGACCGCCCGCATGCCGAAACTATTCTACGAGCGGTGAGCGCCATCGCCGATCTCGCGAGCCGCTTCTCGTCGCTCTACACCGGCGCCCTCACCGACGTGCTCGACCGGCACGGCCACCTCCAGCAGACGCTGCCGCCCGAGCTCCTACCGCTGCGCGAGGGCATGCGCCTCGCCGGGCCCGTCCATCCCGTGCTCGGCCGCCCGCACCCCGGCCACGACTACGACACCTCGATCCGGCGGGTCCTCGAGATGCTGGGCTCGGTGCCCTCCGGGCACGTCGCCGTCTACCAGACGAACGACCGCACCTCGGCGCACCTGGGCGAGCTCTCGGTCACCTCGCTGGCGACGCGCGGCTGCGCCGGCGCCGTGCTCGACGGCGGCGTGCGCGACGCCGAGTACATCCTGCGCGAGGACTTCCCCGTCTTCGCGCGCTACGTGACCCCGCAGGACTGCGTGCCACGGTGGGAGCTGCTCGCGCACGGCGACGTCGCCATCGTCGTCGGCGGGGTGCGCATCGCACCCGGCGACTGGATCGTCGGGGACCGCGACGGGCTCGTCGTCGTGCCGGGCGAGACGGTCGACGAGATCCTCGGCGAGGCCGAAGAGAAGGTCGCCACCGAGAGCGAGATTCGCGAGTCCGTGCGCCGCGGAGCGCTCCCGCTCGAAGCCTACGAGAGCTTCGGCACCTTCTGAGCGCCCGCAGCGTCTTGACAACCGCAGAGCACCGGCGTACGTTCTGCAAACGATTGCAGTCGCGAGGAGGGAAGCCGTGTCGACGGGAAACCTGAGGATCGCGGGCGGGCTGTGCGCGGTGGCGCTGGCCCTCGGTGCGGCGGCGTGCGGCAGCGGTGGGAGCACGAGCAGCTCGACGACGTCCGCCGCCGCCGGGAAGCCGGCCTCCGGCGGCAAGCCGCTCACGGTCGGGATCTCGCTCTCGCTCTCGGGCGACTTCTCCGATCCGGGCAACGCGGCGCTGCGTGGCTACAAGCTGTGGGCCGATTCGGTCAACGCCAAGGGCGGCATCCTCGGTCGCAAGGTCGTGCTCAAGGTCGTCGACGACACCTCGAGCCCGAACCAGGTCGTGACCAACTACCAGACGCTGATCAACCGCGATCACGTCGACCTGACCTTCGGGCCGTTCTCCACGCTGCTGACGGCGCCCGCCGCCGCCGTGGCGAATCGCTACGGCTATGCCTTCCCGGAACCGGCCGGCGGCGGGCCCGCGGTGTTCAAGGAGAAGCTCGGCAACGTCTTCTTCGTCCAGCCCGCGCCCGTCGTCAACTGCGGCGACCCGTTCGTGGCGTGGCTGCAGTCGCTGCCGGCGAGCCAGCGGCCGAAGACCGCCGCCTATCCGACCCTGGACGACCCCTTCGCCGCGCCGATCGTCGACCGCGCGCGCAAGAGCCTCGAGGCCGCCGGCGTGAAGACGGTGTTCAAGACCGTCTACCCGCCCGAGACCGCGGACTTCACGCCGATCGTCCAGAAGTACGCCAACGCCAAGCCCGACCTCGTCTTCGCCGGCACGCAGTCCGACGACGCCTACGCGCAGGTCAAGGCGATGGTCCAGCAGAAGTTCAGCCCGAAGTACCTGTTCCTCTCCAACGGCGCGAACTCGCCGACGGAGTTCCCGACCAAGGTCGGCGCCGGCAACACGAACGGGATCTTCTCCTGCGGCGACTGGTTCTCGGACCTGAAGTCGTCGGGCAACCCGCAGTTCGTGGCCGCCTACCTGAAGAAGTACGGTGGCAAGCCCGACGCGATCGACCCCGGCTCGGCCGAGGCCTACGCCGTGGGCCAGCTCGTCGAGGAGGTCGCCGCCAAGACCAAGAAGGTCGACAACAAGACCCTCATCTCCTCGCTGCACCAGGGGACGTGGCCCGTCGTCGAAGGCGACCTGAGCTGGAACCCGGACGGCTCGCCGAAGGGCAGCACGCTGATGGTCGAGTGGGTCGACGGCAAGCTCGTGCCCGTCTATCCGCAGGCGACCGCCCTGCACGCGCCGACCTCTCCCAAGCCGGCTTGGGGCGGCTAGGGCGCCGCCGCGCTCGTCCCCCTGCGTGCCGGGAGGCCGCGTAGGCGATGCACCTCTTCATCCAGGCCTGCCTGCTGGGCATCCTCACCGGCGGCGTCTACGCGCTGATGGCCAGCGGCCTCACGCTGGCCTTCGGCGTGATGAAGGTCATCAACGTCGCCCAGGGCGCCCTCATCATCCTCGGCGCGTACCTGAGCTACACGCTGTTCACGCGGCTGCACATCGACCCCTTCGTGGGGATCCTGATCATCACCCCGCTGAGCTTCGCGCTCGGCGTCACCCTGCAGCTCGCCTTCATCCGCCCGCTGCGCGCCGACGAGCGCGAGGAGCTCTCGCTGCTGGTCACCTGGGCGATCGCGCTCGGGATCGAGGGCCTGCTCAGTGTCATCTACGGCACGACCTACCGCGCGACGCTCACGAGCTACGCCAACGACTCGCTGACCATCGCCGGCTACCACTTCTCGGTCGTGCGGCTGCTCGCCTTCGGCGTCTCGGCGGTGATCCTGCTCGGGCTGTACGTCCTGCTGTCGCGGACGTCGCTCGGGCGCTCGATTCGCGCGACCGTCCAGAACCCGACGTCGGCGCGGCTGCTCGGCATCGACGCCGCGCGGGTCTCCGCGATCGGCTTCGGCATCAGCGCGGCGACGGCCACCGCCGCGGGCGCGGTCTTCGGGATCGTCTATCCCTTCAACCCGGGCAGCCACTACGACCTGATCTCGCGCCTGCTCTCGATCGTCGTCCTGGGCGGGCTGGGCAGCCTCGGCGGCGCGGTCGTCGCGGCGCTCCTGATGGGTGTCATCGAGGCGGTGTTCGCGGCCGAGATCTCGCCGACGTGGTCCTCGTTCACCTTCTTCATCGTCCTCATCGCGGTCCTCCTCGTGCGTCCGCAGGGGCTGTTCGGGGTGCGCGAAAGGGGAGCGCTGTGAGCCGGCTCAGCGCAGCCGGCGTGGCCCGCGCCGCGCTCGTGTTCGGCGCGCTTGCGCTGTTCCCGTTCGCCTTCCCGGCGCACTGGGTGGTGAACCTGGCGATCTTCACGGTCATGTACGCGGGGCTGGCCTCGTCGTGGAACCTGCTCGGCGGGTTCTCGGGCTACCTCTCGCTCGGCCACGCGGCCTTCTTCGGGATCGGCGCCTACGCGATCGGCATCCTCTTCACCCACATCGGGGTGGGGGCCGGGTACAAGCCGTTCCTCGTCCTCCCGGGCGTCGGGGTGGCCGTCGCGCTGCTCTCGGTGCCGATCGGCTGGGTCGCGCTGCGCGTGCGTGCGGCGACCTTCGCGATCGTCACCATCTCGCTGCTCTTCGTCGTCCAGCAGCTGGCCTTCAACCTGCACGGCCTGACCAACGGCTCGCAGGGCCTGGCGCTTCCCTTCCCGCCCTTCCCGGCGGCGAGCTACGAGCGGCCCTTCTACTGGGCCATGCTCGCGGTCTTCGCCGTGTCGGTGCTCGCCTGCTGGTACGTGCGCGGATCCAAGCTCGGCCTGATGCTGCACACGGTCCGCGACGACGAGGACCGCGCGCGCGGGGTGGGGGTCGACGTCACCACGGCCAAGGTCATCGCCTTCGCCGTCAGCGTCGGGCTCACGGCGATGATCGGCGGCATCTGGGCCTATTACATCTCCTTCATCTACCCGCAGTTCGCCGTCGACCCGCTGGTCACGATCGGCGCCGTGCTCATGGCCTTCCTGGGCGGCAAGGGCACGATCTGGGGACCGGCGCTCGGCGCCTTCATCCTCGTCCCCGTCCAGCAGTACCTCGCCTACAAGCTCGGGGCGTCGCAGCTCTACCTCGTCGGCTACGCGAGCGTCTTCCTGGTCATCATGCTGCTCGTCCCGCGTGGCATCCTGCCCTCCATCGAGGACCGGCTGGCCCGCCGGCGCACGGGACCGCCGCGGCGCGACGTCGACGGCGCCGAGGCCCCGCCGCGCCCGGAGCAGGTGGTGGCGTGAGCTCCCTGCTCGAGGTCGAGGGCGTCGCCAAGCGCTTCGGTGGCGTGACCGCCGTCGACGACTGCTCGCTGGAGGTGGCCGAGGGCACCGTCACCGCGCTCATCGGCCCCAACGGCTCGGGCAAGACCACGCTGTTCAACATCGTGACCGGCTATCTCCCGGCCGACGCCGGCGCCGTGCGCTTCGCCGGGCGGCGCTTCGACCGGCCCGATCCCGCGCGCCTGTATCGCAGCGGGCTGACGCGGACCTTCCAGCAGGCACGCGTCTTCCCGGGCCTGACGCTGGTCGAGAACCTGGTCGCCGCCATCCATCAGTCGTGGCGCTCGCTGCTGCGCGCCCGCGTCAGTGCGGCCGACGAGGAGCGCGCGCGCGAGGTCCTCGACCAGTTCGGCATCGTGCACCTGGCCGAGCGCCGCGCCGGCGAGCTGTCCTTCGGGCAGCGCAAGCTGCTCGAGTTCGGGGCGGTGCTCATGGGCCGGCCGCGCCTCGTCCTGCTCGACGAGCCGACCTCGGGCGTCAACCCGGTCATGGTCGAGGCCATGGAGCGCCACGTGCGCCGCCTGCACGCGGAGGGCCTGACCTTCCTGATCGTCGAGCACGACATGAACCTCGTCATGCGCCTGTGCGACCCGGTGATCGTGCTCGACCACGGGGCCAAGATCGCCGAGGGCCACCCCGACGACGTCCGCAGCGACCCGCGCGTCCTCGACGCCTACCTGGGGGTCTGAGCGCGGTGCTGGCCATCGAGGGCCTCGTCGCGGGATACGGGCAGGGGGACGTCCTGCGCGGCGTGAACCTGGCCCTCGAGCCCGGGACGATCACGTGCGTGATCGGCCCCAACGGGGCCGGCAAGTCCACGGTGCTGAAGGCGGTCAGCGGACTGCTGCGCCCGCGGCGCGGGACGATCACGCTCTCCGGCGAGCCGATCGGGGGCCTCTCGCCGCGGCGCGTGCTGGAGGCCGGCGTCGTCCACGTGCCCCAGGAGCGCAGCCTCTTCCCGCTGATGACCGTGTTCGAGAACGTGCTCGTCGGCGGGCACGTGCTCGGGCGACTCGGGGCTCGCCCGCCGCCGCGCGCAGGAGATCGCCACGCGCTTCCCGCTCGTGGCGGAGCGCCGCCACGCGCGCGCGGGCTCGCTGTCGGGCGGCGAGCAGAAGATCGTCGAGATCGCCCGCGCGCTGATGCTCGAGCCGACGCTGATCCTCATGGACGAGCCGTCGATGGGGCTGGATCCGCGGGCGCGCGCGCTGGTCTTCGACACCATCGGCGGGCTCAACCGCGAGCAGGGCCACACGGTCCTGCTCGTCGAGCAGAATGCCCGCGCTGGACTGCAGATCGCGCACCGCGCCGCGGTGATGGACACGGGCGTCGTGGCGCTGGAGGGCGAGGCGGCCGGCCTGCTCGACGATCCGAAGGTGGCCGAGCTCTACCTCGGCGGGCACGTGCGCTCGGCGCCGTCGCAGGCGCCGCCGCCCTCGCGCGCGCGATCGTCTGCTGGATAATCCGGCCCGTGCGCCCGACCGTGACGCTTCGCGATGTCGCGCGCCTGGCCCGGGTCCATCCAGGGACGGTGTCGCGGGCGCTCAACGCCGAGACGCGCGCGCTCGTCAACGACGAGACCGCACAGCGCGTCATCGAGGCCGCGCAGGAGCTCGGCTACCGGCCCAACCCGATCGCGCGCGGGCTGAAGACCAACCGCTCCTACACGGTCGGCGTCGTCATCCCGGACCTCACCAACCCGCTCTTCCCCCCGATCGTGCGCGGGATCGAGGAGCGCCTCGGCGACGAGGGCTACACGTCGCTGATCGCCAACACCGACAACGCGCCGGAGCGCGAGCGGATCGACTTCGAGGCGATGCGCGCGCGCCAGGTCGACGGCTTCATCACGGCCACCGCGCGGCTCGACCACGAGCTGCTCTCGGAGCTCTCGGACTCCGGCCAGCCGATCGTGCTCGTCAACCGCCGCGTGGAGGATGGCGCGCTGCCGGCGGTGGCCGCCGACGACCGCGGCGGCGTGCGCCTCGCCGTCGAGCACCTCACCTCCCTGGGCCACCGCCGGATCGCCCACCTCGGAGGCCCCCAGAACCTCTCTACCGGGCATCAGCGCCACCTGGGGTTCGTCGACGCGATGGAGGCGGTCGGCCCCGTACCCGACGCGCACGTTGCCTTCGGCGACGCCTTCACCGAGGCCGAGGGCGCCCGCCTGTGCCGCGAGCTGCTCGGCGCGTCGACCGACGTGACGGCGATCGTCGCGGGCAACGACCTGATGGCCCTGGGCTGCTACGACGTCCTGGCCGAGCGCGGGCTGCGCTGCCCGGATGACGTGTCGGTGGTCGGCTTCAACGACATGCCGTTCGCCGACCGCTTCCACCCGCCGCTGACCACCGTGCGCATCCCGCACCGCGAGATGGGCGCCGCGGCCGCCGACGTGCTGCTCGAGCTGCTCGCCGACCCCGGGACGCCGCCGCGCCAGCTGATCCTCGCGGTGGCGCTCGAGGTGCGCGGCTCGACCGCGCCCGTGCGGGCGTAGGTCAGCGCTCGTCGGCCCGGAGGGGACGGGCCGTCTGGGCGTCGACGTCGAGCGCCGTGTTGCGGTTGGACTCGACCTCGCGCTCGAGCGGCAGCTCGCCTCCGACCGTGTAATACGGGCGGCCGGCGACGACGAGGTCCTCGGCGGGGAAGCGCGTGATGACGCGGCAGCCGTCGGCGGTGACGACGAGCTGCTCCTCGATGCGCGCGGCCGACCAGCCGTCGCTGGCCGGCCAGAAGGTCTCCAGCGCGAAGACCATGCCCTCGCGGATCTCCTCGGGATGCTCGAGCGACACGAGCCGGCTGAAGATCGGCTTCTCCCAGATCGAGAGCCCGACGCCGTGGCCGAACTGCAGCGCGAAGGCCGCCTCCTCGTCGGGGAAGCCGAACTCCTGCGCCTTGGGCCAGACCTGGACGACGTCGGCGGTCGTCGCCCCCGGGCGGATGAGCGCGATGGCCGCGTCGAGGTAGTAGCGGCAGCGTTTGTAGGCGTCCACGAGCGCCGTCGACGCGCTCGCCACCGCGAAGGTGCGGTAGTAGCACGTGCGGTAGCCCATGTAGCTGTGGAGGATGTCGAAGTAGGCGGGGTCGCCTGGACGCAGAGCCCGGTCGGTGAAGACGTGCGGATGCGGGCTGCAGCGCTCGCCCGAGATGGCGTTGACGCCCTCGACGAACTCGGAGCCCATCTCGTAGAGGACGCGGTTGACCAGGGCGACGCACTCGTTCTCGCGCACGCCCGGGCGCAGCGCGCGATAGAGCTCCTCGTAGGCGGCGTCGACCATCATGCAGGCGTGGTTGAGCAGCGTGATCTCGTCGCGCGTCTTGATCACCCTGGCGTCCTGCATGAGCTGCTGGCCGTCGGCGACCTCGATGCCCTCGGCCTGCAGCGCGAAGAGGACCTGCGGCTCGATGGCGTCGATCCCGACGGGCTCGCCGAGGAGGTCGCGCTGCTCGAGCTCGACGCGGATCTTGCGCGCCACGTCCTCCGCGCGGCCCGAGTGCGGCGACATCGCTCCGCGCAGGGTCGAGATGCCGGCGCGCGAGCGCCCGTCGCCCAGCCACGGGTTGTAGAGCTGGTGGTGGCGGGCGGCGGAGCCGAAGTCCCACATGATCGGCTCGTCGCCCTGGGGGAGCAGGCAGAAGCGGTTGAGCTTGTCCGCCGCCCACGTGCCGATGTGGGTGGCCGTGATGTAGCGGATGTTGCCCATGTCGAAGCACAGCAGCGCGCCGAGCTCGGACTCGCCGAGCAGCGCCTTGATGCGCGCGAGGCGCTCCTCGCGCAGGCGGTCGAGGCGCACGCGCTCCTCCCAGTCGACCGCCATCGAGCCGTAGCTCTGCAACCTCATGTCGGGCGCTCCTCTCTCGTCCGCGGCGCTCAGTCCCTGCAATCGATTGCACGATCATACTGACGCCGTTCTTGACGGGTTGGGGGCTCGAGGCTAGGATCCTGCAAACGTTTGCAGCCAGCCAGGGAGAATGCATGACCACGCATGGCGAAGCGCGGCTGGGCTGGATCGGCGCCGGTCGCATGGGGTCCGTCCTCGCGCAGCGCCTGCTCGAGGCCGGCCTCGACGTGGCGGTCCACAACCGCACGCGGGCGAAGGCCGAGCCGCTGGCCGAGCTGGGGGCGACGGTGGTCGACTCGCCGGCGGACCTCGCCGATCGCGACATCGTCTTCACGATGGTCGCCGGCTCGCAGGACTTCGAGGACGTCACCCTGGGCGAGGGCGGAGTCCTCACGCGGTCCGACGTGGCCCCGGCGATGCTGATCGACTCCTCGACCATCTCGGTTGCCGCCTCCGAGCGGGTCCGGATCGCCGCCGAGGCGCGCGGGACCGACGTGCTGGCGGCTCCCGTGAGCGGCAATCCCAAGGTCGCTGCCGCCGGGCGCCTGACCATCGCGGCGTCCGGCCCGGCCGACGCCTTCGAGCGCGCGCGCCCGTACCTCGAGGTGCTCGGCTCCGGCGTCACCTACGTCGGGGACGGCGATCGCGCCCGCCTGGTCAAGATCTGCCACAACCTGATGCTCGGGATCGTCGCCCAAACCCTGGCGGAGGTCACCGTGCTGGCCGAGAAGGGCGGGGTGTCGCGGGCGGACTTCCTCGCCTTCCTCAACGACAGCGTCATGGGGTCGACGTTCACGCGCTACAAGAGCCCGGCGTACGTCAACCTCGACTTCGCGCCGACCTTCACGCCGCCGCTGCTGCTCAAGGACTTCGACCTCGGCTTCGAGGCCGCGCGCGGGCTCGACGTGCCCATGCCGGTCGCCGCGGCGGCCCGCGAGTGCGTGCAGGCGCTGGTGGGCGGCGGCTACACCGACGTCGACTTCGCCGCGCTCATCGAGCTCCAGGCGCGGGCCTCGGGGCTCGACCTCGACGCCGAGGACGTGCCCGTCCCCGACGGCCTGACGCCGGCGCAGCCCGCCGGGCGGTCGTGACCGACTACCTCGCCGCGTACGAGCGGATGCTGCTCATCCGCGCCTTCGAGCACGCGATGCACCGCCTCTTCCTCGCGGGTGAGGTGCACGGGACCACCCACCTGTGCGCCGGGCAGGAGGCGGTGCCCGTCGGCGTGTGCCTGGCCCTCCAGCCCGGCGACTACGTCGCCGGCACCTACCGCGGCCACGGCCACGCCCTGGCCAAGGGCGCCGACCCGGACGCCCTCGCTGCCGAGACGCCTGTGCCCTACAGCCCGACGCTGGAGGACGCCTACATCCCCGATGCGCAGGCGATCGCATCGGCCGTGCGCGCGCGGCTCGGGGTCCGGGCCCTCGCCTCCTGAAAGCCGTCACGGTTCTTTCAGAGAGGGCGCCTAGCCTGCGGCCTACGCTGTAGAGACCCGGAGGCCCTGATGTCGTACCTGCGCCACATCTCAACTCGCCGTCTGCTCGCCCTGTGCGCCGCGGTCGTCGCGATCCTCGCCGGCAGCGCGGCGGCCATCGCCCTCGCGTCCGGCGGATCGGGACCGACGCCGCCGCCCAAGCCGTTGGCGCAGGCCGTCCACGACGCGCTCGCCGCCCCGCCGGTCGATGGCGTCACGGCCCGGATCTCCTTCACCAACCACCTCATCGACTCGGCCAGCCTCCAGGGCAGCGACCCGCTGCTCACGGGCGCCAAGGGCCGCCTGTGGGCCACCGCGGACAAGCTGCGCCTCGAGCTGCAGGCCTCGAGCGCCGACGGCCGCGCCGGCGACGTGCAGGTCCTCCTCGACGGCGACCAGCTGACCGTCATCGAGACGGCGTCGAACACCGTCTACAAGGCGACGCTGCCGCAGGACCACCAGACGAGCGCCAACGAGCCGGTGCCCTCGCTGGCCCGCATCCAGGACGCGCTCACGCACCTCACCGGGAAGGCGACGCTGTCGGGCGCGCAGCCCAGCGACGTCGCCGGGCGCCCGGCCTACACCGTGCGGATCTCGCCGCGCCACGACGGTGGCCTGCTCGGCGGCGCCGAGGTGGCGTGGGACGCCGAGCACGGCGTCCCGCTGCGGGCCGCGGTGTACGCCAGCGGTTCCGCCGACCCGGTGCTTCAGCTCGAGGCGACCGACATCTCGTTCGGCAAGGTGGACGCCGCCAATCTCGCGATCCCCGAGCCGGCGGGGGCGCACGTCATCGACCTCAACCCGTCCGCGGCCGCCGGCAGCAGCGGGGCCGGAAAGGCCGCCGACGTCACCGGACTGGCCGCGGTGCAGGCCAAGGTCGGCTTCAAGATCGTCGCGCCCGACACGCTCGTGGGGCTGCCCCGCAAGGACGTCAAGCTCGTCGAACTCGACGGCACGCCGGGCGCGCTCGTGACCTACGGCCAGGGCCTCGGCGGCATCGCCGTCCTGCAGAGCCCGGCCAAGGCGCAGCCGCAGACCCAGTCGCAGGGCGGCCGTGACGGTGGCGGCGGCCTGAGCCTGCCGAAGATCTCGATCAACGGGGCGTCCGGCCAGGAGCTCGACACGGCGCTCGGCACCGTGGTGCGCTTCGACCGCGCCGGCATCAGCTACGTCGTCGCGGGCTCGGTCCCGCCGACGGCGGCCGAGGCCGCGGCGCGGGGGCTGTGACAGTGTCGGAGGCGCCACCCGTCGAGGTCCGCGGCCTCGTCAAGCGCTATGGCGACCTGGTGGCGGTCGCCGGCGTCGACCTCACCGTCCTTCCCGGCGACGTCTTCGGCTACCTCGGCCCCAACGGCGCCGGGAAGACGACGTCGCTGCGGATGATGCTGGGGCTCATCCGCCCCAGCGAGGGCAGCGTGCGTCTCTTCGGGCGCGACCCGCAGGCCGGCGTGGCCGCGCTCGACGGCGTGGCGGGCTTCGTCGAAGCGCCGCGCTTCTACCCATACCTCACCGGCCGCCGCAACCTCGACCTGTGCGCGGCGCTCGACGGCGACGGCGCCGCGGGCCGCGTCGACGAGGTCCTCGACGTCGTCGAGCTCAGCGATCGTGCCAAGGACCGCGTGGGCGGCTACTCGCACGGGATGCGCCAGCGCCTGGGGATCGCCGCGGCGCTCCTGCGCCGGCCCAAGCTCATGCTGCTCGACGAACCCGCGACGGGTCTGGACCCGGCCGGCATGCGCGACATGCGCCTGCTCGTCCGGCGCCTGGCCGACGGCGGGATGACGGTCGTGCTCTCCAGCCACCTGCTCGCCGAGGTCGAGGAGCTGTGCAACCGGGTCGCCATCGTCCGCCAGGGGCGCATGGCCTACGAGGGCACGCTGGCCGAGCTGCGCCGCGCGGCGGGGACGGTCTACCACCTGCGCACGACCGACGACGACCGCGCGCTGGCGGTGTGCGCCGCGCAGGCGGGCATCGAGGACGCCGCACGCGCTCAGCACGGCGGGATCGCCTTCCGCGCGCCGTCCGAGCAGGCGGTGGGGGAGCTGTCGCTGGCGCTGGCCGAGGCCGGTGCCCTCGTCCTGGAGCTGGCCCCCAACCGCGCCACGCTGGAGGACCTCTTCTTCTCGCTCACCGAGGGCGACGGCGACGCGGCCCCGACCCCCGCGCCGGCCGTGGTCGGGAGGGCGGCATGAGGCCCGGCGTGCTCGCCGTCTACCGCTGGGAGCTGCAGAAGCTGCGCTTCCAGAAGCGGACCTACCTCGGCCTCGGCGCCGCGGCGCTCGTGCCGATCATCTTCGCGGTGGCCGTCGCCACGCAGAACGGCCAGCCCAACGACGTGGCCTTCGGGCGCTACATCCACGAGACGGGGCTGGCGATCCCGCTCGTGCTGCTGCTCTTCGGCTCGATCTGGATGTTCCCGCTCATCACCGCGCTGGTGGCCGGGGACATCGTCGCCGCCGAGGACCACAACGGAACGCTGAAGACGATCCTCACGCGCTCGGTCGAGCGCGCGCAGGTCTTCGTGGGCAAGGCGCTCGCCACCGCGACGTACGCGATCGCCGCCATCGCGCTGACCGGCGCCGTGGCCGTGGTGGCCGGGTCGCTGGCCTCCGGACTGCACCCGCTGCCGACGCTGTCGGGGACGACGATCTCGACCGGGCGCGCGCTGGTGCTCATCGGCGGCAGCCTGCTCGTCTACCTCATCCCGATCCTGGCCATCGCCACGATCGGCCTGCTCTTCTCGACCGTCTTTCGCAACAGCGCCGCGGCCGTCGTGGGCACGCTGATGGCGTCGCTGCTGCTGCAGCTCATCGGCATCCTGCCGGGCCTCGAGGCCTTGCAGCCCTACCTGCTCAGCACCCAGTTCAACGCCTGGCAGGGCCTGCTGCGCCAGCCCGTCGACTGGGCGCCGATCGTGCGCGCCGCGTGGGTGTGCTCGCTCTACGCCGTGCCCGCCTTCGTGACCGCGCTGCTCGTCTTCCTGCGCCGCGACGTCGCGGGCGGCTAGAGCGATGCCCGAGCGCGTCCTCGTGGTCGACGACGACGCGCTGGTGCGACGGATGCTGACGCGCAGCCTGGCCGCCGAGGGCTTCGAGGTCGAGCACGTCGCCGACGGCGGCGCCGCGCTGGCCGCGGCCGAGTCCTCGGCCCCCGATCTCGTGGTCCTCGACGTCACCATGCCGGGCCTCGACGGGCTGGCCGTGTGCCGGCGCCTGCGCGCCAACGGACTGCGCGGCTCGATCCTCATGCTGACGGCGCGCGACGCCGTGGCCGACCGCGTCGCCGGCCTCGAGGCCGGCGCCGACGACTACCTGGTCAAACCATTCGCGATCGAGGAGCTCGTGGCGCGGCTGCACGCCCTCGGGCGGCGCGGGCGCGACGACGGCGATCGCCTCGCCTACGGCGACCTCGTGCTGGAGCTGAGCACGCGCACCGCCCAGCGCGGCGGCCGGCCGGTGGCGCTCACCGCCCGCGAGAGCGACCTGCTCGAGCTGCTGCTGCGCAACGCGCGGGTGGTCGTCCCGCGCGAGCGGGCGATCGAGGAGATCTGGCGCGAGGCGGCGGTCCCCAACGTCGTCGACCGCTACGTGGCGCGGCTGCGGCGCAAGCTCGGTGAGCCGCCGCTCATCCACACGGTCCGCGGCGTGGGGTTCATGCTTCGGGCATGAGGCCGCGCACGCTGAGGGGCCGCCTCACCGCGGCCGCCGCGCTGGCGGTGGTGCTGGCCGTCGCCTTCCTCGCCGTGTGCGCGCGCCTGCTCGTCGCCCAGCAGCTGCACTCCTCGCTCGACAGCAGCCTGCGCCGGCGCGCCACCGACGTGGCCCGCCTCAGCGTCTCGGCGCCGGCGCTGCTCACGGCGCCGGGCTCGCTGGAGTCCACCGTGGCCGGCCGTCAGCTCTCGGTCGAGGTCCTCGATCGGCACGGGCGCTTCCTGGCCCGCTCGCTGGCCCTGGGCGCCAAGCTGCTGCCGGACACGCAGGTGGCCGCCGACGCGCTGCGTCGCGGGCACGGCGGCTTCGCCGACGTCTCGCTGGGCAGCGACCCGGTGCGCCTGTACGCCGCGCCCCTGCCCGATGACGGCGGGCCCGCGGCCGGAGGCGCCGTCCTCGTCGCCTCGAGCACCACCGACATCGACCAGACGCTGCACCGGCTCGACCTGCTGCTCCTGCTCTCCGGGCTCCTGGCCGCCGGGGTGGGCGGCGCCGCTGCCGCGGTCCTCACGCGCCGCGGCCTGGGGCCGCTCGCGCGCATGTCGGCGGCCGCGGCGGAGATCGAGCGCACCGGCGACGCGTCGCGCCGCCTGCCCGATCCGCACGCCGCCGGCGAGGTCGCCGAGCTGACGCGCACGCTCAACCAGATGCTCGCCGCGCTCGACGCCGCACGCCTGCGCGAGCGCCGCTTCCTGGCCGACGCCAGCCACGAGCTGCGCACGCCGGTGACGTCGCTGGCCGGCAACGTCGAGTTCGTCGCGCGTCACGGCGTCAACCCGGAGGTCCTGGCCGACCTGCAGCTGGACACCCAGCGCCTGCAGAGCCTGGTCGGCGACCTCCTGGCCCTCGAGCGCGAGAGCGCCGGGCCGCCGCCCGATCGCGACGTGCGCCTCGACCTGCTCGTGACGGAGGCGGTGGCGGGCCGGACCGCCGTGCGGGTGAGCGCCTGCGAGCCGGTGACGGTGCGCGGCGAGCCCGACGCGCTGCGCCGGGCCCTGGACAACCTGCTCGACAACGCCGAGGTCCACGGCCCGCGCGGGGGAGAGGTCACGGTCTCGCTCACGGTGTCCGGCGCCACCGCGGCGCTGGCCGTGCGCGACGAGGGCCCCGGCCTGGATCCGGCCGACCTCGAGCACGCCTTCGAGCGCTTCTGGCGCGCCCCCGACGCGGCGGACCGCCCCGGCTCCGGGCTGGGCCTGGCCATCGTGCGAGCGACGGCGCGGCGCCACGGCGGTCGTGTGACGGTGGACGGCTCGACGGTCGCGATCGTGCTGCCGGCCGCGGTCGGGGCGTCGGCGCCTGCGGTGCGCTGACGCTCGTCCGCCTGTCGCCTTGCGGCGCTGCGCGGCGCCTACTGCCGCATCGAGGAGAGACAGCTGGCGTGGGGGTGGACGCAGTCATGCATGGCGTGGATGCTCAACTGCGTCCACCCCCCTTGGGCGTCGGCAATGGTGCTGCGACGAGCCCCGTCTGGTAGGCCATGACGACCAGCTGCACGCGATCGCGCGCACCGAGCTTGCCGAGGATGCGCGACACCGGGGTCTTCGCCGTCAGGGGGCTCAGGTGCAGCCGGGCGGCGATCTCCACGTTGCCGTCGATGCCGAAGCGATGGCGGACCTGCTCGTTGGTGTCGTAGCCGGGGCTCCCCGGCGTCGCGAACGAGTGCGTCATCCGGCTCGTGGCCGCCGGCGTCGCCACCGCGCCGACCACCGTCAGCGCGATCCACGCCAGGGCGACGAGACGACGGCGGGCGAGGGCGAACCGGGTGACTGGGGCCATGCCGACGACGGTAGGGACGGGTCCCGCCCCTGTCGTCGGCCATGCGGACGCACCTGGGATACCGCTGGAGGAGTACGCCGATCACCGTCCGGCCGGCCCGCGCGGGCAGTCCGAGGCCGGCGCGCCGGCCACGACGTCGAGCGCCCGCTCGGCCGTCCAGCGGAAGCCGAGCGTCACCCGGCCGGCGCGCGGGACGGCCAGGCGCGTCATGCCGTCGTGCGCCGGGCGCACGCAGCCCGGCACGACGCCCCAATAGGGCGTGTAGCGGATCGCGACGCGATAGGTGCCGGCGCGGGCGACGTCGAGCACCGCCCCGTTCTCCGTCAGCGACACCATCCGGGCGCGTCCCGGCCCCGTGACGATGGGCCGCGGGTGAGCCACCTCGAAGATCGTCAGGTGGCGGGCGCGCAGCGCCACCCTCAGACCGGCGCGCCCGCTGCGCAGCAGCGCCGCCTCGCCGTGGGCGGTGTAGTCGAGCGTCGCGTCCGGCAGCACGACGTAACGCACGGCCATCGTCCGCAGCCACGCGAGGTACGACTGCGCCGTCAGCGGCCGGTAGAGGAGCGCGTTCTGCGGGAAGTCGTCCTGGCGAAACCACCCGCGCGCCAGCGGGATGCCCGCTCGCGCCAGGTGCAGCGCCGGCCAGTGCCCGACGGTGTCGACCGCCTCGACGCGGTAGTTGGGACTCTGGTGGGCGCGAAGGAAGCTCACCGCCGGAGCCCAGTAGGAGGCGTCCGCGGCCGACGTCCGCACCCCGGCGACGAAGCTCGAGGCCAGCGGGACGACGTTCAGCCACGCCGCCAGCCCCACGGCCGCGACCGCCAGCGCGCGCGGGCGCCCGCGCCCGGCCACGAGCGAGAGGACGAGCACGACGACCGGCAGCGCCGCGAACTCGAGGCGCGTGATGGCGTCGCCGATCGCCGAGGGCACCGCATAGGAGACGACCGTGGCCACGCCGTAGAAGACGAAGAGCCACAGCAGGACGCGGGCGCGCTCGACGCCCCACGTGAGCGCCACGAGGACCGCGCAGAACGCGAGCACCGTGAGCATGGCGCCGAGCGCGAACTGCGAGCGGCCGCGGCTCGGGAACACCCGCCACAGCAGCACCTCGAAGGCTCCGAGGGCGAGCACCGTCAGGGCGGGGTAGAGCAGCCGCCGGCCGCGGACGCGCTTGCCGAGCGCGATCGCGATGAGCAGGACGGTCAGCAGCAGGAAGGCGAGCGGGCTGGCCGCCAGGGTCAGCACGCACGTCGCGCAGGCGAGCGCCGTGCGACCCCGCTGCAGGGCGAGCAGCGCCAGCAGCGCGAGCATCATGCCCAGCGCCGACGGGAAGGCCGCGGTGAGCACGAACGCCGGCCACACGACGGCGAAGGTCCGCGACGCCCAGCGCCCCTGGGCGCCGAACTCGTCGCGCACCAGAGCGGCGAAGGCGCCCACCGCGATCGCCTGCGTGGCGACGGCCACCGCCGCGATCCCGAAGGCCGCCGCCAGCGGGTAGTAGAGGACGCTGTAGGTGACGAACTCGTAGCGCCCGGCGTACCAGCCGTTGTCCCAGATGCCGAAGCCCTGGCGGGCGAACAGGCTGCGCTGATAGGCGTGCGCCGCGAAGTCGGTGCCCGGCGGCGCCAGCCAGACGATCAACGCCGTGAGCACGGCCGCCGCCATCGCCAGCGCGAGCGGCTCGCTCACGCTGTGGCGGCGGTGGTCCTCCATCCCGCCAGTGTGCCCCCGGCCCGCGTGGCGCGTGCGACCCCTAACCGACTCCCAACACGAGTGACATGCGGGGCACCCGCTCGCGCGCCCACCATGCGGACGTGACGCTGCGCCGCACGCTCACGCTCACCGGGGTCGCGCTGGCGGCCGTCGCCGGGACCGGCGCGCTGGCCGTCCGGGACGCCGGCGGCGTCCAGCGCGCGGCCGTCACCGTCGACGTCGCCCATCCCGGACCCACCGTGCCGGCCTCGTTCGTGGGCTTCTCGCTCGAGGTGCCGGCGGCCGCCGCCTATGCGGGCACGGCAGCGCATCCCAACGGCGCGCTCACGCGCCTGCTCGCGACCCTCGGCGCCGCGCAGGGGTCGCCGGTCGCGCTGCGCATCGGGGGCAACACGACCGACGAGTCCTCGTGGGCTCCCGGAGCGGCGCCGGGCTCCGGGCCGCGTCCGCGCAGCGCCAGGTTCCTGCTCGGCCCTCACTGGCTCGGGCGGCTGTCGTGGCTCGCGCGCGCGTCGCGAGCGCCGGTCACCATCGGCGTCAACCTCGCCGCCGGCGACCCCCGCCGCGCGCTGGCCTTTGCTCGCGCGGTCCGGTCGGCGCTGCCGCCCGGGGCGCTGCGAACGGTCGAGATCGGCAACGAGCCCGATCTCTACACCCGGGGCGTGGCCTTCCGCAGCGGCCGCGTCGTGGTCCGTCGCATCGCCCGCCGCGCCAGCTACGACCAGGCGCGCTACATGGCCGATGTCAGCCGCTACGCCGGGGTGCTTTCGGCTGGGCTGGGACGCGATCCCGCCCTGGCGGCCGGCGGCTTCGGTGGTGTCGCGTGGGATGCCGCACTGGCGCCCCTGCTGCGCGGCGAGCAGGGCCGCGTCGGCGCCCTCAGCGCCCACGCCTACCCGCTCGACGGCTGCCCCGGGCACGCGCGGCGCGCGGTCCAGCTGCACCGGCTGCTCTCCGACACCGCCGCCCGCGGGCTGGCCGCCGGCGTCGCGCGGATGGTGGCCATCGGGCGCACCGCAGGCGTCCCCGTGCACGTCACCGAGATGAACTCGGCCACCTGCGGGGGGGTCCCCGGTATCAGCGACACCTTCGCCTCGGCCCTGTGGGTGCCCGGCGCGCTCTTCGCGATGGCGCGGGCCGGGGCCGCCGGCGTCGATATCCACTCCTGGCCGCTGGCACCCTACGCCCCGTTCGCCTTCGCGCCGGGTCGCGGCGGGGCGCCGCGGGCGCAGGCGCGGCCGCTGTACTACGGGCTGCTGCTCTTCGCAGACGCCGCCGCGCACGGCAGCCGGCTGCTGCCCACGCAGGTGAGCACCGATTCGGGCGTGCGGGTCTGGGCGACGCTCACGCGCACCGGCACCCTGCACGTCGTCGCCGTCAACCCCAGCTCCTCGAATGCGGCGCGTGTGACGGTCGCGCCGCGCGGCGCCGGCGCGCGGCCGGCCACGCTGCGGTTCATGCGCGCGCCCGGACTGCGCGCGCGCCGCGGCGTCTCCCTCGCCGGCCGCGCGATCGGCGCCGACGGACGGCTGCACGGGCGCTATCGCGCCATCACCGTCGTCCCGGTCGCCGGGCGCTGGCAGTTCACCCTGCCGCCCGCCAGCGCCGGCCTGCTCAGCGAGGCATCACGGATCGACGGTGGCGGCGAGCGACAGCACGAAACACGCTCCTGAGCCGGCGTCGACGACCTGCAGATCGCCGTCCATCTGCTCGGCGAGCTGGCGGCCGATGGCCAGTCCGAGCCCGAAGCCGGCCCCGTTCTCGGTGCTGGTACGCCCGCGCCGGAAGCGCTCGAAGATCAGCTGGCGCTCGTCGTCGGGGACGCCGGGCCCATCGTCGTGCACGGTCAGGTTCGCGACGTCGCCGTCGACGCCTGTGCTCAGCGCGATCCGGCCGCCGGCGGGGCTGAAATGCAGCGCGTTGTCGACGAGGATGCGAGCGATCCGCGCGACCGCCCCGGGGTCGGCCTCGACCCACGTCGGGCCATCGGCGACCAGGGCG
Source organism: uncultured Actinomycetes bacterium (assembly GCA_963807305.1). Lineage (GTDB taxonomy): Bacteria > Actinomycetota > Thermoleophilia > Solirubrobacterales > Solirubrobacteraceae > JAOPZW01. Next base: position 1,075,588 of record CAWEBN010000005.1, read on the forward strand.
ATCTCGACGTCGCGCGCCGCGGCGGCGGGCGTGAGCTCGGCCTTCACCGCGCGCGCCAGCTCGCCGAGCTCGACGAGCTCGCGGCGCATCGGCACGCCGGCGTCGAGGCGGCTGAGCTCCAGCAGCTCATCAGCCAGCCGCGCGAGCCTGTCCGCCTGACCCTGGGCGCGCTGGACCTGCGCGGCGCCGGCCTGCGCCGGCGCCCCGGCGTCCTCGAGCTGCGCGGCCGCGAGATCGAGCGTCAGCCTCAGCGCCGCCAGCGGGGTGCGCAGCTCGTGCGACGCCGTGGCGACGAAGGCGCGGCGGACCTCCTCCTGCTCGCGCAGGCGGTCCTGCATGGTCGCGAACGCACGCGTCAGGTCGCCGACCTCGTCGGTTCCCGCGCCGGCGGTCATGACCTCGGCCACCGGACCCAGCTCGGCGACGTGCAGCGCGGTGCGCCGCAGGGCCGTGATGCGACGCACGATCCTCCCGGCCAGCAGGACGCCGACGAGGAGCGCGACGGCGAGCCCCACGAGCACGGCCACGATGAGGCCCTGCGCGACGACCGTCACGGCGGCGCGCTGGTCTCCGAGGCGCTTGTGGAGAACAACGGCCAGCCGGCGACCGTCGGCGTGGACGGGGGCGGCGGCGCGCGCCTCGCCGTCGCCCTCGCCGGCGACCGACTGCACCGGCCGGTTGCGCGCGATCGCACGCTGGGCGTCGTCGAGGGGCTCGTCGAGGTCGGGGTCGGTCGTCGCCAGGACCGCCCCGCGGGCGTCGACGATGAAGGCCTGGGCTCCGGTCCGCCGCGCCAGCGTGCGCGCCCGGCGCGCGAGCACGGGCGAGCCGGGGCGGATGCTCTCGGCATGGATCCCGGTCAGCAGCCCCTGAGCGCCGGCGAGCGCCGAGGAGAGCTCGCGCAGCTGGTCGTCGCGCAGGCGGTGCTGCAGCGGGGCGAGCAGCGTCACCGCGGCCGCCGCGCTCGTGACCAGGATGGCGAGGGCGATGGCGGCGACGATGCGGGCGCGCAGCCCCAGGCGCGGCGGCCGGCGCACGGTCAGGGGAGGTGCAGGCGGTAGCCCACGCCGCGCTGGGTGAGGATCAGGCGCGGGTGCTCCGGCTCCTCTTCGAGCTTCTCGCGCAGGTGACGGATGTGGACGTCGATGCCGCGCGGGTCGCGATAGGCGCTGTCGCCCCAGATCGCGCGCAGCAGCTCCTGGCGGTTGAGGAGCCGCTCCGGCTCGCCCATGAGCGCCGCCAGCAGCTCGAACTCCGAGAAGGTCAGGGCCACCGGGCGGCCGTCGACGGTGACCTCGCGGCTGCGCCGGTCGAGCACGACGGGGCCCGCCCGCAGCACCTCCACGCCGAAGGCGCGGGGGCTGGCGCGCCGCAGCACGGCCCGGATGCGGCTGCGCAACTCGGTCACGCCGAACGGCTTGGTCACGTAGTCGTCGGCACCGGCCTCGAGGCCGAGGACCGCCTCGGCCTCGCTGTCTCGGGCGGTGAGCATGATGATCGGCACGAGGTTGCCGCGCCGGCGCAGCGTGCGGCAGACCTCGAAGCCGTCGGGGCCCGGGCCGAGCGCGACGTCGAGGAGGACGACATCGAAGCGGCCGGTGCTGGCCCGGTCGATGGCCGAGCGGCCGTCCGCCACCGGGGTGACGCGGTGCCCGTCGCTCGTGAAGGCGTCGGCGAGCGCGCGCCGCAGGTCGGACTCGTCGTCTACCACCAGCATGTCGAGCACGGCCTCAGCGCACATCGACGGCAACGCTAGCGCTCAGGAGGAGGTGGACATCCACCTCGCGCACGCGGGCGCCGGCCACCAGCGCGCGCACGACGAGCTCGGTCCCGATCGCCGTCCCGTTGGAGCTGAGCGGGAGCCCGCCGACCAGCTCGCGCCGGACCAGCTTGAAGGCGCAGTCGGCGTCGTGCACGGGCGCGCCGAGGACGCGATGCACGAGCAGATTGCGGGCGCCCGCCCCGAGGCGGCGGGTGAACGGGCCCCCCCGGGGCGTGCGCCGCCCGACGACGAGATCGGCGTCCGCGGTCAGCGGGAGGAAGTTCTCGAGCTCGTGCGGGTCGACCGGCAGGCCGGCGTCCGTGAGCAGGATCCACGGCATGCGCGCGGCGCCGATCCCGGTGCGCACGGCCGCGCCGTAGCCGCGCGTGCCCGCATGGACCAGGACGCGCACGTGCGGATCGCGGCGCGCGAAGCCCGAGGCGACCGGCAGACTCCCGTCGCGGCTGCCGTCGTCGACCACGATGACCTCGTACTCGTCGCTCGCCTGGTCGGCCGCGTCGGCGCTGCTGCGCACGGCGCGCTCGATGTTCTCCTCGTCGTTGAGGCACGCGAGCACGACGGAGAGGCCGGCGAGCGTCCTCACGCCGTCACGGCCGGCACCGGTCCGATGAGGCTGTCGCGCGATGCAGGCTGGTGCAGCGGCGCCGCGGCCCGGCCATCGGCGGTCGCGGCGACGTTGGCGAAGACGGCCATGAGCGAGAGCCCGAACGGCAGCCGGGCGCCGCCGCGCAGCATCGCGGCCTCGAAGCGCAGCGGCCATTCCAGCAGGCCGTTGAGCCAGCCCGGGGTCAGGCCGAGCTCCGAGCGCCCCGAGTCGGCGCCCGCCCGCCGGCGGGTGAGGCGCACCACGGCGGCGGGTCCCAGCAGGAGCGCGTTGAAGTAGCTGTCACGCACGTGAAACCAGCCCGCCTCCTGGGCGGCGGCGCGCAGCTCGGGCCTGCGGTAGCGCCGGTAGTGGCCGTTGACGACGTCATGAGCCGACCACAGCGCCTGATAGGCCGGGACCGTGACGACGAGCGTGCCGCCTGGGCGCGTGACCCGTCGCAGCTCGCGCAGGGTGCGCCGGTCGTCCGGGGTGTGCTCGATGACGTCGAGGCAGGTGACGAGATCGAACGCTGCGTCGGCGAAGGGCATGTGCTCGACGGCGCAGAGCCGGGCCGCGTGGCCGCGGCGGCGCGTCGCGGCCACCGCGCCCGCGTCCGCATCGACGCCGATCACGGTGCCGCGCCCGCGCAGCTCGTCGAGCATCCGGCCCGATCCGCACCCCGCATCGAGGATCCGGGCGTCGGGGGCGAGCCCGACGCGATCGAGCTCGGCATGCAGGACGCGCCGGCGGCCCCGGTACCACCAATGGCTCTCGTCACCGGCGAGGATGGCGTCGATCTCGCTGCGGTCCATCACGCTCTCGCGGGTCGCGACGAGAGCCGGTACAGGGTCCCGGGCGGGACCCCGCGGAGCGTGCGGCCGACGTCGGTGGAATGCGCCATCGCCCAGCGCAGGACCGGGGCGCAGGGAACCGCCGCCCGCGGCGAGCAGGTCCCGCGCCCGAGCAGGACGTAGCGCACATCGCCCCGGGCCACCAGGCGGGCCAGCTCGGCCGGGCTCAGAAGCGGCTGGCCGCCCACGTTGGTGAGGACCAGCGCGGGCCGGCCGTCGCGCACGACGAGCTGGCTCGTCCTGAAGGTGGTGGAGCTCGCCACCTCGTAGCGGGCGCGGCCCTGATGGCCGATCAGGAAGCGGCTCAGAGCGGCGACCTCGTTCGTGGGCAGCGGGCGCGCGAGCCCGGCGTCGGAGATGTGGCTGCGGACGATGTGCAGCGCCGAGGCCGCGGGCACGCTCAGCGCGGCGACGAGCGCGCACGCGGCGAGCACCGGCGTCAGGCGCCGCCCGGCGGCGCTCAGGGCGCAGGTCAGCGTGCCGGCCGCTCCCGCCAGCGCGGCGGTCGTCGCCCAGCTCGGCGGGTCGACCATCGCGCTCGCCACCACCGCGACGATGGCTGCGCCCGCCGCGAGGCCGAGCGCCGCGGTGCGCCCGTTGCGCGCCCGGACGGCCAGCCAGCCCACGCCGGCTCCCAGCGTGGCCGCGATGGCCGGGTCGACAGCCTCGAGGTAGCGCGGCTCGAAGCGCTGCATCTTGCTCAGCGCTGCGACGCCCACGATCAGCCATAGGCCCAGGAAGGCGGTACCGGCGACCGCCAGGCGCCGGCGCGCCGGGCGCTCGACCGCCACGACGGCCAGGGCGATGACGCCGAAGGCCAGGGCGGCGAGGAGCGTCGCGCCGACCAGGCCGGCGTAGTCGTGGCCCGTGGTCGAGAAGAAGCGCAACGGGCCCGGCGGGTCGAGCTTGAGCGCGGCCGCGGACGCCGTCTTGCGCAGCCGGTCCACGCCGTTGAAGACGAAGACGACGTTCCAGACGCTGCCGTTGGTCGACCCGATCGGCCAGGGCCGGGCGCTCAGCGGTCTCAGCGAAGCGATCGTCATCCAGGCCCCGCCGACGACGACGAACGCCGCGAGCCCCCCGGCCATGGCGGCGGCCCGCCGTCGCCACGACAGGTCGCTTGCCAGCACGGCCAGCAGGGCGAGCGCCGGGAGGATGACGAGCCCCTCGAACAGCTTGACGTTGAACGAGAGCCCCATTACCGCGCCGGCGGCGACGATCGGCCACGCGCGGCGCGTCTGCGCGCCCCAGACGACGAGCCAGGCGGCCGCCACGTCGAGGGCCATCATCGCCGAGTCCATCGTGTCGCTGCGCGCGGTGAGGACGGCGACCGGCAAGACCGCCAGGGCGGCCGCCGCGCCCAGTCCGGCGGTCCTGTCGAAGAGCCGGCGCACCAGGTCGTAGAGGACGACGACCGCGATGACCCCCGCGAGCGCCTCGGGCAGGCGCGTCGAGATCGAGCTGAAGCCGAACAGCTTGGCGCTCGCCACCTGCAGCCACAGGTCGACCGGGATCTTGTCGATCGAGATCCGGCCGCTGGGCTCGAAGGCGCCGTAGAAGAAGTTGTGCCACGACTGCCCCATGCTGCGCACGGCTGCGTCGTAGTACGGGTTGGGCGGGACGTGCGCGAACGACGCCAGGCGCAGCGCCGCCGCGACCACCGTTATGGCGGCGAGCGCTGCCCCGGTCCCCACGCGGGTGCGGGCGGTCGCCGGGGCCCGGTCGCGCGGAAGGGTGATGAGTCCCGCGCCCACGCTAGCCGCGCTTGAGGATCCAGATCCGGAGCGTCTCGCCGGCCAGCCCGTGCTCGGTGAAGAAGCGCACGAGGTAGCGGTGGCCGCCGATCGTGACGGGGCCCGAGCTCGGGAGCGTCCTGCTCGCCGCGGCCGGCAGCGACGTCCGCACGTGGCCGGCCCCGTGTCCGCGGACGACGACGTCGACGTGGACGTTGCGGTGCAGGTACTTCACGTAGCCGATCACGTCCTGGATGCACAGCTGCAGGGTCCCCAGGACATGCCCGTGCGCGTCGTGCAGCGCCGTCTGCGCCGGGGCCACGGGGAAGACCACCCCTGCGTCGGCGAGCGCGCGCGACCCGCGCACGACGCGCAGGCGCGAGATGTGGGCATGGGGCGTCGCGTCCTGGAGGCGGACCTCGGCGCGCAGCGCCGTGAGGTTCCCGCTGCTCAGGGCGCGCAGGAGGACGGGGTCCGCCGCCACGCGGCGCAGCTGCTTGTGGACCGCGGCGCCGGTGACCTCCTCGGAGTAGCGCTGGCGCGCGACGATGGCCAGGCGATCGATGGCCGATCGCGGGCGCGCCGCCGCCGCGTGGGAGCGCTTGATCGTCTTCGTCTTCGTCTTGGTCGTTTTCGTCGTCGTCTTCGTCGTCGTCGTCGCCGCCGCCGTCGTCGCGCTCGCGCGTTCCGAGGCCGGCGCCGGGGCGGGGCCGGCCATCGACGAGCCGCAGCCCGCCAGCGCGACGGTGGCGACCGCGGCGCAGGGGAGGGCGGTGCGATGGCGCAGTCTCATGGCAGCGATGGTCATCCACCGCCGGCTGAATGCGGTTGGCTCGAGGTTGCGATTGCGTTAGCGCCCCACGCCGCGGCCGTCGGCGTTCAGGCGCGGTTCAGAGGCGGGCGCGCATCCTGGGCCGCTCGCGTGTCGCTCGCCCGCTCCTTGTGGCTCCCCGGGCTCCTGGCCGTGTTGGTGCCGGGATGCGTCGCGCAGCACACGTCGGTCCTCGGGCGGTCGGTCCAGCGGCGCTCGATCGCGGCCGTCGAGCTCAGGGCCCCGCACCCGCGGGCCGCCGTCCTGGTCATCGGCTGCATCCACGGCAACGAGCCGGCCGGCATCGCGATCGCACGCGCCCTGCGCCGGGCGGGGCCGGTCCCAGGGATCGACCTCTGGGTCATCGACGACCTCAACCCCGACGGCGTCGCCGCCGGGACGCGCCAGAACGCCCACGGCGTCGACCTCAACCGGAACTTCCCGTGGCGGTGGCAGCCGGCCGGACGCCCGGGCGGCCAGCAGTATCCGGGTGCCCGGCCCCTGTCGGAGCCCGAGGCGCGGCTGGCGCACGCGCTCATCCTGCGCCTGCGCCCGCGGCTGACGGTGTGGTTTCACCAGCCCCTGGCGGTCACCGATCAGTCAGGGGGCGACGTCGCCCTCGAGCGCCGCTTCGCGGCCATCAGCGGCCTGCCGCTGCGTCGCCTGCCGCGCTACCACGGGAGCGCGGCCACCTGGGAGAACCACCGCCTTCCCGGAGCGACGGCCTTCGTGGTCGAGCTGCCGGCCGGGCCGCCGTCGCAGGCGCAGCTGGGCCGCTACGTGCGTGCCGTGCGGACCGTGGCCGGGCTGGCCTGACGGTCAGCGGGCCACGCGCGCATGTGCGAGGAGCGCATCGAGCGTCCCGCTCCGCGGCCGCGCGGCGCCGCCGAGCGGCGCGAGCCCGAGCTCGCTCTGCACCGTGTGCAGTACGCCGTAGTGGTCGACCGGACGGGCGCTGCGGACGCCGCGCCGCGCCCCGGGGCCGGCCACGATCGTCGCGATCCGCCCCCCGTGCGCGTCCGTGCAGCAGCCCGCGTCCGAGCTGCCCTCGTCCCAGGTCAGGACGAGGAAGCCCCGCGGGCCCAGCTCGCGCAGCAGCTGGGGGACGAGGCCCGAGAGGAAGCGGTCGCCGGTGGCGACGTCGCAGTCGTGGGTGTCGTGGCAGAGGTCGGGCGAGACGAAGGCGAAGACCGGCAGCGTGCCGCGCCGCAGATCGCGGCTGAGGTCGCCGAAGCCCACCACGCGCCGGCAGCGGCGCGGGTTGCGCGCGACGTCGTCGTAGTACATGAAGGGGTCGTGCTTCTTGGCGTAGCGCCCGGCCTCTGCGACCTGCGAGCACGGGCTCGGAAGACCCTCCATGTACGCCTTCCAGCTCAGGTGCGCCGCCTCGAGCTCGTCGACGATGTTGCGCCCGGCGACGTGGCAGTCCGTGCAGTCCGACGTGATCCCCTGCGTCGAGCCGCTGGTGAGGGCCAGGTAGTTGGGCAGCGACGGATGGGTGACGGCGTAGCTCGAGGTCGCGATCGCGTAGCGGCGGGCGAGGGCGTTGACGTAGCGCGACGCGGGCGCGCCCACGACGTCTCCGCGCTCCTTGTTCTCCATCACCAGCACGACCACGTGCGACGAGGACGAGACCGGCAGCGCACGGGCGGGCGGGAGCGCCGGCGTACGCTCCCCGCCGGATCCGCCGCACCCCGCGCCGGCGAGCAGCGCGGCCGCGAGCAGCAGGAGGCACCGGCTGCGCGGCCTCATGGCGCCAGGCCGCTCGTCACGACGCGGACCGACTGAACGCGGGCCGAACCCGTGCCCCGGCAGCTGAGCGCCACGCGCGTGGCCGGGAGGCCCGTCTCGGCCGGGCCGCCCGCGATGCGCTGCGGCGCGCCGCCGGCGCCCGCCGCGTAGAGGGCGACGGTGCCGTCAGGGGTTGCGCTGAGCAGCAGGCGCAGCCGCGCGCCCGCCGGCGCGCGGGTCGCCGGCCCGAGCGCGAGGCCGCGGTCGTCGGAGCGGAAGGTGCGCAGCGATCCGTTGCGCACCTCGATGCCGCGCAGGATGCGCCCCGGACCGTGCGCAGCGAGCCCGACCGCGGGGCCGCCGCGGCGGGGGGCGGCGACGGTGGCCGCGGCCGTGAAGCGATCGACCGGGACCTGGCGGGCGAGGAAGCTCGGCCGGCTCGCGCTCGCGCGGCACGTCATGTGCAACGCCCCGTGCTCGGGCCGCGCGTCGGGCACGGCGAAGAACGGCCACTCCCAGCCGGGCGCGAGCGAGCCGCCGCCGAAGCTGTCGGTGAAGCCGGTGGGGAGTCGGCCCCCACTGCCTCCGAGCGGATCCGGGATGGTGACCGCGGGGCCCTGGCCGTCCGCGATCGTGGGCCAGCCGTCGGCGCCGACGTCGATGCGGTCGAGCAGCCCGGAGCGCCGGCGGTCGTCGGTGTCGTCGGCGCGGTAGGCATGGTGCAGCAGGAAGAGACCCGGCGGACCGAGGTCGATGGTCGTGCCGTGGCCCGGGCAGCGCCACGCGGCGTTGCCGGCCAGCATCGGATTGGCGGGGTCCTTCGCGTACGGGCCGAGGAGCGACGCCGCGCGGGCCACGCCCTCCGCGTACGTGCACGGCGGGCGGCAGCAGTGCCCGCCGGCATAGAAGAGCAGGTAGGAGCCGCCCCGGCGCACCAGCGTGGGCCCCTCGGTGACGCCCTGCTCCCAGGCCTCGTCGGGGGCGATGAGCCGGTGCGCGTGGCCCACGGCGCGCAGCCGTTGCTCGCTGAAGCGCGTCGCGTAGATGCCGTGGCCCGTGCCGAGGCGCTTGAAGAGCAGCCAGCGGCTGCCGTCGGTATCGGTGAACGGATCGACGTCGATGATCCCGCCCGGCCGGCAGAGCACCGGCCCATGGTCTCGCCACGGGCCCTCGGGCCGCGCGGCGCTCGCCACGCCGAGGCACGGCGTCCCGCCGCGGCGGCTGGCCGAGTAGAAGGCCAGCATGCGCCCCGACCAGCGCACCAGCTCGGGGGCCCAGAAGTTGCCTGCGGCCCAGCGCGGGGCGGCGGGCAGGACGGCGCCGACCTGGCGCCAGCGCACGAGATCCGTCGAACGAAAGACGGGGAAGATCGGCGCCCAGGACGCGCTCGTCGCACTCGCGTAGTACGCCCCGCCGGCCCGCACGACCGTCGGGTCCGGATGGTCTCCGGGAAGGACGGGGTTGTCGAAGGCGGCCGCCCGCGCGCCGCCGAGCGGGAGGATCGCGAACCCGAGCATGGCGATCACGAGCGTCCCGCGGCGCCGCAGCGTGGTCATCGGCGCCGAAGGGTGCCAGATCGCCGCGCGATGGCTGTGTTGGGATTCGGTTAGCGCGGTAGCTGGGAGTGACCCCGCGCGGGAAGCTCACCCAGATGAGGGTGGCCGTCGGGCGTCCATCGGCGCGCGCAGGGCTCGTCGCGGTCGCGGTCGCGGCGCTTGCCGTGCTCGCTGCGACGCTGCGCCTGCGCGCCCTCTCGGCGCCGTACTGGATCGACGAGGGGATCTCCGTCGGCATCGCCGGACACCCCCTGAGCGCCATCCCGGGGGTGCTGCGCGAGGACGGCTCGCCGCCGCTGTACTACCTGCTGCTGCACGTCTGGATGGCGTTCTTCGGCTCGTCGCCGAGCGCGACGCACGCGCTCTCCGCCGCCTTCGCCATCGCGTGCGTGCCGGCGGCGTGGTGGGCGGTGGCGCCCTTCGGCACGTGGGCCGGCCTCGTCGCCGCCGGACTGATGGCGCTCGACCCCTACATCGGCCTCTACGCCGACGAGACGCGGATGTACTCGCTCCTGCTCCTGCTGGGCGTGCTCGTGTGCGGCGCCTTCCTGCGCGCCTTCGTGCTGCGCCGGCGCGCCCACGTGGCGACCTTCGGGCTGCTCCTCGCGCTGTCGCTGTACTCGCACGCATGGGGCGCGTTCCTCGTCCTGGCCGCGGGGCTGGCCTGGCTCGCGCTCGTCGCCGTCGGCCCGCACCGTCGCGCGCTGGTGCGCGACGGCGTGCTCGCCTTCGGCGGGGCCGCGCTGCTCTTCGCACCCTGGGTGCCGACGCTGCTCTACCAGGCCGCCCACACCGGCGCCCCGTGGTCGCACCGGCCCACGGGGCGGTCGCTGGAGCGCGCCATCAGCCGGGTCTGGAGCGGTCAGCGCGCCGAGCTCCTGCTCCTTCCGGCCGCTGCCGTGGGGCTCGCGATCGGAGCGTGGCGCAGCGGCCGCCGCGGGCGCCGCGGGCTGCTGGCGATGGCGGTCATCGCAGTGGCGACACTGCTCGCAGCCTTCGCCTACTCGCGCTTCGGGACGCCCGCGTGGGCCCTGCGCTACCTGGTCGTGGTGCTCGCGCCGCTCGTGCTGCTGGTCGCCTTGGGGCTCGGCCGCCTCGCCCTCCTCGGCCCGTTGGCCGTGCTCGCGGCGGCCCTCTTCGCCTGGCACGGCCGGCCCACCGTCGCGACGCTCTCGCACAAGAGCAACGTCGCGCTCGTCGCCCGCGCGCTCGCGCCCGCGCTGCCGCCCGGGACGCTCGTCTTCTCCACCCAGCCCGAGCAGGTGCCCGAGCTCGCGCACGAGCTGCCCGCCGGCATGCGCTACGCGACGCCGCTGGGGTCGGTCGCCGATGCCGGCGTCATGGACTGGCGCGACGCGCTGACGCGCCTGAGCGCGGCGCGCTACACCGCGGTCCTCGGGCCGCAGCTGCGCGGGCTGCACCGCGGGGCCCGCCTGCTGCTCGTCCAGCCGATGTTCAGCCATCCCGACTCGCCCTGGACATTGAAGATCCGCGACATCGCGCGGCGCTGGGGCCGCGCGGTGGGCCGCAGCCACTTCCTGCGGCGGGTGCGGGCGATCCGCCCGGCGCACGGCGACTCTCGCTCCACCATCAGGGCCGTCCTGCTGGAGCGCCTGTGACCGCCGTCAGCATGCGCCAGCCATCGTTCGCGCGGCTCCCGCGCCCGGGTCGCGGCGCCCTCATCGCGGTGCTCCTGGGGCTCGTGGTCATCGCCGCGGCGGCGCTGCGCGTGGAGGCCGCGGGCGACAGGGCCGGTCACGCCTCGGCCGACGAGCGGGCCTACGTGCGCCTGGCCGGTGACCTGCGGACCACCGGCACCTACGGCGGGCCGACCATGGCCCACCCGTTCCACTGGGCGCCCGGCGCGCCGGCGCTCTTCGCGGCCGCCGACGCGCTCGGCGGCCACGCCGTCGGCGGGCGCATCGACGTGCATGCCGCCCGTCGCGCCCAGGCCGTCGTCGGCGCGCTCACGGTCGCGGCGGCGTTCGCCCTCGCCGCGCTCATCGCCGGCGCCTGGGCAGGCGTGGCCGCGGCCGTCGCCGTCGCCTTCTATCCGCCGATGATCGCCGCGACGACCCAGCTCACGAGCGAGCTGCTCGGGGCGCTGGCGGTGACGGCGGCGCTCGCCGTGGTCGCGTGGGCCTGGAACCGCGGGCGGACGGCCGGCTTCGCCGCGGCGGGCGTCGCGGTCGGGCTGGCGTGCCTGGTGCGCGCCGACCTGCTGCTCGCCGCGCTCGTCCTCGCGCCGGCGGTGGCCCTGCTGCACGCTCGGCGCGCGACCTGGCGCACCGGGGTCGTCGCCGGGGCGGCGACGCTCCTCGGCGTGCTGGCCATCGTGGGACCGTGGAGCGCGTGGGCGAGCAGGCGCGAGCAGAGCTTCGTGCCGATCACCGACGGCGGCACCGCGACGCTCTTCGTCGGCACCTACCTGCCGGGCCACGGGACCATCTTCGGCCTCAAGCACGCGGTGGCGAACGAGGCGATCCGCGTGCACCCGTCGATCCGTCACAAGGCCGTCTTCCGGCTGCCAGAGAAGGTCTTCCTCGACGCCGTCGCCGCACGCCATCCGCAGCTGACGCGCGACGCCGCGATCTCGGCCGAGCTGCACCGCAACCTGCGCGTCTACCTGCTGGGCCGGCCCGTGGCCTTCGCGCAGATGCTCGCCACCAAGGCCTGGCGGATGTGGGCCTTCCCGTTCCAGGGCACCTTCCGCCGCGCCGGCGCGACGACGATCTGGTTGCACCGAGTGCTCGTCGCGCTCGCGCTCGCGGGGCTGCTGGCGGGCCTGATCCGGCGGCGCTCGGCGATCCTCGGCCTCGCCCTGCTGACGCTGGGCGTGACCGCCGCGCTCGACATCGCGTTCGTGGCCGAGGCGCGCCACGCGTTCCGCCTGATGCCCGCCCTCCTGGCCGCGGGCGCCGGCGGGTGGGCGATGCTGTCCGGCCGCGCCTCCGCGTCGCGCCCGCCGCCCGCCGGCTAGAGCCAGGAGCGCGTGGTCTCGATCGTGCCATCGGAGTCCAGGCGCGCCGCGAGGACCGTCTTGTCCCGCCCGTCGCGCATGTGCTCGACGACCTCGAGCGACCAGCCGCCGCCGTCGCCGCGCCACAGCAGCTCCGCGCTCGGGCGCAGCGTCCTGATCCTGGCCACGAGCCGCAGTTGCATCCCCGAGAGGAGATTCACGGGCGGCCCTTGCTCCTCCATGCCGGACATGGGAGCACCGATTGGCTGACCGGTTCCTGAATGCCCGCGCGCGGGCGCGGTGCGCGACTCTGCTCGTCGCCGCCGTGCTGGTGGGAGCGTGCGGTGCCACGCATGACGCGGCGCACGCGCCTGCGGCCGGCGTCGTCGTCGAGGTGGACGCCGCGCGCGCCGGCCGCGAGGTCCCGCGCTCCTTCCTCGGGCTGTCGATCGAGTGGGACAGCGTCGGCGCCTACGCCGGGCCCGCCGGGCGGCGCAGCGCCGGCCTGCGCGCCCTGCTCGCGCCGCTCGTGGCCCGCACCGGCGGCCTCGCCCTGCGCATCGGCGGCGACACGGCGGATCAGGCGTGGTGGAACTCGCGCGGGCGGCCCCGTCCCGCGACGGTCCTGCAGGACGTGACGCCCGCGACACTCGACGCCGTCGCCTGGCTGGCGCGCGGCCTGCGGGGCCCCGTGACCCTCGACCTCAACCTGCCGCTCGGCGATCCCCACAACGCGCTCGCGCTGGCCCGAGCCGCCCGCCGGCGTCTGCCGCTCGGCTCGCTGGAGACGCTGGAGATCGGCAACGAGCCGGACCTCTACACGCGCGGGCGCGTCTTCCACGTGCCCGGACACGTGCACGTCCGCCTGCGCAAGCGCGCCCGCTACGACGCGGGCGCCTATCGGCGCGACGTGACTGCGTACCTCGATCTCCTCTCGCGGCGGCCGCGGCCCGCCGCCCGGCTGGCGGTCGCGGGCTTTGCGGGGCCGGGGTGGTGGCCGTCGCTCCCGGCTCTCGTACGGTCGGCCGCCGGCCGTGTCGGCGCGCTGAGCGCGCACCTCTACGCGCTGCCGCGGTGCGGCGGCCCTGCGCCGCCGGTCTCATGGCTGCTGACGAGCGCCGCCTCGCGCGGGCGCGCCGCGACCCTCGCGCCGCTGGTCGCCATCGGCCGCGCGAACGGGCTGCCCGTGCGCGTGACCGAGCTCAACTCGGCGGCCTGCGGGGGGCGCCCCGGTCTGAGCGACTCGCCCGCGGCGGCGCTGTGGCTGACCGACACGCTCTTCGCGCTGCTGCGCGGCGGCGTCGACCAGGCCGACGTGCATACCTGGGCGCACGCGCGCTACGCGCCGTTCGACGTGGCCGGGACGCGGGCGACGGCGCGGCCGCCGCTGACCGCGATGCTGGCCTTCGCCCGCGCGGCCCCGCCCATGAGCCGCCTCGTGGCCACCGGCGGGCGCCTCGGCGCGCTGCGCGCCTGGGCGACCGTCGACCGCGCAGGGACGGTTCGCGTCGCCCTCATCGCGCCGCGTGCGGTCCACGCGCAGCTCGCCACGGGCCGCGGGGGGTGCGGGCGCGTCTGGGTGGCCGCGCCGCGCGCCCGCCGCAGCGCCGGCGTGTGCCCGCGTGCCGGCCGCCTTCCCGTCGACCTGCCCGGGAACGCGATCGCCGTCGTGACGATTCCCGCCTGATCGCTACACGAGCTGGACGATCGCGACGAGCACGAGCACGAGCACGGCGACGGCGGTCACGGTCACGGCCGCCGCCGCCACAGCGACCATCCGCGCCAGCGGTGAGGCGCGCAGCACGTACCTCGTGAGCCGCCGAGCCGCGAGCCCGCGTCCGGGCCCCCACCAGTTGATCGCCGCGGCCAGCGGCCCGGCGATGGCCTGCAGGCGCCAGCGCTCGAGCTCGGCCTGCACGACCCGGCCTTGCCAGCGCATGACCATCCCGCGCGCCTCTGCGCGCGCGGCCCGCCGGTACCAGGGCAGGCGCTTCAGCCGCCCGCGCCAGAAGGCCAGAGCCTCCCGCGCCTCGGCGACCGAGGTCCCGCACGAAGCCTCGGTCTCGTCGTCGAACGCGGGTCGCGGGAGCAGGCGCCAGGTCGGTGCGAACATGCCCAAAGGCTAGACGCTTCGGCGCCGTTCGCCGACGGTATCGCCGGCGCGGGTGGTCTGCACGGCTCGGACCATGAGTCAGACGCCCTTCTCGCCCTCCGGGGCCGGCGCCGCTAACGCGATGTCAACACGGCGTGCCAGGGACCGCAAACGCTCGGCCCCTACGTTCGCCGTGCAATGGACTCATCCGGTGCCCTCAGCGGCCTGACCATCGTGCTGCCGTGCCTCGACGAGGCCGAGAACCTCGCGGACGCCGTCGGCGCCGCGACGGATGCGGCCGCGCGCTGCGCGGTCACGCACGAGATCGTCGTGGTCGACGACGGCAGCGCCGACGACACCGTGGCCGTCGCCGCCGGGCTCGCCGCGCGCGATCCGCGCGTGCGCCTCATCGTCCACGCCGAGAACCGCGGATACGGCGAGGCGCTGCGGTCCGGCATCGCCGCCGCGCAGCAGCCCTGGGTGCTGCTCATCGACGCCGACCTGCAGCTCGACGTCGGCGAGCTGGCGGAGTTCCTCCCGCTGGCCGCTGCGGCCGATCTCGTCGTGGGCTGGCGCATCCAGCCCCAGGGTCCGGTCGGCGGCCGGCTACGCGGCGCGATGTGGAATCGCTTCATCCGCGCCGCGCTGGACCTGCCGGTCCACGACGTGGACTGCGCGTTCCGGCTCGCCCGTCGCGAGCTGCTGGCGCGCCTCGACCTGCGGGCCAGCGGTGCCCTCGTCGGCGCCGAGCTGCTGGCCAAGACCCGCGCCGCGGGCGCGCGCGTCGCCGAGGTCCCGGTCCATCACCGCGTGCGCGTGGCCGGCCGACAGGCCGGGGCGGGGCCGCGGCTGTCGCTCGTCTTCACCGGCCACGCGACCGTCGCGAAGGTCAAGCGCGCCCTGCGGACGGTCGGCTTCACGCACCGGGGGGCGCGTCGCTGGCTCGCCTACGCCACGCGCGGCGAGGCGACGCGCTTCGACGACGACAGCGGCCTGAAGACCGTCACGGACGCCAACGGCACGGACGTTCACGTGCGGCTCTACGCGCCGCCCGGGGCCGATCACTTCACCGATCCCCGCTTCGGCAGCGTCGTCGTCGCCACCGTCCACCTCGACCACGGCGAGGGCTCCGTCCCGGGGCCGCGCGTCTTCGGCTTCTCCGAGGAGGCCGAGCGCCGCGTTGCCGACGTCGTCGCGACCCGCCTCGGCTGGCGCGTCCGGCGCGACGGCGTGGCCCTCGGCAACGCCGAGCCCTACCGCCGCGACCTCGCCGCCCCCGACCACCTGTGGTGGAGCGACGGACGCGCGACGCTGATCAGCGTCCCGTGACCGCGCCCGGCGGTGCCTCGGCTGGTGCGGTGCTCAGCGCCAGATCGCGGTCAGGGCGGTCGCCGTCCGCGCGTGGGCCAGGGGCCGCACGCCGAAGCCCTCGGCCAGGGTCCGCTCGAGTCCGTAGTGGTCGTGGCGTACCGCGTCCACGGCACCCGGTCGCACGAGCGGGCCGACCGCGGCGAGCAGGACGTGGCCCGGGTCCTGCGGGGGATCGGAGCCCTCGTCCCAGGTGATGAGGATGGTGCCGTCGGCGCCGAAGGCGGGGGAGGCCTCGATCTTGGGCACCTCGCGGGCGAGGAAGTCGTCGAACTGGCGGATGCGATCGCCGGTTCCGCACGGGTCGTGGCCGTTCTCGCAGTCGTTGGGGACCACCAGGTTGAGGTTGCCGACGGCTCCCGACTGCAGCGCGGCGTCGAAGGCGGACGTGTCGTCGGGTCCCGTCGTGCCCGTGGGGAGGTCGTTGGCGCGGCACGGGGCGGCGGGCGCGATCGCCTCGTCGACCCTGCCGCCCTGCAGGCCGGTGAAGTAGAGCGCCGGGTTGTGGTGCGCCGAGTAGATGTTGCGGGCCCACGCCGCGCCGCTGTCGATCGGGTCGCAGGCGTTGGTCATCGACTCCTCCCAGTCCCGCCACGAGCGCCCGGAGGCGGCGAGCTGGGCGAACAGGCTCGGCGCGCGCTGGTGGCAGTGGTCGGGGAGGTCGTTGTTCGCCTCGCAGCGCGTGAACTGGCCGGAGACCATGGCGATGTACTCCCCCAGCGAGCTGGACCTGGTGAAGGAGTGATCGTTCGTCACCCAGGCGCCCTGGGGCCTGATCGTCCCTGTGAGGAACGGCGCGTGGCGCGGGGTGATCTGCGCGTAGCTGGTGTTCTCGCCCACGATCAGGAAGACGTGGCCGAGGCGCGGCACCGCGGCCGAGGCCGGCGCCGCCACGACCGCGGACGCGACGAGCAGCGCGGCGGCGAGAAGGGCACGGGGCGGGCGGCGGCGGGCGCGGCGCAGGGTCATCTGTGCGCCGAGCATCCTCCGGACGCCCTGAACGGGGCCTGAATGGGCGTGAACGTCCTGGGCGCCACGCCGGCCCCGCCGCGGGGATGCGGCGGCGGGGCGGGGTGGAGGCGTCAGACCTGTCGCGGGCGGAACGGGTGGCCGCGCAGCCAGCGGGTCGGGAGCACGGCGACGGACAGCAGCAGGGCGAGCACGGCGGTCGAGCCGATCGCGATGAGCAGCCAGTCGGGGCCGCCGGAGGCGGGGGTGGCGCGATCGAGCGGCACGACCGGGGCGGGGGAGGCGGCGACCGGCTGGCTGGCCGGACGGACACCGGTCGAGTCGATGCGTGCCTGGGTCCACTGCCGGGCGTGGGGCGCGACGGTGGTGACGGCCTGTCCGGGGTGCAGCGGGGCGTCGGCCTCGCGGGCGACGGCGGGGCTCGCTCCCAGGGAGATGACCGTGGCGGCGATGAGTGCCGAGCGCGTGAACTGCGGTGACTTGAGCATGGCTCCTCTTTGGTCTCGGGCCACCGTGCGGCGGCGTCGAGGAGCAGCTTGCGCGCCGGCCGTTCCGTGCCCGTAACGCGTGCGTAACGCCGTGCGGTACGGTCGGCGGCCAGGTGGCCACGACGGACTTCCGGATCCTGGGACCGCTCGAGGTGGTGGAGGAAGGACAGCTCGTCCGCCTCGCCGGCGCCAGGCAACGGGCGCTGCTCGCGATCCTGCTGCTGCATGCCGGCGAGGCGATCTCGAGCGACCGGCTCATCGACGAGCTGTGGGGCGAGGAGCCTCCCGATGCCGGCTCCGCGGCGCTGCGCGTCCGCATCTCGCAGCTGCGCCGCGCCCTGGGCCCGGCCGGCGAGCTGCTCGTCACCCGGCCGCCGGGTTACGCCCTGGCGCTGGCGCCCGAGCAGGTCGACCTGCGGCGCTTCGAGCGGCTGGTGGAGGAGGGTGACCGGGCGCTGGGGCGCGAGGATCCCGCGGCGGCCGTCGACAGTCTGCGCGAGGCGCTGGCGCTGTGGCGCGGCCCTCCGCTGGCGGACTTCAGCTACGCGCCATTCGCCCAGGGGGCGATCGTCCGCCTGGACGAGCTGCGGCTGGCGGCGATCGAGCTGCGCGTCGAGGCGGAGCTGGCGCTCGGCGACCATGCGCGCGTGGTCGGAGAGCTGCAGGCGCTCGTGCGCGAGCATCCGATGCGCGAGCGGCTGTGCGGCCAGCTCATGCTCGCGCTCTACCGCGACGGCCGCCAGACGGACGCGCTGGAGGCCTACCGCACCGCGCGGGCCAGGCTGGTCGAGGAGATCGGCCTCGAGCCCGGGCCGGAGCTGCACGACCTCGAACGGCGGATCCTCGCGCAGGACGAGGGCCTGATGATCGACCGACGGCCGCGCGCCGCGCCGGCGCGCGCGATCCTCGTCCTGGCCGAGCAGGACGCGACCCTGGACCCGCTCGTCGGGCTTGGCGTCGGACCTCGCTGCTCGCGGCGACCACGAGCTCGTGATCGCGGCGCTAGTGCGACGACGACGGGCAGCTGGCCGAGCGCGCGGCACGTCTGAACGACGTGCGGGCGGTCGCGGCGCAGCGCGGCGTGATCGCTCGGGTGGCCGCCTTCACGTCGGCCGACGCGGGCGCCGACGCCGTGCGGCTCGCCGGCGAGGAGGACGTGGCGCTCCTGCTCCTCGACGCGCCCGAGGCGCTGCTCGACGGAGCAGTGCCCACGGACGACCTCGCCGGTCTGCTCGCGCAGTCACCGTGCGACGTCGCGCTCGTGGCGGGCGCGCAGCGTCGCGTCGTGGCGCCCGAGCAGGCCGTGATGGTGCCGTTCGGCGGCCACCAGCACGACTGGGCGGCCGTCGAGCTCGGCGCCTGGTTCGCCGCCTCGGCCGGCGTCCCGCTGCAGCTCATCGGTACCCGCATCGATCCGAGCAGCGGCCGCCGCGACGCCAGCCGGCTGCTCGGCCACGCCTCGCTCGCGCTGCAGCGCGGGCTCGGGATCACGGCCGAGCCGGTGCTCGTCGACCCGGGGACGGATGGCATCGTCGCGGCCGCCGACCGCGCCGCGCTGGTCGTCGTCGGGCTCTCGGACCGCTTCGCCGGCGAGGGACTGGGCAGCACCCGCACCGAGATGGCCCGCCGTGCTGCGGCCCCGGTCGTGTTCGTCCGCCGCGGCCTGCGGCCGGGTGGGCTCGCCCCGCCTCGCGCCCTCACGCGCTTCACGTGGTCGGCGGGTTGAGGACGCCCGCTCAGCGCACCCACAGCTGGTCGTAGAGCACGCCCCATTGCTGGCTGTACTGAAAGTCGCCGACCCGCCGGGAGACGAAGGCGATCGACTTGACGTTGATCAGCGGAACCACGGCGGCTCGGTCGGTGACGCGTTTGTCGGCCGCAGCCCACAGCGCGTCGCCCGGCGCGTCGTCTGCCGGTATCTGGGACGCGCGCCGAATGAGCTCGTCGGTGCGGCGATCGCAGAACTCCGAGTAATTGCTCTGGTTGGGAGAGGCCGGGACGAACGCCTTGCAGCGGAGCAGTTGCAGCATGCTCGACGCGGCGGGGTAATCAGGGAGCCACGCCGCCCCTCCGATCTGCGCTCGGTGTCGCGAGTCCGCGATGTAGGAGAAGTAGTCGACCGAGTCGGGTAGCACGCGGAGCGTGGCTCGGTATCCCAACCGGTGCAACAGCGTGACGATGAGGTGCCCGAGGCCGAGGAAGACCTGAGACCCCGCGACTACGGTCACGCGCATTCCGCGCGTGTGCGACCGGGCGATCAGGCGCCGGGCGCGGGCGAGATCGGGAGCGCTCCACGGCCGGTTGCCACCGGCGCGCGCCGTATACGGGCAATATGTTCGGTGGCCCTGGAAGTTCGGCGGGAGGAACTGGCACGTGACCTGCGCGGCGCGCTCGCCGCCCTGAACCGCAACGACCGCGCGGCGATCGACAGCGTAGTTCAGCGCGCGGCGCACGTTGACGTCGTCGAACGGCGGCGTGTGGATGTTCAGGAAAGCGAAGATCGTGCCGCGGATCGGCGTTGCGCGGAGCTGTCCGGCGAAGCGCGTTGCAAGCGCGCCGGCCTGGCCGGCCAGCTCGATGGTGGGCCCCGGGACGCCGCCAACGAGGTCCGCGCGCCCTTGCTCCACGGCGCGCAACGCACGCTGCGGATCGGCACAGCAGTCGATCGTGATTGCGTCCGGATACCCGTCGGGGCGGCCGTCGACGGGTCGGAAGCGGGGGTTGCGCACAAGCCGCAGCGGCTCATGCGCGCCGAGGCCGGCCACCATGTACGGGCCGGTGGCGGGGACGGGCGCGCGTGCAACGATGCCCACCCCGGGAGCCACCGCGACGGCATTGGGCAGCGCCAGCTTGTCGAGGAAATCCGCGTCGGGAGCCGTCAGACGGAAGGTGATCGTGCCCGTGGCGTCATCGACCTGGATGCCCGAGGAGAGATCGCACGGCACCCTCCGCTTGTGCTGCTCCAAACAGCGCCGGGCGCCACGGATCGACGCGTAGAACGATGCGGTCTCCCGATTCACGCTCAGGACGCGTTCCAAGCCACGGCGGACGTCGGAGGCGTGCACGGCCGCGCCCGTGGAATAGCGCAGCCCGCCGCGCAGCTGGAAGGCGTAGGTGCGGCCACCGTCGGTCGGCGCCGGCACCGACTCCGCGAGATCAGCCACCAGCGTGCTCGCCTCTCGACCACCGACGCGCCGGAAGGCCACGAGGCCGTCGTTGGTCAGGGGCAGACGCTCCCATCCGTCGTAACCCTGGGCCGGATCCAGGTGGGCCGCGGTCGGCGTGACGCCGTCGGTGTGGTCCGTTTGCTCGACGCGCAGCGTCCCGCCACGATGTTGCGCGCCGGTCGCGCGGACGCTCACCCAGAGCGCGCCGTCCGACGATCGCGAGACCCTGCGGATGGTTGCCGACGGTCAACGTCCTGTTGACGACATTGTGAGCGGGATCGATGCGGGCCACGGTGCCCGCTCGCTCGTTGGCGACCCAGACGGCGCTCCCGTCGACGGCGACGCTCGTCGGCCCGCTCGTTGTCCCCAGCGGGATGACCGCGGTCTGCACGCCGCTGTGACCGTCGATCCGCGACACCGTCCCGTCGTCGGTGTTGGTCACCCACAGGGCACCGTCTCCCCATGCCAGCCCGCTCGGGTTGCGCCCGACGCCGATCCGGCGGACGACGGCTCCGTGGCCGGCGGTGCTCAGCTTGGTGACCGTCCCGGACGATTGACTGGTGGCCCACACCCAGCCGCCGCCGCAGGCCAGCTGCGTCGGCTTGTCGTCGAGAGCGATCGTCGTGGTGCTCGCGCTGACCGGGTCGAATCGCGCGATTGTGCGGTCATCGGGGCTGGCCACCCACACCGCCCCGGCGGCGATGCACACGCCGCTCGGGCTGTTGCCGATCGGAACGGTCTTGACCACCTGATTGGTGGCCGGCGAGATCCACGACATCGTGCCGGCGAAGGCGTTGACCGCCCAGACGCCGCCGAGCCCGACGGCAACCGCGGCCGGCGCGCTGCCGACGGCGATCGTCTGGCTGACCGCGCGCGTGTGGGGGTCGAGCCGCGAAACGCTGTCGGCGCTGGTGCTGGCTACCCACACCGCTCCGGCACCGGCGGTCACCTGAGAGGGCGACGAGCCCACCGGGATGTCGGCGAGCAGCGAGTGCTTGCCGGGGTCGATCACCGCCACCGCATCGGTGCCGGCGATCGCCAGCTTGCCGCCCCCGCCGGAGCGGCCCACCAGAAGCACACCGAGGAGCGCGAGCACCGCCAGGACCGCCGCCACGCCGGCAGCAACGATCCGAGGCCGGGGTCGGCGTCCGACGCGCACGGCCCGTGCGGACCCGTCCGCCGTCGGCGCCAGCGCGGCGCGCGCCGCCGAGACGAGCTCGGCGCCGGACTGCCAGCGGTCCTCCGGATCCTTGGCCATCGCGCGCCCGATGACGGCGTCGAGCGCGGCGGGCACGCCGGGCCGCCGCTCGCTCGCTCGCGGCGGCTCGTCCTCGAGGTGGGCGTAGATCGTCGCCACCTCCGAATCCCGGGGGAAGGGCACCTCGCCGGTCAATGCCTCGAACAGCACGCACCCGAGGGCGTAGAGGTCGGCACGGCCATCGGCCTGCTCGCCCGCGATGCGCTCTGGTGCCACGTAATCGATCGTGCCGACCAGCTTGTCGCCGGCCGTGACGCCGTCCGCGGACGCGATGTGGCGGGTGAGCCCGAAGTCGGCGAGGTAGACGTGCTCATCGGCGCCCTCGACGGCGATCAGCACGTTGCTCGGCTTGACGTCGCGATGGACCAGGCCCCGCGCATGGGCCGCGTCGAGTGCGTGCGCGAGCTGCGCCACCAAGTCGATCGCGCGCTGCGGCTCCATGGGACCCGTGCTGTGCAGCAGCGATCCGAGGTCGGTGCCCTCGACGAAGCGCATCGCGATGTACAGGTGACCGTCGCTCTCGCCGGCCTCGTAGATCGGCACGATGCCGGCGTGATCGATCGACGCGGCGAGTCGCGACTCCGCCAGGAAGCGCGCGCGGAAGCGAGCATCCTCGGTCAGGTGAGAGGCCAGCAGCTTCAGCGCTACCTTGCGCCCCAGACGGAGGTCCTCGGCGCGGTACACCACGCCCATGCCGCCGCTACCGAGGAGCGTCTCGATGCGATAACTCCCCAGATGGGTTCCGATGCTGGGAGCAGGCATGGTGCCCCGGCCCTCCTGGCGGGTGCGCGCCCAGCATACGCCCGCGTGTCACGTGCCCAGGCGCCTGAACAACTTGTC
Organism: uncultured Actinomycetes bacterium; assembly: GCA_963807305.1. GTDB lineage: Bacteria > Actinomycetota > Thermoleophilia > Solirubrobacterales > Solirubrobacteraceae > JAOPZW01. The sequence continues at coordinate 1,097,780 of CAWEBN010000005.1, forward strand.
GGCTGAGGTCGTCGGATGGTCTGATCGACAAACGAGCACATTCGTGTCCGACCGTCTGACAGATGCTCCAGGGAGCAAAGTTCAGGGTGGGGTCCCGATTGTCCGAGGGCGACCCGCGCCGGAGACTGGGGCGCATGACCCAACAGCGATTGTCTTCATCCCCTGACCTGCAGATGCGGCGCTCGACCGACGCTCCGGCCGCGGCGGATATCGAGCTCAAGGCGCGCCATCGCGCGATGTGGGCCTCGGGCGACTACCCCTCCATGGTCGAGACGTGGCTGCTGCCGCTCGGGCCGAGGCTCGTCGCCGCGTCCGGCATCGGTCCGGGCATGCGCGTCCTCGACGTCGCCGCCGGTACCGGCAACGCCTCGATCCCGGCCGCCCAGGCCGGCGCGGACGTGACCGCGAGCGACCTCACGCCCGAGCTGCTCGAAGCCGGACAGCGCAGGGCCGACGCCGCGGGGGTCACGCTCGCGTGGGTCGAGGCCGACGCCGAGCACCTGCCCTTCGACGACGAGTCCTTCGACGTCGTGATCTCCTCGATCGGCGCGATGTTCGCGCCCCACCATCAGGAGACCGCGGACGAGCTCGTGCGCGTCTGTCGTCCCGGCGGCACGATCGGGCTGCTGAGCTGGACCCCGGAGGGCATGATCGGCACGCTCCTGCGGACGCTCGGGCCGTTCGCGCCGCCGCCGCCGCCCGGCGCACAGCCCCCGCCGCTGTGGGGCAGCGAGGCGCACCTGCTCGAGCTGTTCGGCGCCGGCGTCGACTTCGTCACGCCGCGGCGCGATGTCCTGGAGGTCACGGCCTTCGAGCACCCGCGCGACTTCGGCGAGCACTTCAAGGCCCGCTATGGCCCGACCATCGCCGCTCAGGCGAACGCACGCGGCAACGGGCGCGACGCGGAGTTCGAGGCAGCGCTGGATCGCTTCTGCGAGGACTGGAACCGCGGCACCCCCGAACGCGCGCGCTTCGAGCTGCAGTACCTGCTCGCCGTCGGCACCCGGACCTGATCAGAACTCGTCCGACTCCGAGACCGGCGGCTGCCCGGGCCCCGAGGAGCCGTGTGCGCCTTCCTCGGGCGCCTGGAGCAGGCCGCGGTCGAGCGCGTAGCGCACGAGCTCCGCACGGCTCGGGCGGCTCAGCTTGCGCTGCAGGTGCGCGCGGTGCGCCTCGACCGTGCGCACCGAGAGATGCAGCTGCGCCGCGACCTCGGCGTTGGTGTGACCCAGGGCGAGGAGGCGCAGCACTTGGAACTCGCGCTCCGTGAGGTCGTCGGGCGGGGGACCGCGATCGGCCGCCCCATCCGCGGGCGGCCGCGTGGCCGCTCGGCGCACGGCCTCGAGGAGATCCTCCCCGGGGTCGTCGTCGACGATGCAGGCCACCGCGCCGGCGTGCAGCGCGTGGTGGATGAAGCGCGCGTCGTCCTTGGTCACGAGGACGACGACCGCGGTTGCGGGGGAGGCCTCCCCGACAGCACGGATGGTGTCCAGCGACGCGATGTCGCCTGGTCGGTCGAGATCGAGGACGAGCACCGCGGCCGCGTGGCGCATCACCGCCTCGACGGCCGCACCGGCGTCGCCGGCCCGCGAGACGACCTCGAGCTCCGCAGCGGCCTCGAGCAGCCGCACCAGCTCGGGCCGAGCGACCGCGTCCTCGCCGGCGAACACGATGACGACCCGCTGGCTGTCGCCCCCCATGTACGCGTCGGCCTCAGTCGGCGGAGCTCGGCTCGCGCGGGTGCGGGATCGGCATCCGGCGGACCTCGAGCAGTTCGAAGCCGAGCGATTGCACCCGCGCCAGCAGCGCGTGGAGCTGGGCCTGATCGCGAACGGGCCCGTGCAGCACCGTCTCGACCGGCTCCACCTCGGCCTGCATACGCTCGAACCCGCTCAGGTCGGCCGTGCTGGGGAGGCCGGCGACGCGGATCTCATACCGCGGCTCGCGCATCGGGCCACTATGCACGCCGGCCGGGTGACGCTTCATCACCCGCGGCGGGTGATGAGCCGGTCAGATGCCGGCCGGCACCTCGCCGCGGACCGTGGTCCCGCGGCCGCGCGGCCGATGTGACGTGCACCTCGCCCGAGACCGCGGCAAGCCGGTCGTGGAGGTTCGTGAGGCCGTGGCCGTCATCGAAAGCGTCGACGTCGAATCCGACTCCGTCATCGCGGATCTCGAACGTCACGCGGCCGGCGTGCGCACGAGCGCTCACCGTCACCGTCGTGCCCGGGCCGCCGTGCTTGGCGGCGTTCTGGATCGCCTCCACGCAGCAGAAGTACACGGCCGCCTCCACCTCCGGGGCAAAGCGCCCTGCGAGCGCCGCGTCGACGCGCACGGGCATCGGCGAGCGGCGGGCGACCGAGTCGAGCGCCGGGCCGAGCCCATGGTCGACGAGCACCACGGGGTACACGCCGTGCGCCAGGCTGCGCAGCTCCTCGAGCGTCGCCTCGGCATCGGCGCCGAGCTCTTCGAGCGATTGCCTCAGCTCGCCGTCGGGAGTCGCGTGCGCCTCTGCGTCGGCGAGCCTCATCCGCAGCGCCACCAGGCGCTGCTGGGCGCCGTCGTGGAGGTTGCGCTCGATCTCGCGCCGCCCGGCGTCCGCGGCCGAGGCCAGCCGGGCGCGCGACGCCTTCAGATCCGCGACGGACGCCCGCAGATCGGCCTCGAGGCGAGCGTTCTCGAGCATCATCAGCGCCGCTCCGCCCGCAGCCGCAACGAGGCCCGGCTCGGTGTCGAGGGCAGCGTCGTGGACGATCATCGCCAGCGGGTGGCCGTCCTGCCGGACGACGGTGGTGGACCGGCCGGCGATGCGTGCCGGCGGCTGGACCGGACGGCCGCCGGCGTCGACGTACTCGTTGCGCTGGGGGCGCCAGAACGCGACGTCCAGCGATGGGTCTCCGAGCGCGTCGGCCAGGACCTGGCGGATGTTGACCTCGCCGGTCCTGTCGCTGAGCCGGGCGACTAGGCGCTCCAGCGCGCCGCCGGCGAAGACCCGTGCGCCCAGCATGCCCACGAGGAATGCGCAGGGCACCAGCAGAGCGGTCGCCAGGGAGACCCAGCCGAGCCGCTCGAGCGCCGCGCCGTCGGCGCCGTACGTCCGGGAGAACGCCGCGGCAGTGAAGGTCGCCGCCACGGCCAGCACCGACGTCAGGATCGGGATCGTCGTACGGCGCCCGATGCTCGTCACCCGTCGCAGACGGGCCGTCAGCACCACCGCGACGGCGATGAGCGCACCGGCGGTCAGCCACCACGTGGCCACCGCCAGCGCGTTGGTCAGCGCCGCGCCGCCTCCCACGATCCTGAGCGGATTGCCGGGGCATGCGCCCTCACAGCTTGCCCCGGGCAGGAACTCGGGCAGGCTGTCGGCGGTGATCAGCAGGACGCCCCAGACCAGGGCCGATGCCGTCGCGGTCAGCGCCACGACAGCGCGTGCGCCGGCGTCCGGGAGCCGTCCTTCCGGAAAGGAGAGGAGCACGTAGACGGCGACGACGAGCAACGACCCGCGCGCGATGTGGCCGAGCGCGTCGAGGCCCGGCGCCGCCAGGGTGCCGAGCGTCGTCGCCGAGTAGAGCAGCAGGGTGAGCAGAACCAGTCGCCGGCGCCGTTCGATGCCTCGGTAGAGAGCTACGCACCCGACCGTGGTGATGGCGGCGATCATCACCGCCGTCACCACGCCCGCCAGCACCGGATGGGCCACGTAGGGACTCTGCGCGGCGATCACCCCGGTCGCCACGGCGAGTCCCGCCCCGACGACCGCAGTTTGGCCGACGGCCGGGCCGGCGGGGCCCGGGGCCGGTCGCGGCCGCGCGATCGCCGCCGCCGAGCGCAGCGCTACATCGCTCGCAGGGGACGAGTCAACGCGCGTCCCGGGGAGGCGCATGGTTCCTATCCAACTGGCCGGCGTGCGGTCCTGTCCAGCGTAGTAACTACCTGGTCGGTCCCTGCGGCGTGCCCGAGGAAGAGCAGGACGGCGCGCACGCGCCGGCTGACGTCGTCGGACGGGGGCAGCTCGAGCTTGGCGAACACCGAGTTGATGTGCTTCTCGACGGCGCGCTTGGTCAGGTTCAGCGTGTTCGCGATGGCGGCGTTGCTGGCGCCCCGCGCCATCTCGATGAGGATCTCGCGTTCGCGCGGGGTGAGGACGTCCAGCCGCGACGCTGTTTGCGACGATCGCCCCTGCACCAGGGCGTCGACCACCTTGGGGTCGATGACCGACCCGCCGCGCGCGACGGTCTCGATCGTCGCCAGGAGCTGCGCCTGGCTGTGGAGGCGGTCCTTGAGGAGATAGGCGCGGCCCTCCGAGCCGGACTCCAGCAGCGCGAGCGCGTAGGCCGGCTCGGAGTGGGCGCTGATCACGACGACGCCGACCTCGGGGTGGGTCCTGCGCAGCTGCGCCGCGAGGCGGATGCCCTCGTCGGTCATCGTCGGCGGCATCCGGATGTCGACCAGGACGACGTCGGGCCGGCGAGCGTCGATCGCGGCCGCGAGCTCGTCGGCATCCGCGCACGCCGCGACGACCTCGATCTCGTCGAGGCCGCCGAGCAGCCGCGTCAGGGCCTCCCGGATGAGGAAGCTGTCGTCGGCGAAACCGACGCGCACGGCCATCCCGTCAGGGTCACGCGCGCACGGGCATCGGCGCAAGGAGGCCAGCCTGCCGGACGCGCACGTGTCGGCACTCAGCCGTGCGGGAGCGCTTCGGCTTCGGCCAGGAAGAGCAAGGTCGCCTTCACGCGCTTGCTGACGTCCTCCGCGTAGGCCAGGTTGAGCTTGAGGAAGATCGAGTTGATGTGCTTCTCGACCGCCCGCTTGGTGAGGACGAGCGTGTCGGCGATCGCGGCGTTGCTCTTGCCCTTGGCGATCTCGGCGAGGACCTCGCGCTCGCGGCCGGTCAGCGCGGCCAGGGGCGAACGCTCGACGTGCAGCTTGGCGGCGACGAGCGGCTCGACGATCTTCGAATCCAGGACCGAGCCGCCGGTCGCGACGGACTCGATCGCCGCGACGAGCTGAGCGCGATCGTGGACGCGCTCCTTGAGCAGATAGGCCCGGCCCTCGGATCCGGACTCGAGGAGCGCCAGGGCGTAGGCGGGTTCCGCGTAGTTGCTCAGGACCACGACGCCGATCTGCGGGTGGTCGTCGCGCAGCATCGCAGCCAGGCGGATGCCCTCGTCGGTGCTCGTGGGCGGCATCCGGATGTCGGTCACGACGACATCGGGTTGCTCGCTCTCGACGATCGCCAGCAGCGACGGCAGGTCGCCGCACGAGGCGACCACCTCCACGTCGGGCACAGCGGCCAGGATCTGCGCGAGGCCCTCGCGGACGATCAGGCTGTCATCGGCTAGGGCGACGGCAACGGGCATACACAGTCAGGATCTCGCGTTGCGGCCCTGTTCGCAATTGACGAATGGTCCTGGTCGGCGAGACATTCGTCGCGGGCGCCCGAGGTGTCGTTCGCGTAGGCTTCTTCGGCGGTCCCGCACAATCACGCTTGCCGCGAGCCCCGCCCAGGAGCGGTCGGACATGAGCACCCAAGCCCAGCTCTCGCCCGGTCAGTCGGCGCTCGATCGAGCGTTCGCGGGCGTGCGCCTGCCCTCGAGCCGATACGTCGGCGGCGTCGTGCTGTTGGCGGGCGCTTACTACGCCTCGGCGAAGCTGGGCCAGACGCTGCGCTACACGGCCTCGGTGTCCGCGATCTGGCCTCCGGCCGGTCTCGGCATCGCGGCGCTCTACCTGTGGGGTCTGCGCTGGTGGCCCGGGATCTTCATCGCGGAGCTCGTCGTCAACGGGGAGCTGCTGTTCGAGAGCCATCCCCTGCCGCTGGGGAGTCTGCTCGGCCAGCAGGCGGGCAACATGGCCGAGGTCATCGTGGGCGCCCTGCTGCTGCGGCACCTCGTCGGCCCTCGCGCGGCGATGGATCGTGCGAGCGAGATCGGCGGCCTGTTCGCCGCCCTCGCGGTGGCGACGGCGATCAGCGCCAGCGTCGGAATGGTCTCGATGCTGGCCGGAGGCGTCATCTCATGGTCCGAGGCGCCGACGTTCTGGCGCACGTGGTGGCTCGGAGACGTTGCGGGCGCGTTGGTCGTGGTGCCCCTCGCGCTCGCGTGGGCCGGCGATCCCCGCGCCGCGTGGAGGCGCCTGTGGAACATCGAGGGGGCCCTGCTCATCGCCGTCGTCGCGACGCTCGGCGCGCTCGCCGTGTCCACGAACGAGCCCGTGACCTATGTCGTCTTCCCGGCCCTGATCTGGGCGGCGTCGCGGTTCGGGACTCCTGGCGCCACGCTGTCGATCGCGATCGCGACGGGGGTGGCGATCGGCATCACCGCGAACGATGTCGGGCCGTTCTTCAAGCAGCCGATCGATCACCGGACCCTCAGCACGCAGGTCTACATCGTCGTCACGGCGATGACGACGCTGTTCCTGGCCGCCGCGGTCAGCGAGCGCGAGCGGGCCGCCACGCAGCTGGCCGAGGCCAAGCGCCGCGAGGGCGAGCAGGCGGCGCAGGAGCGCCACCGGATCGCGCGCGACCTGCACGACTCCGTGTCCCAGGCGCTGTTCTCCACGCTGCTGCACACGCGCACGGCCGAGAAGGCGCTTGCGCAGGACGGCTCGCTCCACGACGGCCGCCTCGCGGAGGACCTCGGGGCGATCGGGGAGCTGACCCTCGCCGCGCAGACCGAGATCCGCGAGCTCATCTCCGAGCTGGGCCGTGACCCGCTGCAGGACGGGCTCGTGGCGGCGCTGCTCGCACAGGCCACCAGACTGGCCGGGGAGGACGGGCCCGCGCTGGAGGTCCAGGCGCCCGAGGGCCGTCTCGCCCTCGAACCGCGCGCTGAGGCTCAGGTCTTCGGCATCGGGCGCGAGGCGCTCGCCAACGTCGTCAAGCACGCGGGCGCCACGACCGCCTGGATCCTGGTCGAGGAGCACCCGTGGGGCCTGCTCGTGGAGATCCGCGACGACGGTCGCGGCTTCGAGCCCGACACGGGTCATCCCGGCCACTTCGGACTCGAGTCGATGCGCAGCCGCGCCGCCGAGATCGGGGCGCAGCTGAGCATCACCAGCGTGCTCGGCCACGGCACGGTCGTCCGGGTCGAGGCGCCCGCCACAGTCGACCTGCGCTCCGGTGTCGGCTGACCCGAACGGCCCCATCAGGGTGCTGGTGGTCGACGACCACGCGGTCGTGCGGCGCGGGCTGCGGGCGTTCCTCGAGAGCGAGCCCGACCTCGAGGTGGTCGGAGCCGCCGGGGGAGGGGCCGAAGCGCTCGACCTCCTCGGTGGGCTCGCCTCGGAGGGCCGGCACGCCCACGTGGTGGTGATGGACCTGCAGATGCGGCCGCTCGACGGCATCGAGTCGACCCGTCTGATCCGCGAGCGCCATGCCGAGGTCGAGGTGGTGGTCCTGACCTCGTACGCCGACGAGGAGCTCGTGCGCTCGGCGCTGGAGGCCGGTGCGTCGGGCTATCTGCTCAAGGATGCCGACGTCGACGAGGTGGCCGCGGCCATTCGCGCCGCGCACCGCGGAGAGATGCAGCTCGACGCCGCGGTCGCTCGCCGCCTGCTGTCGTCGCTGGGCGTGACGTCGTATCGCGAGGCCACGGTGCAGCTCACCGATCGCGAGCTCGAGGTCCTGCGCCTGGTCGGGGCGGGCAGGGCCAACAAGGAGATCGCCGCCCGGCTGGACATCAGCGAACGGACGGCGCGCACCCACGTCTCGAACATCCTGCGCAAGCTGGGCCTCGCGTCGCGCACGCAGGCCGCGCTCTGGGCGGTGCGCGAGGGCCTGGTGGAGGTCGATGCCGACCTCGATTGAGGACCACCCGGGATTTCACCCGGTTCGGGCGATGTTGGGCCTGCGCTCGCAGCCCCACAATCGAGCAGATTCCAGGTTCCGAGGCGAAGGAGGCTCGTCGTGACCCAGCAGGAGTCCTACACCGCGACCAGCGGGTCGACCTACGGCGAGGAAGCGGGGGGCGGCTGGATCACCTTCGCCGGCGTGATGATCGTGATGTCGGCGATCCTCAACATCATCGACGGCATCGCGGCGATCTCGAAGTCGAGCTTCTTCATCGGGAACGCCAAGTTCATCCTCAGCGATCTCAAGACCTGGGGCTGGATCGTCCTGATCATCGGCGTCATCGAGCTGTTCGTAGCCTTCGGCATCTGGGCGGGCAGCAACGTCGCGCGATGGACGGGCATCGTCATCGTCTCGATCAACGCGATCGCCCAGCTGCTCTTCATCCCGGCGTATCCGTTCTGGGCGCTGGCCATCTTCACGCTCGACGTCCTCGTCCTCTATGGACTGGCGGCCTACGGCGGCCGTCCGAGCCTGGTCTGAGGGGGCGGCGAGATGACACGAGTCCTCGTCGTCGCCAACCGCACCGCATCGACGCCCGCGCTGCTGGCCGAGGTCAGCGCCCAGGCGCGTTCGGGGGCGAGCTTCACCGTGCTGATCCCGGCCGAGGACGCGGACCATCCCGACTGGACCGACGAGGAGGCGACGCGTCTGCTGGGCGGCGCGGCGGATCAGGAGGTCACGTGCCTCGACGCCGGTCGCGACGCGCTCGACACCATCCACGACGCCGTGGGGCGCAAGGAGTTCGACGAGATCATCGTCTGCACGAAGCCCGAGCACCTGGCGCGCTGGGTCCACCACGACCTGCCGCATCGCCTCGAGCACCTCGGCCTGCCCGTCTGCGTGATCCCGCCGGACGAGGACGTTCCGGACGACGTCAGGGAGGGCCTGCCGAGTGGATGGAAGTACCCGGAAGTCGGACCGCTGACGTGACCGCGGGGTCGCCGGCGTGGAGCGCGTACGACGAGGGCTATCTGCTCGCCCACCAATGGGCGGCGGCGCTCGCCGGGGCCGTGGGGCGGGGCAGCGGCCCAGCCGTGCAGCTCCAGCCCGCGGGCATGCCGCCGTTGCGCTTCGAGTCCCCCTGGGCTCCGCTGCTGTACTCCTCGTGCACCACCTGCTCGACGGCAGGCCCCCCGGCGTCCCTCTCTCCGAAGGCCTGCTCGAACGGGCGGCCGCCCAGGGACGCGCCACCGCGTAGGACCACACAAAAGGAAGCCCATGCTGCTCCCCGTGCTCATCGCGATCCCGCTGCTGCTGATCTGGATCCTGACCCTCGTCGACCTCTTCCGCCGTCATGATCTGCCCACATCGCGCAAGGTGCTGTGGGCCCTCTTCGTGCTCATCCTGCCGGTGATCGGCGTGATCGTGTACTTCATCGCACGTCCGGCCCAGCCGGGCGACATGCACGCGGGGCTCGACGGCGTCGGCGACGAGTCCTACGAGCCCGTGCGCCGCCGCCACGGGCCCGTGTAGCCGAGCCATGGACGCCGCGGTCGCGCGCAACGTCGCGTATTACAGCCACGTCCAAGGGCGCGATCGGCGCGGCGAGCTGATCGTCGAGCACGTCGCCCGGGTCGTGGCCGCCGTCCCGCCGGAGGCGCAGCCGCTGGCGTGGCTGCACGACGTGCTCGAGGGCTCGCTGACGAGCAAGGCCGACCTGCGCGGCCACGGCATGACGGCCGTGGAGCTGGCGGCCCTCGAGCTGCTCACGCGCCAGGCCGACGAGTCCTACGAGCTCTACATCCTGGGCATCGCCTACGCGCGCGGCCCCGCGGGCCGGCTCGCCCGCCTCGTCAAGCTGGCGGACCTCGACGACCACCTCGCGCGGCCGTGGGCCGCCGGCGATCCGCCCTACGCGTGGGCGCGCCGGCACGTCGCGGTCGGCAGCGCCCGCGTCGACTACAGCTCGAGCAGGCCCAGCGCGCGGGCGCGCGTCACGGCTTCCGAGCGCGAGGACGCGTCGAGCTTGCGGTAGACCGCCTGAGCCTGCGTCTTGACCGTGTTGGGGGACACGTAGAGCCGCGAGCCCATCTCGCGGAACGACAGGTGGGTGGGCAGGAGGGCCAGGATCCGCAGCTCGGCGGCGGTCAGCGTCGCCGGCGCGACGATCGCCGATGTCGAGTACGACTCCACCTGCGACGACGCGGCCTCCAGCCAGGCCTCCAGCACCGGTGCGTCGGGAGTCGATCGAACGGCGAGCGCCGCACCCTCGATGTGCGCACGAGCGCCGACCACGTCGCTGAGGCGCAGCGCGGCGCGCGCGAGGACGATCCTCACCTCCGCGACGTACCAGGGGACGAAGTCGTCCATCGCGTCCAGCAGGCGCGACGCCTCGGCGCCGTCGTCCGTGGCCGCCTGGACGCGGCCCCGCTGGGCCTGGGTCAGCGACGCGACGGCGAGCACGAGGCTCATGGTGGGATAGCCGGCCAGGCGGAAGCGCTCGATCTGCGAGCGCGCTCGGGTCGCCAACTCGGTGGCCCGAGCCCAGTCGTCGTCGTCGAGCGCGAGCAGCGCCAGCTGCGCGAGGCACAGCGCGTTGACGCTCGGCGCGCCGACCACGCCTCGCCGCGACCCCTCCTGGAGCAGCGCGCTGGCGCGGTCGCGGGCCCCGAGGAGGTGGCAGGCCGTCCCCTCGAGGAGCCGGTCCAGCGAGCGCCTCGGGCTGTCGTCGGCTTCCAGCGCATAGGCGCGGGCGGCGTCGTCGCGCATGCGCTGCACGCCGTCGCGGGCGATCGCCGCCCGCATCACAGCGATGCCCGCCCGCAGGGCCGGCTCGCGGCGCCGAGCCGGGAGGCCGTCGAGCGCGCGAGCGGCCGCAGCCGTCCAGTGCTCGGCGTGGTCACGGCTGCCGTCGGCAAGGTGGGCGTTGGCGGCCACCAGGGCCAGGGGCACGGAGCCGGCGACCTGCTCGTCGGTGAAGTGACCGAGCCAGCGACGGACGGTCGCGTTGTGGCCCTGCGGGATGTACCGGAAGGCGTTGGCCCACAGCAGGTCGCCCGCGAGCCGGACGTCCTCGGCGGCCGCGGCATGGCGGATCGCGGCGTCGACGTCGTCGTGATCGGCATACCAGCGACTCGCGCGCCGATGCAGCTCGCGCTCGAGCTTGGGCTCGTGCCGGCGCAGCTCGGCGCGCAGCGTCTGCGCGAGCAGCCCGTGGTAGCGGTACCACTCGTCGGTGCGATCCAACGGCACGACGAGGCCGTTCGCCCGGGCCAGGTCGCGAAGCGTCCGGGCCGAGCCCGCGTCGTCCAGCACGGCATCGCACAGCGGCCCCGACAGCCGGTCGAGCACCGATGTGCGACGCAGGAAGGCGACCTCCTCGGCCATGAGCTCGGACAGCAGCGAGTCGGCCACGTAGTCCGATACGACGCGATCGTCGCCGCCGAACCGGGCGATCGCCGTGGCGGCGTCGGGCTGCTCGCGCAGCGACACCGCGGCCAGGTAGAGCCCGGCCGGCCAGCCCTCGGTGCGACGTACGAGCGTGTCGACGTCGGCCGCGGCGAGATCGGCACCGGCGAGCTCGAGGAGCGCGGCCGCCTCACTCCTCGTCATCACGAAGTCGCGCGTCGTCAGCTCGAGCACCTCGCGGTGCGCACGCAGGCGTCCCAGCGGCAGGGGCGGCTCGCACCGCGAGGCCAGGACCAGCCGGGCGCCCGGCGGAGGTTCCTCGACCAGGGCCGTGAGGACCGCGATCGCCTCGCGCGAGCGCAGGACCTGGACGTCGTCGAGGACGATGACGAACTCGCCGCCGCGGGCGATCAGCGGGTCCGTGGCTCGCGCCACGGAGTTGCGCAGGTGCTTGGCGTCGTCATCGGCGTGATGCAGCGCGACCCACGCGAAGGGACGGTCGTCGTGCTGGGCCCACTCGAGCAGCGTGGTCGTCTTGCCATAGCCGGCCGGTGCCAGCAGGAGCGCGAGCGGGACGTCGTGGACGTCCATCAACCGCCGGACCAGACGGTCGCGCGCGACGAGGCCCTTCAGGGACGCGGCGCCGTGGCGCAGCGCGGGCAGCACCGTGAGGCGCGGAGCGGAGGGGAGGGTGGCGGCGGCGTCCGGGGTCATGCGCGGGACTGTGGGGCTGTGGGCAGGATCGCCGTCGCGCGTGCGCCCTCACAAGGGCGCACGCCCCCATGTCTGGCGGGGCATGCACGCATGGGTACACCCCTGTCCAGACCTTGTCAGCGCAGTGGCACGTTGCCGGTGACGCGGGTGCCCTCCCCCGGCACGGCCTCGATGGCGAGCTCCCCGGCGACCGCGGCCAGGCGATCGCGCGGCTCGATCAGCCACGCGACCTGGGCGGGATCGGCTGCGCCGGGGCGCGGGTCGTCATCGCGCACCTCGAAGCGCAGGTGCTCGTCCTCCCAGAGCTTGATCGCGACCCGGGTCGCCTCGCCGCCGACGTTGCCGACGGCGCCGACGCACGCGAAGTAGACGGCGCTCTCGACCTCCAGCGGGTGGCGCCCGATGCCGCCGGCGTCGATGGTGCAGCTCAGCGGTGTGCTCAACGCCGCCGCGCGCAGGGCCTCGACCAGGCCGCGGTCGCCGAGCAACGCGGGATAGATGCCGTGGGCGATGGCGCGGACCTCGTCGATCGTGTCGTCGACCTCCGTGCCCAACAGCTCGAGCTCCGCCGCGGTCTCGGGCGCCTCGTGCTCGAGGCGCTCGCTCTCGAGCGCGAGCTTGATGCGCAGAGCGACGAGCCGCTGCTGGGCTCCGTCGTGCACGTCGCGCTCGATGCGGCGCCGCGCCTGGTCGGTCACGGCGACGATCCGCGCGCGTGACGCCGAGAGCTCCCCGACGGACGAGGTCAGCCGGCGCACGAGCCGGCCGTTCTCGAGGACCATGAGCGCGTACGAGGCCGAGGCCCGCAGCAGCGCAGGGTCCTGCGCCAGGGTGGCGTCCGTGTCGATGGCCGCGATGCGCTGCCCGTTCAGGCTGACCTCGGTCAGGATCCGGCCCTCTCGTTCCCGCGGCGGCTCGACGCGGGCCGCCGTCTCGCTCACCCAGTCGCTGCGCGTGTCGGGCAGCCGGTAGGCGATCTGCAGCGAGGGGTCCTCCAGTGCCTCGGCCAGCGCCTCGCGCAGCGCCCGGGGAGTGGTCTGCGGCCTGAGGCCGAGCGTCAGCCGCTGCAACGCGGTGGTGGCGTAGAGGCGGCGCCACAGCATCCCGACGGCGAAGCTGAGGGCGAGGAGCCCGAGCGTGAGCACGTAGATCCATCCGAGGACGTCGAGGGTCGCGGATGCGGGGCTCGAGCCGCGAGCAGCGTCGTAGGCCCCGAGGGCGACTCCGCGGAACGCGGCCATGGTGAGCACCGGCGCGAGCATCCGGCGCAGCAGCGGCCCCGCCCGGTACGTGCGCCGGGCCAGGATGCCCGCCACGGCCAGGAAGATCAGCACCGAGAGCACCTCGCGCACGGGCCGGATCACGTCCTCGACGACCGCCGGCGTGGTGTGCCCCAGCGCGAAGGCGTTGGGCGGGCAGTCGATGCCGCAGCTCGACCACGGCGCGGGCACGGGGTAGTGCTGGACGACGAGCGCGGTGGGCACGTAGAGCACCGTCACGACGATTACGACCGCCGCGACCGCGATCCGATCGAGCGACGACGTCAGCCGGCCCGACGGGAAGGCGAGCAGCAGGTAGACGACCACCGCGTCGACGACCCACGCGGCGATGCGCCCGGCGCTGTACGCGGTCGCGTTCTGCGACTCGGCGAGGACGGTGAGCGACCACAGGGCACCCGCGGGGATCAGCAGGGCAGCGAACCGATCGTGGCGCCGCGACAGCGTCGCGATGCCGACGGCCATCGGAGCCGCGACCATCAACGCGCGGGTGGCGGCGATCCACCCCCGATTCGCCACTGGCGCTCCGGCGAGGGTCAGGGCCACCGCGCCGGCGCACAGCGCCGCCGCCGCGATCGCGAGGACCGCGATCGCGGCGGGCGCCAGGCCCCTCTGCGGTCGAGTCTGCACCCGGCGACCTTACGTCCCTTCGGGGGGTGCCCGCGAGGGTCGATCGACGTGGTCACAGGCTGGCCGGAGCGCGTAGGCCCTGGAAGGATCGCGGTCCAGAGTTGACCTGTGGCCTACGCGCTGCCAGACCCGCACGAGACCCACCCGCCGCCGCGCAGCACCGTCGGGGTGCTCGTCGTCGACGACCAGGCGCCGTTCCTGGCCGCCGCTCGGCGGCTGATCGAGTCGACCCCAGGCTTCGCGTCGGTGGGGGAGGCCACGTCCGGCGAGCACGCGGTCAGGCTCGCCGCGGCGCTGCGGCCCGATCTCGTCCTGATGGACGTCCGCATGCCCGGCCTCGGTGGGCTGGCCGCCGCGCGCTGCATCACGCTGGCGCGCAGCGCAGCGGCCGTGGTCCTCGTCTCGGCGGATCCGGAGGAGGTCCCGCCCGCCGCGGCGGAGGGCTGTGGCGCGGTGGCCGTGATGAGCAAGCAGCACCTGCGTCCCGCCAGCCTCACGGCACTCTGGGAGCGCTGCACGGCCCAGGCGTAGTGGTGCCTGCACCCGTAGCGGCACTACGCGTGACCGCGTAGAGCAGCGGGGCCGTCGCCAGGGGCGAGCTCAACGCGCTCACCGTGGCCAGCGGTCGCCGGCGCCGGGGCCGGCGCGGCGACGGGATGTGGCTGACGCTCCACCGCCGGGTCGTGGATCACGAGCGTCGAGGCGATGTACTCCTGCCGCGTGCGTGCACCGGCACCGCGCCGACTGCCTGGACCGGCAAGGCCCGGCGGGTCGCCTCAGCGACCGTCCCAGACCTCGGCGACGTCCTCGACGTCGTAGTCGATGGCCAGAGCGAGCCGTGGTGCCGAGCCGACGACCCGTGCGCCGCCGACCGCCGGCGCGACGGCCACCAGCACGCCGACGATCTCGGCATCGGTCGCGCCGACAGCGCGGGCGAACTCGACCGCGGGCCGGCACGAGCACGTCGCGGCACCGATGGACAGCAGGGCGGCGAGGCGGACGAGCGCCGTGGTCTTCGCGTCGAGGTCGAGGCTGCCGCTCAGCGACCGCGTGTCGGCCCCGACGGCGGCGCGCACGACGCTCTCGTCGTTGAGCGCGAGTCTCCGAAGGAGCTCTTCTGCGTCCACTTGGGCCCTCCCTGCGGGTCGTGCGCGGCGCGATGCCGCGCGGCCATCCGAACGTAGGAGCACCGCGGACGCCGGGCATCCTCCGAACCGGGTGATCTTGAGTCACAGTCCGAGCAGCTTCGCCGTCGGCCGCGATCACCCGCTTCGGATGACGACGCGGCGGCGACGGCACGCGGACGATGCGACGACATGTCGACGAACGACGTGCTGCTCGGCCTCGGGCTGGTCATCGTGCTCGCCGTCGGCTCGCAGCTGCTGGCCGGGCGTCTGCGCCTTCCGGCGATCGTGGTCCTGCTGCCGGTCGGCTTCCTCGCCGGCATCGCCACCGACGACGTGCATCCCGACGCGCTGCTCGGCGCCCTCTACCAGCCGTTCGTGTCGCTGGCCGTGGGGCTGATCCTGTTCGAGGCCGGGCTGCGCCTTTCGATCCGGGGGATCGCCGGCGATGTCCGCAGGACGGTCGGCCTGCTCGTCACGCTGGGCGTGCTGGTGACGTGGGCGGGCATCTGGGGCGCCACCGCACTGCTCTTCGATGATCTGGGCGACCTCGTGCCGCTGCTCATCGGCGCCGTGCTCGTCGTCTCCGGTCCCACCGTGGTGTTGCCGCTGCTGGGGTTCGTGCGCCCGGCCCGCAACGTGCGCTCCCTGCTCATGTGGGAGGGCGTGCTCGTCGATCCGGTGGGCGCCCTGCTCGGCGTCATCGTCTTCCACGCCGTGCTCTCCGCCGGGTCGAGCGGAGCGCTCTGGCGGCCGGGCGAGATGCTGATCAGTCTCGCGGTCGGCGCCGCGGTCGGCGTGGTCGCCGCCGCCGTCCTGTGGGTCCTGCTGCAGGACGCGCAGCGGACGGTCCCGCGGCAGGCCGTTCCGGCGGTCCTCATGATGGTCGCCGCCGCTCTCGTCGGCGCCGACCTCATCCGCGAGGACGCGGGCTTCGTCGCCACCACGCTGATGGGCGCGGCCCTGGCCAACCAGCGCAAGATCGACGTCTCGCTGATGCTCGAGTTCCACGGCACGCTCGTGCAGATGCTGATCGGCGCCCTGTTCGTGCTCATCTCGGCGTCGGTCTCGCCGTCCGATGTGAACGCGGTGCTGCCCGGCGCGCTGCTGCTCGTCGTGGCGATGGTCCTCGTGATCCGTCCGCTGGCGGTCGCGCTGGCGACCTGGCGCTCGGGCCTGAGCCTCAACGAGCGCGCGTTCCTCGCCTGGATGGCTCCGCGCGGGATCGTGGCGGGGGCTACCGCGTCGGCCTTCGGGCTCGAGCTCGAGCAGGCCCACGTCCCGGGCGCCCAGCACATCCTGCCGATCGTCTTCGTGGCGATCTTCGCCACGGTCGTGATCTACGGCCTGACGGCGGCGCCGGTCGCTCGGCTGCTCGGCGTCGCGGAGGCCACTGGTCGGGTGGTCCTCGTCGTCGGCGGGACCCCGTGGGCGCGGGCCGTGGCGGCAGCGCTGAAGAGCGCCGGGCTCGGGGTGCGGCTCTGGAGCGGCCGGCCGGTGGACCAGGCGGCCGCGCGCGCGGCCGGGTTGCATGCGGAGCGCGGAAAGATGATGCTCGACGCCATGAGCCGCGAGACCGAGCTCGAGGACGTGACCGACGCCTTGCTATTGACCGGCAACGACGACTTCAATGCTCTGGCGGCGCTTGCGCTGCGCACGGAGCTCGGGCACGGCCGGGTGTACCGCGCGGCGCCCGACATCGACGAGACCGACCTCCTGGCGCCGGCCGGCGAGCAGGGGATCCTCGGCGCCGACATGCTCACGTCAGCCGAGCTGGGCCGGCGTTTCGCGGCAGGCGCGCGGCTGGTCGAGGAGCCGGTCAACGGCGGCGCGTCCGATGGCGACGTCGCCCTCTTCGTGGTCACGGCGGACGGCGACCTGCGTGTCGCGTCCGCCGGCAAGCCGCCGCTTGTGAAGGCCGGCGACCGGGTCATCGCGCTGGTGGGCGCCGGATGATCGGCTCACGCGTCGTCGATGGGTTTCCTGCGCTCACCCTCGCGTCGGCGGCGGCCGGTGGCATCGAAGCGACCTTCGTCCCCGGCGCGGGGATGGTCGGATGCTCGCTGCTGCACCGCGGCGAGGAGCTGCTCGGGCAGCGGCGCGGCCTGCGCGCCTACGTCGCCGACCGGGCCACGATGGGCATCCCGCTGCTCTATCCGTGGGCGAACCGGGTCGCTCACAGGCGCTTCACGGTCGCCGGGCGCGAGGTGGTCATCGACCCGGAGGCCACGCCGCTGCGCCTCGACGCCGACGGGCTGCCCATGCATGGCCTGCTCACGGCGGCGCGCGGATGGCAGGTCGAGCGTCACGAGCCCGCGGCTGACGGCGCGGTGCTCGCCGCGCGCTTCGACTTCGGCGCCCACGAGGCGCTGATGGCGACCTTCCCCTTCGCCCACGAGCTGCGCTTCGAAGCGGCGCTGACCGCGGCGACGCTGACGATCACCACGACGGTCTCCGCGTCGGGCGACGGGCCCGTGCCGATCGCCTTCGGCTTTCACCCGTATCTCCGCCTGCCGGGCGTCGCGCGTGAGGACTGGCGCGTGGAGGTCCCGGTCCGCGAGCAGCTGCGCCTGGACTCGCAGATGCTGCCCACCGGCGAGCGGGTCGATGCCGAGGTGTTCGCCGGCCGCCTGGGGGCGAGGACGTTCGACGACGCGTTCGTCGCGCCCGCCGACGGGGCGCCCTTCGTCCTCGCCGGGGACGGCCGGCGCATCGAGCTCGCGTTCCTCGGCGGCTACCCCTACGCGCAGGTCTTCGCGCCCGCCGAGGACGACGTGATCGCCTTCGAGCCGATGACCGCCCCGACCAACGCGCTCGTCGACGGCGGCGCCGAGCTGCCGCTGCTGGCGACCGGAGAGAGCTACGAGGCGAGCTTCTCGGTCACGCTGGCCGACGGCGCGTGACCACCTGCTGGGTCACCAGGGTCAGCGAGCCGCCGGCCAGCAGCATGGCCACGTTGATGCCGAGCACGGCGAGCGCTCCCGAGGCTTTGTCGATCTCGCCGAAACCCGCCGCCACGCCGAGATAGGCCGACGCCGGGATCGTGGTGACCGAGATGGCGACGCCGACGGCGGCGCTCGCGCGGGTCTCGAGGGCGAGGATGCCGGCGACGCCCGCGACCAGAGCGACCCCGAAGGTCGAGCTGTTGACGCTCGTGAGCCCCGCGAGGCCGTTCTCCCCGACCTCGAAGCTCGACGGCAGGAGGTTCAGGCTGTTCAGGAGGATCGTGAGCACGAACGCGGACACGCCGGTGGTGGCGAGGCCGGCGGTGAGCGTCCAGAATGCGCGCGCCACGAGGCGGGGGCGGCGCGCGACGAGGCCGATGCACGTCGCGGCGAGGGGCAGGAAGTCGGGGCTGACGGCCATGGCCCCCACGACGAGGATGCCGTTGCTGTAGAAGACGCCGTAGGCCGCGATGACGCCGGCGACGGCCATGAGGATGAGGAAGCGGGCGACCGGCCGCGCCTGCTCGCCGGCCTGGCCCAGCAGGTCGGCCCAGACGACCGCGCTGCTCCTGTTGCGCCGGCCTCGGCGTCCGGGCTGCAGCCCCTCGAGGCGAAGGAGCCACACGTCCTCGGCGGGCACGCCGAGGGCGCTGAGCGCGTGCAGCGCCGCGTCGGCCGCGTCGGGATCGACGTCCGCGGTCACGAGCGCCTGTCCGTCACCGTTGCCCGCGTCCGCGCGCACGACGTGCGCGGCGCCCGGCAGCGCGGCGATGCTCTCGGCCACGCGCTCCATGACCGGCGCGGCACCGAACACGCGCAAATGCAGCATCGCCTTGCGACGCTAGCCTCGGCGCCCGAGCCGGATCTCACCCGATCCGGATGATTCCGTCGTCACGCGGCGCGCATACCGTGGCCCCTCGTATGAGCACCCCCGACGTCCGCCCAGTCCTCGTCGCCTATGACGCTTCGGGAGAGGCGCAGACCGCGCTGCGCGAGGCGGTCGCCCTCTTCGGCCACCGGCCCCTGATCGTGGCCAGCGTGTGGGAGGCCGGGCTGGGCGCGATGACGATGTCCCCGGCCGTGGGCGAGCCCGGCATGGGCCGCCTCCCCGACCCCGACGAGATGGCTGCCATCGACCGCGCCGAGGAAGGCCACGCAAGCGCAGTGGCGGAGGCCGGCGCGCGCCTGGCGCGCGAGCTGGGCGCGACCGCCGAGGCCCTCTCGATCCCCGACTCGGCCAACATCGCGCGCACGCTCATCGAGATCGCCGAGGAGCGCGACGCACGCGCGATCGTCGTCGGCTCACGCGGCCTGGGGGGCATCAAGGCGCGCGTCCTCGGCTCCACGTCCCGCAAGCTCCTGCACGACACCCACCTCCCGGTGCTCGTCGTCCGCGCGCCAGAATGAACTCGGCGAGCACGCGCGTACTGATCCTCGGGGCGGGCTTCGGTGGTCTGGAGCTGAGCACCATGCTCTCGGAGGCGTTCGGCGGCGGCCTCGAGGTGACGCTGATCGACAAGAGCGACGCGTTCGTCTTCGGGTTCTCGAAGCTCGACGTGATGTTCGGGCGCACGACGCCCGACGCGGTGAGGTTGCCCTACCGCGACATCGCGAAGCTACGACGGGCGCGGCTCGTGCTACATCGAGTTCGGCAGCGGCCGCGTCGGGCGCGTCGACATCGACTTCCTCTCCGGTCCCACCAAGACCGGAAGCTTCAACGCGCCGTCCACGGCCCTGGTCGCCGAGAAGGAGCACTTCGGCTCCAGCCGCCGCGCGCGTTGGTTCGGCGCCTGAGGCGCAGACTCGCGCAGGGGCACGAGGGCACGGCCTCGCACAGCGTCGGGCTGCGATGGGTGTGAAGCGCTACCCCTAGGGCCCCTGTCCGGCGCGCGTGCGCACGACGAGCATCGGCCGCTCATCCTGCGTCGTCGACCTCGCTGGCGATGGTGAGCGAAGGTCGCAAGATCGATTGGAGGGGCGATGGCTGAACTTCAACCCTGGGGTGGCGAGGTCAAGCTCCCGCGGTTGCTTCGGTGGCTGCTGCGGCGGCCGGCTCCGGGCGATACGCCGGAGCGCGTGCATGAGCGTCGGCAGCCGCACTATCCCGACGTGTCGGTGGCGGAGAACGCCGATCGGGCCATCTTCGGCGCCTGGTCGGAGGGCCATCCGGGCAACCGGCGGCCCAAGCACTGACGCGTTGCCCGCGAGGGTGCAGACTCGGCGACGGCGGGTCGGATGCTTCCGTCCTGTTCGGCCGCTTGACCGCGCCGACGGGTCCGCCGTCAGCCGAGCGTACGCAGCGGCAGGCGCGCGCTGATGCGAGTCCCGGTACCGGGCGGGCTGTCGACCTCGAGGCGGCCGCCAAGTGCCTCGATCCGATCGGCCAGTCCGCGCAGGCCGGTCCCCGATGCGGGGTCGGCACCGCCACAGCCGTCATCGACGATCTCGACGAGCACCGCCTGCGCTTCGCTCACGACGCGGATCGCGACCGCGTCGGCGCCCGCGTACTTGTTCGCGTTGGTGAGCGACTCGCTGACGATGAAGTACGCGGCCAGCTCGATCTGCTCCGGCAGTTCCTGCGCGGTGACGTCGAGCGTTGTGGGTGTCTCGCAGCCGGCCGTCAGCGATTCGAGCGCGTTGCGCAGGCCCCGCTCGGAGAGTGCCACCGGGTGCAGCCCGCGCGCGAGGCTGCGCAGCTCGGCCTGAGCCTCGCCGAGCTCGTCGCCGGCGAGACGCAGGACATCGGCGGCCTCGTCGTCGCCGTCGAGCTTGCGCTGGGCGACCTTGAGCAGGTTTGCGACGGCCATGAGCCGCTGCTGCGCACCGTCGTGCAGGTTGCGCCCGACGCGCCGGCGTTCGGAATCGGCAGCGTCGATCACGCGTGCCCGCGAGCGCTGCAACGCGGCGGCCTGATGGCGACGCTCGAGCTCGGCCGCCGTCCGCGACGCGAAGATGCGCATCGCGGCGACCGCATCGTCTCCGGCCCGCATCGGTCGCGCGTCCATGACGGCCATGTGGCCGAGGTGCGTACCGTCGGCGGCACGCAGGCAGATCGCGAGGTAGCTCTCGAGGCCCATCTCGATCGCCGGCTTGGCCTCCGGGAAGCGCCTCGTCAGCTCCTCCGGGAACGCGACGACCGCGTGTTCCACGACGAGTGCGCACGGCTTGCCCTGCGTGTCGTACTCCAACGGCTCGTCCATCCAGTCGCCGTCGTACCAGCCGCTGACCACACGGACGTGCTTGCCATCGGGCTCGCTGGCCTCGGCGACGAAGGCGAACTTCGCGTCGAACGCGAGCGAGACGTGACGAACCAGGCAGCGAAGGAACTCGTCGCCGACCGCTCCCGCGGTCCCCTCGGCAACCGCGCGAAGCAGATCCCGGCCGCGGAAGCGCGCATCGGGCTGGTCTGTGTGGGCAAGAGAAGGCACGACCCGCTACCGGCATCGATGCTAGCGCGCCAGGCGCGCCACCGGCCATCCCCCGCGTCCGGCTAGTCCGCCATGAGACTCACGATGGCCGCGCGGGGAGGCGTGAAGACGTCCAGGGCCTGGCAGCCCTCAGGGCCCGCTGCGCCGCCGTGCCGGACGTTGGGCGGGATCACGACGCAGTCCCCCGCATGCATCACCCTGGTCTCGTCACCGACGGTGAACGTCAGCTCGCCGGAGAGGATGATCGCGATCTGCTGCTCGACGTGGTGATGCGCCGGGGCAGGGGCGCCCGGCTCGAAGGAGACGAAGTTCGTCATCACGGTGTCGGTGGTGACTGGCCGGAACTCCAGGCCCGGAATGACGGTCAGCGGGTCGAGATCGCTGACATGGACGAAGCGGCCGGGCGCGTCGGACGGCTCGCCCGACTGGTCGAAATAGGGTCGCTCAGGCATCGGGTGCAGCCTACGTCGAGCCCGACTGGTCGTGTGCGCGGCTCAGTCCCTGGTCGTCATCGCATCGATGGCGACCGTGATCGCGAGGATGAGCGAGACGTCCTGGTCCGGCCCGATCTCCACGCCGTAGGACTCGCGCACGCGAAACCACTTCTTGGAGACCGTCGCGACGGTGTCGCCATCGCGCTCGATCTCGTACTCGTGGTCGACGATGTTCCCATGCGCCTTCATGTCGTCGCCGTGCTCGACGTCGATGGCGAAGCGGTCGCGGATTCCCACGAGCGCCTTGTGCACAGTGGCCGTCGTCTTGCCTGCGCGCTCGATGGCGATCTTGTCGCGGATGGTCAGCTTGCGCTCCTGGATGCGGGCGACCTCGTCGCCCGAGGCGTCCTCGAGGATGAAGGTGTCGCGGAAGCGGACGGCCTTGCCGTTGACCTTGTAGGCACGTTCGCCCTGCTCGTTCTCGATCCAGAAGTCGTCGCCGATGGCCAGCAGCTTCTCGCGCATGAGAAACCGCTCGCCGGCCTGGTCGTCGCCACGATTGCGCAGGAAGCCCATCGCTCGACGGTAGGACCGCTCGCGGGTGGTCGCATCGCCCGGACCGGGTGAAGCCGGGCCGACCACTGGACCGACACAGACCGCGACAACTGTCGCGGAGGACGAGGGGTGCTCACCCCACTGACAGCGCCGTGGGCGCCCCCCAGACTCTGCGACGTGCCGGGGTTGTGGGCCGTCTCGACGGGGCGCGAAGATGGACGGTGGGCTGTCTACTACGACGGCCGCCTGTTCATCGACGGCTACGAGCGGGCGAGCGAGGCGTGGTGGGCGGTGAGCTTCCTGGCACGCGGGAGGCCGCCCGCGTATGTGCCCGAGGGCGTCGAGATGGAGTGGCCCAGCCGCGCCCGCTGAGCGTTTCACTCGCATCGGGTGATGACGCACCCCGTGGTCGCCGGAAGCATCTCCGTCACGACGACCACGGCTCACAAGGCGGACGCATGACCATCGCAGTCAGACCTCACGCGCGCACCGCAGCGGCCCGGACGACGACCGGCGGCGCCCAACCCGCCGATGTCCTGGTCGTCTTCGGGATCACCGGCGACCTCGCCAAGCAGATGACCTTCCGGTCGCTGTACCGGCTCGAATGCCGGGGCCTGCTCGACTGCCCGATCGTCGGCGTCGCGGTCGACGACTGGACGGTGGGCGACCTGCGCGAGCGTGCTCGCACGTCCATCGAGGCCACCGGGGAGAAGGTCGACGCGGAGATGTTCGACCGCTTCGCGGCGCGGCTCTCCTACATCGCCGGCGACTTCGGCGACGCCGAGACCTTCGAGCGCCTGGCCGCGGCGATCCACCACGCCCACGCGCCGGTCTTCTACCTGGAGATCCCGCCGTTCCTCTTCGGCAACGTCGTCAAGGGCCTCTCCGACGCCGGCCTCACCCACGGGGCCCGTGTCGTGGTCGAGAAGCCCTTCGGCCACGACCTCGAGTCGGCGCGCGCACTCGCCAACGAGATGCACCAGTACATCGACGAGTCCCAGCTGTACCGCATCGACCACTTCCTCGGGAAGATGGGCGTGGCCGAGATCCTCTACCTGCGCTTCGCCAACGCAGGGCTCGAGCCGATCTGGAACCGCAACCACCTTGCCTCGATCCAGATCACGATGGCCGAGAGCTTCGGCGTCGAGGACCGCGGGCACTTCTACGACCCCGTCGGCGCGCTGCGCGACGTCGTGGTCAACCACCTCATGCAGGTCATCGCCGCCGCGACCATGGAGGTGCCGTCCAACCACGAGTCTGGGGCGCTCAAGGACTCGATGCACACGCTGTTCAGCGCGATGCCGCCGGCCGATCCGGCCCACTACGTGCGCGGGCAGTACGACGGCTACCGCGAGATCCCCGGCGTGGCGGCCGACTCGACGACCGAGACCTACGCCGCCATGCGCCTCGACATCGACAACTGGCGCTGGTCGGGCGTGCCGATCTTCGTCCGGACCGGCAAGTGCCTGCCCATCACCCAGACCGAGCTGCGCCTGGTCTTCCAGCGGCCGCCGGTCATGGCCTTCCACGCCGCACGCTCACGGGAGCCGGAGCCAATGCAGCTCGTCGTCAAGCTCGATCCGGCCACCGGCGTGCGGCTGCTCGTCGAAGCGCAGCGCGGCCACACCGCCGAGCCCGAGCAGATCAACCTCGACGTGGAGTTCGCCGACGAGGGCGGGGAGGGACCGACGCCGTACGAGGTCCTGCTGCTCGCTGCCATGCACGGCGACGCCACGCGCTTCACGCGCCAGGACGGCGTCGAAGACGCCTGGAAGGTCATGCAACCGCTGCTCGACGCCCCGCCGCCCGTGCACCCGTACGCGAAGGGATCGTGGGGGCCCGAGGAGGCCGACAAGCTGCTGGCCGGACACGGTCGCTGGCACGAGCCGTGGGTCGGCTCGTGAGCGCGGTCGACGGCAAGGTGGAGACCATGGCCCAGAGCGCCGCCGCGCCCTCGCCCTTCCCCCCGATCGCGCAGTACGCCTTCCTGTCGGACTGCCACACGGGCGCGCTCATCGCGCCCGACGGCGGCATCGGGTGGCTCTGCGTCCCGCGCTTCGACGCGCCGAGCGTGTTCGGGTCGCTGCTCGACCGCCAGGCGGGCTACTTCCGCCTCGCCCCGTTCGGGATGAACGTCCCGTCCAGCCGGCGCTACGAGCCGGGCACGAACATCCTCGAGACGACGTGGCACACCCCGAGCGGCTGGGTGATCGTGCGCGACGCGCTGACCATGGGCCCGCGTCAGTCCGAGGACACCATCACGCCACACACCCGGCCGCCGACCGACGACGACGCCGAGCACCTGCTCGTCCGTACCGTGCGCTGCGTCGATGGCAACGTCGAGATAGAGCTCGTGTGCGAGCCGGTCTTCGACTACGGCCGCGTCCCGGGTGAGTGGGCGCTCGTGGGTGACGACCGCCACCTCGCCGACGCCCGCGGGGCGGAGCAGACGATCAGGCTGAGCACGGACATGGCGCTCGGCATCGAGGGCAACACGGTGCGCGCGCGGCACCTGCTCAAGGAGGGCGACGAGCTCTACTGCTCGCTCTCATGGGCCGAGGGGCTCGCCTCCCCGGCCGACCTCGAGGACGCCAACGCGCGGCTGGCGCAGACCACCCGCTTCTGGCGCACCTGGCTCTCCCGCGCCCGCCTGCCCGACCACGAGTGGATGACGCCGATCCAGCGCTCGGCGCTCACCATCAAGGGCCTGACCTACATGCCCACCGGGGCGACGGTCGCCGCGCTGACCACGTCGTTGCCCGAGACGCCCGGCGGCGAGCGCAACTGGGACTACCGCTACACGTGGATCCGCGACTCGACCTTCACCCTGCAGGCGCTGCACTACCTCAACCTCGACTGGGAGGCCGACGAGTTCATGCAGTTCATCGCCGACCTCGAGGCCAACGAGGACGGCGGGCTGCAGATCATGTACGGGATCGACGGGCGCCGCGACCTGACCGAGTCCACGCGCGACGACCTCTCGGGCTACGCCGGCGCCCGCCCGGTGCGGATCGGCAACGGCGCCTTCGACCAGCGCCAGAACGACGTGTTCGGCGCCGCGCTCGACTCGATCCTGCTGCACACACGGCGCAGCAAGCGGCTGCCGCGCCGGCTTTGGCCGATCGTGCAGGCGCAGGCCGAGTGCGCGACCGCGGTCTGGCGCCAGCCCGATCAGGGTATCTGGGAGGCGCGCGGCGAGCCCCAGCATTACGTGTCGTCCAAGCTCATGGGCTGGGTCGCTCTGGACCGCGCGGCGAGGCTGGCGGACATCGCCGGTGAACCGGAGCCCCGTGCGATCTGGGCGGCGACCGCCGAGGAGATCAAGGCCGACATCCTCGAGCACGGCGTCGACAGCCGCGGCGTGCTGCGCCAGCACTATGCCACCGACGCCCTCGACGCCTCGACCCTGCTCGCCGCGCTCTTCGGCTTCCTGCCCGCCGACGACGAGCGGCTGCGCGCGAGCGTCCTGGCCATAGCCGACGAGCTCACCGAGGACGGCTTCGTCCTGCGCTACCGCACGGGCGAGACCGACGACGGCCTGTCGGGCAAGGAGGGCACGTTCCTCATCTGCTCGTTCTGGCTCGTGTCCGGGCTGGCCATCATCGGCGAGCGCCAGCGCGCGCGCGACCTCATGGAGCGCCTGCTCGCCGTCACCTCGCCACTCGGGCTGTACGCCGAGGAGTTCGACGCGGCCACGGGTCGTCACCTGGGGAACTTCCCGCAGGCCTTCTCGCACCTGGCGTTGATCGAGGCCGCCGGCCGGATCATCGCCGCCGAACGGCTGGAGGAGCTGAGCTGATGAGCGACTACGACGTGATCGTGATCGGAACCGGTGCCGGCGGTGGGACGCTTGCGCGGCACCTGGCCCCCTCCGGGAAGCGCATCCTGCTGCTCGAGCGCGGCGACTGGCTCCCGCGCGAGCCGCAGAACTGGCTCGCCCGCGACGTCTTCGTCGACAATCGCTACGTCTCCGCGGACACGTGGTACGACGGCGAGGGCAAGTCCTTCCAGCCGCAGGTGCACTACTGCGTCGGCGGCGCCACGAAGCTCTACGGCGCCGCGCTGTACCGCCTGCGCAAGGAGGACTTCGGCGAGTTGCGCCACCACGACGGCATCTCGCCGGCGTGGCCCATCGAGTACGACGACATGGAGCCGTACTACACGCGGGCCGAGCAGCTCTACCACGTGCACGGCGCGCGCGGCGAGGACCCGACCGAGCCGCCCGCCAGCGCGCCGTACCCGCATCCGGCCGTGAGCCACGAGCCTCGCATCCAACAGCTCGCCGACGACCTCGCAGCCGCCGGGCGCCAGCCGTTCCACGCGCCCTGTGGCGTGATGCTCACCGAGGACGACATGCCCCACAGCGCCTGCGTGCGCTGCGCGACGTGCGACGGCTTCCCGTGCCTCGTGCATGCGAAGTCCGACGCCGAGGTCCTCGGCGTCCGCCCGGCGCTCGAGCACCCCAACGTCACCCTGCTCACCAACGCGCAGGCCGTGCGCCTGGAGACCAACGACGCGGGCACCGTCGTCACGGGCGTCGTCGTCGAGCGCGACGGTGCGCGCGAGACCCACACGGGCGACATCGTCGTCGTCTCCTGCGGCGCGGCCAACAGCGCCCGGCTGCTGCTCGCGTCGGCCGACGACGCTCACCCCAACGGCCTGGCCAACGGGTCCGACCAGGTGGGGCGCAACTACATGTTCCACAACTGCACGGCCGTGCTGGCCCTCTCCAAGGAGCCCAATCCCACGGTCTTCCAGAAGACGCTCGGCCTCAACGACTTCTACTTCGGGACCGACGACGTCGACTACCCGCTGGGCAACATCCAGATGGTCGGCAAGTCGTCGGCCGAGATGTACCGCGGCGAGAAGCCGATCCAGACCAGGCTCGCACCCGAGTGGACGCTCGAGAAGGTGGCACGCCACGCGGTCGACTTCTGGCTCTCGACCGAGGACCTGCCGCTGCCCGAGAACCGGGTGACCCTGGCCGCCGACGGGAACGTCGGGCTCGCCTACAAGGCGACGAACGACGTGCCCAAGAAGCGGCTGCTGCACGAGCTCAAGTCGATGCTCAAGGACCTCGGGATGCAGCACGACCACCTGCTCCCGCGCCACGCCTACCTCAAGAACGACATCCCCGTGGCGGGCTGCGCGCACCAGGCGGGCACCTGCCGCTTCGGGACCGATCCGGCCGACTCCGTGCTCGACACCGACTGCCGGGCGCACGAGGTCGACAACCTCTATGTCGTCGACACGAGCTTCTTCCCGAGCATCGGCGCCGTCAACCCGGCGCTGACCGCGATGGCCAACGCGGTGCGCGTGGGGGACCACCTCCTGGAACGCATGGGTGCTCCGCGGACCGCACCGGAGCCGGCGCATGTCGGTTGACCTGACCGAGGGCCAGCTTCACGTCGTCATCGTCGGCGGCGGCTTCGCCGGCGTCGGGTGCGCCCGGCGGCTGGCCGACCACGACGACGTGCGCATCACGCTGATCGACCGCAACAACTACCACCAGTTCCAGCCGCTGCTCTACCAGGTGGCGACCTCGCAGCTGGCCTCGAGCGACATCGCGTACTCGCTGCGCAAGCTCTTCCACGATCGCATCAACGTGGACGTCAAGCTCGGGGAGGTCGCGTCGCTCGATCCGGCGAAGCACAGCGTGACCACCACCGACGGCGAGGTCTTCTCCGGCGACGCGCTCGTCCTCGCCGCCGGCTCGCAGCCCAACTTCTTCCGGACCCCCGGCGCCGACGACCACGCCTTCCCGCTCTACTCGCTGGACGACGCCCAGCGGCTGCGCTCGCGCATCCTCGGCGTCTTCGAGGACGCCGACCGCGACCCGGCGCTGATCGACCAGGGCGCCCTGAACTTCGTCATCGTCGGCGGCGGGCCGACGGGCGTCGAGGTTGCCGGGGCCCTCTCCGACCTCAT
Source organism: uncultured Actinomycetes bacterium (assembly GCA_963807305.1). GTDB lineage: Bacteria > Actinomycetota > Thermoleophilia > Solirubrobacterales > Solirubrobacteraceae > JAOPZW01. The sequence continues at coordinate 1,126,012 of CAWEBN010000005.1, forward strand.
CCACGACACGATGAGCAGCGAGTACCACCACCTCGCGGTCTCGGCGGCGCAGGTCCACGTCGTCGACCTCGGCCACACCCTGCTGGGGGCGTTCTCCGACAAGGCCCACGACTACGTGGCCAAGGTGCTGGGCAAGAAGGGCGTCCGCCTGCACCTCGGCGTGGCGGTGACCGAGATCGGGCCCGGGCACGTGACCCTCGCCGACGGTTCGACGATCAGGACGCGATGCGTGATCTGGGGCGGCGGGATCATGGCTCCGACGGTCGCCGGCGCCGCCGGACTGCCGCAGGGACGCGGCGGGCGCATCGACGTGCAGCCCGACCTCACGGTCGACGGCCTTCCGGGCGTCTACGTCATCGGCGACGTGGCCAACATCCCCAGCCCCGACGGCGAGTCGCACCCGCAGCTGGGCTCGGTCGCGCTGCAGAGCGGCGTCACGGCGGCCGACAACCTGCTGGCCGACTTCGCGGGCAAGCCGCGCAAGGCCTTCCACTACCACGACAAGGGCATCATGGCGATGATCGGCCGCGGTGCCGCCGTGGCCGAGGTCGGCCCCCATCGCCACGAGCTGCACGGCGTCATCGCGTTCTCGTCGTGGCTGGGCGTGCACGCCGCGCTCATGACCGGCGTGCGCAACCGCATCGACGCCTTCGTCAACTGGGGGTGGGACTACTTCAGCAAGTCACGCGGGCCGCAGGTCCTCGACCGCTCGGACGCCGCACGGATCGACTGGGAAGAGGACGCGGCGCCTGAGCCACTCACGGCTGCACGGTGACCCCTCTGGCCGTCACCACGGTCGACCTCGCGCGCGTGCAGTTCGCGATGACGTCGATCTACCACTTCCTCTTCGTGCCGCTCACGCTGGGCCTGGCGCCGCTGGTGGCGATCATGCAGACCGCGTGGTACCGGACCGGCGTCGACGCCTGGCTGCGCCTGACGAAGTTCTTCGGGACGCTGCTGCTCATCAACTTCGCCATCGGGGTGGCGACCGGGCTGGTGCAGGAGTTCCAGTTCGGGATGAACTGGTCGGTGTACTCGGAGTTCGTCGGTGGTGTGTTCGGCGCGCCGTTGGCGATCGAGGGCTTGGCGGCGTTTGCGTTCGAGGCGACGTTCATCGGGCTGTGGATCTTCGGCTGGGACCGGTTGTCGCCGCGCGTGCACCTGGCGACGATCTGGCTGACCGCCGCGGGCACCTGGATGTCGGCCTACTTCATCCTGGTGGCGAACTCGTGGATGCAGCACCCGGTCGGCTACAAGATGGTCGATGGTGAGGCGCAGCTGACCAATGTGTGGGCGTTGTTGTCCAACGAGTTCGCGGTGATTGCGTGGGTGCACACGATCCTCGCCGGCCTGATCTTCGGCACGACGGTGCTGCTGGGGGTCTCGTGCTGGCACATCCTGCGCGGACGCAACGTCGAGCTGTTTCGCCGGGGCGCGGCGTTGGCGCTCGTCGTGGCCGTGCCTGCGACGCTGATCCAGCTGTCGGTGGGCAACCGCTTCGGGGAGGCGGTCACGAGCGCGCAGGGCATGAAGATCGCCGCCTCCGAGGCGCAGTGGAACACGTGCGATCCGTGCGGTTTCTCCCTGTTCCAGATCGGGGGCTTCTCCGCGCAGGACCCGACCCCGAGCTTCTCGATCACGGTCCCGCGCCTGTTGTCGTGGATGGCCACAGGCTCCTTCAACGGCCAGGTGCAGGGCATCAACCAGCTGCAGGCCCAGGAGGAGAAGGACTTCGGGCAGGGCAACTACATGCCGCGCGTACGGCTGATGTACTGGTCGATGCGGGTGATGGCGCTGCTGGGGGTGGCGATGTTCCTGATCGCCGCCGTCGGTGCGTGGCTCTACCGCAAGCGCAGGCTCGAGAAGGCGCGGTGGTTCTTGTGGACGGCCGTCATCGCCATCGCGTTCCCGTTCATCGCGGCGACCTTCGGCTGGATCCTGACCGAGATGGGACGCCAGCCGTGGATCGTGCAGGACCTGCTCAAGACGTCCGACGCGCACTCGCCCAGCGTGAGCACGGCGATGGTCGCGAGCAGCATCGGCGTGTTCGCCCTGCTCTACATCGTTCTGGGGGTCGTGGACTTCGTGCTCATGCGCCGCTATGCCCGTATCGACCCGCCGGCGCTGCGGGAGGAGAGCGCGGCAGCGGCCCCAGCGCTCAGTTACTAGGAGCCGAGCATGGATCTCGCGACCATCTGGTTCGTCCTCATCGCGGTCCTCTGGAGCGGCTACTTCCTGCTCGAAGGCTTCGACTTCGGCGTGGGCATGCTGCTGGCGGTGCTGCCGCGCGACGAGGCCGAGCGCAGCACGATGTTCGGGTCCATCGGCCCCGTCTGGGACGGCAACGAGGTGTGGCTGGTGATCGCCGGCGGCGCGACCTTCGCCGCGTTCCCCGCGTGGTACGCGACGATGTTCTCGGGCTTTTATCTCGCGCTGCTGCTCATCCTCGTCCTGCTCATCGTGCGCGTGGTCTCCTTCGAGTGGCGCGAGCGCTCTGACAGCCCGCGCTGGCGGACGACGTGGCGATGGGCCAACACGGTGGGCAGCGTGGGCGCCCCCTTCGTGTGGGGCGTCGCTCTGGCCAACCTCGTGCACGGCGTCCCGCTGAACGCCAAGGGCGACTTCACCGGCAACGTGCTCGACCTCTTCAGCGCCTACACCGTCCTCGCGGGCATCTCGCTCGTCGCCCTCTTCGCCCTGCACGGCGCCGTCTACCTGAACCTGCGCACGAGCGGTGGCCTGTCCGAGCGCGCTGCGGTCGCGGCGCGACGGCTCGCGATCCCGGCCGCGGTCGTCGTCACGGCCTTCCTGGCCGCAACGGTCGCGGTCGCCATCGACCGCAACAACCGCGACCTGTTCCCCACCGTGCTGCCCGCAGCGATCGGCGTGGCCGCGCTCGTGGCCGCCGTCGCGCTCGTGCTCGCGCGGCGCAGCGGCTGGGCCTTCGTCGCCTCCGGTGCGGCCGCGGTGGCCTGGGTGGCGACGGTGTTCACGGGCCTGTATCCGCGCGTGCTCGTCTCGCACCCGGACTTCGGCAACAGCCTGACCATCTCCGGCGCGGCCGCCGGCCACTACGCGCTGAGCGTCATCACGGTCGTGGCGGCGATCTGCGTCCCGATCGTGCTGCTCTACCAGGGCTGGACCTACCACGTCTTCCGGACGCGCCTCGGCGGCGATCCGCCGGTGGGCGAGCCGGTCGAGCCATGGACGCAGCCAGGGCGGCCGGCACGCAGACGAGCTGAGGCACGGGTGCGCGCCCTCGACCCGCGCCTCGTCCGCCGCACCCGGTCCGTGCGCCCGCTGCTGATCGCGGACACCGCGCTCGGTCGTCGTCACGACGGCGTTCGTCCTGCTCCAGGCGACGCTGCTCGCGCGGATCGTCGCCGGGGCCTTCGCGGGCGCGCCGGCGAGTGAGCTGCGACGCGACGCGGTCGCGCTGGCGCTCGCCTTCGCGGGCCGGGGCGCGTTGGCGTGGGGGATGGAGGTCGCGGGCCGGCGCGCGGCGTCGAGCGTCCTCTCCGAGCTGCGCCTGGCCCTCGTGGCGCGCCGGCTGGCGACGCAGCCCACCGCGGCCGACGGGACGCAGTCCGGCGAGATCGCCGCGGCGGCGGTGCAGGGAGTCGACGCGCTCGAGGCGTACTTCGCCCGCTACCTGCCGCAGGTCGTGCTCGCGTCGGTCGTCCCGCTGGTCGTGCTGGCGTTCGTGGCCACGGTCGACCTCGAATCGGCGCTCGTCATGGCGGTCACGCTGCCGCTCGTCCCGGTCTTCATGTGGCTGATCGGCCGCGCCGCCGAGCAGCGCACCCGCGAGCGCTGGCACGCCCTGCGCGGCCTGTCGACGGACTTCCTCGACGTCGTGCGCGGACTGCCGACGCTGCGCTCGTTCAATCGCGGCGCCGCGCAGGGAGCCCGCATCGCCGACGTCAGCGAGCGTCACCGCCGCGCGACGATGGGGACGCTGCGCCTCACGTTCCTGTCGGGGACGGTGCTCGAGCTGGCGGCCACCCTCGGCGTCGCGCTCGTCGCGGTGACGGTCGGCGTGCGGCTGGCCGACGGCGGGTTGGGCCTCCAGACCGGACTGACGGTGCTCGTGCTCGCCCCCGAGCTCTACCTGCCCCTGCGTCGCCTGGGCGCGGAGTATCACGCGAGCGCCGACGGCCTGGCGGTCGCCGACCGGATGCTCGGGCTGCTCGACGCGCCGGCCGCGGCGCGCGCGGGAGGGCCGGCGCCCGTCCCGAGCCCCGCGGAGGCGTCAGTGCGCCTGGAGCACGTCGCCTTCTCCTACCCGGCGCGCCCCGGCCCGGTCCTCGACGGGCTCGACCTCGAGCTGGCGCCCGGCGAGACCGTCGCGCTCGTGGGGGAGAGCGGCGCCGGCAAGAGCACCGTGGCGGCGCTGCTGCTCGGCTTCCTTGAGCCGACGGCCGGCCGCGTCACGGCCGGCGGCGTCGACCTCGCCGGCTGCCGGGTCGACGACTGGCGCGCGCTCGTCGCGTGGGTGCCCCAGCATCCGACGCTCCTGCGCGGCAGCGTGGCCGACAACATCAGCCTCGGCCGGCCGGCGTCGGCGCGCGCGGTGCGGGCGGCAGCGGGCCTCGCGGGCGTCGACCGCTTCGTCGCCGGCCTGCCGAACGGCTACGACACGGTCGTCGGCGACGGTGGGCGCCCGCTCTCACCGGGCGAGCGCCGGCGGATCGGGCTGGCCCGGGCGTTCCTGGGCGATGCGCCGCTCGTCGTCCTCGACGAGCCGACGGCCGACCTCGACCCCGCGAGCGTCGAGCACGTGAGCCGCGCCGTGCGGCGGTTGAGCGCCGGGCGGACCATGCTGCTCATCGCCCACCGCCCCGAGCTCGTCGCGCACGCCGATCGGATCGTCCGACTCGAGGATGGCGTGGCGCTCGCCGTACCGGCGAGGTGGGCCGCGTGACCGCGACGCTGGGCCGGCTCCTCGCGCTGGCGGACGCCCCGCGTGGGCGCGCCGCGCTCGCCGCCGCGCTGGGTGCTCTGACGGTCATCCTGGGCGCGGGCCTGATGGCGACCGCTGGGTATCTCATCTCCCGGGCCTCCGAACGCCCGGCCGTCCTGTCGCTGACCGTGGCCATCGTCGGGGTTCGCTTCTTCGGCCTCTCGCGGCCGCTGACGCGCTATCTCGACCGGCTTGCCTCGCACGACCTCGCGCTGCGCGTCCTGGGCCGCGTACGCGTGCGTGTGTACCGGCAGATCGAGCCGCTGGCGCCGGCGCAGCTCGAGGGCTACCGCCAGGGCGACCTGCTCGCGCGCATGGTCGCCGACGTCGACGCGCTGCAGAACCTGCACCTGCGCGCGGTCGGCCCGCCGCTCGTCGGCCTGCTGGCGGGGGCCGTCGTAGTGGGCGTCGCCGCGGCCTTCCTCCCGGCCGCCGGCCTCGTGCTCGCCGCCGGCCTGCTCGTCGGCGGGGTCGCCGTCCCGGCGCTCGCGGGCCGGCTCGGCCGCCGCGGCGGACGGCGTCAGGCCGCGGCCCGCGGCGAGCTCTCCGCCGAGCTCGTCGAGGCCCTGCGAGCGGCGCCCGAGCTCGTCGCCTATGGCGGCGGGCGCGCCGCGCGGGCGCGCGTGGGCGCCGCCGACGGTGCGCTCGTCCGGCTCTCGCGGCGCGACGCGCTGGTGGGCGGGCTCGCGGATGGCGCCGGGCTCGCCGTCGTCGGTGCGACGGTGGCGGGCGTGCTCGCCGTGGCCGTGCACGCGTCCGCCGACGGGCACCTGGACCGCACGCTCATCGCGATGCTCGCCCTGCTCGCGCTCGCGTCCTTCGAGGCGGTCCAGCCGCTCGCGGCGGCCGCGCGCGAGCTTTCGATCACGCTCGCCGCCGGGGGCCGCGTGCTCGAGCTCTCGGACCGCGAGGCCGTCGTCGTCGATCCCGTCGCGCCGCTGCCGGCGCCGTCGTGGCCGTTCGCGGTGGCGCTCGAGGACGTGCGCGCGCGCTACGCGCCCGGCGAGCGCGCGGCGCTCGATGGCGTCAGCCTCCGCCTCGAGCCGGGGTGCCGCGTCGCCCTCGTGGGTCCGAGCGGCGCCGGGAAGACGACCGTCGTCAACCTGCTGCTGCGCTTCCTCGACCCCGAGGCGGGGCGGGTGACGCTCGCGGGGCGCGACCTGCGCGAGTACCGCCAGGAGGACGTGCGCCGCGCGATCGCGGTGGCCGGCCAGGACTCGCACCTGTTCTCGGCCAGCATCCGCGAGAACGTGTGCCTCGCGCGGCCCGGGGCAAGCGACGAGGACGTGCAGGAGGCGTTGCGCCGCGCGCGGCTATGGCCGTGGGTCGCCACGCTGGCGGACGGGCTGGACACCGCCGTGGGGGAGGAGGGGCGCGAGCTCTCGGGCGGTCAGCGCCAGCGGCTCGTGCTCGCGCGGGCCCTGCTCGCCGACGCTCCCGTACTGGTGCTCGACGAGCCGACGGCGCACCTCGATCCGGCCACCGCCCGCGCTCTCGTCGAGGACGTCTTCGCCGCGGCGGGCGACCGGTCGGTGCTGTTGATCACCCATCGTCCCGAGGGGCTCGAGCTCGTCACGGAGATCATACGCATCGGATGATGCCCGCTGGGCTGGGCGGGGGGAGCATGGACGTTGCCCGCCCACGCAACCAAAAGGAGCAGCCATGGCGATAGGGCCCGTTCAGCTCATCGTGCTCGGCTTCAGCCACCCCGAGTTCCACGGTGAGATCGTCGCCGAGCTCGAGCGGCTGAAGGAGAGCGACACGGTGCGCGTCATCGATGCGCTCGCCGTGCACAAGGACGCCGATGGAGAAATCGAGGTCGCGCACCTGAGCAACCTCTCGAAGGACGAGGCGGTCGAGCTCGGCAGCAAGGTCGGCGCGTTGATCGGCCTCGGGATCGAAGGCGAGGAGGGGATGGACGTCGGCGCTGAGGCGGGCGCCGAGGCCGGTGCCGATGGCATCAGCGTGTTCGACGACGAGGACGCCTGGGACATCCTGGAGGAGATCCCCAACGACTCGGCGGCGGCGCTGATCCTGCTCGAGCACCACTGGGCCGTCCCGCTGCGCGACGCGATCGCGCGCGCGGGCGGCTTCCGCCTCAGCGACGGCTTCATCAGCCCGCTCGATCTGGTCGCGATCGGGCTAGTCTCCAGCGAGGAGGCTCAGCAGCTCCACGCTGCGGAGACGAGCCGCCAGCCCGCCTGACCCTGTTCACCCAGTCACGACGATCGGAGCAACGATGTTCGGATCCCGCAGAGTGGCCCGGCGCACCTCGCGTCGCGTCGCACGCCGCCGGTAAGCGCGGCCCCCTGCTCACGGCGGCTGCTCGGCATCGCCGAGCGGCCGCTTCCTGCTCGCCTCGGGGGTGCCCGCGCCGCCGGCGACGAGATGAGCGCTCAGCTTGACGGCCTTGACCGCGCCGGTCGCGCCGGCCTGCAACGTGAACCCCACGGCGACCACGATGATGCCGGGAACGAAGAGCACGTGTGATCCGAGCATGAGGATGCCGACGCGACCCAGCAGGTAGGGCGGCGTGCTGACGGCTGCGCCGAGCGCTCCGCTCACGGCGCCGGCGGTCAGCTTGTCCCGTCTCGAGATCGTGGGCGTGATGCCTATGAGGCTCGACGGCACCGCGACGTAGCAGACCATCAGCACGCCGATCACCACGCCGAGCGACAAGGTGAACCACGGGCGTCCCCAGCGGGTGACGACGATCGTGGCAACGCCCAGGAGAAGACCGACCACGGCGCCTGATCCCAGGACGACGGGCAGATGACGCCGGGCGCCGGCGACCCCGGCCCTGACCTCGGGCGGACCCGCCCTGGCGATGGCGAAGGCGAACACCGCGTTGAGGAAGAAGGCCGCCGCCGTGATCGCGGCGATCAGGGCGACGACCGGGATGATGATCGGCCCGCGAAGGACGTGGAACGATCTCCCGTGCAGGACGTGGGCCTTGAGGTCGAGCATCGCGAGCCAGATCCACATCGCCGGCAGGATCTGGACCAGGGTCAGGCGCCAGTTGGAGAAGACGAGCTTCACTCCCTCGAAGAGCATCTCGAGGGCGCCCACGGCCAGCGCAAGGGGTGCGAGCCAGCGGCGCGAGCGGCTCATGCGCAGCACCGCCGCCTCCACCATCGCTTCGTCGCCGTCGCGGATGGCCTTGACCAGCTCGCGCAGGCGGCTCATCGAAGCGAGTTCGCGGAGGCGGCTCATCGAAGCGACCGGGGCCACCCGCTCGATGCGGGCGCGAACCCGCCCGGGTTCAGTACCCCGTGCCCGTCTTCACGCGCTGGCGCTCGATCTCATGGAGCCCGCCCTTGGCGCTGAGCGTTGCGACCGCCTGGGCGATGTCCTCGGCCAGTGTCGAGACGCGCGAATGCCCGAGCGTCTGCTGGACGAGCGCGCGCATGATCGTCACGTGCTGGGCGTTCGGGGGCAGCGTGTAGGCCGGAACCATCCAGCCGCGCTCGGCGGCCAGCTGCCCGGCGACGTCGAACTCGTCGAAGTTCCGCTCCTCGGCGAGCTTGAACGCTACGAGCGGTAGCTGTTCGGCTCCGGGGTCGCCGACGAGCTCGAAGTCGGGGCCCTCGATCACCTTCTCGGCAAGCGCCCTGGCGTTGGCCTGCATGGTCTCCATGATCACCCGGTAGCCCTCGTACCCGTAGCGGACGAAGTTGTAGTACTGGGCGAGGACCATGGCGGCGCCGGTCGAGAAGTTGAGCGTGAACGTGGCGTCGCGCTTGCCGAGGTAATTCTCGTAGAAGACGAGGTCGTCGGGCAGATCGCTGGACTCCCGGAAGATGAGCCAGCCGAGACCCGGGTAGACGAGCCCGTACTTGTGACCCGACACGTTGATCGAGCGCACCCGCTCCAGACGGAAGTCCCAGGGGGAGTCGGGGTACAGGAACGGCCAGACGAAGCCGCCGCTGGCGCCGTCGATGTGCAGCGGCACGTCGAGCCCGTCGTCCTCCAGCACCCGGACGAGCAGGTCGTTGATCCCGACGATGTCGTCGGCATGCCCCGTGAAGGTCGTGCCGAGGACCGCCGCGACGCCGATCGTGTTCTCGTCGAGATGCGGCTCGACGTCCTCGGGGCCGATGGTGAACTTGTGTGACTGCAGCGGGATGATGCGCGGCTCGACGTCGAAGTAACGGCAGAACTTCTCCCACACCACGTGCACGTCGCCGCCGAAGACGAGGTTCGGCCGGTCCGTCCCCTTGCCGGCGGCCTCGCGTCGCGCCCGCCACTTCCACTTCAGCGACAGTGCACCGAGCATGATCGCCTCCGACGAGCCCTGCGTGCGCGTCCCGGTCGTCTCACCCGGCGCGTGGTACAGATCGGCGAGCATGCGGATGCAGCGCTGCTCGATCACGGCCGTCTGCGGGTACTCGGCGTGGTCGATGTAGTTGCGGTGCAGGTTCTCCGCGATGATTCGCTGTGCCTCGGGCTCCATCCAGGTCGTCACGAACGTGGCCAGGTTGCGCCACGGGATGCCGTCGAGCACCAGCTCCTCGCCCAGCAGCCGCATCGCGTCGACGGCCGGCATGCCGACCGCCGGCAGCTTGTGGTCGGGGGCGTCGCCGAGCAGGAAGGCGTTGCCGTAACGGTCGCCGTGGGTGTCGACGGGTTCGCGAGTGGCGCTCATGGGTCCATCAAACCTCACACTGCGTCTCAGCTCATCACCCGGAGGGGATGAAGCCGCGCTAGTGCTCCTGTGCGGCCTCGGGCAGCAGCATGAGGCCCCCGGCCAGGAAGCAGAGCGCCCCGACGGCGGTCCCGGCGTTGGCGATCGCCGCGCTGACGGGCTCGTTCGTCGAGGGCACGATCAGGGAGGTCGCCGCCGAGACGCCGAAGGCGATCGACCCCACGAGGTTCAGGGCGGCGATGCGCCACGACAGCGATCGCGCGCGCACGCAGAACCAGCGGCCGCAGACGTCGGCGTACGCGAGCTCGCTCGCGACCAGGAAGCAGACCGAGCCGAACACGTCCGGCGTCCACACCCGCAGGTTGGTCTGGTGCGCATCGAAGCCGTGCTTCATGCCCGCGAACGTGCTGACGTTGAAGAACAGCGTCCCCGCGAGCTGGATGGTCGACGCCTGCCAGTCGATGCTTCGAGGCTCCCACCGCGCCGGCCTCCACTGCAGGTAGGCGGCGGTCGTGAAGAAGATCGATCCCACGAAGTAGGTGACGCCGATGGCCGGCCGCGGGGCCGACGCCCACTGCGACGCGATCGCCGCCACCGCGAAGCAGAGCGATCCGACCGCGAAGAGCACGCCCATCCACCACGATGCGCGATCCGGCCGCCACCACACGCCGCGACGCTGCTGCTCGCTCTCGGGCAGCTCGGTCGGCCCCGGGGCGGTCGTCTCCGTCACGTCAGCGCACGCTCCGCACGGACGTGGCGCTTGGGATTCGGCGATCGGGGAATCGTGTGACGTGATGTCCCGATCGACCCCGACCCGACTCAAGGCCCTCCTCACCTGCGTGTTCGTGGTTCTGCTCGCCCTGGCCTGCGCCGGCCTCGTGACCGCGGCCGCGCTCGTGCCGGCCCCGCCCGCCATGCTGCCGTTCGTCGTGGCCACCGGCATCGGCTGCCCGATGCTCGCGGCGCTCGAGCTGCCGAAGTCGCTCGCCGTCCTGCGTCGCGGCGCCAGGGCGCGGCGCGCTCTGCTCGCCGAGATGCGCCGTTACCTCAGGCAGCTGCCCGAGACCCGGCACCCGCTCGACGGCTGAATACATCTAGGCGGCCGCCGGATCGCGCTCGCCCGCCGGGGTCGCCGCGGGCTCCTCCGGTTCCGCGGGCGGCGGTGCCGGCGTCAGGCGCGCCGACGTGACGTGGGCCACGACGACCGCGACGATCACGAGCGGCATGACGTTCAGGCCGTCCGTTCCGAGCAACACTGTCGCGAGTAGCGTCGAGGTCAGCGGGAGGCCCAGCATCGCGGCGCACATCCCTCCGATGCCCATGGCGACGGCGGGCACCAGCGAGAGGCCGGGGAGGTCCGCGGCGGCCATGCCGGCCGCCGCGCCGATGAACAGCGCTGGGAAGACGGGTCCGCCCCGGAAGCTCGACAGCGACAGCGCGTAGGCGAGGCTCTTGCAGAGGACGAGCAGCAGCAGAGCGCCGACCGACCACGCCGCGGACTGCCCGACCAGCCCGGGCAGCGCCGACTGCCCCGAGAACAGGACCTCGGAGGAGCTCTTGTCCGTGGCCTGTTCGAAGCCGATGGCCAGCCCGGCGATCAGCGCCCCGAGGACGGGCATGAGCAGGAGCATCCGGGGCTCCACGTGGGGCCGGACCGCCCGCGCGAGCCACTGGATGCCGCGGCCCAGGAACGCGGCGACGACGCCGAAGACGATGGCCCACAGGAACATCGCGCCGGTGGGCTGTCCGAAGGCGGGGAGGTTCGGGATCGCGAGCGAGAACGTCCCGAACCCCGTCAGCGAGTCGAGGCCGACGAAGACGAGCTCGCCGATGCCCGCGGCCAGCAGCCCGGGGAGCAGGACGAGCCCGAGCATCGGCCCCCCGATGCCCGCCACCTCCAGCATCAGGAACGCGCTCAGCAGCGGTGAGCCGAACAGCGCGGCGATGGCGGCGAAGCTGCCCGCCGCCGCGATGACCGTCGTTGCGGTGGGCGGGGCGTCGCGCGCGGCGAGCCGCACCGCCAGCGCCCCCAGCCCGCTGCCCATGAGGATGAGCGGGGCCTCGGGGCCCAGGACGACGCCGAAGCTCAGCGTTCCGAGGGCGGCGAACAGGATGCCGGGCAGCTCGATCGGCGCCGTGACGCCGCCCGCGTGGAACCCGTCCGCGGGCGAGTGCCCGCCGATGCCGGGAAGGCGCTGGATGGCCAGGGCGACCAGGACGCCCGCGACCACGAGCAACGGCAGCGGCCACCACGCCGGCACGCTGTCGAAGCCGAGGTCCTTCGGGATGCTCGTGAAGAACGCCGTCTGGAGCTCGTCGACGACCTTCAGGAAGCCGTAGGCAAGCGCCGACACGGGCGCGCCGATGACCGCGGCGAGGACGAGGAGCTGCAAGTAGCTGCGACTCCTCAGCAGGGCCTGAGGGTCCGCGGAGGGCTCGATCCGCCGAGCCTAGGGAAGCCCCTGGCGCGGGTGCTCACCCGAATCGGATGATTCTGCGTGCCGGGTGCCGGCACCCGCAGACCTCGGGTGCCGGCCACCTTTCACGCGCCGCCGGGCCGGTCGAGACTGCGGCACCTTCTGAAAGGAGTCACGCATCGGGGCGTTCCCATGATCGGCAATGTCGTCGCGCTGGGCCTGAGCGCAGCGATCAACCCGATCCTGGTCGGGGTGGTGCTCGTCACCCTCGCTTCGCCGCGACCGAAGGTGCTCCTGGGCGCCTACGTCGCGGGCGGCATGATCGTCAGCGTCGCCATCGGCATCGCCGTGGTATCGCTGGCAAGCAGCACGGGAGCCGTGAAGCCGACCACGTCGTCGACCAACGGGCTCGTCGACCTCGTGCTCGGCCTGCTCCTGCTGGCCGTCTCGGCGTGGTTCGCGACCGGGCGCGCCGAGCGCCGTCACGCCGCCAAGGTGGCGGCTGCCGCCGGGCGCCCGAAGAAGCCCTCCGTCAGCGACCGGCTCCTGGGAGGCTCGCGCGCCACGATGGCGTTCGCGGCCGGCATGCTGCTCACGCTGCCCAGCGCGCTGTACCTCGCGGCGCTGAAGGACATCGCCGAGGCCGGCGTCTCCACGGGAGAGGAGCTCCTGGCCATCCTGCTCTTCAACGTCCTCATGCTCTCGCCGGCGCTGATCCCCCTGCTCCTGCTCGCCGTGGTGCCCGACGGGACGAAGGCGGCGGTCGAGCGATCCGATCGCTGGATGCGCGAGCACCAGAAGCGGCTCGTCACGGTCGTCGCCGGCGCGATCGGGGTCTACCTGACGGTCAAGGGCATCGCCGCGCTGGCCGGGTGATCGGCGCTACACGCCACACGCCGGCCAGAAGGCCGCGAGGTCGGCGTGACCGAGGTCGGACTTGAGCAGGAACCCGCGCGCGCCGCAGTCACGCAGGAGCCGCGCGCACTGGCGGTAGTCGATGCTCGAGACGAGCAGGACCGGGAGGCCGGGACGGGCCTCGGTCATCGCGCACGCCACGTCGAAGCCACTGTCCTCCCCGAGGCAGACGTCGAGCAGGACCGCGTCCGGGGCAAGGCTCTCGGCGGCAGCGATGGCCGAGGCCGCGCTGTGCGCCTCTCCGGCCACGGCGTACCCGCGCCACTCGAGCACCCTGCGAGCCATGCCCCGGAACGACGGCTGGTCGTCCACGATCAGGACGCGCGGGGGGTTGGGCGTCCTGGTCGACACCCCACCATCGTGGCGATCCGCACCCGGGGCGTCGATACCGCAGTTGCGTGATCTGCCGGAAAGGGGGGCGCCCGCGATCTCGCTGTCCTCGTCACCCGGTCGGGATGATGCGGCCGGGTGCGCGCGCCGGTTGGATCGTCCCATGCGACTCCCGTGGCCCGTCCGCAGCGTGTGTGCCGGCGCCGCCGGCACGGCAGCGCTGACCGCCGCCTACGCGGCCGAGCGCCGGCTGCGACCAAGCCACGAGGGCCAGCTCGACTACGACGACTCCCTCGTCCCGGGGAAGATCGTCGCAAGCGTCATGCACCTGCCGCACGTCACCGAGCGCGGCGATCAGGACCTCGGGCTCGCGCTGCGCTGGGGCTACGGCTCCGCGTTCGGCCTGCTGCATGGGTCGCTGCACCGCGTCATACGTGAGCCGTGGGCGAGCGCCGTCTTCGGCGGCACGCTGATGACGGCCACCTTCTCGCTCTTCCCGCTGCTCGGGCGCACGCCCCCGCCCTGGCGCTGGTCGGCCGACGTCATGGCCACGAGCCTCGGCACCCACGCCGCCTACGTCGCCGCGGTGGCCGTCGTCGACGACGGCCTGCGGCGACGGACGCGCTGAGCCGGCCGCTCAGGGGGTACTGCTCGTCTTCTGGGTGGTGGCGCTCTGAGCCGGCTCTGGCGTGCCGCTCGGGCTCAGGGTGACGTTCGGCGCGACGGTGACGTTGGTGGAGGTGGCGGGGGTCGTGACGGTCGTGGTGCTCTGGACCGTGGTCGTCTTCGAGGTCACCGTCGGGATGGTCGCCGTCGTGTTGCCCGAGTCGCCCTTGGAGATGATCAGCGCCGCCATGACGCCGAGCGCCACCACCACCACGACAGCGAAGGCGATGAGCCAGCCGTTCGTGCCCGATCGGGGTTGTGGAGCGTAGGCCGGGGGGACAGGTGCCTGCGGTGGCGGTGGCGTGGGGGGTGTCCGGGATTCGTCGTAGCTCACGGTGAAAGCGTCGCGGCGAGCGAGGCCGCGGGCAATGGTGCACGGTGGCGTGCCGCTGGGCATGGATGCACCACCCCGCGCGGCCGGTTCATCACATCCGGGTGAAGCGGGCGCGCGGTGCGTCGGTCACGCTCGATGCGTGAGGCAGCTGCTGCTCTATGGCTTCGCGGCGGACGCCAGCTTCGAAGGCAGGCTCGTCGGCGCCCTGGAGCGCCTCGAGAGCGGCGGTGCGCTGCGGATCCTCGACGTGCTCTTCGTCAGACGCAACCCGGAGTCGGGCGACATCGACGCGATCGACCTGCACGGTGACGGCGCCGGGGGCGTGGTGGCGCCGCTGCTCGGGTTCAGGCTGGACGAGGCCGAGCGGCGCCGGGCCACTGAGCGGACGCTGCGGGCCAACGCCGACATCGTGCGTGAGCTCGGCGCGACGCTGGCCCCGGGCGCGGCGCTGGCCGCGGTGCTCGTGGACCACGTGTGGAGCGATGCGCTCGAGGACGCGGTGTCGCGGACGGGCGGGACGCAGATCGTCAGCGACTTCGTCGACGCCACCGCGTTCGGCGAGCTCGGCGCGGAGCTGGTGGCCGCCGCGGGGCGTCTCCCCGGCTAGGCCGCCTCCGCGACGACGAGGCCACGAGCGTCATGTGGGCGAGGACCGCCGGCGCGGCGAGGCCCGGGCTGCGCCCGCGCCGCTCGAGGGCGGACACCGGTGGATCGAGCCGGTGCGGCGCTCACCTCTCGGCGTACTCCTGGTGCCCGATCTCGGGGCGCTCGTCGCGCACAACGCCCTGAAGCATCCTGCGCCACCCGGACAGCACACCGTGAACGGCGGCCGCGCCCATGATCGGCTCCGCTGGGAGGGGCAGCCGGGCGGGAGCCAGGATGAAGGCGCGGGTCTGAGGCCCGCCCAGCCCGCCATGGAAGCAGATGAGCTCCTCGAACGCGCAGCCCTCGTCGAGCACCGGGTCATAGAAGCTGCCGACCATGATGTCGGCGACGTGCGCGAAGCCGTCGGTGCGCAGCAGGTGGCGCGCCGCCGTGAGGGAGAAGTGGGCGAGGGGGTCGACGCCCTCGACCCGGCCCTCGTTGAGATAGCTGACGCCGTCGCGGCCGAGGACGACGGCGCCGTGCTCCGCCGAGCGGACCATGAGCCAGCCGATGTGGGGGTGCGCGCGCAGGGCGGGGATGAGGTCGGGATGGCGCTCGTCGATCTCCTCGCCGGTGAGCCGCCGGTCGACCTCCATCAGGTAGACGAGCCCGAGGTTGCCGGAGCCCAGGACGACGACATCGCGCTCGGAGACGTCGTTCTTGGGCTTGGGCTTCTCCTTGGTGCCCGTCGCCTCATTGACCGCGTGGTGGACCATCGCGTGCTGCTCGTCGCCGCCGGCGAAGCCGGAGACCCGTCCGCGCGACAGCGAGCGCTCGACCAGCTCGTCGAGCCCGTAGCCGTGGCGCTGCTTGAAGGTCGCGCCCTGCGTCTGCCCATGATCGGAGAGGACGACGATCTCGTACGGGCGTGGCGCGTAGGGCCGTGCCCGCGCGATCCGGTCGAACTGCTGGTCGAGCTTGCGCAGCGCCTCCATCGTGTCGGCGCGCTCGAGGCCCGAGTGGTGGGCGACCTCGTCGTAGCTCGAGAAGGTGGCGTAGACGGCGGGGCGTCCGCGCATCATGTCGGTGAGGACCCCGAAGACGATGAGGTCGCGGACGATCACGCACATGGTCGCGCGCATCAGCGGATAGATGCCGCCGCGATGGCCCCGCGGGCGGACGTCGCGGCGCTTCGCGCGGGCGGCCGCCGTGAGCTCGATCACGATCTCCCAGAGGAAGAGCACGAAGGCCCGCGTGACGTTGAAGCCGTTGGCCAGGAAGGCGCGGTAGCCCGGGTTCGCCTTGCGCTCCGCGTCCGACCGGCTCACGGTGAGGATCGTCTCCTCGGCTTCGCCCGAGAGCAGGTTGCCGCGGCTTGCGCCCCCGTCGACGAGCAGCCCGACCCCGGTCGCGTGCCGGCGCTCGATCTCGGCGCAGTCCGCGGGCGACGAGCACACCATCATCACCCCGCGCTCCTTCTCCACCCACCGGAAGGCGGAGATGTCCTCGTTGGAGCCCAGCAGGATCCCGGCCTGGCTGGCGCCGGTCTGCGACGACAGGTCGGTCTCCCACTCGGCGAGCTGGTAGCCCTCGTCCGCGATCCAGCGCGCCATCGTCGGTGCGGTGCCGTCGCGCAGGGCGTCGCGCAGGACCGGGAGGGCGAGCCCGTCGATCTCCAGGTAGATGATGCCGGGGACGTCGGTGCGCTCCTGCGCGCCCTGGCGCTTGGCGATCCGCCTGGTCACCTTCAGCGAGTACTCGTCGTCGTCGTTGGTGCCCAGGATCGCCTGCAGAAGAACGCTGACCGCGGCGATCACGAGTGCGGCGAGGAGCGCGTCGCCGAACGAGCCGACATGGATGTCGCCGGGCAGCAGCTCGTGCGCGATCACGAGCAGGAGCGCGTCGGCGAGCAGGACGAGCAGGAAGCCCGCCACGAGCATGAAGGGCAGCCGCAGGGCGGCCAGCACGGGCGGCAGCACCGCGTTGAGCACGGCGATGAGCGCCGCGACGATGAACGCGGCGCCGGTGCTCTCGAGCCCGACCCCGGGCACGATCTCGGCCGCGACCCAGATCGAGGCCGCTGAGACGATCCACGAGATCACCAGCCGCAGCGGGCGCAGGCGCGGCGTCGCGGGCTGCCAGCTCACCAGCTCGCCGAACGACGCTGCGCTGGGGACGGGCTTCTCGTCGGTCACTAGCTGCAGTCGACCCCGGCGAAGCTCTGCTTGTAGGCGGTGCCGAGCTGTTGCAGCGCGCTGCTCAGCTGGGTCTTGGCCTGGCTGAGCGATGTGCTCTTGCCGATGCTCCCGGCGATGCTCTGCACCTGCGACGTGAAGGTCTTGGTCGCATCCTCGACCTTCTTGCGCCGGTCGGCGGAGAGGTCGCCCTGGGCGTCCTTGATCTTCGACAGGTCGCTGCTGATGGCCTTGAGGCTGCTCTG
Source organism: uncultured Actinomycetes bacterium (assembly GCA_963807305.1). Lineage (GTDB taxonomy): Bacteria > Actinomycetota > Thermoleophilia > Solirubrobacterales > Solirubrobacteraceae > JAOPZW01. The sequence continues at coordinate 1,143,307 of CAWEBN010000005.1, forward strand.
CACGCCGTCGATGGTCACCGTGGAGGGCGTGAGGCCCTTGAGCTTGTCGACCTGCTTGCTGATGTCCGCGCGCGCGTCGCAGACCGTGCTCTTGGCCTTGTCCTGCTTGGACTGGCCGCAGGCGCCGACCGCGAGGCAGGCGAGGAGCGCGAGGACTACGAACGGGATCGAGAGCTTCATGGCTATCGCCGACCTTCCTGCTCAGCCGTTCCGCGCACGGCGGAAGCCGAGGTTGCCTGTCGATGAGTCTGGCGTTTTGGCCCTCCGGTAGCGCCGGCAGTAGGAGCTGTCACACACCCACGAGCCCCCGCGCGTCCCGTAGTCGCCGTCGCGGCCTCGGGCTCGCCGATCACGTGGAGGCTCCCTTGGCCAGCACGGCGGTCTTCTCGGTCGCGTACTCGTCGTCGGTCAGCGCGCCGGTGTCGTGCAGGTGGGCGAGCCGCTCGAGCTGCTCGACGCGGCCGGTGGTGGCGCTGGTCGATGCACCTCCTGAGCCGCGCGCCCCGAGGACTGCATGTTGCGCGCGGCTGGCCGCTGCCCCCAGCGACGCGCGCGTGGCGCCGGCCGTCGCCTCGGGGAACTCCTCGGCGGTCTGCCGGCGCAGCGCCTGGACCCCAAGGGCCACGAGGCCGATCATGATGAGCACGGGCACCACCTTGCGCGTCGCCGGGATCGGGCCCCAGAGGACGACGAGGAGCACGAGGACGCCGGCGATGGAGTAGACGAGGCCGGGCCGGTCGCGCAGCCATGGGGCCGCCGCGCGGCGGAAGGCGACCGCCGGGCGCATCGGCCCGGCCAGCCACGCCGCGATGATCACCGGGATGCCGACGATGATCACCGCCTGCGCCGCGTCGCGGAGCAGCGCGGTCCCGATCGTCCAGGCCGCCTCAGCCGCCGGCTTCGCGGCGTCGGTCTTGGCCAGGCTGTCGACCACCGCGCTGCCGACCACGTTGCGGGCGACGAGGACGATCGCGCCGGCGAGGACGAGGTCGATGCCGGCGAAGAGCAGGGTGCGCCGGCGCCGGCCCTCGGCGAGGTAGACCGCGAACGCGAGCAACCCGAGGGCGAGGATGGGCAGCACCAGCGCGAGGCCCTTCAGGGCGCTGACGCCGTTCTGCAGCGTGCCGACCTGGCTGGATGACATGATCGTGATCCGCCCGGCGTCCGGCGGGATCTTGTCGCTCAGCGAACGCGGCAGCCCGAGGTTGTTCACGAGCTGGATCAGGATCTCGCGCAGATTGAGGACGACCGCGTTGCCCTGCCGGGTGATCGCCTTGGAGTTCCCCTCGGCGATGGCTATGAACTGCTTGGCGGTGAGTCGGTTGGCCTCCTTCCACGCCTGCTGGACGCGGGGGCGGTCGAGCAGGCGGATCATCCTGCGCTGCGCGAGCTCGCGCAGGCCATTGGCGGCGGGGCCTGCGAGCGGCTTGAGCCGGGGCGGCAGCGCGTTCGCGACCTCGCTCGTGACGTCGACGTTCGCGTAGACCTGGTCGACGAGGTTGGCCGAGATCTGGGTGCGGATGGCCTGGTTCTCGAGCATCGCGTCGCTCGTGTTCGCCCAGTTGTCGGAGTTGAGGACCTGCCGGTTGGCGAAGACGGCGACGATCGCGAAGACGGCCAGGATCGTCCCGACGATGAGCGCCGCGCGCACTCCGTAGCGGCGCCCGCGTGAAAGGCGCCCGGCTTCGGGCGGCGTGGGCGCCGGCGTCGGCGTGGCTTCGGGTGTCGGTTCGGGTGTGGGCGTCATGGTTCGGTCCTTCCGCTTGGCGTTGACGCTCGCAGTGCCGGCACGGCCTCACAACACCGCGCGCCTGCCTGTCGGGCGGTGGCCAGCACCCGAGCGGCCGACGTGTACGCCTCCTGGTGCTCGATCGAGGCGCGGGGGCTCATTCGAAGGTCAGTCCGTCGCCGAGGGCCCTGGCCACCAGGTGTGCGCGCGAGCGGGCGCCGAGCTTCGTCATCGCATTGCGCACGTGGGTGCGGACGGTGTCGTGGGCGATCTGCAGCTCGCTGGCGATTTGTAGTGCCCTAGGCGGACGCGTGCTCGCGCAGCGCCTCCTGCAGGGTCTCCTCGGCCTGCGCGCTCAGCGAGCTGTGGATGACCTCGCCGCCGTACTGGGAGATCCGCGGGAGGACCTTGTCGGGCGTCGACTGGCGCACGAGGACGAAGATCGCGGCGCCGCCGGGCTGCAGTTTCTCGCCGAGCTGCTTCATGAAGTCGTCGTCGACGCCGACGTCGGTCATCGCCCCGGTCGCTGCGCCGGTCGCCCCGCCGATGGCCATGCCCAGCAGCGGCATGAAGAAGATGAGGCCGATCAGGCCGCCCCACAGGGCGCCTCCGGCGGCTCCGGAGCCGGCCGGGCTGAAACTCTGCTTGAGCTTGATCTTGCCGTCGGGCCTGCGGATGGCGACGACCAGGTCGTCGAGCTCGATCGAGCGCTCTTTCTGGAGCTCGATGAGCGTCTGCGCCACCTCGGACGCAGTGGACTCGTCCGGGTAGGCGACGGCGACGAGGTTGCTCATGTGGTCCTCCGTTTTCGGCTCGCCGCCCGAGCGGGACGGCCGGTCGCACGCACTATCCGTGCGGAGCGGTGCGCTGTCCTCATCCGGTTTGGGTGACCGACGTCCCGGTCAGCCTGTCGGCGCGAGCTGCTTGGAGAAGAACTGCAGCGCCTTGCGCGTCTTCGTGGTCTGGGCGCCGCCGATGTCGATGCCGCGCTCGGCCAGGAACGCACGGCTCTCGGCCGCGACCTGGAAGGCCTCGTCGGGAGCGCACTTCGTGGAGAGCTCGAGGATCCGGGTCCCGTCGGGATAGAGCCACAGCTCCACGACGAGCTTGCGCGCGTAGCCGGCGGGCGTTCCCTTGAGCTTGAGGACGAAGATCGGGCCCAGCAGCGAGAGGTCCTCCAACTTGATCCCCTCGGGGGCGTGCTCGGTAAAGAACGCGCGCTGCTCCTTGGAGAACAGCTTGCGCAGCGGCGCGGATCCCGCCATGACCTCCTGCACCGGTGTGTGTGGCACGCCCTTCAGCGACGCAGAGCAGACGTGGCCGCCGGGCATGGCGTCGACCTCGACCATGCACATCGGCGACTCGCGGACGTGGCGCGGTAGCTCGGCGGGTACCACGGGCCGGAGCTTGACCACGGAGTCGTCGCCCTTGCCGGCCACCCGGCGTGCGCGCACGACGACCCCTTGGCTCTCGAGCGTGAGGTCCGGCGTGTCGTAGAAGTACACGAGCCGGACCTGTGCGCCGAGGGGGTCGATCCCCAGGGCCTCCACGGTCGAGCGCTGGATCGACTCCGGGATCGTGACCTTGAGCTCGACGCTGTCGGCGTTCTTCATCACGGAGAGCATCTCGGCAAGCTGCTGGTCGGAGAGGGCGGGGGCGACGACACCAGGCATGCTGCGACCGTAAGTCCGTCCGGGGTGAAGGGGCATCACCCGGTTCGGGTGAGCCGGGCGTCAAGCGGTCACACGGTGCTCAGCCGACCAGGCTCGCGGTCCCCTTGACGACCAGGTAGAGGCCGACGAACAGCGAGCCCACCACGAGGAGGCCATGATCGTGGCGCAGGACCCACGCCGTCGCCGCTTCGAGATAGAGGAGCGCCGCTCCCGGACGCAGGATGACCAGCACCAGCGACGCCAGCGGGACCATGAACCACAGGAGGTCGTAGATCGCCACCTGAACGCCGGCGTCGACGATCGCGGGGCGTTCCGAGGCGATGGCGTTGAGCGCGATGAGGTAGATGAGGCCCGGGAGATGCGTGCCGACGCCGGCTGCCGCGGCGACGCGGGGGGAGGGGTCCTGCAGCCGCCGGGCCAGCCGCGAGGGCGTGTCCGCCGCCGGAGCGTTCGCGTTGCGCCGTCGCGGCAGTTGAACCCAACCCCGGTGCAGGCCGGCAGCGTACCCGAGCGCCGCCGCGCCGAAGGCGATGTCGAGGACGGCGGTGAACGTCGACCCGCCGACGGCGACGTCGACGCCGTGGAAGGCGGCGACCACGAGCAGCCCTGTCGTCCAGCTCGCGGCCAGGCCCGCGGCGATGAAGAAGACCAGCGGCCGCCGCGGCTCCGCCGTCTTGAGCAGCACCACCAGCGCGGCGAGGCTGGTACCGGGACGCAGGCCGCTGAGGCACCCCAGGACCAGCGCCTCGAGGCTCATCGCGCGCTGGGGACCTGGGCGACCGTCGCAGAGGTGAACCGCCGCGCGAGGTCGGACACGAGCCCCGGGATCCCCCCGGCGGCGCCGAGTGCCTCCTGGCGGGGCCCCTCGGGGGCCGAGACGAGCGCCGGGATGACGGCGAGCTCGCCGGCCGCGCCCAGCGCCGAGGCGTGGGGCAGGGCCGCGGCGAGGACGTCGGCTACCAGGTCGGCGAGCGGCGCGCGAACGGCGCGTACGGGATCGATGAGCTCGGCCGCGACACCGTCGCGGGCGGCGAGGAAGCGGTTCTCCGCGAGCGCTTCCTGCGCGTCCACGAGCTCGCGCGCGGCGAAGCCCTCTTCGAGCTCCAGCCTGGCCAGCGCCTGCACGAGCGCGCACAGGGCGCCCGTCGTCTCCACCCGCGGCTGCGCGTCCATGATGCGCACCTCGACGGTGCCGAACCGCGGCTGCGGCCGTGCGTCCCACCACAGGAAGGTCGGCTCCGGGATCGCGCCGGAGCGCATGAGCACGTCGACGGTGCGCACCCAGTCCGCGTAGTTCTCGAAGCGCCGCGGCAGGCCTGTCCTCGGGAAGGCCTGGAAGAGGATCGTCCGGTTCGAGGCCAGCCCCGTCGCCTGGCCGCCCCGCAGCGGCGAGCTGGCCGACAGCGCCAGGAGCAGCGGGAGATGGGCGCGCAGGCGGTTGAGCAGCCGGATCGCGCTCTCGGGGTCCGCCACGCCGATGTGCACGTGCAGCGCGAAGGTCGGCTCGCGCCGCGCGATCGCGCGCATCGTCCGGTGCACGAGCTGGTAGCGCGCCGTCGGCGAGACCTGCGGGTCGTCGACCATCGCCCCTGGATGCATGCCGGCCGCCGCGGTCGCCAGCCCGATCGCACGCGCGTCGCGGGCCAGTCGCGCCCGCAGCCGACCGAGCTCGGCCATCGCCTCGCCGACGGTGGCGCACGGGCTCGTGGCCAGCTCGACGGCCGCCTGGTTCGTCTCGGCCGAGCAGCTTGCGGCGAGGTCGTCGCTCAGGACGCCCAGCAGCTCGTCGGCGCGCTGCGCCAGATCCCAGGTGTTGGGATCGAGGAGCATCACCTCCTCCTCGACACCAACGGAGTACGGCGCCGACGGCTGCCAGGCCGCCCAGTCTCTCAGGGCCAATGCGGGTGCAACGGCCGTTGTTCGCCGGCGCCGGGCTGGAGGCACATGTGCCGATCGTGCACGGCTTGGGCGCGCGCCGCAATGAGGTACGCATCCCCAATCGCTGTGACGCGCTCCCGGGATCGAGCGATCGCCGCCGTCGCTGGCGACGACCGCTCGCGGCCGACGGGGCTCTATGCGGTCAGGGCCTTGGCCTTGATGGCCTCGAACTCCGGCTGGCTGATCGCACCGCTGTCGAGCAGCTGCTTGGCCTTCTCGATCTCTGCCGCCGGTCCGCCGCTGCCGGCCACCGACCTGACGTACTCATCGGTCTGCGCGCGCTGGGCCCGCGCCTGCTCGGCGCCGCGCTCTGCCATCCCGTTGTGCTGGGTGATCAGGTAGGCGAGCACCCCGATGAACGGCAGGATGATCAGGAAGATCACCCATAGGGCTTTACCCCAGCCGGAGATGTCACGCCGGCGGAAGACGTCGGTGAGGATCACCACCATCATCCAGATCCAGACGACCCAGGTGAAGAAGATGATCATCGTCCAGAGGATGTTCAGAAACGGGTAGTCGGCCGCGATCGGCATCTGGCTCGGTGCTCCTTGTTGTTGTGGGATCGGTGGGCATGATCTCCGTGGACCTGAGTGACGGACCAGGCAGTACGCATGTCGATGGCGGGGGTGCCAGCCTCCAGTCAGTCAGGCTCGATCGCCGGTACGCGCCCTGGAGCGGGACTTCGCCGGCTGGCAGGCGCGCCCAGCGTGCGCAGTGTTGCGCACCGGGTGGACGCCTTCCGCCGATCACGAGACGATCGGCGCCGGATTGCCCGCCGGCAGCCGGAACCGCACGCGGGTTCCGATGGGCGCGTCCTCCAGCCAGATCGAGCCGCCGTGGGCCTCGACGATCGCCCTCGAGACCGCGAGCCCGAGCCCCGCGCCGCCGGCGCTCCGCGCGCCGTCGGCGCGATAGAACGGCTCGAACACGCGCCGGCGGTGCTCGCGGGCGATGCCCAGGCCGGTGTCGGCGACCTCGATCTCGATCGCGTCGCCCACCGCCTTCGCGCGCACCGTCACGCTGCCGTCGGGAGGCGTGTGGTGGATGGCGTTCTGGATCAGGTTGAAGAGCACGCGCTGCAGCTTGTCGGGGTTGCCGTGGGCCGCGGCGAGCGCGGGTCGGATCTCCACGCAGAACGCTCGTGCACTGCGATCGGACCGACTGTGAGCAAAGCCCGCCCGAGGCCGCCGTGCCTGGTCAGTGACGGGCGCGGGCGTGCCGGACGAGCAGCCATGCGGCGACGGGCGGCGCCGCGAGAACCGCCGCGGCGAGGCCCAGCACGAGCAGCGGGAGCAGGAGGACCACCGCGAACACGGCCAGCAGCCCGATGCAGGGGAGCAGGCCGGGGAAGAGCACCGAGAGTTGGATCAGTGCCAGCCCCGTGCCCGTTCCCGCGTGGATGAGCCCGGTGTAGGCGGTCTTCTCGCCGGCCATGTCAGCTCACCGCCGAGCGCGTGAACGCGCGGATCGCGACGGCCATGAAGGCCGCGGCGAACGCGGCGACGACCCCCAGGCTCAGCCACGCCTCGGCGGTCGTGTTGCTCATACCCCAGATGTCGTGCAGGCCGGAGCCGCCGGGGTCGGCGAACCCGTAGCGCATGAGCGCCATCGCGTGGGTGAGCGGCAGGACCTTGGCGAACGCGGTCAGCGCACCCGGCAGTGCGCCGATGGGGAACAGCGCGCCCGCGAAGAACCATGGAAGGATCGCAATGGCCGGGGTGGCCGCGATGTACTCCTCCTGCTGGTGGATCCGCGCGGCGAGCGTCTCGGCGATGCCGTACATGAGGACGATGAACAGCACCGCGGCGGCGACGAACCAGGCCACGCCGGCGGCGCGGACGTTGAAGTCGGCGCCGCGCAGCGCCGCTGCGGCGATGACCACGAAGATCTGCAGGGCGCACAGGCCGAGCACGACGACGAGGTTGCCCAGGATGAGCAGCGGGCGGGGGACGGGCGCGGCGAGCAGCTCGCGCTGCGCGCCGCTGTCGCGGTCGACCAGGACGCTGAGCCCCGCGAAGGTGGTCGCCAGCGGGACGAGCAGCCCGACGGTGCCGATGGCCACGAACGCGGTGTAGTCGATGTTCGTGTGCAGGCCGCCGAGCGCCGCCTTGAGCGCCGGGGCGATCACGAGCGCGAAGAGGATCGGGGTCAGCATCGGCACCGCGATCTGGCGGGGGTTGTGAGCGGTGAGCGCCGCCCGGCGCGATGCGAGCGTGCGCACGGCGCGGCCCAGCGGCGTGCGTGGGGGCGGCGCGATGGTCGGTACGAGAGCGGCGGGTCCAGGGATGGTGGTGGCCATTGGGTTCGGTCCCTTCGTCGGAGATTTCAGGCGGCGGCGGGGAGGCCCTCGCCGGTCAGCCGCAGGTAGATGTCGTCGAGAGTCGGCCGGCGGGTTGCGATGGCGCTCGTCGAGACGCCCGCTCGGTCGAGGACGGCGATGGCATCGCCGACACTCGTGTCGTGCAGGGGGACCGTCAGCGTCGATCCGGCGACGTAGGCGTCCCGTGCGGCCGGGCCGAGGGCGCGGAGTGCGAGGGCCACGTTGCCGTCGACGCGCAGCTCGAGCAGCTCGCCGCCGAGGCCGGCGAGCAGGGCTGTCGGCGTGTCGAGCGCGACGATCGCGCCGTCGTGGATGATCGCCACGCGGTCGCACAGGCGCTCGGCCTCCTCGAGGTAGTGCGTCGTGAGCACGATCGTCATCTCCTCGCGGCGGCGCAGCCCGGCGATCGTGTCGAGCAGCTCGAAGCGGATTCTCGGGTCGAGGCCCACCGTGGGCTCGTCCAGGAAGAGCACGCGGGGCCGGGATACGAGCGCCCGCGCGATCTCGAGGCGCCGCCGCTGCCCCCCGCTGTAGCTCCCGACGCTGCGGTCGAGGATCTCCGCGACGCCGAGCGCGTGCGCCAGTTCGTCGATGCGCGCGGCGCCCAACCCGCTGTCGACGCCCCAGAGCCGAGCGTGAAGCTCGAGGTTGGCCCGACCGGTGAGACCGCGGTCCACGACGGCCTCCTGGAAGACGACGCTGCTCACGCTGCGCGCCTGCAGCGGGCGCTCGACGACGTCGTGGCCCACGAGGGCGGCGGTCCCGCTCGTCGGGGCGATGGTCGTCGTCAGCATCCCGATGGTCGTCGACTTGCCGGCGCCGTTGGGCCCCAGCAGGCCGAACACCTCGCCCGCACCGACCTGGAAGTCGATCCCCTTCACCGCCTCGACGCCTCCGCGGAAGGTCTTCTTGAGCTGGCGGACCTCCACCGCCGGGGCGGCGCGGCCGTTGCTGTGCGATGTCATGCCGTGCTCCTCGTCGTCGTCGTTGCATCGCATTTGACGAATCCCGACGAGGCGATGTGACAAGGCCCCGCGGTCACAGCCCCCTCCGCGATGCCGTGGTGCACCGGTACCACCACGCGCACTAGGTACCCTCGGAGTCGATGGAGCGGATGCCTGTCGCGCGAGGTCCCGACGTGCAGGCGTCGGCGCCGGCGATCCAGGTGTCGCTCTCGCGCGTCGGCGTGACGAACGTCGAGAAGGTCATCCGGATCGGCCCCGCCGGCGCGGAGCAGCTCTATTACGCCAAGCTCGACTGCTTCGTCGACCTCGGCGCCGAGCAGAAGGGCGCGCACATGTCGCGCTTCGAGGAGGTCGTCAACGACGTCATCGGCGAGGTCGTCCTGGGCGAGAGCGGCTTCAAGGCCGAGCAGCTGGCCCAGCACGTGGCCGTGCAGGTGCGCGAGCGCCAGGACGCGCTGCGCGCGGAGGTGACGATCGCCGCGCGCTATCCGGAGTACAAGCCGGCGCCGGTGTCGGGCATCCCGACGCAGGAGATCTACACGCTGTTCGGCTCGGCGGTCGCGTCCGACCGCGGCACGCGCCGCCTGGTGGGGGTGGCGGCCCAGGGGATGACCGCGTGCCCGTGTGCGCAGCAGCTCGTCGCGGGCCGCTCGCGCGAGCGCCTGATCGCCGATGGGTTCGGTGACGACGAGATCGAGCGCATCTTCGAGGCGGTCCCGGTGGCCACGCACAACCAGCGCGGCCTGGGCACGCTCCACCTCGGGCTGCCCGAGGCGTGCAGGACCGACGTCGACGCCGCGGAGCTGCTGGAGATCGTCGAGGACTCGATGTCGAGCGAGATCTACGAGCTCATGAAGCGCTCCGACGAGGCCTCGGTGGTCGAGAAGGCCCACCGCCGTCCGCGCTTCGTCGAGGACTGCGTGCGCGAGGCGATCCGCGGCGCGATGCAGCGCTTCGGGAGCTTGGGCGACGACGCGTTCGTCTCTGCGCGCCAGGAGAACCTCGAGACGATCCACCAGCACAACGTGGTTGCCGAGCGCTTCGGGCTGCTCGGCGAGCTGCGCCGCGAGCTCGACGCGGGCCACCACGTCGCGCATCACATGACGATGCGCGAGTGGCTCGACGTCGCCGCCTGATCAGCGCAGCCGAATCTCGTCGGCGCCGTACACCCTGAGGTGGTCGAGCGCAGAGCCGCTCGCACCGGCCACGCCCAGGCGCTCGACGAGCGCCGCGTAGCGCCCTCCCGCCAGGCCGTCGGCCAGCACCGCCGCGCCATGTGCCGCGGCACTGGCGCCGGCACCGGCGCCCGCCACGGCCCGCACCGGCGCCACGGCCGCGAGGCGCTCGCCGAGCGCATCGATGACGCCCGGTGCCTGCCCGAGGCGTCCCGCGACGAGGACCTCGCGCGGCGCCGGCGCGCTGGCCGTCAGCGCCAAAGCAGCCTTCGCCGCGCCTTCCTCCAGCGCGAGCCACCCCTCGCGGTGGCGCGGGTCGCGGCGCAGCTCCGCCAGCCCCGCGGAGAGGTCGAGCTCGCCCCGCGGATCGAGCGCGCCGCCGCTGAACACGGTCCGCTTCGACAGGGCGCCGCCGAGGAGGTATGCCACCTCGGCGTCGAGCGCACCGCACGCCCGGGCGCCGATCGGCCCGGCCGAGCCGCCCAGCCCATCGACGATGCGCCCGCCGTCGACGGCCACCGCCGCGCTGAACCCACCGCCGAGCTCGAGCATGACGAACGAGGTCTCGGCGAAGTCGATGGCGAGCCGCCGCGCCTGGTCGACGATGCACAGCGCGACGCTCGCGACCTTGTCGGCGGTGCCGAGGTCGATCCGGTTCCACTTGCGGTAGGCCGGGATCGTCGGCAGGTGGATCGCTCCCGGGCCGAACACCAGTGGCAGGCCCGCGGCGATGAGCGCACGCACGATCGTGCGCATCCCCCCGACGCCGACGGGGCCGTGCGGCTCGTCCTCGCGCAGCAGAACGATGAGCGCGAGCTCGTGCTCGCCGACGTGCTCGCCGGGCACGAGCGGCAGCCCATAGCCGGCCGGGCCGAGCACGAGCTCGAACGGCCCGTGGTCCACGAGCGCCTCGACCAGCGGCGCGGGATCGGCGCCCACCTCGGCGGTGCGGAAGCTGCGCTCGAGGACGACCTCGCCGCCGTCGAGCGCGCAGACGTCGAACGACACCGTCCCCGGATCGATGCCCGCAACCCGCGGGCCGCCTGGGTTCACACGAGCTCCTTGGCGACCTCGTAGACCGTGTCGGTGTCGAAGACCTGGTCGTTGCTCTCGAACATCCGCCGTATGCAGGTCTTGTGGACCTTCATCTTCGGCCCGCCGATCGCCAGCGCACCGAGCACGAGCTTGCCGCCGTGGTCGGCGAGGTCGTCGGTCGCCTTGGTGCCCTCGAGGCCGAGCGGATCGGCTGCGTTGTAGTCGGCGAGCAGCTCGATGCTCGGGTGCGCGGACCAGAAGTCCTCGCGCAGCACCTCCACGCCGGCCGGTCCCGCGGACAGGACGACCTGCGCGCCGTCGAGCGTCGCCTCGAGCTCGGAGCGGTCCTTCGGCTCGCGGGGCTCGAGGCCGAGCTCCTCGGCGGCGTCCAGACCACGCGGGCGGCGGTAGGGGCGGTCGTCGTCGAACAGGTCGGCCGGCAGGGGGGCGACGACGACCTCGCAGCCCTCCTTCTGCAGCAGGATCGCCGAGCGCAGCCCGACGGATCCCAGGCCGAGCACGACCGCCCGCTTGCCCTCGAGGTCGTAGGACTTGGCGATCCGCGCGATCGTCGTGGCCGCGGTCGTGTTGCAGCCGTTGGAGTCGAGCATGACCGAGACCTTGAACGGGCCGAAGAACGCCTTCTGCACCTCGGCGAAGATCTCCTCGCCGGCGGCCACGTGCTTGCCGCCGACCCAGATGGCCGTGTTCTTCAGGTCATCGGGTCCGCGGGTGAAGAACGCGTCCTGCGCGAGGGCGCGGGCGTCCTCGCGCGTGACGTTGCCGTGTGAGAGCAGGACGTCCACGTCCGCGTCTTGCGCGACGATCGCGTCGAACGGGCTGGGGTGCTCCTCGGTGTCGAGCTGGAGCAGGATTCTCTTCACGATGCCTCCTCGGTCTCGTCGTCGGGTGATGGCCTGGTGGAGCGAGCGGTCAGCCGGACGCGCTCGCGGCGCGGCTCGGCGAAGGTCAGGTAGCCCCAATCCAGGGGGGACTCCTGGCGGTAGTTCTTCCCCAACCCGCGGGCGATCGAGGCCTTCATCAGCTCTTTGCCCAGATAGAAGGCGTGGGTGTGCTCCTCGACGCCGAGCTCGTCGAAGATCGCGTTGATGTCGGTGCCCTTGACGAAGCGCTCGGCGTTGAAGGCATAGATCCACTCGGCGTCCGCGAAGATGCGGATGTTGGGGTCGGTGATGCTCGCGTGCAGCTCGCGCAGCTCGGCCTCCGTGTAGGGACTCACCTCCTCGTCCTTGATCGTCAGCAGTCGCCCGTCGACGTGCTTGGGCGGCGTTCCCTCCTGCTGGGCGAAGTGCATCAGCTGGGCCGCCAGGACGGCCTCGCGCACGGCGCCCCGCGCCCAGTCGATGACCTCCGTGGTCAGGACGTTGCGGATGCCGAGCTCCTGGCAGAAGCCGAGCAGCATCGCGGTGACGCCGGTCGTGTCGGCCTCGGTGAGCTCGGTCAGGTTGCCGATGCCCATCAGCATCTCGACATCGGGGTGGCGCCGGCGGACCTCCAGGTAGCGCCCGAGGCTGGCGGCGAAGCCCGAGCCGATCGGCTCGATGATCGGGTCGACGAGGAACGGCTTGCCGAGCGCTCGGAGGTGGGCGATGGTCGCGTCGAGGCTGTCCAGGTCGTCGGGCGTGTCGGGGATCAGGACGGGCGTCGCGCGCAGCTGCTCGGCGACATGGCGGTTGTCGCCGTTGAGGCTGAGGACGTAGTCCACGCCCGCGGCATCGGCCATGACGATCTCGTCGGGATCGAGCGTGTCGATGCTGAGCGTGAAGTCGCGCGCCTTGAGGTCGGCGATCACCTCGGGCCCGTCGTCGAGCCAGTCGCGGTCCAGCGAGAGCCCGAGGTCGATGACGTCGGCGCCCGCGTCGCGGTAGTAGGTGGCCCGTTCGACGATCAGCTCGCGGTCGAGGCGCGGAACGTTGTTGATCTCGGCGAAGACGCGGATGTTGCGCGCGCCGTAGCGCGAGCGGGCGTCGGCCTGCCCGAAGAACGCAGGCAGCCGCTTGAGGTCGCCCGGGCCCTTCTCGGCCGGGACCCCGAGCTGCTCGGCGAGCACCTCGGGGTCGCCCTCGCACAGGCCCGGGATCATGATCCGCGTCACGCCCTCGGGGACCTCGAGGCGCTTGGCGATCCAGGCCGGCGTCATGAGCGCCGCGACCGTGATCTTCATCACCGCGACGTCGTAGTCGAACGGCAGCTCCGCGCGCCGCAGCGTCTCGCGCAGCGCGGGCGCCGCGAGCTTGCCGGTTACGAAGAGGTAGCGATCGGCTATCTAACGTCCGCCCTTGCTGAAGACGAACTTGTTCGGGCTGCCCTCGAGCGGGCCGCCCTCCTCGGGCCGCCAGAGCACCGTGTCCTCGATCTTGCGCGCGAGCGCGAAGTCCTTGTCGGTGATGCCGCCGCTGGAGTGCGTGCAGAGCTTGACCCACAGCTTGCCCCACGTCACCGACAGGTCGGCGTGGTGCCAGGCCGCCTCGCACAGGTAGCCGACCGCGTTGACGAGCATGAGCGTCGTCGGCCAGCCGTCGGTGTTGAACTTGCGCCGGATCCAGCCGTCCTCGTAGTACCAGTCGTCGAGGCCGTGCTCCTTGAGCTTGGCGTCGATCTCGTCGACCGGGTACTTCTCGAGCTTCTCCTGGGTCTGCGCCATGGCATTCCCTCCTTCGGGTCCGCGGGTTCTCCGCCGCCTACAGTACGCCGCCGTTGACGTTGATCGCCTGGCCGGTGACGAACGCGGCCTCGGGGGAGGCGAGGTAGAGGGCCGCGTCCGCGACGTCCCGCGGGCGGCCCCATCGCCCCAGCGGGGTGTCCTCCGCGACCGAGCGGTGGAAGTCGCGATCGACCTGCTCGCCGAAGCCGGTCTCGATCCAACCGGGACTCAGCACGTTGACGCGCACCTCCGGGGCGAGGGCACGCGCCAGGCTCTTGCTGAAGGCCAGCACCCCGCCCTTGACGGCGGAGAACAGCTGCGGGTCGTCGCCGGCCATCCCGGTCGTCACGTGGTCCCAGCTCATGTTGAGGATCGTGCCGCCGCCGTCCTGGCGGCGCATGAGCTCGCCCGCCGCGTACGAGCACGCGATCGTGCCCTTCAGGTCGACCGCGAGCAGCGCGTCGAGCTTGTGCTCCCAATCCCACACCGCCGCGGCGCCGGTGAGGACGTCGACACCCGCGTTGTTGACCCACACGTCGAGGCGGCCGAGCTCGTCGCGCGCCTGCGCCACCAGGCCCTCGCACGCCTCGCGCGTGCCGAGGTCCGCCTGCGCGACCAGCGCGCGCCCGCCGCGCCCGGCGATCGCATCGGCGACCTCGCGGGCGCGCTCGAGCGACGCGCGGTGCGTCAGCAGGACCGTCGCGCCCTGCGCGGCGAACGTCTCGGCGATGGCACGGCCGATCCCGCTGCTCGCTCCGGTCACGACAGCGTGCAGGCCGGCGAGCCGGCCTGCCCCGGCGGATGGAGCCGGCGTGGCGGGTCAGTCCTCCACGCCGCCCGCGAACGGATGGCGCGCCGCCTCGGCCGAATCGGCGACCGCGCTCACGCTCGGCTCGCCCTTGAGCGCGCGCTCGATCGATTCCTTGGTCGCCTGGTAGTTGTAGTCGAAGATCTTCTTGTCGTCCGTGGCTTCCCAGTGGATGAAGACGCCGACGATGATGCAGAGGTCGTCGACGTCGCCCGCGGGGATGATCCCGTCGCGCACCGCATGGACGACGGCGCGCGATACCGCCGCCTGGGCGGGGCCGAACATCTGCACGGCCTGCGTGGCGCCCTTCATCGTGACCTTGTTGGAGATGATCGTGTCGGGCTTGCACGGAAGGTTGGGCGTGACCACCGCGAGGAGGTTCGTGTGACCCTCCTTCTGGTTGACGAGCGAATTCGCGAATGCCTCGCCGACCGGCCCGCTCTTCGAACCGATGAGGAGGTCGATGTGCGCAACCTCGTTGCCCTCGCCGACGAGCGACTCTCCGACCTTGAACGCAGCGGCCATGACCCGTCCTCCTATGGTTTTCGGGATGCCTGAGAAATCAGGGAAGGGGCCGGCGACTCTAACTTCTGGCGCCGAGAGGGGTCAAGCGGGTGGCCGGCGGTCGTCCGCACATGCCGGTGCGGCGACCGTTCGTACCGCCGATGCCGTCGCCGGTGCCGCACAGCTCGCGTGCGTGCTGGAGGTCAGCGCCGAGAAGCCGGGCAACATCACGCCCAGCCACGACTTCGAGGACACCGGCTACGAGGACATGCTGCGCAGCGCCATCGCGGTCGGCCCCGAGCTGGCGCGCGCCGGCGAGCGCGGCGTGGGCGACACGATCCTGGCGGTCGTGCAGGCGTCGCGCCGCGCGGCGCGGGCGAACACGAACCTCGGGATCGCGCTGCTGCTCGCTCCGCTGGCGAAGGCGGCGCTCGAAGGCGGCCCGCTGCGCGATCGGCTCGTGGCGACGCTCGGTGCGCTCGGCGTGGCCGATGCGCGCGCCGCCTATGCGGCGATCCGCATGGCCGGCGCCGGCGGTCTCGACGAGCGCGTTGAGCACGACGTGCGCTCCGAGCCGACCGTCGGCCTGCGCGACGCCATGGCGAGCGCGGCCGCGCGCGATGCGATCGCGGCGGAGTACGTCAGCGACTTCGCGCTGACCTTCGAGACCGGGGTCCCGGCGCTGGCCGCGGCGCTGGGCGATGGGCTCGGCGAGCGCGACGCGATCGTCGAGTTGCACCTGCGGCTGCTCGACGCGACGCCGGACACGCTGATCGCGCGCAAGCGCGGGGCGCAGGACGCGGGGCGCGTGTCGGCGGGGGCGCGCGACGTGCTGGCTGCCGGGGGCGTGCGCAGCGCGGACGGGCGGCGCGCCCTGCGCAGCTTCGACGCCGCGCTGCGCCGGTCCGGGAACGCGCTGAACCCCGGGACCACCGCCGACGTGGTGACAGCGACCCTGTTCGTCGCCCTGCTCGAAGGTATTCTCTGACGCCGTCGCACCGGGCGAGCCACTTCTCCTGATTGCTCTGAGCGCGCGCATGCTCGCCGATCTGGCGATGCGCGGCGGTCGGTCAGCGGCCGCGTTCGATCTGTTCGGCGACCTCGACCTGCGACGCGGCGGCGGGCGCGTGGTGGCGCTGCCGGGCGGGAGCCTGACCGCGCTGGTCGACGCCGCGGTCCAGGCGCCGGCGGGTGGCGTCGTCTATGGGGCGAGCTTCGAGAACCACCCGGAGCTCGTCGCGCGGCTGGCCGAGCGCCACGCGCTGCTCGGCAACGGGCCGCAGACGCTGCGCGCGGTGCGCGACCCGCAGCGGCTCGCGTCGGCGCTGCGCGATGCGGACCTGCTGTATCCGCGCACCTTCGCCGCGGCGCCCGATGATCGCTCGGGCCGCTGGCTGTGCAAGCCGCTGCGCGGGGGCGGCGGCACGCGCGTGCGCGCCTGGCGCGGCGGCGCGCTCCCGCCCGACGCGGTCGCGCAGGAGCGCATCGACGGCGTCGCGTGCTCGGCGGCGGCGGTCGGCGACGGCGTGGACGCGGCCGTGCTCGGCCTCACCGAGCAGCTCGTCGGGCGGCCCTCGTTCGGCGTGCGCGGCTACCGCTGGTGCGGGAACGTCGTGCCGCCGCGCCTGCCCCCCGGCGAGCGCGCGGACCTGCTGGGCCAGGCGCGCGCGATCTGCTCGCGCCTGGCGGGCGCGTTCGCCCTGCGCGGGCTGTTCGGCGTCGACTTCGTCTGGGACGGCGAGCGCGCGTGGACGATCGAGGTCAACCCGCGCCCCACGGCCTCGCTCGAGGCGGTCGAGGACGCGTATGGCGTGGGTGTGTTCGGCGCGCACCTGCGGGCGTGCGCCGGCGAGCTGCCGCGGGCGGAGGGCGAGCCCGCCGGCGCGGCGGGCAAGGCGGTGCTCTTCGCCACCGAGGACGTGGTCATCGGCGACAGCGTGCGCTGGCTGGAGCGCGGGGTGCGCGACGTCCCGCGCCCAGGCGAGCGCATCGCGGCGGGGCATCCGATCTGCACCGTCGTGGCCATCGCGGCGACCCCGGAGGCAGCGCTCCGGAGCCTCGAGGGGCAGGCCGCGCGGCTGCGCGCGGAGCTCGAACCGCAGGTGGAGGTGGCGGCCGGTGGCTGACGCGACGTGCGCCGGGTGCGGGTGCGCCTGCGACGACATCGAAGCGACGGTCGCCGACGGGCATCTGAGCGTGACGCGGACATGCGCGCTCGGCGACGCGTGGTTCGCCGGGCGGGCGGCCGCGCCCGTCGCGAGCATCGAGGGCCGCGAGGCGAGCGTCGAGGACGCGGCGGCGGCCGCGGCCGCGATCCTGCGCCAAGCGCGGGCGCCGCTCGTCTACGGCCTCGGGCAGGTGAGCATCGAGGCGCAGCGCCAAGCGGTCGGGCTCGCCGAGGCGGTCGGCGCGATCGTCGATCCGGGCGCCGGCGCGGGCGCGGGCCTCGCCTTCCAGGCGATCGGCTCGAGCACAGCCACCTTCGGAGAGATCCGCGACCGCGGCGGGCTCGTCGTCGTGTGGCGGGCGGACCCGGCACTCACCAACCCGCGCCTCTTGGGCCGGCTGCGCCTGGATCGCGCCGTCCGCGCGTCGCGGACGCTCATCGTCGTGGACGCGCAGAGCAGCGCCACCGCGGAGGAGGCCGATGCGTTCGTCGCGCTCGACGCAGCGCAGGACTTCGAGGCCCTGTGGGCGCTGCGCGCGCTTGTCGGGGACGCGCCGCTCGATCGCGACCGCGCGGGCGACCTCCCGCTCGACGCGCTCGGCGAGCTCGCCCAGCACCTGTCCGGGGCCGCCCACGTGGCCTTCCTGCATGGCGCGCTCGACGAGCTCGGTGTGCTCGCGCTGGCCTCGCTCGTGCGCGACCTCAGCCGCGATCGCCACGCCGTCACGCTGGCGCTGCGAGGCGACGGCAACGCGCGCGGCGCCGAGGACGTCCTCGCCTGGCAGACGGGCTTCCCCGCGGCGGTGAGCTTCGCCCGCGGCCACCCCCGCGCGAACCCCGGCGAGTTCAGTGCGGCTGCGCTGCTCGAGCGCGGCGAGGTCGACGCCGCGCTCGTGATCGGCTGCGATGCGCTCGAGCGGCTGCCGGCCCTGCGCGAGCTGCCGGCGGTGGTCCTCGACGCGCGCGACACCGAGACGGCGAGGGCGGCGCGCGTGGCCTTCGCCACCGCA
Organism: uncultured Actinomycetes bacterium; assembly: GCA_963807305.1. Lineage (GTDB taxonomy): Bacteria > Actinomycetota > Thermoleophilia > Solirubrobacterales > Solirubrobacteraceae > JAOPZW01. The sequence continues at coordinate 1,161,296 of CAWEBN010000005.1, forward strand.
GCGGACGGCGTCGACGTCGCGGGCACGGTCCACCGCATGGACGGCGTGCCGGTCCCGCTGCGCGCGCTGCTCGACGGCGACCGGCCGACGGCCGAGGACGTTTTGGCCGCGATCGCGGGGCGGCTGTGATGCTGCGGCTCGCCGGCGGCAGCGTCTACGACCCCGCGAACGGCATCGCCGGCGAGGTGCGCGACGTCTGCGTGCAGGACGGCACGATCGTCGCCGACGTGCCCACGCACGCCCGGACGATCGACGCTCGCGGGATGGTCGTCATGCCAGGTGGGGTGGACATCCACGCCCACATCGCGGGGCCGACGGTCAACGCCGCGCGCAAGCTGCTGCCGGAGGAGCACCGCGCCGACGTCCTCGACCGCACAGCGATCAGCCGGGCGGGCACCGGCGGAACCGTCCCCTCGACGTTCGCCACCGGTTACCGCTACGCGCTGCTGGGCTACACGACCGTGGTCGAGGCCGCGACGCCGCCGTTGGCGGCCCGACACACGCTCGCCGAGCTGCGCGATACCCCCGTCATCGACGCGCTCTTCCTCGTGCTCATGGGCAACAACCTGCCCATCTTCGAGCTCATCCGCTCCGAGCCGGCGCGCGTGCGCGAGGCGATCGCCTGGTGGCTGCAGGCCACCGGCGGCTACGGCGTCAAGCTCGTCAACCCGGGCGGCGTCGAGATGTGGAAGCGCAACAACGCCAACGTGACCTCGCTCGACGACGACGGCCCCGGCGTCACGCCCCGGCAGGTCATCGAGACGATCGCGACCGCCGTCCACGACCTCGGGCTGCCGCACCCCGTCCATGTCCACTGCAACAACCTCGGCGTTTCCGGCAACTACCGAACCACGCTCGACACGCTGCACACCCTGGACGGCCGCCGCGCCCACCTCGCCCATCTGCAGTTCCACGCGTATGGCGGCAAGCCGGGCGGCCGGCCGCGCTCGCGCGCACCGGAGCTCGCCGAGTATCTGGGCGCGCACCCGGACCTGAGCGCCGATATCGGGCAGGTGATGTTCGGGCCAGCGACGACGATGACCGCCGACGCGCCGGTCTCCGCGGTCCTGCGCGACATCACCCATGGCCGCTGGGTCAACGCCGACACCGAGGCCGAGACCGGCTGCGGGATCGTCCCGTTCGCCTACCGGGAGAAGAACTACGTCCACGCGCTGCAGTGGGGCATCGGCCTCGAGCTCTTCCTGCTCAGCCGCGACCCGTGGCGGCTCGTGCTGTCGACCGATCACCCCAACGGCGGCTCGTTCCTCAGCTACCCGCGCCTCATCCGCCTGCTCATGGATCGCGAGTTCCGCAACGAGCAGATCGGCCGCGTGAACAAGCAGGCGATGAAACGCACCGTCCTCCTCGACGACCTCGACCGCGAGTACACGCTGGAGGAGATCGCGATCATCACGCGCGCCGGGCCGGCCCGCCTCCTGGGGCTGCGCGACAAGGGGCATCTCGGCGTGGGCGCTGACGCCGACATCACGATCTACGACGACCGCGCGGACCGCGAGGAGATGTTCGCCGCGCCGCGCTACGTCATCAAGGGCGGCTACCCGGTGGTGGAGGACGGCGAGCTGCGCGCCTCGGGCCCGGGCAATCTGCTGCGGGTCGGCGCCGAGTACGACTCGAGCATCGAGCCCACGCTCGAGAAGCTGTTCGAAGATCGCTACAGCGTGCGCTTCTCGAGCTATCCCGTGCGCGAGCCGTGGCTGCTCGAGCCCGCGCGCAGCGTCGCCGCACAGCCGCAGGGTTCGCGATGAAGCTGCACGGCGCCGAGATCGTGGACACCTTCGCCGAGGCCTTCCCGATGTGGGGCGCGCGCGTGGTGATCACGGCGGCGACGCCGGCCTGGGCGCTGGAGGCGGGCCGCTCGATGACCGGCTTCGCGACGTCGGTGATCGGCTGCAAGTGCGAGGCGAGCATCGAGCGCACGCTCGACGCCGACGAGACGCCCGACGGGCGGCCGGGGGTCACCGCGCTGCTCTTCGCGATGGACCAGGAGGGCGTCGGCAAGCGGCTCGTCGAGCGGGTGGGACAGACCGTGCTGACGTGTCCCACGACGGCGTGCTTCAACGGCCTGGACGCCGAGGACACCGTCGACGTCGGGGGCCAGCTGCGGTTCTTCGGGGACGGCTACCAGGCCAGCAAGGTCCTCGACGGGCGCCGGTACTGGCGCGTGCCGGTGATGGAGGGCGAGTTCCTCGTGCAGGAGCGCTTCGGCGTGGTCGAGGGCGTCGCCGGCGGCAACATCATCATCTTCGCGCGCGACCACGCGACGGCCCTGCGCGCTGCGCAGGCGGCCGCGAGTGCCATGCGCGAGGTCGAGGGCGCGATCATGCCGTTTCCTGGCGGTATCGCCCGCAGCGGGAGCAAGGTCGGCTCGCGCTACGGCGCGCTGCCGGCGTCGACGAACGACGCGCTGTGCCCGACGCTGCGCGGGCAGGTCGAGCACACCGACGTGCCGCCCGACGTCGAGTCGGTCTTCGAGATCGTCATCGACGGGCTCGCGCTCGAGCCCGTGCGCGAGATGATGCGGCGCGGGCTCGTGGCCGCCGCGGAGGCCGGCGCCAGCCACGTCACCGCGGGCAACTACGGCGGCAACCTCGGGCCGCACCACATCCATCTCCGTGAGCTCGTGCAGGCGTAGGCGATGGCGCTGACGCTGACCTTGCGCGAGCAGCCGGCGGTGGCGCTCGAGACGGACGGGCTGTGCCCCGACCGTCTCGCCGGCGCCAGCCGCGAGGAGATCGAGGGCCTGCCGGTGTGGCACGGCAACGAGCGCACGCGCCTGGGCGAGTTCTTCGCGGTCTCCGGCAGCGGCGACGACGTGCGCCTCGAGGGCGACCTGGGCCGCGTGAAGTTCATCGGTGCCGGGATGAGCGCGGGTCGGCTGACCGTCGCGGGCGACGTGGGGATGCACGTCGGGGCGGGCATGAGCGGCGGCGAGCTGCACGTCGAGGGGGACGCCGGCGACTGGGCCGGGGCGGGGATGCACGGCGGGCAGCTCGTCGTGCGCGGCTCCGCGGGACGGCAGCTCGGTGGCGTCTATCCGGGCGAGCGGGCGGGCATGCGCGGCGGCGAGATCGTCGTCCACGGCGACGCGGGCGCGCAGGCCGGCGCCGGGCTGCGGCGCGGCCTCATCGCGGTCGCCGGGCGCGTAGGTGACGCCGCCGGTCTGCGCATGCTGGCGGGGACGATCGTGGCGCTCGGCGGGCTCGGTGCCCGGGCGGGGGCCGGGATGCGGCGCGGCTCGATCGTCAGCATGGCGCCGGCGATGCCGCCGGCGACCTTCGTCTTCTCCTGCGCGTACCGCCCGCCGTTCCTCGCGCTGTACCTGCGCCGGCTGCGCTCGCTCGGCCTGGCCGTGAGCGACGAGCAGCTCGAGGGTCGCTACGCGCGCTGGTGCGGCGACGGCCTGGACCTGCGCCGTGGCGAGATCCTGATCCTGTCTGCGCCGGCCGGAGGCCGAGCGCTGCCATCCGATCGCGGGGCCGGACGCCCCGCGGAGGTGATCAAATGACGCTTTCGCTCAACGACCGCGCCCTCGAGCTCGCCGACCGGCTGGCGGACGATGCCGAGGCGCTGGGCGTGGCGGTCGCAACGCTGTCCAACGGGACGCGCGTCATCGACTGCGGCGCGCAGGCCGCGGGCGGCTTCGACGCGGGGCGGCGCTTCGCCGAGATCTGCATGGCGGGGCTGGGGACGGTCGCCTATGCGCCGCTGGTGCTCGACGGCCGCTGGCTGCCTGGGCTCACGGTGACCACCGACCGCCCCGCGGTCGCCTGCCTGGCGTCGCAGTACGCCGGCTGGCGCCTCGACCGCGAGGGCTACTTCGCGATGGGCAGCGGGCCGGGACGCGCGCTGATCCGCGCCGAGGACCTCTACGACGACCTCGGCTGGGACGAGGACGCGAGCGCAGCGGTGCTGTGCCTGGAGACGCGCGAGCAGCCGCCGGCGGAGGTCGCGGATTTCGTCGCGGAGCGCGCGGGCGTGGCCGCCTCGGCACTGACCCTGCTGATCGCGCCGACGGCGAGCGTGGCCGGCGGCGTGCAGATCGCGGCGCGGGTCGTCGAGACGGCGCTGCACAAGCTCCACGAGGTCGACTTCGACGTGCGGCGAGTCGTCGCCGGCTTCGGCAGCTGCCCGCTGCCGCCGGTGGCGGGCGACGACATGGCGGCGCTCGGGCGCACCAACGACGCCGTGCTCTACGGCGGCCAGGTCCACCTCACCGTCGAGGCCGAGGAGGACGAGGACGACGCGCTACGCGACCTGGTGCAGCGGCTCCCCGCCTCCGCCTCTTCGGACTACGGCGAGCCTTTCGGCAAGGTGCTCAAGGACGCGGACTTCGACTTCTACAAGATCGACCCGCTGCTCTTCAGTCCCGCGCAGATCCGGCTCACGAGCGTGGCGAGCGGCCGCAGCTTCGAGGCGGGCGCGGTCAACCTCGAGGTGCTGGAGCGCTCCTTCTGGGGCTGACCGTCGCGATCCTGGGGTCGAGCGGCGGCTGGCACGCGCAGCAGCTCACCGATGCGCTCGCGGCGCGGGGCCACGAGCATCGCCTCGTGCCGGTGACGCGCATGCTCGGGCGCATCGACGGTGACGTCGCGATGCGCAGCCGCGACGTGTCGCTCGACGGCTGCGACGCCGTGGTCGTTCGCGGCATACCGCGCGGATCGCTCGAGCAGGTCATCTTCCGCGTCGACGCTCTGCACGTACTCGAGGCGCGCGGCGTCACCTGCGTCAACGGCCCGCGCGCGCTCGAGCGCACCGTCGACAAGTTCCTCGCCTCGGCGCTGTTGGCGCGCGCGGGCGTGCCGACGCCCCGGACGGTCGCCTGCGAGCGCCTCGACGATGCGCTCGCGGCCTTCGAGGAGCTCGGCGGCGACGTCATCGTCAAGCCCTTGTTCGGCTCCATGGGTGCGGGGATGACGCGCGTGGACGATGCCGACGTCGCCCACCGCGTCTTCCATGCGCTGGAGCTCGAGCGTGCCGTCTACTACCTCCAGGAGACACTGCCGCACGACGGCCGCGACCTGCGCGCGCTGGTCGTCGGCGGCCGGGTGCTCGCGGCGATCGAGCGGGTCGGCTCGGGATGGCGCGCGAACCTCGCGCGCGGCGCACAGGCGCGAACCACGCAGTTGAGCCCCGACCAGGAGCGCCTGTGCCTGGAGGCCGCGGAGGTGCTCGGCGTCGACTACGCGGGCGTCGATGTGCTGCGGGCCGCCGACGGACGCGACTATGTGCTCGAGCTCAACGGGATCCCTGGCTGGCGCGGGCTCCAGGAGGCCACGGGCGCCGACGTGGCCGCGGCGCTCGTCGCGCACCTCGAGGCGCTGGTCAGCGAAGCTCCGCCAGCTCGCGCGGGCCGATGAGGGCGCGGTGCAGCGCGGTCGCGACGAGCGCGCCGGCGGCGCCGGCGGCGTCGAGCGCCCGCAGGTCCTCGACGCTGCGCACGCCGCCGCCGGCCAGCAGCTCGAGGTCCGGGAAGGCGGCGTGGAGCTCGGCCATCAGCGCGACGTCCGGGCCCTCGCCGCTGCCCACGCGCGCCAGATCGAGCACGATCGCCTCGCGCAGGCCGGCGCGCTGCAGGCGCGCGAAGACGTCCAGCGCGCTGCGCCCCGCGAGCCGCGCGTCGGCCGACAGCACGCGGCCGTCGCGCAGGTCGACGCTGAGCACGAGGGCGCCGTCGGGCAGCTCCGCGAGCAGGCGGTCGAGCGCGTCGGCACCGGTCAGCGTCTCCGTCCCGACGATGACGCGGTGCGCGCCGAGGTCCAGCAGCGCCTGCGCCCGCGCCGGCTCGCTGACGCCGGCGTCGACCATGATGCGGGCCTCGCGCGCCAGTGCGCCGATGGTCGCGCTGTTCTCCCCGGCCCCGACGATGGCGTCGAGGTCGGCGACGTACAGCTCGTCCAGCCCCAGGTCGGCGCGGAACCCGCGGGCGAGGGCGAGCGCGTCGCCGTCGTCGCCGCTGCCGATGACGCTGCGAACCGGGCGATAGCGTTCGCGCTCGCCGCGCACGGCGTGAACCGCCGTGCCGTCCTTGAGATCGATGACTCCGACCACGCGCATGCCAGCCACGGCGGCGGCCACGCTAGCAGTGGACATCGGTGGCGCGAACACCAAGGCCGCGCGGCTGGACGGGGAATCGCTGCGCACCGCCTCGCGCCCGTTCGAGGTCTGGCGCGATCGCGAGGCGCTGGCCGCGGTGCTGCGCGACGTCGCGGCCGACGTGGCCGCCGGTCCGGCAGACGCCGTGGCGATCACGATGACCGCCGAGCTGTCGGACGCGTTCCGGACCAAGCGCGAGGGGGTGGCCTTCGTGCTCGCGGCGGCGCAGGAGGCGCTCGGGGACCGGCCGCTGAGCGTGCTGACGACGGCCGGCGAGCTCGTGTCCGTGACCGCGGCGCGGGCGCGGCCATGGGACGTCGCCGCCGCCAACTGGGTGGCCACGGCGCTGGCGGTCGCCGAGGAACACGACGACGCGCTGCTCATCGACGTCGGCAGCACGACCGCCGACATCGTCCCGATCGCGGATGGCAGGGTCGCCGCGACGGGCCACAACGACCTGGAGCGGCTCGTGGCCGGCGAGCTCGTCTACACCGGCGTGCTGCGCACCAACCTCGCGGCGATCGCGCCGCGCGTACCCGTTCCAGGCGGCTGGTGCCCCGTGTCGTCGGAGTACTTCGCCATCAGCGGCGACGTCCATCTCGTCCTCGGCCACCTGGCGCCGGACGCCTACGACTGCCCCACGCCCGACGGGCGCGCCGCCACGGTCGAGTTCGCCCGCGAGCGGATCGCCCGGCTCGTGTGCTCCGACGTCGAGCAGCTCGACGCCGCCGGGATCGACGCGATCGCGGCCTACCTCCACGGCGAACAGCTGCGGGTGCTCGAGGAGGCGGCGCGCCGGGTGCAGCGCACGCTCGCCCCCGGCGCCCCCGTCGTCCTGGCCGGCTCGGGCGCGTTCCTCGGGCGGGAGGTGGCCGCCCGCCTGCGGCGGGCCGTCGCCGACGCGCCATGGAGCGCGCCCGACGGCGAGATGGCGCCGGCCGCGGCGCTCGCGGCGCTGCTGGCGGCGCGCCTGTGCTGACCGTCGTGAAGGTCGGCGGCGGACTGGGCCGCGGAGCGGGCGACGACGCGCTGCGCGCGCTGTGCACCACCCTCGGCCGGCTGGGCGAGCGCCACCCGCTGCTCGTCGTTCCCGGCGGCGCCTGGTTCGCCGACGCCGTGCGCGAGGCCGACCGCCGCTTCGCGCTGCCCGCCACGACCTCCCACCACATGGCGGTCCTCGGCATGGAGCAGTTCGGCTGGCTGCTGAGCGAGCTGATCCCGGGGGCCGGGCGTTCCGCACAGGCACGCCTGGACCGCCCGGGAACCACCGTGCTGCTGCCCGCCGCGCTGACGCTCGACGGGCTGCCCGCGTCGTGGCGGGTGACCTCCGACTCGATCGCGGCGTGGGTCGCGGGCCGGGCCGGCGCCGGCCGCCTCGTGCTCGTCAAGGAGGTCGACGGCCTGTTCGCGCGGTGGCCCGCGCACGGCGAGCCGATCGCCACGATGACGGCCGCCGAGCTCGCCGAGCTGCGGCCGGCGGGCGTCGACGAGCACCTGCCCGCGGTGCTCGAACGGGCGAGCTTCGAGACGTGGGTGATCAGCGGCCGCGAGCCCCAGCGCCTCGTGGAGCTGATCGAACGCGGCGCGACGATGGGCACCCGGATCGCCTGAGCGCGCTTGCTACCGTGGCGCTATGGATGCGCAGCGCCGGGATACCAGGGGTGCCACCCTGTCCGACCCCACGCTCCGGGAGTACAAGCTGGTCGGCGGGTTGGAGACCTTCGCCAATCGCAGCTTCTGGCCCGGCTTCTTCTCCCGGGTCGCGGCCCGCAAGCAGTGGGACGCGGCGGCCATCGACTTCGCCCCCGACGCCCGCGCATGGGAGGAGCTGCCGGATGAGCGCCGCCGGCGCCTCACGACGCTTCTCGCCGGCTTCCGCGTGGGCGAGGACGCGGTCGCGCAGCAGCTCACGCCGTTCGTCGCCGCGGCGAACAGGGAGACCCTGGCCTCCCAGGAGAGCTTGATGGCCTGGACCTTCACCCTGCAGCGCCGCGACGAAGAGCGCCACGCGCGGTTCTTCGATCGCATCGCGGCAGAGGTACTCCGGCTGCCCGGTGAGACCCCCGCCGAGCGCCGCGCAGCGGCCCGCGAGTACGCCACGCCGGAGATTCTCGAGCTCTTCGAGGAGCAGCTGCCCAAGCTGGCCGCGGAGCTCGCGGCGGGTGAAGCGGGCCTGGGCGACGGCGTCAGCCTTTACCACATGCTGCTGGAGGGAGTCGTCTTCAACGCCGGGACGACAGCGTTGCTCGCCGACCTGGCCGATGGCGCGCTGCCCGGAGTGCGCGAGGGACTGGAGCGCGTCGAGCGCGACGAGCGCTGGCACGTCGGCTTCGGCCTGCGCTGCCTGATCGAGACCCTGCCCACTCAAGAGCGCATCGATGACCTGGTCGCGCGCGGCGTGGCCGGCGCCGCAGCCTGGGGTGACGCGGTCCCCGCCGCCATACGCGAGCACAGCGCACGCACGTGCGCACACCGGCTGCACGTCTCCGGCTTCACCGAGACGCGCGCGGCGTAGCGCCGCACGCGGCGCGCAGGGCGCGAACTCGCGCGGGGTCGAGCGACCCCGAGCGCAGCCCGCCCGCGCACGCGGCCGAGCGGACGCCGGCGATGTCGGTGCCGGTGGCTGCGACGATCGGCAGGTCCTCCGCGCGCAGCGCGCCCGCCAGCGCCACCTCGAGCCCCAGCTCGTGGGCCTCGTCCACGAGCGCCGTGAGCGCGTCGGGCGAGAGCCAGTCCAGGAGCCCGCGGCCGTCCTTGACCGCGGTGTCCAGCAGGCACACGTCGACGCCGGCGGCGCGCGCGACGCGCGGCAGCAGCTCGGGCGCCAGCGGCGCGTGGGGCACGCGCCGAGCGTCGGCGTAAGCGCCCGCCACCACCACCGCGTCGCGCGCGGCCTCGCGCACGGTGCGCAGCAGGGCGACAGCCTGCGCTTCGGTCGACGCGCCCCAGAGCCCGACCTTCACGAACCCGGCACCGCTGTGCGCGGCGCCGAGCGCGGCGAGCGCCGCCGTCCCGGGGAGGTTGGGCATGTCGCCGATCGCGGCGCTGACCGGCAGCTCGGCGGGCACCGCGGCGCGGATGCCGGCGATCACCGACGGCGACGGCGCCCCCAGCGAGCCCTCGGCCGGGTTCTTGACGTCGACGATGTCTGCGCCGGCCGCGGCGGCCGCGCGCGCCTCGCCGACGTCCACGACGCTCACGAGGAGCCTCATGACGGCACCACTCGGGCGCCGCGGTTGTCGAAGCTCACGAGCTCCACGCTCCCCTCATCGCCGACGACTCCGGCCATCCGATCTGCGAGCGCCCGCCCCGACGCCTCGCTCTCGGTGAAGCCGTAGACCGCGGGCCCCCACGAGCTCTGGCCCGCGCCGGCCGCCCCTTCGCGGAGCAGAGCCTCGACGAGCGCGGCCGCGCGCGGATGGAAGCGACCGCCCTGCACCGTCGCGAACGCGTCGCCCACCAGCTGCTGAATGCGCGTGAGCGCCCCGCCGAACTCCTCGAGGTCGCGCTCGACGAGCGAGGGCAGCAGCGAGGTGAGGACGAGTTGCGCGATCTCGGCCGAGCGCTCGGCCGAGGGGACGAGTTGCCGGAACGCCTCCTCCTCGGCAGCCCCCGACAGCCCGGGCTGGGCCTGTCGGGACGACCAGCACGACGCGCCACTCCTCGGGCATCGAGTACCGGGCCAGCAGCGGCGCCGGGCGGTCCTCGCCGCGTCGCACGCCGCCCTCGACGACCAGACCCCCGAGCGCGAACGTCCACGTGCCCACCGCGGAGCGCGCCGCGCGACCGACCGCCTCGGCAAGCTCCGGCGCGCCGACCGTCCGGTCGTCGAGCGCAGCCAGCGCCTGTGCGACCGCGAGCGCGAGCTTCGTCCCTGACCCCAGCCCGACGTGCGGCGGGATCGCCTCGACCACGCGCACGTGCGCGCTGCCCTCGAGCCCGAGCGCCTCGTGGCAGCGGCGCGCGAACGCCAGCGCGCGCTCGGCTTCAGCGCCCTCGGCGGACAGCTCGTCGGCCGGCTGCGCCTCGACCACGACCGCCGGTCGGACCACGGCCACGCCGAGCCCGCCGAAGCGCCGCGGCCCATCGCCGGCCACGGCGAGCATCCCGAGGTGCAGCCGCGCCGGGGCCTCGACGCGCACTCCTCTCACAGCTCTCCCTCCGCCGCGCGCAGGTGGCGCGTGACATACGCCATCGCCTCGCGCTCCCGTGGCCCGGCGGTCTTGTCGACGAGCGGCTGCAGGCGGCTCAGCTCGGCGCGGATGTCGTCGGCCGCCATCAGGCGCGCTCGCGACGCGAGGATCGAGGCCTCGAGCACCGCGTGGCGCGCCCGGTTGAGGCCGAGGAACTCGCGCCCCGTGCCGGAAGCGACGACGACGGTGGTGACCGCGGCGCGCCCGGCGCTGTCGTCGATCGCCTCGACACGGACCTCCCGCCACGAGCACGCGTCGTCGAGCACAGCGCCCTCGATGCCCGTCGCGGGGCGCGTCGGCGGATGCGGATCGCCGAGTGCGGCCTGGCTGAAGAGCAGGATGTCGTCGGTGAGGTTCACGACCGCGGCCTCGGTGGCTCGCAGGTTGCGCAGGGTTCGCGTCCCGCGGTAGGGCTTGATGACGATCCGCGCGTCGCCCCACTCGACGCCCATGGCGGCGCAGTTGACGCTGCCGTCGGGGTTGATGGTCGTCACGACCGTCTCGACGATCAGCTCGAGCGTCTCCGAATCTGCCAACGCTGGCAGAGTGTAGATGCGGCCATGCGGACGCTCCTGATCGACAACTACGACTCATTCACGTTCAACCTCTTCCACCTGCTGGGCGAGGTCAACGGCGACGAGCCCGTGGTGGTGCGCAACGACGAGCTGTCGTGGGACGAGCTCGCGGCGCTGGCGGTCGACAACATCGTGATCTCCCCGGGCCCCGGCCGCCCCGAGCACGCGCGCGACGTCGGCGTCTCGCTCGACGTGCTGAAGCGCTCCGAGCTGCCGGTGCTCGGCGTCTGCCTCGGCCACCAGGCGCTGGCCCACATCAGCGGCGGCGCGGTCGAGCACGCGCCCGAGGTCATGCATGGGCGCCTGAGCCCGATCGATCACGACGGGCGCGGCCTCTTCGCCGGCATCCCGCAGGGCTTCGCGGCCGTCCGCTACCACTCGCTCGTCGTCGGCGCGCTCCCCGGCGAGCTGCGCGTCACGGCGTGGACGCTCGACGACATCGTGATGGGACTCGAGCACCGCACGCGGCCGCTGTGGGGCGTGCAGTTCCATCCCGAGTCGATCTCGACCGAGCACGGGCGCACGCTGCTGCGCAACTTCCGCGACCTCACCCGCGCCCAGGGCCCGCCCGCGGCGCGCGGGCGTCGCACCGCTCGCCGGGCGGACGCCGGCGTGCGCGTGCACCACCGCACGCTGGAGACGTGGTGCGATCCCGAGGCCGCGTTCGTCGCCCTCTACGGCGAGCGCGACCACGCCGTCTGGCTGGACAGCTCGCGTGCGGACCCGGGGCTGGCGCGCTTCTCGTTCATGGGTGCCCCGGAGGGCCCGCTCGGTCAGGTCGTGAGCTACGACGTCGCGTCGCGCGTCGTGACCGCGGAGCACGCGGACGGGCGCGAAGAGCTGCACGAGAGCGTCCTCGAGTACTGCCGGCGCGAGCTCGAGCGCCTCGCCGCCGACGCCCCCGAGCTGCCGTTCGACTTCACGTGCGGCTTCGCCGGCTACTTCGGCTACGAGCTCAAGGCGGACCTGGGGGGCGAGCTCGTGCACCCCTCGCCGCTGCCTGACGCGAGGCTGGTCCTGTGCGACCGGCTGATCGCCTTCGACCACCACAAGCAGCGGGTCCACCTCGTCGCGCTCGCCGACGCCGCCGGCGCGCCCGCTGCCCAGGCGTGGCTGACGGCGACCGAAGGCGAGCTCGAGGCGATCGCGCGCCGTCCGCCGCCTGCGGCGCCACCACCGCCCGCGCCCGCTGCGCTGCGCTTCGCCGCCCGGGAGGGCCGCGAGGCCTACCTCGCCAACATCGTCGCATGCAAGCGCGAGATCTTCGACGGCGAGAGCTACGAGATCTGCCTGACCACCGCGCTGCACAGCGACGGCGCGATCGACCCGGTCGCCGCCTACCGCGCCCTGCGCGCCCGCAACCCCGCGCCGCACGCGGCGCTGTTGCGCCTCGGCGACCTCTCCGTGCTGAGCTCCTCGCCCGAGCGCTTCCTGCGCGTCGACCGCGAGCGGAGCGTCGAGTCCAAGCCGATCAAGGGCACTGCCCCACGCGCCGCCCATCCCGTCGAGGACGCATATCGCGGCGCCGCGCTGCGCGACGACGAGAAGTCGCGCGCCGAGAACCTCATGATCGTCGACCTCGTGCGCAACGACCTCGGCCGTGTGTGCGCGCTGGGGAGCGTGCACGTGCCGGCGCTCATGGCCGTCGAGTCCTACGCGACGGTCCACCAGCTCGTGACCACCGTCCGCGGCCGGCTGCGCGACGACGCCACCGCCATCGACTGCATCCGCGCGGCCTTCCCGGGGGGCTCGATGACCGGCGCGCCGAAGCTGCGCACGCTGGAGATCATCGACCGCCTCGAGGGCGGCCCACGCGGGGTCTACTCCGGTGCGCTCGGCTTCCTGTCCGTCAACGGCACGGCCGATCTCAGCATCGTCATCCGCACCCTCGTCGCCTCGCCGCACGGCCTCCAGATCGGCGCCGGCGGCGCGATCGTGGCCGCCTCGGACCCTGCCGCCGAGCACGACGAGATGGTGCTGAAGGCGCGCGCGGTGCTCGAGGCGGTCGGCGGCACGCTCGTTGACGCGCGGGAGCTCGCCGCCGCACACGAATGACCGACCTCCTCGCCGCCGACTCGTGGCTCGTCGACGACGGCCGCGTCCGCGCGGTCGAGCGCCACTGGGCGCGCTTCGCAGCGACCTGTCGCGAGCACGGCGTCGAGCCCGATGCGGTCGCGCGGCTGCGCGCTGACGTCGCGCGAGCGGTGCCGCCCCGCGGGCGCTGGTTCCCGCGTGTCGAGCTGCGCGCCGACGGCGGGCTCGCGGTCCGGGTGCGCCCGGCGCCGCCGCGCGATCCGACCGTCGTGGCGTGGGTGGCCGACGTCGCCGACCCCCGCCGGGACCCGCGCCGCAAGGGCCCCGACCTCGAGCGGCTCGCCGCCCTCCGAGAGCGCGCGGCGGCCCATGGCGCCCGCGAGGCGCTCATCTGCGACGCCGACGGCCGCCTCATCGAAGGCGCCTTCACGAGCCTGCTCTGGTGGGAGGGGGAGACCCTGTTCGCGGTGCCCGACGGCGCGCCGATCCTCCTCGGCATCACGCGGGCGCTCCTCCTCGAGCTGGCACGCGACCGCGGGACGCCCGTCGCACAGCGCCGCCCCGCTCCTGGAGAGCTGGCGGACCGCGAGACGTGGCTGGTCAGCGCGCTGCACGGGATCCGGGTCGTGACCGGCTGGGCGAACGGCGGTCCGCCGGCCGGTCGCGCACCCCGCGCGGGCGGCTGGCAACGGCTGCTCGACGGCCTGACGGCCCGTCAAGCCGTCTGAGCGATCGCAACCAGCGGCGCCCGATCGCGAACGAGCGGTACCCCTCTCTACGCGAACGGCACGTCCGCCAGGATTCGCTCCGGGCCCCCTCGCGCAGGCATACGATCCGACCGGGTCAGGAAAGGGGGACTCATGAATCCCTTTCTGCTGACCGGTTATCGGTAAATCGACGCGAGGGAGCTTCCGTGGGCGACACTGCCGTCGACGTATCCAGCTTGGACAAGCAGAACGGTGTCACGCTGGGTCGCATCCTTGGGCGAGGCAACGTCGGACAGGCTGAAGAGGGCTCCGACGGCGTCATGCGCGCCACCATCCGAATCCCGGAGGACGAACTCGTCTACGACCCCGGGATCCTCATCGTCCCTCATGGGGGCACGATCGAGCTCACGCTCATCAATGACGACAAGAACACGCATTGCGCGGTCCTGCCGAGCAATGGCGACACGCAGTTCATCTGGCTCGTGAACCATTCGAAGGGGACTGCGACCCTGGAGCTCGACGGGCCGGGGTACTACTGGTACGGCTCCACGACGGGCAACGACGAGGGCCGGGGCCTGACGGGGGCGATTGTCGTGAGCGGCAACGTGCCGTCCGAGGCGCGTCTCGATCGCCCGCCCCAACCGCAACCGTAATCGATCCCCTGCTCACCGTTGGAAAGGAGCGCTAGATGGCAACCGAGGAGTATGTAGACGCAGGCACCTCTGTCCCCTACGCCGCCCTCAGCATGTCGGCCGGCAAGGCGCCGCCGGTGGCCAAGGGCGTCAACTTCGAGCGGATTCTCAACGCCCGCGACGAACCGCACAACTGGCTGACCTACTACGGCGCCTACGACGCGAACCGTTACAGCCCGCTGGACCAGATCAACGCGAGCAACGTCGGCAAGCTCAAGCCGGAATGGGTGTTCCAGGCCGGGAACCTGGGCTTGCGGTCGGGCGCAACGACGTACGCCTTCGAGGCCTCCCCGCTGGTCGTCGACGGGGTCATGTTCGTCTCCGGATGGGACGGCCAGTGCTGGGCGATCGACGCGAGGAACGGCAACGAGCTGTGGCGCTACAGGCACGCGTCCCCGTTCGACGTGTCGCTGTGCTGCGGCAACGTCAACCGCGGGGTCGCAGTGGCAGAGGGCAAGGTCTTCATGACCACCCTCAACGCCCACATCATCGCCCTGGATGCCGAGACCGGCCAGAAGGTCTGGGATCAGGTGTACGGCGACGTCCGGGCCGGCGAGAGTGCCACGGTCGCCCCGCTGATCGTCAAGGACATGGTCATCGTCGGCAGCTCCGGCGGCGAGTTCGGCTCGCGCGGCCACACCGACGCGTTCAAGCTGGAGACCGGCGAGCGCGTGTGGCGCTGCTACATGATCCCCAAGCCGGGCGAGCCCGGCTCGGAGACCTGGCCGGAAGACGGCGAGGCCTGGCAGCGCGGCGGCGCGAACTGCTGGATCACCCCCTCGTACGACCCGGACCTGAACCTCCTGTACTACGGGACCGGCAACCCCTGCCCCGACTTCGACGGCGGAGTGCGCCTGGGCGACAACCTCTACACCGACTCAGGCGTCGCGGTTGACGCGGACACCGGGCAGATCAAGTCGCACTTCCAGTACACCCCGCACGACCTGTGGGACTACGACTCCGTGATGGAGCACCTCCTGTTCGACCTCGACGGGCAGAAGATGGCCGCCCACTTCGACAAGAACGGGTTCCTCTACATCCTGGATCGCACAGACATGTCCGCGATCCGCGTGGGGCCGTTCGTCGACCGCATCGACTGGGGTGAGGTCGACGAGAAGGGCAACGTGACACCGCTGCGGTTCCCCGACGCGGAAGGTGACCCCGTCCACTTCTGGCCGGGACCCGCCGGCGCGAAGGAATGGACGCACGCCTGCTACAGCCCGAAGACGGAGCTCCTCTACGTCCCAGTGCAGGACGTCGGCGCGACGGCCACGCGGCGGCGCAGGGAGTTCAAGGAGAGCATCCCGTACTGGGGCGCCGGCGTCGCCGTCGACGGTGAGGACCAGACCGGCTACGTGAGCGCCTACGATCCGCGCACCGCTCAGGAGAAGTGGCGCTGGACGAACGACACCTGCATGTGCTCGTCGCTGCTGGCCACGGGCGGCAATCTCGTGTTCGGCGGGGAGCCCACCGGGGAGTTCAACGCGTGGAACGCTGAGACCGGTGACCTGCTGTGGCAGTTCCAGTGCGGCAGCGGCCACCACTGCGAGCCCCTCGGCGTACAGCGTCGACGGAAAGCAGTACATCGTCGCGCCGAGCGGCTGGGGCGGCTGGGCCGAAGGGTTCCTGCCCAAGATGCTCGGGTCCTCCCACGGGAGCGCGCTGTTCGCCTTCGCGCTGCCGGACTGAACCGAACAGTCATCCGCGATCTGCCACGTCCGATGGGCGTGGCAGATCGCGCGGCGCTCACAAATAGTGACATGGTCGGAAGCCCCCGTCCTCCGATTTACTCTCAGCTTGCTGGGCCCGCGAGCATGACGTCACTGCGCCATGCGCGTTGCGAGCTCCGTGAGCATCCGCACGCCGTAGCCGGTCGCGCCGCGGCCGAAGGCGTCGCCGCGGTCCTCCTCGAGCATCGCTGTCCCGAGCATGTCGACATGCGCCCAAGGTCCGTCACCCGCGAACTGCCGCAGGAAGGTCGCGGCGATGATCGGGAACCCGAAGCTCTTGCCGGCGGTGTTGCGCAGGTCGGCCACGGTCGATTCGATGAGCGATCGGTAGCGCCGATGCAGCGGCCACGGCCACGCGAGGTCACCGGTGGCGTTTCCCGCCTCGACGACGGCATCGCGCCACGCGTCGTCGTTGGCGAACACGCCGGCGTACACGTCGCCCATGCCGGCGCGCATCGCGCCGGTCAGCGTGGCGAGGTCGACGACGTGCGTGGCGCCGTCGCGGCGGGCCCACCACAGAGCGTCCGCGAGGATCAAACGCCCCTCGGCATCGGGGTTCGTGACCTCCACGGTCAGGCCGGCGGCGGTCGTGATGACGTCGGTCGGCTTGATGGCGGTGCCGCTGAGCATGTTCTCGCAGGCGGGCACGACGCCGGTGACCGACAGCGGGAGCCCGAGCTCGGCGATCGCCCCCAGGGCGGCCACGACCGCTGCGCCGCCGGCCATGTCAGCCTTCTGGCGGACGATGTCGGACTGCGGCTTGAGGAAGTAGCCGCCGGTGTCGAAGGTGACCGCCTTGCCCACGAGCGCCAAGCGCGGCGCATCGGGAGCGTGCGCTGGTCGGTGGCGGAGCACGATGAGGCGCGGCTCGATCGGGCTGCTCGCGCCGACGGCTGCGAGCGCACCCAGCCCCGCCTCGCCGGCGTCGACGATCTCGGTGCTGACTCCCGGCACCGCAGTTGCCCGTTCGGCGAGCCCGGCGGGGGAGACGACGTTGGCCGGTGCGTCGACGAGCTCGCGGGCGATGTTGATCCAGCGCGCGCCGAGTACCGCACGGTCGGCCACCGCCGCCAAGTCCTCGCCGGCGCCGCAGATGACGAAGCGCTGCACGCCGGCGGGCGGTCCGGCGCCGCGCCAGCGCCTGCGGTCGTAGCCGCCGATGACGGCGCCCTCGGCCAGCGCGCGCACCTGCTCGTCGACCGACAGCGGCAGCGACGGGTCGAGCGCCCACGCCACCGTGCCACCGCCGCGACAGGCGCGTACGGCTCGCGCGGCCGCCGTGCGCAGCCCGTCGGCTCCGGGCTCGAGCGCGACGACGGCGAGCGGCGCGCCATCCGACGGGTAGGTCACCGCGACCGGGTCGGCGTCCGCCAGCGCACGCTGCGGGGCGCCCAGCTGCGCCGCCCGCGCTCCGGCTGCCGCGACGAGGTCGGCGCCGACGCCGAGCGGGTCGCCCGCAGTAACCTCGACGTTCATTTTGTGACCACGACCGTCGACCGTCCTTCGCTAGAATTCCAACCACTTGCACTCTAATGAGGGAGGCACTTATGACGTGGGTCAAGCCGAAGTTCGAGATCGTCGAGCTGTGCTCCGAGGTCACTTCCTACCTGTTCCACCGCTGACAGCCTGAACGCCGGGCCACGTGCGCGTTCGCGTCCTTGGCTCGGCCGCCGGTGGAGGCTTTCCGCAGTGGAACTGCCGCTGCGGAACGTGCCAGGCCGCGCGCGAAGGCGTTCGCGCGCGACCCCGCACGCAGTCGTCGCTCGCGATCCGCGGTGACGAGGGCCCATGGTTCCTCGTCAACGCCTCGCCGGACGCGCGTCAGCAACTCGAGACGCTCGCGCCCGACCGCACCGATGCCGTTCGCGCCCCGCCGGTGGCGGGGGTGTTGTTGACTGACGCCGAGATCGACCACACGGCGGGCCTGCTGCTCCTGCGGGAGTCGGGTGCGCCGGTCCGTGTCTTCGGCGCGGCGGACGTCGAGCGCGCGCTGACCGAGACGCTGCTGCGCATGCTCGAGCGCTTCTGCGGGGTCGACTGGGAGGCGCTCGAGCCCGGGCGCGCCACGGCGCTCGACGGGTCGAGCCTCGTCGTCGAGCCGTTCGACGTGGGCGACGACGAGGCCAGCGGCCTCGTCTTCCGCGACCGCGCGAGCGGCGGCGTGCTCGCCTACGCGCCCGCGCTCGCCACGCTCGACGACGGCCCCCTGGACCGCTTCGCCGAAAGCGACCTCGTGCTCGTCGACGGGACGTTCTGGCGCGGGGACGAGCTCGCCCTGCTCGGCATCTCCGACCGCAGCGCACACGACATGGGCCACGTCCCGCTCTCGGGCCCCGGCGGGACGCTCGAGGCGCTCGCCGGCCTGGAGCGCCCGCGTAAGGTGCTCGTCCACATCAACAACACGAACCCGATCCTGCTCGAGGACTCGCCCGAGCGCGAAGCGGTCGTCAGCGCGGGCGTCGAAGTCGCCTACGATGGCCTCGAGGTCCAGCTATGACCGAGAGCGTCACGCAGACGACGGTCGAGCCCGAGCCGGCGTCGCCGGAGGAGTTCGCCGCGCGCCTGCGCGCGCAGGGCACGCGCTACCACCACCTGCATCCCTTCCACCGGCGGATGGACGCCGGCGAGCTCACACGCGAGGAGCTGCAGCGCTGGGTGGCCAACCGCTTCTACTACCAGAAGTGCATCCCGCTCAAGGACGCCGCGATCCTGTCGAACTGCCCCGAGGTCGCGGTCCGGCGCGAGTGGATCCAGCGCATCGTCGACCACGACGGCGCCACCGAGGGAACGGGCGGCATCGAGTCGTGGCTGCGGCTGGGGGAGGCCCTCGGCGTCTCGCGCGACGAGCTCGTGTCGGAGAGGCGAGTCCTGCCCGCGGTGCGCTACGCGGTCGACGCCTACGTCGGCTTCGCGCGCCGCAAGCCGTGGATCGAGGCGGTCGCGTCGTCGCTCACCGAGCTCTTCGGGCCCGACGCGATCCGCGTGCGGCTCGACGCGCTCGACCGCCACTACGGATGGATCGACCCCGCGGGGCTCCAGTACTTCCGGACCCGGCTCGTGCAGGCGCCACGCGACGCGCAGTACGCGCTCGACCTCACGGTCGAGCGCTGCCGCACGCCCGAGCAGCAGGACGCCGCCGTCGCGGCGCTGCGCTTCAAGACCGAGATGCTGTGGGCCCAGCTCGACGCCATCGACCGGGGGGAGACACAGCCGGCGGGGGAGAGGACATGACGCGCCCCCGCCTCGTCACCGGCGCGCGCCTTCGCTACGACGAGGTGCGCGAGGAGCACGTGCTGCTCATCCCGGAAGGCGCCGTGCGACTCAACCCGACGGCGGCCGAGGTGCTCGAGCTGTGCGATGGCGAGCGCTCGGTCGACGACATCGTCGGCGCGCTCTGCGCCCGCTACGAGGGCGCCGACCTGCGCGAGGACGTGCAGGAGCTCATCGACGGCCTGGCACAGCGAGGACTCGTGGTCGATGCAGCCGCCTAGGCCGTCCACGCTGATCGCCGAGCTCTCCTACCAGTGCCCGCTGCACTGCCCGTACTGCTCGAACCCGCTGCACATCGGCGCCGAGACGTACCGTCACGAGCTCGAGACCGAGCACTGGATCCGGGCGTTCGGAGAGGCGCGCGCGCTCGGGGTCCTGCAGCTGGCGCTCACGGGCGGCGAGCCGATGCTGCGCCGCGATCTGGTCGAGCTGTGCGCCGCCGCGCGCGACGCCGGCCTGTACTCGTCGCTCATCACCGCGGGGACGCTCTTCACGCGCGAGCGCGCCGAGGCGCTCAAGGAGGCCGGGCTCGACCACGTGCAGATCTCGATCCAGAGCCCGGACCCCGAGGACAACGACCGCATCGCCCACAACCGGTCCTTCGAGAAGAAGGTCGCGGCCGCGCGCCATGCGAAGGCGCTCGACTTCCCCCTGACCATCAACTGCGTCCTGCACCGCCAGAACCTCGATCGCATCGAGGAGCTGCTCGAGCTCACGCTCGAGCTGGGCGCGCAGCGGCTCGAGCTGGCCAACACGCAGTACTACGGCTGGGCGGTCCCCAACCAGGAGGCGCTCATGCCGTCGTGGGGGCAGCTCGAGCGCGCCGAAGGAGCGGTCAAGCGCTTCCGCGAGCGGGTCGGCCCCAAGGTCGACGTCCTCTGGGTGCTGCCCGACTACTTCGAGGACCTGCCCAAGCCGTGCATGGGCGGCTGGGGCACGACGGCGATGGTGGTCGCCCCGAACGGCGACGTGCTCCCGTGCCAGGCCGCGTCGACGATCCCGGGCCTCGAGTTCGCCAACGTCCGCGACCACGCGCTGGACTGGATCTGGAGCGAGTCCGATGCCTTCGCGCGCTTCCGCGGCACCGACTGGATGCAGGAGCCCTGCCGGAGCTGCCCGCTCGGCCGCCAGGAGGTCGACTTCGGCGGCTGCCGCTGCCAGGCGCTGCGGCTCACGGGCGACGCCGCGGCCACCGATCCCGTCTGCCGGTACTCGCCCCGTCACGACCGCGTCGTCGCGGCGCGCGACGCTGCGCAGACCGACGAGTTCGTCTATCGCACGATGAAGCGGCCCGCGCGCGTCTAGACTCCCAGCGCCCGCCGCACGACCGGGACGTTGCGCCGCGACACGGGCACCGCCTCGCGTGCCGCGCCGTCCATGATCAACAGCAGCTCGCCCCGCTGCCCGCGCTCGACCGCCCGCACGCACGTCAGGTTGACCAGGAAGCGGCGATGGACGCGTAGGAACTCGCCGCCCTCGAGCTCCTCCTCGAGCTTGTCGATGCCGCGGACGGCGGCCTGCAGGCGCCCTTCGTCGGTGACCAGCCAGACGTCGTTGCCGTCGGCCTCGGCGAAGCGGACCTCGGGGCGGTGCAGGAGGACCATGCGCTCGCCGCTGAGGCCCACGATGCGCGCCGGCGGGCTCATCCCGGGATCGGGCGCCTCGCGCTCGATCGGGTCGCCGGTCTCGGCGCCGAACAGCGCGAGTGCCCCGATGGCCTGATTGGCGAGGAAGACCGGGCGCAGCGTGATCCGGTAGGGCTCGCTGCTGAGGCCGCTCACGATCTGGGTCGAACCGACCCAGTCGTGGTCGGCGCGAGCCTGCTTGGTGGCGTGACGGGCCAGCCGTCCGAGGTCCAGGGCCGGTTGCCAGCGCACCGCCGGGTCGAGTGCGGGCACGCGCGCGGGGACGCCGAGCAGGAGGCTGGCCTCGTCGTCGGCGATGACGACCTTGCCGCGCGCATCCAGCGCGGCGAGTCCCTGTCCGGACCGCGGGTGTGCCTGGGAGAACGCCGCCGCCAGCTCGGCGCCGCTGTCCAGGGCCCGCATGCGCAGGATCTCGCGCGCGCCACCCACGCTCTTGGACAGCCATCCGGCCGCCTGCTCAGGGAGGTTGCCGCGCCAGGTCGAGACGTTGAGCACCGCGATGGCATCGTCGGTCACGGCGTCGCGAACGGCCACGCCGGCGCACACCCACTCGTCGAAACCCGTGCACCAGTGCTCCGGCCCGCTGATCAGCACGGCTCCGGGCGCCTCGAGCGCGGTGCCCATCCCGTTCGTCCCCGTCGCCCATTCCGACCAGCACGACCAGGGCGCCATGTTGCTCTGGCGCGCGCGGCGCAGCGTGTCCTTGTCCCCCTGGACGGTCAGGATGCGGCCGGCGTCGTCGGCGACGGTGACCACGCCTCCGACGCTCTCGACCTCGCTCGCGATCGACGCCGCGGCCCCGCCGAGCTGGGCGAACACGATCTCGTGCTCGAGCGTGTGCTCGGCGGATGACTCGTCCTGCTCGGACGCTGCGGGAGCCGTGACCAGCATCGGGTCCACGTGGTACTGCTCGCGGCAGCGGTACCAAGACGTGGCCACTTCGGGTCGGACCCCCCGGACACGGTCGTCACCAGCGAGAAAGCGCTCGCGCGCTGCGGTCACCGCCTGGTAGCGCTCCGCGTCACTCCTACGATGACGCCGCGCAGCCTGGCTCACAGGTGTTTTGGTACCAACGGGCGGGGGCCGCGTCAAGGGCATTCGTCTGACCCGGCCCCGCTCCGGTCGGGGGCCGTCGCCACGCGGCTCGAAGCCGTCCGGGCCGGCACACGACGCCCGCCGCGACGTACCGCAATCCGGCGTGGAGATGTGCAGGGACTTCGAGGGTCGCTCGTGCACGCGAACGTTCAGATCACGCATCGGCTGACGCCGAAGACGGGGGAAGCGATCGCGACCGAGCGGAAGGTCGCTCGGCGTCCCGGACAGTCTTTATGAAGGCCGGTGCGTCGGCGGCGAGCGCGGACCGGTCCTGTTCCTCTTCGACGGCCAGCGCCGCCGCGCGCGCCGAGAGCACCCGCCGCCACGTGTCGGCGTCGGCCGGGGGCGGACCGAGGCCGCTCAGGCGTGCGCCGAGCGTGCGAAGGGTGGGCCGCGAGTCGCCGGGTCCGGTGAAGAACCGGCCGACCGCCGGAAGCAGTGCCGGGTCGGGGTGGAGCGGGTCGAAGGGCGAGAACGGGAAGGGCGGCAGCGCGGCGAGCTGTCGTGCCGCGCTCGCGCAGAGCAGGTCGGCCCGTCGGCGGAAGGCACGGTCTGCCGCCGGACGCTCGAGGACGCCGCTGTGCAGGACGACTCCGGCCCGCGGCGTGATCGTGATAGTCAGCAGCGATTCCCGATCGCCGAGGTCGCGCGCAACGATGGTGCCGCGAGCGCCGCGGTAGGCCCCGCTGCGGGCCGAGATCGTCCACTCGTGCGTGGCGTCGCTCCGGCGGGTCGGGCCGGCGAAGCCGATGCGGCCGTCCGCGGTCTGCCCCCAGCCGGCGCAGTGCTCGCGGGCATCGCCGCCCCCGAGGATGGCGGTCGTCCGGCACGTGAAGGCGAAGTGCCCGACCGCACGCCTCCCGTGGACGTCGCGCAGCGGGCCGCCGGCGACGTCGAGGTGACCCACGGTGTTCGCCGGGCCCCCTCCGCTGCGGACGTGCGTGGAGAGCGCGTCGAGGAGCAGGGTCTGGTGGGCGGCAGGCCGCGCCGAAGCGGAGGCCGCGGTCGCGACGGCCGCCACGAGGGTCAAGGCGAGGAGCTTCATGGCTCGCGCTGCCGGCGGCTCGAGCTGCGAACCCTCAGTCCGCGGGCACCGTCGCGGGGACGAGCCCGAGCTGCTCGAGCATCGAGAGCCGGTCGAACGCCAGGTTGAAGGAGACATGGGCGCCATCGCGGAAGCGGAGCACCTGGATGTAGTCCAGGCTGACGACGCGCCCGGTCGGCGGCAGATCGCCGGCCGGGCCGTGGAGGATCCCGTCCTGGGTCCCGGTGAAGGTGCCCACTTCGATGGCGACATCGCCGTTGATGTGAAGGTCGGTGACCTCGACGTGCGCGTCCGGGAAGGCCACGATCCAGCCGCCGTAGAACTCGAGGCAGGCCGCCTTGCCCTCGCCTCGCATCTCGCCCGGCGCGTTGAAGACGACGTCGTCCGCGAGCACCTCCGCGAATCCGTCGAGGTCGTGCGCGTTGAAGGTGTCGGTACCCCTCTCGAACGCCTCGCGTGTAGTCCTGGCCATCGGAGCCTCCCTGGTTGGCGGGTGAATGCAGACCGCAGGGTGGCGGAGGCGACGAGCGCTTCGCTACAGGGTGGGAACCCTGGTCTTTTCTACATCGAGGGCCTCGCGGAGCTGGACCCGACCCTCGATCCCGAGCTTGGCGTAGGCGCGCGCGAGGTGGCCCTCGATGGTCTTGAGCGTCACGTAGAGCTCGTGCGCGATCTCGCGATTGGAGCGGCCCTCGGCGGCCAGCCGGGCGACGCGGAGCTCGCTGGGGGTCAGCGCTTCCACGCCCGTGCGCCACGCGCGTCGCGGGCGGGCGCCGGTGGCCTTGAGCTCGTCGCGCGCCGCCGCCGCCAGTGGTCTGGCGCCGCATCGGGCGGCGAGGTCGAGCGCCTGGGCAAGAGGTTCGCGCGCGGCGGCGCGTCCGCCGGACCGGCGCAGCGCCGCGCCGAACGCGGCCAGGGAGTGGGCGCGCTCGAGCAGCGCGGGCGAGCCATGCAGCGCAGCAACCGACTCGCCGAGCAGCCGGAGTCCCGCATCGCCTCCGCGCGCCAACCCGGCGACGCGCAGCGCAACCCCCAGCGCGCGCGGCGCCCCGAGCACGCGCACGTCGGCCAGCTCGCCGTCGGCCATCTCGCACGCGCGGTCGCGCTGTCCGAGGCGCATGAGCGCGAGCGCGGCGCCTGAGCGCGCGTGCACGTAACCGGTCTCGCGGGTCTGCATCCCCCAGGCGTCGTCCCCGAAGAGCGCGAGGCAGGTCTCGAAGTCGGCAAGCGCCTCCGCGGGACGCCTCTGGGCAAGCCGCAGCCGTCCACGCGCGGCTGGAATGAGCACCGTTCCCACGCCGGGGGGCCAGCCGTCCTGTGGGAGCAGGTCGAGCAGCGCCTGCGCGGCGTCGAGCTCGCCGGCCTCGACGGCGACCTCGGCCAGGACGGTCGCCGCGAATGCGAGTCCCGGCGCGAAGTCCCCCTCCTGCAGGACCCGCAGGGCGACACGCGCTGCCGCATCGGCCTCGGGCAGCGCGCCGAGCCGCAGCTTGAGCAGGCCGAGCGTGCTGTGGACGGCCACGAGGCCGCGCGCCGACCCGGAGCGGTGAACGTCGGCCAGCATCGGCTCGAGCGCCGCCCCGACCGCGTCGAAGCGCTCGGTCGCGACGAGGACCCACAGCAGCGCCGCGCGCGTGTCCCAGTTCTCGACCGCCGGGCCGGTGCGGGCCAGCATCTGCTCGAGCGCCGGCGCGATCTCGTCCGCCGCCCCACCGGTCAGGAACATCGCCATGCCTCGGGCGACCGCGAGCGCCTCGCTGGGGACGTCGAGTCGACGGGCGGCCAGGCGCTCGAGCGTCGCCGCGACGCGCGACGCGCGACGGGCGTCGTGAAGACCGCAGACCACGAGCTCGCCCTCGAGGCGCGCCGCCAACGCCTCGTCGGCATCGCCGAGCTCGGCGAGCGCCCGCTCGATGACGTCCACGGCGTCCACCCACCGAAAGAGGGCCGCATACGCCTCGGCGACCGCGAGCGCGGCTTCGGCGCGTTCCCGCGGATCGTTGACGAGCCGCAGCGCCTCCTCCAGGTGCGCGCACGCGGTCTCGCGCCCGGCGCTCGCCTCCGCGTGAGCCGTCTCACGCAGGAGGCCGACCCGCTGGGCGGGGGACGGCGGCTCGGCCAGCGCGCGGCCCAGGAGGTCAGCGGCGGCCCGCGGTGCTCCGTCCTGCATCGCTGCGTGCGCGGCCTCCCGCAGGCGCGCCAGCGCCCACTGATCGCCCAGGGGACGGACACCGGCGAGATGCGCTCCGACCTGTCCTGCCGGGGCCCCATCGGCGTGCAGCAGCCGGGCGGCGGCACGGTGCGCGGCGTCGCGCTCGTCGCTCTCCAGCGACCCCTCGATGGCAGCGCGGACGACCGGATGGATGAAGCGAGGAGGGTCGGCGGTGGCCAGCACCTCCCGGCGCACGAGGCCGGCGGCCAGCGGCACCGCCGCGGACGGCTCCACGGCAGCGATCGCAGCCGCGTGGCGCAGCGCGCATCCGTCTCCGAGGACGGCCAGCGCCTGCGCCAAGCCGAGGGCGTGAGGATCGAGGCCGCGCACGCGCGCCACCACCCGTCGCGCGATCTCCTCGACGCCCGCCGCCAGGAGCACGGCGGGGTCGACCGGGGCCGGAGCCGGGTCGTCGGGTGCGATCGCCCGCAGCAGCTCGGTCAGGTAAAGGGGATTGCCGCCGCTTGCCGTCCAGACCGCCGTGCAGAGCTCATCGTCGGCCCGCCCGCTGGTCGCCGCCCGCACGATCGTGGCGGTGGCGGCCTCGCTCAACAGCGCGGGGTGCACGACCATCGATGCCTCGGTCCGCAGCGCCGCCAGCGCCGCGCCGGTCGACGCCGGCTCGTCGGCGCGCAGCGCGACCAGCAGCGACAGCTCCAGCCCCTCCAGCCTCGGCGCGAGGTGGGCCAGCCACCGCAGCGAGGGCTCGTCTGCCCAGTGCGCGTCATCGACGGCGACCAACACCGGTCGTCCGGCCGCAAGATTGGCGGCGAGCCAGTACAGGCCGTGCAAGACGGCAAACGACGTGTCGTCGGCCGGCGTCGCTGCCGCCTCGCCGAGCAGCAGCGGCCGCACCGCGGCAGCGGGTCCGGCGAGCAGTGCTTCGCGCTCTGGGGCTTCGGCGCCCGCGAGCCGCCGCTCGAGCAGCTGGCGCACGACGCCGAAGGCGAAGTCCGCCTCGAGCTCCGACCCGCGGGCTCTCAGGATCTCGTGGCCACGCTCCTCCGCGTGCCGGCAGGCCGCGTCGACCAGCGACGTCTTCCCGATGCCCGCCCGACCCTCGACCACGAGCACCTCGCCGCCGCGTTCCAGCAGCGTGTCAACCGCCGCGAGCTCGTGTTCGCGCTCGACCAGCTTGTCCACAGGACGACTTTAGATCCGCGGCGACGGGCCGGCGCCCGGTTACCCGATGGCCGGCCCGCGCTTCCAGTCGCGAAAGACGGAGAGCAGGGCGGTGCATCGGCGCCGGTCAGGGGTTGGTGCGCAGGAGGGCGAACTCCGTGTCGGCGCCGTTGGCGGTGTAGCCGGCGGAGACGATCCTGCCGGCCGCGTCGAGCGCGAGATCCTGGCCGAACTCGCCCCGGCCGTCGAAGTCGGCCGTGATGATCCCGTCGCCGTCGAAGCCGGTGTCCAGCGTGCCGTCCGCGCTGTAGCGGACGAGCGCCATGTCGAGGATCGTGGCGCTGCCGGCGCGGCCGACCAGGACGATCCGGCCGTGGGTGTCGACGAGCAGGTTCTCCGCGAAGTCGTCGCCGCCGCCGAGGTCGGTCTTGACCGTGCCGTGGTCGCCGAAGGAGGTGTCAAGGCTGCCGGTGGCGGTGTAGCGGGCCAGCAGGAAGTCCCGGTTGACGTGCGGGCCGAGCGTGTACCCCGCGATGGCGATGTGGCCGTCGGGGGTGAGCGCCACGGCGGCGCCTGCGCCATCACCGAGTACTGCGCGCCGTCGGCGCTCGAGAACACGCTGCCGAACGCGTGGTCACGCGGCAGGAAGTACCAGTACGGCACGTGGAGCGGGAGGTTGAAGACGAGCCGCCCGATCTCGACGGTCTGGCGCAAGGTGCCGCCCACCTGCGCGCCATCTCTCACGGGGGCCTCGCCGGTCCCCTGCACGACCTTGCTCACCGACCACAGCCGCACCGGGCTCGGGTCCGTCGCCGCCGTGGCCGGCGCGGCGACCACGAGCGAGAGGCCGAGCACCACCGCGATGAAGGACACGCGCATGAGGGGACGGTGGAGGACTCGGCGTTCAGTCGGCTTTCGCGTGTCGGGAGCCGCTCAGCTTCGGGCGGCAAGGCTCGTCAGGCGGGCCCCGTTGCGACGCCCGGCGATGATGAGGGCGGGGACCTCCGCCGCCACCGCGCCGCGGCATGGGGGCCACGGCGCGGGGCGCTCGGAAGGTCGGTCAGACGACGGCGCCGTCGAGCAGTTCGGCGGCGCGATCCTCGGAGACCGCACCCAACGTGACCAGCACGAGGATGCGGCCGCTGTGAAGCGCGTGGACGTCGGACTCGGCGGCGTCGTCATCGAGGCCCGCGTCCATCAGCAGCGCCTTGAGCCGGCGATGGCCCGCCACGCGGCTGTGCTCCTGCCCGTCGGAGTAGCTCACGACGACGTCGCGATCGGCGTTGGCGAACACCCCCTCGCTGTTCGCGGGCGAGTCCCCGGCGAAGCTGCTGCGCGGCGTGCCGCGGGAATGGCCGTCGCCGGCGAAGTCGCCGACGTTCTCGTCGGACGCCACGGAGCCGGCGAACCCGCCGCCGGACTCGCGGTGGGCATCGTGGATCTCGGCGCCCATGAGCAGGCGGATGTCGTCGCCCGGGACGCCGCCGCCGAGCAGCGCCTGAACGGCGCGGTCGGCCTCGGTCGAGTTGTCGTATGCCCTGCAGAGTGCGTTCATGGGGTCTTCAGTGTGCTCACGCGCGGAGAGCGTTACGGACGTAACGCGGCGCCCCTGTCGCGGGACTGCCGCCCGATGGCGCCGCAACCACGTCAGTTCGTTTCCGGTGTGAGGGCGATCCGCTGATCGTCACGTCCGACAACGATCTCTACGTGCGCGGCGCCGCCACGCTGCTCGCCTCATGGGAGCAGTACGCCCGCGGCTCCGCCGGCGCGGCGCTGCAGCGCCTGGACGGCGTCGCGGCCGCGGTCTTCCCGAACGACCCCGAGCGCGGGGTGTACAACAACGCGCTGCTCGACCGCGATCTCGGCCCGGCCGAGCGGGTGGCGGCCGTCGACGCGATGGCGGCGGCCTACCGCGCCGCGGGCGTCGACCGCTACGCCGCCTGGGTCCATGAGAGCGACCACGGGATGCGCGCGGAACTGAGCGGCCGCGGCTACACCGTCGAGGAGTCCACGCGGGCGATGGGCATGTCGCTCGACGCCATCGCTCATGGGCGGCCCGAGGTCGAGCTCGCGCCGCTCGGCTGGCCCGGGTACCTGGAGTACCTCGAAGCCGTGGGCGTGCCCGCCGGCCTGCTCAGCGGCGCGGATGCGAGCGCGTTCCACACGCTCGTGGCGCGGCGCGCGGGCCGGTCGCTCGCGACCGCGATCGCCTTCGACCACGACGGCGACTGCGGTATCTACAACATGTCCACGGTCGAGGCGGCTCGGCGCAGAGGGCTCGGCACCGCGCTCACGGCGTGTCACGTCCACGACGCCGCCGACCGCGGCTGCGCCACCGCGAGCCTGCAGTCCACGCCGATGGCCGAGCGGGTCTACGCGGCGGTCGGCTTCCGCGACCTCGGGCGCTTCCTGGAATACATGCTGTAGCGCGCGCCGCGCGAGCCTGGCTCAGCAGGGCCTGCCGCGATCGTCCAGCGGGGCGAGGATGCGCGCGGCGAGCTCGGGCGGGCAGCCGCGGTCGACGAGCTCGAGCACCGCATGCAGATCGATGGCGCAGTCCGCGGCGAGTCGCGCGGCGAGCCCGGCGGTGAACCCGGCCGCGCGGAGGCGCTCGCGTCGCCATGCGGCGATCGGGCTCGACGGCGGGGGTGGGTCGGTGATCGTCCGTCGCGTCGTCATGCCCGGTTAGCGGCCGGGGCCGGCGCGGACTTACGTAAGGCCATCCGGGCACATCGATCAGTCGCCGCGCTGATGGGCGTGTCCATGGCGCTTGCTGCTAGCTGAGCATCTTGCTAAACTGCAAGCAGTACGGAGCGAGATCAAGGAGATCAACACATGGCCACTGCCACCACCAAGAACCAGACCGAAGCCACCACCGAGCGTATCCGCGACCTCAACGAGCGGATCCTCGACGCCGGCAAGAAGGCCGGCGGCGCTTACCTCGACGCCTACGAGCGGACGCTCGAGTCGATCGCCGACTACCAGGAGAACGTCGCCAAGCAGACCGACGTCGAGTGGATCTCGACCGTCGTCGACGCCCAGGCGCGCTTCACGCGCGAGCTGACGAAGCTGTACGTCAGCACGAGCCGCGACCTGCTCAAGAACTAACGGCGCCGGCGCGCTCAGCGCGCCGTCCAACCGAGTCGATGGTCACGGGCGCGCCTGTCAAGGCGCGCCCGCTGCCGTTCTGGGAGAACGGAGCCGCGCCGCTTTCAGGGACTTGGGGAGATCAGTACCCGAGCGGGGGTGACGATGACGCCGCGGTCACCCTCCGACGCCCTGGGTACATTCTTACCCGTGTACGGATCCGCCGGCCTTCCCATCGCTTCGATCTGCGGCCCCGCGCCGGGCACGGACCGGGCGATCGACGCCACCTTCGAGACCTGGAACGCCACCGTCAGCGGCATGACCGAGTACTGGAGCGCGGCGATGACCGAGCTCCGGACGCCCGCCGACGTGGCGCTCGACAGCCTGCGCTGGTGGCAGCTGATGGCCGACCGGCGCCCGCCGCAGTGGGCCTCGCGCCAGCGCATCGTGCGGCGCAGCCCCCTCACGCGCCTGCGCGACTTCACGCCCGCGCGCCCGGCGGATGTCGTGCCCACCCTCGTGCTGCCCCCGCAGGCGGGCCATGACTCGTGCATCGTCGACTACAGCTCCGCGCAGAGCCAGATGCAGACGATCCTGGCCGCAGGGCTCGAGCGCCTCTACGCGCTCGACTGGATCGGCGTCACGCAGGAGACCAAGGACGCGACGATCACCGACTACGTGGCCGAGGTGCACGCCGCGGTGCAGAAGGCGGGCGGCCGCGGACGCGTCAACCTCGTGGGCGACTGCCAGGGCGGCTGGCTGGCCGCCATCTATGCGGCGCTGCACCCCGAGCGCGTCAACACGCTCACCATCGCCGGCGCGCCGATCGACTTCCATGCCGGCGGTGCCCTCATCCACGAAAGCGTCGAGGCGCTCAGCGATGACGACCTGTCCTTCTTCCGGGCCCTGGTCCGCCAGGGCAACGGCGTGCTCAAGGGCGAGTTCCTGCTCGGCGGCTTCATCGTCATCAAGCCGGAGAACGAGGTCGGCAAGCAGCTGCAGCTGCTGGCGCATGTCCGTGACGCCGGCCATGTCGAGCGCTACCGGGCCTTCGAGGACTGGTTCAAGCACACACAGGACATCGCCGGACCCTTCTATCTGTGGCTCGTCGAGCACCTCTTCCGCGACAACCAGCTCATCGGCGGAATCCTGAGCATCGACGACGACACGGTCGACCTCGGACGCATCGACTGCCCCGTCAACCTCCTCGCCGGCGCCACCGACCACATCACGCCGCCCGAGCAGGTCTTCGCCCTGGCCGACGCCGTCTCCACTCCCGCCGAGCGGATCACGCGGCGCACGACGTCGGGCGGCCACCTCGGGCTGTTCATGGGCACCGAGGCGCTGCGCGACCACTGGCCCGTCGTGATGGCGTCCGTGCTCGAGCATTCGCGACCGGGCGCGGACGGCGCGCGTGCCCGCGGGCGCGCACGGTCGCGCACCCCACGGGCTCGCGCCATTCCGGCGCCCTAGCCGCTTCAGCTGTTGCGGGGACGCGACCGCGGCGCCGGGCGCGCATGCGCGACGAAGGCGCGATAGACCTCGAGCAGCGCCTGGCGCTGACGTCCGGTCAGGCGCGGGTCCTCGCGGACGGCCTGTTCGACTGCGCTCGTCTCGGGCTCCTCGCCGACCGTCATCCCGGCCTGTTCGTACAGCGTGTCGGCCGAGACCTGCAGGGCTGCGGCGATCGCGTCGAGCACACGATCGGACGGCTCGCGCAGGCCGCGCTCGATCTGCGAGAGGTACGGATTGGAGATGCCGGCGAGGCTCGCGAACTGGCGCATGGACAGATCGCTCAGCTCCCGCTGGCGGCGGATGATCTCCCCGAGGCGCTCGCCTGGTGCTCCTTCGGGCATGCGGGTTCATCCTAGTGACGCTTCGGGCATACGCTCTACCAATGACCGAACAGCGTCCCACGCCGGAGGAAGAGGCTCGCCGCCTCTACGAAGAGGCCGAATCGCGGGTGGCGAAGGCCGCCGAGCGCGCGGTCTCCCGGGAGTCGTTCGGCGAGGTGCTGGCGATGGCGACCGAGAACGTCGTCGCCATCACGCGGATCGGCTTCGACGCCATGGACCTCGTCTGGAGCAACCTGCGGCTCGCCGGGCGGCGCGACATCACGCGCCTGGCGAAGCAGCTCGGCCGCACCGAGGACAAGCTCGAGCAGGTCCTCCAGGAGGTCGAGCGCCTCCGCGATCAGGTCGACGCCTCGCGGGACAACGGCGCCAAGCCCGCGACCCGCGCCAAGCCGGCGTCCGCCCGCCGGCGCGCATCGCGATGAACGCGCTCGAGCGCATCGCGCGTACGCCGATCGCCGCCCTCGAGTTCAGCAACATCGTGCTGACCGAGCGCGACGCGCAGATCGCCGTGACGCCGAAGGACGTGGTGTGGACGCACCGCACGACGACGCTCTACCGCTACCGCTCGTCCACGCGCACCTACGGGGTGCCGGTCCTCCTCGTCTTCGCCCTCATCAACCGCCCCGACATCTTCGACCTCCGCCCGGGCAACTCGTTCGTCGAGTTCCTCCTCGACGAGGGCTACGACGTCTTCCTGCTCGACTGGGGCGTGCCCGACGACGCCGACGCCGACCTCGGCCTCGAGCATTACGTGTGCGACGAGATCCCGTCTGCGCTGCGCGAGGTGCGCCATGCCTCGGGGCAGGAGGAGGCCACCCTGCTCGGGTGGTGCATCGGCGGCACGTTGTCGCTGCTGCACTGCGCGCTCGAGCCCGCCACCACCGTGCGCAATCTCGTCCTGCTCACCACGCCCATCGACACGACCGGGTCGCTCTATTCCACCTGGGTGGCGCGCGACTCCTTCGACGTCGATCGCGTCGCCGACGTCTACGGAGCGGTGCCGGGGCGGACCGTCGACTGGGCCAACAAGCTCATGAAGCCGGTCACCAACTACTGGACGACCTACCGCCGCCTCTGGGAGCAGGTGCTCGCCGGCGAGGCACGGCGCGACGCCTACCAGGCGATGGCCAAGTGGGTGGCCGACAACCCGCCGTTCCCCGGCCGTGCCTATCGCGAGTGGATCACGTGGATGTACAAGGAGAACCGCCTGGTCCGCGGGCGCATGCGCCTGCGCGAGCGCCGCGCCAGCATGTCCACGGTCGAGCAGAACCTGCTCGTCGTCACCGCCGGAGCGGACCACATAGCCCCGCGTGAGGGCACCCTGCCGGTGCTCGACCAGGTCGCAAGCGCCGACGTCACGCACCTCGACCGGCCTGGCGGGCACATCGGCCTGATGGCCGGCTCCAAGGCGCGCAAGGACGTCTGGCCCCACATCGCAGAGTGGCTCGGCGAGCGCTCCGACGCATAGTCCCAACAGGAGAGAGTTCAAGAGATGCCCATCACCCGCACCGAATCCGAGTCGTTCGAGACCGTCGGCGACAAGCTCAAGGGCCGCGTGGCCATGGTCACCGGCGGCACGCGCGGCATCGGCGCCGCCATCTGCCACAGCCTGGCCGCCCAGGGGGCCGCCGTCGCCGCCGGCTACGGCCGCGATCGCGAGCGCGCCGAGGCCTTCCAGGCCGAGCTCTCCAAGGACGAGATCCCGGTCTCCATCCACCAGGGCAACGTCGGCTCGGCCGAGGACTGCCGGCGCACCGTGCAGGAGGTCATCGACCACCACGGGCGTCTGGACATCCTCGTCAACAACGCCGGCATCACCTCGGACAAGACGATCTTCAAGATGACCGACGAGGACTGGTACAAGGTTCTGGCCGTCAACCTCTCAGGGGCCTTCTTCATGTCCCGCGCCGCGCTCGAGCACATGATCGAGCGCGGGACCGGGCGGATCATCAACATCTCGTCGATCATCGGCCAGACCGGCAACATCGGCCAGACGAACTACGCCGCCTCGAAGTCCGGCCTCTTCGGCCTCACCACGTCGCTGGCCAAGGAGGCCGCCTTCGCGCTCAAGAAGGCCGACAAGCTCGACGGCAACGAGGTCGGGCTCACCGTCAACACGGTCGCGCCCGGCTTCATCGAGACCGAGATGCTCGAGACCGTGCCCGAGAAGGTCCTCGACCGCATCCGCGGCCAGGTGCCGCTCGGGCGCCTGGGTCGCCCGCAGGAGGTCGCCCGGGTCGTGCACTTCCTCGCCGCCGACGCGGCCGGCTACATCACCGGCCAGGTCTGGGCCGTCAACGGCGGGCAGGACATGTAGCGCCGATGGGCGACGACGACATCCGGGGACTGGCCGCCGACGCCTTCGCCCGCTTCAACGAGCGCGAGGACCGCAACGCGTTCTTCGACGCCTACGACCCGGACGTGGTCCTCCACGGCTACCCGGCCGGCCTGCAGGGCCGCGATGGCCTGCACGCGTTTCACGAGGCGCTGTGGGAGGCCTTTCCCGACGCCCAGCTGACGGTCGAGGACCTCGTGGTCGAGGCCGACCGCGTCGCGCTGCGCTACCGGCTGCAGGGCACCCACAGCGGCAACTACCTCGGCGTCGCCCCGACCGGTCTGGCTTTCGACGTGGAGGGCCTGACGTTGCTGCGAGTGGCGGACGGGCACGTGGTGGAGGAGTGGCACAGCCCGACCGAGCTGGCCATCCTGCGCCAGCTCGGAGCGGTTCAGGCGAACGTGCCGCACGCGGGCCGCGAGCGAGCCGAGCCCCCGCGCCGCTCGGCGTCCGCCGAGGCCGCCGCCCTGCGACTGGACGAGCGCGAGGCCGACCGCACGTAGTCGGGCGCGAGTCGCGCGCCGATCCCTGACGCCGCCTGAGCGGTACTACAGTCGGTGCAGTGCGCGTTCTCCTGAACCTGATCTGGCTGGTCTTCGGAGGGCTGCTGATGGCCCTCGGGTACGCGGTCGTGGCGCTGATCATGTTCGTCCTGATCATCACCATCCCGTTCGGCATCGCGTCGGCGCGCATCGCCCTGTTCTGCCTCTGGCCGTTCGGCCGCACGATCATCCGCCGACCGGATGCGGGGGCCGGGTCGCTGATCGGCAACATCATCTGGTTCGTGCTGG
Source organism: uncultured Actinomycetes bacterium (assembly GCA_963807305.1). GTDB lineage: Bacteria > Actinomycetota > Thermoleophilia > Solirubrobacterales > Solirubrobacteraceae > JAOPZW01. The sequence continues at coordinate 1,195,800 of CAWEBN010000005.1, forward strand.
CGGGCTGGTGGCTGGCGCTGGGGCACCTGATCACCGGGGTCGCGATGTGCCTGACCATCATCGGCATCCCGCTCGGGCTGGCCAACTTCAAGCTGATCGCGGTGTCGCTGACCCCATTCGGACGCGAGGTCGTCGACCTCGAGCAGGCACGTCGCCTCGGCTACGCGCCGGACGTCGCCGTACCCAACGATCCCTCGCGGCGCTAGCCGGCCCGCTGGGCGCCGATCAGGATCGCGGCGATCGTCGCCGGCCGGTCCGACTTGTTGCGCCACGCATGACGAGCGCCGTGCTGCACCACGACGTCGCCGGCGACGAGCCTGACCTCGGCTCCATCGGACAGCTCGAGCCAGACCTCGCCGGCGAGGACGACGTTGTAGTCGATCGTCGGGGTCGTGTGCATGCCCGGACTGTCGGGCTCGAGCGTCTCGGCGATGCCCGGTGAGTGCTCGGCGGCCTCCTGGGCGGCGGCCGCTCCGTCGAACCCGCTGTCGGCGTACACCGCATCCGGCGGGAAGGTGAGGACGATGAAGCTCGTCGCCCCGGGGTCGGGCACGAGGGACGGTGCATCCGGAGTGGGATCGGCCCCATCGAAGGGCAGCGTCGGGCCGGGCGCCGTGGTCCACACCAGCGCCTGCGCGAAGCCCGGTGTGTTGACGAAGTCGTGGGCGCGGGGGCTCGCGGCATCGCTGCACTGCTGCGCGAGGTCGCCGACGGCGCGGGGGCCTGACCGCCTCACCCCCCGGCGCGCACGGCCACGGCTTACCGTTGGCCGGCGATGCCGGCGCGGCTCCTGTTAGCCGCGCCTTCCTTGGTTGCTCATCCGTCACATTCGCGGCTGCTCGCGTGTCAGGAGTTCTGAACCGACACGCACCGCCGAGATGAGAAACCAAGGAGTTCGCCATGAAGACCCTCCACGACCATCGCCCCGCCGACACCCTCGTCGGCCGCTGGGAGCTGGACCCGCAGCGCTCGAATGTCGAGTTCCGCGTCGGGCACTTCTGGGGCCTGGCGACCGTCAAAGGCCACTTCGACGACTACGAGGGCCGGCTCGACCTGGGCGCTGACCCGGCGATCGAGCTGACGATCGACGCTGCCAGCGTGCAGACCGGCAACCCCAAGCGCGATCAGCACCTGCGCTCGGCCCCGTTCTTCGACGCCGAGAACCACCCGAGCGTGCAGTTCGTCTCGGACTCGGTCGTCCTGCAGGGCGACACGCTGAGCGTGCGCGGGTGGCTGTTCGCCCGCGACCGCTCGATCCCGCTCGAACTCGACGCGCGGGTCCGCCGGGTCAACGGCGAGCTCGAGATCGAGGCGGCCACCAGCGCTCCGCATCGCGCGCTCGGGATGACCTGGACCCCGCTCCGGATGATCCCGCCGCACAGCGAGCTGCACGTCACCGGCTACCTGGTGCCCGCAGCCGAGCAGGCTGGTTGACCCAGGCCCGCTGCGCCACCACCGCGAACTTGCGCACCCGCCCCGCGTCCAGCCACTCGATCCACAGCCGGTGGGCGGCGAGCAGGTCGTCCAGCGCCCGGCGGCCGATCTGCGCGGCGATGTGCTCGGCGTCCGCGGCGAACGCGGCTTCCAGCGCCTGCGCCGCCGCGCGGTGCGCGCGGCTGTGGTCCTCCTGCCACGTGACGACGAGCCCGGCCCGCTGCAGGGACGCGGCCATCTCGTCGAGCGGGGTGAGCCAGACCGTCTCAGCGTCGGGCATCGCCGCCCGCTCGGCCGCCGTGAGCGGCGCCCCCTCCTCGAGCGTGAAGGCGAACCGCCCGCCGGGCCGCAGGGCCGCGGTGATGTCGCGGACCAGCGCGTCCTTGTCCTCGAAGGCGAGCAGCGTCTCGAGCAGGAGCACGACGTCGAACTGGCCGGGGGGGAGGGGCGGGATCGTCGCGATCGCGAAGCGGCAGGGCAGGTCGCCCGCGCGCTCGCGGGCGATGGCGAGGGCGCCGGCGCCGGCGTCTACTCCGAGGTAGTCGCAGTCCAGCTCCTTCGTGAGGAACCGCCCGGGCCCGGCGATCCCGCAGCACAGGTCCAGCACCCTGACTCCGGGGCCGATGCCGGCCCGCGCCGCCAGGGCGCGGATCTCGCCCGCGGTCATGAAGCTCTCCTGCCCGACGAACTCGCCGGGGGCGTAGGCGGACACCCGTGCGCCGTGCAGTGCGCGATCGAACGCCGCGCGGTCCTCCTGCCTCACGGCCATGCTCCACGCGGCGCCATCGGCCCCGGATCTTGCCGCAGCCGGCGCCGGGAAGGTACGACCGCGCGCGGGCGTCCGGATTAACGTCAGTCCTCGACGAACTCACGACCTCGGAGGCGCGGTGCGAGCCAGTCAGGCGGGCCCGGCGATCGGGCTGATCGCCCAAGTGCTGCTGCTCGCGGTCCTGGCCGGGACCGCCGGGCTCGGCGCCGCCGGCTGGGCCGTCGGGGTCGGTTGCGCCGCGACCATGGCGGCGGCGCTGGCGCGCGGCCTCGCGCGCCGTCGCGATGAGCGGCTGGGCCCGGCGTCGTGGTTGACGCTCGCGCGCGCCACGCTCGCCGTCGGCGTGGCCGCGCTGGCCGCCGACTCGTTCGCGCACGACACGCCGGTCGCGCTGCTCGTGACCCTCGCCGCCGTCGCCCTCGCGCTGGACGCGGCCGACGGATGGATGGCGCGGCGCACCGGGACGGCGACCGGGCTGGGCGCGCGCTTCGACGGCGAGGTCGACGCGTTCCTGATCCTCGCCCTGAGCGTCTACGTCGCTCCCTCGGTCGGCGCCTGGGTCCTCGCGATCGGGGCGGCGCGGTATCTGTTCCTCGCCGGCGAGTGGCTGCTCCCGTGGATGCGCGCACCGCTGCCGCCCCGCCGCTGGCGCAGGATCGTCGCGGCGGCGCAGGGGATCGTGCTGACGGTCGCGGCCGCCGAGGTGCTGCCCCTGGCGCTCACGCAGGCTCTCCTGGCCGCCGCGCTCGCCGCGCTGGCGGCGTCGATGGGGGAGTGCGTGTGGTGGCTGTGGCGCCACCGGGACGCCGCGCGCGATGAGATGCCGCAGGCCCGCGTCGGTCCGCCCGAGCGCGGGCCGCTGCGCACAGGCCTCGCCGTGGCGGTCACGGTCCTCGCCCTGCTGCTCCTCTGGGCTGCCGTCGTCGCGCCGGACCAGCCCAGGTTCCTCACCGTCGGTGCCTTCGCGCGGCTGCCCCTCGAGCTGCTCGTCGTCGTCGCCGTTGCCGTTCTCCTACCCACCGTCCCGCGCCGCGTGCTGGCCGTGGTCGCGGGCACGCTGCTGGCGGTGCTCGTGGTCGTGAAGGTCCTCGACATGGGGTTCATCACGGCCTACGACCGGCCCTTCGATCCCGTCTCGGACTCGAGCTACGTCGGAATCGGCGTCGAGACGCTGCGCGACGCGATCGGCCGGTCGACCGCGAACCTGGCCATCGCCGCCATCGTCGTGCTCGTCGTCGGGCTCCTCGCGCTCCCGGTCCTGGCGCTGCTGCGCCTCACGCGCGTCGCGGCCGGGCACCGCGACTGGGCGCTCCGGGCCGCCGCCGTGCTCGGCGTCCTCTGGGTGGCCCTGCGCGTCCTCGGCGCGCCGGTGGCCTCCACGAGCGCGGCCTCCCTCGCCGTGCGCGAGGTGCAGGCGGTCCGAACGGGCCTGCACGCTCAGCAGATCCTCGCCCGCGAGATCCCCCGCGACCGCTTCCGCACCACGCCCGGCGACCAGCTGCTGACCGGCCTGCGCGGCAAGGACGTCCTGCTGCTGTTCGTCGAGAGCTACGGGAGGGTCGCGGTCCACGGCTCGTCCTTCTCGCCCGGGATCGACACCGTGCTCGACAAGGGCACCGCGCAGCTACGGGCGGGAGGCTTCTCCTCGCGCAGCGCGTTCCTGACGTCGTCGACCTTCGGCGGGCTCAGCTGGCTGGCGCACTCCACCCTGCAGTCGGGGATCCGGATCGGCACCCAGCGGGGCTACGACCAGCTCGTCAAGAGCGACCGCGTCACGCTGAGCGGCGCGTTCAAGCGGGCCGGGTGGCGGGCGGTCGTCGACGACCCCGTGAACAAGCGGACGTGGCCGGAGGGCTCGAGCTTCTACCACTACGACAAGGTCTACGACCGCCGCAACGTCGGCTACCGCGGGCCGGGCTTCGGCTTGCCCCCGATGCCCGACCAGTACGTCCTCTCGAGCCTGCACCGCCTCGAGCTGGCCAAGCGCCAACGGCCCCCGGTCTTCGCCGAGGTCGACCTCATCTCGAGCCACACGCCGTGGACGCGCATCCCGCGGCTCATCCCCTGGGACGCCGTCGGCGACGGCTCGATCTTCGACCGCGTCCCCGCGGAGGAGTCCACGCGGGCCTCGCTCTTCGGCGACGCACGTCGCGCCCGCACCGCCTACGGCCATTCGATCGAGTACACGATGAGCACGATCATCTCCTACGTGCAGCACTACGGCGACGACAAGCTCGTGGTCGTCCTCCTGGGCGACCATCAGCCCCCGATCGTCACCGGCCAGGGCGCCACCCACGACGTGCCGATCTCGATCATCGCCCACGACCCGAAGGTGACGGACCAGATCGCCGGATGGGGCTGGCAGAACGGCCTGCTGCCGAGCCCGCAGGCGCCGGTCTGGCCGATGAGCGCGTTCCGCGACCGCTTCCTCACGACGTTCGGCTCGTCGCCGGCGAGCGGTTGACCATCGCGAAGAACGCGATGGACGGATCCGCCGGGTTCACGCGCAAGGCGTTGCTGGCGCGCTCCGGCGCGGCGGGCGTCGCGCTGCTCGGCGGATCGGTGTGGGCGACCGCGCCGACCGCGGCGCGCGCCCGTCGGACGGGCCGGCGCGGCGACCCGCCGATCCGCAATCTCGTGATCTCCTGTCAGGAGAACCGCTCGTTCGACAGCTACTTCGGCTTCGCGCCGCAGGTGCAGCGCCGCGGCTTCGGCCCGCCGCCGGGCTTCTCCCAGCCGGACGCGTCCGGTGGCCGGCACCCGGTGTTCCACCAGACCGCGCTGCGCAGCGCCGACCCCCACCACTCGTGGGCCGCGGCGCACCTCCAGTACGACGGCGGGCGGATGGACGGCTTCTTCAAGAGCTCGGGCAACGCCGCGATCGGCTTCTACACCGCGGACGAGCTGCCGTTCTACTACTCACTCCTGGACGCTCCCGAGGCCGTGCTGTGCGCGAACTACTTCTGCTCGATCCTCGGCCCGACCTCGCCCAACCGCTTCTACCTGATGTCCGGCACCTCGGGCGGCATCACGAGCAACGGCTATTGCTGCTTCGGGATCTTCGACTCGGGGGAGTGGCCGATCATCCTCGACCTCCTCGACGAGGCGGGGGTGACCTGGAGGATCTACAACCGCGGCGGCCTGGAGGACGTCCTCACGAGCGACGTCGACAACGTGGCGTGGTTCTGGAGCCGTTGGGCGGATGACCCGCGGACGTCGGGCACCTACGACGAGTACCTGCTGGACTGCGCGGCCGGCACGCTGCCGGCCGTCTCGTGGCTCATCCCGAGCTACGCGGAGCACCTCGACGAGCACCCGCCCCACGACGTCTCGGCCGGGATGCGCCTCCAGCAGCAGGCCATCGGCGCGCTGCGGACGTCTCCGCTCTGGCTGCGGTCGGCGTTCCTGCTCAGCTACGACGAGCACGGCGGCCTCTTCGACCACGTCGCGCCCCCGCAGGTCGACGCGTACGGGCTTGGCATCCGCGTGCCGCTCTGGGTGATCTCGCCGATGCTGCGGCGCCGGGGCGTCGTCGCGACGCGCCTGCCCGCCGAGCACGTGTCGACCCTCAAGCTGATCGAGCGCCTGCACGGCCTGCCCACGCTCGCTTCGCGCAACCACGCGTTCGACCACGCGACGCCGACGGGTCCCGGCCACGACACCCACGGCGCGGCCGCCCCTCCGCGCGACGGCCTGAGCGCGATCAGCGACCTGACGGAGCTGTTCGACCTCGATCGCCGCGGCCCGGATTAGACCGGCTGCGACTGGGCCGGAACGGGGTCTCGAAGACGGATGCGAAGACCCGCGCGAACGCGATCGTCAGCGGCAGCACCAGGGCGAGCGAGACGACGAAGGCAGGAACACCTTGGCCGACCCGGCCCGCGACGATCTTCTCGTAGACGACGACGACGATCGGGCCGTGCGTCAGGTACAGGCTGTAGGACGACGCGCCGAGGTTGCGGATCGGCCGCGCCTCGAGAAGGCGCAGGAGAGGCGCCGGACGGCCGGTGGCCAGACCGGCCAGAAGACACGCGATGGCCGGGCCCAGGGCGAGGTCGACCCAGAACAGGTGGTCGAGCGTCCACACCGAGCCCTGCCACCCGATCGTCGCGAAGACGGGCGCCGCGGCGGCGAGCGCGAGCCCAGCCCAAGGCCACGACCGGCGAGCCCTGCTCGCGCCCACGATGCCGGCGCTCACGACGCCGATCGCGAACAGCGCAGCGAGGTCGGGCGGCGATTGGATCACGAGGACGTCCAGCCGGGAGACGTACGGGGCCAAGATCCCCACTGCCGCCACGACGAGCGTCACGCCGGTGACCATGACGATGGCGCCCCACCGGCGCACCGTCAGCAGCAGCAGCGGGAACACGACGTACAGCTGGGCCTCGACGGCGATCGACCAGAACGATTGGTCGGGGGTGGGCGCGCCGACGAGGTTCTGCACCAGCAGGCCGTTGACGACGACCGACTTCACGTCGGGCACACCCTGCCCCGGCGGCGGGACGACCAGCCACGCGACCGCGAGGCTGAAGGCGAGCGCGGCGTAGTACGCCGGCAGGATGCGCAGAGCCCGCCGGCGCGCGAACGGGGAGAGCCCGTCGAGTCGCCAGCCGTGGCGCGCCGGTGACAGAGCCAGCGAGAAGCCGGACAGCACGATGAAGACCACGACCGCGAAGCGCCCGTAGATGAACCAGGCGGCCCACAACGGCGCGTGGTCCACCGGGTAGCCGGGAAAGGTGCGCAGGAAGACGTGGTTGACGACGACGAAGAGCGCCGCCAGGCCGCGGACGCCGTCCAGGCCGGCCAGCCACTGTCGCGGAGGGCCGGCGTCTGCAGCTACGCGGCCGCCGGTGGTTGCGGGCCGATGCGCTGAGGCAGCGGTCGTCAGTCCTCCTCGAAGCGGGGAGAGAGCGCATAGCGCAGCAGCACCACGTCACCGATCTGGCGCACCTCGGCGAGCGTCGCGCGCCGCCCAGAGTTCCACGGGAAGCGACCGTCGGTGACGAAGCGCGGCGCGCTCGAGTCGCCGACGAAGAAGGGCGCCACGACGAGCTGCAGCTCGTCGACGAGGTCGTCGGCCAGGAACTGGGTGTGTACGACTCCGCCGCCCTCGACCATCAGCCGCTCCACGCCGCGGTCGGCGAGGTCCTCGCTGAGGCGGCGCATTCGCACGCGCCGGCCGCCGTCCACGATCGTCGCCACCGGCCCGAGCTGCGCGCGGGCGTCGGGCACCCGCGGGCTCGGCGTGTAGACGAGCTTCTCGGCCTCGCCGGCGGTGAAGAAGTTCGAACGCGCGTCGAGGTCCACCCGGTTGGTCACCGTGATCTTCATCGGAGACGGTGCGAGCCCGCGGGCGGTGCGCTGGTCGCGGCGGCGCCGTGAGCGCACGAGCAGCCGCGGGTTGTCGGTCCGCACGGTGACGGCGCCGACCATGATCGCGTCGCAGGAGGCGCGCACCTCGTCGACCCGATCGAAGTCGGCCTCGTTGGACAGCGCGAGGCGCGGTTTGTGGTCGCCGAGGTAGCCGTCGAGCGACACGCTGCAGCTGAGCAGGGTGTAGGGGCGGTCAGACATCCGTGGCTCCGTCGCGCGGCGCGAGGATCCCGGGCCCGCGAGCGAATGGCCGCTCGCGCCACGGCACCCACCGGGTCCGGCGCGCCCAGGCGGCCACGAGGACCGCGGCGCCCGGCAGGGTGGCGGCGAACACCATCACGCCATATACAACCGCAGTCGCGACCCCGCGTGACGCGCCCAGGCCGGCGGCGGCGAACGCCCAAGCCGTCACGCCCTCGCGCGGCCCCCAGCCGCCGATGTTGGGCAGCACCGCGGCGAGCATCACGAGCAGCGCGAGCGGCAGCATCCGCGACAGCGGCGCGGTCGCGCCCGCGGTTCGCGCGGCAATCAGGAACGTGGCTGCGTGGCCGGCGACGATCAGCGCCGACGCGAGGGCGATGGCCGGCCACGCCCGCCTGGCGAGCAGCCCGTCGCGCACGTCGCGGGCCGCGGCGCTGCGCAGCCGCGCCCACCGCGACCGGCCGGTGGCGGGCCGCACACGTGCCGCCAGCGCGACGCCGGCCACCCCGACGACGAGCCCGAGCGCCACGAGCGGCATGGCCGCCTGTACGGGGGACGGCACGATGAGCAGCACGGTGAGGGTGAGGACGGCCTGCACCACCTGCCCGGCCGAGCGCTCCCACGCCACGGCGCGCAGGCCGCGGCCGACGTCGCTCGTGTCGCGGCCGTGGCTGATCCCGCGGTGGACATCGCCCACCACCCCGCCGGGCAGCGTGACGTTGAGAAAGAGCGAGCGGTAGTACGCGGTCACCGCCGTGCCCAGCGGCAGCTCGACGCCCAGGCCGCGGGCCACGATCCTCCAGCGCCACGCGCAGCACACGGTGGTCAGCACGCCGAGGGCGGCCGCGGCCGCCAGGGCCCCGCCGTCGACGGTGCGCAGGCCGTCGAGGAACGGGCCCGTGCCCAGGCGCCAGACCAGGACGGCGAGCGTCGTGGCGGCGGCGGCGAGGCGGGCCCACCGCCACGCGGTGCGGCGGCTCGTGGTGCTGCGTACCGGGTCGACGGCGGTCGTCACGCCGCCACCAGCAGGTCGGCGTGGTCGACGGTGATCGCGAGCTTCCCGGCGGCCGCCTGCGCCAGGCGCCGGTCGCGGTAGGCACCGGCGTCGGCCGTCAGCGCGGGCTCCTGCGTGCAGGCGGCGGCGAGCCAGCCGTCGAACCACTCGACCGTCAGGTCGGCGTGGGCCCCATCGAGGCGCCACGGGCTCGGCCGGACGAGGACCTCCGCGCCCGTTCGCCGCAGCGCTTCGGAGGCGGCGTCGACGGCGTCGGGACCGAGCAGGCGGCCCGCCGTCGTCGCGCGCCGCTGGTGGGCGTTGAAGGCGGCGGCGACGTGCGCGTCCAGGGGCTCCGCCGGGGTCAGGGCGACGCGACCGACGACGGTCATCGCGAGCAGCATCGGGCAACGCCCGATTGCGGTGCAGGCGCTGAGCATCCCGGTCAGCTCGTCCGCGGTCAGCATGTCGAGCAGCGCCGAGGCGACGATGAGGCTCGCGCCGGCGAGATCGTCCGGCGCCGGCCGGGTGATGTCGGACCGCCTCGCCTCGACGGTGACCGCGGCCCCGTCGGCGGCCGGCCCCGGGGGGTCGGCGACCGCACGCTCCAGCAGGGCCGCATCCCGGTCGTGCATCACCCAGTGCTGTGGCCCGGCCAGCCGCGGCGCGAGCCAGCGGCCCATCGCGCCGCTGCCCGCGCCGAGGTCGTGGACGACGAGGCGCCCGGCGGGGGGGAGGTGCCGGCCGAGGCGCTGCGCGAGCTCGGGCGAGCGCGCCGCCGCGTCGGCCGGCTCGCGCAGGGCGAGCCACTCCGGGCTGACGCGGACGGCCGGCGCGCTCATCGCGCCGCTCCCGCGAGGACGCCGGCGACGACCGACGTCGTGGCCGGCCACCCGCGCAGCGAGGCGCGCCGCTCGCGGGCGGCGCGGCGCAGCCGGCCGCGCAGGTCCGCGTCGCCCAGCCAGGCCCGCAGCGCGGCGCCGAGAGCCGCGGGGTCGCCGGGCGCGACCAGCAGCCCGGGCCGCGTACCGTCCGCTCCGTGCCCGAGGGCCTCGGGGACCCCGCCGACGTCGGCGGCGAGGACCGGCACGCCGCGGGCCAGGGCCTCGGTGACGACCATGCCGAACGTCTCGGCGCGCGAGGCGAGCACGAGCAGGTCCGCGGCAGCGTAGGCTCGGTCGAGCTCCAAGCCCGTCCGTGGTCCCGCGAAGCGCACCCGGTCGCCCAGCCCGCCGTCCTGCGCGCGGCGGCGCACGTCGCCGGCAAACGCCGGGTCGCGGTCCAGGCTGCCCACGCACGCGCAGCGCCAGGACAGGTCCGTCGCCGTCGCGAGCGCGTCGAGCAGCACGTCGTGCCCCTTGTCGGGCGTCACCGCCGCGACGCAGAGCAGCGCGTCGCCGGCCGAGCTTCCGGGCGCGACGCCGGCCGCGTCGACCCCGGGCTCGGCGACATGGACCCGGTCGGCCGGCAGCGCGTACAGCTCGCCGATCCGGCGCCGCGTCCAGGCGCTGGTCGTCACGACGGCGGTGGCCGCCGCGAGGGCCGCGCGCTCGCGCGCCCGGACCATCCCGATCTCGCCGTCCCGCGGGCGGTGGCCCAGCGGCATGTGCACGAGCACGACCTGCCGCAGCCGGCGTGCCTGGCGCACGAGGGCCTCGGGGGCGGCGCAGGCGACCAGCCCGTCGAGCAGCACCACGGCGCCGTCGGGGATCTGCGGGACCGCGCGCGCCAGCGCGGCGTGCCCCGCCGCGCCGGCCCGCGGCCAGGCGCCGGCGATCGGATGACGGCGCACCGACCAGCCGAGCGCGCCGAGCTCGCTGCAGACCCGGCGGTCGTAGGTGTTGCCGCCGCTCGGGCGCGTGGGGTCGTCGATGCCCTCGGGGACGACGACGTGGACCTCCGTCACAACGGCCGCTCGTAGCTCGCCCACGCGACGTGGGACTCGTGCAGCGTGACGACCAGCCCGTCGAGCTCCGGCCCGCCGTCGCCGAGGGCACCCGCCCGCGCGCTCTCGGCGAGCCGGTCCGCCACGACGCGGGCGAGCGCCTCGGTGGTGGTGTTCATACCCGCGAAGTCGGCCTCGTCGTCGAGGTTGCGGTAGCCGAGCTCGCCCACCACGGCGCGCAGCGCCTGCGCCGCGCGGCCGATGTCGATCACGATGCCGTCGGCGTCGAGGGTCGCGCGGCGGAAGGTGACGTCCACGACGTACGTCGCCCCGTGCAGGCGCTGCGCGGGCCCGAACACGTCGCCGCGCAGGCTGTGGGCGATCATCATGTGGTCACGGACGGTCACGCTGTACACGCGCCCGTCACCCCTCGTAGGTGATGGTGTGGCAGAGCGCGGGCAGGCTCCCCGCGGCCAGGCGCGCCATGACGCCGGGCAGCTCCTCGAACCGCGACTCGCCGGTGACGAGCACGTCGAAGGCCGGGTCGCGCAACAGGTCCAGCGCGAGGGCCAGCCGGTCGGCCGACGTGCGACGCGCGCTGCGGGCGGGGGAGACCGTCGCGACCTGGCTGGCGCGCAGCGCAAGACGGCCCGCGTGGAACGCGCCGCCCAGCGAGAGCCGCACGTCGGCGTCGCCGTACCAGCTGAGGTCGAGCACCGTCCCCTCGGGCGCGAGCAGGTCGAGCGCGCACTGAAGCCCGGCCGACGTCGCGCTCGTGTGCACCACCAGGTCGCACCCGCCGACGGCGTCGTCCGGCCGCGCGAAGCCGGCGCCGAGCGCGGCCGCGACCTCGGCTCGTGAGGCGTCGACGTCGACGAGCGTGACGTCGACCGCCGGGAACCGGGCGAGCAGGCGGGCGACGCAGCAGCCGACCATCCCGGCGCCGACGACCGCGACGCGGTCGCCGACCAGCGGTGGCGCATCCCACAGGGCGTTGACGGCGGTCTCGAGCGTGCCGGCGAGCACGGCACGGGCGGGCGGCACGTCGTCGGGCACGACGGACACGGCGCCGGCCGGCACCACATAGGCCGTCTGGTGTGGATACAGGCAGAAGACCGTGCGGCCGCGCAGCTCCGGCGGCCCTTCCTCGACGGCGCCGACATTGAGGTAGCCGTACTTGACCGGCCCGGGGAAGTCGCCCTCCTGGAACGGCGCGCGCATCGCGGCGTACTGGCTCGGCGGCACGCTGCCCCGGAAGACCAGCGTCTCGGTCCCGCGGCTGACGCCGGACCGCAGCGTGCGGACCACCACGTCGTCGCGCTGCGGCTCGGGCAGCGCGACCGGCCGAATCTCGCCGTGCCCGGGCGCGCGCAGCCAGAACGCGTGGGCGTCGTCGAGCACGTCCTATGCCTCGGCGTCGTACGGCATCGGTTCCGTGGGGCTCCCGGCGGGCCGGGACCTCACCTAGGCGGACGCCCGCCGGAGGCGATCCTTCCCGCGGGCGTGCGACCCCGGACGCTACAGCCCCATGGCGGCCATCGTCCTGGCGAGCGTCCGGTCGGCGCGCCGGCCGGCGTGCCGTTCCCCGTCGGCCAGCCGGGCGTCGAGTTCGGCCGGGTCGGTGAGCAGGCGGTGGTAGTGGTCGCGCATCGGCGCGACGTGCGCATCGATGGCGTCCGCGAGCCGCGCCTTGACCTCGCCGTAGCCGATCCCGCCGGTGCGATAGCGCTCCTCGACGGCGGCGACCGTCCCAGGGTCGGCGAACGCACGCAGCAGGGTGACGAGCGTGCACGTGTCGGGGTCCTTCGGCTGGTCCGGCGGCGTGGAGTCGGTGACGATCCTGCGGATCTGCTTGCGCATGTCGTCCGGCTCCGTCATGAGCGAGATGGCGTTGCCGTAGGACTTGCTCATCTTGCGGCCGTCGAGGCCGGGGAGCGTCGCGGTCGCCTGGGCGATGAGCGCACGCGGCTCGCGCAGCACGCCGGGGCGGTAGCTGCGCGAGAACTGCTGCGCGAGGTCCACGGCGATCTCCAGGTGCTGCGCCTGGTCGGCGCCCACCGGCACCTCGTCGGCGTCGAGCGCGAGGATGTCGGCTGCCATCAGCACCGGGTAGCCGTAAAGGCCCATGTTCACCCCGTGGTCGGGATCGCGTCCGGCCGCGACGTTGGCGGCGACCGAGGCCTTGTAGGCGTGGGCGCGGTTGAGCAGCCCCTTGGCGACGACGTTGCTCAGCAGGGCGGCGGTCCTGGCGACGGCGGGCACCCGGCTCTGGCGGTAGAGGTGGACGTTCTGGCGGTCGAGGCCACACGCCAGCAGGGCGGCGGCGAGTCGCCGGGAGCGCTCGCGCAGCGCCGCCGGCTCGGGGCGGCTGTTGAGCGCGTGCAGATCGGCGACGAAGACGTACACCTCGCGGGCCGGGTCGGCCGCGATCTCCGTCAGCGGCCGGATCGCGCCGATGTAGTTGCCGAGGTGCAGATCCCCGGTCGGCTGGACGCCGGTCAGGGTGACGGTCCGGCGGGCCGTGACCGCGCGTGTCTGTCGCCTGGGCTGGGTTGTGGTGTGGGTCACGATGGTCATCTCCTGGGGTTGGTTGGCGCCCGTGTCAGCGAACGGGGGCCGTGAGAGATCACCGTGGGCGCGCGGTGGCCGGCCCCGCTGGGGTCGGGCCGGGACTGCGGCCGGTCTCAGATGAGGATCTGAAGCGGCCTGCCGGCTAGCGGCAGGCCCACCACAACTTCGCCGCGCGCAGGGACGACGCCGGAAGGGCGGGTCGGCTGGTGTGCGCGGGCTGGGTCACAGTGGCTCGATGATACGCCAGGCTGTCGCGCTTCTCCATCGGCGCCCGCCGAGATGGCGCGGGCGATCTCGCCCGGGCGCGGGCCGGCAAGTGCGCGGACCTTCACGTTCGGTCCCGGCGCGAGGATCGCGCCGGGACCGAGGATCCGTGTCTACGACGGCGTCGACGTGTTGTGCGTCGCGTCGGCCGGCACGGCCGCGGCGGGGCCGGCCACCTCGAGAGCCCTCGGCCCTTGCGTGGAAGCCGGCAGTCGTCGCAACACGGCTTCTGGGGCGTCAGATGCGACTCGCAACGGCCGGCGGTTGGGCGTAGAGTCGAACCGCTCCCAGTCCCAGACACGCGCCGTCCGGCCGACCTGAAAGGCGAGAAGCCGGGCTCGCTGAGCAGGCGCGATCCGCAGTGTGCGAGCGGAGGTTCGGATGTCAGCTGTTGAGATCGTGATTCTCGTCGTCGCCGTGATCGTCGCCGGCGCCGTGGTCCTGGGGGTGGGGGGTTCGGGGCTCCTCGGCGGTGGGGCTGCCGGCCCCCGCTCTGTCCGCGGGCGCCTGCGTGACAGGTCCGAGCGCGACAGCATCGACCGTGACCACGACCTCACGCGCTATGCCCCGCAGGGCGGTCATCAACGCGACCCGCCCGGGATGCGCAAGCCGCCCAACGAGGGCGGCCTGCTGTAACGGCGACGACCGCCACACGGTTGGGGCGCTCAGGTCGAGAGCCCGGTCGTCAGGCGGGCGCCGCGTGGTGCCGCATCGTGCTCTGCAGGAGCGTGGCCAGTGCCGCACCGTGGACGCTGCCCAGGCCGGTGCACGCGTCCCATCCCGCAGCGGCGGAGTATCCCGCGGTCGCGGGGCCGAACTGGCTTGCGGGCACCGAGTTGTTGCCGGTCGTGATGTCGCGCAAGACGTTCGCGCGGTCGGCCGCAGGGATCCCGTACAGCACAGGGAGCAGCGCGCCCACCGGCCGCCCGAGCGTCTGATTGAGCTGAGCGATGAGTCCGGCATACAGCGGTGCGACGGCGCTCGTGCCGCCGACCACCGTCCACTGCCCGTCGACGCGCACGATGTAGCCGGACGTCGAGTCGGCGTTGCCGGCGATGTCGGGCACGCCGCGGCCCGGCTTGCCGGAGCCGTCGAGGTTGGCCGGCATCGAGATGCCGTGCTGGTAGGCGGGCACCTCGAAGGCCGAGCTGATGCCGCCTCCGGTGGCCCAGCCGTCGTTGTCGTTCCACACCACCTCGGAGGCGATCTTCCCGCTGCCGACGACGAGCGTCGTGCCGCCGCAGGCCACGATGTGCGGGCTCGAGGCCGGGAAGTCGGCGTTGACGTGCCCGTCGCCGCCGCCGTCGGCGGCGCCGTGGTCGCCCGCGGCGGCAAGCACGGTGACGCCGAGCGCTGCGGCGTCGGCGAGCGCGCCGTCGAAGGCGTTGCGTGCCTGCGTGGTCCACGCGGCTTCCGGGCTGCCCCAGCTGATGGAGATGACCGACGCCGCATTCGTGGTGTCGTGCGCGGCGGTCGTGAGCGCGTCGAGGAAGCCGCGATCGCTGTTGTCGGCGAAGTAGACGACGATCTTCGCGCCGGGCGCGATCGAGCCCGCGACCTCGATGTCGAGCAGCACCTCGCCATCGGCGTCGCCGCCCGGCTGGTTGGAGCCCTGGTCGACCGCCACCGCCTCCACCGACGGGGCGGGGCTGATCTTCGCCCGCGCGAAGTACACCGACAGGTCGGCATCGCTGTAGCCACCCCCGAGCTCGATGATCGCGATCGTCTCGCCTGCGCCGTTGTTCGTCGGGAACCCGTAGAGCTTGGCGACCTCCATCGCCCACAGCGGCTTGGCCGCCGGCGCCCTCGCCGCCGCGGCCGGGCCGGGCGCGGCGTCGGCCTCGCTGTCAGGGTCCGGCAGCTCGCCCTCGTCCAGGCCGCGCCCGGGCTTGACGTGGCTGCGCGCCTGCGGGCGGTCGTCGAGTCCCAGCACCGCCTCGACCAGGTCAGCGATGTCGGCGGGCACGTGCACGGCGCCCTCGCGCCCGCGGTAGGTCACCTCATCGGTCTGGTACTGCCCGAGCGAGACTCCGAACGCCGCGCTCACCTGCGCGACGGTTCCCTCGCCCGCGGCGATTCGCGTCGCGGGGTCGGACGACAGCACGTCCAGGCCGGCGTCGCGCAGGAAGCGCTCGACCCTTGCCATCTCGCGCGGGTCTGCGCCGCGCTCCTCGGCCAGCCGCTGACGCAACTCGAGCCTGGAGGCGTCCGGGCTGGTGCTCAACGGCTCGACGCCATGGCCGGCCGCGCCCGGCCGGCGGCGCACCACGACGCTGATACGGACCTTCTCGTCCGGCGGCGCGTCCGTCGTGCGGCGCGCCCCGGGCAGCGGTTCGCGATGGCTGCCGGAGATCTCAACGAAGTCGGGCATCACGGTCCCTCCTTTGGGCGACGGTCACCAGACGCCGGCCCGAGCGCACATCCACCAACCTCCACATGGTATTGGGAGTGCCGTCAGCGGAGCCATCAAGAGTGACGTCGATGCGAGGCGTCCCGACCACTCCGGAGTACAGGTAAGGCCGCATGCGCGGTCAGTCGACAACCCCTGGCCCCAAGGGTGAGTGCCCGTGCCGTGCCAGTGTGCCCGCCATACGCCCGTGGGGATGCGCGCCCCATTGCCGCGCCGGCTGCAGCGGTGCACGATCGCCACATGTGCCGCTGGAATGCGTATTGCGGCCAGCCGTGACGTTCGACGATGCCGAGGAGAGAGGGAGGATCACGATGTCCACACCCGACGCAGACCTTCAGGAAACGACGAGCACGAGCTCGGCGACCTCCGCCGGGGCGTACGACGAGGCCGGAGGGGGGTGGATCCTGTTCGCCGGGATCATGCTGATGCTCGTCGGCATCCTGAACGTGATCTGGGGGATCGCCGCGATCGGGGACTCGAGCTTCTTCATCCACGACACCAGGTACATCCTCAGCAACCTCAACACCTGGGGATGGGTGACGGTGATCCTCGGAGCGGTCCAGATACTCGCCGCCTACTCCATCTGGTCCGGCAACCAGTTCGGCCGGTGGGTCGGCATCACGGTGGCCGGGCTGAGCTCGATCGGCGCGCTCATGTCCATTCCGGCCTACCCCTTCTGGTCGCTGGCGATCTTCGCGGTCGACATCCTGGTCATCTACGGGCTGGCCGCGTATGGCGGCCAGCACCGGTCGCTCTGATCCTTCACTGGCGCGGGCGGGTGCCCGTCCTCGCGAGGGCACCCGTGCCGAGGCGTCATGTCGTCGGGCGGGGAAACCAACTCGGTCAGGCCAAAGCCGCAGCTTCGACCGAGGCCGAGGGCTCGATGTCCGGTAGGCGCATCATGCGCACCGCATCGAACAGCCCGAGGAGGCCCGCGAGGAGCGGCACGAGCAGCGCCACCTGAAGCGCGAGGTTCGTCGCGTCGGTGTTGATGGTGAGGATCGCGTCGCTGACGGCCGGCGGCTCGTCGGCGAGCACCTTGTCGAGTTCGGTGTTGCTCACGACCTGGGCGTCGTCTTCGAGCGTCTGTGCGATCTGCTGCTGCTGTGTGGACGGAATCACCGGGCTGGCGTTCGTCATGTTCGTGAAGGCGAGGGAGAGAGTGGCGAGCAGGACGCCGCCGGCCACCGCCAGGCCGAACGACAGCCCGAAGGACCCCGCCGCCGAGTTGACCCCGGCCGCCTCGCTGATCCGGTCGTCGTCGATCGGGGCGAGCGCGTAGTTGTTGAGCTGCGAGACCAGCAGGCCGAGCCCCGCGCCCGTGATGACCAGCGGGATGACCAGGTACCAGCCGGAGTCCGCGTGGGGCACGATCGGGATGATCAGCGCCAGGCCGAGCGTGCTCAGCGCGAACCCGGCCCGGATGATCTTGGCGGGCCGCCGGCCGCGCGACCGGCGGCCGGCGAGGATCGCGACGGCGAACATGGTCAGCGAGAGGGGGGCGAGCGACAGGCCCGTCTGCAGGGCGTCGTATTCGAGCTTGATCTGCAGGAAGATCGGCAGCGCGATCATCGCGCCGCCGAGCGTGATGTTCTGCAGCATCTGACCGGTGATCCCGAGCCTGAAGTGCGGCAGCGCGAACAGGTCCGGATCGAGCAGCGTCACCTTGCCCTCGCGATGGCGCCGCACCAGCCAGCGGGCGAGCGCCCAGAGCGCGAGCGCGCCGATCGCGATCAGCAGCACGACGTAGTCGCCGCCCTCCTGCCACACCAGGATGCCCAGCACCACGCCGCCCATGCCCACGACGGAGAGGACCGCGCCAACGGCGTCGGCCTGCCGCGCGCCCGTGTACGGGACGTCCTTGACGAGCCCGATCTGCGACAGCACGACCGCGATGACGACGACCTCGAGCAGGAAGCCGACGCGCCAGGAAAGGTAGGTGGTGACGAAGCCTCCGAGGAGCGGCCCGACCGCGGCGGCGATCGCTGCCGCCGCGCCCACCAGCGCATAGGTCCTCTTCTGCGCCGCACCCTCGAAGTTGCCGTGGATCAGGGACTGCATCGCCGGCAGGAGCAGCGACGCGCCGAGGCCGCCGATGATCGCCCAGAAGATGATGATCGCGGTCACGCTCTGGGCGAGCGTCATCGCGAGCGCGCCGACGGCGTAGGCCAGCAGGCCCACCACGTACGCCCGCTTGCGCCCGAACAGATCGCCGATCTTGCTGCTGATCAGGATGAACGCAGCGGAGACCAGGGCCTCGAGGGCGATCGCGCTCTGCACCGCGCTCACCGTCGTGTCGAGATCCTTGACCACTGACGCGATCGACACGTTCATCAACGACGTGTCGACGACGAGCACGAACATCGCCGCCGCCAGCAGGAACGGCAGCCGCGGGTTCGCCGCGTGCTCCTCCGGCACGGCCGCGGGCACTTCGTCAGTCACGGCATCTCTCGGCCGCGGCGTACCGATCGAAAGGCCGGTCCTCCCGTCGTTGCATGACGCCGAGCTTCGCGGGCCCGGCGAGCGGCGACGAGGCTGCCCGCGACGATCACATAGGTGATTGCGCTTGCCCGCGGCTGAGGGGTGCCGGCGTTCGCCGCGATGCGGCTGGGCGACGGGTCGCGATCCCCGCGGCCGCGAGGCCGGCCTGCGCGTTCGCGTTCACCTGGATGAACAGCGTCGTTCGCGTACCGCGAGTCCCGCCGCCGTCGTAGCGTCGGAGCACTGCCGAACCGACGAGAGGAGACGCGATGATCGTCGCCGCCGACTACCCGTTTCTCGACGTGCTCTGGACGATGGTCATTTTCTTCGTGTGGGTGCTGTGGTTCTGGCTCCTGTTCACGGTCTTCGCCGACATCTTCCGCCGTCAGGACCTCTCCGGTTGGGGCAAGGCCGGATGGCTCATCTTCACGATCCTCCTTCCGTACCTCGGCGTGTTCGTCTACCTGATCTCGCAGAGCAGCGGGATGACGGAGCGCAACCTGGCGCGCGCGCAGGAGCAGCGCGCACAGTTCGACGGCTACGTGCGGGAGGCCGCAGGAAGCGGGGGGGCAGCATCCGAGATCGGCCAGGCCAAGGAGCTGCTCGACAGCGGCGCGATCACGCAGGCCGAGTTCGACGCGCTGAAGCAGAAGGCCCTGGCTACGTAGCTGAGGGCCGTGTGACCGCGGGCGCCGCGGCACCGCTGCGAAACGCCCTCATCGGCGCCGTGCTCGACGCCTGGTCGACGCGCCACGAGCCCCCTCGCAGGCCGGATCACCCGCATCGGGTGATGTCCGCCCACCCGCCGCCACGCTGTACTCGCCGGCGGGGAGAAAGAGGCCGGTTCGATGACGACACACCCGACGGGTCACGCGGGCGGCGCCCCCGCCGCCGCGGACCCGCTGCCGCTCACCGAGGCCAAGCTCGCTCCGCCACGTCCGCCCGCCGGGCTCATCGAGCGGCCGCGCATCATGGAGGCGCTCGACTCAGGCGATGAAGCGGCGTTGACGCTCGTCGCCGCGCCGGCCGGATACGGGAAGACGACCGCAGTGCGGGCGTGGGCCGCGAGCAGGAACGCGGCACTCGCGTGGGTGACGCTCGACTCCGGTGACAACGACCCGAGCCGCATGTGGACGTACGCCACCGCCGCGGTCGATCGCGTTCGTCACGACCTCGCAGGGCGGGCCCTGCGGCAGCTGGGGCTCGCCGGCGGGGTGATCGAGAGCTCGATCGACGAGCTCCTGAACGGGATCGAGGCCTACGGCGAGCCGCTCGTGATGGTCTTCGACGATCTCCAGACCGTGACCGATGGGGACGCCCTGGCCTCGATCGAGTACGCGCTCAGGCGCGTTCCCCCGAACGGACGCGTGATCGCGATCACGCGCGCCGACCCGGCGCTCGGGCTTGCGCAGCTGAGGGCCCGTGGCGCGCTGGCCGAGCTGCGCGCGAGCGAGCTGGCCTTCACCCGCGGAGAGGCGGACGACTTCCTACTCCGCCGGCGGGTCGATCTCCAGGCCGACGACCTCGAGCTCCTGCACGAGAGGACCGAAGGGTGGCCCGCCGCGCTCCTGCTGGCCGCGCTCTGGCTGCGCAGCGTGGAGGATCCTCACCTGGCCGTGGAGAGGTTCGGCGGAGATCACCGCTTCGTGGCCGACTACCTCAGCCACGAGGTGATCGCTTCGCTACCGGATGTCGCGCGCTCGTTCCTGCTGCGCGTCGCGGTCCTCGGCCGCTTCACCACGGAGCTCGCCGACGACGTGTTGGGGCGCGGCGATTCCGCGCGGCTCGTGGAGGAGCTCGAGCGCGCGAACCTCTTCGTGGTCAGGCTCGAGCACGGCGGTTGGTATCGCGTCCATTCGCTCTTCGCGGAGTTCGCGGGCTTCCAGCTCGCCGCGGACGACCCGGCTGCCGTTCGTGAGATCCATCGGCGCGCCGCCAGGTGGCTCCGGGCGCGCGGGCTCGCCGTGGAGGCGGTTGCCCATGGAGCGGCGGCGGGTGACCACGAGTTCGTCGCCGACCTCCTGGCCGAATATCACCTGCTGCTGATCAGGAGCGGCCGCGCGCGCACGCTTCGTCGCTGGGTGCAGACGCTGCCCGACGAGTACGTCGTTGCACATCCGGCGCTCGCGGTGGGGGCGGCGACAGCCGCCACGATGATCGGTAAGGCGGTCGAGCGTCGCCGGCTCCTGCACCTCGCCGACCGTGCCAAGACCGAGTATCCCGAGCGCTTCACCGCGTACGTCCATGCGGTGGCGGGCATGGTGCGCGCCACCGCGGTCGACCGCGATGTCGCCGAGGCCGTGGCGGAGGGTCGCCGCGCCGTCGAGATCGCGCAGGAGAGTGCGGACGAGGTCCTCGTGGCGGCACTCGGCGGCTACGCGCGGGCGCTGTATCTCGCCGGCGATCCGGACCAGGCATGGGCGGCGGCGCTGCGGGCGGTCGAGCATCCGGACGCCGCCCGGCGGCCGCCGGGGCACGCGTTCGCTCGGTCGACGCTCGCGCTCGTCGCGGCCGATCGTGGACGGCTCGAGTCGGCGCGCGTGCACGCGGAGGTCGCGAAGTCGATCGTCGGCCGCGCCGGCAGCAGCCGAAGCTGGCTCGGCGCCCACGCCTCGGCGGCCCTGGGCTGCGTGTCCGCGGCCGAGGGCCGTCTCGCCGAGGCCGAGCGCGAGCTCGCGACCGTCGAGCGCTTCTTTCGCGATGAGGTCGCGACGGTCCACCACGCCTGGCTTCTGGTCGTCCTCGCCCGCGTCCGCTGTCGTCGCGGCCGGCTCGATGCGGCCCGGACGACGCTTGCCTCGGCGCGAGCGACGATCGGCGAGCTCGGGGACTGCGGACAAGTCCCATCGCTCGCGGACGACGTCGAACGGGAGCTCGAGGGCGCGAGCAGCCGGGCCGGGAACGGCGAGGTCCTCGATCCGCCGAGCGGGGCCGAGCTGGCGGTCCTGCAGCTGCTCGCCGGCGACCTCTCGACCCGCCAGATCGCCGGGGAGCTCTTCCTCTCGCCCAACACGATCCGGACCCATACCCGCGCGATCTACCGCAAGCTCGCCGTCAACTCCCGGGCCGATGCCGTCGCCCGCGCCGACGCGCTGGGATTGCTCGGGCAAACGCAATCACCCATGTGATCGATCGGTCTCGGGCGTCGCGCGGGTGGTGACCGCGCGATGCTCCGTGCATGGAAGCTCGGGAATGGCGGCTCACCGTCGAAGGCGAGCTCAGCGACCGTGCCGGGCAGGCATTTGCCGGCATGGCGCTCATCCACCAGAGGGGCAACACCGTGCTCGTCGGTCCCGTTCGCGACCAGGCCGAGCTTCAGGGCCACCTCCAGCGCGTGACCGACCTCGGCCTGACGCTGCTCGACGCGACCGTCGTCGACGATCAAGGTACGCCGCAGACGGGGCCAGATCGATGACGGTGCGCACGACTTGGCGCTCGCGCTTGTTCCCACCTCGGCCGGAACGTAGGAGGCCCGCATGACCAGACGCGAACGGATCCTCGACGAGCTCCGGGTCCAGCCCGGGAGCAGCGCCGCCATCGCCGAGCGCGATCCTGGGTGGACCGGCGGCCCGGACTACGAGGGACTGACGCACGACGCCCTCGAGGACGAGGCCAGGGCGGTGCTCGCGCGGGACGTCGAGCGGCTCTCCTCAGCGCAGGAGCTGCTCTGGGCGAGCGACACCCGGGCGCTCCTGGTCGTCTTCCAGGCCATGGACGCCGCGGGCAAGGACAGCGCCATCGAGCACGTCATGTCCGGCGTCAACCCGCAGGGTGTCCAGGTCTTCTCCTTCAAGACGCCCTCGGACGAGGAGCTCGATCACGACTTCCTCTGGCGGACCGTGAAGGCCGCTCCCGAGCGCGGCCGGATCGGCATCTTCAACCGCTCGCACTACGAAGAGGTCGTTGCGCTGCGCGTGCATCCCGAGTGGCTCGACAAGCAGCGCCTGCCGGCGTCACCCGACGATCCGGGGTTCTGGGACGAGCGCTTCGAGGACATCAACACCTTCGAGCGTCACCTCGACCGCAACGGGACGAAGATCGTGAAGTTCTTCCTCCACGTCTCGAAGGCCGAGCAGAAGCGGCGCTTCCTCGCGCGGCTCGACGAGGCGCACAAGGAATGGAAGTTCAACGCGGCCGACGTCGCCGAGCGGGGCCGCTGGGACGACTACATGGCGGCGTACGAGGGCGCGCTCAGCGCCACCTCGACGCCCTGGGCGCCGTGGTACGTGATACCGGCGGACTACAAATGGCTCACCCAGGCGCTGGTCGCCGCGATCCTCGTCGACACGATCGAGGCGCTCGATCTGCAGTGGCCTCAGGTGTCCGACGCAGAACACGAAGCCAACGTCGCCGCGCGGCGAGAGCTCGATGCCGAGGACGCCGACACCGATCTGATCGACGCGGCCCGCGGATGATCTCCACCAACCACGAGACCCGGGAGGTATGTGATGTCAACTCCAAGCTCGTATACGCCGGCCGGCGGTAGCCAGCCTGGCCAGCTCGAGTACGAGTACTACGAGGACGAGCACGGTCAGGGGCTCGTCACCTTCGCCGGCGTCATGCTCATGATCGCCGGGGTCCTGAACACGCTCTACGGGATCGCCGCGATCGACAAGGCGAACTTCTTCGTGCACAACGCGAGGTACGTCTTCGGCGACCTCAAAACGTGGGGCTGGTTCGTCCTCGCCCTCGGCGTGCTGCAGTTCTTCGCCGCGTTCGCGATCTGGCGCGGCGCCGGCTGGGGCCGGTGGTTCGGCGTCGGTTGCGCGAGCGTCAACGCGATCCTGCAGATGCTCTGGCTTCCCGCGTACCCGATCCTGGCCCTGACGATCCTGCCCCTGGACATCATCGCCATCTACGGGCTGCTGGCCTACGGCGGCCATCGCCGCTCGGCCCGCGAGGCGCGCGAGCGCGCCCAGACCGCGCGGTGAGCTGAGGACCGCCCCAAGCCTTCATCGCCCCGACGACGATGACGGGCGCGGCGTAGACGTCGCGTCCATGACCAAGCCCTCGCGAGCTCCTCGGTGGACGCCGGCGGGGAGTCGTCCTCGGGTGCGAGCTCCTGCACCTTGAAGCCGAGGAAGCCGTAGATGACGTCGAGCACGGGGCTCAGCAGGTTGAAGAAGCAAAAGCGGAGGTACGAGGCGGTCGACACGCCGAGCACGCCGGACATGTATGCGCCGCACGTGTTCCAGGGCACGAGCGGCGATGTCACCGTGCCGGAATCCTCGACCGCCCGGCTGAGCACCTGTGGCGCCAGGCCACGACGGCGGAACTCCTCGCGGCAAGGGTGCGTACACCCCCGGCCTCAAGCCGGTGCGCACCGTTGTCCGCACCCGGCCCAGGGCCCATTCTGCGGGCATGTCGCAGACGGTTCCGGCCCCGCAGACCGGCCCGCCCACGAGCGCGCCCTGGCCCCGCAGGCCGACTTCGCCCACGTGTCACGCTCGGTGGCCGTGACCGCCTTCCAGTCGGCCTCCGGCCTCGTGAACCCGATCACCCCGACCTCGGCGGTGATCGTGGGCGGCCTCGCCCTCTCCAAGGTGGGCTACGACCGCTACCTTAGGTTCGTCTGGCCCTTCATCGCGATCGCGTTCGTGGTCGTCTGCCTGTTCGCCGGCGGCGCGGCCGCCCTGAGTTGAGAGGACACCCCGTGGCAGCCCCGTCCACCACCCCCGCACTCGGAGTCGCATCCGAGGTCGGGACCCTGCGCAGCGTCATCGTCCACCGCCCGGACCTCGCGCACGAGCGCCTGTCGCCGACCAACTGCCACGAGCTGCTGTTCGACGACGTGATCTGGGTGCGCCGAGCGCGGCAGGAGTTCGACGGGTTCGTCGACCTGATGCGCGAGCGCGGCACCGAGGTGCTGCTGTTCCACGAGCTGCTGACCGAGACGCTCCAGGACCGCGACGCGCGTGACTGGCTGCTGCAGCGCAAGCTGCGCCCGGAGGAGGTCACGACGATCTTCTCGCGCGAGCTGACCGCGTGGATGACGGAGATGCCGGCCGAGGAGCTGGCCACGCGCCTGACCGGCGGGGTGACGCTGGCCGAGCTGCCCGCGGACATCGTGGCCGCGATCGGGCGCGCGCTGCTGCCCACCGACTTCATCCTCAAGCCGGTCCCCAACCAGCTGTTCATGCGCGACACGAGCGCGTGGCTCTACGGCGGCGTATCGATCAACTCGATGTTCTGGCCGGCCCGCCAGCACGAGACGCTCAACGTCGAGGTCGTCTACCGCTTCCACCCGCGCTTCCGCGACGCCGGCTGTCCGATCTGGTTCGGCGGCTTCGACCACGACTGGGGCACGGCGACACTCGAGGGCGGCGACATGATGCCGGCGGGCGACGGCGTCGTCCTGGTCGGGCAGGGCGAGCGCTCCAACGCGCGCGCGGTGAGCATCCTCGCCCAGAACCTGTTCGCCGCGGACGCCGCGCGCCTGGTCATCGGGGCGCGGATGCCGCGCACGCGTGCGGCGATGCACCTGGACACCGTGTTCACGTTCTGCGATCGCCACGTCGCGACGCTCTACGACCCCGTCGTGTCCGAGATCGTGCCGATCCTCTACCGCCCCGACGGCGATGGCGGCGTGAGCGCGGAGGTCTCCGAGCGCTCCTTCGTCGACGAGCTGAAGGACGCGCTCGGGCTCGCGGACCTCACGCTGGTGGCCACCGGCGGCGACGAGTTCGAGGCCGAGCGCAACCAGTGGGACGACGGCAACAACGTGGTCGCGCTCTCGCCCGGCGTCGTCGTCGCGTACGAGCGCAACGAGGCCACCAACGCCAAGCTCGCCAAGGCCGGTGTCGAAGTCCTCGCGATCGCGGGCCAAGAGCTCGGGCGCGGGCGTGGCGGCGGCCACTGCATGACGTGCCCCATCTCCCGTGACGCCTGAAAGGAACCGCCCATGACCGCCGCTACCGAGCATCCTGACGTCGCCGCCGCTCTGCACGGTCGGCACTTCCTCACGCTGACCGACTACAGCGCCGACGAGATCCGCTACCTCATCGACCTCTCCGCGGAGCTCAAGGCGGCGAAGCGCGCGGGGCGCGAGGAGCAGCGCATCGCCGGCAAGGAGATCGCGCTGATCTTCGAGAAGGACTCGACGCGCACGCGATGCGCGTTCGAGGTGGCCGCATACGACCAGGGCGCGCACGTCACGTTCATCGGCCCGAGCGGCTCGCACATGGGCCACAAGGAGACCGTCAAGGACACCGCGCGCGTGCTCGGGCGCATGTACGACGCGATCGAGTACCGCGGCTTCGGCGAGAAGATTGCCGACGAGCTGGCGGAGTGGGCCGGGGTGCCCGTCTACAACGGCCTCACCGACGAATGGCACCCGACGCAGATGCTCGCCGACTTCCTGACGATGAGCGAGCACCGCGACAAGCCGTTGGACGAGATGACGTTCTGCTACCTCGGGGACGCGCGCTTCAACATGGCCAACAGCTACCTGGTCGTGGGGGCGAAGCTCGGCATGGACGTGCGCATCGCCGCGCCGAAATCGCTGTGGCCGAGCCAGGAGCTCATCGACATGGCGACGGGCTTCGCCCAGTCGGCGGGCGGCCGGATCACGATCACCGAGGACGTCGAGCAAGCGGTCCGCGGCTGCGACTTCCTCCTGACCGACGTCTGGGTCTCGATGGGCGAGCCCGACGAGGTCTGGACCGAGCGCATCAAGCTGCTGATGCCCTATCAGATCAACGCGCAGACGATGGCAGCGACCGGCAACCCGGACGTCAAGTTCATGCACTGCCTGCCGGCCTTCCACAACGCCGACACGCAGGTCGGCAAGGAGATCGAAGAGAAGTTCGGGGTGTCGGCGCTCGAGGTCACCGAGGAGGTCTTCGAGTCGCCCGCTTCGATCGTCTTCGACGAGGCCGAGAACCGGATGCACACGATCAAGGCGGTCCTTGTCGCCACGCTCGGGAGCTGAACGATGCGGGTCGTCGTCGCCCTGGGAGGCAACGCCCTGCTACGCCGCGGCCAGGCGCTGTCGGCCGAGAACCAGCGCGAGAACGCCCGCACGGCGTGTGCGGCGCTGGCGCCGCTCGCGCTGGAGCACGAGCTCGTGATCGCCCACGGCAACGGCCCGCAGGTCGGCCTGCTGGCGCTCCAGGGCTCGGCCTACACAGCGGTCGACACCTATCCGCTCGACGTCCTGGGCGCGCAGACCGAGGGGATGATCGGCTACATGCTCGAGCAGGAGCTCGGCAACGAGCTGCCGTTCGAGCGCCATCTGGCGACGCTGCTGACCATGATCGAGGTCGACGGTGCCGATCCGGCCTTCCAGCGGCCGACCAAACCGATCGGCCCGGTCTATGACGCCGACGAGGCGGCCCGCTTGGAGCGCGAGAAGGGCTGGGCGTTCATGCCCGACGGTGACAGCATGCGCCGCGCGGTGCCCTCGCCGGCGCCGAAGCGGATCTTCGGCATCCACGTGATCCGTGCGTTGCTCGAGCAGGGCGTCATCGTGATCTGCGCCGGCGGCGGTGGCATCCCCACCACCTACACGGACGACCCCGCGCCGGCCGGCCGCCGGCTGCGCGGCGTGGAGGCGGTGATCGACAAGGACCTGGCGAGCGCCCTGCTGGCGATCGAGATCGGGGCCGACGCGCTGCTGATCGCCACGGACGTCGACGCCGTATACGCAGACTGGGGCACCCCTGAGCAGCGGCCGATCCGCAACGCCACGCCAGAGGAGCTCGCCGCGTCGGAGTTCGCCGCGGGCTCGATGGGGCCGAAGGTCCGTGCCGCGTGCTGGTTCGCGGAGAGCTCGGGCAGCTTCGCCGCGATCGGCTCGATCACCGACACCCAGGCGCTGCTGCGGGGCGAGGCCGGCACTCGCGTCGCCGTCGAGGCCGCCGTTCCCACAGGCTGAGAGGACCAGATGGCCACCACCGCACCGGTACCGGCGACCGAGACGACCCCCGAGGCCCCCACGTGGCATGTCCGCTCGAGCGCGGACGTGGTTGCGGAGCTGGGGGTCGAGCCGGCGGCAGGCCTCAGTGGCCAGGAGGCGGCCGAGCGGCTGACGCGCTACGGGCCCAACAAGTTCGCCGAGGCGAAGGCGGAGCCGCGCTGGCACGCGTTCCTGCGCCAGTACCGCGACCCGATGCAGATCGTTCTGCTGGGCGCCGGTGTGATCTCGATCTACCCCGTCAAGCAGACGGGCACCGGGATCATGATCCTGCTGCTCACGCTGCTGAACGCCGTGCTCGGCCTCAACCAGGAGGGCAAGGCGGCGGCGGCCGTCGCCGCGCTGGCGAAGATGATGATCGTCAAGGCGCGCGTGCGGCGCGACAGCGCGCTGGCGCTGCTGCCGGCGGAGGAGCTCGTCCCGGGCGACGTGGTCGAGATCGAGGCTGGCGACGTGGTGCCGGCGGACGGCCGCGTGCTCTCGGCTGCGACGCTGGAGGTGGCGGAGGCGGCGCTGACCGGCGAGAGCCTGCCCGTGGGCAAGGGCACCGACCCGGTCGAGGCGCCCGACGCGCCGCTCGGCGACCGCACCGACATGGTCTACATGAACACGAACGTCACCCGGGGGACGGGCTCGTTCGTGGTCACGGCGACCGGGATGGCGACCGAGGTCGGCCACATCTCCGGGATGCTGCAGCGCCAGGACGAGTCCAAGTCGCCGCTCACCCTGCAGCTGGAGAAGCTGACCAAGCAGCTCGTGACGATCGCCGGCCTGGCGCTGGTCGCGTCGGTGGCGATCAACATGGCGCGCGGCCAGAGCTTCACCGAGGTCTTCACGGTCGCGGTGGCGTTCGCGATCGCGGCGATCCCGACCGGCCTGCCGGCCGTGGTGACCACGATCCTGTCGCGCGGGACGCGGCTGCTGGCGGACGCCAACGCGATCGTCAAGCGCCTGCGCTCGACCGAGACGCTCGGTGCGACGTCCGCGATCTGCTCGGACAAGACGGGCACGCTGACGCTCAACCAGATGACCGCGGTCGAGCTGACGATCCCCGGGCGTCAGTATGCGGTCTCTGGCAGCGGCTACTCCCCCGAGGGGCACATCAAGCACGTCGCGGGCGAGCCCGAGGTGCCGCTCGAGCCCTTCATGCTTCCGCTCGCGCTGGCCTGCGACGCCGTCCTGACCGAGACCGGCGAGATGATCGGCGACCCGACCGAGGGCGCGCTGGTCGTGCTGGCCGAGAAGGGCGGGCTGGACCTGACGCAGACGCGGGAGCGCTACCCCCGGGTGGCGGAGCTGCCGTTCGACACGGCCTACAAGCTCATGGCCACGTTCCACCGCATGAGCGATGAGGCCGGCAAGGAAGTCGTCCGCTGCTTCGTCAAGGGCGCGCCCGACCAGCTGCTGGCCCGCGCGTCCTCGCATCTGGACCCGGCGCTGGAGATCGCGGCGGTCGACGACGCGTTCAAAACGCGCTACCTGGGCGAGAACGAGCGGCTCGCCCGCAAGGGCTTGCGCGTGATGGCCACGGCGCGCAAGGACTTCGACCCCGCCGAGTTCGACCCTGGCGCCGACCTGCTGTCACTGATGCAGGGCGTGACGATGCTCGCGCTGGTGGGGATCGTCGACCCGCCGCGGCCGGCGGCCAAGGCGGCGATCGCCACCGCGCACTCCGCCGGCATCCAGGTGCGGATGATCACCGGCGATCACGCCATCACGGCCGAGGCCATCGCCCGCGAGCTCGGCATCGAGGGCCGGGCGATCTCCGGCGCGCAGTTCGCCGAGATGACCGACGAGCAGGCCGACGTCGAGATCGACGAGATCGGCGTGATCGCCCGCGTCACGCCGGAGCAGAAGGTCCGCTTGGTGGACATCCTCAAGGGCAAGGGCCACGTGGTGGGGATGACGGGCGACGGCGTCAACGATGCGCCGGCGCTCAAGCGCGCGGACATCGGCATCGCGATGGGCATCACCGGTACCGAGGTCTCGAAGGAGGCCGCGGCGATGATCCTCACCGACGACAACTTCGCCACGATCGTGAAGGCCGTCGAGCTGGGTCGCGGTCTCTACGACAACCTGGTCAAGTACATCCGCTTCCAGATGGGCGTCCTGGCGGGCATGATCGTGACCTTCCTCGGCTCGAGCATCCTCAACATCGCGTCCGGGATCCCGTTCCTGCCCCTGCAGACGCTGTGGGTCAACTTCACCACGCAGGTGTTCCAATCGATCGGGCTGGGCTACGGCACCCCGAGCGGGGGACTGATGGAGCGCCGCCCGCGCAAGCCCGAGCAGCCGATCCTCAACCGGCCCGACACGAT
Source organism: uncultured Actinomycetes bacterium (assembly GCA_963807305.1). Lineage (GTDB taxonomy): Bacteria > Actinomycetota > Thermoleophilia > Solirubrobacterales > Solirubrobacteraceae > JAOPZW01. The sequence continues at coordinate 1,225,414 of CAWEBN010000005.1, forward strand.
CTGGTTCGTGGTCGCAGGTCTCGCCATGGCGGCTGCCACGATGGCCATCATCGCCGGCGCAGAGCACGACGACGGCGTCGAGCTGGCCCGCACCATGGGCATGACCACCTTCGCGATCGCCAACCTGTGCTTCTCGTTCACGGCGCGCGACAAGCTGCGCTCGGTGTTCAGTCTCGACACGTTCAACGACCGCACCTTCCTGCTCACCTCGCTGCTGTCCGCCGCCGCGATCATCTTCGCCACCGAGCTGCGTTTCTTCCAGAGCGTCCTCGACACCGTCGAGCTCACCGGCAACCAATGGCTGATCTGCATCGGCGGGGGCCTGCTCATCATCGCCGTCTCCGAGGTCTGGAAGTTCGTGCTGCGCCGCCGGGAGGCCGCTGAGCTCGCCGCCTGACCGGCGCATGCGAGCGCGTTCGTCACGGGCTGGTTGAGTCGAGCGGTTCGCGAGGGATGTCCCACACCACTCGCCGCTCCCGCGGCCCGCGGATCAGCGCCGTGAGCTGTTGGCTCACCGCGGCGCTCGCGGAGACGATCCAGTACAGCAGCGGGTAGATCACACCGAGCAGCATCGCGCGCACTCCCCAGCGGTCGTAGGGATGGCGCAACGCCAGGGCGACGATGAGCTGGAGGGTCGCCACGACCGAGATCGCCACGCCCCACGCGAGCCCGACGCCGAAGAGCCCGAGGTGTTGGCCGAACAGCAGGTTCAGCACGGTGAGGACGAGCGAGCACCCCAGGCAGAACACCCAGACCAGCGATGCGAGCGACTCGCCGCCCAACAGCCACATGCGGTGATTGCGCCAGCGGCAGACCTCGCGCAGGTGAGCGTGCAGAACCTCTCCCTGCCCTCGCGCCCAGCGCTTGCGCTGCGCCCACAGCGCGGGCAGGCTCGAGGGCACTTGCATGCCGACCACGGCGCGTGGCTCGTACGCCGTCTGCCAGCCGGCGATCAGCAGCCGCCAGGTGAGGTCGATGTCCTCGGTGGCCATCCGCCCGTCGTAGCCGCCGACGGCCATCACCCGGTCGCGGTTGAACACGGCGAGCACTCCGGCAACGACGCCGACACGGCCGGTGAGCGACTGGGTGCGCCGGATCAGGCCGATGATCGCCGCAGCTTCGAGCACCTGCATCGCGCAGATCAGACGATCGGGATTGGTGACATGGGGGCCGCCGGCCACGGCCGCCAGCACCGGCGAGGACTCGATCCGCGCCACGAGATACCGGATTGCGTGGGGGTGCATGTGAGTGTCGGCGTCAGTGACGATCACCAGCCCATGCCGGGCCCGCGCGAACCCAACGTTGAGCTGCTCGGCCTTGCCGCGGTTGACCGGGTCACGCAGCACGCGGCAGCGTCGGTCAGCGGCCGCCGCCTGGATCGCCGTCGCCTCGGTGTCGTCGGTGGAGCCGTCATCGAGGACCAACACTTCGAGCCGCGGGTAGTCGGAGTCCAACGCCGCCCGCACGCTGGTGGCGATCACCGCTTCCTCGTTGTAGGCGGGAATGAGGACGCTCACACCGGGCCAGCCGCCCTCGGGCTCCAGCACGGGATCGCCGGGGTGCTCCTCCCACAACCGGAACATGAGGCCGCCGGCGATCCAGAACCCCGCGGTGGTGATGGGGTAGATCGCGACGAGTGCGAGCACTACGTCAAGCGCGGTCTGCATACCGGCGCTCCTCGCGGCGCCGTCCGAGCCGCAGCAGACTCAGCACCACCACCGCGAGGAGGAACGACCCAGCGACGAGCAGCAGTCCGAGCTCGATCGCGTCCGTGCGGTCAAGCAGCCAGGAGGCGACCATCAGCGCCACCACCCACATGATCGGTCCGAGCACGAGCGCCGCGATCAGCTTCGGTCCCGATGCGGGACGCATCGGCCGAAAGGGCTGGTCGAACCCGTGGGCATCCTCAGGTGTGGGCAAACCTGGTCGCGCATGATGCCCCAGACCGGGCGCGCGAGCAACCGTCTGCGAGTCAGCCGCGCTGGCCGCCCGGACCGCTGCCGGACCATCCGGCGAGCCGCGCGGCGAAGGCGGCGATCCCGGCCGAGCCCCAGTGCCACGAGGGTTCGGCACGCAGCCGAGGGCGGCTTCCGGTCCGGTTGGCGTACCAGAACGCTCCGTGGCGGTCGCGGCGCGCGTCGGCGCCGAGACCCGCGAGCGCCGACCGAGCGGCGGCCCGGTTGGCGGCCGGGTCGAGGCCCGCGCGAGCGAGGTCCGCCAGCACCCAGCCGATTCCGGCCGTCCCGCTGTCGAGCCCGACATGGACCGGAACGGTGGCGTCGCCGGGCAGCTCGGCCCATGCCGATCCGGCGATCGCGACGGACCGCAGCCAGACGGCCGCGCGGCGGGCGACGTCGCGGTACTCGCGTTCGCCGGTCGCGTCATACGCCCGCAGGTTGACCCACGCGATGCCCGCAGCCCCCGTTTCGAATCCGGCCGGGATCGCCACGCTGCCGCCACTGATCGGCCATGACAGCCCGCCCGAGGCGTCCGCGACCGCTTGGTCGTTCACCCAGCGCAGCAGCCCGCGCGCGGTCGCGAGATCGGCGGGATCTCGATCGCGTGCGTAGCGCTCGAGGAACATGTACGCCGCCCCGGATGAGCCCGACAGGAATCCGGTGTCGGGCGCCGCGTTCTGCGAGCCGCGCGGCAGCGGGCGCGTTCCATCCGCGGTGAGCTCCCGAAGCCGCGCGGCGCCGGCACGCGCGTAGGCGCGGAAGGTCGGATCGCCGGTCCGGTCGGCGAACGCATCCAGCGTGAGGACGATGCCCGCCTGGCCCATGCCGACGCCGTTGTAGCCGAGGGGCCAGGACGGATCGTCTGTCCACCGCCACGAGCACGACGACTCGGGGCATGACGCGCCGTCGGCCTGCGCGACCAGCCAACGCATGCCCGCCAGCGCCCCCGCCCGGAAGCGCCGCTCGCCGGTCGCGCGAAACAAGCGCCACAGGTAGTCGCTGATCCCGGCCGCGCCGTCGTCGAAGCTCGTGAAGTGCGTCGCCGACCGCTCGCCGTTCGGATCGGCCCAATCGGGCCAGCGCAGGCCGCCGGCGGCCGGCTCGGCGACACCGAGCAGGAAGTCGCCCGCGGACACGGCGGCGCGCCGGTAGCGAGCATCGCCGGTCACCGCGTACGCCGCCAGCAGCCCTGCGCCGATCGACGCCGCGCCCACGTCCCGATCGGTCTGATAGTGCGGAGCCTGGATCGACGAACGCCATGCCCAGCCGCCCCCGGGCATGTCCCGATGACGCGCCACCAGCGAGTCCGCGGCCATGTGCGCCACCTTCAGCGCGAGCCGATCGGACACGTGCGGGGAGGCCGGCGCGTCGGCGGTGAACCCGCACAGGAGCAGCAGAGTGCAGGAGATGAGCAACGATGCGAGGCGCATGGGTGAAGCCGGCGGTGATCCCGGGGACTACATTCAGCCTCATGAAGGTATCGGCGGCCATGCTCGCCGCCTTGACATGCGGCGTGTGTCTCGCGCTGGCCGCCTGCGGCGGATCGTCGCGTCGGGCCCCCGAGTCGACGGAGCCTCCCGCCGCCCGGACGCCGCTCCCCGCCCCCGACGTCACACTCACCTCGGACGAGAAGCAGGTGTGGAAGCAGCTCCCGGCGGATCGGTCGGCCATCCCGGTCCTGCTCTACCACGGGATCGGGCCGGAGAGCGACTTCGCGAACGCCGCGGACGCGTCCTACGGCATCGGCACCGAGGACTTCGCCAAGCAGATGACGATGATCCAGCATGCCGGCTACGAGACGATCGGCCTGCAGACGTTCATCGACTTCGTACAGAACAAGTCGGTCGATCTCCCCCCGCGACCGCTGCTGCTGACCTTCGACGACGCGCGCGCCGACTCCTGGACCGGCGCCGACGGCATCCTGCGCAAGCTGCACTTCAACGCCGTCATGTTCGTCGACGTCGGGCGCGTCGACGGGGGCGATTCCGAGTACCTCACGTGGCAGGAGCTCGCGACCGTGCAGAACAGCGGGCGCTGGCAGCTCCAGCTGCACTCCGGCAAGGGCCACACGCAGATCCAATACGGCCCGGGATCCGAAGACCACGGGCCGTTCTACGCCTATGAAGAGCAGGGCGAGGACTTCGACGGCTGGCGAGACCGGGTCCATTCGGACATCGCCTGGGGCCAGAAGACGCTCGCCGATCACGCCTCGGCCTACCGGCCGCTGGCCTTCGCACCCCCGTACGGCAGCTACGGCCAAGACGGCACCAACGACGCGCGGATCCCCGACGACCTCCTCGGCTGGCTCACCGACCGCTACGAGTCCGTCTTCACCCAGGACGTCAACGCACGAGCGCAACCGGGGGCCCGACAGCCGCTCGGCCGCATCCAGGTCACCCGCGCCACCACCGGAGGCGACCTGCACGAGATGCTGCTCTCTGGCAAGTCCTGACGGCCCCGGACGCCGTTGCGCTCGTGCTGCGTCCCTACTGCGGTTGACTCGGGGCCCCGGCATCGCAGCATCCGGGCGGCAGCGGCGCTGATCGGCCGACGGCGAAGCGTGCCGCCCCACCCAGGTACTTCAGTTGCACGAACGCGCTCATGCTTCGGTGGACGGACGCCGAACGTCATGGTGTAGGTCACACGCGGCGGCCCCCGCAGAGAGCGGGTGCCGTTGTCGTTCGGTGAATGGGGCGAGATCGTGGTCGGGAAGCAGGATGCAGTCTGGATGTCGATCGGCCGGTGGGTCGGCGTGCTCATCGTCGTCAGCGCCGTCGCTGCCTGCGGTGGCGGTGGGTCGGGGACGTCGACCTCTGCTTCTGCGTCGACCGCGAGCAAGCGCACGGCACACTTGTCCACGGGTCGCGCCACATCGGCCGGCGCTGCTCGGTCGCGGTTCTCAACGGGAGCGACCGGCAGCGCGCTGGCGGCGCTGGCGGTGCTGCCGGTCAAGGGCCGCGCGCCGATGACCGGCTACACGCGAGAGCAGTTCGGGGACGGGTGGCTGACGGTCAGCGGCTGCGACACGCGCGACCGGATGCTGCGCCGGGACCTCACGCGCAAGTCCTACGTCGAGGCCGGCGACTGTGCGGTCGCGGAGGGGAATCTCAGCGATCCGTACACAGATGCGGCGATCACCTTCGTGCGCGGCGGCGCGTCCGAGGTGGACATCGACCATGTGGTCGCGCTCGGTGACGCCTGGCAGAAGGGCGCCCAGCAGTGGTCGCGTGGACGCCGGGTGGCATTGGCCAACGATCCGCTGAACCTGCTGTCGGTCGATGCCGGCGCCAACCGCCAGAAGGGTGACGGCGACGCGGCGACGTGGCTGCCGTCCAACAGGTCGTTTCGCTGCCGCTACGTCGCCCGGCAGATCGCGGTCAAGGGCAAGTACCAGGCGTGGGTCACCCAGGCCGAGCACAATGCGATGGCTCGGGTCCTCTCCACCTGCCCGCGCCAGCGCCTCCCGACCAATGGACGCGTTCGCGTCCGCGTGATCCCGACGCAGAAGGCGTCCACCACCCAGTCGACGCCGAACAGGCCGAAGGCCACGCCGGCGCCGTCGACCGAGGGGCGCGTGTTCGCCAACTGCGCGGCCGTTCGGGCGGCGGGCCTGGCGCCGCTTCGACGCGGCACCGCGGACTACGAGGCCAACCCCAACCTCGACCGAGACGAGGATGGCCTGGCGTGCGAGTAGCCACGCCGGCCCCTACTCGGGACTGCCCGCGCGCGGCTGGGTCGGGATCGCCGGTGTTCCGGAGTGCTCCGGAGCGCCGGGTGAACTAGGCTCGCGCCCATGTGGCCGGTAGTCATCATCGCTGTTGTCGCAGTGCCACTGCTCGTCGTGGCCTGGATGCGCGTCCGGCGCCGCTGACGACGCGGCTTCCCCGCCCAATGCGCGACGCGCCCTGAGGATGGGGGTCGTCCAGGCCGAGGATGTCGAAGGCCTGCGCCGCGCTGTCGTTCCGGCTGGCACCGTAGGCCGCAGGCCCGTAGCCTTGGCCGCGTTGGGGTTTCTTGTTGTGACCGTTCTCCGCCACCGCCTTCTCGTCGTTGCCCTGTCCGTGGCCGCGATGCTGCCGGCATCGGCCGGGGCGGCGACGTGGGGGACGCCGACGACGGTCGCGAGCAGCGCCGGCGTCGGGTTCCAGCTCGCGATGGGCGCGGATGGCACCGCGGCGCTGACCTGGGCGAGCGGCGGCGCGGTCCGTGCCGCGGTGAAGCGCCCGGGCAGGCCGTGGGGCTCGCCGGTGCGCGTCTCAGACGGACGGTTCATGGTCGCTGGGTCGGCCGTCGCGGTCAGCGGCCGCGGTGAGGTGATCGTGGCGTGGGTGCAGAGCGGCACCGCCAATGGGCGTCCGGCGTCGATCACGGGCCCGCTGACGATCCGCGCTCGCGCTCGCGGAACCTCGGGCCACTGGGGGCCGATTCGCCAGATCGGCACGACCAGCCGCTTCATCGAGGCGGGGATCGACCTGGCGGCCAACGCACAGGGGCAGACGATCGCCGTGTGGTCCGGGGTCCGCAAGCTGGCCCACGGGAGGACCACCCAGGCCGTCCAGTCGGCCTTCCGCCGGCCCTCACAGGCCTTCGGCGGCGCGCAGACCATCCGCGACCCCGAGAGCGAACGTACGAGCGTGAGCGGCCAGGTCGTCGCGCTCGACAGCCGCGGAACGGCCTACGCCGCCTACACCGCGGGCGCGGGCCCGGTGGTGCGGCTGGCCACCCGCGGGCGCGGTGCATCGGGCTCGTGGAATGCCCCGCGGAATCTCGCCGCGGCTCCGTCGAGCAACCCGGTCATCGACGTGACCGCCGACCGCACGGCCATCGTCGCGTGGCGCGCATCCGAACTCGACTCCGAGGGCAACGGGATCCAGAGCGGCCTGCTCGACGCCAGGTCCCGCGGGCCGAACGGCACGCTCAGCGCCTCGCAGCGCCTCTCGGCCGCGCCCACCCGCAACTACCGCCTCGCCGTCGCGCCCAGCGGCGAGGCGCTGCTCGACTGGGTTCCCAGCGCGCCCGGCACGGCCGAACTGCGTTACGCCACGCGACCGCCCGGCGGGCCGTTCGGCGCCGAGCAGATGGTCGCCGGCATTGCCCCCTCCGGCGACTTTCACGGCGGGCCCGCCGCGCTGGGCGATGGCACCTTCCTCGAGACCTACACGACCGCCAACCGCGTCCGTGTCATCGCTCGCCCGCCCGGCGCGACGTTCGATCCGAGCCCCGAGCTCGACACGGGCGGCTTGTACCCGCTGGTCGTGGCGGCGGGACGGCGGGCCATCGCGGCCTGGGTCGTCGCCAAGGGCGACGCGGTACGGCTCGTCGCATCGGCACGCACCGCTTGAGCGGCGAAGGCGCGCACCCTGGCGCGACATCGTCGTGCTGGCTGCGCTCTGCACGGTAGTGCGGAGCCGACGCACGGGTTTCAGCGGATGCCTGCGCGCCCGCCGGCTGTGACGATTGAGGGACTTCCACCGAGGAGGCGTACCGTGACTGGCAAGGAGGACTTCAGCCGGCGAGTGTGGCGGACGGCGCTCTTGGCCGTGGGGCTGCTCGCCTCGCTCACCTTCGGGGCGATCGTGCTGGCCGGCGGAGACTGGATCCCCGGCGCGATCATCGTGGTGGCCGGCCTGATCGGCTTGGCCAGGCAGATCCCGATCATCGCAAGGCTCTGTAGCGAGGCCGCGCCCTCCTCACGGCACCGCACGCCCACGGGCTGACCTCGCAGCGGGATGAGGAGGCGGATGCAGGGTTGCCGCTCGCGGCGAACGTCGCCCAGGCTGCTGCGGGTCCTCAACCAGGTGCGGTAGGAGGGACTCGGGCGGCCCCCGCCGGCGGCGCGCGGCTAGGGCTGGAGGTCGCCCTTGACGACGTTCAGGCCGGTCACGATCTTGAGATCGCCGGAGCGATCGAGTTCCTCGATGCTGAAATTGGTCATGCTCGGGGCTGGCGTGCGGGCGCACCAACCGGATCATCAGCGGGCGCGGCGCCGCTCATGGCGGCCGCGTCGCGCTCGGCACCGTGGTCGTCTCGCGGTGAGGCAGCCGCGAGCGACGAAGCCGCCCGCCCGATGCCGCAGCCCGGGAAGGCGTGCTGAAGGACACGCCCGTGCTCGGGGGCACGCTTCCCGTGGGATACGCAGGTGGGCACCGTTGATCGGATCCGGGCCGTGCGGGAGCGTGCGTCGCGACATGTCTGCCAATGATCCTCCGGGCCCGGATCCTCCCGGGCCGCCCGAGCCACCGTCGGAGCCTGCGAGCGCCGACGCCGCGCCGGAGGGCCGGTCGGCGTCGCGTAACCCGTGGCTGTGGGCCACGGCCGCCGTCGCCGTCATCGCGATCGCCTTGGGCGTCTGGGGCCTGCACGAGCGCTCGAACGCCGACGACGCGCAGAAGCAGGCCGCGTCGGCGCCGCCGACCACCGTGACCCAGACCCATACGGAGACCACCACGCAGGCGACGCAACCTCCGTCAGAGACGCAGACCACGTCGAGCGACGACCAGGGCGTGCGCGTCGGCGCCTTGGCGGCCGCCGCCGCGGGGTTCGCCGCTGCCCGCCAGGCGCTGAACCAGAACGACGCCCAGATCCAGGAGCTCGAGAGCGAGGTCGACAAGGCCAACGCCGCGGCCGACAAGGCCCAGCAGGATGCCGACAAGGCCAAGCAGGAGACCGACAAGGCCAAGCAGGAGGCGAGCAGCGCGTCGGCGGCCGCGAAGTCGGAGGCCGACGCCAAGCAGGCGCAGGCCGAGGCCAAGCAGGCGGAGGCCGAGAAGCGTCAGCTCGGAGCCAAGGCCAAGGCGGCTGCCGCGTGCGCGAAGTCGATGCTCGAGATCGTCGGCCAGATCCCGAAGGCCGCCAACGTCGACGAAGGGCTCAAGCAGGCCGGCGACGAGATCAAGGCGCTCGCACCGAAATGCAAGGACTCCGTCGCCGCCGCGTGAGGCGGACCGACCTCGGGCCGAGTCGTCGCGGTCGGCGGCAGAAGCCGACCCCTGAGCGACAGGGGAGGCTTCCCACATGCCGTCGCGTCAGCCCTGGGGCGGTGGCGGCTGGGGTGGGGGCGGGACCGCCGGCATCGCGGTGACCGTCGGGGCCTGCCTCGAGGTGGCGAGAGCGGCCTCGCGCTGGACCAGGACGATCCGGTAGGTGAGCCAGTCGATCAGCGCGCGCAGGGCCAGCGCGAGGATTCCGTAAGGCGAACGAGCGGGTCGTTCAGTGCCGAGAGGCGACCGAGTGCCGCAGCACACGATCATCGCGAAGACCACGGAGAGATCGAGCACCGAGTTGCCGCTCAGGTCGACGAGCGGTTGATGCGAGCCAGGCCGACGTGAGCACGTCAGAGATAAGCGCTGCTAACGACTCGAAGAGCCCGCGGAATGGCTTCATCACCCGGTCCAGGGCGCGATAGGTCCACTCCGCGAACGACGCGTCCGGGTTGGCTCCGAACAGCAGCAGGAAGAAGCCCAGTACCAGGATGACGATCGACAGCATCACCCAGAAGTACACGAGGTACACGAGCGCTCGGGCGACCTTCTCGATGCTCATCTTCGTGCTGGTGCTCATGGCACTCCCACCTACCTTTCGGCGTGGTGGCCCTCAGTCATGACCCACGCCGCACGGATCACTGAGAGACCCTCCATGACGGGTGATCAGATGGGTCTCCCTTCGACCATGTACGGCGGCTCATGGGTCGTCAGGCCGATGCCGTGTCCGACGCGGTGGATGAAGTACTCGCCGTAGCCGGCGTCGGAGATCACCTTGCGCGCGGCGCGGTCGATCTCCTGGCAGGCGACCAGCGCCACGCTGACGCCGGCCTGCTGTGCACCGGCATTCGGCTTGCGTCTCGTGTCGGCACCCATGCGGGGGTCTGCCTTGGCGTTGATCCGTAGCCATCTTGAGGCGCGAAGTCCAGGACGACCATGTCGCCCTCCTCGATGATCCGCTCGCTCATCTCGTGGTGGGGGTTGGCCCCGTTCGGCCCAGATCCCACGACCGTGAAGTCGACCTGGGAGTGCCCGTGCTTGCGCAGCAGGCCTGCAAGGTCGGCGGCGATGTCGCTCTCGCTGCGCCCGGCGAAGCGCACCTTGACGATCTCCTCGAGGCTCGCGTCGGCTGCCGCGCCGGCGTGGCCAGACGCTCGAGCTCGTCGTCGCCCTTGATCGCGCGCAGCATCGGCAGCGCGCTCGGTCATCGACACGTAGCTGGACTCGGGCAATGCTGCCTGCAGGCCGAGCACGTGCATCGCCGGTCGATGGACAACGGGAGCGGCGGCGGCGACGAGATCGACCGCCGGCATCGGGGTCGCTGTCCGTCCAGTCCCTCAGCGACATCGCGCCGGCGGAGGGTGCATCTTCAGCGTCGGGCCGCTCGAGGATCGGGACGATCATCTCCGGATCCTGTCCGGCCTGAATCGCCAGCATCGTGATCCGCTCGGTGATCGCAATCGGCGCGTATCCCGTGAAGTAGACGAGATCGGGACCGGGCGTCACGAGCACGCCGGTCAGCCCGGCCTCCGACGCCTGAGCCGCGGCGCGTGCCATCCGCGCCGCGAAGTCCTCCGTCGTGAAGGCCCGCGTCATCGCCGGACTCCACCGTAGTTCTCGAGGAACAGCGCCTCGGCGATCGCCAGGTGCTCGATCTCGGACGGGTCGACGCTCTCGTTGGGCGCGTGGATGAGGCACTTCGGCTCCTCGACGCCATCAGGAAGATCTCCGCGTCGGGATAGGTCTCGGCCAGGACGTTGCACAGCGGGATCGATCCGCCCTGGCCCTCCGTGGTCATCGGCCGCCCGAACGCCTCCTCCAGCGCCCCTTCAGCGATTCGAACGCCAGCCCGTCGAGCGAGCCGACGAAGGAGTCACCCAGCGCGATCCGCTCGATCTCGCACTGCAATCCCCACGGCACCCGAGCCTGCAGGTGCGCGACGAGAGCATCCTGGCCTGCTGCCGGTGGCACCTGCGGCGCCGCACTCCGCGCCGTGGCCGCATGCGTGTCAGCGCTGGTCGTCGAACGCGAACACCTCGGCCGTGACGATCCTGTTGCCGTCGATCAGCAAGGACGTCGGTGCTCCTGTCGCCCAGCTGCAGCGTCGAGCACATTCGCGTCCTCGCGAACTGCTCGGCCGAGTACGCGACGCCGGTCCAGGTCTGTGTCGCGTCGAGTCCGTCCACCGTCGTGTTGCCGTGCTCGTCGTGCAGCGAGGCGAGCATCTGGATCAGCCCCACGAGCGAGTCCGGTGCGGCCGCCTGCCGATGCATGGGCCGTCACCGGCTACTCGCTCGTCGGCGCAGCGGTGATCGTTACGTCGGCGCCGGCGGCGGTGGGCGACGTCCGTCGGCCGCAGCAAGGTCTTCACAACTCTAGTCGCAGTGCCTGTCTCCGAGCCTCGCAATCACCTTGATTCGCCGGAAGCCGTCGCTGCCTGAGCCCCACATCTCTCCCATCGCCGGCCTCGGGCTGTTCATCGCTTCCTGCGCGCTGATCGCGCTCTCGACCGGCGCTGCCGGCGTGGTGGGAGGGCGGATGATCCAAGGCGCGTCGGGCGCCACGATCCTCGCCTGTGGAATGAGCCTGCTGTCGGTCGCGCGGCCTCCGGCGCCGCCCAGATGAAGGCGATCACCCTGTGGGGCGCGGCGTCGGCGGCGGGCGCGGCGCTCGGTCCGCTCATCGGCGGCGTGCTCGCCGACTCCAGCGTGGGTTGGCAGGGGCTGTTCTGGATCGATGCCGGAGTCGCCGCCGCGTGCATACCGCTCACGCTCATCACCGTCCGCGAGTCGCGCGACCCCAACCGTTCGCGCTCCATCGACTGGGTCGGAACCGTCTTGATCGCGCTCGTGCTGTCACCCGTGATCCTCGCGCTGAGCGAGGGCAACGACTGGGGCTGGACATCAGTGCGGACGCTCGGCTGCTTCGTCATCGCGATCGTCGCCGGCTGGCTGTTCGTCGTGGTCGAGCGGCGCGTGGAGGCGCCGATCGTGAACCTGGCTCTGCTGCGTAACCGGGTCCTGGTCGGCTCGACGCTGGCGATCCTCATCGTCGCCGGGACGATCAACGCGCTGATGTACCTGGTCAGCCTGTACTTCCAGGATCCCGCCGCGCTCGGGCTGAGCCCGCTGCAGGCGGGGGTGGCCACCCTCCCCGCGGCGGCGGGGATGATCATCATCACCCCGTTCATCACGCCGCTGGCCTCGAAGATCGGTGCCGGCAAGGCGGTCGCACTCGGCTTCGCGCTCGCCACGGCGGGCTTCATCGCGCTGGCCTTCGTCAAGCAGTCCTGGGCCTACGCGGCGTTCGTCGTGCCGCTTGCGGCCACCGCCGTCGGCCTGGGCATCGCCAACGGGCCGGCGTCATCGCCTCGACCGCGTCCGTGCCCGACGATCAGGTCGGAGCCGCGTCGGGCATCTCGAACATGGCCCGCTACATCGGCGCCGCGGTCGCGGTCGCCGCCGCAGCGACGATCGACAACGCCGTCCTCGACAACCACCTCGACCAAGGCGCGACCCGCGCGAACGCGCTCGCCGCCGGCCTGGCCGCCGCGTCGGTGATGATGGCGATCTGGACGGCCGCCGGTGTCGGACTGATCGCGTTGATGGGGCGCTACAGAGCAGGCAGGACATCGACGGTCGAGCGCGCCGCCGCCGCCGCAGCGACCACCCACACGATCCCTACGCGACCCTCCGTCGCCTCCTGAACGCGATTTGACACGCCCCGGGCGGTCCTCGCTCGGTGTTGCTGCGCTGGTCGATGTGCGCGCGCCGCGCGGGAGCGAGACGTTGGCACGTGTGGCCGTCATCCTGTCTCTCCGTGGCGTGGGTAACGTGAGCGAGCCGGTCGCTCGCCGTATGCCGGACGAGCTCAGTCCCCGGCACCTTGCCCTTCGCGTCGCCCAGATCGCGGCCGTCATCGCCGTCGGCGCGGTGGCGATCAGCGCGCTGCCGGGGCTCGACGAGGTGCGCCAGCGCCTCGCGGGCACCGAACCGGTCTGGGTCGCGGCGCTCGTGCTCGCGGAGCTGGGGTCCTGCGCCGGCTATGTGCTCGTCTTCCGCGACACGTTCTGCTCGCAGATGCCCTGGGGCCTGAGCTACGAGATCGCGATGGCCGAGCTGGCGGCGGACTCGCTGCTTCCGGCGGGCGGCGCCGGAGGCCTCGCCCTCGGTGTCTGGGCGCTACGCCAGGCCGGAATGCCGACCGCCCAGATCGCGCGCCGCACGGTCGCCTTCTTCATCGTCACCAGCGCCGCGAACTTCTTCGCGCTCATCGTCGTGGGGCTCGCCGTGTTCGCCGGCCTCATCGCCGGCCGCCGCTCGGAGGCGCTCACCCTCGTGCCCGCACTGGTCACGGCCTTCGGCGTCCTGGCCGTCACGATCAGCCCGGAGCTGCTTCGCGCGCTCGGTGCGCGCGGCGCCAACGCGGACCCCGATCGGTGGCGCGGTCGCGTCCGCCTGGCGCTGCGCGCCTCGCTGACCGCCGGAGCGGACGGGGTCGAGCAGGCGATCGCGCTGCTGCGCACGCACAGCGCGGGAGTCATCGTCGGCTCATTTGCCTACATGGCGTTCGACATCGCGGCGCTGGGATTCGGCTTCGCCGCGGTCGGGCAGGAACCAGCGCTCGGAACGCTGGTGCTCGGCTATCTCATCGGCCAGCTCGGCAACCTCGTCCCGCTGCCCGGCGGGATCGGCGGTACGGAGGGAGCGCTGATCGCGGTCTTCGCGCTCTACGGTGTCGACGTCAGCGAGGCCACCGCGGCCGTCCTCCTCTACCGCCTCTTCCAACTGACCATCCCGGCGCTCCTCGGCGCGCCGGCCTTCGCCATGCTGCGTCGCAGGCTGATGCGCGCGGACAACCCGGCGCTGGTCTGCGCGCCGCTCGCCGTCGAGACCGTGAAGCTGCCCGCGAGGGGGCGGGGGGTTATCTAGGTCGGCGACCGGTCAGGGCGTCAATCGGGTGCGACGACGACGTGCTTGACGGCGGCCATGTAGCGCCCGGCGGCCTCGGCCGCCTCCTCCTGGGTGCTGCCCTGCTCGCGCGCTTCCATGTAGGCGGCGTACCAGTCCCACCAGTCGTGCGGCGTGGCCGTGGCCTCGAACGTTCCGTGGCGCTTGGCCGTCTCGAACAGGAGCTGGGCCAGCGCGCCGGAGTCCCTCATCTCCACGCGGCCCGGGAGTCGCTGCGTGATCTCCTGCAGGATCCATATATTGCCGTCGGGGTCCGCGAACGATGCTCGGCTGAAGTAGGAGCGGCGCTGCGGATCGAGGCCGGGAACGCGGCCCTTGCCCGGTTCGAGGTGCCAGATCTCGCTGACTTCGACGCCGCGGCGGATCAGGTCCTCGCGGGCGGCCTCGATGTCGTCGACGACGAGGAACAGGCCCGGCCGCGGACCGGGGGTAATCGTCGTCGCGCCCTGCCCGAACTGGATCGACGCCTGCGAGCCCGGCGGCGTGAACTGAAGCCCGCGCGTGTCCGGGGTGGGCTTGAAGTCGATGTCGAGACGCCAGCCCAGCCGCTGGTAGAAGGCCTTGGCGCGGTCGACGTCGGCGACCGGCAGCGTCGTGACTTCGAACTTCATCGAGACGGCGGCGAGGCGGGACTCGTTCGACGTGGTGGTGGTCTCCAGCTGCGTGGTGCTCATGATCGTTCCTTTGCGTGCGGTTGGGGAGTTGAGGAAGCTCGTCATGCGGCCGCCGGCAGGAGATCCCACCGCGGGTCGTCCTCGGTCCATCGGTTGACGATCGCGTCGACGCTGAGCTCGTGGACGGCGGGATCGAGCAGGCCGTTGGCCGTGGCGAGGTCGAGGACCTGCAGGTAGGTGCTCACCGACTCCGTGGGGAGCGCGGCGGCGACGTCCGTCACCGAGCCGGCGACCTCGCGCATGTCGACGAGGACGAACACCCCGGCCACTTCGGCGCCCGCGCCGGTCAGGGCGGCGGTGAAGCGCTCGACAGACGTCCCGCTCGAGACTGCGTCGTCCACCAGCAGCACGCGCCGACCCGCCACGTCCGCGCCTCGAACGGGTGGTTCGTCGATCTCGTGACCGCGGTAGCCCGGCTTGCGGACGAACGCGAACGGCAACCCTGCGGCCAGTGACACCGATGCGGCCAGCGGCACGCCGGCCGTCTCCGCGCCGACGACGACGTCGACGCCGAGCTCCCGGGCGAATCGCGCGCCCCGGGCCCCGAGATCGCGCAGCAGCCTCGGATCGGCGTACGCGTTCTCCAGCGAGAGCGGATGGACGGGGGTCCGGCCGTCATCCCAGCGGCTGGCGCCGACCCGGACGAGCCCGGGAGCGGTAGCAAGCCGAGTGGCGAGCACCTGGTCGGGAGCGACGGAGCCCGTGGCCGGGGGCGTGAATCGGGTCTCGCTCTGTAGGTCAATGGCGCTCATTGGTGGCCTCCGCGGGTCCGCTTGCCTTGATGGCGAAACACTCGCGCGATCCCCGGTCCGTCGCACCTGGGGGAGTCCCTGGTCCTGCACCCGGGCGCTTGCGGCCCGTGGAGGCACCGGGCCCTGGGGCCCGGGGCCAACCAGGGACGTCGACGGGGCGAGCGGGACCGTTTGCCCTCCACCGCGCCGGTTGATTGTGTTCGGCCTCAGATGGGCGACGGTGAGCTACGACTCGAGGACTTCCTGGACGACGTCGACCGTCCCTAGTCGTGCAGCAGGAGCGGCTGTACACGCGCGACGACGCCGTGCGGGCACTCGCGCAGACGCCGGGCTATGCCGCGGACCAGGCCGGCTACCTCGAGGTCGCGGTTGGGGTCCGGGAGCGGTTCGCGCCGGGCGGCGAGAGCCTCGCCATCCCGACGTGGGTGTCTGAGGGCGAGCCGATCAGTCAGTTCGCCTCGCACATCGCGAAGTACTTCTCCAACAGCATCCGCGAGGACGGGCTGCTGGCCGTCGCCACCGCCGGGATCGTCTTCGCCCCGGGAGGCGCGGGGACCATGCAGGAGATCTTCCAGGATGCCGCTCAGAACGCCTACAAGGTGTTCGGCCGCAGCCCCATGGTGTTCCTCGACCGCCGGCACCATTGCTCCGACACGGGGCTCCTTCACGCGCCATCCCGACGGGACGACCGACATCGACTACGTCGTCGTCCGCGACGGCAAGAACGCGAAGGGACGGCTGCTCGAGCTCGTGTTCCGCACGGTCGGCAAGAGCAAGCTCGAAAAGGCGTTCGTGAACAGCGTCAAGGCGATCGAGGCCAGGAACTACGACCGCGCGACCGCCGGCTCACGCAGCCCCGGCGCGGCGTAGCGCCACCTCATCTACGCGAACTCCGGCGGCTCGACGCCGGGGTGGAGGAGTTGCGCGACGCGGCGGCAGAGCTCTCCGTCCGCCCCGGCGGCGACCGCGAGCTGCAGAAGGGCGTCGTAGTGGGCGAGCTTGCGTTTGCGAACGCGGGTTGCGGTGATGCGGGCGTGCTGCAGGCTGGCGATCTTGTCGGCGAGTGCGATGGCCGTGACCTCAGGGCCGGCGCCGATCACTTGCGCTCTCAGCGCCCGTTTGCGCTCGGCGTAGTTGCGGATGCTGTCGTCTTCGGTGAGCGCTGCGACCATCGCAGCGGTCGGCTCGCCGAAGTCGTCGTGGACGTCCTCGAGCGTGCGCGGTGTGTCCTCGACGACGTCGTGGAGGAGGCCGACCACCTGCACTTGCAGGTCATATCCGGCGTCGCGCAGGATGTCGGCGACCGCCTGCGCGTGGGGGAGCCCCTTGCCCGGAGCGGTCCTCACGCCTTCGTAGGCATCGATCAGAAAGGCGATCGCCCGCTCCCGGCCTCCGGACAGCTCAGTGAGCGCGGTTTCCACCGCAACCATGCTAGTCAGGCGATCGAGCGCCGGGCTCCCGGCCCGACCGCACTCACGGCCGTCCGGGTGGATTCCCCAAGGGCTTCACAGCCGTCGACGATCTGCGCGGGATGCTCTCGGCGGCGACGCGGCCGAACGCGAGCGTGCCGGTTACGTCATCGCAATGCGCGAGGCCAACAGCAGCGCGTACGGTTCGTGGTCATGACCGACACCCAGACGACGGCCCCGCCCGGCCCGCTCGCTCCCGACGAGCTCGAGCGCCTGAACGCCTGGTGGCGCGCGGCGAACTACCTCTCGGTGGGCCAGATCTACCTGCTCGACAACCCGCTCCTGCGCGAGCCGCTGCGCCTGGAGCACGTCAAGCCGCGCCTGCTGGGCCACTTCGGTACCACGCCGGGCCTGAACTTCGTCTACGCGCACCTCAATCGGGTCATCCGCGCGAACGACCTCGATGCGATCTTCGTCACCGGGCCCGGGCACGGTGGGCCCGGCCTCGTGGCCAGCACCTATCTCGAGGGCACCTATGGTGAGGTGTACCCGAGCATGACGCCCGATGAGGAAGGGCTGCGGCGGCTGTTCCGGCAGTTCTCCTTCCCGGGCGGCATCCCCAGCCACGTCGCGCCGGAGACGCCGGGCTCCATCCACGAGGGCGGCGAGCTCGGCTACGCGCTGGTCCACGCGTACGGAGCGGCCTTCGACAACCCCGACCTGCTCGTCTGCTGCGTCGTGGGGGACGGTGAGGCCGAGACCGGTCCTCTGGCGGCCAGCTGGCACTCCAACAAGTTCGTGGATCCGGCGCGCGACGGAGCGGTGCTCCCGATCCTGCACCTCAACGGCTACAAGATCGCCAACCCGACGGTGCTGGCGCGCATCCCGCACGACGAGCTGCGCGCGCTGCTGGTCGGGTACGGCCATGAGCCCTATTTCGTCGAGGGCGACGACCCGGCCACGATGCACCAGCTCATGGCCGAGACGCTCGACCAGGTGGTCGGCGACATCGCCGCGATCCAGTCGCGGGCGCGGGAGGGGGCCACGGAACGGCCGCGCTGGCCGATGATCGTTCTGCGCACGCCCAAGGGCTGGACGGGGCCCAAGGAGGTCGATGGCCAGCCGATGGAGGGCACCTTCCGTGCCCATCAGGTGCCGCTGGCGAAGCTGGCCGAAAACCCCGAGCACCTCGCGGCGCTCGAGGCGTGGATGCGCTCGTACCGCCCGGAGGAGCTGTTCGACGAGAGCGGCCGCGTCGCGGCCGAGATCACGGCGCTGGCCCCCGAGGGCGAGCGCCGCATGGGCGCCAACCGGCACGCCAACGGCGGGCTGCTGCTGCGCGACCTCTCGCTGCCCGACTTCCGCGACTACGCGGTCGCGGTCGAGGCCCCCGGAACGACGAGCAGCGAGGCCACCCGCGTGCTCGGCGGCTGGCTGCGCGACGTCATGCGCGCCAACGCCGGCGAGGCCAACTTCCGCGTCTTCGGACCGGACGAGACCGCGTCGAACCGGCTCAGCGCGCTCTTCGAGGCCACCGACCGCGCATGGATGGCCGAGCGCCGCGACGGCGACGACCACCTCGCCCCGGACGGCCGCGTCATGGAGGTCCTCTCAGAGCATCTATGCCAGGGCTGGCTCGAGGGCTACCTGTTGACGGGCCGCCACGGCCTGTTCAACTGCTACGAGGCCTTCATCCACATCGTGGACTCGATGTTCAACCAGCATGCCAAGTGGCTGAAGGTCACGCGCGCCATCCCGTGGCGGCGGCCGATCTCGTCGCTGAACTACCTGCTCTCCTCACACGTGTGGCGTCAGGACCACAACGGCTTCTCCCACCAGGATCCGGGCTTCATCGACCACGTGGTCAACAAGAAGGCCGAGATCATCCGCGTCTACCTGCCGCCAGACGCCAACACGCTGCTGTCGGTCATGGACCACTGCCTGCGCAGCCGCGACTACGTCAACGTCGTGGTGGCGGGCAAGCAGCCCACGCTGGACTGGCTTTCGATGGACGACGCGATCCTGCACTGCACGCGTGGGATCGGCACGTGGGACTGGGCCAGCAGCGACGCCGACGCCGAGCCGGACGTCGTCCTGGCCTGTGCCGGTGACGTCCCGACCCTTGAGGTACTGGCCGCCGCGGCGCTCCTGCGCGAGCACCTGCCCGAGCTCAAGGTGCGCGTCGTCAACGTCGTCGACCTCATGCGCCTGCAGGACTCCGACGAGCACCCTCACGGCCTGTCCGATCACGAGTTCGACGCGCTCTTCACGGCCAGCCGGCCGGTGATCTTCGCCTACCACGGCTACCCGTGGCTCATCCACCGCCTGACCTACCGGCGCGCCAACCACCACAACCTCCACGTCCGCGGCTACATGGAGGAGGGCACGACCACGACGCCCTTCGACATGGTCATGCTCAACGACATGGACCGCTTCCACCTCGTCATCGACGTGATCGACCGCGTGCCGGGCCTTGGGCCGCGCGCGGCGCACCTGCGCCAGCAGATGGTCGACGAGCGCCTGCGCCACCGCGCGTACACGCGCGAGCATGGCGACGACCGGTCCGACGTGCGCGACTGGACCTGGCCGCACTAGGCGACCGAGTCCCACTGAGCGTGCGTGTCCTCGTCGTCAACGCGGGCTCGAGCAGCCTCAAACTCCGCCTGCTCGGCCCCGGCGACGAGCTCGAGGCCGAGCACGACCTCGCACCGGACGACGCCGAAGCGCTCGGGGCCACGCTCGCCGGACTGCCCGCGCTGGATGCCGTCGGCCATCGCGTCGTCCACGGTGGCGAGCGCTTCCGCGAGGCCGTGCTCGTCGACGACGACGTCGTGGCGGCGCTGGGCGCGCTCGCCGATCTCGCACCGCTGCACCAGCCGGCGGCGCTGGCGGGCATCGAGGCGGTGCGCCGTGCGGTGCCCGGCGTCCCCGCCGTCGCCTGCTTCGACACGGCGTTTCACGCGACGCTGCCGGCGGCGGCGGCCACCTACGCACTGCCGCGGGAGTGGCGCGAGCGCTTCGGGCTGCGGCGCTTTGGCTTCCACGGCCTGTCGCATGCCTACGCCTCGCGGCGCGCCGCGGCGCCGCGCGTCGTGAGCTGCCATCTCGGCGCGGGCGCGTCGCTGGCCGCGGTCCGCGACGGCATCTGCGTCGACACGACCATGGGCTTCACGCCCATCGAGGGTCTCGTCATGGCCACGCGCGCCGGCAGCGTCGATCCCGGGCTCTTGCTCTGGCTGCTGCGCCACGGGCTCGACGCCGACGCCCTCGAGCGCGGCCTGGACCGCGAGGGCGGCATCAAGGGCCTCGCCGGCGACGCCGACATGCGCGCCGTCCTTGCGCGCGACGACGACGACGCCCGGCTGGCGATCGACGTCTACGTCCATCGCCTGCGGGCCGGCATCGCGGCGATGGCCGCCGCCTTGGGCGGACTCGACACGCTCGTCTTCACGGGGGGCGTCGGCGAGCACGCGCCCGAGATCCGGGCCCGTACCGCGGCGGGGCTGGGGTTCCTCGGCCTCGAGCTCGACGCCGAGGCAAACGCCAACACCACGGCCGACGCCGAGATCGGTGCGCCCGACGCTCGGGCACGCACGCTCGTGGTCACAGCGCGCGAGGACCTCGAGGTCGCCCGCCAGGTGCGCGCCCGGCTCAGCTGACGCGGGTTCCGGGGCGCGGCAGCATCCCCGCCGCGCGCGAGGCGCAGACTCGACACAGGCGGCCTGCCTCCGCTGGTCGTGGCGGCGGGACGGCGTGCCGTCGCTGCCCGGGTCGTTGCCGAGGGCGACGCGGTTCGGCTCGTCGCATCGGCACGCACCGCCCTGAGCGGCGAAGGGGCGCACCCTGACCGTGGGATGATCGCCCCCGGGGTGGTGAAGCATCCGCCCGCAGAGACCGTCGCTCTCAACGCCGGTGGGCTGGCGCAAGCGGCGTTGAGCGAGACCGGAGGGGTGAGACGATGAGTGGCCAGTCTTCCAGCGAGCGCGAGTACGCTCTGCTTGTCGCGCAGTTGCACGCGCTCGATCACGACATCGACGCGGCGCGGGCGACGGCGCGGCAGGCGGCGCATCCCCGCGGGACCGGCTTCACGTTCCACCTGCACGACGAGCCGGCGCCGGAACCGCCGTCGGGAGAGGCGGTGCGCCTGGCCGACGGCGCGCAGATCGTGATCCGCCCGGTCTCCCCCGACGACCGCGACGAGTTGCGGGTCGCCTTCGCGCACCTCGGGGCGGTATCGCGGTTTCGGCGCTACCGCCGGCCGGTCGAGCATCTCACTGCGCGCCAGCTGTCCGAACTGTGCGATGTGGACCACGACACCCACGAGGGGCTGATGGCGCTGACCGGGGACGGCCAGTGCGTCGGCGCGGCGCGGTTCGTGCGCGCCCACGACGACCCGGCGCAGGCGGAGTTCACGTGCACGGTCGCCGACGCCTGGCAGCGCCGCGGTGTCGGGACGGCGCTCGTCGGCCGCCTGGCCGCCCGGGCCCGTGCCCTCGGGGTCGAACATTTCGTCGCGGTGATGCTCGTCGGCAACGAACCGGCGCGGCGGCTCGTGCATCACGTCGGGCGCGAGGTCACCGAGCATCGCGAAGGCGGCGAGATCGAGGCCACCGGTGTGCCCCGCGACCTGTTGCGGTGACAGCGGTCCGCGGTCACCGCTCGGCAACACCGCCGCGGTCACCGCTCGGCAACACCACCGGGGTCGGCGGTCGGCAGGGTGCCGCGCATCATGCGCAGATTTTCATTCCGCTCCTGGCGGCGCTGGTCGCCGCCTCCGCGACGGCCGCGCTCGCCGTCGCCCACAACGACGGCCCGGGTCGTGATGACGCGCACGCGTCCTACACCGACGCCAAGGCGACGTTCAACACGCTCGACGCGCCGGCCGTCTTCACGCCGGGCGACGACGACTGGACCGACTGCGACCGCAACCCCGGGGTCAACTCGGCCGAGCGCCTGGACTTCGAGCGCAAGGTGCTCTTCTCGACACCCTTCACGCTCGGCCGCCACAAGCTGCGCCAAGAGGTCCAGGACGCGCCCTACGTCGAGAACCGCCGCTGGAGCCTCGGCGGCGTCACCTACGCCACGCTCAACGTGCAGGGGTCGTGCAACAACCTCTGCGACACCGCGCCCGACCCGGCCGAGTACGCGGCCCGCAACGCCGCGGACATCGCCTGGCTGCACGAGACCTTCGCCGAAGCGCGCGGCCGCCGCTCGGCGGCCGTGATGATCATCTGGCAGGCCGATCCGGGCTGGGACGCGACCGACGGGACGCGCGCCCCGCTACGCGATCCCACGACGCTCGTGCAGACGGGAACCGACCCCGACGGCTATCACGACATCCTCACCGCGCTGCGCGACGACACGACGGCCTTCCAACGGCCGGTGGCGGTGGTGCACGGCGACTCGCACTACTTCCGCATCGACAAGCCATTCCTCGACGCCCAGGGCCGGCGCCTGGAGAACTTCACCCGCGTCGAGACCTTCGGCGACCACCAGGAGAACGGCGACAACGACGTCCACTGGCTGCGCGTCGACGTCGATCCACGCAGCCGCGAGGTGTTCTCCTTCCAGCCCCAGATCGTGCCGGCCAACCGCACCGCGGTGCCCGCCCCGGCACGCTAGGTCCTCCGCGACACAGCGATGCCCGCAGCGCCGCCGGCGCTGCGGGGGGCGGGCGCCGGACGGCAGTCAAGAGCCGCGCGTGAACGCGTCTGCCAGGGCGCGGCGGCGCCGGGCGAGTGGACGCCGCGGACCCCGGCTGGTCGATGCTTGGATCGGTGTGAGCTGTCATGCCGTTCCGGCGAGTCGGGGAGGCACGCGGCGGGGGATGCACATCATCCGGTGGCCCAGAACGAGCAATGATGGGTGGAGGCGAAGCTCGAGTCGAGCTCTGGCTGTGGCGACTCGAGCGACAGCCCCTTCGAGCCGGCGTTGAACGACCGCCAGGGCACTGCCGGAGTCGATCGTGACGATCGGGGCGCCGGTGCCGCGAGCGCTGCCCGTGCCGACGGTCGCGGCGCCGGGCGCTGCGAAGGTCAGCGCCGCCCGACGGGCACAGATCGCTGCGAGCAGCGCACGCCGAGAGCAGATCACGTTCATGTCCGTCACCATTTCGCTTCGCGGATGACTGCAGGCAACCATGACGCGCCGCCTTGGCCGTCGCGCCCGCGCGAGCCCTGGTACCGACACGGGGGTATGTGCAGCGGACACGGGCCGTCACCGCCGACCAGGGTCTTGCACCCAGCGCCCACTCGCCGAGCGCGGCCCGTGCTGTGCGAACACCCCGGGTTTCGCGGCGCTTGGAGCTGCGATGCGCTGCTCAGAGCGCGATGTCGCGCCCCCACGGCCAGATCTGGGCGTGTCCGGCCCGAATCTCTCGCGGAAGCCGAGGACGGGCCGTCTAGCCTTCGAGCGATGTCGATCGTCATCGTCGGAGCCGGTCCGAACCTCGGCCTCGCCGTCGGGCGTCGCTTCGGCCGCGAGGGACTCGCGGTCGGACTCGTCTCGCGTACGCAGGCCAAGCTCGACGATCTCGCCGCGCAGCTCGAGTCCGAAGGCATCCCCGCCGCGGGCGCCGCCGCGGACATCCGCGACAGCGACGCGCTCGCTGCCGCCATCGCGTCGCTCGCCGAGCGGCTCGGCGCCGTCGAGGTGCTCGAGTACTCGCCGCTGCCCGCGCCCGAGTTCATGAAGCCGATCCTGGAGACGACGGTCGAGGACGTTCGCGGGCCGCTCGAGTTCAGCGTGCTCGGCGCGGTGGCCGCGGCGCGCGCGGTCCTCGGCCCGATGCGCGAGGCCGGCCGCGGCACCATTCTCTACACGACGGGCGGCGCGGCGATCAACCCGTACCCGCTGCGCGCCGGCGTGGGGATCTCGTTCGCCGGCGAGGTCGCCTACGCGCGCATGCTGCACGACGAGCTGGCCGACCAGGGCATCCACGTCGCGCACACCGCGATCGCCGGGCGCATCGCGCCCGGCGCCGACCACGAGCCAGGCGACGTCGCCGACATCCTGTGGTCCCACCATGTCGACCGGGCGACCTTCCAGACGCGGATCGGCTTCGGCGACGAGCGCGGTTAGGCGCCGCTCCGGGTCAGTACGCCGCCAGCCGCTCGTCGGCCTCGGCCAGCGCACGGGCCAGGCTGGCGGCGTCCGCGAGCCACGGGGCGCCGTCGTCCCGCGGGTCGATGCGCAGGTGCAGGCGACCCTCGTGCAGGACCGTGAACGCCATCAGCTCGTTCGCGCACCAGAACTCCGCCTCGTTGTTGTAGGCCTCCTCCGGGCCCGTGACGATCACCCGGATCTCGCTCATCGCGCGGCTTCCTGGCGGTGCGTCGAGAACCATGTCTCGAAGTCGATCGCCCCGATGCGCGCGCCGTCGCCCGGCGTCAGCTCGCCGCCGTGCAGCTCGGTCCCGAAGTACTGGGCGTGCGGGTCGGCGATGACCGTGCGCTCGTCGCCGGTGGCGGCGAACAGCCGCCGCGCCCACGCGTCGATCCCCAGGGCCTCGGGCCCGCCGAGCTCCACGCGGCCGCCGACGGGCGCGCCGGCCGCCAGCTCGGCCACCGTGGCGGCCACATCGTCGGCGGCGACGAGCTGCATCAGTCCGCTCGAGAGCCGGACACTGGCGCCCTCGGCGCCCGCTTCGACGATCTGAGGCAGGAACTCGAAGAACTGCGTGGCGCGCAGGATGGTGTAGGGGATGGCCCCGGCTTCGATCTCGGCCTCCTGGGCGACCTTCGCGCGCAGGTAGCCGCTGTCGGGCAGGCCGTCGGCGCCGACGATCGACACCGCGAGGTGGTGCTTGACGCCGGCGTCGCGCTCCGCCGCGAGCAGGTTTCGTGTCGAGGTCACGAAGAACGCCCGCACGGCGTCGTCGTCCCAGACCGGCGCGTTGGAGACGTCGACGACGGCGTCAGCGCCCGCCATGACGTCGGCGAGGCCCTCGCCGGTGATCGTGTCGACGCCGGTGGACGGCGCGGCCGGCACCGCGTCGTGTCCATGGGCCTCCAGTCGGCGGACGACGTTGCCGCCGACGCGCCCGGTTCCACCGATGACCACGATCTTCATGATGTTCCTTCCGGTTGTTGTTGGACATGCCGAAGATCGCCCATGAGCCCACCGGGCGCATCCGTCGGCGCCCCCAGTCGTGTCCCTAGGGCGTGGCCCGCCGGCGTCTGCAGCTCCCACAGCGCGAGTGCAGCCAGCAGCGCGGCCACGGTCGCGTTGAGCGCCAGCGCGCTGATCTGCGACCCGATCGGCGCCAGCAGCACGAGGATCGCCGCGACGGCGAGGCGCTTGGCGTTGGCCGCGCCGGTCAGGCGCAGCCGGAAGAGGCTCTCGCCGAGCAGGTAGAGCACCGGGCCGCCCAGCATCATCGCGAGGCCGACGCCGTGCAGCGCGCGCCCCGGCTCGGCGATGAGCAGGTCGTCACCGACGGCGACCGCGATGATCCCGGCCACGATCGGGGCGTGCAGGTAGGTGTAGGCGTCGCGCGCCAGTCGGCCCGGGTCCTCGCTGGTGCTCATCACCAGGCGCGCGCGCTCGGCGACCGCGCCGAAGTACAACCACCACAGGGCGGCGGTCTCGACGAACGCAAGGACGAGGCAGAGGACGACCGTGGACGTCAGGCCGGCATTGGCGGCTGTGGCGCCGGTGACCACGATCGACTCGCCGAGCGCGATGATGACGAAGCCCTGGCAGCGGTCGGTGAAGTGGCCGCCCTCGATGTCGTAGTCGGCGGTCACTGCGTGGCCCCGGCGCGGGAGCCAGTAGCCGGCAACCGGGGCGCAGAGGTCGAGCACGACGGCGGGGATCCACAGCAGCAGCCGGCGGTCGCCGTCGAGCGCCGCGCCCGCCAGCCACAGCACGCCCGACGCGGCGCTCCAGCCCACGAGCCGCTCGAACACGTCGCGCAGCGGATGGTCCTTCCGCAGCAGGCTCGCGGCCGCGACGTTGCGCCCCACCTGCAGCGTGACGTAGCTGATCGCGAACAGCATCCCGTCGCCGCCGAAAGCACCCGGCAGCGCGGCGGCCATGAGCAGGCTCACGAGCATGACCCCGGTGAGCACTGCGCGCACCGCCAGCGATGCCGGGTCGAACCAGTTGACCATCCACGTCGTGTAGATCCACGCCCACCACACGATCAGCAGCAGGAAGGCCGCGCGGGCCACGCTGTCGACCGAGAGGTCGTCCAGGATCAGGTGCGACAACTGGGTGACCGCGAAGACGTAGACCAGGTCGAAGAACAACTCGACCGTCGTGATCGGCTGCTCGAGGCCGTCCCCGCGCGGGCGCAGGTGGCGTGCCGGTGGTCGGCCGGGCGTCACGGCATCAGGCGGTGCAGGAACAGCGTCGAGTGATGCGCGCGGTGGTGGGCGCGGACGCGGCGCACGAGCCAGGTCGGCACCGCGATGGCGGCCACCACGGCCGCGACGAGCGCCGAGACGGCGATGACCGGGACGGCCACCATGACGGCCAGGATCAGCAGGGGCGGGCAGACCAGCAGCCCGAGGAAGATGACCACGCCGACCTCCGCGACGCGCAGGCCGCCGCCGGTCACCTCGGTGAGCTCCGCGCTCACCTCGACGGTGGTCGGGTGCCCGGTGTGTGGAGGACGGACGTCGGTGGTGTTCATGACGGCAACGCTGCCGGAGCGCGCGGCGCATGTCGTCCGGGTAGGTGCCCAGTCGCATCCCCAGTCCGCACGACCGGTGGGCCACGGGGCGCGCTGGAGTCGAAGTCGGCGAGCGCGGTGGCCCAGGTGGCTCGCGAACGCGCAGGATCGCCGCGGCGTGTCACGCGTCGCGCCGCTGTCCGGTCTTCGCTGGTGTCAAGCCGGTCGAGGCCCCGAGGCGCGACCGGGACACCCCAGCCGAAAGGACCGCGCATGAGCCACTACTTCGACGATCCACTCGGGCTGGACCCCCTCAGTCCGCTGCCGTCTCGCGATCCTCGATGGTTCATCCCCGCTCACGCGGCCGGGAGCTTCCAAACGGCCGACGTCAGCCGGCCGCGGCCCGCGATCGCCCCGAACGCCGCCATCCCGGCGCAGCGTGAGCTGTTCCCGCTGCTGCGGCCCCCGGCCGAGCTGGTCGCGGCATGCGACGCCGACGGACGGGGCCACCGCTAGGGCGACGCGGCGCGCAGCTGCGGGGCATATCGCTCGAGGTCGACCCGCCAGCGCAGAAGCGCCTCTGCCGCTGTGCGGCTGTCACCGTCCCTCACGCGGACGGTCACGCTCTCCTTGGTCGCCCGCAGTTGCGGGCGGTTCTCGAGCAGCGGACCCATCATTGCCGGCGGGACGTTCACCAAGACGCTGGAGCTCTCGAGACGCAGCGTGCCTACGGTCACTTCGCGCACGCTCAGAGTCACGCAGTCTGTCCGGCGCTCGACGTGCAGGAGGAGCCACGAGTCGAGCTGACGCAAGAGCGCGCCGAGCTCGCCGGAGAGGACCGGCCGTCGATCGTGCGGGCGACGGCTCATGCCGCCACCGCGAGGTCCACGGCGTTCTCGGTGGCCTCCAGGCTGCGTGTCGCAGCAAACAGCCCACGGCCGCGGGAGCAGCCGACGATGTCAGCAGCGAGCCGCTGCTCGAGAGCGACGAGATCTCCGGTCTGCGCGGCGTCGAGGAATGCGTCGCGGAATCGCTGCCGTTCGGCGGTTGTGACCTGCGTGCGCCGTCCGTCGGCGAGGTGCAGGCGGGCGCGGGTGACCAGCTGCCGCGCGTTGGCCTCGCTCACGGCGAGCACGTGTGCGATCTGCCGGTAGGGGTAGTCGAACGCTTCGCGGAGCACGTAGGCGGCTCGCTCGATGGGGGACAGCTTCTCCAGGAGCGTGAGCACCGCGCGCCCGAGCGCTTCGGCCCTCTCCGCGGTGAGTGCGGGATCGGCTTCGGTGTCGACCGGCTCTGGGAGCCACGTGCCGATGTGGGTCTCGCGACGCGCTCTGGCCGACTGGCTCACGTTGATCGCGAGTCGCGTCGTGGCGGCGGCAAGAAAGGCGGGGGCGTCCCGTACCTGGCTGCGATCGGTGCGTTGCCAGCGCATCCACGCGTCCTGCACCACGTCGTCCGCTTCCGCGGCACTCTTGAGCACGCGGTAGGCGATACCGAAGAGACGCGGGCGGACCGCCTGGAACGAGGCGGCGTGGGCCTCGGACATCTCCGCGTACGCGCTCATGCGATCGCTCGCTGCGATTCGACCGCGATGCGCTGCGGGGTCATGCGACCGGTCGCGTGACGTACCCGGTGCCGGCGGAGGTGGCGGAAGAGCAGGTACGGCGCCGCGAGGATCGCGCCCGCGAGCGTGACGAGGGCCGCCGCCGCGACCAGCACGACGAGGAACGTCACGAGGAGCGCGAAGGGCCCGGCGAGCATCAGCGCGAACAGGACGGTTCCCGCCCACATCGCGAGGACGGGCGGCCCCGCAACGGCCACGGTGTCGATGACTGTGACGACGTCGGTGAGCATGTCGTCGGCGGTCTGACGCTCGTAGGCGGTGGGCCTGATCAGCTCGGTGGTATTCATGCCGCGAGTCTTGATCCGGACGAGCGCGGGCGCGTCCGGGCATGTCCCCCGTCAGGTCCCTAGTCGCGGCAGCGGTTGCCCAGTCCACACCGCATGGCGCGGGCGGATGGGCCCGCGCGAGCTCTAGACCGCGCCCAAGGCGGCCTGGGCGGACGTGTCCGCGAGCGCGGCGCGAAGCGCCTTGCGGTTGCTGACATCGAGCTTGCGGAACACCTTGTGCAGGTGGTACTCGACAGTGCGCGGGCTGATGAAGAGCTGGGCGCCGATCTCCGGGTTGGTGTGCCCGTCGCGGGCCAGCCGCGCGACCTGGGCTTCCTGCGGCGTCAGGGCGTCGCGCGTGTCCGCGGCGACCCGGCGCACCGTCTCGCCGGTGGCGAGCAGCTCGCGGCGGGCGCGCTCGGCGAACGCTGCGGCCCCCATTTGATCGAAGCTCTCGTGCGCGGCGCGGAGAGACTCGCGCGCATCCGTGCGCCGGTTCTCGCGGCGCAGCCACTCCCCGTACAGGAGCCGGCTGCGCGCGAGCTCGAACACCGCGCGGCTGCGCGCGAGCCGGTCGATCGACTCGTGGTAGAGGGACTCGTCGCCGGTCACCAGCGCGCGACAGCGCGCCTCGGTCCCGAGCGCCCACTCGGTGCCGCTGGCCCGCGTGCGTTCGCGCAGGCGCTCGAGCGCGACCGAGGCCTCGTCGGGGCGGTCGGCGCGGACGCCGGCCTCGATCAGCTCGACCAGGGCCCAGCCATAGGTGAGCGCGTCCTCGTACTCGCAGGCCCACTGCGCATCCACGAGCGCCTCGGCATAGCGGCCGTCGCCGTTGTGCCGCAACGCGTTGAGCCACCCTTGACCGCCCAGCGCGGAGCCCTCGCCGCGCTCCATGGCATCCCGCCGCGCGCCGTCGAAGAGCGCCTGAGCCTGCTCGCCGCGCGCCGCGGCCAGCATGGCCGCCGGGTACTTGATCGCCGGGAGTCCGGTCGCCTGTGTGATCGCGTCGACCTCGCCGATCAGCGCCGCGGCCGCGGCGAAGGCCCCCGAGTGCACGTGGAGCGCTGCCAGGTAGCTGGCCATGATCGGGAGCAGTGTGAGCGCGCCGGTATCGCGCGCCACGCGGACGCCGCGGGTCGCGAGCACGTGCCAGAGCTCGTCGTCCCAGAGATCCTGCGCGAGGCGGCACGCCAGCCACAGCCAGCGCCGGTCCTCTGCACCGTCGTCGAGCTCGGCGAACGCTCGCAACGCCCGCGAGAGCGGCGCGACCGACGCCGCATACCCCTCGGTGAACCGCGTGACGAGGGCGTCGAGCAGCAGGTCGGCCGCGCCCAGCGCCTGCGTCCGGTTCGACGCGCGCGCGGCTTCGGCGACCTCGCGCTCACTCGGGCCTGTGCCGAGACGCCCGGCGAAAATCGCCGACGCGATCGCCTCGAGGTAGGTCTCGCGGGCCATCGCGGCGTCCAGGGGATCGAGCCGCCGGGCCGCGGCGAGCAGCAGCGGCGGCGCGTCGCGCCCGCGCCGGCTGGTGAACGCGATCTGTGCGCCCAACCGCTCGAGCCGCGCACGCTGGAGCGCGTCGACGGGCGCGAGCTCGGCGGCGGTCACGAGGCCGGACGCGGCAGCGGCGTCGGCGACGTCGAGCTTCGCCTGGGCGGCGGCGAGCGAGCGTTCGACGCGCACGAAGGGGTCGGGCGTCAGCTCGGCCGCCCGCTGCAGGAATGCAGCAGCCGCGGCCAGCCCGCCACGGGCCTGCGCACGGTCGGCCGACCGCGCCATCTCCGCGGCCACCGCCTCGTCCGGGGTCGCCGTCGCATGCGCGCGATGCCAGGCGCGACGGTCGGGGTCGACGACCGGGTCGGTCGCGTCGGCGAGCGCCCGATGCACGTCCCGGCGGTCCCCCGGGTCCGCGGCGCGGTAGACCGCCGAACGCACGAGCGGATGCGTGAAGCGCACGCGTAGGCCGAGCTCGATCAATCGGGCGGCCTCGGCCGGCCGCCCCGCTTCGCCGCCGATCCCGAGCATCTCGGCGGCGCGCCACAGCAGCCCCAGATCGCCCAGCGGCTCGGCCGCTGCCGTCAGCAGCAGGCACTGCGTCTCGGGGGGAAGCGCCTGGACCCGTTGGAGGAAGGTGTGCTCGATGCGGCTCGCCAAGGGGCGAGTGTCGGGGAGCCCGTAGCCGCCCGCGAGCTCCGCCGGCGTCAATCCGCGCGGAAGCTCGATCAGTGCCAGCGGGTTGCCGCCGGCCTCCCCGAGGATCCGGGCCTTCACCCGCTCGTCGAGCGGCCCGGGGATCGTCGCGTCCAGAAGCATGCGGGCGTCGTCGGCGTCGAGCCCGTCGATCATGAGCTCCGGGAGCCCCTCGAGCGCGTGCTCGTCGCCGGACTCGCGCAGCCCGAACACCAATCCGACCCGCTCGGCCAAGACCCGGCGTGCCACGAACGCGAGCGTCTGCGCGGAGACCCGGTCGAGCCACTGCGCGTCGTCGACGATGCACACGAGCGGCTGCTCCTCGGCGACGTCGGCCAGCAGGCTCAGGACCGCCAACCCGACCAGGAAGCGATCCGGCGGCGGGCCGGCGCTGAGGCCCAACGCCGTGCTCAGCGCGTCGGCCTGCGGGCTCGGCAGATGCCCGAGACGGTCGAGCATCGGCGCGCACAGCGCATGCAGGCCCGCGTATGCGAGCTCCATCTCGGACTCGACGCCTGCCGCCCGGGCGATCCGGCATCCGTTCGCGGCGGCCGACAGGTGCCTCAACAGCGCGGTCTTGCCGACTCCCGCCTCACCGCGTAGGACCAGCACCCGACTGTGACCCGCGCACACTCCGGCGACGAGTCGTTCCAGCACGTCGCGCTCCCGGCCACGGTCGAACAGGCCCGACAATGACCGGTGGGCGTCGACCATGCTGGCCACGCATTATCGCGCGAACGGGCCGGGGCGGCCGATCGACGATGCGGGGCCTCGAAAAGCCACACGCCGCGCACCGGACGCGGCGTAGGCTTGTCACATGAGCGCCTCACAAACAGCCGACCTTCAGAGCCGGTGTGACCTGTTGCGGTCGCTGCACCGTCCCGGCGCACCGCTCCTGCTTCCGAATGTCTGGGACGTCGCCACGGCGCGAACAGTGGTCGAGGCCGGGTTCCCCGTGGTCGCGACCGGCAGCGTGGGCGTGGCAGGGGCGCTCGGATACGAGGACCACGAGGCGCCGGCCGACGAGATGCTCGCCGCGGCCGCGCGAATCGCGAATGGGGTGGAGGTGCCCGTGACCGTCGACGCCGAGGCCGGCTACGGGATGGACCCCGCCGAGCTGGTGGCTGCATTGCGCAGCGCCGGGGCGGCCGGCTGCAACCTCGAGGACTCCGACCACGGCGCCCTGCGCGATCCCGGCCGGCAGGCCGAGTACCTCGGGGCCGTGCGCCAGGCCGCGTCGGAGGACGGCTACCCGCTCTTGATCAACGCGCGGGTCGACGTCTTCTTCGGCCCCATGCTCGCCGGGGCCGGCCCCGGGACCCAAGAGGCGCTCGTTCCCGAGGCACTGCGACGCGCGGACGCCTACCTCGAGGCCGGCGCCGACTGCGTGTACCCGATCGGCTTGTGGGAGACCGATGCGCTGCGCCCCTTCATCTCGGCGGTCAGCGGCCCGGTGAACGTGGTGCGCCTGCCGCAGGCGCCGCCGCTGGCCGAGCTGGCCGCGCTGGGCGTGGCCCGGGTGAGCTGGGGACCGTTGCTGTATTGGGAGGCGATGGCTCGCTTCACCGACCACCTCGGCTCGCTTCAGGAGTGACTCACGTGAGGCTTGCCGCGAAGCCCTCGCGCCAGCTCGCATAGCGCGGCCGCCACCCGAGCTCGCGCTTGACCTTCGCGTTGGACGCGCCGTGCATCGACATCTCCGGGGCGTACGGTGGAGGCAGCTCCTGCGCCGCCGCGGGCGGATCGGCGCGCAGCGCCCGCGCAAGCGCCGGCAGCCACTCGGGTTGCGGCGCCGGCTCGTCGTCGACGACGTTGTAGATCCCGGGCGCGCCGCGCTGGAGCGCCGCGACGGCAGCTGACGCGGCGTCCTCGACGTGCAGCCAGCTGTACATCCCCGTCGCTCCCTCGACGAGCGGGACGCGAGCCGCGATGATGTCGGCCGCGGTGGAGCCGCGCCGGTCGTGAGCCGTGCCGGGGCCGTAGAGCAGGCCGTAGCGCAGCACGAGACCGTCGATCCCTGCGCTGCTCGTGACCAGCCGCTCGAGCTCGGCGACCGCCGCGACCACGCCGCCGAACGGAGGTGCCGCGTCGGTGAACAGCGGCGCGTCCTCGTCCTTGATGCGGTCGCCCGTCGGCGCGTACACGAACGCGATGCTCTGCGCCACGACGCGGCGTGCGCCGGTGGCGAGCGCCGCATCGACGAGGTTCCGGGTCCCCTCGATCCGCACGCGGTTGTTCGCGTCGAACACGCTGGGATCCGCGACGTCGAGTCGCGGGGGCAGCGAGGTGAGCTGGTGGATCACCGCGTCGGGCGACGCGTCGGCCATGGCCGCCCGCACCCCGTCGGCGTCGAAGACGTCGCAGACGACCGGGTCGGCGCCGACCGCCTCGAGCTGCTCAGCGCGAAGGACCGAGCGGGTCATCGCCGTCACCTCGTGCCCCGCCTGCAACAGCTGGGGCACGAGCGGGCTGCCGATCACGCCCGTCGCGCCCGCCACGAACACCCGCATCGGTTCAGCCGGCCAGAGCGGCCGCGGCCGAGGGCGGACTCGGGTGGCGAATCTCGGCTGTCTCGACGTGCGAGTGCGCGAGGATCTTGCTGACGCAGCGAGCGGTGCCCATCATGGCTTGAGCCTCCGGTCCTGATAGATCGAGGTCGAGGACAGACGCGTCGATCGAGACGCTACACAGCCGGGCATCGCCCGGCGAGGTGGGGGAGAGCTGTGCCCTTCGTCGGCCGTCTTGTCACGAGTCGCGCCCCTGTCCGGTCTTCGCTGGTGCAATGCGGTCGACGCCCGAAGGCGCGACCGGGATCACCCAGCCGAAGGGACCGCTCTCATGTCATGCACCATCGTTCTCGTCCACGGCGCCTTCGCCGAGTCGGCCAGTTGGGACGGCGTGATCGATCCACTGGAGGCGGAGGGCCACCGCGTCGTCGCGGCGGCCAATCCGCTGCGCGGCCTCGCCACCGACGCCGCTGCCGTCAGTGACCTGGTCCGCACGATCGAGGGGCCCGTCGTGCTCGTCGCCCACTCCTACGGGGGCGCCGTGATCTCGAACGTCGACTCCGACGCCGGCGAGATCGCCGGGCTCGTCTACGCCAACGGCTTCGCCCCGGAGCCCGGTGAGAACTGCTTCCAGCTCGCCGCCATGTTCCCCGGCAGCATGCTCGGCGAGGAGACGGCGCGGCCGGTCGCGCGCAGCGACGGAACGACCGACCTCTACATCGCTCGGGGCAGCTTCCACGACATCTTCTGCCAGGACGTCCCCGCCGAGCAGGCCGCACTGCTGGCCACAACGCAGCGCCCCGCCACCCAGGAGGCGCTCACCGAACCGTCAGGCGAGCGTCCGCTGTGGAAGGACGTGCCGTCGTGGTTCCTGATCGGCGAGGAGGACCGCATCATCCCCGCCGCCCTGCAGCACCACATGGCCAAGCGGGCCGGCGCGCGGCGCACGATCGAGATCCCGGGCGCCTCGCACGCGGTCCCGGTCGCGCACCCCGCCGCGACCGCCCACCTGATCCTCGAGGCCGCGGCGCTGCGCGTGGCTGCCTAGACCTCCGAACAACGACCGAGAGGACTCCACCATGTCCGCAACGACCACGTCCACGCGCGTCGTGCTCGAGCCCGCGTCGCAGGCATTCGTCGAGGCGACTGCCAGTCCGCCGTTTCTCTATGAGCTGACCCCCGACGAGGCGCGCAAGGTGCTCGATGACGTCCAGGCGGCGCCCGTCGAGAAGCGGCCCGTCGACGATCGCTGGATCACGGTGCGGGCCGACGTCGGCGACGTCCAGGTGCGCATCGTTCGCCCGGCAGGCGCCGAGGGCATGCTGCCCGTGATCCTCTACATGCACGGCGGCGGCTGGGTCCTCGGGAACGCGGGGACGCACGACAGGCTCGTGCGCGAGCTGGCCTGCGGGGCGGGTGCCGCGCTCGTGTTCGTGGAGTACGACCGCGCGCCCGAGGCCCGTTACCCCGTTGCGATCGAGCAGGGCTACGCGACCGCCCGGTGGATCGTCCGCGAGGGCGCCGCGCACGGTCTCGACTGCGAGCGGATGGCGATCGCCGGCGACTCGGTCGGGGGCGGCATGACCGCCGCGCTCGCGCTCATGGCGCAGGAGCGCGGAGACGTGCGCTTCGTCCACCAGTCCATGTACTACCCGGTCACCGACGCCGCGATGGACACGGGCTCCTACGAGCAGTTCGCCGAGGGCTACTTCCTCACCGCCAGGTCCATGGCCTGGTTCTGGGACTGCTACTGCCCAGACCTCGAACGGCGCGCCGAACCGTTCGCCTCGCCCCTGCGGGCAGGCGACGAGCAGCTCGCCGGGCTGCCGCCGGCGCTGCTGATCGTGGACGAGGCCGATGTCCTGCGCGACGAGGGCGAGGCGTACGCAGGCCGCCTGCGTGGGGCGCGCGTGGCGGTCACCACGGTGCGTTACGACGGCATCACGCACGACTTCATGATGCTCAACCCGTTCAGCGCGACCCATGCGACCCGTGCCGCGGTGGCCCAGGCGGCCGCCACCCTGCGCACGGTCCTCCACGCCGCCTGACGTCCTGGCAATGCCGCGCCGCGCCCCCGGCGCGGCGCGGCGCTCACCTCCTCAGAGGAGCCCCAATGCGTATGACTCCGCCCATCGTCCTCATCCACCGAACGCCGCTCGGACATCTTCCAGCGAAGGGGCCAGGTTCCCCTCCGCAACGGTCGTCAACTCGGCCGCCCCGGCCTGCTCGGGAACGATGATGGCGGGGTCGACGCGGATGACGGTGTAGCCGCCCACGGCGCCGGCCCCGAAGGCCGGCGTGAAGACGCGCATCGGCCGGTCGATGACGCCTTCCGTGACGGCGTCGTGAAGAGCGAGCGGGATGCTGGCCGCGGAGACGTTCCCCACCTTCGCGACATTGAAGTAGAGGCGGTCGGGCGCAAGTCCGGCGGCGACCGCGATGTCGACGACCATCGTCTTGTTGGCCTGGTGCGGAACGACGATGTCGATGCCGTCGAGCAGCGAGTCGCCGGTCCCGTCGGGCGCGCCGAGCGCGCGCAGCTCATCCATCATCTGGAGCAGATAGCGCTCGACGAGCGCCTTGACCTCCGGCCCGTAGACAGTGATGTTGTTGTCGAACTCGAGGTTGGGCCAGATGATCGAGTTCACTTGGCTGACCGGACCCCCGGCGTAGGTCTGCACGACCTCCACGTCGGTCGGCGCACCCGGCGCCGCGGGGCTGACGACAAGCGCAGCCGCCCCGTCGCCGAAGATCATCCGGGACGGGCGGACACTGCCGATCTTGTCGGAGAACTTCTCGGCGCAGACGACGAGCACGGGGCGCTTCACCTCTTGCAGGAGCCGCACCGCCTCACCCAGGCCGTAAGGGAAGCCCGCACACGCGGCGATGAGGTCGAACGAGCCGTGCGTCTGGAAGATCCCGAGCTGCCCGGATAGCCAGGTTGCCACCGAGGGGATGAGCCTCGTGCTCGTACACGTGCAGAAGATGACCGCTCCGATCTCCTCTGGCCGACGCCCGGCGCCGTCGAGCGCCGCCCGCGCCGCCTGCAGAGAGATGTGTTCGAGGCGGCGCCCGGTGTAGAGGCGCTGCTTGATCCCGGTCTTTTCCTCGATCTCGTCGGCGGTCATCGGCGACCAGCTGTAGGCCGCGTTGCGAATGACGTCCTCGTTCGTGCAGACGCGCTCGCCCTTGACGACCGCCAGCGACTCGAGGCGGGGCATGACGGCGAAGTGCTCGCGGACGACGACCGGGAGCATGGGCTCCGCCGGCTCGAACACCTCGGCCGGCGGTGCGGGCCGCGGGCGCGCCGGCCGGCCGGCCTTCACGCGCCGGATGAACTCGAGCACCTCGTGGTTTCGCGGGACGAACGCCACGACGAAGTCGTCGTCGCCGATCCTCCCGACCTCGACCAGCCGCGTCCGGGCCAGCTCCCACGGATACTGGTTGTGGAGGACCATCGCCAGACGATGCAGTGGCTCGAGCTCGGGCACCGACTCCGAGCAGTCGAGGATCTCTTGATAGCTGCGGGTCGGGTAGTCCGGGTCGTGGGTCGGGAAGCAGAACGTGAGGTTCTCGGGCTTGCTCGTCATCTCGGCCACAGTCGGCTTCACCGGAGGAAGCTCGGCGGCGTGGTGGCGCTTGTGGCGAAAGATGTCGAACAGGGTCGCGAAGATCCGGTCCTCCGCGCCCGCATCCCACGTGGGAGGAAGCTCGGTCCACGCCGTGGCGACCGCCGCGACCTTGCGCTCGCCCTCCTCCCACGGGGTCAGCAACGGGAGGAAGACGTCATCGCGGCGGCGCGGAAGGTCGCGCCACCGCGTCGGGCGCTTCTCGTACATCGTCATCGCGTACCGGTTGCCCCACACCAGGTTCATGGCGAGGTCGCGCAGCAAGTCGTAGCGCGAGCGATAGGCGTCCGAATCGACCCGCTGCAGGATCTCCGTACCAGTGGGCGCCTTGGCCTCGAAGTCGCGGGTGATCACCGCCTCCAGCTGCTCCAGGGTTTCGAGGACGGAGAAATCCAGGTCGGCGCTGAAGTTGGACGGGAAGACCAGACGGTCGCGGCTGTTGACCACGAAGGGCTTCATCGCTGCCGTGCCCACGCGCGCGCCGCCGCCACGCCCTGCCGATGCTCCTCCTCTGTGAGGTTCCGGAGCGCCTCGATCATCACGTTCGCTTTCATCCCGACAAGGATTCCGCGGGGGCGATCGTCGTATTCGCACTGTCGGGACTCGCCGGCGCCCCGGCGCGCCGTCGGAGCGCGTCCCGGAGGAGTGGCACAGCCCCACCGAACTGGCCATCCTGCGCCATCGCCCGTCGACGCTCAGCGAAGATGTCCGGGTGAGCGACGATCCGTGGAAGGCCCAGCTCGAGGTGCTGGGCGCCCTGCTACGTGCGCAGCGCAGGGCGGCCGATCTGACGCTGCGAGACCTGTCCGAGCGGACCAAGGTGTCGAACGCCTACCTCAGCCAGCTCGAGCGAGGCCTGCACGAGCCATCCCTGAGCGTGCTGACCGCGATCGCGTCCGCGCTCGGCGTGCCGCTGCAGTCGCTGCTCACCCGTGCGGGCATGCTCGAGGGCAGTGACGGCGACGGCGAGTCGCGCGTGCGCGAGACCGAAGCCGCGATCCTGCGCGACCCCGAGCTCAGCGAGCCGCAGCGGACCGCCCTGCTGAGCGTGTACCGGAGCTTCGTTTCGGCGAATCGCCTCCGTTGATCGCTTTGCCAAGCGAATGCACGATATAGTACGCAGAATGAAGCCCATCGACTGGCGAGAGCTCTACGCATCCAATCGCGCCGTGATCGAGCGCGCGGGAGGCGCCCCGGCGAATCTGCCGGCCCGCGTTGGTCGCGAAGGATCCGGCGCGTGGGACGAGCGGACGTTCACGGTTGCCGGCCGGACGAGGCGTGCACTGGTGCACCGGCCCGCCGGCGCGGAGCCGCAGACTGCCGCCCCGCTCGTCTGCATGCTGCACGGCTGCACGCAGGACGCGGCGAGCTTCGCGGCCGCGACCCTCATGAACGATGCCGCCGACCGCCACGGCTTCGTCGCGGTCTATCCCCAGCAGGAGCGCGGCGACAACGCCCAGGGGTGCTGGAACTGGTTCCTGCCCGAGCACCAAGCACGCGGCGCGGGCGAGCCGGCGTCGATCGCCGCGATCGTCCGCGAGCTCATTGGAACGGCGTCGCCGTGGGCGATCGACCCTCGCCGCGTCTTCGTGGCCGGGCTCTCCGCGGGTGGCGCCATGGCCGCCATCCTGGCGGCGACCTATCCGGACCTCTTCGCAGCCGTCGCCGTGCACTCGGGGCTGGCGTACCGCTCCGCGCCCAGCGTGGCCGCCGCCTTCACCGCGATGGCCCGCGGCAGCGACGATCCCATCGGCCAGGGGCGCGCCGCCCATGCCGCCATGGGCGACCACGCCCGCGCCGTCCCGTGCATCGTCGTGCACGGCAGCGCGGACACCAGGGTCGCCCCGGTCAACGCCGACCGGGTGCTGCAGCAGTCGATGGCCGCCAATCGCCTCGCGGCGCCCGAGGCCGGTGACCTCGATATCGCGCACCCCACGACCACGTCGCGAGGCCGGGTCGACGGCGGTCACGCCTACACGCGCAGCCAATGGACGGACCGCCGCGGCGTCCTGATGCACGAGCTCATCCAGGTCGAGGGCCTCGGGCACGCTTGGTCCGGCGGTGCGCCAGGCGGCTCCTACACCGACCCGCGAGGGCCCGACGCGACCGAAGCGATCTGGCGTTTCTTCGCGCAGGCAACCGCGGGCCCGCCGGACGGCTGACGCGACGCGAGCGTGGCGGTGACGGTCGGTGGCCTGAGGGCCGGCGGCCCGAATGCCACGCCTGCGAGTGCCTGACCGCCGCGCGAAGGGGGAACGCAAATGTGCTGCTGCAGCGTTGGACCTCTAGGTCACCCGCTCGTGCACCCACCACGCCGAGAACGCGAGCATGACGAGCGCCAGCCCGCCGAAGATCGCGGTCTCGATTCCCTGCAGGGCCCAGAAGTGGCTGGCGGGGTGGTAGACGGCGTGCATGTAGCCGACGAGCATGGGCGGGCAGTTGGTGGCGACGCCGGGCCCGTGGGCGCACGTCATGTCGATCGGCGCCTGGTGGCCGAGGCGGTCGCTCGGGAACTGGTCCAGCACCCAGGCGTGCCAGGCATTGGCCGGCGGCGCGCCGTCGGCGCGCCACGTCGACTGCAGCGGCGTCAGCAGGTGCTGGCGCACGACCGTGTCGAAGAGGACGCGTACCGCGACGTAGCCGGCGAAGCCGACCATCAGCGCGGGCACCGCGCGTCGCCAGAGCACCCCGACCAGCGTGCAAAGCGCGAGCGCGAAGAGGGTGTAGGCGAGGACGACCGTGCCTTCGGAGTCGAAGACGCTGTTGTCCATGCGGCCCTCCAGGCGCGTGAACGGCATCCGCCACCAGGTCACCAGGAGCACGAGCACGCCGGCGGCCACGACGGCCGCCGCGGCGGCGAGGCCGAGCTTGGTCACCAGCCAGCGGCGGCGCGTGATGCTCTGCGTCCAGTCAAGGCGCTGGGTGCCCTGCTCGAGCGAGACCAGCAGCGGCGCGGCCAGCACGGTGCCTACCAGGCCGGGGATCAACGTCAGCCAGGCGATGAGGCCTCCGAGGCCGTTGAAGCGCAGGAGGAACTGGCCGACCGCCTGCTGGCAGGACTGCGAGGTCGTCGCCCCGGTGCACGAGGACAGATGCCCGGCGTCGAACGCAGAGGCGACGTTGAGGCCCGTGGGCAGCAGCACCGCGGCCAGTGCGGCGAGCATGGCGGCGACGATCGCCGCCTCGGCGCGCTGTTGACGCCATCCGACCCAGATCATCGGGCCACCGCCTCGGCCAGCGGCCGGCTTGCGCCATAGCCGAGGTACGCCAGGACGATCTCCTCGAGGTCCACCTCGTGCAGCTCCCAGTCAGCGTCGTAGACATGGCCGTCGGCGCGGACCAGCAGCGTGGTCTGGCGCTCGGTGTGGCGCTCGCGGATCACGTCGTGCATCCGTGCGACGTCACCCGCGTCGGTCCGCGGCCCGGTCAGCAGGCGATGGCCGGCGACGATCTCGTCGATCGGGCCGGCGAGCTCGGCGCGCGCCTGGGCGAGGATCACGAGGTGATCGCAGACGCGCTCGAGCTCGGCGACGATGTGCGACGACAGGATCACGGTCAGGCCGGTCTCGCTGACGGCCTCCATGAGCGCGTTGAGGAACTCGCGCCGGGCCAAGGGGTCGAGCGAGGCCACCGGCTCGTCGAGGACCAGCAGCTCCGGCCGCTTGGCCAGCGCGACGGTCAGCGCCACCTGCGCGCGCTGGCCGCCCGAGAGCCGGCCGACCGTACGATCGAGTGGCAGATCGAGGCGCCGCACGCGCTCGTGCGCGAGCGCGTCGTCCCAGCCCGGGTTGAGCTTGCGCCCGAGCTTCAGCGTCTCGGCGACCGTGAAGCCGCGGTGCAGGGGATGCTCCTGCCCGACGAACCCGACGCGCGCCAGCAGCGCCGGGTCGCGCGGCGAGAGGCCGAGCACCGTGACGTCGCCGGCGCTCGGCCGGGACAGCCCGACGGCGAGCTGCAGCAGCGTCGTCTTGCCGGCGCCGTTGGGGCCGACGAGCGCGGTGACCGAGCCCGCCGGCACCTCGATCGTGCAGTCCTGCAACGCCCATTTGGAGCCGTAGCGCTTGCCGAGTCCCTGCGTGGTGATGGCGCTCATGCGACGCTCCTGATCGCCGGCGGGCGCAACGTGTCCATGAACAACGCGGCCATGGCGTCGTCGTCCAGGCCGGCCCCGCGCGCTCGGGCGATCCAGCCCTCCAGCCCCGAGCGCAGGTCCTGCACGTCGCCGGGCGGCAGCGGCGCGACGCCTGCGGAGACGAAGGTCCCGACGCCCCGGCGCCCTTCCACCAGGCCTTCGCGGTCCAGATCGCGGTAGGCCTTCAACACGGTGTTGGGGTTGACCGTCAGCGTGCCCACGACGTCCTTGACCGTCGGCAGCTGATCGCCGGGCCGCAGCACGCCGAGGCGGACGGCCTGGCGGACCTGCTGCACGATCTGGAGATAGGTCGGCACTCCGGACCGCGTCTCAAGATGGAACTCGATCACCGCAGTGTTTCCTTTATCTAGCGAACTAGATAAAGAGCGTACACGAGCGTCGACCGGCCTGTCAACGCCCGGACGTCTGCCGCTACGCCGTGCGGCGGACCGGCGCTACTCGAGGTCGCAGGCGGCGTAGAAGAACGCCCGCGGGCACGGGGCGCAGGTGCTCAAGACACGTTGATCCTGTGGTGGGCGGGTCATTAGCCTGGACCCGTCGACGCGAAAGGAGCCGACATTGACCACCTTGCTCCTGACCTGCCGGGTCGAGGATTACAAGACGTGGAGGCCGCTCTACGACGAAGCCATCTCGCACATCCCCGAGATCCTCACGTGGCGCGTCTGGCACGGTCAGGATGACCCCAACTTCGTCGTCATCGAGGAGACGTACGAGTCGCGCGCATTCGCCGAAGGCCTGGTCAATAGCGCGGAGATGCAAAAGGAGATGGCCGATCACGGCGTCTCCTCGGTGCAGACGTATTTCCTGGACGCGGACGGCTCCGGCTCGCGCTGAGCGGGAACGAGCTCGCGCTCGTGTCCCGCCGTCGGCGGTGAGCGATCGTCTCCTCGAAACGACGTGCCGGCCACTCCTTCGACACGAAGAGCGCACTCCGGGCGGGCGGAGTCAGAGCCGTGGCGCGCATTGCCGACGTCTCAGCGGCTTCGCCGGGCCGTGATCAACCACGAACGCGAATCGAAGACCACGCCGCGCTCCTCGGTGTAGTGCGCCGCGAGTGTCTCGCGGAGGCGCCCGACGGTACGAGCCGCCTCGCCGTCGCTCAGGCCGGCGAGGGCCGCGCTGGTGTCCCGAAACCCCCGAACCAACGCGAGCGCCGCGTCGAGATCGTCTCCGTAGAAAACCGGCTCGTGGACGTCCTCGAAGTGCAGTCCGTCGAAGCCGGCGCCCTCGAGGATGCCCGCGGTGGCTTCGGCATCGCCGAGCGAGAACGGGTCCGCACCCGGTTGCGGTGGCCGCGCCGCGTCGCCCAGCGCGGCGTCGATCGCCCGCGCCCATTCGTTGTGGTCGTGTCGCTGCCAGACGAGCAACACCAGGCGGGCCCCGGGTCGAAGGGCGGCGGCGATGTTGGCGAACGCGGCGGCCGGATCGGAGAAGAACATCGTCCCGAAGCGGCTGATCGCCACGTCGAAGCCGGCGTGGTCGAAGCGATGCACCTGGGCGTCGCCGAGCTCGTACCGGACGTTGTCGAACCGCTCGGCCGACGTCAGCTGACGGGCTCGGTCAAGCATGCGCTCGGACACATCGACGCCGACAACGCACCCCGGCGCCGCGGCGCGCGCCGCCTCGCGAGTCGTCAGCCCGGTTCCGCACCCGATGTCGACGACCGCGTCACCGGCCCTGATCCCGTAGGCGGCGCGAAGGTGCTCGTGGTGAGCGCGCAGCTCGGCGTCGTAGAAGTCGAGGCTGGTCGGCGAGAACACCGACACGATGCTACGAACTGGGGCAAGGCGCGGTCCGTCGTGCTCCGGACGGTGTGCGAGGAAGCTGGGGTTCCTGCAGCCGCGAGTTACGAGCAGGTGACGACGTGTCCGGCACGCTGGCCTCCCAACCCCTTCAACCCAACACCACGTCCTCGTCGCCCACCGCTTCGTCGAGCACCCAGCAGGGCCAGCCGCAGCGCGACCCGTCCCCAGGGCGGGCATACGGTCAACGGCAAGACCGAGAAGCTGCTGACCGGCGACGTCGAAGCGAAGGTCCGCGCCGCGGCACTGGCCAAGGTCCAGGGCACCGTCGAGCGCGTCGAAAAGGGACTCGAGCGCGCCGTATGAGGCGCACATCGTCAAGTCCGACGGCACCGAGGTCGAGGTCCAGGTCAACAGCGACTACACCGTCGCCGCGGTCAACGCCATGCGGCACCACTGACCGCGGACCCGCGCGCCGCCCTGGGCCAACCCCTCGTCACGGACGCGTCGCGCCGCGGTCGCCTCGGCGCGAGCCCTCGCGCACCGCTGGGCCTCGGCCTCGGCGGCCGGTGCGCAGCAAGCGCGACGTCCTGCCGGCGGCGGCGACATCGCGGCGAGGACGGCCACGAGGATGACGACGACCAATGCGAACGGCGAACGTGCAGTGCTCCATTCGCTCACGCCGGATCTCGATGCACTCAGTCCCGGACCCGAGCGTCGGCCGAAGACGCGGCGCGGCATGCCTGCGGTGGAAGCGGTTCTGAGCTCACTCCGGCTGTGATGGACAGCCCGAGCCCGATCGTGGCCGCGAAGGGCACGCTGGGACGCTTCTTCGGTCCGCAGCGCCATCCTGTACGCGCGACGGGGCGTCCCATCGCACGATCGTGCGATCCGACCTGCCACGAGACGCACGTCTGTGCGATCGGGCACCGACATGAGGTGGCCGATACGGATCGTGCAGTGCACAACGGAGTCCAGCGCCAACCGAGTAGCACCAACACCATTAGCTCAGGGTGGCGGCAAACAAGGTGGCAGCTTCTGGTCCCAGCTTACGGGCATGGCACATAACGGTGGCGCCGACGCCGCCTTCCATCCGATAACAATATGACACGACACATCAAGGACTCGTCCGTCC
The DNA here is from genome assembly GCA_963807305.1 of uncultured Actinomycetes bacterium. Classification (GTDB taxonomy): domain Bacteria; phylum Actinomycetota; class Thermoleophilia; order Solirubrobacterales; family Solirubrobacteraceae; genus JAOPZW01. The sequence goes on from CAWEBN010000005.1 coordinate 1,269,019, forward strand.
CCGCGCGAGGAACAGTGCAGCGAGACCGTGGCGACCGTCCGCTGGGCTCGCAAGCGCGGCGTGAAAGCCACGGGGGTCGGCCGATCATCGGTACCGACTACATCGCGGTCGTGACGCAGCAGCGCTCTCACGGCCAAGTTCAGGAGGCCCTGATCAGCGGAGGCGCCGAGGGCGCGATCATCTGCTCGCGCATCGGCAATGGCTGGGAGCCGCTGTTCGCCATCATCCACAAGGAGGTCAAGAGCCTGCCCGCCAGCTTCGCGCTGAGCGACGAAGCGACGGAGGAGCTCAACCGGCTCGAGTCAGTCGAAGGCTCGCAGCCCTAGCTCCCGCCACCTTTGGGGGCGCGCCCCGGCTAGGGCGGGGCTGGCCTCCGTGCTGGCCCATCATTCCTGCACTGTTGACTGCAACATAGGTGTCAGCGTCCCTCCTCAGTACTTTCACTTACCCGTACGGTGGGAGGAGTGCTGGATGCTGACACCTATGCTGCAAGCCAACGATGGCAGACTGGCAATAATGCCAAACAGAAAGGTACGCAATGCGCATTCGCCTGATGGCGATCCTCGTGATCGCCGCTTTTGCTTCGCTCATCGTGAGCGGGGTGGCCGGGGCTAGTCCCGCCTCCGCCAAAACCGCCAAGAAGGTCAAGTGCAAGAAGGGCTACACGTTGCAGACCGGAATCCGCAACGGCCACAAGCGCACGTTCTGCGTCAAGCACACCGCTCCCAGGAGCGGCTCGAACGGCGTCGGCAAGGTCGGGCCGCAGGGTCCGGCTGGCGCTCAGGGTCCGCAGGGAATCGCCGGCCTCATCGGGGCGATGGGTGCTCCCGGTCAGACCGGTTCGGTCGGGCCGTTCGGTCCCTCCGGTCCTCAGGGTCCGGTTGGTCCGAAGGGTGAGCAGGGCGACAGCATCAAGGGTGACAAGGGTGACACCGGCAACGGCATCACCACCATCACTCGTATCCCCGGCGGTTATCGCGTCAGCTTCACCGACAGCGATCCGATCGAGGTCATGAATGGCGTCAATGGCACCAACGGCAGCAACGGCAGCAACGGTGCCAAGGGCGACAAGGGTGACCAGGGCCAGCAGGGACTCCACGGTGCCTCCGGTGCCGATGGCGTGCAGGGCGAGAAGGGCGACAAGGGCGACCAGGGCAACCACGGCGACAAGGGTGACACCGGCTCGGAGGGTTCTCAGGGCGAGAAGGGCAACAACGGCTCCAATGGCACCAATGGTGACAAGGGAGACAAGGGCGACAAGGGTGACGGCGGCGAGCAGGGTGGCCGTGGCATCGATGGTCTAAACGGTCGCTCCGCATGGGACCTGTACGTCGATGGCGGTGGCGATCTGGACCGTCACGACTGGCTCCTGTGGCTCAAGGGCACGAACGGCACCAATGGCAACAACGGCCATGACGGTGCTCCCGGCCAGGATGGCGTCAACGGGAAGGATGGCGCTCCGGGTCAGCAGGGCAAGGACGGCTCCAACGGGTCGAATGGCCCGAACGGGACCGACGGTAGGGACGGCTCGAATGGCAAGTCTGCTTACGAGCTTTACCTGACGACCGTGCCTGAGGGCACGACCCCGCTGACCTTCCCCGAGTGGAAGGACTCGCTCAAGGGCAAGGACGGAACCAACGGCTCCAATGGCTCCAACGGTGCCAATGGTGTTGACGGTAAGGACGGCAACCCCGGTCACGACGGCATCGACGGTAAGGCTGGCGCTCCCGGTCAGGCTGGCAAGGATGGCGGCGTTGGTCCGCAGGGTCCGCAGGGTCCGGCCGGTACTCCCGGTCAGGACGGCAAGGCTGGCAAGGACGCTGCCCCGCTCGCTCAGCACACGATCTGTGTGGTGGTCAACGGTGGTGGCAACAACCCCAAGCTGGCGCTCGACGCGGCCTGCAACTCGGTGACGGACAAGCTCGTCATCTACACACCGGTCACCTAGCACCAAGTTCGATGAAGAAGTTCGTCGACCGCTTCATGGATGCGTGGGTGCAGTGCATGACCCGCTATCCCAAGAAGCACCACTAGTACGAGAAAGGGGTGGGCTGGCCTTCGGGCTGGCCCACCATCCCGTGTTGTTGGCTGCAACATAGGTGTCAGTGTCGCCCTAGGTCGGGAACACGATGCTGGCACCTACGCTGCCGTCAATAATGAGGGCAGAAACAAACGAGCAGTAATGCGTAGGGTCATCCTCACCGGCAAGGACGTCGCCATGCTTGCCGTTCCGGCCAGTCTCGTCGGCCAACGCCGGGTCCGCCAGTGGCATCAACGCAGGTGGCGTCGGCACGCAGCAGGGCAACGCCAAGAACCTGACGACGCAGTACAAGTCGTCGTACATCGATCCCGTCATGGGGCCGGTGTCCTGCGCCGGGGTCCACAAGGACGGCAAGAACACCGGGTTCACGCTCGGCACCGACACCTGGACGTGCGTCAGCACGACCGGTCTGCCGCTCACGGGGCCGTCTGCCGGACAGGTGTTCGACATCGGCTGGAACTCGGAGTACTACGCGCTGATCGGTCAGGTCCCGACGACCAACGCGCACATCACTATGTCGCTCGACGGCATGTCCGAGACGGGCACCGCCGCCTACGGCGCCGCTGTGTAGCACCAGAAGTACGGTAGGAGCATAGGGAAATGGGTGGGGTTGCCGTCGGCTGGCCCGCCCCGTTTCACGCGACGACAACACACACGACGGAGAGAGCACTATGGATATCGAAACGGTGCTCACCGCCGTGAGCGACAACGACCCGCCGTGCAACCTCTACACGCTGACGGACACGCACACGGTCAAGCTTGCAGACGGGCTGACCGAGCAGCAAAGGAAGGAACTGCTGAGGCAGCGCACAGTGAAGCTTCGTGACACTTGGCCGTACAATGAGGGCGAGCTGACGCTGACTCCGCTCAAGGGCCACCTCGCTGACTGCTGGGATCGGGACATGTTTGGTGGTCGGCGGCGGCGTTCTTCGGGTGCTGGCCCCTCGTCCTCGCCGTACCTGCTCATGATGGGACGCGAGAACCCGGTGCTGCTGCCGCGCGGCTTTGAGAGGTACACGAGCCGGAGTCAGAGCAGTCGACGTGACGCCGAGGAGGCCAAGGCACGCCGCGCGTACAGAGGACTCGGCTGATGGCCAGCAGTCGTGCCGTCCGGTCGGCGCTGCGGAGCCGACCAGGCGGCGTCGACAACCCGATCCTCGGTGACCTGATGCGCGATCGGATCGTGCCGCCCACCGACCGAGGCCCCGCGCTCAAGACCGACGGCAGCCCGCGTGAGGTCCTGCGTTACATCGAGCAGGCCGAGAGATTGCTACGCAGGTAGCAGCTGGGGCAAGGCGGTGCCTGCTCAGGACGGCAAGCACCCAGGGGGATCACGCCGGCTGGGGGAGTGGGCCGTTCCCACAAGCCCCCAACGCGAGACGACGTGCTGCACGCGTGGTCCCGAGCGCTGGGTGGCTCACGCCCGCTGCGTCGGTCAAAATTCGAACCGTGAGCTCAGCGGCGCCTCTCGACATCCTGGGAGCGCCGGTGCAGCCCCTCTGAAGAGACCGAGCGACCGCTGCACGCTCGCGCTAATCGGCGAGGCATCGACCTGTCGCGTACGCTCCGGACGCGTGCCGTCGAGCCCGGGAGTCTTCGCCCCTCGACGCACTGATGACGAACTGGCAGGGTGTACGCCGTGGCAAGACACTGGTAGTGGCCCCAGCGGTGAAACCAGGTGGCTCGGCTCACCGAGACTGCGTCTTGGCGGATGGCCCACAGCTCGGGGTAGTGATGTCCATCCGCCCCGAGCTCACGCCACCCTCCTGCTCACGGAGTCGCAGTCCTCGGTGATGCGCTCGTAGCCGCCGGTGTCGCTGCAGACGGTGGCCAGCTACCAGTGTCATGCCACGGCGTACGACCCCGCAAGTCTCGATACCACTGCGGTCGAGGTGGATCGCAGTACTCCCGGACTCGATGGCGCCTCGGCTCCGGGTAGGCAGTACGAGCGAGAGCGGGATGCGGTCGCTCGATGACCACGTAACGGGCAGCCAGTCATCGATCGTCGTTCCAGAGGTTGAGGTTGCCCCGGCGTCTCCCGGGGCGTCGCCAGCGATCGCCGCCCACACGTGGGCGGGCTGCCTTCGCGCGACCTCTCGCCTGCGGCCCAGGGAACGATCTCACCCTTCCGCCGGTGCGGCCCTTACCGCGTCGACAGCGGATGCCGGGGGACGAGCTTGCTGCACGGCGGTCCGGTCGCCACCATCGCCGTGATCGGCGCGGGCTGGGCCGACTCGCGCGGCCTGCAAGCGCCTCGTGGACCGCTACCGCACCGTATGTATATCCCCCGCTGCGGCGCCGTAACGGCGCCGTGTGGCGCTCCGAGACCACCGTCGAGCGGTCTCCGCGGGCCTCGAGCGGCCGAAGGCCTCGGCGTCGTGCGAACCCTCCCGCGACGTACGAACCGTCCTGCGCAGTGGGGTGCATGCACCCTTGCGCTACGTGTCGCGACGGTCGAACGTCGTGTTCATGTCACGCCGAGGGTGGCGGGTGCCAATCCTTCTTGGGCTCGTGGTGGGGGCGCTACTGCTGCAGGTCGGACCTGCCGGCGCAGTCCCCCAGCCGCCGCCACCGGGGGCACCGCCGCCGGTACGCGGCAACACCGAGATGACGGTTACCGACTGGTCCCCGGGCCAGGGGGTCACCGGGTTCATCGCCGATTCCACCAACCTCTTCGACCCAGCCACGGACTCCTATCCCACGAGCGACCCGACGACCACCTGCTCCGGCTTCACCTCCAAGAACGAGAGCTTCGCCGGCGTCATCCATGGCAGGCCGACCGGCGGCGGCGCGACCCTCAACCTCTACTGCATCGACATCAACACCGACACGACGACCGGCATCGGGTACGGCCTGGGCAACTGGGACGCCGGCGGGGTGTCCCCCAGGGTGGGCTACGTCGCCCGGCTCCTCAACGAGTACTACCCCCACACCGACGAACCCGCCCGCTGACCAATCTCGACTCAGAAGGCCGCTGCCGTGCAGGCGGCCATCTGGTTTTTCAGCGATCGCTACGTGCTGAGCACGTCCGACGCCCTGCACAACGCGGTGGTCGCCATCGTGAACAAGGTCAAAGTCGACGGGCCGCTGAACCAGCCGCCACCGCCCAGCCTCACCATCACCCCGCCGAGTGTGAGCGGTCCCGCCGGTAGCGCGGTCGGACCGTTCACGGTCAGCACCAATGCCGGACAGCGACGACGACGGCGGCCCCGCGGTACCGGGGAAGCCACCGTGACCGCTACGGGCGGAAGCATGTTCTCCGACGCGGCAGGCACAGTGCCGATCGCTAATGGAGCCACCGTCTCGTCTGGGCAGCAGATCTGGATGCGCTCCAGCGGTGGTTCCTCCTCCGCCGTGCTCCAGGCCACAGCGACGGCCACCGTCCCCAGCGGCAACGTCTATCTCTATGACGGCAAGCGCGGGGGTCAACGACGCCCAGCGGCTCATCCTGGCCGAGAATGCGACGTTGACGACCACAGTCCAAGCCACCGCCCAGTTCCTGCCCCCCGGCTCGCTGGTCGTGAAGAAGACGATCGACGGTCCCGCTGCCGGCTCGCAGGGGGAGATCCGGATCCACACGGTGTGCGATGGGAAGGCCTTGACCCCCGACTTCGTGATCCCCGCCGGTACGTCCGCGGGCGAAGACGTCGAAGACCTACAACGACATCCCGGCCGGGATCGCTGTGCACCGTCACCGAGACAGTCCGACGGGAGCGTCGTCGGTACGGACGTGGAGGTAACCGGCGCTGGGCAGGAGGCGGTCATCGCCTCCGGCGACAGCAAGACGGTCCACATCACCGATACCTATCGCTTCGTCGGCTCGCTGCTCGTGAGGAAGACGATCGCGGGTCCGGGTGCGGGCCAGCAGGGGGAGATCAGGATCCACACGGTGTGCGATGGGAAGGCCTTGACCCCGGACTTCGTCATTCCCGCCGGGACTCCCGCGGGCGACCAGACCAAGCAATACGATCAAATCGAAGCTCCCGCGCAGTGCACCGTCACAGAAACGGCTGACGGGCACACCAGCGCGGTGCCGGTCGTCGTCGAAGGGAGCGGGCAGACAGCCTCCGTCGCGCCCGGTGACATCGTCGAAGTGCACGTCAGCGACAGCTACGCCGCGACGTTCGGCGCAGCGTCGGGCGTTGAAGCGGCGTCGACCGGCTCCCTACTCATCAGCAAGACCACCTCCGGCCCGCTCGCCCGCCGCCAGGGACCAGTCACCATCCGCGTGGCCTGCAACGGCACCGCCCTGTCGCCAGACTTCGTGATCCCCGCGAGGGCCCGGGCGGGCCGCGTGTCGCGCAGCTACGACGGCATCCCGGCCGGATCGGTGTGCACCGTCACCGAGACCGCGGACGGCACCACCGAGGACGTCAGGGTGCAAGTGATCGGCAATCGCCGCACGGTGACCGTCCCCGGGGGCAAGGTGGTGCCGGTGAATCTGGTCAACGTGTACCGCGCCACGCCCGGCACCCTCAAAGTGACCAAGACCATCGCCGGGTCGGCCGCGCGCCGGCACGGTCGCATCGCCATCCTGGTGGCCTGCGGCGGACCGCTGAGGACCTTCGCGTTCCTCATCGGGGCCCACACCGTCGCCGGTTCCGTGTCGCGCTATTTCGCCGACCTCCGGTCCGGATCCCGCTGCGTCGTCACCGAGACCGTGGACGGCCACACTCGAGCGGTGGCCGTGGCCGCCCGGAGCCGCAGGACGGTGACCATACGCGCCAACCGCAACGTCACCGCTCATCTCATCGACAGGTTCTCTGCCGCTACGGTGCCTCAGTTCACCGGATAGGGAGCGATGCGCCGGCGCATGTAGTGACGGCGCCGCCGAGCCTGCCGCCCGACTGTTCCCGCTGATCAATTTCGCGCGGCGCGGTCGCTTTGCCACCGAAGCAGGCGCGTGGTGACGAGGGCCCCTATCAGCCGCTGCGCGCGGCCCACGACGAGCTGCTGAGCCGCGCGGGCGACTACGAGCGAGCGATCGCGCTCAGCGCCGACCCTGTGAGCGCGCCGAGCTCGCGCGGCGGCGGAGCGCAGTTCACGAGGGCTGTCCAAATCGCCCTCGCTGCTGCGACGTCGTGTCGATGCCTCCCGTTTCGGGCGGCGATATCGACAAGGAGAAGATCATGGCCAATCCGGAGCACACACAACCCCCGGCGCAGCTCATGGACAAGACGGTGTTGGTGACCGGGGCCAATCGCGGCCTGGGCCGGGCGCTGGTCGACGAAGCGCTGAGGAGGGGCGCGAAGCGGGTGTACGCCGCCTCGCGCCAACCGATGGTCGTCACGGATGAGCGCATCACGCCGGTGCGCTTGGACGTGACCGACGCAGCGCAGATCCAGGAGGCGGTCGACAGCGTCGAATCGCTCGACATCCTGATCAACAACGCCGGCGTGTCGGTCGCCGATGACCTGAGCAGCCGTTCCGCGTTCGAGCAGCACATGGCGGTCAACCTGTACGGGACCCTGGACGTCACGCAGGCGTTCCTGCCGTCGCTGACGCGCAGCCACGGAGCCGTCGTCAACATCGTGTCGCTCGGCGCGGTAGCCGCAGTGCCGGTGCTCCCGGCCTACTCGGTGTCGAAGGCAGCCGCGCTCTCGGTCACCCAGTCGCTGCGTGCGCTGCTGGCCGGACAGGGCGTGCGCGTTCACGCCGTCGTGCCCGGTCCGATCGATACGGACATGGTGCGGGCTCTCGAGATCCCGAAGACGCCGCCTGAGGACGTGGCGCGGGCCACCCTGGACGGCGTAGAGCGGGGTGAGGAGGAGATCTTCCCCGACCCGATGTCGCAGTTGCTGGCAGACGGCTGGCGTGCGGGGGTGGCCAAGAAGCTCGAGCGCCAGAACGCCGCAATGGTCCAAGCCTAGGCCGATCGCCCCGCCTCGCCGGGACGCCCCAGAGTCCCAGCGCGCTCGCGCGCTGGGACGAGGCGCGCCTCCGACAAGCTGCGTCACTTGGCGCTTCGCGAGCAGGTCGCAGCGCTCGACTCCAGCACGCGCCACTTCGGCCGGGCAGTCTCGATCGACGCGTAGTCGGCGTGGGGAGCAGACGGTGGCGGCCGGTGTCGGCGGGATGCCCGGCGTCGATCCCGGCGAGTCTGCGCTGGTCACGCTGAGGCTGCCCGCCGAGATCGTCCGCCTGCGTCCCGCGGCCGCCCCCACCGCCGAGGTCGAGCTGGAGCGGCTGACGATCGGACCCGACGCGACGATCGAGGTGGTGGTCGGTTGGAGCGACACCGCGTTCTACCCCGACCCCCGAGCGCACGAGGACGACGCCGGGAACGTCACGAGCTGGGAGCGGGCCCAGACGCGGCTGACCGTCGAGCCCCGCCGGCGTCGACGACGCGGTTCCTAGCCGCTCCGCATTACGCCGTTGAGGGGCCTGGTCAGCGATCGCGGCCCTGCTGGGGCATGGATGCGATCGGCGCCTTGCGGTCGCCGCGATCGGGATGGGGCCGGACGATCTCGATCGGGACGGGGGCGTCGCAGCGCGGGCGGCGGCTGGCCGGCACAACAGGTGCCCGCAGAAGCAGGCCACGGTCCAGGGCATGTGATCGTCGTCTCCTCCTGGAGCGTCGCGTCCGAGCAGGACGCGACGCCCGTCATCTGGGATGTGGTTGCCTGTCGGCTGGTGTGCGGGTTGGTCAGGCCTGCGAGATGAGCTCCAGCTGCCGCAGCACGGTGACGCCGTCGTCGAGGCCGAGCTCTTCGGTGATCAGCCCGTTCTCGACCTTGAGGATGGTGATGCCGGTAAACCGCATCGTCTTGCCGCTGTTGGGCGGCAGCGATCCGATCGGCATGTCGTCGAAGGCGTCGCCGGTCTGGGTGCCACCGCCCTCCCACTGGCCGACGACGTAATCGCCCTCGGCGATCAGGTCGGCCGTCCCGGAGAAGCTGAGGTCCGGGAACGCCGCGCGGAACTTCGTCGCGAACGCCCGAACCTCGTCACGACCGCGGCACGGGGCGTGCAGCGAGTACTCGAAGCGGATGTCCGGGGCGGCGAGCTCGTCGATCACGGACGGGTCGAAGTCCGCACCCCAGAACCCGGTGAACCAGCGACCAACGATCGCCTTGTTGTCCTCTTGCGACACGGGTCTCTCCCTTCGCTTGCAGTGGTGTGAGCGCTCTCTCTCAGTGCGCCTCACCAGGTAGACGTGGGCCGCGAATCGAACGTGAGGTGGCCGCCGTGAAGCTCTCTGCCCACCGGCACGAAATGGACTCGCGAACCGGCCCCCGTCGTAGGTGATCAAGCGCTCGTCGGAGCAGGTCGACATGGAACGCGGCAACGGGAGCGGGACCGCTGCTGCCAACGACGGAGGAGCGCGGTTGGGCGCCGGTTGCCCGCGGGCGAAGGGTCCGTCGGCGGACAACCAGTTCCGTCGGCAATCGATAGGTTCGGCTCTTGGCCGGTGAGCGGTGGCATGGGAATCCGCCTGCCGCCGTCGCCGGGGAAGGGAAGCTGGGTCTGAGGATGACTTTGGATCAGAAGAGAGCGCGTGTCTTTGGCGTGCTCTTCCTCATCACGTTCGCCACGTCGATCCCGGCGCTGGCGCTTTACCAGCCTGTCCTCGACGATCCCGTCGGCTACATCGCAGGCGCCGGGCATGACACGCAGATCTTGTTCGCAGCCCTGTTGGAGCTGCTGCTGATCATCGCGAACATCGGCACCGCGGTCGTGATCTTCCCGATCGTCAGACGACAGAACGAGGAGTTGGCGCTCGGCTACGTGACCGCGCGGGTGATCGAATGCACGTTCATCCTCGCCGGCATCCTCTGCGTCCTCGGCATCATCACGCTGCGCAATCAGGTCGCCGGCGCGGCCGAAGGCACGGTCGCCTACACACTCGCGGCGATCAAGGACTGGACGTTCCTGCTCGGCCCCGGCTGGGTGGTCGGCTGGGGGAACGGGCTGATCCTCGGCTACCTGATGTACCGCTCCGAACTCGTGCCGCAACGGATGACGTGGCTCGGACTCATCGGCGGGCCGCTGATCATCGTGTCGGGGACGGCCGTGATGTTCGCCAGCGACCATCCGAGCAACACCCTGCACTCGCTTCAGGGTCTCGCCACGGTCCCGGAGTTCCTGTGGGAGCTGTTCCTCGGCCTCTACTGCACCTTCAAGGGCTTCAGGCCCTCGTCTCCGATCCTGCAGGCCGACGCCGGCGGGGATCGTCCGGCGGTGACGCCCGCCTGACGGAACGCCTCAGCGGCGGAGGTGACAACTTCGCCGCCTTCCAGGCTGACGTGGCGCCCGTGAAGGTCCGGAGCCACCGACTGCGGCGCGCCGACCGACCGCACAAGCCGTCGCGGGGCCCGGCTGGAGTGCCGGGCCCCTTGGCACCCTCATTTGGCGCGGCGGTCTACGGCTCTGTACTCAGGCCGAGAGCAGGCGCCGGAAGAACGCGCGATAGCGCTGCAGCGCGACTCGCAGCTCCTCGGTGCCGACATCCTCGCCGCGGCTCCATTGGCCTTCGAGGCCGTCGCGGGCCTGGGCGAAGCCCTCGGCGATCCGCTGCATGACCCCGGCCACGAGGGCGTCGGCATCCTCGACGGCTTGGCGCGGGTCGTCGACGAAGCGCGTCTGGATCTCCTCCCAGCCGCGCTGGAAGTCGGTCTCCTCGCCTTCGGGCAGGAGCGAGCCGGCCTCGTCGATGTCGTCGGCGCCGCCGCCTGCGCGATCGGGGTCGCCGTGGCTCGCGCTGACCTGGGGCTCGGCGGGCCCGTCTGCCGTGGCCCGGCCGCCGTCCCCGGCCTGTGCATCGGCGTCCGCGGGGCGGCGTTCGAAGCGCGCGTCGTGCTCGGCCGGCGATGTCTCCTCCGGCGCGGGCTCGGCCGCGGTGTCGACGGGTACTTCGCGCTGCGTCCCGGCCAGATCGCGGGTGCTCAGCGACTCGTCCTTGCCTTGCATCAGGTCGTCCTCTCGTGGTTGGCGGTGCTGGTTGTCATGCGCTCGTCGCGACCCAAGAGCTCGTCAAAGAGCGCACGGAAGTGGACCATCGCCTGGCGCAGGTCCTCGGTGCCGGCGTCGCCCTCCGTGGCACGGGCCGAGATGCCATGCGCGGCGCGGTAGTGCTCCACGACCACGGGATGGTCGACCGAGACGTCTGCAGCGCGCTGCTCGAAGTCCTCGGACACGGGGTAGCCGCGCTCGCGCATGACCTCCGAGACGAGCGCATCGGCCTCGGCCACCGCGGGCGCAGGCTGATCGACAAAGGTCCGCTGCGCGGCGGCCCAGCGCTCGGCGTACCGTTCGCGCGCTGCGGGTTCCAATTCGCGGATCTCGAGCTCCGCGCGTCGGTCGCGGCGCTCGGCCAGTTCGGACTCCGCTTCACCGCGGTCCCCGCGATCCGCGAGGACGCGTCCGTATTCGGGACCGAAATCCTTCTGCAACTGCTGCGATCGCCGACTGCGCATGAGCAGCACGGCGAGCACGACCACGACGACCACGAGGATCGCCACGATGACCCACGTCACGATGAACTCCCTTTCCGGCGGCGGGTGGAAGAGACTCGAACCGGGACGTACCCGGACGCACGGCCCGCGTGAACCCCGACATTCGGCACGGCACGGAGGAGGGCGCCGTCAGGAAGGGCGAGGGACGATGCGTGAAGCTCACCGCGGTGGCGGTCTTTGCCGTCGGTGGGTCGTCGGCGCCAAGGCCGGGCGTGACCGCTATGCCCAGATCGTCGATGGGATGGCGAAGGGGTCTCAGAGGCCGACGAGTTCAGTGCCCGTCGCCCCCCGGGCCGCCAGGGCCACGGCTCCCTTCGTGCCGATGGCGATGCCTGATCACCGGAGGCGCACTCGGGATGCAGCGCCTCGGTTACGGGCGGCCACGGTCGGTGCGGACATTGGGAAGCTCGGCGCGTCGCTGCTTGCGCAGTTCGAGCGAGAGCGACCGCAGATAGGCGGCTTCGGCACGGACGGCTCGTGCCAAGCGCTGGACCTCGTCGATCGGTGGCTGCATACCGGCTGAGGACGCGCGTGTCTTGCGTGGCGAGTTCATCTGCCGACGGGGAGCCCGGGGTCCGTGATCTACAAGCCGGGGATGCCGTCACCGAGCTTGGTGAGCACGTCTTGCGGCTGGAGCCCGAACTTCTCGAGCAAGCCGGAATGGCGCTCGGGATCGACCTGGTCGGGCAGTTCCTGTTCAGCCTGGTCGACTTGGTCAGACTTGCCCTGCTCTCGGAGCAGGTCGAGGATCTTGTCTTTGGGGATTTCCACGAGGTTCCTTTGTTGTGTGGATGGGGGCGCGTCGCGCGGTGCGTCCAGTCGGTGCGTGAGCGATTCCCGGCCCTCGGTTCTGAGCGCTCCTGGACTTGGAGGCCGCGTTCGGGTTCTGACGTCCCTTTCGTCGAGCTTGCGGTACGAGCCGGCGCCGAGGAATCGCGGCGCGCGTCATCGAGCCCCAACGGCAGCTCGCGCGAAGCGGCTTCGATGAGCTTCAGCTGCAGGTACTGGTCGTGTTCCACTGCCGCTTTGCATGCGCGAAGCAAAGTCCGGTTGGCGTGAGCCGATCGGCCGTCGCCAGTCGCGTCCGAGCAGCAGCGCTCGAGAACGTTGTCAGCCGTTGCGCTGTCGGTTGCGACATCCAGCCGCGCGGGGTCGGCGAGCACGGGCTTGCGGGGTGGCCGGGGACGCGTCCCACGGTTACGTAGCCGACCCGCTCGTACCGCCCGACCGCCGGGGGTGTTGCTCGCGGCCACCGTGTTGAACTGCATCGCGCGCAAGCCGGCGTCGCGCGCGCCCACCTCGCGGCGCCACGCCGCGGGCGCGCCCACGGCGCGGCACCGGGTGGCGCCACGAAGGGCAGCCGCGGATTGGCGGCTGCCGTGCCGGATGACTGGCACTCTCAGGTCATGTCCGCTCTGCTACCTGAGTTGGACTCGGGTGCCGACTGCTCCATCCCGCCGCGAGTAGCACGATGCCCGGCTCGCGTCCGAGAGCGATGGTGCCGAGGTCGGCACGATCTGGTCCTCGTGGCAGACCCTAGGCCGGCGCCAGCGCGGCGAGCAGGTCCTGGCACGCGCGCTCGCAGCGCCGGCACTCCTCGGCACACAGCCGGCAGTGCGCGTGGTGATGGGCGTGGCGCTCACACTCCTCGGCGCATTTCCCGCACGCGATCAGGCAGGCCTCGAGCTGGTGGCGCTGGATCCCCGGGTCGGGATCAGTCTGACGGGCGACGATGCGCGCGGTCGCGACGCAGGCGTCGGCGCAGTCGAGGCAGAGGCGCAGGCAGCGCTCGAGGTCGCGGACGTCGTCCTCGGCGAGCGATGCGTCGGCGCAGATCGTGCAGTGCGCGGCGCACCCGCTGCACTCGTCGATGCACCGAGCGAGCACGCCCGCGTCGACGACGGGCGGCCGCGGGTGGGTCTGGAGGATGGCTTCAACGCTCATGTCCGCGCAGCATCCAGCACCGCGCGGGCGCCGTCCACCGTGTAGCCGGACGACCTCGCCGTGCCGCGCCCGGCGTCGTGGACCACGCCGTTCAGTCCGGGTACTCGTCCTTGCGCCACGAGCGCGGCTCCTCGGGCCCGGGCTTCGGGGTCCGCTCGAGCAGCATGTTGAAGTGGGGCTGAACGAACGGATCGGGCGCCATCACGGTGTACGTGTGATAGACGGTCCCGTTCTCGCGCGCGAAGGCGATGTAGCCCGGGCCCTCGCGCAGGCCGTCCTTGAGCTCCGCCCCGATCTGCTCGCCCCATTCCCGAAGCCACTCGGGCGGGTTGTCGACCATCGCCTTCACCTCGGGGATCGCGTTCGCCTGCTCCTCGGTCATCGCGAGCCCGAAGTCCCACGGGAAGTCGGTGTCGTAGGTCGAGACATACGGGAACTGCCAGCCCATCCGCTGCTTGTAGGCGGCGAGCCGATCGATCGGCGCGCGCGAGAAGCAGAGGAAGGTCACGTCCCGCTTGTTCATGTGGATCAGCCCACCGGAGAACTCATCGCCGAGGCTCGTGCATCCGGGGCACGCACCGAGCGAGTAGTCGGGCCCGTACATGATGTTGTAGGCGAGGAGCTGCGAACGGCCGTCGAAGAGCTCGGCCAAGGACTTCTTGCCGTCCTCGGTGTCGAACACGTACTCCTTCTCGACCGGGACCCAGGGGAGCTCGACCCGCTTGCTCTTGATCTCCTCATTCAGCTCGGCGTGCTGGGCCTCGAGCTTCGCCAGCTCGTCGCGTGCTGCCTGCCATTCGTCACGGGTTCCCACCTTGTGCTCGGGCATTGTCATCTCCTCGGTTGTGCTTACGTGACGCACCGGCGACCTGATGCCTGGTGTCCGCGTCCACCAATGAGACACGCAGCGACGCTGAAAGTCATCGCTGCCCACCTCGCGGCGCGGGAGGCGAGCTACGAGCCCATCTGCATCATGTGTGGCATCGGGTCATGTCCGGGGATCGTGAGGGCCGGGACTGCGTCGGGCGCGGCGAGCAGCAGGAGGCCGAGCGCGAGCAGGATCCCCGCCGTCCCGTAAGTCGCGACGCGCCGCCACGGCAGCGTTTTCTCGGCTGCGATGATCGCGGCCACGAATGCCATCCAAACGATGCTCATGACCCCCAGCGCGAAGAGCGAGGCCATGAGCGCCCAGCAGCAGCCGACGCACCACGCGCCGTGCCGGATGCCCATCTGCACCGAGCCAGCCCGGCCGTCGCGCCAGGAGCCGAGCAGGAACCCGAGAGGGCTGCGGCACTTCTCGAGGCAGATGTCCTTGAGCGGCGTCAGCTCGTAGGCCGCGGCGGCGAGCAGCGTCGCGCCGGCGACCCAGCGCCCCGCGCCGTCCCAGGCCAGAACGTCACCGGCGATCGCGCCACCGGCCCACGCAATGGCGAACGCGGCCGCCCCGACGGCTCCCCAGGCCACGAGGTAACCGGCGCTGAACAGAAGCGGCGCTGTGCGAGCCCTCGTCATGCGCGAGTACAGCGCGACCGTCGGCGCGACCGACGGGAACATCATCGCGGCCATCATCACCACCCACACGCCGAGGAACCAGCCGAGCGTTCCGAGCGCGGTCCACGGCCCGTCGTCCATGCCACGCATCCGCGCTGCGGTCGACCACCACGCGACCGCAGCGAGCGCGGCGAGTAGGCCGGCGAGACCGAGGCGCCCGCGTACGGCCGTGAGCGCCGGCCTCGCGCCGGCGGACCGATCCGGCGCCGAGTCGATCACGAGGCCCAGGAGAACGCGGACGTCGAAAGCCCCGTCTTGCCCTCGTACTCGATCCCGAACGCGCTGATCCGCGAACGTGTCGCCTCGGCCATCGTGAGATCGGAGCCGACCGGGTGGAACATGCCGGCGAACCGCACCGGCTCGCCGGTCTCGACGCCGAAGGGCACGATGTCCTCGATCTCGAAGTCGATCGCGTCCGCCACGCGTACGCCATGACGCAGGCCGTCGTCGCTCAGCTCGATCCGCGCCCGCTCGACGCCGAGCACCTCACCGACCAGCGGAGCGAGACCCGCCATCGGACCGCCGAGCTGCCCGCCGAAGACCTTGGCGAGCTTGTCCGCCTGCTCGTCGCTCGCCCGCTCGTCGATGAACATCCCGAGGCGCCAGTTCCCGTCGGTCATCACCTTCGGGGTGTCGATGATCACCACGGCATTGAGTCCCGCAACGTCGGTGCCGTCGATCTCCCCCTCGCCGACGTGGAAGGCGAGCGTCGCACGGCAGAAGTCGTAGGTCGCGCCGTGGTCGAACGACAGGTTGCACGGGCACATCAGCTCGCACGAGCACGTCTCCGCGTAGCTTCCCTTCAGGTTCCAAGCCATCAGGCACCGCCTCTCGTTCGACCGGGTCGATTCTCCAGCGCGCGTCCAAACGCGTCAACCCGGCGCGACTCGTCGCTGGGGTGGAGCGCCGGCGCAGCGATCGCGCGCCGCGTGGCGTCGACGACCTGCCCCGCGGAGAACGAGGAGGAGCCGATGTAGCGGACCTTGCCCTGCTGAACGAGGTCGGTGAGCGCGGCGAGCGTCTCGTCGATGTCGGTGCGCTGTTCGCGCCGATCCCGGTCGTCGAGAAGCCCGCCGCGAAGCGCTGACCGCGCAAGCCCGTCCCGGCCCCGAAACCGGTCGGTGACGCGGCGCGCACGTCGATGCCATCCCGGCCACCTGGCCGCCGGTGCCGGCTCGACGGGTGATGCTGCGCGATCGTTCGGGCTGACGTTCATCACGTCGGTCGCGGTGCTCGCACGGCGCTCCTAGTGGATCGTCTCGTGCGCGTGCAGCATCGCGACGTACTTCTCGATGCGCCGCGTGCGGGTTTCAGGCCGCTTGGCGTCCTGGACGCGGTAGAGGATCGCGTAGCGGTTGGCGCTGTCGAGCGTCGCGAAGAACGCCCGCGCCTCCGGATCGGCGTCGAGCGCCCGCTGGAGGTCGTCGGGGACGGTGGCGGCCCGCGCGCCCGCGTAGGCGGCGTCCCAGCGGCCGTCGGCCTTCGCGCGCTCGACCTCGCGTAGTCCGGCAGGCTTCATCCGCCCGGCGTCGATCAGCGCCTGCGCCTTGTCGCGGTTGATCCTCGACCACTTGCTGCGCGCGGTGCGCGGCGTGAAGCGCTGGAGCCAGTGGCTGTCGTCGAGCGAGCGCTTCTGACCGTCGATCCAGCCGTAGCACAGGGCGGCCTCGAGCGCCTCGGCGTAGGACACGCTGTCGACCCCCGTCCCCTTCTTGGCGATCCGCAGCCAGACACCCTCGGAGCGGTCGTGCTCGGTTTCGAGCCAGGCTTCCCAGGCCTCGCAGGACGGGAAGGCGACGGTCGGTTGGTCATTCATAGGATGCGGCGCCATGGATCAGGTGAGGCTTGGGAAGTCGGGCTTGCACGTCTCGCGCGTGTGCCTGGGGATGATGAGCTACGGCTCGGTCGCAGACTTGTCCAAAACCCGCCAGCGCGATCAGTGGATCAGACTCGCGGGGTCCAGACCGGCGGTGTACCGACCGGCGTCCATCGATGGACACGAACGCGAAATAAGGCGATCTGAGGCTCTCGACCGCTGTGGGGCGGGTCAACGCGAGCCGCGCCACCCCGGCCGGCGCGTGTTCGACGGCCCTGCCGGCCTTGGCGACGAACGCTGGGATGAGCGTGAGCAGTCCGCGAACGTGCCGTTGTCCACGACGTTGGCGCGCGACCTCTGGGAGTCGATGAACGTACTCGGAGGAATCGGCACCGTGGAGGGGTTCGCCGCCGGCAGGCACTACCTGCTCAGCGACGAAGCGGCATTGTCTTGTGGCACCGAACCGCGGATGGACGGAAGCTACGTCCCGCGATGAGCGTCCCCGACCCGGAGAAGTCATGACCGACTCTGCTGTTCAGGCGATCCCCGACTCCGACGCGACCGGCTTTGACCCCGACGTCGTCGTCGTCGGCTCCGGCTCGGCCGGCGCCGCGGCCGCGCGGCGGCTGGTTGACCGCGGAGCGCGGGTGCTCCTGCTCGAGGCCGGCGGCCCGGACGACAACCCTGCCATTCACGACCCCGGGCGCCTGCATGAGCTGTGGCTGAGTGAGGTCGACTGGGCGTACGAGACCGTGCCGCAGCGCCACGCGTCGGGTCGGCGGCTCGGCTGGCCGCGCGGCCGCGTGCTCGGCGGCTCGAGCAGTCTGAACGCCATGATCTGGGTGCGCGGCGCGCGCGAGGACTACGACAACTGGTCCTACGGCGGCGCCGACGGCTGGTCGTGGGACGACGTGCGGCCCGTGTTCGAGCGCATCGAACGCCGCGAGCCGGCCGCGGCGGACGGCATCGTGACGATCACGAGCGGCTACGACGCCGACGCGATCCACCGGGCGATCGTCGCCGCCGCGCAGGAGGCAGGCATCGCGTTCAACCCGGACTACAACTCCGGGACGCAGGACGGCGTCTCCTACATGCAGTTCAGCATCAAGGAGGGTCTGCGGCACTCGACCGCCGTCGCCTACCTCAAGGACGTCGCCGACGACGCGAACCTGCGCGTCGTGCTTGGGGCGCAGGCACGCCGGCTGTTGTTTGCGGGCACGCGCTGCACCGGCGTGGAGTGGTCGCGCGACGGCCGCCGCGAGCGCGCCTCCGCGGCCGAGGTGATCGTCGCCGGAGGGACGATCGGCTCGCCGCAGCTGCTGCTGTTGTCCGGGGTCGGGCCGGCCGCGCAGCTGGCCGGGCACGGTATCGACGTCGTCGCCGACCTACCGGGAGTCGGCGAGAACCTGCACGACCACCTGCTCTCGCCCGTCATCTTCAGCGCTGATCGCGAGGTCGGGCCGCCGTCGCCTGGCCTGCCCGCGTGTCAGACGCACCTCTTCTGGCGCTCGCGTCCTGGCCTGGCCGTCCCCGACGTGCAGCCCATCCACTTCATGGTGCCGATGTACGAGCCGTGGATGTCAGGCCCCGAGAACGGGTTCACCCTGATGGGCGGGATGATCCGCCCGCAGAGCCGCGGGTCGCTGCGGCTGAGCGGGCCTTTGCCCGACGACCCGCTGCTCATCGATCCCAACATCCTCGCTTGCGAGAGCGACCTCGACAGCCTCGTCGCGGGCGTCGAGCTCGTGCGGCGCGTGGGCGCGGCCGACGCGCTGGCCGCCTGGGGCGCGGTGGAGCGCTACCCCGGTCCGGAGGTCGACGGCGAGGAGGACCTGCGCCGTTACGTTCGCGACACGGCGATCACGTACCACCACCAGGCCGGGACCTGCAAGATGGGACGTGATGCGCTCGCGGTCGTCGACTGCGAACTACGTGTCCACGGCATCGACGGCCTGCGGGTCGCCGACGCCTCGATCATGCCGGCGGTCACGACCGGGAACACCAACGCGCCGTCGATCATGATCGGTGAGCGAGCGGCCGACTTCATCAGCGGCGACCGAGGGTCCGCGCCCGCCTCCGCCGCGGCGGCCGGCTGAACAGAACAGAGGAGAGGCCCATGCCCGAGACCCCGAACGCCGAGTTCTGGCGCGAGATCAAGCCGGTGCAGCGCGTGTTTGCCACTGACGCCCAGCCCGAGGTCTACATCGCCGACGCGGCGACCGACGACGAGCGTTACTACGTGCCGTTCACCGACACCGTGTCGAGCCGTCCGCTGTGGATCGCGCCATCGCAGAACCGCTGGGCGGACATCCTGTGGGCCAAGAGCGCGGGCCTGGTCAACCGCCACTACCACCCGCACCAAGTCTTCGCCTACACGATCTCGGGCAAGTGGGGATACCTGGAGCACGACTGGACGGCGACGAAGGGCGCGTTCGTCTACGAGACGCCGGGCGAGGCCCACACGCTCGTGGCCTACGAGCACGACGAGCCGATGAAGGTCCACTTCAACGTGACCGGCCCACTCATCTGGCTCGACGACAACGGCGAGCCGGACGGCCACTTCGATGCCTTCAGCTATATCGAGCTCTGCCGAGAGCACTACGACAAGGTCGGCATCGGGGCTGACTACGTGGACACTCTGATCCGCTGACACCCCTGGCGGATCGCGGCCTCTCCCTCCGCGATCTACCTGCGCCGGCTTGACGTGTGCCGATATCGGAATATGATTGCGCCATGGCACGAGCAGCGACGACGTCGGACGTCTTCAACGCGATCGCCGAGCAGCAGCGCCGGGAGATCCTGGTGCTGCTGCGGGCGGGTGAGCGGCCGGTGACGGAGTTGGCCCAGGAGCTGGGGATGACCCAGCCGGGAGCGTCCAAACACCTGCGGGTGCTCCGGGAGGTCGGACTGGTGCGCAACCGCAAGGCAGGCAAGCAACGCCTGTACGGCCTTGACGCCCGCGGGCTGCGACCGGTTCACGCGTGGACCGGCGGGTTCGAGCGGTTCTGGAACGAGAGCTTCGACCGGCTGGACGAGTACGTGCAGGACCTCAAGCAGGCAAGGCAGGAGGAGTAGCTGATGAGCGCGACGGGACGAGGAGCGCCGGCGCAGCCCGCGACGGCCGACCGCGAGATCGTGATCTCCCGGGTCATCAGTGCCCCACGGGAGCTGGTGTTCGAGGCGTTCACCGAAGTCCGGCACCTGTCGCGGTGGTGGGGACCGGAGGGCTTCACCACCACCACGCGGGCGTTCGAGTTCCGCGTCGGCGGGGAGTGGGACTTCGTGATGCACGGACCGGACGGGACGGACTACCAGGAGTGGATCTCCTGGACCGAGATCGCCCCGTCGGAGCGGATCGCGCTGCTGCACGGTGAGTCCCGGGGCGACCCGAACGCCTTCGAGTCGGTCATCACGTTCGAGCCCGACGGCGCGGCGACCCGGATCGAGATGCGCACGGTGTTCCCCACCAAGGAGCTGCACGACGAGGCGGTCGAGAAGTACCACGCGATCGAGGGCGGCCAGCAGACCCTGAGCAACCTGGATGCCTACGTCACCGAGATGGTTCGGAAGGGAGTTGAGGACTGATGGCCGGGAAGGTGTTCTTCAGCGTGTCGATGTCGCTGGACGGGTTCGTCGCGCCCGAGTCCCTCGAGGACCTGATGGGGCAGCAGTGGATGGAACTGCAGCAGTGGATCTTCCCGCAGCGGTTCTTCCGGGAGAACCTGCAGCTCGGCGAGGGCGGCGAGGAAGGGCGCGACAACGACATCCTGCGGGAGACGTTCGAGCGCACCGGCGCGAGCGTGATGGGCAAGCGCATGTTCGACGCCGGCGAGCCGGCGTGGCCGGAGGAGGCGCCGTTCCACACGCCGGTCTTCGTGGTGACGCACGAGAAGCGTGACCCCTGGGAGCGGCTGGGCGGGACCACCTTCCACTTCGTCAACGACGGCATCGAGCCCGCCCTCGACCAGGCCCGCGAGGCCGCCGGCGACCGCGACGTCCGCATCGCGGGCGGCGGCGCAACGATCCTGGAGTACGTGAACGCCGGCATGATCGACGAGTTCACGATCGCGCTCTCGCCCGTGCTGTTCGGCTCCGGGATCCGCCTGTTCGAGGGCGTGGACGCGGGCCGCGTGGCCCTGGAGCCGGTCCGCGCGGAGTCGGCGCAGCGGGTGACCCACCTGACCTACGCAGTCCGGGACCGATAACAGCACACAACTCCAGCGTCGAGCGCTCCAACGGCGCGGCCGCTCGGCCGCCAGATCCGAATGGCGGCTACCGGCCGCGTTCAGGCACGAGCATCTCCGGCAGCATGGCGTCGCGGCGCGGGGGCGGCGCCACGGCCGGGAACCGCTCCGGGATCTCCGGGGCTCGTCGCCGATGCTCAGCAGGTCGGCGAACCCCCAGTCGCGCGGCCTGGCCTTACGGCCGGATACGGGAGGCCGATCTCCCCGCGGTAAGGGCACCCAGTAGCGCGGTTGCGCAGCGTTTCAAAGGACGGGACGCACGATGAGCATCCCCCGGTTCGAGACGAGATGCGCCAGGTCGTCCGCCAACCGTTGGACGTGTTCGCTCCCCTGTTGCTCGAAGCGCTCCACCTCGACGATCTCGGCGATCAGCACGTAATCGGCTTGACCGATGGACTGTCCGGGCACGTCCGCCGGCCGCGTGAGCCGCCAATCCGAGACCGTGTCCAGCGAGCCGCGGACGAGCTCGCGATCCTCGGTCATCAGACGCTCGAAGTCCTCGGCCAGCTCCGGCGAACGCAGCTGAAACCACATGACCAGGGTCGCCGGAGCACTCATCCACGAAGCGTAGGGCAGGGCGTGAGGGACCGAAAGCACGGAGCCCGAGCCCTCCCTTTCGCAGCCGCAGTGCGAGGAGCTGCCGCGCAGTCGGGCAGACGCCTCGGCAATACCCCGATGGTGTGCTGATATGAGCTATCCGCGGATGCCCACCATCGCGGGCCGCGCCAGGCGACGTTCATGACTTCAGGCATTCAACTCTCGCACGCTGAGTTTGCTCGGGTGCTCAAGCGAGCCGGCTACCCGCCGGACATCATCGAAGAGGTCGCGGCTCAGCTGGCAGACCCAATCGATGTCGATCGCGACGCGCACATCCTCGACCGCTACAACCTGACACGCGGCCGTCTCATGCAGGTCATGGGCGCGAGCCCGTAAGGCTCACGCCCGCCGTGTCCATAGGTGGCACCGCGCGACCGCTTCCGCGCGTGCTTGCGCGAGCCCGAGACGGCCGACCACGCATCCGACGCGGGTGTGACGGTCTCGCCGATGAGGGTCACCACGCTGGGCATCGACTTGGTGGCCGAAAGCCGCAACACCGCCGCGTGTCAGGTGCGTTGTGAAGCTGGCCGGGGCCACAGCCGAGTGGGGGCACCGGTCTCCGCCAGGTTTACCGACGCCTCGCTGTCAGGGCGGTGACGGCGGGGAGGAGAGCAGATCGACCTCGTGCACGATGCTGAGGGTCGCGGGTGCGCGCCTCGTCCGCCGCTCTTCACGACGCCGCGGTCGCGGTCTACAAGCCTCTCGTCGCAGCGCCGACCGCCGGTAAAGCCGGCGGCCGGCGCTGACAAGCTCCCCTCCTGTTTGTCAGCCCTGCGTCACCGGGGTCGGCGTCGCGTGTGGCCGGACGCGATCCTCGAGCTCGTGGGCGCCGCGGCGCAGCTCGAGCGCAAAGGCGATCTGCATGGCGCCGGTCACGAGCGCGAAGGCCGCGACGAGCGCCAGCAGCGCCACGGCTCCAGCGCCGGGCTGGGTGAACATGATCACGCCGAACGCGACCGAGAGCACTCCACTCAGCCCGAGCAGCACCGACCGTCCGCCGCTGAGCGGCAGATCGAACGCGAAGGCGATCTCGAAGATGCCGAGCGCGATCGCCCACGCGGCGATGGCGTAGAGCAGTCCCAGCGCCGAGAGGTCGGGCCAGATGACGACGGCGACGCCGATCGCGATTCCGAGCAGGCCTTGGAGAACCAGCCAAACTCGCCGCCCGCTCGTGAAGGGCGCGCTGAACGCTCCGGCGATCGTCGAGACGCCCGAGACGAACGCGAAGGCGCCGAAGAGCGCGATCAGCGTGGCCAGGCCGATGTTCGGCCAGATGAGGATGACGACGGCGAAGGCGATCGCCAGCGCGCCGCGCAGAGCCGTGGTCTTCCAGATGTGGGCGAGCTCCTGCTCACCCTCCTTCAGCTGCATTTCCGTCTTCATGTCTGTGCTCCTTCTAGTTGAGCTTCGTGGATAGTTCGTCGGTCTTCTCTTCGAGTTCGTCGCGAGCCACGGTCACCCGTGCGCGCTGTTCCTGCCAGGTGTCACCAGTGCGTTCGCGCGCCTGCGCCAGGTGCTCGTCGACGGCGATTCGGCGCGTGCGGACCTCGGCGATCGCCGTCTCCGCCTGCGCTCGCGCCTCCCACGCCCGCGCCGCGACACTCGTCTGCAGCCGCTCGAGGTAGGTGTCCCAGCTGTCGAGCTCCGCCTCCACGGCGGCGACGAACGTCGGCCAATCGCCGGAGAGGTCCGCGGTCAGCGAATGCTCGGCGATGTCGACCCTCGTCCTCAGCTGTCCGAGCTTGTCCTCGACCTCGCCAGGAGCCTGGCGGGCCGCGGCGTGGACGGACGCCTCCTCGTGTTGGAGTGCGTCGAGATGACGCCGAACCCGCGGTAGACCGCACGCCTGCGCACACACCTGCATGCAGTTGATGCGGCGGCGCACTTCGGCGAGCTCGTCCTCGATGGTGATGGTGGTGGTGCTCAAATCGAGCCTCCTGTTCGTGTTGTGTGGCAGCGCGAAGGTTCGGGGCCCCCGATGCCAACGCTCTGCCAACCGCGGCGGCGGTTCTGCCAGCTCAGGTGAGCGTGAGGCCGGCGCGCTGGCGCAGCTCGTCGGCCGAGGCGGTGTCGCCCCGGGCGTCGGCCAGCTCGGCGAGCCCGAGCAGCGCTGCCGTGGGCGGGCTGTCGGCGAGGGCGGCGAAGAGGATCTCGCGCGCCTCGCGCGGCCGCTTGGTCTGCGACCGCTCGAGGACCTGGCGGTACTGCCGCTCGGCGGTGGGGGCATCTCCGCGCCCCGCAGCGACGCGGGCTAGCTGGACGCCTGCGTGGGCCGCGGCCAACGGCGCTTGGGCCGCCTCGGCGGTGGCCAGTGCCTGCCGCTGGAGCTCCTCGGCCTCGCCGAGATCGCCCTTGGCGAATGCGATCGAGCCGAGCCCGGCGAGAGCGAAGGCCGCGTGCTCACCGAACCCGACGCGCCCCGCGAGCTCCAGCGCGCGCCGGTAGCCCTCGATCGCCGCTGCGCCGTCCTGCCGGCGCTCCGCGACCCACGCCTCGAGCAGCAGCCCGGGAACGCGAAACGCGTCGTACCCGATCGCGTCCGAATGGCGATGGATCGCCCCCGCCATCGCGGCGACCGCAGCAACGTCGCCGTCACGCGCCGCCGCCGCCGCCCGGATGATGCTGCTCGCCGCGACGCCCCAGTCATCTCCCGCCGCCTCGAACGTGGCCGACGCGTCTCCTGCCATCGCGTCAGCGCGTTCGCCGACACCGGATTGCGCAAGCGCGAGGGCGAGCGTCAGCTGCGCGAGCCCCAGCTGCCGGGGAGCCGCGACCGTCGCGGCGAGCGCGAGCGCGCGCTCGCCCGCCGCCAGCGCGGCGTCCAGATCGAGCTCCTCGGTCGCCAGATAGCAGAGGCCCGCGAGCAGCTCGACCCGCAGCTCCACCGGTGCGTCATCGCGTGTCGCCGCCAGCGCGAGATCGAGGAAGCGCCGTCCCTCGGCAACGCGTCCGGCCAGGCCGAAGTACCACGCCAACGTTCCGAGCCGAATCGCGACGCCAGGGTCCGGCGCGTCCCGCGCGTGCGCGAGCGCGGCCCACAGATTGTCGTTCTCAAGCGCCAGCCGGCTCTGGCAGCGCAGCCAATCCGGCCCGCGCAGGTGCGGCCGCGCGTCGTCGGCGAGGGTCGCGAAGTAGTCGGCGTGGGCGGCGCGAGCGGCGGCGAGCCCGCCGTTCTCGGCAAGACGCTCGAGCACGTAGTCGCGCACCGTGTCGAGCATGTCGTAACGGGCGACGCCGCCCGAGAACGACGCCGACACGACCGACTTGTCGACAAGCGCAGCAACGAGGTACGCGACGGTCGCCTGGCTGAGGCCGCCGGTCGGGGCTACTGCGACGAGCGAGGCCAACGACGCGCCGCCCCGATGGACGGCAAGCCTCTGGAGCAGCGTCTTCTCGTCTCCGTGCAGGAGGTCATAGCTCCACTCGACCAGCCCTTGCAGCGCGATGTGGCCGGGGTCGGTCGCCGGCGTGTCGCGTAGGAACGCTGCGCGGCGTTCGAGGATGAAGACGATCTCCGCCAACCCGAGCACGTTCACGCGCGCGGCGGCCAGCTCGATGGCGAGCGGCAGCCCGTCCACCCGCCGGGACACCTCCGCCGCGAGCGCCAGATCCTCGGCGTCGGGCTCGAAGCCCGGGCGCGCCGCGCGCGCACGCTCGAGGAAGAGCTCTACGGCTGCGGAGCTCCCAGCCCCGGTGCCTTCATCGGCGAACGCGAGCGGCGCGATGGGCAGCCGGGCTTCGCTGGCGACGCGCAGCGCCTCGCGGCTCGTCGCCAGGATCCGCACCGCCGGGCACTGCGCGACGAGCGCCGAGGCGATCCGCGCTGCCTCGTCGAGAACGTGCTCACACGCGTCGAGGACGATGAGCGCGCCGGCGTCGCCAAGACGTGAGGTCACGCGAGCGAGCGGGTCGGAGCCCCGAATGTCGACCGCGTCCGCGAGGAGTCGAACGGCGTCCTCCGCGTCGCCCGCGCGCGCGAGGTCGACGAGCCAGACGCCGTCCCGGAGCTCGTGCTCGAGCGAGCGCGCCGCCTCGAGCGCGAGGCGGCTCTTGCCGACGCCGGGTGGCCCGGTGAGCGTCACGAGGCGGTGCTCGCGCACAAGGCCGGCGACCTGGGCCAGCTCGTCCTCGCGGCCGACGAACGACGTCGAGAGCGCCGGGAGATTGCCGCGGCGCCTGCGGTCGACAGGGACTGCCGCGATCGCCGGGTCGTGCGCGAGGATCGCCTCCTGCAGGCGCCGCAGCTCGAGCCCGGGTTCGAGCCCCAGCTCGTCGGCGAGCACGCGCCGTGCCTCGTGGAACGCCTCGAGCGCGTCCGCCTGGCGGCCGCTGCGATAGAGCGCCAGCATCAGCTGCCCCCACAGGCGCTCCCGGAAGGGGTTGTCCGCGAGCGCCGAGCGAAGCACCGGCGTGAGCTCCCGATGCTCTCCGAGCGCCAGCGCAACCTCGCACTGCTCCTCGATTGCGTCCACGCGCAGCGCCTCGAGCCGGCGCGCCGCGTCGCCGAACCACGCCGTACGGGCCAGACCATGCAGTGCCGGTCCGCGCCAGAGGGCCAGCGCCGACCCGATCGCGTCCGACGCGCCACGAACGTCGCCGTCGCGCAACGCGCCGCGCGTCTGCGCGAGCAACTCCTCGAAGCGCACCGCGTCCACGCGGGCGTCGCTCATGGCGTACCCGTCGGCGGATCCCACGATCGAGCTCTCCCCGAGCTCCGCCCGAAGGCGGGCGATGTGATGATGCAGCGCGTTACGCGGAGCGACCGGAAGCTCCTCTCCCCACAGGCCTTCGACGAGCGCGTCGACGTCGACCGCCCGGCCCTGGCGGAGCGCAAGCATCGCCAGCAGCGCCTGACGCTTCGAGCCGCCCACCTCCGCGAGCGTCCCGCCCGCGACAACCTCGAAGGGGCCGAGCAGCCGGATTTCCAGTGGCGCGCGCATCCACGACGGCGTGTGGCTTGCAGCGACGAGTCTCGCAGGCTCGAACACGCGCGTGAAGGCGGACGCCTCCAATGCCCCTGGCAGTCAGCGGCCCGCGGTTGGCATTCGGTTGGCAGCGCCCGGGCGCACGCTCCTGTCGATCCGACAGCCAAGGAGACCCAGATGAACCTGCCCACCGAGAACGCGCTCACCGCTGAACGCGCGATCGTCGCCTCGTCGATGAAGCTGGCCATCCTCGGCGCCACCGGCAGCGTCGGCCACGAGCTCGTCACGCAAGCGCTCGCGGCCGGCCACGAGGTCACGGCCCTCGTTCGCGCGCAGCCGCGGCCGGGGGAGATCGATGACCGCGTCGCGCTCGTCATCGGCGAGGCAACGAGCGCCGACGCCGTGAAGCGCGCCGTGGAGGGACGCGACGCGGTCCTCAGCGCGCTCGGCCACGCCAAGGGAGGACCCGAGGACCTCCTTGCCCAGGTGAGCTCGAACCTGATCGCCGCGATGCAAGCGGACGGTGTCAGCCGGCTCGTCGTGCTCTCGTCGTCCGCAGTCGTCGATGCTGCGGACCGGCCGAGCCTCCTGTATCGGGCAGCCGGCGTGCTGTTACGGGCGGTGATGCCGCGCGTCGTGCGCGATCACCGCGAGCAGGCCCGCCTGATAGAAGACAGCGGGCTCGCCTGGACGATCGTCCGCGGGCCGGTCGTCTTCACCGACGGCCCGCACACCGGTCGCTCGCACGCAGGCCCGATCGGGGGCGACAGCGGCCCACGTGTCTCGCGCGCCGATCTTGCCGACTTCATGCTCGCAAGCGCAACCGACGGCGGCTTCGTGCGAATGAAGCCGCTGGTCAGCCAGTAGGCGCATCACGATGCTGCCGCTCTCCGACGGACTCCACCCCCGACGGTTCCCGTTCGTCAACGTCTTGTTGATCGCTGCCAACTTCGCGGTGTGGATCCTCTTCGATCTTCCGCACCTCGGGTCGGCCGTCCACTACGCCTCGTTCTATCCCTGAGCCGTCGACGGCAGCTGCCACGCGCCCGAAGCGTGGGGGATCAGCTGGTTCACGGCCATGTTCATGCACGGAAGCTGGGACCACATCCTCGGCAACATGCTCTTCCTGGCCATCTTCGGCAAGAACGTCGAGGACACATTCGGGCACCTCCGCTACCTCGGCTTCTCCATCGCCGGCGGCTTCATCGCGACCATGACGCAGGCGGTGGTCACCCTGCACTTCGCCTCAGCGCCCGCGCGCACGTCCCGACGCTCGGCGCCAGCGGAGCGATCGCCGCCGTGCTCGGCGATCGCGAACGAGATCAAAGTGATCACGGCCGGCCGCGGCGGCTGGGACCGGCGGGAGTCCGTCGCCGCGGATCGAGCGAGGAAAGCTGCGCCGATGGCGAGGCGCCGGGATGGCGCGCGCAGATCCGCACGCGCAGCGCCAGGGGACGGATAGCGAAGCGCATCGGCGCCACCAGCAAAGCCGCCTCGCCGTCGCGGCCCGCGTTGACCTCTCCGGGCGCCGTGACCTCCACCGCGGTGGCGGCCCACGCTCGCTCGGGAGGCCGCGCGGGCGGGGGGTCGAGGACCAGGATGCCGAGCCGACCGGTGTCGAGCCGCGGGCGCGTCTCCACGGCGACCCTCCGATCGACCGCGTACGGGTTGTTTGAGACCATCACGACAGCGGGCTCTCGATGCTCGGCACCGCGGTCATCGACGATGGCGAGCCCCGAGGCCGGCGCGCGAGGTCCCAGTGCTTCCTGCGCGGTGCTCAGCAGCGTGTGCAGCCGTGCGTCGCGGTAGTCCTCTTTCCTCACCGCCTCGGCGTAGAAGCCGAGGATCACGTTGTCGACGAAGACCGATCCGTTGACCTCGCCGACGTCGATGCGGCGCTCGAGACCGTCCGTGAAGGCCTCGAGCGCCCCGACGACGTCGCCGCGTTGGACGCCGAGATCGCGCGCGAAGTGGTTTCGGGTGCCCGCGGGGACGCACGCGAACGGCAGGTCGTGTGCGCACGCCGCCGCTGCGACGGTTGCCATCGAGCCGTCGCCGCCGGCCATGCCGAGCGCATCCGCCCCCCGTTCTACCGCGTCAGCCACGAGCACTGCGAGATCGTGGTCCGGCTCGAGGACGATCGGCTCGATGCCGAGCTCCCGCGCGCGCTCGGGCAACGCCAGCCGAACCGCCGTGCCGCCGCCCGACCGGGGATTGACGAAGACAACGGGTCGCCGCGGCCGCGCCACACGCTTCCACCCGAGCGCCACGCGCAACCGCTCGCCCGCGCTCATCGCGAACGCCCCCATCGCATCGGACTCCGGCGGCGCAGCGCCACCGCGACTTGCCCGAGCGCGGCGCCCGTGACCGAGCCGACGACGACATCGGCGGGATAGTGGACTCCGGTGTGCACCCGCGAGTACGCAACGACCGCCGCGCCTGCATGAAGTGGCAAGCCAAGAGCCGGCATGGCGTAGCCGACGCCGGTCGCGAAGGCAAACGCGGATGCCGCATGCCCCGAAGGGAACGACGTGCTCCGCGGCATCGCGACCTGACGGGCGACGGGGATGTCGTAGGTGTCGCGGTTGGGCCGGCGGCGATCGCCGAGCGGTTTGAGCACGAGGTTGACGACGGCCGACGTCAGACCGATGGAGACCAGACCGTCCGCAGCGGCGCTGCGGCCTGGGCCATCCCCGACCGCCGCAAGCACGCCGGCCGTGAGCAGCCAGATTCGTGAACGGTCGGCAGCGGCGGACACACGTCCGAAGAAGCGGTCGAGCGTCGGCGTCGGAGTGGCGGCGACCGCTGCGTACACCGCCAGGTCGAGCCTGCGCATGTCCTCACGCCAGCCTCCAGGCGACCACAACGGGCCCGTCTCGGCCGGGTTCATCGGCCGCTGCTGTCGGCGCTTTGCCGGAACGCACGGCATCCATCAAGCCTGCCAGTCGCCAGGGTGACGGGTCTTCATCCTGTCCGGGTGATCGGAGTGGGATTCGGCACCGAGCGGCGTGGGATTTGCCGCTGGATCCGCTGGTGCGGGGCCCTTGACGGAGTGCCGGAGGAGGGACTCGAACGCCCGACACGCGGATTATGATTCCCGACGAATTTGGCTTAACATCGGGAATTCCGGGCCGGTCGGACACGTCCGTTGGACACATTCGCCGGCGGCGCTGCGCAAGCATTCCGCGTGTCGGCCGACATGCATTTGCGCGGGGAGCGCCCGTAGGACGCGTCAGGGCTCGCGCGCGTCGTTGTGGGCTCGGTTTGGGTGGGTCGCGCGCGCCGGCTCAGCTGGGTCCTTGACCGTGGCTGCCCAGCTCGATACGAGCGGTCAAAGCGTCGCTTCTGCCTTTCCACGATGCAGGAGCGAGCTGGGCTCCGATCGCGCGCGCGGACGCCTGCAGTTCGTCCGACGCAAGCGCCGACGCCTGAACTCTGCGACGTTCGCTTGAACGGGGGAAGTTGCTCGAGCCGCTCACCCGAGAGGACCGCTCGCGGTGGGCGAGTTCCGCGAGGTGCTTGTTCGAGCCAACGTGTAGCGTGCGCGGATAGCGGGTGCGAACAGGACAAGACGAGGGAGCGTGATGACCCAGGACGAGAAGACGTTCGAGGGACAGTGCCTCTGTGGTGCGGTCAGGCTCGTCGTGACGGGTGACCCCGTCGGCGCGGGCTACTGCCATTGCGCGAACTGCAGGAGCTGGTCCGCCGGCCCCGTCAACGCGTTCACGCTGTGGAAGCCCGAGGCCGTCACCGTGACCGAAGGTGAGGAGCTCATCGGGGAGTACCACGAGACCGAGCAGAGCTATCGGCAGTGGTGCACAGTCTGCGGCGGCCATCTCCTGACACGGCACCCGACGTGGGACTTGGTAGACGTCTACTCGGCCACGATCCCCACGTTCCCGTTCACCCCCGGGATACACGTCAACTACGCGTCGACCGTCCTGCCAATGAAGGACGGCCTCCCGAAGCTTAAAGACTTCCCCACAGAGCTCGGCGGTTCCGGGGAATCGATCGCGGAATAGGCAAACCAAGGGCGCTTCGCTGCGCTAGTGCCCTTTCGCCTGCGGAATCAGTGGGTGTTGTTCAGTGCCGCAAGCCCGTCTTGAAGGGAGCTCCGCCCCCTCGCCGGCTCCCGCGTCGAACGAGCGGCACGCGTTGGTCGAGACCACTGCTCCTCGCCGAAGGCAGCAGTGTCAGCGCCTCGCTTCGGCCGACCGCTCGCTGCTGAGTTGAGACGACGAGCGGTAGCGTCTCGCTATCCGGAATACTGCGCCCCGTGGACGTGCAGGACTGGTGGTCAGGCGGCGAACTGGTCCCGCTGGAGCTCGGCGGAACCGAGCAGGGCGTGTTCGTTCGCCGCGAGGGGTCGGGGCCGTCCATGACGCTGCTGCATGGGTTCCCCAGCTCATCGCACGACTGGGCGAAAATCGCCCCGGCCCTGGCCGAGCGCTACGCGCTCACGATGCCCGACCTGCTGGGCTTCGGCGCATCCACCAAGCCGCAGGAGCACCGCTACTCGCTTCTCGAGCAGGCGGACCTCGTCGAGGCGCTGTGGGCAAGCGAGGGGATCAAGTCGACGGTGGTCGTGGCGCACGACTACTCGGTCAGCGTCGCGCAGGAGCTCCTGACGCGGCGCGCGGCCGGGCGCGCTCGCGGTCGATTTGCGCGCGCTCCACTTCATGAACGGCGGCATCTACCCGGACCTGCACCGGCCCCAGCCCGCGCAGGTGGCCCTGCTCGACACGGAACAGGGGCCGCAGATAAGCGCCGCGATGAACGGCGAGGTGTTCATGGCGGGCCTCGCGCCGACGTTCCCGGAGGGGTACGACTCGGCTGCCGACGTCGCCAGCATCTGGCAGAGCTTCCACCTGCACAACGGGCAGAAGAACGCGCATCTCCTGATCCGCTACATCGAGGACCGCCGGGAGAACGCCGAGCGCTGGACGCAGGTACTCCAGACGACCGATGTGCCGCTGACTTTCGTCTGGGGAATGCTCGACCCGGTCTCCGGTGCGCACATGGCTGAGCGCATCCGTGAGCGGCTCCCGGACGCACCGTTCACGGCGCTGGAGGACGTTGCGCATTGGCCGCCGCTCGAGGCACCGGAGCGCGTGGTGGCCGCGCTACTGGGCCGGCGGCCCTAGAACCTCGTCTCGGCTGGCTTGTCGGTGTCGCCTTAATCGCGCTTCTGCTTCGGACGCGATCCAGCGGTCTCGTCGCATAGCTCGGTCCTCTGCCCCTTTGCGAGACGAGCAGCGCCGCGACTTGGCTGTCGATTAGATCCGAAGTGATGCGCACCCACACCGGCAAGCCCAGTCGGCTTGGGCCGGGTCGACGGCGCGTATCGGCACCGCCGACTTCGGCCTGCCGCGTTGTGTCTCCTACTGCACGACCACTGTCGTGGAATCACTCATCTGGCGGCTCACAGCGTCCACAGCGCTTGGGTCGGGGACATGCGGGCGGCGCGCAGTGCGGGCAGCAGTCCGGTGGCAGCGCCGATCAGAATGGCGGCGGCGATGCCACCGGCCCAGGCGAGCGTCGGGATGACGGTCGCCCAGTGCCGGGTGTGCGCGTAGGCGGCGGTGGCGGCAGCGCCGGCGGCGATGCCGACCAGGCCGCCTAGCGAGGCGAGCAGCATCGCCTCGGAGAGGAACTGGAGGAGGATGTGGCCCTTGGCGGCGCCGAGCGCGCGGCGCAGCCCGATCTCGCTGCGGCGCTCGAGTACCGAGATGATCATCGTGTTGGCGACGCCGACGGCGCCGACGAGCAGGGAGACCGCGCCGAGGCCGAGGAACAGGTCGTTGAGTGCGCTCTTGGCCTGGGCGCGGGCGACGAGCGCGTCGGAGGGCCGCGCGACGTCGACCTGGTCCGGGGACTCGGGGTTGGCGGTATCGGCCAGCACGGCGTGCACGGTGCCGACCCGGTCGGTGTCGGCTCGCAGGTAGATCTCTGACGGGTGGCCGTCGAAGCCGAGGTACTTGCGCGCGGCGGGAACGCCGACCAGCACGGCGGAGTCGAGCTCGGGGGCGAGGCCCGCCGGGTGCAGGATGCCGGCCAGGTAGAACCAGCGGTTGCCGGCCCGGATCCGCTCGCCGGGCCACAGCTGGTCGATGCCGAGCCGGGCCGCGGCGGCCGCGCCGAGCACGGCGAACGGCTCGCGGGCGGTGACCGCGTCGAGGTAGCGGCCGCGCGCGATGCTCGTGCCGACGGTGGCCGGCAGCTCGAGGCTGGCGGCCTGCACCGCGACGGCGTTGGTGTTGACGGCGGGGATGAACGGGCTGCGGTAGACGTTCGCGCCGCCGACCGCCCCCGTGAATTGGATCGAGCGCACGCCGCCGATGCGGGCGATCATGCGGGGAGCGGCGGCGGGCAGCTCGGCGGGCTGGCCGGACAGCGTCTGCCCGTTGGTGACGGTCAGCAGGTTGGTCCCGAGCCGGTCGATCTCGGCCAGCAGACCGGCCTGCGACGACGCCGACAGGCCGAGCACGGCGACGATCGCGGCGACCCCGATCGCGATGCCCAGGGCCGAGAGCGCGGCGCGTAGCTTGCGTGTGCGCAACCCGACCGCGGCCAGCCGGCAGAGGTCGCCGAGCCGCAGCCGGCGGGGGGCGAGCGTCGCGGTCATGGCGTCGTGTCGGCAACGACGCGCCCGTCGAGCATCTCGATCCGTCGCGGCAGCCGACTGGCGATCGCGCGGTCGTGCGTGATCACGACGATCGTGGCGCCGGCCGCGTTGAGCTCCTCCAGCAGCGCGATGAGGGCGTTGCCGGTGGCGCTGTCGAGGTTGCCAGTCGGCTCATCGGCGAGCACGATCGCCGGCCGGTCGATCAGCGCGCGGGCGATCGCCACCCGCTGGCGCTCGCCGCCGGAGAGCTGCGTCGGCCGGGACGTCGCGCGGCCGGCCAGGCCGACGGCGGCCAGCGCCTCGAGCGCGCGCCGGCGGCGCAGAGCGACCGGCGCGCCCGCGTAGAGCAGGCCGTCGGCGACGTTGTCCAGCGCGGTCGAGTGCTCGGCCAGGAAGAACTGCTGGAAGACGAAGCCGATGCGGGTGGCGCGCAGCGTGGCCAGCTGCCGGTCGGACAGGCGCGCGACGTCCAGCCCGGTGACCTGCACGCGTCCGGAGCTGGGGCGGTCGAGCGTGCCCAGCAGGTGCAGCAGCGTCGTCTTCCCCGACCCGGACGGGCCGACGATCGCCACCAGCTCCCCCTCGCCGACGGTGAAGCTGACTTCGCGCAGCGCGGTGACCGGCGGGCGGCTGGCGTAGGTCTTGCTCACCTGCTCGACTCGCAGGACCGCGCTCATGACGGCACCACCACGCGCTGCCCGGCGGCCAGTCCCGATCCGGTGACCTGTACCAGCTCGTGCTCGTTGTCGAAGAGCCCCAGGCTGACGGTCACCAGGTGGTGCGGGTCGGCGACCTCGACGGCGTAGCGGTCGCCGGCCAGCGCCAGCAGCGCGTCCACCGGCACCACCAGCGCACCGTGCACGGTCTGGTTGATGATGGCCACCTCGACGGGCGCCTGGTCGAGGTGGCCGACGTCGCGCGGCCGGGTCAGAGCGATTCGCACGGGGACGGTCGGCGACGAGCCGGCCGTGGCCACCGTGCCGACCGAGGAGACGCGGCCGGGTGTGGTGCGGCTGTCGGGCATCGTGATGCTGACCCGGTCGCCCCGCTTGACCTGCGACTGCAGGCCGGCGTCGAGGTCGACGCTGACCTCGCGCGCGGTCGAGGTCGCGCTCAGCACGGCTCCGCCCGCCGGTCCGCCGAGCGCGCCGCGCACGTCCGTGACGCGCGCGGCGGTCGGCAGGAAGACGACCGTTCCGAGCGCGAGCACGCCGGTCTGGAGCACGCCAAGGTGGTCCTGAAGCCGCTCGACGCCCAGCCTGGTGGCCCAGCCGAACGCGTCCGATGACGGGTCGAGGTCCGCCCGGCTCGCGTAGCCGAGGGCCACCAGGTCGCGGTTGAGCTCCCGCACGTCCTTCCCGATCGCGCCCTCGACGAGCGCGCGGTACGCCGGCGTGGACCCGTGCAGCAGCACCACCGGCGCGTCGTCGACGCGGTAGAGCGCCTGGCCGTTGCGGATCATCTGCCCCGCCGCGGGCAGCGCGGTGATCTTCCCGCTCAGCCCGCCGAGCACCGTGTAGCCGCCCGCGTAGCCCAGCGTGCCGCTGACCGGCGTCGTCTCCGACAGCGTTCGCGTGGTGACCGTCGCCAGGGACGTGGGCGCCACGCGGTCGCTCGACCGGGCGGGAGTGCCGCCGCAGCCGGCGGCGAGCGCGGCCAACGCGAGCACTGCGACCTTCATTGCCCCGCCGCGAAGCGCGCCACGTCGGCCTTGGTGATGGCGCCGTGGGTGACGCTCGCGCACGCGTCGGCGGCCCGCAGCAGCGCCGGCTGATGCACGTCGATCGCCGCGCCGGCGAGCATCTCGTGCGACAGCTCGCCGGTACTCGTCGGGTCGGGGAAGCGCGGGAACCCGCGGCCGCGCAGGCAGCGGGCGAACGCCAGCGCCGCCGTCACGCGCGCGCGCGTCTGCGCTGCGCTCTGGCGCGATGCGCGGCTGGCGGGCAGCAGGTGACGGCACGCCGTCTCCGCCGACTGGAACGCTGGCGCGTGCGAGGAGCTCGGGTCGAGCGCCGCCTTGAAGCGCTGGGGGGAGTCCGGGTCGGGAAAGTCGGGCACGCCGTGCGAGCGCATGCAGCGCGAGAAGCTGACCATGTCCTGCCGGACCTGGGCCTGACTCGTGGGACGGGCGGCGCCGGACGGATGTGTCGAGTGCGAGCCGCAGGCCGCGATCGCGGTCGCGGCGCCGATCGCCGCCACGACGATCGGAAGACGTTGAGCGAACATGGCGCAGTTGGTAACCGGTGGCCGGTCACACGCGTGCAACACGCGCGTGTGATGGTGTTGTGACCCGTCGTGGAGCACGATGTCCATGTGCGCGTGCTGGTGGTCGAGGATCACGTCGAGCTCGCCCGCGACATCGCGGAGGGGTTGCGCGATCGCGGGTTCGCCACCGACCTCGCGCACGACGGGGCGGCGGCGCTGCAGAAGGGCGGCGTATACCGCTACGACGTGGTGGTGCTCGACCGCGATATCCCGGCGGTGCACGGCGACGCGGTCTGCGTGGCGCTGCGCGACGGCGGGTCCGACGCGCGCATCCTGATGCTGACCGCAGCGGCGGCGATCGGCGATCGCGTCGAGGGCCTCAACCTCGGCGCCGACGACTACCTGCCCAAGCCGTTCGCGTTCGAGGAGCTGGTCGCGCGCGTCCACGCGCTGGCCCGCCGTGCGCCCGCCGGCCCGCCGCTGCTCACCTGGGGCGACCTGACGCTCGACCGCGCGCGGCGGCGCGCCACCCGGGCGGAGAAGGAGCTCTCGCTGACGCGCAAGGAGCTGGGCGTGCTCGAGCTGCTGCTGGCGGCCGACGGCGCGGTGGTCAGCGCCGAGGAGCTGCTCGAGCGCGTGTGGGACGAGAATGCCGACCCGTTCACGCGCACGGTGACCGTGACGCTCACGCGCCTGCGGCGCAAGCTCGGCGAGCCGGAGGTGATCGAGACGGTGGTCGGCGCCGGCTACCGCACGCGATGACGCCCGGGATCCTGCGACGCGCGTGGCCGCGGCGGATGCGCTCCCGGCTCGCGGTCATGTACACCCTGCTGTTCCTGCTCGCCGGGGCGGCGCTGCTGGCGCTGACGTACACGCTGGCGGCGCACGTCCTCGCCCCGGCCCCGTCGGACACCGTCAAGCAGCTGCCGCCGCGCACCCAGGAGCTGCTGGGGCTGTGCAAGCAGTCCGGGGCGCCAGGGCAGCCGCCGATGTCGGCTTCCATGCTCCAGCGCTGCAACCGCGCGCTCGTCGCCGCCGGAGCCGGAGCCTACGACCGGCGCGAGGGTACGCTGAAGGCGCTGAAGGGCGCGTCGCTGATCGCCCTCAGCGTTCTCGCGATCGCCGCGGCAGGCCTCGGCTGGCTGGTCGCCGGGCGGGCGCTGCGGCCGGTGCGGTCGATCACGGAGGCCGCGCGGCGCGCGTCCGAGCTGCGGCTCGGCCAGCGCCTCGCACTCACCGGCCCCGACGACGAGCTCAAGCAGCTGGCCGACACCTTCGACGTGATGCTCGAGCGGCTCGACGCCGCCTTCACCAGCCAGAAGCAGTTCGTCGCCAACGCCGCGCACGAGCTGCGCACGCCGCTGACGGCGATGCGCACCGCGATCGAGGTCACGCTCTCCAAGCCGACGCGGACGCCCGAGCAGCTGGAGGCGATGGCGGCACGCGTCAAGCGATCGGTCCAGCGGGCCGAGGCCACCGTCGAGGCGCTGCTGGCGCTCGCCACCAGCCAGCTCGGCCCGGTGGCCCACGAGGCGATCGACCTGGCGACGGCCGCCGAGGACGCGCTCGACGCCACGCAGGCCGCGATCGCCCAGCGCGAGATCGAGGTCGACGCCGCGCTCGAGCCCGCGCTCGCGCAGGGCGACCGGGTGCTGCTCGAGCGCATGATCGCCAACCTCGTCGAGAACGCCGCTCGCCACAACCACACGGGCGGCTGGATCGGAGTCCACACGGCGCAGCGGAACGGGGTCGCGGTGTTCGAGATCGCCAACACGGGCCCCGACGTGCCGGCCGAGCAGATCCCGACCCTGTTCGAGCCCTTCGCCCGCGCCGAGCAGCGCCTCAACTCCGCCGACGGCGTCGGGCTCGGCCTCTCGATCGCCAACGCGATCGCTGGCGCGCACAACGCCGCGATCGACGCTCGCGCAAGACCCGGTGGCGGGCTCGAAATCGCGGTCGCGATCCCGTCGAGCCCGAGCTGAATCTCAGGGTGGTCCGCCGGTGGTTCGCGCCGCGCGCGTGAAGTACGGACCTCCGCGCGAGCGGAGAGTTCACCGCGCACAAGGCGACGACGTGGGTGATCGAAGGCCAGTTCGCTCCGTGCGCGCGCGACAGCGCGAGCGTTGAGCGCCAGAGTTAAGCGGGCTCCCGGGAGCACATCACGTTGTGGCAGGGCTGACACGACCGTGCTCGGCGATCGCCGCTCGGCTGTACGTGCCCCGCGCTCGTGCTTTGGACTGCGATGAAGGAGGGCCTCCTCGGTGGGACGCTCGTCGTGTCACCGAGAAGCGAGTCCGAGGAGGCCCGTCTTCATGTTGCACGCTGGATTGGATTTGAGTCGCCGCAAGGTCGACGTCTGCCTTGCTGTCGGCGCGGGCGCTCGACGACTACCTCGTCGATTACAACTACGACCGCGCCCACACCGGGCGCCTCACCCAAGGACGCGTGCCCGCCGGCATCGTCTACGGCGCACGCAAAACCAGCCCCGGACGATGAGCACCTGTCGCAACAACCCCGGGTTAGGACGCCCTAAGTGGTTAGTGTGGGAGAGGACGCCATCCCGTAGGGTCGCGAGCAGGTGGTACGTCGTCAGCGTGTCGCGAGCGATATGCCCGTTGCCGTCCAGCGCATGCCAGCGCACCGTCGTGAAGGCCGCCGGTTCGCCGAGCTGGAACGCGACCAGCGGGAGCGTGACTGCTGCTTTCACGGATTCAGGAGCGCGGTTGGGGGCGCGATTCCGCGCCGCCGGACGCCTTCGTCCTATTCGGCCGTGCCGGACTCGACGAGCGACACGCTCGCTCGCCGGGGAGCGGCGGCTCCGCAGCGCTGTGCGTTGTTGTCCGACGCCCTCAGCCGCACGCGACTGCTCCGCCGACGTCGAGGCGCGGAGGGCGCGTGGAGTTCTTACCCGGGGTCGCGAGCGCGGCGCCGGGCGGGCCGCGTTAAGACCGTCAGTCGCCTCCGGGCCCTGGAGCGATCTGCGGGCCGCCGGTGGCCTCGAACCAGATCTGGAACCTATGGTCAGTGCGCGCGACGGTCGGGCCGGCGTCGACAATCGTGGTGACCCGCGCTTGCTGGTGGTTCGCGTCGCACGTGCCGAGGGTGACGCCACGCTGCACCGCCACGCTCGTGAACACCGCCCCGTTTTGGTCACCCGCGCTGTCGGGCGAGACCATGGCGCTCGCCACCCCGAACGGGAGGCCACCGAAGCAGTAGACGCCGGTGTCCGCTTTCTGGACGCTCGCCGACACCACGTTCTTGTTCTGCTTGCCACCGTCACCGGGCTCGAGGCTTCCGTCGGCGGCCACACGCGCGTACGCGACGGCAGTGCCGGCGTCACCCTTCGCGCCCGGGGTCCCCTGCGGTCCGGCCGATCCGGGTGGTCCGGTCGCTCCCCTCCCGCCCGTCAGGCCCCGTTGGTTCCACGCAAGCGCGCGAGTGCCCTTGGCGCACTTCCCACCCGAAACCACGCGCAGCGCTCCGCCATTCTTCTTGTAGCAGGCGTGGATCACGCCGTTTCTACTCGGGATCGCAGCAACCGCCAGCCCACTCGCGGCGACGAAGACCGCCACGATGGCCACGATCACTGCCGGCGAAGGCCGCGGGATTCGAGCGAGTCGGCGCATGAGCCAGGTTGCCCCGCAGACGACCGTACCAGCGGCGCAGGCGGGGAATCAACCCGCCTTCTTTGCCCCACCCACGATGCGAAGCCACTGCGCCCCGCGCGCTCGCTGCTGGCGCAGACGGCGTTGCGACCTACCTGGGAATGGGCGATCCCGCCGGCAGGTTCGCGGACTACTACCCGGCGTGGGTGGACAAGCTGGCCGGCGACGCCACAGTGGAGTGGTCGAGCTCGACGGCGCCGGTCGGACGGTCGAGGTGGTGGTCACGGACTGGCCGCGCGGGATCTCGGCAGACGTCGAGTCGCCCTCGCGCCCTGCCTCGGGATCCGCGTGAGATGAGAGCCATGACCGGTTAGGCGGTCTCGACGCCGGCTTGCTTGGCGGCGGCCAGGTGGTGCGTGGTCCAGTCGAGGGCGTAGTCCGCGATCTCTTCCCAGCCCGCGACGCCCGCCGTCAGGTGAGGACGGTCCGCGTACTCGCGGAGCACGGTGGTGGCCTTGGACTTGCTCTGGAGCTTGAATGTCGCTCTCGCGCTGGCGGCCGGCACCGTGTGGTCCTTGCCGTTGGCCAT
The DNA here is from genome assembly GCA_963807305.1 of uncultured Actinomycetes bacterium. Classification (GTDB taxonomy): domain Bacteria; phylum Actinomycetota; class Thermoleophilia; order Solirubrobacterales; family Solirubrobacteraceae; genus JAOPZW01. The sequence goes on from CAWEBN010000005.1 coordinate 1,308,616, forward strand.
GATCAAGAGCGGCGCGCGGTCGTCGTTGTTGAAGTTGATCTTGCTCGCTGCGTTCGGGTTGAAGTTCGCGAGGGCAGCCTGGAAGAGGACCCGGCCCGGACCGGGCACCGCGTAGCGGTCGTAGATCGGCTTCGACTCAGCTTCGCTGAGCGTGTTCGTGAAGCCGTAGTGGAACTGCTTCTCGGTGAGCATCTGCGCCTTGTGGCGATTGGCCGGGTTGCGCAGCGCCACCGACGCCACCCGAGCCTGTGCGGGCGGCAGCGTGAGTACGCGCTTCGGCTGGGCAGGTGAGATGGCCACGGCCGAGGCGCCGAGCCCGCGGTCGAGGAGCAGCATCGTGATCAGCCCGCCGAACGAGTGGCCGATGATGATCGGCGGCTCATCGAGCCCGCGGATGATGGCGTCGTAGTGATCGGTGATTTCGGTGATGCCGAGCCGCTCGTAGGGGGCGGTATTGCGGCGGAGCTCCTCGATCGGCTTATCCAGTCCGGGCCAGGCCGGGGCGAGCACGCGGTGGCCCTTGCCTTCGAAGCGTTCGACCCAGTACTCCCAGCTGAGCGGTGTCAACCAGAGTCCGTGAATCAACACGATCGGCGACGGGGTGGGGGAGTCCATCGTCACGTGAACCTCCTTGGTCGTGCCGGGCGGAGTGCCGAACTCTAGAGCCCCAACGCCGTCGGGCACCGTCCGCGGACAGATCGCCCGCGGGCGATAGGACCGAGCCGCGCCCCGCTGTCGCGTTGAGGCACAAGGAGCAGCGCGCGTCGGGCCAGCCGGGCCGCTCCTCCCAGGCGAAAGGGAGGCGCCAGCGGGCTCGACTCGCCGCTCCAACCACGCTGGAGCTGCCGCGAGCCGAGGCGTAGCTGGTGCTGCTGCTTTCGTTCCGATCCAGAAGCGTTGACCGGCTCTGATCCGGTAGTCCCACACTCCGGCTTCACCCGCCGGGCGAGCAAATGCAGCAACGCGGGGCTCGACATTGGACCACTGCCTCGTCCCCCGGGGAGCGTGTCGCCGGACTCGATGCGGGCGCCCGCGTCCAGTCCACGCCCCTGCGAGAGCGACACGCGATGCACGCCACTGGTACCCGCTCGTCCCGCGACCACGCGGCGTCAGTTTGGATTGACAAACGTCGATTTGTCAAACTAGACTGACGGCCATGAACGCCGAAGACATCGCCTCCGCGATCGCGTCCAACGACCCGTTGCTGGGGCTCCGCGCCGCTCTAGCTCTGCACCGGCTCGCGGAACGGGTCGAGGCAGACCACGTCGCGACCGCCCGCCAGCAGGGGTGGTCTTGGCAGCAGATCGGTGACGCGCTCGGCGTTACCCGCCAATCAGTCCACGTCAAATACGGAAAGCGACTCCCATGACCAAGCATTCGAAACCAGCCGCCGCGTATCACTTCTGGAGCACGTACATCGACGCTCGCGAGGAAGCACGGCGCCGCGGTGACCGCAAGGTCGGCACCGAGCACCTGATACTCGGGCTGCTCAGGGAACCAGTCCTGGCGCAGGCCCTCGGATGCGACCTACAAACAGCCCGCGACGCGCTCGACGCGATGGACCACGCTGCGCTCGCCGCAGTCGGCATCGGCGCTGCGTTCAACGCGCCACCGATACCGATCGACGAGACGATCAAACGCCCGTCGAGGCCGACGTTCAAAGCCGTCTTACGGGACCGTTTGCCAATGACACCCGCAGCCAAGACAGCGCTGGAGGAATCGAGGAAAGCGACACGTCGTGGTCACCACCTCCCCCTGCAACAGGTGCTCCTAACCGTCCTCGAGCTTGAGCCGCCAGATCCCGCCGCCGAGCTGATCGCCGCGCTAGGCGTCGATCGCGCGGCCGCGCGGCAACGTCTCGGCGTGGGACGGCTGCGGCCATCACGGCGATAGGCCGCATAGAACGGCTCGAGCTCCATCTCCTCCACCGCCGCCAGCACGAACCACGCCAGATGACTCTCAGGCAGCCACTCCCGAACATCCTGCGGCATCAGAAACGACTGCTCACGATCACACGCGATGAAGCTCTGACCCATTGCCAGATGGTCTTAAACCCACCGGACATCACCCGACTTACGCGACAGCCTCAGGCGAAAGCGAGAGCGTCCTGAGCGGCCCGCCCGGCGATGAGTTCGGTAGCGTGCGACGGTCTGAAGAGTCATGTTGAGAGAGTTCGACGCCCAACTTCAGAAGGGCGATAACCCAGGTGCGTGGACGTGCGTAGTGTTGGACGACGCGGCTGAGCTATTCGGTACCCGCGGTCTCGTGAAGATTCGCGGAGAGATCGACGGTGAACCGTTCGCCGGCGCGCTCATGGCCCAGGGCGACGGCACGCACAGACTCCCGGTCAAGGCGGCGCTGCGAAAGGCGATCGGCAAAGAGGCGGGCGATACCGTCCACGTCCGGATCGACGAGCGGATCGGGTAGCTCCCGCCGCACCCGACACGGGGGTGCTACCGCAGCTCCGCCGGCGGCGCCCGCGGAGTTGTGCTCGCAGGCGAGGCTGTCGCATAAGTCAGCGGGCGCGAAGGTGCGCCGTCAAATGAGTCGTTCTAAGGACTTCTGGGGTTCCAAGACAAATCAATCGCCGGGAAACGGGCCTGTTTGGGCCGCCGCCGATATATGCGACAGCCTCAGGCGAAAGCAGGAGGAACGTCCTCCCATCGCAACACGACGCTTGGCAGTGTTTGACTTCCTCAAAGTCGCACTTTGGAGCGCGGTCCCGATCCGCCGCTGGAGGTCGAGATCGCGGCGGAGACGTAGATCAGCCGAGGGGGGATGCGACCGCGCTATCGGAACGCATGGAACGACAGTGCCGGTGCCACTGCTGACCTGCGCCACGAGTAGGAGCGACGCACATGCCTTTGTGCGGGCGGCTTTGTCGCGTCCCGTCTCCGCCGCTGTAGCCGTCTTACTTGTTAGGCGTCGCTGCCCTTCTCCTCGTTGCGCGGCGACTTTTCGCCCGGAGTCGTCGGATCGGCCTCGGGCGCGCCTTCCTGATGCTGGTCAGGGTCGCTCGGGGGTCGCTCGGTGGGCGACTCGGGCGTCTGCTGCTTCTGCTGCTGCTCTGACATAGGGACTCCTTGTGAGTTGCCGATTAGGAGGCTCTACCCGGGGCCCGACTCCTTCGCACCGCTGATTTGGACGACCAGGCGGTAGCGGAACCCGACACCGGTTGCCCTTCCTCTACCGCGAGGTTTCCCCGACGCGCTGCAGATCCCGCCGCTTGAGGTCGAGGTCGCCGCGACCAAGACCTGTAGGCGCAAGCCGGTCCCGGTCGGTGACGCCCAGCTCACGGCAGGTACCCGCGCCCGTCTACCCGTGACAAGGACAGTTGCTGGGGCCTCCCGTTCCTCGGGAGGCCCCAGTGGCGTCAGTGCGCCCCAGCGCTCCGGCGCGCAGCGACCCTAGCCCGACTACTCGGCCTCGGCCATGGGGGCCGACCCCTAATCGTCGCGCGGATTAGGCCCCTCGTACATTTGTGCGATGTGGCGCGGTGTCGCCGAGCCGGTGGCGCGTGTAGGCCCAGATCCCGGAGCGCTCGCAGTGTCGCTTTGATCGAATCTCGGCAGCGATGCCGACGCACCGATCGTCGCACCGCCGCTGCCGCATCGGGGGCAAACGCGGAACTCGACGGTCGGAAGCGCCACCCGCCCAACGATCAGCTCTCAGTCGTCCTCGGCGACGCGACGCTGGTCGCATCGCGATGGGCGGCTGGAGCCGATCGTCGCGGCCAGTTGGAGCTCGGCCCGACGAGTCCTCCTTCGGCTGCTCCTATGTCAAGAAGTTGATGGGTGGGCTGTCCCGGTCCGGGGGTTGGGCGGCTGGAGCACGGTGCAGAGGCGGCGGGTGAGCTGCCGCTTGAGGCAGACGGATGGCTTGCTTGGTGCTCTTGCCTTCGGCGCGTTTGCGGGCGATGTAGTCCTGGGGTACACGCGGATTATGATTCCCGCCAACTTTGGCTTAACTATCGGGGATTTGAGGCCGATTGGACACGCCGTTGGACACAACCGCGGCCGGCGGGGCATGGGATTCCGCGTGTCCGACGGCGCGGGCGCGGGAGCCCAGCTACGGAGCGGGTCGCGGTGGGATCAGTGACGAGGGGGCAGGGCGCCGCGATCCCGCGTCAAGAGCGTCGCTGTGCTCCTCCGGTGAGACCGTGCGGACGGTGCCGGACGTTGGGCTTAGCCCTCGCGACGCTGGCCCCGCTCTTGATAGAGCCGCGCCCGCTCCACCGCCGCCGATGCCATCTGCGCGAGATGGACGAGGGCGGCCTCGTCTTCGGGCGTGAAGGGCCCGTTCTGCTTGTCGAAGAGCTGGATGGCGCCCAGCTCGGTGCCGTCGAGGGCGGTCAGGGACGCCGCCAGCCAGCCCTGAAGCGGGCGCTCGCCGCGGACGTCGCGAAACGGCGGGACGGTCGCGAGCTGCTCGCTGGGGACCCTGACCGAGCCGCCGCTGCGCCGGACGAGCTCGTAGATCGCCTCGCGGTCGAGCCACCGTACGAGCGTCGCCCAACGTCTGTCGGTCTCGGCGTACGAGGCCGCCTCGGCGCTCCGCGGCAGGCCTGGCGCCGCCACCGTGGTGACGCAGCAGTCGGCTCCCACGAGCTCGCGCGCCTGCTCGGCGACCAGCTGCAGCATCTCCTGGAGCGAGTCATGGGCGTCGAGGGCCAGGGAGGCGTCGGCGAGAAAGCTCGAGAGCTGGCGCGAGAGCTCGGTCTGGCGGCGTTCGTGGAGGACCTCCTGGCGAGCCTCCCGGAAGCCACGCTGGACCATCTCGTACGTCGACAGGCCTTCGAGGAAGAAGTCGCCGGCCGCGCGCACGATGCGCTCGACCTCCGCGCCCGCCGCGCCCTCCAGCGCGGTGAGAAGGGCCTCCTGATGGGCAACCGCGAGATCGAGCACGCTCAGTTGCCGGCCCACCGCGTCGCGCGCGAGCTCGTAGGCGCCGTGGAGCGAGATCTCGGTCGGATCGCGCAGGTGGCCGCGCAGCGCGGAGGCATAGGCCGCCCGGAACGGTCCGGTCCCGGTGCTGAGGCCGGGCGTCATGCACGCGGCCCGAGGTAGCGGACGGCCACGACCAGGGCATCGTCCGGGGGCTTCCAGTGCCGCGCGAGGATGCGCTCGGTGATCGTCCGCGGGGAGCCGGAGACATCGGGCGCGTCGGCGAAGGCGCGATGGATGCCGTCGGTGGCCAGCAGGAGCACGTCGCCCGGTTCGATCGGGAGCGTCGCCGGCTTCACCGGCGGCAGCTCGTGCCCGGGGACTCCGCCGCGCAGCGCGAGCGAGCCCTTGGGGCCGGTCGCCGACGGGTCGCTGCCGAGCACGCGACCCTCGACGTTGCCGACCCCGAGCCAGGTCATCCCGTGGTCGGAGGGGCAGACGAAGGCCAGGCTGATCGCCGCGCCGCGGGTTCCTCGCAGAGCTACGTGGCACCGCTCGACCAGCAGCTCGAGGTCGGTGACTGGGCGCTCGCGCACGACGTCGGCGGCCCGCTGGGCGGCGCGGGCGGCCTCGGCGCCGTGCCCCAGGCCGTCGATTCCGGCCACGAGCACGCCCTCCGGCAGGCTCGCGACCACCGCGAGATCTCCACAGCGCGCCTCGCCGTCCCGGCACCTGCGGGCCACCGCCCACTCGACCGGCTCTCGCGCCGCTGAGCTAGCCACGCTGACGGCGCTCCTCCCGCAGGCGTGCGAGCTGATCGTGGTGACGCCACTTCCTCATGGTCACCGTCGTGCCCGTCTCGGCGTCCGAGGCGATCTCGAAGTCGTCCATGAGACGCCGCGCTCCGGGAAGCCCGAGGCCGAGACCGCGCCTGCCGCTGTGGTCGTCGCGCAGTGCCGCGTCGACGTCACGGATCCCCGGGCCCTCGTCGATCGCCGTCACGACGAGGCCGTAGCGATCGCCGTCCTCGAACGGCTCGAGGACGATCTCGCCACGACCGGCGTGCACCACGATGTTGCGCGCGACCTCGGAGATCGCTGTCGCGATCAGGGTCGGATCGGGCCGCGGGAAGCCCAGCCGCTCCGCCATCGCCCGCGCCTCGGCGCGGGCGGTCACCAGATCGGCATCGCTGGCGATGGCCACGCGGACCTCATCCGCCATCTCCGGCGTCCCCCCCGGTCATGCAATCGAGCAGCTCCTTCGCCGCGTCGAGGTCGAGCGCCACCCGCAGCGGCGCCAGGTTCAGGCGGAACTGCACCATCGCGATCGCGACGTCGGGCTGAATGCCCACGATGACGGTGTGGGCGCCGCGCAGGCGAGCGGTGAGGACGATCGAGCGCAGCGCGCGCGCGACGTACGAGTCGATCACGTCGAGCGCGGCGACGTCGATCACGATCCCTCGCGAGCGATGTCGTCCCACCAGCTCGGCGAGCTCGTGGCGCAGCGACACCACCTCGCTGTCGGAGAGATCCGACAGGACGGAGGCGATGAGGTAGTCGCCCTGTCGGAGGATCGCTACCGACATCGGGCGCCCGCCGGCTCAGGTCTCGGGGTCGCCGTCGCCGTCGCTGGTGGACGGGCCGCGGTAGCCGGCGAGCCGCTCAGCCTCCTCGATGCCGCCCTGCAGATCGCCCACGGTCTTCATCATCCCCAGGTCGACGCCGAGGTCGACGAGCGTCTGGGCGATCTCCGACGAGAGGCCGGTGAGGATCGTCCTCGCGCCCATGAGCCGCGACGCCTCGACGGTCTGGACGAGGTGGTTGGCCACGGTGCGATCGATCGTGGCCACCCCGGTGATGTCGATGACGACGACCGTGGCGCGGTTGTCGCGGATAGCTGCGAGCAGCTGCTCGGTGAGCTGGCGTGCCCGGGCCGAGTCGAGGACGCCGATGATCGGCAGGATGAGCAGTCGATCGCGCAGCTGCAGCACCGGCGTCGAGAGCTCGCGCATCGCCTCCTGCTGCTCGTGGATGACCCGCTCGCGCTCCTCGACGAAGCTCACCCCGACGGTCACCGCGATGCGGTTGGCCGCCGGCTCGTAGGAGTCGAGGATGCGATTGAGCAGTTCGAGGTCGTCCTGGTACTTGGCGAACAGCGAGCGCGCCAGGGCGTCGCGCAGGAGGAGCACGATGCCGAGCACCTCGTCGGTCTCCACGCCGCGGGGGATGATCCGCTCGGAGAGCTCGCGCGCGTAGGCCTGGAGGTTCTCGATGCTGCCGGTCTCGAGCGCGTCGACGTAGTTGTCGAAGACCTCGGTCGCCTCGGAGAAGATCTCCTCGTCCGACATGACGCGCAGCAGGTTCGCCTCGCTGATGCGACGCGCCCACTCCTCTCTCAGGTCGGTGCGGTTGTCGCGCAGATAGGCCACCAGCTCCTGCAGCAGCTCGTCGTCCTCCGCGGGGGTCCGCTCCGATCGTTCGTCGCGAGTCCGCTCCGATCGCTCGTCTTGCGTCTGCTCTGATCGCTCCTCGGGAGTCCGCTCCGATCGCTCGTCGGCGCGTCGCTCCGGGTCCTCGTCCACCACTGCTCGCTCGGTCCCCTCGTCCATGTGCTCCTCCTCGTCGGGTCGGCCGTCGGTCGTCTCGCCTTCTCGCACCGAGCCCGTCCGCTGATCGTGGGTCATGCCGCGCGCGGACCGCGAGCGCGGGCTCCGTCGAGAAACAGACCGGTGACCGTGGCGGTCGCGTCCTCCTTGCCGAGCGGCGGCGACGAGGTGAGCACGCCCACGACCAGTCCTATGAGCGACTCGGTCAGGCGCGTGCTCGCGATGTCGTCGCGGATGTCTCCTTCGGACTGGGCCTGCTCGAAGAGCCGGCGCAGCGGCTGGGTGAGGGTGTGGTCGAAGCCATCGGCGTCGGATCGAGCACGCCGGCGTGCCAGGAGCACGAACGGGTCTCCCACGTCCACCAGCGCGCGCACCGCGCGGGCGATGCCCTCCGGGGGTGCCACCGCGTCGATCCGGGCTGACGCCAGCCGCTCGCCGACGTCCTCGACGGCGGCTCTGGCCAGCTCGTCCAGCAGGGTCTCCCGGCTCGGGAAGTAGCGGTAGACCGTGGCCCGGGCGACCCCCGCGGCCGCGGCGACGTCGTTCATGCTCGCCTGCTCCCCCTGGGTCGCGAAGATCTGCGCGGCTCCGTCGAGGATCGCTGCGGAGACGCGCTGCTGGAGGCTGTGCCGGGAGGCCGGTTCGGACATCGCTGTCTCGGTAGGAGTCTAGACCTTCCCGATGTGAGATGCTAACGTCTCATTTTGAACCAGTCTTGTCCTATACCGCCTGGGGGTCCAGCTTATGTCGTTGTCCGAGCGCGCGCGAGAGGGTTTGCGGGAGATGCCGTCCAACGCGGCATGGTTGCTGTCGCGTACCTTCAAGCCCGCGGAGGGAGTGGGGGAGGCCACCGGTTCTGCGGCGGCGGGCGCCCGCGACCGGGGGCGGAGGGCCAAGGCTGCGGTGCTCGACGCGACGCCCTTCGGCGGCGACTCGGTGGACGTCCGGATGCGGCGCGCCCGGGACGCGGCCGAGGACGCCCGCGAGGCCGAGGAGCAGGCCGTCGAGGCAGCTCAGGAGTCCAAGGAACGCTCCGATCACGCACGTCAGGTGGCCGACAGAGGCCGCTCACGCATGACCGAGCTCGAGCGCGAGCTCACCCGGCAGGTCAAGCAGCGTGTGGCCGAGGCGCAGAAGGCCGCCGACGAAGCCGTGCGGCGCGAGCGCGAAGAGGCCGAGGCCGAGGCCGAAGAGCAGCGCCTGCAGACCCAGACGGAGATCGACGAGGAGCTCGAGGAGGCCGAGGGCGAGGCCGAGGAGGCCCGCGAGCGCGCCGAGGAGCTCGTCGCGGAGGCGACCGAGAAGCTGGCCGAGGCCCGGCATCTGGCGGACGAGGCCACGGAAGCCGCGCGCGCCGCGGCCGAGGAGGCGCACCGCCGCGCCCGGCAGCTGGCCGACGAGGCCGAGCAGCAGGCCGGCGATGCCGAGGAGCGGATCGAGGCCGCCGAGCGGCTGCGCCGGCAGTCGGAGGAGGTGGCCAAGGCCACCGCGCGCGAGCTCTCCCGCACGCCGTCCAACGGCAGCCTGGAGTCGTACAACAAGCCGGAGCTGGTCGAGCTCGCCTCCAGCATCGGTATCGAAGGCCGCACGAACATGACCAAGGCCGAGCTGGTCAAAGCGATCGCCGCGGCGTCGCGAGCCGGCCGCTAGAGGGGAGGCACTGCCATGCGACTGAGGAAGAAGAGCCGGATGGAGCGGATGCTGCAGACGCTCGGCGACGCGCTCGACGCGGCGACCGACGCCAAGCTCAGCGCCCCCGACGTGAGCTCGAGCAAGACCCGCCGGGCCGGCCTGATCGCCGCCGCGAGCGCCGTCGGCCTGACGGCGGGAAGCGCCGGCATCTCCTCGCTCAGGCGCCGCAGCGGGTCGGCGCGTGGCGCTTCGTGAGGCTGGCGACCGCGGCCGTCTTCGCCGCCGGGTACCTCCTGGGGACCCGCGCCGGGCACGAGCGCTATGACCAGATCGCGGCGGTCGCCGAACGGGCGTCTCGGCGTCTCGAGGACTTCAGTTCGCGTCATCCCCCCGGCGCCCCAGCCGGCGGACAGGGGCGGCCTGACGGTCACGCCTGACCGCAGGAGGCGTCTCTCCCAAGGGGTGCTCGTGGAGGGCTCGATCCTCGCTCGCCTCCTGGGCCTGCGGCTGCTGCGGCTCGAAGCGACCGTGGTCCTGACCCCGGCCGACGTGAAGACGTCGATGGGGTCTCGCCGCGCGGCACGGCGAGCGGCGAACGCCTCGCTGCCCAGGCGCTCGGCGGTCCCGCGGCGCGGCCTGGCCGACGCCGCGCGCGACATCGACGAGGGAGCAAGGCTTCTCGCGCAGGCGCGCCAGGGCACGTGAGCGAGCGCGACCGCGGGGCGCACGGGTCAGGAGGCCGCCGTCGCCGCGAGCGAACCTGTGCGGGAGCGGGCAGGAACGGCGGCGAGGAGTCGCTCGCGCAGCGACGGCCTGGTGCGGGGCCCTTGACGGAGTGCCGGAGGAGGGGCTCGAACCCCCGACACGCGGATTATGATCCCGCCTGATTTGGCTTAGCCATCGGGAATTCAGGGCCGGTTGGACACGCCGTTGGACGCAAGGGCACCGTCAGGGGTACAGCATTGCGCGTGTCCGCACGCGTTGCGCGTAAGACCGGCGCTACTCCAACTCGCGAACTCGCATCGCACGGCGAGGGTTGCCAGGTCAGGGTCGGTTGAGCCTACCCGCGGGGTTCGTCTCTGCCTTGAGACTCTGCTGGGCTCGCGCGTCGCGGTCTAGGGTTCGGGTGGTGGTCGTAGCGGTGTTCGGCGATGCGCACGCGCACGCGGAGGCGCTCGACACCGTGATTGGCGCGGCCGAGGCGTGTGGCGTGCAGGAGCTGTGGTCGCTGGGGGCATGTTGCCGCCGCGTGGCGGGGCACGCCGGGCGGCGCGAGCGCGGTCAAGATCGCGCTCGGCGTACCGCTGGATCTCACCGGCGGCAAGTGGCTGCTCAACCCAGGCGCGGTTGGTGCCCCGGCGCCGTCGCGGCTTGGCTGGTGGGACGGTCTGGACCTCGAAGCGGCTGCCGGCGCCTACTGGCTGCTGCTCGATCTTCAGGGGCAGATGGCGACCTGGCGCCGCGCGCCGTATGACCCGGCTCCGGCGCGCCTGCGGGCGCGCGCGCTCGGCCTCGACGGTGCTGAGGGGTCGGTCAGCGATCCGCAGCGTCGAGCCAGCGGCTCAGCGCGTCGCGGCCGGCCAGCGTGATTTGACCGTCGGCGGTCATCCAGTCACGAACTCGCAGCGGCGAGGGCCCGGGCCCCAGCGACGCGCTCGGGCTCGTCCGCGAGCGGGACGGCGAGCGCGCTCGTTCCCGGCTCGCATCGGCGTTTTCGCCGCACCGGCGGCTGACTCCGGTTTCGCCGCTGTTCGCTGGAGCTCTGGCACCCAATTGGGACCGAGACGCGGGCCGAGCGGACGTGGCGAGCGCCGCGGCCCCGCCGATGCTTCAGTCTCTGCCGGTCTCGGCGCGGTCAGAGCGCGATCTGGGATCCCATCAGGACGGTGCGGTCGCTGGGGAGTCCGAAGTGGTCGATCGGGCTTGCTGCGTTGCGGGCCATCGCGATGAAAAGCCCCTTGCGCCAGGACCGGAGTGGGCGCGCGGAGGTGGGGGTGATGGTGATGCGTGACACGAAGTAGGAGGCGTGCTCGAGGTCGAGGTCGCGTTCCAGCAGCCCCTGCTTGCGGCATTCGTGTAGCGAGCCGGGGATGTTGAGCTCGTCGTGGTAGCCGTTGCGGATGGTGACGTGGCGGATGTTGTAGCCGCGTGGTCCGAGCTTGTCGACGGCGAAGCGGTCGTGGTCGTCGACGTGCGGGATGCTGACCGTGTCGATCGACACGATGAGGACGCGCTTGTGGAGCGTGTGGGTGTGCTCGACCTGTGCATGGAGCGCAAGCGGGGTTGTGTCGCCGTTGGGGTTCAGGAAGATCGCGACACCGGGCAACCGCACGAGCGGAGGCTCCTGCTCGGGGAGGCCGTCAAGGAAGTCGTCGAGCGATCCCTCTTTGGCGATCCGGTTGCGGGTGACGACGACCTGGCCGCGGCGCCAGTTGATCATCACGAGCGAGATAGCGAGCGCGATCACCAGCGGCAGCCAGGCGCCGTGCTCAACCTTCGCGATGTTGGCGCTGAAGAACGTCGTCTCGACGATGAGGAACAGCGCTGCCACCGGCAGGATCCGTCGCTTGGGGGTTCCCCAGAGCAGTCGCGCGACGGCGACGAACAGCAGTGTGTTGAGGATGAAGGTCCCGGTTACCGCGACGCCGTAGATGTCGCCCAGCTTGTCGGCTGACCGGAATGCCAGCGTCAGGATCACGACGCCGATGCACAGGCCCCAGTTGACGATCGGCACATAGATCTGGCCCTCCGTCTTGGAGGTGTGGAGGACCTTGAGGCGCGGGAGGAAGCCGAGCTGAACGGCCTGCCGCGCGACCGAGAAGGACCCCGAGATCGCCGCCTGGGAGGCGATGATCGTGGCCGCCGTGGCGAGGAACAGCATCGGGTACCGGCTCCAGTGGGGTGCCATCAGGAAGAACGGGTTCTCGGCGGTGCTGGGCCGGTGCAGGATCATCGCGGCCTGGCCGAGGTAGTTGAGCATGAGGGCCGGAAACGCGAGCCCGAGCCAGCCGATCCGGATCGGCATCGCCCCGAAGTGTCCCCTGTCGGCGTACAGCGCCTCGGCGCCGGTCACCGCCAGCACGACGCCGCCGAGCACCAGGTAGCCGGAGACGCCGTGGTCGATCAGAAACCGAACGCCCCAGGTCGGAGACAAGCCCTGGAGCACCGCCGGGTCCTTGAGCACCTCCTTGAGGCCGATCAGCCCGATGGCGACGAACCAGACGATGATGACGGGTCCGAACAGCCAGCCGATGGTGCCCGACCCGTATCGCTGGAGCACGAACAGGCCGATCAGGATCCCGACCGACAGCGGGACGACGAGGTGCGAGAGTCCCGGCTGTGCAACCTCCAAGCCCTGAAGCGAGCCGAGGACGGAGATCGCGGGCGTGATGATCCCGTCGCCGAAGAACAACGCCGCGCCGAAGATGCCGAGCATCACGAGCGCGCCGGCGTGGGCCACCCGGTTGCGGTGCAGCAGCGCGCACAGCGCCATGATGCCGCCGTCGCCGCGGTTGTGGGCGCGCATGATGAAGCCCGCGTACTTGATCGAGACGACGATCGTCAGCGCCCAGAAGATCAGCGACACGATGCCGTAGGCGACCGCCGGCGTGACGTGCGCGGTCGCGTGATAGGAGCCGAAGATGACCTGCTCGGTGTAGAGCGGGCTTGTCCCGATGTCGCCGTAGACGATGCCCAGCGCTCCCAGCACCAGCACCGCGCGCCCCGCGTAGGCGAGCACGTCGCGGTCTTGATCGGCAAGCGCCTCGAATCGCTTGCGAGTGGCCTCAGACTCGATCTCCCTGGTGTCCGGTGTAGGCGGCGCCCAGTAGCCAAGCTTGTGCGCTGCCTCGTTGAAGACACGCTTCTGAACCGGCGGCCTCCCGTTCGGGACTCGGCCGGCGATGTCCTCGCCGGCCTTCACTTCCAGCTTGTGGGCGGCCTCGTTCAGCGTGCGCCTGGTACGCGGCAGGCTTCCCTCGACTGGCGTCATCGTCGGCACCACCCCGCGCGGGCGGGCTCGCGTGATCCCAGCGCGAACAGCGCCCCGCGCGCCAGCTCATGGCGCCGTTCGGGATACGCGGGCCGGTAGAGAGCGCAGGAGGGCTCCGTCAACAAGATCTGCGTGATCGCGACGCCGCGCGGCTCGACGTCCGCGCGCGATCGAAGCGCCGACGCGAGCTGCCGCAACGCCGGGCGCGCGACCGCGACAGCGTGCTCATCGACCGCCACGGCCGTCGACAGCACCGCGGGCCCTGGCGGCATCGAGCAGGCGCGCCCAAGTCCGCAGGCAAGCCTCCGCCGTGACCGCCCGGACACCGACCGCCGCGAGCGACACGCCAGAACACGATCGCTCAGCGGATCCTCGCCCGCAGCGAGACGCGCATCCTGCGGCGCCGCAACACGCGCCAACACGCTGCTTACGAACGCGGTGGCGATCGCACGGCGTCTGCTCGATCGCGCAGGCTTGCTCGCCCGTCGCGGGGCGGCGACGACATCCACGCATGCAACCTCATCGCCCGCGCGTCAAGCGGACGTACAGATCCGGCGCCGCGGCATCAAGATTTCGTGAAGAACACGGCCAGACCCGGCCCCCTCGAAGCTAGGTGGTGATCGCCGCCGAGGAGTCGGCCAGTCGCGTCGTGCCGCCCGTGAGCCATCGACGCCATCGCAGCCAGTGGTCCTCGGGGAAGGACGCGAAGGGAGAACACCGCCGCCGACGGCATCGAGATGAGCGCGGAGCAGATCCAACGGCTCAACGATCTCGCCCCGGCCACCGGCGAACGACACGACGAGGCGAACATGGCCGCAGTCGACCGCGGAGCACGCCATGAGGCGCCGCCGCCGCGCCGACTCCGAGATGCCGGCGCATGGCCGTCACCTCATGACCCCATATATGCCCGCGTGTGGTACCGAGAAGTACTGACGCAGCTCCGCGTTTATCGCTAGAAGCGGCCGCCCTGCGCCGAGAAACACCGGTCAGCGCTGCGCTCAACTCGTTGTGATGATCGCCCTTGACCGACAGTCCGACGGAGGAGGACGATGGCGGAAGCGAAGAGTGAAAGGCCGGGTGCCTCATGCGCATATCCCGTCCCGTTGTTCTACGCCGCGGACTGTCCCGCGTCATGGCGATCGTGCTCGTACGGGGCGCTACCTCCGCGGAGACCTTGGGCGCCGTGACGATGTTCCGTATGTTGGCTTTCGGGGACCGGACGGGCGCGGCCGCGCGAAAGGTGAAGTCGTCAGCGACCGACGGCATGTCGCGACGCCCGGACAGGCGTCGGCGGCCGGGCGCACCCACGGCGATCGTGCGAGGGAGGCGCCCCGCCACTGCGGCTCTGGTCGCGGTCGTCGCGGCCATCGCGTTTGCCGTGCCGGCGGCTGCATCCTCGGGCGCCCCGCCGTGCCCGGATACCGTGATCCCCAACGCCCAGATCCTTCCGAGCGCGGTGGGGTGCTGGAACGCCATCGCTGTTCAGTCCGTTCGCCTCGACACCGCGTATCCGCCGCAGGGCCTGCTCTACATGGGGTACGTCCAAGGCGCGGTCTATGACGCGGTGACGAAGATCGAGGGCCGCTACGTCCCCTACGAGGACTTCGACGTCCCGCCAGCCGTCCATGTCGCGGGAGCGTCGCCCGACGCAGCGACCGCCGCCGCGGCCTACACGATGCTGACGTCCGCGTTCCTCGGCTTGGCGCCCACCGCCCAGGTCGGGCTGTCGACCAAGTACGCGGACTACATCGACGCCCTCGGCGGACCCGGAGCGCCTCCCGTTGCTGCCGGCGTTGCCGTCGGTCAGGCCGCGGCGGCGGGCCTGATCGCCAACCGTGCGGGCGACCGCGACGAGTCGATGACGTTCACACCGGGCCCGTTGACTCCGGGCGGATGGACGTTCGCGCCCCTGCCGTCGCTGCAATCGTCCCAGACGCCGTGGCTCGCCGCGATGACGCCGTTCATGCTCAAGAGCCCGTCGCAATTCCGTTCCGATCCACCGCCAGCGCTCTCAAGCGCCAGGTGGGCCAGGGACTTCAACGAGATCAAGGCCTACGGCTCGGTCGACAGCTCGGTGCGATCTCCCGAGCAGACAGCTATCGCGCAGTTCTGGAACGCCAACGCCGTCAACCAGTCCAACCAGGCGTTCCAAGACGTTGCCGGCGCGCACGGGATGGACTCCGTTGACGCCGCGCATCTACTCGCGATGGGCGATCTGATTGACAGCGACGCATTGATCGCCTGCTGGGACTCCAAGTTCCACTACCTGTTCTGGCGCCCCGTGATGGCGATCCGCAACGCCGCGATCGACGGCAATCCCGCCACGCAGTCGGATCCCGCCTGGACGCCGCTGCTCGTGACACCCAATCATCCCGAGTACCCGGCCGCCCACACCTGCCTGTCCGGCGCCGAGGCCTACATGTACTCCTTCGTACTCAGGACACCTCGCATTGACGTCACTCTCCATGGCTCCACTGACGGCACTCCGAACAACTTCACCGCCATACGGACGATCGAGTGGGCCAGTCAGATGCGACGCGAGGTTGCCAACGCCCGCGTATGGGGAGGCCTTCACTACCGCAATTCGACCGCCGCCGGTCTCGTCCTCGGCCGCGACGTCGCCCGCTGGACACTTCGGCGCTTCTTCCAGCCAGTCCGCTCAAAGCACGATCACTGGGAGCCGCCCGAGGATTCGACGCGATAGCCCCGCGCCAGCCCCGACCCATCCGGATCGCGTCAGATCTCGCCGCACATCACCCCCGAAACGCCCAAGGGGGAGGGGTTCGCCCGGCCACGTTCAGGACGTTCGACCGTGACCGCCGGTTTGCGCTCGCTTTCGCCCGCGGTTGCCGTCGTCGGGACGGCCCGGACGGCGCGCTCGAATGTCGTCCTCAGGAGGGGTCTCGTTCGCGTCGGCGCAGACGCTCGCGTCCAGGCGAAGGCAGAAGCGGCGCCCATGGGGACCGGGCGGTCGACGAATGCGGGAGCGCCGGGACGGTTTCGGCGGCGCGCGTGGGACGGGCCGGAACTGACGAAGACGGTGGTCGGTGGTCGTCGGGTCCGCCGTGCGACAGGCCGACGCTAGTGACGGTGCGGTCGACGGTTGTGTACCGACACCTAGGCACACGGGCCTGGCCTGCCGGGACGCGACTTTCGGCGTCGATCGTAGGGCGCTCTGATAGGGGGGTCCTGGACCAACGCGGCGCTCAGCGTCGAAATGGGCGGACAGGAGCAGCGCGACGGCGAGGGCCGGCAGGCACCTAGGCGCGACTGCGTCGAGGGCGTCGCTTACCGCGTGCTGACGGGCACCTTGCGCCCGATCACTCGACGATCGCCGAGTTGGGTTGTCGACAGGAGCGGGCGCTGGGCGACGTGTTCTCCGGGTGCTCGGGCTGTGCGTGGGCTCGGTCGGCGTGGGCGCGATCGACGGGACGAGCTGGCGCCGAGTTTCTTGAAGGGAGTGTGAGGCTCGGCACGCGCGGGATGGATCGTCGGGCGTTGGCCGTCGTGAGGAGAACACCTGACTCTCGAAAGGAACTACCGATGTTTCCGCATCTCCGCAGGCTCCTGGCAGGCGCCTTCGCACTGACGTCGCTGATCGCCTTCTCGTCGCCGGCACTCGCCAGCGCCGGTCACGCGGCGTCGCATTCGGCCACCCGCCATCACGCAAGCACGCGCCACCACCACCGGCATCACAGCTCGATCCCGCAGCACAACGGCGGCGATCAGGATGCCGACAACAACGGCGGCCCGAGCGATGGCGACGGCAACATCTAGCCGCCTGCTGGCGGCGGCCGCGATCGTCGCAGTGCTCGCCCTGGCGGGCTGCGGCGGCGCGGCCCGCCAGGCTCGCGAACACGCCGCCGGCACGCCTGCGCCCTTCACGTGGCTGCGGCCCGCGGCCGTGCCTGCCGACTGGAAGATCGGCAGGCTGCCATCCCGAACAGCTGATCTTGCCTATCCACCCGGCTGGCGCTCGATACGGACGGACCCGGGCACGTTTTCCGCGGCGCTGCTGGGAGCGCACGACCGCATCCGCGGCTACCTCAACGCGACGCCCCGGTCCGGCGCGGAGACGCTGGCCAACTGGAGCAGCTTCCGCCCGGCCCACAACGGCGAAGAGGGTGACCGCAACGTCCTCAGCGAGGCCTCGGCATCGGGGTTGCGCTTCCGTTCGGGAACGGGTTCGTGCGTCATCGACCGGTACGCGACCACGACCGACGCGCGCTATCGAGAGATCGCCTGCATCGTCCGCGGCGCGCGTGGGACCACGGTGGTCGTTGCCGCCGCCCGCCCCGCCGACTGGCCGCAGTTGGCGCCGCAACTCGAGCGCGCGGTGGCCAGCTTCTCGACCTGAGTCCGCGACCGCGCTGGCGCGCGGATCAGCCGTTGGCAACCACCGTGGCCGAGAGTCGCTAATGGTTGTTCGCTCCGCCCACGATCCGTCGCCGGTCGCCGGTCGGCGGCGTCGACGGGCGCTCAGGCGTGGCCGCGCGGGCCGCGGAACCATGATCGCCCGCGGCCGCGCTCGGCCAGTTTCTCGCGGGCGCATCGCGGGCGTGGTAGCAATGACAATGCTCGACGTTGGCGCCGACGTGTCCGGCAGCGTGGATCGCCGCATTTCGCTGCGGGTCTTGTCCGGCCTACTTGGCCTGTTCTGGGGGTTCTTCTTCTACGGTCTGATCGACCTCTTGGCCTTCGCGCAGGGCGAGCAGTTTCACGCCGCGTTGGTGTTATCGACTGGCTGGGGACTGCTCTTCTTGTTTCTCGTAGCAGCACCACTGGTCGCCCTAGCGGTGCGGGCATCCGCCGTCTCGCCGTCCGCGCTCGCAGAGGTCGCGTTGGTCGCCGCCGCCGTGATCATGGCAGCCGCGCTCAGTTCTTCCCCGCGATACCTGTCGGTGGCAGCCGGGCTTGTGGTCACGGTCGCGGTGCTGGCGCTGGCTGCGCGCGATCGCCCGTGGGACGCGCTGGAGGCATGGCGCTGGTCGGCCCTCCCCGGCACACTCGTGCTGATCGCCGTCGCACCGTGTTGCGCCTACGCCTGGACGTCGGCGCGGACGACCGGTGACGCTCAGATCACCGACGACACCTGGGGCCTCGATCACTGGCCCGCACAGGCTGCGCTGCCGCTGGCTGTGCTGCTGATCTCCGCGTTGGCGGCGGGTCATCCCTCCGGCTGGCGCCTGCCCGCGTGGTCTGCCGGCGCGGCCGCGGCATGGTTTTCGATCGTCTGCTGGCTCGAGCCGCACCTCGTCGCGTCCGTGAGTCGCCCTTGGGCCGCCGCCACGTTGCTCTGGTCGGTGGCGTTCATCGCCGCGACACACGTCGGAGCGCGTGACCGGGCGTCCGGCTGGCCGAGCATGAGCGGGGTGACAGGTAATGAGAGCGCGTGACCGCTTGTATCAGCACGTTGCAGGTGCGCGAGACGATCAGGACTGAGTACCGCGCGGAACCCAATGCGGGTCTCGACCCCTTGGCGCGCGGCGATACTCAGCGGCCGGCGAGCGCCGCTTTCCTGTCGTCGGGAGCGCAGCGGCGAAGCTAGGCAGGCTGGACGAGCTGGATGGTGTTGCCATCCGGGTCTTTGAACCATGCTGAGCTGCCGACCGGCGTCGTGAGCACATGGTCGACCATCTTGAAATCACCAAACTCGACCAGCTCGAACTCCACCCCCCGCCCGACGAGCTCGCTCACGTCGGCGGCCACGTCCGCGCACCAGAAACGCACCTGCGTGTGGTCGGCCAGATTCGGCGACGGACGCCCGTAGACCAGAAGCGTCGTGCCGTCCGCACCCTCAAACAGCAGATGGTTCGGGATCGTCTCGGGAGACAGGGTCAGGCCGACCTTCTGCTCATAGAACTCGCGGCTAGATTCCAGGTCGGTCGAGCTGACGACCGCCGAGATCCTGTTCTGCGCGACCAACTTGCGCCTCCTTGGGAGAAGGCCGGTATTCCGGCCGATGCTCGCTTCACGTCGGCGAGGCCGAGGCGGATCCTTGACCGCCACCCTAACCGAGTGCGTGCCGAGCGTCCCGGAACCCGCGCAAAGCGGGTGCCTCGCCGCGGACAGCGAGATGCGCTCCGCGCAACGGAAGCGGGACTCGCGCGACGAGTCGGTCGCATCCCGCAAGCAGCCATCCCGATCGGCGGTCGGACGTGGCCGCCGTGGGTGGATGCGGAAGCTGTCAAGCCCGGCGCGTGGGAGGTGATTTTCTCGATCGCTCTGGAAACGACAGGGACGCCGCGCTGTTGCTCAGCTTGTCTCGGCGGCTTCGGAGCATTGATCTGCGCGAGGGCCTCTCGGGCCTCTGCCTCACGTCTGGCTCCGACCAGCCGCTTCTGCCGGGACACGCCGCCGGCGACGACTCGGCGGCGCGGAAGCCAACCGGGAAGACGGTGCCGAGGACGATCGGGACCTCGCCAAAGATGTCGCCCGGATGCCGGATGCCGACGGCACGCGCAATTCCGTCGACGTGTTGGACCGGCTCGATCTTGCCCGAGAGCAGCGCGAACAGCGCGCGTTCGCTGCCCTGGTCGGCGGCGTACTCGCCGGGAGCGAGGCTGATGTCTGCCGCAATTCGCGAGAGCCGCTCGCAGTGCGCCCGATCCAGGCTCGCAAACAGGGCGATTTGCGCGATCTCCTCGGCCGTGACCATCGCCCGACCCTCCCGCACAGCCCAAGCGCCAGTCAAGCCGCTCTGCTCACGTCACCGTACGTGAAGGTCGGAGGCGCTGTCCTCCACCACGAGCGCCAGCTGGCTCGCTCGGTGACCAGCTGTCGGTACTTGCACCGCAGGACGCCGGCACGCGCCGTCGCGGTCGATACGAGCTCGGCCCGTCGCGCGCCACCGTTCTGCGCAGCAAGCGCCGCCTGGAGGAGCACCAGGCCCCGATCTCGACCTCCAGCGGCGGGACTCACTTGCCGGTCGAGGTCCTGCTTCGCTGATTTTGAAGGCGGCCGCCGGATCGCGTCTTGACGCGCGAGTCAGCACGCGGGCGACCTCATGTCTATCTCCGTAGGCGAGTAATAGTTGGCAGACTATTTCATCTTCAAACGCCGACGCTAAGGTAGGCGCGTGAGGCCGCGCGCCACACCGATCGGACGTAAGCTGGCGATGACGGCGAAGGCTGTGAGCGCCGCCTTCAACGCCGCCCTCGCTGCCGAGGGCGGCTCGGCGCCGACTTGGCTGATCTTGAACGCCTTGCGCCACGGCCAGTGGACGGCGCAACTCGACCTGGCGCGCGAGTTGGGGATCGAGAGCCCGACGTTGACCCGCCATCTCGACAACCTCGAGCAGAACGGGCTCGTCGTACGCCGGCAGTCGGAAGCGGACCGTCGGGCGGTGCGCGTCGAGCTGACCGAGGCCGGGGAGGAGGCTTACCAGCGGATGCTCGTCGCCGTGATCGCCTTCAACCGTCGCTTGCAAGCCGGGATCGGCCGTGACGGGCTGCAGCAGCTCGACGGCCTGCTCGACCGTCTCGCCGAGAACGTCTCCCGCTAGGCGAAGCGCTCGTCGGCAGGCACCATTCGGATGTGCTATTAGTTCGCTAACTAACGAATTCAAGGGGGAGTCATGTCTGACGACGGCCACTACAGCCGCCGCTCCGGGCCGCGAGACCGGCAATTTCGCGTCGGCGATGCCGAGCGCGAGGCGGTCGCAGACATCCTGCGCCGCGAGCATCTGGCCGGCCGCCTGGATAACGACGAGTTCGACGAGCGCGTCGCACGCTGTCTGGCGGCGAAGACCTACGCCGAGCTCGACGAGCTGATCGGCGACTTCGCCGGCGACGAGCGCGAGGCGCGTCAGGTGACGGGGAGCTGGGGGTGGCGGCCCTGGCCTGTGCCGCTGGTCTTCCTGCCGCTTCTGGTCGCGGCGGTCGTCTTTAGCCACGGGCGCGCCGCCTGGCTTGTGGTGCCGGTCTTTGCCTGGTTCGTCGTGCGGCCGTTGTTCTGGCGCGGCTTCGGCTGGCGCGCGTTCGGCTCGCGCACCTACAGCCGGCGCTGCTGGCCATACGGGCCGAGCGCGTAGAGCTCGGTCGACGCCAGACGGAAAGGAGGAACGGGTGACCGAGGAAGCGCGCCTGCCGCTCTCGCGGCGCCTGCTGCGGCGCGCGATGCCGGTGGTCTTTCGCGTCGTCAACGTGCCTATGCGGCTCATCCTTTCGTTGCGGATCTCGACACCGCTCGGCAACCGGCTGATGCTCGTCTACCTGACGGGACGCAAGAGCGGCCGGCATTACCGCCAGCCGATCAGCTACGTGCGCGAAGGCGAGACGCTGTTCACTCCGGGTGGAGGACGCTGGAAGCTCAATCTCGTCGACGGGGAACCCACACACGTACGCCTCCGCGGACGCGACATCTCCCTGCGCCCCGAACTCGTACGCGACCCGGTCGAGGTCGACCGCCTGCTCGGGGTCATGAGCGCCACGAACCCGACGGTCGGCCGATTCGTTCCCATCCCTAAGCAAGCCGACGGCCACTACGATCGCGACCGGCTCAATCTCGCCATCCGGCACGGCTTCCGCATCGTTCGCTGGAGCGCACACGACGCTGCCGCGCGGCAAACCCTGACGCGCTAAGGCACAACCGGCATGGCCGCCGTTCGCGGTCGCGCACGAGCGCGGGCTCGAGGAGGTCGCCGCACAGCACCTCCGCGACTACCAGCGGCCAGGCGAGCGCTACTGGGGACTGCCCGATCGGCGCGCTCACCGCCGAGCTGACCGCCACCGAACCGGACCGCGGGGCGCAGCTGACCGCCCAGACGAACTTCGGCAGACGCCTGCTTGGGATCGCGAGTACGAGCCCTCCGTCGGGAGCTCTGATCACCGACGGAGACGCGAGCGTGCCGCACCGCACGGATCCTCCCGGCGATGCGGGCAACCACCATGTAGAGGGCGAGGCGATCAGCTCGTCGCGCCGAGCTCGACGGGGCGCCGGCCGCTGGTTGAGGACGACCCATGGCGCCTCCCGCGGGCGCCGATTCGAGCAGCCCGATTGCGTGGCGGCCTGCGTCGGCGGTCCGTGGTCCTCTTGCAGGGCGCCGCGTCCACGGATGGACGTCCCAGTGGGGGACGGGTTCGTTCGGCGACGCTTGGGACGATCAACCCCGCGTCGGTTTGCGCCCGCTTTCGCCCACGGTTGGGGGTCGTCCGAGCACGCCCGGACGGCGCGCTCGCGTGTCGTCCAATTCGAGCCTCTGGGACTTGGGCGACGCGGCCCTCGCTCCTGAGGGAGCGGTAGCGTCCGGCGTGGCGTCGGTGCGGTGGCGTGCGACGCTCTCTCGGCCGGTCCTGACGGACACGCGCCGGCGGGCGGTCGTGTCGATGAGCGCCCGCTGCGACGTCTCGTCGTGCACGGGCCGGCGGGCGGTCCGGCCCGTTCGACGATGTGTCGCGTTTGGGTGGTAGATGACCCGGTCGGCCGCTCGGGCCGGGAGGTGGAGGGGTACTCAGCGAATCGGTCTGTGGGCGCCGGGCTATGCCTCGGCGCGCATCCAGTCGGACACGTGCTCGGCGATCATGATGCAGGTCAGGTTGATGTTGGCCCGCGGGATGGTCGGCATGATGGACGCGTCGACCACGCGCAGGTTCTGGACGGCGCGGAGCCGGCAGTGCTGGTCGATGACGGCCATGGCATCGTGCGCGGGCCCCATCCGCGCGGTGCCACAGGGGTGAAACTGCGTGGCCACCGTCGCGCGGACGTACGTCGCAAGGGCCTCGTCCGAGCTCATCGTCTCTTCGTTTAGGAGGGCGACGTGGTCGGTGTGGCGGGCCATTTCCGGCTCGTGCGCGACCTGCCAGGCGAGACGGACGCCTGCCACGAGCCGCCGCAGGTCCTCCGGGTCGGCCGCGAAATTGAGCTTGACCACCGGTGGTACGCGCGGGTCGGCGCTCGCGATCGACAAGCGGCCGCGCGCGAGCGGACGTTCGAGCGCGACGGGAAGCCCGATGGCGAGCGGGGTACCGAGCATGGCCATGGCCTGCGGACCGCCGATGCCCGCCACGTCGACGTGGCTGAACATGACGAGCTGCATGTCGTTGAACTCCGCCGAGCCGGGGGCCGTGTAGCGCAAGACCACCTGGGCAAGGGGGGTCTCCGGATCGCAGCTGCCCGGTCGCGGGACGAGCAGCAGACGACTGACCGGGTGATCCATGAGGCCCGCACCGACGCCGGGCACATCCGCCACCGGCTCGATGCCGAGGTCGCGCAGCGCGGCGCTTGGCCCGATGCCCGACCGCATGAGGATGGCCGGCGAGCCGATCGCGCCGGCTGCGAGGGTGATGCGCCGCCCGAGGATCCGTTCTCGCTGCGCACCGGACTGCACTTCGATCCCGACGGCCTGGTGGTCCTCGACGCAAACGCGGCTGACGAGGCGCTGCGGCCGGATGGTGAGGTTGGGCCGCTGCCGGGCGGGGAGCAGATAGGCGATCGCGGTGGAAAGCCGCAAGCGGTCTCGCCGGTTCTGTGGGAAGGGGCCGACCCCGGATGCCTCTGGATGGTTGTGGTCGGCCACCTCGGGGAAGCCGAGGCGTCGGCAGACGTCGAAGAAGGCGCGCTGCGTCGGAATCAGTTCGTCTCGGCGCCAGCGACGGATCGCGACCGGGCCACCACGCCCGTGGAGCTCACCGGCGCCTTCACGGTCGTCTTCCAGGCGACGAAAGTGCGGTAGCACCTGCTCCCAGCCCCAGGCATCGTTGCCCAGCGCTGCCCACTCGTCGTAATCCGCCGGCACGCCTCGTAGGGCAATGGTGGCGTTGACCGCGGAGGAACCGCCGACCACCCGGCCACGCGGATAGGGAATGGCCCGGCCGGGAACGGCCTCCGCGCTCAGTCCCCAGTCGTGCTCGCGCAACGACATCCGCCACGAGTCCTGAAGATCGCATGGGGTCACCTCGACGGTCGCGTAATCCGGACCCGCGTCAAGCAGCAACACGCGGCGGGCCGGTTCCTGCGACAGGCGAGCCGCAAGGACAGCGCCCGCGGAACCGGCACCCACGATGATGTCGTCGTACTGAATAGGGCCTGGGTCCTCCCGTGCCGGACGTTCGCACAGCGACGCGCCCGCCGTCAGAATTGGCCTGTCTGGCGGCGAAGCGGTCGTATCGCGCGGGCAGCGAACTGGTCGGCGCCCGGGGCCCCTCCCGCAGGTTAGGCGAAGCGAACCAGGGCCATAGCCACGCACGCGCCCGGACACGATCCATTGCAGTGGCCTCTTGAGCGTCCAGGAGCGCGAACAACCACGATCCTAGGAGTGGCAGCGGTGGCGCCAAAGTGCCGTCGGTGTGGCATCCCTTTCCGCGTGTTTGCGGTCGTCTCCGAGGTCGAGCCTCGGTGGGCTCAGTGAGCGCTGCCGCGCCGCGCGGCGTCCTCGTGGCGCCAGTTCCCGGTAGCGGCGCGTGAGCAGGTCCAGGCCCATCGCCCCCAGGCTCTTTGGTTTTGGTGCGGCTGACCCAGCCTCAGCATGACGAAGGCCCGCCGGAGCGGGCCTTCGCTGGGCCGAAGGGCGACCTTGAGGAGGGGCTGGTGCGGTTCGCCCCACTGCTCAGTGGGCGAGGCTCCGGGCTCAATGGGCGATGCTCCGGCGCGCAGCCCTAGTGCGGACGAGGACGATGCCCACACCGCCCACCGCCAGCAGCAGTGCTGCGCCCGACAGCGCGATCGGCAGGGTCTCGTCGACGTCACGCACGACCGTGCGCTCGGGCCGGACGACCTGGATTGTGCGCGGAGCCGCGAAGTGCTGGGCGCGGCTGGCGCCCGGGAAGTCGGCTGGCGTGTCGCCGGCCCTCGGGCCGGACGCGGGGGCCACGGCGAGCGACCTCGGGAAGTCGGCGGGCGTGTCGCCGATCTTCGCCGGAACCGTGACGGGCTTGCCGAAGTCCGCCGGCGTGTCGCCGATCTTGTCGGCCGACGCGGCCGAAGGGACGATCAGTGCGCAGCAGCCAAGCGCCAGCGCGGCGCGGCGGACTTGACGACGGTAGCTACGAGAGAGCGACATGTGGATCTCCTCCGGTGGGTGGGGTGCCGTTGCATGCGCAGGCTCGCGCCGGCCGGTAAAGGGGCGGTGGGAGTGGCGGTAAAGGCCGCGGCAGCGGCGCGGTTGATCGCCGGTCGGGCGGCCCAGTACCGTCGACCCGAGCGACAGGCGACATGCACGTCCGTGTCCTGGGATCCGTGGAGGCCAGCGTCGGGGGGCGCCGGGTCGCGCTGGGCGCGGGCAAGCCACGTGCGCTCATCGCGCTCCTCGCCTTGCACGCCGGCGAGACGCTGTCGTCCGATCGACTGATCGAAGGCATTTGGGGCGAGCAACCGCCGGCCACCGCCGCGAAGATGCTGCAGGTCTACGTGTCGCAGCTGCGCAAGGCCCTGGCCGCCGTCGGTGGGGACCGCGAGATAGTCACGCGCTCGCACGGGTACGAGCTGCCGCTCTCAGAAGACGAGTGCGACGCGCTGCGCTTCGAGCGGCTGCTGGCCGCCGGCGCTGCGCGGGAGGCGCTGGCGCTCTGGAGGGGTGCTCCGCTGGCCGATGTCACGGAGCCATTCGCGGCCGCCGAGGTCCGCCGACTGGAGGAGCGGCGGCTCGACGCATTCGAGCTCGCCATCGACGGCGACCTCGCCGCCGGGCGCCATGGCGAGGTGATCGCCGAACTGGAGACGCTGATCGAGGAGCAGCCCCTGCGCGAGAATCTGCACTCCCAGCGCATGCTTGCTCTGTACCGCGCGGGCCGACAAGCGGACTCCCTGGAGGCGTTTCGCCACGCACGTCACGTCCTCGTGGAGGAGATCGGCGTCGAGCCGGGGCCCCGACTGCGCAGCCTGCACGAGGCCGTCCTCCAGCAGGACCCTGCGCTCGATCTCGTCGAGAGGTCCGAGCCGACCGTCGCGAGCTTGGGAAGCGCTTTCGTCGGGCGCGCACCCCAGCTGGCCGAGCTCGTCGGCGGGCTGGAACGCGCCCTCGCGCGCCGGCCGTCGCTCTTCCTGATCGCCGGCGAACCGGGCATCGGCAAGAGCCTCTTGGCCGACGAGGCGACCGCCTTGGCCGAAGCGCGCGGCTGGCGGGTGCTCTGGGGACGCTGCTGGGAGGCGGGCGGGGCCCCGGCGTACTGGCCATGGGCGCAGGCTCTTCGCGCGTACATCCGTGACAGCGACAGCGAGAAGGTTCGTCGGGAGCTCGGATCGGGCGCGCCGGACGTCGCCCAGATGCTTCCCGAGCTTCACGAGCTGTTCCGCGGGCTGTCCCCGGCTCCGTCGCTCGATCCCGATGGTGCACGTTTCCGGCTGTTCGACTCTGTCGCCGCCTTCGTGCGCGCCGGCAGTGAGTCGCAGCCGCTCATGGTGATCATCGACGATCTGCACGCCGCCGATACGCCTTCGCTTCTCCTGCTGCGGTTCCTGGCTCGCGAGCTTCGCGACGCGCGCATCGTCCTCGTGGCGGCCTACCGAGACACAGAATCCGGTCCGCACGACCCCCTGAGCGTGACCGTTGCGGAGCTTCGGCGAGAGCCGATCGCACGCCTCGTCCGGCTCGGGGGACTGGATCTGCCAGAGGTCGCTCGTTGCATAGAGTTGATCGCCGACACGACGCCAGGCGACGAGCTTGCCGCCGCGATCCACGGCGAGACCGAGGGGAACCCGCTGTTCGTCACGGAACTCATTCGGCTGCTCGCGCAGGAGCGACGCCTCGAGGAGGCGGCCCACGCGCCCTGGAGAGCAAGCATCCCTCAGGGGATGCGCGAGGTCATCGCGCATCGCCTGCGGCACCTATCGCCGGACTGTAGGCATCTACTGACGCAGGCCGCGGTCCTGGGCCGAGAGTTCCGTCTGGATGCGCTCGAGACAGTAAGCGAGCGTTCCGGCGACGAGCTGCTCGATCTTCTCGACGAGGCCCTGGCAGCTCGCGTGATCGGCGACCTGCCGACGGGCCGCGGCGGATTGCGCTTTTCGCACGCTTTGATCCGCGACAGCCTCTACGGCGAACTCGGCCGGAAGGAGCGCGTGCGACTTCACCGGCGCGCAGCCCAAGCGCTCGAGCTGGTGTACGGCCACGAGCGCGAACCGCACCTAAGCGAACTCGCCCATCACTACTTCGAGGCGGCGCCAGGCGGCGAGGCGGACAAGGCGATTGCGTACGCCCGGAAAGCAGCGGACCGCGCTGCCGCATTGCTCGCCTACGAGGAGGCCGCTCGTCTCTACCAGATGGCTCTTGACGCGCTGGGACTGGAGGCCTCGACAGACGAGTCGGCGCGCTGCGAGCTCCTACTCTGCCTGGGAGACGCGCAGGCGAGGGGAGGCGACACCGCCTCGTGGAAGGAGACGTTCGCCGAGGCCGCCGACGTTGCGCGCAAGCTGGATGCGCCGGAGCAGCTCGCACGTGCCGCCCTCGGGTACGGCGGGAGATTCGTGTGGTTCCGCGCCGGGAGCGACCGGCGCCTGATCCCGTTGCTCGAGGACGCGCTCGAGGCGCTGCCCCGCGAGAATCCGCTGCGGGCGCGGCTTCTCGCTCGACTGGCCGGGGCGTTGCGGGAACAACCGGCAGCAGAGCGGCGCGCGTCGCTGTGTCGGGATGCGGTCGAGCTCGCTCGCAAGCTCGACGATCCGGCGACACTGGCGTACGCGCTCGAAGGCACATATTCGGCGCTCTCGTGGCCTCGCGACCTGGACGCCTGGCTTGCCATGGCCACTGAGCTGATTCGCCTCGGCGACGAGACGGGCGACGTTGAGCATGCCTTCAACGGCCACCAGCACGCATGGGGCGCGTACATGGTGCGAGGCGACATGCGCGCGGCGGACGCGGAGCTCTCGTCGATGACGGAGCTCGCGCGACGGCTGCGTCAACCCGCTCAGTTCTGGAGCCTCGCGATGTCAAGGGCGTCACGGGCCATGTTCGATGGACGCTTCGAGGAAGCCGAGCGCGTCAACGAGGGCGCGGTCGAGCTCCGGTCCCGCGGTCACGGCGCATTGGGCGGCGTCGACGACACGACCTTGTACTACGTGACGCACCTTCAAACCTGGGCGCTCCGACGCGAACGAGGCGAGCTCGCAGAGGTACGCGAGTCGATCGAGCGGTACGTCGCGGAGTACCCGACGTTCTTCATCTTCCGTTGCGTGCTGGTTAGCGTCTATAGCCAGCTGGGATGCGGCAAGCAGGCGCAACAGGAGCTCGATCGGCTGGGTGCAGAAGACTTCGAGGGCCTCGAGGTCGGAACCGAGTGGCACTTTGGAGCAAGCCTTCTCGCCGAGGCGTGCGCGTCCCTTGGCGACACACGGCACGCGCCTCGCCTCTACGAGGCGCTGGCCCCGTACGCCGACTACAACGTGATGGCCCACCCCGAGTTCAGCCTAGGCTCGGCCGCGCGCTACCTCGGCATCCTTGCCTCCGCCATGTCCCGCTGGCGGGAGGCCACGGCGCACTTCGAGCAAGCGCTCACGATGAACAGCAGCATGGGCACTCGGCCTTGGCTCGCCCATACCCAGCACGACTATGCCGCCATGCTGCTGGTTCGTGACGAGCCGGGCGGGCGCGAACGAGCGCGACCACTCATCCGGGAGGCGGTCAACAGCTACCGCGAACTGGGCATGAGGCACTGGGCAGACGAAGCCAGCGAGCTGGAGCAAGGCCTATAGCCGCTACCTGCCGCACGGCTACTGGCCGCCCCGACTGCTTGCGTAGCGGTCGCTAAAAGGTGGCCGTGTTCCGCCGAGTCGGCGCCAAGAACGGCCGCGGAAAGCCAAAGGCCCCGCGCTGCGGGGCCTTGACGAAGTGCCGGAGGAGGGACTCGAACCCCCGACACGCGGATTACGATTCCGCCGCAGGGGTTCCGGCGCTTTACGCCAGATTCGAGAGAGCCGCGCTACATAGCGGCGTTTGCGGCGTTCGTGCCCTCGTCGCTCTCCGGCTGGTTCCGGGGCTCTGTCTCCCCCCTGTCTCCCCCCGCAAGCGAGCGGTTGCGCTTCGGCTCGCGGCGACCGGACGAAAACCGGTATGCCTCGCGCGCGCGACACTTCTTCGCCGCAACTGCGCGTCCGTCCGCTGAGCCAGCGGCGAGCGGGGTCCGCCCCCCACCCCGTCGAGCGCAATGACGCGGTTGCGTGTCGCGCTCGGAGTGGCAGACTCGGTGCGGATGATTAGCGATCAGCTGCGCGCCCCGCTGCCGGCGACTCCGGTGCAGATCGAACTCAACGCGATGTTGGACCGGCGAGCCGAGCTCGCCGCGGTCGCTAGCGATGCCGAGCGGCGCGGACGCTTCGCGTCGACCGAAGCACAGCAGGCCGCCGATGACTTGGCCGAGCTCGAGCGCCGCGCCGCGCCGCACGCGAGGAGGTAAGCGCGAGCGCGCGCACGAAGGCAGAGAAGCGATTGCAGGTGGCACGCGCGCAGGCGGGCGAACCGTGGGGCGAGCGGGCGATGGGCTCACGCCGTGCGCTCGGCGATCACGACCAGGTGATCGCGGTGTTCATCGGCGAACGCTTCGACGAGTTGCTCGAGGCGTTGCACCGCGAGGCCGACGACGCCGCGCGCCGCGCGGACCTAGCGGCGCAGGAGCTCCTGGCCGCCTTCGAGAACCGCGAGCAGGTCGCCGCGCGCGTGGGCGCGTTGACCGCCGCGGTCCGTGTGCCCCGCCCCGGCGACATTGAGCGCAGTCGCATGGAGCCGGCCACCAACGCTGCTCGTGCGCTCATGGAGTCCGGTGGTGAACGAGCGCCACGACTTCGGATTGATCCGCGCCGGCGACGGCGCCATGATCGCGCCTGCGCCCGAGTCGCCGTGGCCGGCGCAGACGTTCGCATGACCGACCAGGCGCCCGCCGACCCCGACTTCTTCCAGCGGGCGGCCGTGGCAAAGGCCGCTGGTAAGCGCCGGCTGCTCGCCGCTATCGGCGTGGTCGTGGACAACGACGAGGACGACCAGCCGGCCGACCCCGCCGAGCGCGAGCAACCGGATACCGCGACCGCCTGACGGTCGCCCACGCACGCAGCCCGCCAGCGCGCGCTACGAGCCCGTAGGCGCGTCCGCCGCGGCCCTGCTGTGTGTCCTCCTTGTCGCGCGTGCCGTCCGGCTAACGCGCGCTCACTGGTCCTCCCCTTCCCCGAGAACGACGACCGCGTTTCGTCAAACAAGGCGGCGCTACGTCAAATGCCCGCGGCTGCGGCGCTCGGCGTCGTCGAAGGCAGAAGCGATCCGCAGACGCGGGGACAGGCGGTCGTGGTATCTGTACCGCCGCAGATGGTGCAGAACCTGGCGCAGACGTTGGCCTCGGAGATCGCGGATGGGCGGCGGCCACCGGGCTCGGCGTTGCCTTCGACGCGGGCGCTGGCGGCGCAACTGGGGTGTGCGCCCGGCACGGTGGCGCGCGCATACGGTGAGCTGCGGCGCGCGGGCTTGATCGCTGCTCGTGACCGTGCGCGCGCCCGAGTCGCGGACGATGGTTCGCCGCGGGCGCGGTGGTGGTTGGCGGGCGGCCCGCGGTTGCGGCTGGCGGGCAGCGATGACCCGGCGCTGGATGCACTGGTGCGCGCGGCGGGGGAAACGGTTGCGGTGATGTCGGGGCCGCGGGGCAGCGTTCACGGCTTGGAGGCGATGGCGCGCGGACAGGCCGACGCTGCGGTCCTGCATCTGCTGCATGCCGAGTCGGGGCGCTACAACGACCCCTACGTCCGTCATCTGTTGGCGGGGGAAGCCGTCGTGCTGGTGCATCTGTGGCGGCGCGAGGTGGGGTTGGTCGTTGCGAGCGGCAATCCGTTGGGGGTGCGCGGGGTCGCCGACCTGGCCGGCCGGCGCGTGGCGTGGCGGGCGCGGGGCAGCGCGTCGCGTCTGTTGCTGGAAAGGCTGTTGGCCGAGGCCGGCGTCGAGGCAGCGCGCGAGAGCGGCGAACCGGCGGACTCTCATTTCGCGGTGGCGGCCGCGGTCGCGGCGGGCGCCGCCGACGCTGGCCTGGCCGTGCGGGCGGTTGCGCGGGCGTGTGATCTGGACTTCGTCGGAGTCACGGTCGAGCCATTCGAGCTGGCGGTGCGCGAGGACGCGGTCGACGACGCTGCCGGGCTTCTCGCGCGCTTGCACGACGAGGCGTTCGCGGCGCAGGTCGCTGCGCTCGGCGGCTATGACCTGACCAGGACGGGCGAACACAGGAGAGCGACATGACGCGGCGATGCTGGGCGGTCGCGGTGCTGGTGGCGGCGATGCTCGCGACGGCGGCGTGCGGGTCTGACTCGTCGGGGGGCAGCACCTCTGCGACGGCCACGCCCAGCGGTCAGATGGTGCTGGCCACGACGACGAGCACGCGCGACACCGGCCTGCTCGACACGCTGGTGCCCGCCTTCGAGAAGGCCAGCAAGTGCAGCGTCAAGACCGTCGCGGTCGGTTCTGGGCAGGCCATCGACCTCGGCGCGCGCGGCCAGGCCGACGTCCTGCTGGTGCATTCCCCCGACGCCGAGAAGAAGTTCATGGCGCAGGGCCACGGCGTCAGCCGCCTGGCCGTCATGCACAACGATTTCGTGCTCGTCGGTCCGCCGTCCGATCCCGCGAAGGTCGCCGACGCCGGCGGGATAGACCCTGCGATGCAGGCCATCGCGCGCACGAAGTCTCCGTTCGCCTCCCGCGCCGATGACTCGGGCACCAACGCGAAGGAGCTCAAGCTCTGGGAGCAGGCGGGCGTCACCCCGTCGG
Source organism: uncultured Actinomycetes bacterium (assembly GCA_963807305.1). Classification (GTDB taxonomy): domain Bacteria; phylum Actinomycetota; class Thermoleophilia; order Solirubrobacterales; family Solirubrobacteraceae; genus JAOPZW01. The sequence goes on from CAWEBN010000005.1 coordinate 1,340,391, forward strand.
GGTCGTGGTACATCAAGACCGGTCAGGGCATGGGACCGACGCTGACCATCGCGTCGCAGAAGCGGGCCTATACGCTCTCTGACCGCGGGACGTTCCTGGCGACCAAGAACCTCGACAGCAAGATCCTCGTGCAGGGCGGCCAGGAGCTGCAGAACCCCTACCACGTGATCGTGGTCAAGCACGCGGGCACCAATATCGGCTGCGCGCAGGCGTTCTCGCGCTGGATCACGAACGCGCCCACCCAGCTCGTGATCGGCAGCTTCGGCAAGAGCAAGTACGGACAGGCGCTGTTCCACCCCGACGCCGGCGCGCAGTGACCGCGCCGGCGGTGGCGCTCGTCTGGGAGCTGGTGGCCCGCACGGCGACGGTCTCATTGAGCGCGACGGCGATCGCCATGGCCATCGGTATCCCGGCCGGTACCGCCCTGGGGTTGCTGCGCTTCCGTGGCCAGGGGGGCGCGGCCATGGTGGTCAACACCGGGATGGCGTTGCCGACGGTGGTCGTCGGCCTCGTGGTGGCGCTCGTGCTCTTCCGCGGCGGGCCGCTGGGATCGCTGGATCTCATCTACACCGTGCGCGGCATGATCATCGCCCAGGTCCTTATCGCCGCGCCGCTGATCACCGGGATCACGATGGCCGCCATCCGGGCGCTGCCCGAGGAGCTGCCCGACCAGCTGCGCGCTCTGGGCGCCAACCGCCGCCAGCTCGTGGTGCGGCTGTGGCTTGAGGCGCGCCTGCCGCTGCTGGCCGCCGTCATGGCCGGCTTCGGGCACGCCGTCTCGGAGGTCGGTGCGGTGACGATGGTCGGCGGCAACATCCACGGCCAGACCCAGGTGCTGACCACCGCCATCGTCGAGGACGTCGGCAAGGGTGACTTCCGGCCCGCCCTCGCCTATGGGGCGGTGCTGCTCGCGCTCGCCTTCGCGGTCAACGCCGTGCTCACCTCTGTACAGCAGCGCGGAACCGCGTGGGCGCGGTCCTGACCGTCGCCGGTGTGCGCCACCGCCGCGGCGGCCGCGAGGTCCTGCGCGTCGACCGATTGAGCGTCGCGGCCGGCGAACGGCTGGGGCTGCTCGGCCTCAACGGCGCCGGCAAGACGAGCCTGCTGCGCCTGCTCGCGGCCATCGACGAACCGACCGTTGGCGAGGTGCGCGTCGACGACGTGCCCACCTCGCGGGGCGGCGCGGCCCTTCGTCGCCGGCTGGCGTACGCGCCCCAGCGCCCCGTCCTGCTCTCCACTACGGTCCGCTACAACGTCGAGCTGCCGCTGCGCTACCGCCGAGCCCCCCGACCCACTCGCCAGAGGGTCGCCGCCGCGGCGCTCGCGCGCCTGGGCGTCGAGCACCTCGCCGACCGCCCAGCCCGCACCCTGTCCGGCGGCGAGGCCCAACGCGTCAGCCTCGCGCGAGCCCTTGCCTGCGAGCCCGACGCGCTGCTCCTCGACGAGCCCGCCGCAGGCCTCGACACCCCCACCCGCGCCGCCTTCTTCGCCGACGTCGAGCGTGCCCTCGCCGACCGCGCGACCACCGTCGTCCTCGTCTCGCACCGCGCCGAGGAGATCCTCGCCCTCGCCGACCGAGTTGCCGTCCTCGTCGACGGCCAGTTACGCCAGGTCGCCCCCGCCGACGACCTCGTCACGCGCCCAATCGACGTGGCCGTCGCCCGCCTGGTCGGGTATGAGAACGTCATCGACGTCGACATCGACGACGATGGCAACGTCCTCCTCGGCGGACGCCCAACCGGACTCACCGCCCCGCCCGGACGCCGCTCAGCCGGCCTCGCGATCTGGGCCACCGCAATCCACGTGCGCGAGGCCCAAGGAGGGCTTCCCGCCATCGTCGCCCGCGTCACCACCGGCCCCGGACGCCACGAACTCACCCTCGACGCCGGACTCGCACTCCACGCACACGTCCCCCTTACGCAGCCCACGCCGGACCTGGGCGCCGAAGTCAGTCTGCGGATCGAACCCACCATGACGGCCCTCCTCGACACACTCCCTCGGAATCCCATCAGCGGCCAGGTGAGCACTCCCCCGCTGCGCCCGTGATGCTCGATGCGAGCGCGACCGCGCGTCTGCCCGGCACAGACCGAGGACGCGCTGCTCCTCTCCAGGCGACTCAGCACTGCGACGCGGCGCGGCCACTGAGCGAGCTCTCGGCGAACGCCGTCTCCCCCTCGTCTCCCTCCGAAGGGGCCGATGGACTCCACCGGAACCAGAAAACCCCGCGATTAGCGGGGATTTCCTAGATGCCGGAGGAGGGACTCGAACCCCCGACACGCGGATTATGATTCCGCTGCTCTAACCGACTGAGCTACTCCGGCGGGGGCGGCGGAGTTTAGCGACGCCACGGCGCGCGGCGGGGTCGCTGCGCTGGAATCAGCGGGCAGCGTCAGGGCGCCAGGAACGCTGCTCACCCCATCCGGGTGATGCGGCCTTGCTCGGCGCGGCGTTCCATGTGCGCATGGCTGAAGAGCGAGTCCGACTGCTCGTCGTCGCCAATCGCACCGAGGCGGCGCCGCATCTGCTCGAGGAGGTCGAGCGGAGGGCGAGCAGGGGTTGCGACTTCATCCTGATGGTCCCGCCCGAGCGCCACCCCGACGCTCCCGATTGGACCCCGGAGGATGCGTTGGGCCTCGTCCAGCGCGCCGCCAAGGGGCGCACAGTCGAGCTCGTCGACTGCGGCGGGGACGCCGCGGGCACGATCAGCGACTTCGTCCATCAGGGCCGGTGCGACGAGATCGTGCTGAGCACGCCGCCCGAGCACCATCACGTCTGGCACCGGCACGGCCTCACGGACAAGATCCAGGAGCTCGGGCTCCCGGTCACGGTCATCCCGCCCGATCGCAGCGGCTGGTCGTACGCGCACGGCTTCCCGGACGACTGGGTGCGCACCGAGGTCGGCCCGCTCACCTGAGCCGCGGCCTCCGGACGCTAGGCGGCCGCGCCGGCCGTCGCCGGTGCGGCGGCTCGCCGTGTGTTCTCGACGATGGCGTCGATGAGCTGGGGCCAGGCTCCGCGGGGGAGGTCGTGGCCCATGCCGTCGATCATGAGCAGGCGCGCGCCGGGGATGGCGCGGGCGGTGGCGCGGCCGCCGGACTTGTTGACGAGGCGGTCCTTGGTGCCGTGGATGACGAGGGTGGGGGCGGTGATGAGGCGCAGCTCGGCGGTGCGGTTGCCCGACGCGAGGATGGCGGCGAGCTGGCGGGTGACCGAGCCGGGGTCGTGGCCGCGGTCGTACATGGCGCCGAGGAGGGTGCGCAGGTCGTCGCCGTCGCGCTCGAAGCCGGGCGAGCCGATGATGTCGAACAGCGCCGCGGTCTCGGCGATGTAGGCGGCGCGGTCGGTGCTGACCGGCCGCAGGAACTGGCGGTAGGTGCGCAGCGCGGGCTGGCCGCGCCAGCGGCTGCCGGTGCTCGACATGATCGAGGTCAGCGTCAGGACGCGCTCGGGGCGCCGGGCGGCGATCGTCTGGGCGATCATGCCGCCCATCGAGACGCCGACGACGTGGGCGCGGTCGATGCCGAGGTGGTCGAGGAGGCCGACGCCGTCGGCGGCCATCTCGGCCAGGCTGTAGGCGGCGGCGCGCTTGTCGCGGCGGATGATCTGGCCGAGATTCGGCACCGGGGCGCCCGAGAGGATGGTCGAGCGCCCGATGTCGCGGTTGTCGTAGCGGATGACGTGGAAGCCGCGGCCGGCGAGGTCCGTGCAGAAGTCCTCGTGCCAGCCGAGCATCTGCGTGCCCAGGCCCATGACGAGCAGCACGGCGGGGTCGGCAGGGTCGCCGAAGGTCTCGAAGCAGATCTCGATCTCGCCGACGCGGCAGAAGCTCTCGGCCATGCCGGACGAATCTAGACGACGGTCGCCGGGGCCGAGCTAGCCGACCGGCGTCGCGACGCGGTCGTCCGCCGGCTCGGTCGCCGCGACGGGCGCGCCCGGCACGATCAGCTTCTGCGCCTGGCGCTCGGGCGCGATGCGCACGACGTTCCAGACGAGGCCGACGCGCTCCATCACGCGGATGATCCAGGCCGACGGATCGAGCTCGCGGCGGCCGAGGCCGTGGACGGCCGAGCGGGGGAAGGCGTGGTGGTTGTGGTGCCAGGACTCGCCGAGGGTCGGCAGCGCGAGCCAGAAGACGTTGGTCGAGTGGTCCTCGATGTCGAAGCGCCGGTTGCCGAAGAAGTGGCAGACGGAGTTGATCGACCACGTCACGTGGTGGATGAAGAAGACGCGCACGAGGCCGCCCCACAGCAGGCCGGTGAGCGCGCCCGTGATCCGGCCGGTGATGAGGTAGCCCGCCAGCGCCGGCAGCCCGAGCCCGAGGACGACGAGCCACGGGAAGGCGCGGTTGATGCGCCGCATGCCGGTGTCCTCCATGAGGTCGGCGGCGTACTTGCGCTTGCGCGCGAGCCCCTGCTCGCTGATGAGCCAGCCGAAGTGCGCGTGGATGAGGCCCCGTAGGCCCGTGCCGCCACCGACGTGCGGGCTGTGCGGATCGCCCTCCTCGTCGGCGTGCGCGTGGTGCTTGCGGTGGTCGGAGACCCACGAGATGACGGGCCCCTGGACCGACATCGAGCCCATGGCGGCGAACAGATATTCGACGGGCTTGCTCGTCGCGAACGAGCGATGGGTGAGCAGGCGGTGGAAGCCGATCGTCACGCCGAAGCCGGTGATCAGGTACATGACGCCGAACAGGACGAGGTCGTGCGCGCCCACGCCGTTGCCCCAGAAGAGAGCGATGGCGGCGAGAAAGGCGACGAACGGGATGACGACGGCGAGCAGATTCGAGATCCGGGCGGCTCTGGTCATACCTTGACCCTAGGCGCAATTCCGCGCTCATTCTGTGCATCAGGCCCAATCGAGCACGGTCAAATACTATGCGCTCGTGCTAATTCGGTGTCGGACCGTCGGGCCACCCGGAGTGGCCAGGGAGGCGAGCACTTCGCCGTCTGCAGCGGTGATCCAGAGCATCTGGCCGTCGCGCACGATCGCGGCCTCGCCGACGTCGGCCGGGGCGCGGTGCTCGATCTCGGCGTCGAACGGCTCGTGGGCGCCGTCGCCGGCGAGGTCCTCCTCGAGCGCCTGCCAGTAGACGGCGTTGTTGACGTGCCGGGCGAGGTCGAGGTCGGCGGCGCGGAAGCGCCACGGAGCGCACTCGCCGCCCGTCGGCGGCTCGCTGCGGTGGCGCAGTCGCGCCCGCACGCGACGCCCCGCCGCCGACGGCGCATAGACGGTCTCGAAGCCCTCGGGCATCGGACGCGGGCGCGCGCCGACCGGATCGAGGTGCACCCACAGCGCCACGGCTTCGACGAGCCCGCCGTCGTCGCCGCGCACGGTGCTGCGCCGCTCCGCCACCAGGCTCCCGGCGCCGCTGCACCACGTCGCCACCGAGACGTTCTCGTGCATCCGCGGGAACCGCTCGACGCGCAGGCGCAGGCGCCGCACGATCCACACACCGTCGTCGGGCAGGCCGGAGTCGAGGAGGTCGGCGAAGGCCGCGTCCTGCAGCCAGCGCGCGATCGTGTCCAGGCGCACGCGGCCCGACGGGGCGACGTCGCCCAGCCCCGCCCGCGCGCGATCGGTGAAGACACGGCCCTCGGTCGGCGGTGCGACGAGCTCGGTCAGGTGCACCGCGCGGACCCTAGCGTCGGGCCGACACGGGCTCCGGACGCGCGTCAGCGGTCGTGCACCGCGCCGCCCGGCCGAGCGGCTTCGCTACTCGGCGTCGTCGAGCGCCCGCAGGAACTCGCCCGCGCCAACGACCTCGGCGCCGGCGTCGCGCACCCGCGCCGCGAGCCCGCCATCGGACGTCACCACCGTCAGCGAGCCAGGGTCCGGATGGCGCGCGACCAGTGCCGCGACGTCGTCGTCGGCGGCGTCGCGCCCCGCCCGACGGGCGAACTGCACCGCGACGCGCGAGCCGCCGCCGGCTTCGTGCGCGCGCCCGTCGAAGATGACCGTGACGGGCTCGTCGCGGGCGTCAGCAAACGTTTCCAGACGCTCGACGAGCCGCCGCTGCGCGCCCGGCCGGTCGCGCCACCAGCCGTCCGGCCGCGAGCCCATGACGTTGTTGCCGTCGACGATCCACTCCGCCATCCGCAGAACCTATGGGGTGCCGCGAGGCGGGCCAACGGCGAGGTCGTCGAGCAACGGCCGCCCGAGCCGGGTCCCCGGCCGCGAGGGTGAAGCGATCTCTTAGTAGCGTCCGAGCCATGACCGGACTCGCCCGTGCCGTCCGTACCGTCGTGCGCCGATGCCTGCAGGTCGCACCCGCGGAGAACGTTCTCGTGGTCGTCGACGAGCCGCTGCAGGACGTGGGGGAGGCGCTGCGCCGCGAGGCCCAGGAGGCGCAGGCCGACGCGGTGCTCGCCGTCATGTCCCCGCGCGAGAACCACGGCGTCGAGCCACCGCCGCCGATCGCCGCTGCGTTCGCCGCCTGCGACGTGTTCATCGCCCCGGCCTCGCGCTCGCTCTCCCACACGCAGGCGCGCAAGCGCGCGACCGACAACGGCGCGCGCGGCGCCACCATGCCCACGGTCACCGCCGACATGCTCGCCCGCCTCATGGACGTCGACTTCGACGTCCTCGGCGCGCGCAGCCGGGCGATCACCGACCTGCTCACCGACGCCGATGAGGCTCACGTCACCTGCCCGCGGGGGACCGACCTGCGCCTGGACCTCGCGGGCCGCCAGGGCATCGCCGACGACGGCGACCTCACCGCGCCGGGCTCGTTCGGAAACCTCCCGTGCGGCGAGGGCTTCATCGCGCCGCTGAGCGGAGAGGGCACGGTCGCCACGCGCTCGCTGGCCTCCATCGGCCTCGTCCAGGGTCACCCCGCGCACCTGACGATCGAGGGCGGCCGTCTGACGAAGGCCACCGGGCCCGAGGGCGAGCGCCTCTACGAGCAGCTCACCGGCGCCGGCGAGCAGGGCACCAACCTGGCCGAGCTCGGCGTCGGGACCAACGACCGCGCCCGGCTGACGGGCAACATCCTCGAGGACGAGAAGATCCTCGGCACCATCCACGTCGCCTTCGGCGCCAGCGCCGGGATCGGGGGCACGGTCGCGGTCCCGATCCACCTCGACGTGGTGGTCACCGACGCGACGCTGACGGTCGGCGCGACCACGGTGCTCGACGCCGGGCGCTACGTGCTCTGAGCGTGCTCCTCGCCGTCCCCAACGTCTCCGAGGGCCGCGACCCCGTCACCCTCGACATCATCGGCGACGCCTTCGCCGCCGGCGGCGCCCGGATCCTCGACCGCCACGAGGACCCCGATCACAACCGCGCCGTCTTCACCCTCGCGGCCGAGCCCAGGACCCTCCACGAGGCGCTGGCGAACGGCGCCCGCGAAGCCATCGAGCGCATCGACCTCAGCCGCCACCAGGGCCTTCATCCGCACGTCGGGGCCATCGACGTGGCCCCGATCGTCTTCCGGACCCCGAAGCAGCGCGGCGCCGCGCTGGCCGAGGCGCTCGCGCTGGCCGACGCCCTCGGCGAGCTCGGCCTGCCCGTCTTCCTCTACGGGCTGCTGGCCGGCGGGCGCACGCGCGCCGAGCTGCGCAAGGGCGGAGCCGCCGGCCTCGCGCAGCGGATGGCCGACGGCCTGAGGCCCGACTTCGGGCCCGACCGCATGCACCCGACCGCCGGTGCTGTCCTCGTCGCCGCCCGCCCGCCGCTGGTGGCCTTCAACCTCGAGCTCGGCCCGCAGGCGACCGGTGCCGACGCGCAGGCGGTCGCGCGCGCCATCCGCGAGGGCGGCCCGGGGGGCCTGCCCGGCCTGCGCGCCATCGGCCTGACCCTCGCCGCCCGCGGCGGCGTCGCGCAGGTCTCGTGCAACGTCGAGGACCACGAGGCGCTCGCGCTGGCCGCGCTGCTCGAGGCGGTCGAGCGCCACGCGCCCGTCGCCGAGGCCGAGCTGGTCGGGCTGGCGCCGCAGGCGGCCTTCGCAGGCTGGCCCGATCGCGTCCCGATCCGCAACCGGGCGAGCATCGAGGAGCGACTAAGCTCCTAGGCGTGCCGAAGGCGGACGCACGGCGAAGCCGTTGATGCCCACCGTCTGAGGCGGGTCCCCGAGGAGTCTCCAGTGGCGAGCACCAAGCGCAAGCGTCGAACCAAGCACCGCGGCAACGCCGCCGGGATGGTCGAGACGCGCGGTCGCACCGGCCGCAAGCCCGGGCCCGCCGATCGCAAGACGACTGCCCGCCAGGCGCGCATGGACCGCTTCAGCAAGCCGCCCACGGTGCGCAGTGCCGTGCAGCGCTCGGCCATCGCCGCCGTCATCTTCATGGCCGCGATGATCGTCGTCATCCACCAGACGATCGCGGCCTCGATCGCGCTGGGCGCCTTCGTGCTGCTCTTCTACGTGCCGCTGAGCTACTACACGGACCTGTTCTTCTATCGCCGCCGGCAGGCCAAAGAGCTCCAGAAGGGCGGGCACTAGCCGTGGACGTGCGGATGGTCACCGTCGGCGCCTTCCAGGAGAACTGCTTCGTGGTGCGCGCCGACGGCGCCGCGAAGGCGCTGCTCATCGATCCCGGCGACGAGGCCGAGCGCCTGCAGGCCGCGATGGGCGAGCTGGGCGTCGAGCCCGAGGCGATCCTGCTCACGCACACGCACATCGACCACATCGGCGCCGTCGCGCCGATCGCCCGCGCGACCAGCGCCCCGGTCTACTGCCCGCGCGGGGAGCTGACGATCCTCGCCAACCCCGGACGGTTCTTCCCGCCCGAGTGGGGGAGCGTCGAGCCGTGGGAGGCCGAGGAACCGCTCGACGGCGGCGAGCGCCTGCAGCTCGCGGGTCTCGACATCGACGTCGTCTCCACGCCCGGCCACAGCCCGGCTCACGTCACCTACGCCATCGACGGCGCGCTGTTCTCCGGCGACGTCCTCTTCGAGGGCTCGATCGGCCGTACCGACCTGCCCGGCGCCGACCACGCCACGCTCATGGCCTCGATCGCGGGGCTGCTCGAGCGCTTCGACGACGACACGACGGTCCATCCCGGGCACATGGGGCTCACGACGCTCGGGCGCGAGCGGGCGACGAATCCCTTCCTGCAGGCGCTCGCGGGCCGGTGACTGCGAGCGGTCAGGATGGCGGACCCGGTCGCGGGCCGGGCGAGCCGCGGCGCGCTGGTGGACAGCGGCCTCAGGCGCCGCGCGGCACGTACGACGTGCTGCCCGATCAGGCCGCCGCCCGGGCGGGCCTGGAGGCCGCCGCACGCAGGATCCTGGAGCCGGCCGGCTACGGGCGCATCGAGACGCCGGCCTTCGAGGCCACCGAGCTCTTCGCCCGCGGCGTGGGCGAGTCGACCGACATCGTCCAGAAGGAGATGTACACCTTCGAGGACGCCGGCGGACGCTCGCTGACCCTGCGCCCCGAGGGCACCGCTCCCGTGTGCCGCGCCTACCTCGAGCACGGCATGCACACGCTGGCCCAGCCGGTGAAGCTCTGGTATCTGAGCAGCTACTTCCGCCAGGAGAAGCCGCAGGCCGGGCGCTTTCGCCAGTTCTGGCAGCTCGGGGCGGAGGTCATCGGCTCCGACGACCCGGCCGTCGACGCCGAGACGATCGCGCTGCTGCACACGCTGCTGGGCGAGCTCGACGTCCGGGGCCTGCGGCTGCGCCTCGGCTCGCTGGGAAGCCTCGACGCGCGCGCGGAGTACCGCGAGCGCCTGACCGTCTACCTGCGCGCCAACGCCGAGCGCCTGAGCGCCGACGTGCGCGACCGCATCGACCTCAACCCGCTGCGCGCCTTCGACGCCAAGGACCGCGGCACCCAGGAGGTCATGCGCGACGCGCCCCTGCTGCTCGACTCGCTCAGCGCCGAGGACCGCGAGCACTTCGACGAGGTCTGCGACCGCCTGCGCGTCGCGGGCATCGACTGGGAGCTCGACGGCACGCTCGTGCGCGGCATCGACTACTACACGCGGACGATCTTCGAGTTCACCTCCGACGCGCTGGGTGCGCAGTCGGGCGTCGCCGGCGGCGGGCGCTACGACGGCCTGATCGAGCTGCTCGGCGGCCCGCCCACGCCCGGCATGGGCTGGGCCGCCGGCATCGAGCGGATGCTGCTGTCGGCGGGGGAGCGGCCGGCGCCGGCGCCGATCACCGACCTCTTCGTCGCGCACGAGGACCGTGGGGTGGAGGCCTTTGCGCTGACCGCCGAGGCCCGCGCCGCCGGGCTCGCGGTGCAGCAGGAGCTGGCCGGGCGCTCGCTGAAGGGCCAGCTCAAGCAGGCAGATCGCGCCGGTGCCCGCTACGTTGCCATCCTGGGCGCCGACGGCATCCGGCTGCGCGACATGGACTCCGGCGAGCAGGAGGACGTGGACTCCGCCGCGGCCGCGGTCGCCCGCGTCATCACCGGACGCCATCTGCGATGAAGCACCCTCCGACACCCAACAGCTACCGCGACGCCTGGGCCGGCGACCTCACCGCCGCGCGCGTCGGCGACGAGGTCCGCGTGGCCGGCTGGGTCCATCGCCGCCGCGATCACGGCGGCCTGATCTTCATCGACCTGCGCGACCGCTCCGGGCTCGTCCAGCTGGTCGTCCATCCCGACGGGACGGGCGACGCCTTCGCCACTGCCGAGGACCTGCGCTCCGAGCACGTGGTCTCCGCCCAGGGCGAGATCGTCAAGCGCGCGCCCGAGAACGTCAACCCGAACCTGGCCACCGGCGAGATCGAGATCCAGGTGCGCTCGCTGGAGCGCCTCGCCGCCAGCGAGACGCCGCCCTTCCCTGTCGACGAGGACACACCGGTCGACGAGATGATCCGGCTGCAGCACCGGATGATCGACCTGCGCCGGGAGAACATGCGCGAGGCGATGCAGCTGCGCCACCAGATCATCGCCACCATGCGCGATGCCCTCAACGAGCGCGACTTCCTGGAGATCGAGACGCCGATCCTCACGCGCTCCACGCCCGAGGGGGCGCGCGACTTCCTGGTCCCCAGCCGCCTGCAGCCGGGCTCGTGGTACGCGCTGCCGCAGTCGCCCCAGCTCTTCAAGCAGCTGCTGATGATGAGCGGCTACGAGCGCTACTACCAGATCGCCCGCTGCTTCCGCGACGAGGACCTGCGCGCCGACCGCCAGCTCGAGTTCACCCAGCTCGACGTGGAGATGGCCTTCGTCCACGAGAACGACGTCCTGGAGACGATGGAGGCCGTGATGGGCGCGGTCTTCCAGGCCACCGGCTTCGGCGTGCCGGCCCCGCCGTGGCCTCGCATGGCTTTCGACGAGGCGATGCTGCGCTTCGGTTCCGACCGCCCCGACCGGCGCTTCGACCTCGAGATCGTCGACGTCTCCCGGGCGCTGCGCGGCAGCGAGTTCAAGGTCTTCGAGTCGGTCCTCGGCGGCGGCGGCGCCGTGCGCGCGCTGAACGCCGGCGCGCGCGAGATGTCGCGCTCGGAGCTCGAGGGGCTCAACGAGGTCGTCCAGCGCCACGGCGGCAAGGCGGTGGCGTGGGGCTTCGCCGAGGATGGCGCCCTGCGCTCGCCGATCGCCAAGTTCCTGGGCGAGGACCGGGTGGCGGCCGCCGTGGGCGAGCTGCGCGCTTCCGAGGGCGACCTGCTGCTCTTCGTGGCCGATCAGCCGCGCGTGGCCGCCGAGGCGCTCGGCGCGCTGCGCCTGGAGCTCGGCCGGCGCTTCGGGCTCATCCCGGAGGGCGGCCATGACGTCCTGTGGGTCGTCGACTTCCCGATGTTCGAGCCCGTCGAGAACGGCTGGGGCGCGGTGCACCACCCGTTCACCGCGCCGACGGGCGACTTCGCCGATCCCGGCGCGATGCGCTCGCGCGGGTACGACCTGATCCTCGATGGCTGGGAGCTCGGCGGCGGCTCGATCCGCATCAACACCCCCGAGGTCCAGGAGCAGGTCTTCAAGGTCATCGGCATGAGCGAGGAGGAGGGCCGGCGGCGCTTCGGCTTCCTGCTCGACGCGCTCAAGTACGGCGCCCCGCCGCACGGCGGCATCGCACTGGGGATCGACCGCGTCGCCGCGCTGATCGCCGGGCGCGACTCGATCCGCGACGTCATCGCCTTCCCCAAGACGGCCTCCGGCGGCGACCCGATGACCGGCGCTCCGGCCCCCGTCGACGCCCGCCAACTGCGCGAGCTCGGGGTCCGTTCGATCGTCGAGCAGGGCTAGTCCCGCCTCAAGAATCGGCCATCGCGGCCGACAGGGAGGGCGTGGACAAGATCAGTCTTCCCTTTCGCATCGTCCTGATCGTCGCGCTGGTCTTCGCCGTCGTGTGGTTCCTCGTGCTGCGGCCCAAGCCCGCGGCCGACGTCGAGCCCGCTGCCACGCCGCCGGGCGTGACCGGCCTGGCCAACGATGTGGCCAAGGCGCACAGCGCCGTCGACGCCTCGAACGCCGCCGCCGCGCGCAGCGAGTCCGCGGCCAACGCCGTCGGCGGCTCGTCCACCACCGCCACCACCAAGCCTTCGGCCACGAGCGCCAAGCCCGGCGCCACCGCTGCCACCCCGACCGCCAAGGCGGCCAAGCCGGTCACGCCCGCCAAGCCGCTCACGCCCGCCAAGCCGGCCACGCCCGCCACGGCGGCCAAGCCCGCCACAGCCGGTCACGCCCGCCACGCCGGTCAAGCCCGCCGCGGTGGCCAAGCCCGCGAAGCCCGGCCTCGCCGACGACGCCGCGCCCGGCGACCCGTCGCGCCCGCTGCTCGCGTCGGTCGACGCCGGCAAGGTCGTCGTCGTCCTCTTCTGGGACAAGAACGCCTCCGACGATCGCGCGACCCGCCGCGGTCTGAGCTCGATCGATCTGCACGGCGGCAAGGTCGTCGCCAGCGCGGTGCCGATCGGCGACGTCGGCCGCTACGAGGCCATCACGCGCGGCGTGCAGGTCCTCGAGTCGCCCACCGTGCTCGTGATCGGCGCCGGCGGCAAGACCCGCGCAATCACCGGCTACACGCAGGCCAAGGAGATCGATCAGGCCGTCAGCGACATCGGCGGCACCGGCTTCGAGGCCAAGAAGGCCTTCCGGCACAAGGGCTTCGCGGCGGTCGCCGACGACGCCTGCAAGGACTTCGGCTACGCCCTCGAGCAGAAGTCCAACCCGCCGGCCACGGTCGCGGCGCTGTCCAAGGCGCTCGGGACCGGCGCGGTCGAGCTCGGGCACTCGCGCAATCGCATGGTCAAGGCCAAGGCCACGTCCGCCGACGAGCGCAAGCTCAAGGCGGCGCTCGTCGCCTTCGCCGACCAGGACGTCAAGTGGGTCGCCCAGGCGCGCAGCCAGCTCAAGGCCGGCGCCGAGCCGGGCACCGTCTTCCTCACGCTCGTGCAGCGCGAGAGCGACGGCAACGACGCCTACATCGCAGCCGCCAAGAAGCTCCACGTCCGCGGCTGCTACGCCGGCGCCTGATCGACCGATCGCTCGGCCTACACTGGCCGGGTGCCCGACGAGCGCTTCGAGGAGCACCTGCTCCACCCGGTCGGTCGCGGCCGCATCCCCGTCCATGACGGCGCGGCCGGCGGCGCCCCGTGCGGCGATCTCGTGCGCATCGGGGTCGCGGTCGACGGCGACCGCGTGGCCGACGCCGGCTTCGAGGCGTCGGGCTGCGGCGCGGCCATCGCCGCGGGCAGCGCCGCCGTCGAGCTGGTGCGCGGCGCCGGCGTCCTCGACGCCGCGCGCGTCGGCACCCACGCGATCTCCGACGCCCTCGGCGGCCTGAGCCCCGGAAAGCTCCACGCGGCCGAGCTCGCCGCCGACGCGCTCGCGCGCGCGCTCGGGCGCGCAGTGGCGGATGCCGAGCCCACCCACCCGGCGGCGCTCGATCCGCACCGCACGCTCGTGGCCATGAGCGGCGGCGTCGACTCGGCGGTCGCCGCGCTGCGCAGCGGCCCGCACGCCGCCACCGTGACGCTCGAGCTCTGGCGCGACCCCGACAACGACGCCGAGCGCTCGTGCTGCTCGGCCAGCGCGGTGCGCGGCGCGCGCGCCCTCGCCCACACCATGGGCCTTGCGCACTTCACCGTGGACCTGCGCGACGAGTTCCGCGCCGGCGTCGTCGAGCCGTGGCTGGCCGAGCACGCCGCCGGCCTGACGCCCAACCCGTGCGTGCGCTGCAACGGCAGCGTGCGCCTGGACGCGATGCTCGGCTTCGCCGACCGCCTCGGCGCCGCGACCCTGACCACCGGCCACTACGCCCGCCGCACGCCCGAGGGGCTGCTGCGCCTGGCCGCCGACGCCGCCAAGGACCAGGCCTACATGCTCGCCGGCCTGTCGCGGGCGACGCTCGCGCGGCTGCGCTTCCCGCTGGGCGACCTCGAGAAGGCCCAGGTGCGCGCGATCGCCGCGGAGCACGACCTGCCCGTCGCCTCCAAGCCCGATTCGCAGGACCTGTGCTTCCTCGCCGGCACGGGGCGCGTGGCCTTCCTGGCCCGCCACGGCGGCCTCGGGGAGCGCCCGGGCGACATCGTCGACGCCGCCGGGACGGTCGTGGGCCGCCACGCGGGAGCCCACCGCTTCACCGTCGGGCAGCGCCGCGGCCTCGAGGTCGGAGGGACGCCCGAGCCGCTCTACGTCCTGCGCACCGACGCCGGCGCCAACACCGTCACCGTGGGGCCGCGCGCCGCGCTGGCCACGACCGGGGTCCGCTTCCGCGACGCGCGCCTGCACGCGCCGGCCGGCGAGGTCGACGCCGTCAAGCTGCGCTACCGCGCCCCGGCCGTGCCCTGCACGCTGCGCGGCGAGACGATCGAGCTCGCCGAGCCCGTCGACGGCCCCGCCCCGGGGCAGACCGCGGTCTTCCTGCGCGGCGACGCCGTGCTGGGATGCGCCACAATCGCTGCGTGACCTCCGACGAGATCCGCGAGCTGTTCCTCGGCTTCTTCGAGGAGCGCGACCACCTGCGCCTGCCCAGCGGGTCGCTCGTGCCCGCGAGCTACGACCCCTCGGTCCTGCTCACGACCGCGGGCATGCAGCCGCTCAAGCCCTACTTCCTCGGCATCGAGAAGCCGCCGCATCCGCTCATCACGACGTGCCAGAAGAGCTTCCGCACGGTCGACATCGAGAACGTCGGATCGACGACCCGGCACCTGACCTTCTTCGAGATGCTCGGGAACTTCTCGATCGGCCAGTACTTCAAGCAGGGCGCCGCCGAGTACGCGTGGCAGCTGTCGCTCGAGGGCTTCGGCTTCAACCCCGACGACATCTGGATCACCGTCCATGAGGGCGACGACGCGCTCGGCCTCGGCCCCGACGAGGAGGCCATCGCGGCGTGGGAGGCGATCGGCATCCCGCGCTCGCGCATCATCCTGCTGCCCAGCGAGGAGAACTTCTGGCAGGCGGGGCCGACCGGCCCGTGCGGGCCGTGCAGCGAGCTGTACTTCGACCGCGGCCTGGAGTGGGGGACCGAGGACGACCTCCCGGGCGGCGACAACGAGCGCTTCCTGGAGTACTGGAACCTCGTCTTCATGCAGTACGACCAGGATCCGATCGGGACCCTGACCCCGCTGCCGGCCAAGAACATCGACACGGGCCTGGGCCTGAACCGCATGGCCCTCATCCAGCAGGGCGTCGACTCGGTCTTCGAGACCGACCAGTTCCTGCCGCTCATGACCCTCGGGCGCGACCTGGCCACCAGCGAGCCCGACGCCCGCGCGCTGCGGATCCTGGCCGACCACACGCGCGGGATGACCTTCCTCATCGCCGACGGCGTCGTGCCCTCCAACGAGGACCGCGGCTACGTGCTGCGCCGGATCATGCGCCGAGCGCTGCTGCAGGGCCACCGCATCGGCATCGAGCACGGCTTCCTGCCCAAGTACGTGAGCCTCGTCATCGACCTCATGGGGGCCGGCTATCCGGAGCTGCTGGCCCAGCACGAGACGATCGACAAGTGGGTGACCGCCGAGGAGGAGAGCTTCGGGCGCACGCTCGAGCAGGGCACGCGGCTGCTCGACGACCTGCTCGCTGCCGGCGAGGTGTCCGGCGCCGACGCCTTCCGCCTGCACGACACCTACGGCTTCCCGATCGAGCTCACGCGCGAGATCGCCGCCGAGCGCGGTGTGCCGTTCGCGGGCGAGGCGGACTTCGAGCGCCTCATGGGCGAGCAGCGCACGCGCTCGCGCCAGACCGGCGCGCGCGTCATGGCCGGCGCGCTCACCGTCGAGGGCGACCCGACGACCTTCACCGGCTACGAGCACCTCGAGCAGCACACGACGGTCACCGGCCTGACCAGCCAGGACGGGCGCACGATCGTGAAGCTCGCCGAGTCGCCGTTCTACGCCGAGGGCGGCGGGCAGGTCTCCGACGGCGGCGTCATCGCCTGCGCGGACGGCGACTGCCTCGTGCGGGTGGCCGACGTGGTGCGCGCCGGCGACGACCAGGCGATCGTCGTCGAGACGGTCGACGGCCAGCTGAAGGCCGGCGAGCGCGTCGTCGCGCGCGTCGATCGCGCCGCGCGCAACGCCACGCAGGCCAACCACACCGCCACGCACCTGCTGCACGCCGCGCTGCGCAACCGCCTCGGACCCCACGTGCACCAGGCGGGCTCCTACGTCGGGCCCGACAAGCTGCGCTTCGACTTCTCTCACACCCAGCGCCTGAGCGAGGAGGAGCGCCGCGACGTCGAGGACCAGGTCAACGACTGGATCCTGCGCAACGACCCGGTGCGCCCGCTGACGACGACCCTCGACGAGGCCCAGCGCCTGGGGGCGATGGCCCTCTTCGGCGAGAAGTACGGCGACATCGTGCGGATGGTCGAGGTCGGCGACGGCAGCTACTCGCGCGAGCTGTGCGGCGGCACCCACGTGCGCTCCACGGCCGAGATCGGGCTGTTCAAGATCATCAGCGAGGGGTCGAGCGCCTCCAACGTGCGCCGCATCGAGGCCGTCACCGGGCCCGAGGCGGTCGGTCTCCTGCGCCGCCATGACGACCTCCTGCACGAGGCGGCCGACGCGCTGCGCACCCAGCCCGAGCGCCTGCCCGAGGCCGTCGCCGCCCTGCGCGCCGAGGCGCGCGCCGCGGCCAAGGCGGGCGCCGTCGTCGAGGGGCCGGATGCGGCCACCCTCGCCGCGCGCGCCGCGCAGGTCGACGGCGCCGTCGTGCTGGCCGAGGTCGTCGACGCCCCCGACGCCAAGGCGCTCATGGACATCGCCGATCGCGTCAAGGGCAAGCTCGGTGACACCGCCGCGATCGTGCTCGGGACCGCGGTCGACGGCCGCGTGCACCTCGTGGCCGCGGTCACGCCCGCGCTGGTCGAGCGCGGTGTGAAGGCCGGCGAGGTGGTCAAGGTCGCCGCCCAGATCGCCGGCGGCGGAGGCGGTGGGCGCGACACGATGGCGCAGGCCGGCGGGCGCGATCCGGACAAGCTTCCCGAGGCGATCGAAGCGGCCCGCGCGGCCATCGTCCACGCTCTCGGCTAGCCTCGTGCGCGTGCTGGCACTGGATTACGGCAGTGCACGCTGTGGCTGCGCGCTCTCGGACCCAACAGGCACCCTGGCCACGCCGATCGACCCGATCGAGCGACCCGCGACGCGCAAGGGCTTCGCGCGCGTCGTCGACCTCGTGCGCGACCGCGGCGCCGAGCGGGTGATCGTCGGTCTGCCGCTGGGGCTCAGCGGCGCCGACACCGACCAGACGCGCGAGACGCGGGCGTGGGCCGATCGCCTGGCCGCGGCGATCCCGGTCCCCGTCGAGATGTACGACGAGCGCTTCACCACCGCCATCGCATCCCGCTCCGCCAGCGATCGCACGAGCGAGGACTCGCGCGCCGCCGCCGTGCTGCTCGATGACTGGCTCGTACGCCACGCACGGGAGGTGACCGGCTGATGCCGCTCTTCCGCCGCGGCGACGATCGTCGCGAGCGCAGTGCCGCCGACCGCGAGGCCGCGCGCCTGGAGCGCGAGCGCCGTCGCGCCCAGCGCGAGGGGCGCCCGCTCCCCGACGAGGCGCAAGCGCCGTCGCCGGGCGACGATGCGGCCGCCGACGAGCCACCGCTGCCCGACGAGCCGCCGCCCGCGGACCCGGCGCCCGACGACGAGCCGTCGCGGCGCGAGGACCCGCCGGCGCCCGACGAGCCGCCGCCCGCGGACCCGGCGCCCGACGACGAGTCGTCGCGGCGCGAGGACCCGCCGGCGCCCGACGAGCCGCCGTCCGCGGACCCGGCGCCCGAGGACGAGCCGTCGCCGCGCAAGGACCCGCTGCCGCCCGACGAGCCGCCCACGCGCGACGCGGCGACGCCCCTCGAGACGCCGATGCACGACGATGCTCCCGTGCACGACGACGACGACGTCGCCGACGACGAACCGCGCTGGGCGCCGTTCGACGACGAACGCGAGCAGGATCTCGAGCGCGAGGACGCCGATCTGGCGCCCGAGCCCGTGCCCGACCCCGAGCCGCCGTGGCCGGACCCCGGGCCCAACCCGGACCCCGAGCCCGTCCCGGGGGGGCCGATGCGCGAGCCCGTGGACCCGCAGTCGACGCAGCCGCTCGAGCCCGTCGGCGCCATCCACGCCCGGCGCACGGTCTCGCTCCCGCGCCCGCAGACCGAGGAGCTCGGCCACCACACCGACTCGTGGGACCGGCCGATCGGCACCATCCGCGTCTCGCGCGGCGAATACCAGGCACAGCCCGGCGCGCCCGGGATGCCGCCGCACCGCAACATCGGCGTGCAGAAGACGCGCCGGCGCTGGCTGCGGCGCTTCGTCGTCCTGCTCCTCATCCTCGCCCTCGCCGCGGTCGCCGTCTTCGCCTTCATGACCTACCAGCCCTTCCACGGCAAGGGCTACGACGCGGTCGTGGTCAAGATCCCGCCGGGGTCGAGCGCGAGCGACATCGGCGATCTCCTGTCGGCCAAGGGGGTCGTCGAGTCGAGCTTCTTCTTCAACCTGCGTGCGCGCCTGGAGGGCGACCGCGGCAAGCTGCGCGCCGGCACCTACACGCTGAAGCGCTCGATGCCCTACAAGGACGCGCTCGCCGCGCTGACCCTGGCGCCCACGGCGGCGCCGACGATCGACGTCACGCTGCCCGAGGGTCCCTCACGGCGCGAGCTGGCGCCGCGGGTCGCCCAGGCCGGCGTGCGCGGCAGCTACGTCAAGGCCAGCGACAGCTCGAAGCTGCTCAACCCACGGACGTACGGTGCGCCCAAGGGGACCAAGGTGCTCGAGGGCTTCCTCTTCCCCGACACCTACCAGCTGCGCAGCCGCACCGCCACGGCCCGCCGGCTCGTGAACATGCAGCTGCGCAATTTCAAGACGCAGTTCGCGACGATCGACCTCAAGCACGCGCGGGCCCGGCACCTCAGCCGCTACGACGTGCTCATCATCGCCTCGATGATCGAGCGCGAGGCCCAGGTGCCCAAGGATCGCCGCCTGATCTCAGCGGTCATCTACAACCGCCTGCAGCGCGGCATCCCGCTCGGCGTCGACGCCACGCTGCGCTATCGCCTGAACAACTGGAGCAAGGCGCTGCGCGAGTCCGAGCTCAACATCAACTCCGACTACAACACGCGCCGGCGCGTCGGCCTGCCGCCCACGCCGATCGGCAACCCGGGCCTCGCCTCGCTCAAGGCCGCGGCCGACCCGGCCAACGCCAAGTACCTCTTCTACGTGGTCAAGCCGTGCGGCAACGGCGCCCACGCGTTCAGCTCGACCGACGCCCAGTTCCAGAAGGACGTCACCGCCTACAACCGCGCCCGCGACAAGCGCGGCGGCAAGGATCCCTCGCACTGCTGATCGCTTGAACCGCCTGACCGGGCGTAGGATCCGCCCGTGACCGAGATCCCCGACGAGGCGCGGGCCATCCTCGAGAGCGATGCGCTCGCGCACCTGGTGACGAGCAACCCCGACGGCAGCGCGCAGGTCAGCTGCGTGTGGGTCGGGCTGGAGGGCTCCGACATCGTCTTCGCCTCGCTCGGCCCGCGGCGCAAGCTCGACAACATCCGCCGCGACCCGCGCGTGACGCTCTCGATGGAGGGGACCGAGATGAGCGGCATCGGCCTCAAGGAGTACCTCGTCGTGCACGGCCGAGCGCGCATCGAAGAGGGGGGAGGGCCCGAGCTGCTGCAGCACCTGGCGCACACCTACCTCGGCCCCGACGTGAAGTTCCCGCCGATGGACGAGCCGCCCCCCGGCGTCGTCGTGCACATCGCCGTGGACCGCCTGGGCGGCGTCGGCCCTTGGGCCTGACCCGGTTCGGCGTCCTCGGCTGGCCGGTCGCCCACAGCCGCTCGCCGGCCATGCACAACGCCGCGCTGCGGGCCGTCGGGCTGGGCGACTGGCACTACCAGCGCCTGCCCGTCCCGCCCGAGCTCCTGCTCGAGACCGTGCGCGCCCTGCCAGGCGTCGGCTTCGCCGGCGCGAACGTCACCATCCCGCACAAGGAGGCGGCCCTCGCCCTGGCCGATGAGGCGACCCCGGCCGCCCGCGCCATCGGCGCGGCCAACAGCCTGACCTTCGCGCCCGGCGGCGCCGTCGCGGCCGACAACACCGACGCCCCGGGCCTGCTGGCCGCCCTCGGCGACCTGCGGCCCGAGAGCGCGCTGATCCTGGGCGCCGGGGGCTCGGCCCG
This sequence comes from uncultured Actinomycetes bacterium, assembly GCA_963807305.1. Lineage (GTDB taxonomy): Bacteria > Actinomycetota > Thermoleophilia > Solirubrobacterales > Solirubrobacteraceae > JAOPZW01. The sequence continues at coordinate 1,360,909 of CAWEBN010000005.1, forward strand.
GGCCGCGGCCTACGCGCTGGCGCAGGCGGGCGCCGCCGTCGCGGTGTGGAACCGCTCACCCGAGCGCGCCCGCGCCCTCGCGGCCGACCTCGGGGTGCGGGCGGTGGCCGCCCCGATCGCCGCCGAGATGCTCGTCAACTGCACCTCCGCGGGGCTCACCGATCCGTCGAGCACGTTCAAGGAACTGCCCGTGAAGGCCGATTCCGTCGGTGAATACGCGTGCGTGGTCGACCTGGTCTACCGGACCGGCGGCACCGTGCTGGCGCAGGAGGCGCGGCGCCGTGGATCGCAGGTGATCGACGGCCTCGAGATCCTCGTCCAGCAGGGTGCGCTGAGCTTCGAGGGCTGGACCGGCCGGGCCGCTCCCGTGCAGGTCATGCGAGAGGCCGCGCGCGCATGAGGACCGTCTCGAGCCGACATGAACCCCGACCATCCCCATCTGCGCCCGGTGCCGCCTGCGACGGCTGCCGGCGAGGCGCTGGCCGTTGACCGGTCGGCGGCCGACGGGTGGAACGGGATCACGTCGCCCCGCGCGCGCCCTGGCGGGCCGCGCTTCCTGACCGACGTCATCGTCGAGCTCGGGCTCGCGCCCCGCGAGCGCGTCGAGGAGGCGATCGAGTCCGCGCGGGCCAGCGGCGGCACCCCCGAGGACATCCTCGTCCAGTCCGGCGCGCTGAGCCAGGACGCGCTGGCACGGGCCATCGCCGAGCGCAACGGCCTGGATCACCTCGACCTCACGGTCATGCACGTCGACATGGGGGCGGCCAACCTCATCTCCTCGGCCGCGGCCAAGCGCTACGAGGCGGTGCCCGTGCAGTTCATCGGCGACCGCGGGCTGCTCGTGGCCATGGCCGATCCGGCCAACGTCCTCGCCGTCGACGACATCGCGCTCATGACCGGCTACGAGGTGCGCCCCGCGGTCGCCTCGCGCGAGGACATCACCGCCCTCGTCGCCCGCCTCACGCGGCTGGACGACGTGGTCCAGTCGGCCAGCTTCGAGGAGGAGGAGGAGAGCGGCGCCGAGGTCGTCGAGCTGCTCGACTCGGCCGAGGACGCGCCGATCATCAAGCTCGTCAACGGGATCATCGCCCAGGCCGTCGAGCAGGGCGCGTCCGACGTGCACCTGTCGCCCGACGGCCAGGAGCTGCGCGTGCGCTTCCGTATCGACGGCGTCCTCATGGACTCGGCCACCGTGCCCCGGCGCATGGTCAGCGGCGTCATCAGCCGCGTGAAGATCATGAGCGACCTCGACATCTCCGAGCGGCGCGTCCCCCAGGACGGCCGCGTCGGGATCACCATCGACGGCCACCACGTCGACCTGCGTGTCGTCTCGCTGCCCAGCGTGCACGGCGAGTCGATCGTCATGCGCATCCTCGACCAGTCCGAGGGCATCCCTGAGCTGGGCAAGCTCGGCTTCGCCGACGGCGAGCGCGAGCGCTTCGAGAAGGCCTTCCGCCAGGCCTACGGCGCCGTCCTCGTCACCGGCCCGACCGGCTCGGGCAAGTCGACGTCGCTCTACGCGGCGCTGGGCGAGGTCAACACGCCCGACAAGAACATCATCACCATCGAGGACCCCGTCGAGCGCCAGATCGAGGGGATCACCCAGGTCCAGGTCAACGCGCGGGCCGGGCTGACCTTCGCCAGCGGTCTGCGCGCCATGATGCGCGCCGACCCCGACATCATCATGGTGGGGGAGATCCGCGACCGCGAGACGGCCCAGATCGCCATCGAGGGCGCGCTCACCGGCCACCTCGTCCTCTCCACGCTGCACACCAACGACGCGCCGGGCGCCATCAGCCGCCTCATCGAGATGGGCATCGAGCCCTTCCTCGTCGCCAGCGCCCTGGACTGCATCGTCGCCCAGCGCCTGGCGCGGACCCTGTGCCAGCACTGCAAGCGGCGCACGATCCTCTCCGCCGAGGTCATGCGCGACCACGGCTTCCCGGCGCTGGCCGACGTCGAGGCCTATGAGCCCGTCGGCTGCGCGCGCTGCGGGGGCTCGGGCTATCGCGGGCGCATCGGCCTCTACGAGGTCATGACCGTGACCGAGGAGATCCGGACGCTGGCCATCGAGCGCGCGTCGGCCGATCGCGTCGCCGAGGTCGCCGTGCGCCAGGGCATGCGCCGCCTGCACGAGGACGGCCTCGAGAAGGTCAGGCAGGGCCGGACCTCGATCGCCGAGGTCTACCGCGTGACCTCGTCGGGCTCCTAGCGGACCGGACGGCGTTCGGACGTCTGTCCGTCACGCCTCAAGGAGCGTGGCCGAACGTCCGATCCGCAGGGCGATGAACTTCGATTTCGCCGACCTGCTCATGGACGTCGTGGCGCGCCGCGCCTCCGACCTGCACATCACCGCCGGCGCTCCGCCGATGGTCCGCGTCCGCGGCCGCCTCGTGGGCGTGGAGGGCTACCCGCGCCTGTCGCCGACCGACACGCGCGAGGTCGTCTACTCGATCCTCACCAACGACCAGCGCCAGCGGCTCGAGACCGACTGGCAGATCGACTTCGCCTACTCGGTCCCCGGCCACGCGCGCTTCCGCGTCAACGCCTACTTCCAGCGCTCCGCCATCGGCGCCGCCTTCCGCCTGATCCCCGCCGACATCGTCTCCATCGACGACCTCGGGCTGCCGACCGCGGTGCACGAGTTCACCAAGAAGCCGCGCGGCATGGTGCTCGTCACGGGCCCCACGGGGTCGGGGAAGTCCACCTCGCTGGCGGCCATGATCGACGCGATCAACGAGACGCGCGAAGAGCACATCATGACCGTCGAGGACCCGATCGAGTTCCTCCACGGCCACAAGAAGTGCATCGTCAACCAGCGCGAGGTCGGCTCCGACGCCGCGTCCTTCGGCCTGGCCCTGAAGGCCGCCCTGCGCCAGGACCCCGACGTGATCCTCGTCGGCGAGATGCGCGACCTCGACACGATCTCGACCGCCCTGACCGCGGCCGAGACCGGCCACCTCGTCTTCGCCACCCTGCACACGCAGAGCGCGCCGCAGACCATCGACCGCGTCATCGACGTCTTCCCCGCCCACCAGCAGGACCAGGTGCGCGTGCAGCTCTCGGTCGCCCTCATGGGCGTCATGACCCAGCAGCTGCTGCCCACGGCCGACGGCTCGGGACGCATCGTGGCCTCCGAGGTGCTCGTGCCCACGCCCGCCGTGCGCAACCTCATCCGCGAGGGCAAGACCCACCAGATCCCCTCGGCCATGCAGACCGGCTCGAGCGTCGGCATGCAGACGATGGACGCGGCCCTGGCCGGCCTCATCCGCGCCGGCAAGATCAGCCAGCGCCTGGCCGAGTCGCGCTCCTCGACGCCCGAGGAGCTGCGCCGCCTGCTCGGCTTCGGCGGCATGCAGGCGGCCTGATCTCGTGGCCAGCTATGTCTTCAAGGCGATGGACCTCACCGGGGCGAAGGCCACCGGCGAGGTTGAGGCGGACACCAAGCAGGTCGTCGCCGACCAGCTGAAGGCGCGCGGCCTGATCGTCCTCGACATCAAGGCCAAGCACGGGTCGAAGGAGATCTCGCTCGACTTCCTCAAGCGGGTCAAGCCGACCGACCTGACGATCCTCACCCGTCAGCTCGCGACGATGATCAGCTCGGGCATGACGATCCTGCGCGCGCTCTACACGCTCGAGGCGCAGACCGAGAACAAGCTGCTGGCCGACATCATCGCCGACGTCCGCAAGGACGTCGAAGCGGGCCTCCCGCTCAGCGGCGCGCTCGAGCGCCACCCCAAGGTCTTCTCGCCGCTCTTCGTGGCCATGACGCGCGCCGGCGAGACCGGCGGCGTGCTCGAGGAGTCGCTGCTGCGGGTCGCCGACCAGCTCGAGAAGGAGGACTCGCTGCGCCGGCAGATCAAGGCGGCCATGGTCTACCCGGGGGTCATCATGACCTTCGCCCTGATCGTCCTCGTCGGCCTCGTCACCTTCCTCGTGCCGGTCTTCGTCGGCGTCTTCAAGCAGTTCGGCGGCGACCTGCCGACCATCACCAAGTTCACCGTCGGGCTCTCGAACGCCATCAAGGGCCAGTGGTGGGCCTTCATCGCGGGCTCGGTCGGCGCCACCTGGGGCTTTCGCAAGTTCCGTCGCAGCGACTGGGGGCGCCCGAAGTGGGACGCCTTCCGCCTGCGCGTGCCGATGAAGATCGGCGACATCGTCCAGAAGGTCGCCCTGGCGCGCTGGTCGCGGACCCTGTCGGCGCTCGTCGCCGCCGGCGTCCCGCTCCTCGCCGCCCTCGACATCACCGCCAAGACGGCCGGCAACCACGTCGTCGAGAAGGCGATGGCCGAGGTCATCGAGTCGGTCAAGCGGGGCGGCACCATCGCCGAGCCCTTGCGCCACGCGTCCGTCTTCCCGGGCATGGTCGCCCAGATGGTCGCCGTCGGCGAGGAGACCGGCGCGCTGGACAGCATGCTCTCGAAGATCGCCGACTTCTATGAGGACCAGGTCGAGGCGGCCGTCAAGTCGCTGACCTCGATCCTCGAGCCGATCATGCTCGTCGTCGTCGGCGGCATCGTCGGGTTCATCGTCATCTCGATGTACCTGCCGCTCTTCAAGGTCTACGACCAGATCCGCTGATCATCGCTCTGACCGGCCCGCGGGGGGTTGGCCACATCCGCGGGAGCCGGCCGGCGCGTGGCCGCGGCGTCCGCTGATGCCGGCCAACCCCCGCGATGGTCTCAGCAGCCCATGTGGCGGATCGGATCGCAGATGCCGCCGTCGCGCATGATGATCCCCTGTGAGGTGCCACCGACGGTGACGAGGTCACCGTTCGGGTGGCCGGCGCTGATTGGCGCGGGAGTGGCGGCGGTGGCCGGTACGGCCGCCGCGAGGAGTCCCGCCACGACTCCGAGGGTTGCGGCTGACCGCTTGACGGTGATGCTGAACATGGTGTGCCCCTTTCCTGGTGGTTGCCTGTCGGCGGGTATGACCCCTGCCCCAACCAGACGCCAGGCGAGCATCCCGTCCTTCCCCGGGCCTCGTCGTCTGTGCCGGATGTCACGTGGCCGGCGGCCGCCGGCATCCGATGTCGTCCCGCCGCCCGTACAGTTGGTGAGATGGACGGCACGCTCTACGGCCCAGGCGAAGGGGAGTCCCTTGCCATGGGCCCGAACACCATCACGATCAAGGCGAACAGCGAGATGACGGGAGGGACGTTCTTCCTGTCGGAGACCTCACTCGCCGCGCGGTCGCCGGGCCCCCCGCCACACACGCACCGCACCATCACGGACATGTTCTACGTGCTCGCGGGCACCCTGACGGTGCTGCTCGGAGACGACGAGCACACCGCCGGCCCGGGGACGTTCGTCTGCGCGCCTCCCGGCGTGGTCCACACCTTCCGCAACGACTCCGACCTGCCCGTGCGGTTCTTGAACGCCAACACCCCGGGCGGATTCGAGGCCTACATGCGCGAGCTGTCAGCGAGCGCAGCCGATGGGCCGATGACCTCGGAGGAGATCGGTGCGATCGCCGCGCGGTACGACTTCCTGCCGGTCGCCCGCTGATCGTCAGCGCCGCGGCGCCACCCGACGGAAAGCCCAGCGTTCTCCCGGCGTCGCTCCTTGCTGACGCCGCCGGACCGTCCCGAGCAGCGCCCTATGCGCGCCGGCTAGTCCTCGCCCTCCCAGTAGTCGAGGGTGGGTCCCGGTCGGGAGAACATGATCGGGTCGCCGGCCAGATCCGTCGCGTAGACCTTGCCGGAATCGATGTAGTCGACGATGTCGGGGCCGGCCATCGACGACAGCATCAGAACCCGGACAGAGGAGTCGGTCCGGTTGATGATCTGATGGGCACCGTCCCTTCCGCGCGGAAAGGCGACGACGTCGCCCTCCTTCAAGACGTGCTCTCCCTCGGGCGTGCGCAGCGTCGGTTCGCCGCGGAGAACGATCACCCATTCCTCGTTGGCATGGTGGGCGTGATAGGGCCAGAGCCTGCTGCCGGGCTGCACCTCGGACATGCTCGCTCCCAACAGCGCGCCGCCGATGCGATGGCCGACGAAGGCCTCCTTGATGCGCCAGCCCTCGCGGTCTCGGGTCTCGTCCCACTCGTCGCCGTAGAGGTTGAAGCTCTTCATTGAGACGAACATACCCGCGGCCTAGAGTGCGGCCCGATGGACGTTCGAGCGTCCGATGCCGACCGCGACGCCACCGTCAACCGTCTGCGCGAGGCCGCAGCGGAAGGACGGCTGACGCTCGAGGAGTTGACCGACCGCATCGAGATGGCTGCCAACGCTGCGATGCGCTCTGACCTCGTGGCGCTCACCTCCGACCTGCCGGCAATGACTGCCGTCGGCACCGCGACGCAGACTGCCGGGGTCCGCGGGGTGGGGGACGTCAAGCGTTCCGGTGCCTGGACCGTGCCCGCCGACAACTCGTTCCGGACATGGTTTGGCACCATCAAGCTCGACCTGCGCCAGGCGCAGCTCAGCGCGCCGGAGACCCACATTCACGCCCGTGCGCTGTTCGGCAACGTCGATCTGCTGGTCCCCGAGGGCGTCGAGGTCGAGGTGGAGGCCCGCACGCAGATCGGCCGGACCAACCTGCAAGCCACCTCCGCGGTACCGGGGGCGCCGCGAATCGTGCTGACCGGCGGGACGTTCTTCGGCGACATCAAGGTCCGTCACCGGCGGCTGCGAGACAAGCTGAGGCGCCGGGGCAGACTCACCGAGTAGTCCACGGTGCGGCCTTCGCCGGCTGACGAGTCAGGCGAGTCATTTCGAGTCGACGCGGGGCGCGGATGTGCGCATCCCCGGCCTTCGCTCGCTGCTGCTCTCCCTCCTCTAGGGACATGCTTGGCCATGCGGCGGGCGCCCGCATGGGACGACTTGCGTGCGCCTCCCGGGTGCGAACGGCGCAGCCGGTTGAGATGGCGAGCTACTGCGGCTTGATCCCGGCGGCTTCGATGATCCGGGCAGCGCTTTCGCTCTCGCGCTGCACAAACCGCGTGAAGTCGGGCTGCGTCATGCTCATCGGTTCCCCATCGTGTTTCACGAGCCAGGCGCGCACGCCGGGATCTGACAGAGCGCGCGCGATGTCCTCGGCGAGCGTCTGAACGACTCCGGCTGGCGTGGCGCCCGGCGCCCAGACCCCGTACCAGATCGGGAAATCGAAGCCGGGGACGCCTGCCTCCGCAACCGTCGGAACGTCGGGTAGCGCGCTTGAGCGCCGAGCGCTGCTCAAGCCGAGCGGCAGCAGTGTGCCCGCGCGGATATGGGGGAGGGTGGTCGGGATCGGCGACAGCGCGTAGTCGGTGCGCCCTGCGATCGTGTTCGCGATCGTGTCGGCGATCGCATCGCTCCCGCGCGCAGGGACGTGGGTGGCGTTGATCCCGGCTGCGAGGTTGAATTTCTCGATCCCCAGGTGCGTGCCCGTGCCCATGCCGGTGGAGCCGAACCGCAGTTGCCCCGGCTTTGCCCTCGCTGCAGCGATCAGCGCGCCGACGGTAGTCAGGCCTGTGGTCTCGCCCGCGACGAGCACGTAGGACTGAGTGGTGAGGGCCGCGACCGCAACGAAGTCAGTGAGAGGGTCGTAGGGGAGGTTCGTGACAAGCGCCGCGCTGTATGCGTGCGCGTTGGTGTGGACGAGCAACGTGTAACCGTCGGCGGGGGACGTCGCCACCATCGCTGGGGCCGCCGTGCTACCCGCACCAGGATGGTTCTCGACTGTCACGGGTTGACCCCACAGCTCGGCGAGCTTCCGACCCACCGCGGTCGCGACCACCTCTGGCCCACTGCCCGAACCGAACGGTTCAATCATCCGCACGAGCTTGGTCGGATAGTCAGCTTTGGCGGTCGGAATCGCTGCTCGCATGATCTCCGCTTCGAGGAGCGAGGTTGTACCACGGCTCGCTCGCGGCGCTGATGGTTTCGAGCAGCACCCAGCGGCCCGACCGACGAATGCCGTCGCTCCCGCTTTGATAACTCGACGAGCACCTGCAGGTCATCGATGACAGTTCGACGAGCATGGCGGCCGCGAAGGTGAGCGTGGCCAGGAGTGTCCGTCGTGCCTCGGAGCGGTAGGCCGCGCGCCCGGCACGTCGCGTAGGCGTGCCGGGGCTACGGATGAGTGCGCTCGTTCAGGACTTGTTGTCGTGGTTGCCGTCGTGGTGGTTGTCGTCGTGGCTGGGCTGGGGGAAGCGGCCAAGCGATGCCGATGACCCACACACGTCGCTGACCGCCGGACGCTTGAAAGGACCGCGGTGGCAGCGGGTTGCCGCCCGGGTCTCGATGCAGCACTCCATCCAACGTGGGAGTCGAGCTCCATCCGACGCGACATTCATGCCGAAGATCCAGTGCGGCGTTTCGCAGCCGGAGCCTGCGGAAGGTGCGCCCAAACACGCAGAACGGCCCGCCATCCGTAGCGAGCCGCAAATACGAACCTTCCAGTGAGATTACCCAAGCTAGGGGCGCCTCTCGGATCCCCTCCCCCTGAATATCTACCCCCACCTCGTTCAACGCGACGCGACGCGCAAGGTTGGGGCAAGCGCCGTCATGGCGCATTCCCGTTGGCAACGCGGGTCGCGGTGCGCTCACGCGTTCGGGTCATGCGCGGACAGCTGTGGCCGCGGTCCCGGATCCATGCCCGATGGATACGCGCCCAGGCCGGCGCTGCTGCGCCCCCACCGAACCGCACGCGACGGGGACCCCGCGCCGGCGGTTGCGACGGCACCGATCAACCGTCCTCGTCGGGCCTCCCCAACACGCATCCCGGGACCGAGCAAGGAGCCATCGCCGCCGAGATGGGGGCCACGCCGACCGTCGAGGAGGTCCTGACCCGCCTACCGAGCGTGCGTCAGTGAACCGAGCCGCCTAAGCGATTGCCGCCGAGATCGGACCGACGCTTGAATGGCCGCTGGATCCGACGGTCGTCTCGGCGCGTGGACTATCCAGATCGCAGCGCGGCGGCGTAGCGCTCGACGATCGCCCCGGCCGGCTCCACGGCGTCGATGGCACCGACGCCCTGACCGGCGTACATGGCCATCGCCTCGACGTCGCCCTCGACGCCCGCGAGGGGCATGTTGACCGCGTAGCGCGGTATGCCTGGGGCGACCTCCTCGCCCTCGCCCGGGCGCCGTCCCGAGGGCGGGCAACCGCCGGCCTCCCACCGCTCATACGTACTGTTGCGAAGCACGCGATGGGGGGCCGGCCAGCCGACGTCGAAGAGCTCGGTCAGCACGGTGTCGCGACCCTCGGCCTTCAGCAGACTCGCCTTGTAGTGCGGATGAGCGTCGCACTCGTCGCTGGCCACGAAGCGCGTGCCCATCGCGACCGCCGCCGTGCCCGCGACGAGTGCCGCGCGCGCCGACGCCGGATCGGCGATGCCGCCCGCGGCCACCAGCGGCAGCGAAACAGCGCGACGCACAGCGACGATCAGCGCCAGCAGGCCGACCACGCTCTGCACATGGCCACCGGCCTCGACGCCCTGCACGATCAGGCCGTCGGCGCCGGCATCGGCAGCCGCGCGCGCCGCGTGCGCAGAGGCGACCTGGACCAGCACCCGCGCACCGCCGGCGTGCGCGCGGGCAACCAGCTCGGGGCGCAGCCCGAATGAGAACGACACCCACGCCACGCGCTCTTCGACCGCCACCTCAAGGCGCTCGTCCTGCTCGAAGTCGAGCACGAGATTGACGCAGAACGGGCGATCCGTCGCCAGCATGATCGAGCGGATCTGCTCGCGCAAGCTCGATGGATCGGTCCACGAAGCGCCCAGCGTCCCGAGCCCACCGGCCCGCGACACCTCGGCGGCAAGCGCCGACGCAGCGCCCCGGCCGAGCGGCGCCTGCATGACGGGCACTTCGCAGCCCAGCGCGCTCACCGCGCGAGCGTACACCGCCCCCGTGGTGGCACCGGCAAAAGCTGCCCGCTGCCGCAATCGGACACATCACCGAGGCCCGCGCGGCCGCCCAAACGGCGCAACGAGAACAGTGAGCTCCCGGACAGATCTCGTGCTCGGTAGACGCGGAGATGCCGGCTGGGTGCCGGCGTGGCGGGCGGCACGGCGGGGCGGCGGTGGCCAGGGCCCGGCGCGATATCGCGCTGACGGCGGGCAGGGTGACCACCGAATCTTCGTCATGGACGACTTCGAGTGCGCCGCGTTCACCGATTGGAAGGCCGTCGGCGGCGAGTCCGGCGGCTCGCCTCGTCCCATACCCGCTCGATCGAGAAGCGGGTCGGCGCGGGCGCTCAGCCGCACAGCTCGAACGTGACGGTGCGCTTGAGCGCGTGGCCGCCCTTGCGGGTCGCCTGAATCGTGAGCTTGTAGCCCTTGCCGAGTCGCGGGCTGAAGATGCGCGACGCGGGGACCGTCGCCGTCAGACGGCGGCCGTTCGCGGCGCGCCGCCACGTGATGCCTTCCCCGCTGTCGTCGAAGCCGAGATTGAGCGTGGCGGTGACCTTCTTGACCCGCGGCGCGCTCACGGTCACCGTCAGGGCGAAGTCGCCGGGGACACATCCCGCAGGGACGCCGGCGAGCCTGATCTGCGCAGCGCCCGTGATGGTCGGCGGCGTGCTCGCCGCCACGTTGAGCTCCGACCACGTCCCGACCTTGGGCGCGGCGACGTGGTTCATCGACTCGTTGACCTGCAGCACGGCGACGATCTGGGCGCTCGCCCCGGGTGCGAGCTCGCCGAACGAGCAGTCGGCGACCTGGTAGGCGCCGGTCGGCGTGATGGTGCAGGTCCCCACCGACGCGGTCACGGACTGATACGGGTTCGCCGCCGCGTGCTCGGAGCTTCCGCGCAGCGGGAAGATCTCCACCTGGCTCTCGTCGCTGCCGGCGGTGGCGGGCCCGGGGTTGGTGACGCTCACCGTGATCGTGACGAGCTCACCCTTCTTCACCGGCTTCGGACTCGCGGTCTGGCTCACGGCGAGGTCAGCCGAGGCGCTCGCCGGGAGCGCTAGGGCGATGGCCACGGCGGCCACCCCGATGCCACGCCTGGACACGCTCGCGACTGTACCTCGGCGACGCCCGAAAGGTCAGGAAATCTCAGCGGACCCCGCTGAGCACCTGACCGAGCTGGGAGTGGATCCGGGCGCCCCGGTGGCGATGCCGGTGACGTGATCGTGGGCTGGGAGCCGGCGAGGAGAGCGCGCGGCCTAGATGCAGGCCGGGTTGGCGTGCCGGCGCGACGGCGCCTTGCGGTAGGCGGGGAAGTACCAGATGTACTTCAGGTAGGCCCGCTTGCCGTGGCAGGTGCCGAGGTCGAAGGCGACCACCTTCTCGGTCGCGAGCTTGCCGTCCGCCTGCGACTGGGCGTTGTCGGGGACGTACCAGCCCTGGCCCAGCCCGGTCGCCTCCTTGGCGCCCCAGTGCGTCCAGTGCACGTGCTGCACGGTCACCGTGGCTGCGGGGCCCGAGGACAGCAGCGAGGGGTGGGCGTGGCCGAAGCCATGGGAGTCCGAGAACGCGTTGCCCATCACGGGCACCGGCGCGGAGGCGGGGCTGGCCGCGGCGCCGGCCAGGGCCGCGCTCACCGCGACGGCTGCCACGGTGGGCGCGAGACGCATGGCCGCACGCTATCCCGCCCGTGAACGCCGGTCCCTGGCCGTTCGGTCAACGGCTGACGCCCGGCGAGCCCAGGATCGCCAGGTCGAACCGGCTCAGGCGCTCGGGGTCGGCGATGAGGTCGATGGCCACGATCCGCTCGTCGCTGACCGTGAAGTCGTAGACGACCCGCGCGCGGCCGCCCTGGATCCAGACGGCCGCCGCCGCCCCATCGAGGAGCGCCGGCCTGGCTCCGCGCGCGAACCGGGAGAACGCGCCGACGCCGGCGGCCCCGCGGGTCTCCGGCGCCGCGCCGAGCCGCACCGCGGTCTCGTCGGCGCGCAGCACGACGTCGGGGTCGAGGACGGCGAGCAGGGCGGCGAAGTCGCCGTTGCGCGCGGCGGCGAGGAACGCGTCGACCAGCTCGGCCTGGCGGAGCCGGTCGGCGTCGAGGCTCGCGTCCTGGCGCTGCACGCGACGTCGCGCGCGGCTGGCGAGCTGGCGGGCCGCCGGTGCGCTGCGGCCGGTGATCGCCGCGATGTCGTCGAACGGCACGGCGAACATGTCGTGCAGGACGAAGGCGACGCGCTCCGCGGGTGCCAGCGTGTCGAGCACGACCAGCAACGCCGGTCCGATCGCGTCGGCGAGCAGGACTTCGTGCTCGGGGTCGGACCCGCTTGCCGGCCCGGCGGCCGGCTCGGGCGCGCCGGGGCCCAGCGGCACCTCGGGCCGCGAGCGGCGCGCCTGCAGCATGTTCAGGCACACCCGGGACACGACGGTGGTGAGCCACGCCCGCAGGTTCACGATCGCGCTCGGGTCCGAGCGGCTGAGGCGAAGCCACGCCTCCTGGACGGCGTCGTCGGCCTCGCCGCTGGAGCCGAGCAGGCGATAGGCGACGGCCGTCAGGCGGGAGCGATGCTCCTCGAAGCGCTCGGCCAGCCTGTCGCTGTCGTGCATCGGTCACCTGCCTTCTTGGCGATCGGTCATACAAGCGAGACCGGCACGATGACGACGATGTGACCGAGACGAGGTCAGGGCGTCGCGGGGGCGCAGCACTCCTCGATACGGGCGGCGAGGCCGGCGATGAGCTGCAGGAGCACGAGGTTGGTGGGCACGACGGCGCGCGGGCCCACCGCGTCGACCGTGAGCGCACCGTCCGCGCTCGCCGCGATCGTCGCAAGCGTCACGCCGGGGTCCGACACGGGAGCGGCGCACGCGGTTCGCGCGAGCGTCGCCAGCGCATCGGCGACCTCTCCCGTGCGGATGAGCTCGAGCGCCTTAGCGGTGCCGTCGTCCGCCGGCGGCGCCGATGTGTCGCGGAGCTCGACGCGGTAGCCCTCGATCCAAGTACCCGCCTGCGAGCCGTCCTCGTCGTGCGCGTCGGTCGCAACCAGGACCGGGCCGGCCGCGTGGGCGTGGTAGTAGAGCCGGACCACCATCGTCGCCGGCAGCGGGGCGTCGGCGGGCAGCGCGACCACGTCCGTGTCGCAGGGCACCACGATGCGCCGGCCCCATCCATCCAGCGCGAGGCCCGGGCTCACGCGAATGCCCCGGTCGCCGCCACTCTCGCCGGCCGTGACGTCGAGCCCGCAGACGACGCCGGCGCCCAGCACGAGCCGCGACAGCTGCGCATCGGCGCCGCGGCTGTAGTCCTGCTCCATCTCGAGGCCGGAGGCGTCGAGCAGCTTGCCGGCGAAGTAGCGGTTGCGGCGCGGGGCATGAAGGGCCGCGAGGCGACGGTCGTGGGCGTCGGGGGAGGTCATGGGCCGACGATACCTTCGGCCAGTCTTAGCGATGTGACGCTTGGCGACATGTCGATCGTCGACATATGCTGGGTCGCATGGAACTGCGCAGACCGAGCTACTTCGCGCTGGCGACCCTCATCGACGGGCCGCTGCACGGCTACGCGATCGTGCGCACGGCCGCCGAGCTCTCCGACGGCGACGTGCGCCTCTCGACGGGCACCCTGTACGCGCTGCTCGAGCGCGCGATCGACGCGGGCCTCGTGGTGGCCGGCGATCCGTACGTCGAGGGCGGCCGCCGGCGCCGCGATTACAGCCTGACCCAGACCGGCCGCAACGAGCTGCAGGCCGAGGCCGAGCGCCTGGCCCAGGCGGCCCGCACCGTCAGGCGCCGGCTGCGCGTGAGTGCCGAGGCGGTGACGCGATGAGCCGCGCGCGACTGGCCAGGATCGCGCTGGGGGCCTACCCGGCGCCCGCGCGCGCGTCGCACGGCGAGGAGATGCTGGCGACGCTGCTGGACGCGAGCGCCGGCTCGCGGCGGCGCTTCGTCCGCGAGGTCGCCGATCTCGTGCGCCTCGGGCTCAACCTGCGCGCGACCCAGACTGCGAGCGCGGGTCCCGGGCGCCTGATCGCCGCCGGCGTGCGGCTCGCCGCCGTGTGGCTGCTGACGGTCGACCTCGTCGTCCTGCTCTCGTGGCGGTACCGCGGCATGGAGGGCCCGCTGCTGGGCTGGCCCTCTATCGCGCTGCTCGCCGCAGTGCTGGGCGCCGCGCTCGTCGGGCTGGACCGGCTCGCGGGCGCCGGCGCGCTCCTATGGACCGCGCTGCGCCTGCCCGACCTGCTGCAGTACCACCCCGGCATCGGCGGCCTGGCGCCCGAGGTCCTGCCCGTCGTCTGCTTCGCCGCGATGGTCTTCGCACCGCGAGCGCGACGTGTGCAGCTGGGGGGTCTGGCGTGGCTGGTCGTGCCGCTCGTGCTCGTCGTGACCTTCGCGCCGCCCAACGGCGAGCGCAACCCGCTGCTGCTGGCGATGGTGGTCCCCGCCGCGCTGCTGGCGGTCGTGTTCGCGCTGGCCATGCTGCCCACCGATCCGCGTCTGGCGATCGCGGGGGCGGTGGGTCTGAGCGACCTGGCGGTGGGCCTGCTCGCCACGCACCACGACGCGCCGGCGCTCGCCTACCTGGCTGCGAGCGCGGCCCCTGTCGCGCTTGCCTTCACCGTCGCCCGCACCCGGCAGCTGCGCCGGGAACGCCCCGTCTAGCGCGGTGGGGCTGCGTGCTGCTTCCCTGCAGCGGCCCCGGCGAGGTGCGGCGAACCGCACGCCCGTTCGGATGCAAGCGCCCGTTCCTGATCAGTTCGAAAGTCGTCTAATGGAGACCGACCATTGATCACTCAGGAGCCCGCAATGAACGCCACCAAGCTCACCGCCTTCGCCGCCACCGCCGCATTGGCTGTTTCGGCCCTCGCGCCGGCCGTCGGCATGGCCAAGGCCACCGGTCCTGGCAAGTACACCGTGACCAAGCAGGTCTACGTCTACAAGCAGCCCGGGAAGATCTTCGACGGCACGGTCTTCAAGGGCAACACCGTCAAGGTCGAGCGCCTCTCGCCGAGCGGCAAGTGGGCGTACGCCATGGTCTACGGCCACGTCAACCGCCACGACTGGATCGACGCCGGCGTCCTGAAGGCCAAGAAGTAGGTCCCCTCCCGGCTAGGACGAGCCGATCCTCCTCGGGGTCGGCTCGTCCCGCTGGTCGGCGTCCTTCACGAACTCACCGCCGTAGGCCTTGCGGTCCGCGGCGATCGAGGTCTCGGCCGGCGTCAGCCGTACCTGGCCATCACTGCACGACGGCTTGAAGTGCAGATAGGAGAAGCGCACCGCGTCGACGGCGCGGTCGCCCCGCAGGCAGACGGCCACGCCGATGTGCGTCGCGAGCGAGGTGCCGGCCACACCTCCGTCGCTGCCCTGGAAGGCGACGCGGAAGACGTACTCGTCGTCGCGCTGGACGTCGGTGGCGATGCTCTCGCGCCCGACCAGCAGCCGGTGGGCCGTGCCCTGGGCCGACAGCAGGCCGGGGGAGGGGTCCGAGCCGATCGAGCGCTGCAGCGTCAGGAAGACGCCGAACACGACCACGCAGCCGACGAGCAGGATGACGACGCCGGCGGCGATCGGGTTTCGCCTGATGGCCGCCATCACCCGTCGGCGGGAGCCCGCCCCGGCCTGGCATCGTGTGTGCATGACCACGTCATCGCAGCGTCCGCAGGGCAACGTTGCCCCGATCGCCCGCAGCCCACGCCCGATCGATCCGGGCGTCACCATCGGCCACGTCCATCTGCGCACGGCCGACATCGACCGCGTACGTGGCTTCTATGTCGACCTCCTGGGCTTCGACGTCGTCGCCGAAGCCCGCGACGTGCCCGGCTGGGGCACCACGGGGGACATCCTCTTCGTCTCCGCCGGTGGCTATCACCATCACCTGGGCTTCAACACGTGGAAGTCGGCGGGCGGCGGACCCCAGCCCGACGGCGTGGCCGGCCTGCATCACGTGTGCATCCGCTATCCCACGCGCGCCGGCCTGGCCGATGCGCTGCGACGCCTGCAGAGCGTCGACTGGCCGCTGCGCCAGGTGACCGACCACGGCACCCACGAGGCGATCTACATCAGCGACCCCGACGGCAACGACCTCGAGCTGTGCTGGGATCGCCCGTTCGACGAGTGGCCGCTCGACGGCGACGGCCACATCCAGGCGCTGTTCGGCGACCTCGACCTCGACGACCTGCTCACCGAGGCGCCGCCCGAGGGCTAGCTTGACCACGGCGCGGGACGGAACCCGTGCAAAGGCAACACCGCTTTCCAGACCGGGCGTGTTTGTGGCAGCCTGCCGGACCGGCGCCTCCAAGCGCCCCTCTCCCCTGGAAGAAACGATCGATGCCAGCCTCCTCACGCCGCTCGCGCGGATGGTCGCGCGCGCACGCCGAGCGCCTGCTGTGGCGCGCGGGCTTCGGCGCGCGCCCGAAGGAGATCGAGTTCTGGGCCCGGCGCTCTCGGGAGCGCACGATCGACTGGCTGATACGCGGCGGGGCGGGCCCGCACGGCACCAAGCGCATGGTCGGCCCGGCGCCGCGCGCCAACGGCAAGCCGCTGGACCCGGTCAACGAGTGGGGCCACGACATGCTGTGGTGGCTGGACAAGATGGTCCGCAGCCAGCGCCCGCTGCAGGAGAAGCTCACGCTCTTCTGGCACGACCACTTCGCCACGCGCGACCAGGACGCCCCGCTCATGCTGGCCCAGAACGTCAAGCTGCGCCACCACGCGCTGGGCCCGTTCCCCGAGTTGCTGCGCGCGGTGACGACCGACCCGGCGATGCAGGCCTTCCTCTCGCTCGTGGACTCCGACAAGCGCGACCCCAACGAGAATTACGCGCGCGAGCTGATGGAGCTCTTCACGCTCGGCGTCACCGGCGGCTACACCGAGCGCGACGTACGCGAGGCCGCTCGCGCCCTGACCGGCTTCAAGGGCAACTACCACGACGGCCGGCCGCTGACCGTCTCCTACGACTCCGAGCGCCACGACGACGGCGAGAAGCAGCTGCTCGGCCACCGCGGCAAGCTCGATTGGCAGGACGTCCTGCGCCTCGTCGTCGGCCACCGCTCGCACGCGCCCTTCCTCGTGGGCAAGCTCTGGGACTACTTCGTCGCCGAGCCGGTGCCGGCCGCGACGCACCGGCGCCTGGCCCGCGTCTACGTGCAGTCCCACCACCGCATCGCGCCGGTCGTGCGCGAGATCCTCGAACAGCCGCGCGCTGTACGCCGACCTCGACCGGCCGCAGATGGTCAAGTGGCCGATCGTGCAGCTGGCGGGCAACCTGCGCATGGTCGGGCGCGCGGTCGACACCGACGACTGGGCGTGGATCAGCTCGATGATGGGGCAGATGCCCTTCAGCCCGCCGAGCGTCGCCGGCTGGGACTGGGGCGCGGCGTGGATGTCGACGGCGACGATGCGCGCCCGCTTCCTGTGCGCGACCTGGATCTGCAAGGACCTGCCGGTGAAGGTGACCAAGGGCTCGGTCGACCCGAAGTGGTCGGCCGCCCAGCAGGTCGAGCGCGCCCGCGCCGCCACCGGGCGGCCGTGGACGAGCCACACCACCGACCGCGAGCTCGCGCGCATGGCCCAGCGCTTCTTGACCACGAACGTCAAGCCCGGCGACGACGTGCCGCCCTACCAGGCCGAGCTGGCCCAGTCGGCCCTGCGCCACCTGCTCCTCTCCGGCCCCGACGCCTGCCTCTGCTGAGGGACGATGCACTGCGACGACTTCAGCCGGACCGATGCCGAGCGCCGCTCGCGGCTCGAAGCTCCCATCAGCCGCCGTCGGCTGCTGCAGGCCGGCCTGGGCGCGACGATCTCGCTCTACGCGGCGCGCGCGATGCCGCTCACGCGCGCCTTCGAGGCCGCCGAGGCCAGCGCGCAGGCGGCCCCCAACGCGCCGGTGCTGGTCAACGTCTTCGTTCCGGGCGGGCTGGACCTGCTCGACACGCTCGTCCCCGGCGACGCCTACGGGCGCTACGCCGACCTGCGCCCGGCGCTGAAGGTCGCCCAGCCGGTCGCGCTCGCCGGCACGGGCTTCGGCGTGCATCCGGCGCTGGGGGAGGGGCTCAACGGCGGTCTGAAGGGCCTCTTCGACCGCGGCCATCTGGGCTTCATCCCCGGCATCGACTACGCGAACCCGGACCTCTCGCACTTCAACAGCCGCCACTTCTGGGAGACCGGCCTGATCTCGATCAATCCGGCACCGGGGTGGCTGGCGCGCTGGACCGACCGCCATGGCGGCCCCGACAACCCCTTCCAGGCGCTGTCGATGGACGCCGGCCTGTCGCCACTGCTGCGCGGCACCCACAACCCGGTGGCCGCGGTGCAGTCGCCCGACGATGCCCAGTCGTGGGTGCCCGGCGTGTGGGGCGAGTGGCAGGACCGCATGATGGAGCACTACGCGGCCATCGCCGCGCAGCGCCCGCACGGGCCCGGGGCAGGCGCCGTCTTCGCCGCCGCGCGCCAGAGCCAGCTGGTGGCGCGCACGCTCAAGCCCTACGTCAAGGACCCCAAGACCGGTGCCGACCCGCTCGCCGCGCCGGTCGCCTACCCCGGTGGCGAGACCGGGCAGGGCACCAACGGCTTCGCCGAGAACCTGCGCTACCTGGCGGCCCTGCTGACGCTCCCGCTGGGCATCCGTGTGGCCACCGTCGACGCCCCGGGCGACTTCGACACCCACGACGACCAGGCCGCGACGCTCGTGCGCGACCTCGCCCAGCTCTCGCAGGGGCTGAGCGCCTTCCAGGCCGACCTCGAGGCGCGCGGCGTCGCCGACCGCGTCCTGACCCTGGTGTGGACCGAGTTCGGGCGCCGGCCGCAGGAGAACTCCTCGGGCGGGACCGACCACGGCGCCGGCGGCATCGCCTGGGTCATGGGAACCCGCGCCCGCGGTGGCCTGCTGTCGCCCTACCCGGACCTCAACGCCTTCGACGCGGACGACAACCTCAAGGTGACCACCGACTTCCGCGCCGTGTACGCCAGCCTGCTCGAGCAGTGGCTGGGCACCGGCGCCGACGAGGTGCTGCCCGACGCCGGCCGGGTGGGGCGCGTCGCGCTCGTGGCATGACGGCGCTCATCGTCGCTGCCGTCCTCGCCGCCGCCGGCCCCGCCACGCCGGTCGGCCTGGGCATGCGCGAGTACCGCTTCAGCCTCTACCGCCCGAGCGTGCACGCCGGGACCGTCGCCTTCAACATGACGAACTTCGGCGAGGACGCTCACAACCTGCGGGTGAGCGGGCCGGGCGGCTATCGCAGCGCCGTGAGCCGCGACGTCAAGCCCGGGGGCGGGCATCTGCGCTTCACCGTGCACCTGCTGCGCGCGGGCACGTACCGGCTCGTCTGCTTGAAGCCCGGGCACGCCGCGAAGGGGATGAAGGCCACCTTGCGGGTAACCAGGCACACCTGAGCACCGGGGTCGGGATACCCGACCGCCACGATCGGTGTTAGGGTCCCCTAAGCAGTTAGGGCCGCCTAACCGATCGACCCGGAGGATCCCGTGCTGACGACGTTCGTGATCGCCCTCCGCGAGGGCCTCGAGGCCTCGCTCATCGTGGGCATCATCGCCGCCTTCCTCAAGCGCCAGGGGCGGCCGGACGCCCTGCGCTCGATGTGGGTGGGCGTCGGCCTCGCCGTCGCAGTCTGCGTCGCGGTGGCCGTCGTGCTCCGCATCGTCGACAACGAGCTGCCCCAGCGCGAGCAGGAGGGCCTCGAGACGATCGTGGCCCTCGTGGCCGTCGCGATGGTCACCTACATGATCGTCTGGATGACCGAGCACGCACGCGACCTCAAGGGCCAGTTGCAGGAGCAGGCCGCCGGGGCGCTGGTCCAGGGCTCCGCCACCGCGCTCGTCGCCATGGCCTTCCTCGCCGTCCTGCGCGAGGGCTTCGAGACCTCCGTCTTCCTGCTCGCCGCCTTCAACGACGCGGCCGACCCGGTCCCGGCGGGCCTCGGCGTGGTCCTCGGCCTCGTCGCCGCGGTCGCGCTCGGCTACGGGATCTACCGCGGCGGCGTGCGCCTGAACCTCTCGCGCTTCTTCCGCGTCACGGGGGTGGTCCTCGTGCTCGTGGCCGCGGGCCTCGTCGCCTCCTCGCTGCACACGGCGGCCGAGGCGGGCTGGGTCGTGGGCGGCCAGGCCGAGGCGCTCGACCTCAGCGCGGTCATCCGCCCGGGCACGGTCTGGGAGTCCCTGTTCACCGGGATCCTCGGCATCCATCCCCAGCCGACGGTGATCGAGGTGGTGGGCTGGCTGCTCTACGCCATCCCGATGCTGACGATCGTCCTCGCGCCCGACGCAGTGCGCCCGCGCGTGCGCGCCACGGTGGCGGGAGTCGCGGTCGTGGCCGCTCCGGTCGTCCTGCTCGCCGGCACGCTCGGTGGCAGCAAGGAGACCTCGGCGGCGGTCGCCAGCGGCGGCGGCGGGCGGACGGTCAACGTGGCGATCACCGACGAGGGCTGTTCCCCGGCGACGCTGAAGCTCGCCTCCGGCGCCGCCACCTTCGTCGTCACGAACAAGGGCTCGTCGAAGGTGACCGAGTACGAGGTCGTGCAGGGCGATCGCGCGCTGGCCGAGGTCGAGAACGTCACCGACGGCCTGACCAAGCGCTTCTCGCTCACCCTGCAGCCCGGCCGCTACGAGCTCCGCTGCACCGGCGGCTCGAACGAGAACGCCTCGCTGACCGTGAGCGGCGCGCACGCGAGCCAGGCGCTGGCGCCCGAGCTGCAGCGTGGGGTGGACGGCTACCGGGCCTTCCTCGAGCGCGAGACCGCCTCGCTGGTGGCCCGCGTCGGGGCGTTGCACGCCGCGCTGGCCGGCGGCGATGTCGCCGCCGCCAGGTTGGCGTACGCGAAGGCGCGTGTGCCCTACGAGCGCGTCGAGCCCGTGGCCGAGAGCTTCGGCGACCTCGACCCGCGCATCGACGCCCGCGCCAACGACGTCCCGAAGTCGCAGTGGACGGGCTTCCACCCGATCGAGCGCAGGCTGTGGGTGGAGAACACCACGAAGGGCACCGCCAGGCTGGCCGACGGCCTCGTGGCCGACACGCGCAAGCTGCAGAGCCTGGTGCGCACGGTCAAGCTCGAACCCGCCCAGGTCGGCAACGGCGCCAACGAGCTGCTCGGCGAGGTCTCGAAGTCGAAGATCACGGGCGAGGAGGAGCGCTACTCGCACATCGACCTGCTCGACTTCCAGGCCAACGTCGAGGGTGCGCGCGCGGCCTTCGACGCCATCCGGCCCGCGCTGGCGGGCAAGGACGCCGACCTGGTGGCCGAGATCGAGCGCCGCTTCGGGCTCGTCGACGCCGCGCTGCGACCGCACGAGACGGCCGGCGGCTTCGTGCCCTACACCGCACTGGACAAGCCCCAGGTGCGGCGGCTCAGCGAGGTGATCGACGCGCTGGCCGAGCCGCTCTCGCAGGCGCCTGCGCGGGCGCTGTCGGGGTAGCGATGGCGCGCCTTTCGCGACGGGCCCTGCTCGCGTCCGCCGCGGGCGGCGGGATCGCCGCCGCGGCGGGCGGCGGCTTCGTCCTGGGCCGCGAGGACGACTCCGAGCCGGCGAGCGCCGCCGACGCCACGGTCGCGTTCCACGGGCGCCACCAGGCCGGCATCGCCACGCCGGCGCAGGACCGGCTGCACTTCGCGGCCTTCGATGTCGAGGAGGGCCTGCGCGCCCAGGACGTGCGCGGGCTGCTGCGCTCGTGGTCGCAGGCGGCCGAGCGCATGACCGCCGGGCGCCCGGTGGGCGACGTCAACGACGTGGCGCTCGCGCCGCCGCAGGACACCGGCGAGGCGCTCGGGCTCTCGCCGGCGCGCCTGACGGTGACCTTCGGGCTGGGCCCGGCGCTCTTCGACGAGCGCTTCGGGCTCGCCGGCCGGCGCCCGGCGCCGCTGCGCGACCTGCCGGCGCTGCCCGGCGACGAGCTCGACCGCGAGCGCAGCGGCGGCGACCTCTGCGTGCAGGCGTGCGCCGACGACCCGCAGGTCGCCTTCCACGCGGTGCGCAACCTGGCGCGCATCGGGCGCGGCGCGGTCACGGTGCGCTGGTCGCAGCTGGGCTTCGGGCGGACCTCGTCGACGAGCCGCGCACAGGAGACGCCGCGCAACCTCCTCGGCTTCAAGGACGGCACGGCCAACCTCAAGGCGGAAGACGTCGATGCGCTGGCGCGCCACGTATGGATCGCGGGCGACCGGCGCAGCGAGCCGGCGTGGCTGCGCGACGGGACCTATCTCGTCGCCCGGCGCATACGCATGCTCATCGAGGTGTGGGATCGCACGCCGCTGGGCGACCAGGAGCAGACGATCGGGCGCCACAAGGCCTCCGGCGCGCCGCTGGGGGCGAGCGACGAGTTCGCGACGCTGAAGGTCGACCGGCTGCCCGCCGACAGTCACGTGCGCCTCGCGGCGCCGTCGAGCAACGACGGCGCCGCGCTGCTGCGGCGCGGATACTCGTTCACCGACGGGCTCGACGACCGCCTCGGCCAGCTCGACGCCGGGCTCTTCTTCCTGTCCTTCCAGCGCGACCCGGAGGCGTTCGTCCGTGTCCAGCGCCGGCTCGGCGCCGCCGACCA
This sequence comes from uncultured Actinomycetes bacterium, assembly GCA_963807305.1. GTDB lineage: Bacteria > Actinomycetota > Thermoleophilia > Solirubrobacterales > Solirubrobacteraceae > JAOPZW01. The sequence goes on from CAWEBN010000005.1 coordinate 1,383,280, forward strand.
CCTCAACGAGTACATCAAGCACGTCGGCTCGGGCGTGTGGGTGATCCCGCCCGGCGTCCGGCGTGGCGGCTACGTCGGTGAGGGGCTCTTCGCCGCGTAGCCGCCAGGCGGCCGGGCTGGGCGCCCGCGCTCGGCCGGCAGGCGCCCCGCCTAGCCGCCGGGCGGCCGGGCTGGGCGCCCGCGCTCGGCCAGCAGGCGCCGGCCGAGCGCGGGGGAGACGGCGGCCGCGAGGTGAACCGCCTCGGCACGTGACTGCTCGTCGTCGACGCCGAGAAGCGTCGTGGACGAGGGTGTGCGCCGCCGCGCGGCGCGAGCTGAGGACCAGCGCCGCGCTCTGGCCGGCGTGCGTGAGGGCGACGCTTCCCGAGTGCACGAAGCCCAGCGCGCGCAGCCGCCGGATCATCTCGAACGCCGTCGGCGCGGACACCCCGAGGCTGCGCGCGATCTCGGCCTGCGTCGGCGCCCCCGCGGCGCGCTCGAGGTCGAGAATGGCCAGCAGGTAGCGCGCCTCGACCGGGCTGAGGTCCGCGCAGGGCGGATGCGGCCGGCGGGGCGCGTGGGACACGGCGCTACTCGAACTCGCGGCGGTAGCGCTCGAAGGTGCGCAGGTGGCCCTCCTCGTCGCGCAGGATCTCGATGACCATGTCCTGGGTGGCCCAGTCGACGCCGTCGCAGGCCTCGATGACCTTCATGTAGTGCTCGATCGCGCCGGCCTCGGCCTCGATGACGCCGTCGATGACGGTCAGGACGTCGGTCGGGTCCTCGGGCGGCTGGAGGTAGGACTGCTCGGCGGCGAACTCCATCGAACCGGGCGGCGTCCCGTAGAGCTCCTTGATGCGCTCGGCGAACTTGCGGGCGTGCCCGAGCTCCTCGTCGACGTCGGAGGCGAGCGCCTCGGCGATCTCCTCGGCGCGGATGCCGTCGAGATGAGCCGCGTTGGCCAGGTAGCTCATCACGGTCTCCATCTCCATCCAATATGCGCGCGCGAGGAGCTCGACGATCGCCTCGCGCTTGGCGGCGTTCTCCTCGGCGAGGATGCCGGCGCCGACCTTCTGCCTGGTGGCCATCAGTTAGGTAACCCTTCTTCTTTGCGAGTAGTTACAACTCATTCAAGCCTACCATCTGCTGAGGACTGCGACGGGTTTGTGCTACGTTCGCAACGTGAAGGAGCCTGCCGACACCGCGCTCAGCGAAGCCCTCCGCGCCCGCGGACTGCGCGTCACTCCGCAGCGGATCGCCATTGCCCGCGCGTTGCGCGAGCTCGACGGTCACGTCACCGCGGAGGTCGTCTACGGCCACGTGAGCACGCAGATGCCCGGCGTCTCACTGCCGACCGTCTACGCGGCACTCGAGCTGCTCCAGCAGCTCGGGGTCATCCGCCGCGTGGCGACCGAGGGCGGCACCGTCGTGTGGGACGCGCGCGTCGCCGATCACCATCACGCGGTCTGCACGCGCTGCGGCGTCATCGTCGACGTCGACGCCGAGCTCGACCAGAGCAGCGTCATGGCCGCCGCGCAGGACGCGGGGTTCGCGGTCGACGACGCCCAGCTCGTCGTCCGCGGGCTGTGCGCGGACTGCCGTCAGCGCGACTGACGACGCCCGGCCGGCTCGCCGCGATGCGATCGCGCGAGCGTCCGCCTCGCGCGCAACGCCGCGCCGCGCCCGTCGGCGGTCTGCAGCCAGCGCGCGAAGTCGCGCTCGAAGCGCGCCAGCCGGCGCGCGCAGACTCCGGCGCGGGGCAGGTCGACGGCGTGCTCGAGGGTCTCGTAGCGCACGACCCCCATCCTAGCTTAGGGTGCCCTAACAGGCGCCGCCGCCGCCCGAGCGCCGCGCGAGGGCGCTCATCCGCCGCCCAGTGCGGCGCGCGCGCTCATCCGCCGCCCGAGTGCGGCGCGCGGGCGCTCAGCCGCCGCCCGAGTGCGGCGCGCGGGCGCTCAGCCGCCGCCCGAGTGCGGCGCGCGCGCTCAGCCGCCGCCCGCGACGTCGGTGTAGTCGACGGTCTCGTCGGCGGGGGGCGCGTGCACGTCGACCGGCACGCCGAAGCGCTTGTAGTCGATCTGCAACGAGAACTTGATGGGCAGCGGCCGCGTCGTGCTGATGGCCACCGTCTGGCGGCGCACGCGCCGGCTCGCATCGATCCAGATGTCGGTCGGCAGCTGCTTGACGCCGGTCATCTGCTCGAGCTGGCGCACCGAGTCGGCGGCCTTGCCGGCCGTGCCGGCCAGCTTGTCGAAGGCGATCGTCGCGTGGTAGTGGGTGGTCGAGGTCCCGTTGACGTCCTCGGTGCCGACCTTCCGGACGTCGCCCGCCTTGGCCAGGTAGCTCAGGAACTGCGTCGGGTCGCCGCCGCCGCTGAGCGACTGCAGCTGGGCGATGTCGACGCCCTGCTTGGCGCCGGCCGCCTTGAGATCGAGCTTCAGCCACGTCTTGCCGGCGGGCAGGCCCTTGGCCAGCGCGTCGCTGTGCATGTAGAGCACGAGACCGTCGACGATCTCCTCGATCTTGACGCCCTGCTGCCCGGGGACGCTCGTGGTCATCGTGAAGCGCCCGCGCTTGCCCTTGAGGTCGAAGACCCCTTCGCCCTGCAGCGGGATCTCCTGGCCGGCGGCCGACGCCCCGCCGCTCATGGCGATCGCCACGCTGCCGGCGTTCTGGGTGTTCGTCGCCGCCTGGGCGACGGGGTCGACGGCGCTCTTGACGTCGTCTCCGGCGCCGCAGCCGGCGGCCAGAGGCGTCAGCGCGCAGATGAGCAGGACTCCGAGCGCAGGGCGCATGGCCGAAGAGTACCCCGGCGCTAGCCGGTCACCTCGATCGTTCGTCCGGGGCCGACCCGCAGCGAGCGCCGGCCCTTGAGCAGCTCGATGAGCTCGGCGCCCACGACGCCGCGCCGCCAGCCCTGGAGCGTGCGCACGTTGGGCTCGTCGCTCGAGGTGCGGACCGCCGTGACGATCCGCTGCAGATCGGCGCGCGCCGCGATGAGCTCGTAGGCGAGCTCCGCCTCCGATGCGCGGGCGCGCACGAGGGCCTCGCCGAGGGCGATGAGCGGGGCGTCCTTCGCGTCGGTGGGGGTGGGGCGGTCGCCGTCGACCGGGATCGGATTGCGCTCGCGCCCACGCTCGACCGCCTCGAGGATCGCGCGTCCGCGGCGGCGCAGCGTGCTCTCGTTGAGGCCACGGATCTGGGCGAGGCGCTCGAGCGAGCCCGGGCGACGCTTGGCCACCTCGACGAGCGCCGCGTCGGCCAGGACGCTGGGCACCGGGCGATCGGTGTCGCGCGCGGCCTCCTCGCGCCAGCGCACGAGTTCGAACGCCACGGCGCGCTGGGAGGGCTCGAGCGAGTTCACCCGCGGCAGGCGGTGGAAGATCGTCTCGGGCTCGCGCTCGTCGGAGGCGTCCTCAAGGGCGCGGCACTCCTCGAGCGCCCAGTCGAGGCGGCCACGGTCGCGCAGGGTGGACTGAAGGGCGTCGGCCAGCTGGAGCAGGTGCAGCACGTCCTCGCGCGCGTAGCCGACCTGCTCGTCGCTCAGCGGCCGCGTGTCCCAGCGGGTGAACGACGCGCTCTTGCGCAGGCGCACGCCGACCATCTCGTGCAGGAGCGCCTCGTAGCCGAGCTGTGCGCGCAGGCCGGCGAAGCCCGCCGCGACCTGCGTGTCGAAGATCCCGCGCAGGTCGGTGGACCACTCGCGGCGCAGCAGCGCGACGTCCTGGCGGCCGGCGTGCAGGACGACCTGGATCGAGGGGTCGGCCAGCAGGGCGGCCAGCGGCGCGGGGTCGAACTCCTCGGTCAGTGGATCGAGGACCTCGACGCGGACGCCGTCGTCGGTCTCGACCGCGATCTGGATCAGGCAGAGCAGCGCGCGATAGCGCCCCTCGCCCATGAACTCCGTATCGATCCCGAGCCGCCCCGAGGCTCGCGCCTGGGCGGCGAGCTCAGCGACGACCCCGTCTGCCATCCGGTGAATCTACGTGTTCAGCGGCCATCCCGGCCCCGCTCCTCGTCGGGCCAGCGCCCGTGCTCGTCGAAATAGGCGCGTGCGCGGTCCTCGTCGTCGCGCTCGCGATCGCCCTTGACGCCGATCCGGTAGAGCAGGTTGATGAGCCAGACCGAGAGCCCGGCGGAGACGAGCAGGGCTCCGCCCTCCAGGCCCGTGTCGCTGAAGCCCGTGACCGCGGCGAGGACGAATCCGGCGACGATGATCGCCACCGGCAGCCAGGTGCGCACCCAGCTCATGCCGCTGCCCTCAGGTTCCCCACGGAGAAGCGCTCGACCAGTTCGGCGGGCGTGAGGCCCTCGCCGCGCGCGCACAGCGCCAGCGACGCGGCGAGCTCGTCGCGAACGTCGGCGGCCGGCTGACCCGCCGCGGCGCGGTCGGCCAGCGTCACGGCGCCGTGGCGCTTGGCCAGGCGCTCCCCGTCGGGCCCGAACATGAGCGCCACGTGCGCGTGGCGGGGGGCGGGCAGCCCGAGCCGGCCGCCGAGCCACAGCTGGCGCGGGGTGGAGTCCAGCAGGTCGGCGCCGCGCACCACCTCGCCCACGCCCTGCTCCGCGTCGTCGACCACCACCGCCAGGTTGTACGCGAACACGCCGTCATTGCGACGCACGACGAAGTCGTCGACCACCCCTTCGAAGCGCCCGACGAGGCGGTCGTCGAAGGCGACGCGTGCCGCATCGGCGCGCACGCGCAGGGCCGGCGGGCGCCCGGCGGCCTCCCGCTCCGCGCGTTGCGACGTGCTCAGGCGCCGGCAGGTGCCCGGGTAGGCGCCCTCGGGCAGGTCACCGTGCGGGGCGGACGCCGCCTCGCGGATCTCCGCGCGCGTGCACCAGCACTCGTAGACGAGGCCGGCGGCGCGCAGGGCGCCCAGCGCCTGCTCATAGAGCGCGATGCGCTGTGACTGGCGCACGACGGGGCCGTCCCAATCGAGCCCCAGCGCGGTCAGATCGTGGAGTTGCTCCTCGTAGAAGCGCTCGCGCACGCGGCCCGTGTCGAGGTCCTCCATGCGCATCAGGTAGCGGGCGTCCTGGCTGCGGGCGAACAGCCAGGCCACGAGCGCCGTACGCAGGTTGCCCACGTGCAGGGTGCCGGTGGGGGAGGGGGCGAAGCGCCCGTCGGCGGTCACGACCCGATTGTGCCCTGTAGCCTCATCCGGCCGATGGCCGACGACGACGCCACCACTTCCGAGCAGGCCGCGAGGCCCTGCCCCCCGTGCCGCGGCACGGGGCGGATCGTCTCGCGCCTGGGAGGCTCGGCCTCGACCGTCAGCTGTCCGTGGTGTGAGGGCAGCGGCCAGGTCATTCCCGGCCACGACGCCCAGGCCGCGCGCCGCGTCGGCGCCGCTCAGCCGCCCGACGACGCCGCCTAGCCGGGCGGGCCTGGACGAAGGGCCGAAGTGGGCGCGCCGGCGCTTGAGGGTGGCGCGCGCAGGCCGATGGGCGGCTCGTATGCCCACGTTCGCGCGCCTGATCGCCCTGAGCATCACGGTGGCCCTCGCGGCGCTCGGCGCTGCGCCCGCGGCCCAGGCGGCGGTCCTGCCGCTCACGCACACGTCAGTCGCGGTCTCCGACAGCCCGAACGACGGCGTCGTCGCCGGCGGCGACACCCTGGTCATCACCGAGTCGGTCCACAACGCCGGGGGCGCGACGCTGACCGGGCTGACGGCCACGCTCTCCGCGCAGACGGCCGGGGTCTCGGTCGACCAGGGCAGCTCCGCATACCCCGATATCCCGAGCAGCGCCGACGCGGCCAACACGACGCCCCTGCGCGTCACGCTGGACCCCTCGCTGCCCTGCGGCACGAGCCTGCACTTCACCCTGACGCTGACCAACGGCAGCGGCAGCGCCGACGTGCCGTTCACGATCGACACCGGCGCGCAGGGGGACTTCGAGGACCACGTGGGCAGTCCGGCCGTGATCGGCGAGACGCTGCCCAGCCTGCGGCAGCACCTGGCGGCGGTCAGCTACGCGGGCATCGCCCACGTCAGCGACCCGGGGATCGTCGACAAGGTGCGGGTCGTCATCGGCAGCCTCACCCACCCGGACATCAGGCATCTGTCGCTCGCGCTCAAGGCGCCCGACGGCACGATGGTGCCGCTCGTCGACGCGGGGCGCGGGGCCGCCGGCCAGCCCTTCACCGGGACCGAGCTCGTACCGGACCCGGGCGCGACGAGCCTCGATTCGCCCGCCGCGGCTCCGTACACGGGAACGTTCAAGGCCGACGGCGACCTGAGCGCGATGGCCGGGCGCCAGCAGCAGGGTGACTGGCAGCTGGTGGCCTCCGAGCCCAACGACACCGAGATCGGCCGGGTCAACAGCTGGACGCTGCGGATCGCGCCGGCGAGTTGCGCGCCGCGCTCGGTGGCGAAGCTCACCGCGACGGCCAACCCCGTCGACCCGGGCGCCGGCGTGGGGCTCGACGCCTCGGGCTCGGGCTCGGCCGCCGGGGCCATCACGCGCTATGAGTGGGACCTCGACGACGGCACCGGCTTCCACGACGACGCCGCGACGCGCACCGTGAGCTTCGCCTCGCGCGGCAAGCGCACGATCCGGGTCCGCGTCAGCGACGTCAACGGCGTCATCGGCACCGCTTCGCTCGACCTCATCGTCAGCCGGCTCCCCAACGCGGTCATCGGCCTGCCCGCAAACGTCAAGGAGCAGACCTCCGCGACGCTCGACGGATCCGGCTCCAACGACCCCGACGGCGGGTCCATCACGAGCTACGAGTGGGAGACCGACGGCGACGACGACTTCAACGACTACACCGGCCCGCAGCCCAGCGTCTTCTTCGCCACGCCCGGCAGCCACACCATCAAGCTGCGCGTGACCGATGGCGACGGGGCCACGCGCACGGCGACCACCACGCTGAACGTCATCGCCACCACGCCGCCGTCGCCTGCCTTCATGGCCGCGCCGAACCCGGTGGTGGCCGGCCAGCCCGTGACCTTCGATGCCGGCGCGTCGACCGACGACGGGACCATCGTGCGCTACGAGTGGGACCTCGACGGCAACGGCAGCTACGAGACCGACGGTGGCGCCTCGCCGCTCGTGACCCGCAGCTTCCCGAATGCCACGGTGATGAGCATCGGCGTGCGGGCCACGGACGACGACGGGCGCACGGCTGTGGCGCGCGGCGCGCTGGTGGTCAACGCGCCGCCCGGCGGGGGCGGGGGCGGGGGCGCGGGCGGGCTCCACGCCGTTCGATCCCGGCACGGGGGGCCCCTCCGGTGGCGGCTCCGGCGGGAGCGGCGGTTCCGGCGGCTCAGGCGGGAGCGCGGGCTCCGGCGGCGGATCGCCGAGCGGCGGGGCGACTGCAGCCACGCTCGGAGCGGGCCTCGAGGGCGCAGCCATCCAGACACTCAAGCTCGTGACCAAGAAGGGCCTGGGCCTGCGCTGCACCGCCGACCGCGCCGCGACGTGCAGCGTCTCGGCCGGCCTGCAGCCCGCCGACGCCCGCCGCCTGGGGCTCTCGAAGTCCAAGACGAAGCCCTATCTGCTGGCCTCGGCGACGGTCAAGCTCAAGAAGGCCGGCGTCGCCGTGGTCACCCTGCGCCTGGCGCGCCGGGCGCTGACCCGGCTCAAGCGTGCCCCGCGGGTCACCGTGGTCGTCACCGGCAAGGCCGTCGATGGCAGCGGGCGGCAGGTCGCGCTGCGCCGGGCCATCCTCATTCGCCGGTAGTCCATCGGTCCACACCGGCGCCCCAGGTTCGGCAATACGTCCACGGGAGCGGTCTCGGCCTCCGGCGGCGCCCCGCTCGCGCCGACGTCACGGGGTGGTGACCGACATGACCTCCACGCCGTCCCGCAGCCTCGCCGACGAGCGCGGCTCGATGCTCATCGAGGTGCTCGTCTCCGCCGTGCTCGTCGCGGTCATCGGCGTGGCCCTCTTCGGCGCGCTCAACAGCGCCGCGCAGGTCTCGGGCAAGTCCAAGACGCGCGCCGGCGCCGCCGCGGTGGCCCAGGACGACCAGGAGCGCATGCGCGCCATGCCGGTCGCCACCCTCAACAACTTCCGCGAGCACCGCGACCCGGTGGTCATGGGCAAGATCGCCTACGTCGTTGACTCGCGCGCCGAGTGGATCGCCGACTCCAAGGGCACCACCGACTGCACGGCCAACGGCGCGGCCGCCGACTACCTGAAGATCACCTCGGTGGTGTCGGCGAAGAACATCCCGCTCAAGCCGATCGTGGTCACGAGCACCGTCACCCCGGCGCCCGGCACCTTCACGAGCGACGAGGGCAGCCTCGCGGTGGCGGTCGTCGGCGCCGACGGCACGGGCCGCGCCGGCGTCAACGTCTCGATCAACGGCCCCGCCAACGACGTCCAGCTCACCGACGCCAACGGCTGCGCCTTCTTCGGCTACGAGCCCGTCGGGGGCTACAACGTCACCGCCGCCGCGTCGGGCTACGTCGACGCCAACGGCAACGCGAACGCCACGGGCACGTCCTCGGTCGGCAGCCAGACGGTCGCCACGCTCTCGCTCACCTACGACCAGGCGGGCCAGGCGACGGCCAACTTCGTGACGGACCCCGACGACCGCCCCGAGATCGACTCCTTCCAGGGCTCGGTGGGCTTCTCCAACGCCGGCGTGACCACCAACAGCGGCGTGCGCTACTTCACCGACTCGAGCGTGCCGAAGGCGATCACCACGACGCCGACGCTGTTCCCGTTCCCGGCCGCCTACAGCGCGTTCGCGGGCGACTGCGCCAACAACGCGGCCCCCACCGGGATCACGCCCGACGCTCTCTCGGTTCTCCCCGGCAAGCTCGACCACACGGTCAAGGTCCACGTGCCGGCGCTCAACCTCGTGACGCAGATCAACGGGGTCAACAAGCCCGGGATGTACGTGCGGGTCAAGAGCACCACGGCGGGCTGCACGCCGAAGACCTATCCGGCGCGGACCTCGAACGCCAACTTCCGCCTCGATGATCCGGGATTCCCGTTCGGCACCTACTCCGTCTGCGTCGACAACCGCTTCCAGGCGAGCATCTCGACTGCGCGCAGCGTCACATCGACGGTCACGCTCAACGCGCTGAGCGCGACGGCGAAGGTGTTCAACGTACTGACGGCAGCCAGTGCATCGGCGTGCTCATGACCCGCGCGCGCGACGAATCCGGCTTCACGCTCATCGAGCTGCTGATGGCCATGACCATCGGCGTCGTGGTGCTCTTCGCCGCCTTCATGCTCGTGGACGCGTCCGCGCCGCTGGCCCAGAAGACGCAGGACCGCGTCGACGCGGCGCAGCGGGGCCGGCTGGCCATGGAGATCATCGGTGCCGAGCTGCGCTCGCAGGTCTGCATGCCCGGCGCGGTGCCGCCGATCATGCCCACGGTCAGCGACGGCAGCAACGTCTGGTTCTACGGCAACAACCAGGACCAGGACAGCCTGCCCCAGCGCCACCACATCTACATCCAGGGCACGGCGCTCAAGGAGGACACCTGGCAGGGCACCGGGTCGCTGACCAACGTCACCTTCCCGGCGCTCCCCACGCAGACGCGCACCCTGCTCGACCCGGTCGCCCTCGTGTCGGGCGTGCCGCTCCTCCGCTTCTTCGGGTTCGACGCCAACCTGCCCGCGTCGGTCAACCAGCCGATCACCGCTCCGGTGAGCGTCGCCGACAGCCGCCGCGTGGTCCAGGTCAACGTCAGCTTCGTCGCGCGCCCGACCAGGGCGACCGCGGCGAGCGGGCGCGACTCGACCTTCCAGCAGGCCGTCTTCTTCCGCACGGCCGACCCGACCGATCCCTTGAAGGGGGCGAAATGCCAGCAGTGATCCGTCGCCTCCGTCAGCGCCTGAGCCGCGCCCGTGACGAGGCCGGCTTCACCCTCGTGGCCGTCATGGGGGCGATGGTCGTCATCGCCCTGACCACCGTCGCGGCCTTCGCCGCCGTCGACGGGGACGCGCGCGAGTCGGGCAAGGACGTGGCGCGCAAGCAGGCCCTGGCCGCCGCGGAGGCGGGGGTCAACGAGTACCTCTACGGCCTCAACACCGACAACGACTACTGGGCGAAGTGCACGGGCGTGCCGACGCCCAACGCGGTCAACGACGTGTGGAACCGCGTGCCGCCGGACCCGCGCAAGTGGGCCACGGTGCCGGGCGCCACGACGCAGTACACGATCGAGCTGCTGCCCGCCAACGGCTACTCGAAGTGCACGCCCGGGGCCAAGGTCGCGGACTCGATGATCGATGCCGACAGCCGCACGCTGCGCATCCGCGTCACCGGCCGGGCGCAGAGCGCCAAGGGGCCCGTGACACGCTCGGTGATCGCCGCGCTCAAGCGCGACAGCTTCCTGGACTTCCTGTGGTTCACCGACTACGAGACCAGCGACCCCGTCTGGTACTCGGTGCGCTCCAACGGACGGCCGACGGGCGGACCGCAGGGCGACCTGTTGACGTGGGCGGCCAACAACTGCCCCGAGTACTACCGCTCGCCGTGGAACCGCGGCAACAACAACTGGGACGGCAAGTTCACCGACGACAACTCGTCCTATCCGGGCAGCGTGAGCTGCGACAACATCGCCTTCATCACCGGCGACAAGCTGCTCGGACCGCTGCACACCAACGACGAGCTGCTGGCCTGCGGCACGCCGACCTTCGGCCGTAACGCCCAGGACCGCATCGAGTCGGGCAACGGCTGGCGCTCGGGCGGCTGCAGCGGCGTGCCGAACTTCCAGGGCACGCTGATCCCCGCGTCGGGCACGATCGGCATGCCGGCCACCAACGCCTCGCTGGCCACGGTTGCAGCGGCCGGCGGCTACACCTTCACGGGTCCGACGACGATCAAGTTCGGCACCGCGCCGGGCAAGATCACCGTCACCAACCTGCCGACCTACAACAACACGCAGATGGCCTACCCGAGCAACGGCGTCATCTACGTCAAGGCGAGCGGCTCGTGCCCGCTGTACTCCGCGCTGTATCCGTCGTACTCGTCCAAGGACCCGCTGCCCAAGCCCCAGCCGCCCAACGTCTCCGGCTGCGGCGACGCGACGATCAGCGGGACCTACGACACCGACCTCACGATCGCGACCCAGAACGACCTCGTCGTCACGGGCGACGTCATCCGCGACCCGGGCGGGGACGCCATGCTCGGCCTCATCGCCGACGGCTTCGTGCGCGTCGAGCACGACACCAACGCCTTCGCCCTCTCGACGCCGCCCAACGACCCCACCTGCAACAACATGGCCACCGGCGACCGGCGCATCGACGCGGCGATCCTCACCCTGCTGCACTCGGTCACCGTCGACCGCTACTACTGCGGCGACCCGATCGGCAAGCTGACGATCAACGGCATGATCGCGCAGAAGTTCCGCGGCGCCGTCGGCAAGAACAGCGGCGGCTCGGTGGTCCACGGCTTCCTCAAGGACTACGCGTACGACCCGCGGCTCGCCTTCCGCTCGCCGCCGCACTTCCTCGATCCCGTGAAGTCGGCCTGGCACGTGCACCGCTACACCGAGCAGGAGCCCGCGGCGAAGTAGGCCGCGGCTCCTGGTCCGACGTCGGACGTCCGTCCAACGTGGGGCCATGGGGTCAAGACCCCATCCGGGGCAGTCGATCACAGGGTTGTAATCAGCCGTCTTCTTCGGCGGCCCAAGGGCAAACCGTCTGCGAAGGCGGGACGCAAAGCCACGGACCTCGGTATCTCGAGGAAGCCGGGCTGCGGCACCGAGGCGAACGAGGAGGAGCCGGCGCTCAAATCAAGTCCTAGGAGGACCTGAATGCTGCGCAAGCTGCGCGACGACGAGCAGGGCTTCACGCTCATCGAGCTCCTCGTTGTCATCCTGATCATCGGCATCCTCGCCGCCATCGCTCTGCCGACCTTCCTGGGTCAGCAGAAGAAGGGCCAGGACGCCGCCGCGAAGTCCGACGCTCGTAACGCCGTCTCGCAGGTCGAGTCGTGCTTCACGGACGAGCAGACCTACGCGAACTGCACCTGGACCGGCACGACCGGCCCCGCGTCGATGACCGACGCGAAGCTGGGCCCGAACGTCGTCATCACGTCGGCCGCGGCCGACTCGTACGTCATCGTTGCCACCTCGAAGAGCGGCAACACCTTCACGATCACGAAGGCCACGGGCACGGGCGTCATCACCCGTACCTGCACCGCGCACGCCACGGGCGCCTGCAAGTCGGCGGCCGACTCCGCCGGCAACTGGTGGTAGTCCAGACCCACTAGCCGTCGCACGCGAGGCGGGCCTCCGGGCCCGCCTCGCCGCGTTCTGCAAGCCATCCGCTTCCAACGCAAAGGACCACCAATGCTGCGCAAGCTGCGCGACGACGACCAGGGCTTCACCCTCATCGAGCTCCTCGTCGTCATCCTGATCATCGGCATCCTCGCCGCCATCGCTCTGCCGACCTTCCTCGGCCAGCGGACCAAGGGCCAGGACGCCTCGGCGAAGTCCGACGCGCGCAGCGCGGTCACGCAGGTCGAGTCGTGCTTCACCGATCAGCAGGACTACGGCAACTGCACCTGGACCGGCACCACCGGCCCCGCGGCGATCCTCGAGGCCAAGCTGCCGAGCACCGTGGTGGTCACCTCCTCGGCCGCCGACTCGTACGTCATCACGGCCACGTCGGCCAGCTCCAACACCTTCACGGTGACCAAGACGAGCGGCTCGGCCGCGGTCAGCCGGACCTGCAACACGCCGAGCAAGGGCGCCTGCCCGAGCAGCGGTCAGTGGTGAGCGCGGGCATCCGCCCCCGCCGCTAGCTTGTGCCCGCCATGGCCCTGGCCATCGCCCTCGCCGCCGTCGGCGGCCTGATCGTCGGATCGTTCCTCAACGTCGTCATCTACCGCCTGCCGCGGGGCGAGTCGCTGAGCCATCCGCGCTCGCACTGCCCGAGCTGCGGCACGCAGCTGCGCGCGGTCGACAACATCCCCCTCGTCTCGTGGCTCGCGCTGCGCGGCAAGTGCCACCACTGCGGAGCGCCGGTCTCGGCGCGCTATCCGCTCGTCGAGCTGACGACCGGCGCCCTCTACGCCGCGGTCGTCGCCACGCAGGACGACGCCGTGCGCATCGTCCTGGGCCTGCTGCTCGTCACGGCGCTCGTCCCGATCACGCTGATCGACCTCGACCACCGGATCATCCCCAACCGCATCACCGGGCTGGCCGCCATCGCGGCGGTCATCGCGATCGCCGCGCTCGACACCGACTTCCTCCCCGAGGCGCTCATCGCCGCGGTCGCGGGCGGCGGCTTCTTCTTCATCGCCGCCGTGCTCTACCCGCGCGGGATGGGCATGGGCGACGTCAAGCTCGCCGGCGTGCTCGGCCTCTACCTCGGGCGGGCGGTGGCCCCGGCGATCCTCATCGCGCTCATCGCCGGCGTGGTGGTCGGCGCCGCGATCATCGCGCGCAAGGGAGCCAAGGAGGGGCGCAAGACGGCCGTCCCGTTCGGCCCCTTCCTCGCCCTGGGCGGGATGGTTGCCTTCTTCGTGGGCAACGAGCTCGTCGACGCGTACCTCGACACCTTCTGAGGGGTCGCCGCCACGGGCGATCGGGCCCGTGGACGCATGTCGGACACAGCTCGCCGGGCGCCTCAGGTCCGGGCCGCCGCTGCCGATGAGAGGGGAGCGCGTCCCGGCACCCCAACCGCCGAGCGCCTCTTCTTCTACCAATGGCCAAGCGCTCCAAGACTCTCGTCGGGCTCGACATCGACGCGACCGGCATCGTTGCCGCGTCGGTCGTCGTCAACGGCCGCGTCCGCATCGAGCGGGCCGCCTTCGCGCCGCTCGAGCCCGGGATCATCCGCGACGGCGAGGTCGCCGACGTCGAGGGCCTGGCCGAAGCGCTGCGCGCGCTGTACCGCGAGAACAAGGGCCTGGACAAGCGCGTCCGGGTCGGCCTCGCCAACCAGAAGATCGTCGTGCGCGTCATCGACCTGCCCTACCTCGAGGACGCCAAGGAGCTCGCCGCCGCGGTGCGCTTCCAGGCGCAGGACCAGCTTCCGATGCCGCTCGAGCACGCGGTGCTCGACCACCAGCCGCTCGCCGTCCTCAACGACGCCGCCGGGCGCCGGCAGCGCGTGCTGCTCGTCGCGGCGCGCCGCGAGATGGTCGAGCGGGTCCTCGCCGCGCTGCGCTCCGCGGGCCTGAAGCCCGAGGGCGTCGACCTCTCCGCCTTCGCGACCGTCCGCGCGCTGCACCGCGCCGGCCCCGACGACGAGCTCGTCCTCTACCTCGCGATCGGCGGCCTCACCAACCTCGCGGTCGCCCGCGGCACCGAGTGCACCTTCGCCCGCGCCTCCGGCAGCGGCGTCGAGGCCCTCGCCGTCGAGCTCGCCGAGCGCGCCGCCCTGACGCTCGAGCACGCCTACGGCTGGCTGGCCCACGTCGGCGTCCAGGACCCGGTCGAGGACATCACGGGCGATCGCCAGATCGTCGAGCACGCCCGCCAGATCCTGCTCGACGGCGTCCGCCGGATCGCCTCCGAGGTGCGCAGCTCCCTGGACTTCCACCGTATGCAGGAGGACGCCGGCACGGTGTCCCGCGCGGTGATGACCGGCCCCGCCGGCGCCATCCCCGGCTTCGACGTCGCGCTCGCCTCCGAGCTCGGCATCCCGGTCGAGCAGGGC
>CAWEBN010000006.1:0-35958 GCA_963807305.1 uncultured Actinomycetes bacterium
ATCGCCGTGGCGGGCGCGGTGGCCGCGACGGCCGCGACGGTGGCGGGCGCGGTCGCGGCGGCGGTGGCCGCGGCGGCGGCGGCGGTGGCCGCGGTCCGGGCGGGCCGGGTGGGTCCGGTCCCGGTGGCCGTGGCGGCGGCTTCGGCGGTGGCCGCGGCGGTGGCGGCGGCGGGCGTGGCGGCGGTGGCGGTGGCCGACCCGGCGGTGGCGGCGGCGGTGGCCGTGGCCCGCAGGCGGAGGTGGCCGCTAGATGCTCGCTCCCAAGCGCGTCAAGCACCGCAAGGTCCATCGCGGACGTCGTGCCGGGCTCTCGCGCGGCCAGACCAGCGTGCAGTTCGGCGAGTACGGCCTGAAGGCGCTCGAGGCCGGTTGGCTGACCAACCGCCAGATCGAGGCCGCTCGTATCGCGATGACCCGCAAGATCAAGCGTGGCGGGAAGGTCTGGATCAACGTCTTCCCGGACAAGAGCTACACCAAGAAGCCCGCCGAGACCCGCATGGGCTCCGGCAAGGGCTCGCCCGAGGGCTGGGTCGCCGTGGTCAAGCCCGGCCGCGTGATGTTCGAGCTGGCCGGCGTGCCCGAGCCGCTCGCCCGCGAGGCCATGCGCCTGGCCGGCCGCAAGCTGCCGATCAAGACCAAGTTCGCCCTGCGGGAGGACGCATGACGACCGCCAAGGAGCTGCGCGACCTGCACGACGACGAGCTCGCCGACCAGATCAAGACCGCGCGCCGCGAGGTCTTCGGCCTGCGCTTCCAGCTCGCCACCGGCGAGCTCGAGAACACCGCCGGCGTGAGCTCCGCCAAGCGCGACCTCGCCCGCGCCCTGACCGTGGCCCGCGAGCGCGGCCTCGACACCCACGAGATTCGATAGACGAGATGGCTGATCAAGAGAACCCCGAGACGACCGAGCCGCCGAGGACGCGGCGCCCGGAGGCTGCCGCCGAGGAGGCCGCGCCCGAGGCGGCCGCGGCCGAGGAGGCTGCGCCCGAGGCCGCTGCCGAGGAGGCGCCTGCCGCCGAGGAGCCCGTGGCCGAGGAGCCCGTCGCCGAGGAGCCCGTGCGGCCGAGGAGCCCGCGGCCGAGGCACCCGCCGCCGCCGAGCCCGCCGCCCGCGGCGCCCGCAGGCCCCGCCCGTCGACGCCCAAGGAGCGCAAGGTCGCCACGCCGCGCCCGCCGCGGCACCCGCCGCCCCGCCACGCCGGAGGAGCGCGCCGAGCTGCGCCGCCAGAAGGCCGCCGCCCGCACGCCGCCGGCGCGCCAGCGAGAAGGCCAAGCGCGGCGAGGCCAGGGGCGAGGGCACCCCGCCGGCCGAGCACGGGCCGGGCGCGCCCAAGGTCCGCCTGGGCAAGGTCGTCTCCGACAAGGCCGACAAGACGATCACGGTGCGCATCGACGTGGCCCGCCGCCACCGCCGCTACCAGAAGATCGTGCGCTCCTCGACGACGCTGCACGCCCACGACGAGCGCAACGACGCCAACGAGGGCGACCTCGTGCGCGTGGTCGAGGCGCGCCCCATGAGCCGCACCAAGCGCTGGCGCCTGGTCGAGATCCTGGAGCGTGCGAAGTGATCCAGAACGAGACGCGCCTGAAGGTCGCCGACAACACGGGCGCCCGCGAGATCCTCTGCATCCGCGTCCAGGGCGGCTCGCGCCGGCGCTACGCCGGCATCGGCGACGTCATCACCGCCACCGTCAAGACGGCCAACCCGCAGGGGACCGTCCGCAAGGGCGAGGTCGTCAAGGCCGTCGTCGTGCGCACGAAGAAGGAGTTCGGCCGCGAGGACGGCACCTACATCGCCTTCGACGAGAACGCCGCGGTGATCATCGACGCCCAGAACAACCCGCGCGGCACGCGCATCTTCGGCCCGGTGGCCCGCGAGCTGCGCGAGCGCAACTTCATGAAGATCGTCTCCCTCGCGCCGGAGGTGCTCTAGCATGGCTGCGAAGATCCGTCGCGACGACGAGGTCGTCGTCATCAGCGGCAAGGACCGCGGCAAGACAGGCCGCGTCCTGCGCGTCGACCCCGGCAAGTCCAAGGTCTTCGTGGAGGGTCTGAACATCGTCAAGCGCCACCAGCGCCCCCAGCAGGTCCCCGGCGCCCAGCGGGCCGAGACCGTGGGCGGCGTGATCGAGAAGGAAGGCCCGATCCACATCTCCAACGTCATGCTCATCGACCCCAAGGACAAGAAGCCCACGCGCGTGGGGATCTCCCGCGAGGGCGGGCAGCGCATGCGCGTGACGCGGCGGTCGCAGAGCAAGCTGGACTGAGAGCCATGGCCCGTCTCAAAGAGCGATACAACGACGAGATCCGCCAGCAGCTCATCGAGCGCTTCGGCTACTCGAGCGCCATGCAGGCGCCCGCGCCTGCAGAAGATCACGCTCAACATGGGCGTGGGCGACGCCAAGCAGGACTCGAAGGTCCTCGACGCCGCCACCGAGCAGCTCGGCCACCATCGCCGGGCAGCAGCCCAGCGTGCGCCGCGCGCGCAAGTCGATCGCGCAGTTCAAGGTGCGCGAGGGCATGCCCGTCGGCCTCTCGGTGACCCTGCGCCGCGAGCGCGCCTACGAGTTCCTCGATCGCCTCATGACGATCGCGATCCCGCGCATCCGCGACTTCCGCGGCCTGAAGCCGACGTCGTTCGACGGCCGCGGCAACTACTCGCTGGGCGTCCGCGAGCAGATCATCTTCCCCGAGATCGACTACGACGCGGTCGACGCGGTGCGCGGCCTCGACGTGACGATCACGACGAGCGCCCAGACCGACGCCGAGGCCTACGCCCTCCTCGAGGCGTTCGGCATGCCCTTCAGCCGCGAGGGCAATCCCTTTGTGCAGTCCGAGCAGTCCCAGAACGGAGAGAGCGCCTGATGGCGAAGACCTCGCAGCGCGTGCGCCAGGCGCGCCCCGCCAAGTACAAGACCCGCGAGTACACGCGCTGCCGCCGCTGCGGCCGCGCCCGCTCGGTGTACCGCAAGTTCGGTGTGTGCCGCATCTGCCTGCGCGAGCTCGCGCACAACGGCTACGTGCCGGGCATGACCAAGAGCTCCTGGTAGATCGCATGTCGATGACCGACCCCGTATCCGACTTCCTGACCCGCGTGCGCAACGGCATCACCGCCGCGCACCAGGAGGTCGAGATCCCCTCGAGCAAGCTCAAGCGCGAGATGGCCCGCATCCTCAAGGAGCAGGGCTACATCCGCGACTTCGAGATCGAGGCGCCGACCACCGACCACCCGGGCGAGCTCATCCGCGTGACGCTCAAGTACACCGACGAGCGCCGCTCGGCCATCACCGGCCTCAAGCGCGTCTCGCGCCCCGGGCAGCGCCACTACGTCGGCCACACCGAGATCCCCAAGGTCCTCGGCGGCATGGGGACCGCGATCGTGTCCACGTCGAGGGGCGTGATGACCGGCCACGAGGCCCGCGACGCGGGCGTCGGCGGCGAGGTCGTCGCGCACGTCTGGTGATCGCATGAGCCGCATCGGCAGAAAGCCCATCCCGGTGCCCGCGGGCGTGACCGTCTCCATCGAGCCCGAGCTCGTGCGCGTCAACGGCCCCAAGGGCGAGCTCACCGAGCGCATCCCGCGCGACATCGCCGTCGAGCAGGACGGCGAGGAGCTGCTCGTCAAGCGCCCGACCGACCGCGGCGAGCACCGCGCCCTGCACGGGCTGACGCGCTCGCTGGTGGCCAACATGGTCGAGGGCGTGACCGCCGGCTTCGAGAAGCGCCTGGAGATCCAGGGCGTCGGCTACCGCGCCGCAGCTCAAGGGCCGCGACCTCGAGCTGGCGCTGGGCTACTCGCACGCCGTCCCGGTCAAGGCGCCCGACGGCATCGAGTTCGAGGTGCCCCAGCCCACGCGCGTGGTCGTCAGGGGCATCTCCAAGCAGCAGGTCGGCGAGATGGCCGCCTACATCCGCAAGCAGCGGCCGCCGGAGCCCTACAAGGGCAAGGGCATCCGCTACGAGGGCGAGTACGTGGCCCGAAAGGTGGGCAAGCGCGCATGACCGTCGTCACGAAGCCCCAGGCGCGGCTCAAGCGCCGCCACCGCGTCCGCGCGAAGGTGTCCGGCACCGCCGAGCGCCCGCGGATCTCGGTGTTCCGCTCCAACCGCGGCATCCACGCCCAGCTCATCGACGACATCGGCGGGCGCACGCTGGCCGCCGTGTCGTGGACCGAGGGCGACCTGCGTGGGCTCAAGCCCATGGAGCAGGCCGGCAAGGCCGGCGAGCTGCTGGCCGAGCGCGCGAAGGCGGCCGGCATCGACAGCGCGCTGTTCGACCGTGGCGGCTACCGCTACCACGGCAAGGTGAAGGCGTTCGCCGACGGCGTGCGCGAAGGAGGCTTGAAGGTATGAAGGACGGCATCGACCGTTCTGTCAGCCAGTCCGGGCTCGACCTGCAGGAGCGGGTCGTGGAGATCAACCGCGTGGCCAAGGTCGTCAAGGGCGGCCGGCGCTTCTCGTTCACGGCGCTCGTCGTCGTAGGGGACGAGAAGGACGTGGTCGGCGTCGGCTACGGCAAGGCGAACGAGGTCCCGCTGGCGATCCAGAAGGGCGTCGAGCGCGCGAAGAAGAACCTCTTCCGCGTGCCCAAGCACGGCTCGACGATCACCCACACGACGACGGGCATCTTCGGTGCCGGTCGCGTCTTCCTGAAGCCCGCCTCGCCCGGTACCGGCGTCATCGCCGGCGGCGGCGTGCGCGCGGTGCTCGAGCTGGCCGGCATCCACGACATCCTCTCCAAGTCGCTGGGCTCGCAGAACCCGATCAACCTCGTCAAGGCGACCGTCGCCGGCCTGCAGGGCCTGCGCACGCCCGAGGAGGTCGCCGAGCTGCGCGGCCTGTCGATCAACGGGGTCCTCGGCCTGGGCGGCGAGAAGCAGGCCGCCGAGACGCTCGCCGGCGTCAACGGCACGACCGAGGCCGCCGAGGAGGCGCAGGTCGCCGTGGAGGAGGAGCCGGCGTGAAGGTGACGCAGGTCAAGAGCCGCAACGGCGCCAACCGCCAGCAGGTCGACACCCTGCGCTCGCTCGGTCTGCGCCGGATCGGCCACACGGTCGAGGTCAAGGACACCCCGCAAGCGCGCGGCATGGTGCATCGCGTGCGACACCTGGTGAAGATCGATGAGTGATTTCGGACTGCACACGCTGAAGCCCGCCCCCGGCAGCCGCAAGGCGCGCAAGCGCGTCGGCCGCGGCGAGGGCTCGGGCATGGGCAAGACCTCCGGGCGCGGCGAGAAGGGCTACGGCGCGCGCTCGGGCGCCAAGGACCGCGCGCGCTTCGAGGGCGGGCAGATGCCCATCCACATGCGCATGCGCAAGCTGCGCGGGCCCAACAAGAAGCAGTCGATGCCCTTCGAGCCGTTCCGCACGCACACGCAGGCGGTCAACCTCAAGGATCTCGAGGCGCGCTTCGACAAGGGCGCCGACGTGACCCTCGAGGCGCTGCGCGACAAGGGCCTGGGCACCCGCAAGGGCATCCCGGTGAAGATCCTCGCCAAGGGCGAGGTCACCAAGGCCCTGACGGTCCACGCGCACGCCTTCAGCGCCTCCGCCCGCGCGGCCATCGAGGCTGCCGGCGGGACGTGCAACGTGGTCGAGTAACCTCCCTCGACCGATGCTGTCGACCATCCTCAGCGCCTTCCGGGTCGCCGATATCCGGAAGAAGCTCGCCTTCACGGCGCTGCTGCTGGGCCTCTACCGGCTCGGGTCGCACATCCCCGTGCCGGGCGTCGACGTCAAGGCCGTCAACGCCGTCCAGAAGCAGTTCGGCGGGGGCGGCGTGCTCAACCTGCTGAACACGTTCAGCGGCGGCGGGCTGTCGCGCATCGCCCTCTTCGCGCTCGGGATCATGCCGTACATCACGGCCTCGATCATCCTGCAGCTGCTGGTGGTCGTCGTGCCGTCGCTGGAGAAGCTGCAGAAGGAGGGCGAGGTCGGCCAGGCGCGCATCACGCAGTACACGCGCTACCTCACCGTCGGCCTGGCCTTCGCGCAGTCGATCGGCTACGTCTTCCTGTTCAAGAGCTTCGGGCAGTCGGCGGGCTCGGGCGCGCCGATCATCCCCAAGTTCGACACGCCCGCACGTGTTCATGATCGTCATCTCGCTGACCGCGGGCACGGTCCTGCTCATGTGGATGGGCGAGCTCATCACCCAGCGCGGCATCGGCAACGGGATCTCGCTGATGATCTTCGCGTCGATCGTCGCGCGCCTGCCCGGCGGCCTCCAGGCCTGGTGGACCAACCCCGACCAGGTCTTCAAGGTCATGCTGCCGTTCATCGCGCTCGCCGTCGTGGCCGCGGTGGTCTTCATGCAGGAGGGCCAGCGGCGCATCCCGATCCAGTACGCCAAGCGCGTCATCGGGCGGCGCATGAGCGGCGGCGGCCAGACCTACCTGCCGCTGCGCGTCAACATGGCCGGCGTCATCCCGGTCATCTTCGCCGCCTCGATCATGGCCTTCCCGCCGACGGTCGGCCAGCTCATCCAGCAGCCGTGGGCGCAGGACCTCTCGAACTTCTTCAGCCCGTCGAAGGCGCCCTACGTCATCGGCGAGACGATCTTCATCATCCTCTTCACGTACTTCTACACGGCGGTCACCTTCAACCCGGTCGACCAGGCCGACAACCTCAAGAAGTACGGAGGCTTCATCCCGGGCGTGAGGCCAGGCAGACCGACGGCCGAGTTCCTGGATCGCATCCTCGCGCGCCTGACCTTCCCCGGCGCGCTGTACCTGGCCGCCGTCGCGGCCCTGCCGACGCTGCTCGTGGCGTCGACCGGGGCCACACGCAGCTTCTACTTCGGTGGCACCTCGCTGCTCATCGTGGTGGGCGTCGCGCTGGACACGATGAAACAGCTCGAAGCCCAGCTGATGATGCGCAACTACGAGGGCTTCCTCAAGTAACTAGGATCTCCGGCTTCGCTGCGCCCTCCGATGCCCGGCTCACGCTTCCTGCGCCGTTCGGAGGTCCACGAGAACGCCCCTTTCTCGACCGTGTCCGAGCTCAATCTCATCCTTCTCGGCCCGCCTGGCGCGGGCAAGGGCACGCAGGCCGAGCGCCTGCGTGAGGACTTCGACCTGGCCTACATCGCCACGGGCGACATCCTGCGCAAGGCCGTCTCCGAGGGGACCGAGCTCGGCCAGAAGGCCAAGGAGTACATGGACAACGGCGACCTCGTGCCCGACGAGGTCATCATCGGGGTGATCCTCGAGTGCGTGGAGAGCGAGTCGGCGCAGGACGGCTTCCTGCTCGACGGCTTCCCGCGCAGCGTCGGCCAGGCCGAGGCGCTCGAGGAGGCCATCGGCCGCCTGGACCGCACGCTCACGGCGGTCCTCTACATCGAGGCGCCCGACGAGGAGATCATCCGCCGCCTGTCCGGCCGGCGCATGTGCGTGAAGTCCGGCCACGTCTACAACATCTACACCGACCCGCCGAAGCGCGACGAGGTCTGCGACCAGGACGGCTCGCGCCTCGTGCAGCGCGACGACGACCGCGAGGCCACCGTCAGCAAGCGCCTGGGCGTCTATCACAAGCAGACCGAGCCGCTGGTCGAGTACTACGAGGAGCGCGGCCTGCTGCGACGCTTCGACGGCACCCGCAGCCCGACCGAGGTCCACGATCACATCCGGGCCTCGATCGCCACGCTGCGCCTCGAAGACGAGCTGTGATCATCAAGAAGTCCCCGGAGGAGATCGACCGCATGGCGGCGGCCGGCGCGATCCTCGTGCGCACGCTGCGCCTGCTCGAGGGCAAGGTCCGCGAGGGCGTCACCACCGCCGACCTCGACGAGGCGGCCGAGAAGTTCATCCGCTCGCAGGGGGCCACGCCCGCCTTCAAGGGCTACCGCGGCTTCCCGGGGTCGATCTGCGCGTCGCCCAACTCGATGGTCGTGCACGGCATCCCGGGCCCCTACCGCCTGGAGCGCGGCGACGTCATCTCGATCGACGTCGGCGTCGTCCTCGACGGCTGGGTGGCCGACGCGGCGCGGACCTTCGCCGTCGGCCAGGTGACGCCGGTGGCCGGCAAGCTGCTGGACACCACCAAGGCCTCGCTCTTCGACGCCGTCGAGCAGTGCCGGGCCGGCAACCGCCTGGGCGACGTCTCGCACGCCGTGCAGGCGCGCGTCGAGGCCGACGGCCTGAGCGTCGTGCGCTCGCTCGTCGGCCACGGCATCGGGCGCTCGATGCACGAGGACCCCCAGATCCCCAACTACGGCGACCCGGGCCGCGGCCCCCTGCTCGAGGAGGGCATGGTCCTCGCCGTCGAGCCGATGGTCAACGCCGGGCGCCACGGCGTGCGCATGGGCGACGACGGCTGGGCCATCTACTCCCAGGACGGCTCGCTGGCCGCGCACTTCGAGTTCACCATCGCCATCACCGCCGACGGGCCCGCGCATCCTCACGCCCTGGCACGAGGAGAACGGCGCGTAGGCCGACCCTCGCCGCCGCCCGTCGCAAAGCAGGTTCGCCGGCTAAACAAACGTGTAGGGTCGCCCAGTGAGTGTCGCGGTGAAGACGCTCGGGGTGGCGGTCGTACTGCTCAGAGGGGTCCGATGACCCGCTTGCTCTACGGCCTCGGCGGGCTCTGCGTCCGCCGCCGTTGGGCCGTTCTCGGCGTGTGGTTGGTGGTCTTCGCGGTCCTGGCGATCGCTGCGCGCACCGTCGGCCCGGACGTCAACGACAACCTCACGCTCCCGGGCAGCGACAGCCAGAAGGCGACCGACCTGCTCTCCGAGCGCTTCCCCTCGCAGGCCAACGGCACGAACCCTGTGGTGCTCGAGGCGCCGCAGGGTGCGCAGCTCACCGACTCGAAGTTCAAGCAGCCGATCGACGACACGATCGCGGCCTTCAAGAAGGACCCGGCCGTCCGGGACGCCACGAGCCCGCTGTCCAGCCAGGGCAAGGACATCCTGGCCAAGGACAAGCGGATCGGCTACATCGCGCTCAACCTCAGCGCGGGCCCGAGCGAGTTGACGACCGACGACGCCGAGCGGATCGTCGGCGAAGCGGACCCGGCTCGGCACGCCGGCCTCGACGTCAGCTTCGCCGGATACGTAGGGCAGAAGGTCTCGAAGCCCGAGACCCACTCCAGCGAGGTCGTCGGGCTGGGCATGGCGGTGATCGTGCTGCTGCTGACCTTCGGCACCGTGGTCGCGATGGGGCTGCCGATCATCACGGCCATCGTGGGGCTTGTCAGCGGCCTGTCGATCATCACGCTGATCAGCCAGGTCGCCGAGGTCCCGACCGTGGCGCCGACGCTCGCGACGATGATCGGGCTCGGCGTCGGCATCGACTACGCACTGTTCATCGTCACCCGCCACCAGGCTCAGCGGCGCGCCGGGATGGCGACGTCCGGAGTCGATCGCGCGCGCCGCCGCGACATCGGGCGGCGCGGTCGTGTTCGCCGGCACCACGGTCATCGTCGCGCTGCTCTCGCTGGCGGTCGTGAACATCCCCCTGGTCACGACGCTCGGCTACACGGCGGCGCTCGTCGTCGCGATCGTCGCCGCAGCCTCCATCACCCTGTTGCCCGCGCTCCTCGGCCTCGTCGGCGATCGAATCGATCGGCTCGCGCTGCCGCACCGCCGCACCGCGCATGACGGCCATCCACACGGCTGGGAGCGGTGGGCGCGCCTGGTCGCGCGGCGCCCGTTGCCGTCGATGCTGGTCGCGGTCGCGGTGCTCGGGGTGCTCGCGCTTCCCGCGCTCGATCTGTACCTGGGCCAGCAGGACAACGGCGCGCTCCCGAAGAGCACCGATGCGCGTCAGGCGTACGACGGGCTGACGACGGCCTTCGGCCCAGGTACGAACGGACCGCTGCTGGTCAGCGTCGACATGGCCAAGCAACCGGCGAAGCCCGACCAGGCCAAGATCGACGACGTCGACAAGCAGGAGTCCGACCAGAAGAGCCAGGCCAAGGAGAAGGCCGACAAGCAGGAGCAGCAGATCGCCGCGCAGCTCGAGGCGCAGGGGGTGCCACCGGCTCAGGCGCAGTCCCAGGCCCAGGCCCAGGTTCAGCCAGGGCTCGACAAGCAGACCACGGACATCGAGCACAAGGCCGCCGACCAGCGCAAGAAGCTCGATCAGAAGGCGACGGATCCCCGCCTGACGCACCTGCGCGACGATCTCGAGCACACCAGCGGCGTGAAGAAGGTCACTGAACCGCTCGTCAACTCGTCGGGGACCGCCGCCGTCCTGAACGTGACGCCGACGACTGCGCCCTCCGACCGGGCCACCGAGCAACTCGTCCGGCGCCTGCGCGACGACACGATCCCGACGGCGACCAAGGGCTCGAACATGACCGCGGACGTCGGCGGAACGACGGCCGGCTACGTCGACCTCGCCGATGAGATCTCGAGCCGGCTGATCCTGACGATCGCCGTCGTGGTCGGGCTGAGCTTCCTCCTGCTGATGGTCGCCTTCCGCTCGGTCCTGATCCCGCTGACCGCCGGGCTGATGAACCTCATCTCGATTGGCGCCGCGTTCGGCGTGGTGAGCGCGGTCTTCGAGAAGGGTTGGGGGGTGACCGCCGTCGGTCTGGCCGACGAGGTGGCGATCGTGAGCTTCGTGCCCCTGATGATGTTCGCGATCCTCTTCGGGCTGTCGATGGACTACGAGGTCTTCCTGATGACGCACATCAAGGAGGCCTGGGAGCGAACGCGCGACAACACCCAGGCGGTGATCGACGGCGTGGCGCACACCGGTCGCGTCATCACGTCGGCGGCGCTCATCATGGTCAGCGTCTTCTTCGCGTTCGTCATCAATGGCGACCCGACCGTCAAGCAGTTCGGCGTCGGCATGGGCGTGGCGGTGGCCGTCGATGCGACGCTCGTGCGATGCCTGCTCGTGCCGGCCGTGATGACGCTCCTCGGTCGCGCGAACTGGTGGTTCCCGCGCTGGCTGGACCGGATCGTCCCCAACTTCTCGATCGAGGGCGACGAGTGGTTCCGCGCGCGCGACGCGGCGGTCGCTGCGCCGCCCGCGTCCGCACCCGAGCCCGAGCCCACGCCAACGACGCTGGCCTAGGAGGCCGCTCCATGCAGATCCGGCGGATGTTTCCCCTCGCACCGATCGCTGCGCTTGCCGTCCTTGCGACGTCGGCGCAGGCCTCGGCGCCGGGCTGGTCGACGCCTCATACCGTGACGCCGTACCGGGTCGGCACCTACGCGGCGGGCGCGAACGGCCAGGCCGTGCAGCTGTTCGGCAACGGCGCCGTGCAGACGATGACCGCGCAGATTCGCGCCATCAAGTCCGACGCGACGCAGGGCTCGGCGGTGGGGATCAACGCCGGGGCCGCGGGATTCGACCTGCCCCGGGTCTCGGTCAACGCGAGCGGCAGGCTCGTTGCCGCGTGGACGCTCGACACCGAGGGGACCGCACCGATCGGCCTCGCCGCCACGCTGGGCTCGCGCTCGTCGCTGCCGAGGACGGCGAGCGTGCTCCAGACCGACGGCCAGAGCGTGTCGGATGTCGCGACCGCCGTGGACGCGTCCGGCAACGGCGTCGTCGCCTGGATCGAGAGCCCTCAGGGCGCGCCCGGGCCCCCGACCGTCAAGGCCGCGACCTTGCGACCCGGTCAGGCGCCGCAGGTCGCGACGCTCGACACGGGCGAGAACGCGAGCCTCGCCTACCTCTCGCTCGGTCTCGACAACGCCGGGCGACCCATCGTCACCTGGGCCGTGAACCCCGGCGGCGGGACCGCGGTGCTGATCGGCGTCGCCCGCGGCGACGGCACGGGCGCCTTCGCACCGGCGTTCGAGGAGCAGATCGGGACGGCGGCGATCAGCACGCTGCAGACGTTCGTGATGGGGAGCGGCGGGATGATCGCGTTCTGGGTCGAAGGCACCCTGCCCAGCGGCCCGCTGCACGCGAAGACGACGCAGGCCGCCCCGGGCGGGAACTTCATCGGCGAGCAGGCGCTGACCGACGGCCGGCCGGGACGAGGGCAGGTGCGTTTCGCGATGAACGCGAGCGGCCGTGCCGCCGTGCTCTTCCCGCTCTCCAGCGGGGGCGGGACCACGCTGAAGGTCCAGCTGCGGACGTCATCCGGGACGTGGGGCAACCCGCGTCAGCTCGGCTCCAGCGGCCGGTACACCAACGGCGGCGACATCGGCGTCGACGCCAAGGGCCGTGTGGTGGCGCTCTGGGACGACGGGAGCGCAAGCTCCAAGGCCGCGACGCGCGTGCTCGCCGCCCGCTCCAGCTCGTCGAGCGATCCGCTCGGCTCGTACAACCAGGTCTCGCAGCGCTCGGGCGACAAGCGCTGCAACCTCCCGGACCTGTTCCTGTCCACCAGCGGCGACGGCCTCGGGCTCTGGCAGTGCAGCACGTCGTCGTCGGGCACGAGCTTCGCGCCGCGGTTGGCGAGGTTGACCAAGCCCTCGTAACGCCCACAACCGTGCATCCTCACCTGGGCGCGAGGTGCCGCAGGCGCGAGCGGATCCTCAGCGCCCGAGCTGGCCGCGGATGCGGGCCACGAGGCGGCCGAAGACGCCCAGGACGCGCTCGACGAACGGCAGCTTCGCCGACCGTGCCCGCCGGGTCGAGCTCGGTGAGGACCGACTCCGACGGGATCGGCGGGTCGCCGCTCGTCGTGCTCGCGTAGATGTCGTAGTGCTTGGCCGGGTCGAGCGGCACGTCGGTGGCCAGCGTGCCGCGGCGGGTCTGCGCGAGCTGGAAGGTGTAGGTGCGCGGCGGCACGCCCGCCTCGTCGCGCGAGTTGACCGTGACCTGCAGGGACGCCGCGGCGGGGCGGCCCGGGCTGCCGGGTGAAGTCGAAGTCGACGCGCATGCGGCCGCGATCGCGCGTGATGACGACCGCCGGCGCGTCGATGGCGTCCTTGCGCTGGGGCTCCCAGGCGGTGGCGAGGGCGCCGTCGGGGTTCGTCCACGAGGCGTGGGCCGACGGGCCCCGCGGGCTGGGCTGGTCGATGCCGCCGACCCGCGCGCGCGTGTCGCCCCACACGCCCGGCCACGCGATCCACGGCGGCTCGTCGTCGGTGACGATCTCGAGCGTCGTGCGCGGCGAGTTGCGCTTGCCGTCGGCGAGGTCGTACCACGCCTCGGTCTGGTGGAAGCCGGGCTCGAAGTAGGAGGCGTGCGAGCCGCGGGCGACGTAGACCATCGGCCGGTTGGGGTCGCCGGGGACCTTGTCACCTGCGCCCACGGGCGCTTCTCGGCCTGGCGGTGCTGGGCGTAGACGGCGAGGTCGGGCGCGCCCGTCGTGCATGCGCAGCTGGATCATCTCCCAGTCGCCCTCGTGCAGGCCGATCCCGAGCGCCAGGTTGTAGTCGTTGTAGAAGTAGAAGAACCAGTACTGCAGCCACAGGTGCCCGTTGGCCTCGACGGCGTGGCCGTACATGCGGTTGCGCAGCTCGGGGTGGGCGGCGCGCAGCGCGACGTACTGCGTCGCGGTAGTTCTTGCTTCGGGGTCGCCGATGCGGTCGCCGTCGCGCACCTCCTGGCCGTCGGCGTAGTGCGTCGCCCCGAGGTGGTCCAGGGTCAGCGTCGAGCCGCTGGCCAGCAGCTCGCCGAGGGCGTGCGGACCGTCGGCGCGGCGCAGCTCGTTGCCCGGGTTGTTGGTCCATTCCGCGGCGCTGTCGCAGAAGTACTGCTCCATCGAGTCGTACTTCAGGCCCGGCTGATGGCGGCGCAGGAGATCGTCGTGCTCACCCATGGCCATACCGTACGCAGCGGCGGTAGGCCACCGCCAGCCCTTTGCTATGGTTGATTGTCCGCGTTTAGCGCCCACAAAGCGCAGGCGCGCGTCCGCGACCGGTAGCGGCGGCCTTCACGGCAGCCAGAGCCGGTTCGCTGGTCACCGAGCCGAAAGGGATCATGAAGGTACGACCGTCGGTCAGGCCGATGTGCGAGAAGTGCAAGATCATCCGCCGCCATGGCGTCGTCCTCGTGATCTGTGAGAACCCGCGTCACAAGCAGCGTCAGGGGTAGCAAGACAGATGGCACGAATCGCTGGGATCAACATCCCGCTCAACAAGCGCGTCGAGGTCGGCATGACCTACATCTACGGCATCGGCCGCCCGACCGCGAACCGCCTCCTCAAGGAGGCCGGCATCAACCCCGACACCTACGTGCGCGAGCTCACCGACGACGAGGTCGGCGAAGCTCCGCGACCTCATCGACTCCGAGCTGACGGTCGAGGGCGACCTGCGCCGCGAGCGCTCCCAGAACATCAAGCGCCTGATGGAGATCGGCTGCTATCGCGGGCTGCGGCATCGTCGCGGCCTGCCCGTTCACGGACAGAACACGAAGAACAACGCTCGCACGCGCAAGGGACCCAAGCGCATGCAGGTCGCGGGCAAGAAGAAGGCCACCAAGAAGTAAGGACTGAATGCCCGCACCGAAGCGCCCCCGCAGCGGCCGCCGCAAGCCGAAGAAGAACATCCCGGTCGGCCAGGCCCACATCAAGACGAGTTTCAACAACACGATCGTGTCCCTGACCGATCGTGAGGGCAACGTGATCGCGTGGGAGTCCGCCGGCGGCGCCGGCTTCAAGGGCTCGCGCAAGTCGACGCCGTTCGCCGCTCAGGTCACCGCGGACGCCGCGGCGCGCAAGGGCATCGAGCAGGGCCTGCAGAAGGTCGAGGTCTTCGTCAAGGGCCCGGGCTCGGGCCGCGAGACGGCGATCCGCTCGCTGCAGGCGGCCGGGCTCGAGGTCACCGGCGTCAAGGACGTCACCCCGCAGGCCCACAACGGCTGCCGCCCCCGCAAGCGGCGCCGCGTCTGAGGTAGACGCAGATGGCTAGAGACACCGGTGCCCAGTGCAAGCAGTGCCGCCGCGAGGGACAGAAGCTGTTCCTCAAGGGCGAGCGCTGCCTCACCGACAAGTGCGGCGTCGAGCGTCGCGCGTACCCGCCCGGCGACCACGGCCGCGGACGCCAGAAGCAGTCCGAGTACCGCGTCCAGCTGCGCGAGAAGCAGAAGGCGCGCCGCTACTACGGCGTCCTCGAGAAGCAGTTCCGCCACTACTACGAGAAGGCCTCCCGCCAGGAGGGCATCACGGGCGAGAACCTGCTCACGCTGCTCGAGCGTCGCTTCGACAACGTGCTCGTGCGCCTCGGCTTCGCCGCCTCGCGGCGCCAGGCCCGCCAGCTCATCCGCCACGGCCACTGGACCATCAACGGCCGCCGCGTGGACATCCCCAGCTATCAGGTCCGCGACGGCGACGTGATCGCCGTCAAGGTCGGCACCGGTGCGGACGCGGTCATCCGCGACGCCACCGAGCTGACCGCCCAGGTTCCGGCCTGGCTGCAGGCGGACCATGACGCGCTCACCGCCAAGGTGCTGCGCAGGCCCGAGCGTCGTGAGATCACGACGCCGGTGCAGGAGCAGCTCATCGTCGAGCTGTACTCGAAGTAGCAGGAACACCCGAACCAGACACACCGAAGCGCGCGCCGCCGCCTCTCTCCTTCACGCGGCGCGCAGTGAAACGACAGTCAGGACCCCGATGCTCGACTTCCAGATTCCCCGCATCACCTCCGAACACGTGGAGGAGAACCGCGGCTCGTTCGCCATCGAGCCGCTGGACCGCGGATTCGGCTACACGTTCGGCAACTCGCTGCGGCGAGTGCTGCTGAGCTCCCTGGCCGGCGCGGCCGTGACGAGCGTGCGCATCGAGGGCGTCGCCCACGAGTTCTCGACCATCAAGGGCGTCACCGAGGACGTGACCGACATCGTGCTCAACCTCAAGGGCATCGTGTGCCGCATGCACTCGGACGCCACCGAGGTCGAGGCGCCGCTGGTGGTCACCGGCCCCGGCGAGATCACGGCGCAGGACATCGACCTGCCCGCCGGCGTGGAGATCCTCAACCCCGACGTCCACATCGCCACGCTCGAGAAGAAGACCAAGCTCGAGCTCTACCTCACGATCGGCCGTGGCCGCGGCTACCGCCCGTCGGAGGACAACAAGTCGCCCGACCAGCCGATCGGCGTCATCCCGATCGACTCGATCTTCTCGCCCGTGCGCCGCGTCGCGTACGCGGTCGAGCAGGCGCGCGTCGGCCAGCGCACCGACTACGACAAGCTCACGCTCGACATCGAGACCGACGGGTCGATCGACCCGCAGGCCGCGCTGCGCGAGGCGGCCGAGATCCTCATCTCGCAGCTGGCGATCTTCACCGACGCCGACCGCATCGAGGAGCTGCGCGCCGGCCCGGCCGGCCAGCTCGAGGGCGACGGCGCGGGCGCGCTCAACGGCGGCGGCGGCCCGGCGGGCCCGATGCACGACATCCTCATCGAGGAGCTCGAGCTCGGCGTGCGCTCCTACAACTGCCTCAAGCGCGCCGGCATCCAGACCGTCGGCGACCTCATCTCGAAGTCCGAGGGCGAGCTCAACGCGATCCCGAACTTCGGCAAGAAGTCGATCGACGAGGTCATCGAGACCCTGCACGCCCGCGGCCTGAATCTCCGCGACGACTAGCTAGGATCCCGCCGGCGATGCGCCACCAGAAGACCCGCCACAAGCTGAGCCGCAGCGCCTCGCACCGCAAGGCGCTGCTGGCGAACCTCTGCAAGGAGGTCATCCAGCACGAGCGCATCAAGACCTCGGAGGCCAAGGCCAAGGCGGTCAAGCCCGAGCTCGAGCAGCTCATCACCCTGGCCAAGCGCGGCGACCTGCACGCCCGCCGGCAGGCGCTCAGCGCGCTGGGCCAGGACAAGTTCACCGTGCACAAGCTCTTCGAGGAGGTCGCCCCGCGCTACGCGGAGCGCCCGGGCGGCTACACGCGCATCCTCAAGCTCGGCCCGCGTCGCTCCGACGCGACCGAGATGGTCTTCCTCGAGCTGGTCTGAGGCGGGCCGCAGCCCTGGCTGCGCACGAGTACGAGGTCCTCGACGAGCGCTTCGGGCGCCTCGTGCGCACGAGCGCGCGCGTCGAGAAGCTGTTCGAGGGCACCCGCTGGGCCGAGGGGCCGGCCTACTTCGCGGCCGGGCGCTACCTGGTGTGGAGCGACATCCCCAACGACCGCATCCTGCGCTGGGACGAGCCCACCGGCCACGTCGGCGTCTTCCGCTCGCCGGCGGGCTACACCAACGGCCACACGGTCGACCGCGAGGGCCGGCTCGTGAGCTGCTCGCACGGCGCCCGGCGCGTCGAGCGCACCGAGCACGACGGCTCGATCACGACGATCGCCGACCGCTACGACGGCAAGCGCCTGAACAGCCCCAACGACGTCGTCGTGAGCGCTCCGACGGCGCGGTGTGGTTCACCGACCCGACCTACGGGATCGACAGCGACTACGAGGGGCATCGCGGCCGAGAGCGAGATCGGCGCCTCCCACGTCTACCGCGTCGACCCGCAGTCCGGCGCGTGCGCGATCGCGGCCGACGACTTCGTACGCCCCAACGGCCTGGCCTTCTCGCCCGACGAGCGGCGCCTGTACGTCTCGGACACGGGGATGACCCACGTTCCCGACGGCCCGCGCCACATCCGCGCCTTCGACGTGGGGCCCGACGGCGCGCTTTCGGGCGGCGAGGTCTTCGCCACCTGCACGGAGGGCATCTTCGACGGCTTTCGCTTCGACACCGACGGGCGCCTGTGGACGAGCGCCGGCGACGGCGTGCACTGCTACGACCCCGACGGCACGCTGCTGGGCAAGGTGCTCGTCCCCGAGGCCGTCGCCAACGTCGTCTTCGGCGGGCCCAAGCGCAACCGCCTGTTCATCTGCGCGACGACCTCGCTGTACTCGGTGATGCTGGGCGTCAGCGGCGCCACGCGCCCGTAGGCGTGCCGTGCCGACCGCGCGGCTCGACCTCGAGTACGACGGCACCGACTTCGCGGGCTGGTCCGCGCAGCCGGGGCTGCGCACGGTGCAGGCGGAGGTCGAGCGCGCGCTGGCGACGATCCTGCGCGGCGAGGTGGCGCCTGACCGTCGCCGGGCGCACCGATCGCGGCGTGCACGCCTGGGGCCAGGTGGCCTCCTACGAGGGCGAGCCGGCGGACGCGCGCGCGCTGAACGCCGTCCTGCCGGGCGACATCGCCGTGCTGGCCTGCACGGCGGCTCCCGACGGCTTCGACGCACGCCGCGACGCGCGCTCGCGCACCTACTGCTACCGGCTGCTCACGCGCAGCGCGCTGTCGCCCTTCGAGCGCGGGCGCGCGCTGTGGTGGCCGCGGCCGCTCGACGTCGAGGCGCTGCACGCGTGCGCGGCGGCGCTGCGCGGCACGCACGACTTCACCGCCTTCACGCCGACGCAGACCGAGCACGTGCGCTTCGAGCGCGACGTCATGGACGCGCGCTGGGAGCGCGACGGCGACATCCTCGCCTTCTGGATCACGGCCGACACGTTCATGCGCCATATGAACCGCGTGCTGGTGGGCACGATGCTCGAGGTGGGCGCGCGGCGCCGGTCGGTCGAATCGTTCCGAGGCGCTGCTCGCCGGGCGCCCGCGGGCCGAGGCCGGCGACACCGCGCCGGCGCACGGGCTCTACCTGGTCTCGGTCGCCTACTGAGTGTCAGGGTTCGCACGCGCCCCGCAACCGCGGTGCGGTCCGCTGGTTTGCTCACGAGGATGCCCCGACGCCTCGCGCTCCTGCTCACCGCCCTCGCCGCGTGCCTCGCCGTCGTCCCTGCCGCCGCTCAGGCGCGCACGGCCGTCCGGGTGGGCATCGGCGACCAGTCGGCCGCGATGTTCGACCAGCCGGCCTTCCAGCGCGCGAAGCTCAAGCGGGTGCGCTACTTCATCGCGTGGGACGCAATGGACCGCCCCGTCGCCCGGCTCGCGGCGCGGGCGTACGTGGAGCGCGCGCGCCGCGACGGCTTCTCGGTCCTGCTGCACGTCTCCAGCGACAACCTGCAGATCAAGAAGGCCAAGCTGCCGTCGGTCGCGCAGTACAAGTCGAAGGTCGGGCGGCTCGTGCAGTACTTCCGCGGCCTGGGCGTGCGCGAGTTCGGCACGTGGAACGAGGCCAACCACGCCAGCCAGCCGACCTATCGCAGCCCGACCCGGGCCGCGCAGTTCTTCCGCGAGATGTACCGCATGGTCAAGGGGCACTGCTCCTCGTGCGCGGTGGTGGCCCTCGACGTGCTCGACCAGACCGGCGTCGAGCGCTACATGCAGACCTGGTACGGCGCGCTGTCGTCCACCTATCGCCGCCGGGCCACGCTCGTCGGCATCCACAACTACGGCGACGTCAACCGCGTGCGCACGACGTTCACGTCGAGCATCATCCGCCAGTCGCACAAGTACAACCGCTCGACGAAGTTCTGGTTCACGGAGACCGGCGGCATCGTGAAGTTCGGCCGCAGCTTCCCGTGCAGCACCTCGCGCGCCGCCAGCCGGCTGAAGAACATGTTCAAGCTGGCCCGCACCTACCACTCGAGCGGCGTGGAGCGCGCGTACGTCTACAACTGGACCGGGGCGGGGTGCGACGCGCGCTTCGACGCCGGCCTCACGACCCCCAGCGGAGCGACCCGCCCGGCCTACACGGTCCTGCGCCAGCAGCTGCCGAACTTCCTGCGCTAGCGGTGCGCCGGCGTCAGCGGCGGGCGACGATGACGAGCCGCGTGCTCGTGCCGAACGGCCCGCCCGCGAGGTCGCCGTAGCAGCGGGCGTCGTCGAAGCCGGCGCGGTTCAGCATGGCCACGAGCTCGGTGGCGGTGTAGACGCGGACCGCGAACGAGCGCGAGTCGCGCTCGCCCGTCTTCTCGATGAGCGTCTGCGTCGTCTGCGCCACGCCGGCGGCGGCGTCGAAGCTGCGCTGCTCGAGCAGGAGCCGGCCCGCGCCGACCAGCCGCCAGTCCTGCTCGTGGAAGCCGTGCACGAGCCGGTCGCGATGCATGGTCTCGATCACGAGGCGCCCGGCCGGGCGCAGGACGCGGCCGATCTCGGCCAGCGCCTTGACGTCCTCCTCGTCGCCGTAGAAGCCGAGCGACGTGAAGAGGTTCAGCGCGGCGTCGAAGCTCTCGTCCGGGAAGGGCAGCTCGCGGTAGTCGGCCTCGACGAGGTCGGGTGCGTCGTCGCCCGCCCGTCGCCGGGCCTCGGCCAGCAGCGTCGGCGAGCGGTCGACTCCCGTCACGCGGTAGCGCCGCGCGCGCCAGCGGGATGGCGTGGCGCCCGTACCCGCAGGGCACGTCGAGCAGGTCACCGCCGGCGGGACAGGCCGCGAGCCGCGCCGCGCTCTGTGCGTTGGCGCCTGCGTCGGCGTCGGCCTCGTCGTTCGCGAAGGCGCGCAGGTAGAAGTCGCTGAAGAGCGCGTCCCACGTCTCGGGCGGGCTGGGGGCGGGGCTGGCGCCGTCCACGGCGCTAATCGTGGCCGAGCACGGGGTGGGGCACGTAGGGCTCCTCGAGGCGCTCGATCTCCTCGGGTGACAGCGAGAGGTTGGCGGCGTCGATGGCGTCCTCGAGGTGCTCGAGCTTGGTGGCGCCGACGATCGGGGCGGTGATGCCGGGCTTGTGCAGCAGCCAGGCCAGCGCGACCTGCGCCGCGGAGTCGAAGCGCTTGCCGGCCACCTCGTTGAGACGGTCGATGACGTCGAAGTCCTCGGGGCGGCCGTAGAGGACGTCCTGGAAGGCGTCGGTCTCCGCGCGCGTGGTGCGCCGCTCGCCCTCGCGGGTGCGCGTGCCGGTGAGGAAGCCGCGCGCGAGCGGGCTCCAGGGGATGACGCCGACGCCCTGGTCGATGCACTGCGCGATCATCTCGCGCTCCTCCTCGCGGTAGAGGAGGTTGTAGTGGTTCTGCATCGAGACGAAGCGCGTCCAGCCGTTGCGCTCGGCGACGTGCTGGGCCTTGGCGAACTGCCAGGCGTGCATGCTGCTGGCGCCGATGTAGCGCGCCTTGCCGGCCCGTACCACGTCGTGCAGCGCCTCCATCGTCTCCTCGATCGGGGTCTGCGGGTCCCAGCGGTGGATCTGGTAGAGGTCGACGTAGTCCATGTCCAGGCGCTGCAGCGACGCGTCGATCGCGGCGAGGATGTGCTTGCGCGACAGGCCGCGCCCGTTGGGGCCGGGGGTCATCTGGCCGTGGACCTTCGTGGCGATGACCGCCTCGTCGCGCGAGAGGTACCTGGGCACGAGGCGTCCCGTGGCGACCTCGCTCGCACCCTGCGAGTAGACGTCGGCCGTGTCGAAGAAGGTGATGCCGGCCTCGACCGCGCGGTGGATGATCGGATCCGCGCGCGCCTCGTCGAGCACCCAGGGGCGATCGGAGTCGTTGCCGTAGCTCATCATCCCCAGGCACACGCGCGAGACGTGCAGGCCGGTGGCGCCGAGTCTGACCTGGTCCATCAGAAGAGCTCCCTCCATGTGAAGTCTGGCGAGTAGCCCAGAACGCGCCGGGCCTTGTCGATGCTCAGCTCATGCTCCTCGGATCCTTTCATCCGGGCTCGTTCGGCCTGCGCTCCTCCGGCGCGGAGTCCTTGCGCGGGTCGCGCGGTGCCTGATCGCGCGGCGCCGCGAGGCGTTGAGCGGACGAGGCTGCGCGGAGCACCCATGTATCCGACCACGCCCGCGGCTGCTCCTCACCAATGAGGAACCACGAGCAGACGCCATGGCCAAGCGACGCCAACCCCGCAGCACGGATCCCCCGCGGCCCGCCGGCCCGTCCCGGGTGGCCGGGCATCGCGCGAAGATCTGGCTCGCCACGATCAGCACCGTCGTCGGGGTGGCGACGGGCATGTTCACGCTGCGCGACCAGGTGTTCCCGAGCGAGGCGGGCTCCGCGGGGGCGATGTCCACATCCGCGTACGAGGAGCACGTCGGCCGCGTCTGCGACGAGGTCAACGCCAACGACCGCCTGCGGGCCCACGAGGACTCGATCCTCAGGGTCGGCCTGCCGCGGGCACAGACCACGATCGACCAGCGCAACCTGCTGCTCGACGCCGCGCGCAGGACCATCGCCCGCGACGGCCACGCGCTCGCGGCGTTCACGGGCCTTGCGGCGCCGGACGCGCTGGCGCCAGTCCGCCACGACACGGGGACGGCCTGGAACCGCAACCTCGCGCGGGTGCGCGACTACGCCCTGCGCCTCGACGGCGCCGGGACGCGCGCACAACTGGTCGCCGCGCTCGTGCACCTCTCCACGGTGCGACCTCAGATCGCCGCCGACCACGTCACGGTCGCGTCCGGACTCGAGCGTCTCGGGGCCGCGGAGTGCGACCTGCAGCCGCAGAGGGTCACGCGCACGTTCACGCTGCCTCCGCCGCGCGCACAGAACAAGCCGGGGATCCACGGCACCGGCGGGCACCTTCCCGCGACACGCCGGCCCTCGGTCACCGGCGAGGCACCGCAGCCCGCGCAGACCCCGCAGGCGCCGGCGCCGCGACCGTCCCCGCTGTCGACGGGACCCAGCCGACCGGGCGCGAACACGCCGATGCCGAGCGCGCCTCTACCGACGCCCGGCCCGAACAGCGCGAACACGCCCGGAGCCGGCGGCGGGGGGGTGGCGCGGGCGGTTCCGGCGGCTAGCTCAGCAGCGCCAGAGCCGCGTCGGCCGCGTCGCGTGCTCGTGCACCGAGCGACGCGAGCGCGCGCGTCATCGCCGACGGGTCGTCGTGCTGGATGACGTTGCGCCCGTAGACGAGGCCGGCGGCGCCCGCCTCGAGGACGTCGGCGGTGATGCGCAGGACCTCGTCGTCGGCGATGCGCCCGCCGCCGCGCACGAGCACGGGCACGCGCGCGGTGCGCACGACGCGGGCGAAGTCCGCCCGGTCGGGCAGCGGGTCGCACTTGATGAGGTCGGCGCCGAGCTCGGTCGCCTGGCGCACGAGGCCGCGCAGGCGCTCGGCGTCGCGGTGGACGTCGTAGCCCGCGGTGTTGGGCGCCATCGGCACCGGCTCGACCATCAGCGGCATGTCCGCGCGGTCGCACTCGCCGCGGAGCCGGAGGATGTTCTGCACGCAGGTCTCGCGCAGCGACGGCTGGCCCGGCGAGTCCTGGAGGTTGGCGATCACGCAGGCGGCGTCGAAGCGCACCGCGATGCCGATCGGGTCGTCGTACATCCACGAGGCGGGGCGCTCGGGCACCTCGCGCCCGAAGACGTTGCCGGTGTCGACGCGCAGGACGAGGGCCGGCTTGGCGCGGCCGACCCTGCGCTGCAGCAGGTCGGCCTGGCCCGGGAGTGAGCAGGAGCGCCTCGGGATCGGCGGCCACGAGGGCGTCGATCACCGCCTCCATGTCCTCGATGCCCTCGAGCAGGTCCGGCTCGCCGGGCATGCCGTGGTCGACGGCGATGGCCAGGCAGCGGCCGGAGTCGGGGTGGAAGAGGCGGTTGATGCGGTAGGCGTTCACTGACCCAGCATACGAAGCAGCCGCCGCAGGGGGGAGGGCCGCGGCTGCCAGCGCGTGGGATCGAGGTCCGCGCCGCACAGCGCGCAGCCGGCGGCGTAGGGCGTGACGCGCTCGCCGCAGCTGGGGCATCGGGTCGGATCGCGGAACAGCATGGCGCCAGGGTAGGAGCCGCTGCTCAACGGCACGTGAAGCGCGCCTTAGCGCCAGCTTCAGCCGCGCCGCGCGAGCACGACGACGGCGAGGATGAAGGTCGCGCCGAAGATCGCGCAGCAGACACGTGAGCACCTCGTTGGGGTCGCCCTGGGCGACCGTCACGAGCCACCAGATCGGCAGCACGAACGACATCACCGTGCCCGAGAAGGCGACGGCGCGGGTGTAGAGCAGCTTGGCGCGCTCGTCGCCGATGCCGCTCATGACGTCGAGCGTGTCGCTGCGCCGGCGGCCGAAGTAGACGAGCAGCAGGAAGGCGAGCACGAGCGCGCGCGGTCACGAGCCCGTAGCCGGCGTCGCCGCCCGCGGCGAACGCGACGAACGACGGCGGCGACGAGGACGAGGCCGAGGCTGAGCTGGCCGGTGGCGGACATCCAGAAGGCCTTCATGTCGGGATCTCCTCGGAGTCGGGATGGAAGATCTGCTCGACCGTCGTCTCGAAGAAGCGAGCGAGGCCGAAGGCCAGCGGCAGCGACGGCAGGTAGCGCCCGGTCTCGATCGCGTTGATCGTCTGACGCGAGACGCCGAGAGCGTCGGCGAGCGCTCCCTGAGAGAGGTCGCGCGCGGTGCGGAGGAGGCGGACGTCGTTGCGCACTGTCAAGCAAGCTTTACACGCAGCGCTCCGCCGGTGTCAAGCGACCTTGACAGGATAGGATGACCGAGATGCAGGTCCTGCTCACCAACGACGACGGCATCGAGGCCGAGGGCCTGCAGGCCATGCGCCGGGCGCTGGTGCAGGTGCCGGGCATCGAGCTGGCCGTCATCGCGCCCGACGGCAACCGCTCCGCCTTCGCCCGCATGATCACCACGCGCCGGCCGCTGTGGGTCCAGCAGGTCCCCTTCGAGGACGGCACGTTCGGCTTCGCCACCGACGGCACGCCGGTCGACTGCGTGCGCCTGGCCAAGCTCGGCCTCATCGAGGGCTTCGACGCCGACATCGTGGTCGCGGGCATCAACCACGGCTCCAACCTGGGCGACGACATCACCTACTCGGGCACGGTCGCCGCCGCGCTCGAGGCGCTGGTGCTCGGGATCCCGGGCATCGCGGTCTCCCAGCAGTCCAACGCGCGCGAGATGGACTTCCGCCTGGGCAGCCGCTTCGACTTCGAGCGCGCCGCGGACTTCGTGGCGCGCGTCGTCGCGCAGCTCGACGAGGTCCCGCTGCCCGCAGGGCACCCTGCTGAACATCAACGTCCCCGCGGGCGAGCCCCACGGCGTCCAGGTCACGCGCCTGGGCAAGCGCATCTACCGCGACGAGCTCAAGCTCGACGCCGAGGACGAGGACGGCGGCCGGCGCTACTGGATCTACGGGGCCGACCCCGGCTTCCACGACGAGCCGGGCACCGACCTCGCCGCCGTGCACGCGGGGCACATCGCGGTCACGCCCGTGCACTTCGACCTCACCGACGTCTCGGGCCTCGACGCCCTGACCAAGTACGACCTGGCGCGGCTGCTCGCCCCGGCCGCCCGCGAGGTGCAGTGAGCAAGGCGTCCAAGCAGACCGTCGAGCGCGCCGCGCAGCTGCGCGAGGAGCTCACCGAGCACGGCCGGCGCTACTACGTGCTCGACGACCCCGTCATCACCGACGACCAGTACGACCAGCTGCTCGACGAGCTGCGCGCCATCGAGGCCGAGCACCCCGAGCTGCTGACGCCCGACTCCCCGACGCAGCGCATCGGCGGCGAGCCGGTCTCGTCGCTGACCAAGGTCACCCACCGCCAGCCGATGCTCTCGCTGGCCAACGCGCGCAGCGAGGAGGAGCTGCGCGCGTGGATCGAGCGCATGCGCAACCACCTCGCGCGCGAGGGCATCGAGGATCCCGAGTTCCAGTACGTCGCCGAGCCCAAGATCGACGGGCTGGCCATCTCGCTGGTCTACCGCAACGGCGTGCTCGAGACCGGGGCGACGCGCGGCAACGGCGAGGTCGGCGAGGACGTCACCCACAACCTGCGCACGATCCCGACCATCCCGCTGCGCATCGAAGGCGACGACGTGCCGGCGCTCATCGAGGTCCGCGGCGAGGTCTACATGTCGCTGGCCGACTTCGCCGCGCTCAACGAGCGCCGCGCCGAGCAGGGCCTGTCGACCTTCATGAACCCGCGCAACTCGGCCGCGGGGACGATCCGCCAGCTCGACCCCAAGCTCACCCGCGAGCGCCCGCTCTCGATGTGGTCCTACGGCGTCGGCGTCACCGAGGGGATCAGCTTCGCGAGCCATTGGGACGCGCTGCAGTGGCTGAAGGAGCACGGCTTCCGCGTCAACGACGACGTGGCACGGCTGACGACCGAGGACGAGGTCGTCGCCCGCTGCCTGTCCTGGGAGCAGCGCCGCGGCCAGCTCGACTTCGAGATCGACGGCGTCGTGGTCAAGGTCGACGACGTCGAGCTGCAGCGCCGCCTGGGCGTCGTCGGGCGCGATCCGCGCTGGGCGATCGCCTGGAAGTTCCCGCCCACGACGGCGATCACGCGGCTGAACGGCGTGCAGTGGAACGTCGGCAAGTTCGGCGACATGCACCCGTTCGCCGAGCTCGAGCCCGTCCACGTCGGCGGCGTGACGGTCAAGCTGGCGACGCTGCACAACGAGGAGGACATCGTCCGCAAGGACCTGCGCCCGGGCGAGGACGTCATCGTCCTGCGCGCCGGCGACGTCATCCCGCAGGTGCTCTCGCCCGCCCCGCACGTCGTCGACGCCAAGAAGCGCCCGCCGGTCCCGCGGCCGCCCAAGCGCTGCCCGTTCTGCAACACCGAGACGATCAAGGTCGAGGGCGAGGTCTTCACCAAGTGCCCCAACCGCGACTGCCCCGAGCGCCGCTGGCAGCTGCTCAAGCACTACGTCTCGCGCGGAGCGATGGACATCGACGGGCTGGGGGAGAAGCAGGTCGCGCAGCTCCAGCAGGCGGGCCTGGTCGAGACGCCCGGGGGACTACTACCGGCTGCGTCGTCGAGCAGCTCACCGAGCTCGAGGGCTGGGGCCAGATCAGCGCCGAGCGCACCGTGGCCAACGTCGCCGCCTCGAAGGACCGCGGCTTCGGGCGCGTGCTCTTCGCGATCGGCCTGGAGGAGGTCGGCTACGTCACCGGGCGCAACCTGGCCCAGCAGTTCCGCACCGTCGACGCGCTGCTCGCCGCCACGCCCGAGCAGATCGAGGCCACGCAGGGCGTCGGGCCCAAGATGGCCGTGAAGATCGCCGAGCAGCTCGCGGACGAGAAGATGCGCGCGCTCATCGACGATCTTCGCGCGCGAGGGCGTCGTGATGGAGCTCGAGGGGCCGCCGCCCGGCGAGGGGCCGCTGGCGGGCAAGACGTTCGTCCTCACCGGCACGCTCCCCGACCTCACGCGCGAGCAGGCCAGCGAGCGCATCGTGGCCGCCGGCGGGCGCGTGACGTCGAGCGTGTCCAAGAAGACCGACTACGTCGTGGCCGGCGAGAACGCCGGCTCGAAGCTGACCAAGGCGGAGTCGCTGGGCGTCGCCGTGCTCGACGAGCCGGGGCTGCTCGGGCTGCTCGATGGCGCGACCGAGTGATCCGCGCGCCGTCGGGCGCGACCCCGATCCGCGCTTCACGCTGGCCAACGAGCGCACCTACCTGGCCTGGAACCGCACCGCGCTGGCGCTGATCGGCGGCGGGCTCGCGGCCGGCCAGCTGCTCGACTTCCATTCGCGCACCGCGCGGCTCATCGTCGCCCTGCCGCCGATCGCGCTGGGGCTCATCCTCGCGCTGCTGAGCTACCGGCGCTGGCAGGCCAACGAGCGCGCGCTGCGCCTCGACGAGCCGCTGCCGGGCGGGGCCCCTCCGTTCCTGCTCGCCGCGGGCGTGGCCGTCGTGGGCATCGTCATCGTCGTGGTGCTCGTCGTCGATGCCGCCTCCTGACGAGCAGCCGCCGGGGGTGGCGCGCGAGCGCACGGGGCTGGCCTGGGAGCGGCAGGCGCTCGCCTTCTGGACGCTCGCGGCCGTCACGCTCGGGATCGCCGCGCACCGCGACGCGCCCGGGCTCCTCGTCGCGAGCGCGGCCCTGGTCGGCGTCGGCGTCGCGGTCTGGTTCACCGGCCGCCGTGCGTACACGAAGGACGGGGTCCAGCCGCAGCCTGGCGCCCTGGCGCTCATCGCCCTCGCCACCGCGTCGGCCGCGCTCGTCGCGGCCGTCGTCGTGATCGTGCGCCTCTGAGCGGCGGGCTCACCCGACAGCGCCGAGTGCAGGCAGCCGCACCCCCGGATGCCTGTTGCCTCTCGGCCCGCGGCGCCGATGCGCTGCCACGCTGCAGCCATGCCCGAGACAACGCCAATGACCCCGCCGCGCCGCCCTCATCGCGCCGCGCGCACCACCACGGTGGTGGTCGGCGCTCTCGTCGGCCTCCTCGCCTTCGGCCTGCTCGCCGTCGGCGGCGTCCTGCTGTGGGCCGACAGCAAGAAGGACGAGCAGGGCTACATCCACACCGACACCCAGCGCTTCGCCACGCGCACGGCCGCCATCGCCACCGACAACCTCGACCTCGACAGCAGCGGCCCCGGCTGGCTCACGAGCCACGACCGCTACGGCCACATGCGCCTCGAGGTCTCCTCGCGCAACGGCAAGCCGGTCTTCGTCGGCATCGCCCGCACCAAGGACGCCTCCGCCTACCTGCGCGGCACGGCGCACGCCACGGTGACCGACTTCCACTCCGATCCGTTCCGCGCCGTCTATCGCGCCGAGCCCGGCGCGGCCCGCCCCGCGCCCGCGGCGCCCGCCTCCAAGCCCATCTGGGCCGCCTCGGCCCACGGCAAGGGCACGCAGAGCGTCGTCTGGGACGTCAAGCACGGCAACTGGTCGGTCGTGGTCATGAACGCCGACGGCTCGCGCGGCGTCGACACCGGCGTCAGCGCCGGCGCCGACTTCCCGATCCTCTCGGCGCTGGCCTGGGGCTCGGTCGGCGGCGGCCTCGTGCTGCTCGGCGTCGCCTCGATGCTCATCGTCATGGGCACCACGGCGCAGCGCCGCGAGCCGGCCCCCGCGCTCGCTCCCGCCTGAGACGATGCGGGCATGAAGCCCGCGATCCGTCGCGGCGGGGCGCGACGACGCGCGCGCCGCGGCGGACCTCTACCTGCGAGCGCGCGAGGCCGCGCTGCGCGCCGGGTCCATCCCGGCCGGCGTGCACGACGACGACGACGTGCGCGGCTACTTCGCCTCGCACATCGTGGAGGCCTGCGAGCTGTGGGTCGCCGAGCAGGACGGCGCCCTCGCCGGGATCCTCGTGCTCGACGGCGAGTTCGTCGACCAGCTCTACGTCGAGCCGGGTCTCACCGGCCGCGGGATCGGCAGCGCCCTGCTGGCCGTCGCCAAGCGCGAGCGCCCGCAGGGCCTGCGGCTGTGGGCCTTCCAGTCGAACACGGGCGCGCGGCGCTTCTACGAGCGCCACGGCTTCGTCGAGGTGCGCCGGACCGACGGACGCGACAACGAGGAGCGCGCGCCGGACGTCCTCTTCGCCTACCGGACCGGCGCGAGCCCGTCGTAGCGCGCGATCGCCGTCGCGACGCGATCCTGCACGCCGTGGGCGCGCGCGACGCTCACGCGGTTCATGAGCATGGCGAAGGCGATCGTGTCCCCGCCGGCGGACTCGCACAGGCCGGCCAGCGCGCTGACGCCGATGAGCGTGCCGGTCTTGGCCCGGCAGCGGTCCTGGGCGGCGGTGCCGCGCATGCGCTTGCGGATCGTCCCGGTGCGCCCGGCCACCGCGAGCGAGCCCTCGAACGCTCCCGCGACCTCCTGGCCGTGCATCGCCTCGAGCAGGTGCACGACCTGGCGCGGGGTGGTGCGATCGGCGCGCGAGAGCCCGGAGCCGTCGACGACCTGCGGGGTCAGGCCGAAGGCCTGCAGCTGGGTCTTGACCACGCCGACGCCCGCCGCGGTGCGTGCCGCCACCGCCGAACGCGGCGCCGAGGTCCTTGACCAGCGTCTCGGCCAGGAAGTTGTCGGAGGGGACGTTGGTCAGCCGGATGAGGTCGCGCATCGGCGGCGAGGCGACGCTGGCCAGCTCGTGTGCGTCGGCCGGCGCGCTGCCGGCGCCGCTGCGCCCCTCGACGCGGATGC
This sequence comes from uncultured Actinomycetes bacterium, assembly GCA_963807305.1. Classification (GTDB taxonomy): domain Bacteria; phylum Actinomycetota; class Thermoleophilia; order Solirubrobacterales; family Solirubrobacteraceae; genus JAOPZW01. The sequence goes on from CAWEBN010000006.1 coordinate 29,510, forward strand.
CGTCGGCGCGCAGGGCCTTCGCGAACTGCAGCGCCGCCGCCGCGGCCGGCTTGCCGTCCTTCGAGAAGCCCCGGTTGAGCGTCAGCGCGCCGAGCACCCCGCCGATGTCGCGGTCGTAGGCGCCGCCCGTGTCGAAGGAGCCGCGCAGGCTGTCGAAGCGCGACTCGTCGCCGAGGACCGACCCGTCCACGCGCAGGACCCCGGCCTCGCCGACCGCGCCCGCCAGGCGCTGCAGGTCGTCGCGGCCGAGCGTGGGATCGCCGCCGCCGCGCAGGTAGAGGTCGCCGCGCCAGACGCCGTCGGGATCGAGGAAGCCGCGCCCGGCGACCGAGGTGGAGAGCGTCGCGTCGGGTCCGAAGCGCATGAGGGCGGAGGCCGTCGTGTAGAGCTTCTCGACCGACGCGGGGGCGCGGGGCGCGTCGGGCTTGGAGGCGAAGAGGGTCTGCTGGCTGTCGAGGTCGCGGACGAAGGCGCCCGAGAAGCCGCCCGCGTGGCCCATCTCGCGCGTCAGCTTGGCCTGCAGCGTCGCCGTCGAGATCGCCGACGCGGCGCCGGCCGGAAGGACGGCGAGGGCGGCGACGAGCGAGATGACGAGAGCACGTACCCGAAAACGCATGCGGCGGGACCGTAGAACACCACATGTAACTGAGAGTCGCGCCGGCGGTACTGTCCGTCACGCATGGGGAAGGTCGTCGACCTCGAGGCGGGCAAGCAGCGGCGGACCGCCGCGGCGAAGGGCAAGCGCCGCGCGAAGCGCTCCAAGACCGCGCTCGTCCTCGGCGGCGGAGGCTTCACCGGCGGCGTCTACGAGATCGGCGCGCTGCGCGCGCTCGACCTGCTCTCGGTCAACCGGACCGTCAACCAGTTCGACGTCTACGTCGGCACCAGCGCCGGCGCCTTCGTCGCCTCGATGGCGGCCAACGGCATCACCCCCGAGGAGATGATGCGCGTCGTCAACCGCCAGGTGCCGACGCCCTTCCGCGACATCGACGTCGGCACGCTGCTGCGGCCCAACTTCGTCGAGTTCGCGCGCTCGGGCGTGATGCTGCCCTTCAAGCTGGCGCGCATCGCCCGCGGGCTCGTCGGCCAGCTCGGGTCGATCTCGGCCATGGACGTCGTGCTCGGCCTGGCCGAGGCGCTGCCCAGCGGGATGTACTCGGGCTCGGGCATCGAGGACTACGTCCGCACGGTGCTCAGCGACCCCGATCGCACCGACGACTTCCGCCTGCTCGAGAACGAGCTCTACCTGGCCGCCACCGACCTCGACACCTGCGAGCGGATCGTCTTCGGCGCCAACGACTGGGACGACGTCCCGATCTCGACGGCGGTGCGCGCGTCGACCGCGCTGCCGATGGTCTACAAGCCCGTCCGCGTCAAGGACCGCGAGCTGGTCGACGGCGGCATCGTCTCGACCACCAACCTCGACATCGCCGTCGAGGCGGGCGCCAAGTTCGTCGTCGTCGTCAACCCGCTCGTCCCCTACGTCAACGACTTCTCGAAGACCGAGTCGGGTCTGCTGGGCACGCGCGTGCGCCACATCAGCGACATGGGCTTCCCCCAGATCGGCTACCAGTCGTTCAAGCTGCTCGCCTACCAGCGCCTGCACGAGATGGCGCGCCAGTGGGAGCAGCGCTATCCGGGCGTGGACATCGTGCTCGTCGAGCCCGAGCCCAACGACGAGCTCATGTTCCAGACCTCGGTCATGAACTTCACGAGCCGCGTCGAGATCGCCCGCCACGGCTTCGAGTCGGTGACGCTCAAGCTCTCAGAGGACTACGGCCACCTGCGCGAGATCTGCGAGCGCCACGGCATCCAGATCTCGGCCACCCGCGTGCGCAAGGTCGTCAAGCACTTCGCGGCCGAGAAGGAGCGCACCCGCGCCTGGCGCAAGATCCTCGAGCAGACGACGGGGACGCTGCTGCGCCAGTCCGCCGGCGATTAGGGCCGGCCTAGAAGGGCGCCTTGTCGCGCCCGCGGCGCCCGGCCGACGCGCTCTTGCCGGTCCACTTGTTGGCGCTGTCGAACGGCTTGCGCAGCCAGCGGCCGAGCTTGCCCGGCGCCTTGCCCGCCGTGTTGCCGCCGGCGCTGTAGGTCTTCTGCACCCCGCGCTGCGGGTAGCGCGACAGCCGTGGCGCCAGAAAGGCGAGGATCAGCAGCACGATGCAGATGGCGACGACGGCGGCGATGGTCATGGCCGACACCTACCCGCAGCGCAACTCCCGCACGCGCTCGGTGTCTTGCAGGGCGATGCGCGCAGCCGTCCTCGCCCTGGCCCTGCTCGCGTCCCGGCGGCCGCCGTCGCGGCGGGCCCGCCGAGCGCGACGACGGGCGCCGCGAGCAGCGTCACCCAGAGCAGCGCGACGGTCGCCGGCACCGTCGACCCGCAGGGCATGGCGACGACGTACCGCTTCGAGTACGGGACGTCCTCGAGCTACGGCCTGCAGACGGCCGACGTCGACGCGGGCTCGGGCACCGGCGCCGTCGACGCGTCGGCCACCCTCACCGGGCTGACCAGCGACACCACCTACCACTACCGCCTCGTCGCGACCAACGCGGCCGGCGTCACGCGCGGGTCGGATCGCACGCTGAAGACCGACGCCCGTCCCGGGCCGCCGGGCGCGACGACGGGCTCGGCGCGCAACGTCACCGCGGTCGGCCGCGCGGCTGGCGGCCTCGGTCGACCCCAACGGGCGCGCCACGACCTACCACTTCGAGTGGGGCACGACCACGGGCTACGGCAAGCGCACGGGCGAGGCGAGCGCGGGCAGCGGGCAGAGCGCGCGCAGCGTCAGCGCGCCCATCTCGGGCCTGAGCGCCAACACGCGCTACCACTTCCGCGTCGTGGCGACCAACGACGCCGGCGTCACCCGCGGGCGCGACCGCAGCTTCGTCACGCTGCGCAACCCGCGGGCGATCACGGCCTCGGCCTCGCCCAACCCGGCGGTCTGGAGCGGCTCGACCACCGTCAGCGGGAAGGTCAGCGGGCAGGGCGTCGGCGGCGCGACGGTCGCCCTGGAGCGCCAGGACTTCCCCTTCGGCGGGCCGTTCTACCTGGTGGGGACCAAGAAGGCGTCCGGCAACGGCTCGTTCTCCTTCAAGGTCGGGCCGCTGTGGGCGATGGCCCGCCTGCGCGTGACCACCCGCACGACGATCGTCGCCGCCAGCCCGATCGTCGAGGTCCGCAACGCGCTGCGCGTCGGCCTGCGCGCGCGGCGCATCTCCGGCGGGCGGGTGCGCCTGCAGGGCGCGGTCAGCCCCGCGGTGCCCAACGGGCGGGCCACGCTGCAGAAGCGCTCGCCCAGCGGGCGCTGGGTCCCGCTGCGCCGCGCCGGGGTGCATCCGCTGGCCGGCGGGCGCTCGCGCTATCGCTTCACCGTGCGCCGCCGCGGCGCCTATCGCGTGGTCGTGCTGCCGCGCGACAACTTCGCGCACGTGCACGGCACGAGCCGCGAGGTCAGCGTCCGGCGCTGAGCTCCAGCGCGCGCAGCAGGCGGTCGCCGGCCTCGGGGCGCTGGATCGACACGCCGCACGCAGGCGTCGTCGCCCAGCGGGCCGCCGGGCGCGACGATGACGCCGTGGCGCTCGAGGCGGCGGGCGAGCTCGCCTCCGTTGACGCCCTCCGCGCGCAGCCACAGGACGTTGGCCTGGCTGGGCGTGACCTGCAGCCCCAGCGCGCGGATGGCGTCGCTCAGGCGCGCGCGCTCGGCCGCGACCATGGCCGCGCGGCCCGCCACGACGCCGCCGGCGTGGCGCAGCGCCTCGAGCGCGCCCGCCTGGGCCAGCTCGTTGAGCCCGAGCTCGGGCTCGAGCTGCTCGAGCAGGGGCTCGGCGCCCGGGCCGCCGACGGCGTAGCCCACGCGCAGGCCGGCGAGGCCCCAGGCCTTGGAGAAGGTGCGAAAGACGAGCAGGCGCGGGAACTCCTCGACGAGGGCGAGCGCGGCGTCGCGCTCCTCGGCGTCGACGAAGTCGCGCAGCGCCTCGTCGAGGAGCACGACGACGCGCTCGGGCAGCGCCTCGAGCAGCGAGCGCAGCCCGTCGACGGCGACGAGCTCGCCGGTGGGATCGTTGGGATTGCACAGGGCGACGAGGCGCGTGCGCTCGTTGACCGCGCGCAGCACGGCCTGCGCGCCGAAGCCGGGGACCGGCACCGCGTGGCCGCGGGCACGGTGGGCGATGGCCGGGTACAGGCCGTAGGACGGCCATGGGGTGACGAGCTCGTCGAGAGGCTCGAGCAGCGCCTGCGCCGCCGCGCCCAGCAGCTGCGCGGCGCCGTCGCCCACCACCAGGCGCTCCTCGGCCACGCCGAGGTAGTGCGCCAGCTCGGAGCGCAGCGCCGTGGCGTGGCGGTCGAGGTAGCGGTGCAGGCCGCGGCGCGCGGCGTAGGTGATGGCGTTGACCACCGTCGAGGGCGGGTACTCGGGCCACGTCGTCGCGCTGAGGTCGATCGGCTCGACGCGCGCGAGGGCCTGCTGCTTGCGCTCGTCGGCCTTGGCGCGCAGGTCCGCGCTGACCTCCTCCTCGGTCATCCCCTCGTACTGCCGGTAGTGGCGGAACATCAGCGCGGCGCCAGCGTGGAGCCGAGCCCGCCGATGAACAGCAGCCAGAAGGTGAACGCGACGGTCCCGATGACCGCCGTGGTGGCGAACACGCGCCCGAGGACGCCCTGGCGCTGGTCGTGCCCGGCGGCGCGCCGGGCGAGGATCCAGAAGCGGTCGATGCGCTTGAGCAGCGCCAGGCCGCCGAAGAGCAGCGCCAGCAGGGCCAGGAAGCCGAGCAGGATGCCCAGCGACACCGAGTCGGTCTGGTACTGGACCTGCGAGGCGATCCACAGGCTCAGCGCGGGCAGCGGGCCCCAGAAGAGCAGGTTGACGACGACCATCAGGGCGAGCACGGCGTGGGCCACGAGGCCGTCGATGCGCCGCGGCGCGGCCTGCCGCCGCTCGGGCTGCGCGCGGTAGCGCGTCGGCGCGGTGCCCGGTCGGCGGCCGACGAAGAGTCCGCCCGTATCGGTGGGATCGGTGCGCAAGGCCTGCCTAGGTTAGGGCGCTCCGACAAAGGTATGGCCGGTGGGGTTTTCCGCACCGCGCGGACGGGAGTCTGCCCCTGGGCGCGGGGATGGGCCCGTCGTCAGTATCGGCGCTCCACTTACGACCTCCGGGGGCCTCGAGGATGTACAGCACCACCTCCGCCGGTATCGACGCCGGCACGCTGCGTGAGCAGCTGACGGGCGCGGTCACAGTGCCCGGCGACGCCGGTTGGGACGAGGCGCGGCAGGCGTGGAACCTCGCCGTCGACCAGCGCCCGGCCGCCGTCGCCGAGCCCGAGACCGTCGCCGACGTCGTCGCCGTCGTCAACTTCGCCCGCGAGCGCGGCCTGCGCGTCGCCGCTCAGGGCACCGGCCATGCCGCCCCCGCGCTCGCGGAGGCGTCCCTGCACGACACCATCCTCGTCAAGACACATCGCATGCGAGTCGTCGAGATCGATCCCGACAGCCGCCGCGCCCGCGCGCAGGCCGGCGCGCGGTGGGCCGACGTCGTCGGCCCCGCGTACGACCACGGGCTCGCCGCGCTGGCCGGCTCGTCGCACGACGTCGGCGTCGTCGGCTACTGCCTGGGGGGCGGCCTGAGCTGGCTGGCCCGCAAGCACGGCCTCGCCGCCAACAGCGTCGTCGCCGTGCAGATCGTGACCGCCGACGGTCGCGTCGTGGTCGCCGACGCCCACCACGACGCCGACCTCTTCTGGGCCGTGCGCGGCGGTGGGGGCAGCTTCGGCATCGTCACCGCCATCGAGCTCGCGCTCTACCTGGTGGAGGAGCTCTACGCCGGCATGCTCGCCTTCCCGGTCGAGCGCGCCGCCGAGGTCCTGCGTGCGTGGCGCGAGTGGGTGCGCACGGTGCCCGACGAGGCGACCTCGGTGGCCGCGTCATGCACTTCCCGCCGATCGACGAGATCCCGGCGCCGATGCGCGGGCAGTCGTTCGTGATGGTCGAGATGGCCTACCTCGGCGACGAGGCGTCCGCGTCGCACCTGCTCGCGCCGCTGCGCGCGCTCGGCCCCGCGATCGACACGTTCGCGCCGGCGACCCCGGCCGACCTGCTCCGCCTGCACATGGACCCGCCCCACGCGGTGCCGGGCGTCGGCGACGGAGCCCTGCTCGATGTCATGCCCGCTGAGGCCATCGACGCCCTCGTGGCCGTGAGCGGCCCGGACACCCCGATGCTCTCGGTCGAGCTGCGCCACCTCGGCGGCGCGGTCGGGCGCGCACCGGAGGGTCACGGCGCCCTGGCGACCCTGGAAGGCGACTTCGCCCTCTTCGCCGTCGGGATGGCGCCCCACGCCGCGGCGGCCGAGGCCATCAAGGCGCAGCTCGACGTGATCCAGGGCGCCATCTGCGAGTGGGACGCCGGCCGGCGCTACCTCAACTTCGCCGAGTCGGCGATCGACACCCGG
>CAWEBN010000007.1:0-237706 GCA_963807305.1 uncultured Actinomycetes bacterium
AACTGCTGGGCGATGGTCGATCCGCCCTGGGCCGCCTTGCGGCTCAGCACGTCCTGCACGAGGGCCCGGCCGATACCGCGCACGTCGATGCCCGAGTTCTCGTAGAAGCGGCGGTCCTCGATGGCGATGATCGCGTTCGTCATGTACGACGACAGATCCTGGTAACGGACGAGCACGCGGCTCTGGTTGTTGGTCAGGACGCCCAGCGGCTGGTTCTGGGAGTCGACCAGGGTCGAGTTGCGCGCGTCCTGGTACTCCTTGCGGTTCTCGAGGTCGGGCAGGTCGGACGCGACGGCCATCATCATCCCGAACAGGGTCGAGACGACGGCCAGGATGCTGAGCGGCAGGAAGATGGCCAGCAGCCGGCGCTTCTTGACGCGCGGGCGACCGGCCGCAGGTGGCTCTGGCGGCTCGCGATCGCCGAACAACGGCGTGATGTTCGATCCGTACTCGACGCTCATGCGGCGGGGGGCAAGGCGGCGTCACCGGCCGCTGCGGGGTGGTCGCGACCAGGCAGCACAGGACGTCGCGACGGCGCTCAACACTAGCATTGGCCCGCGATGGGAACCCCCGCTTCGGACGCCGCCTTCCTGGCGCGCAACGCCGCCGAGTCGCTGCCGGCGGGAGGCCTCGAGGGGCGGTTGGAGGCCGCGCGGCGCGAGGGCCGCCAGCTGCGGGCCAAGCTCGGCCTCGATCCGACCGCGCCGGACATCCACCTCGGCCACACGGTCGTGCTGCAGAAGCTGCGCGAGTTCCAGGACCTCGGCCATCGGGTGGTCCTGATCGTGGGCGACTACACCGCGCGCGTCGGGGATCCGAGCGGGCGCACGGCGACGCGCCCGGTGCTGTCGGGCGAGGAGATCGACGCCAACGCCCGCACCTACCAGGAGCAGGCCTTCCACGTGCTCAGCGACGATCCCGAGCTCCTGGAGGTCCGCTTCAACTCCGAGTGGCTCGACATGAGCATGGAGGAGCTCTTCCGTCTGGCCCGCACGACGACGGTCGCCCAGCTGCTCGAGCGCGACGACTTCGCCAAGCGCTGGGCCGCCCGGGCGCCGATCTCGATCCTCGAGCTGCTCTATCCGCTCATGCAGGGCTACGACTCGGTCGCCGTGCGCTCCGACGTCGAGCTGGGCGGGACGGACCAGACCTTCAACCTGCTGCTCGCGCGCGACATCCAGCGCGCCCATGGCCAGCCCGAGCAGGCTGTGCTGACCATGCCGATCCTGCCCGGGGTCGACGGCGTGGAGAAGATGTCGAAGTCGCTGGGCAACCATGTCGGCATCACCGAGGCGCCGGGCGAGATGTATGGGCGCATTCTGTCGCTGCCCGATGAAGCGATGGACACGTGGTTCACGCTGCTCGCCGTCGAGCGCCCGCCGGCGGGCACGTCGGCGCGCGATGCCAAGCACGCCCTGGCGCGGGCGCTGGTGGCGCGCTTCCATGGTGCCGAGGCGGCCGCGGCGGCCGCGTCGCAGTTCGAGCGCGTCCACGTGCAGCGCGCGGCGCCGGAGGAGATCGAGGAGCTCGCGGTGGCATCCGCCAACGGCACGGTCCACCTGCCGGCAGCGATCGCCGCCGGCTTCGGGATGTCGCGCTCGGACGCCCGGCGGATGCTGGCCCAGGGCGGCGTCAGGCTCGACGGCGAGCCGCTCGCGGCCGAGGACCTCGACCTGCCGCGTGAGCGCCTGGACGGCGCCGTGCTACAGGTCGGAAAGCGCCACTTCCGTCGCCTGCGGGTGAGCTGAGGCCGGCGGGCGTGGCCGTCCACACGGGCCTCCTGCGCCTCGAGACCGCCGGCGACGGCGCCGTCGTCGACCTGACCGAGGGCGTGCGGTCGGTCGTCGAGCGCTCCGGCGTGCAGTCGGGCGTCGCGGTCGTGTTCGCGGTGGGGGCCACGGTCGGCGTGACGACGATCGAGTACGAGCCCGGCGCGGTGGAGGACCTCCAGGTCCTGCTGGACCGCCTGGTCCCGCCCGCAGGCGAGTACCGCCACAACGAGCTCAACGGCGACACGAACGCCCACAGCCACCTGCGGGCAGCGGTCATCGGGCCGAGCGAGACGATCCCGATCGTCGCCGGCGAGCTCGGCCTGGGGGCCTGGCAGCAGGTGGTCCTGGTCGACTTCGATGACCGATCGCGCGAGCGGATCGTCTCGGTTCAGGTCCTGTCCTGAGATGCGCTACAGTTCCGCGGCTGCTCGGGGCGGCGCCAACGTCGAAACCTCATGGAGGGATCGCGGATGGCGCGCTATACTGGGCGGTCCGCGCCGGTCGCTGCGTGCGACTGGTCGCGTCTCTTGAGAAGGAATCCCCTTCCCGACAGGGCGCGGCGGTCTTTGAAAACTCAACAGCATGCGCACTTGGGTCGAATTTCGACCCGGTGTGCGTCCAGGTTCGATCCACCGATCCCAGCCGGGCTCGGTGGACCTGAGAATTGACCCGTCATAGATCGCGGCGCCACGGTGTACTCGGTGCCGCATATGGTCCATGACAGCTCTTTGTGACGAGTGTGCGCCTTCGGGCTCGCGCTCAGCAGTTCTTCACGGAGAGTTTGATCCTGGCTCAGGACGAACGCTGGCGGCGTGCTTAACACATGCAAGTGGAGCGACGAACCAGGGCTTGCCCTGGGGCAAAGCCGCGAACGGGTGAGTAACACGTGGGTAACCTGCCCCGATGACCGGGACAACCCGAGGAAACTCGGGCTAATACCGGATGAGCTCCTGTCACATGAGTGACTTGAGGAAAGGAAGCTTCGGCCTCCGTATCGGGATGGGCCCGCGGCCCATTAGCTTGTTGGTGAGGTAACGGCTCACCAAGGCTTCGATGGGTAGCTGGTCTGAGAGGACGATCAGCCACACTGGGACTGAGACACGGCCCAGACTCCTACGGGAGGCAGCAGTGGGGAATCTTGCGCAATGCGCGAAAGCGTGACGCAGCAACGCCGCGTGCGGGAAGACGGCCTTCGGGTTGTAAACCGCTTTCAGTTGGGACGAAGCTCTTCCGGTTAATAGCCGGCTGGAGTGACGGTACCTTCACAAGAAGCCCCGGCTAACTACGTGCCAGCAGCCGCGGTAATACGTAGGGGGCAAGCGTTGTCCGGAATCATTGGGCGTAAAGAGCGTGTAGGCGGCCCGGTAAGTCCGCTGTGAAAGTCCAGGGCTCAACCCTGGGATGCCGGTGGATACTGTCGGGCTCGAGTCCGGAAGAGGAGTGTGGAATTCCTGGTGTAGCGGTGAAATGCGCAGATATCAGGAGGAACACCAATGGCGAAGGCAGCACTCTGGGACGTGACTGACGCTGAGACGCGAAAGCGTGGGGAGCAAACAGGATTAGATACCCTGGTAGTCCACGCTGTAAACGATGGGCACTAGGTGTGGGGGGTGTCGACTCCCTCCGTGCCGAAGCTAACGCATTAAGTGCCCCGCCTGGGGAGTACGGCCGCAAGGCTAAAACTCAAAGGAATTGACGGGGACCCGCACAAGCAGCGGAGCATGTGGTTTAATTCGACGCAACGCGAAGAACCTTACCTGGGCTTGACATGTGCCTGACCGCCCTGGAAACAGGGCTTCCCTTCGGGGCAGGTTCACAGGTGGTGCATGGCTGTCGTCAGCTCGTGTCGTGAGATGTTGGGTTAAGTCCCGCAACGAGCGCAACCCCCGTCGTATGTTGCCAGCATTTAGTTGGGGACTCATGCGAGACTGCCGGTGACAAACCGGAGGAAGGTGGGGATGACGTCAAGTCATCATGCCCCTTATGTCCAGGGCTACACACGTGCTACATTGGCGCGTACAGAGGGCTGCGATACCGCGAGGTGGAGCGAATCCCTCAAAGCGCGTCTCGGTTCGGATTGCAGGCTGAAACTCGCCTGCATGAAGGTGGAGTTGCTAGTAATCGCGGATCAGCATCGCCGCGGTGAATACGTTCCCGGGTCTTGTACACACCGCCCGTCACACCACGGGAGTGAGCAACACCCGAAGCCGGTGGCCTAACCCGCAAGGGAGGGAGCCGTCGAAGGTGGGGCTCGTGACTGGGGTGAAGTCGTAACAAGGTAGCCGTACCGGAAGGTGCGGCTGGATCACCTCCTTTCTAGGGAGCACCAAAATGGTGCCCGTACGGCACGGCGCCGCCCGCCCCGCTCGCCACTTCGGTCGCGAGCGATCAGGCAGGGTCGGCACTCCGACCGTGCGGCCTAGCATGTCGACCGAACCTGGCCGGGCCAGTGAGGCATACCGCCGAGCTCGAGCCCGTGCATGCTGTTGAGTTTTGAGAGACCGCGTCGCCCGTCGCCGGCCATCGTGCCGGCGTACGCGCGCGTAGCCTTCTCGGACGGCCCTTGAAAACTGCACAGTAGCCACATGTCACCCGTACTCGATAAGCGCGGGTGACAACGGGTATCACCGGCCGAACCCTGGCGGGTTCGGTCTGATCACCGTCAAGATAGTAAGGGCACATGGTGGATGCCTTGGCACCTAGAGTCGATGAAGGGCGTGGACGACTGCGATAAGCCACGGTGAGGCGTTGAACGGCCTTTGACCCGTGGATTCCCGAATGGGGAAACCCAGCGCCGGTAATGCGGCGTTACCCCCGGCTGAACACATAGGCCGGGAGGAGACAAGCGGGGGAAGTGAAACATCTCAGTACCCCGAGGAAAGGAAATCAACCGAGACTCCCTGAGTAGTGGCGAGCGAAAGGGGATCCAGCCCAAACCCGGTACGTGCAAGCGGCCACGCGTTGCGTATTGGGGGTTGTAGGGCAGCTGTTCCGAGCCGTGGCCGGCTCGGCGGAAGTTACAAAGCCAAGCGGTAGTCGAAGCGTGTGGAACCGCGCACCAAAGAGGGCAACCGTCCCGTAGACGAAACCCCTTGGCCTTCCGTCAGCTGTTCCTGAGTAGGTCCGCACCCGTGAAACGCGGACTGAATCTGGGGGGACCACCCTCCAAGGCTAAGTACTCCTAGGTGACCGATAGCGGACTAGTACCGTGAGGGAAAGGTGAAAAGTACCCCGGAAGGGGAGTGAAATAGTACCTGAAACCGCGTGCCTACAAGCTGTGGGAGCAGGCTTTGTCCTGTGACCGCGTGCTTTTTGCATAACGAGCCGGCGAGTTACACGTCTGCGGCAAGGTTAAGCGATGAGCGGAGCCGTAGCGAAAGCGAGTCCTAATAGGGCGACAGAGTCGTAGGCGGTAGACCCGAAACTGAGCGAGCTACCCATGGGCAGGCTGAAGCGGGGGTAAGACCTCGTGGAGGGCCGAACCGACCTAGGTTGAAAACTGGGCGGATGACCTGTGGGTCGGAGTGAAAGGCTAATCAAGCTCAGTGATATCTGGTTCTCTCCGAAATATATTTAGGTATAGCCTCGAGTAAATTGCGTTGTGGCCGTAGAGCACTGTTTGGATTAGGGGCCCTACCAGGTTACCGACTTCAGGCAAACTCCGAAGACCATTACGTGTACCTCGGGAGTCAGTTGCTGGGGGATAAACTTCAGCGTCAAAAGGGAAACAGCCCAGACCGCCAGCTAAGGCCCCTAAATGCATGCTAAGTGGGAAACGATGTCCGAGTGCATAGACAACCAGGAGGTTGGCTTAGAGGCAGCCACCCTTGAAAGAGTGCGTAACAGCTCACTGGTCAAGTGTTCGGGCGCGGACAATTCAACGGGGCTCAAGCATGCTGCCGAAGCTGCGGGTGCGTGAGGTCTTCGGACCGATCGCGCGGTAGGAGAGCGTTCCCTCGCCAGTGAAGCGGCGGCGTAAGCCAGCCGTGGAGGCGTGGGAAGTGAGAATGCCGGCATGAGTAACGAAAGAGGGGTGAGAATCCCCTCCGCCGATTGCCCAAGGATTCCTGAGTAAAGTTCGTCTGCTCAGGGTTAGTCGGGACCTAAGGCGAGGCCGAAAGGCGTAGTCGATGGCCAACAGGTTGATATTCCTGTACCACGTCGCATCCGTTTGACCGATGGAGGGACGAGGAAGGCTAAGGGAGCCCAGGCGATGGTTGCCCTGGGGTAAGCATGTAGGGGTGGCCCCTGGCAAATCCGGGGCCGCATTAACCCGAGGTGCGATGCCAGCTGGCTCATGAGCCGGCGAGTCCCTGACGCCATACCTCCTAGAAAAGCTCCTAGGGAGGAAGCGCGTGCCCGTACCAAAACCGACACAGGTGGGCAAGTAGAGAATACTAAGGTGATCGAGATAACCCTCGTTAAGGAACTCGGCAAAATTGCCCCGTAACTTCGGGAGAAGGGGCGCCCCAGTAGGGTGAAGCCGCTTGCCGGCGGAGCCCGAGGGGGCCGCAGTGAATAGGTCCAAGCGACTGTTTACCAAAAACACAGGTCTCTGCTAAGTCGAAAGACGACGTATAGGGGCTGACGCCTGCCCGGTGCCGGAAGGTTACGTGGAGGTGTTAGGGCTCGACCCGAAGCACTGAAGCTAAGCCCCGGTAAACGGCGGCCGTAACTATAACGGTCCTAAGGTAGCGAAATTCCTTGTCGGGTAAGTTCCGACCTGCACGAATGGCGTAACGACTTGGACGCTGTCTCAACGAGGGGCTCGGTGAAATTGCAGTCTCGGTGAAGATGCCGAGTACCCGCGGCTAGACGGAAAGACCCCGTGAACCTTTACTACAACTTGGTATTGGGTTTCGGTGCATCTCGCTCAGGATAGGTGGGAGGCTTTGAAGCGCAGGCTGCGGCTTGCGTGGAGCCAACCTTGAGATACCACCCTTGGTGTATTGGAGTTCTAACACCGCGCCGTATATCCGGGCGGTGAACAGTGCCAGGCGGGTAGTTTGACTGGGGCGGTCGCCTCCCAAAATGTAACGGAGGCGCACAAAGGTTCCCTCAGTACGGTTGGAAATCGTGCGTAGAGTGTAAAGGCAGCAAGGGAGCTTGACTGCGAGACAGACGTGTCGAGCAGGTGCGAAAGCAGGTCTTAGTGATCCGGCGGTAGCAAGTGGAAGTGCCGTCGCTCAACGGATAAAAGGTACTCCGGGGATAACAGGCTTATCGGGCCCAAGAGTCCACATCGACGGCCCGGTTTGGCACCTCGATGTCGGCTCGTCGCATCCTGGGGCTGAAGTAGGTCCCAAGGGTTGGGCTGTTCGCCCATTAAAGCGGCACGCGAGCTGGGTTCAGAACGTCGTGAGACAGTTCGGTCCCTATCTGCCGTGGGCGTTGGAGAGTTGAGAGGATTTGTCCCTAGTACGAGAGGACCGGGATGAACGCACCTCTGGTGTATCTGTTGTCCTGCCAAGGGCACTGCAGGTTAGCTACGTGTGGATCGGATAACCGCTGAAAGCATCTAAGCGGGAAGCCGGCCTCGAGATGAGCTCTCCCATCCCCTTGAGGGAGTAAGGACCCTGGTAGACCACCAGGTTGATAGGCCGGATCTGGAAGCACAGCGATGTGCGAAGGAGACCGGTACTAATGGTCCGAGGGCTTGACGGTATTTTTTTGTGGTACCCGAATGTGGCGCTGTGCGGTTTTGAAGGGCCTCCGGGAGGGCGTGGTCTCGCCCGATTCCGGTGGTCATGGCGAGGGGGAAACACCTCTTCCCATTCCGAACAGAGCAGTTAAGCCCCTCAGCGCCGATGGTACTTGGCCCGCAAGGGCCCGGGAGAGTAGGACGCCGCCGGTTATATGTTGGAACGGGCCGCCCCTCGGGCGGCCCGTTCTGCGTTGTGGGCCTGGCGGACGCGGGTAGCCTCGCGCCCGTGCAGACGGCGCGCCTCGAGCTGCGGCCGATCGCCGAGGAGCACGTCGAGGCGCTGGCCGACCTCGACGCCCGGCCGGAGGTCCGTGCGGCCATCGATCCGTTCGGCGAGCACCTGCCCGAGGACCGAGCCGCCCTGCGCGCCTACGAGGGACGTCTCGTCGGGGATCCGGGCTTCCTCGCCGCCATCGAGCGGCGGAGCGGTGCGCTCGTGGGCTGGTTCCAGTTCCAGGAGACCGACGGGCGCCCAGGCGAGCGCGAGCTCGGCTACCGGCTGCGCCCGGAGGCATGGGGCCAGGGCTACGCGACCGAGGGCGCCGCGGCGCTGCTGCGCGAGGCCTTCGCGCGTCCGGGCATCGCGCGCGTCTACGCCCATTCGCTGCTCGACAATCCGGCTTCGATCCGCGTGATGCGGAAGGTCGGCATGACCTACGCCGGCCCATGGTCCTACCGCGGGCTGCCCGGGGCCGAGTACGAGGCCCTGGCACCGTCAGGGACGGACCGGCCCTGAACGACCGCGGGCCGCTCCCCTGGCGGCCCGGATCGTTCGTGGCGGCCCTCCCAGGCCGCTCAGCGCGCGAAGGGATGCGCGCTGCGGCGCCGCGGAAGCGCCCGATGGGGCGTGACGCAGCAGTGGGTCCGCGCGGGGACCGTCCCGGGGCGCCCGGGCCGTAACGTCGCGCTCAGGGGCGCGCGGTGCGGGTGGGGCGTGGGGAATTCGACGGGGCCGTGCGGGCTCGCGCTCGGAAGGGCCGCATCCACGCCGCCGGACCAGAGGTCGCGGGCGGTGGTGCAGCTCTCGAGCGTGGCGAAGGCGACGGCCAGGTCGACGGCGCGCCGGACGGTCGCGCGCCATGAAGACGCGGCCGGCCGGGGGTTCGAGGCAGGGGAGAACATGTGTTCGTGAACCTAGGCCGGGCGTCGGACGGAAGGGGGGTGCTGCAACCGAAGTTGCAGGGCGGCCTGCGAGCGGCTCCGCAGCGGGCCACGCGGGGCCGAGGGGGGCGGCCTGCGAGCGGCTCCGCAGCGGGCCACGCGGGGGCGAGGGGGGCGGCCCGCGGCCTGCGCCGCTGCGCGCCACGGGAGCGTGGTGGGGGCGGCCCGCGAGCGCCGCTGCGGGCCATGCGGGGGCGACGGGCGGCCCGCAGGCTGCGCCGCTGCGCGCCACGCGGGGGCGACGGGCGGCCCGCAGGCTGCGCCGCTCCACGCCACGGGGCGCGCGGGGGGCCCCTGAGCTAGACGCTCGTGCCCAGCGAGGACCAGACGTCGATCTTCGTGCGCACGCGCGCGATGACCTCGCTGGTGAAGCCCGACGTGGTGGCCTGGCCGCCCAGGTCTGGCGTGCGCACGCCGGCCGCGCTGGCCTCCAGCACGGACTCGTAGATCGCGCGCGCCGCGCGGTGGGCGCCCGCGTAGCCGCGCACGCCGGCGTAGTGCAGGACGGCGCCGCAGGCCAGGATCATGGCCATCGGATTGGCGACGTCCATGCCCTGCAGCGCCGGGGCGGTGCCGTGCGGGGCCTCGGCCATGGCCACCTGGGTCTCGAACTCCTCGTCGAAGGCCAGCAGGACCGACTCTGCGCCCGCGATCGAGCCGAACATCGGCATCACGAGGTCGCTGAGGCAGTCACCGTCGCGGTTCAGCGCGGGGATGACGAGCGGCATCTCCGGCGGGGAGCTGATCAGCCCGGCGTAGGTCGCGTCGATGAGGACCGGCTGGTAGGGGACCTCGGGGTTACGGGCGGCCGCCGCGTCGAGCTCCTCCTTGAGCATCCCCTCGTAGACGGGCGAGACGGTCCACTTCGGTCCGCCGTAGACCATGCCGCCCATCTGCTCGGCGGTGCGGAAGGCGTACTCCGCGACCGCCCGGCAGGTCGAGCGCGTGACCTTCTCGATCCGGTAGGCCACCTCGTCGGGAGCTCCCTCGGTGCCCTCGCGCCACTGCTTGGCTCCGTAGGCGTCCTCGACGGCCATGCGCACCACGCTGATCGGATGGTGCACGCCGGCGATCGGCGTCACGCCCGGGATGCGGCGCCCGGTGCGGATGATGACCTTGCCGTCGACCCCCTCGCGCACGATCCGGTTGGGCGAGCCGACGTCGTCCTTGCCCTCGGGCGTCACGGTGGCCGCCTTCAGGCCGAATCCGGCCTCCTTCATGGCCGCTGCGGCCTCCTCGACGACCGCGTTGGACGTGGCGCGGCGGTTCTCCAGCGAGAGGTCGTATCCCTCGAGCTCGAGTTCCATCGCGATGACGTCCGGCTCGAGGACGCGCAGCGCCTGCTCGAGCAGTTCCTGCCCCGTCTCATCGCCCTCGAGCACGACGATCTTCGGCACTTCGGCCATTGCTCGCCACGATAACCGGAAGGTCGCCGCCGGCGAGGCTAGGCTCTGCGGCCAAGGATGAACGGCGTGCCATGCAGCTGGTGCGGGGTCGAGGTCGGGGCGGACGAGGGGTTCCGCGCGTCCGAGCCGGAGGGCGAGCGCAAGGCCGCCTTCTGCCGCCTCGAGCACGTCGTCCCCTGGGCCATCCAGGGCGCCCATTGGGATCCGGGGACCATCGTGCGCCCCGGCGAGCCCGACGACGGCCTGGGCCGCTGCGCGCACTGCGGCGGCCCTCTGGGCGATCGCCGTGTGCTCCTCGTCCGCCACCGCGGCGAGCACCGCATCGCCGACGCGTTCTGCGGCGTCGACCACCTGCTGCAGTGGGCGAAGGCCGGGGGGCGCTGGCAGGCGCCGAGCTAGTTCGGGCTCTTCCGGTTTGTCGTCCGCGCCGCGGTTGGGCGCTGTGCGGCGTCTACTGCCTCACCGAGGGACAGGGTGGTTGCGGCGGGCAGTGCGCCCGTCGTCGTCCTCGAGGAGGGCTGTGCGCTTTTTGCGAACCATGGGTTCGCTCAAGTCGCACGCGCCGCTCGAACGGGAGTCGCGGGCGCTCCGATCGCCGCTGACTCCCTTCCCTCGGTGCCCTGCCCGCGGACCGCTCGGTGCCCTTCCCGCGGACCGGCGCAAAACGCTCGGGGCCGAGGCGCCTACGCCCGCACCGTCGCCCGCCCCGCCACCGCGATCAACGCCGTCACCCCGCCCGCCACCACCACAGCGCCGAAGCCCGGGCGCCAGCCCCAGCTCTGCGCGAGGGCGCCGGCGACCGCGCTGCCTCCCGCGGCGCCGAGTCCGATGGACGTGATCGGCCACGCGAAGGCCTCGGTGACGGCGCCCGGAGGCGCGACGTCGCCCACGAGCTCGTTGGCCGCGGCCATGTAGGGCGCCAGGCACAGCCCGGCGACCAGCGCGAGCGGCGCCATCGCCAGCAGCGACGGGGCCAGCAGCAGCGGCAGGGAGCACAGCGGGAAGACCGCGGCCAGGCGCACCCAGCGCGCCCCCGGCGACGAGGTGTGCTCGCGCCCGCCATAGGTCAGGCCGCCGACGCCGCTGCCCGCCGCCCATGCGGCCATGAGCGCGCCGGCCGCCGCGCGCGAGCCGTGGTCGGTCGCGAAGGCGGTCATCGTCACCTCGGTGGCGCCGAGCGCGAAGCCGACGGGGGCCGTCGCGGCGACGATGGTGCGCACGCCGGGCGAGGCCAGCGCGCCGAGCAGGTGGCGTTCGTGGTCGCGGGCGTCCGGCCTCCAGGCGCGTGAGGCCGGCGACGCCACGAGCACGACGGTCCCCAGTAGGACGAAGGCGCACGAGACGAGTAGCGCCACCGCGGGCGAGGCGACGACGAGGATGGCCGCGGTGAGCAGGGGACCCGCGACGAAGACCAGCTCGATGGCGATCCCGTCCAGCGCATAGGCGGTGGGCAGCAGCCTGGCGTCGTCGGCCAGCAGGCCGGCCAGCAGCGGCCGGACGACGGAGCCCACGGGCGGGATGGTGATGCCGGCCGCGAGGCCGCACGCGACCAGCGCCGCCGTGGGCGCCCCGGCGAGCCCCAGGGCGACGAGCCCGCACAAGGCGACGGCGTGCAGTCCCGCCAGCGGCAGCATCACGCGGGCATGCCCGTGGCGATCGATGAGCCGCCCCAGGGCCGGGGCCGAGAAGCCGACGCCGAGGCCGAAGGCGGCGGCGACGAGTCCGGCGCGCGCGAACGATCCCGTCTCGGCGCGCACGAAGAGGACCATGCCCAGGCTGTCGATGCCGATGGGCATGCGCGCCAGGACCGCGGCGCCGAGCAGGCGTGCGACGTCCGGCGCCCGCAGCACGCGGGCGAAGCGCCCGACGGCCGTCACCGGGGCGCTATCCGGTGCTCGCCGCGTCGCGTCCGTGGAGCTCGAGCTCGTCGGCGCGCTCCTCGAGCGCAGCGACGACGAAGGCGATGTGCTCGTCGAAGTCCACCCCGAGCTCCTCGGCGCCGGCGCGGACCTCGTCGCGGTTGACGGCCGCCGCGAAGCTCGGCTGCTTGAGCTTCTTCTTGACCGACTTGGGCGTCAGCCCGTGGATGCCCTCGGGCCGTACGTACGCACAGGCCAGGATGAACCCGCTGAGCTCGTCGACGGCGTAGAGCGTCTTCTCCAGATCGGAGTCGCGCGAGACGCCGAGGAAGTCCGCGTGCGAGGCGATGGCCCGCACCACGACCGGGTCGACGTCGCGCGCCTCGAGCTCGGCCAGCGCGATGCGCGGGTGGCCAGTGCCGAGGTCAGGGTGACGCTCGTAGTCCATGTCGTGCAGGAGCCCGACGACGCCCCACAGCTCCTCGTCCTCGCCGTTGCGCCGGGCGTAGGCGCGCATCGCGGCCTCGACGGCCAGACAATGCCGGCGCAGGGACTCCGATTGGACCCATTCACTGAGAAGGTTCCAGGCCTCCTCGCGCGAAAGCTGCACGGACATGGCTGTTAGGCTAGCCGAGCCGCCGTCTGCGCCCCCGAAGGCGGCCACCCCTCATCTCATGGAGAAGTTCGTCATCGACGGCGGTGTGCCGCTGCGCGGCACTGTCACACCCGCCGGGAACAAGAACGGCGCCCTGCCGATCCTCGCCGCCTCGGTCCTGACCACCGACGAGGTCGTCGTGCGCAACGTGCCGCGCATCCGCGACGTCGAGGCCATGCTGCGCGTGCTGCGCGGCCTGGGCGCGAACGCCGAGTGGCGCGATGACAACGAGATCGTCATCTGTGCCGCCGGCGTGGACCGCGAGGCCCACATCGATCGCGAGCACGCCGAGCGCATCCGCGCCTCCTTCCTGCTCGCCGGCCCGCTGCTGGCGCGCTTCGGGCGCGCCGCGATGCCGCCGCCCGGCGGCGACGTCATCGGGCGCCGGCGCCTGGATCCGCACATCGACGCCTTCCGCGCGCTCGGCGCCGTCTACGAGCACGGTCGCGACATCGGCCTCTCGGCGCCCAACGGCGGGCTGCGCGCCGGGGAGGTCTTCATGGACGAGCCGTCGGTCATGGCGACCGAGAACGCGCTCATGGCCGCGGCGCTCACGCCCGGCACGACGATCATCGGCAACGCCGCCTGCGAGCCCCACGTCCAGGACCTCGCGCGGATGCTCGTCAAGATGGGCGCCGACATCCGCGGCATCGGCTCCAACGTGCTGATCGTCAGCGGCAAGCACGAGCTCGGCGGCTGCACGCACGACGTCGGCCCCGACCACATCGAGATCGGCTCGTTCATCGCGCTGGCCGGCGTGACCGGGGGCGAGATCACGATCCAGGGCACCGAGCCCGAGGACCTGCGCATGATCCGCCTCGTCTTCGGGCGCCTGGGGCTGCGCACCGAGGTGGACGGCGCCGACGTGATCGTGCCCGGCGAGCAGCAGCTCGTCGCCCAGCGCGACGTCGGCGAGTACAAGGCCAAGGTCCAGGACGGCCCGTGGCCCGCCTTCCCGGCCGACCTGACCTCGATCGCCATCGCGCTGGCCACGCAGTGCAGCGGCTCGGTCCTCGTGCACGAGTGGATGTTCGAGAACCGGATGATCTTCACCGACAAGCTCGTCTCGATGGGCGCGGACATCGTGCTCTGCGACCCGCATCGCGCGATCGTCACCGGGCCCAGCCGCCTGCGCGGCGAGCGCCTGTCCTCGCCCGACATCCGGGCCGGGATGGCGATGCTCATCGCGGCCCTCTGCGCGGACGGGCGCAGCGAGATCCAGAACATCCGCGAGATCGACCGCGGCTACGAGCGCATCGACGAGCGCCTGCGCGACCTCGGGGCCCAGATCGAGCGGGTCGCCACCGAGCCCGCGCCAGTGTGATCCACCGCATCCCGAGCGGCACCCGCGACGTGCTCCCCGACGAGATGCGGGAGCTGCGCGCGATCACCGACGCCCTGCGCGGCGTCTTCGAGCGCCATGGCTATGGCGAGGTCTACACGCCGACGATCGAGTACGAGTCCGTGCTGCGCCGTGCCGACGGAGGCGCCCAGCCGGCCTACCGGGTGGTCGACGACCACGGCGACGTGCTGGCCCTGCGCGCGGACATGACGGTGCCGATCGCGCGGGTGGTGGCCTCGCGCTACCAGGCGGCCGAGCCGCCGCTGCGCTTCTGCTACGTCGCCCACGCCTACCGGCAGGTCACGCCGCACCGCGGCCAGATGCGCGAGTTCCTGCAGGCCGGCATCGAACTGGTCGGCGCGCCCGGGGCGGCGGGGACCGCCGAGGCGCTGACCGTGCTGTGCCACGCGCTGGACGCGGTCGGCCTCGACGGGTACCGCATCGGCCTCGGCGACGCCGCGCTGTATCCGGCGTTGCTGGCCGGCCTCGGCGTCGACGAGGACCACCGCGAGCGCCTGCTCAACGAGCTGGCCACCAAGGACTTCGTCGGTCTCGAGCGCGAGGTGCGCGAGCTGGATCTCGCCGCCGGCGACGCCGACCTGCTCGTACGCGTACCGCAGCTGCGCGGCGGGTCCGACGTCCTGGAGGCCCCGCCGGGGCCGGTGGCCGACGCGCTGCGCGGCCTGCGCGACGTTCTCGATCTGCTCGAGGAGGCCGTCGCCGAGCACGTCATCTTCGACCTCGGCCTCGCCCGCGGCCTGGGCTACTACACCGGCGCGGTCTTCGACGTCTACGACCCCGCGCTCGGCGAGCCGCTGGGCGGCGGCGGGCGCTACGACGACCTGCTCGGGCGCTTCGGCCGCGCGCTGCCGGCTGTGGGCTTCGCCATCGGCGTCGACCGGCTGCACGCAGCGCTGGCCGGGGAGGGCCGGTGAACCGCTTCGGGCTGACCTTCGCGGTGCCCCGCGGCGCGCTGCTCGACGAGACCCTCGACGCGCTGGAGCGCATCGGGGTCGACGCGAGCGAGGTGCGGACCAACGACCGCCGGCTCCTCTTCGCCGACGTCGGGATCGTCACCATGCGCCCGTCCGACGTGCCCACCTACGTCGAGGCCGGGGCCGCCGACATCGGGATCGTGGGCAAGGACGTGCTCATGGAGCAGCGCGAGCGCCAGGTCTTCGAGCTGCTCGACCTCGGGTACGGGGGCTGCACGATGGTGCTCGCCACCGTCGCCGGCGAGCCCGATCCGGCCGCCGAGGCGCTGCGCCGCCTGGGCGTCATGCGCGTGGCGACCAAGTACCCGCGCCTGGCGGCGCGGTGGCTGGAGGACACCGGGCGCCAGGCCGAGATCGTCGAGGTCAAGGGCTCGGTCGAGCTGGCGCCGCTCACCGGCCTGGTCGAGGCGATCGTCGACCTCACCGCGACGGGGACCACGCTGCGCGAGAACGGCCTCGTCGTGCGCGAGGAGATCATCACGTCGACCGCGCGGCTGATCGCCAACCCGGTCGCCCACAAGCTCAAGGCGGCAGCCATCGACGAGGTCGTGGAGGGGCTGCGTGGCGATTGAGCGCTTCGCGCTCGGCGATCCGGCGCAGGTGGCGGCAGCGGTCCGGGCGCTGGCGCCCGGCGCGGCGTCGGTGGCCGACGCGGTGGCCGGCATCGTCGCCGACGTGCGCGCCCGCGGCGACGCTGCGCTGAGCGAGTACGTCGAGCGCTTCGACGATGTTCGCGGCCCGCTGCGGGTGGGCTCCGACGAGCTGCAGCGCGCCCTCGAGGACCTCGACGACGACGTCCGCGCGGGGCTGGAGGTGGCGATCGCCAACGTGCACGCGGTCGCCATCGCCGGGCGCGACGACGAGCGCGAGGTGCTCCTGCCCGCCGGCCAGGTCATCCGCCTGCGGGAGGTGCCCGTGCTCCGCGCCGCCATCTACGTCCCCGGCGGGCGCGCGCCCTACCCGTCGACCGTCGTGA
Organism: uncultured Actinomycetes bacterium; assembly: GCA_963807305.1. Classification (GTDB taxonomy): domain Bacteria; phylum Actinomycetota; class Thermoleophilia; order Solirubrobacterales; family Solirubrobacteraceae; genus JAOPZW01. Next base: position 15,871 of record CAWEBN010000007.1, read on the forward strand.
TGGGCGTCGTCACCGCGCGCGCGGCGGGCGTCGAGGAGGTCGTCGTGTGCGCGCCCGGCGCGCATCCGGCCATCCTCGCCGCCTGCGCGCTGTGCGGGGCCGACGCCGTCTTTCGCATGGGCGGCGCCCACGCCGTCGCGGCGCTCGCCTACGGCACCGAGAGCGTGCCGCGCGCCGACGTCATCGCGGGCCCCGGCAACCTCTACGTGCAGGAGGCCAAGCGGCTGGTCAGCGGCGACGTCGGCATCGACGGCTTCGCCGGCCCGTCCGACGTGGTCGTGCTGGCCGCCGGGGGCGCCGACCCGGCGCTGGTCGGCATCGACCTCGCCGCGCAGGCCGAGCACGGTGAGGGCACCATCGTCTGTGCGGTCAGCGACGACCCGGCGCTGCTCGACGCGATCGCCTTCGACCCCGGCACAGCGGCGGCGGCGCTGGTGGACGCCCCCGACCTCGAGGCCGCGATGGACTTCGCCGAGGCCTTCGCGCCCGAGCACCTCGAGCTGATCGGACCCGAGGCCGAGGAGCTCGCCCCGCGCGTGCGCAACGCCGGCTGCGTGTTCGTCGGCGCCGAGAGCGCCACGGCCTTCGGCGACTACGTCGCCGGCTCGAACCACACGCTGCCCACCGGCGGGGCCGCGCGCTTCGCCTCGGGCCTGAGCCCGCGCCACTTCCGCCGGCGCATGAGCGAGGTGCGCATCGGCCCCGCCGCCGACGCGCTGGCGCGCGCCGGCGCGCCCGTCGCGCGGGCCGAGGGCTTCGAGCGCCACGCGGCGTCGATGGAGGTACGGGAGAATCCCGGCCCGTGAAGCGAACGGCGAACATCGCGCGCGAGACCAAGGAGACGAGCGTCACGCTCTCGCTGGGCCTGGACGGCACCGGCGCGGGCACTCGCGCCACCGGCGTCGGCTTCCTGGACCACATGCTCGACCTGCTGGCCCGCCACGGCCGCCTCGACCTCGAGGTGCAGGTCCGCGGCGACCTCGAGACGGGCGCGCACCACACCGTCGAGGACACGGGGATCGTCTTCGGGCAGGCGCTCGACCGCGCGCTGGGCGACCGCGCCGGGATCACGCGCTACGGCGCGGCCACGGTGCCGATGGACGAGGCCCGAGCGTCGTGCGCCATCGACATCTCCGGGCGCCCCTACTGCCACTTCGCGGCCGACCTGCCGCCTGGCGGCACGGGCGGCTTCGACCACGAGCTGACCGAGGAGTTCTTCCGCGCGGTGGCCAACGCCGCGCGCATGACGATCCACGTCGACGTCGAGGCCGGCACCAACGCCCACCACATGATCGAGGCGGCCTTCAAGGCCTTCGCCCGCGCGCTGCGCGCCGCGGTGGCCATCGACCCGACGGAGCCAGGCGTTCCGTCGACGAAGGGGACGCTGACGCAGTGACCACCGTCGGGATCGTCGACCACGGGATGGGCAACCGCCGCAGCGTCGAGAAGGCGCTCGAGCGCGTCGGGGCCCGCGTCGCGCTGACCGCCGACCACGACGCGCTGCGCGCCGCCGACGGCCTGGTCGTCCCCGGCGTGGGGGCCTTCGCCGCGGCCATGCGCGCCATGCGCGAGCTCGGCCTCGACGAGCTGGTGGTGGAGCGCGCGAGGGCGGGGAGGCCGGTGCTGGGCCTGTGCCTGGGCATGCAGCTGCTCTTCGACTCGTCGACCGAGCTCGGCGGCGATCGCGGGCTCGGGCTGCTGCCGGGCCGGGTCGTGGCGCTGGAGCCCGGTGAGCTGAAGATCCCGCACATCGGCTGGAACGAGGTCGCCTTCACGCGCTCTTCGCCGCTGCTCGACGGCCTCGGCGACCACGCGGCCTTCTACCACGTGCACTCGTTCGTGGCGCGGCCCGACGACGAGGGCGACGTGCTCGGCCGCGGCGACTACGACGGCCCGTTCACCTCGATCGTCGGGCGCGGCGACGTCTACGGCGTGCAGTTCCACCCCGAGAAGTCCTCGGCCGCCGGCCTGGCGCTGCTGGCCAACTTCACCGCGGTGTGCGCGCGGGTGGCAGCCTGAGTGATCCTCTACCCGGCCATCGACATCGCCGAGGGCCAGGCCGTGCGCCTCGTCCAGGGCGACTTCGCCGAGAAGACGGTGTACCGCGACTCGCCGCTGGAGGCCGCACGCGCGTGGGTCGACGCGGGCGCGCGCTTCCTGCACGTCGTCGACCTCGACGGCGCGCGCACCGGCAGCCCCAAGTCGCTCGCCCACCTCGAGCAGATCGCGCACCAGTTGCGGGTGCCTGTCCAGTACGGGGGCGGCCTGCGCTCGCTGCCCGCGGTGCGCGACGCGCTGCGCGCCGGCGCCGAGCGGGTCATCCTCGGGACCGCGGCCTACACCGACGTCGACTTCCTCGACGACGTGCTCGGGGCGTTCCGCGAGCGCGTGATCGTGTCGGTCGACACGCGCGGCGGCAACATCTCGACCTCCGGGTGGCAGCAGACGACCCAGATGCCGGCCGAGTCGGTCATCGAGCGCCTGCAGAACCGCGGCGTGCGCTCGTTCATCTACACGAACGTCGACAAGGACGGGATGCTCGGCGGCCCCGACCCCGACGAGGTGCGACGGATCGCGGGCGTCGTGCGCGGGCGCTTTTTGTACTCGGGCGGCATCGGGACGCTCGACCACCTGCGGGCCCTGCGCGACCTGCGCCAGGTCAACCTCGGCGGCGTGATCGTCGGCAAGGCCCTCTACGAGGGCAACTTCACCGTGCCCGAGGGCCAGGAGGCGCTCGAGCCGGCTCGTGGCTGAGCGCTTGCCGGCCCCGGGCAGCCTCGAGCTGCTGTCGGCGCTGCGACCCTAGGCCGGGCAGCCCAGCTCGTCGTCGAGGACGATGTCGGCGGCGTCCGCGCCGGGCGACGGGAAGCGCGCCTTGAAGGTGAACGCGTGGGGCGTCGGCCCGTGGACGCGCAGGTGCTCGAGGCGCTCCTTGGCCTCGTCGACCGTCGGGATCGCGCCGGCAGCGACCCACCACAGGACCATGTAGGGCTTCATCGCCTCGAACCACTCGCGCCGGCGGCGCATGACCTCGACGTGCCCGCTGCGGTAGACGAAGGCCGCGAGGTCGTCGATCGACTCCCAGACCGACATGTTGACGATCATGCGGTCGTCCTCGTAGGGGCGCAGGGCGGTGGCGTTGCCGTCCTCGGTCTGCAGCCGCCAGACGAAGCCGGGGGAGGCGTCCGCGACCGCGTTGACCGGGTCGAGGAGCGCCATGAACTCGGCCATCACCGGCCCGTCGACAGCGCCCCGGGCGCGGCCGATGTTGAGCTGCGCGATGTGGAAGGCGGTCATTCGTACCCCGCGATGTCGGTCTGGGCGAGGACGTGATCGGCGTGCAGGCGCACGAGCAGCTCCCCGTCGACGGCGTTGCGCTCGCCGAACTCCGCGGCGCGCTCGTCGCCCATGTAGCGCGCGCCGATCGCGGTGGCCCAGCGGCGCAGGTCGTCGTGGTCGGTCGTGATGGTGACCGTGCCCGTGACGCTCACGAAGCCATACGGCGGGCGCTCGTCGTCGACACACAACGCGGCGATCCCGTTGCGGACCAGCGAACGGCCCTTGATCGAGTGTGCGCCGGTGTTGAAGACGAAGTCGGCGCCGTCCAGCACGAACCAGATCGGCACGACGTGGGGGCGGCCGTCGTGTCGCGTCGTGGCGAGCTTCCCGGTGCGCGTGCCCTCGCTGACGAAGGCGTGCCACTCCGCGGCGTCCATGGTGCGGGGCATGGCGCGAAGATACCGGGCATGAGCGGCCCGCCTCCGAAGCTCTTCGACGCGCTCCCCGAGCACTACTTCACGCGCATCGTCCATGCGGCGGCCGCAGCGCGGGCGCTGCCCGGCCCCCGCCTGATCGACCTCGGCCGCGGCAACCCCGACCTGCCGCCGCCCGCGGTCGCGCTCGAGGCGCTGCAGGCCGAGCTCGCGGCCTCCGGCGGCATGCACGGCTACCCGCCCTTCCAGGGCCGCGCCGAGCTGCGCGAGGCGATCGCGGCCCACTACCGCGCCGATCACGGCGTGGAGCTCGATCCCGAGCGCGAGGTCGCCGTCGTGCCGGGGACCAAGACCGCGATCATGCTCGCCGTGCTGGCCTGCGTCGACGCGGGCCAGGCGGTCGCCCTGCCGGACCCCGGCTACCCGGACTACCTGTCCGCCGTCGCGCTGGCGGGTGCGCGCAGGGTGGCGCTGACGCTCGACCCCGCCGCCGGCTGGCAGCCCGACTTCGGCGCGCTGGGCGACGAGCGCCCAGCGCTCGTGGTCCTCAACTACCCCTCCAACCCGTGCGCCGCGTGCGAGGCGCCGGGGACGTTCGAGGCTGCCGTCGCCTGGGCGCACGAGCACGGCAGCCCGCTGCTCAACGACCTCGCCTACGCCTTCCTGGCCTTCGACGGGCGCCGCGCGCGCAGCGTGCTCGAGGTCGACGGGGCCCGCGAGGTGGCCGTCGAGCTGTGGTCGCCCTCCAAGGTCTACGGCATGGCCGGCTGGCGGGTGGGCTTCGCGGTCGGCAACGCGGAGATCGTCGGACGCATCCGCGAGCTGCTCGACCACCTCGCCGCCGGCGTCCCCGTCGCCCTCCAGCACGGGCTCGTGGCGGCGCTGAGCGGCGACCAGTCGCACGTCGCCGAGCGCTTCGAGGTCTATCGGCGCCGCCGCGACGTGCTCGTCGAGGGCCTCGGGCTCGAGCCCCCGGAGGGCACCTTCTACGCCTGGTGGCGGCTCCCGGACGGGCTGACGCCCGAGCGTCTGATCGAGCGGGCACGCGTCGCGGTCGCGCCCGGCGAGGGCTTCGGCGCGCGCGGCGCGGGCTACGCGCGCCTGTCGCTGGCCGTCGACGACGACGACCTGGCCGAAGGCGTGGCGCGCCTGGCGGCGGCGGAGTAGCTCCTCGCCTACGACGACGTGGACGAGCACCTGAGCGCGATTACCCGCGGCCCGGTCGCGGTCGCCGCCACGTAGCCTGGAGGGCGTGCACCTCAAGCGCGTCATCCCGTGCCTGGACGTCGACGCCGGGCGCGTGGTCAAGGGCACGAACTTCGTCGACATCCGCGACGCCGGCGATCCGGTCGAGCTCGCCGAGCGCTACGACGCCGAGGGCGCCGACGAGCTCGTCTTCCTCGACATCACCGCGACGCACGAGAAGCGCGACACGATGGTCGAGCTGGCCCGGCGCACGGCGGACAACGTCTTCGTCCCCTTCACGATCGGCGGCGGCATCCGCTCGGTGGCCGACGCCCAAGCCGTGCTCGACGCCGGCGCGGACAAGATCAGCGTCAACTCGGCGGCGGTGGCGCGGCCTGAGCTCGTCGACGAGCTGGCCGACCGCTTCGGGGCGCAGTGCGTCGTGCTCGCCATCGACGCGAAGGCGAGCGGCGAATCGTGGGAGGTCTTCGTGGCCGGCGGGCGCACGGCCAGCGGGCGCGACGTGGTCGCGTGGGCGCGCGAGGGCACCCAGCGCGGGGCGGGGGAGATCCTGCTCACGAGCATGGACCGCGACGGCACGAACGACGGCTACGACCTCGCGCTGACCAGCGCCGTGGCCGCCGCGGTGCCCGTGCCCGTCATCGCCTCGGGCGGCGCCGGCACGCTCGACCACCTGTCCGAGGCGCTGCGCGCGGGGGCCGACGCGGCGCTGTGCGCGTCGATCTTCCACTATGGCCGGCACACGGTGGCCGAGGCCAAGGCGCATCTGGCCGCCGCAGGCATCGCCGTGCGTGCCTAGGCACACGCGCTCGCAACCATCCGTCCGGGCGTGTCTGCTAGAACAGAGGTGAGGCTTGCCTGTGCCCATCCTGGAGCGCGCGAGCCCTTCGCCGCCCGCTCGGTGGGCGCAGTCGCAACTGATGTCGTCACAGCCCAACACGCGTCCGACGGCCGCGCCGTCACGCCGGAGCCCCGCTCCCCAGCCCGTGGAGCCGCCTGCGCGCGGCGGTCTCGACGTGACGACGCTGGTCGCTGCCGCAGTCGCCTCCGTCGTCGCGGCCACGGTGGTCTCGAGGCTCTGGCAGGCGGGCACCATATGGGCCACGGCGATGACGCCCGTGATCGTCGCGCTCGTCAAGGAGGCGGTTGAGCGGCCCGCCAAGCGCGTCAGCTCGATCGCCACCCGCGCCGCCGCCCCGCCGCTGGCACGCGCCACGCGGGCCGTGGCCGAGCCGCCGCCCGAGGCCTACGCGCCGCCCCCGCCGGTCGTGGGCCCCGATCCGGGGCTGAGCGAGATGCGCGTCTACCGGCGCGAGCGCGCCACCGGCCGGCGCTGGAAGCTCGCCATCGCCACCGGTCTGCTCGCCTGCGTCATCGCCGTCGCGGCGATGACGCTGCCCGAGCTCGTCGCCGGGCGCTCCGTGGTCAGCGGCTCGCATGACACGACGATCTTCGGCGGCCGTCGCTCGACCTCGACCTCGACCACGAAGACGAAGACCGACGAGAAGAAGACGACGAGCACCGACCAGACCACGAGCACCGGCACGCAGCCGCAGGACACGACGACCCAGCCGGACACCACGACGACGGCGCCCGGCGGACAGGCGCCGACGACGACCGCCCCCGCGCCGACGCAGACGCCGGCGCCCGCGACGACGCAGCCGCCGGCGGCACAGACCCAGCCGCCGGCGACCACGCAGCCACCGGCGACGACTCAGCCGCCGCCGACGCCCTAGCCGTTACGCGGCCGGCAGACCGTGGGGCCGTTGTGGTGCGCGACGCACACCAGCGGGCGCGGGATGCGGCAGACGGTGCGTCCATGGCTCTTGAAGCAGATCGCGCGGTGCCGGCGGCGCAACCGCTGGTTGCGGCGCACCGCGGCCCGCCGTGCCGCCACGCGGCGCGCGACCTGGCGCTTGCGGATGCGCTGCTGCTGGGCCTGGAAGCGGGCCGACTTGCGCTTGGCCCGCGCGGCGCCGGCGCCGGCCTGACGGGCGAGGCCTTCGCGGGCGCGCTCGTCGCTGCGCGCCTGGCGCGGCGAGGAGAGCATGAAGAGGCTCGAATAGCCCAGGAAGTACAGCCGCCTGCCGTCGGAGATGATGGGGCTGAAGGCGCCGCGGCCGGTCGCCCACACGAGCTTGCCCGTGACGGCGCCGAGGGCCGCCGACGAGCGCCGCGCGAGATTCGAGTAGAAGACGAGATCGCCGACGACGACGGGCGAGCCGGAGATCTTGCCGCCCGCGTTGTGGGCCCAGCGCACGCCTCCTGAGCGCGCGTCGAAGGCGTAGAGGCGTCCGTCGTAGGAGCCGATGTAGACCGTCGGCCCGGCGCCCGGCACGCTGGCCACGGCCGGCGACGAGTAGACGTAGTTACCGGTCTTGTGGCGCCACGCGAGCTTGCCGTTGGCCGCCGCGAAGGAGTAGACGAAGCCGTCGAGCGAGCCGATGTAGACGCGCCCGTAGGCAGCCGCCGGCGTCGAGTAGAAGCTGCCGGCCTTGAGCCCGAACGCCGTGCCGGCGCTCGACGTCTCCCAGATCGGCGAGCCGTCGCGCTGGCGGATGGCGTGGACCTTGCCGCCGTAGTCGCCGAAGAACAGCCGCCCCTGGTCGAGCGCGAGGCCGCCCTTGACGGCACCGCCGGCCTTGTAGCGCCAGCGGATCGCACCGTCGCGGGCGCGCAGCGCGTACACGGTGCCGTCCTCGGTGCCGAAGTAGACGCGCCCGCTGGCCACCAGCGGCGAGGACTCGGCCCGCGAGGGCAGCTTGCGCGACCAGCGCACGCGGCCGTTCTTGACGTCGAGGGCGATCACGCGACCGCCCTTGATCCCCTTGCCGCGGGCGAGCACGACCGCGTAGACGCTGTTGCCCGCGCACGCCGGCGAGGACGCCGCCAGATAGCCGATCTTCGCCTTCCAGCGCACGCGGCCGGTCAGCCGGCTGATCTTGTAGAGCGCGCCGTTGTTCTTCTCCAGGTAGAGGGAGCGCTTGCACAGCACCGGCGGGAACTCGATGAGCTCGCGGCCGGTCACGCTCCACTGCGTCACCCAGGGCGGGCGCAGCGGCGTCTTGAGCGCCAGGTAGCGCGTGCGCTGCTTCGTGTAGCCGAACTCCGGCCACGCGAAGCCATCGTCCATCGGATGGGTGGCGTTCGGCTTGCGCTGGGTGCTCTTGGGACTCGTGGCCTGCGTGTCGGTGAACTCGACGTTCGGGTGAGAGACGTCGCCCGGCTGCGATCTCAGGAGAATCGCGGCCGCTGCCCCGGCGGCAACAACGCAGAGCACGCCCCCGAGCGCCAGCCAGCGCCACCGGCCGCGCAGGCGCGGGAACATGCTGCGAGGGTAGCGTTGCGCTGTGCGCGACGCGTCAGATGCCCTCGACGTGCTGCGCGCCGACCCGTGCGGCGCGCGGCTGCTGAGCGCCTTCGCGCCGGGCGACGGGGTCCACCTCGTCGGCGGGGCTGTGCGCGACCTGCTGCTGGGGCGCCCGTGGCGCGAGCTGGACATCGTCGTCGAGGGCGACGTCGACGCCGCGGCGTCGCGCCTCGGAGGCGAGATCGCGGCCCATGAGCGCTTCGGGACCGCGCGCGTCAGCGTCGGCGAGTGCGCCTTCGACCTCGTGCGCGCCCGCGCCGAGAGCTACGCCCACGCGGGCGCGCTGCCCGACGTGCGGCCCGGCACGCTCGACGACGACCTGCACCGCCGCGACGTGACCGTCAACGCCATGGCGCTGGGCCTGGACGGGACGCTGGCCGCCGTGGACGGCGCCCAGGACGACCTGCGGGCCGGCGTGCTGCGGGTGCTGCACGACGCGTCCTTCGTCGACGACCCCACCCGCGTCTGGCGGGTGGCGCGCTACGCGGCCCGCCTGGGCTTCGACGTCGACGACCACACGCGTGCGCTGGCCGCCGCGGCCGACCCGGCCACCGTGAGCGGCGACCGCCTCGGCGCCGAGCTGCGCCTGGCCCTCGACGAGCCCGACCCGCTCGCCGCGCTGCAGTCCGTCGCCGCGCTCAACCCCGCCTACCTGCCCGAGGGCTTCGACCCGCATCCGCGCGCGCTCGCCGCTGCCCTCGAGCTCCTGCCCGGCGACGGGCGCCGCGACCTGCTCACCCTGGCGGCCTGCACCGCCGGGATGGACGCCCGCGCCCTGCTGGCGTGGCTCGACGACATGGGCTTCGTCGCGCCCGACCGCGACCGGGTGGCCGCCGCCTCGCGCTACTCCACGGGCGCGCCGCTGCGCGCGGCGCGCACGAACGCCGAGATCGCCCGGGCCGCGCGTGGCGCGCCGGTGGAGGCGGTCGCCCTCGCGGGGGGCGACAACGCCCGCCGCTGGATCACCGACCTGCGCGGCGTGGGACTGGAGATCAACGGCGACGACCTGCTCGCCGCCGGCGTCCCGCAGGGCCCCGAGATCGGCGCGCGGCTGCAGCGCACGCTGGATCGCAAGCTCGACGGGGAGATCGCCGGGCGCGAGCAGGAGCTGGCGACGGCGCTTGCGCAGGACGGCGGATAGGCTCGCCGCGGATGAGCGCCAACGTGCTGCAGTGGGACGGCGGGCCCGGCCATTACGAGGTCTATTACCTCTCGGCCACCGATGCGCGCAGCGGCACCGGCCTGTGGATCCGCTACACGATGTGCTCGGGGCGGGTGGGGACGGATTTCGCCGGCGAGTGCGCGCTGTGGTTCATGGCCATGGAGCGCGACGGGGCGCGCTTTGCGCGCAAGGCGACGCATCCGATCGACGCGCTGACCGCCGAGTCCGATCCCTTCAGGCTCGTGCTCGCCGGCGCCGACCTGTCCGACCGCGGCATGGCGGGCGCCTTCGACGACGTCTCGTGGGAGCTCTCGTGGGAGCCGTCGCTGCCGCCGGCCGAGCACGTCGACCCGCTGCTGCGGCGCGCCGGCATCGCCAAGACGATCCTGGTCCTCGCCCACCCCGATCTCGCCGTCTCGGGCACCGTCGGCTACGCGGGACGCGAGCTCGTCCTCGAGGGCGTCCGCGGCGGCCAGGCGCACCTGTGGGGCTCCAAGCACGCTGCGCGCTGGACGTGGGCCCACGCCAACGACCTGCGCACCGTCGAGGGCGAGCCGCGTCCGGGCGCCTACCTCGACGGCGTCAGCGTCTTCGTCTCGCGCTTCGGGCGCCAGCTCGGCCCGAGCACGCCGGTGGTCGGGCGCTTCGGCGGCGAGGACTTCCGCTCGACGAGCCCGCTGAACGTGACCCGCAACTCCAGCCAGTTCGGCCTCACGAGCTGGCGCTTCGAGGCGCGCGACGGCAGGCGCAAGGTCGTCGGGAAGGTCGATGCGCCGCGCGGCTCGCTCGTCGGCGTCACCTACCACGACCCCGACGGGGACCTGGCCTACTGCTACAACAGCGAAGTGGCCTCGATGCGCGTCAACGTCTGGGACCGGATGTCGCGCGGGCGCTTCGGCTGGGTGCTGCGCGAGACGCTGGTGGCCGACGCCAACGCCCACTTCGAGTACGCCCAGCGCGCGCCCGTCGACGGCGTGGAGCTGTTGGTGACGTGAGCTTCCGCGCCGACGGCGATCACCTGGTCATCGACCTCCCGTGCGCCACGGCGCTCTTCACCACGCGCCGCGGAGGCGTGTCGGAGGGCCCGTACGCGTCGCTCAACGTCGGCGTCCTGACCGACGACGACTCCGATCGGGTGGCGGCCAATCGCGAGCGCGTGCGCGCGCGGACCGGCGCCGAGCGGCTCGCGCAGGGCCGCCAGGTGCACGGGACGCGCGTCGTCGTCGACGGGGAGGGCGGCGAGGAGGCCGACGGTCAGGTCACGACGCGTCCCGGCGTCGCCGCGATCGTGCTCGTGGCCGACTGCCTGCCGGTCGCGCTGGCCGGCCCCGGCGCCGCCGGCGTCGTCCACGCGGGCTGGCGCGGGCTGTCGGGGGGCGTGCTCGAGGCCGGCGTGGCAGCTGTCGGCGGCGGCGGGCTCGTGGCAGCCGCCATCGGGCCGGGCATCGGGCCGTGCTGCTACGAGGTCGGCGACGACGTGCGCGCGGTCTTCGGGACCAGCGAGCGCACGCTCGACCTCAAGGCGGTGGCCCGGGCGCGCCTGGAAGCCGCCGGCGTGCAGGAGATCCATGACTGTGGTCTGTGCACCGCGTGCGAGGCGGAGCGCTTCTTCTCCCATCGCCGTGACCGCGGCGTGACCGGCCGGCAGGCGGGGCTCGCGTGGCGCAGCTGATCCGCGGGCTCGACGCGCGCCGCGTGGCCGACAATCTCGCCCGCGTGCGGGACGAGATCGGCGAGGGGATCCAGGTCCTCGCGGCGGTCAAGTACGTCGCGCCCGAGGAGATGGGCGTGCTCGCCGAGGCCGGGGTGACGGTCGTCGGCGAGAACCGCGCGCAGGAGCTCGAGGTCAAGGCGCAGGCGCATGCGGAGCTGACCTGGGACTTCATCGGCCACCTGCAGAGCCGCAAGGTCAAGCAGGTGCTGCCCTACGTGCGCTGGATCCACTCGGTGGCCAGCGACTCGGCGCTCGAGCAGCTGGGCCGGCACGGCGGGCCGCAGACGCAGGTGCTCGTCGAGGTCAACGTGGCCCGCGACGAGAGCAAGTCGGGCGTGCTGCCCGAGGAGCTCGACGGCTTCCTCGAGCGCTGTCCGGTCGAGGTGGTCGGGCTCATGACGATGCCGCCGTTCACGGAACGCGCGGAGGACAGCCGCCGGTGGTTCGCGGCGCTGGCGCAGCTGGCGGGGGAGCGGGGGCTGCGCGAGCTCTCCATGGGCACGAGCCAGGACTACGCGGTCGCCGCCCAGGAGGGCGCCACGATCGTGCGTCTTGGCACGAGCTTGTATACGTAAGTTGCAGGAGAATCCCCCAAGAGGGCTAACCTTCCGCTGTAGGTATGGCGTTTCGCGATTCCTGGCACCGCGCGCTCGTGTACTTCGGCCTCGCCGAGGAACGTGACCCGTACGTGGAGGAGGACGATGCCTACGAGCCGGAGGCCGAGCTCGAGGATCGCTACCGGGAGCGTCCGAACGTCCGCCGGCTGGGCTCGCGCCGGCGCCGCGACGAGTTCGACGACATCTTCGCCGACGACGACGTCCCCGCGCGGCCGACCGGCCAGCTGCGCTCCGTGCGTCCCGGGGGCAACGGCCGCAGCGACGTGCGCGTGCATCTCGTCATCCCCAAGAGCTTCAACGACGCCCAGCAGATCGCGGACAAGTTCAAGGACTCGATCCCCGTCGTCCTGAATCTCCAGGGCATCGAGTCCGACCTCTCCAAGCGCCTCATCGACTTCGCCAGCGGGCTCACCTACGCCCTCGACGGCGGCATGCAGCGGATCGCCGACAAGGTCTTCATGCTCACGCCGCGCAACGTCGAGATCTCGGCGGAGGAGCGCGCGGAGCTCATCGAAAAGGGCTTCTTCAACCAGAGCTGACTTCCGTGGTCGTCGGCCTCATCGGCGCCGGGAGCATGGCCCGGGGGCTCGCCCTCGGCTGGGGTCGGCCGCTGCTGTGCACCGACGTGGTGGCCGAGCGGGCGCAGGCGCTGGCCGAGGAGGTCGGCGGCGAGGCGCTGGCCTCCGCGGCCGAGGTCGCGCAGCGTGCCGACGTCGTCGTCCTGTGCCACAAGCCGCCACAGCTCGCGACGGTGGCGGCCGAGGTCGCGCCGCACGCCAAGGCGGTCGTCTCGATCCTGGCCGCGACCCCGCTGGCCGACGTCAAGGCGGCCTACCCCGATCGTCCGGCCTACCGCATCCTGCCCTCCACGCCCGTCGAGGTCCGTCAGGGGGCGGTCATCCTCGCCGCCGACGACGAGCAGGACGCCGAGCTCGACGCGGCGGTCCGCGAGATGCTCGAGGAGCTGGGCACGCTCGTCGTGCTCGACGACGCGATGGTCGACGTCGCCATGGGCCTGATGTCGAACGCCCCGGCCTATTACGCGCTCGTGGTCGAGGCCCAGGTCGACGCGGGCGTGCGCCACGGGCTGACCGCGGATCAGGCCTCGCGGCTGGTGGTGCAGACGATGGCGGGAACCGCCGAGCTCCTGCGCCGCCAGGGCTTCGACACGCTGGCCGCGCGCCGCGCGGTCACCTCTCCGGGCGGTTCGACCGCCCGCGGCCTCGACGCGCTCGAGCGCGGCGGCGTGCGTGCCGCGTTCTCGGACGCGCTTGATGCCATCCTCAAGCGATGACCGTCGTGCTCGCCACCTTCCGGCAGCAGGCCGCCGACTACGTGCAGGCGGTCTTCTACGTCTACACGCTGCTGATCATCGCCTACATCCTCAGCTCGCTCTTCTTCGCGTTCGGCGGGCGGCTGCCCTACGCGCGCTGGTCGAGCGCCGTCCTCGGCTTCCTGCGCGACGTGTGCGAGCCGTTCCTGTCGATCTTCCGGCGCTTCATCCCCGCGATCGGCCCGCTGGACCTCAGCCCGGTGGTGGCGATCGTCGTGCTCAACATCGTGGGATCGGTGCTGCACAACCTGATCGCCGGTTGATGTCGCCCGCCGGTGCGTGGGCACGCGCGGGGCTGGTCATGGTCGCCGTGATCGCGCTCGACCAGGCCACGAAGGCCCTCGTGCGCTCGAACGTCGCCATCGGCGACAGCGACGGCGTGCTCCCCGCCGTTCAGATCGTGCACGTGCGCAACGAGGGCGTGGCCTTCAGCCGCTTCTCCAGCGGCGGCACGGTGGTGTCGATCATCGTCGGCGCCGCGCTCGTGGCGCTCCTCGTCTACTTCATCACCCACATCGACAAGCCGCTCGTGTGGCTGCCGACGGGGATGCTGCTCGGCGGCGCGCTCGGCAACGTCATCGACCGCATCCGCGACGGGGCGGTGACCGACTTCATCAAGCTGCCGGGGTGGCCGGCCTTCAACGTGGCCGACATCTCGATCACCTTCGGCGTCCTCGTGCTGCTCTACGTCACCGAGCGCCCGCGCAATGCAGCGGCGAGCGACGCCTGAGGACGCGGGCGCGCGGCTCGACGCCTTCCTGGCGGCGCCGCTGGGCTCGCGTGCGCGTGCGCAGCGCCTGATCGAGGCGGGCCTCGTCCTCGTCGACGGCCGCGCGGCGCCCAAGCGCCACCTCTTGAGCGCCGGCGAGCTGGTCACCGTCGAGGAGCCCGAGGAGGCGCCGGCGCGCGACCTGCCGGACGCCCCCTACGCCGTGCCCTATTCCGACGAGCACCTGCTCGTGGTCGACAAGCCCGCGGGGGTCGTCGTGCACCCGGCGCGCGGGCACCGCACGGGCACGCTCGCCCAGGCGCTGAGCCCGATCGCCGCCGGCGGCGAGGACGCCGCCCGGGCGGGGATCGTGCACCGCCTCGATCGCGACACGTCCGGGCTGCTCGTGGTGGCGCGCTCGGAGGCGGTCCATCGCGCGCTGCGCAACGCGCTGCAGGCCCGCGCCATCACCCGCGAGTACCTGGCGCTCGTCGAGGGGCGGCCTCCGGCGCGCAGCGGCACCATCGACGCGCCGCTGGGGCGCGACCGCCGGATGCGGACCCGGATGTCGACCGACTCCGACGACACGCGCGCGGCGGTGACGCACTTCGAGCTCGAGCGGGCGCTGCCCCGCACCACACTGCTGCGCGTGCGCCTGGAGACGGGACGTACGCACCAGATCCGCGCCCACCTGCGGGCCATCGACCACCCCGTCGTCGGCGACCCCGAGTACGGGACGCCGGGGCGCCTGGGGCTCGAGCGTCAGTTCCTGCACGCCGCGCGGCTGGCCTTCGCGCACCCGGTGACCGGGGCGCCGGTCGACGTCAGCTCGCCGCTGCCGCCCGATCTGGACGCGGCGCTGGCGCTGGCCGCCGCCGAGTGATCCACAGGTTGGCCCGGTACGGGATGTCGACCGCCTCGACGGCGCGCCGCGCGAGCATCCCGTCCAGCTGGCCGAGGAAGTCGGTGCGCTGACCCTCGGGCAGCGCCGCGACGAACGACATCGATGCCCAGTGCGCGACGATCCCCTCGCGGTCCGTGTGGTGTACGAAGGACTCCTCGCGCGTCTGCACCTCCTCGAAGGCCGGATGACCCTCGAACACGTCGGGTCGTCGCCAGCCGGAGACGAGAGCCGGATGGTCGCCCTTGGGCAGCGCCGTGTGGACCACCACGAGGTCGAGCCACCAGTCGGGCGCGTCGTCGCTGCCGTGCCAGCGCGGGTACGTCACGCACACGACCACGCCGCCGCCAGGCCTCACGACGCGCGCCAGCTCGTCGGCGGCGCGGGCGCCGTCGAACCAGTGCCAGGCGTCGCTGCACACGGCGCCGTCGACGCTCGCATCGGGCAGCGGCAGCGCCTCCGCGCTCCCCGCCAGCGACCGTTCCGGGCCGATGTTCCGCGCCAGGATCGCCCGCATCTCGTCGAGCGGCTCGACGGCGACGACGTCGAAGCCCTGCTCCAGCAGGGGCGCGGACAGGCGCCCGGTCCCGGCGCCGACGTCGAGCAGCCGCGGTCCGCCGCCGGCCGCAGCCGCGATCGCGTCGATCGCGCGGTCGTCGTAGCGGGGGCGGCCGAAGTCGTAGGCCTCGGCGACGTCGTTGAAGCTGCGGGCCAGATCGGACACCCCGCACAGCCTAGGCAGCACGGCGGGACGACCGCGTCCATGGCCGCCCCGCCGCACTCACGGCGCGGACCGGACCACCGGAGGTAGGGGAAGGGAGGACCGGCCCGCGATGCTCCTAACGCAGGAGCATCGATGTTCTTGCGTACAATCGAGGGACAACGTCCCTTCGACCCCGTGGGACGACCGCGTGGCGACCCTGTCCGGCCGATACGGCTCGGATCCGCCTCGCTCCCACGGGCACATCACCTACACGTACTCACAAGGGAGCTTTGACCATGCCCGAAGTCGGGATCAGGGAGCTGCTGGAGGCCGGGGTCCATTTCGGCCATCAGACCCGCCGCTGGAACCCCAAGATGCGCCGTTTCATCCACGGCGAGCGCGGCGGCATCTACATCATCGACCTGCTGCAGACGCAGCGCCTGCTCGAGCAGGCGCGCCAGTTCGCCGGCGAGCTGGCCCAGCGCGGCGGCATCGTGCTCTTCGTGGGCACCAAGAAGCAGGCTCGCGACGCCGTCAAGGACGTCGCCGAGGCCGCCGGCATGCCCTACGTCAACCATCGCTGGCTGGGCGGGCTGCTGACGAACTTCCAGACGATCAACCAGCGCATCCGTCGCCTGCACGACCTCGAGCGCTACGAGACCGAGGGCCAGCTGGGGCTGCTGCCCACGCGCGAGCGGATGGCCGCCGAGGCCGACCTCGGCAAGCTGCGCGCCAATCTCGGCGGCGTGAAGTACATGCAGCGCACGCCCGACGCGATGTTCGTCATCGACCTCAAGACCGAGGCGATCGCCGTCCGCGAGGCCCAGCGCCTGCGCATCCCGATCATCGGCCTGGTCGACACCAACTGCGACCCCGACGGGATCGACTTCGTGGTCCCCGGCAACGATGACGCGATCAAGTCGTGCGCCGTGGTGGCCCACGCGATCGGCGAGGCCGCCCGCGACGGGCGCCTGGCCTTCGCCGCCGAGCGCGCCGAGGAGGAGGAGCGCGTCCGCCGCGAGGCCGAGGAGCGCGCGCGCCGCGAGGCCGAGGAGCAGGCCCGCCGCGACGCCGAGGCGCAGGCCGCCGCGCAGGCGGAGGCGCAGGCCGCCGCCGAGGCGGAGGCCACTGCGGCTGCGGAGACTGCGCCCGCAGCGCCCCCGGCGGAGGCTCCGGCCGAAGCGGCTCCGGCTCCGGCCGCCGCGGCTCCCGGCGCACCCGAAGCTGCCCCGGCGGAGCCCGCTCCGGCTGCCGCGGCTCCGGCCGCTGAGGCTCCCGCCGAAGCTCCGGCCGCCGAAGCTCCGGCCGAGCCCGCGCCGGCCGCGGAGGCTCCGGCCGAGCCCGCTCCGGCCGCGGAGGCTCCGGCCGAGCCCGCTCCGGCCGCGGCGGCTCCGCCTGCTGAGGCTCCCGCCGCGCCCGAGCCCGCTCCGGCCGAGCCGGCTCCGGCCGCCGAGGCTCCGGCCGAGCCGGCTGCGGCTGAGGCTCCGGCCGAGCCCGCCCCGGCCGAGCCCGCTCCGGCCGCCGAGGCTCCGGCCGAGCCCGCCCCCGAGACCGAGACCGCAACCCAGGAACAGAACGCATGACTACCACTCCCCAGATCAGCGCCAAGGACGTCGCCGCCCTGCGCCAGCAGACCGGCGCGGGCATGATGGACTGCAAGCGCGCCCTCGAGGAGGCCGCCGGCGACGTCGACAAGGCCACGGAGATCCTCAGGGTCAAGATGGGCAACAAGCTCGGCAAGCTGGCCGACCGCGAGGCCGCCGAGGGCACCATCCAGAGCTACATCCACGCCAACGGCAAGGTCGGCGTGCTCGTCGAGGTCGACTGCAACACGGACTTCGTGGCCAAGAACGACGACTTCGTCGCCTTCGCCCGGGACGTCGCCCTGCACCTCGCGGCCTCGCCGCAGACGCGCTGGGTCTCCGAGAACGAGGTCCCGGCCGACGTGCGCGACGCCGAGGCCCGCGTCTTCGAGCAGCAGGCCGCCGACAAGCCCGAGAACGTCCGCCCGCGCATCGTCGAGGGGCAGATCAAGAAGTGGCTCGGCGACGTCGTGCTGCTCAACCAGGTCCACGTCAACGGCGACAAGTACGAGGGCAAGACCATCGAGCAGCTGCGCGGAGACCTCTCGGCCAAGACGGGCGAGAACGTCGTCGTCAGGCGCTTCGCGCGCTTCGCGGTGGGCGAGTAGTGAGCCACGACGGCGCGCCGGCGTTCCAGCGGATCCTGATCAAGCTCTCGGGGGAGTCCTTGATGGGCTCCCTCGACTACGGGACCGATCCGGAGCGCCTGGGGGCCGTCGCCGAGCAGATCAAGCGCGTGCACGACCGCGGCGTCGAGATCGCAATCGTGCTCGGCGCGGGCAACATCTACCGCGGCATCGCCGGCGCCGCCTCGGGGATGGACCGCGCCACGGCGGACTACATGGGGATGCTCGCGATCGTGCTCAACGCGCTCCAGCTCCAGGACGCCCTGGAGAAGCGCGACGTCCACACGCGCGTGCAGTCGGCCATCCACGTGCAGGAGGTGGCCGAGCCCTACATCCGCCGCCGCGCGATGCGCCACCTCGAAAAGGGCCGCGTGGTCATCTTCGCCGCCGGCACGGGCAACCCGTTCTTCACCTCCGACACCGCGGCGGCGCTGCGTGCGGTCGAGATCCACGCCGAGGCCCTGCTGATGGCCAAGAACGGCGTCGAGGGCGTCTACACCGCCGACCCGCGCATCGATCCGTCGGCGGAGTTCATCGCCGAGATCACCCATATGGAGGCTGTCGAGCGGCGCCTGCGGATCATGGACCTCACGGCGCTGACGCTGTGCATGGAGAACGGGCTGCCGATCCACGTCTTCAACATGGATGACGACCGCAACATCGACCGGATAGTGTCCGGCGAGCGCGTAGGAACCCTGGTTGCGACATGACAGAGCTGACCGATGAGCTGATCGCCGACGCCGGCGAGCGCATGACGAAGTCCGTCGAGTCGACCCGGAACGAGTTCGGGACCGTGCGCACGGGCCGGGCCAGCCCGGGCCTGCTCGACCGGATCGTGGTCGACTACTACGGGGCGGCCACGCCGCTCAAGCAGCTGGCCACGATCAACGTGCCCGAGGCACGCCTGCTCACCGTCCAGCCCTACGACCAGGCGTCGATCAAGGCCATCGAGAAGGCGATCATGGAGTCCGACATCGGGCTCACGCCCAACAACGACGGCCGCCTGATCCGCATGACCATCCCGGAGCTCAACGAGGAGCGCCGCCGCGACCTGGTCAAGGTCGTGCGCCACATCGCCGAGGAGGGGCGCGTGGCCATCCGAAACATCCGCCGCGATGTCATGCACGACCTGCGCGAGCTCAAGGACTCAGGCGACGCGGGCGCCGACGACGAGCACCGCGCCGAGGTCGAGCTGCAGAAGCTGACCGACGCGCGGATCGCCGAACTCGAGACGGCGCTGAAGGCCAAGGAAGCAGAGATCCTCGAGGTCTGATGGCCTCCGACGGCCGCGCGGCGCGGTACGTCGCCATCATCACCGACGGCAATGGCCGCTGGGCGCAGCAGCGCGGCCTGCCGGTCATCGACGGCCATCAGGCGGGCGCCGACGTGGTCAAGGCGCGCCTGCGCGACGCGGTCGAGTTCGGGGTGCGCGAGCTGACCGTCTACTCGTTCTCGACCGAGAACTGGTCGCGCCCGGCCGAGGAGGTCACCGCACTGATGCGGATGTTCTCCCAGCGCATCGCGAACGAGACGCCCGAGCTCGACGCCGAGGGCGTACGCATGCGCTTCATCGGCCGTCGCGAACGCGTCACGCCGGCGCTGCTCGAGCAGATGGACTGGGCCGAGGCGCAGACCGCGGCCAACGACCGCATCACGCTCTACGTCGCCTTCAACTACGGCGGCCGCGCGGAGGTCCTCGATGCGGCGGCCCGCTACACCGGTGGGGGGGAGGAGGCGTTCCGGAGGCTGCTCTACGCCCCCGAGATGCACGACCCGGACCTCATCATCCGCACGAGCGGCGAGCAGCGGATGAGCAACTACCTGCTGTGGCAGGGGGCCTATTCGGAGCTCGTCTTCTCCGAGGACCTGTGGCCCGACTTCTCGCGCGAGGCGTTCCGGGCCGCCCTGGACGAGTTCGAGCGCCGCCGGCGCCGGTTCGGGGGGCGCTGATGGAGGGCCGCTCGCGGACGTCGGCACGCCGGCACGCGACCCCGAGCCAACGGCGCGCCGGGCGCGCGCGGCGCCGCAACGCCGGCTCGGACCTCGGGGCGCGCCTGGCCGCCGCGATCCCGGCGATCGCGTTCGCGCTGGCGATCGTGGGCCTCGGCAAGTGGGTCTTCGTGGCCGGCCTGGCCGTGCTCGCGTGCATCTGCCTGCACGAGCTGTTCGCGATGTACGCCTTCACGAACCCCTCGCGCCTGGCCGGTTTCACGGGGGCCATCGCGTTGCTCGTCGCGGCCCATCTCGGCGATCAGGCCACCGTGCTGGGCGCCTTCGTGGCCTGCGTGCCGTGGGTCTTCGTGCTCTGCCTGCTGCAGCCGCGCCACGCCGGCGCCCCTGGGGTGGCGGTGACGATGCTGGGCCTGGCCTGGATCGGGCTGGCCTTCGCGCATGCGGTGCTGCTGCGCGACCTGCCCCACGGCGACGGGATCGTCATCGACGTGCTGGTCGGGACGTTCATCGGCGACACCGGGGCCTACCTCGGCGGGCGCACGTTCGGCACCCGGCGCCTCGCCCCGGCGATCTCGCCCAACAAGACGATCGAGGGACTGGCCATCGGCTTCCTGGTCGGCGTGGCGGCGGTGTGGCTGGCCGGGCTGTACCAGGACTGGCTCAGCGGCTGGCACGCGCTCGTCCTGGGCGCGGCGGTGGCCGCGGCGGCACCTGTGGGCGACCTGTTCGAGTCCTACCTCAAGCGCGACGCCGGGACCAAGGACACCGGGCGGCTGTTCGGCGCCCACGGCGGCGCTCTGGACCGGCTGGACGCCGCGATGTTCGCGATGGTCGCCGGCTTCTACGTCTGGCACGCCATTCTCTAGGTCCCGCTGGACCTCCTACACGACGTCTGACATCATGTGCGGGGGCCGGCGGCGGTGGAGCGGCCGCCGCCGGCCGTTCTTAAGCTCTGTTAGAGGGGCTCGTCGCGTACACGGGCGCGGGCAGGACGCCCAGGGAATGCGCGTTCGCAACCACGCCCTCGACGGCCTGCGCGGCCTTGCCGCCCTCGGCGTCCTCACGCTGCACGTCTGGATGTTCACGGTGCAGGGCGCCCATGGCCGCGACGAGCTCGTGAGCCTGCTCACGGGCGAGCTGCGCCTCGGCGTGGTGCTCTTCTTCGTGCTGTCCGGCTACCTGCTGGCGGGCCCGTGGATCGCGAGCGCACTCGACGAGCGCCCGACGCCGCGCCTGGGGCGCTTCGCGGTCAAGCGCGCGGTGCGCATCCTTCCGGCCTACTGGGTCGCGATGCTCGGCTCGTTCTGGCTGCTGGCGGGGACCGGGCACCACTACGAGGTCAGCGCTGGGCAGCTGCCGCTCTTCGCGGCCTTCGGGCAGAACTACGTGGGCTCCGCCGCCGGCAGGCTCGACCCGCCCATGTGGTCGCTCGTCGTCGAGGTGAGCTTCTACGCGGTGCTCCCCCTCGCGGGCTGGGTGCTCGTGCGCTGCGCGCGGCGCGGGCGGATGGTGGCGGCCTGCGCAGGGCTGGCCGGCCTCGGCCTGGCCTGGAGCGCGGCCGGCGTGCTGCTCGCCTGGCCCGACACCGCGATGTCGACCCTGCCGACCTTCCTGCCCGTCTTCGCCTGCGGCACGGCAGCTGCGGCGCTGGCCCATCGCCGCGTGCCCTCGCGTGCGGTCTGGTGGGCTCTGATGGCCGCCGGCGCCGCGCTCGTGTGCGCGAACGCGTGGTGGCATCACCAGGGCACGGGCCTGACCGGCCACGTGGTCCGCGACCTGCCGGCCGCGCTCGGCTTCGCGCTCCTGGTGGCGGCGATGGCGGCGCATCCGCCCGCGGTCCTCGCGCGCGCGCCCCTGCGCGGCCTGGGCACGATCTCCTACGGCCTGTACCTGTGGCACCTGCCGGTGCTGCTGTGGCTGCGCTTCCAGGGCCTGATGCCCGGCGGCTTCGTCCTGGCGTGGCTGGAGGTCGCGGCGCTCAGCGCGCTGGTCGCCCTGGCGAGCTGGGTGTTCGTCGAGCGACCCGCGATCGAGGCGGCCGGTCGCTGGCGCCCGTGGACGCGGCGCGTGCCGTCGTTCCCGGCCGAGCGGCACATCAGGCCGGTGCCGAGCGTGGCGTGAGCGGCGCGACGACCGTGTCCGGTCGTGGACGAGGTCGTCGTAGGCGAAGCGCAACCACTCAGGATGCGGCGTCGCGCGCGGCGGATCTACACGCGTTCGTGCCGGCTCTGCGCAAAGGTTGACCCGGGCCTGACGCCGGCTGTGGCACCCTAGGGGCGTGGCTCGGCGGCTGCTCATCCTCGGCTCGACCGGCTCGATCGGCACGCAGGCGCTCGACATCGTCGAGGGCTCGGACGAGATCGAGCTCGTCGGCCTGAGCGCGGAACGCTCGTGGGAGCCGCTCGTCGAGCAGGCGCGGACGCATGGGGTGGAGCGCATCGCGCTGGCCGACCCCGACGCCGCCGCCCGGGCCGCGGAGGCGTGGACCGACGGCGAGGTGCTGACCGGGCCGGAGGGCCTGATGAGGCTCGTGATCGAGTCGGGCGCCGAGCTGGTGCTCAACGCGCTGGTCGGCTCGGTCGGCCTCGGCCCGACGGTGGCCACGCTCGGCGAGGGCATCGATCTCGCGCTGGCGAACAAGGAGTCGCTCGTCGTCGGGGGCGAGCTCGTGATCCAGCTCGCGGAGGCCACCGGGGCGCAGATCATCCCCGTGGACTCCGAGCACTCGGCCCTGCATCAGCTCATCGCCTCCGAGCGGCCGGGAACGATCGACAAGCTCGTGCTCACCGCCAGCGGCGGCCCGTTCCGCGGCCGCAGCCGCGCCGACCTCGAGGGCGTGAGCGTCGAGGAGGCCCTCCAGCACCCCACGTGGGTGATGGGGGGCAAGATCACGATCGACTCGGCCACGCTGATGAACAAGGGCCTCGAGCTGATCGAGGCCCATCACCTCTTCGGCACGCCGTACGAGCGGATCGACGTCGTCGTACACCCGCAGTCGGTCGTGCACTCCTACGTCCTGCTGTGCGACGGCGCCGCCCTCGCGCACCTCGGGCACCCGGACATGCGCGTGCCGATCTCCTACGCGCTGCACTATCCCGAGCGCGTCGACGTCCCCGTGCGCCCGCTGGACCTCGCCGAGATCGGCGCGCTGACCTTCGAGCCGGTCGACAACGAGGCCTTCCCATGCCTGCGCCTGGCCCGCGAGGCGGCCGCCGCCGGCGGGACCGCGCCGTGCGTCCTCAACGCGGCCAACGAGGTCGCGGTCCACGCCTTCCTCAACGGGAGGCTCGACTTCCTGGGCATCCCCGCGATCATCGAGACTGCGCTCGAGCGCCTCCCGGGCGGCCCCATCCGCGCCTTCGAGTCGCTCCACGAGGCCGACCGCGAGGCCCGAGCGATCGCGTCCGAGCTGATCGCGGTGCGCACGTGAGCTGGCTGCTCGCCTTCCTCGGCTTCGCCGCGCTCATCATCCTGCACGAGTTCGGCCACTTCGCTGCGGCCAAGGCCACCGGGATGCGCGTCGAGCGCTTCTCGCTCTTCTTCCCGCCGCTATTGGCCAAGATCCGCCGCGGCGAGACCGAATACGCCGTCGGGGCGATCCCGCTGGGCGGCTACGTGAAGATCACCGGGATGAGCCCCCACGAGGAGCTCTCGCCGGAGGTCGCGCCGCGGGCCTACCTCAACCAGCCGCCGTGGAAGCGCATCGTCGTCATCTCGGCGGGTCCCGCCATGAACCTGCTCATCGCCTTCCTGCTGGGGTGGGCGATCATCGCCTTCCACGGGGTGGCAGTGAACGACCTCGTGGTCGATCAGGTCCAGACCAACAGCGCCGCGGTCAACCAGCTGCGCAGCGGCGACAAGGTGATCTCGATCGACGGCGTCCCGGGCTTCGAGCGAGGCCTGACCGGCCAGCAGATCATCGACCGCCAGCTGCGCCTGCGCCGCGTCGTGAGCCGCCACGCGTGTGCCGGGACGCCGACGGCGGGCTGCAGGGCGACGACCCCCGCGAAGGTCGTCGTCGACCGCGACGGCAAGCGGACGACGCTCCTCATCGCGCCCCAGTACGACCCGGCGGCCAAGCGCATGCTGCTCGGCATCACCTATGGCGCCAACGAGCACGTCGGGCCGTTGCACGCGGTGACGATCACCACGTCCAACCTGTGGCGGATCACGCGCCTGACCACCTCGTCGATCGTGCGCATCTTCTACTCGTCGAAGGCGCGCAAGGACGTCTCCGGCGTCGTCGGCTCCTACGAGACGACGCGCCAGTCCTTCCAGTTCGACACGGTCCAGGCGCTCAGCATCCTGGCCATCATCTCGCTCTCCCTCGCGGTGGTGAATCTCTTCCCCTTCCTGCCGCTCGACGGCGGCCATATCTTCTGGGCCGTGGCCGAGAAGGTCCGTGGACGCCCGATTCCCTACCGCCTCATCGAGAGGGCGTCGGTGGTCGGCTTCATGCTCGTCGCCTTCCTCTTCGTCGTCGGCCTGAGCAACGACATCGGCCGCCTCACCGGCCAGGGGTTCAACGTCCGCTGAGCTGACCCGGCGCCAGCTGCTGGCGCGGGCCGGCGCTGCCGCGGTGGGCGTCGGGGCGGCCGCCGCCCTCTCACGCGTGCCGATCGTGGCGCCCGAGCCCGCCCTCGCCGCCGTGCCGCGCCGCTGCGTGGCGCTGGGGCCGGCGGGCTGCATCGCGCCCGGCTGCGCCCAGGACCTGAGGGTTGCCGGCAACCGGGCGCTGCTGGCCGACAGCGGCACGCGCTGGGTGCGCCTGTGGGCCGACTGGCCTTCCCTCATGCCGGCCCCCGGCGTCTTCGCCGCCGACCGCGTCGCCGCGCTCGACGACCAGCTCGCCGTCGCGCGCGCCGACGGACTGCGGACGATCCTCACGCTCTACCGCACGCCGGCCTGGGCCGGCCACGGGGTGGCCGCCACGCCGCCGTGGGAGCGCTTCGCGGCGTGGGCCATCACGCGCTACGGCGAGCGCCTGGACGTCCTCGAGGTCTGCAACGAGCCCAACCTGCAGGGCACGACGCCGGAGACGGTGGCGGCGATGTTCGTGACCGCGCAGCGCATCGCCGGCGACGTCGGCAGCGCGGTGGTGCTCGCCGGCCCCGCGACGTCCGACGTGGCCGGCTACGACCGCTACACCGATCGCCTGCTCGACGCGCTCGACGACCGCGGCTTCGCGGCCGGTCCGCGCTTCGCGTGGACGCATCACAACTACGCCGACGTCGCCTACGCGACGAGCCGCACCTCCGACGTGCGCCGGCGCCTCCTCGGGCGCTGGGCGGGCTGGCCGGCGGGCGACGCGGGCAACCCGCAGCTCCTCGTCACCGAGGGCGGCGTGACGCTGCGCACGATTGCCCGCCACCTGCACATCGCCGACCCGGCCGCCCAGCGCGCCGAGCAGGGGCGGCTGCTCACGGCGGCCTTCGATCGGCTCACCGGGCCCGAGGGGGCCGGGGTGGCCCTCGTGACGCAGTACCTCTTCCATACCGACCCGCGCTACGACAGCGGGCTGTGCGAGACGGCGGAGCAGGGCGGCGCGCGCCGGCCCGCCTTCGAGGCCTGGCGGGCCCTGCCGTCCGTGGCCTAGCGGGTGTAAGTTGAGACCATGGAGGAGATCACGCAGCCGCGCGCCGCGGTCGGCGCCGCGACCATCGCCGAAGCCTTCCGCATCACCGCCGCCGACCGTGCCGACGAGGTCGCGGTCAGGACCAAGGGCGACGAGATCGCGTGGACCTGGGGTGAGCTGCGCGAGCGCGTCGATGCGCTCGCCGCCGGCCTGGCCGGGCTGGGGCTCGAGCGCGGCGACACGGTCGCTCTGCTCTTCGGCAACCGGCCCGAGTTCCACCTCTCCGACCTCGCGGTCGTCACCGCCGGCGGCACGCCGTTCTCGATCTACATGCAGTACGGGCCCGAGCAGATCCGCTACGTGGTGAGCGACGCCGGCGCACGCATGATCATGACCGAGCAGCAGTTCCTCCCCAACGTGCTGGAGGCCCGCAAGGAGCTGCCGGACCTCGAGCACGTGATCGTCATCGACGGCGACGCCCCCGATGGCGTCCTCACCCTCGACGAGGTCATCGCGGCGCCGGACCCGGGCTTCGACGCCGAGGCGTCGGTGGCGCAGCTCGGCCCGCAGGACCTGCTGACGATCATCTACACCTCGGGCACCACGGGGCCGCCCAAGGGCGTCCAGCTCTCGCACCGCAACCTCCTGGCCGCCGTCGAGCAGGCCGAGGAGCTCATCGACCTGCCGCGCGACGGACGCGTCATCTCCTGGCTGCCCGCCGCGCACGTGGCCGAGCGCAACGCCCACCACTACCTGCCGGTCGTCTACGGGCTGCAGATCACGTGCTGCGACAACCCGCGCGAGATCCTCGGCTATCTGCCCGAGGTCCGGCCCTCGTGGTTCTTCGCCGTCCCTCGCATCTGGGAGAAGCTGAAGGCCGGCCTCGAGGCGATGGTCGCCGGCCAGCCCGACGAGCAGCGTGTAAAGACGCAGGCCGCGGTGCGCGACGCGCTGGAGAAGGTCCGCCTCGAGCAGGCCGGCGAGGAGGTGCCCGCCGATCTCGCCGCCCGTGTGGCGGAGGCCGACCGCGAGATCTTCGCCGGCCTACGCTCGATGCTCGGGCTCGACCAGGTCAAGGCGATCCACGTCGGCGCGGCGCCGACGCCGGTCGAGGTGCTCGAGTTCTTCCACGCCATCGGGCTGCCGCTGGCCGAGCTGTGGGGGATGAGCGAGACGTGCGGCGCCGGGGCGGCCAACCCGCCCGAGCGGATCAAGATCGGCACCGTCGGCCCGCCGGCGCCCGGCGTCGAGATGAAGCTGGCCGACGACGGCGAGCTGCTCGTGCGCAGCGACGTGGTGATGCTCGGCTACCGCAACCAGCCGGAGAAGACCGCCGAGGCGATGACCGAGGACGGCTTCCTGCGCACCGGCGACATCGGCCAGTTCGACGAGGACGGCTACCTGAAGATCGTCGACCGCAAGAAGGAGATCATCATCAACGCCGCCGGCAAGAACATGTCGCCGGCCAACGTCGAGTCCGCGCTCAAGGCCTCGAGTCCGCTCATCGGGCAGGCGGCCTGCATCGGCGACGGACGCTCCTACAACACGGCCCTGATCGTCCTCGACTCCGACTTCGCGCCGGCCTGGGCGGCCCAGCACGGCATCGAGGACGCGTCGCTGGAGGCGCTCGCGCGCAACGACGAGATGCGCGCGGCCGTGCAGGAGGGCGTCGACATCGCCAACACCAAGCTCGCGCGGGTCGAGCAGATCAAGAAGTTCACGATCGTCGAAGGCGACTGGCTGCCCGGCGGCGACGAGCTGACGCCGACCATGAAGCTCAAGCGCAAGCCGATCGACGCCAAGTACTCCGAGACGATCGAGGCGATGTACGCCAAGTAGGCGCGGGGCCCGCGCCCGTCAGGCGGTCCGGCGCGCGTAGGGCTCGAGGCCCTCGATCGCCCGCGCGATGGCCCAGTTGTGGTTCCAGCGGAAGACCGGGCGCAGGACCGGCGTGAGCGCCCGCAGCAGCTTGCGGTCGGCATGGACCTGCCAGTCGAAGCGCACGTGGGTGCCGGTCGCGGTGGGCGTCAGCGTCCAGGTCCCACGGCCGCGCAGGTCGCCGTCGACGTCCGCGGTCACCGTCCGCGGCGCGTCGATGGCGACGACGCGCGAGCGCGTGTGCAGGTGGTAGGGCAGGCGCCCCTTGAAGTGCTGGCGCGACTCCTTGCCCAGCTCGGCGGGCCCGTCGGCGTCGACGTCGATGTAGACCGGGCGCCACCACTCCGGGTACGTGCGCCCGTCGGCGATCGCCGCGAAGACCGCCTCGGGCGGCGCGGCGACGTCCCACTCGTCGACGAAGACGTACGGGCGCATGAGCCCGGCGGCGCGCAGCACGAGGCGCGAGAGGGCCTGCTGGACGCGAAGCGGCGGCCGCGCGGCGTGGCCCCCGTCGCCGAACTCGGTGACGAGCCTGGCCCCCGCGACCGGCTTGGGGAAGCCGAAGCGGTTGAAGTCGCCCGCCGCGCACATGGCGGCCACGCGCTCGAGGAAGGCCTGCGTGCTGCCCGCGGGGCGCACCTGGACGCGCACGTGCCCGTCGGCCGACTTGTCGCCCGGGACCTGGCGGTGCGCCGCGCCGGCCGGGACCTCCATCGTCTCGCCCGGCCCGAGCAGGTGCTCGCGACCCTGCTCCACGATCCTCAGGGTGCCGGCCATGACGTCGTAGCGCTCGACCTGCCCGGTGTGGACGTGGGACTGCACGAGGAAGCCGCGGGGGCGCCCGAGCACGTCGAACTCGACCAGCCCGCCGTTCGTCTCCTCCGCCGTCCTGATCAGCTGCACACGGCAGCCGAGCGGCTCCATCTCCAGCATGTCGCCCGCGTTCGCCATCGTTCGCCCTCCGAGGTTCGCCTTGACTGCGACCCTATTCGCAGTCGTGGGGCGAATGGATCAGCCTTTCGGGGGATCTATCGCCCGCAACGCGATCCAGCTCTTGGCCACGCCTCCCAGGCGCTCGGCGTGGACCGGCTCGCCGAACAGGGCGACCATCTCGGCTCGCCGCAGCAGCGCGATGTCCTCCCACGCGCCGGCGGCGCCCAGCCGCCAGTAGCGGCGCCGCGGCGTCGCCGGCAGCCAGTGCGCGAAGGGCAGCAGGGCGTGGGGCTCGATCGGGAACGACCACGCCGGCGTCTGCACGAACCAGCCGCGGGCCACGCGCCGGATCTCGCCCGCGAAGGCCGCGCGCCGCCCGGGGTCGACGTGCTCGACCACACTGGAGCTGTAGGCGAGGTCGAAGGCGCCGTCGTCGAAGGGCAGGCGCTGGGTGGCGTCGGCCTGGACGAACGGCCCGGGGTAGTCGGGGCGCGCGGCGACGTCGACGCCGGTGATGTCGAGGCCGGGCTCGAGCCCGCGCAGGCCGAGCGCGCCGCAGCCGATGTCGACGATCCTCATCCCCGGCTCGAGCCCGGTGAGCGCGAAGAAGCGCGCGTGGCGGCGGGCACGGGCGCGGGCCGCGAGGCGGGAGGCCAGGCGCGCGCGCAGGCCCCCGCGCGCGGTGCCGTAGACGTCGGGCATGCGCCGGGAGGGTACGGCTCAGCGGATCTCGAGCGGCGTGCCGACGGCCGGCGGGGTCGCCATCGTGCGCCGCGCGCCTCGTACACTGCTGGCATGGCCTCCGCGCGGCAGATCCACGTGGGCGGCGTTCCCATCGGGGGCGGTGCGCCCGTGGCCGTCCAGACGATGACCAAGACCGAGACGGCGAATCTCGGGCCGACGATGGACCAGATCCGCCGGGTGGCCGAGGCCGGCGCCGACATCGTCCGCGTCGCCGTCCCGCGCGAGCAGGACGTCGAGGCGCTCAAGACGATCGTGCGCGACTCGCCGATCCCCGTGATCGCCGACATCCACTTCAACCACACGCTGGCGATCAAGGCCATCGAGGCCGGCGCGCACTGCGTCCGGATCAACCCCGGCAACATCGGCGGCCCGGAGAAGACCGGCGAGGTGGTCGAGGTCGCCAAGCGCCATGGCACGCCGCTGCGCGTGGGGGTCAACTCGGGCTCGCTGCCCAAGCACCTGCGCGACCTCGAGTTCACCAACCCCGTCGAGGCGCTCGTCAGCGCCGCCACCGACTGGGTCGAGCTCATGCACCGCCTCGACTTCCTCGACTTCAAGGTGTCGATGAAGTCGACGAGCGTGCCGAACACCATCGCCTCCAACCGCCTGCTGGCCGAGAAGATCGACCATCCGCTGCACCTCGGGGTGACCGAGGCGGGCACGAAGTGGACGGGCTCGCTGAAGAGCGCGGTCGGCCTCGGCACGCTGCTGGCCGACGGGATCGGCGACACGATCCGCATCAGCCTCTCGACCTTCCACGCGGAGGAGGAGGTCAAGGTCGCCTGGGAGATCCTCAAGGCGCTCAAGCTGCGCGAGCGCGGGCCGGTGCTCATCGCGTGCCCGACGTGCGGGCGCCTGCAGTTCGACATGGACTCGGTCGTGGCCGAGGTCGAGCGGCGCCTGGAGGCCTACGACGACCCGATCGAGGTCTCGATCCTCGGCTGTGCCGTCAACGGCATCGGCGAGGCGCGCCACGCCGACTTCGGCATCACCGGCGCCAAGGACTCGGCCATGATCTTCTCGCGCGGCGAGCCGCTGCGGAAGGTCCCGACCGAGCGCCTGGTGGACGAGCTGTTCGCCGAGATCGACCGCTACTACGAGCGCGGCAAGACGGTCGTGCGCGACGACGCCCAGGCCGCCGAGGCCGCGGCGTGGCTGGCCGAGAACGAGGACGAGACCGCCATGACACCCGAGCGCCTTGCCGCGCTCGAGGCCGAGGCCGCCCGCCTCGACGAGGAGGACTCGCCGGTCAGCGGCAGGCGCTTCACCCGCGCCTGATCGCCTGACCACGGAAAAAGGGGCGGCTTCTTCAGCCGCCCCTTCCTGATGCCTTGGATCGGCCGCTGGGCGGCCGACTTGAAGCCCTGGTCAGCCGGCCGCCGCGTAGCGCTCGGCGACCTTGTCCCAGTTGACGACGTTCCACCACGCCTTCAGGTAGTCCGGGCGCTTGTTCTGGTACTTGAGGTAGTAGGCGTGCTCCCAGACGTCGTTGCCCACCAGCGGCGTCGCGCCGCTCGTGATCGGGCTGTCCTGGTTGGGGGTGCTGGTGATCTTCAGCGACCCGCCGTCGAGGACGAGCCACGCCCAACCGGAGCCGAACTGGCCGACGCCGGCTGCCTCGAACTGCTCCTTGAAGGCGTCGAACGAGCCGAAGGCGTCGTCGATCGCGCTGGCCAGGTCGCCGGAGGGGGCGCCTCCGCCGTCCGGGCTCATCGACTCCCAGAACAGCGAGTGGTTCAGGTGGCCGCCGCCGTTGTTGCGCACGGCGCCCTTCTTGTCGGCGGGCAGGGAGTCGAGGTTCGCGATGACCTCCTCGATCGGCTTGCCCTCCCACTCGGTGCCCTCGAGGGCGCCGTTGGCCTTGTCGACGTACGCCTGGTGGTGCTTGTCGTGGTGCAGACGCATGGTCTGCTCGTCGATGTGCGGCTCCAGTGCCGCGTAGTCGTAGGGCAGGGGCGGAACCTCATACGCCATTGCCGTCTCCTCTTCGGGTTGCTCTGCGTCCTCACCGAAACATATCCACCCGGTGGCTCGTTCAAAGTGCGGCCATGGCGGTCCGGTTCCCCCTAGCCCTGCTCTGCGCGCTGCTGCTCGTCCCCGCGGCGGCGCGAGCGGCGGTCACGTTCGGCGCCGACCTCAGTCAGACGCCCGACGGCAGCGGACCGTCATGCTGCGACGCGTCCCTGGCCTCACCATCTGCACCATTTACCGGTGTGCTGGTGCACTGGGCACTGAGGACCGAAACAGCGGGCGTCGGCGTGCAGCCGGCCGTGTACCGCGGCGCCTCCCTGACCCCGGTCGACTCGGGCGACGCGACGACCACGGCAATCCCGCTCACCACAGCCGACGTCCACCTTACGATGCGGGCGGGCGACCGCCTCGGGGTGCACGCGACCGGTGCCAGCCTGCCGCGGTCGGATGTGAGCGGGACGCTCCTCGTCAGCGGGGTGATCGAGCCCGACGCCGACGCTGACGGCTGGGGCGACGAGACCCAGGACGCGTGTCCGTTCGAGGCCTCCCTGCACGTCGCGCCCTGCCACGCGGACATCGCGCTGACGATGTCCGGGCCCGCCTTCGGCGTCGTCGACCGCGACACGCCCTACGTCGTGACCGTGGTCAACCATGGGCCGAGCGCGGCCGCCGGGGTGACCGTCACCGACGTGATCCCCACCGGGGCGCGGTTCGTGCGCACCGAGGGAGCCGGTACGTGCACCTCCGGCGCGACCGTGAGCTGCACACTGCCCGCGATCGCGCCCGGCGCCGGCGGCACGCTCACCATCGTGCTGGCGGGCAAGGCCGAGGGCGTGAGCTTCCATCACGCCGTCAGCGTGGCGACGACGAGCAGCGACCCCACGCCGGGCGACCACAGTGCGTCGGTGGACACGCTCGTCACGGGCGCGAGCGTCGCGCCGCCGCCGCTCACGCTCCCGGAGGTGGCCTGCGCGAACCCGAGCTTCGGCAGCCGCGACGACGACGTGCTGCTGGGCAGCAGCTTCGGCGACCGGATGTTCGGCCGCCAGGGCCGCGACCTGCTGCGCGGGCGCGCCGGCAACGACTGCCTGTGGGGCGGCGAGGGCGCCGACGTGCTCGACGGCGACGGCGGCGACGACAGCCTGTGGGGCGGCGACGGCCGCGACCGGCTCTTCGGCGGCAGCGGCAACGATCGCCTCTACGGGGGTGCCAAGGGCGACGAGCTGCACGGCGACACCGGCAACGATCAGTTCTTCCCGGGCACGGGCCGCGATCGCGTGTGGGGCGGCCCTGGCAACGACACCATCTCGGCGCGCGACGGCTCGCGCGACGTGATCGACTGCGGCGCCGGACTCGACCGCGTCACGGCGGACCGCCGGGACAGTCTGCGCGGCTGTGAGCGGGTGACCCGGCGGTAGTGTTCGCCGCCGGATGACCCGTCTCGATCGCTACTTCCTGCCCACCGAGCGCGAGGCCCCGGCCGACGCCGAGGCGCTGTCGCACAAGCTCGGCGTGCGTGCGGGTCTCGTCCGCCAGGTCGGCTCGGGCCTGTGGAGCTGGCTGCCGGCCGGGTGGCGCGTGCACGAGAACGTGGCGCAGATCGTGCGCGAGGAGTGCAACCGGATCGGGTGCCAGGAGATGCTGATGCCGGTCATCACGCCGGCCGAGCTCTGGAAGCGCAGCGGCCGCTATGACATCGAAGAGGTGTTCAAGCTCAAGGACCGCCGGGGGGCCGACCTGATCCTCGCCCTGAGCCACGAGGAGACCGTCACCCTCCACGTCGCGCAGACGGTGCGCTCCTATCGGCAGCTGCCGATGCTGCTCTACCACTTCCAGACCAAGGGCCGCGACGAGGCGCGCCCGCGTGCCGGCGTCCTGCGCACGCGCGAGTTCATCATGAAGGACGCCTACTCCTTCGATCGCGACGGAGACGGGCTGCAGGCCTCCTACGACAAGTTCATCAGCGCCTACGACGCGATCTGCGACCGCGTGGGCCTCGAGTGGTACCGGGTGGAGTCCGACGTCGGGATGATGGGCGGCTCGGGCGCCCACGAGTACATGGCGCCGTGCCCGGCCGGCGAGAACGACGTCGCGCTGGCCCCCGGGTACGCCGCGAACACCGAGGTCGCGAGCGCCGATCCGCAGCTCGTGGCGCCGATGGAGCTCGAGGGCGACCTGCACACCCCCGGGGCGACCACGATCAAGGCGCTGGTCGACGCCCTCGGGGTACAGGCGGGCAACGCGCTCAAGGCCTATCCCGTGGTGACCGAGTCGCGCGGGCTGGTCATGGTCTTCGTGCGCGGCGACCATCGCGTCAACGACGTCAAGCTCGCCAACGCCCTCGGCGAGGCGTTCCGGCCCGCGCGCGACGAGGAGCTGCAGGGCCCCGGCGGCTTCCTGGGGCCCACGGCGAACGCCCCGACGCTGTGGGACGAGGCCATCGTCCCCGGGCAGGCCTACGTGACGGGCGCCAACCGCCCCGATTACCACCACGTGATCACCGTCGACGGCGGCGAGCGTGGCGACGTGCGCAGCG
This sequence comes from uncultured Actinomycetes bacterium, assembly GCA_963807305.1. Lineage (GTDB taxonomy): Bacteria > Actinomycetota > Thermoleophilia > Solirubrobacterales > Solirubrobacteraceae > JAOPZW01. The sequence goes on from CAWEBN010000007.1 coordinate 49,098, forward strand.
TCGAGGTCGGCGACACCGTCAACGGACGCCCGATTCGCATCGAGCCCGCCATCGAGATCGGCAACATCTTCAAGCTCGGCACGCGCTACTCCGACCCGCTGGGGGCCACCTACCTCGACGAGAACGGCAAGGAGCAGCTCATCCACATGGGCTCCTACGGCATCGGGCCGGCCCGTATGACGGCCGCCGCGATCGAGCAGTACGCCGACGAGAAGGGGATCTCCTGGCCGCGGGCGATCGCGCCGTGGGACGTCGAGATCGTGGCCATCGGCAAGCCGGGCACGCCAGAGCGCGAGGCCGCCGAGGGGCTCTATGCCGAGCTCCGCGAGGCGGGGATCGAGGTGCTCCTCGACGATCGCGACGCCGGGCCCGGCGAGAAGTTCGCCGACGCGGAGCTGCTCGGCGTCCCCCTGCGGCTGACCGTCGGCAAGCGCTCGCTCGAGTCCGGACGCGCGGAGGCGCAGGCCCGCCGCGGCCGCGCCGACCACGACGGTGGCGTGCCGCTGACGGGCGCGGCGAAGGCCGTCCGGGAGCTGTGGACGAGTCTCCCGTAGAGGGCCGGCGGCTGTCGTTCGGCCGGCTGGTGGGCGTCGATCGCTCGGGGCCGCCGCCGCCCGAGACGCTGCCCGGGGCCCCGCTGAACCTGTGGACGATCCCCAACGCCATCGGGATCGTCCGCCTTGGGCTGCTGCCGATCTTCCTGGTCGTCTCGTTCTCGAGCGACAGTGGCATCGGGGTGTGGCCGGCGGTGCTCTTCGGCGTCGCCGGGTGGACGGACTACTTCGACGGCATCGCGGCCCGGCTCACGGGCCAGTACAGCCGCTTCGGGACGCTTCTGGACCCCGTGGTCGACCGTGTGCTGGTCCTCTGCGGCGTCATCGCCTGCTGGTACCACGACCTGCTGCCGCGCTGGGCCCTGGCCATCCTCGTCGCGCGCGAGCTGTTCATGCTCATCGCCGGGCGCTATGCATTGCGCCGCGGCATCGAGATCCGCGTCAACATGGTCGGGCGGCTCGCGATCTGGCCGGTTCTCTCGGCGCTCGAGTTCGCCTTCTGCGGCCTGGAGACCCTGAGCACGGTCCTGTTCTACATCGGGCTCGCCATGACCCTCGTAGCCACCGCGATGTACGTTCGCGATGCAAGACCCTCAACCTCAGCTTGAGCGTGCGCGATCCGCTGGTATGCTCGGCCCATGGACACGTTTCCTGACCTTGGCTCGCTCTCCGACACGGAGCTGAAGGAGTACATCCAGCAGCTCACCGAGGAGGAGATCGACATCTCCTACAAGCGCCGGATCCTGCACGGGAAGATCGACATCCTGCGCGCGGAGCTGGTCAACCGCCTGCGCAAGAAGCACGAGGGCGGCGAAGACGTCATCACCGGTGACGATGTGCAGAAGCTCACCGACATCCTCGCCGGCCGCGCGGCCGGGGCCGAGGCCTCCGACACCGAGTAGGGCCGCGTGGCGCTCCACTGCCCGGAGTGCGGCTTCGTCAACGCCGACGGAGCGAACTACTGCCAGAAGTGCGGCTCGTTCCTGGGCGCGCTCGAGGAGCGCGCGGGCGGCGAGCCGTCCACGGCGACCTACCGCATCGACGAGACCGGCGAGCTCGTCCCGGTCGATGTCGAGGAGGTCGTCGCCCACGAGGGCGCCGCGGTGGTCATCCGGGCCGGCGGTGGGCGCGTGGGGGAGTCCTTCGCGCTCGACCACGACCGCATGACCATCGGCCGGCGCCCCGACTCCGACGTGTTCCTCGACGACGTCACCGTGTCGCGCGACCACGCGCTGCTGGTCAAGCGCGGCGGCGACTACTACCTCGACGACCTGGGCTCGCTCAACGGGACCTACGTCAACCGTCATCGCATCGAATCCCACCGTCTGGAGGACGGCGACGAGCTGCAGGTCGGCAAGTTCAAGCTCACCTTCCTCTCGCAGTGACGCTCATGGCCGTCCAGAACGAACCGGAAACCATCCCCGCCGAGGTCGACCCCGACCCCGATGCCGGCGCGCCGCGCAAGGCGATGACGATCGGCGCCGTGTGCAAGGCGCTCGAGCAGGAGTTCCCGGACATCTCGATCTCGAAGATCCGCTATCTGGAGGATCAGAAGCTGCTGGCGCCGCGTCGCACGCCGGGCGGCTATCGCCTCTACTCCGGCGGCGACGTGCAGCGCCTGCGCACGATCCTGCGCCTGCAGCGCGACGAGTTCCTGCCGTTGCGCGTCATCCGCCAGGAGCTCGCCTCGGGGCGCGCGGGCAACGACGTCGCGCCCGCGAGCGACGGGCCGGTCGCCGGCACGGGCGCGGCGCGGCCCAAGCGCAACCCGTCGGTCACCGCGCCGTCCAGCGGCGCGCTGTACTCGCTGGAGGACGTCATCGAGGAGACCCGGGCCGAGCCGCGGCTGGTCTCGGAGCTCGAGGAGTACGGCGTCATCAAGGGCGAGGTCCGCGCCGGCACGAAGTACTACGACGAGACCGAGCGCGAGATCGTGCGCGCCGTCACCGAGCTGGCTCGCTACGGCGTCGGCGGGCGCAACCTGCGCGCCTTCCGCACCAGCGCCGACCGCGAGGCGGCGCTGCTGCAGCAGATCCTCGCCCCGGCCCTGCGCTCGCGCAACGCCAAGCGCCGCAAGGAGGCCATCGAGGCGCTCGAGAACCTCGCCGCCGTCACCACGCACCTCAAGCACCTGCTCCTCATCCGCGACCTGCGCAAGATCGTCTCCTGAGAGCCGGGCCATGGCGGTCGACCTCGACGCGCTCGTACGCGACATCCCGGACTTCCCGAAGCCGGGCATCGTCTTCAAGGACATCACGCCGGTCCTCGCCTCGCCCGAGGGGCTCGACGCCGCGGTCACCGGGCTGGCCGACCTCGCGCGCGACCTGCGCGTCGACGTCGTCATCGGAGCCGAGGCGCGCGGCTTCCTGCTGGGGCCGGCGGTCGCCCGCGAGCTCGGCGCCGGCTTCGTGCTCGCGCGCAAGCCGGGCAAGCTCCCCCACGAGACCGTCCGGGCGGAGTATGTGCTCGAGTACGCCACCGACGCGCTCGAGGTCCATTCCGACGCGGTCGCCACCGGCGCCCGTGTCCTCGTCCACGACGACCTGCTGGCCACCGGCGGCACGGCGCGGGCGCTGTGCGAGCTCGTCGAGCAGCTCGACGGCCAGGTGGTGGCCTGCGGCTTCCTCATCGAGCTCGCGTTCCTCAACGGCCGCGAGAACCTGGCGGGCTACGACGTCCGCTCGCTGCTGCACGTCGACGCCGAGTAGATGCCCACCGCACGCCGCAGCCGCACGGTGGCCGCGCCGCGTGAGCGCGTGTGGGACGTCGTGGCCGACCCGCACCATCTGCCGCGCTGGTGGCCGCGCGTCAAGCGCGTGGAGGCCGTCACCCGCGAGCACTTCACCGAGGTCCTCGCCACCGAGGACGGCCGCTCACTGCGCGCCGACTTCCGCGTCGTCGAATCGCGCGCGCCCGAACGGCGGGCCTGGGAGCAGGAGCTCGAAGGAACCCCGTTCGAGCGCGTCTTCGCGGCCTCGAGCACCGAGGTCAAGCTGCTCGCCGAAGGCGAGGACACGCGCGTGACCCTCGTCGTGCGCCAGCAGCTGCGCGGCTCGGCGCGAATGGGCGGCTTCATGGTGCGCCGCGCCACCGGGCGCCTGCTCGACGAGGCGCTGGATGCCCTGGAGGCGCTGCATGGGCCGTGAGATGCGCTGGTGGGGGTGGGGCGAGGACGCGCACGCCGGCTCGCTGCCCGATGCGGGCCTGGCCTGGCTGGAGGGCGAGCTGGGCGGGCTCGACGCGCCCCGCGGCCCCGTCGCGCTCGAGGACGTGCGGATGGAGACCCCACAGCTGCCCGGCGCCGTCCGTGAGCGCTTCGGCGAGATCCTGCGCGACGACCGCGCAGCGCGCGTGCTCCACGCCCGCGGCAAGTCCTATCCCGACCTCGTGCGCCAGCGCGCCGGCGACTGCGCGGGCGCGCCTGACGCCGTGCTGATGCCGCGCGACCACGACGAGGTGCGCGCCGTGCTGGAGGCATGCGCGGGCGCGGGCGTCGCAGTCGTCCCCTTCGGCGGCGGCACGAGCGTGGTCGGCGGCCTCGAGCCGCTGCGCAACGGGTTCGAGGCCCTCGTGTCGCTCGACCTCGGCGCGCTCGACGCGCTGGAGACGCTCGACGAGCGCTCGCAGGTGGCCGTCGTGGGCGGTGGGATGCGCGCGGTCGAGCTCGAGGCGCGCCTCGGCGAGCGCGGCTTCACCCTCGGCCACTACCCGCAGAGCTACGAGTACGTGACCATCGGCGGCTGCGCGGCGACGCGCTCGGCCGGCCAGGCCTCGACGGGCTATGGGCGCATCGACGAGCTGGTGGTGGGAGCGCGGCTGGCCGCGCCGGCGGGCGACCTCGACCTGCGCGCGCAGCCGGCGAGCGCGGCGGGGCCCGAGCTGCGGCGGCTCGTCGTCGGCTCCGAAGGCATCCTCGGCGCCATCACGCGCGTGGCGGTGCGTGTGCGCCCGGCGCCGGAGCTCACGCGCTACGAGGGCTGGATGTTCCCGGGCTTCGGTGCCGGCGCGGAGGCGCTGAGGCGCTTGGAGCAGGGCGGTGCGGCGCCCGATGTGGCGCGACTCTCGGACGAGCAGGAGACGCGGCTGGGACTCGGCCTGACCGGCTGGCGCGGGGTCCGCGCCACCGCGCTTCACGCCTATCTGCGCGCGCGCGGCGTGGCCGGCGGCTCGGTGGCCATCATCGGCTGGGCCGGGCCCGACGAGCCCGTGCGCGTGCGCCGCGAGGCGGCCATCGAGGCGCTGCGCGACGCGGGCGGCGTCGCGTTGGGGCAGCCGGCGGGTCGGGCGTGGGTGCGCTCGCGCTTCCACGGGCCCTACCTGCGCGACGAGCTGATGGACCGCGGCGTGTTCGTCGAGACGCTCGAGACGGCCACGACGTGGTCGCAGCTGTTCACCCTCTACCGCGCGGTGGGCGACGCGCTGCGCGAGCACGCGCCGCTGGTCGCGTGCCACATCTCGCACCTGTATCCGACGGGCGCGTCGCTGTACTTCACCTTCATGGCGCGGGCGCGGCGCGGCGAGGAGCTCGCGCAGTGGGCGCAGGTGAAGGCGGCGGCCTGCGAGGCCATCGTGGCCGCGGGCGGGACGATCACCCATCACCATGCGGTGGGCAGCGACCACGCGCCCTACATGGGCGCCGAGGTCGGGGACACCGGGGTGGCCGCGCTGCGGGCGCTGAAGGGCGAACTCGATCCGGCCGGGATCATGAACCCCGGCAAGCTGCTGAGTCTGGTCTAGCCGCCGGCGGCGTTCTGGATCGACCCGCGCAGGTAGATCGTTCCGGGCGTCGTCGGGTTCGTGCTCGGACGCTCGCGCGTGATCACGAGATCCTTGTAGCCGGCGATGTCGACGCCCTTCGGGAGCTGCCCCTGGAGGACGAGGTGGCCCTTGTTGTCGGTCTGGTCGAAGCCGCCGATGAGCTTGGCCTGCGACGGGCCGTTGTAGAACCACAGCCCGTAGACGATCTTCTTGGACGTCGGCAGGCCCTGGGTCGCGGCGTTGATCGCGTGCTGGCCGTTGAGGTCGACGAACTGGACGATGGCGACGGCCTTCTTGACCGGCGCGCCCTGGGGCGGGGTCATGTTGACCTGCGCGCGGACCTGGGGCTGGGCCTGGGTCGACGTCGTGTCGGCGGCCTGCGATGCGGTACTGGCGGTCTTCTTGTCGTCGCTGCCGCCGCCGGTCAGGACGACGACGAGCACGACGACGATGGCGATGGCGACGAGGGCGCCGCCGATGAGCAGGGCGCCGCCGCGGCGCGACACGCGCGGGGCGGCGCTGGGGGCGGGGGCGAAGGGGGTGGCGGCGTCCGGCTCCTCGTCGGCTTCGGCCGTGCCGGCGGCGGCGCCGCCCGCCGGTCCTGCGGCGGCTGGCGCTCCTGCGGCCGCGGCCGCCCCGACCGCCGCCGGCGCCTCGGTCGCCCCGACCGCGCCCGGCGCCTCGGTCGCGCCGACCGCCGCAGGCGCCTCGGTCGCCCCGACAGCGCCCGGCGCCTCGACTGCGGCGCCTTCGGCCGGCAGCTCGGGCAGGCGGTCGCCGGCGAGCGGCTCGAGCTCGCGGGCCACGCCGTGCGCCCACACGCGGCCGGCCGTCGAGCCGTCGATGAACGCGCGGGTGGCGACGGCCTCCTCGGGGTCCTGCTGCCCCAGCAGCCAGTCACCGATCTCGTGCCGGCGCTCGGCCGGCAGGCCGCCCGCGCCCGGGCTGAGCGTGTCGAGCGCGTCGTAGGCGCGCGAGCGCACCTCGTCGGCGTCGAGGCGCAGCAGGCCCGAGAGGTCGTCGTAGCCCTTGCCCTGGCGCAGCAGGAGCTGGAGGACGGACTTCTGGTCGGCGGGAAGGGTTTCGAGACGGCTCATGAAGGGTCAGGAGGGTAGCGGCGCAGGTCAGTATGGTGCCGCACTCCGCATGACCGACATCCAGCCCCTGCTCCCGCTCGACCGCACGTTCGACGCGCTCTACGGCCTCGAGGTCATCGAGTCCAACGATGAGCTCGTCCGTGCCCAGGTCAAGGTCCGCGACGAGATCAAGCAGCCCATGGGTCTCGTGCACGGCGGCATCTACGCGTCGATCGCCGAGTCGATCACCTCGACCGCGACCGCGATGGCCGTGTGGCCCGAGGGCAAGGCGGCGCAGGGGATGTCCAATCAGACCTCGTTCCTGCGCCCCATCACGAACGGCACGATCCACGCCGAGGCCCGCCGCCGCCACCGCGGCCGGACGACGTGGGTGTGGGAGGTCGACATCACCGACGACGAGGGCCGCCTGTGCGCCCTGGTGCGGATGACGATCGCGGTGCGGGAGATCACGCGGCGCTGAGGCTCTTTTCTCCGCGCTGCGTCGGCTGATCTGCGCGGCCAGGGCACCGAGGGGTGAGCAGCTGCGGAGAGTTGCGGCGTTTGCGGTGTCCGCTGTCGCGAGTTGCCTGGCAGGCTCGGAGGGTGGCCGCGGAAACGCATCGCATGGATGTAGTTGAGGGACCACCCCCCACCGCGGGGGCTACGGCGTGGTGATCGCGCACTGAGGGCCGAGGGCCGCCGGCTCGCCGCGGTGCCGGCCTGCGGCGAGGCGGCTCACCGGGGACGTCCACGACGCCACCATCCTGCGCCGCCTCCGCGTGCTGCTGCCTAGCGCAGGAAGCCGCCCTCGGAGTGGATGACCTGGCCCGTGACCCAGCCCGCCTCGTCCGAGCACAGCCACGCCACCAGGGCGGCGGCGTCCTCCGGGCGCCCCAACCGCCCCATCGGGAAGCGCGGGAGCAGCTCGGCGCGGATGTCGTCGTCGATCCAGCCGGTGTCGTTGGGGCCGGGGCCGACGGCGTTGACGGTCACGCCGAGGTGGGCGACCTCGGCCGCGAGCTGGCGCGTGAAGGCCTCCAGCGCACCCTTGCTGGCGGTGTAGGCCAGCTCGCCGGGCATCGGGCCCAGGAACTGGCCCGAGACGAGGTTGACGATCCGCCCCGGGCGCCCGGCGCGGGCCAGCAGCACGCTGAGCAGCATCGGCGCGCGCACGTTGACCGCGTGATGGGCGTCGATGGCCTCCGCGTCCAGCGCCTCGAAGCCGTCGCGCGTCGAGTGCGCGGCGTTGTTGACGAGCACGGTCGGGTGGCCGACCTGCTCGGTGACCGCATCCATGAGCCGCTCGGGCGCGACCGCCTCCGAGAGGTCGGTGGTGAACGCCGTGCCGGGCAGGTCGCCGGCGGTCGTCTCGCCGGGCATGACCGTGAACGCCACCGTCGCGCCGCGTTCGGCCAGCGCCCGGACGCACGCGGCGCCGATCCCGCGCGGGTTCCCGGCTCCGGTGACGAGCGCGATCATCCGCCGTAGCGATTGACGATGGGCATCCGCCGGTCGCGCCCGAACGCCTTCGAGGTCACCTTGATGCCCGGCGGGTTCTGGCGGCGCTTGTACTCGGAGAGGTCGACCAGGCGGATGACGCGGTCGACATCCGCCTCCGGCAGGCCGCGGGCGATGAGCTGCTCGCGTCCCAGGTCCTCCTCGACGTAGCCCTCGAGGATCGCGTCGAGGACCTCGTAGGGCGGCAGCGAGTCCTGGTCGCGCTGATCGGGGCGCAGCTCGGCTGACGGCGCCCGCGTGACGATCGAGTCGGGCACGGGTGACTCGGGGTCGCGGCGCGCCCGCTCGGCGACGAGCCGGTACACGAGCAGCTTCGGCACGTCCTTGATGACCGCGAAGCCTCCCGCGCTGTCGCCGTAGAGCGTCGAGTAGCCGACGGACATCTCGGACTTGTTGCCCGTCGTGAGCACGAGCCAGCCGAACTTGTTCGACAGCGCCATCAGCAGGTTGCCGCGGATCCGGGCCTGCAGGTTCTCCTCGGTGATGTCGGGCTCGCGGTCGGCGAAGACGTCGCCCAGCAGCTCGTCGTAGCCCGTCATCGCCTCGCCGATCGGCAGCTCGAGCAGGTCCACGCCGAGGTTCTCGGCCAGCCGGTGCGCGTCGTCGCGCGTGCCCTGCGACGAGTACGGCGAGGGCATCGTCACGCAGGTCACCGAATCCGGACCGAGGGCGTCGACGGCGATGAGCGCGACCAGGGTCGAGTCGACCCCGCCCGAGAGCCCGATGACGACGTGCTGGAAGCCGCTCTTGGTCACGTAGTCGCGCGTGCCGAGCACGAGCGCCGCGTAGACCTCGGCGTCGGCGTCGAGCAGCTCGGCGACCGGGCCGCCCGGCGCCGCCTGGTCGGACCGGCCCTCCGTCGAGAACGACCCGAGATCGGCCACGACGGGCGCCATCTCGCGCGCCGCCGGCCGCGCGCGCGTGTCGCGCAGGCGCGCGGCTCCCGCCGCCTCGACGTCGATATCGCACACCAGCAGCTCCTCGGCGAACTGCGGGGCGCGGGCGATCACCTCGCCGTCGTGGTCGACGACGAAGGAGTGGCCGTCGAAGACCAGCTCGTCCTGGCCGCCGACGAGCGCGCAGAAGGCCACGGCGGCCAGGCTGTCGCGGGCGCGCTGGGCGATCATCTGCTCGCGCTGGCGGCCCTTGCCGGCCTGGTAGGGCGAGGCCGAGATGTTGAGCACGAGCCGCGCGCCGGCCAGCGCCTCGTCGGTCATCGGCGGCCCGGGCACCCAGATGTCCTCGCAGATGGTCAGGCCGACCTTGACGCCGTCGACGTCGATCATCGCCCCGCCCGGGCCGCGCTGGAAGTAGCGCAGCTCGTCGAAGACCCCGTAGTTGGGCAGGTTGACCTTGCGGTAGATGGCGTGGACGCCGCCGTCGGCCAGGACGGCCGCGGCGTTGTACGCGTCGTCGGCGCGCTCGGGGAAGCCGACGACCGCCACGATGCCTCGCGCGTCGGCGGCGATCCGCTCGACCGCGGCGCGCGCGTCGGCCAGGAAGTGCTCCTTGAGCAGGAGATCCTCGGGCGGGTAGCCGGTGACCGCCAGCTCGGGGAAGAGGGCGAGCTGCGCGCCGGCCTCGCGTGCGCGGGCCAGCTTCTCGCGAACCTTGGCCTCGTTGCCGGCGATGTCGCCGACGGTGGCGTTGATCTGGGCGAGAGCGACCCGCATTCCCCTTCACCGTACCTGTCGGCCGGCCCGCGCCGGGCGCGCCGTCGCCGAGCTCAGCGCGCGCTGGAGTGCTCCGGCGATCGGCGAGGCGATGACCCTCGCGTGGCCGAAGGCGCCGACGCGGGCAGGCCGGCGGCACGGCTGAGCTCGTCGATCGCCACGCGCAGGTCGTCGGCCAGCGCCTCGAGGTCTCCCATCGCGTCGTAGTCGCCCAGCAGGCCGTAGGCGAGACGACCGTCATAGCTCATGATCGCGACGCCCAGCGCCTGGTGATGGGCGAGGGGCACGACCGGATAGAAGCGGACCATCCGGCGGCCGAGCAGGTAGAGCGGGATCTGCGGCCCGGGTACGTTCGTCACGACCAGGTTGAAGAAGCGCTGGCGGGCCTGCAGCCGCGCGGCCTGCGACATGATCGTCGGAGGGGCGAAATCGGCCATGGTGGTCAATGCCACGGCGCCTACGGCCTGGCCGGACTCCTTGATCCCGCGCATCGCCTCGGCGACCTCGGTCAGCACCGCCTCGGGATCGGTCACGCCCACGGGCAGCGGCGCCCACATGGCCGCGACACGGTTCCCCAGCGCGCCGCGCTGCGTCTCGGCCCGCACGGACACCGGAACCATCGCCTTGAGCACGAGCCCCTCGGTCTCGATGCCGCGGCGGCGCAGGAACCGCCCGAGCGCGAGCGAGACCGCCGAGAGCACGACGTCGTTGAGCGTGCCGCCCAAGGCGTTCTTGATCGCCTTGAAGCGCGCCACCTCGGAGTCGACCCACGTGTAGCGCCGATGCGGGCCGATCGGCACGTTGAAGGGCGAGGACGGTGCCGGGCTGAGCCCGGCCCAGGCCATCGCGCCGACGCCGACGAGCCATTCGCCCGCCTGCCCGAGGACCTGCCGCGGCGCGCGCGTGAGCGAGCGCAGGCCGCGGGCGCCCTCGGCCGGCACCGTGGCACGCTCGAGCAGCGCCTGGGCCAGCAGCTCGGCGTCCGTCGGCTCCGGGCGGGGCACCCAGTCGCTGCCCTCGGCCGCCGACGGCGCGGCGTCGGGCGAGACGTCGAAGAGGACCGAGGTGATGTCGACGCCGCTGACGCCGTCGACGAGGGCGTGGTGGGTCTTCGAGATGATCGCGAAGCGGTCGCCCTCGAGCCCTTCGACGAGATTGAGCTCCCACAGCGGCTTGGTGCGGTCAAGCGGCAGGGCGAACAGCCGCCCGGCGAGGTTGCGCAGCTGCTCATCGGATCCCGGCGCGGGCAGCGCGCTGTGGCGCACGTGGTAGCGGGCGTTGAAGTGGGGGTCGTCGACCCACACCGGCCGTCCCTGGCCGTATGGCACGTGGGCGAGCTTCTGGCGGTAGCGCGGCACGAGGTGCATGCGCGCCTCGATCGCCGCGACCAGATCGTCGTACGGGGGCGCCTCGCCCTCGAAGACGAGGACACCGGCCACGTGCATGTGCGCACCGGCCCGCTCGAGGTGCAGGAAGCCGGCGTCGAGGGCGGTGAGGCGGTCGCGATTGGCCACCGCTCGATCCTCACACGTCGGCGGCAGGCCGACAACCTTGAACAGATTGTGTAAGGTTGGCGCACAAATGATGAAGCACAGTCCCAACCTCAGAGATCCGAACGCCTTCGAGCGTGCCTACGACGAGCATGCGCGGGGCGTCTACCGCGCCGCGTATCGGGTGCTCGGGAGTACCGCGCAGGCCCAGGACGTCGTCCAGGACGTCTTCCTCAAGCTGTGGCGCGAGCCGGGGAAGTTCGACGTGCGCCGGGGCGAGCTCGGCTCCTACCTGCGGCTCATGGCGCGCAGCCGCGCGCTCGACACGTGGCGCGAGGGGCAGGCCGCCGGCCGCGCGTCGGATCGGCTCAAGCTCGACGTCGCGCTCGACGAGGGTCGCGCCGACGAGCGGCCCGCCGTCGCCGCCGAGCGCGAAGGGGATTGGCGCTCGCTGCGTGACGCCCTGCGTGGGCTGCCCGCGGTCCAGCGCGAGGCGGTCGTGCTCGCCTACTGGGGTGGCCTGACGGCCGACCAGATCGCGCGGCGCTCCAACGTCCCGCTCGGCACGGCGAAGAGCCGCATCCGCCTGGGCCTCGCGCGCCTGCGCCTCGACTTCGAGCCCGCCGTGGCCGGGGAACTCGCGGCCTAGCTTGTAGCCTCACGCGGGCGGTGCCCGTCAACGCCAGCCAGTTCGACCAGCGCCTTCTGCCCGTCTTCCTCGACGGGCGCGATCCGCTCGTGCAGGACGACTGGTTCGACGCCCACACCCACATCGGTCAGAACGATCCCGACGGGCGCAAGGCGACCCCCGAGGAGATCCTCGGAGGCCTGGACGCCGCCGGCCACCGGCGGGCGATGCTCTTCGCCATGCACGAGCCCGACGGCTACCCGGCGGCCAACGACGCCGTCCTGGCGGCGGCGGCCGCCTCCGAGGGACGCCTCGTGGCGCTTGCGCGCATCGCTCCGAGCTCCGAGGACGCGGTGGCCGAGGCGCGCCGCTGCCTCGAGGCGGGCGCCGCCGGGTTCAAGCTGCACCCGCGCTCGGACGCCTTCGGGCTGCCGCACCCGGTCGTCGAGGAGGTCGTGGCGCTGGCCCACGAGCGCCGCGCCCCCGTCCTGTTCCACGCCGGGCGCGGGATCCCGCATCTCGGCGAGGCGGTCGTCGATCTCGCGCGGCGCTACCCCGGCGCGCGCCTGATCCTGGCCCACGCGGGCATCAGCGACCTCGGCTGGATCGCCGACGACGCCGCCGTGCTGGACAACCTGTTCTTCGACACCGCCTGGTGGAACGTCGCCGACCAGCTGCAGCTCTACGCGATGATCCCGCCCGGGCGGATCCTCTACGCCAGCGACATGCCCTACGCGCCCGGTCTGCTGGCCTCCTTCGTCTTCCTGCGCGTGGCGCGCGCGGTCGGCCACGGTCCCGACGTCCTGCGCTCGATCGCGGGCGCGCAGCTGGCGCGCGTGGTGGCCGGGGAGGATCCCATCGACGCCGGGCCCGCCCCGGGCCCGGACGCCGTGGGCCGGCGCGTCATCGAGGCCGAGCGCGTGGTCACCTACTGTGCGTCCGGCCTGCAGGTCGCCTTCCGCGGCCTGGACCCGTCCGAGCCGATCGCCCTTGCGCGCCTGGCCTGCCGGACCTGCCGCGACGGCGACGTCCGCGCGCTGCTGACGTACATCGACACGCTGCTGGCCATCGGACAGGAAAGCGCGGCCGCGCACCCCGACGTGCCCTTCGCGATCATGCCCGCGACGCTGCTGGCGATGGTGCTGGCGGGGACCCCGGAGGCGGGGCTGCCGTCCGTCACTGTGTGACGCTCGTCACAGAAGTCGGGGCAAGACGGGCTACGGTCACGAACTTCTGTTCCTTCCGCCGAGTGGGCTCCATGAGGAGACCGGCGGTGCAGAGTCGGCGCCCAACGGCGCCATAGCGACGGCCACCGTTCGCCGCGCCCGATGCCCTGTGCCGCAGGCGGCTGACCGCAAGGAGGAATCGACCTCGCATGAGGCCGCATCTGAACTTGCGCGCCCGTCACGCCGCCATGGCGCTGGGCGCGCTCTGCTTGGCCATCTCGCTCGCCGCGCTGCCGGGCACGGCGCGCTCGAATGGCACCCCGGCCGGCCACGCTGCCATCGCGGCCGACATCGCCCCGGGCAAGAGCCGGCTCAACGTGCTGACCGGGCGCCAGGCGTCCGTGCACGGCCGCGTGCTCTCCGGTGCCGCCGGGCGCCCCGCGCTCCTGCAGCGCCGCTCGCGCTCCGGATGGGCGACGATCGACCGGGCCACCACGCGCGCCGGCGGCGCCTTCGGCTTCGCCTTCCGTCCGCAGCAGTCCGGGAGCACCCGGCTGCGCGTGCTCGTCGACGCGGCGCGGCGCGAGATCGGCCGGCTCAACGTCTACCGCCGCGCCTCGGTGTCGTGGTACGGCCCCGGCCTGTACGGCAACAAGCTCTCGTGTGGCGGGCGCCTGGGCCCCGGTACGCTGGGCGTCGCGCACAAGACGCTGCCGTGCGGCACGCGTGTGACCCTGCGCAGGGGCGACCGCGTCATCCGCGTGCGGGTCGTCGACCGCGGCCCGTACGTCGGCGGGCGCGAGTTCGATCTGACGTCCGCCACGCGCGCGAAGCTGCACTTCGGCGGCGCCGGCTCGTTGCTCGTCGCCGGCTGACGCCCGGCCGCGACGCCGTCATGGCCGCCGCGTACGCTCGGGAGGTTGGAGACGCAGCTTCCCGAGCATCCACGGCGGGTCATCGCACACCTCGACTGCGACTCGTTCTATGCGAGCGTCGAGCTGCAGCGCCGTCCCGAGCTGCGCGGCAAGCCCGTCGTCGTGGCCGGCAGCGGGCCGCGCGCGGTGGTCACCACCGCCAGCTACGAGGCGCGGCGCTTCGGCGTGCACTCGGCCATGTCGGCGGTCCGGGCGCGCCGGCTGTGCCCCGATGCGATCTTCGTGAGCCCGGACTTCAACGCCTACCGCGAGAAGTCGCGCGAGGTGTGGGCGATCGTGCGCGAGCGCCTGGCCTGCCCGCTGCAGAACATGTCGGTCGACGAGGCCTATGCAGACGTCACGGCGATCGACAAGCCGCTGCGCGCCCTGCGCGACCTGGTGGCCGAGGTCCGCGACACCACCGGGATCATGATCTCGGTCGGCGTCGGGCCCTCGCGCCTGGTGGCCAAGACGGCCAGCGATGCCGAGAAGCCGGCGGGCTTCGTGGTCCTCTCGCGCGAGCAGGCCTGCGAGCGCTTCGCGGGCGAGCCGGCGCGGCTGCTGCAGGGCGTCGGGCCGCGCACCCAGGAACGGCTGGCCGAGCTCGGCCTCAACACGGTGGGCGACCTGCAGGCGGCCGCCACCGAGGAGCTCGTGGCCCGCTTCGGCGAGCGCATGGGACGCTGGCTGAAGCAGTGCGCCTACTTCCACGACACGTCGCCGGTTCAGGCGCGTGCGGCGGCCAAGAGCCTGTCGAGCGAGACGACGTTCGACGAGGACGTCGAGGACCTCGCCACGCTGGAGGAGACCATCCGCCGGCTGGCCGCGGACGTCTGCGGCGGCCTGCAGCGGCGCAACATGCGGGGGCGCACGATCGGGATCAAGGTCCGCCTCGACGACTGGACCAACGCCACGCGCGCGCGCACGATCGAGGCGTGGACCAACGACCAGGACGCGATCACCACGATCGCGCTCGAGTTGCTGCGCGCGTACGCGCCGGCGCGGCCGGTGCGGTTGCTCGGCGTGCGCGTGGCGTCGTTCGAGGACGAGGTCGCCGCGCGCCCGTCGGCCCCGGCGGCTCAGCTCGCGCTGGAGGTGTGAGGCGAGCCGTCGCCGTCGACGGCGGGGTCCTCCGCCGCCTTGTCGCCGTGCGGCGACGTGTGGATCTTCGTGTCGGCCTCGGCGAGCGGCTCGTCGCTCTCCGTGGCCGCCGCGACACGGCTGTGGAGCTTGTCGCGCAGCTCATCGGGGTCGTATTCGGTGTGGTCGCGGCGGTTGCGGGCGACGACCACGCCGGTGGCAGCGGTCACGCCGGCCACGCCTGCGAGGCCGACAATCTTCCAGGGCACCTTCATGGGTGCGTAAGTTACCGACCGTGACCGGAACGGAGATGTCCCTGGAGGAGGCGATCGCCGTTGCATCCACCGGCGACGTGTGGCTGTTCCGCGGCGCGTCGGTCGCCGACTTCGCCATCCGGACGGTCACCAACGCCCCGGTCAACCACGTCGGCATGGTCGTCGCGCTCGACGATCTCCCGCCGCTGCTGTGGCACGCCGAGCTGGGACGCTCGCTGCCCGACGTGTGGACCGGCGAGCACCAGCGCGGCGTCCAGCTGCACAAGCTCGCCGACGCCGTCACCACGTGGAAGCACCGCTACGGCCAGCGCGGCTGGGTGCGCCAGCTGGAGGGCACCATCGAGCGCGAGCACGAGGACCGGCTGATGGAGGTCATCCAGCAGCACAACGGGCGCGCCTTTCCGACGACGATGGGCCTGGCCGGCCAGTGGGCGAAGGGCCGCGTGCGGCGCAAGCCCCAGCAGTCGCTGGAGGCGATCTACTGCGCCGAGCTGGTGGCCACCACCTACCAGGCCATGGGCCTGCTCCCCAGCGAGCGGCCGCCCAGCTGGTACGACCCCGGGCGGTTCTGGAGCGGCGACCACCTCGAGCTCGTGCCGCCCTTCGCGCTCGGCGGCGAGATCGCGGTGTCGGTACCCGATCCGCCCGAGGAGGAGAACGCCGGGCCGGATCCGGAGGCCACCCAGGAGGTCGGGAGCAGCGACGGCCGCTCCATGCCGCGCCTGCGCCTGCCAGGGCGCCGACGGCCGGGGTGAGCCCGGACCGCGGTCGGGGCGCGCGGGAGGCCGTCCCCGATGCACCTCGCGCGCGGCCGTGGCTGCGCCCGCCGGCGCTGCGCATGCCGGCCGACGGCGAGGGCGACGAGCGCCACGCGTCGTGGCTCGAGCTCTTCTTCGACCTCGTCTTCGTCGTGGCGATCGCCCAACTGGCCCAGGAGCTCGCCCGCGATCACAGTCTCGGCGGCTTCGCGATCTTCGCCGGGCTCTACCTGCCGGTGTTCATCGCCTGGCAGGGCTTCACCTTCTACGCCGACCGCTTCGACAGCGACGACGTCCTCTTCCGGGCGGTGATGCTCGCGGCGATGCTGGCCATCGCCGCGCTCGCCGTCCAGATCCCCGACGTCGCCGCCGGCCGCCACGACGCCGGGTTCGTCGTGGCCTACGTGACCCTGCGCTCGCTGCTCGTGGCGCTCTACCTTCGCGCGTGGCCGCACGCCGTGGCGGCCCGTCCGCTGATCGCGCGCTACGCCGGCGGCTACTCGCTCAGCATCGCGCTGTGGCTGCTCTCGCTGCTCGTCGATCCGCCGCTGCGTTACGTGCTCTGGGGCGTGGGGCTCGCGATCGAGTACGCGATGCCGGTCGTGGCCCAGCGCATCCACGCACGGATCCCGGTGGACCCCAGCCACGTTCCGGAGCGCTTCGCGCTCTTCACGATCATCGTCCTGGGCGAGTCGGTCGTCGCGGTGGCGCTCGGTACCGCCGACGAGGACTGGCGCGTGGCATCGGCGCTGACCGCCGCCCTGGGCTTCGTGTCGGTCGCCTGCCTGTGGTGGGTGTACTTCGATCGCGGTATGGCGGGCGGCCTCAGCAGCGCCACCGGGTCGATGCAGATCTACACCCGCATCCACATCCCGCTCCTGGCCGCGCTCACGGCGGTCGGGGCCGGGGTGCACATGCTCATCCAGGAGGCGGCGACGGGAACCACGCAGGCTGGGGCCGCCTGGGCGCTCGACGGCGGCGCGGCGCTCTTCCTGGTGTGCCTCACCGTCGCCCAGCACGCCACCGACCGCGGTGCCGGCGCGCGGGCGGCGCGGGCGCTGGCGGGGATCGGACTCGTGGTCCTCGCCGCGCTGGCGGGGGCGCTGACGCCGGTGAGCCTCGTGGCGTGTTCGGCGGCGGCGCTGCTCGCGCTCGTCGTCTACGAGATCCGGCTCGGACTGGCCGAGCAGGACGCCTAGGAGGAGAGCTCCGCGACCGCCTCGAGCAGGCGATCGACGTCGTCGCCGTCGTTGTAGGCGACGACCCCGGCGCGCAGGGCGCCATCAGGCTCGAGGCCCAGCCAGCGCGAGAGCTCCAGGGCGTAGTAGTTGCCGTGCCAGACGGCAACCTCGGCGCGCGCCAGGTGGGCCGCGACGTCGCGCGAGGGATGGCCGTCGACGGTGAACATCACCGTCGCCGTGCGGTCGCGGGCGGCGCCGTGGACGGTCACGCCGGCGAGCGAGCCCAGCCCTTCGACCATCTGGGCCAGCAGGCGGTCCTCGTGGGCGCGCAGCTCCTCGCGGTCGAGGCGCTGGACGAAGTCGGCGGCCGCCCGCACGCCGATGAGCGACTCGAAGGGCAGCGTCCCCAGCTCCCAGCGGTCGGGCACCGTGTCCGGCGAGGGGCGCAGCTTGTCGGGCGACAGGTCGCCCAGCAGCTCGGGGCGCGCCCACAGGATCCCGATGTGCGGCCCGAACCACTTGTAGGCCGAGCACGCCAGCGCGTCGCAGCCCAGCGCGGCCACGTCGATCGGGCGGTGCGGGGTGGCGTGCACGGCGTCGACGAAGACGCGCGCCCCGGCACCGTGGGCGGCCTCGACGATGCCGGGCAGGTCGGGGATCGTCCCCACCGCGTTGGAGGCGGCGGTGACCGCGACCCAGCGCGTGCGTGGCGACAGCACGGCCTCGACGGCCGCGGCGGGCAGCTCGAGGGTCTCGCGGTCGGGCTCGGCGAAGCGCACCTCGACCCCGGCGCGGGCGGCGGCGATGAGCCACGGTGCGACGTTCGCGTCGTGGTCCAGGCGCGTGCAGACGATCTCCTCGCCCGCCTGTAGCGACCGGCAGACCGCCGCCGAGAAGCGCATGGTCAGCGCCGTCATCGAGGGGCCGAAGACGATGCCCTCCGCCCCGGCGCCCAGCAGCCTCGCGACCGAGGCGCGGGCGTCGGCCACCAGCGCGTCGGTGCGCTCGGCCGCCAGGAAGGCGCCGCCGTGGTTGGCGGAGTGGCCCGAGCGCATCCAGGCCGCCATCTCCTCGATGGCGTCGTCGACCATCTGGGTTCCGGCGGCACCATCGAGGCGGGCCCAGCCGTCGTTGAGACCGGGGAAGCGGGTGCGATGCATGGCAGCGGACCCTAGTACCGTGCCGCGCCATGCCACAGGCCGCCATCGACGAGATCTCGCTCTACTACGAGCGCCGCGGCGCCGGCGCGCCGGTGCTCCTCATCCAGGGCATGAGCGGGACGCACCTGGCCTGGGGCGACGCGTTCCTCGCCGGCCTCGGCGACGACCTCGACGTGGTGGCCTACGACCATCGCGGGGTCGGGGACTCCACGCCGCAGTCCGACGCGTTCACCATCGCCGAGCTCGCCGACGACGCCGCGGGGCTGCTCGACGACCTCGGCTGGGACACCGCGCACGTCTTGGGGATCTCGATGGGCGGCATGGTGGCCCAGGAGCTCGCGCTGCGCCACCCGCAGCGGATCCGCACGCTGGTGCTCGGGTGCACGTATCCCGGCGGCGCGGAGGGGCAGCTGGCCGACCCGGCCCTGATCCAGGAGCTGGCCGCCGCGCTGCTGTCAGGCGACCGCGAGCGCGCGCTGCGCGTGGGCTTCGCCGCCAACCTGTCGAGCGCACACGTGGCCGACCCGGACAACTGGGAGCCGTTCGAGGCGATGGCCACGGCCGCGCCGGTCGCCGTGCCGGTGATCATGCTCCAGATGCAGGCGGTCATGGCCCACGACACGATCGCGCGCCTGGCCTCGATCGCCGCGCCGACCCTCGTCGTCCACGGCACGGAGGACCGCATGCTGCCGGTCGTCAACGGCGAGTTCATCGCCCGCGCGATCCCGCATGCGCGCCTCGAGCTGCTCGAGGGCGTCGGGCACATGTTCTGGTGGGAGCAGCCCGAGCGCAGCGCGGCGCTCGTGCGCGCGCACGTTCTGGGCGGCTAGTACAGAGCGGCCGCCAGCCGGCGGCGCGCGTCGCGCGCGAGCGGGTGGTCGACGCCCAGCTCGTCCAGCGCGCCCACGACCACGCGGCGCACGTCGTCCTTGTGGCCGTCGGCCGAGGACAGGGCATCGATGAGGAGGTCGACGGCGCGCTCGGTGTCACCCTCGTCGAGGGCCTTGAAGGCCTCGTCGAGGTCGAGGTCGTCGGCCTGCTCGAGGCGCATGCGCGCCGCCAGGCCGTCGGCGGCGAAGGAGCCGCTGACGTTGGCGAGCAGCGCCAGGGCCTCGTCGGGCTCCCCACGGCGGTGCAGCAGGCCCGCCAGCGGGACCGCGGCGTCGGCGCGGCCCGGGTCGATCTCGAGGGCGCGCCGCAGCGACGCCTCGTCGCCGTCGGCCACCAGCGCGTCGGCCTCGCTCGGGACGAGGCCGTCGAAGAAGCGCTCGACGTTGGCCGGCGGCTGGGCGCCGACGAACTCGTCGACGACGCGGCCGTCCTTGAAGGCCTTGACCGCGGGGATGCCCTGGATGCCGAAGGCCTGCGCGATCGACGGGTTGGCGTCGGTGTCGAGCTTGGCCAGCACGACGTCGCCCTCGCGGGCGGCGGCGGCCTTCTCGAGGATCGGCCCGAGGGCGCGGCACGGCGCGCACCAGTCGGCCCAGAAGTCGACGACGACGGGGGTCGTGCGCGAGCGCTCGATGACCTCCTGCTCGAAGTCCTGCTCGGTGACGTCGATGACGCTCATGCGTTCGATGATAGGACTCTTGCCGTGGACCTCTACGTCGAGGAGACCGGCGAGGGCATCCCGGTCGTCCTGCTGCACGGGCTGACCGCGACGCACCGCTACGTCGTCATGGGCTCGAAGGCCCTCGAGCGCTCCGGGCACCGCGTGATCGCCTACGACGCGCGCGGGCACGGGCGCAGCGATCCGGCGCCCGCGCCGGACGCCTATCGCTATGAGGACCTCGTGGCCGACCTGGCGCGCGTGATGGACGAGCGCGGGATCGAGCGCGCCGTGCTCGCGGGCGCCTCGATGGGGGCGCACACCCTGCTGCGCTTCGCGCTGGAGCAGCCCGAGCGCGCGGCGGCCCTGGTCGTCATCACGCCCGCGTACGACCCCGTCGACAACGACGACCCGGGGCGCCTCGCGCGCTGGGACGCGCTGGCCGACGGCCTGCGCAGCGGGGGCGTGGAGGGCTTCGTCGAGGCCTACGGCGACCCCGGCGTGCCCGAGGCTTGGCGCAACACGGTCCTGACCGTGCTGCGCCAGCGCCTGAGCGCTCATGAGCACCCCGAGGCGCTGGCCGACGCGCTCAGCGCCGTGCCACGCTCGCGGCCGTTCGCCACGCTGCACGACCTGGCCACGATCGAGGCGCCGACGGTGATCGTGGCCGACCGCGACGAGTCCGATCCGGGGCACCCGCTGAGCGTGGGGGAGGACTACGCACGCGTCATCCCCGGCGCGCGGCTCGTGGTGGAGGAGCCGGGCCGCTCGCCGATCGCGTGGCAGGGCGGCCAGTTGTCGAAGCTCATCGCGGAGGTCGCCGTGGGGGCGGAGCGCTAGGCCCCGCCCCCCTCGGCTTGTCGCGGCCGGGCATGCGCCCGCCGTCACGTGCACGGGCGCAGCGCCCGTCCTCCTCCGCGGCTTTCAGGTGCCGAGCAGTCTCAGCTGCCCTTCTTCTCGATCTTCTTGCCGTTGGTGCCGACGACGTACCATTCGGCGCCGAAGGCGTCGAGGCCCTCGCCCTTGGTCGCGCCGACCTTGTTCGCGTCGCCCTTGAACCTGTAGAGCGGGTGCTTGTTGTAGGTCACCTGCGTGGTGCCGTCGGAGCGCTTCGTCGTGCCCAGCAGCGAGGACTTCACACCGCCGCTCGCCATCGGCTTGCCCTTGGTCAGCAGCGGTGGCCAGTTCGCGGCGCATGCACCCGAGCATGCGCTCTTGCCGTTCTTGTCCTTCTCGAACAGGTACAGCGTCTGGCTGCTGCCGTTGACGAGGATCTTGCCGAGCGACACGCTGCGCGTCTTCACGCTGGCGGGCTTGGTCGGTGCGGTGGCCGCCACCGCGGCCACGGCGCCGGTGGCGCCGAGCACGAGGACGATCGCAACTGCCATCAGGCGCTTCATGAACATCCCTCCTGGCTGAGCCGGACCTCGGAGCGGGAGAGAGGGCCCGGGTCTTCGAAACAAGGACGCCGGGCGGCGCGACATCCTTCCCATGTCTGCCACGTGCGCTGCTGCTTGACAGCAGCGCGAACACGGGTGAGAGTGTCGGCCACGGAAACCAGGAGGTGGGTCGTGGCGGTCGCTCAGCAGACGATGACGGACGAGCAGCGCAAGTCGGTCGCGCTCGAGTACCTGAAGGCCTTCGACAACGGCGGCGTCACGTCGACCGGGGGGAGCATCCTCGACCTCTTCGCCGACGACGCGCAGGTCCACTTCCCCAAGTGGGGGCTGGCCAACGGCAAGGAGGCGATCGGGCAGTGCTTCGCCGACGTCGGCGGGACGCTGAAGGGCATCCGGCACGACTACGCCAACTTCAACTGGATCATGAGCGGTGGCGACACCTTCGCCTGCGAGGGCACGAGCTACGGCGAGCACGAGGACGGCGCCTGGCGCGCCGGCGTGACCCACGCGGGCCGCTGGTGCGACGTCTTCGAGGTGCGCGACTTCCTCATCCAGCGCTGCTTCATCTACCTCGATCCCGACTACGCGGGCGCCGACACCGACCGCTATCCGTGGCTGTCGGCCGACGGCCGGGACGCTTCGCAGCCGCTCGGCTGAACGCCGCAACCGCCTGTGCAGTGACTCTGGACATTGCCGTCGTCCGACGGCTACAGTGGCTCGCGGATGGCCGCCGAGTCCACCGGAGCCAAGCGCCTGCGCGACCTCACCGCCGACTTCCAGGACGGGGTCGGCCAGCGCCTGCGCTCCGAGCGCGAGCGCCACGGCGTGAGCCTGCGCGAGCTCGCGCGGCGCCTGGAGATCTCGCCCAGCGCGCTGTCGCAGATCGAGACCGGGCGCTCGCGCCCCTCGGTCGGCACGCTCTACGCGATCGTCTCCGAGCTCGACATGTCGCTCGACGAGCTGTTCGGCTCGCAGCGGACCGCGGCCTCGGCGGCGCGCGCGGCCGAGGCGGCGGGCAGCGCGGAGGAGGCGGCCGCCACGCTCGTGCAGCGCCGCGACACGCGCAAGGGCATCGAGCTCGAGTCGGGCGTGCGCTGGGAGCGTCTGACGCCGACCGCCGAGCAGGACGCCGACTTCCTCTACGTCGTCTACGAGGTCGGCGGCGCGTCGAGCCGCGAGGGGACCCACATGCGCCACATGGGGCGCGAGTACGGGCTCGTGCTCTCCGGGCGCCTGCGCGTCACCATCGGGTTCGACGAGGAGCACGAGCTCGGCCCCGGGGACTCGATCGCCTTCGAGTCCTCGCGCCCGCACCGCCTGGAGAACGCGGGCGCCGAGCCCGTCGAGGCGATCTGGTTCGTCGTGGGGCGCTCGCACAGCGACGCGCGCAAGCTCGCGCTGGATGCCTCGCACGAGGGCGCGCCGGGCCCGGCCGAGCCACGTTGACAGCGCCTGGGCCCGCGCGTAAGGTGGCCCGCGAGTGTCCAGTGTCAACGTACACTCGGCGCTCCTCACCCGGGTTGGTCGAAGAGGAGGCTTCCGCGCATGTCGGTAGACGTCAAGGGCGATCAGGCCGGCCAGGCCGTGACGCGCCCGATGAACGGCGACGAGTACATCGAGAGCCTCAAGGACGGGCGCCAGATCTACATCCACGGCGAGCGCGTCGAGGACGTCACCACCCACCCGGCCTTCCGCAACAGCGTCAGGTCGATCGCGCGCCTGTACAACGCGCTGCACGACCCGGCGACCAAGGCCGAGCTGACGACCGAGACCGACACCGGCAACGGCGGCTACACGCACCCGTTCTTCAAGGCGCCGCACTCCGCCGAGGACCTCGTCGCCGGACGCGACGCGATCGCGGCGTGGCAGCGCCTGACCTACGGGTGGATGGGGCGCAGCCCCGACTACAAGGCGGCCTTCCTCGCGACGTACGGTCCCAACGCCGACTACTACGCGCCGTACCAGGACAACGCGCGGCGCTGGTACAGGGAGTCGCAGGAGCGCGTGTACTTCATGAACCACACGCTCGTGAACCCGCCGGTCGACCGCGACAAGGACATCCACGAGGTCTCCGACGTCTTCATCCACGCGGTCAAGGAGACCGACGAGGGCGTCGTCGTCCGCGGCGCGAAGATGGTCGCCACCGGCTCGGCGCTGTCGAACTACAACTTCGTCTCCTACCACGGCAACGTGCCGATCAAGAAGGAGGAGTACGCGCTCTCCTTCTTCGCGCCGATGGACCACCCGAACATCAAGCTGCTGTGCCGGCCGTCGTACGAGTTCATGGCCGCCGCGGTCGGCAGCCCCTTCGACTACCCGCTCTCGAGCCGCTTCGACGAGAACGACTCGGTGCTGATGTTCGACGACGCGCTGATCCCGTGGGAGAACTTCCTGATCTACCGCAACCTCGAGATCGCCAGCACCTACCACCTCACGGGGTTCATCTGGCGGGCGATGCTCCAGGGCTGCACGCGGCTGGCCGTCAAGCTCGACTTCATCGCCGGCGTCTTCATCAAGGCGCTCGAGGCGACGGGGACGATCGCCTTCCGCGGCGTCCAGGCCAGCGTCGGCGAGCTCCTCGCCTGGCGCAACACCTTCTGGGCGCTGACCGACGCCATGTGCCACAACCCGGTCCCGTCGGCCGAGGGCAGCGTGATCCCCAACAACCAGGCCGGGTCGGCCTACCGGATCCTCTCGAACATCGCGATCCCGAAGATCAAGGAGATCATCGAGAACCAGGTCGCCGGCGCGATGATCGTCCAGCCCTCACACGCCGTCGACTGGAAGAACGAGGAGCTGCGCCCGCTGCTCGACCAGTTCTACCGCGGCTCCAACGGCTACGAGGCGCTCGACAAGATCAAGCTCGTCAAGCTCCTGTGGGACGCTGTCGGATCGGAGTTCGGCGGCCGCCACGAGCTCTACGAGCGCACCTACTCGGGCAGCCACGAGCTCACCCGCCTGGAGTGCTGGTGGATGGCCCAGGGCGATGGCACCGTCGACCGGATGAAGGGGTTCGCGGAGCAGTGCATGGCCGAGTACGACCTCGACGGCTGGACGGTCGACGACCTCATCAACCCCGACGACATCAACCTGATCACGGGCAAGTAGCGTCGGCGGCGGCTCGGGGCTTACAGCTCCGCGACCACCTCATCCGGCGGGACGTCCATGTCGAGCTCGAAGCCCATCACGCGATGGAAGCGCGCCAGCGCGTTCCACAGCCCGATGGTGGCCACGAGCTCGACGATCGCCGGCTCTGAGAACTCCTCGCGCAGGCGGACGAGCACCTCCTCGGGGACGAGCTGCGGCGCGTCGGCGTAGCGAACCGACGCCGGTGCCACAGTCAGCGCCTCGGCGAGCTCCAGCGCCAAGCGCTCGCGCGCATCGAAGCCGTCGAGCTCGCCGCGGGCCACCGCGATGATGTCCTCGTCCGGCACCGCGGCCGCGCGCGCCGAGCGCACGCGGTGGCTCGTCGAGTACAGGCAGTGGTTGAGCACCACCGTGCGGACCTCGACGAGCTCCTTGATGCGCTGCTCGAGCTCGCCCGGGCCGATGATCGAACGCAGATAGGGCAGGTAGGCGGTGAAGATCTCCGGGCGCTGGGCGAGCGCCTGCCAGGTGTGCAGCAGCCGGCCGTAGACCGGCTCGGCCTGGTCGTAGACCGCGCGCACCTCGGGCGGCGCGTCCTCCTTGGAGACGAGGCCGACGAGCGGGGCCGTCGCTCCGCGTGCCATCAGCGCGGGCGCACGTGGAAGTGGCCGAGGCCGCCGACCGAGCCGGCGTCCCAGCCGCCGGACTCTTCGAGGAACTCGGCGTCCCGGTCGCGGATCGCGCCGAACGCGCTGCGGTAGTACAGCAGCGGCCGGCGGCCCGGCGTCGCCTCGCAGTGCAGGACCTGACCGATGAAGATCGAGTGATCGCCGCCGGGCACGCGCTCGTGCACGGTGCAGACGAAGTGCGCGATGGCCTTGGCGAGAATCGGCGGATCGGAGCCGTCGACCACATCGACGCCGGCGAACTTGTCGTCCGCGCGCCGCGCGAAGCGCCGCGCGAGCTCCTCGTCGCGCTCGCCGAGCACGTTGACCGCGAAGCGCTTGCTGGCATCGATCGCCTTGTGGGTGGCCAGGCGGTTGTCGATGCACACGACGAGCAGGACGGGATCGAGCGACAACGAGCACACGGCGCTGGCGGTCATCCCGGCCGGGTGGCCGTCGTGGTTCGTGGTGACCACCGTGACCCCCGTTGCGAAGTGAGCGATCGCCTCGCGGAAGGCGAGTCCGTCGACCGTCGCGTCCGACATGTGCACCGTCCCCGGTTGCTGGCGGCGTTAAGCTAACACAGCCTGTATGGTGGCACTGAACGTCTCGGGATCTCGATGACCACCGCCGTCGACAGCGCGGCGGGGGAGGGCTGAGTGGAGATGGAAGCGTCCAACGCAGACGGGCTCGAGCGCTCCAGCGAGGGCGGCGTGGCGCGGCTGGCGCTGGCCAAGCCGCCGCGTAACCTGCTCGACCCCGACGTGATGACAGCGTTGCGCGAGGCGATCCTCGAGGCGGACGCCGACGGCGACGTGCAGGCCATCGTCCTCACCGGCGCGGGCGAGATGTTCTGCGGAGGGCTGGACATCGAGCGCATCCAGGCCGGAGAGGACCCGGTCGCCTTCGCCTCGGCGCTCGTCGAGCTGCTGCGCGTCCTGCCGACCCTCGGCAAGCCGGTCATCGCCGCCGTCAACGGCGACGCGCTGGCGTCGGGCTACGCGCTGGTGTGCGCGGCGGACATCGCGGTGACGATCGACAGCGCGCGCATCGGCACGTTCGAGGCGAGCGTCGGGATCTGGCCGATGGTGGCCCAGATCCCCCCGCTGCAGCGCCTGCATCCGCGCCACGCCCTGGAGAACCTGCTCACCGGCGAGCCCTTCGACGCCCGGCGCGCCTACGAGATCGGGATCGTCAACGAGGTCGTGGGCACCGACGAGCTGTGGCCGGCCGTCGAACGCTGGGCTCAGCGCAGCGTGCGCGCCGGTGGCGCTCTCGCTGCGGGCCGGCGCAGCTTCTACCGCTTCCGCGAGCTCTCCTACGACGACGCGCTCGACGCGAGCCTGGAGCAGTTCCGCAGCATGTTCACGGCTACCGAACAGACGATCGAGGCAGGAGAGCGGGCATGAACATCGCATCGCGCGGCGCCACCATGGCGGTCGACTGGGAGCAGCGCATCGACTTCCCGCGCCTGCGCTCCCAGCGCCTGCAGAAGGCCAAGGAGGCCCTGCTGGCCTCGGACCTCGGGGCGCTGCTGCTCTTCGACCCCAACAACATCCGCTACGTCACGAGCACGCACATCGGCGAGTGGGCGCGCGACAAGAACGCCCGCTACGTCTTCCTGCCGCGCGAGGGCGACCCCATCCTGTGGGACTTCGGCTCGGCCGCGCGCCACCACCAGATGTACGCGCCGTGGCTGCCGCCCGAGAGCTTCCGGGCGGGGGTGACGCCGATGCGCGGGGCCATGCCGGTGGAGACCGGAGTGCCCGACGCGCTCGGCGCCCGCATCGCCCACGAGATGCGCGAGCACGGCGTCGAGGGCGAGAAGCTCGGCGTCGACATCCCCGACATCGTCGCGCTCGAGGCGCTCCAGCGTGCCGGCGTCCACGTCACCGACGGCACGCGCGTGATGCTCAAGGCGCGCGCGATCAAGACGGTCGACGAGATCGCGCTGCTCGACCACGCCGCCGCGGTGGTCGACGCGGTCTACGAGCAGATCTACCGCTCGCTGCGCCCCGGGGTGCGCGAGCACGAGGTGGTCGCCGACGCCCAGCGCCTGCTCTTCGAGCTCGGCTCCGAGCAGGTCGAGGCCATCAACGCCGTCTCGGGCGACCGCTGCAACCCGCACCCGCACGTCTTCTCCGATCGCCTCCTGCGCCCGGGCGACCAGGCCTTCTTCGACATCATCCACTCGTTCATGGGCTACCGGACGTGCTACTACCGCACGTTCAACGTGGGCGGCGTCAGCCAGTCCCAGCTCGACGCCTACAAGCAGTGCCGCGAGTGGCTCGAGGCGGCGATCGAGCTCGTGCGACCCGGCGTCACGACCGACCAGATCGCCGCGGTGTGGCCCACCGCCGAGGAGCTCGGCTTCCCCAACGAGGAGGCGTGCTTCGGCCTGCAGTTCGGGCACGGCCTGGGCGTCGGGCTCTATGAGGCGCCGATGATCAGCCGCCTGCACTCGCTCGATCACCCGGCGGTGATCGAGGAGGGGATGGTCTTCGCGCTCGAGACCTACTGCGCGGCCAGCGACGGGCGCTCGGCGGCGCGCATCGAGGAGGAGGTCGTCGTCACCGCCGACGGGGTCGACATCCTCACCAAGTTCCCGGCCGAGGAGCTGCTCGTGACCGGCAAGGTCTACGTGCGCGGCGCCGACCTGCTGGCCGACTCCGAGGCGCGGCTGCAGACGTCATGACGGCGCGCCACTGCTCGACAACGGTGACCGACCACTCCGAAAGCGGGTCCTCGCGATGAGCGAGCCCACGACCGTCTCGCGCGACACGCCCGGCACGCCCGAGGAGGCCGAGCACTACCTCGAGCTCTACCGGCGCATGCGCCTCATCCGCCGCTTCGAGGACGAGGTCCAGTCGCTCTTCCAGCAGGGGCTCGTGCATGGCACCACGCACCTGTGCTCGGGCCAGGAGGCGGGGCCCGTCGGCGTGTGCAGCGTGCTGGCCGACGAGGATCGCGTGGCCGGCACCTACCGCGGCCACGGCCACGCGCTGGCGCTCGGAGTCGAGCCCGAGGCGCTGATGGCCGAGCTGCTGGGGCGCGAGACCGGGGTGTGCGCGGGGCGGGCCGGCTCCATGAACGTCATCGACCTCGAGCACCGGCTCGTGGGCTGCTACGGGATCGTGGGCGGCAGCATCGCCGCGGCCACGGGCGTCGCGCTCGCGCTCAAGCGCCGCGGCGGCGTGGCGGTCGCCTTCTTCGGCGACGGCGCCACCAATCAGGGCTACTTCCACGAGTGCCTGAACTTCGCCAAGGTCCAGGACCTCCCGGTCGTCTACGTCTGCGAGAACAACCTCTACGGCGAGTTCACGCCCTTCGAGAACGTCACGGCGGGGGAGATCCCCGAGCGCGCCAGGACGCTCGGCCTGCCGACGGACACCATCGACGGCAACGACGTCTGGACGGTGAGCGCGACCGCGGCCCGGAGCCGTGGCGCGCGCCCGCGAGGGCGGCGGCCCGCAGTTCGTCGAGTCGCTGACCTACCGCTACGTCGGGCACTCGCGCAGCGATCCGGGCAAGTACCGCAAGGCCGGCGAGCTCGACGAGTGGAAGCTGCGCGACCCTCTGCTCGTCGCGCGTGCTGGGCTCGCCGAGCGCTATGGCACGAGCGAGGAGGTGCTCGACGGCGTCGATTCCCAGGTCGAGGAGACCATGGCAGCCGTCGTCGAGGCCGCGAAGGCCGCGCCGTTCCCGGACCCCGAGGCGCCGGTGACGGAGTTCAAGCCACCCCCGCCCGCACCCGCAGAGGGCGCGGAACCGCCAGGAGGGGGGACCCCGTGGGCCTGAGCGAGACGGACTTCCGCACAGCGATCTGCCAGGCGCTCGACGAGGAGCTCGCGCGCGACGACTCGGTCATCTTCTTCGGCGAGGACGTCGCCGTGGCCGGCGGCGTCTTCGCCACCACGGGCGGCCTCGTCGACAAGCACGGCGCCGACCGCGTCTTCGACACCCCGATCTCCGAGCTCGCCCTGGCCGGCGCGGCCTACGGCAGCGCCATCGGCGGCCTGCGCCCGGTCATCGAGATCATGTTCGGCGACTTCCTGCCGCTGACCATGGACAGCCTCGTCAACCAGGCGGCCAAGTACTGGTACCTGTCCAACGAGCAGGCCGGCGTGCCGCTCGTCGTGCGCTCGGCCATCGGCGGCGGCGGGCGCTTCGGCGCCATCCACTCGCAGGTCCCGATCAGCTGGTTCCAAGGGGTCCCCGGCCTGAAGATCGTCTGCCCGTCGACGCCGGCCGACGCCAAGGGCCTGCTCAAGGCGGCCATCCGCGACGACAACCCGGTCCTCTTCCTCGAGCACAAGCGCCTCTACGCGCTCAGCGGCGAGGTCGACGGCGAGGTCGGCACGATCGGCGAGGCCGCCGTCGTGCGCGAGGGCGCCGACGTGACGCTCGTCAGCACGATGCGCACGCTGCACGAGTGCCTGGCCGCGGCCGAGACGCTGGCCGGCGAGGGCGTCGAGTGCGAGGTCATCGACCTGCGCACGGTGCGCCCGATCGACGGTGCGACGATCCTGGGCTCGGTGGCGAAGACGAACCGGCTCGTCGTCGTCGAGGAGGGGCCGCGCACCGGCGGGTGGGCCGGCGAGGTGCTCGCCACGGTGGCCGAGGAAGGGCTGGGCGACCTCGACGCCATCCTGCGCCTGACCACGCGCGACCACCCGATCCCCTACAGCCCGCCGCTGGAGGACGCCTTCATCCCCGGCGCGGACGCGATCGCGCAGGCCGTCAGGGCGCTCTGATCGCCGGACGGCTACGGTGCTGGCCATGGCCAGCAACGAGAAGCCCCAGGTCGACGTCCCCTCCGACCAGCCGCCCTCCTACCAGCTCGAGCTCGAGGACGTCGAGGTCGGCGACGGCGACGAGGCGGTCTCCGGCAAGGTCGTCGAGGTCCACTACGTCGGCGTCTCATGGGCGACCGGCGACCAGTTCGACGCCTCCTGGGACCGCGGCGACACCTTCAAGTTCAAGCTCGGCAAGGGTCAGGTCATCTCGGGCTGGGACCAGGGCGTGGCCGGGATGAAGGTCGGCGGCCGGCGGCGCATCACCATCCCGCCGCACCTGGCCTACGGAAAGCGCGGCGCCGGCGGCGTCATCGGCCCCGACGAGACGCTCGTGTTCGTCGTGGATCTCGTGGGCGTTCGGTAGTCCTCGGGCCGCGCCTAGCCGCCGGCCGGCACGGCGTCGTAGCCGTCGGCGCGCAGGACCTCGACCACGACGTCGCGGTGGTCGCCCTGCAGCTGGATGACGCCGTCCTTGACCGCGCCGCCGACGCCGCAGCGCTTCTTCAGGCGCCCGGCGAGCTCCTTCAGGCCCGCGTCGTCGAGCGGGACGTCGGCGATCGTGGTGACCGCCCGGCCGCGCCGGCCGCTCGTCTCGCGGCGCACCTTCACGCGCCCGCCGGCCGCGACGCGCGCCTTGAGCTTCGGGTCGCGGGCCTTGCGCAGGTCGCCGTCGGTGCTCGACCACACGACCCGGCTGGCCTCGCGCTTGGGCATCCGTGCGACGGTAGCGCAGGGCGTCCACCGAAGGACCTAGGACCAATTGCCCGTGGGAAGCGGGCGGCCGGGCGCCGACAATCACGGGCATGACCGATGTACGCAGCGCGAGCGAGCAGATCACCGACGAGGTCACCTCGTGGCCGGGGGTCAGTGCGGGCCCGGGGTCCCGGGGCGAGTTCGCGTTCAAGGTCGGCCACCGCGAGATCGGCCACCTCCATGGCGACCACGCCGCGCACTTCTTCTTCCCCAAGGACATCTGGGCCGAGCTCTTCGAGCAGGGCCAGGTGAACTACCACCCCGTGTTCCCCGACAAGCGCGGCCCGGCGGCCCGGCGCATCGAGGACGAGGACGACGTGCGTGACGTGATCGAGCTGATGCGGCTCAACTACCACCGCGTGGTGACGCGCCACGGCGTGCCCGCGGCGGCCTGAGCCACGCGGTCAGGCGACGCGCGCGAGGCGCTTGAGCTCGCGCTTGCGGGCCAGCAGGCGCTGGTCGGCCAGCCGGAAGAGATCGCCGGGGAGGCCGGCGTCGTGCGGCGCCACCGCCGAGGCGAACGTGGCCCGCACCGACGCGACGCCCTCCGGGCTCGGGGCCTCGGCGATCGCCGTGGCCAGGGCCTCGACGATGCGCTCCACACCGGGTCCGGCCGCGCCCGGGGCCACGAGGGCGAACTCGTCGCCGCCGATCCGCGCGAGATAGTCGCCGTCGCGCACGACTCGCGCGCACGCTTCGGCCACGGCGCGCAGGACGGCGTCGCCGGTGGGGTGGCCATGGTCGTCGTTGACGGCCTTGAAGCCGTCGAAGTCGAAGAGGACGAGTGCGGCCGCGCCGCCGTCGGCCGTCGCGCGCTCCAGCGCGTCGTCGAAGCTGCGGCGGTTGTAGAGGCTCGTCAGCGGGTCGCGCTCGGCCATTCCGCGCTGCACGGCCTCGGCCTGCAGCAGGCGGTGCTTGAGATAGTGGACGGTGAGCGCCTGGCCGGCGACCGCCACGAGGAAGAGGACGCCGCGGGCCGGATAGCCGAGCTCGATCGCCTGGGGGTCGTAGACCATGGGGCTGAAGAAGGCGGCGCTGAAGAGGGCGACCAGCGGCCACGCCAGGCGGGGCGGGAAGAAGTAGGCGATGAACAGCGCGGTGAAGAGCAGCACCGGCTGCAGGTAGCTGCGCGCGCCCCCCGTGGCCCAGAGGGCCAGCGCCACGATGGGCATCATCATCGCGGTCACGATCGCCCGCTTGCCGATGGTCATCGTCCGGGCGGTGAGCCCGAGCCAGAGCGAGCAGACGCCCCAGCCGGCCGCGAAGCCCGCGAGCACGAGCGCGACGGCCAGGTGGGGGCGCGGTGTGCCGGGGATCGCGAGCACCGCGACACCCGCCGCCGAGGTGGCAAGCCACATCAGGCCGGAGATCAGGTCCGGCAACGGGCCGTCGTCGTGGAGCGGCCCTCGGGTTGGCGCGGGCGGGTTCATGGCGCTCGTTCACCCGCGTGGTCGGCCCGCAGGCCGACCGCTTGAGCGTCAGGCCTCGATGGCGATCTCGAGCACGAGCGGGGAGCCCCGCTGCGCGAGCCCGGGCAGCACCTCGCCGAGGCGCGCGACCAGGTCCGCGTGATCCTCGATCCGGATCGCCTCACAGCCCTGAGCGCGGGCGATGGCGGCGATGTCGATCGTCTCGAAGGCCGGCCACGGCGCCGGCTTGCCGGTGTTCGCGGCGAGCTTGTCCATGATCGCGTAGCGGCCGTTGGCCATGACGAGGAAGAGGGCGCCGACGCGGTAGCGCGCCGCGCTCCACAGCGCCTGGATGGCGTACAGCGACGAGCCATCGCCCAGCACCGCGACCACGGGACGGTCGGGCAGCGCCATGCGCACGCCGATGGTGCCCGGCAGGGCGAAGCCGAGGCCGCCCATCGCCGCGCTGAGGAAGCCCATCGGCACGCGGGCCGGGACGCGGGCGTGCAGCTCCGGGCGGCTCGACGGGGACTCCTCGACGAGGATGGCGTCGGCCGGCAGGCGCGCGGCGAGCACGTCGAAGACGTGGCCGGCGCGCAGCGGCGCGCCGGGCGCCGGCGGCTCGAGCGGGGTGGGCCTGGGGAACGGCCCGGGGGGCAGGCCGCCGCGCGGCTCGGTGCGCTCGACCAGGCCTCGGCAGACTGCGCTCGGCTCGGCCACGATCGTGAGCTGCGACGGGCTGCGCTGCGCCTCTGCCGGGTCGTCGCTGACGAGCGCCAGGCGGGTGCCCGGCTCGACGAGCGGACCCGGCTCGTAGGCGTACTGGCGGAAGATCGGCGCGCCGACGGCGAGGATCGCGTCGTGCGCCGAGAGCATCTCGCGCAGCCGCGCGCGGCTGGGGGAGAGGTGACCGGCGAAGAGCGGGTGGTCCTGCGGGAAGCCCGCGCGGGCCCCGAAGGCCTCGGTGAACACCGGGGAGGCGAGGTGCTCGGCGAGGGCCACCAGCGCGTCCCAGCCCTCCTGGGTGTCGGCCCCGGCGCCGACCACGAGGGCGGGCGACTGGGCGTCGTCGAGCCACGCCGCGAGCTCCTCGACCGCCTCGGGGGCCGCGGCGCGGGCGTGCAGCAGGCGCTCGGGGCCGATGACCTCGTGGGCCTCGGGCGCCGGCGCGTGCCAGTCGTCCATCGGCACGATCACGAGCGCCGGGCCGCGAGCGGTCGCGGCGGCGTGGTAGGCGCGCACCAGCGCGCCCGGGACGTCCTGCGCGCGCACGGGCTGGTCCACCGATACCGGGTACTCGCCCGCCAGGCCGTGCAGGCGGCCGGCGAGGAAGGGCTCCTGGGCCAGTTGGCGGCGGTCCTGCTGGCCGACCATGACCACCAGTGGCGCGCGATTGACGCGCGCGGTGGCCAGCGCCGAGACGGCGTTGCCGAGCCCGGCGGTGGTGTGCAGCAGGGCGAAGGCCGGCGCGCCGCGCCCGAGCGCGTATCCGGTCGCCATCCCGACGACCGAGCCCTCGTGGAGGCCCAGCACGAACTCGAGGTCGTCGGGCAGGCCGGCCAGGAAGGAGACCTCGGTCGAGCCGGGGTTGGAGAAGATCGTCGTCAACCCCAGCGTGCGCAGGACGTCGAAGGTGGCCTCGCGCACCGTCGGCGCGGCGGTTCCCCCGTTGCCTGCCACCGCCGCCTCGCGCGCGGTCCCCGCGGTCTCGCCTGGCATCGCCCGGCACTCTAACCCCGTGCGGTAGCCTGCCGCCGCCATGGGTCGACTCGAGAGCAAGGTCGCGCTGATCACGGGCGGCGGCGGGAGCATCGGCGCCGCCACCGCGCGACTGTTCGCCGACGAGGGCGCCAAGGTCGTGCTCGCCGACGTCGACGAGGAGGGTCTGGCCGTCGTCACCGACGAGATCGGCGCCGAGTGGGCCGCCTACGTCGTCACCGACGTCACCGATTCCGAGCAGGTCGCCGCGGCGGTGCGGATCGCGACCGAGCGCTTCGGCGGGCTCGACGTCGCCTTCGCCAACGCCGGGGTCTTCGGCGACGCGACGCCGATCGTCGACTACCCCGAGGCCGTCTTCGATCACGTCATGGCGGTGAACGTCAAGGGCTCGTTCCTGCTGGCCAAGCACGCGCTTGCAGCCATGCGCGACGGCGGCAGCCTGATCTTCAACTCGAGCGTCGTCGGCCTGCTGTCCGACGCGGGGATCGCCGGCTACGCGACCTCCAAGCACGCGATCGTCGGGCTCATGCGCACCGCGGCGCGCGAGGTGGCCGACCGCGGCATCCGCGTCAACAGCATCCACCCGGGCCCGGTCGACAACCGCTTCCAGCACCGCATCGAGGTCATCGCCACCGGCGCTCCCGAGGACCGTGCGGCGGAGCTCTTCGAGGAGCGCATCCCGCTCTCGCGCCACGCCTCGCCGGAGGAGATCGCCCGCGCGGTCCTGTTCCTGGCCAGCGACGACAGCTCCTTCGTCACCGCCACGACGCTGAGCGTGGACGGCGGCCTGAAGGGCTGAGCGCGTAGGCTGCCGGGCCGTGGCCGCGGCCGGGTACAGCGCAACGCCTCTGCCGAGGAAGCTCGGCTTCAAGCCGGGTATGACGGCCGTCTACCTCGACGCGCCCGAGCACCTCGACGAGCTGCTCGGCGAGCTCGAGGGCGTCACCGTCAAGCGCTCGCTGCGCGGGCACGCGGACCTCGTCCTGTGCTTCGTCACACGCAGGAGCGAGCTCGCGCGGCGCGCGGCCCGGCTGCGGGAGGCCGTCGCGCCCGACGGGATGGTGTGGGTGTGCTGGCCCAAGAGGGCCTCGAAGGTGCAGACGGACGTGACCGAGGACGTGGTGCGCGACGTCCTGCTGCCGACGGGGCTGGTCGACACCAAGGTGGCGGCCGTGGACGAGACGTGGTCGGGGCTGAAGCTCGTCGTGCGGGTGGCGTTGCGCTGACCGAGCCCGTCTTTCATCGCGACGGCGAGACGTTCGTGCCGACCGGCCACGCGCGCGGTCCCTGGGACCCCGGGCAGCTCCACGGCGGCGCGCCCGGCGCGCTGATCGCCGAGGCGGTGCAGGAGGAGGGCTACCTCGTCGCGCGGCTGACCCTCGACTTCCTCGGGCCGGTCCCGCTGGCGCCGCTCACGGTGAGCGCGCGGACGACGAAGCCGGGGCGCAGCCTCCAGCTCGCCGAGGCCGAGCTCAGCGCCGGCGGCCAGGTCGTCGTGCGCGCCCGTGCGGTGCGCCTGCGCCGCGGTCACGTCGAGCTTCCGCAGCTCCCCGACGAGGATCCGCCGCCCACGCCGCCGCAGGCGGGGAGCCTCGACCCGTTCCCCGCCCAGGACGGCCACGACGAGGGCTTTCACCTCACCGCCATGGAGATCCGCTTCGTCGACGGGACCGGCTTCGGCCTGGGCCCCGCGCACGCGTGGTTTCGCCTCGCGCGCCCGCTCGTCGACGACCGGGCTGCGAGCCCGCTGGCACGCGCCGTGGCGGCGGCCGACTTCGGCAACGGCGTCTCGCGGATCGTCGAGTTCGACCGCTACCTCTTCGTCAACACGGACCTCACCGTCCACCTGCACCGCGAACCGGCCGGCGAATGGGTCCTGCTCGACGCACGCACGCGCCTGGAGCCCCACGGCGCGGGCCTCGCGCACTCGGTCCTCAGCGACGAGCACGGCCCGCTCGGACTGGCCGCCCAGTCCCTGTTCGTCGCTGAACGCTCCTAGCCATAGGGCCGGAATGTCCTCTGATCGCCGGTGTCCGCCCGAGGTAGCCTCGCTGTGCAGGAACCGAAGAGATGTCGACCGACACCACCGGCGCAGCGCACGACCTCAGAGGCGACGAGCTTGCGCTCGTGCTTGACGCCGCCTGCGCCGTCGTCTTCCATCTCGACGTGGCCAGTGGGGAGGTGCGCTGGTCGGGATCGGCGGCGGCGCTGACGGGCGTCGGCGAGGTCCCGGCGAGCCTCGAGGCCCTCTTGGAGCGCGTGCACCCGGACGACCGCGCCGAGCTGGAGGCGGCGGTCGCCGCCACGACGCCCGACGGCGCCACGAGCACGCGGGACCTGCGCGTCGTGTGGCCCGACGGGAGCACGCACTGGCTCGACGCACGCTGGCGCCTCGTGCCCGACGTGCGGAGCGGCCCGACGATCGTCGGCATCGCGCGCAAGATCGACGTCGAGCGTGCCGCGTTGGCGCGCGTGCGCTTCCTGGCCGACGTGAGCGCCGCGCTCGACGCGTCGCTGGACATGGAGCGCATGCTGGCCACGATCGCCGAGCTGTGCGTGCGCGACCTCGGCGACTGGTGCTCGATCGATCTCACCGACGCCGACGGTGAGCTGCGCAACGTCGCGGTCGCGCACGTCGACCCCGTCCAGGTCGAGCTCGCGCAGCGGATGCGCGAGCGCTACCCGCCCCGTTCGCGCGCCGGCGGCGGGACCGCGCAGGTGGTCCGAACCGGCGAGCCGCTGCTGATGGCCCGGATCAGCGAGGAGCAGATGGTCGCGGGTGCGCGCGACGCCGAGCACCTCGAGCTGATCCGCTCGCTCGACCTGACGTCGGTGCTGATCGTGGCGCTGCGCGCCCGCGGTCACGTGCTCGGCGCGATCACGCTCGCGCGCACCGGCCGGCACCCGAACTACGGCGAGGACGACGTCGCCTTCGTAGGGGAGATGGCGGGGCGCGCAGCGCTCGCCCTCGACAATGCGCGCCTGTACGGCGAGGCGCGCGCCCGCGAGCGCGACTCGAGCGAGGCGCAGGCGTTGCTCGACGCGCTCGTCAGCGCGGCGCCGATCGGCCAGGGGTTCCTCGACACCGACTTCCGCTACGTCCGCGTCAACGACGCACTGGCCGAGATCAACGGGGTGCCGGCCATCGACCACATCGGGCGCACGGTGCGCGAGGTGCTGCCCGGGCTGGCCACCGACATCGAGGCGGCGCTGGAGGAGGTCGTGGCCACGGGCGAGGCGATCGTCGACCTCCAGATCGTGGGCGAGACGCCGCGCGAGCCGGGCCGCGACCGCCACTACGTCGCGAGCTACTACCCGGTCGCGCTCGCGCGCGGCGAGCGGCTGGGTATCGGCATCACCGTCGCCGACGTGACCGACCGCGCCGAGGCGGCGCAGGCCCTGCGCGAGCAGCGCGACCTCTACGAGGCGCTCATGCGCGCCCAGAGCGAGCTGGGGCTGGCCTTCGCGCTCCTCGACGGCGACCGCATCGTCTACGCGAATGCCGCGACAGAGGCCCTCACCGGCCGTAGCGCGCGCCAGCTCTACGCCCTGCCCTCGATTCTCGCCGCGCTGCCTCTCGACGTCCACCGCGCGGTCGCCGGGCGCCTGGCGGGCGTGCGCGACGGCCGCGAGCCGGCCGAGCTGTTCCGCACCGAGATCCAGCGGCCCGACGGCACCCGCGTCCCGATCGAGACCGCCGGACGGCGCCTGGGCGGGCCGACCGACTCGCGCATGGCGGTCATCGCGCGCGACATCACCGACCGCGTGGCCCAGGAGCGCGAGCTGCAGCGCGTGCTCGAGGTCGAACAGGCCGCCCGCCGCGCGAGCGAGGCCGCGCACGCCCGCGTCCGCCTGCTGGCCGACACGAGCGCCCTGCTCGAGCGCTCGCAGGCCAGCGACGACGCACTGCAGGAGGTGGCCGAGCTGGTCGTGGCCCGGATCGCCGACTCGTGCGCGCTCGACGTCCTCGATCTCACCGGGCACCTGCGACGCGCCGGCGCCGACGCGCGCGCCCCCGACGGCCGGCTGCAGATGCTCGCCATGGACGGCGACCCGGAGGTCGCGCGCGCGATGCAGTCCGATCAGCCGATCTTCCTCGAGGACGCCGCCGAGGCCTCGGTGCTCGGACGCAGCGCGACGCTCGTCCCGCTCGTGGCCCATGGGCGGTCCGTCGGGGTGCTGTCGCTCGGCTGGCGCGACGCCGGACGCCGGCCCGCGCGCGACGAGTGGAGCCTCGTCGAGGCGCTCGCCCAGCGCATCGCGCTCGCCGTCGACGGGGCGCTTCAGTACCGCGAGCGCGCGCACGTGGCCCAGACGCTGCAGGCCAGCCTGCTGCCCGCGGCGCTGCCGGACATCCCGGGCGCGACCGTGGCCGCGCAGTACGTCGCCTCGGGCGAGGGGATGGACGTCGGCGGCGACTTCTACGACGTCTTCGCCCTCGATGACGGCTCGTGGATCCTCGTCATCGGTGACGTCCTGGGCAAGGGCGCCGAGGCCGCGGCGGTCACCGCGCTGGCCCGCTACACGGTGCGTGCCGTGGCCGGCCGCTCGCCCTCGCCGGCGGAGACGCTCGCGGCGCTCAACGACGAGATGCTGCGCCAGCGCAACCCCGACCGGCGCTTCGTCACGGCCGTGCTCGTCCGCCTGGAGCCGCACGCCGAGGGCGGCGCCCGGCTCGTCGTGGCCTCCGGCGGCCACCCGCCGCCGGTGCTGCTGCGTGTCGGCGGGGACGCCGAGGTGGTGCCGTGCCCGGGCACGCTGCTGGGCGTCGAGGACGACGCGCGCAGCTTCGACCAGGAGATCGAGCTGGGGCCGGGGGACACCCTGGTGCTCTACACCGACGGGGTGACCGAGGCGAGCCGCGAGCATCCGCTGACCCCCGAGGACCTCGGCGCCGCGCTGCGCGCCAGCGCCCCCGACGGCGCGGCCGCGGTGGCACGCGAGGTCGTGCACCTGGCCGAGGCCGGCGCGGCCGGCGCGCCGCGCGACGACCTCGCGGTGCTCGTCGTCGCCCTCGACCCGGCGCGGCCCCGCTAGATCTCCCAGCCGCCCTCGGCGGCGGCGCGGGTGGCCTCGAGGGTGCGCTCGAGCTGGCGCAGGGCGCCGGGCAGCGCGGCGCCCAGCCTACCCATGCGGATTCTGCATCGGAAGCAGTTGCCACGCCCATTGATGGCGGGGGCCCGGGGCGGATAGCGTCGGCCGATGCGATCGAGCATCGGCATCGTCGGCTCGGGAGTCTCGGGCCTGCACCTCGGACTGTTCCTGCGGGCCCACGATGTCCCCGTGACGATCTACGCGGACAAGGAGCCCGATGCGATCCGGGCCGGCAAGCTGCTCAACACGGTGGCCCACCACCACCACACGCTCGAGCGCGAGCGCGCCCTGGGGGTCGACCACTGGGACGTCGACGAGTACGGCTACGTCTGCCACCACCACTGCATCGCCGGCGAGGTGCGCTTCCGCGGCGACTTCGAGCACCCGTCGTCGGCCGTCGACTACCGCGTCTACCTGCCGCGCCTGATGGAGGACTTCCAGGAGCGCGGAGGCGAGCTGGCCATCGTGCCCACCACGGGCCTCGAGGACATCGAGCGCCTCTCGCAGCGACACGACCTCATGGTCGTCGCGGTGGGCCGGCGCAGCGTCGACGAGCTCTTCGCGCGCCGCGACGACAAGTCGCCGTACGACCGTCCGCAGCGACGGCTGTCGGCCGGGATCTACAGCGGCATCGCCTACTCCGAGCCCAAGGGCGTGGGCGTGCACTTCGCCCCGGGCCACGGCGAGCTGCTCGAGCTGCCGATCTACTCGCACGACGGCTTCGCCACTGCGCTGCTCTTCGAGAACGTGCCCGGCGGCGCGCTCGAGCCGCTGGCCCACATGCGCTACGAGGACGACCCCGCCGCCTACGACCGGCTCGTGCTCGACACGCTGCGCACCTACTACCCGATGGCCGCCGAGCGCGTCGACCCCGCTTCCTTCGGGCTGTGGTCGGGGCGCGACCTGCTGCAGGGCGCGCTGACGCCGATCGTGCGCGAGGACTACGCGCGCCTGAGCAGCGGGCGCTACGCGCTCGCCATGGGCGACGCGCACACCGTGGTCGACCCGATGATGGGCCAGGGCGCGAACTCGGCGTCGTACTCGGCGTGGACGATCGGCGAGGCCATCGTGTCCGACCACGTCTACGACGAGCGCTTCTGCCACCGCGTCGCGCGCCGGCGCGAGGGCTTCGTCCACGGCGTCTCGGACTGGACCAACCTCATGCTCAACCCGCCGCCGCACGTCCAGGAGTTCCTCGGGGCGATGTCTCAGGACAAGGCGCTGTGCGACGAGTTCACGACGAACTTCAACGAGCCCGAACGCCAGGTCGACATCCTCGGCACGCCCGAGCGCACGCGCGCCTACCTGGCGCTGCGCGGCCAGGACCGCGAGTCGGCGGCGGTCTGACATGCACAGGCTGCTCGTTCTCTACCCGCCGCCGGCCGATCCGCAGGCCTTCCGCGACTACTACGAGGCCAACCACCTCCCGCTCGCCGCGCGCCTGCCCGGCCTGCGGGGCTACCGCTGGGGCTTCGACGTCACGGCGCTCGGCGCCGATTCGCCGTACTTCTGCGTCTTCCAGGCCGACTTCGACGACGCCGCCGCGCTCGATGCCGCGCTCGGCTCGCCGGAGGGCGAGGCGACCGCGGCGGACGTCCCCAACTACGCGACCGGGGGCGCTCTGCTCCTGCGCTACGACGTCCGCGAGGGCCAGCCGCCTACGCCGGATCGCTGAGCAGCAGGGAGGCGCCGATGGCGCCTCCGAGGTCGCCCAGCGCGGCGACCTGGACCAGCGGCGGGTCGCCGTCGACGAAGAGGTGGGGCATCATCGCGTCGAGGATGCGCTTGGCGTAGGGCTCGCCGAGGCGAATGCCCAGGCCGCCGCCGATGACGATCGCGTCGACGTCGAGCACGTTCTGCACCGAGGCCACGCCCGCACCGAGCGCCGCGATGGCGTCGTCGATGAGCTCGACGGCCAGCTTGTCGTCGCGGTCCAGCGCGCGGGCCCAGATGCCGCTCGTGAGCCGGTCGCGACCGCGCTCCTTCATGATCTCGAAGAGGTCGGTCTTGGTCCCGCTCTTGTGCTTGGCGCGGGCGCGGATCTCCATCGACGCGCGGCCGGCGTAGGCCTCCATGCAGCCCTTGCGCCCGCACGTGCAGCGGGCCCCGTCGCGCCTGACGACGATGTGGCCGATCTCGCCGGCGGCCCCGCGGCCCAGCCATGGACGGCCGTCGAGGACGATGCCGCCGCCCACGCCGGTGCCCCAGAACACGCCCAGCAGCGAGCGGTACGGACGCCCGGCGCCCAGCAGCGCCTCGGCGTCGGTCGCCACCTGGACGTCGTTGCCCAGGGCCACGCGCGTGCCGAGCGCCTTGGACAGCTCGTCGGCCAGGGGGAAGCTGCCCTCCCAGTCGGGCAGGTTGCGCGCGCTGGTCACGGTGCCCTTCTCGCCGTCGACGTCCCCGGGGGAGCCGACCCCGACGCCGTCGAGCTCCGACGCTTGGACGCCGGCCGCCTTCGCCGCCTCGTCCAGCGCGCCGACCATGGCCGCCGCCACGTCGGACGGCCCGCCGCTGGACGGCGTGGGCACGCGGGTCTCGCCGCGCACCTCGTGGTCGGAGTCCACGATGACCGCCTGGATCTTCGTTCCGCCGAGGTCGATGCCGCCGCGCATGGCGCGAGCGTACCCGCCCGGGCCGGGACCGACCCACGACGCGGCGTTCACGGTCGAGGCCGCCTCTACGATGGGCACGTGAGCGCGGATCCCTTCGCCGTCCTCGGCGTCGCCCCCGGCGCCTCCGGCGAGGAGGTCGCCGCCGCCTACCGGCGCCTGGCCAAGCGCTGGCACCCCGATCGCGCGGGCGGCCAGGACGCCGCGCGGCGCATGGCCGAGATCAACGCCGCCTACGACCTCGTGCGCTCCGAGCGCTGGCTGGAGCGCAGCGGGCGCGCCGCGCCGCCGGCCGAGCGCCCGCAGGCGCCGTCCGCGCCGCGTCCGCGCGCCGGCTGGTGGCTCTCGTCGCCGCTGCGGCGCGCGCTGGGCCGCGAGCTGCTGGGGGCCCTCGAGGAGGGCGAGGACGTGGCGATGGTGACGCCGACCTCGACGTGGGCCAGCCCGCAGGCGCTGCTGGCCGTCACCGACCGCCGTCTGCTCTGGCTGCTCGACGATGCGCCCACGCACCGGGTGCGCTCGCTGCGCTACCGCGACGTGGCCGATGTCCAGCAGCGCCTCGGCCGCCCGCTGCGCCGCTCGGCCGTCCTGCGCGTGCGCACCACCGGCGGGCGCCGGCTGAGCTTCGCCGAGCTGCGCCCCGCCACCGCCGCGGCCATCGCGCGGCGCGTGGCCGCCGGGGCCTGAGTCTCGACGCCCTGGTGCGCGAGGGCAAGGTTCGCCACGTCGCCGCCTCCAACGTCACGCCCGAGCGCCTGGAGGCGGCCATGGCCGCGAGCGAGCGTGAGGGGCTCGTGCGCTACGTCGCTCTGCAGCCGCACTACAACCTCGTCGAGCGCGGCTACGAGAACGGCCTGGCCGGGGTCTGCCGGCGCCACGACCTCGGCTGCCTGCCGTACTTCGCGCTGGCCAAGGGCTTCCTCACGGGCAAGTACCGCCCGGGGGCGGACGAGGTCCGCAGCGAGCGCGCGAAGGGCGCCCGCGCCTACCTCGACGAGCGCGGCGAGCGCGTCCTGAGCGCCCTCGACGCCGCGGCGGCCGCCCACGAGGTGCCCGTTGCGGCGGCGAGCCTCGCCTGGCTGGCGGCGCGGCCGACCGTCGTCTCGCCGATCGCCAGCGCCCGGACGCCCGCGCAGCTGGCCGAGCTGATGGCGATGACCGACCTCGAGCTGACGGCGGACGAGTTGCGCGCGCTCGACGAGGCCGGCGCGCCCACGGCCTGAAGCCCGGCGCGCGCCGCCTGCCCCTGAATCAGCGGTCGCGCAGGACCGGCGCGCCCTCGGCCAGCACCGCGACCTCGGAGGGGGCGAGGACCTCGTGGTCTGCGCCCGCGCGGGCGCGCAGGCGCGCGAGGCTGAGCGTGCGGTCGGCGCCGGCCAGCACGACATTGCCCGTGCGCCGGCCCGCGACCACCGCGCGCGGCGCGATGAGCACCACCTCGGCGAAGGCGTCGAGCAGGGTGGCCGCCTGGCGGCGCGCCGCACGCCCGGGCGGCGCGTCGATGATGTTCATGAGGTGCACGCCGCCGGAGCGCAGCACGCGGCGCACCTCGTGCTGGTACTCGACGGTCGTCAGGTGCGCCGGGACGACGGGGCCCGCGAACGCGTCGGTCACCACCACGTCGGCGCTGCGCGCGGCGTGGCGGGCGAGCAGCTCGCGCCCGTCGCCCTCGCGCACGCGCAGCCCGGGCTCGGCGCCCAGGTCGAGCACGGTGCCCAGCGCGCGCAGGACGGCCGGATCGCTCTCGTAGGCCTCCGAGTGCGAGCCGGGGCGGGTGGCGGCGAGGTAGCGAGGCAGCACGCAGCCGCCGGCGCCGACGTGGACCGCGCGCAGCGGCGCGTCCGCGCGCCAGCCGAGGTCCAGGACGTCGGCGATCCAGCGCATGTAGGGAAAGTCCAGGTGGGTGGGGTCGGCACGGTCGACGACCGCCGCCTCCAGCCCGTCCACGAGCATGCGCGCCCGGCCGCCGTCGGCGGCGACGACGCGGACCGAAGGCCCGCCCGCGGCGCGCGCCGCGCGCCGTCTCCCGCTGCGTCGAGACATCAGGTGAGGCTGGCTTCTGGCGCCGTGCGCTCCAGCGCCCCCCAGCCGACGTCCTGCTCGCGGATCTCCTCGTCGGCGCGGGCCCCGCCGCGCAGGCCGAACAGCCGCTTGGCGTAGAGCAGGTAGGCCACCACCGCGACGTTGATGACAAAGGCGAGGATCTTCAGCGGCGAGAGCCGGTTGGTCAGCTCGTAGACCTCGAGCGGCAGCAGCGACGCCGTGACGACGAAGGTCAGGTACTCGGCCCAGCGGCGCTGGTACCAGAGGCCGACCGCCTCGATGCCCTCGATCGCGGCGTAGGC
Organism: uncultured Actinomycetes bacterium; assembly: GCA_963807305.1. Classification (GTDB taxonomy): domain Bacteria; phylum Actinomycetota; class Thermoleophilia; order Solirubrobacterales; family Solirubrobacteraceae; genus JAOPZW01. Next base: position 92,758 of record CAWEBN010000007.1, read on the forward strand.
GAGGATGACGAGGGCGAACAGGTGCAGCTTCGAGGACTGCAGCGTGAAGAGCTTGTCGATCTCGCCGAGCAGGCCATGATGGGCGTGCCCGCCGCCGGCCACGACGCCGCCCTGGAGGTCGGCGACGACGCGGTAGAAGCGATCGCGGAAGCTCGCCCGGTGCGAGGCGAAGAGCAGGATCGCCAGGCCGAGGAGTCCGAGGACGAAGAAGTGCAGGGCCCGGTTGATCGCGATCAGGCGCAGGACGATCTTGTCGCGCAGCGGGCGTCCGCGCAGCGGCAGCTCGATCTCGTCGCGGTCGGGCGGGTCCTCGCGCGCGGGTGCCGTCGGCGGCGCCAGCGCCAGCCAGCTGTCGCAGCGCAGGCAGCGGTGCCAGCGCACGCCGTCCATCTCGCGCACGACGAGCGTGTCCTCGGGGCGCACGTGCGCGGCATCCAGGCCGATGAGCTCGTGGCCCGCGATGCCGCACACCAGCAGCTCCCAGTGCAGGCGCGGGACGAAGCGAGCGGGGCGCGTACGGACGCCGGGCGCCGCAGCGGGGGCGTCGGCCACGCCCTGACGGTACCCGTTAGGAGGCGATCTGCTGCGTCTGGAGCGGCGCGCCGGCGAGGTCGAGGGCCTCGGCGATGAGCTCGTACGAGCGACGGCGGGCGTCGTGGTCGTAGGTGATGCTGACCACGACGAGTTCGTCGGCGGCGTACTCCTCGGCCACCGCGCGCAGGCCGGCGGCCACGGTCTGCGGCGAGCCGACCACCGTGCGCCGGCCGGGCGGCATGGCGTCGAGCGCCTGGCCCTCGGACTGGAGGAAGCGCAGCGCCTTGTCGGGCTCGGGCACCGGGATCAGCCGGCCGCGGCGCAGCAGCATCATCGCCATCCGCGCGCTGGCGGCGAGGCGATGCGCCTCCTCGTCGGTGTCGGCGCAGATGGCCCACACGCCCACGGCCAGGTGGGGCGCCGGCGCGCGGCCGGTCTCGACGAAGTCCGTGCGGTAGCGCGCCGCGATCTGCGCGCCCGTCGGGTTGATGAAGTCCGCGAAGGCGTAGGGCAGGCCGAGCTCGGCCGCCCAGATCCCGCTCTGCGGCGAGGAGCCGAGCAGCCACGGCTCGGGCGCATGGGGCAGGCCGGGCAGGGCCGAGAGCCGCGCGAAGGGGTGGTCGTGCGGCAGGCGGTCCTCGAGCAGACCCAACAGCTCGGCCAGCTGGGTCGGGAAGTCGTCGGGGGCGGCCTGGCGGCGGTCGCGCTGCAGCGCGAAGGTCGTCATCGGGTCGGTGCCCGGAGCGCGGCCGATGGCGAGGTCGATGCGGTCGGGGAAGAGGCCGGCGAGGATGCTGAAGCTCTCGGCCACCTTGAGCGGGCTGTAGTGGGGGAGCATCACGCCGCCGCTGCCCACGCGGATGCGCTCGGTGGCCATCGCGACCGGCCCGATCAGGACCTCTGGGCTCGGCCCGGCGAGCATGGTGCCGCCGTGGTGCTCGGCCAGCCAGTAGCGGTGGTAGCCGAGCTCGTCGGCCAGCCGCGCGAGGTCGAGCGTGTTGCGCAGCGCGTCGGCGCCGGTCGAGCCCTCGGAGACGGGGGATTGGTCCAGGACGCTGAGCACAAGCGGATTCGCCATTCCGCTTACGACGATAGCGGATGCGTTTGCGCCCTCGCCGCGGGGGAGAGATCAGCAGCCATGCGACGTCTGCTCCTCATTCTGGCCTGCGCCGCCGCGCTGTGCGCGCCGGCCTCGATGGCCGAAGGCGTGCCGGTGGCCAAGCGTTGCGCCGGCTCGGTCAAGGTGCATTCGGTCCTGGCCGGCTCCATCAGGACGACGAAGGTCTCGTGCACGGCCGGCAAGGCGCTCATTCACAGCCTGCTCAGCCGGGTGGGGTCGAGCCCGTCGTGCCGCCGCGCGGCCGATCGGCCGCCGCCGGCGACGGGCTGCGTCGTCTCGGGCTATCACTGCTTCCGCAGGCGCAGCCCCGACTACTGCGCGACCACGAGCGGCAAGCTCGTGCAGTGGCGCGAGCGCCACCTGCTCCTGGGCGCGCCGCCGCGGTGAGCTGGACCCCGATGGCCTGTCGTCCTGAGCGGCGGGCGCTTCGCCTCGGCCGTGTTGTGAGAGTCGGCACCCGCGCATGAGCCCGCTGCGAGCGCGGTGAGGACGACGAGCCTCCCTGCCCGCATGGCCGCGGGACTCTATGTCTGGGCCGGCGGTCCGGGCGCGGCCGCGTAACGGGCTTCGAGGCGCTGGATCTCCGGCAGCCCGATGAGGTCGGTGAAGCCCGGGAAGGACAGCGCGTCGTCGTCGGGCGGCTTCCCGCTGCGCCGCAGGTCCGCCAGCGCCTGCTGGACCGCCGCGGTCGCCGCGAGCAGGGCGGTCAGCGGGCACAGGACGAGCCGGAAGCCGAGCTCGCGCAGGCGCGGGAGCTCGAGCAGCGGCGTGCGGCCGCCTTCGACGGCGTTGAACAGCAGCGGTGTGTCCGGGAATGCCTGCGCCACCGCCGCGACCTCGGCCTCGCTCTCGGGCGCCTCGACGAAGAGGACGTCGGCTCCGGCGTCGCGGTAGCGCCGGGCGCGCTCGAGCGCGGCGTCGAGGCCCTCGACCGCACGCGCGTCGGTGCGCGCGATGATGATCAGGTCCGGCGAGCGACGCGCCTCGACCGCGGCATGGACCTTCTCGACCATCTCGCCGGCCGCGATGAGCTGCTTGCCCTCGAGATGCCCGCATCGCTTCGGCGAGAGCTGATCCTCGAGGTGCAGCCCGGCCGCACCGGCGGCCTCGTACGCGCGAACGGTGCGCGCGACGTTGATGGGATTGCCGTAGCCGTCGTCGGCGTCGGCGATGAGCGGGACGTCGACGGCTTCGGCCAGACGGCGCGCCTGGTCGGCCATCTCGGCGAAGGACAGCAGCCCGACGTCGGGTTGTCCCAGCAGCGAGGCCGACGCGCCGAAGCCGGTCATGTACACGGCGTCGAAGCCCGCCTGCGCGACCAGCCGCGCGGAGAGCGCGTCATACGCGCCGGGCGCGACGACGGGCTCGGTTCCGGCCAGCAGCTCTCGCAGCCGTCCGGGGCCGCGGTGGTCCTGGGCGAGCATGCGGCGGACTGTATCCGTCGGTCCCGCCGGGGCGGGACGTGCCCAAATGAATCTCCGGGACACGGTTCATGAATGCTCTAGAACATCGGTTATGTAAAGCGCGAACGAGGTCCGGCGAGGAAACCGGCGCCGACACCCGACTTTCGGTCAGGACGCGCACGGATGGCGACGGCCGTCCCGCGAGTACGCGCGCTGCAGCCGGTCCTGAGACGCAGCCCGGTGCGAGCACGGCTGAACGGCGTCGAGCGCCACGAACGGCGGTGTCGACCTCGATCTCCGGTCAGGTACGTCTGCAAACGGCGCGTGAAAGCGACGGCCTCTCGTCCGTTGACCAGATGTGGACATCCGCAAGACCGCGATCGATTGCCATGTCCTTGCCGCCGCTGCGCTTGGCGTCGGCGCTCGGCTGCCGGGGCGCAGTCGACGCCGGAGCAGGGCCCGGGCGGCCCGATCCTCGTCGTCACCGACCCCGGCGACCCGTTCGGGACGTACTACGCCGAGATCCTGCGCGCCGAAGGGCTCAACGAGTTCGCCGTCACGACGAAGGCGAACCTCAGCGCTGCGACACTGAGCGGCTATCAGGTCGTCCTGCTGTGCGCAGACGTCACTGACTGACGCGCAGGCCTCACTGCTCGACGGCTGGGTCCAAGGCGGCGGCAACCTCATCGCGATGCGGCCCGACGCGCGTCTGGCGGGCTTGCTCGGCCTCGGCGCCGATACCGGCGCCGATCTGAGCGACGGCTACATCAAGATCGACACCGGCTCGCCGCCCGGCGCCGGCATCACCGGTCAGACGATGCAGTTCCACGACACCGCCGACCGCTGGTCCGGCGGCACCGCCGCGACGGTCGCGACGCTCTACACGAACGCCGACACCGCGACCGTCGTCCCCGGCCGTGACGCTGCGCAACGTCGGGGCCTCCGGCGGCCAGGCAGCGGCCTTCACGTACGACCTGGCCCGCTCGGTCGTCGGCACACGCCAGGGCGACCTCGGATCGGCGGCCACGACGAGCGTCGACGGTTTGCGCCCCGATCCGCTCCGATGACCTCTTCTGGCCCGACTGGCTGGATCTCTCGAAGGTTGCGATCCCGCAGGCCGACGAGCAGCAGCGACTGCTCGCCAACCTCATCACGCAGATGAATCTGGACCGAACGCCACTGCCGCGCTTCTGGTACCTGCCGCGAGGCGAGAAGGCCGCCGTCGTCCTGACCGGCGACGACCACGCCCACGGCGACCGCGGCACGCAGGGCCAGTTCGAAATCTTCGAGGGCGACAGCCCGAGCGGGTGTTCGGTGGCCGCGTGGCAATGCGTGCGTTCGACCTCCTACATCTTCCCCGCCGCCGCGACCGCCAACAATCCGCTTACCCCGGACGACGCGCAGGCCTACCAGGACGCCGGCTTCGAGATCGCCCTGCATCTCAGGGTCTCGGGACCCAACACCGGCCCCGAGGAGTGCAACGACTTCACGCTGTCGGGCGGGACCTCGCCGGGGCTCGGCAACGACCTGACGACGCAGCTGGCGGCCTTCCATCGACGCGTGGCCGGGCCTCGCCGCGCCCGTCACCAGCCGCACGTCATTGCATCGTCTGGAGCGACTGGGCGACCGAGTCGCAAAGCTCGAGCTCCAACACGGGATCCGCTTCGACACGAACTACTACTACTGGCCCGCGGCCTTCGTCCAGAACACGCCTGGGCATGTTCACCGGGTCGGGCTTCCCGATGCGCTTCGCCGACGAGGACGGCTCGCTGATCGACGTCTACCAGGCGGCGACCCAGCTCACCGACGAGTCGGGGATGGACATCGCCGAGCACATCCGGGCGTTGCTCGCGGGCGCGTTCGACAACGGCTACTACGGCGTCTTCACCGCCAACATGCACACCGACACGCCGGACAACGGCGGCGCCGACGACATCATCAGCGCGGCCCAGCGCCGAGGCGTGCCGATCGTGTCCGCGAAGCAGATGCTGACCTGGCTCGACGGCCGTAACGCCTCGTCGTTCCAGGGCGTGAGCTTCGGCGGCGGCCTGCTGCGCTTCAGCGTCGCCCAGGACACTCGCGCGTTCGGTCTTCGCGCGATGGTGCCCATGAGCACCCCAGCCGGCACGCTGAGCGGGATCACCCGCAACGGCGCGCCGATCAGCTTCAGCACGACCACGGTCAAGGGCGTCGCCTACGCGATGTTCTCGTCCGAGTCGGGCGCTTACGTCGCGGCCTACGACGGCGCGGTGCCGCCGCCGAGCGGCGGCAGCGACGGCAGCGGCGGGAACGGCGGGAACGGCGGGAACGGCGGGAACGGCACGATCCAGAAGTCGTCGACCAACACCGCGACCGTCCGTGACCGCAAGGCGCCGCGTGTGACGATCGTGAAGCGCACGGTGCGGGCCACCAAGCAGGGCCTCGTGACGCTGCGCATCGCCTGTCCGACGGGCGAGGTGCGCTGCCGCATCGACCTCCGCCTTCGACGCGGCAAGCGTCAGCTCGTCCGCAAGAGCCTGACCGTGCCCGGCGGCAAGGCTGCCAACGTGACTCTGCGCCTGACGGGCTCCGACCGCTTGCGGCTCGTCCGCCTGCGCTCGCTGCTCGTCGACGCGGCGGCCAACGCTCGCGACGCGGCGGGCAACCACGCCACCACCACCACCCGGATCCGTCTCCTCGCGCCGCCCCGGCGCTAGCGAGCCCCACGACTGAAGGACAAGGGAGAACCACCACATGCGACAAGGACGTTTCATCACTGCGGCCGCGGCGGCCGTCGCCGCCCTGGCGATAGGCCCAGCGGCGGCCCTGGCGACGCCGGGGTCCTTCACCGACGACGCCGCAGGCGACTTCGCCGATCGGCACGGTGCCGGGCGCCGCCTGGGTCGTCGAGCCGGGGTCGGTCGCCCTGAAGGGCACCAGCGTCGCCGACAACTTCGACGGCACGACGCTGGGCCCGCCGTCGGTGGACGCCTGACGTGACCCTGGGACGCCAACCCCGGCAGCGCCGACCGTGAGCGGAGGCAGCCTCACCGTCAACGGCGCGCACGTCAACGACGGTCACGGCCGCACGGCGACTATCAGCCTGGAAAGGTGCATGGAGTTCCGCGCCACGTTCGGTGCGGTGCCCTTCCAGCACATCGGCCTCGGCGACACGTTCTCCGATGCGCCGTGGGCGATGTTCAGCACCGGCGTCGGCGACGCCGACCTTCCCGTCGGTCTGTACGCGCGCACGCGGAACGCGACCGCCGGGGCGTTCAACAACACCCGCCTCGACGACGGTGTCCACGCCATCAACCCGACGGTGCCGCACCACTACCGCATCGAGTGGACCGTCGACCGACGTCAAGTTCTACGTCGACGGTGTGCTCGTCGCGACGCATACCGTCGCCATCGAGCCGATGCAGGCCGGTGATCAGCGACGCGGACGCCGCGGCCCCCGACACGGCTGCCGTCAAGGTCGACTGGCTCGGCCTGTCGGTGTTCCCGGTGACGGCCGGCACGGCACGTTCACCTCGCGCGTGTTCGACGCGGGCGCTGCCTCCAACGTGACCTGGGGCGCCGTCGACCGCGGGCGCGCATCGGCGGCGGTGCCCGTGATCCAGACTCGCACCGGCAACACGCCGACGCCCGACGCCAGCTGGTCGTCGTTCCAGCAGCTCGTCAACGGGACGATCCAGAGCCCGGCCGGCCGGCGATACATCCAGTACAGCGCCGCGCTGACGGGCACCGCAGCCCGATCTCGACAGTCGTCGTGATCCACTACGACGTCGCCCCTGCCGCACAGCGGCAACGGAAACGGCGGCGGTGGCGGCCAGTCGGCGTGGCAGCGGCGCCGGCGGAAGCACGCAGGGCGGCGGCAACAGCGGCGCCACCAGCGACAAGACCAAGCCCGACGTCACGCTCCTCGGCGCGAAGTCGCTGCGGGCGAACAAGAAGGGCGCCGTCTCGTTCACCCTGGCCTGCCCCGCGAGCGAGCAGAGCTGCGCCATCACGCTGAAGCTCAAGAGCGGCAACAAGACCGTCGCGAGCAAGACGTTCACCGTGAAGGGAGGCAACACCAAGGCGGTGTCGGTGCAGCTCAACAAGGACGCCCGGAAGCTGCTCAACAAGCGCGGCAGTCTCAAGGTGTCCGCCGTCATCAAGGCGACCGACGCTGCCGGGAACGCCAAGACGACGACCAAGACGATCACGATTCGCCGGGCCGCCCACTGACGTAGGCGCGAGCGCAGGCTCCCGGCCGCGCCGCGGCCCGCCCGCGTCGCAGGAGTCGGATCCATCGATCACGGGCGCCGCCATCGCGGCGCCCGTGACGCGTCCGGGTCGGGCCGCGGCGTCGCCCCGCGGCCCGACCGGGTCGCTCGGTCGCGTTCGCCAGCGGAGCCCGGCTGGTGTCGCAGCCGACAACCTGTGGGTATGGGCCGGAAGGTCCAGACGTGGCCCAACATCTGGCTCAACGAGGGCTTCGCGACGTTCGCCCAGTACCTGTGGGACGAGCACAAGGGCGTCAAGAGCGCCCATCAGTCGTTCCTGGACGACTACGCCCGGCCGGACACGTCGGCCTTCTGGACGATCAAGGTGGCCGATCCGCAGCGCGACACGATGTTCGCGAGCGCCGTCTACCGCCGCGGCGGCATGACGCTCCAGGCCCTGCGCGAGAAGATCGGCGACGACCCCTTCTTCCGCATCCTGCGCAACTGGACCGCCGAGCATGCCCACGGCAACGGCACCACCGAGCAGTTCATCGACCTCGCGCAGCGGATCTCCGGACAGGACCTGGACGCGTTCTTCCAGACCTGGCTCTACACGACGACCAAGCCCACCACCTGGTGAGCGCCGCGCCCGCGGGCTAGAGCTCGCGGACCGCGGTGAAGCAGAACTGGGTGCACGCGAAGAACAGCTCGCCGCGTGCGCCCAGTTCGCGCTGCTCGTCTGCCCACGCCGTCGCCATCTCGGGGCCGACCGACGGACGCCCGGCCGTGAACTCCTCGATCAACGGGAGCATGAGGCCGGTGCCGAACGCCTCGGGATCGAGCTCGGTGGTCGAGAAGACGTGTCCCTGGGCGCGGACCTGTTCGAAGCCCGCCTCGTGCAGGCGCGCCGTCAGCGTGCGCGGCAGCGACGGGTGCGTGAGGTGGTCGTCCCACGCGCGCAGCACCCGCGCCATGCGCTCGGGGTCCGCCGAGTGCCAGCTCACCGTCGCCCAGTCGATGTCCCACACCACCACGCGGCCGCCGGGGCGCAGGGCGCGGCGCATCTGCGCGAGCGCCGTCGTGGGGTCGGCGACGTACTCGAGGACCTGCACGCACAGGGCGGCGTCGAAGTCAGCGGCCTCGACCGGCAGCGCGGTCGCATCGCCCTCGCGGAACTCGGCGTTGGCATGGCCGGAGCAGCGCCGCGCCGCTACGGCGAGCATGTCCGGGCTGGCGTCGATGCCCACGACCGATCCCTCCGGGCCGACCTCGCCGAGCAACTCCTCGGCGTAGAAGCCCGGGCCGCAGCCGACGTCCAGGACGCGCTCGCCGGCCCGCGCGGCGAGCGCCTCGCGCACGAGCGCACGCCGCCGGCGCACGTCGCGCCTGCGGTACAGCGTGTCGAGCTGGCGTGCCCGGCTCTCGTCGAAGGACAGCTGGCTCATCGGCTCCCGAAGCCAGCCTAACCGCAACCGGGATAGCCGAGCCCGCCCCTGAGCCCGCCAGCCTGACGTAGGCTGGCCGGCGGTGCCTGCGGGCGACACAGCGGTCATCCAGCGCAAGCTCGCGATCCCCGAGGTCAGCGAGCGAGCGTTGGGGCGCCCGCGCCTGGAGCGGCTGCTCGCGATGCTCGTCGAGCGCTATCCGGTCGTGTGGGTCGCCGCGACCGCCGGTGCGGGCAAGACGACGGCCGTCGTGCAGGCGGCGCGCGCCATCGAGCGGCCGGTCGCGTGGCTGACCCTCGACGCCACCGATGCCGCGCCCGGGCGACTGGTGACCTACCTGGAGGCGGCGCTGACCCGCTGCTCACCGCAGGTGCGCGGCGTCGGGACCGGGGCGCTGGCGCGGCGCATCGCCCACGCCGAGGCGGCGGGCCTGCTCGCCGAGGCGGTCGGGACGAGCCCGGTGCTCCTGATCATCGACGAGCTCGAGCGTCTGGCCGAGGCGCCGGAGGCGCTCGCGGCACTCAGCGGGCTCCTGCGGTATGCGCCGCCGAGCATGCGGATCTTGCTCATCAGCCGCCGGGAGCTGGCGATCGACATGGGCAACGCCGCCACGCTCGGCCGCGTCGCGGCGGTGGGCGAGGGCGACCTGGCCTTCACGACCGAGGAGGCGGCGCGAGCGCTGGCCGACGTCGGACGTGGCGAGGTCGATCCGATCGCGGCCGTCGAGGCCACCGGCGGCTGGGTCGCCGGCGTCCTCTTCGAGGCGTGGCGATCGGAGGACCACGTCGCCGGACTGGGCGGTGAGGCCGACCCGCTCTATGGCTACCTGTCGTCGCAGATCCTCGAGCTGCTCGACGACGACGACCGCGAGTTCCTGGTGGCCACCTCACTGCTCGAGGAGGTCTCCCCCGCCGGCGCCGAGGCGCTCGGCCAGCACGCCGCCGGCGATCGCCTGCTGGCCCTCCGCGCCGCGCACCTGCCCGTGACCTGGGCCGCCGACGGGCTCGCCATGCGCTGCCACACGCGCTTTCGGGAGTTCCTCCTGGAATGCCTGCGTCGTCGCGGCGATGAGCACGTGCGCGCGCTGCGCGGCGCGCACGGCGACCTGCTCGCGAGCGAGGGCCATCACGAGGACGCCGTCGAGGAGCTCCTGCGCGCGGGCGAGCTGGACCGCGCGCGTGCGGCGGCCGAGCGTGCCATCGCCGGGGTCATCGAGCGCCTCGACCTGGCGGTTGCCGAGCGTTGGCTGAGCGCGCTGTCCGACGCGGGCCCCGACGGCGGGCCGCTGAGCGCGGCCGAGGTGATGCTGGCCATCGGGCGCGAGCAGTACGGGCGCGGCGTGCGCCTGGCCGACCGCCTCCACGACGGCGGCCACCGCGAGCGGCTCGCGCGGGCCTCGAGCCCGGCCGCCAGCATGATGGCCTGGTGCTACTGGCACGGGGGCCGGATCGCGGACGCGCGCGCGGTCATCGACGTTGCCGCGCCCAGCCCGGAGACCGAGGCGATCCGGTACCTGCTGGCGCTCGTCGACGGCGAGGCCTCCGACGGCGCCGCGCTGCATCCCACCCTGAGCGGCGGTCCGCTCGACGCGCTGGTCATGCGGGTGCATTACGCCCACGGCCGCCTCCCCCGCCTCGAGTCCACGCCGACCTCGCGCTGGGCGGCCGCGGTGAGCGCCCCATGGCGCATCAGCACGCTGCGTGCCACCGGCCACACCGAGCAGGCGCTCGACCTGTACGAGGCCCAGGGCAGCGCGAGCTGGGCCGCAGTGTGGCTGCACGCGATCGTCGGCGTCGAGATCCTCATCGATCTGCGTCGCATCGACGAGGCGCGCCGGGCGCTCCTGCGCGCCCGCGAGCTGATCGGGGCCAGCGAGTCCCAGGTCTACGACATGCTCAGCCTGGTGATGGAGGCCAAGCTCGAGCTGCGCCTGCGTCGGGACGCCGGCGCCGCGCGTGCCGTCCTCGAGGGTCTCGAGCGGCGCCCCGCAGCGCGCGAGTACGGCTTCATCGCCGAGCAGGTCGACACGTGGACCGGCTACGCCGACCTGCTCGACGGCGATGCCGGCGCCGCGCTGCGGCGGCTGCGCGCGGCCACCGGGCGGATGCTCGCCGGCGACCGCATCCTCGAGCTGCCCACCGCCGCCGTCTACCTGGCCGAGGCCGAGTGGCGCCGCGGCGACGAGGACGCGGCCGACCGCGCCGCCGACCTGGCGCTCGCCGCGGCCGCCAAGCAGGGCTCCAACCACCTCTTCCTGCAGGCCCTCGCCGACTTCCCCGCGGTCGTCGCGCGCCGCATCGACGCCGAGCCCGAGACGCGGTCGCCGTGGCACGACCTCGGGCGTGCGCTGCTCGCCCAGGGCGTGACCGTCGACCCACGCGTCGGGCCGCTGCTCGAGCTCGAGGAGTTCGGGCGCAGGGCCCTCGCGGTGAACGGCACCGTGGTGCGCCCGCGCATCGCCAAGGCCTACGAGGTGGCGGCCTACCTGGCCTCGCGCCCCGACCAGTCGGCCTCACGCGACGACCTGCTCGACGCCCTCTTCGACGGGCGCGCCGACGCCTCCGCGCGTGCCTACCTGCGCCAGGCCTTCCACCGCCTGCGCGAGGTGCTGCCCGCCGGCGTCGAGCTGACCGTCGAGAGCTCCCGCGTGGCGCTCGGCGCCAACGCGACGATCCGCAGCGAATCGGGCCGCGTCGAGGCGCTCCTGGCACAGGCGGCGCGCCTGCAGGGCGAGGAGCGCCTGCAGGCGACGCTGGATGCGATCGAGCTCCTGGAGCGCGGCGAGTACCTGCCGGGCGTGCGCACGGTCTGGGCCCAGGAACGCCGGCGCCACCTCGACGCCGTCGGCGCCGACGCCCGCTTCGAGGCCGCGGAACTGGCCTTCGCGGCCGGCCGCTACCACGACGCCGAGCGGCTTGTCACGGCCGTGCTGCGCGACGACCCCTACCGCGAGGCGGCGTGGCGCCTGCAGATGCGCCTGGCCAGCGCGGTGGGCGACGAGGATCGCGTCATCGGCGCCTTCCGCGGCTGCGAGCGCGCGCTGGCAGACCTGGGCGCGCGGCCCGCGGGCGCGACCCGCCACCTGCTCGACGCCCTGCGCCGCTAGACGGTCTCCTGCACGTCCTGCGCCGCGACGTAGTCCGGGCGCACGCGGATCGACGGGTAGTCGACCTTCTCCTCGTCCAGGCGCTGGGCCAGGGCGCTGACATCGCCCAGACCGCAGATCTCACGCGCGAGCTCGGTCAGAGGCCCGTCCGCCTGGTACTCGACGCGCTGCATCGTGAGCAGCCGGATGATGTGCAGCGGCGTGCCGTTGAACTTCTCGAACATCGCGTGGCGAGCGCCCCATTCCGTCAGGAAGCGCTCGTGGATCATCCGGAAGATCCGCGTGCGGTCCTCGGCGGAGGTGTTGTGGCCGCGCAGCGCGGCGCGCAGAGCCCCACCGAGCTCGGGGTTGTCGAGGTCGGCCTTCGTCGGATAGACGACGACCCCGCGTCCGCAGAAGTCGATGAGGATCTCGATCATCCGCTGGACGTGCTCGAGGTAGTGCGCTCGGCCGAAGTCCACGAAGATGTTGTTGGGCTTGTAGAGGCCGCCGGGCGACATGAAGCCGGTCTCCTCCGCGGCGATGGCGAAGGCGCGGCACGTCTCGCGGAAGCGGACGAGGTCGGCGACCTGCGAGGCGACGATCGGCGCCTGCGCGGTCCCCAGCGCCTCGGTGATGAGGATGGCCAGGCCGGCGATGACCTCGGCGTTGACGACGTGGCGGATCTGGGTCTCGGCGTGGATCCAGTCGAACAGCCGCTGGGGGTAGAACTTCGCGTGGTCGGGGTTGCCGATGTGGAAGACGCGGTCCCACGGGATGAGCACGTCGTCGAAGTACGCCATCCCGTCGAGCTCGTCGCCGCGGCTGGCCAGAGGCCGGTCGAACCCGTCGGCGTCGGGCTGGGCCAGCGACGGGCGCACCACGTGGGTGACGTTGGGGTCGTTGGCCGGCACGAGCGCGAAGACGACCTGCTCGGCGACCGTGCCGGGCTTCCACAGCACGCCCATGAAGATCTCGTTGGCGAAGGCCACGCCGGTGCCGATCGCCTTCCAGCCGCGCACGACGATCCCCTGGTCGTTCTTCTCCACCATGCGCAGCTGCGGGGTGGCGGCCACCGTGTCCGGCGACGAGCGATCCCCCTGCACGTCGAGGAACATCGGCGAGGCCGACAGGTCGCTGCGCATGAGGTAGTCCCACTTGTCGCGGATGTTCTGCGCGAGCGGGCGCCCGTCGTGGCCCTGGGACTCCTGCTCCCACGGCTCCGGGTCCTGGTAGAGGGTGTAGAAGACCGGCAGCATGCTCGCCGGCGGGCGCGTGAACATCGCGCCCCGCGCCCACTTGCGGAAGACGAGCTCGTGGTACTCGCGGCGCACGCGCAGGTCCTCCTTGGTGCGCGGCAGGAACCAGTGCCGCGCCCAGCGCTCGCCGTCCTCGTCGACGAAGGTCATCGCGTCCGCGTACTGCGGGTCGTGATGCATGTCGTAATACTCGGCGAGGGCCTGGGCGTAGCCGCGCGTCTTGGGGTGCGTCGTGAGGTCGTCGATCATCTCCCCGGCGCACAACACGCGCCGCCCGTCGCGAATCGAGTCCAGGAACTGCTCGCCCGTCCTGATCATGGCCTTCTCCTCGTCGCGTCTGTGTCGGCCGAGGATGTCGCGCGGCCGTTAACCGTCGCGAAACGCACTCGGCGCGCCGCCCAGACGGGGTGTGGGAACGGGCTACCAGGTGGGGCCACGGGGTGGCGCGTCTGGCCTCAACGGCAAGGACATCCGCAAGGGCGCCAAGGTCGGGCGCTCCTTCCCCGTGCGCTTCTTCACGCGCGACGGGCAGCACGTGACCAAGAAGATGACCCTGCCCGCCGAGCGCAAGGGCGACGACGCCGGCAGGCCGCTCAGCCGCTAGCCGGGTCAGCTCTCGACACCAGCCGACCCGTCCTCTCGACGGGCCGGTTCGCGTTGTCTCAGTACCGCTTGCGCTTGGGCTGCGGCGGGCGGTCGCGCTTGGGGTACTTCGCCCGCTCCTCGGGCGTCATCTGGCGGATCGTCAGGGACCCTTCGGCCACCTGCTCTTCGACCGCCTTCAGCTTCTCCTTGCGCTTCTCCTCCGCGCGCTCTCGCTGGCTGCTCATGCATGTGACAATAGCGTCAAGCTCGGAGGGCTCCGCGCCGTCTAGCGTGCCAGGGACGCTCCGACCTGCTGTAGGAATCCGAGCACGCGCCGCCACGCGTCCTCGCAGGCCTCGGCGTGCTCGCTGAACGAGCGGTCGAAGAACGAGTGCGGTGCGCCCGGATAGCTGACGATCTCGTGCTCGACGCCGGCCGCCTGGAGGCCGCGCTCGTAGGCCGCGATGTGCTCGGGGAGGATGTTCTCGTCGGCGCCGCCGAAGAGCCCGAGCACCGGGCAGCGCGTCTCGGGCGCGTGCTTGATCGGCTCCGGGGCGCCCTCGCGCCGCGGGACGAGACCGGCGTAGAAGCCGACGGCGCCGTCGAGGTCGAGCTCGGGGCTCGTCGCCGCCATGAACGACTGCGTGCCGCCGAAGCAGAAGCCGACGGTCACGACCGCGCTCGCGCCCGTGCGCTCGCGCAGAGCCTCGATGGCCGCGGCGGTGTCGGCCTGGACCTGCTCGACGCGCGTCTGCATGACGTGGGGCATGTAGTCCCAGTCGTTGCTGCGCTCCCCCGTGCCGGCGGTGCGCCCGAAGTAATCGATGACGATGGCGTGATGGCCGGCCTGCGTGAAGCGCTCGGCCAGCTCGACGTAGAAGCGGTACAGGCCGCGGACGTCGGGGAGGATGACGACGCCCGGGCCGCCATCGCTCTCGGGCGCCTCGGCCAGCGCCGCCGAGAAGCGGATCCCGTCGGCGGAGGTGAGTTCCAGCGCCTCTGCCGCGGCGCCTCCGGCGAGGGTCGGAAGGGCCAGATCGGCCGGCAACTCCGGCGGACGGGCATCGAAGGCGAAGCACATGGTCGGCGGGCTCCCTGGTCGGTTGTGAACGGGAAACACTAATCAGGGGCCCGCACTCGCTAGGCTTCCGCCGTCAAGGTCGAGCTAGATGCTCGAGAAATCAGTGTTCAGCGCCGGGGTCGTTGCCGCAAAAGCATCCTCCGCGTTGCAGTTCACACGTGCCGTGGAGGAAACATGGCTACCGGAACCGTGAAGTGGTTCAGCGACGAGAAGGGCTTCGGATTCATCACCCCGGACGAGGGCGGCAAGGACCTCTTCGTCCACCACACCGGCATCAACGCCACCGGCTTCAAGACCCTCGCCGAGGGCGCCGCCGTGTCGTATGACGCCGAGGCCGGCGACAAGGGCCCCAAGGCCGTCAACGTCACGCCGCTCTAGTCGCTCTTGACCTGCCCGGTCCGTCGGCGCGGCGACGCGCGGCGGACCGGGAGGTCGATCCTGCTTCCCCGCTGAGCGGGAGAGCCCATATGGAGGACCATTCGCCTGATGGCGGATTTCGCCGATGCCCGCTGGTACGTGGTGCGCCGGGCGACGAACACGAAGCCGGCGACGTACACCTGCCCGCTGTGTGGCCGCTTCCTCCCCGCTCTCACCGAGCACGCCCTCGTCCTGCCCGAAGGCGACCCTCGCCGGCAGGCGCCATGCGCACACCGCCTGCGTCGTGAAGGCGCGGCGCGCCGGGCGCCTCGCCCTGCGCGACGAGGTCCTGCCGCCCCGCCCGAGCCTGCTCGCCCGCTGGCTGCGACGCGCATGACACGTTCGGTTGCCTGACATCGCAGTCGTGTCACCATTGGCCCACCATGGCCATGAGTGAGAGCGGCGGGGCGCCCAAGCAGGAGACCGACCAGTACCACACCGGGCGCGAGAGCTGGTTCATCGAGGGCACCGAGCGCCCGGCCGAGCCCGAGCCGCCCGGCCCGCAGCGGACGATCCACGAGCCCGCGCGCGAGACGCCCGTCTACGAGGAGACCGACGTCCTCGTCGTCGGCGGGGGCCCCGCCGGCTGCGCGGCCGCGGTGGCGGCGCGCCGGCTCGGCGCCAAGGTCACCCTCGTCGAGCGCTACAACCACCTCGGCGGGCTCTCCACCGGCGGCCTGGTCATCTGGATCGACCGGATGAGCGACTGGGAAGGGCGCCAGATCATCACCGGCTTCGCCTCGGAGATCCTCGACCGCCTGCCGGCCGACGCCGTCGCCGGCGCGCCCCGGGAGCAATGGGGCTCGCGGGAGGCCGAGCCCGTCGCCCACTGGCGCGAGCGCCTGAGCGCCTTCCGCGACGTCGTCACGTGGTCGCCGATGATCGACCCGGAGTGGCTGAAGTACGAGTCGGTCGAGCTGCTCGAGGAGGCCGGCGCGCGGCTCATCCTCCATGCATGGGTCGTCGACGCGATCGTCGATGGCAACCAGCTGCGCGGCGCGATCTTCGAGAGCAAGGAGGGCCGCCGCGCGATCCTGGCCAAGGTCGTCGTCGACACCACCGGCGACCTCGACGTGTGCGCCGCCGCCGGCGCCGCCTACGAGTCCGACGTCGAGGGCCAGGGCGCCAACGTCCAGCACTGCGTCAACACGGCGTGGACGTGGGCGGGCATCGACTTCGCCGAGTGGGTCGCGTGGAAGCGTGCCAACCCCGAGGCGCACCGCGCCCTGTTCCAGCGCGGCCACGACGAGCTCGGATACCTCGAGACGCCGCACGCCGGCTGGCGCGACGACGTCGGGCTCTTCATGGGCCCGCGGCTGACCGGCTACAGCGGCCTGAAGGTCGCCGACCTGACCGCGGTCGAGATCGAGTCGCGCCGACGTATGACCGCCCATCTCGAGTTCTTCCGCCGCAACGCGCCCGGCTTCGCGGACGCGTGGCTGATGCTCTCCGCGCCCCAGCTCGGCGTGCGCCACACCCGCCGCCTCGTGGGCGCGCACAAGATGGCGATGGAGGAGTGGCGCGAGGCCGTGCGCCACGACGACGAGATCGGCGTCTCCCCCTCCCCCTCGGCCAAGTTCGCCAACATCTCGGTTCCCTACGGCTGCATCGTCCCGGCCGCGCTCGACAACGCCCTCGTCGGTGGCCGCCACGTCGCGACCGACCCGCAGACCCAGGCCTTCATGCGCGAGATCCCGCAGTGCTGGCTCACCGGCCAGGCGGCGGGCGTCGCGGCCGCGCTGTCGGCCGGCAGCGGCATCGCGCCGCGCGCGCTCGACGTCGCCGAGCTCCAGCACGAGCTGCGCGGCCAAGGCGTCTACCTGCAGAGCGCGGGGGCCCGGGCCGCGGCATGACCTACGTCATCGGCTCGGCGTGCATCGGGACCACCGATCGCTCGTGTGTCGATGTCTGCCCCGTCGACTGCATCCACGAGGTCGCGCAGATGCTCGTCATCGACCCCGGGGAGTGCATCGACTGCTCGCTGTGCGAGCCGGCGTGCCCGGTGTCGGCCATCACGCCCGCCGAGGGCGTGGCCCCCGAGGACCGGCCGTTCATCGCGATCAATGCGGCGTGGCCCGACGGCGCCGAGGCCGTGGACCGGTTGGTCGCGGACCTCCAGGCGGCCGGCTAGGGCTTGGGCACGAAGGCCACGGGACGCAACGGGGAGCCCGTGCCGTTGTCGATCTTCAGGGGCAGCGCCGCGAAGTAGACGACGGGTGGGAGACCGCCCAGGTTCTCGAGGTTCTCGAGGATGTAGATGTCCTTGGGCAGGAAGTACTCGAGGTGGCCGAAGGCCGCCGTCGGCTCGGCGTCGACCCAGCCCATGTCGCAGGTCGGGTCGTCGGAGCCGACCGCGCGCACGCCGAGGTCGTGCAGCTCGCGGCACAGGTCCTCGGTGAAGCCGGGGGCGTTGGAGCTCCACCACTGCACGCCCGGCCCGCCGTCGCGCAGGTGGCGGTTCCAGCCGAAGTTGACGAGCACGACATCGCCCTCGCGGATCTTGGCGCCGCCGTCGGCGGCCACGCTCATGAGGTCGTCGAGCTCGAGCAGGTCGCCGGCCTTCCAGTCGCGGTCGGAGACGTCGACGACGACCGCGCGCCCCCACAGCGCGGTGACGTCGAGCGTGTCCACCGTCGCCTCCGGGCGCTCGGCCACCACGTGTGCCGGGGCGTCGACGTGTGGGCCCACGTGCTCCGGAAGGACGAGCGTCTGCAGCCGGTACCGGTCACGGTCGATCAGGCGGGCGTCGTCGATGATGTGGAACTCGGGGTGCGCGAAGAAGCGCGGCATGGCCGAGCGCAGCGTCGGCGAGAGGTCGACGGCCTCGAGGCCGTCCAGCGCGGCGACCAGCGCATCCACCGCTTCGACCGACGAATCCATCGACGAGGCCACGTTTTCTCTCCTATGGGACGCTTGCGGGAGAGGCGAGGCTAACGCCCGCCTCCGCCGGTCCGCAGGGCATCATGGCGCGCATGGAGGCCACCACCGCTGACGCCACGCCGTCGGGGGGCTCGCCCCTGGCCAACCGGCTGGATCGCTACTTCGAGATCACCGCCCGCGGCTCGAGCATCCCGACCGAGATCCGCGGCGGCGCGGCCACATTCCTGACGATGGCCTACATCCTGTTCGTCAACCCGCAGATCCTCGGATCGGTCGCGGCGCCGGGCGGCGTGAAGCTCCCGTTCGACCAGCTGCTGACGGTCACCGCCCTGGTGGCCGCGGTGGCCACACTCGCGATGGGCATCTACGGGCGCTATCCCTTCGCCCTCGCCGCCGGCCTCGGCATCAACGCCTTCGTGGCCTTCTCGCTCGTCGGGGCCGACCGGTTGAGCTGGCCCGACGCGATGGGGGTCATCGTCGTCGAGGGCCTCGCCATCACCGTGCTCGTCCTCGTCGGCTTCCGCGAGGCGGTCATCAACGCCATCCCGCACGACCTCAAGCTCGCCATCGGGATCGGGATCGGCCTCTTCATCACGATCATCGGGCTCGTCGACGCCGGGATCGTCATCAAGGGCCAGGGCACCGTGGTCACCATCGCTCCGAAGCTCAACACGTGGGCGATCGCGATCTTCGTCATCGGCCTGTTCGGGACCTACGCGCTGGTCGCCCGGCACGTCCGCGGCGCGCTGCTGTTCGGGATCCTAGGCACGACGCTGCTTGCCACGATCGTCAACGAGGCCAAGGACAAGAAGGTCTTCCCGAACGGGTCGGCCACGTGGCCCAGCAAGATCTTCGCCGCTCCGGACTTCGGCCTCGTCGGCGACTTCTCATTGCACTTCGTCTCGGCGCTCGGCTTCTGGAGTGCGGTGGCCGTGGTGCTGTCGGTGCTGCTGTCGGACTTCTTCGACACCGCCGGTACGGTTCTCGGCCTCGGGCGCCGGGCGGGACTCGTGACCTCCGACGGCCGCCTGCCGGGCATGCGGCGCGTGCTGATCGTCGACTCCCTGGCCGCGGCCGGTGGCGGCGCTGCGTCGGCCTCCTCGAACACCACGTTCATCGAGAGCTCCGCGGGCGTCGGCGAGGGCGCGCGCACCGGCCTGGCCTCGGTGATGACCGGGCTGCTCTTCGCCTGCTGCCTGTTCATCTCGCCGCTGGCAGGGATCATCCCGAGCGCCGCGACCGCGCCGGTGCTCGTGATCGTCGGGGCGATGATGTTCGAGCTCGTGCGCCACCTCGAGTGGAGCGATCCGGTGATCGCGCTGCCCGTGCTGCTGACCATCGTGCTGATGCCGATGACCTACAGCATCACCAACGGCGTCGGCGCGGGCTTCGTCTCCTACTCGGTGCTGACGCTGCTGAGCGGGCGCCGCGTGCACCCGTTGATGCTCGTCATCAGCGCGGTCTTCGTCTGGTACTTCATCCACGGCGTCGTCTGACGGCTACCGCGGGCGCTCCATCCGGAAGAGGCGGTCGAGGACCGAGTAATCGGCGGTATAGCCGCAGCGGGCGATCGGGCGCATGGCAGCTACGTCGAGGATCCCGTCCTCGCCGATGAAGCGCTCGTCGAGGTGCACCCCGACGACCTGGCCGACGACGAGATGGCGGTCGGTCTCGTTGCCGTCGACGTCTTGGAGGTTCAGCGTGTTCGTGACCTTGCACTCCAGCGCACAGGGAGTCGCCGCGACGCGCGGCGGCGCCACCAGCCGCGACGGTGCCATCTCCAGGCCCGCGTGGTCGAACTCGTTCTCGCCGCGCGCCAGCGAGGCCGAGGTCGCGTTCATCGCCTCGCGCAGGTCCCAGGTCGGCATGTTCCACACGAACTCGCGCGTCTCGATCGCGAAGCTGGCCGAGTCCTTCATGCCCTCGCTCGAGAAGGCGAGCATCGGCGGGGCGCCGCACACGGCGTTGAAGAAGCTGTAGGGCGCGAGGTTGACGGCGCCGTCCGCGCTGACGGTCGAGACCCAGCCGATCGGGCGCGGCGCGATGGCCGCCTTGAACGGATCGTGCGGGAGCAGCGAGCGGTCGCGGAGATGGGGCTCGTAGAAGACCACGGCCGCGCAGGATGTCATGAGCGCGCCATCGCCAGCCTCAAGCGCTGCTCCGCACGACCGACCGTAGGCACAAGCGATGCGCTCGTCTCACGTCTACACGGCCATGATCGGGCTGCTGGTCCTGGCCGCGCTCTTCACCGCCGGACGCTCGCTCAGCGCCGCGCGCTCGCCACAGGTCCTCTCGGACGTCGCCGGCGCCCGCTATCGGCTCGACGCCGCGAGCGCGAAGCGCAGCGGTGCGCGCCTGCTCGGTCAGGACGTGCGGCGCGCGGGCTTTCGCTTCGAGCCGACCGTGGCGCCGGCGGACCGCCAGGCGTTCCTCGACGCCGTCGCCGCGGCGCGCCCCGAGGCCCGCCGCCTCATCGGCCTCGTCGATGGACTGGTCGACGTCCGCATCGGGCCTACGGGGACGCCGGGCGCCATCGGCCTCACCGAGGACGGCGAGCCCGGCTACCGGGTGACCATCGACCTCGACCTCGTCCTCGCCCGCTACGGCCCACGTGGCGTGCAGCGCACGGTGCTGCATGAGCTCGGCCACGTGGTCGACCATGCGCTGCTGACCGACGACGTCACCGCCGCGCTCGACGCCGGCATCCCGGTCGGCCTTGGCTGCGAGGAGGGCATGCTCGGCGGGTGCGCGAACCGCGAGGAGCGCTTCGCCGAGAGCTTCGCCAAGTGGGCGCTCGACGACATCGGGGTCAACCTCGAGATCGGCTACAAGGTCCCGCCACCGGCCGCCCCGCTCGATGTCTGGGGCGCCCCGCTCGCCCGCCTGGCCGCCTCCGCCTGACGGCGCGGGCCGGATGTCCGACACATTCGGTCGGAGATGCGTTAGGCTCCCCTAACGTGGCGAAGCGGATCAAGACGAAGAAGCGCTGCTGCAAGAGCCGCCCGCGGTGCAAGCGCTGCCCGGTGGTGTGCAAGCGCCTGGAGACGCTCGGCTACACCGAGCGCGAGGACAGGCGCACCTGGCACCTCGTCGTCATCCCGCCCAAGAAGGTCCTCAAGACCGCCCGCGCCTGACGCGTGGCGCCGGACCGGCCACCCGCCGCCGAGTTCGTCCGCGCGTTCGTCGCCAGCTCGCCCTTCGCGCGTCGCACGGGCCTCGAGGTCGGCCGCGGCGTGAGAGGCTGCCCCGGTGACGCGGTTGTGGACGATCGGCTACGAGCGGCTGCTGCCCGAGGCCCTCGTCGCCGAGCTGCGGGAGGCGGGCGTGCGGCGCGTGCTCGACGTGCGCTACCGCCCGCAGTCGCGCCGTCCGGGGATGTCCCTGACACGTCTGGGCGCGCTGCTGGGTGAGCACGGCATCGCCTACGAGGCCCGTCGCGGACTGGGCACGCCGCCCGACCTGCGCTTCCTCTACCGGGCCGGCCGGATCGCCGAGGCGTCGGCGGGCTTCCGCCGCCACCTCGACGCGAACGCCGGCGAGGAGCTCGACGCGCTGGCCGCCGAGCTGCCGGGCGCGCCGCCCACGGCGCTGCTGTGCCTGGAGGCGGATCCCGCCCACTGCCACCGGCGCGTGGTGGCCGAGGCGCTCGCCCTCCGGCGCGGTGACCTCGAGGTCATCGACCTGTAGCGAGGCCTGCGGCCAGCGTCGCGACGAGGCGCTCGAAGGAGGTGTCGAGGTCGATGGGGATCGCGAAGCCCCCGGCCGCCTCGAGCAGCACGAAGCCGTGCACGGCGCTGCGGAAGGCGCGCGCCGCGTGGACGGCGTCGTCGCCGTCGAGGGCCCAGGCGCGCAGGACGGCGTAGACGACGTCGACCGTCTCCTGGGCGGCTGCCTGGTGCTCGGCGTCGTCCGGCGCCGGGGCCGCCACGCCGGCCGCGTACAGCCCCGGATGGGCGCGCGCGTAGGCGCGGTAGGCCCGCGCGGTGGCGGCGAGGGCGTCGGGACCCGACCGCCCGACCGCGGCGTCGCGCAACGCGGCCGTCAGCTCGCGCACGCCGCGCACCGCCAGCGCGCGCAGCAGGCCGCCGCGGCCGTCGACGTGGTTGTAGAGCGACGGAGCGCGCACGCCGAGGCCGGCGGCCACGCGCGCCAGGGTGACGGCGTCGAGGCCCTCGGCGTCCGCGATCGCCGCCCCGGCGTCGACCACGCGGTCGGTGTCGAGCCCGGCGCGGGGCATCGGCTAGGCGGACGCCTTGGCCAGCGCGGCGTCCATGGCCGACGCGGGCGCCTCGACGACGCGCCCGTGTCCCGGGGCGAGCGCGGCCGGGTCCAGCGCGCGCAGGGCGCGGGCGCTCTCGAGCTCGGTCGCGGGGTCCCATGTGGCCATGCCGGCCAGCGGGAAGGGCAGGCGGACCTTGTCGCTGGTCGCGACGCCGCCCAGCGTCGTGTAGGCGTCGCCGCACACGAGCGTTCCGTCGCGGCGGTCGAAGAACGCGATGTGCCCCGGCGTGTGCCCCGGCGCGGCCACGACTTCGAGCGAGCCGACCATGTCGCCGGCGACGAGGGTGCGTGTCGGCCGCGTCCTGGCCCCCGGATAGCTGCCGCGCAGCTTGCGCTGCGGCTCGCCGGCGTCGAGCGACATGTCCTTCTCGAGCAGGCGGGCGTCGCGCCCGGAGATGAGCACCTCCACCCCGGGCAGCGCCGCGGCGAGATCGTCGAGCGAGCCGATGTGGTCGCCGTGGGCGTGGGTGAGCGCGATGCGGACGATCGGCGCGCCCAGCCCGGCGGCGGCGCGGAGGACGACCTTGGCGCTGCGCGGCACCAGGGTGTCGACGAGCGTGAGGCCGTCGTCCTCGGAGACGAGGTAGGCGTTGACGAAGCCGAAGCGGGAGATTCGAGTCATGTTAGTGGACATAGCCTACAAACTAACAGACATAGTTTAGCTGCACAAGGCCCCCGCCGATGGGGTTGCGCAGCCGACGCGGCCGGGAAGATGCATGCCATGACCGTGGTCACCCTCTCGGCCTCCTACGGCTCCGGCGGCAGCCAGGTCGGCCCGCGCCTCGCCGATCGCCTCGGCGTGGCCTTCATCGATCGGGTGATCCCGACGACCGTCGCCGAGCGCCTGGCCGTCCCGCTCGACGACGCGCTGGCCCACGACGACGCGGTGCGCGGCGTCCTGGAGCGCCTGCTCATGCGCTTCGCCCCGGCCGCCCAGGCCTTCTCGGGCGCGGCGGCGCCGCCCGAGGTCGTCGACGAGCGCTCCTTCCAGCACGCGACCGAGGACGTGATCCGCGAGCGCTGTGCGGAGGGCTCGGGCGTCATCCTCGGACGCGCGGCGGCGGTGGTGCTGCGCGATCGGCCCGGTGCGCTGCACGTGCGCCTCGACGGGCCGCCCGAGCGGCGGCTGGCGCAGGCGATGGCGCTCGAGGGCGTCGACCGCGAGAGCGCCGAGCGCCACATGCGCGAGACCGATCGCGCCCGCGAGGCCTACGTCAACCAGTTCTACGGCGTCGACGCGCGCGACGCTGCGCTGTACCACATCGTCCTCGACTCCACGGCGCTGGCGCTCGACGCCTGCGTCGAGCTCGTCGCGCTGGCAGCGGCGGCACGCAGCGACCGGGTGGGCTGATGCGGCGCGCCGCGGCGCCGGCGCTCCTGGCCCTCGCGGTCGTGGGGTGCGGTGGAGGCGGCTCGGCGCGCTCGTCCTCCTCCTCGTCCGCGATGTCGACGGCCGCGCAGGCCGCCGCCCGGCCGTCCGCCCCACGACCGCCGGCGCTGTGCGGCAGCCTGCGCGCTCGCGTCACCGGCCGGGTGCCCGACCCGTCGGCGAACGAGCTCAGCGGCCTCGTGCGCAGTCCCTCCCAGCCCGGGCTGCTGTGGAGCCACGACGACTCCGGCGCCGCGCCCGTCCTCTTCGGGCTGCGGGCCGACGGGCGCGTGGCGGCGCGCCCGACGGTCACCGGGGCACAGGCCGTCGACTGGGAGGACATCGCCGCCGGGCCAGGCCCGAAGGGCCGGCCGCTGCTCTACGTCGGCGATATCGGCGACAACGCGACGCAGCGGCCCGCCGTCGACGTCTACCGCGTCGCCGAGCCGCGCGTCGGGGCCGCCGCCACCACCCCGGCGGCGCGCCTGCGGCTGCGCTACCCCGACGGCGCCCACGACGCCGAGGCGCTGCTCGTGGACCCGCTGCGCGGCGACCTCGTGATCGTGACCAAGGCCCTCGGCTCCGGGCGCGCCTACGGCGCTTCGGCCACGCTCCCGGCCGGCTCGCAGGCGACGCTGCGCCGCGGCCCGCCGATTGCCCTCTCGCTCGTCACCGCCGGCGACGTCAGCGCGGACGGCCGGATCGTCGTCCTGCGCAGCTACGACCGGGTCGCGGTCTGGGTCCGGTACGGTCGCGAGCAGCTGACCACGACACTGCGGCGGGCGCCGTGCCTGTCGCCGACGTCGCTGGCCGGCGAGGGGCAGGGCGAGGCCATCGCGCTCGACCGCCACGGCACCAGGTTCGCTACGGTGGCCGAGGGATCACCGGCGGTGCTGCGCGGCTACACGGTCGCCCGCTAAACCGGTCGGGTACCCGTCGGCCGGGTGGCGGGTGCTTCGCCACCGCAGTGGGCATCGCTTCGAGCATGACTTCGAGACGACACAAGGGGATCGCGGCACTTGCCTCCTGCGCGCTCGCCGCGGCCACGGGCGGGGTCGCGCACGCCAACACCAGCCACGAGGGCTGGCCCAAGATCGACGGCGCGCTGAAGATCAACAAGAACGACGGCAACGAGACGATGAGCGGCACGGCCAAGAGCGACGAGCTCCTCGGCGGCCACGACTCGGACACCATCTACGGCCGCGACCGCGCCGACGTCCTCTGGGGCGACTACAAGCCCTCGGGCCAGGGCACCGCCCAGGTCGACCACCTCTACGGCGGCGCCGGGTCGGACTTCATCTACGCCAGCCACGGGCTCAACGTCATCGTCGCGGGCGCCGGCAACGACACCATCCACGCCCACTTCGGCCGCGGCAGCATCGACTGCGGCGGCGGACGCGACACGCTGTTCATCAGCCACCGCGCCAAGCGCGGCTACAAGATCAGCCACTGCGAGACGATCAGCTTCAAGACCATCGGCCACTAGAGTCCGGGGCCGTGCGACTCGAGGGCGTCCACCACATCACCGCGATCACCGGCGACGCACCGCGCAACGTCGACTTCTACACGCGCGTGCTCGGCCTGCGCCTGGTGGCCAAGACCGTCAACCAGGACGACCCCAGCGTCTATCACCTGTTCTACGCCGACGAGCAGGGCCGTCCCGGCGCGGAGCTGACCTTCTTCGAGTACCCGCGCGCCATCCCGGGCCGCGCGGGCGCCGGGATGGTGCACCGGATCGTCTCGCGCGTGGGCTCCGAGGAGGCGCTGGCCTTCTGGGCGCAGCGCCTCGGCGCCGAGGGGGTCGCGCACGAGCGCGTCGGCGGTGCCCTGCGCTTCGCCGATCCCGAGGGCCTCGGCCATGAGCTCGCGATGCGTGCCGGCGGCGACACCCCGTTGGCGGCAGAGCACCCCGAGATCCCGGCCGAGCTCGCGCTGCAGGGTTTCGACGGGGTGCGCGCGTATGCCCCGCACCCCGAGTACAGCGGCGTCGTGCTCGAGCAGCTGCTCGGCGCGACGGCGCTCGGCGACGACACGTGGGAGCTGCGCGGCGAGCTCCGCGGCGGGACCATCGCCTATGAAGCGCCGCCGGCCGAGCCGGGGCGTCAGAGCGCGGGCACGGTCCATCACGTCGCGTGGGGCACCACCGTCGCCGAGCATCCGCGCTGGGAGGAGCTCCTGCACGGCGCCGGCGTCCAGACTTCGGGGATCGTCGACCGCCACTACTTCCACTCGATCTACTTCCGCGAGCCGAGCGGGGTGCTGTTCGAGATCGCCGATGACGGCCCCGGCTTCACCGTCGACGGCTACAGCATCGAGCAGCTCGGATCGGCGATCATCCTGCCGCCGCGCCTCGAGCCCGACCGCGAGCGCATCGAGGCGATCCTGACCCCGCTGCCCGATCCGCGCGCGCTGCGCAGCCCAGCCCGCTAGGGTTCGCAGTCCGGCGGATCGCTTACTCGATCGGGGCACCCCTCTGGGGCGCCCAGCCGGGTAACGCGCCGGCCTCGTGCCGGCGGCCTGCCTCGGTGATCGGGAGTGTCGACGCCACCCAGGCAATGACACGAAGTCCTGGGACGTAGTAGTTCAGCGGCGATCCATGACCGGGCGGCGCCGGGCGAGCTTCAGGCTCGCCCGGCGATTTCCGCTCATCGCGGCTGCGCTCTCAGGCTGCGCGCGGGATCGAGCGCTCCGGCTCGATGCCGCCCTCGCCGTCCAACGCGGTGAGCGAGATGGTCCGCCCGTCGCGGCGGACTTCGACGATGACGCCCCAGGGGCGCTGGTGGGCGCGGACGTCGGCACCCGGCCAGCGACGGCGCAGGCGCGCGATGAGGCGTGCCTGGTCGGTGGTGAGCTCGAGCGCCATGCACACAGTGTCGGTGCAGAACCTCAAGGCATTACGTGAGATGCATCAACCTCAGCTAAGAATTTCTCGCGCGCATGAAGCGCGCCGCGGGCAGCGAATACCGTCTGCATGATGCGGCGACGTCTGCTTCGTCTGACGCTCGGACTGCTCGCCGGCGCCGCGGTGATCGTCGGGGCGGCCAACGCGGTCGTCGTCTTCGGCGGGCGCGGCTGGACCCGCGATCCGGCTGCCGCGCCGCCCGCGGAGGCTGCCCTCGTGCTCGGCGCCCAGGTGCAGGCCAACGGGACCCCGAGCGCGGTGCTCGAGGATCGCGTGCGCGCCGCCGCCGCGCTCTATCGCGACCGGCGGGTGGCCAAGGTGCTGGTCTCGGGCGATCACGGCACGGTCGGTTACGACGAGGCCGGCACGATGCGCCGCGCACTGCTGGGCCTCGGCGTGCCGGCGCGCGACATCTTCGAGGACCACGCGGGCTTCGACACCTGGGACAGCATGATCCGCGCCAAGCAGGTCTTCGAGGTCAGGACGGCCATCGTCGTCACCCAGCGCTTCCACCTGGCCCGCGCGCTGTGGCTGGCGCGGCGTGCAGGCCTGCGAGCCAGCGGCCTGGCGGCCGACGCGCGCAGCTACGGGTCGGTCACGCGCATGCTGCAGGCCCGCGAGGTGGTCGCTCGCGTGAAGGCCGTCGGCGACGTCGTCACCGGCGCCGGCCCGCGCTTCCTCGGTCCGCGGCACCCGATCGCCGGGGACGGGCGCACCACGCTGGGCTGAGTCAGCCCAGGAGGATGACGACGATCAGGATCAGGACGACGATCCCGATCAGGCCCGCGATGAGCGCCGGCGGACGCTGGCTGCGCCAGAACTCGGGCTTCGCGCGGTCGCGCGTGTAGTGACCCTCGGGCGGCGTGCCGGCCCAGTCGTCGTCGTCCTGGCTCACCCGTGCTCGACTTCCACCCCGTTGGCGGTCAGGCGCACGTCGACGTTGCCGCGAGTGGCGTTCGAGTACGGGCAGACGTCGTGGGCGGCCCGGACCAGGGTGACCGCCTGCTCGGAGTCGGAGACCGAGGGCAGGCTGACGTCGAGCTCGACACCGAGCTTGAAGCCGCGCTCCTCGGTCGGGATGAGGCTGACGGTCGAGTCGATCGCGACATCGTCGACCTCGACCTTCTGGCGCCTGGCAACGGCGCCGAGGGCGCTTTCGAAGCACGCCGCGTAGCCGACGGCGAAGAGCTGCTCGGGGTTGGTCCCGTCGCCTTCGCCGCCCATCTCCTTCGGGCGGCGCAAGTCGACCTCGAGCAGGCCGTCGCTGGTCTTTCCGTGGCCGTTCGCGCGCCCGCCGACCACGTTGGCGCGCGCGGTGTAGATGGGCTCTCTCGCCATTGGCTGGACCCTACCGACCGTCCGCTGCGGCCAGCATGAGCTCGCGCACGCGGGCGGGGTCATAGCTCCACGGCTCACGGGCGGCGATGAAGCGATTGACCGCCGTCACGAAGCCGGTGGGGTCGTCGAGCTGCGGGAAGTGCCCGGCGCCCGCGATCTCGAGCATCTCGCTGCCAGGCACCGCCTCGTGGGCGCGGCGCCCGTGGCCGACCGGGATGATCGGGTCGCAGTCGCCCCACACGATGAACAGCGGCAGATCGGCCGCGAGGTAGAGGCGGTCGAGCGCGCTCACGCGCTGGCCGCCCGGGCCGACCACGGCGCGCAGCGTGTCGAGGAAGGCCAGGCGCGCCTCGCGGTCGCCGAGGTCGGCCATGCCGCGCCCAACCTCGGCCATGTCGTTGCCCGCGCGCAGGCCCACGCGCGCGAGTGCGCCGCCGACCCTGGCCCCGATCCCGCCGGCGGCGCCCGCGATGACCGGCAGCACCCACTCCGAGCCCGGCAGCGCAGCCGCGCGCAGGAGCGGGCTGACGCTGTGCCCCAGCCCGCCGCTCGAGACCAGGACGAGGCGCTCGCACAGCTCGGGGTGCTGGTAGGCCAGCTGCATCGCGACGCCGCCGCCCAGCGAGTGCCCGACGATGGTCGCCCGCTCCACACCGATCAGCTGCAGCAGGTCGCGCACGCCGCTGGCGAAGGCCCCCAGCGAGTAGTCGCCCCGCGGCTTGGCCGAGGCGCCGTGGCCCAGGAAGTCGGGCGCGATGACGTCGTGGGAGTCGGCCAGCGCGGAGCCCACGGGCTCCCAGGTCAGGGAGTTCGAGCCGATGCCGTGGAGCAGGACGACGGCCGCTCCCTCGCCCGCGCGGAGGTAGCTGACGCGGTGGCCGTGGAGCACCGCGGTGCATGACTGGAGCATTTCGGGACCCTACCCGTCGAAGCACCGAAAAATTGCCGCAAGAGATCGCCCGCGCGGCCGTTCTGAGCAGCATGCGACGCCTGTTCGACTCCGCCCTCGGCCGCGACCTGCGGCTGTGCCCCACGTGCCGGCGGCCCTTCGTCGCCCCGCGTGAGGTCCTCGCCTCCCACGAGGACGGCAATCACGTCGTCGAGCTGGCGTGCGCCAACTGCGGGTGGTGGGCCATCCAGCTCCACGGAGGCGTGCGGCTGAGCGCGCTCGACGAGGCGCTCGATCGCGACAGCGCCCAGATCGAGGCGGCGGCCGAGGCACTGGCGATGAGCGTCGAGCTCGAGCGCATCGACCGCTTCGCGGACGCGCTGCACGCCGGCCACATCCTCCCCGAGGACTTCTAGGGTCGTCCGCTACGCCTCCGGGAGGGCCTCGGGGCGCGCCGATTGGCGGGACTGCCACCACTCCGTCGCCGCGATCTGCACCGAGGCGGCCCCCGGGATCGCCAGCAGAGCGCCGGCGACGCCGAACAGCTTCGCGCCGAAGAGGACCGAGACCAGCACCAGGAACGGGTGCAGGTCGACCGCGCGGCGCTGGATCTGGGGCTGGATGACCGAGTTCTCGAGCTGCTGGTAGACGACCGCCCAGATGACCCAGATGATCGTGTCGATCGGGAAGTCGGCGAAGATGGTGACGATCCCGACGAGCACGGCGGCGATGGTCGCGCCGATCAGCGGGATGAGGTCGGCGAAGCCGACGATGACGGCGAGCGGCGCGGCGAACGGGATCCCGAGGATCTTCATGACGATGAAGCTCGTGATGCCCGCGATCGTCGCCTGGGCCAGGGCGCCGCCGACGTAGTTGGCCACCGCGGTGCTGATGCGGCTCAGGGCGCGGTCGAGGCTCTCTCGGCGCTCGGCTGGCTGGAAGGAGAGCGCGTTCAGCACCCATCTTCGGCCGTCGGCGACCATGAAGATCGAGAGGATGAGGATGGTCACGAGGGCGAAGACCGAGTTGACGACGCCGACGCCGATGTTGCTCAGCGTGCCGGCCGCGGTGCCGAGCTTCTGCGGCAGCTTCTTCGCCTGCTCCTCGAGCTGGGTGATGACGCCGTAGTCGTCCTCCAGCTTTCGCAGCGTCTTGTTCTTCTGGACGTAGTCCTGCGCCTGCGCGGCGTAGTCGGGCGCCTTTGTGGCGAGGTCGTCGATGCCGTTGACGATCGGCGGAACGAGGATCAGCGCCAGCAGCACCGGGATGGCGAGCAGGCCGAGGTACGAGAGCGCGATGGCCAGGCCCCGGTGCATGTGGCGCGCCAGGAGATTCACGGGCGCCGACATCGCGACGGCGATGAAGGTCGCGAGGACGATCCACCCGATCGGCTTGCGCAGGAGGTAGATCACGTAGAGCGTGAGCACCACCCCGACGATCACGAGGACGATGCGCAGGATGGCCCGCAGGTTGACTTCGGCGCCGCTCATGCCGGGTGCCGGCATGATCGAGGCGGCGCCGGACGTTCAGGCGGCGCTGAAGCGGATCGGCAGGCGGTCGAGCCCGTAGATGCCGGTCACGCCGCCGTAGGCCGGCTCGCCGTCGAGCTCGAGGCGCTCGATCCGCGCGGCGAGGAAGCCGAGGCCCTCCTGCAGCTCGGCGCGCGCGAGGTTCGCGCCCAGGCAGTAGTGGATCCCGGCGCCGAACGTCGTCAGCCGGCCGCCGTCGGTGCGCGTGATGTCGAAGCGATCAGCGTCTTCGAGCCCGTCGCGGTTGGCCGTGCATGCGGCCACCAGCACCACCGTGCCCGCCGGGAAGGCGACGCCGCGCACCTCCATGTCCTCGACCACGATCCGCGCCGTGAAGGGCGTGATCGGCTCGTAGCGCAGCGCCTCCTCGACCGCGCCGGCGGCCAGCGACGGGTCGGCGTGGAGCGCGTCCCACTGGTCGGGGTGCTCCGCGAACAGGCGGATGGCGTGCGCGAGCTGGGACTGCGTGGTGTCGACGCCGCCGATGAGGACGTTGAGGACGAGGTTGACGCACTCGACCTCCGACAGGCGGTCACCGTCGGCCTCGGCGGCCAGAAGGGTCGAGACGAGGTCCTCGCCGGGCTCCTGACGGCGGGCGGCCAGCAGCGCGTCGGCGTAGTCGTAGAACTCGACGACCGCCTCCTCGATCAGCGCGCGCTCGGTCATGAGCGCCTCGGCATCGAACTGCTTCTGGATCCAGTTGGACCAGTGGTGAAGGCGCGGCGCGTCGGTCAGTGGCGCGCCCATCACGGTCGCGATGACGAGCGAGGGGTAGGGCTTGGCGAAGGCCTCGACGAACTCGCAGTGCCCGTCGGCGCCGACGGCGTCCCAGAGCTGCTCGAGATAGGTCCGCATGAACGGCCGCCAGCGGTCGGCGGCACGTGGCGTGAAGGCCGGGTTGACGAGGTTGCGCAGGCGCCGGTGGTCGTCGCCGTCGATGCAGAGGATGTTGCGGCGCAGCTCCTCGGCCAACGGGCCGGTCTCGATGTTGAAGAGCTCGGCGAGCTTCAGCCCGGGGAAGGTCGTCGAGCGGCTGCGCAGGAAGACCTCGGCCGCCTCACGGTCGAGCACCATGGCCCCGATCGGCGTCGCCGCCAGCCAGCCCTGGGCGCGCAGCTCGGCCATGCGTGGGTGAAAGGCGGGGCCGCGCAGGGCCGGGTCGGCGTAGTCGAGAACCGGCAGCTCGAGGTCGGACAGCAGCGCCATGGCGGGGCAACCTACCGCGCGAGCCCGGTTCGCCGGCGCGGTCGCCGGGCATAGAGCGCGGCATGGAACGCGTAGATCTCGGGCCGCTGCGCGTCAGCCGCCTGTGCCTCGGAACGATGCTGATGGGCGGTCGCACGCCGGCCGAGGATGCGCCGCGCCTGCTCGATGCCTACCTGGAAGCGGGCCACAACTTCCTCGACACCGCCGACGTCTACGGCGACGGGACCTCCGAGCGCACGCTGGCGCCGTGGCTCGCGCGCCGCCGCGAGGACGTGGTGGTGGCCACCAAGCTGCGCTTCCCCGTCTCCGATCCCGGCGGTGCCGGGCTCGCGCCCGAGCGCGTCGCGGCGGCCTGCGACGCGTCGCTGCGACGGCTCGGCATCGACGTCATCGACCTCTACCAGGTCCACGCGCCCGATCCGGACGTTCCGTTGGAGGACACACTGGTCGCCCTCGACGGCCTCGTGCGCGCCGGCAAGGTGCGCGCGCTGGGCGCCTCGAACTTCCCGGCCTGGCTGCTGGCGTGGGCGGTCGGCGTCCAGGATCGGGACGGCCTCTCCCCCTTCGTCACGCTGCAGCCGCAGTACTCGCTCGTCGAGCGCTCGATCGAGACCGAGATCCTGCCCTTCTGCCGCGCCGCGGGCCTCGGCGTGCTGCCGTGGGGTCCGCTCGGCGCCGGCTTCCTCACCGGCCGTTACGAGCGCGACGCCGCGCCGCCGGCCGGCACGCGCATCGGCGACGCGACCGGCGACCTCGAGGAGGCCATCGACCGCCGCGGCACCGACGCCAACTTCCGCGCCGTCGACGAGGCGCGCGCGGTGGCCGACGAGCTGGGCGCGAGCGTGGCGCAGGTGGCCCTCGCGTGGCTGCTCGCCCAGCCGGGTGTCACCGCGCCGATCATCGGGCCGCGCACCCTCGAGCAGCTCGAGGACCTCCTGCCCGCCGCCGAGCTGACCCTCGACGACGACCAGCTGGCGCGCCTCGGGCGCTGGACGGCGCCCGCGCGCGGCTACCCCGAGCGCATGAACATCGAGCAGAACGGCATCGACGTCGGCACCATCCGCCTGCGGCGCTGAGCCGCCCCGTGCGTTGCGGCTTGCAACGCGCCCATCTGCAAGGAATCGTGCAAGAAGCAGGGATTTTGCCTGGTAGCGTCGACGCCCGTCGCGCCGAGTCGCCTGCCCGCAGAGGTCGGTGATCGGGGGAACCGCTGCGGACGCGTGGAGGCGTCCGCGGGGGCGAATCGCCGCATGGCAGCGGCGTAGCGCATCGCGCGAGCCCGTCAGCTCACCCCGTAGGCGCTCAATCGATGTCCCACCGAGCCGCCCACATCCGCTGCCTGGCCGCCGTCGCGGCCATCGTGCTGCTGCCCGTCGCCGACGCGCACGCCCTCCCCACGCTGCACCACGGGGATCGCGGGCGCTCCGTGGCCAAGCTCCAGCGCGCGCTGCACCTCGGCGACGACGGCGTCTTCGGGCGCGGGACCCTGCACGCCGTCAAGCGCTTCCAGCGCGCCCACGGGCTCAGCGCCGACGGCGTCGTCGGCGCCGGCACGTGGCGGATGCTGCGCCGCAGCCTGCACCGTCACGCGCGCGTCCACGCCGCGGGCGCCGGTGGCGGCGCGGTGCGCACGCGCGGCGCCAGCGTGCGCCTGCTCCAGGCGCGCCTCGGAGTCGCCGCCGACGGGGTCTTCGGGCCGGGCACGGCGCGCGCGGTGCGCCGCTTCCAGCGCGCCCACGGCCTGACCGCCGATGGCGTCGTCGGCCCCGCGACGTGGTCGGCGCTCGGCGTCGGCGGGTCTCACCCCGTGCTCAAGCGCGCGCATCTGCGCGGGCGCCCTGGAGGCTCCGGCATGCCCGGCACGGTCCTGCGCGCCATCTCAGCCGCGAACCGCATCGCCGGCTTCCCCTACCGCTATGGCGGCGGGCACGCCACGTTCCACGACTCGGCCTACGACTGCTCCGGGTCCGTGTCCTACGTCCTGCACGGCGCCGGCCTGCTCAGCCGCCCGCGCGACTCCGGCGAGCTCATGTCGTGGGGCCGGCCCGGTCGCGGGCGCTGGATCACCGTCTACGCCAACGCCGGCCACACCTTCATGATCATCAACGGCAAGCGCTACGACACCACCGGGCGCTGGGACACGGGCTCGCGCTGGCAGCGGGTCGACCGTTCGAGCGCGGGCTACGTCGCCCGCCACCCGGCCGGCCTGTAGCTCTCCCGCTCGCGGCGGCGGCGCCGCGCGCGGACGAAGCCTCAGTCGTGGATGTGGATCGGCGTGCCGCGGGGCACGAGCCGATACAGGCGACTGACCTTCTCGTTGCGCAGGCGGATGCAGCCGTGCGACGGGCGGCCGGGGATGAGGCCCGGCTCGTTGGTGCCGTGCAGGCCGACGACGCCGCCCCCGGGCCAGTCGGTCAGGTGCGGGGCGTAGGCGCTCGTGCCCAGCGCGTAAGGCCCGTAGACCGGCGCGCCCGTGACGTGGAACTTCTCGCGGACGTAGAAGTCGCCGCGCGGCGTGGGGTTGGCGCTCGAGCCGATGCCGACGTGCGCCGACATGACCTCCTTGCCGGCGCGGTAGAGCGTCACGACAAGGCTCGAGCGGTTGAGGTCCAGGAAGGTGTCGACTGTCGTGTACTGGCGCAGCGCCTGCCGTGGGACCCAGCCGGTGACGCCGTTGGGGCGCTTGGGGACGCGGATCTTCACCCACGTGTTGCCGTGCGCGTCGCGCCAGGAGGCCAGCACGAGATAGATCTCGGGCAGGTTGTCCTCGGTCAGCCAGTGCAGCGTGCCGACCGTGCGGGCCTGCCCGGTCGGGCGCGAGCGGACCCGGGCGTGGTTGTTCGGGTAGGCCCAGCGCGACAGCGTGCGCTCATCGCTGAGGCGCGTCATTCCCGGAGGGTTGGCCGTCGGGCCGGCCGCGCGGGCGGCACCCGCCGGCACGATGGCGGCGAGCAGAGCGGCGGCGACGATGGTCCGGGCGTGGCGCATGGCTGCTGTCTCCCTCGAGACCGAGGCTATAGGTCGGGCCCGCCGGCTGGGTGGTGCCGGCGGACCCGCCTGAGGCCCCCAAACGGGGACTCAGCTGAAGGGGCTGGTGCGAATCTCGCCCGCCCCTGAAGTCCTG
Organism: uncultured Actinomycetes bacterium; assembly: GCA_963807305.1. Taxonomy (GTDB): domain Bacteria; phylum Actinomycetota; class Thermoleophilia; order Solirubrobacterales; family Solirubrobacteraceae; genus JAOPZW01. The sequence continues at coordinate 127,395 of CAWEBN010000007.1, forward strand.
GGATCGAACCGCCGGCCCCTCCCCAAGGGCCGACGGTCGTCACCCAATCCCCCCGAATTGCCCGTCTCTGCTGCCGGGCCAGTCAGGAATGCAGAGCAAAAGGTAGTGCGTCCGGCGGCATCGCGCAAGGGTTGAACGGTCCCCAATACTGGTCGAACGGTCGTCCAGGTGAGATGAACCGTAGCGCCTTCGCGCGCTCAGAGGATGTCCACCGGGGTACCCGTGGGCGCGAGCCGGTAGAGCCTCACGATGTCGGGGTTGCGCAGGCGGATGCAGCCGTGCGACGGGCGCCCCGGGATGAGGTTCGGCTCGTTGGTGCCGTGCAATCCGACCACGCCGCCGCCGGGCCACTCCGAGAGCGTCGGGGCGTACGCGCTGGTCCCGATCGCGGCCGGCCCGTAGAGCGTCGTGCCCGCGACGTGGAACTTCTCGCGGATCCAGAAGTGACCGCCGGGCGTCGGCGTCGAGGCCTTGCCCACGCCGATCCGCGCGCTGAAGCGGCGCTTGCCGTGGTCGTAGAGCGTGACGCGCAGCGTGTGGCGGTTGACCACGAGCCGCGTGTGGACGGTGTGCAGCGGGCCGAGCGCGCTCTGGCGCACCCATCCGATGCGGCCGTTGGGGCGCATCGGCACCCGGATCTTCAGCCACGTGTTGCCGGCGTCGTTCGTCCAGCGCGAGAGCACGAGGTAGACCTCGGGCAGCTTGTCCTCGGTGACCAGGCGCAGGCTGGCGACGCGATGCGCCGTGTCCGACGGGCGGCTGAAGACGGGCTGCAGGTCGGCGGTGTGCGCCCACTGCGTGGTGGTGCGCTCGTCGGAGAGCTTGACGACCCCGGGCGGGTTGGCCGGCGGCGTGCTCGCTGCCGCGCCGGCGGGCGCCACGACCGCCACCGCAAGGGCCAGGAGCGCGGCGGTGCGGGGTCGGAGCGGCATGGCGGCTGAGGATAGGACACGCGCCTCGACGCGCGGTTCAGTTGCTCAGCGGCGCCGGATCCGCGCCATGCGGGAGCAGGCCGAGGATCGCCGGGGCTTGGTCGAGCGCGCGCTGCGGCGGGTGGAGGAGGCCCGCGCGCAGCTCGCCGCGCGGGCGGCCTTCTTGCGCGTCGCGACGGCCCTGGCGCGCGGGTGGGCGGGCGCCGGCGCGTTGGCGCCCGCGCCGAAGTCGGTGGTGTACGTCGCGCCCCAGGTCTGATCGGCCGGCGTGCCGAGCGCCAGCCCGAGGCCGACCTGGGTGTAGTCGGCGCTGAGGAGGTTCTCCCGGTGGCCGGGGCTGTTCATCCACGCACCCACCATCGAGCGCGCCGTGGCCAGCGAGGCCTGGCCCCAGCCGATGTTCTCCCCCACGACCCAGCCGTCGTCGCCGCCGAGGTAGCCCACCGCGGTGAGGCGATCGACGAGCGTGCCGCCGTCGGGCGACTGGTGGGCGAAGAAGCCCTGGGCGACCATCCGCTGCGAGTAGGCCGCCGAGGCGCTCGACAGGGCGGCGTCCTCGGCCAGCGGGCCGATGCCGTTGGCGGCGCGCTGCTCGTTGAGCAGGCACAGCGTCGCCTGTCCCACTGTGGCGACGTTGTCGGCCGCAGGCACGAGGTCGGCCCCGGCGCAGTCAGCAGCGCTCGCGGTGGCCGGTGCACACAGGGCGAGCGCTGCGAGCGCGGCCACGGTGGCGAGTCGGCGGCGAGGCATGCCCCGTGCATCGGACGGACGGTCGCCCAGCCCCGCCCAGGGGCATGGATCGTGGACGTATGGCGGAGCTCAGCGCGCCCAGCGGGCGGCGATGCGATCCATCAGGGCGAAGGCGCGCTCGCGGGCCGCGGCCAGCGTGCCGACGGCCTCGGCGCGCATGGGCTCGGGATCGGCCACCGCCCCGGGCGCGCCGTCGAGCCAGTCATCGACGATCGCCGGCGTGACCTCGGGATGGAACTGCAGTCCGACGCTCGGCCCGGCGGCGAAGGCCTGCAGGCCCGAGCCGGCCCGCGCCAGCTCCGTGGCGCCCGGCGGCAGGTCGAACACGTCCTCGTGCCAGGTGAACCAGCGCCCGCCGTAGCCGTCGTCGCCCTCGACGTCGATCCAGCCGATCTCGGTGTGCGGCGCGCGCCGCACCGTGGCGCCCAGGGCGGCGGCGAGCGCCTGGCCGCCGAAGCAGATGCCCACCACCGGCACGCCGGCCTCGTGGGCCGTGCGCAGGAACGCCACCTGCTCGCCGATCCACGCGTCCTTCGAGGCGTGCACCGAGCGGTCCGAGCCGAGCGCGATGACGGCGTCGTGCTCGCGAGGGTCGGGCCACGCGGCGACCGTGGGCGCATGGAGCACCGAGACCTGCGCGCCCCGCGCGGCGGCCCACTCCTCCACCAGCCCGGCGGGAGCGTCGGGCTGCTGCTGGACGACGAGCAGGCGCAGCGGCTACCCCTTCACGCGGAACGCGCCGCGCATGAACGGGTGGATCCGGCAGAAGTAGGTGTAGGTGCCGTCCGCCAGGGTCGTCGGCGTCTGCCATTCCTTGCGATTGGCGGCCGGCGTGAAGCCCGCGGGCCCGAAGCCGAGCTCGCCGGAGTCGAACACCGTGGTGCCGTTGGCCAGCGGGAAGGCGATGCCGGTCGTCGCCGTGCACGGCGCGCGGCACGCGGTGATCGTGTGGAAGACGTTCTGCGCGGCGTCGTCGTTGACGAAGGTCAGCGGCTGGCCGGCGCTGACCACCGGCGGGCGGCCGAGGGCCCCCGTGGACGACAGGTCCCCCTGCGCGTAGGCGAAGCCCGCGATGTCGACCGTCGGCGAGCGCGGGCCGTCGGGGAGCTTGGTGGCGTCGGCCAGCGCGCCGGGCGCGCCGCCGTGGTGGTCGTTCTCGGGCAGGTGGCCGTGGGTGAGCACGCCCTTGACCGCGGTGTTGGTCGTGAAGGGGTCGGCGCCGCCGGCCGGAGCCACCGTCATCGCGAGCGGCATGATCGCCATCGACTCGTACCACGACGTGGTGCGCGAGTCGTAGGTGCCCGACACCGAGAGCACGTCGCCCTTCTTGATCGCCACGCGCCAGTTGGGCGGCGTCGCGGTCATCGAGACGTCCCACGACACGGCGCCGGCCGGCTCGTAGTAATGGGCGCGCGAGCGGAAGACCTCGACGGTGCGCCCGGCGCGCGTGACCTTGAGGTCGGTCCACAGGCCGCCGGGGTGCAGGTGGCCCGCCGTGCCGACGAGCGTTCCGTCGTGGTCGGCGGTCCAGGTGTTGCGCGGAGGGCCGCCGCCGTAGGCGTTGGGGACGTCGTCGGGGAAGGTGACGCGGCCGCCGTGTCCCGTGCCCTGGATGGCGTCGAAGACCGGGTACGCGATGCCGCCCATGACGTCGAGCCACTGCGTCCTGACCTCGTGCATCCCGAGCGCGGCCTTGGCGCCGAGCGGGATGAAGTCCATCTCCCAGGTGATGTAGACCCGCGTGGGCGCCGCGGTGAGGTTGTGGATCATGTGGTTGAGCAGCCACTTGTCGTTCTTGCGGTAACGCCAGCCGAAGCCCTGGGGCTCGCGGACCGCCGTCTTCTCCTCGCCCGCCGCCCACGTCGGGCGGACGTCGCCGTGGCTCGCGACGAGCCAGACGGCGTGGTGCAGGTGGATGACGTCGACGCGCGGGACCGTGCCGTCGACGTAGGTCAGGTTGGGCTTGAACGAGGTGATCCACCCCGGCCCCGGCGGCAGCAGGTTGTCGTCGGCGATCGAGATCGTGTTCTGGCCGGGCGCGATGCGCACCGGACCCCAGCGGAACGTCATGTGCCGCACGCCGTTCGCCAGCCGCGTGGTCGTGATCGTGCCCTGCGAGGTGCGCACCGTGGTGGCGCGGGCGTCGGCTGCGGGTGCGGCCAAGGCGAGGACGGCGAGCGCCAGGAGCGAGAGGATGAGCGCGCGGCGCACCGCCCGAGCCTACTGAATCCTCTTCGACACGATGGCCGGTCAGGCCGCGACGGGCTCGGGATCGCGCGCGGCCAGCGTCGCGTAGCGCCCGCCGAGGGCGAGCAGCTCGGCGTGGGTGCCGCGTTCCGCGATCCGGCCGCCGTCGAGGACCACGATCTCGTCGGCCTCGCGGATGGTCGACAGGCGGTGGGCGATGGCGAGCGTCGTGCGGCCCTCGGCCAGGCGGTCGAGCGCCTCCTGCACGGCGCGTTCGGTCTCGTTGTCGAGCGCGCTGGTGGCCTCGTCGAGGACCAGCACGGGCGGGTTGCGCAGGACGGTGCGGGCGATCGCGATCCGCTGCTTCTCGCCGCCCGAGAAGCGATAGCCGCGCTCGCCGACGATCGTGTCGTAGCCGTCGGGCAGCGCGGCGATGAGGTCGTGGATCTGCGCGGCGCGCGCCGCGTCCTCGAGCTCTGCGTCGGTGGCGTCGGGCTTGGCGAAGCGCAGGTTGTCGGCCACGCTGGCGTGAAAGAGGTAGGTCTCCTGGGAGACGAGGCCCACGGTGCGCGCCAGCGACGCGAACGAGAGGTCGCGGATGTCGACGTCGTCGACGGTGATCCGCCCCGCGGTGGGCTCGTAGAGGCGCGCGACGAGGTAGCCCATGGTCGTCTTGCCCGAGCCCGTCTCCCCCACGATCGCGGTCGTGCTCCCGGCCGGCACGACGATGTCGACGTCCTCGAGCGTCGGCGGTCCGTCGACGTCGTAGGCGAACGAGACGCCCTCGAAGCGCACCTCGCCGCGTACGTCGTCGAGCTGCCGGGCGTCCTCGCGCTCGGTGATGTCCACCGGCAGGTCGAGGTACTCGAAGATGCGGTGGAAGAGCGCCAGCGACGTCTGGATGTCGATCCCGACCGACAGCAGCGACTGCAGCGGGAAGAACAGCCGCGTCTGCAGGGTGGTGAAGGCGACCACGGTGCCGATCGAGATCGCCGCCCCGCCCTGGGCGATCGAGTAGCCGGCGAACCAGTAGACGAGCGCCGGCATGATGGCGAAGGCCATCTGCACGCTCGCCATCCGCCAGCGGCCGGCCATCCGGCTGCGGACCTCGAGGTCGGCCAGGTCGGCCGATTCGCGCGTGAAGCGCTCGGCCAGCTCGGGCGCGCGGCCCATCGTCTTGCCCAGCAGGATGCCGCTCACGCTGAGCGACTCCTCGACCAGCGAGCTCATGTCGGCCAGGCGCCCCTGGCGCTCGGCGGTGATGCGCTTGCGCTCGCGCCCGACGCGGCGCGTGAGCCAGACGAAGAAGGGCAGCAGCGCAAGACTGAAGGTCGCCAGGCGCCAGTCCAGCGCGAACATGGCGATGATGGTCGCCAGCACCGTGGTCACACTCGAGACGATCGAGGTCGCCGTGGAGGTCACGACGTTCTGCACGCCGCCGATGTCGTTGGCGATGCGCGACTGGACCTCGCCGGTGCGCGTGCGGGTGAAGAAGGCCAGCGACAGGCGCTGCAGATGGCGGTAGACCGCAGCGCGCAGGTCGTGCATCACGCGCTGTCCGACCAGGTTCGACAGCCATGTCTGAGCCACCCCCAGCGCGCCGGTGGCCACCGAGATCGCGATCATCCCGGCCACGAGCATCGTGAGCAGGCGGGTGTCGGCCTCGGGGATGGCCTTGTCGAGCACCGCGCGCAGGAGGAAGGGCGAGATCATGCTCAGCCCGGCCGAGAGGCCGATGAGGCCCAGCACGCTGCTCAGGCGCGCGCGATACGGCCTGAACAGGCGCGCGATCCGCGCGGTGTCGGTGGTGCTCTTCACGGCGCACCAGGATACCGGGTTAGTTGACTGCTTCAACTATCTTGTCGCGGCGACCGCCGCGTCGTCGCCGGTGGTGGCGGCGACCTCGGCGGCCGGGCCGGCGGTCACGGTCCGTCCGATCAGGGTCGGCGGGCGTTGTTGCGCCGGCGGAAGACCTCGCCCTTGGTGCGGTTTCCGCAGATGCGCATCGAGCACCACTGCCCGGAGCGGTTGCGCGAGGAGTCGTAGAAGGCCCAGCCGCAGTGCGCGTGCGGGCACGCCTTGAGCCGCGTGAAGGTGCCGTCGGCGCGCGCCGCGAAGACGATCCCCAGCGCCAATGCGCACGCTGCGTCGGGCCCGTCGCCGGCGGGCTCGAGCGCGCCGGTGCGCAGGCTCGGCGCCAGCGCGGCCGCAGGCGCCACCTCGCGGGCGATGGCGTCCAGCGTGGCCAGGGCTGCGGGTGCGTCGCCGTCGTCGTGGTTGGCGCGGCACAGCCCGCGCAGCGCCTCGCGCAGCTCCAGCGCGCGGCTCAGGTCGCCGACCGAGGGCGCGTGGCCGAAGCCGCGGGCCCGCAGCCATGTCCCGTAGGCGCCCGGCGAGCTCCACGCCTCCGCGCCATCGCCGTCGAGGTCCCAGAACGTGTTGAGGAACGCCTGCACGAAGGCCAGGCGTCCGGGCGCGGGCGGGCGGCCCGCGGGCTGGGTGCCGGCGTCGAAGCGGTCCACGACCGCGCAGATTGACACGAACCGGTCATGATGTCTACGCTGGTTAGCTCAATGCCGCCTACGATGACCGAGGTGCCCACGCGCACGTGCCCCCACTGCGGCTTCGAGGAGAGCTCGGGACGCGAGCGGTGCTCGCGGTGCGGGAAGTCCGTCCTCATCCGTGCCCCCCGCCTGCGGGGGCGCCGGCGCACGCAGGTCCTGTGGGGCAGCGTCGCCGTCGGCGTCCTCGCGGTGGCGGTCGTCGCCCTCGTCCTCAACGCGGTCGTCTCCAATCGCAACGACCGCGAGCGCAGGGCGTCGGCGAAGGCCGTCGCCGCGGAGCGCATCCGGCTCGGGCGGCTCCAGGCCCCCCACCGGGGCTCCGCCACGCAGCTGGCGCCCGCGGCCGGCGCCTCCGATCTGGACCGGCTCGATGCGCGGGCCGCCCTCGTGCGCGCCGCCGAGGCCTCGATCACCCGCGACGCGCAGGCCCGCGATCGCCGCGGCGAGCTCGCGGGCCCGATCTCGCACACCGAGTGCGGCCCGCTGCTGAGGGCCAAGGCCGCCGTCCCCGACGACCGTGTCCTCAGCAAGTCGATCGGCCGGTATGACTGCGTCGCGGTCAAGACCTCGGTCGCCGGCGAGAACGGGCAGTCGGTCGGGCGCCTGGGCTTCCCCTTCGTCGCCGCCCTGGACTTCAAGAAGTTCACCTACGTCTGGTGTCGCAACACGCCCGGCCAGGGCGAGCGCGGCGTCGCGCTGGCCTTCGTGCGCCTGGCCCGCGCGTGCCTGGCGGCCAAGGGCCGCGCGCTGGGCACGGGCTACGTCGACGTGCCCGGCAGCTAGGAACCGCCCGGCCTCCTGGCGGGCTAAGGCAGTTGCACCCAGCGCGCGCCGCACGCGGCCGCGCAGGGCAGGGCCGGCGCCGCCCTAGCGGTTCTTGCGCCGCTGGGCCTTGGCGGCGCGCGCCTTCGCGCGGGCGCGCTGCTTGGCCGCCTGGCTGTGCTTGTGCGGGACCCCGGTGGCGACCTCCTCGCCCGTGTGGTGCGAGAACTTGCGCGTGCGCTCGCGCGCGTCGCCGACGATGGCGAACCCGATTCCGCCCAGCAGGATCACGCCCGCGGCGAAGATCAGCACCTCCTGCCATGTCTTCAGGCCGCCCCCGCCGCTGCTCGTCGTCTCCGGCGCCGGCGCGGCGGTGTCGGTCTGGGTCTCGGGGGCGCCGAGGGTCGGCGCGTTCTGCGCCGCGACCGGTGCGGCGAAGGTCAGGGCGACCACGAGGGCCCCGAGGGCGAGCAGGGGCCTGAAGCGGACCGGCATGGCCGGCGAGTGTAAGGCCTCGATCGCGGGCACAGCTCAGTGGCGCCCGAGCGCAGGCGTTACGGGGCGTCGCCGGCCCGGCGCGCTAGATTCTGCCCTCACCATGCCGCCCAAGCCCCGTCAGATCCGCATCGAGCAGCGCGGCGCCCTGGCCGCCATGCAGGCGCTCCAGGACCGCTCCGACGAGGAGCTCGAGCGCGAGCAGAAGTTCAAGGCCGCGGCGCTCGCAATTCTCGGCGCACGGGCGGCCGAGCGCTACGACGCCGATGCCGCGCGCGACTACTTCCGCCGGGCCATCGCGGCGTCGCGCCCGCAGGAGCGCATGCAGCTGCGGCGTATGGCCGACGCCTCGCTGGCCCTCGCCGAGCGCCGTCCCGACGACCTCAAGCAGGCCGTCGAGCGCCTGGGTCAGGCACCGCCGTCCAACCGCCAGCTCATGCTGCTGCGGCTGATGGGCTTCCTGGCGCCTCCGGCCAACGCGCCGTGGTACCTGAAGGCGCGCGGCTTCGTGATCATCCTGCTGCTGGTGATCGCCCTGCTGGCGCTCGGCTACGGGATCGTCACGCTCGTGGCGCTGCCCTTCGGCGGAGCCAGCACGCTCGTCACCCTCCTGCTCGGGATCGTCGTCATCGCGGCGATCCTCGGCGTGCTCACCCTGTTCGGACGCCGGCGACAGGCGACCGCTCGCGAGAAGGCGCGCGCCGCCCAGGGCGGCTGACGTGTGCGGGCGCTACTCGCTGGCCTCGCCTGACCCGGCGCGGCTGCGTGAGCGCTTCGCGATCGGCGACGATGTGCCGGTCCGCGCGCGCTACAACGTCGCACCCGGCGACGACGTCCTGACCGTCACGACCGACCGCGAGGGCGCGCCGCGCGGCGAGCTGCTGCGCTGGGGGCTCGTGCCCTACTGGGCCAAGGACCCCAAGACGCTCGGCCTGAAGCTCATCAACGCGCGCTCGGAGACGATGCTCACCAACGGCGCCTTTCGTGATGCGCGGCGCTGCCTGGTCATCGCGGACGGCTTCTACGAGTGGGAGAAGCGCCCGGGCGAGCCCAAGCAGCCGTGGTGGGTCACGCGCCCCGACCACGAGCCCTTCGCCTTCGCCGGGCTGTGGTCGAGCTGGCGCCCGGCGGACGGCGTCGAGCCGCTGCGCAGCGTCGCGATCGTCACCACCGCCGCCTCCGAGCAGCTCGCCCACGTGCACGACCGCATGCCCGTGATGCTGGCGCCCGAGGCCGAGGACGCGTGGCTGGACCGGGGCACCGACCCCGCCGGGCTGCTCGAGCTCTGTGCGCCGCTCGAGCAGACCGGCATGCGCGCGGTCGGCGACGCGGTCAACGACGCGCGCCACGACGAGGCCGACTGCCTCGAGCCGGCGCTGCCGCGGCTCACCCTGTTCTGAGGGTCGCCTTCTCGATGACGACGGGCGAGGTGGGCCGGTCCTGATCGTCCACGGGGAGCTTGCCGATGTACTGCGCGACGTCCATCCCGCGCACGACGCCGCCGGCCACCGCGTAGTCGGGCGGCAGCCCGGCGTCGGGGGCGGTGACGATGAAGAACTGGCTGCCGGAGGCGCCCGACGGGTCGGCCTCGGTCTTGGCCATCGCGACGATGCCGGTGGTGTAGGCCGTGTCGGGCGGCGGCCTCTCGACCACCGTGTAGCCCGGGCCGCCCAGCCCCGTGCCGAGCGGGTCGCCGCCCTGGATCACGAAGTCGTGCACCACCCGGTGGAAGGTGAGCCCGTCGTAGAAGCCGCGCTTGACGAGGTTGGCGACCGAGGCCGACGTCTTGGGCGCGCGGCCGGTGGCCAGGCGGATGGTGATCGTGCCGCAGTTGGTCTGCAGGTCGACGTCGTAGCGCTTGCCCGCCGGCAGCGTGGCCGTCGGCTTGCTCAGGTGCTGCGCGCCCTTGGGCTCGGGGGCGGCGACCTTCTTGCACGTGATGCCGGCGGAGGACGGCGTGGACGCCGCGGTGCTCGCCGATCCGGCGCCGGCGCCGTTGCCGCCGCCGCAGCCGGCGAGCGCGAGCAGGGCGATGCAGAGGACGTAGAGGGTCGGCCGCACGGCGGCGAGGATAATGGGCGCACTCCCGTGCCCGTCGCGCCTGGCCTCGAGCCCTACGACATCTTCCTGCTCGACCTCGACGGCTGCGTCTGGGTGGGCGACGAGCCCACCCCGGGCGCGGTCGAGGCCGTCAACGCCGTGCGCGCCGCCGGTCGCCGGCTGGCCTTCGTGACCAACGACGCACGCCACGGCGAGGACGACTTCGTGCGCAAGCTGTGGGGCCTCGGCTTCCAGGCCGCGCGCGAGGAGATCGTCACCGCGGGCGGCGCGCTGCAGCACGTGCTCGCCGAGGCCGGGCACGCGACCGCGTTCGTCATCGGCTCCGACGCCGTGCACCGCCATGTCACCGACGCCGGCCTGCGGATCCTCAACCACTCCGACATGGCCGATCGCGCCGACGTCGTGGTCGTCAGCGGCCACGAGGGCTTCGACTTCGCCGAGCTCCGCGGCGCCGTGCAGGCCGTGCTGCGCGGGGCCGAGGTGTGGTGCACGAGCCGCGACGCGACCTTCCCCATGCCCGACGGTCCGTGGCCGGCGACGGGCTCGGTCGTCGCGGCCGTCGAGGCTGCCACCGGCGTGGACGCGCGCTCGGTGGGCAAGCCCGAGCCGCAGCTCTTCCTCACGGCGCTCGACCGCCTGGGCGACGGCCGTGCGCTGGTCATCGGCGATCGCCTCGACGCCGACGTGGCGGGCGCGCGCGCCGCCGGGATCGACGGCGCGATCGTGCTCACCGGCGCCACCAGTCCATCGATGGCCCGCGAGGCCGACCCCGCGCCCAAGTTCGTGGCCGCCAGCCTGGCCGAGCTGCTGCTCGCCCCGTGAGGAAGCGCACCCACCACAAGCACTCCTCCAAGAAGGGGTACCGCCGCCTGCTCGACCGCCTCGCAGCGCACGAGGCCGTCCACCGGGTGGCGACCGGCCGCGTGACGCCCCGGATGGGCGCGGGCCGGCCGGTGGCCCCGATCTCGAAGGTCCGCAAGGTCGCGAGCGGGCTCTCGATCACCATCAACACTGAGGGCGCGATGGTCGACGCCTACGTCATCACCGACCGCCCCGACGAGGTCGCGGACTTCATCAAGCGGTCCGGGTGGTCAAGATGAGCGCGCACGTGGCACGCGAGGTGGCCCTCATCGTCAATCCCTCCGCCGGCGGCGGGCGGGCCGCCAGGGCGCTGCCCGCCGTCGAGGCCCGCCTGCGCGCGCTCGGCGTCGGCTACGAGGTCGACGCCACCCGCGACTTGGCTCACGCGCAGGATCTCGCCGTCGCTGCGGCGCAGCGCGGCCGGGTGGTGGTGACCCTGAGCGGCGACGGGATGCTCGGTGCCGTGGCGGGCGTGCTGCGCGACGTGCCGGGCGCCGTCGTCGGCGTGCTGCCCGGCGGCCGCGGCAACGACTTCGCGCGCGTGGTCGGCATCCCGCTCGACGCCGAGGCTGCCTGCGACATCATCGCCGGCGGCGTGGCGCGCCCGGTCGATCTGGGCCTGGCCGGCGACACGCCGTACATCGGGATCGCCTCGGTCGGCTTCGACTCGGAGGCCAACCGGATCGCCAACTCCGCGCCCGCGCGCCTGGGCCAGCTCGTCTACGTCTACGGCGCGCTGGGCGCGCTGGCCACCTGGAAGCACGCCGGCTTCACCGTCGACGTCGACGGCGAGCGCACGCTGTTCGCGGGCTGGAGCGTCGCCGCCGCCAACTCGAAGGCCTACGGCGGCGGCATGTTCGTCGCGCCCGACGCCGAGCTCGACGATGGCGCCCTCGACGTCGTCTATTGCGAGCGCACGAGCAAGGCGACCTTCGTGCGCAAGCTGCTGCCCAAGGTGTTCAAGGGCGAGCACGTCAACGAGCCGAGCGTCCACGTGCTGCGCGGCGCCGAGGTGCGCATCGACGCCGACCGGCCGTTCATGGTCTACGCCGACGGCGATCCGGTCGGCCAGCTGCCGATGACCTTCCGCGCGCTCCCCGGAGCGCTGCAGGTGCTGCTCCCCGCATGAACCTGCTCGACGTCAAGGTGGCGGCCGCGCGCGCCGTCGGCGGGCTGTCGCGCCGCACCGGCCGTGGCGGCACCTCGCTGCCGGGCAAGGTCCTCATGCGTCTCGAGCCGCATGCCATCGCGCGCCTGGGCGCTCGGCTCGAGCGCGGCAGCGCCGTCATCTCCGCCACCAACGGCAAGACGACGACCGCGGCGATGGTGGCGGGCATCCTCGAGCGCACCGGCGCCCACCTCGTGCACAACCGCGCCGGGGCCAACATGGCCGGCGGCGTGGCCGCCGCGCTCATGACCGGCCCGCCCGACGGCGACACCGGGCTCTTCGAGGTCGACGAGTTCTGGCTCGGACAGGTCGTCGACGAGCTCGAGCCGCGGGCCCTTCTGCTGGCCAACCTGTTCCGCGACCAGCTCGACCGCTACGGCGAGCTCGACTCGATCGCCGACCGCTGGGCCGCCGTGGTGGCGAGCGCCTCGGCCGCGCTCGTGCTCAACGCCGACGATCCCACCGTGGCCGACCTGGGCCGCGACGTCGGCGCCCTGTACTTCGGGGTGCAGGACGACGCGATGGCGCTGCCGGCCATGCAGCACGCCTCGGACGCCACGCACTGCCGGCGCTGCGGCGCGCCCTACCGCTACGACGCCATCTACCTCGGCCACCTGGGCCGCTACCACTGCGACAACTGCGGCGCGACGCGCCCCGAGCCGCAGGTCTCGGCCCACGACATCGTTCTCGAGGGGGTGCGCGGCGCGCGCTTCACGCTGCGCACGGCGGCCGGCGATCGCAGCATCGCGCTGCCCCTGCCCGGGCTCTACAACGTCTACAACGCCCTCGGGGCGGCCGCGCTCGCGCTCGCCCTCGGGGCGCCGCTCGACGAGGTCGACGCCGGCCTGCACGCCGTCTCCCCCGCCTTCGGGCGGGCCGAGACGCTGCGGGTCGCCGATCGCGACATGTCGATCCTGCTGGTCAAGAACCCCGCCGGCGCCAACGAGGTCCTGCGCACGCTGACGCTCGAGGATGGCGAGCACGACGTCTTCGCCGTGCTCAACGACAACATCGCCGACGGGCGCGATGTCAGCTGGGTGTGGGACGCCGACTTCGAGGTCCTCGCGCCCCGCGTGCGCCGCGCGACGTGCAGCGGCACCCGCGCCGCCGAGATGGCGCTGCGCCTGAAGTACGCGGGCGTCTCCACCGACCGGATCGTCGTCGAGCCCGAGCTCGGGGCGGGCCTGGATCGCGCCCTGGGCGACGGCGACGGCCCGCTCTTCGCCCTGCCCACCTACACCGCGATGCTGGCGCTGCGCGACCTGCTGGTCGCGCGCGGCGCCGTGCGCGGCTCGTTCGCACCCCCGCCCGCAGCTTCGCCGGGTACGGGGTCCCGCCAAGGGGGGACCCGGTGGGCCTGACCGACGTCCTGTGGCACGACCTCGAGTGCGGCGGCTACGACCTCGACCTGCCGCTGTGGCGCGAGCTGGCCGACCGCGAGGGCTCGCCGGTGCTCGACGTCGGCGCCGGGACCGGGCGCGTCGCGCTCGACCTCGCCCGTCGGGGCCACGAGGTGGTGGCGCTCGACCGCGACCCCGGGCTGCTCGCCGCGCTGGCCGACCGCGGCGCCGGCCTGTCCGTGAGCCCGGTGGTGGCCGACGCCCGCGCGTTCGACCTCGGCCGGAGCTTCCCGCTGGTCATCGTGCCGATGCAGACGCTCCAGCTGCTCGGCGGTCGCGAGGGCCGCGGGCGCTTCCTGGCCTGCGCGCGCGCCCACCTGGCGACCGGCGGGCTGCTGGCCGCGGCGCTGGCCGACGCCCTCGAGTCCTTCGACGTGGAGCACGACGAGCCGCCGAAGCCCGACCTGCGCGAGGTGGGCGGCACCGTGTACGCCAGCCGCCCGGTCGCGGTGCGCGACCTGGGCGACCGCGCCGCCATCGAGCGCGTGCGCGAGATCGTGGCGCGCGATGGGACGCGCACCGTCTCGGGCGACGTCATCGAGCTCGACCGCGTCGACGTCGACGTGCTGGCCGCCGAGGCCGCGGCCTTCGGCCTGCGCGCCGAGACGCCGCGGCGCATCCCCCAGACCGTCGACTACGTCGGCTCCACGGTGGCGATGCTCCGTGCCTGAGCGGACCCTGCGCGTCTGCGCGCTCTATCCGGACCTCATGAACATCTACGCCGACCGCGGCAACCTGCTGCTGCTCGAGCGCCGCTGCCAGTGGCGCGGCATCGGCTTCGAGGTGGTCGCCGCCGGGCTCGGCGAGGGGATCGACCCCGGGGCGCACGACCTCTTCTACATCGGCGGCGCCCAGGACCGCGATCAGGCGCTGTGCGCCCAGGACATGGTCGACACCAAGCGGGACGCCCTGCACGCCGCGGCCGCCGCCGGCCGCGTCGTCCTGGCCGTGTGCGGCGGCTACCAGCTGCTCGGCCACCACTACGAGCTCGGCCGCGAGCGGATCCCGGGCGTCGGGCTCGTCGACCTGCACACCGTCCGCGAGGACGGCCCGCGACTGATCGGCAACGTCGCCATCGAGGTCCGCCTGCCGGGGCTGGCAGGGAGCCGCGTGCTGGCGGGGTTCGAGAACCACGGCGGGCGCACGCACCTGGGCCCGGCGGCCCAGCCGCTGGGCCGCGTGCTGAAGGGTCACGGCAACACGGGCGCCTCGGGCTTCGAGGGCGTGCTGCGCGGCCACGTCATCGGCACCTACCTCCATGGCCCGCTGCTGCCCAAGAACGCGTGGTTCGCCGATTGGCTGATCGCGACGGCGCTGGGGCTCGACGAGCCGCTGGCGACGCTCGAGGACGACCTCGAGCGCGCCGCGCACGCCGACGCGCGACGGGTGGCGGGAATCTAGCTCGCTACGCTTGACCGGCCCGCCCCGCCGGGGCCGTCCTCTCGTGACCATCGCACCAGACGCCCATACCGAGGGGTCGTCGTCGCACCCGCAGGCGGCGACCCTCGAGCTCCGCAACGTCTCCAAGACCTACGAGGGGTCGGACGCCCCGGCGATCCAGGATCTGAGCTTCGAGGTCCCCGCCGGCGAGATCTGCGTGCTGGTCGGGCCGTCGGGCTGCGGCAAGACGACGGCCATGCGCCTGGTCAATCGCATGATCGAGATGACGAGCGGAGACATCCTCGTCGGGGGCGTGTCGGTGCGCACGCGCCGGCCCGCCGACCTGCGCCGCGAGATCGGCTACGCGATCCAGCAGATCGGCCTCTTCCCGCACCAGACGATCGCCGAGAACATCGCCACGGTCCCGCGGGTGCTGGGCTGGCCACGCGAGCGCATTCGCGCGCGTGTCGACGAGCTCATCGAGCTCATCGGCCTCGACGCTGCCGAGACGCGCGACCGCTACCCCGCTCAGCTCTCCGGTGGCCAGCGCCAGCGCGTCGGCGTGGCGCGCGCGCTGGCCGCCGACCCACCGCTGATGCTCATGGACGAGCCCTTCGGCGCCATCGACCCGATCAGCCGCGAGCGCCTGCAGAACGAGCTGCTGCGACTGCAGGAACGCATCCGTAAGACGATCGTCTTCGTCACCCACGACATCGACGAGGCGATCAAGCTCGGCGACCGCATCGCGGTGCTCAAGCAGGGCGGCGTCCTGGCCCAGTACGCGAGCCCTGTGGAGCTGCTGATGGCGCCCGCCGACGACTTCGTCGAGGACTTCGTGGGCGCCGACCGCGCGCTCAAGCGCCTGGCCCTGACGCGCGCGAGCGAGGTCGAGCTGCGGCCGGTCGACAACGGCCTGCCCTTCACGCTCGTGCGCGACGAGAGCGGGCGCCCGGTGGCGTGGGAGGGCGGTGGCAAGCGCCACCCGGTGCGCACGGTGCACGGCGACGAGTCCCTGCGCGACGCGCTCAGCGATCTCCTGCGCAGCCCGGTCCAGCTCGGCGCCGTCGTCGACGGCGAGGGGCGTGTGCAGGGCGTGCTCGGGCTGGATGTCATCCACGAGCTGCTCGAACGCGAGGACGAGGCGTGAGCGCTCCGACGATCCTCGCCCAGTCCGGCGGCGACTTCTTCCGCGACCGCTCGCAGAGCACCAACAGCTGCGTGGCGAAGAACGGCTTCTGCCCGGACTGGATCGTCCACCACCTCGACCGCTACGTGTCGCCCTTCTGGCAGCACCTGTTCCTGGTCGTCGTGTCGGTCGGCCTCGGCTTCGCGATCGCCTTCGCCCTCGCCCTGGCGGCGCATCGCCAGCGCCGGCTCGTCGGCCCGATCACCCAGGTCGCGGGGATCCTCTACACGATCCCCAGCCTCGCCTTCTTCTTCCTGCTGCTGCCGATCACCGGGCGCGGCAACACCACGGCGCTCATCGCGCTGACCGCCTACACGCTGCTCATCCTCTTTCGCAACATCGTCGACGGCCTCGACGGAGTGCCCGACGAGGCGCGCGACGCCGGCCGCGGCATGGGCCTGACCTATCGCCAGCTGCTGTGGCGCGTCGAGCTGCCGCTCGCGCTGCCGACGATCATGGCCGGGCTGCGGATCGCCGCGACGACGACGGTGGGGCTGGCGGCGCTGGCCACCTTCGCGGGCGCCGGCGGGCTCGGCGATCAGATGGCCTCCCAGAAGGAGTTCATCTCGAACATCGCGGTCGGCGGGGCGCTCTGCGTACTGATGGCCGTCGGACTGGACGCCATCCTGCTGCTGGCCCAGCGCCTGCTCACCCCGTGGACGCGCGTGAGGACGGCATGACGCTCGCCTTCCTCGGCAGCCTCGGCGACGCCCTGCAGTTCATCGTCACCAAGAGCGAGGGTCCCGGCGGCGCGCAGGTCGGCGGCACCCAGCTGCTGCCGCTGCTGCGCGAGCACCTGCTCATCACCGTCGTCTCCGTCGGGATCGCCACCGCGATCGCGCTGCCGATCGGCACCTGGCTGGGCCACAGCAAGCGGGGCTCGTTCCTGGTCGTCAGCGTGACCAACGCGGGGCGCGCCATCCCGTCGATCGGCGTGGTCTTCCTGTTCTTCGCGGCCCTGGGCGCCGGCTTCTTCAACATCACGCTCGCCCTCGTCCTGCTGGCCATCCCGCCGATCCTGCTCAACGCCTACACCGGCGTGCGCGCCGTGGACCCCGAGGCGGTCGACGCCGCGCGCGGGATGGGCCTGACCGGCCCGCAGATCCTGCGCCGGGTCGAGCTGCCGCTGGCGCTGCCGCTCGTCTTCGGCGGCGTGAAGACCTCGACCGTGAACGTGCTCGCCACCGCCACCCTCGGCCCCGCGGCCGGCGTGGTGACGCTCGGCGACCCCATCATCAACCCCTCCAGCTACGGCGACGCCGGCCGCCTGGGAGCCGCGATCGTGGTCGCGGCGCTCGCCATCGCGGCCGAGGTCGGCCTGTCGGCGGTGCAGCGCAAGCTCACGCCGGAGGGGCTCAAGCTCACAGAGCAGGCGGCGTCCCGGCGCCGGCTGCTCTCCATCCCCAAGAGGAGGATCGCACCGACACCATGAGCAGGCGACGATTCATACCCGCGCTCGCGGCCATGCTCGCCCTCGCCGTCAGCGTCGCCGCGTGCGGCGGCGGCAACGACAGCACCAGCTCCTCGAGCTCGTCGACGCCGTCGGGCGGCAGCACACAGGCTGCCGCGATCAAGCACAACGACGCCAACGCCAAGACCACCATCACGGTGGGCTCGAAGAACTTCACCGAGCAGAAGGTGCTCGGCGAGATCTACGCCCAGGCCTTCCAGGCCGCCGGCTACAGCGTCAAGAAGGCGCTCAACCTCGGCGACGAGAAGACGGCGCTCAAGGCGGTGAACACGGACCAGATCTCCGGCTACCCGGAGTACACCGGCACCGCCCTGCTGTCGTTCCTGAAGGTCCCGGCCAAGGACATCCCGACCGACGAGGGCCAGGCCTACGAGCAGGTCAAGGCGGGCCTGGCCAAGCAGGGCATCGAGGCCTTCCCCCCGACCCCGTTCACCTCGTCCAACGAGGTCGGCCTGCTCAAGAAGAAGGCCGACGAGCTCGGGGTCACGAAGATCTCCGACCTCAAGCCCAAGGCCGGCCAGCTCACCCTCTATGGCTCGCCCGAGTGCCGCACGCGCCTGGACTGCCTGCTGGGCCTCGAGAAGGTCTACGGCCTGAAGTTCAAGAAGTTCGTGCCGGTCGACATCGATCAGCGCCACGAGGTGCTGACCAGCGGGCAGGCCGACGTCTCGATCGTGTTCACCACGGACCCGCAGATCAAGCGCAACAACGAGGTCCTGCTCCAGGACGACAAGGGCATGTTCCCGCCCTACAACTCGACCTTCCTCATGAAGAAGTCGACCGCCGACGCGGCGGGGCCCGACCTGGCGGCCACGATCGCCGCGGTGAACAAGAACCTCACGGCCGACGTCATGCAGGAGCTCAACGCGCGCGTCGACCTCGACAAGGACACGCCCGAGCAGGCCGCCCAGGCCTACCTCAAGCAGTTCAAGCTCATCCCGTCGTAGCGGATGCGCGAGTCGTCGTCTCCGCGGGCGCCCTGCCCGCGGAGACCCTCGCCCCCTAGGAAGGCTGGCGCCCGCGGACGGTCACGTCGCCCGCGTCCGTCGTCGCGGAGATCGTGCGCAGCGAGCGGTCGTTGCGCACCACGCCCTCGACGTTGACGTCGCCCGCCGCCGTGGTGGCGTCGACGCGGTACTCGCCGCCGGCCGGCACGGTCACGAGGACGTCGCCGGAGTTCGAGTTCGCGCTCACCGACACCGGCTGGGTCGTGAAGACCACGTCGACGTCGCCGGCGTTGGTGTTGGCGGCGAGCGAGATCGCGTTGAGGTCGCGCGCGCGGACGTCGCCGCTGTCGGTGGTGAGCTTGAGGTGCCCGGCCAGGCGCTCGGCCGAGATGTCGCCGCTGTCGCCCTGGACGACGACGTCGGCGTCGAACGGGATCGCGAGGTCGATGTCGGCCTTGCAGCGGTTCACCGGGCCCGTGTCCGGGCACGAGCCGCTCACGGTCAGCGTCGCGCCGCGGACGCTCGTGTGCATCACGGGCTTGCGCCACAGCCACTGCAGCTGCTCGCGCACCATCACGCGCTGCGACTCGCTGCCCTCCAGATGGACCTTGCCCGTACCCGCCCGCACGACGACGCGCTCGATGTGGCGTTCGATCGTCGCCGTGGTGGTGCGGTCGTGCTTGAAGGCCTCGCTGACGCCGACCGAGATGCCGCAGACGACGAGCAGAACGCCGAAAACGAGCAGCACGAGCCTTGGCGTCGAGAGAGCCATCGGCGTGATTGTGCTGTGAACGGCCTGGGCGAGTCGGGCGGCCTTCAGGTCTCGGCAGGTACGGCTGCCCGTACCTGCGCCGTGCCGTTCGGAACGGCTGCTAGCGTCGCGGGCCATGCTCCTCTCCGACTACCAGCGGCTCTCGCGGCGAACCGCGACGTACCCCGGCGCGGGCGAGAACATCGTCTATCCGACGCTCGGCCTGGCCGGCGAGGCCGGCGAGGTGGCCGAGAAGGTCAAGAAGCTCCTGCGCGACGACGGCGGCGTCATGACCGACGAGCGCCTGCAGGCGCTGGCGGGCGAGCTCGGCGACGTGCTCTGGTACGTGGCCCAGGTCGCCACCGAGGCCGGTCTGGAGCTCGAAGAGGTCGCGCAGGCCAACCTCGACAAGCTGCTCTCGCGCCAGGAGCGCGGGGTGCTGTCGGGGTCCGGCGACTCGCGCTAGCGCGTCGGGCGCGATTCGCCCGGACTGCCGCAAGTCGGCCCCGGAAACCGAGGGTGACCTGCGGCAGTTCGCGCCCGGACTCGTCAGACCGGCGGGATGTGGTGGTTGCCCACGAACACGTTGGCCGGGTCGTAGGCCGCCTTGACCGTCCGCAGGCGCGCCCACGTCGCCGGATCGAAGAAGGCGCTGGCGTCGGCCGGCTCCTCGACGAAGTTGGGGTAGGGCGACGCGGCCTGGGGCCTCGCCCAGCTGAACCGGCTCAGCGCACGCTTCAGCGACGACGAGAAGACCTGGCTCGAGCGCGCCGCGGCGCGCATCGCGCCCGGCCTGCGCCACGCCATGGTGGCCGAGCCGTCCTGCACCCCCGAGCTGGTGCGCGGCCCCGGCATCGTGCTGCTCGACGGCGCGGGGCGCGTGGTGTCGGCGACCCGCGAGGCGGTCGAGTGGCTCGACGAGCTCGCCCCCGAGCTGCTGATCTCGGACGTCGGCGACCTGCGGCTGCCCTTCCACGCACACGGCTTCGCCGCGCGGGTGCGCGCGGCGCACGAGGACGGCGAGCCGCAGATCCGCTCGCGGATGCGCACGCGCCGCGGCGTCTGGCTGCTCATGCACGGCGCCGTCCTCGAGGGCACCGGCCAGGTGGCGCTCATCATCGAGCCCGCGAAGTCCGCCGACGTCGCGCCGCTCATCGTCGAGGCCTACGGTCTGAGCGGTCGCGAGCTCGAGGTGACGCGGGCCATCGCCCGGGGCTCAGCACCGCCGAGATCGCCGCCGAGCTGTACCTCTCGCCGCACACCGTCCGCGACCACGTCAAGGCACTCTTCGAGAAGGTCGGCGTCTCCAGCCGCGGCGAGCTCGTGCACCGGGTCTTCGCCGAGCACTACACCGCGCCGTCGCACAAGCTCAGCTGAGCGTGACCGCGACCGCACGCGCTCGGCGCGCGCGCGCCCGTACGGATATGCGACAGCCGTAGTCCGCGCTAGGCGCCGTCGCCGTTGGCGACGTCGAAGCGCGCGTAGCGCTCGGCGACCGTGACCGGCACGCGGCCCCGCACCCGGACGCCGTCGGCGGTGTCGATGCGCTCGAGCTCGCCGGCCAGCTCGTGCAGCTCGGCCAGCCGGCCGCCCTCGTCGAAGGGCAGCAGCAGGTCGATCGAGCGCAGCGTCTCGCGGAAGGCGTGCTCGACGCGCTCGCCGAGCTCCTCGATCCCGGCGCCGGAGAGCGCGGAGACGAGGATCCCGTCGGGGTGGGCGAAGCGCAGCTCCTCGCGGCGCTCCTCGTCGAGGGCGTCGGCCTTGTTGAGCACGAGCAGGCGCTGGCGGTCGCCGGCGCCGATCTCGTCGAGGACCGAGTCGACGGCGCGCAGCATCTCGTCCATCTCGACCTCGGGCACCGAGGCGTCGACGACGTGGAGGATGAGGTCGGACGTGACCGTCTCCTCCAGCGTGGCGCCGAAGGCGTCGACCAGCTGGTGGGGCAGCTTGCGGATGAAGCCGACGGTGTCGGTCAGCAGGTAGGGCCGGCCGTTGAGTCGCGCGGCCCGCGTACTCGGGTCGAGCGTATGGAAGAGGCGATCGGCGACGCCGACGGAGGCGCCCGTGAGCTGGTTGAGGAGCGTCGACTTGCCGGCGTTCGTGTAGCCGACGAGCGCCACCTGCGGCAGGTGGGCGCGCTCGCGCTCGGCGCGCATCACGGCGCGCGAGGACTTGACCTCGGCCAGCTTGCGCTTGAGCGCCGAGATCCGGTCGCGGGCCAGGCGGCGGTCGGTCTCGATCTGCGTCTCGCCCGGGCCCCTGGTGCCGATGCCCGGCGCGGAGGCCGACGCCCCCAGGCGCTCGAGGTGCGTCCACAGGCCGCGCATGCGGGCGAGGTTGTACTGCAGCTGCGCAAGCTCGACCTGGAGCTTGCCCTCGGCGCTGTTGGCGTGGTCGGCGAAGATGTCGAGGATGATGGCCGTGCGGTCGATGACCGGAAGGCCCAGCTCGCCCTCCAGGTTGCGCTCCTGACGTGGCGACAGCTCGTCGTCGCAGGCGACGACGTTGGCGTCGGCCGCCTCGGCGGCGGCCTTGACCTCCTCGACCTTGCCGGGCCCCAGGTAGGTGTTGGGGTGCGGCTTGTCGCGGTGCTGGACGGACTGGCCGACGACGGCGACGCCCGCCGTGCGCAGCAGCTCGCGCAGTTCGGAGAGGTCGTCGCCGTCCTCGAGGGCGGCGACGCAGAAGGCGCGCTGCTTCGGCCGGCCCTCCTGCTCGGCGGCGGTGACGGTGCGAGATGGGGTGGTACGGCCGTGGCGACTGCGTTCCATGCTCGGTTCCAGTCTAGGGCGCTCGCGGGCGTCGTTCGCCCCGAACCGGCCTACTCCAGCGCGACGACTCGCACCGCGTCTGGCGGGAAGGTGGCCCAGGCCGTCATGCCGGCCGCCAGACCGAGGCGCTCGATCTCCTCGGCGGGGCGCTCGACCACGACGTCGCCGATGCGCAGGCGCATGCGATTGCCCTCCGGCGCCAGGCCGTGCACGGGGCCGGCCAGCCCGTTGAGCCCGTCGGCCGGGGCCTGCAGCGCGACGCCGACCTCCCAGGGGTAGACGGCCACGCCGACGCGCCCGGAGGCCTGCTCGAGGGCGCGCACGACCCCGCCGGCGTCGAGCGCGATCTCGACGCCGCCGTCGCCTCGGCCCGGCAGCAGGTTGCCGCCCGTGAACGACGCCACGAACGCGTCGGCGGGGTGCGCCACGAGCTGCGCCGCGGTGCCCTCCTGGCGCAGGCGCCCGTCGACGATGACCCCGATGCGGTCGGCCAGCGCGGCGGCGTCGCGGAAGTCGTGGGTCACGAGCAGCGTCGGCAGCGCGAGGGCAGCGAGGACGTCCTGCAGCTCGCTGCGGACCACGCCGCGCGTGTGGGCGTCGAGCGCCGAGAGCGGCTCGTCGAGCAGGAGGACCCGCGGGTCGCGGGCCAGGGCGCGCGCGACCGCCACGCGCTGGCGCTCGCCCCCGGAGAGCCCGCCCGGGCGCTCGTCGGCCAGGTCCGCTATCTGCACGCGTTCGAGCAGTTCGGCCACGCGGGCGTCGCTCGCGCCCCCGAAGGCGACGTTGCGGCGCACGGTCATGTGCGGGAAGAGCGCGTACTCCTGGAAGACGAGACCGACCGAGCGCCGCTCGGGCGGGAGGTCGACCTTGGCCTGGGCGTCGAACCATGCCCGGTCGCCGAGGGCGATGCGCCCGCGGTCGGGGCGCCGCAGGCCGGCGATCGCCCGCAGGACCGTCGTCTTGCCGGCTCCGGAGGGCCCGACGAGCGCGACGGTCTCCGATCCGATGCTCAGGCTGACGCCGAGCTCGAACGAGCGAAGGCCGACGGCGATGTCGAGCTCGAGGTTCTCCACGAGGAGAAGATCTTGTACGAGAGCAGCACCCCGCCGCTGAGCACCACGAGCAGCACCCCGATGGCCAGGGCGACGTCGAGGTTCGACTCGAGCTGCTCGTAGATGGTCAGGGTCAGCGTCTGCGTCTGCCCGCGCACGTTGCCGGCGAAGATGATCGTCGCGCCGAACTCGCCCACGCCGCGGGCGAAGGCCAGCACCCAGCCGGCCAGCAGGCCGCCGGCGGCCAGCGGCAACCCGATGCGCCAGAACGTCCGCCCCGGCCCGGCACCCAGCGTGCGCGCGGCGTCGGTGAACGTCGGGTCGACCGACTCGAACGCACTGATCGCCTGGCGGATGTAGAAGGGCGAGGCGACGAAGGCCACCGCGAGCACCACTGCGGCCTCGGTGAACGGCAGCTCGATCCCCGCGCCGCGCAGCTCGGAGCCGAACAGGCCCCCGGTCCCCACCGCGGCCAGCAGCCCGATGCCGGCCACCGCCGGGGGCAGCACGAGCGGCAGCTCGACGAGCGTCACCACGAGCGCCCGCCCCGGGAAGCGCCGTCGCGCGATGAACCACGCCGTCGGGGTCCCGAAGCCGAGGATCAGCACGTTGGCGAGCACGTTCGTGCGGATGGTGACCTTCAGCGCGTCCTGCACCGCCGGCGTCCCCAGCAGGCTGGGGATGTCGCGGAGCGGCACCTGCGTGAAGAGCGCGACGATCGGGATCGCGAGGAACGCGAGCGTGATCCCCGTGCAGAGCGCCAGCAGCGCAGTGAACGCCCCGCGCGGCACCTACTTGCGCGGCGGTAGTCCGAAGCCGTAGCCCTTCAGTGCGGCACGCCCGGACGGGCCCACGACCTTCTTGATGAAGGCCGCGGCGCCGCTCGTGTCCGCTCCGGCGCGCTTGACCGCGCAGATCTGGTAGCGCACCGGCGGCTGGGCCCACTTCGGCAGGCTGAGCATCTTCGTGCGGTCCTTGGCCGCGAGGCCGTCGGTGTAGTAGACGAAGCCGGCGTCGGCCGCTCCGAGGGCGACCTGGGAGACGACCTGGCCGACGTTGGTCTGCTGGCTGACGGTGTTGGAGCTCAGGATCGACGACAGCCGCATGCGCTTCAGGAGCTGGCGGGTGTAGGCGCCGATCGGCACGCCCGCCGTCCCGATGGAGACCCGGCGGCCGCCGGAGCGCAGCGAGTACACCGACCTCACGTTGCCGGGATTGGCGTTGGGGATCAGCACGACCAGCCGGTTGATGGCGAAGGTGACCGGGCGCGTGCACAGGCCCTCGCGGAAGAGGGCCTGGGCCTCGGTCGGGCTGGCGGACGCGAAGACGTCGGCGGGAGCGCCGCGCTCGATCTGCAGCTGCAGCGTGTTCGATCCGCCGAAGCTGTAGGTCGGGCTCTTGTCGATCGCCGGGAAGACGTTCGTGAGCGAGGTGGCGCCGTAGACGCTGAGCGCCTGCGCGGCGGCCGGTGCGAGCAGCGCAACGGCGGACGCGACGAGGACGGCGAGCGTCGTGCGACGCATGATCAGCCTCCTCCCGGCGAGCCGGGAACGGTTAGGAGCTTGTCGAGGACGTCGCCCGCCTGCTGGGTGTCCAGCGGTGTCGGCAGGCCGCCGATCGGAGCCTCGCCCTTCATGTCGTGCAACGTGGCGAGGATCTGGCTGTCGACGGACAGCAGCCTGCCGATGAGCAGGCGAGTGCCCACGTCGGCCGATGCGCCCGCGCCGAAGACGTAGACCCCGACGAGCAGCTTCTCGAGCCCGACGCCGAGCGTCACGGCGCTGTTGCGGGTGGCGAACGTGTTCTTGGGGAAGACGACCTCGTAGTCGCCGGCGGACACGGCGCCGTCGCCGAGCGCCGCGTTGAGCCGCTGGATGTGCTCCACCTTGGCGTCGCGCGCCTGCGTCAGGCACCGGCGGTCCGCGGCGTCGAAGAGGTTGGGCGTCGCCAGCGCCTTGCGGTAGAAGGCCAGTGCGGTGCGCTCGGCCACGACCCCGAAGGTCAGGAAGCCAACGTCGTCGCCTTGTGGCTGGGCCGGTGGCGGCGCGGCCAGGGCCGTACCGCCGACGAGCATGGTGCCCGCTGCTGTGGTGACGCCGGCTGCGCCAAGACGGAGGAAACCGCCCCGAGTCAGGGTCATGCGCCTATGCATATCCGACGTCATGCCTAGTAGTCAAACTGTGACTAGACTGGCGGCGGTGCCCCGCGTCCTCGCCGCCGGCCGCCGCGCGAAGGCGCTGATCGTCGCGATCGTGCTGCTTGCCGGATGCGGCAGCGAGGCGAAACCGCCGACGAAGCCGCCCGATCCCGCCAAGAGCCAGGTGGCGCTCCTGAAGGCGCCCAAGCGCCCCGGGGAACTGCTGATCCGCGGGGACCTCTCCCCCGCGTCGCACGGCCCGTACGCCCTCGACGGTCGCTACGTCGTGCGCTTCCAGCAGTTCGCGCCCGAGGACCCCAACCTCGACTTCACCGCCCAGACGGCCTTCGTGGCGAGCCTGGACCGCCAGGCCGAGGTGGAAGGCCCGGGCAGCGTGCCGCTCTTCCACTCCGCCAGCCGCACGGGCCGCAGGACGCTGGCGCTGCACGGGAGGCTCTTCGTGGACGTGAGCTTCGGCGACTTCCCGTACGCCATGCGCTTCACGCCCGTGAAGTGAGCCTGAATGTTCCCCCACCGCGGTCTCCGGTGGGGGTACGGTGTCGCTCTGACTGGCATCTCCATGGACGAGGCGATCCGCATTGGGGCCGCCGCCACGGCGCTCGGGGTCAGCATCGACACCCTCCGCCGCTGGGAGCGCGACGGGCGTGTCACCTTCGAGCGGCGCGGGCAGCAGCGCTACATGAGCTCCGACGAGCTCGCGCGGTTGCTGCGCGAGCGCGCCGCCTCGGGCGGCAGCGCCCGCAACCGCCTGGCCGGCATCGTCCTCGCCATCCGCCGTGACGAGGTCATGGCCCAGGTCGACATGGCCTGCGGGCCGCATCGGATCGTCTCGCTCATGACCCGCGAGGCTGCCGACCAGCTCGGCCTCAAGCCCGGGGACTCGGCCACGGCGGTCATCAAGGCCACCACCGTGGTCGTCGAGCGGGCCTGAGAGGCGCGCCCGGCAGTAGCGTGCGGGGTGGATGCCCACCCTGGAGGACCTCGAGCGCGTCGCCCGCGGCGGGCGACCGGCCCCGCTGAGCGAGGACGACCGGGCGCGGATCGCGGCCGCGCGCGCCGTGGTCGAGCAGGCGCTGGCGTCGGGCGGCGCCGTCTACGGCGTCACCACCGGTATCGGCAACCTCGCCAGCGTCCGCATCGGCGCCGACGACGCGGCGGCGCTGCAGCTGAACCTCGTGCGTTCGCACGCCGTCGGCGCGGGGCCGCCGCTGGCGGACGAGGTCGTGCGCGGGATGCTCGCACTGCTCGCCGCGTCGCTGCGGCGCGGGCACTCGGGCGTTCGCCGGGAGGTCGTCGAGCTGCTGCTGGGGATGCTCGAGCGCGGCGTCCTGCCCGTGGTCCCGTCCAAGGGCTCGGTCGGCTCGTCGGGCGACCTCGCGCCGCTGGCCCACGTCGCGCTCGTCCTGGTCGGCGAGGGCGAGGCCGAGGTCGAGGGCGAGCGACTCGACGGTGCCGCCGCGCTCGCCCGCGCCGGCCTCGCGCCGCTCGCGCTCGAGCCCAAGGAGGGCCTGGCGCTCATCAACGGCACGCATCTCATGGCCGCGGCGGGCGGCCTGGCGGCGCGCGACGGGCGGCGGCTGCTCGAAGCGGGCACCGTCGCCCTGGCGCTGTCGCTGGAGGCGTTCAAGGGCTCGACCGTCCCCTTCGACGAGCGCCTGGCCGACGTGCGCCCGCATCCGGGCGCGCAGCGGGTCGCGGCGCGGCTGCGCGCGCTGCTCAACGGCAGCGAGGTGGTGGCCAGCCACGCGGACTGCGGCCGCGTGCAGGACCCCTACACGCTGCGCTGCGCGCCGCAGGTCCTCGGCGCCGTCGACGACGCGCTGGCCTACATCGAGGCCGCGCTGGAGCGCGAGCTGCACGCCGTGACCGACAACCCGCTCGTCTTCCCCGAGGACGGCGACGTCGTGGCCGGCGGCAACTTCCACGGCCAGCCGCTGTCGCTGCCGCTCGACCACCTCGCCCTCGCCCTGTGCGAGCTGGCGTCCTTCAGCGAGCGGCGCACCTACGCGCTGCTCTCCCCCAGCTACGCCGGGCTGCCGCCCTTCCTCTCGCCCCGCCCTGGGCTGTCGTCGGGGCTGATGCTCACCCAGTACGCGGCGGCCGCCCTGGTCAACGAGTGCCAGGTCCTGGCCCATCCGGCCGGCGCGGGGTCGATCCCCACCTCGGCGGGCCAGGAGGACTTCAACTCGATGGGCGCGTGGGCGGCGCTCAAGGCGCGCACGGTGGTCGAGAACTGCGCGCAGGTCATCGCCACCGAGCTCGTGTGCGCCTGCCAGGGACTGGAGTTCCACCGGCCGCTGCGCACGACGCCGCCGCTCGAGGCCGCCGTGGAGAAGGTGCGCGCGCTCGTGCCGCGCATCGAGGAGGACCGCACCGTCAGCGGCGAGCTGGCGGCGCTGGCCGAGGCGCTGCGGACCGGGGAGGTCGTGCTGTGAGATGCCAGGGCTGGGCGCAGGAGGCTGCGCTGATGATGCTCGAGAACAACCTGCACCCCGACGTGGCCGAGCGTCCGCAGGACCTCGTCGTCTACGGCGGGATCGGCAAGGCCGCTCGCGACCACGCGTCGCTGCGCACGATCAAGCGCGAGCTGCAGCGCCTCGGGGGCGCGGAGACGCTGATGGTGCAGTCGGGCAAGCCGGTGGCCGTGTTCGAGACCCACCCCGACGCGCCGCGGGTGCTGATCGCCAACTCGAACCTCGTGCCGCAGTGGGCGACGTGGGAGCACTTCCGGGCCCTCGACGCCGCCGGGCTGATGATGTACGGCCAGATGACGGCCGGCTCCTGGATCTACATCGGGACCCAGGGGATCCTGCAGGGAACCTACGAGACCTTCGCGGCTGTGGCCCGCAAGCGCTTCGGCGGGACGCTGGCCGGCCGGCTGGTGGTGACGGCGGGCCTCGGCGGCATGGGCGGCGCCCAGCCGCTGGCGGTGACCATGAACGGCGGCTGCGCGCTGTGCGTCGAGGTCGACCTGCAGCGCATCGAGCGCCGCATCGAGACCGGCTATCTCGACGAGCGCGCCGCCGACCTCGACGACGCCCTGGTGCGACTGGACGCCGCGCGCGGCCGGCGCGAGGCGCTGTCGATCGGCCTGCTGGGCAACGCCGCTGAGGTGCTGCCCGAACTCGTGCGCCGCGGCGCGGCGATCGACGTCGTCACCGACCAGACCAGCGCCCACGACCCGCTCAATGGCTACGTGCCCGCCGGGCTGACCGTCGAGCAGGCCGACGCGCTGCGCGCCTCGGACCCCGACGAGTACCTGCGCCGCGTCGGCGAGAGCGCCGTCGCGCACGTCGCCGCCATCCGGCTGCTGCAGGAGGCCGGCGCCGAGGCCTTCGACTACGGCAACGCGCTGCGCGGGCTCGCCGCCGCGCACGGCGACCCGGATGCCTTCGCCTACCCCGGCTTCGTCCCCGCCTACATCCGCCCGCTGTTCTGCGAGGGCAAGGGCCCGTTTCGCTGGGTCGCGCTGTCGGGCGACCCGGCCGACATCCACGCCACCGACGACGCGATCCTCGACCTCTTCGGCGACCAGGAGCACATCGCGCGCTGGATCGCCCTGGCGCGCGAGCGCGTCCACTTCCAGGGACTGCCCGCGCGCATCTGCTGGCTGGGCTACGGCGAGCGCGACCGCGCGGGGGTGCGCTTCAACGAGATGGTCGCCGGCGGCGAGCTGCGCGGCCCGGTCGTCATCGGCCGCGACCACCTCGACGCCGGGTCGGTCGCCTCGCCCCAGCGCGAGACCGAGTCGATGGCCGACGGCTCGGACGCGGTGGCCGACTGGCCGCTGCTCAACGCGATGGTCAACGTCGCCTGCGGCGCCTCGTGGGTGTCGATCCACCACGGCGGCGGCGTCGGCATGGGGCTCTCGATCCATGCCGGGCAGGTGTGCGTGGCCGACGGCACCGCGGAGGCGGGCGAGCGGATCCGCCGCGTCCTGACCGCCGACCCCGGCATGGGCATCGTGCGCCACGCCGACGCCGGCGAGCCGCTCGCCGTGGAGGCGGCCGAGCGCAGCGGGGTGCGGATGCCGATGCTCGATCCGGCGTGACTGCGCGCGGACGCGATCCCCAGAACTCCGCTGCCGCGGGCGAGCAGCGGCGCGCTGGCGGCTCGGTCGTCGTCACCGGCGCGGCGGAGGTCCTGCGCGGGCCGGCCGGCCTGCCCTACCTGCGTCACGACCGCGCCGGCGAGCTGTCGCTCGAGCCGTCCCCGGTGAGCGTCGAGGGCGACCGGATCGCCGCCTTCGAGAACGCGGGTGCCGCCGACGTTCGCATCGACGCCACCGGCTGCGCGGTGCTGCCGGGCTTCGTCGACTGCCACACGCACCTGCCCTTCGCCGGCTGGCGCGCCGAGGAGTACGAGCAGAAGGTCACCGGCGTGCCCTATGAGGAGATCGCCCGCTCGGGCGGCGGGATCGCCTCCAGCGCGCGCGCCCTCGCCGGCGCGTCCGACGAAGAGGTGCTGGCCCAGGCCGGGGGGCTCGTGGCGGAGATGCTCGCCGCCGGGACCACCGCCTTCGAAGCCAAGACGGGCTACGGGCTCTCGGTCGAGGCCGAGGCGCGCGCCGTGCGCCTGGGGCGCGAGCTCGGCGCCGACCGCGTCACCGGGCTGTTCGCCCACGCCGTTCCGCAGGGCTACGACCGCGACGACTGGATGGACTGCGTCGACGCGCTGGCCGCCTCGTGCGACGTCGATGCGCTCGACATCTACGTGGAGTCGGTCGCCTTCACCAACGAGAACCTCGCGCACCTGGGCGCCATCGCCGCGCGCGAGGGCGTGCCGCTGCGCGCCCACGTCGAGCAGTTCAACGCCAACCGTTCCGTGCCGGTGGCGTTGGCCGCGGGTGCGCGCTCGGTCGACCACCTCGCGTGCCTGCACCCCGACGACATCGCCCCGCTGGCGGCCGCCGAGTGCGCCGCCGTGCTCCTGCCCGGCGCGGAGTTCCTCGGCGCCGAGCGCGTCGCGCCGGCCCGCGAGCTCGCCGACGCCGGCGCCATCTGCGTGCTCGGCAGCGATCTGAACCCCGGCACCTCGCCGATCTCGTCGCTGCCGGTCGTCATCGGGCTCGCCGTGCGCCGCTATGGCTGGAGCGTGCGCGAGGCGCTGCTGGCGTGCACGCTCAACGCGGCGTGGGTGCTCGACCTCTCCGGCGAGCTGGGGTCGCTGGAGGTCGGCAAGCGCGCCGACCTCGTCCTGCTCGACACGCCCGTCGCGCACCTCCCCTACCGCTTCGGGCGCAACGCCGTGTGCCTCGTCGTCCGCGCCGGCGACGTGGCCTTCGTGCGCCCCGACGCCGCGTGGAGGGTCACGTCGTGATCGCGGCCGACGATCTCGGTCGGCGCCTGGCCGACCTCGAGCCCATCGGCCTCGACGAGCGCGGCACCACGCGGCTGGCCTGGACGCCCGAGGACGAGGCCGCCGGCGCGTGGTTCGCGCGCCGTGCCGAGGAGGTCGGGCTGCACGTCGAGGTCGACCCGGCCGGCAACCGCTGGGCGGTGCCCGACGCGCCGGCGCCGTGGTGGGGCGTCGGGTCGCACCTGGACAGCGTGCGCCAGGGCGGGCGCTACGACGGCGCATTGGGCGTGTGCGCGGCGTTCGCCGTGGCCGAGCATGCGCCGGTGGCGGTCGTCGCCTTCGCCGACGAGGAGGGCGCGCGTTTCAACACGCCGACCTTCGGCAGCCGGGCCCTGTCCGGCGTCCTCGATCCCGCGGTGCTCGATCGCCGCGACGACGACGGCGTGCGCCTGGCCGATGCGATGGCGGCCGCCGGCGTCGATCCCGCCGCCGTCACCGCGGCCCCAGAGTGGCTGGGACGCCTGCGCGGCTTCCTCGAGCTGCATGTCGACCAGACCCCCGACCTCGAGCGCTTCGCGGTCGTGCGCGCGCTGGCGGCGCGGATGCGCGTGCAGGCCGACCTGCACGGCCGGGCCGACCACGCCGGCACCACGCGCCGCCACGAGCGCTCCGATGCGCTCCTGCGCGCCGCGATCCTCATCGTCGCCGCCCACCAGCGGGCGACCGACGACATGGTCGTGACTGCGTCGCGGATGCTCGTCGAGCCCAATGCGCTGACGACGATCGCCGCGCACGTCCGCCTGTGGCTCGACGCGCGCTCGGAGAACCCCTCGGCGCTCACCGCGTGGTTCCAGGACCTGCCCGAGGGCGCGGAGCTGACGGTGGCCGCGCGCTCGGACGGCGTGGAGTTCGACCCCGCGCTGCGCGCCGCGCTCGGCGACCCGGAGGGCGTCACGTGCTTCGCCGGCCACGATGCGGGCATCCTGGCGGCGAAGATCCCGGCGGCCATGGTCCTCACGCGCAACCCCAGCGGGATCAGCCACTCGCCCGAGGAGGCGGCCGACCTCGACGACGCCGCCGCGGCGGCCACGGCCATCCTGGAGGTCGTGCGATGAGGGCGGCCACCATCGCGGCCATGCCCAACGCGCACTCGCACGCCTTCCAGCGCGACCTGCGCGGTCTCGGAGAGCGCAATCCCGACGACTTCTGGTCCTGGCGCACGCAGATGATGCACCTCGCCCAGGCCCTCGATCCGGAGTCGATGCAGCGCGTGGCGACCCAGGTCTACGGCGAGATGCTGGCGGCGGGCTACGGGGCGGTCGGCGAGTTCCACTACGTCCACCACGGCCCCGACGGGACGCCCTACGACGAGCCCAACGCGCTCGCGCTCGCCGTCGCCCACGCGGCGATCGAGGTCGGCCTGGAGATCGTCCTCATCCCCGCCGCCTACCACCGCGGCGGGCACCCGCGCTTCCACGACCCCGACGTCGAGAGCTTCCTCGCGCGCGTCGACGCGTTGCGCGAGTGGGCCGATGGCCGCGACGGCGTCTCGGTCGCCGTGGCCGCGCACTCGGTGCGCGCCGTCCCGCCCGAGTGGCTGGAGGCGATCGCGGGCTACGCCTCGGACCACGGCCTCCCGCGCCATGTCCACGCGTCCGAGCAGCCCCGCGAGGTGCGCGACTGCCGCGCCCAGCACGGCGCCAGCCCGATCGAGCTGCTGGCGCGCACGGGCTTCCTGGGCCCGCGCACGAGCGTCGTGCACGCCATCCACGTCGACGAGCGCGACGTCGCGCTGCTGGCCGACTCGGAGACGATCGTCGTCACGTGCCCCACCACGGAGGGCAACCTGGGCGACGGCCACCTGCCCGCCCTCGCCTACCGCGACGCCGGCGTGCGGCTGGCGATCGGCTCTGACTCGCAGGTGCGCGTCGATCCCTTCGAGGAGGCGCGCGAGCTCGAGACCGGCGCGCGCCGCGAGGGCACCACGCGCCGCGCGCTGCTGGCCCACCACGGCGACCTGTGGGCCGAGCTGGCCCGCAACGGCCTGGCCAGCCTGGGCCTCGCGGGAGGCAAGACGATCGACGTCGACCTCGAGCACCCCGACCTGCGCGGGGTCGGCAGCGACGAGCTGGCGCTCGCCCTGGCGACGTGCGCCTCGGCCGGCGTCGTCGCGCGTCAGGCCAGCCGTGTGCGCGCCGGCGGCGGCAGCTTGTCGTAGCGGTCGGCCAGCTCGGGCACCGGCAGGACGATGACGCCCTCGCGCGGATCGCCCACCCACGAGCCGCCGCCCTCGGCCAGCGCACGCGCCGCGTAGGCCGCCGCGCAGGCGTCGAGCTCGTCGAGCGTGCGGTGCCACAGGCCGCCGTCGTCGTCGACCACCCCGCGCATCCGCAGCGCGGCGATGCGCTGCTGCAGCCCCCATGGCGTGCGCTTGGGCGACGGCCGGTGGCCGAGGAGCGCGCAGAACACGGCGTCGGGATAGGTCTCGCACAGCCGGCCGAAGCGCAGTGCCCCCGAGCCCACGGGCGCCTCGAGCGCGTCGGAGTCCGGGCGGTAGAGCCCGATGCGCTCCAGCGTGTCGAAGAGCTCGAAGCCGACCTCCATCCAGCCCTCCCATGCCTCCAGCGCCTGCCCGGCCGCCGGCACCGGGTACAGCGGCAGGCGCCGGCGATAGAGCAGGGCGTCGCACACGCGCGAGCGCTGGTAGCGGCCGTCGGGCAGCCCGAGCGCATCGCGCAACGCGCTGCCCTCCGCGAGCAGGTCCAGCCGGCGGCCGGAGGGCGCGTCGACCGCGACGACGGCCTCGCGGCCGAAGCCCAGAACGGTCCGGACGACGGCCGCCACGTCGCCCGGCTCGTAGAACGTCGCCACCAGCTCGGTGCCGCCGTCCGCCGCCCGGCGCGGGTGCAGCGTGCACAGCTGCTGCTGGGCAGGCCGGGCGGAGACGTCGATCCCGCAGTAGCGCATCGCCGCTAAGGCTACGGCGAGCGCGGCGCGTGCCCTACGGCGTCTGGCCGGATTGCGCCGCCTGCACGGGCTGGGTCCCGAGCGTGACCGTCACGGTCTGCGTGCTCGAGCCGCGCTTGACCGTCACCGCGACCCGATCGCCCGGGGCGCGCACCGCGATCGCCGCGACGAGGTCGTTCGTGCCCTTGATCGCCGCCGAGCCGATGCGGGTCACCACGTCGCCCGAGCGCAGCCCGGCGCTTGCGGCAGGGCCGCTGCTCGACACGCTCTGGATGAGCGCCCCGGCGGTGCCGGTGCCCAGGTCGGACGTGCTGACGCCGAGGTACGCGTGGCGCACCGCCTGCCCGGCCTCGAGCGTGCTCAGCTCGGAGCGTATGAGGTCGATCGGGACCGCGAAGCCGACGCCCGAGCTCGTCTCCGAGGAGCCGTTGGTGGCGATCTGGTCGACGATGCCGATCACCCTGCCGCTCGCGTCGAGCACAGGGCCGCCCGAGTTGCCGGGGTTGAGCGCCGCGTCGGTCTGGATCGCGTGCGCGACGGTAAAGCCGTTGGGGGCGCTGATCGTCCGGTCCAGGCCGGAGACGACGCCCGTGCTCAGGCTGCGATCGTAGGTGAACGGGTCGCCGATGGCCGCGACCTCATCGCCGATGGAGAGCGACGCGGAGCTGCCGAGCGCCAGCGGGTGCAGGGTCAGCCCGGACGGGTCGACGGACAGCACCGCGACGTCGGTGGCGTTGTCGGTGCCCAGCACCTTCGCGGTCCGGGTCGTGCCGTCCTGGAACTTCACGCTGATCGACGAGGCGCCGTCGACGACGTGCGCTGCCGTGACGATGTGGCCCTTGCCGTCGACGACGAACCCGGTGCCCGTCGCCGTCGAGCCGGACTGGCTCGGCCCCCCGAAGGGCGAGGCGGCGCTGCCCGAGGACGAGATGCCGCGCGAGGTGATGTCGACCACGCCGGGGTTGGCGTTGGCGTACAGCGTGCGCGCGTCGAGGCCGCCGGAGGCGTCGGAGCGCTGCGCGGCGGCAGCGGTCGTTGGTTCGGTCACGGTCGTGGTGGTGGTCGTGTCATCACCGGCGCCGGTGAGCAGGAGCAGGCCCGCGCCGGCCACGCCGCCGCCGAGGGCGGTGACGATCAGCAGCAGGGCGAGCCCGCGACGCCCCGGACCGCGGCCGCCGCGCGGGGGCGCGGGCGGAGGCGGAGGCGGCGAGCCCCCCGGCGGTCGGCGGCCGTAGTCGTAGTCCTCCGGCTCGGAGGGAGGCGTGGGGTTGAGCAGTGAGTTCGCCATGTCGGGCCTTCCTGGTCAGCGCGATCCGTTTGACCACATCCTGCGCCAGGGCCCTCAGGCCAGTCTCAAGGGAATGCAAGAGAATGCTGAGAAAGCGCTCCGCGGCGGGTGGCCCTCGACAAACGGCCCCGACACGAGGAAGCTTGGTCACCGGCGCTGGCGGGAACCATTGCCCTGCCCGTCGATCGACCAGAAGGTGCCGCCATGAAGTTCCCGCAGCCAACGCCCCGCCGCTCCCATCTCACCGGCTCGCTGGACGGCCCGTCGCGCACGATCACCGTCGAGCCCGTCGAGACGCCGACGCCCGCGCCGCCGCCCGAGGTACGCCCCGAGCGCGAGCCCGAGCGTCCGTCGAAGCCCTCGCGCCCCGCCGTGCCCACGCGCTGACGGCGACAGGCCGATGCAGGTCACCGCTCCCGACCTGATCCGCGCCGTCATCGGCTTTCGCCAGTGGCGGCTGCACGGCGACGAGCTGTGGTCACTGCATGCGGACGATCGCTGGGAGCGCGGCCTGCAGACGGCCCGCTGCCTCGGCGAGCACGCCCACGAGGGCCCGGCGCCGCAGAACGGCTGCACGTGCGGGTTCTATGCGTGGTACTCGCCGACCCCGCGCACGGCGTCGCTCGGCACGTCCGAGCTGGTGGGCGGCGCGGTCGCGCTCTGGGGCCAGGTCGAGCTCCACGCGCACGGGGTCCGCGCCCAGCACGCGATGATCGTCGCGCTGGCGCTGCCCTTCTCGTGGGGCGCCAAGCGCCGGCGCCTGGTGGCTGTGGCCAACAGGCTCGAGGTCCCGGTCGTGCCCACCCGCAGGCTCAAGGCGACCGCGCTCGAGCACGGCGACATCATCCCGCGGCGCATGCGCCCACCCGACACGACGCCCAACAAGCGCGCCGCCCCGGGGCCCCCGGACCCCGCACGGCTGTACGCGGTCGCCGACGGCCTTCGCCGGCGCCAGTAGAGCACCCGGCGACGATCACGGGGTTGGAGCGCGCACGGCACCGCGCGCTCCACCGGCCGGGTAGCGTGCCGGGGCGTGTCCCTGGCCGACCGCCTCGCCGCCCGCACGCTCGAGCTCGTCGACATCCCGTCGGAGTCGCGTGACGAGGCGGCGCTGGCCGCACACGTCCTGAGCGTCCTGCGTGAGGGCGGTGCCGCGGCGCGCGACGCGGGCGACACGTGCCTGCTGGCGGGCGTCACCGAGCGCGGCGAGCGCCCGCTCGTCCTCCTGGCGGGCCACTTCGACACCGTCCCCGCGCAGGGCAACCGCCCGGGCCGGCGCGATGCCGACGCGGTCCACGGCCTCGGCGCGGCGGACATGAAGGGCGCGGTGGCGGTCATGGTCGAGCTCGCGCTGGCGGCGGTGGACGCGAACATCGACCTGGGCTACGTGTTCTTCGGGCGCGAGGAGCTCGCGGTCACCGAGAGCGCGCTCGGCGGGCTGCTCGAGCGCCAGACGGCGCTGCGCTCGGCCGACCTCGTGCTGGTGATGGAGCCCACCGCGAACGCCGTCCACGCCGGCTGCCTGGGCAACGTCAACGCGACCTGGACCTTCCATGGGCGCTCGGGCCACTCGGCGCGCCCGTGGCTGGCCGACAACGCGATCCATCGCGCCGCCGCCGGGATCCACGCGCTGGCGCAGGTCCCGCCCGACGCGCGCGAGTTCGACGGGCTGCGCTTCACCGAGGTGGTCTCGGTGACCCGGGTCGCCGGCGGGATCGCCGACAACGTCGTGCCCGCCGAGGCGCTCGCGCACGTCAACTACCGCTACGCCCCGGACCGCGGCGCCGACGAGGCCGAGGCGTGGCTGCGCGAGCTGTGCGAGCCGCACGGGACTCTGGCCATCGAGGGCAACGCCCCCAGCGCCCCGGTCGCGATCGCCAACCCGATGGCCCAGCGGCTCATCGCCGTGGGCGACCTGGCGGTCGCGCCCAAGCAGGCGTGGACGCCGGTCGCCGAGTTCGCCGCCGCCGGCGTCGACGCCATCAACTTCGGCCCTGGCGACCCCGCCCAGGCCCATGCCCGCGAGGAGCACGTGCGCGTGGACGCGCTGGTGCGCTGCTACGAGACGATCGAGGCCTTCGCGTGCGCCTGAACCCGGTCCTCGCCGGCATGACGAGCTATCCGTTCCTGCGGCTGATCGAAGCCAAGCGCGCCGCAGTCGCGCGCGGTGTCGACGTCATCGACTTCGGCGTCGGCGAGCCGCGCGAGGTCACCCCGGCCTTCATCCCGCGGGCGCTCGAGCAGGCGCTCTGCGCCGAGCCGGTGTCGACCTACCCGTCGGCCGAGGGGCTGCCGGAGCTGCGCCAGGCGATCGCCGGCTGGGCGCGGCGGCGCTTCGCCACAGACCTGGACCCCGACACCGAGATCATCCCGACGCAGGGCTCCAAGGAGGCCATCTTCAATCTCGCGCAGGTGTTCGCCGCCCATGGCGACCGCGTGGTCGTGACGACGCCGGGCTATCCCGTGGCGGCCCGCGGGGCGCTCTTCGCCGGCGCCCGGGTCGACGAGCTCGCGCTCGATCCCGCGCGCGGCTGGCAACCCGACCTCGACGCCGTCGACTGGGACGGCGTGGCGCTGTTGTGGCTGAACTTCCCCAACAACCCGACGGCGGCCACGGCGAGCATCGACCTCTACGAGCACGCCGCGGCGCTCGCGCGCAAGCATGACTTCGTCGTCGCCGTCGACGAGGCCTACTCGGAGCTGTGGTTCGAGGGCGACGCGCCCATCAGCGCCCTGCAGGTGGCCGACCGCACGAACGTCGTGGTCCTCAACACGCTCTCCAAGCGCTCGTCGATGCCCGGCTATCGCTCGGGCTTCGCGGCCGGCGATCCGCTGGCCATCGCCGCGCTCAAGCGCTACCGGCCCAACGTGGGCGTCGCCCCGCAGACCTTCATCCAGCGCGCCGCGGCGGCCGCGTGGAGCGACGAGGAGCACGTGGTCGAGGTCCGCGACCGCTACCGGGCCAAGCGCGACGCGCTCCTACCCGCCCTGCTCGACCTCGGCCTGCGGCCCTCGGGCGGCGATGCGTCGTTCTTCCTGTGGCTGCGCGTGCCCGAGGGCGAGGACGCGGAGGTGCTCGCGCTGCGCCTGCTCGACGACCACGGGGTCGCGCTCGCCCCGGGCTCGATCTTCGGCCCCGCGGGTGAGGGCCACGTCCGCATCGCGCTCGTCCCGACCCCCGAGGACTGCCGCCGCGCGGCCGAGCGCCTAGCATCAGCTTGATGACAGCGCGTCATTGCTCGCCCATCGCCGGCGGTTGCTCCGAGAGCGAGGCCTCGCGATGAGCACCGCCGCCGACCTGACCGCCCTCGCCGCCGAGATCGAGGAGCTCTACGAGCGCGCGACGAGCGACCTGGGCGACGAGGCCGCGGCCACCGTCGAGGAGGCGCTGGCTCTGCTCGACGACGGCAGCGTGCGGGTCGCGGCGCCGACCGACACGGGCTGGCACGTCAACGAGTGGGCCAAGAAGGCGATCCTGCTCTCGTTCCGCACGCGCGGCATGGAGACCACCGAGCTCGGCCCCTACGAGTACCACGACAAGATGCCGCTGAAGTCCGGCTGGGCCGAGCTCGGCGTGCGCGTGGTCCCCCCGGCGACCGCCCGCCAAGGCGCCTACGTGGCCCCCGGCGTCGTGCTCATGCCCTCCTATGTCAACGTCGGGGCGTGGGTCGGCTCGGGGACGATGGTCGACACGTGGGCCACCGTCGGCTCGTGCGCGCAGATCGGGACCGACGTGCACCTCTCGGGCGGCGTCGGCATCGGCGGCGTCCTCGAGCCGCTCCAGGCCACGCCCGTGATCGTCGAGGACGGCGCCTTCGTCGGCTCGCGCTGCATCGTCGTCGAGGGCGTGCGGGTCGGCCGCGAGGCCGTGCTCGGCGCGAACGTCGTGCTCACAGCCTCGACGCCGATCATCGACGTGCGCGGCAAGAAGCCCGTCGAGCTGCGCGGAGAGGTGCCGCCCCGCGCGATCGTGATCCCAGGCACGCGCAAGAAGAAGTTCCCGGCCGGCTCCTACCGGATCCCGTGCGCGCTCATCATCGGCGAGCGCAGCGCGTCGACCGACCGCAAGACCTCACTGACCGAGGCCCTGCGCGAGCACGCGGTCAGCGTGTAGCCGGCCGGGCGAGCCGGTCTCACCCTCCCGCAGTGATGCTGTTCGCGCCGCCGCTAAGGCGCGAGAAGCGCCGCCGCATCGATCTCGCCGGCGAAGACCGGGACCGCCCAGCCGGTCAGGTCGACGTGGAGGTCCTCCCCCACCTCGACCTCGAGCTCGCCGCCGTCGAGCTTCACCGTGACCGGCGAGTCGCCGCCGCGCAGGACATGGGCGATGGCCGCGCCGCAGGCACCGGTGCCGCTGGAGGCGGTCTCGCCGACGCCGCGCTCGAAGATGCGCGTGCGGATGGTGGCGTCGTCGATCGCCGTGAACCACGAGACGTTGG
This sequence comes from uncultured Actinomycetes bacterium, assembly GCA_963807305.1. Taxonomy (GTDB): domain Bacteria; phylum Actinomycetota; class Thermoleophilia; order Solirubrobacterales; family Solirubrobacteraceae; genus JAOPZW01. The sequence goes on from CAWEBN010000007.1 coordinate 166,283, forward strand.
TGCGCTGCGGGAACTGCGGGTCGGTCTCGATCGGTGGTCCGATGGCGGCCAGGTCGAGCGCCTCGAGGGTGCTGCGGTCGGCGATGTGGATCGCCGTCTGCGGGTTGCCGATGACCACGTGCTGGAAGTGGAAGCCGTGGGCCTCGCCGGTGTGGCGCAGCGACGCCCGCCCCATGTCCACGCGACAGGTGGTCTCGGACAGGATCGTCGGGCGGATCTCGCCCGCCGCGGTCTGGATCGAGAACTGGCCCGCATCGGTCCAGCCGGCGCGGCGCAGGTAGAGGATGGCCTGCCGCGCCCCGTTGCCGCTCAGCTCGGCCTCGGAGCCGTCGGGGTTGAAGATCCGCAGCCGCGCGACGAAGCCCGGCTCATCGGCGGGCGCGAGGACGAGGACGCCGTCGGCGCCGACCCCGCTGTGGCGGTCGCACAGCGCGCGGACGAGCGCCTCGCTCGGCTCGCCGCGGTCGAGCTCCGACGCCTCCACGATCACGTAGTCGTTGGACAGCGCCTGCCACTTCTCGAAGCGCATCGCGGTCAGCCGAGCGCGGGCAGCCCGTCGATGCTCACAGCGTTCTTCTCGGCCACGTAGTCCTCGAGTGCCCGGGGGCCGCCCTTGGCCAGCTTCGTCTCGGCCCACGCCTGCGACTGCGGCCGCTCGCCCTCGTAGGCCATGAGCGGCACGCCGAAGCCGCACGAGTCGGCGATCCGCTCGACCGCGACGCGGATCACGGTGCGGCGCTGCTCGGGCAGCACGACAGCGTCGGGGAAGTCGACGCCACCCGGCTCGAGGACCTCCCCGCGGCCGTGCAGGCGCACGATGCGCGGCGGTCCCTCGAAGGCGCAGAGCATGACGACGATGCGCCCGTTGTCCTGCAGGTGGGCGACGGTCTCGGCGCCGCTGCCGACGAGATCGAGGTAGGCCACGGTGTGCTCGTCGAGCACCCTCAGCGTGTCGATCGGCCCCTTGGGCGACACGTTGACGTGGCCCTCGTCGCCGCTGGGCGCCGTGGCGACGAAGAACATCCGCTGACGGGCGATCCACGCCGCCAGCCGCGCGTCGATCGCGTCGAAGACCTTGGCCATGTCCGACGGAGGCTACCGGCGCACGGACGGCATGCTGAGGCGGATCGCCTTCAGCGCGACGCTCCCCGCGGAGCGCACCGGCCCGTACACGCTCGAGCCGCCTGCGATCTGCAGGGTGTAGTGCGCGCCGGGCTCGATGGCCGCGGCCACGCCCTCCAGCGAGCGCGAGACCGAGTGCGGCAGGCCGTCGAGCCTGATCGCGATCGGCGTGACCTGGTTGCCGAGCACGAGGTGGCGCTGCTCGTCGACGATCTGGGCGAAGACATAGCCACGCGGGTCGGTCGCGGTGCCCTGGTAGGTGAGATCGAGCTTCGGCTCGCCGACCGCGTCGACGTGCTCCGCGGGCGACGGGATGGGCACGTTGACCGCGTCGGGCGACGGCGTGGCGGCCACGGTGAGGCCCGAGGACGCCGTGTCCGCGGGGCTGAAGGTCAGCGTGCCCGAGCCGCGGGCCGTCATTGCCGGGCCGGCCGCGAGCGGCCAGTCGGGCGCGCTGCGCCACTGGCCGTCGTCGGCCAGCCACTCGAAGGTCGGATCGCCGTCCGTGGCAGGGTCGCCCATGAGCCAGCGCCGCAACCAGCCGACGATGCGAGCCTCGACGCGGCTGTTGTCGCCCTGCGTGAGGCACACGCCGTGCCCGCCGCAGAACCACAGCATGTGCAGCGGCACCCCGCTCTTCTTCAGCAGCTCGAAGTTGCGGATCGCCTCGCTGGGCGTGAACAGCGTGTCGGCCGTCCCCTGCACGAGCAGCGTCGGCACGCGGATCTGCGACACGAGCGCGTCGCCGGGGCCGCGGCTCTCGAACCAGGCGCGGTTCGCGTCGGACAGATGGCCGGTGGCGACGCCCTCGGTGAACGCCGAGGTGATGTGCGGGTCGACGGTCCCCGTCTGGACGCCCGCCGGGCTGATGATGCCGAGCGCCGTCGCGGTGGGGATGCCGAGCCCCGAGAGCGCCGCGGCCCAGCCGCCCTTGACGAGGTCGTCGCGGTAGAGCGCGGTCAGCAGCGAGTGCCAGGCGATGGACGGCGCGATGGCGTCGATGCGGCGGTCGCTGCCGGCGGACACGAGCTCGATCCCGCCCGCGTAGGACGCGCCGGTCATGCCGGCGCGCGGATCGCCGGGGGCGTCGAGCTGCTGCTCGGGCTGGGTCGCGAGCCAGTCCAGCAGCGCCGACACGTCGCGCCCCTCGAAGTCCTTGGAGTCGACCTCCACGGTGCCGCCCGACTCGCCGAAGCCGCGTGAGTCCCACGTGAGCACGCTGAAGCCCGCCCTGCGCAGCGGACCGAGGCCGACCTGGCCCAAGGGCGCCAGCGTGGAGCTGTTCTCGTCCTTGTCGCGTACGGCGCCCCATCCGTGGGTCTCGAGGATCGTCGGCGCCTTCTGGCCGGGCGCGAGCCCTTGCGCCGGGAAGAAGCTGGCGCTGATCGGCGCGCCGTCGAAGGACGGGATGATCACGTCGCGGGCGCCGGCAGGCCCCGCGACGACCAGGGCTGCCGCGGCCACGGCCGCCGCCAGGAAGGTGCGAACGCAGGCGTTCATTGGAGGCACCCTGGCAGATGGCCCCGGGCCAATGCGCCGGTTCTCGTTCTTTCGCCGGTGAACGCCTCGCTACCTCGGGTCGCGGCGTGGCGGCGCGGCGTCGGGCACGAGCTCGGCGGCGACGTCGCGCGCCTCGCGGCCGGTCAGGTCGACCACCTCGACACCGGCGAGCTTGCGCATCCACGTCAGCTGGCGGCGCGCGAAGTTGCGCGTGCGGCGCTTCATCGCCTCGACGTCGCCGGCCAGCAGCTCGTCGAAGCCCAGCGCCTTGCGCGCGGTGTCCGAGGCGCCGGCGGCGTTCGCCGCGCGTACCTCGCGCTCGGCGCCCGCGGCCACCATGGCGTCGACGCGGGCGTCGATACGCGCGTAGAGGGCCTCGCGCTCCATGACCAGGCCGACGAGCCGGGTCGGATGGCGGGTCTCGGCCGTCCACAGCTGGTTGGGGCCCGAGGGCGGCTCGAGCTCCCCGAGGTCGTCGAGCTCCAGCAGGCGGACGATGCGGCTGCGGTCGCGCGGCGCCACCGAGTGTGCGGCCCACGGCGCTCGCCGCGTGAGCTCCGCGTGCAGCGCCTCGGGCCCGCGCCGCGTCAGCTCCGCCTCCCAGCGCGCGCGCACCTCGTCGGGCGGGGCGGGCCGCAGGGTCAGCTCGGCGAGCGCCGCACGCAGGTAGAGGCCCGTCCCACCGACCACGATCGGGCGGGCGCGCTGAGCGAGCAGGCCGTCGATCTCCGCATGGGCCAGGTCGGCGTACTCGCCCACGGAGAAGCGCGCGTCCACCGGCAGGATGGAGACCAGGCGGTGCTCCAGGCGTCCGCGCTCGGCGAGTGACGGGACGCCGGTCAGCGTCTCGAGCCCCTGGTAGACCTGCAGGGCGTCGGCCGACACGGCCACCGGGCGCTCGCCGCGGGCGGCCAGCCGCTCGGCGACGGCCACGGCCAGCGCCGTCTTCCCGACACCGGTCGGCCCGAAGATCGCCAGCACGGAAGGGGCTGAGGCGGCCACTGGGCAGGAGTATCGTCACGCAGGTGAGCGTGCGCATCGGCTGTGGGCTGTCCACCAGCCCCGACCCGCGCCTCGCGGCGATCGAGGCCGGTCAGCAGGCGCACGCGGCGCTCGGTGGCCCTCGCGCCGACGTGGTCTGCGTCTTTGCCTCCGGGTCGCACCTGGCGGCGCCCGAGGCCACGCTCGAGGGCGTGCACGAGGCGCTCGCGCCCCCGGTCCTGGTCGGCTGCGGCGCGGGCGGCGTGGTGGGCGACGGCCGTGAGGTCGAGCGCGGCACGGCGGTCGCGGTGTGGGCCGCGGCCCTCGGCGACGGCCGCGCGGAGGCCTTCCATCTCGACGTCACCCAGGGCGCCGACTCGATCGCCGTCGGCGGCGTCCCCGAGCTCCACGACGCCACCGGGGTCGTCCTGCTTCCGGATCCCTATTCGTTCCCGACCGATCTCGTGCTGGGCGAGCTCTCGCGCCGCGCTCCGGGCGTTCCCGTTCTGGGCGGGATCGCCAGCGCGCGCACGCTCGACGGCGACGCCGCCCTCTTCCTCGGCGACGAGCTGCGCGCCGACGGCGCGGTCGGCCTGGCCTTCGCGGGCGTCGAGATCATGCCGTGCGTCTCGCAGGGCGCCGCGCCGGTCGGGCCCGAGCTGACCGTCACCGCGGCCGAGGGGCACGTCATCCGCGAGCTCGCGGGCCGCCCCGCCCTGGACGCCCTGCGCGAGGCGATCGAGAGCCTCGATCCCCACGAGCAGGCCCTCGTGGCCAGCGGCCTGCTGCTCGGGGTCGTCATCGACGGCGGCAAGCCCGAGTACGAGCAGGGCGACTTCCTCGTGCGCGGGGTCATCGGCGCCGACCCCGAGGCCGGCACGCTGACCGTGGGCGCGCCGGTGCAGGCCGGCACGGTCGTGCGCCTGCACGCGCGCGACGCCGTCTCGGCTGACCGCGACCTGCGCCAGGCGCTCTGCCTGCGGCGCGAGGCGCTGGGCGGCGGGATGCCGGCCGGTGCGCTGGTCTTCACGTGCAACGGGCGCGGCGAGGCGATGTTCGGCACGCCCGACCACGACGCGCTGACCCTCGAGGAGGAGCTCGCGGGCGCGCCCGCGGCGGGCTTCTTCGCCGCGGGTGAGATCGGCCCGGTGGGCGGCGACCCCTTCCTGCACGGCTTCACGGCCACTGTGGCAGTCTTCCCGCGGTGAACCTCTCCGGGCGGACCGTCCTGCTCACCGGGGCGACGGGCGGTCTGGGCCACGCCATCGCGCGGCGCCTGCGCGCGGCCGGCGCCGAGCTCGTGATCACGGGCCGGCGCGCCGAGGTGCTCGAGCCTCTCGCCGCCGAGACCGGCGCGCGCTCGCTGGTGGTCGACCTGGCCGATGCGGAAGCGGTGCAGCGGCTGGCGAGCGACTGCGCCGGGGTCGACGTGCTCGTCTCCAACGCGGGGCTGCCGGGATCGGGCCTGCTGACCTCGTTCAGCGTGGAGGAGCTCGATCGGGCGCTGGCGGTCAACCTGCGCGCCCCCATGGTGCTCGCGCGCGTGCTCGCCGAGGGCATGGTCGCGCGCGGCAGCGGCCACCTCGTCTTCATGTCCTCGCTCTCCGGCAAGGTCGGCACCCCGCGCACGCCCGTCTACAGCGCGACGAAGTTCGGCCTGCGCGGGTTCGCGCAGAGCCTGCGCGAGGACCTGCGCCCGAGCGGCGTCGGCGTCAGCGCGATCTTCCCGGGCTTCGTGCGCGACGCGGGCATGTTCCACGACACCGGGACCAAGCTGCCGCCGGGCGTCGGGACCGTGTCGCCGCAGGACGTCGCCGACGCGGTCGTGCGCGCGATCGAGCGCAATCGCGGCGAGGTCGACGTCGCGCCGGTCGGGCTGCGCGCGGGTGCCAAGGCGGCCGGCCTGGCCCCCGACCTCGCGGCGACGGTCCAGCGCAAGCTCGGCGGGCAGCGGATCGCCGAGGACCACGTCGGCGCCCAGAAGACCAAGCGCTAGGCGTGGACGCGGAGCGGATCGTCCGTGGCCTCGCTGCCGCCGTGCCCGAGGCGTTCGACGGACACGACCTCGTGGAGGACTACTACAGCGACTGGGGCGAGCCCGACCAGCGCTGGCTGTCCTACGTGGCGGTCGGGGACGCGCGGATGTGGATCGAGGAGCACGTGCTCGACATCGATCCCGCCGCGCGCGTGGCGCGCGTGCGCCCCGGCGGCGAGGACGCGCTGCGACGCTACTTCGACTACTTCGAGTCGCTCGCGCCGGACCTCGAGCGCGGCGTGCAGAACCTGCTCGAGATCGAGCTCTTCGAAGGCGTGGTGTGGGTTCAGGACGTCATCGACTACGTCGGGCCCCACACGCGGGCGGTGATGGCCCGCGCGCAGGAGCATCTCGCCTGGTGCAACAGCGCAGTCGGCCACTGGCCCGAGCCGCCGGCGGCCGAGCACAAGGGCGCCCGGCACCCCGAGCCCTAGCGCCAGTCGTCGATCTTGACGATCGAGCTGCGCAGCGAGCCGGCGAGCATCTTGTAGGTCCCGCCGCTCTCGCCGCCGACGACCACGACGCTGACGTCCTGCGGGCGGAACGTCTGCACGGGCTCGTCGGGATCGGCCTTCAGGTGGCTCGCGAACGGCTCCTGGCCGAGCACCGCCCACGGGCGCACGAGCGTCTGCATCCACTGGTTGTCCCAGTACTCGCGCGCCGGGCGCAGCGAGTTCTCGGCCAGCCAGTCCACGATCTTCTCGCGCGTGTCGAACCCGTATTCGACCAGCTTGTTCGCCGCCAGCGGGTCGAGAGCAACGATCGGGCCGATGAACGGGTCGCAGGCCGCGAGCTGGCCGCGGAAGCGCTCCTGCCAGGTGTCATCGCGGATGGTGCCGAACTGGGTGTACCAGCCGCCGAGGAAGAGGCTTACCGTGCTGTCGGTCGGCTCGAAGCCGTGCTGGACGTGGAACGGCGTCCACGGGCTGCGCTCCTCGTTCTCGGCGAAGGCGGCGCTGTACGCGTAGGAGTTGCCCTGCGAGCCCATGTAGGTCTCACCGGGGACCGAGCCGCCCTGCAGGTTGGCCGAGCCCATGCTGTACGCGCGGCCGATCGTCGCATTGGCGTGGTTGTACGGGCCGAAGGTCCCGATCCCCGAGTTCATGCCGATCTCGTTGCGGATCGGGCCGTTGACCATCGCGATCGTCGCGAACGACGTCGTCGAGCTCGAGCGCCCCGTCATGCCGCTGGCCAGCGCCGCGAGGATCACCGGCAGGTACTCGGGGCGCGCACCGGCCATGACTGCGTTCACGGCGACCTTCTCGACCGTGAACTCCCAGAACTCGCGGAACGCCGTCGGCCGCAGACGCCCGACGACCTCGTCACGCGCCCGGCTCGTGCCGGCGAGCATCGCCTCGACGCGCTCCTCGGTGGGCAGCACGATCGGCAGGTAGTCCGTCAGGCGCTCCTCGACGAACAGCTGCTGGAGGTTCTCCTCGGTGTCGGCGTCGAGCATGGCCGGGGCCGAGCGGTCGAACGACAGGCCGGCGAGGTCCTGGTCGTCGAGCGGCCGGGTCAGGCCCTCGACGACGAGCTGCATGAACGGCCCGCCGTTGACGGGGTCCTCGCCGTCGACGTAGGCGCGCAACTCGGCGTCGGAGCGGCCGACGACGGGCTGGGGCACGAAGACCTGGCGGGTGGTCGGCATCCCGTTGGCGCGCGCCACCGACCGCGCGAGGCGGGCGAAGACGTGCGTGTGCACCGCCACCGTCGGGACCCCGTAGTTGCTCTCCAGCGACGTCGCGAGCCCGACGACCGTCGGGCTACAGGTGCTTCAGAGACCCACCGCGAGGACGGCGGCGTCCCCGTCCTGCTGGATGGCCGCGCACATGTCGGGGTCGTCGACCCAGCTCTCGCGCGGCTGGATGCGCCTGATCGCCACACCGGGCATGTGCTCGGAGAACCACGCGTGGAGCTGGTCGACGAACGCCTCGGAGTTGTCGAACAGGCAGTCGACGAGGTAGAGCGTCTGGCCCTCGAGGCTCTCGAGGCGCGGGGCGAGCGGCTTGCCGGTGACCTGGGGCGGAAAGCCGCGGGGATCGTGAACGGTGAGCTTCTCGGCCATGTCAGCCTCCGTTGCCTCGGGCGGCCGCGGCCGCCGGTGTCGATGCGCGCCCGGCGGCCTCGCCGCCCAGGTGGCGGTGCGCCGCCTTGGCCGCCGCCGCGCCCTCGCCGGCGGAGATGGCCGCCTGTCCCAGCGAGCCGCGGCGCACGATGCCCGCCGCGAACACGCCGGCGAGCTCGGTCTGCATGTTCGCGTCGGTCGGTATGCGCCCGTCGTCGTCGAGTTCCACCAGGTCGCGCAGATAGTCGCTGTTGGGCTCGAGCCCGACGTAGATGAACAGCCCGCCGAGCTCGAGGTCCCGCGTGTCGCCCGAGGCCACGTCGTGCGTGCGCACGCCGCTGACGGCGTCCTCGCCGAGGATCTCCTCCACGACGGTGCCGTAGCGGACGGTGATCTTCGGGTGCGCGAGGACCGGTTCGCGATAGGCGGCCTGGGCGGTCAGCTCGTCGCCGCGGTGCAGGACGATGACCTCCCCGACCGCGTCGGCCAGCGTGAGCGCCTCCTGCAGGGCGGAGTCGCCGCCGCCGACGACGCCGACCGTGCGGTCGCGCATGAGCGGCGCGTCGCAGCTCGCGCAGTGGCTGACGCCGCGGCCCTGCAGGCGCTCCTCGCCCTCGACCGCGAGGGACCGCAGGCGCGCGCCGGTGGCGAGGATGACCGCTCGCGCCAGCACCTCGCCGTCGCTGGTCTGAAGGCGCCAGTCCTCGCCCGCGCGCTCGAGCCCCTCGAGGTCGGCCATGCGGATCTCGGCGCCGTCGTCGGCCGCCTGCTCCTGGAGCATCGGGCACAGCTCATAGCCGGCGATGCCCTCCGGGAAGCCCGGAACGCCGTCGATGCGCTCGATGCTCAGCAGCAGGCCACCGGGCGCCCGGCCGCCGACCACGATCGTCGAGCGCCCCATGCGGGACGCGTGGACCGCGGCCGTCAGGGCGCCGATGCCGCCTCCGGCAATGGCAACGTCGTAGCTCTCAGCCACCTCGTTTCTGAGGATATCCCGGATGTCAGGTTTCAGAACATGGTGTTGTTGTTCGCCGACGTCGCCGGCACGTCCTGGATGACGTCCCAGTGCTCGACGACCTTGCCCTGGCGGTTGAGGCGGAAGATGTCGGCCACCGCCTGGCCGCGGTCGGTCGGCGAGGTCGTGATGTGGCTGTGGGTGACGACCATGTCGCACTCGCCGATCACGCGCTTGATGTCGACGTGCAGCTGCGGGAACTGGCCCGTGTAGAACTTCACGAACGCGATGAAGGCGTCGAAGCCGTCGGCCGCCTGCGGGTTGTGCTGGATGTAGACGGGGCCGCCGTACCTGGCGACGGCCTCCTCGGGCTTCTTGTCGTTGAAGGCCATCGTGTAGTAGGCGACCACGGTCGCCTTGTTGCGCTGGACCTGCGCCGGCGAGCACTCGTGCTTGAACCCGTGGTCGGCACCGTCGTGGGGCGGCTGGCGGTGCTGCGTGTTGGCCAGCGCGGCGCCGACGCCCACCGCCATGATCGTGACCGCCGCGAAGGCGACGAGCTGGGAGCGACCGAGGAGCTTCATGGCATGCCTCCTGTGAGGGTTGCGATCGCGCTGAGCGGATCGCGCGCGGGACGGTCGGGCGCGCAGCGGACGCGCGCGCTGCGGTCGCGCGCGACCGCGATCGCTTTGCGCCGCATGTCCTATCCCGCTCTCAGGTTCCCTGTCAACCAGGGCGTCGGAGCGCGCACGGCCGTGGGCCGGGCCTACTCCGCAGCGCCACCCGGCCGCTACGCCGGCGCCGGCGCGGCGCCGCCCGGCCGCCCGGCCTCTATGTGGCGCGCCCGGTCTGCGTCGCCACGGCCTCGAGCACCTCGCTCGTGGCTACGCGGCGCGCCCGGTCTGCGTCGCCACGGCCTCCAGCACCTCGCTCGTAGCTACGCGGCGCGCCCGGTCTGCGTCGCCACGGCCTCGAGCACCTCGCTCGTGGCTACGCGGCGCGCCCGGTCTGCGTCGCCACGGCCTCGAGCACCTCGCTCGCAAGCCGCGGACCGTCGGACGGGCGCTCGGGCGTCGCCGAGATGCGCACGACGACCTCGTCGCCGTCGAGCTCCTCGAGCGTGATCCGCGGCTGGCTGCGTACCGGCGTCTCGATCGCGGAGTCGAGCAGTTGCTGGACCTCGAGCGGGGTGACGTCGGCCGGCAGGCGCGCACGGAGGTCGACGCCGTCGGGCTCGCGCAGCGGGACGATGGCCACGTTGAGCACGACCGAGTTGGGCACCATCACGTGGTCGTCGCCCTGCGCGAAGGTCGTGTAGAGCAGGCCCAGCGAGCTGACGATGCCCTCGATCTGCCCAGCGATCCCGCCGCCCTGCAGGCGCACGCGCTCGCCGACGCGAAACGGCCGCGCACTGAGCAGCACTGTGCCGGCGATGAGGTTGCCGAGCGTCTGCTGCGCCGCGAGACCGACGATGACGGCGGTGAACGCGCCGCCGACCGCCAGCGTGCGCGGATCGAGCCCGGCCACCCGCAGCGCCACGATGATGGCGAGCCCGACGAAGGCCAGGCGGATGAGGAAGCCGACCGTGCCGGCCGTGCCCGGGTCCAGGCGCCGGAACAGCGTCGGCCCGAGCGCGCGCCCGACGTCGCGCGCGATCTGCCAGCCCAGGACGATGAGCACGACCGTCGTCGCGATCTGCACCGGCGTCTCGTACGCGGACCCGAACAGGCGGTCGCGATAGCCGTAGACGACCAGGATCCCGATGAGGACCGGGACCATGACGATGGCCTGGATGCGCGCGCGCTTGACGGCGCGCACGCTCAGCTGCCGCGCGAGGCCGGCTTCACGCCAGGAGTGGCTTTGGGTGTCGAAGAGGTTCTTCATCCGTGGTGGGGCGAGGTTGTGATGAACGCTTACGTACAAGGACAACACCACCCTGCCCGGTCGGTATCGCGACCACGCTGTGACGGTGGTCACAGAGCGCCCACGCGCCACCCGCCGGTCAGAAGAGCTTGGTCTGCTCCGGCTCCGGCGGCCGCGGTGGCCGCTCGGCTCCGGAATCCGGCGTGGACATCGGCTCGTAGTCCCGACCGGGCTCTCGCCGGAAGGCGCCGAACCGCGGCGCCCGCGTCACCGTCCGCGCCCGTCGGATGAGCCCGCCGATCCGCTCCTGCTCTACGCGCGGCAGGTACGCGCCGCGTGCATAGAGCTCCTCGTAGCGCTCGACGAGGTCCGGCCGGTAGGACCGCAGCCACTCCATGAAGATGCCGCGCACCTCGCCCCGGAGGTGCAGCCCGATGCCGCTGACGCCCGTCGCTCCGGCATCGGCCGCCGCCTGCAGGATCTCCTCCACCTGGGCGGGGTCGTCGTTGATGCCGGGCATCAGCGGCGCGACCAGGACGCCGGTCGGGATGCCCGCCCGGTTGAGCTCGCCGACGGCCTCCAACCGCGCCCGCGGGTTGGGCGTGTGCGGCTCGCTCGCGCGCCACGCCTTCTCGTCGATCGTCGGCACCGACAGGTTCGCGCTGATGTCGGCGACGGCGGCGATCTCCTTCATCAGGTCGAGGTCGCGCAGCAGCAGCGGCGACTTCGTGAGCACCGAGCACGGGTTGGCCGCGTCGCGAAACGCCTCCCAGATCCCGCGCATGAGCTTGTAGCGCCCCTCGACCCACTGGTACGGGTCGGTGTTGGTCCCCATCGCGACGTGCTCGCCCTTCCACGACGGCCGCGCCAGCTCGACGCGCAGCACCTCGGGAACGTTGACCTTGACGACGATCTCCTTCTCGAAGTCGCGACCGGCGTTGAAGTCCAGGTACGTGTGGGTTGGTCGGGCGAAGCAGTTGTGGCTGACCACGCCGTTGGCGATGAAGTCGCCGGTGCCGGTGGTGATGTCGTACAGGCGCATCGCCATGCCAAGCGGCTCAACGCTCATCACGCGCGTCTTGGCATCGGACTTCAGCGCCATCCCCTGGACCGTGCGCTTGCGGGTGATCGCTGGGTCGGTCAGGTGGAAGAAGCGCAGACGTTCGCGGAGGCCGCCGCGGATCCGAATGCATGTGACGCCGTTTGGCCTGGGCGGTTCCTCGCCGCAATCGAACCGGAAATGGCGGAGGCACGAGGTTGTCCAGTCCAGGATGAGCCTGTCCTTGTTCGAGATCCGCAACGCCTCTCGCCCGCAGGAGCCCTCGGCATCGAAGATGCCCGCCAGGAAGCCCTTGCGCCAGTCGTCGTTGGGCGACAGCGGCCAGCGGATCATCTCCTCGAGGCGGGCGACCCGTCTCTCGGCCTGTGCAGAGATCGCCAGCATGGCCCTGCGCCCACCGCCACCGGCGGAGAAGATCGATGCCTCCGTGTAGACCCGACCATCGAGGAGATATCGGTAGGCGCGCCGCAACGCTTCGAAGTCGGCAAGCGCAAGACGGAACCGGTGCGTCCGCCCCCCTTCCGTACCGTCGGCACGCTTGTACGCAGACGAGCCGATATGCCCGTCGCCGCGCACGATCCCGCATAGATAGCCGCGCTTGTAGTCGCTCGACTCCTCGGGGCCGGCGGCGAAGCGACCAGTCCCGAGCAGCTCATTGTTCGTCGTCAGGTGCGGACGCTGCCCGGGGCCGCCGTATGCGCCCGTGACGAACTTCCATCCACGATTCGTCAGGAAGCGATGATCGCCGCTTGCGATGAGCTCGGTGCCGTCCTCGAGCGTGACGCGATATCCGGGCTGGATCGTCGACCAGTGCGCGAATACCTCCGTCGTGACGTAGCGGCGATATCGCCCGCGCACTTCGGTGCCCACAATGAGGTCACCGGGTGACAGGTGTGCGAGCAACCGTGTCCGCCCATCCGCCATGAGAATCGGCGTCTCGCCCCAGCTGCAATAGAGGCAGGCATGGCTGCATCCCCTATAGGGGTTGATCGTCCAACGGAAGGGCATGCGCGAGCGCTCGGGCACGCGGTTGAGCGCGGATTTGGCTCGCACCTCGTAGAAACGGGTGTCCAACGCCTCCGGCGCGTCGAAGTGGCGCACGATCGCCGGCTCGCGGTAGCCGGGGAGCGCCGTGCCCTCCTGGGCTTCGATCGTGAGGTTGTCCCAACGCACGAACGTATGTTCGCACACGGGGCGGACGACGCGGTCTACGCGCTGTCGCTCGCCGCGTGCAGGAGCGCCGAGACCGTGTCGGACACCGGGGTCGCCACGCCGTGGCGACGGCCCAGGCGGCCGATCACGCCGTTGCGCGCCTCCCATTCGAGCGCGCGCCCGGCGAGACGGTCGGTGAGGATCGAGGAGCCGGCGTCCTCCGGCAGCGCCTCGAGCCACGCGATCACGTCGTCGGCGTCACGATCGGTGAGCTCGACGCCCTCGGCGCGGGCCACGGCGGCGCACTCGTACGCGAGCGCGCGGGCGACCTCGCGCACGTCGTCGAGCGCGAAGACCTCCGCCGGCCGGCCGGCGAGCGCCATCACGCCCGACACTGCGTTGGCGCACAGCTTGCGCCACGCCTCGCGCTCGAAGGCACCGCCGACGGTCACGTCGGCAAAGCGGCCGAGCAGCGTCGCGAGCCCCTCCCCCGCCTGGCCGGCCGGGACCGCGAGGCGCAGGGCGTCGCGCTGGCGCACGCGACCGGGTGCCACCGGCTCGACCGGGCACCAGTTGACCACCGGCAGGACGTGGGCGTCGCCGACCAGCGGGCCGACGCGCTCGACGTGGTCGATGCCGTTCTGGAGCACCGCAACCGTGCTCCGCGGCCCGCACAGCGCCGACAGCCAGCCGGCCGCGCCGGCCGTCTGGTGCGCCTTGACCGCGAGCAGCACCCAGTCGGCGGGACCGTCGAGGACAGCCGGATCGGTCACGACGGGAGCATCGACGGTGACCACGGAGCCGTCGGGGAGCTCGACGACGACCTCGTCGAGCGGCCGGCGTGCGCAGAGCACGAGCTGCCGGCCTCCCGCGCGGTCCACGGCCGCGGCGATCGCCGCGCCGATGGCGCCGACGCCGACGACCGCCACGTGCGCCGCGGGGCCGCCCTGCTCCTGATCGTCCACGGGCGACCGAGCGGCCACTACGCCGCCGCGCGCGAGAGCAGCGACTCCTCGCCGGCCAGGGTCGTGCTCGTGGCCGAGTGGATCTCGACCGCCACGATCTCGCCGGGTGCCGCGAGGCCGGTGAAGTTCACCGTCTTGCCGTGGCGCGAGCGCCCGCGGATGCGCGAAGCGTCGGTGCGCGACGGGCCCTCGACGAGGACGTCGAGCGTGCGCCCGACGAAGCGCTGCGCGCGCTCGTGGGCACGGCGCTGAACGACTTCGACCAGGCGCTCCATCCGCTCGACCTTGACCTCATGCGGGACGAGGCCCTCCGTGATGGTCGCCGCCTCGGTGCCGCGCCGCGGCGAGAACACGAAGGTGAAGGCCCCGTCATAGCCGACCTCCTCGCAGACCTCGAGCGTCTGCGCGAAGTCCTCCTCGGTCTCGCCGGGGAAGCCGACGATGATGTCGGTCGTGATGGCGCAGTCGGGCACGTGCTCGCGGATGCGCGCGACGCGGTCCAGGTAGCGGCCGCGATCGTAGGTGCGGCGCATCGCCTTGAGGATCGCGCTCGAGCCCGACTGCAGCGGCAGGTGGATGTGCTCGCAGACCGAGGCGAGCTCGGCGTGCGCGCGGATGACGTCCTCGCGCATGTCCTTGGGATGCGGGCTCGTGTAGCGCAGCCGGTCGAGCCCGTCGATGGCGTCCAGCGCGTGCAGCAGCTCGGCGAACGACCGGCGGTCCGGACGCAGGTCGCGCCCGTAGGAGTTGACGTTCTGGCCGAGCAGCGTGACCTCGCGGGCGCCGTCGGCCACCTGCCCGCGGACCTCCTCGACCAGCTCGTCGAACGGCCGCGACACCTCGCGCCCGCGCGTGGAGGGCACGATGCAATACGAGCAGCGGCAGTTGCAGCCGACCGAGATCTGCACCCACGCCTGGAACTCACGGGCGCGCTTGGCCGGCAGGTGCCCGGTGAAGCCCTCGAACTCGAAGTAGCCCTGCGCGCTGAGCGAGTCGGAGGTCAGGAACTCGGCGAGCTTGTGGACCTGGCCCGGGCCGAAGGCGACGTCGACGAACGGGAACTGACGGAAGACGTCGTCCTTGACCGACTGCGCCCAGCAGCCGCCCACCCCGATGAGGACGTCGGGCCGGGCGCGCTTGACGCCCTTGGCCTGGTGCAGATGGGCGACGAAGCGGCTGTCGGCCGCCTCGCGGATCGAGCACGTGTTGAAGAGGATGAGGTCGGCGTCGTCGCGCTGCGGCGCCTCGGCGTAGCCCAACGACTCGAGCATGCCCTTCATGCGCTCGGAGTCGTGCTCGTTCATCTGGCACCCGAACGTCGTGACGTGGAAGCGCTTCGTGGCCGCCATTGATCGTCTCAGCGTACCGGCGGGGCGCCGTCAGTCGCGCGGCGGCCAGGGTGCGGGGACGCGGGTGTAGCTGCGCGCGAGATCGGCGTAGGCCTCCTTGGACGAGGCGGTGTCGCGCGCGACCGAGGCGCCGTAGCGGGCTGCGAGCTCATCGACCGTGTACTCGGTCTCCTCGACGTCCGGCCCGCGCGTGCCGACCATGAGGATCACGCACGGACCGTCGCCGGCGCCGACCGTGATGTGGTGGGTCCCGGGCGGGCAGTGCAGGTAGTCCCACTGGCGCATCCGGCGCTCCTCGCCCTCGACGATCGCGATGCACTCTCCGCTGAGGACGAGGAAGCCCTCCTGGGCGGCTTCGGCGTGGTAGCGCCCGTTGGGCTGGCCGGGCATGAGCATGTGCGGGCCGATCCCGAACTGCGTGAAGGGAGCGTCGGGGGCGCCGAGACCGCACCACGTGCCGAGGTCGGCGTCGCGCTCCCAGCTCGCGTCGGCGAGGTTGAGGATGAACCAGCCTTCGCTCTGGACGACCTTCCCGGTCTCGCTCTCCTCGACCCTGGCCTCTGCAACCGGGTCCACGCTAATCGCCTCCGCCGCCCCCGGAGTCCCCGCCGCCCCCGGAGTCGCCTCCTCCGCCGGAGTCCCCGCCGCCCCCGGGGTCGCCTCCTCCGCCGGAGTCCCCGCCACCGCCGGAGGCCTCGCCACCGCCGCCGAAGTCCGCGCTGCCGCCCTCGAAGCCTCCGCCGCTGTCGTAGCCGGCCGCCCCGGTGTCGGCGCTGCCACCGGCGCCGGGGTCGTGGCCGCCGCTTGCGCCCTCCGCGGGCGGCACGTTGCCCTCAGGCGAGATGGCGGCCGCGCCGGTGGCCGCGGCCATCGTGCCCGAGTCGGTCGTGGTCGAGCCCACCCCGCCGCCGGGCTCGTCGGCGGGGCGCTTGCGGCGCAGGAAGTCGAGAAGTCCCATGCCGAGTGGATATCAGGTCGGTCCTACTTGGCGTAGTCCACCGCGCGCGACTCCCGGATGACCGTGACCTTGATCTGGCCGGGGTACTCGAGCTCCTTCTCGATGTCGCGCGCGATCGACCGGCTGAGGAGGATCGCGGCGTCGTCGTCGATGGCGTTGGGGGCCACGATGACGCGGATCTCGCGGCCGGCCTGCATCGCGTAGACCTTGTCGACGCCCTCGTGGCGCGTGGCGATGTGCTCGAGGTCGCGCAGGCGCTTGACGTACTGCTCCAGCGACTCGCCGCGGGCCCCGGGACGCGCGCCGGACAGCGCGTCGGCCGACTGGACGATGACCGCCTCGACCGTCTGGGGCTCGACCTCGTTGTGATGAGCCTCCATCGCGTGCGCGACCGCCTCAGGCTCGCCGTGGCGGCGGGCGAGATCGCCGCCGACGAGGGCGTGCGGACCCTCGATCTCGTGCGAGACGGCCTTGCCGATGTCGTGCAGGAGGGCCGCGCGGCGCGCGGTCTTCGCGCTGGCGCCCAGCTCGTGGGCCATGATCGCCGCCAGCTGCGCGCACTCGACGGAGTGGGCGAGGACGTTCTGGCCGTAGGAGGTGCGGAAGCGCAGGCGGCCGAGGAGCTTGGTCAGCTCGGGATCGAGGCCCTGGACGTCGGCCTCGAAGACGGCCTTCTCCCCCAGCTCGGTGATGTGGGACTCGAGCTCGGACTTGGCCTGGTAGTAGGTCTCCTCGATGCGCGCCGGGTGGATGCGCCCGTCCTGCAGGAGCTTCTCGAGGGTCATGCGGGCGACCTCGCGGCGCACGCCGTCGAAGGCGCTGAGGACGACCGCGTTGGGCGTGTCGTCGATGATGAAGTCGACGCCGGTGAGGTTCTCCAGCGCGCGGATGTTGCGCCCCTCGCGCCCGATGATGCGGCCCTTCATGTCGTCGCTGGGCAGCTGGACGACCGAGACGGTGGTCTCGGCCGCGTGGCTGGCGGCCAGGCGCTGCATGGCCACCGAGAGGATCGAGCGCACGCGCCGCTCGGCGTCGCGCTTGGTCTCCTCCTCGACGACGCGCAGGATCTTGACCGAGTCGTGGCGCGCCTGGTCCTCGACCTCCTTGAGCAGCGCCTGCTTGGCCTGGCCGGCGCTGATGCCGGCGACGCGCTCGAGCGCGCGCTCGTGCTCGTCGCGCAGGTGGGCCAGCTCCTCCTCCTGGGCCGCGAGCCGCTCGACGTGCGCCTCGAGGTCGCGCTCGCGCGCGTCGAGCTCGGCCGACCGCCGGTCGAGTGCGTCCTCCAGCGACCGGGCCCGCTCGGAGGCGCGCGCGTCGGCGGCCGCGGCCTCGCGATGCCTGAGGTCAGCGGCGGCCGGCGCGTCGGCGTGCCCGCCGTTGGCGGTCGCGAGATGCCCGCGGTACAGCGTGGCAGCCGCGACGAGGCCGATTGCCAGAACGGCCGCCGCGATCACGATTTCCATTGCCTGTCCTCTCCCCGTGGACCGGGATGGCGCCCGGCCCAGACGGTCTTCTTCCGTGGTTCATGGGGCGGACGACCGGCCGCGCGGGCGGTGGAACCAGGACGAAGGTGGCTTGCGGCCGCGGGGGCCGCGCTTCAGGTGCGCTGGAGGTGTGCGGAGTGGATGGGTGTCGACGGGCGGGCTCGCCCGGGTGAGGCTTTCATGATGTTCGCGTCGAAGCTGAAGCTGCCGATAACGGAAATACGCTGATTTGCTGGTCTTTCGTCGCCCTCGCGGGCAGTCGTTCGCTGGTTGGATCGTAGTACCGCGCGACGGCCGGCGCAATCCGATGCCGTGCGGCGGCCACGCGGACCGGTTGGGCGGTCGGTGCCCTCAGGCGGCGTCGCGCTCGAAGGCCCGGACCGCGTCGTAGGCGACGTCGAGCTCGTAGCCCTTGCGCACGAGCAGGCCGAGGGCGCGGTCGCGCTCGCGGTCGTGGCGCGGCGGCTGCGCGAAGCGCCGGCGCAGGACGGCGAGGGCGGCCTCGAGTTCCTCGCCGGCGCCCTGGTCGCCGAGGGCGGCCGCGATCAGCTCCGGGTCGACCCCCACCGCGAGCAGGCGGCGCTCGATCCGCTCGGCGCCCCATGCGTCGATGGTTCGACGGTCGTCGGCGAAGCGCTGGGCGTAGCGGGCGTCGTCGAGGTAGCCCAGGTGGCGCAGCTCCTCGATCGCCTCATCGACGACGTCCGGCTCCACCCGCTCGGCGGCGAGGCGCTCGCGCACCTCGGCCACCGTGCGGTCGCGGTGGCCGAGGAAGCGGTAGGCCAGGTCCAGCGCGTGCTGCAGGCGTTCGGGGTCGGTCACGCCGCCTGTTCGATCGGGGCGGCCGCAGCGTCGGCTTCGGCGACCGGCACGTCGCCAGCTACTGCGGCGAGATCGGGATCGATCGGCTGGACGAGGTCGCGATCGATGCCCAGCGCCTCGTAGATCTTGGCCTCGATCTCCTTGGCGACCTCGACGTGCTCGTCGAGGTAGGCCTTGGCGTTGTTGCGCCCCTGGCCGAGGCGCTCGTCGCCGTAGGAGAAGAACGAGCCCGACTTGGTGACCACGTTGTGCTCGATGCCGAGGTCGATCAGGCAGCCCGACGTGGAGAAGCCCTTGCCGAACTCGATGTCGAACTCGGCCTGGCGGAAGGGCGCCGCGACCTTGTTCTTGACCACCTTGACGCGGACGCGGTTGCCGACCGCCTCGGTCCCCTCCTTGAGGGTCTCGATGCGGCGGATGTCCAGGCGCTGGGACGAGTAGAACTTCAGCGCGCGACCGCCGGGCTGGGTCTCCGGCGAGCCGAACATCACGCCCACCTTCTCGCGGATCTGGTTGGTGAAGATGCACAGCGTCTGCGTGCGGTTGAGGTTGCCGGCCAGCTTGCGCATCGCCTGGCTCATCATCCGCGCCTGCAGGCCGACGGTCTGGTCGCCCATCTGCCCCTCGAGCTCGGCGCGCGGCGTGAGCGCGGCCACCGAGTCGATGGCCACCACGTCGACCGCGCCGGAGCGCACGAGCATGTCGGCGATCTCGAGCCCCTGCTCGCCGTAATCGGGCTGGGACACGAGCAGCTCGTCGATGTCGACGCCGATCTCCCGCGCGTACAGCGGGTCCATCGCGTGCTCGGCGTCGATGAAGGCGCACACGCCCCCGAGCTTCTGGGCCTCGGCCAGGACGTGGTAGATCAGCGTCGTCTTGCCCGAGGACTCCGGGCCGAAGACCTCCACGATGCGCCCCCGTGGCACCCCGCCGATGCCCAGCGCGAGGTCGAGCGACAGCGCGCCGGTGGGGATCGCGTTGACGCGCACCTGCGCACCCTCGTCGCCCATGCGCATGACGGTGCCCTTGCCGAACTGGCGCTCGATCTGCGTGAGCGCGCCCTGCAGCGCGGCGTCGCGGGCCTTGGCGGCCTTCTCCTCTTCGGTAGGCATGGGGTTGGGGGACCTCTCTGGTTGGCGCTTCGTGAGCAGTGCAGTGTCGACGCCCGATCGGACGGAACCCGACCGTACGGGTGTTCGTGTCACGGCTCTACGCGCGATCGCGACGAAACCGCGGCGCAACGCGCGCAATGCGCGCTACGAGGCCAGCTGCACGCGCTCGAGCGGCTCGTAGCGCGACGGTCCGCGCCCGCCCAGGTGCGAGCGCATGAGCACCACCGCATCGGCGGTGAAGGTCGCCTGCGGGGCCTCGGGCAGGTCGTCGATCCGGGGGCGCCACTCACGGCGCACCCGCGCGACGGTGATGTGCGCTCGGAACGGCCGGGCCTCGGGCTCCCACGGCAGGGCGTCGGCCAGCCGCTCGACGACGGTGGCCTGCAGCGCGGCGAGCACGCCGTCGGCATCCTCGAGCCCCACCGTGAGCACGTGCGGTCGGCGCGGGGCCAGCCACAGCGGGTCGGCGAGGCTCAGCACCGGCGCCGGGGAGCCGGCCACGGAGCGCACGGCCTCGCGTGCGGGGTCGACCTCGTCGAGCGCGCGATGGCCGAGGAAGGCGAGCGTCAGGTGCAGGGCGTCCTCGCGCGACGGGCGCAGGGCACGGTCGCGCGCGGCGGCCTCGCGCCCGAAGGCCGCCAGGCCGGCGCGGATGTCGGCCGGGAGCTCGAGGGCCGCGAAGAGGCGCGCGCTCATCGCGAGGGCTCAGCTGCGGAGGCCACCGTCGCCATGGTCGAGCAATGACGCGCTGTCACGGCCCGACGAGCAGCCGCCGCACCAGGTGCATGGCGACGGTGGTCGAGCGGTCGCGGATGTCGGCCCGGTTCCCCGGCAGGGTCATCGACCGCGTCAGGCGATCGCCGTCCGCTCCCGCCACGCTGAAGCACACGAGCCCGACCGGCTTCTCGGGCGTCCCTCCCCCGGGCCCCGCCACGCCGGTGATGCCCACGCCGAGATCAGCGTCCAGCGCCGCCCGCGCCCCGTCGGCCAGCGCCTCGGCCACCTCGACCGAGACGGCTCCCACGCGCTCGATGAGCCCGGGATCGACGCCCGCCAGCGCCACCTTCGCCTCGTTGGAGTAGACGACGAGCCCGCCCTGTACGTAGTCCGACGAGCCGGCCAGGTCGGTCAGGCGCGCGGCCAGCAGGCCGCCCGTGCAGGACTCGGCCGTGGCGATCGTCAGCCCGCGTGCGCGCAGCAGGTCGGCCACCTGCTGGTCGACCGTGCGCCCGTCATCGGAGAAGAGGGTGTCGGCGTGGCGCTCGCGGACCGTCTCCACGAAGCGCTCATACGACGCGGCCGCCGCGGGCGAGAAGCGGGTGACGACCTCGACCTCGCCGCGGCGCAGGCACGTCGTGATCTCCAGCCCCTGCAGGCCATGGGCGTCCTCGGCCAGGCGCAGCGTCTCGGCGATCTCCGACTCGGGGATCCCGAACAGCCGCAGCATCTCCTGGCGCAGCTCGACCGCCCCGGCGACGGCCGCCCGGAACGCCTCCGTCCGCACCGCCGCCGGCCACATCTCGTGCAGCTCGCGCGGCGGCCCGGGCAGCACGACCACCGTCGGGCCGCCGTCGACCGGTACCACCAGCCCGGGCGCGGTCCCGACCGGCTCGAGGATGGTGGCGCCGGACGGCACGACGGCCTGCTTGCGGTTGGAGGCGCGGACCGCGTCGGGGTCGAGATCGGGCCAGCGTGAGAGCAGCGGGCGCAGGATCTCGGCGATGCGCTCCTCGAGCGGCTCGTCGAGGACCATCTCGCGCCCGGCGAACGCCCCCACGACCTCGGCCGTCAGGTCGTCGGCGGTCGGCCCCAGCCCGCCGCTGGTGACGATGACGTCGACGCCGCGCGCGGCCAGGAAGCGCAGCGCCTGCTCCATGTCCTCGCGGCGATCGCCGACGACCAGCGTGTAGGCGTGGTCGACGCCGAGGTCGCGCAGGCGCTCGGACAGCCACGGCCCGTTGCGGTCGGTCACGCGGCCCGTGAGGACCTCGGTGCCCGTGACCACGATGCCGGCGTGCGCGCTCACGCCGTGGGGCAGCGCGGCCACTGCGCGGATGGCAGGCGGCGCACCCTTCGAGGGGTGATCTCGTAGCCGATGCCGTTGGCCACCGACGGGACGCTGCGCGACTTGCCGTTGACGATCAGCCGCGCCTCGGAGGTCCCCAGCTGCAGGCGGAAGCGCGAGGACTTGTACGGGCCCTGCCGGGCGCCGCCGGTCAGCACGATCCCCGGCACCGGCGTGCGGTTGCCCGCCGCCTTCAGGCACACGTAGACCTGGCCGGTGGCGACGATGGTCAGGCGCGCGACCTTCGGCTTGGCCTTGGCCTTCTTCTTCGCGGCGGCCTTCTTCTTCGACGGCGACGCCTTGCCGGCCGAGGAGGTGGTGGTGGGGGTCGACACCGGCGGCGGCGTGCTGCCCTGCCCGCCGCTGTCGCCGGAGTTGCGGTTGCCGATCACCCAGAGCCCGGCGAGCAGGACCAGGACCACGAGCGCCACCAGCCAGCCGCGCGGAATGGCCGCCCGCGGGCGGCGCCGGCGCTCTCGCTGCCCGGGCGGGGCGATCGGCTGCAGCTCGACGTCGCTGAGGCGCTCGTGGCGCAGCTTGTACTCCTCGATGAGGAGCTTGCCGTCGAGCCCCAGCGCGTCGGCGTACGTGCGCAGGAAGCTCTTGACGTACGTCGGGCCCGGGAGGAGGTCCCACTCCTCGTTCTCGAGCGCGCGCAGATATTTGGCACGGATCTTCGTCTCGGCTTCGATCTCCGAGATGTCGATCCGGGCGCGCATGCGCGCCTCCCGCAGGGTGGTGCCGATGTCCGGCATCGGGCGGGAAGGCTACCGGCGCCCCCGTGAAAGCCCTGCGAGCGCGAGCTTTCGTGCAAGCGTCAGCCCAGGTCGTCGTCCGGCGGCACCCTGACCGGCTCGGACTCGGCCTCGGGCGCGGGCTCCAGCGCGGCCAGCACACGGGGCAGATCGCCCTCGGTGACCAGCACCTGGCGCGGCTTGGAGCCCTCGTAGCCGGAGATGATGCCGCGCCGCTCGAGCATGTCGATGAGCCGCCCGGCACGCGTGTAGCCGAGCCGTAGACGGCGCTGGAGCATGGAGGTCGACGCGGTCCCCATCTCGACGACCAGCGAGATCGCGTCGCCCAGGAGCGGGTCCTCGTCGGGGTCGAAGCCATCGTCGTCGCCCTTCTCGACCAGCTCGGGCTCGATCTCCTCGAGCAGGTCCTCGCGCAGCTGCGGCTCGCCCTGGCGCGACCAGAAGCTCGTGAGCGCCTCGATCTGCGGCTCGTCGATGTAGGCCCCCTGGATGCGCTGCAGCCGCGAGGTGCCGACCGGCGAGAAGAGCAGATCGCCCTGGCCCAGCAGCGACTCGGCGCCGTTCTGGTCGAGGATCACGCGCGAGTCGGTCTGGGAGCTGACCGAGAAGGCGATCCGAGACGGCACGTTGGCCTTGATCATGCCGGTGATGACGTCCACCCGCGGGGACTGCGTGGCGAGGACGAGGTGGATGCCGACCGCGCGCGCCTTCTGGGCCAGGCGGATGATCGAGTCCTCGACGTCGGCCGGCGCGACCATCATGAGGTCGGCGAGCTCGTCGATGACGCACAGGATGTAGGGCAGCGCCTTCTCGCCCTCGCGCACGCGCAGCTTGTTGAGCTCGATGAGCGAGCGGGTGCGCTTGACGCTCATCACGCCATAGCGCCATTCCATCTCGCGCACGAGGTTCTGCAGCGCGTTGGCCGCCATCCGCGGGCTCGTGATGACCGGCGTGAGCAGGTGCGGGATCGCCTCGTAGTGGTTGAGCTCGACCTGCTTGGGGTCGACGAGGACGAGGCGCACCTCGTCGGGCGTCGCGCGCAGCAGGATCGAGGAGAGCATCGCGTTGATGGCGCCCGACTTGCCCGCGCCGGTGGTACCGGCCACGAGCAGGTGCGGCATCTTGGCCAGGTCGGCGGGGATCGCCTTGCCCGAGACGTCCTTGCCCAGCCACACCGTGAGCGGCGAGAAGTCGCGCGGGGGCTCGGAGAAGACGTCGCCGAGGGTGACCACACGGCGGTGGCGGTTGGGGACCTCGACGCCGACCGCGCGCTTGCCCGGGATCGGGGCGAGGATGCGGATCTCGGTGGCGGCCAGCGCGTAGGCGAGGTCGTTCTTGAGGTTGGCGACCTTCGCCATCTTCACGCCGGGCGCGAGCTGCAGCTCGTAGCGCGTGATGTGCGGGCCGGCGACGGCGCCGATGACCTGCGCCTGCACGCCCAGGTGGCCGAGGGCCTCGACGAGCCGCGTGGCCGTCTTCTCCTGGCCCGCGGTGTCGGGCTTGATCTGGTCTGCGCTCGAGCGCTTGAGGATCCGGGTGTCGGGCAGTCGGAACTCGACGTCGCCGGGGTCGAGGTGCTCGAGCGGCGGCTGGTCCTCGTCCTCGTCCTCGCGCTCGGCCGCGGGAGGCTCCGGGAGCGGCTCGGGCTCGGGCTCGATGTCGGGCTCCACGGCCTGCTCCTCCTCCACGCGCGCCGGCGGGGCGACCGCGGCCTCGAAGAGGTCGGGATAGCGCAGGGCGCCGTCGAGCTCCCCGGTCCTCGTGGGACGGATGACGACCTCCTCGTCCTCGAGGTCCGGCGGCAGCAGCGGCTGGGTGGCGTCCGGGTCGTAGCCGGGCCCCGGCTCCGCTCGCGAGCGCGGCGGCGGGCGCAGCGTGCGCGCCGTCTCGACCACCTGCTCGCCGGTGAAGCGCAGCACGCCCGCGATCGTCGCGCCGGTGAGCAGCAGCAGCGCGGCGCAGAACAGGAAGACGGCCAGGATGTGGGCGCCGACATCGGAGAACAGGCGCGTGCTCGCGTCGGCCATCACCTGGCCGAGGTGCCCACCGCGCTGGGCGACGGGCGCGCCGTCGCCCGGCCCGAAGCCCAGCGTGCCGACCGCGAGCCCCAGGCAGGAGGCGGCGAGCAGGCACAGCGCGCCGGCGCGGAAGGGCCGCACGCCCGCAGGGAGCGCGGGGCGCATGACGAGCAGGGCGCCGGCCGCCACGAGCGCCACCGGAGTGGCCCATGCGACGCGGCCGACCGCCCATGTCAGGCCGTCGACGATCGCCTGGCCCGCCTCGCCCCCCTCCCAGCCCGCGTAGAGCGGGAAGGCGAGGAAGACGCCGACGGCCACCAGGCCGAGGCCGATGAGGTCCAGATGGCGCTGCTCGAAGATGGGCAGGCGCGGCGGCCACGGCACCGGCGAGCGCCGGGCGCGGGCCTTCTTGGAGCGGGACTTGGCTGGCTTGCGGGCAGGGGGCATCGCGATCGCCACCCTGTTCGACCTCGGCGGCCACGACCCTGCCCTGCACGTCGGCTCACCGGCCGTGCTCGTGCTTCGTCATTGCACGAGCCACTCCGTGTGGAAGCTCGCGCTGACGTGGATGTCGAGCTGGCGCAGCGGGCCCTCGCCGGAGTTGACGAAGCCGTGCCACTGCCCGGCCGGGACGACGACGATCTCCCCCGCACCCACCTCGCGCTGCTCCCCATGCTCGCCGAGCAGGAAGGTCGCCGTTCCCTCCTGCGTGATCAGGACCTCGGGATAGGGATGGCGGTGCAGCGACGGCCCGGCGCCGGGAGGGGCTTCGACGAGGATGGCGCAGATGCCCACGCCCCCGTGGTCCGCGCCGACGAACTCGCGCGCGATGTTGCTCAGCGGGAGCTCGTCCAGCCTCACGATCTCGACCTCGCTCATGGCCTCAGTCTGATGACTTCACCCACGGTTCACGAGCGTCGCCTACCGTGGACGCGTGATCGTCGTCGCGGCGCGGGGCCTCGTGAAGACGTACGGCAGCGGCCGCGCCGCCCGCCGCGTGCTCGACGGCGCCGCCATCGAGGTGAGCGCCGGCGAGCTGGTGGCCGTCATCGGGCGCTCGGGCTCGGGCAAGTCGACGCTGCTGCACCTCCTGGGCGCGCTCGATCGGCCCGAGGCCGGCACCATCGAGGTCGTCGGCCGCCGCCTGGACGGCCGGCCCGAGCGCGAGCTCACCCGCGTGCGCCGCGACCACGTCGGCTTCGTCTTCCAGGCCTACCACCTCGTCCCCGAGCTCACGGGCGAGGAGAACGTCCTGCTCCCCACGCGGCTGCCCGGCAGCGCGCCCGACGCGCCCGCCCGCGGGCGCGCGCTCATCGAGCGCCTCGGGCTCAACGGTGCCGCGGCGCGCATGCCCCACGAGCTCAGCGGGGGCGAGCAGCAGCGCCTGGCCGTGGCGCGCGCGCTCGTGCAGGAGCCCGAGCTGATCCTGGCCGACGAGCCGACGGGCAACCTCGACCCCGAGGCCGGCGCCGCCGTGCTGGGACTCCTGCGCGGCGCCGCCGACGACGGTCGCGCCGTCGTGCTCGTCACCCACGAGGAGGCGGCCACGAGCGCCGCCGACCGCGTCCTGCGCCTGGTCGACGGGCGCCTGGAGCCGTGAGGCGCAACCGGCTCGCCTTCATGGGGGTGCTGCTGGCGGCGGCGATGGCGGGCGCCGCGGTGACCGTCGCCTACGGGCTGGCCACCGGCTTCGACCGCGCCGCGCGGCAGGCCGATCTGCCGGACGTGATCGTCCGCTTCCGGGCCGAGTCGCGCGACGAGATCGACCGCATCGTCGGCGCGCTGCCCAACGTCGCCGCTCGCTCGTACCGCCTCGAGCTCACCGGCGTCGGCGTGAGCGGCAGGGACGGCTCGTCGGAGAAGGGCAGCGTGGCGCTCGTGGACCCGGGCCGGCGCGGCTACGCGATCGTCGACGGGCGCGACGTCTCCGGGCGGCCGAACGAGGTCGTGATCGAGCGCGGCGTGGCCAACGCCTGGCACGTGGGCGTGGGCGACCAGGTCCAGGTCGGGCGGCTGGGGTCGCTGCGCGTGGTGGGGATCGCCGTCGCGCCCGACAACGTCGCCTTCCCACTCGCGTCGGCCCCGCGGATGTACATCTCGCGCGCGTGGCTCGAGCGCGAGACCCAGCGGCGCTTTCCGGTCGACCAGGCGCTCATCTGGGCCGCGAACCCCGGCCGCGTCGACGTGCTCCTGCAGCAGGCGCGCGCCACGAGCACCCAGATCCAGGGCGTGCGCTTCGTCACCCGCAGCGGCGTGCGGGTGCTGATCGACTCGGCGGCCGGGATCGTCATCGCGCTGCTGATCGCGTTCTCGCTCATCGCACTCGGGGCGGCAGCGACGATGCTCGCGGCCACCACCGCGGCCGACGTCCAGCGCCGGCTGCCGGCCATCGGCGTGCAGCGGGCGATCGGCTTCTCGCGCGCGCGCATAGCGCGCGAGCACGCCTGGCGCGCGACGCGGACGGGCGCAGTGGCCGGCGTGGTGGGCCTCGCCGGCGGGGCGATCGCCGTCCGCGGCGCGGCCGGCAGGCTGCTCGAGGCACTCAACGAGCAGCCGCCGGGCTGGGCGCTGCTCCTGCCGCTGGCCGGCGCCCTGCTGGCCATCGTGGCGGTCGTGGCCGGGGCGGCGGCCTGGCCCGCGTGGCGGGCGACCGCGCGCCCGACCATCGCCCTGCTGCGCGGCGCCGAGGTCGCGAGCGCCCGGCGGCTGCGCCTCGGCGGCGGCTTCGCGGCGCTCGGGGCGCGCCTCGCGCTGGCTCGCCGCGGGCGCGCCGCCGCCGGCATCGCCGTCCTCGCGGTCAGCGCCGCCGTGGTGCTGCTCATGCTCGGGCTGGCCTCGCTGGTCTCCGCATTGCGCGACGACCCGGGCTCGGTGGGCAAGCGCTACGACCTCACCGCGCGGCTGCCCGCCGACCGCGCCGGCGAGGTGCGTGCGCTGCCCGGCGTGGCCGATGCCGCGCCGCGTTACGTGGTGCAGGGCGCGGACTCCTTCGCGCTGGGCGAGCCGGTCAAGCTCCTGGCCTTCCCCGGCGACCACACCCGCTTCGAGGACCCCCCGCTGGACGCCGGGCGCCGCCTGCGCGGCAGCGACGAGGCCGAGGTCGGCGTCGGCCTGGCGCAGGCGCTGGGCATCGGCGTGGGATCGACGCTCGCAGTCCAGATGCCGAGCGGTGGCGAGGCTCGCTTCCGCGTCGTCGGGACCGTCCGCGCGCTCGACGACAACGGCCGCGTAGCCTACGTGCGCCCGCCGCGCGTGCTGGCCGCCGACCCGGGCGCCACTCCGCAGGTCGTGGTCAAGCTCACGCGCGGCGCCGACCGCGCCGCGGTCACGCGACGGTTGGCGACGCTCGGCGCGCAGCCCGCCGCGGTCGGCGGCGCCACGACGCGCAACGGCGCCTTCCTCGGCACGCTGGCCGCGCTGCTGCGCGTCGTGGCCATCGTCGACGCGCTCGTGTGCCTGTATGCGCTGGTCCAGGGCCTCGGCCTCGTGGCCCGCGAGCGCGCCCCGACGCTCGCCCTGCTGCGCGCCACCGGCGCCGAGGGCGTCACCGTCGGCGCCGTGCTGGCCGGGGCGGCGCTGGCGGTGGCGCTCCCCGCCGCGGTCCTCGCGCTCGCCCTGGAGCGCCTGGTGCTCGCCCCGCTCGTCGGGCACCTGGCCGCCGGCTACGCCGACCTCGCCCCGCGGTCCTCGTCCGGCCAGGCCGCGCTGGTCCTCGGCGGGCTGGCGCTGCTCGGCGTGGTGGCGGCCGCCTGGGTCGCGCGCCGGGCGACGGCGTCGCCGCCCCTGCGGGGGCTGAGGGAGGAGTGATGCGGGCGGCCGTCGCCCTGGCCGTCGCCCTGCTCGCGGTCGCGGGCTGCGGAGGCAGCGACTCGCAGTCCTCTGGCCCAAGCGGGTCGACCGTGGTGGCGACATGGCAGGACCCCGACGGCGACGGCTTCCTGACCCGCGGGCCCGGCGAGCCGCTGCGCGACCGCACGGACCTCGCGGCCCCGATCGCGCCCACCCGCACGCTGGCGAGCCTCGCGATCCTCACCGACGTCCACGTGCGCGATGAGGAGTCGCCGGCGCGAGTGCCGTTCCTCGACCGCCTCGGCGGGCCCTTCTCCTCGACCTTCCGACCGCAGGAGGCGCTCTCGTCGCAGGTTCTCGACGCAGCCGTGCGCTCGGTCAACGCCGCGCGCCCGGACGCGGTCGTCGTCACCGGCGACCTCATCGACAACGCGCAGGCCAACGAGCTCGCGCTGGCGCGCACCGTCCTCGACGGCGGCCGCGCCGACCCCGACTCGGGCGCCCCCGGCTACCAGGGCGTGCAGGCGGCCACCGACCCCGACCCCGCCTACTACCGCCCCGACGTCGACCCGCCGCGCCATCCCGGGCTGCTCGACGCCGCCCAGCGGCCCTTCCGCGCCCCCGGGCTACGGGCGCCGTGGTACGCGGTGCCCGGCAACCACGACCTGCTCGTCGCCGGCGAGCTGGCCCGCACGCCCTCGACGGCCGCGGTCGCGGTCGGCGGCGAGCGCCTGGTCACGCCCGACGCCGGGCTCGACGTCCCGCGCAGCGAGAACGCGCTCACGCCGCAGCTCGTCGACAGCGCGCTCAGCGGGGGCCTGCCCGGGACGACCGCGCGCGTGGCGCCCGATCCGGCGCGCCGCGAGCTGACCCCGCGGGAGGCCGTCGCGGGGCTGCGCGCGGCCAGCGGCCACGGCGGGACGGGGGCGCGCATGGACTACGTGTTCGACGCCGGGCGCGGCGTGCGCGTCATCGTGCTCGACACCGTGCGCCGCGACGTCGGCTCGGGCGGCGTCGTGTCGGCAGCGCAGGCGCAGTGGCTCTCCGCGCAGCTGGCCGCCGCGGGCGCGCGCCGGGTGATCGTCGTCTCCCATCAGCCGATGACGAGCGTCGACGGCGGCCAGGCGGCGCTGGCCCTGCTCGACGCCGATCGCCACGTCGTGGCGGCGCTGGCCGGCGACACGCACCACAACCGCGTCGTGGCCCGCCACACGGCGACCGGCGGCTATTGGCTCGTGCAGACCGCCTCTCTGGCGGACTACCCGCAGCAGGCGCGCGTGCTGCGGGTGAGCGAGGCTCCGGGCGGCCGCACGGTGCTCGAGACGTGGATGCTCGACACCGCGCCCGGCCCCCTCGCGGACACCGCGCGCGAGCTCGCCTATCTCGACGCGCAGGGCGGGCGGCCGCAGCGCGAGGCGGGGGCGGCGGATGACCGCAACGTGCGGCTCTATTTGCCTTAGCGCGCGTTGACGTAGCCCCCTACAGTGGTCCTCTGCACATGAGTGTCACCGGACGCGACCCACGCGTGCTCGTCGTCGAGGACGACGAGGAGATCGCCCAGGTCCTGCAGCGATCGCTGCGCCTGGAGGGCTATGAGGTGCGCGTGGCCGGCGACGGCGAGGCGGCGCTGGACCAGTCGGCCGCCTTCAACCCCGATCTCGTCATCCTCGACCTCGGGCTGCCCAAGCTCGACGGCATGGAGGTGGCGCGCAGGCTGCGCTCGGCCGACGACGTCCCGATCCTCATGCTCACCGCGCGCGACGCCCTCGAGGCGCGGGTCGAGGGCCTCGACGCGGGCGCCGACGACTACCTGGTCAAGCCCTTCGAGCGCCAGGAGCTGCTCGCCCGCCTGCGCGCGCTGCTGCGCCGCCGGCCACCGCGCGGCAGCGCCTCGGTCGTCGTCGGCGACCTCGCGCTGAACCCCGACACCCACGAGGTCAGCCGCGGCGACCGCGAGATCGATCTCACCCAGCGCGAGTTCGAGCTGCTCGAGTACCTCATGCGCAACGAGCGCATCGTCGTGCCGCGCCAGCGCCTGCTGGAAGAGGTCTGGGGTTACGACCCGTTCGCCACGACGAACACGATCGAGGTCTTCGTCTCCAACCTGCGCCGCAAGCTCGAGTCCGGCGGCGAGGCGCGGCTCCTGCACACCATCCGGGGCGCGGGGTACGTGCTGCGTGCTTGAGGGCATCGCGATCAGGTGGCGCCTGGCGCTGCTCTCGGCCGGCCTGACGCTGGTCATCCTCTCGGGCTTCGCGGTGGTCATCGGCCAGGTGACCTCGTCGCGCGTGCGCTCGGACTTCAACAACGAGCTCGCGGCCGCCGTCGACAACCTCTCGGACCGCGTCACGCTCGTCTGCAACATCCCGGCGGGCAAGTGCGCGGCCGGAGGCCCGGACCTGCGTGACTTCGCCGCCGCGGGCAACGCCACGATCAGGATCCTGTGGCCGGACGGCCGCATCCTCGACCGCACGCCGGGCGCGCCGAACTTCGGCCTCATCTTCCCGACGCGCAGCGCCAACTACGGCGGCCTGCGCGTCGAGGTGCGCAAGCGCCCGGTCAAGGTCGTCGACCCGAACGGCCACCCCAGCCGCGTGGTCGTCCAGATGGTCCTCCAGTACGCGCGCAAGGTCTCCGACGTCGAGGCGACGATCCGCCGCGTGCGGCTCTTCCTCACCGCGGGCGTCCTGGGCGGCACCCTCCTGGCGCTCATGGGCGGGGTCCTGCTGGGGCGCCGCGCGATGCTCCCGGTCGCGCGGATGACCACGGCCGCGCGCGACATCCAGCGCACGCGCGACCCTTCCAAGACGATCCCCCAGCCGGCCGCCGACGACGAGGTGGCCGAGCTCGCCCGGACGCTGCAGGCCATGCTCGACTCGCTGGAAGCGGCGCAGGAGGAGACCGAGGGCGCCCTGCAGCGCCAGCGGGAGTTCGTGGCCGACGCCTCGCACGAGCTGCGCACGCCGCTGACCTCGATCCTCGCCAACCTCGAGCTGCTGACCGACGTCCTCGACGGCGAGCGCGGCGAGGCGGCGAGCTCGGCGCTGCGCTCGTCGCAGCGCATGCGCCGCCTCGTGGGCGACCTGCTGCTGCTGGCCCGCGCCGACGCCAACCGCCAGCTGCCGCACGAGCCGACCGACATCAGCCGCGTGCTCGTCGAGGTGGCGGCCGAGCTCGGGCCGGTCTCCGACGGCCACCATCTCACGATCGACGCTGACGACGCGGTGGTCGACGGCACCCGCGACGAGCTCTACCGCATGACGCTCAACCTCGTCGAGAACGCCATCCGCCACACGCCGAAGGGCACGCGAATCCGCGCCACGGTCGGCGCCGAGAACGGCGAGGTCGTGCTGGCCGTGCAGGACGACGGGCCGGGCGTCGCGCCCGAGCTGCGCGATCAGATCTTCGAGCGCTTCGTCCGCGGCGCGGGCGACCGCGGCTCGTCCAGCGGGCTCGGCCTGTCGATCGTGCGCGCGGTGGCCGAGTCGCACGGCGGCAGCGTCGTGCTCGAGGACGTCCAGCACGGCGCGCGCTTCGTCGTGCGCCTGCCCGCGGCCGACGTCCCGGCGCGCGAGCCCGAGCCGGTCGCCTAGCCCAGCGCCCGCTCGAAGGTCACGAGGTCGCAGGGGGCGACCAGGAGCCGCGCCGGCTCGGGGTGCGTCGTGGCGAAGTCCGCGCGCCCGACGACCCGGTAGCCCTGCCGGCGGTACCAGTCGCCGAGGCGGACCTTGAACGGATGCGATCCATCCTTCGGAACGAGCAGCGTCAGCCGCATCGCCTTGTGGCCGCGCCCGCGTGCGAGGTCGTGCGCGAAGGCCATCAGCGCGCGGCCCACGCCCGATCCGCTGCGCTCCCCGGCCACCGCCAGCAGCCCGAGCTCGCCGGTCCGCGGGTCGAGCGAGGTCACGCGCACGCAGCCGACGACGCGCCCGTCCTCGCGCGCGGCGGCCAGCTCGCCCGCCGTGACGAGGGCGCCCAGATCCTCATCGGCGATCCGCTGCGCGCCCTCGCGCCACAGCCCGACCTCGCCGCGCGCGTAGGCCTCGTTGACGATCTCCCGGAGCGCGGCGAGCAGGTCCCCGTCCGCGGCGGCCTCGCCGTCGAGCAGGGCGACCGCGACCACCGGCGTCGGCTCCGTCTAGACCTCGACGACGACCGGGAGCACCATCGGACGCCGGCGCAGGCGCTCGTAGACGAACTCGGCCAGGTCGTCGTGCAGGACCTGCTGGAGAAGGTCGATCTCGCGGATCTCCTCGCCCGCGGCGCGCGCCAGCGAGGCCTCGACGGTGTCGCGGATCTCGTCGAGCATCTCGGTGGCGTCGTCGGGGTACGGGACGCCGCGGAAGATGACCTCGGGCTCGGCCACCGACGAGCCGTCCTGCTCGGAGATCGTGGCCACGACGACGAAGATGCCGTCGGCGCTGAGCATGCGCCGGTCGCGCAGGGCGACGTCGGCCGGGTCGCCGATGTCGACGCCGTCGACGAAGATCATCCCCGAGCGCTCGGGCTTGGCGAAGCGCGCGCTCTTGCCGTCAAGCTCCAGCGGCAGGCCGTTCTCGCCCTTGAACACGTTGTCGGCGTCGATGCCGACCGCTTCGGCCAGGCGCCCGTGCAGGTGGATGCGCTTGTGGTCGCCGTGGAAGGGCATCACGTAGCGCGGGCGGGTCAGGTTGAGCATCAGCTTGAGCTCCTCCTGATAGCCGTGCCCGGACGCGTGGATCGGCGCCTCGCGGGTCGTGATGACGTCGCAGCCGATGTGGTAGAGGCGGTCGATCGTCTCGTTGACGGCGCGCTCGTTGCCCGGGATCGGGGTGGCGCTGAAGAGCACGGTGTCGCCGTCGTGCAGCTCGACCTGCGGGTGGTCGCGGTGGGCCATGCGCCGCAGCGCGCTGAGCGGCTCGCCCTGGGACCCGGTCGAGATGATCACGAGCTTCTCGTCGGGCCAGTCCTCGAGCTCGCGCGGCTGCACGAGGATCCCCTCGGGCACGTCGATGTGCCCCAGCGAGCGCCCGATGTTGACGTTCTTGCGCATCGAGCGCCCGACGAGCGAGACCTTGCGCCCGTGGGCGGCGGCGGCGTCGACCACCTGCTGGACGCGATGGATGTTCGACGCGAAGGAGGTGACCACGATCCGCCCCTCGCAGCCCAGGAAGATCTCCTGGAGCTTGGGCCCCACGATCGCCTCGCTGGGCGAGAAGCCCGGACGGTCCGCGTTGGTGGAGTCGCCGCACAGCAGCAGCAGATCCTCCTGGCCGAGCGCGGCCAGGCGTCCGACGTCGGCGGGGATGCCGTCGACCGGCGTCTGGTCGAACTTGTAGTCGCCGGTGACGAGGACGGTGCCCACCGGCGTGGAGAGGATCACGCCGGCCGCGTCGGGGATCGAGTGTGTCATGTGCACGAGCTCGACCTCGAAGGGCCCGAGCTCGAAGCGGTCGCCGTCCTTGACGTCGTTGACGTCGACCTCCTTGAGGCGGTGCTCGTCGAGCTTCGAGCGCGCCATAGCGGTGGTCAGCGGGCCGCCGAAGACCGGGATGTCGACCGCCAGCTCGCGCAGGACCCAGGGCAGCGACCCGAGGTGGTCCTCGTGGCCGTGGGTGACCACGATGCCCTCGATGTCGTCGACGCGCTCGCGCAGGTAGGCGAAGTCGGGGAGCACGAGATCGATGCCGACCATCTCGGCCGTCGGGAAGCGCAGGCCGACGTCGACGACGACGATCCGGTCCTCGTACTCGAAGACCGTCATGTTCTTGCCGATCTCCCCCAGCCCACCGAGGGGCAGGACCCGCAGGGTGCCGTCCGCCACGCCTACGCTCCGGCGGTCTGCAGCAACCCGTGCCGCTCGAGCACCACGCGCACGGCCGCCTGCTCGTCCTCGTCGGCCTCGACGAGCGGCAGCCGCAGGCCGCCGACGCGGTGGCCGAGCATGTTGAGCGCGGCCTTGACCGGAATCGGGTTGGTGGTGACGCCCATGGCCTTCCAGACGTCCTGCAGGCGCGCGTCGATCTCCGCACGCTGCTCGGGCTCGTCGATCATGCGCCGCATCTCGTCGCCGACGACGTGGCTGGCCACGAGGACGCCTCCGAGGCCGCCCATGTCCAACGTGCGGGCGAAGATCTCGTCGTTGCCGGCGTAGAGGCCGAGCCCGTCGACCGGCGCGAGGTTCGCGTTGTTGGCCTGCTTGACGTACTCGACGCGCTCGATCTGCGCCAGCTCGGCCAGGAAGTCGTTGGGGAGGTCGAGGACGACGCGCGAGGGGATGTTGTAGAGGACGATCGGCTTGTCGGTCGCCCGGGCGATCTCCTCGTAGTGGCGCCGCAGGCCGCGGCGGTTGGGCTTGTTGTAGTAGGGCGTGACCGAGAGGATCGCGTCGGCGCCCAGCTCGGTCGCGCGCTCGGTCATGTGGCAGGCGTGGCGTGTGTCGTTCGAGCCGGTGCCCGCGATGACCGTGGTGCCCTCGGGCCGCTCGCCGGCGGCGAGCTCGACGAGGCGCAGGTGCTCTTCGTCGGACAGCGTCGGCGCCTCGCCGGTCGTCCCGCAGACGACGAAGCCGTCCGAACCGTGGCGCGCGAGGTGCGCCATGAGCTCGACGAACGCCTCTTCGTCGACCTCGAGCCGTTCGTCGAACGGGGTGACGATGGCGGTGATGACCGACCCGATGCCCGGCACTGGCGCCATCATCCCACACGTGGTGGAGGTCGAGGCACGCGGCGACGTGCGCGTGGAGGTCGACGACGGGCCGTGGCCCGTCGATCCGGCCCTGCGCGCCGGGGGCGCCGGGCACCTGGCCGCGCTGCGCCGCCGCGTGCCCGCGATGCACGACGGGCCGGTGCTGGCCATGACGAGCATCGCCGGCGGCCTCGTGCGCGCGCGGCGGGCGGGCTACTTCGACATGGTGGCCACCGCCGACGCGCTGGCCGGCGATGGCGCGCTGCGGGCGCGGGCGACGGCCATGGCCGGCGGGGACCCGCTGCGCCGCGGCGACGGCCGGGTCGCGGCGCTGGGGCTGTCGGTCGCGGCGACCGTCCCCGGCGGGCGCGTGCTGCTCGGGCGCCGGCGCCCGGAGCTGCCGCTCGATCCCGGTGTCTGGCACGTGGTGCCGTCGGGCATGCTCGAGCCCCATCCCGACCCGATCGCGGCCGCGGTCGCGCGCGAGGCCCTGGAGGAGCTGGGCGTGGCGGTCGACCCGGGCGCGGTGCGCATGCTCGGCCTCGGCTGGGATCTCGCGCGCCTGCGCCCCGAGGTCTGCGTGGCGCTCGCGCTGCAAGCGGCTCCGGCGCGGGCGGGCGGCCACGAGTTCGACGTCGTCGAGGCGTTCGAGATCGCGCGACCGCCGGCGCCCCTGACCCCCGGCGCGGCCTGCGCACTTGCCTTGCTGTCCCGCGCGCGATCGGCGTGAGAACGCACGGGGGCCCGCCTCAGGCGGCGAGCATCAGCGGCTTCGCGGCCTGTCCGCCTTCGGCACCCTAGCCCGCCGCGCCGGGCGCTACCTTCGCCTGGTGGAGCCCTTCGACCCCGAACAGCGCGCGCTCAGCGTCGAGGTGGCCGCCGTGCGCTGGCGGGCGCCGGACGGCGCGTTCGCGGTCCTGGCCGGGGTCAGCGACGAGGGCGAGGACGTCGTGCTCGTCGGCGCGCTCGACCACGTCCACGAGGGCGAGTCGGTCGCCGTCCAGGGCGGCTGGCAGCGCCATCCGCGCCACGGCTGGCGCTTCGTGGCCGAGCGCGCCCGCGTCGAGGAGCCCGCCAGCGAGCCCGCGCTGCTCGCCTACCTGGGGTCGGTCAAGCACGTCGGTCCGCGCGGGGCGCAATGGCTGCTCGAGCGCCACGGCCCGGAGAACGTCCTGGCCGCGATCGACCGCGACCCCGACCGCGCCCTGCGCGAGGTGCCGGGCATCGGGACGGCGCGGATCGGCGCGGCGGTGCGCTCGTGGGAGGACCAGGGGGCGCTGCGCGCGGTGCGGCTGTTCCTCGAGGAGAACGGCGTCCCCGCCGCGGTGGCCGCGCGCATCTACCGCGCCTACGGCCCGGGCGCCATCGAGACGCTGCGCTCGGACCCCTACGGGCTGACCGAGCTCGACGGCATCGGCTTCGCGACGGCCGACGCGCTGGCCCAGGCGCTCGGCACCCCGCCGGACTCCCCCGGGCGGCTGGACGCCGGGCTGCGCCACGCGCTGCACGAGGCGGAGGGCGACGGCCACTGCCACCTCCCCCGCGCCGAGCTGGCCGAACGCGCCCGGCGCATGCTCGGCGCCGACGCCGACGACCGCATCGACGATCTCGCCGCCCGCGGCCGGCTCGTGGTCGAGGGCGACCGCGTCTTCGACCCCGGCATGCACGCCGTCGAGACGCGGCTGGCGCGCCACGTGCGCACGCTCATCGACGACGAGCCGCGCCTGCGCCTGGGCGCCATCGAGCGCCCGACGGGCGACCTGGCCCCCACCGATGCCCAGTGGGCGGTGGTGCGCGCCGTCCTCGAGCGCC
Source organism: uncultured Actinomycetes bacterium (assembly GCA_963807305.1). Classification (GTDB taxonomy): domain Bacteria; phylum Actinomycetota; class Thermoleophilia; order Solirubrobacterales; family Solirubrobacteraceae; genus JAOPZW01. The sequence continues at coordinate 202,811 of CAWEBN010000007.1, forward strand.
GGCTGGCGATCCTCACCGGCGGCCCCGGTACCGGCAAGACGATGACCATGCGCGCGCTCGTCGACCTGCTCCATGCCGAGCGGCGCACGGTGCGCCTGTGCGCTCCCACCGGCAAGGCGGCGCGGCGGCTGGCCGAGATCACGGGTGCACCGGCGACGACGATCCACCGATTGCTCGAGTACGCCCCCGACGAGGGCTTCGCACGCGGTCCCGAGGACCCGATCCCGGGCACCGACGTGCTCATCGTCGACGAGGCCTCGATGCTGTCGGTGCGCCTGGCCGAGGCGCTCTTCGGCGCGGTCGGCCCGCGCACGCACGTGTTGCTGGTGGGCGACGTCGATCAGCTCGCGCCGGTCGGCCCGGGCCGCGTGCTCGACGACCTGATCGAGTCGAGTTCCGTGCCGGTCGTGCGCCTGACCGACATCTTCCGCCAGGCCGCGCGCTCGCTCATCGTGCGCGCCGCGCACGCGGTCAACGCCGGCGAGCCGCCACCGACGGTCGCGGGACCGGGCGACGTGCGCGACTTCTTCGTCATCGAACGCTCGGGGGCCGACGCCATCCGCGACGAGGTCGTGGCGCTCGCCGCCCAGCGCCTGCCGGCCCACTACGACCTCGACCCGCGGGCCGAGGTCCTCGTCGTCTCCCCCATGCATCGCGGACCGGCGGGCATCGACGCGCTCAACGCCGAGCTGCGAGGCCGCCTGAACGCCGACGGCGCCGCCGTTCCGGGCACGCCGCTGCGGGTCCTCGACCGCGTGATCCAGACCAAGAACAACCACGAGCGCGAGCTGATGAACGGCGAGATGGGCGTCATCGAGCACCACGACGCCGAGCGCGACCGCGTGCTGCTGGCCTGCGACGACGGGCGCCGACTGATGCTGGGCGTGGGCGAACTGGACACCATGCGCCTGGCCCACGCCGTCTCCATCCACAAGGCCCAGGGCTCGCAGGCGCCGGCGGTCGTCGTCGTCCTGCATCGCGGGCACCACCTGATGCTCACCCGCAACCTCGTCTACACCGCCATCACCCGCGCCGAGCGCGTCTGCGTGGTCGTCGGCGAGCGCGCGGCGCTCCACGTGGCCCTCGGGCGCCGCGACGCCCACGCCCGCTACACGCGCCTGAAGGAGTACCTCGCGGCCTGACCGGGCTCAGGTGGCGTCGGAGCGCGTCCCCGATCGCATGAGCGACGCGACGCGCTCGAGCATCGGCCGGCGCTCGGGCGGGGGCTGCGGGCGCGCCGGCGCGGACCGGCGCTCGGGCACCGAGACGTGGCGGACCTGGCAGTCGGTGAGCTTGGCCACGCGATGCGGCAGGTCGATCTGCAGCCAGCGCGACGCGCCGACCGCGAGCGTGCTCACGACGACCTCGTCGTAGCGGCCGGGGTCCCACGCCTCCTGCACGGCCACGATGGGGTCCGCGTCGCCGACCATCGCCTCGGAGTCCACCCCGGCCGCATCGAGGTGGGCGGCGGCGCGCTCCATGCGGCGCTGCACCTCGGCGCGCTCGGCGTAGGTCGACGGGGCCAGCATCGTCACGTGGATCGGCCCGGACTCGGCTCGCAATCGAAGCGCATCCAGCAGCTCGGGCGAGTCGACCGTGCGGTTGGCGACGACGAGGAGATGCGTGGTGAAGGCCATGAGGCGCCCCTTCCTTCTGGCGGTGTTCGTCTGCTTCCGACCGTACCACTCAGCCCGATCCGCGTCGCAGGGTGTCGGTCCACCGGCGGCCCACGCGCGGCGGCGCCGCGCCGCCCTCGGCCTCCCACAGGGTGACGACGACGACCTCGCCGGCGGCGCGGTCATGACGGCAGACGAAGACCAGCGAGCGGTCGACGAGGTCGCGGACGTAGACCGAGCCGCGCGCGCCGGTGGCGCCCGACGGCGGCTGCTCATCCACCCTCCCGGCCTCCCACGCGCGCGCCACGCGCCCGACGATCTCGGGGCGCACGTCGACCTCGCCCGCGCGCCCGCCGATGCGCTGGCGGAAGCGCTCCACGGCGTGATCGGTGACGGCGACCAGGACGCCCATCAGGCCCTCGGGGTCCCCCCTCCCGGCGGCTCCGCGCCCGGCGCGGGTGGCGGCGGGGGGAGCTGCCGCTCGTAGCGCCGGCCGGGGGCGCGCCAGTGACCCTCGCCGAGCAGCCCGCCGATCGCCACCCAGCCGTGGCGCTCGTAGAAGGCGCATCCGTGCGCGTTCTGGGCGTACACGTAGAGCCACGCGCGGGCGTGCCCGGCCGCGCGGATGCGCTCCTGCGCGTCGGCCAGCAGGCGGCCGCCCACTCCGGCGCCCTGCGCGGCCGGATCGACGTAGAGGCTCTTGATCTCGTCGTCCTGCACGGCCGAGTAGCCCACGACGGTGCCGTCCTGGTCGAAGACCCGCACGCCGCCGAGAGCGATGTGCTCGCGCCAGGCGGGGACGCGCTCCTGCGCGACCGGCATGTCGTCGGCGGCGATGAAGTCGCCGTAGGCCCAGCGCCACGTCCGCGCCTGGATGTCGGCGATCACCGGGGCGTCGGCCTCGGTCGCCGCGCGGATCACAGCAGGTGCTCGAGCCCGATCATCGGGGACTCCGGCAGCTCCGCCACGCGGCGGACCGCGAGCAGCACGCCGGGGACGAACGACGTGCGATCGGTCGAGTCGTGGCGGATGGTCAGCGTCTGGCCCACGTCCCCAAGGATGACCTCCTGGTGGGCCACCAGCCCCGGCAGGCGCACGGAGTGGATCGGCACCTCGCCGTCCATGAGCTGCGCGGTGCGCGCCGCGGTGCCGCTGGGCGCGTCGAGCTTGCGGTCGTGGTGCAGCTCGATGATCTCGGCCTTGGCCATGTACTTGGAGGCCTCGACGGCGAAGCGCATCATGAGCACCGCTCCGATGGCGAAGTTCGGGGCCACGAAGACGTTCGCGGGTGGGTGGGGACCGAATTCGCGCAGCGGCCCGGGGTCCCAGCCCGTCGTGCCCACGACGGCGTGCACGCCGGCGCGCACGCAGGCCAGCGCGTTGTCGAGCGCGGCGTCGGGCGTCGTGAAGTCGACGACGACGTCGCAGTCGCCGAGGATGTCGACCAGCGCGACCCCCAACTGGGGATCCGCGCGGCCGGTCAGCTGCATGTCATCGGCGGCCTGCACCGCCTCGCAGACGGCGGCGCCCACGCGTCCCGCGGCGCCGGCCACGCCGACGCGGATCATGCCGCGAGGGCCTCCGAGACCGGCTCGAGTGCCGTGCGGAAGGCCGACTCGTCGGCGCCGATGCCCGCCGCGCTCAGGCGCTCGGGGGCCAGCAGCTCGCCGGCCAGCTCGGCGAGGTCGTCGAGATCGACCGCGTCGATGCGGGCCTCGACCTCGTCGACGCTCAGCAGCGGCATGTCGGCCAGCACCGAGGAGCCCAGGCGGTTCATGCGCGCCGTGGTCGACTCGAGCGCGAGCAGCACGCGGCCCTTGACGTTCTCCTTGGAGCGCTCGAGCTCCTCGGCGGTGGCGGGCTCGGCGCGGAAGCGCTCGAGCTCGTCGGCCACGACGCCCATCGCGCGGGCGACGTTGTCGGGGCGCGTGCCGAGGTACAGCCCGATCTGCCCCGAGCCGGCGTAGAGCGACTGGAACGAGTACACGCTGTAGGCCAGGCCGCGCTTCTCGCGCACCTCCTGGAACAGCCGCGAGGACGAGGTCCCGCCGAGGATGTTGTCGAGCACGCGCAACGCGAAGCGGCGCTCGTCGTCGCGTGCCAGGCCCGGAGCGCCGAGGCACACGTGGTACTGCTCGGTCTCCTTGGCGAAGAAGCGCCGGCGGGCGGGCTGGGTGTCGGGCGCCGCGGGCAGCGCGGGCGCGCGGCCGCCGGCGCGCTCGATGCCGGCGCGCTCGACGAGCTCGACGAGCTCGTCGTGGTCCACCGAGCCGGCGGCCGCCACCACCACGTTGGTGGGGACGTAGCGGGCGGCGTGGAAGACCCGCAGGGCATCGGGGCCGGTCGTGCCGACGACGTCGGCGCGCCCGATGATGGCCCGCCCCAGGGGATGCCCGCCGAAGACCGCCTCGCCGAGGACGTCGAAGACCTTGTCCTGCGGGTCGTCCTCGTACATGGCGATCTCCTCGAGCACGATCTCGCGCTCCTGCGCGAGCTCGGAGAGGTCGAACGCGGGGCGCCAGACCATGTCGGCCATGACGTCGAAGGCACGCTCGAGGTGGCGGTCGAGCACGCGCGAGTAGACCGAGGTCGTCTCCTTGCCGGTGCCGGCGTTGAGCTCGGCGCCCATGGCGTCGAAGAGCTGGTCGATCTCCAGCGACCGGTAGCGCGCGGTGCCGCGGAAGAGCATGTGCTCGATGAGGTGACTGAGGCCGGCCTCGGGCTCAGCCTCGGCGGCCGAGCCCGTGCCGATCCACAGGCCCAGGGCGACCGAGCGGACGGACTGCATCCGCTCGGTGACGACCCGGACGCCCGAGTCGAGCACGGTCAGCCTGTGGCCGTGCTCGACCCCTTCGGTGTGGTCATCCGCCAGCAGGGGCGGATGCTCGTCAGCCACGCTCCGGATCGCGCCCGGTGCCGGAGCGGTGGCGCGGGCGACCGGAGCCGCGCGACCCGCCGTTGCGCTCGCGGTCGCGCCCGTCGCGCCCGCCACGGTCCCCGCCGCGGTCGCCGCGATCGCCACGGTCCCCGCCGCGGTCGCGGCGCGGGCCGCCGCCGCTGGAGGCGGCCAGGGCGGCCAGCTCCTCGACGGACTTGCCGGCGATCTCGGGGTCCTCGGCCAGGCGCAGGCCGATGCGCCCGCGCTCGCGGTCGACCTCGACCACGCGCACGGCGATCTCGTCGCCCTTGTTGAGCACGTCCTCGACGGTGTCGACCCGCTGGCCCGGCGACACGTTGGAGATGTGCAGCAGGCCGTCGGTGCCCTTGGCCAGCTCGACGAAGGCCCCGAAGGTCGTCGTCTTGACGACCTTGCCGTTGAACGCGTCGCCGATCTCGACCTCCTTGGTCATCGAGCGGATGCGCTCGGCCAGGGCCTCGCCCATCTCGCCGTTGGAGGAGTAGACGAGCACGTGGCCGTCGTCGTTGACGTCGATCTGCGCGTCGAACTCGTCCTGGAGGCCCCGAATGGTCTCGCCGCCCTTGCCGATGAGCAGGCCGATCTTGTCCGGGCTGATCTCGACGCTGACGATGCGCGGGGCGTGCGGCGACAGGCTCTCGCGTGGGCCGGCGATGGCCTCGTGCATCTTGTCGAGGATCGTCAGGCGGGCCTCCTGGGCCTGGGCGAGCGCGTCGCGCAGGATGTCGAAGGTGACGCCCGTGATCTTGATGTCCATCTGCAGGGCGGTGATGCCGTCCGCGGTGCCGGCGACCTTGAAGTCCATGTCGCCGAGGTGATCCTCGACGCCGGCGATGTCGGTCAGCACGACGTAGTCGTCGCCCTCCTTGATGAGCCCCATGGCGATGCCCGCCACCGGCTTGCGGATCGGCACGCCGGCGTCCATCAGCGCCAGCGACGAGCCGCACACGGAGGCCATCGACGACGAGCCGTTGGACTCGAGGATGTCCGACACGACGCGAATCGTGTACGGGAACTCCTCGGTGCTCGGCACGACGGCGACGAGCGCCCGCTCGGCCAGCGCACCGTGGCCGATGTCACGGCGCTTGGGGCCGCGCATGAAGCCCGCCTCGCCCACGCTGAAGGGCGGGAAGTTGTAGTGGTGCCAGTAGAACTTCTGGGTCTCGAGGCCCAGCGTGTCCAGGCGCATCTCCTCCTTGAGCGTGCCCAGCGCCGCGACGCTCAGCGCCTGCGTCTGGCCACGGGTGAAGAGCGCGGAGCCGTGCGTGCGGGGGGCGACGCCGACCTCGATCGAGATGTCGCGGATCTCCCGCTCGGCGCGGCCGTCCGGGCGCTTCTTGTGGACGGCGATGCGCTCGCGGATGATCGACTTCTCGAGCCGGTCGAAGGCCAGCTGCGCCTTCTGGCGGTACTCGGCGTAGGTGTCGGCCTCGGGATCGCCGGAGTACTGCTCCAGCACGGCCTCCTCGACCGCCTTGGTCGAGCTCTGGCGCTCGAGCTTGTCCTCGACCTGCGTCGCGGCGTCGAGGGCGGCGCCGTGGCTCTCGCCGATCTGGCGCACGAGCTCCTCGTCGATGACGGGCGGCTCGATGACGAGCTTCTCCTTGCCGGCGAGCTCGGCCAGCTCGCGCTGAGCGGCGCAGATCTTGCGGATCTCGGAGTGCGCGATGTCGAGCGCGTCGAGGATCTCGGCCTCGGGGATCTCGTTGGCGCCCGCCTCGACCATCAGGATGGCGTCGTCGGTGCCGGCCACGATCAGGTCGAGGTCGGTGTTGCCCACGAGGTCGCCCTCGTCGGGGTTGACCACGAAGTTGCCGTCGATCTTGCCGATGCGCACCGCGCCGACGGGCGTCGGAAGCGGGATCGGCGAGAGCATCAGCGCCGCGGAGGCGCCGTTCATCGCAAGGATGTCGTAGGGATGAACCTGGTCGATGCTCAGCGGGATCGCCACGAGCTGCGTCTCGAAGTGCCAGCCCTTGGGGAAGAGCGGACGGATGGGACGGTCGATCATGCGCGCGGTCAGCGTGCCCTTCTCGCCCGCGCGACCCTCGCGCTTGAAGAACGAGCCGGGGATCTTGCCCGCCGCGTACATGCGCTCCTCGACGTCCACCGTCAGCGGGAGGAAGTCGACATCACGCAGATTGCCGATGGTCGCGGTGTTGAGGACCATCGTGTCGCCCTGGCGGACGACGACCGCGCCGGAGGCCTGCTTGGCCATCTTGCCGGTCTCGAACGAGATCGGCTTTCCGGCGATCTCCACCGAGACCGTCTTCACGGCGTCAGTGCTCATATGTACTGCCTTTCCTGGCCGGCCTTCGGTCGCCGACCTCAGTCGTGTCTCTCACGGAATCCGAACCCGGTCAGTCTAGCGTCCGGAGCGTTGGGAGCCCCGGCCGCTTCAGGCCTCCGCGGGCCACGCGAACAGCGTCGGCGTCGTCGTCGCGCCCGCCCGCAGCGCGTCGCGCACGTCGCGCCGCACGCGCTCGGCGATCGCCGGATCGCGACGATCCGCCTGGAAGCGGTCGAGGTCGAGGCCGAGCGCCTCGCAGCGCTCCCACAGGTGGGGGTCGTCGATGCGCCCCTGGTCGGCGTAGAGCGCGTCGTGGAAGGCCCAGAACGCGCCCTGGCGGGCGGCGGCCTCGGCCGCCTGCGCCAGCGCGACCGCCCGCTCGTGCTTGGCCTTCAGCGCGAAGTGGCGGAAGACGACCCCCCTGCCCTCCTCGCGCAGCCGCCGGGCCTCGACCGCGCACCGCGGGCACGCGAAGTCGCCGTAGAAGACGACCAGCGCCTCGCCCTCGCGGCCCTCGCGGAGGTGGTCGTCGGCGCGCAGGGACGGCACCGGTGCGCTGCGCAGGTCGCTCATCCGTAGGCCATGATGATGGTCATCCACACGCTGCGCCGCGAGCAGGCTCTGGACGCCGCGCCCGATGCGGTCTTCGCCTTCTTCGCCGACCCGTTCAACCTCGAGGCGATCACCCCGCCGCTGCTGCGCTTCGCGGTCGTCACGCCCGGGCCCATCGCGATGGGCGCCGGGACGTTCATCCAGTACCGCCTGCGCCTGCGCGGCGTGCCGATGCGCTGGGACACGCTGATCGGAGAGTGGGAGCCGCCGCGGCGCTTCGTCGACGTCCAGGTGCGCGGCCCCTACCGGCTATGGCACCACACCCACGAGCTCTCGGCGCTCGGCGACGGGCGCACGCTCATGCGCGACACGGTCCGCTACGCGCTGGGCTTCGGGGTGCTGGGCGAGCTGGCCCACCGCGCGGTCGTGCGCCGCGACCTGGAGGCGATCTTCGCCTACCGCGCCGAGCGCGTGCCGGCGCTGCTCAGCTGACGGCCGACGCGGCCAGGCCGTCGAAGATGAGGCCGACGCCCGGCAGGTCGCCCGGGGAGTCCGCGAGATGGCTCCAGCGCACGACGGCGTCGGGGCCGATGATGACCAGCGCGCGGTTGGTCATGCCGCCGGGCTCGAAGTAGGCGCCGAAGGCCCGGGCGGCGTCGCCCTTGGGCTCGAAGTCCGAGAGCTGCTCGATGGTGACGCCGAGCTTCTCCTTGAACGCCCTCTGCGACCAGGTGGGGTCGGTCGAGACGCCGTAGAGCGTGGCGCCCTGGGCCGCGAAGTCGTCGAGCGCCTCCTCGTAGATCTGCAGCTGATCGGTGCAGGTCGGGCTGAAGGCGAAGGGATAGAAGACGAGGACGGTCGTCTGGCCCTTCAGGTCCTCGCGCGTGAAGTCGCTGCCGTCCTCGCGCTTGAGCGTGAACTCCGGGGCGGGGGTGCCCGGAGCGACGATGCTCATCGCCGGAGGCCGAGCTCCTTGATGAGCTCGCGATAGCCCTCGAGGTTGCTGCGCTGCATGTAGTTGAGCAGCCGGCGGCGCTGACCGACGAGCATCAGCAGCCCGCGACGCGAGTGGTGGTCCTTCTTGTGCTCGCGCAGATGCTCGGTGAGCTGGTTGATGCGCTCGGTGAGCAGCGCGACCTGCACGCGGGTGTTCCCGGTGTCCTGCTCGTTCGTGCCGAACTGCTTGGTGAGCTCGGCCTTTCTCTCTTGCGTCAAGGGCATGGCGACGTGGCAAGGTAGCAGAGTGCCCGCGGCGACCAACGCACGGCCACACGGCAGTTTCCTCGCCTCGGAGGCCGGCGAGCTGGCCGGCGTGTCGGGCACCACGATCGGCCAATGGGCGCGCCGCGGGCTCATCCGCTCGTCGGTCTCCGACGCCGATCCGCGGGTCTACAGCGTCGAGGACGTGGCCGAGGCCGCGGTGGTCAGGGCGCTCCTCGACCGCGGCGTGCGCCACGCCGACGTCCACCGCCTCGTCGAGCGCCTCAACGGCTACGGCCCGTGGCCCCTGAGCGAGGCCACGCTGGCCACGACCACCGACGGCGCGCCGCGGATCGTCCTGCGCGAGGACGAGGGCGACTGGGTCCTGACCGCGCGCGGCTGGCAGCGCCCGGCGGCGCTGCCGTCGCTGCGCGAGGTGCGGTTGCGGCTGGCGCGGAGCGCTTGAGTGTCGGGCGATGCGTCCGCGAGGCGCGACGCGCAGACGCGCCGGCGCAGGCCGACCTACTGCGCCATCGCCCCCGCATCGACCGACAGCGCCGTCCCCGTCACGAACGACGACCGGTCCGACACCAGCCAGACGACCGACTCGGCCACCTCGGCGGGCTCGCCGAAGCGCTTCATCGCCTGCGGGGCGAGCAGCTCGAGCTGGCGCTCCTCGGGGAGGATGTCCATCATCGCCGTGCGGATCGCGGCCGGGCACACGCAGTTGACGCGGATGCCGTCGTTGGCGACCTCGACGGCGGCGGCGCGGGTCAGGCCGACGACGCCGTGCTTGCTGGCGATGTAGGCCGCCAGGGTCGGGACGGCCATGAGCCCGGCCAGCGAGGCGGTGTTCACGATCGAGCCGCGGCCGTGCCGGAGCATCTGCGGGATCTGGTACTTCATCCCCAGCCAGACGCCCTTGAGGTTGACGGCGATCACCCTCTCCCAGTCGGCCTCCTCGGTGTCGACGACGGTCGCCTGAAGCTCGACGCCGGCGTTGTTGTGGGCGAAGTCGAGGTGCCCGAAGGCGTCGACGGTGTGGCGGACGAGGGCCTCGCAGTCGGCGGCCACGGAGACGTCGGCGGCCACGAAGACGGCGTGGCCGCCCTCTTGCTCGAGGAGGCGGACCGTCTCCTCGCCGTCCTCCCGGCGCGACGGCAGATCGGTGACGAGCACTCCGGCCGCGCCCTCGCGGGCGAGCGCCAGGGCCGTGGCGCGGCCGATGCCCCCCGCCGAACCCGTGACCAGCCCCGCCTTGCCCTCGACCAGACCCGGCATCTGCCCTCCTTCTCGCTCGTTCAGGCCGCGATCGCGCGCGCGTCCTCGACGTCGCGGCGCATCTGCTCCACCAGCGCCTCGATGGACTCGAAGCGCTTCTCCCCGCGCAGGCGCTTGAGGAACTCCACCCGCAGCGGCGTGCCGTAGATGTCGCCGTCGAAGTCCACGAGGAAGGCCTCGATGAGCTCGCCGCGGCCCGTGACGAACATCGGGCGAACGCCGACGTTGGTCGCCGCCACGTGCACGGCGCCGTCGGCCGTCCGCGCGCGGCAGGCGTACACGCCGTGTCCGGGGACGACGTAGCCGTCGACGGGGACGAGGTTGGCCGTCGGGAAGCCCAGCGTGCGCCCGCGCTTGTCGCCGTGCGCGACCTCGCCCGCGACGGTGAACGGGGCGCCCAGCAGCCTGTCGGCGTACTCCACCGCGCCGCCCAGCACGAGCCCCCGGATGTGGCTCGACGACACGACCTCGCCGTCGACCTCGAGCAGATCGACCACGCGCGTCTCGAAGCGGTCGTCGGCGCGCAGCAGCTCCTCGTCGCCGGCCGCCTTGTGGCCGAAGCGAAAGTTCTCACCCACGCTGACGTGCTCGGCTTGAAGCGTTCCGACGAGGACGTCGTCGATGAAGCTCCGGGCGCTGCGCGAGGCGAACTCCTCGTCGAACGGGATGACGACGAACTCCTGGACGCCGAGATCGCCCATGAGCTCCGCCTTGCGCTCGAGCGTCGTCAGCAGGCGCGGCGCGCCGCCCGGCGCGACGATCGCAGCGGGGTGAGGCTCGAAGGTGACGACGGTGTCGGCGCCGGCGATGACCTCCCGGTGACCGACATGCACGCCGTCGAAGGTGCCGACGGCGATCCGGCGCGGGCGCGGCTGCACCTCGGAGAGCGGGGTCACCTTCATCCGCGGAACCCTACGACGGGCTTCAGCAGGCCGTCCTCGCGGGGCTCCGCGATGGCCACCGGCCCGTCGGCGTCGGCCAGCAGGACGTGCTCGCCCTCGGCCTCGGCCGCGACATGAATCGTCTGGCCGTGGCCGGCGCGCCACGCGGCGTCGGGGTCGATCTCGACGCGCGGCAGGAAGGCGAGCGCCTGCTCGAGCGGCAGGACGCGCTCCGGATCGGCGTCCGCCACGTCGAACGGCCCGATGCGCGTGCGCCGCAGCTCCTCGCAGTAGCCGTCGCCCAGCTCGGCGATGAGCGAGCGCACGTACGTCCCGGCCGAGCACTCGATGAGGAACTGGGCGCGGTCGTCCTCGCGCCACTGCTGCTCGAAGCGGTAGACGTTGACCTCGCGCTCGGGCACCTCGAACTGCTCGCCGTCGCGGGCGCGCTCGTAGGCCTTGCGGCCCTGCACGCGGACGGCCGACCAGATCGGCGGGCGCTGCACGAGGCGCCCGGTGGGCAGCGCCAGGTCGGCCGGCGGGATGCGCCCGGTGTGCGTGATCTCCCCCTCGGGGTCGCCGGTGGTCGAGATCGCGCCGAGCCGCGCGACGGTGACGTACTGCTTGGGCAGCGCCATGAGGAAGCGTTGCACGCGCCGGGCGCGGCCGACGAGCACGAGCAGCAATCCCGTCGCGAACGGGTCCAGCGTGCCGGCGTGCCCGGCCTTGCGCACGCCGAGCAGTCGGCGCGTGGCGAGCGTCAGGTCGTGCGAGGTCTTCCCCGGCGGCTTGTCGACGAGGACGAGGCCGTCCACTACAGCTGCTCGGCGACCTGCTCGCGCAGGAAGCCGATGAGGTCCTCTTCGGACATCTCCGTGGCAAAGCCCGCCGCCTGGCGGTGCCCGCCGCCACCGCCCGCCCGCGCGATGACCGAGACGTCGATGCGGCCGTCGGTGGCGCGCAGCGAGACCTTGCGCCGCCCGCGCCCGCTGTCGGAGTCGAGCTCGCGCGAGAGCGCGGCGACCCTGGTGCCCTCGACCGAGCGCAGGTGGTCGATGATCCCCTCCGAGTAGCTGTCCTCGGCGCCCGAGAGACGGAAGTCGTCGCGCGTGAGGCGGGTGAAGGTCAGCCGGCCCTCGTCGTAGCGCTGCACGTGGGCCAGGGCCCGCGCCAGGAGCTCGAGCTTGGCGTAGGGCATGCCCTCGTAGAGGCGACGGTAGATGCCATGGACGTCGACGCCGGCGTCGATGAGCTCGGCGGCCATCACGTGCGCGCGCACCCCGGTGTTCTCGTACATGAACTTGCCGGTGTCGGTGACGAGGCCGACGTAGAGCGCCTCGGCGATCTCCATCGCGGGCTCGACGCCCAGCGCCCGCATCAGGTCCCAGACGATCTCGGCGGTGCACGAGGCGTCCTCGACCACATGGTTGACCGTCCCGAAGCGGGTGTTGTCGTGGTGATGGTCGATGTTGAGGATGTGCGCCTCCTCGCGCTTGAAGGCGCCCACCGGGTTGCGGTCGATGTTGCCGCAGTCGAGGAAGACGATCGTGCGCTCGTCGAGGTCGTCGGGCAACGTGCTCTGCAGGCCGTCGAGCTCGAAGAAGCGGTACTCGTAGGGCAGCGGGAACTCGTCGGCGGCCATGTACATGACCGAGTCCTTGCCCAGCGCGAGCAGGATGCGGTGCATCGCCACCAGCGATCCGAGCGCGTCGCCGTCCGGGTTCTCGTGCGTGACGAGGACGAACCGCGTCGCGTCGCGCAGCTCGTCGAGGACCTCCTCGCGGGTGTCGGCCTCGATCATGCTCACGTCTGCTCGTCCATGAGTCGCTCCAGACGCTGGGCCCGCTCGGCCGTGTCGTCGTGGAAGAAGGTCAGCGACGGCGTGTGCTTGAGGCGCAGCTCGCTGCCGATGCGGCCCTGCAGGAAGCCGTGGGCGGACCGCAGGCCCTCGAGCGAGGCGCTGACGGCCTCGGCGTCCCCGAGAACGCTCACGTAGACGCGAGCGTGGCTCAGATCAGGGCTGGTCTTGACATCCGTGACGGTCACAAATCCGACCCGAGGGTCCTTCACTTCATGGGCGAGCACGTCGCTGAGGACCTCTCGTACCGCCTCATCGACCCGACGCATCCTCTCCACGCTCATCCTATCCCTCCCGCGTCCTCGAACGAGGTCAGGCTGCGCTCCACGCGCACGCTCTCGGGGTAGCGGCTCAGCAGCCACGCCTCGACGTGGTCGGCCGCCTGTGCCAGCTGCCTGAACGAGCCGCTCGTGAGCGCTCCGGCGAGCGTGGAGCGCTGCCATGTGTCCTGACCGTCGACCTCGGAGACGGCGACGCCCAGGCGGGTGCGCAGCTGCGCCTTCACCGACGACAGCTCCTTGCGCTTCTCCTTGAGGCTTTCGGCGTCGGGGAAGTGCAGATGGATGAGCAGGAGAGCGACGTAGGCGTGAGGCACGGCACCTCGACGGTAGCGCGCCCGGAGGCGACCCTCGACCACGCTCAGGCGGCGCTGGCCGCCGCTCGCGGTCACCCCGAAGCGCTGCATCGACGTCCGGACTGGCTGCGGCGAGGCGCCTAGGACAGCGCCCGCTCGACCTGCCGCGTCTCGTAGACCTCGAAGACGTCGCCCTCCTTGATGTCCTGGTAGTTGGCCAGGACGATGCCGCACTCGTAGCCGGCGGCGACCTCGCGGACGTCGTCGTTGAAGCGCTTGAGCGAGTCGATCGTGGTGTCGTAGATGACGGTGCCGTCGCGCACGATGCGGACCTTGGCGCCGCGCCGGACCGTGCCGTCGGTGACGTAGCAGCCGGCGATGGTGCCCACGCGCGAGGCGCGGAAGGTCTGGCGGACCTCGACGGTGCCGACGGTCTCCTCGACCTCCTCGGGGCGCAGCATGCCGGTCATGGCGTCGCGTAGGTCGTCGAGCGCGCGGTAGATCACCGAGTAGTGGCGGATCTCCACGCCCTCGCGCTCGGCCGCGGCGCGCGCGTCGCCCACCGGGCGCACGTTGAAGCCGAGGACGACCGCGTCGGACGCGGCGGCGAGCATGACGTCGGACTCCGTGATCCCGCCGACGCCGGCGCTGATCACGTTGACGTGGATCTCGTCCTGGGGCAGCTTGGCGATCTCGTCCTCGAAGGCCTCCAGCGAGCCCGAGACGTCGGCCTTGAGCACGAGGTCGAGCTCCTGGATGTCGCCCTGCTCGATGCCCTTGAAGATGTCCTCGAAGGACACCTTGCGGCCGGAGCGACGGGCCTGGGCCTCGTTGCGCAGCCGGACGGCGCGCTCGTTGGCCTGCTGGCGCGCGGTGCGGTCGTTGTCGACCACGCGGGCGAACTCGCCCGCGTCGGGAACGCTGTCGAAGCCGAGCACCTCGACCGGGTCGCCGGGGACGGCCTCGTCGAGGCGGTCGCCGCTGTAGGCGACCATCGCGCGGACCTTGCCCCAGTGTGCGCCGGCGACGAGCGCGTCGCCGACGCGCAATGTGCCGCGCTGGACGAGCAGCGTCACGACGGGGCCGCGGCCGGGGTCGAGCCTGGACTCGATGACGACGCCGCTGGCCTCGGCCTCCGGGTTGGCCTCGAGCTCCTCGAGCTCGGCGACGACGAGGATCGTGTCGAGCAGGTCGTCGAGGCCCACGCGGGTCTTGGCCGACACGTCGACGAACTCGGTGTCGCCGCCCCATTCGGAGGGCTGCAGGTTGAGCGTCGTCATCTCCGTGCGCACGCGCGTCGGGTCGGCGCCCTCCTTGTCGACCTTGTTGACGGCGACGAGGATCGGGACGTCGGCGGCGCGCGAGTGGTCGATCGCCTCCCGGGTCTGCGGCATCACGCCGTCGTCGGCGGCCACCACGACGACCGAGATGTCGGCCACCTGCCCGCCGCGGGCCCGCATGGCGGTGAACGCCTCGTGGCCCGGCGTGTCCAGGAAGGTGATGGTCTTGTCGTTGTGATGGACCTGGTAGGCGCCGATGTGCTGGGTGATGCCGCCGGCCTCGCCCGACGCGACCTCGGTCTGGCGGATGGCGTCCAGCAGGGACGTCTTGCCGTGGTCGACGTGGCCCATGATCGTGACCACCGGCGGGCGCTCGACGAGATCCTCGTCGGCGTCCTCGTAGGCGACCTCGTCCTCGGGCTCGTCGCCCGCATGGATGATCTCCACGTCCTTGCCGAACTCCTCGGCCAGGATGGTGATCGCCTCGTCGGAGAGCGTCTGCGTGAGGGTGACCATCTCCCCCATGCTCATGAGCTTCTTGATGATGTCGGCGACGGCGATGCCGAGGTACTCGGCCACGTCCCTGACCGTCGAGCCGGAGTTGATCCGCACCAGGTCGGTGCGGCTCATCACGTCGGCCTGCAGCGGAGCGGCGACCTCCTCGAGCACCTCGCGGCGACGGCGGCCGCGGCTGCGGCGCCCTGGCCGCCGGCCGGGAGGTCCGCCCGCGGGCGGACCGCCGGGGCCGCCCGGGCCACCGGGACCACCGGGACCGCGGCGAGCAGCCTGCGAGTCGATGACGACCCGGCGGCGTCCGCCGGCGGGGCCGCCCTCGTTGCGCAGGCCGCCGCGCGACGGGCGCGAGGGCTGCGACTTGGTCTCGTCGCGCGTCGGGCGCTTGGGCTCCTCGGGCTGAGCGATGATCTTGGGACCGGTGCCGGGCGCCGGGCGCTTGGCGGCGGGCGGCGTCTCCTCGGCGGGCTTCTCGGTCTCGGTGGCGGCCGACGCCTCGGGCGCGGCCGGGGCCTGCGCCTCGGGTGCCGGCGCGGGCGTCGCGGCGGCCGTGGCCTCGGGGGCAGCGCTCGTCGCGGGCTTGGCCTCGGTCTTCGGTGCGGCGGCCGGCGTCTCGGCCGGCTTGGCCTTGGCCTTGGCCTTGGGCTCCGGCTGCACGGGTGCCGGCGCGGGAGTCGGCGCCGTGGCAGCGGGCTGCGCGGGCTCGGCGGCCGGCGCCTTGGGCTGCTCGGGCGTGGCCGCCGGCGTCGCCTCGCGCGCCACGGGCGCCGGAGTCGGCGGCGCGGGCGCCGGGCGGCGCGGCATCGGCGGCGGCGTCGCCGGGGGGCGCGGAGGCATCGGCGGGCGCGGGTACTCCTCCTCCTGGCGGCGCGTGGGCACCTTCAGGGGCGGCCCGTCGGGCTCGAAGATCCGGCGCTGGCGCTGCGCCGGCGCGGCGGCGCCGGCCTGACCGGCGGGTCGGGCGGGCGCACCGGGGCGCGCAGGCTGGCCAGGGGCGGCGGGCCGCTGCGCCGCAGCGGCGCCCGCGGGGCGGGCGGCCGGCTGCGCGGGACGCGCAGCGGCGGCGGCAGGCTTCGCGGGGGTGGCGCCGTTGCCACCCAGGGCGCGCAGCGCCTCGGCCTCGTCGACCGTGGAGGCCGCAGCCGTCACGTCGAAGCCGGCGGCGCGCAGCCGTGTCAGCACGTCCGCACTGGACATGCCCTGTTCCTTGGCGATCTCGTGAACGCGCTTCTTCGTCATCCGTCCACCGATTCTACGAGGTCGTGGTCAACCGACACGGCCCGGCGGAAGGCCCGGGGCAATGCGCGTCGCTCGATGGCCGTCTGCGCGCAGGCCGCGTCGCAGACGTAGGCACCGCGCCCGGGCAGCAACGCGCCCGGGTCGGCGACGACGCGCTCGCCGCGCACGGCGAGGCGCCGCAGCGCCGCCTGGGGCGCGCGGCGCCCGCAGGCCACGCAGCGTCGCTGCGGGATGTGCCGTGCCGCCGCTATGAGGCGGGCTCCTCCGCCGTCTCCTCGGCGGGGGCGGGCACGTCGGCTTCGGCAGGCTCATCGGCGGCGAGGGCCTCGGGCTCGGAGGCCTCGGGGGCCGGCTCGAGCGCGTCGGCGCCGTCGCCCGCGACCTCCTGGGCCGCGATCCCGTCCGCCACGGCCTCCTCGGCCAGGGCCTCCTCGACGAGGCCGTCGTTGGCGTCCGCGGAGGCCGCGCCTGCGGCGAGCGCCTCCTCGGCGACGGCCTCCTCGACCTCGCCGTTCTCGGCCACGCCCTCCGCCGGAGGCTCGCCGGCGACGTAGACGGTGCCGGTCCCCTCCAACGCCTGGTGACTGTCGACGCCGCAGAAGCGCGAGCCCGGCAGCGCCGCGTTGGGGCAGCGGCGGCCGTTGCCCAGGATCGCCGCGCAGCGCCCGCCGGTCTCCTCCTCCGGGTAGGCGCCCTCGGGCTCCTCGGTGGCGAACTCGGTCTCGGACTTGATGTCGATGCGCCAGCCGGTCAGCCGCGCGGCCAGGCGCGCGTTCTGCCCTTCGCGCCCGATGGCCAGCGAGAGCTGGTCGTCGGGGACGACGACGGTGGCCTGGCGGGCGTCGTCGTCGACGAGCACCTCGCGCACGCGCGCGGGCGAGAGCGCCTTGGCCACGAAGCGGGCGGGCTCGTCGTTGTAGGGGATGATGTCGATCTTCTCGCCGCGCAGCTCGGAGACGACCATGCGCACGCGCGAACCACGCGGGCCCACGCAGGCGCCGACCGGGTCCACGCCGTCGGCGTAGGAGACGACCGCGATCTTCGAGCGGTAGCCGGGCTCGCGGGCGACGTTGGCGATCTCCACCAGGCCGTCGGCGATCTCGGGCACCTCGAGCTCGAACAGCTTCTTGATGAGCTCGGGGTCGCGCCGCGAGACGATGATCGACGGGCCCTTGGTGGAGGGCGAGACCTCCTTGATGACCGCCTTGATGCGCTGGGAGTGGTCGTAGCGCTCGCCGTCGACCTGCTCGGACTTGGGCAGCAGGGCCTCGACGCGCTCGCGCAGCTGGACCAGCGTGTAGCGCGAGTCGGACTGCTGGACGATGCCGGTGATCAGCTCGCCGACGCGGTCGCGGTACTCCTCGAACATCATGTCGCGCTCGGCCTCGCGGATGCGCTGCAGGATGACCTGCTTGGCCGTCTGCGCGGCGATGCGGCCGAAGTCGTCGGGCGTGACGTCCTGCTCGTCGATCTGGTCGCGGTACTCCTCGAACTTCGCCGGGTCGATCTCGGGGTCCTGCGGCTCGACGGGCTCGCCGGTCTCCGGATCGATGTAGGTGCCCTCGTCGATCGTCTCGACGATCAGGTGGGCCTCCAGGCGCTCGGGGACGATGAGCTCGATCACGCGGTAGTCGCCGGTGTCGGGGTCCATCTCCACGCGGGCGTACTTCGCTGCCCCGGGCTGCTTCTTGTAGGCCGACAGCAGCGCGTCCTCCAGCGCATGGATGAGCCGATCGGGGGCGATGCCCTTCTCGATGGCCAGGGCCTTCATGGCGTCCAGGATCTCTCGCGACATGTCGGCTACTCCTCGACGAGGTTGGACTTGCGGATGTCGGCGTACGGGATCGCGATCAGGGTGGTGTCGACGGCGATCGTGACCTCCGCCTCGGTGGCGCCGACGAGCTCGCCGGTGAAGGACGAGTGGCCGTCATGGGCGTCGCGCAGGCGCACGCGTGCGCGCCGACCGAGGAAGCGACGGAAGTGGGCGGGCTTGGTGAGCGGGCGCGCGCCTCCCGGCGAGGACACCTCGAGCGCATAGCGCTCGCGGACCTCGGGCAGCAGGTGCGTGACGCGCTCGCAGAGAGCGACGGTGACGCCGTCGGGGTGATCGATGAAGAGACGCACGGTGTGGCCGCCGAGAACCTCGGCGAGCAGCACTTCGACATCCGGCGCCGTCTCGGCGAGACGCGCCTCGATGTCTGTCTGCAAGCTGCTCATCAATCCCTCCTTCCTGACAACAAAAAAGCGGGCGAGCGCCCGCTTTCAACTACACCGGCCGGGGACCGGCCCCGAAAGCTGTAGGCGCAAGATAGCACCCTGTGTGCGACCGCGACTGGTCTGAAACCGGCTGCTCAGGCCGCGCGCCGGCGGGCCTGACCGAGGTACTTCGAGTAGTCCTCGCGCTCCGGGCGCAGGCACGATGCGAGGGCCAGCGGCTTGCGCGCCTCGGCGTGGCGGCCCAGCAGCTGCAGCGACCGGCCGAGGCAGAAGAGCGCGTAGTCGTTGGTCGGCGCGTGCTCGACGACGGCCTCGAACTCGGCCGCCGCCTCGCGGTAGCGGCGGGCGCCGAACAGCGCGCGCCCGAGCGCCTCGCGGACGGAGGCCTTGTCGGGCTCGAGGTCGCGGGCACGGGCCAGCGGCACGACGGCGGCGTGGAAGTCGCCGTTGTCCAGCAGCGAGGTCCCGTTCATGAAGAGGTCGTACGCGCTGTCCATGCCTACTTCGGAGTGTACGGACGCCGAAGGCGATCCTTGAGCGCTCCCCGCGGCAGCGGCGGGAGCGCCCACCATGCGCGCAGCGCACCCCGCAGGCCGAGGCCCGAGCCGAGCTGGCGGCGCAGCGCGCGCCGCTGCGCGGCGGTCGGCGGCGCCGTCGAGCGCGCGTAGCGGCGGTCGCGTACCGCGCGGATGTAGGCCGCGGCCGCATCGGAGCCGCCGAGCACGCTCTCCAGGCGCGCCAGCGTCACATCGGGCGACGGGTCGCGCCCGGAGCGGTGCAGCGCGCGCTGCAGCTCGGCGACCTCCGGCGCGAGCGTCGCGAACGGCGTGCGCCGGCGCCACAGCGTGAAGGCGCCGAGGAGGGCCATGAGGGCCACGAGCGCCGCGCCGGCGGGCAGCTTCCAGCCGCCGCCCCCGCTGGTCGGCGCGACGCCGGCGCCGGGGTCGCCGGGCGCGAACGGGCGGTCACC
The DNA here is from genome assembly GCA_963807305.1 of uncultured Actinomycetes bacterium. Classification (GTDB taxonomy): domain Bacteria; phylum Actinomycetota; class Thermoleophilia; order Solirubrobacterales; family Solirubrobacteraceae; genus JAOPZW01. Next base: position 222,199 of record CAWEBN010000007.1, read on the forward strand.
CGACTGACCCAGGCGCCCGCCGAAGTTGGGCGGCAGCGTCGGCCCGCCGTTGGGGCTCGTGCCGGTGTCGTCGAGCTGCGAGGTGGCCGGCGACGCGGCCGGGGTCGGGTCGAAGGTGATCCAGCCGTAGGGCGGGAAGTAGGCCTCGACCCACGAGTGCGCGTCGGTGTCGCGCACCACGTAGTCCTTGCGCTCGCTGTTGTAGCTGCCGGGGCTGAAGCCCGACGCCACCCGCGCGGGCACGCCGCCCATGCGCAGCATGAGCGCCATCACGCCCGAGAACTGCTGGCAGTAGCCGGTCTTGGTGTCGAACAGGAAGGCCGCGAGCGGGTAGGGGCGCTGCGGCGGGTTCTCGTCGTAGGTCGTGCCCGACTGCACGCGGTCGAGGACGGCCTGCACGAAGTCGTAGGGCGTCTTCGTGCTCCTCCTGATCTGCTGGGTGAGCGCGTAGAGCTGCGCGTAGGGCGAGTCGGCCATGACCCGGTCGCCGTTCTGCTGGACGCCGAAGCCGCTGGGCCACACGACGCCTGCCGCGCCATCGGTGCCGTAGGGAGCGAAGCGGACGTCGGCGTTGGGGCCCAGCGGCTTGCCCGTCACCTGGTCCACGAGGCCGGCGGACGAGCCTCGCAGCGGCACGTGCATCTCGAGGAAGTCCTGGGTGTAGCCGGGGTAGTTGGGGCTGACGCGCTTGAGCTGGGTGTCGGTCGGATGGGGCACGTAGACGAGCGCCTGGTAGCTGTCACCCGGGCGCAGGGGCTTCGTCGAGGTCACGAAGGTGCCGTCGCTCTGGGGCAGCGCCAGGCGCGAGGCGCCCGGGAGGATGTCCTCGACATTGCCGGCCCCGACGAACTGCGTCGAGCGCAGCCCGCGATCGACGACCTTGATCGTCTGCACCCACTTGCGGTTCTGGCGCGGCTGGATGACGGCGTCGCGTGACGGCGCGCCCTCGCGCCAGCGCACGCCGTCGAAGTCGTCGAGGTTGATCGCCTTCCAGTAGGCGGGCACCGTGGCCTTGATGCGCAGCAGCTCGCGCCCGTCGCGCGACCACCGCAACGGCCCGTAGCTGTGCGTCCACGAGAACGCCTCGGCCTTGGTGGGCTCGAGCTTCTCGGCGAAGTTCTCGTAGTTGAACCACGGCCGGGTGCTGTCCAGATGCGGCGCGATGACGGCCCCGACGATCGCCGTGGCCACCACGCATGCCGTGGCCACGCCCATCTGGTCCGAGCGCACGTGCTCGAGCCAGAGGAAGCCGGCGAGGAGGATGAAGAACAGCGCGCCGTCGAAATACGGCGAGTCGGGCCCGTGCTCGATGACCGGGACCGCGTACAGGACGCCGAGGGCCACCGCCGCGGCGAGCGGGTAGCCCGGCGTCGTGCCGCGCCGCGGCCAGAAGGCCAGCAGGGCGGCGAGGGCCAGCAACGCCGTCCCGCCCGACATGATCGCCGTGCGCACCCATTCGTCGATCCCGCGGTAGGGCACGGTGATCGCCGGCGTGGAGCTGATGCCCTGCCACATGCCCGACACGAGGTCGTCCCAATGGCGCCAGCCGAGCATGCGCAGAGGCACACCGGCCACCAGCAGGGCGAGGATGAGCAGGACGAAGGCCACGACGCCTGCCGCGGTGCGCCGCTGCCACTCGGGCCAGCCGGTGGGGAGCGCGATGAGCAGGCCGCCGCCGGCCATGGCGATGAGCAGCGACAGGAACATGTCGCCGCCCTGCGCGGGATGGATGAGCGCGCCCCAGTGCAGGCCGGCGAGGAAGCCGAGCGCGGCGAAGGCGCCCAGGCGGACACGCTCGGGGTGGGCGCGCACGGGCACCTGGGTGGTGGCCAGTGGGGCGCGCGGCAGCGCCGTGGCGGCCATCAGGCGACCTCGGCCACGCGGCGGCTGCCGCTCAGCTCATAGCCGGTGCAGCCGGCCACCGTGAACACCGCGCGCCGCCCGCCGGCGCGGCGCTCGGTGCGCCGCTCGCCGGGGACGCGCTCGGGCAGCCCGTCGCCGCCGGGCACGATCAGGTAGCGCCCGCCGCCGACGGCGTGGCTCAGGGCGCGCGGCGCGCGCCCCGGATGGTGGGCGGCGACGTAGAGCAGCGGGCCCCGGCGCGAGGCCAGCCCGGCGACGTTCGGCCCGGAGCGGTCGTCGACCAGGGCGAGGCGCACGTGCAGGTGCGGCCAGCCGATGAGCGTCGACTCGAGGACGGTCGGGCGCCGGTCGCCGGGCAGCAGGAGCGCGCAGCCACCCGCGCGGGCCAGGTGCACGCACAGCGACGCCGCGGCGCGCACGGCCGCGTCGAGGTCCTCCTCGCGCGCGGGCCGGCGCGGGTCGAGCACGATCAGCGGCCGCGTGTCGCCGTCGGAGCGCAGCCGGCGCTCCATGAGCTCGCCGCCGCGGGCCAGCCCGGGCCAGAAGATGCGCGAGGCCGCCGCGCCGGGCCGGTAGGGCCGCAGGCCGTCGAGGTCGACCTCGGCGGCGATCGACGGCCGTCCGCGCCGTGCGGCCAGGCCCGTGCCGTCGCCGTCGCCGGGCGGCGTGACGACGCGCTCCAGGCGCGGCAGGACGAGCAGCTCGGCGGGCTCGTCGGCGGTCACCACGCGGGTGGCGAGGCCGAGCGGGTCGCTGACCACGATCCGCGGCGGCGGCAGCACCTTGCGCCCGCGGCGCGCGAAGCGCGCGCTGATGTGGATCTCGGTGTGCCGGCGGCCGCCGGTCATCGCCGCCGGGGCGGGCAGCAGGTCGTCCTCGATGAACCCGCTGGGCAGCGGCAGCCGCCCGCCCGAGACCACGAGGTCGATGACCACCGGCTGCTCCTCGATCGTGCGGCGGGTGCCCACCGTGCGCGTGACGCGTACCCCGCGCGCGGACACCACGACCCACAGGGCGGCCACCCCGGCCAGCACGATCAGGCCCACGCCGGGCACGTAGAGCGGCTCGGCGTCGAAGGTGGCCGCGGTCAGCGTCAGCAGGAGCCCGAGGAGCGCGGTGGCGGCGGCCGGGCGCATGCGCTGGCCCCTAGAGCGCCGGCGTCGCCGCCAGCGCGTCGGCCACGATGCGCTCGCCCGTGACGTCCACCGCCTCGGGCGCGAGCACGATGCGGTGGGCGAGCACGACCTCGGCCAGCGCCTGAACGTCGTCGGGCAGGGCGTGGTCGCGGCCGCGCAGCAGGGCGCGTGCCTTGGCGGCGCGCAGCAGCAGCAGGCCGGCGCGGGGGCTGGCGCCGAGCTCGGCGCGCGCGTCCTGGCGCGTGCGGTGAAGCAGCGAGACGACGTAGCCGCGCAGGGCATCGGAGGCATGGATGCGCCGCGCCGCGTCCTGCACGGCCAGCAGCTCGGCCGCGGTGGCGACCGGCTCGAGCACGTCGACGCGGTCGGAGACCTCGTGGGCGCGGAGCATGGCGACCTCGCCCGCTGACGACGGGTAGCCCATCGACACGCGCGCCATGAAGCGGTCGACCTGCGCCTCGGGCAGCGGGTAGGTGCCCTCGAACTCGATCGGATTCTGCGTGGCGAGGACGACGAACGGGCGCGCCAGCTCGTGGGTGTGCACGTCGACGGTCACGCGCCGTTCCTGCATGCATTCGAGCAGACCGGACTGCGTCTTGGGCGAGGCGCGGTTGATCTCGTCGACGATGACGACGTTGGCGAAGATCGGCCCGGGGCGGAACTCGAAGCGGTCCTCGCGCTGGTTGAAGACGTTGACCCCGACCACGTCGGCCGGCAGCAGGTCCGCCGTGCACTGCACGCGCGCGAACTGCAGGTCGAAGGCGCGCGCCACGGAGCGCGCCAGCGTCGTCTTGCCCACGCCCGGCAGATCCTCGATGAGGATGTGCCCCTCGGCCGCCACGCACACCAGCACCAGGTCCAGGAGGTCGCGGCGCACCTCGACCGCGTCCGTGATCGCCAGCGCCACCTGGCGCCCCAGCTGCTGCGCGCTGGCGATCTCCTCCTCGCCGACCGGGCCCCGTTCCTCCCCGATGCTCTCCATGCTCAACGCCAGCGCTCCCTCATGCCGTGGTCCTCTCCCCACTACGCAGGCCGGCGACCGTCTCGAGGATCGCGCGCGCGACCTCGGCCTTCGACGCGCGCGGGACATGGCGCTGGCCGGCGGCGGTGATGATCGTGACCTCGTTGTCCGACCCCTCGAAGCCTATGTCCGCGCGCGCGATGTCGTTGACCACGACCGCGTCGAGGCCCTTGCGCGCGAGCTTGTCGCGCCCGTGGGCCACCGCGCCCTCGCCGTGCTCGGCGGCGAAGCCGACGACGGTCTGATCGGCGCGGCGGATGGCGGCGAGCCCGGACAGGATGTCCGGAGTACGTTCGAGCGTGACGACGAGTTCCTCGCGCTCGTCCTTCTTGAGCTTGGTGTCGGCCGCGGCGGCCGGCCGGTAGTCGGCCACCGCGGCGGCCATGAGCAGCACGTCGGCGCCGGCGAAGTGCGCCTCGCACGCCTCCTGCAGCTCGGTGGCGGTGACGACGTCGACGTAGTGCACGCGCGGGGCGCGCGCGAGGCCGACGTTGGCGGCGATCACGGTCACTTCGGCGCCGAGGGCGGCGGCCTCCTCGGCCAGGGCGAAGCCCATGCGGCCCGAGCTGCGGTTGCCGACGAAGCGCACCGAGTCGATCGGCTCGCGCGTGCCGCCGGCGGTGACGAGGACCTTCAGCCCGTCCCAGGGGCGCCCGCCGGCCGGGATCACGGCCTCGACGGCCGCGAGCAGCTCGGCCGGCTCGGCCAGGCGCCCGATCCCCCACTCGTGTTTGGAGCCCAGCGCGCCGGTGCCCGGATCGACGACGATCACGCCGCGCTCGCGCAGGAGCGCGAGGTTGGCCCGGGTGGCCGCGTGCTCGTACATGTGGTTGTTCATCGCCGGGGCGACGAGCATCGGGCAGGTGGCGGCCAGCGCGGCCGAGGTGAGCAGGTTGTCGGCCAGGCCGTGGGCCAGCTTGGCGATGGTGTTCGCGGTCGCCGGCGCGATGAGGAAGGCGTCGGCGTTGCGGACGAGCTCGAGGTGGCTGAGCGGGTCGTGCTGCGGCGCCGGCTGGTCGGGGAACGCGCCGCGCGCGGGGTCGCGCTCGAACTCGTCGGTCAGGACCGGCGCCCCGGTGAGGGCGGCGAACGATGCGGGACCGACGAAGCGCTGGGCCGCGGGCGTCTGGATGACGCGCACGGCATGCCCGGCCTTGGTGGCCAGGCGCACCACCTCGAGCGCCTTGTAGGCGGCGACTCCGCCGCTGACGCCGAGGAGGACGCGACCCATGTGCCGCCTAGCGGTAGTGGTACTTGATCTTGCCCGCGGCGACTTCCTCGAGGGCGATCGTCAGGTAGTTCTTGGAGGAGGAGTCGACCATCGGCGGCGGGAACTCGTCGAAGGTCCCCTCACCGAGGTTGTGGTAGTACGAGTTGATCTGGCGGGCGCGCTTGGCGGCCACGAGCACGGAGGCGTAGTTGGAGTCGACGTGCTCGAGGAGCGAGTCGATGCGCGGGTTGATCATGCTGCCGAGGGTACCAGCCGAGCGACCGACGCCCGCGTGCTTGCAAGCCCGTTCTTATGCGGACTTGACGGGCCCCTGCAGGGCAGACGCGACGATCGCCACGAGCCGATCGGCGGCGTCCTCGAGGCGATCGTTGACCACGACGTGGCCGAACTCGTTCTGCGCGGCGAGCTCGGACTCGGCCACACGCAGGCGCGCGGCGACCTCGTCCTCGTCGTCGGTGCCGCGGCCGATCAGACGCGTGCGCAGCGCGTCGAGCGACGGCGGCGCGATGAAGACCTGCACGGCCTCGGGCAGCGCGGCGCGCACCTGGCGGGCGCCCTGGAGCTCGATCTCCAGCACGACCGGATGGCCCGCTGAGGTCCGGCGCTCGAGCTCCGCGCGCAGGGTCCCGTAGCGGCGGCCGGCGTAGACGGCGTGCTCGACGAAGGCACCTGCGTCGACGCGGCGCTGGAAATCTGAGTCGCCGAGGAAGTGGTAGTCGACGCCGTCCTGCTCGCCCGGGCGCGGCGCGCGGGTGGTGGCCGACACGCTCAGCTCGAGCTCGGGCATGCGTTCGCGCAGGGTCCTGATCAGCGTGCCCTTCCCGACCCCGGAGGGGCCGGTGATGACGAAGACGCGAGCCACCCCCGCGAGGGTACGAGCCCTACCGGCGGAGCAGGCCGACGAGCTCGGTGCGCTGGCGCTCCGAGAGGCCGCCGATGGTCTTGCTCGGCGAGATCCGGCACTGCTGCAGCACCTTGTTCGCCTTCACCCGCCCGTACTTCGGAACCGCCAGGAGCATGTCGAAGACCTTGGCGGTCTCCACATACTCGGGGGGCTCCTTGAGGAGCGTGTGAATCGACACCCGGCCCGCCTTCAGGTCCTTCTTCAGCTTCGCGCGACGCGTGCGTATCTCGTTGGCACGCTGCAGGGCATCCATACGCTGAAGGAGCGATCGCTCGGGTGCCGCCGAATGCTTGGTAGGGGAATTTGTGGCCGGCGGCATCGGTCGGCGATACTACACAGCGGGTGGCCGCAGGCAAGCGGAAAAGTGCGAATTCGCCTCGACCTCGACCTGAGGTCGAGGTCGATCCAGACTGCTTGACGGTTTTGCCAGCGTTTGCAGGGGTTTCGGCGAGGTCGATAGTTGGGGTCTCGGCGTTCAGCCGAGGTTGTCCCCGCTCTTTGCGAACAAATCGTCAAGCTCGCGTGAGATCCGTGTTCCCGCGGCCGGATCGCGGAAGCTCTCCGTGCCGACGCCGACGAGCGTCGCGCCCGCATCAAGCACGTGCGCCGCGTGTAGGCCGCTCTGCACGCCGCCCATACCGACGACCGGGATCGAGACGCGCGCGGCGACCGCGCGCACCTGCGCCAGGGCGACCGCGCGGATGGCCGGTCCCGACAGTCCGCCGGTCTCGTTGCCCAGCCAGGGAAAGCCGTCGCCACCGACCCGCCGGGGGTCCGGTGCATAGGCGCGCAGCGTGTTGATGAGCGACACGGCGTCCGCCCCGGCGTCCTGGGCGGCCTGGGCTACCGCGGCGACATCGGCGGTGTTGGGCGTGAGCTTGACGATCAGCGGCTTCGCGGTGCGCGGGCGGACCTCGCCGAGCACGGCGGCCAGCTCTCCGGGGTCGGCGCCGATGTCCAGGCCGGTCGACACGTTCGGGCAGGAGACGTTGAGCTCCAGGGCGTCGACCTCGTCGCGCTCGTCGAGCGCCTCGACGAGCGCGCACAGCTCGGCCGCGGTGGAGCCCATGACGTTGGTGATGAGCGGGACCGGCAGCCGCGCGAGCTCGGGCAGGTCGTGGTCGAGGTACCCGCGCAGGCCCTTGTTGGGCAGGCCGATCGAGTTGACCAGGCCGGCCGGGGTCTCGTAGAGGCGCGGCGGCGGGTTGCCGTCGCGCGGCGCCAGCGTGATCGTCTTGGACACGAAGGCCGCGAACGGGAACTGCTCGAGCACGGCATCGCCGAAGGCCCGGCGCGCGGCGATGGCGTCGAAGGTGCCCGAGCCGTTGACGATCGGGTGCGCCAGGCGCAGGCCGCAGAAGTCGACCCCCGTCAATGCCCCGGCACCTCCGCGAGCAGGGCGCCGTCGAGGACGGGCCCGTCGACGCACAGGCGCAGGTAGCCGCCGGCGCGCAGGGGCACGACACAGCCGAAACAGGCCCCGAAGCCGCAGGCCATGCCCGCCTCGAGGGCGAGCCGGCAGGGGACGCCGCGCTCGGCGCACAGCGCCCGCACCGCCTCGAGCATGGGCGGCGGGCCGCAGGCGTACACGACGGCCGGCGGGCCGGCGCCGAGCTCCTGCGCCAGCAGGCCGGTGACGAGGCCGTGGTGGCCGTGCGACCCGTCGTCGGTGGCGACGCGCGCGTTGTGCAGCAGAGTCGCGCCCGGGGCGTGCTCGGCGTCGCGGAAGCCCAGCAGCGCCTGGGCCGGCTCGCCGCGGGCCAGCAGCTCGTCCTGCCAGATGGCCAGCGGCGCGGTGCCCACCCCGCCCCCGCACAGCAGGGCGCGGCGGTCGTCGTGCGGGTCGGGGAAGCCGAGGCCGAGCGGGCCCGTGACGTGCAGGCCGTCGCCCGGCTCGAGCTCGCACAGGCGTTCGGTGCCCGGCCCGATGGCCTCGAGCATGAACTCCAGGCGGACGCCGCCCCGCGGCCCGCCGAGCTCGCGGGCCCGCAAGACGCTGAAGGCCCGCGGCAGGAAGGGCCGCTCGTCGGCGCCCCCGCCCCACCGCCGGGCCGCGGCAAGCATGTAGAACTGCCCGGCCCGCGGCAGCGGGCCGTCGGGGTCCTCGGCAGCGAGCACGATGTAGGCGCCGACCGTGCGGCGCTCGGCGACGATCAGCGTGCGCCGGCCGAACGGCGCCTGCGTGCGCGGCTGCGCCGTCACTCCCCGGCCTCGGCCGGCACCCGGCCGGCGTGGATCTCCTGCAGCGAGAGCACCTCCGCCGCGCCCTGGCGCCCGGCCGCGATGGCGCGCGCCGCCGCCAGCCCACCTGAGAGCGTCGTCAGGCACGGGATCCCGCGCGTCACGGCGGCGCGGCGGATCTGCCATCCGTCCGAGCGCGCGCCCGATCCCGTGGGCGTGTTGACGACGAGGTCGACGTCGCCGTTCTCGATCCAGTCGACGACGTTCGGCGAGCCCTCGCCGATCTTCTTGAGCTCCGTGGCGGGGATGCCCATGCGCTCGATGGCCTCCTTGGTGCCGCGCGTGGCGACGATGCGGAAGCCGTGGTCGTGGAGGATCTGGGCGATGCCCACCGCGGCGGGCTTGTCGGAGTCCGTCAGGGTGATGAAGGCCGTTCCGTTCGCGGGCAGCGCGGCCCCCGCCGCCGCCTGCGCCTTGGCGAAGGCGGTCGGGAAGTCGCGCGCGATCCCCATGACCTCTCCCGTGGAGCGCATCTCGGGCCCGAGGATGGCGTCGGACCCCTCGAGGCGGTCGAACGGCAGCACCGCCTCCTTGACGCTGACGTGATCGGCCCGCATCGGCTCGTCGGGCAGGGCGAGGTCCGCGATCCGCTCGCCCAGCATGATCCGGCAGGCGAGCTTGGCCAGCGGCACTCCGATCGCCTTGGACACGAAGGGCACCGTGCGCGAGGCGCGCGGGTTCGCCTCGATCACGTAGAGGGCGCCGCTGTGGACGGCGTACTGGACGTTCATGAGCCCGACGACGCCCAGGCCGAGCGCGATGCCGGTCGTCGCGGCGCGGATCTCGTCGAGCATCTCGTGGCCCAGCGAGTGCGGTGGCAGCACGCAGGCCGAGTCGCCGGAGTGGATGCCGGCCTCCTCGACGTGCTGCATGATCCCGCCGATCCAGACCTCGTCGCCGTCGCACAGGGCGTCGACGTCGACCTCGATCGCGTTCTCCAGGAAGCGGTCGAGGTAGATGGCGCGGCCATCGCGGGCGTGGCGCCCGAGGTAATCGGCCAGCCCCTCGCGCGAGTAGACGATCTCCATCGCCCGCCCGCCCAGCACGTAGCTGGGACGCACGAGCAGCGGGAAGCCGACCTTCTCGGACTGGTCGAGGGCCTCCTCGACCGAGTGCGCGGTGGCGTAGGGCGGCGCCTGGTAGCCCAGGCGCTCGAGCAGGGCCCCGAAGCGCCCGCGGTCCTCGGCCAGGTCGATGTTGTCGACGCTCGTGCCGAGGATCGGGACGCCGGCCTCCTGCAGGCCGTGGGCGAGCCTGAGCGGCGTCTGACCGCCGAACTGGACGACCACGCCCTCGGGGCGCTCGACCTCGATGACGCCGAGGACGTCCTCGAGCGTCAGCGGCTCGAAGTACAGGCGATCGGACGTGTCGTAGTCGGTGGAGACCGTCTCGGGGTTGCAGTTGATCATCACCGCGTCGCGGCCGGACTCGCGAACGGTCATCGCCGCGTGCACGCAGCAGTAGTCGAACTCGATGCCCTGGCCGATGCGGTTGGGCCCGCTACCGAGGATGACCACGCTCGGGCGCTCGCCGCGCTCGACCTCGTGGGCGGCGCGCCGCTCCCAGCCCGAGTAGTAGTACGGCGTGCGCGCCGGGAACTCGGCGGCGCAGGTGTCGACGGACTTGTAGGAGCGCTCGCCGGCCAGCGCGGCGTCGGGCTCGAGGGCCAGCGCGCGCAGCTCCTGCAGGAACCAGGGGTCGATGGACGTGCGCTCGCGGACGTCGTCGACGCTCGCGCCCTTGCGGAAGGCCTCGAGCAGCACGTCGTAGCGGTCGCTCGCCGGGCGCTCGAGCATCTCGAGCAGCGTCGGCGTGTCGACGCCGTCGAGCTTGGTGGCGATGTCGAGCTCGCGGCTGCGCAGCGCCTTGGCGAAGGCCTGCTGGAAGGTGCGCCCGATCGCCATCGCCTCGCCCACCGACTTCATGTGCGTCGACAGGTCTGGGTTCACCCCGGGGAACTTCTCGAAGGCGAAGCGCGGCCACTTGACGACCACGTAGTCGATCGTCGGTTCGAAGCTCGCGGGCGTGATCTGCGTGATGTCGTTGGGGATCTCCTCCAGCGCGTAGCCGACCGCCAGGCGCGCCGCGATCTTGGCGATCGGGAAGCCGGTCGCCTTGGAGGCCAGCGCGCTCGAGCGCGAGACGCGCGGGTTCATCTCGATGACGAGGATCTCCTCGCTCACCGGGTCGACGGCGAACTGGACGTTGGAGCCGCCGGTCTCGACGCCGACCGCGCGAATGACGGCGATGGCCTGGTCGCGCAGGCGCTGGTAGAGGCGATCGGGAAGCGTCTGCTGGGGCGCCACGGTCACGCTGTCGCCGGTGTGCACGCCCATCGGGTCGACGTTCTCGATCGAGCACACGATCACCACGTTGTCGTGCAGGTCGCGCATGACCTCGAGCTCGAACTCGCCCCACCCGAGGACCGACTGGTCGAGCAGGACCTGGCCGATGGGCGACGCCGCCAGCCCGCGCTCGACGATGGTCTCGTAGTCCGCCTCCGTGCGCGCGATGCCGCCCCCGCGGCCGCCGAGGGTGAAGGCCGGGCGCACGATGCACGGCAGCCCGATCTCGGGGAGCGACCTGCGGGCCTCGGCCAGCGTGGTGGCGATCGCGCTGCGCGGCATCTTCAGTCCCGCGCGCTCCATGGTCTGGCGGAAGAGGTCGCGGTCCTCCGCGCGCGCTATGGCGTCGTAGTCGGCGCCGATGAGCTCGACCCCGAGGCGCTCGAGGGTACCGTCCTCGTGCAGCGCCTTGGCCAGGTTGAGCGCGGTCTGGCCGCCGAGGGTCGGCAGCAGCGCGTCCGGGCGCTCGCGCTCGATGATCTGCGCCAGCGGCCCGGGCAGCAGCGGCTCGATGTAGGTGACGTCGGCGAACTCGGGGTCGGTCATGATCGTCGCCGGGTTCGAGTTGACCAGGACGATCTCGTAGCCCTCCTCCTTGAGGACCTTGCACGCCTGCACGCCGGAGTAGTCGAACTCGGCCGCCTGGCCGATGACGATCGGCCCCGCGCCGAGGATGAGGATCTTGTGCAGGTCGTCCCTACGCGGCACGGACGGCCTCCAGGAAGCGATCGAACTGGTACAGGGCGTCGTTGGGCCCCGGCCCGGCCTCGGGGTGGTACTGGACGGTGGCGCTGTCGACCTCGAGCAGCTCGAGGCCCTCGACGGTGCGGTCGTAGAGGTTGACGTGGGTCAGGGCCGCCGCGCCGAAGTCGGTCTCCCAGCGCACCGGCTCGTCGGCCTCCACGCGCCCTCCCCCGTCTGGCGCGCGGACGGCGAAGCCGTGGTTCTGGGAGGTGATCTCGATCTTCCCCGTGCGCAGGTCCTTGACCGGGTGGTTGGCGCCGCGATGGCCGAAGGCGAGCTTGTAGGTCTCGAGGCCGACGGCTTGGCACAGCAGCTGGTGGCCCAGGCAGATGCCCCACACCGGGCGCGTGCCGACGAGCTCGCGCACGGTGTCGACGACGTAACCCAGGGCGGCGGGGTCGCCAGGGCCGTTGGCCAGGAAGATCGCGTCGGGGTCGTTGGCGGTCAGCTGCGCCGCCGTCGCCGTGCACGGATGCAGCTCGACGCGCGCCCCGCGCGCGACGAGGTTGCGCACGATCGAGCCCTTGATCCCGGTGTCGATGACCGCGACGCGGGGCCCGTCGCCGTCGCCGTGCTCGCTCATGGCGGCCGGGGTGACCTCGCGCGCCAGGTCCAGGCCGGCCATCGGCGGCTCGGCGGCGATCCGCTCGCGGGCCTCAGCCTCGCTCACGGCCGCCGGGAAGACGCCCCCGCGCATCGCGCCCGCCGCGCGGATGTGGCGCACGAGCGCCCGCGTGTCGACGCCCGTGATGGCCGGGACGCCGCAGTCGCCCAGCCAGTCCAGCCAGCCGCGCTCGGCCCCGGGGGCGTCCTCGCGGTTGACGGCCGCGCGCATGATCGCCGCGCGCGCCCACGGGCGCTCGGACTCCATCGCCTCCTGCGAGACCCCGTAGTTGCCCACATGCGGGTAGGTGAAGCAGATGAGCTGGCGTGCGAAGCTGGGGTCGGTCATCGACTCCTGGTAGCCGCTCATCCCGGTGGTGAACACGACCTCACCGGTGACCACCGCGTCGTCGGGGTCCGCGCCGCACGCGTCGCCGTCGAAGCGGGCGCCGTCCTCGAGGAGGACGTAGGCGGGTGGGTGGGTCATGCGGCGGTCACCGCGAAGGCCCGCTCGCGGTAGGCCACGCCGCCGGCGGCGAGCGTGAGCAGCACGCGCCCGCGCAGCCGGCGGCCCGCGAAGCAGCAGTGCTCGGAGCGGCTCTCGTAGCCGTCCTCGCCGACCTCCCACTCGGCGTCGAGGTCGACGAGCACGAGGTTCGCCTCCTCTCCCACCTTGACCCGCGGCGCCGGGATCCCGAAGGGCTCGCCGCCGGCCGTCATGCGCTCGACGACGGTCGCGAGGTCGAGCACGCCGGGGACGACGAGCTCGCCGTGCACGGCTGCGAAGGCGGTCTCGAGGCCCGTGGTGCCCATCGGCGCCTGCTCGAAGGGGACCTCCTTCTCGTCGCGCGCGTGGGGAGCGTGATCGGTGGCGATGCAGTCGACCACGCCCGAGCGCAGGCCCTCGACCAGCGCCTGGCGGTCGGCCTCGGTGCGCAGCGGCGGGTTCATCTTCATCCGCGTGTCGAGGCCGCGGACAGCCTGCTCGGTGAGGCACAGGTGGTGCGGGGAGGCCTCGCAGGTGACGAGCACGCCCGCCTGCTTGGCCGCCGCGACCGCCTCGACGGACTCGATGCACGACAGGTGCTGGATATGGATGCGGCCGCCTTCGAAGGCGGCCAGAGCGCAGTCGCGGGCGACCATGGTCGACTCGCTCACGCTCGGGATGCCGGCCACGCCGAGCAGAGCGCTGACCTCGCCCTCGTGCATGGCCCCGCGGCCGCTGAGCGCGGGGTCCTCCTCGTGGAGCGCGAGCAGCCCACCGGCCAAGCGCTGGTACTGCAGCGCCTTGCGCATCATCCCGGCCGAGATGACGGGCTTGCCGTCGTCGGTGAAGCCGATCGCCCCCTCGTCGCGCAGCTCGGCCATCTCGGTGAGCTCCTCGCCGCGCAGGCCCTTGGTGATCGATGCGGTGAAGGCCACGGGCACGCGCGCGTCGCGCACGGCGGCGTCGCGCAGGGCGCGCAGGATGGGCGCGCTGTCGACCACGGGCTCGGTGTTGGGCATCGCCACCACCGCGCAGAAGCCGCCGGCCGCGGCGGCGCGCGTGCCGGTCTCGAGGTCCTCCTTGTGCTCCTGGCCGGGCACGCGCAGGTGCACGTGGGGGTCGACGAAGGCCGGCAGCACGTGGCGGCCCTGGCCGTCGATCACCTCGGCGCCTTCGGGCACCTCGGCACTGCCGGCGGGCGCGAGCTCGACCAGGCGCCCGTCGAGGACGACGAGGTCGAAGGCGCCGTCGATCCCCTCGCGGGGGTCGAGGACCCGGGCGCCGCGCACGACCAGGCGCACGGGGGCGATGGCGGGGCGCACGAGGCTCATGCCGGCGCCTTCTCGTGCTCGGGCCGGTCGACGCGGGCGGGCGGGTGCGCCGTCATGACCTCGTAGAGGACGGCCATGCGGACGACCACGCCGGCCTCGACCTGGGCGGTGATGACCGCCTGGGGCGAGTCGACGACCTCGCCGGAGAGCTCCACGCCGCGGTTGACCGGGCCCGGGTGCATCAGCACCTGTCGCGGGTGCAGCCGGCGGCCGTTGATCTGGTACTCGTTGGCGTACTCGCGCAGGGTCGGCACGAAGGCCTGGTCCATGCGCTCGTGCTGCATGCGCAGGGCGTAGACGACGTCGGCCTCCGCCAGGTCGTCCAGGGTGAAGCGCACGTCGCAGCCGAGCGCCTCGACCCCGCGTGGGATCAGCGTCGGCGGACCGCAGACGGTGACCCGGGCGCCCATCTTCTGGAAGGCGAGGATGTTCGAGCGCGCCACCCGCGAGTGCAGGACGTCGCCGACGATCCAGATGCCCAGGCCGTCGAGCCCGCCCAGGCGCTGGCGCAGGGTGTGGACGTCGAGCAGCGCCTGCGTGGGGTGCTCGTGCTTGCCGTCGCCGGCGTTGATGATCGCCGCCGGCGTCCATTGGGCGACGAGCGCGGCCGCCCCCGCCCACGGGGCGCGGATGACGATCGCGTCGGGCTTGTGGGCGTTGAGGGTCAGGACGGTGTCCTTGAGCGACTCGCCCTTCTCCACGCTCGACCCGCTGGCGGAGAAGTTCACGACGTCGGCGCTCAGGCGCTTGGCCGCGAGCTCGAAGGACGAGCGCGTGCGCGTCGAGGCCTCGTAGAAGAGGTTCAGGACGGTGCGCCCGCGCAGGGCCGGGACCTTCTTGATCTCGCGGTCGGCGACCTCGGCGAACGACGCCGCGCGGTCGCAGATGCGCTCGATGGCGGCGCGATCGAGATCCTCGATGGAGAGCAGGTGCCTCACTTCAGTCACCTCCGCGGGGCGTCCAGCCCCGCGTTCTGAAGATGGCCATCGGCGTCCGGCCGCTGGAGAGCCGCCTCGGTGATGGTGATCTCGTCGACGCCGTCGAGCTCGGCGACGTGGACGTTGACGCGCTCGGCGCGCGACGTGGGCAGGTTCTTGCCCACGTAGTCGGGGCGCAGCGGCAGCTCGCGGTGGCCGCGGTCGGCCAGGACCGCCAGCTGCACGCGTGCCGGGCGGCCGTAGTCGAAGAGCGCCTCGATGGCCGAGCGCACCGTGCGCCCGGTGAAGAGGACGTCGTCGACGATCACGACCGTGGCGCCGTCGAGGGGGAAGTCGAGCTGCGTGGAGTGGACGGTCGGCGCCTCGGCGCGGCGGCCGAGGTCGTCGCGGTAGAAGGAGATGTCGAGCTCCCCGAGCGGGACCTCGGCCTCCAACAGGTCGGCCAGCAGCTCTTGCAGCCGCCTGGCCAGGAGCGCGCCGCGACGGTGGATGCCCACGATGGCGAGGCGGTCGTGCTCGGGATTCTTCTCGACGATCTCGTGCGCGATGCGCACCAGCGTTCGCCGCATGTCGTCCCCGTCGAGGACGAGCTTGTCGTTGCTCATGGCTCCTTCCTGGCCTCACGGGACCGGGTTAAAGGGGCAGTGCGATGACCCTAGCAGCG